>JACKPW010000089.1 GCA_024233215.1 Verrucomicrobiales bacterium | reverse complement strand
GAGGGATGCAAGCCATTGGCCGGGGGTTGAGCGAAGCGACACCCCCGGACCCTACGCCCGAAACACCCCCCGATCCCGACGGGATCGCAGCCTGGCCCCCACTGGCATCCCTCCGGGATGCGGGGTCCATTCCGACCGGTTTCCGGTGGTATCGCTCGTCCCTCGCTCGACCACCGGCTAATGGCTTTGAACCCTCCGGGTTCGGGGAACCCCAGGCTGGTATGGCTACGTGCTTTCGGCCCTTCTCAGCGTCCCCGCCGGGCACAAGGGGGTCGCTCCTGGGAATCAACATTCGGTGACCGCTCTCCGGGTGGCAAACCAGTCGGCGAGCCGCCGACTGGAGCAGCCGGGCCGGCCGCGCTCCCCATTGCTGCTGCACCGTTCCGGCTCAACCCACCCGTGCCACTTCCATGCCGAGCAGGCTGCCGAGCTTCCCGATCTTCCCTGCGATATGGCCGACGCCCACCGCGCAGTGGTGCGCCGGGCCGTGGGAGTTCCATGCCTCGACGAACCGGCGGGCGCCGATGCTGAAGCGATAACGGCTGTTCGTGTTGCCGATTTCGAGGATCGGGCCCGGCTCGGATTGCGCTTCCGCCACCAGCAGCTTCAACCGGCCATCCACCGTCTGGACGACCGACAACAACGTCACCGGGCCCTGTGCCACCGACATTTCCACCGACAGGCCGCGGCCCACTTTGCCGTGATAGACCTGCAACGGCCGGACCTTGGTCTTGCCCTCGGCGATCTTGATGTGGCCCGGTCCGTCATGGCCCATGAGCACCACGTCATCGTCGAAATCCATGGCGTAGTATTCGGTGAAAGACCCGCCGACGCCGAAGCTGTCGAGGATCTTCATTGCCTGCGCGTTCTTGATCTCCAGTTCGCCCGCCACCGGAATGCCCCGTCCCGTAAGCAATGACGTGCCGAGGATGATGGAACTGATGGCGTCCTCGTTGGCCGGGTTGCCGGTGCCCATGTAGTAATAGGCCATCGAGCCGAGATCGTGTTCCTCGACGAGCCGGTCCAAGGCGACGGAAGTGCGGGCCGCCCGTGCCAGTTCCTCCTTGGGACAGTCCGACTGCACATCGAACACCTGCCGGAAATGCTTCACGCGTTCGGTGATCTGCGCCTGGGTCACCGCCGTCCGCAGCGCCGCGAGCTCGTCAACTTCGATCAGTTCCACATGACCGCCGAAGTACGCGCATTGCTGGGTGAGGTCGGAGTAGATGTCGAGCATGCCGCAGTAGTAATGACCCATGACGCCGAGGCGGTTGTGCTCCATGACATGGGCGACGCGGGCGGCCTCAACCCAGGCATCCACTTCGCGCCAGCACTGCGGGTCGTCGTCGATCATGCCGGTGACTTGGTGGAACGGGATGCGGGCGCGGTTGAAGACGTTGGCAATTTCGGGCACGGGACAGGCGGCGCAATGGGCGAGCCATTCGCCGGTCATCTTTGTGCGATCGCCCAGACGGTTGAACGTGGCGTAGTCAATCGCCGCGGCCGGCTGGAGGTTCAGGATGATCACCGGCACCTTGGCGCGCCGCACCACCGGCAGCACCGTGGACGACAGGGCGTAGGTGGTGACGTGGAGGAAGATCAGGTCGACGTCCGCCTGGCGGAATTGATGTCCTGCGAAGAGAGCCTTCTCGGGCGAGTCCACCAGGCCGAGGTTCACGACGCGGACGCCGGGTCGTTTGAGCTTCTTCGCGACCTTGCCAAGGTAGCCCTGGAGCCGGGCTTCAAGCCCTTTGAACTGGGGCCAGTAGGCATCGAGGCCGATGCCGAAGAGGCCGATGCGAAGGGAAGGGTTTTGGGTCGTCTTCATGGGTGGACTGGGTGTGAGGAGGGCAGGTGATTGGCGGCCGGGCCGTGACCATTCACCGGGCGGTAGCCGCGGACGTGAGTCCGCGCTGGAATCTCTGAACTGAGCGCCGTCCGGCGTGGTCTGCCGGCCGGTCGCTGCCTGGCGTCCCCTCGGGGCATGGCAGAGGCCGGATGGTTCGCCGAGCAGACTTGCGCCGACTCACGTCGGCGGCTACGCCCGTGTGAGAGGATGCGGCTCAATGGTCGGTCCGAGCTGCTGTCCAAGACCGAGGCCATCACCAGATGCGCAGGCTAACCGAGCCGGTCACGAGTTCCTCAAACGGCCCGGGCGTGGGACGGCTTGGATCGCGTCGTTTGCCGAAGTAATCGACGTCAACCCGCACCGGTGAATCATCCGCATTCACGTAAGGCATCCCGGACACCTTCGCCTGACCCAGCAAATTGCTGGTGACGAACCTGGTCTTCGAGGTTGGAAGTGGTGCGGTCAGAGTGAAATGCAATGCCCAT
>JACKPW010000088.1 GCA_024233215.1 Verrucomicrobiales bacterium | reverse complement strand
AACCCACCTCCAGCGCGGCCAGTGCCGCCGCTGCCTTGTGCTCGGCCTCGGCCCACTCGGCCTCGGGGTCGCTGTCGTAGACCACCGCGCCGTCAGATTACTATTCCACTTGCCATCATGAGTCAGCGAGTCTAGAGTAGCTCTTGGATCCTCGACGGCAGGAGGTTATTGATGCGTACTTGCCGAACGCTCTTGGTCTTGCTCGCCTCCTTTCTCCTCATGCCCTCGGTGGCTGCTCACGCCTTCGAGTTCGCGCCGCGCCAGGAGGGTCAAAGCCCACCTGTTGACTGCGATCCCGACACTCCAGAGACCGAAGAGTTCACCCTCGTCTCGCCTGGTGTGTTTTCCGACAACCCGACGTTCCAAGCGTTGTTCACGGTCTACACGTGCTGGAGCTACACAAGTCCCGATTGGCAGTGGAACGCGGATAGCCTGCGCGCCATGGCGAATACGATCATTGTCCCTGCCGATCCACCGAGCGAACAAGGGTTGGCCAAGAACATCCTCGACTATTTCGGCATCGATGACGACCCAAGCAGCAATTCGTTCCGGATTCGGACGGTCGATACCAATAGCAATGAGGTGCTGTACAACCATTTCTACATCTACATCTTCGACAAGGCAGTGACCATCATGTCCAGTGACACCTGGATTTCACTGAACATTGCAGGCGGCCCAGGCGAGGCTCTCCCCGTCAAGGAGGTCATCGGGGATGCTTTTGCCCACGAGTGGCAGCACACCTGTTACCGCTCCTGGGACACCGTCGACTCTCACGTGGTGGCTGACTCGTTTGACGATACTGGTTCATTCAGTGAGCTCTGTTCGATGCTTTCGGTTTACAAGCATGGGTGGGACCACTTGGGTGGAGGCTTTCCGTACGATTGGTCCCTTGTTTCTCAGGCCGAAGATGGCTTTCACAGGGACTGCGCCCATGCGAAGGGCGTGACTCAAGGCGGAGACATCCTCCAGGGATGCCTCTACTCTGCGAATAACCACTACAACGACTGGGAGATGTTTGCCGTCTACTTGAACAACGTCTACAGCATCGGTGTCGTCGACGGAATCCAGGATCCTGATGAACTTGTTTATCGCTGGCTGCGGACAAGCCACCAGGAAGGCACGACCACCGTGTACGACCACGACTTCGTGGGCCTTGGTCGAGTACTGAACGACCCAGACCTCGACCACTACTTTCCAGGGACGACGACGGAACACGAAAGGGTTCAGGAAGCCTTTCGGTCCTACGGTGTGGCCAAGTTCCTCAACCTGCAGCAGCCGGTGTATGGGGACCCTGACTTTCGCTACCAATGGAGAGACCAGGATGCATTGGATCACCCCGAGCAGGACTGGCGCCCCCAAGAGGCTTGTGGGTTTCTCCAGGACGTCGACGGATACTGCTATAACAACATCCAGGTCTTTCCGTCCTATCACAAGGTTTCTGAGCTCGCTGAGTCGCACTCCGGCTGGGTGTTGTCGTCTGATGTCTGGGACTGCTCCGGCGATGTTTACGACTGGGGCGTGCCTGAGTTTGAGAAGCGACGGATGATTCAGGTCGGAAGCTACGCGACCAACTACATCGTACTCGAGCCCGCCCAAGGGCTCTCCGGAACACTGAGTCTCCGACTTCGATTCCTGCCAGAATACCAGTGCATGAAGTGCCGCCCTATTCCCGAGGATGAAGCGTACTACTTCGTTGACAACATCGAGACATATGCCGGGGATGTTCTCGTCGCGATCGATGTTGTGGGCTATGACCTGCCCCAGGGAACCGTCCTGGATCCCGATGGCCCCAACGGGCTTGACCGCTTTGGGGCTTATGTCACCGGGATTGAGACTCGCTGGGTGGAGCCGTCGGCACTCGATTTCCTGGATGTGTCAATGGAGAACCTTGGCAACGGTGTCGACGCGGTGGCGGTGATCATCTCCGCAGTGCCGTCGTCTCCTGAGGCTGGGCGGCCGACCATAAAGGCGGTTCCGTACGAATACACCACCAGCATGGTGCCGAGCGCTGTGTCGTTCTGGTCAGGGAGCTACTTCAACTCTGTTGTGTTCCCTGCGGATCAACCTCAATGGATCCTGGGCGAGATGAAGATCGAGACGTACCCGGCAGGCTCGCTCGAGATCCAGCCTGGGGCGCGCGTCTACTTTTGCAGCGAAGAGTCGCGCATCGTAGTGGATGGTGGCCGTCTGACCATCTCAGGGACAGAGGCGAACCCTGTTCACTTCGAAGCGTCCAACCTTCTGGGCTATCCCAACACGCTTTACGATGGTCTGTACGTCGATGGCAGCGATCTCGTGACCGTCTCCTATCTCGACGCCAGGGACTTGGTAAAGCTCCGGCTCACCGACACGGTCGCAGCCCTTGACCACCTTACGATCCTGCCCGCAGACGTGGCGGAGAGCGCCGTAGAGTTCGGTCTGATCACAGCCCCGTCGGATGTCGAGCTTGAGGGGGGTGTACTTCTCAACATTGGGGCAATCCGGCTGAACGGGGATATCACTCTCTCTGGGCTCGCTGCAACACAGCGTCAGGAGTACGCGCCGCTCCTCGCCCCATATCCCTTCTTGGAAACGAATTCGGGTGGCGTCTTGATTGAGTCATCCGACCTCGGGTTCCTGCGTACGGGTCTAAGGGCTGGGCCCGCGATAGGGGCGGGGCCTAGCGTGACTCTGCAGGGGGAAGTTGCACTCAGTTGCCTCGACCCAGGTTACAAGTCAACACTCGGCATCGAGTGCCTGGGGAGTTCGGCCGTAACACTCGATGCAGTCCGCATCAGGGATGCCGCGACATGCATCAGCGCACAGGCCAACTCCTCACTGATCGTTGACAACTCAACGCTCTGGACCAAAAGGTTTGGCGTTGTCGTGCTCGGATCGTCTACCGGAAGATCCATCCTGTTGGGAGACACGTCAGACCCCTTGCACCCAGGCGGTAACCTAGTATCCGTCTTCCCCGCAACGACTACGGACTGCGAGGGGATTCGCAACCCGAGCGGCCAGTGCTTGGAACACCCTGAACTCGTTCAGGCTACTCGGATCTACAACATTGCGGGTTTGCAGTTGAAGGCCGAGAACAACATGTGGGGGAGTTGCGATCAGTTCAGCAGTTCGCCTCCCGCCCCCTGCGAAACAACGGTTGACTATGGCATCGACTGCATCTGCGAGGCCGAGTACTTCAAACCAACTCCGGGGCTGATCGATACCGAGCCGCACATGTGCCAAACGGCTGGCGCTTGTCCAGGGCCTGGGGGCGGTTTCACCATCCAGGTGTCAAGCGCTGAAGCCCGAGAGGGGATGTGGCCGAATCCGTTCAACGGGACGGTCACCTTTGCTTGTAGAGAGTCAGGCGAGGCTTCAAGGCTTGCCATCTATGACGTGTCGGGGCGACGAATCGCCAGCCTGAAGGGAGACGTAGGTTCCGAGGGCCTGATGGTTTTCATGTGGAAGGGAAACGACGAAGGTGGTCGTGCGATGGGATCGGGCGTCTACCTCTATCGGCTGGAAGGCGGATCTCGCGACTTCCAAGGGAAGGTGACCTATGTCAAGTAGACATTGGATTCCGGCTGCTCTGTCCCTTTTGCTGGTGTTTGCATGGTCGCGGCCATGCCGGGCGCTTGACACTACCGATGGGCTCTTGAACTTGCAGATTGTCTCGGACGAAGGATTCTCCGTCGAGGCAGCCCTGCCTCTAGAGCCGGACTCGATCCTCACGCAGTCTCACCTCTTCTGTCGACTTCACCTCGGCGTAGTCGCCACTCCGCTGCCCGAGGTGGGCCTCGTGGAGGTTCGAGTGTTGTGCCGGGGGCCCAATGGCCAAACAACACTCGGCGCCCTCCAGCAGTTCGAATCCTTCGAGTACGTGTCGGGAGGGATTGCTCTCCTGCTCGACCTCTCCCCTCTGATTCAGGACCTGTCTGGTACCTGTTCTGCAGACCAATTTGTGGTACAATTGAGAGGAGTGGGTTTCGGGCTGACGACCGGGGACTTTGAAGGAGAGAGCGATGACACCGTTCAACTGGTCAAGTAGATCCATCACAGCGACAGTCCGTGCGGTCGTAGTTGCCCTCCTCGCGGTGGTAGCCGTCGTCCCTGCCCACGCCGACACCCTCATTCTCGACTATCACGACGGCAACCCCTGGAGTCCGCTGTACGGGGTCACCATGTACGAGGTCGCCGGCAACTTCTTTCCGGGTATCGTGGGGTGGGATCCTCTGATCTGGAGCGTGTGGTTCTACCACGGCGGGGTGGACTACGAGGAGTCCGGGGTGCCGTTTGAGATTCATATCATTACTCGGACATTCCAGACCGATGGTTCTGTAGAGTTCAATGTGGAAGGTATCTACGACTTCTGGACAACCACCTGCAACAACTGCTGGGAGGAGTTCTACCTCGGCGGCTACTTGGCCCATGGTCACTTCGGCGAGGACCGTGAGCTCGGCGTGTTCCTCCGCCCTCTTGGCGGCACCATCGGTGTGCAGACGCCGCGCATCTGGTACGACTGCTGCCCCAACTATGAGCACGCGGCGGTGACACTCAGGATCGTCAACCCCAAGGCTAGCGACCGCAGCGAATACGACACGCCCGTCTACAACAGTGACTACGGACTCGGGGAGTTCATGGTCGGCGCCGAGGTCACGGGCGACGTGATCGTCCCCACGCGTGACGCCAGCTTCTCGGCCATCAAGTCGCTCTACTGACCGCAGTCGCCCCCAGCGCCCGCAGGGCCGCCGCAGCCTTGTGCTCGGCCTCGGCCCACTCGGCCTCGGGGTCGCTGTCGTAGACCACCGCGCCGCCCGCCCCCACCAGCGCGCGCCCCTTCACCAGCTGGATGCTGCGGATGACGATGCTGAGGTCCAGGCTGCCGTCGAAGCCCAGGTAGCCCAGGCAGCCCGAGTACCAGCCGCGCACCACGGGCTCGAGTGTCTCGAGGATCTGCATGGCCGCGATCTTGGGCGCGCCGGTCATGGAGCCGCCGGGAAAGGCGCTGGCCAGCAGGTCGCAGCGGTCGCGCCCCGCGGCGAGCTCGCCCTCGATCGTGGAGACGAGCTGGAAGACCGCCGGGTGCGTCTCCACCGCGCAGAGCTCGCTCACGTGCACCGAGCCCGGTGCGCAGACGCGGTGGAGGTCGTTGCGCAGCAGGTCCACGATCATGACGTTCTCCGCCCGGTCCTTCGCGCTCGCGGCCAGCGCCTCGCGCTGCGCGGCGTCCTCGGCGGCGTCCCGCCCCCGGGGGCGGGTGCCCTTGATCGGCCGCGCCTCCACCTGCCCCTCCGGCGTGACGCGCAGGAAGCGCTCGGGGCTCGCCCCCACCAGCACACCTTCGGGGTGACGCAGGAAGCTCGCGTAGGGCGCGGGCGTGGCGCCGCGCAGGCGGCGGTAGAGGGCGAGCGGGTCGCCGGCGAAGGACGTCTCGAAGCGGGTGGTGAGGCAGAGCTCGTAGGCCTCGCCGTCGAGGATCGCCTCGCGGCAGCGCGCCACGGCCTCGAGATAGCCCTCTCGATCGAGCGAGGCCGTGGGCGGCGGGCACGCGGGGTCCGCCCCCGGGGGCGACTCCGGCTGCCGCGCGGCCTCGCCAAGAGCCTCGGCCAGCAGCGTCGCGTGGGCCTCCGCCTCGCGGCGGGCCTCCGCCACGCTCGACCCCCGCGCGGTGGCCAGCGCGAAGGCGTCGCCCGTCTCGCGGTCCACGGCCAGCAGGCGGTCGTGAAAGAACACGGCGATGTCAGGCAGGCCGAGGTCGTCGGTGGCGTGGGGGCGGAGCGGCAGCAGGCGGCGGCCCAGCTCGTAGGCGAAGAGGCCCAGCGCGCCTCCGGCGGGCGGCAGGCCGGGCAGCGCGTCGGCGCGGGGGAAGGCGGCGAGGGCGCGGCGGAGGGCGTCGAGCGGCGCTTCGCGCCAGGCGTGGGTGACGCCCCGGCTGTGCCAGTGGAAGCGGTTCGCGCCGCCGGCGCTCACGAAGCGCGCGACGGGGTGGGTGGCGAGGAGCGTCCAGCGGCCCGGCGGCCCGGCGCTCTCCAACAGACTCAGTGCGCCGCCACCCAGGTGAGGCAGCAGCGCGAGCGGATCCAGGTCGCGGCCCAGCGGCAGGCAGGCGCTGGCGGCGTGGTCGCGCGCGGGGTCGGGAGGACGGCGGAGCATGCCCAGGTCTAGCACTCGCGCGAGGGCGGCGCCAGGGGCACAAAGGGACGGGGCGGGCATGTTGCCCGCCCCGTCTGTCGCTCACGTCTCGTTGCTACCCAGCAGGAGGGAATCACCGGCCGACGTCGACCGCCGCTCAGGCGGCGTGCTGGATCAACCAGAACAGGATCGCAAAGGTGGAAGCGATCAGGTTGAACATCGCTCGCAGGATCCCACCGACGATTCCTATATGCATCTCCGTCCTCCGGATGGCCGATCTACGCAGTGAGACAGGCGGGAGTTCCGGAGGGTTGCACGTCGGGGGGGCGTTTTACGCTTTTTACCCTGCCGGCGTGGGCATGTTCACGTGAACATGGAACAAGCCGTTGAAAACAGGGCAGATGCGGGTGAAGCGCCGCGTGTCAGTCGCCGGAGTCCGAGTCGGCGAGGCGGCCCAGGCTGCTGCGGAAGGCCTGGCTGGCGGCAGGGCCCTCGGGCGTCAGGTCCTCGCGGGTGAGACTCTCCAGCCAGACCAGGCCCTCGCGGTCCCCCTGGGCGACGAAGAAGGCCTGGGCCTCCTGCAGGAGCAGCGCCCGGGACGGGTAGGCGGGGTAGTCCAGCGCGTGGCGGTAGGCGGGCCCGGCGTCGGAGGGACGTCCCAGATCGCGGAGGCAGCGCCCCCGCAGGTGATGGTACTCGGCATAGCGCGCCAGCGACGGCTTCGCCTCCTCGAGATGCTCCAGCGCACGGGCGCTCCTGCCGTCGAGCAGGGCGACCATGGCGGCCAGGTAGTGGAGGCCGTCGTCGTGGGGATTCTTGTCCAGCGCCGGCTGCAGCGCCTGCAGGGCGCGCTTGCCGCTGCGGGCGCCCACGAGGCGCAGCGTGCGGTCCACGGCCTCGCCCGCCGCCCGGCGCGGGTGATTGAAGGCCGCGTAGAAGGCGATCAGCCCGAGCAGGCCCAGCAGGATCGCCGAGCGCGCGTGCAGCAGCCAGATCAGGAAGACGCCCCCCAGCAGGATGAAGAACAGACAGCCCCACGGCGTCCGCCCCGCCGGCGCGAGCATGCCCACGGGCCAGCTGTCGGGCGGGCCCTGCAGCGTGAGCGTGAGGGGGATGCCGTCCGGCGCGCCGCTCACCGGGGGCATCGAGGCGACGGGACGGCGCAGGAGGCCGGGGGCGATGCGCTGGGCGCGCGGAGGTCGAGGGGCCACGGCTACCAGTCCAGCGGCAGCAGACGCGGCGCGCGTCCGCGCACCAGGAAGGTGATCAGCGTGCTGGCCACGCCCAGGGCGAGCCAGAGCAGCGGGCCGGGCGGCAGGTAGCGCGTGACGTCGCCCAGGAGCCGCAGCGCGACGGGATCGCTCGCCAGGGACGGCGCCGGCAGCCGGAAGTACGCCCAGAGCGCCAGCGCCGCGGCGCCGGCCACGGGCAGCGCCACCAGAAGGACGAGCCGCCACATCTCCTCGGCGCGGGACACGGGGCGGCGGCTCGCCGCATGAACGGGGAAACGCGCCAGCAGGGCGCCGCGCCAGGCATCGCCGGCGGTTCCCGGACCGCCGTACAGGCCGGGGTCGCGCAGGTGTTCGCGAAGGCTGCGGTGATCGTCATGCATCGGCGTCCAGCTCCCGTCGCAGCAGCTTCAGGGCCCGGTGGATGCGCACCTTCACCGTGCCCAGCGGCATGTCCAGTCTATCGGCCAGCTCCTGGAGCTTCAAGTCCTCCAGGTAGCGCAGGGCCAGCAGTTCGCGATCGCGCGGGTCGAGCAGGTCCAGGGCCCGGGCCACGGCGGCGCCGTTCTCGCGGTGTTCGAGCATGCGCTCGGGGTCGAGGTCGTCGTCCGCGGGCAGGGCGGCCGCGGCCTCCAGCGGCGCCTCGCGCAGGCTCAGCCGCTTCGTCCGCTCCAGGTGGCGCAGGGCCTCCCGGTAGGTGATGCGGTAGAGCCAGGTGGAGATCCGGCTCTCCCCGCGAAAGCGAGGCAGGGCGCCCAGCGCGCGATCGAAGACCCGGTAGAGCACGGCCTCCTCCTCGGCCCGGAGACGGCGAAGCTGGCCCCGCACGGTGGCCTCCCAGTCGTCCAGGAAGAGGGCGGCGCGCCGGCGGTCCAGCGGGAGATAGCGGCCGGGCAGCTCGCGGGCCTCGACTTGTCCGTCGCTCACGCGGCCGCGCCTCCCTGTCCTGGGCCACTGGGTTAGAACGGGGGGAGCCCGGAGGGTTTCATGGGCGCCGGGTGAAACCCTCGCCGACGGGGCCGGGTCCAAACGGGCGAACCCCCACCGGGAGCCATTCTACCATGCACATCGCGGAGGCCATCATGCAGAGCCTGTTCGGATTCGCCTTCTTCGGCAGCATCGACGAGAGCTGGATTCCCCTGCTCGCCCTACCCCTCATCTTCGGAATCCCGATCACCGCCATCGTCGTGGATTACCTGCAGAAGCGGAACAAGAATCGGGTGATCGAACGGGCGCTGGAGCGCGGCGTGCCCATCGAGAACCTGGCGCTGGACGAGCCCCGCCGCAGCCGACTCCCCTACCGCAGCGGCATGGTGATGCTGGCGGTGGGCATCGGCGTGTCGATCTTCGGCTTCGCCCTGAGCCACGCCATCCGCCTGGGCGGCGATCCGGAGTGGCAGGTCCCGCGCGCCATGTTCGGCGCGGGCGGCGCGATCGTCTTCCTGATCGGCATCGCGCTCTTGATCAACGACCGCATGAACCGCGACCGCTTCGACAACGGCAAGGACTGAGCGAGTCGCCAGACTTCTTCGCCGGGGCTCCGCGCGGAGCCCCGGTTTTGCATCGCAGCTACTTGAGCAGCGTGAGCTTGCTGGCTGCGCGGCCGCCGGCGGTCTCCAGCACGGCGAGGTAGAGCCCGGAGGGCTGCGGTCGGCCCGCGTCGTCGAGCCCGTTCCAGCGCACGAGGTGTTCGCCCTCCGCCTGCGGCCCGTCCGCGAGCACAGCCACGTGGTGGCCGGCGGCGTCGTGGATCGTCAGACGCGCGGCCATGTTCCGCGGCAGGTTGAAGCGAATCGACGTCGCGGGGTTGAAGGGATTGGGATGCGCGCCGAGCAGACGCCCGGCGGCCGCCGGCAGCTCGCCCACGGCGACGTCACCGCCCAGACCATCGAGCCGCCCCACGAAGGACTGGTTGCTGGCGAAGGCGCCGCCGCCCAGGTCGAAGCCCGCCTGCGCGTAGCCGGAC
>JACKPW010000087.1 GCA_024233215.1 Verrucomicrobiales bacterium | reverse complement strand
TCTGGAAAGCGCCAAGCGAAGCTTGGTGGTTCTGGTTAACTGAAAGGTGTTAATCCTGAGAAAAGGTCGAGAATCAGGTAGCCGACTCCGAAGCGGGTGGGAGCGATCCAGCCCGTTAAGGCCGGGGAAGGCGAACGCGCGAGCCGTAGCGTCCCGTGAACTCGGTACGGCCTCGTTACGCAAGAGAGGGAGTGGCCAGTCCGCCAGATGGGATGAAGCCCACATCGGTGGGGAAGGCTCGATCAAGTGCACCCGCCGGACTCCCCGGGGTGGAAGGAGACAGCGCGCGCGGAAAGAACCATCAGGAACTTGGGAGGCCCGGTCCGGTGTCCCTGGCGGACAACCCCAGGCGGGAAGCCATAACCGTCTGAGGGGCCGGACTGCGGCGTCGGATGGGCTCATAGTAGTGAGGATCCGCCGGTCAAGCCGGAGGGGAGCGAAGGAGCCCTGGCCAGAGTCAAGCGGAGTCAGAGGGACCGGGAGCTGATTGGGATGAAGATTCCTACGACAGAAGAAGCGGTGGAAGAAACCTCCTTCCGGGAGGCCATTCTGCCGCCGAGCCTCCGGGAACTGAGACAGAAGCTGGGCCGGAAAGCCAAACAAGAGAAGCGGTTTCGCTTCTACAGTCTCTACGGACTGGTGTGCCGGGGCGACGTGCTGGGGGCCGCGTGGGCGGCGGTGCGGCGCAACCACGGAGCACCGGGAGTGGACCAAGTGAGCATCGACCAGGTGGGCGCGACGCCGGAAAGCGAAGCGGCCTTTCTGGGAGAGATCGAGAGCAGCCTGAAGGAAAAGACCTACCGTGCCCAGGCGGTGCGGCGGGTATACCTTCCGAAGGCGAATGGGAAACTGCGACCGCTGGGCATTCCGACGGTGCGGGACCGGGTGGTGCAGGCGGCGGTGCTGCTGATCTTGGAGCCGATCTTCGAGGCTGACTTTGAGGATTGCTCCTACGGGTTTCGGCCCGGACGGTCGGCGCACGACGCCCTGAGCGCCATCCACCAGCATCTCAAAGAAGGCCGGGCGGGGGTGTATGATGCGGACCTGGCCGGCTACTT
>JACKPW010000086.1 GCA_024233215.1 Verrucomicrobiales bacterium | reverse complement strand
AAGGGATTTCATCGTCTTGTGGGATTGCGGCGCTGACGCGAGCCAGTTCCGAATGCCTTCAGGGCGCGTTCCGGATCGGTGAGCTGGGCGATAACGGTGGGTTTGTGGAACCGGACCAGCCGCGCGTTGATCCAGCAGGCGGGGATCGCGGGCCGCGGTCCCTTGGAAAGCAGTGACACCTTCGCGGGCGTCAGCCGCAGCCAGGCGGCGCACTCCTCCAGCGTCAGCCATTCCTCGCCGGTCGATTGGTGGCCCCCTGGAATTGCTGGAGCAGGGCAGGGCAGGGCAGTTGGCGGCACCGCCGTCAGGATCGGTTTCTCGGCGGGACTCATGTCCGGTCCTCCCTTGGAGGCACGGCCGGCACCCGGCAGTGGCGGTTCAGGTGATCCTCGATCTCACTCCACCGAAACCGGATCTTCCCGCCGATCCGGAAATGGGGCAGGACGCCGTTCTTCAGCCACTCCGCCAAGTCCCGCGACCCGATCTGGAAGCGCCGGGCCACCTCCTGCCGATCCAGGAAAGGCTCGAACTCCTGACCCTCGGGTCGGGCGCTCTCAGGTTGTCGCTGGCGTGCGCTCATCGCTGATCCGTCCGGGGCCTGACTGGCCCCACCGGATCAAGTGATAACGCATGGTTTCAGAAGGAGACTGAGGGGGTGAAAAACCGCCGACAACGAGAGCAGAAACGCGCAGAAAACTGGAGAAAAGTACAGAAAACTTCGGAAACGGAACCCCCTGAAAATAGGTCTATTTTGGGGTTGACAGGGTTCCGGCTGGGGGTTGGGTGTGTTTGCTGTCGGCTCTGGAAGTCGTTGTCGGATAACCCGATCCGGCAAAACCTAGCAAACCTCCGAGCCAGCTTTCGGCGGATCGCCCGCCGATGTCCCAAACTCCCGTGCGGAATCGTGCTATTTGCGTCGTTTCAGTGCGGTACGTTGCGGTGAGGTGGCCCGGTTGTCCTTGGCGAGTTTCTCCAGATGCCGGACCACTTGGCCGTAGCGGAATTTCACCGTGTGCCCCACCTTGAGGCAGGGCAGCTTGAACTTCCGGCGCCAGTTGTCGATGGTC
>JACKPW010000085.1 GCA_024233215.1 Verrucomicrobiales bacterium | reverse complement strand
AGCGGCGCCGGCGCTCCGACGGACATGGCGGAGACCGACATCGCCGGGTTCTGGCAGCAGGCCTATTGGAACAACCTCGACACCGGTTCCGGCACCGACCTCGTTCTTACGAACAGCAGCGGCCAGGTTGGCCCCGTGACAATCACCTTCACCGCAAACGCGACCTGGGGATCCGGCACGGGCACCGACAGCGCTGACCAGCGCATGCTGAACGGGCTGATCGAGGACAATGGCACGATCACATTCAACAACGTGCCCGCCGGAAATCATGCGCTGATCGCTTACGCGGTGACGCGCCCGTTGACCTTCCCGAATCTTGACCTGACCGCCGGAGGGACGACGATCTACGGACGCCAGATGAACTCGGATGAGTACAACCCGGCACCCGGGTTCTACAGCATGTCGAGCACCAGTGCGGCCAACCGGAGCGTCGGCAACATGGCCCGATTCGACGGGTTGACGCCGGTGGATGGACAGATAACGCTGGCCTTCACGGGAGCGACCGACTGCGGCATCAACGGCCTGCAGCTGGTCCTCAATGCCCCCGATCCGGGCGCCCCGCCCTCGATCACCCAGCAACCCGTCAGTGCCAACGTTCTCGAAGGCCGGCGCGCCATGCTGAGTGTGCAGGTCACCGGTGCCGAACCGCTCAGCTTCCAGTGGCGGAGGAACGGGCGAACCCTGTTCGATGACGGCCGCATCAGCGGCGTCAACACCGCCACGCTCACCATCACCGGCTTCACCGCCGCTGACGTGGCCCGCTACGACGTCGCCATTGCCAACCCGGCCGGCACGGTCATCAGCTCGGCCGCCGCGTTGAACCTCTACACCGGTGACATCACCGAGGGGCTGGTGGGACATTGGAAGTTCGACGAGACCGACGGTTTGACGGCCGCCAACGCCGCCGGTGGCAGTGCGGGCGTGCTGACCGACTTCGGCTGGGCCAACTGGGACGCCGGCAAGATCGGCAACGCCCTCAACTACGACTTCAGTGGTTGGGTGTTGGTGGATGACTATCCCAAGGCGAGCCAGGCCTTGGCCGTGTCCGCCTGGGTCAAACTGGGGTTGGAGCCCAC
>JACKPW010000084.1 GCA_024233215.1 Verrucomicrobiales bacterium | reverse complement strand
CCGCCGCCTCGTCATATACCTCGAATTCCCCCCGGTCGCACGGGTCGGTCGCGATCTGCTCCCAGTCCACCATGTCCGCGCTCGCCTCCACCACCACCGGTTGCCCGTAGGGACCCTCCACCGTCAGGAGCATCGCGCCGTCCGGCAGCCGGAAGCTGTCCTTCAGGCGGAATCGGATTTCCTCAACGGAAGGTGCGATCACTTCCGACAAGGCGAAGGTGCCGTCCCGTGCCACCGCCGCAAATCGGCCATCCGCAAACACCACGTCCTCAAACTCACTGCTCGTGTCCAGCTTCGTCACCGCCCAGTTCACTCCGTCACTCGAGGTGTACAACGTCCCATCCGCTCCCCCTCCGGCAAATAGACCGTTACCGTAGCATAGCCCTCGACGGGGAGCCTCATTATGCGGATATACTTGCCTCGTCCACGTCATGCCATCCACCGAACTTAGCACCACCTCGCTGTCCGGGACCCCTCCACCTTCTCCAGCTGCGATAAACAAGCCATCCCCGAAGGCCATCGACCTGATGAAGTGGGTGACGCCGGGGCCTTCGACGTATGTGGGAGGCCAATCGGTGAGGTTCAGAGAGGTTCTTAGTGAGTTCAGCTGCGCCAGCGCGACGAATCTCCCCTTGCCAAAGGCCACCGCATAGAGGGTCTCATTAAAATCACAAGCGAGCTTCTCCCACTCGTTCCCCAATTCCGACGTTGCGAAGTATCCGCCCCCGCCGGTCACAAACCGGCCTCGTCCATAGGCCAACGCCAACGACGGGTACGTGACGTAGTCGAAAGAGGAAAGCCAGAAGACTCCATCCTCCGAGTAGGAAGCGCGCGGCGGCAAATCACTGCTCAAACCCACAAATCGGCCGTTACCGAAAGCAACATCGAAGTTGCCGAAGGGAGACACCTTGTCCCACGTTCCAGACCCGTCCCAGAGGTAATTGCCATGGTTTGACAGGGCACCCACCACGGCAACCAGTTTCCCGTTCCCGTACGCCAGCCTCCAGTCGACATCCGCAGCGGTTCCCACCCGTTCGGGCTGAACGGCCCATTGCAGTCCATCGGCGGCCTGGGTGTTCAACGCGACGCAACCGGCC
>JACKPW010000083.1 GCA_024233215.1 Verrucomicrobiales bacterium | reverse complement strand
CTCTACGTCTACCCGTTGCGGACGGATGCTCGGGAGGCCTTGAAGCAATGAACCCCTCCGACCCGTCCGGCGAGTTGGCGCAGTTACGGACCCTCAACCGTACCCTCCAGGCCGAAAAGCTCCGGTTGGAGGCACAGACCGAGGCGTTGCGGCAGGAGAAGTTGCGACTTCAGGCCGAGTTGGCGATCAAGGAGGGGCTGGAAGCCCAACTGCAAGCCGCCTTGCTGGAACTGGCCGAGTTGAAGCGTCAACTCTTCGGGGAACGCTCTGACCAACTCACCCCCGAGGAGGAGGCCCAAATGGCGGAGGTGGCTGCCGACCTGAAGGACCAGGCCGAGCAAGAGCCCCCGCTCAGCGATGAGGTCCTGGAGGACCAGACCGACCCGCCCAAGGATGCTCCCCAGCGACCTCGGCGGCGACGCCACCCCCTGCCGGAGCATCTGGAGCGGCAGACCGTGGTGATTGAACCCGAAGGGCTGGCCCCGTGCGAACACTGCGGACGGCCCCTCCAATCCATCGGGGAGGAAGTCAGTGAGGAGTTGGAGTATGTCCCAGCCAAGGTGATCGTCCGCCGGACGGTGCGCCCCAAGTATGCCTGTCGTTGTGGTTGTGGCGGGGTGCGGGTGGCGCCGCTGCCGCCGCGTCTGGTGCCGCAAAGCAAGCTGGGGCTGGGACTGGCGGTCTATCTCCTGCTGGCCCGGTTCGACGACCACGTCGCCTACTACACCTTGGAACGGATTTTCCGGGAACGACATGACGTGGTGATCCCGCGCCAGCGAATGGTGCAGTGGGTCGAGCAGATGGCCTTCCTGCTTCAACCCCTGGTCGGGTTGCTGTTCGAGCGGATGAAGCAGAGTGGTTACCTGCAGGTCGATGAGACGCCAGTCAAAGTCATGGACCCGGAGGTGAAGGGCAAATGCGCCCGGGGTTATCTGTGGTTCTACGCGGTGCCCGGCGGTGACGTCTTTCTGGACTTCCAAGGCACCCGGGGCCGGGCCGCTCCGCACGCTCAACTGACCGGCTTCACCGGCACCATCCAAACCGACGCCTACGAAGTCTATGACTCGCTGAAGAAAGTCATTCCGGAGCTGCGACGCATCGGCTGCGCCGCGCACTCGCGCCGCAAGTTCCGTCGGGCGCTCCGGGATGGGGACCGTCGGGCCATCGCGTTCATTGCCCGGTTCCGTCAACTCTACCGGATCGAGGCGCAAACCAGGGACTCGACGCCCTCGGAACGT
>JACKPW010000082.1 GCA_024233215.1 Verrucomicrobiales bacterium | reverse complement strand
GTGACTGGCCAGGTGAGGCACCTCGACGCCAGGCAAAATCAGGAACCGGTGATTGTTGGCGATCCCACTCAACCGGGCCTGGCGCCGGGCGGGCGTCCACCCGATCCACCGGTCGCGGGCGGCGCACTTCCACGCCGCCGCCCCGAACACCAGCACCGCCAGCAAACGATCCGTGCCGTCCCGGACCACATACTGCAGGTTTTCCCCCACCGGCGTGCGGTAGCCCAGGTAGTGAAACTGGGCCAACGCCGCCCGCACTTCGGCCCGGTCGGCCGCCTGCTGGCTGACCTCGGTGATCGTCAGCGGACCCAGATCGGACAAGGAAGCGCTGATCGGGGGCGCGTGCCAGCTTCGGGCCGGTGGCGGGGCCAGCCGATGCCGGTTGGGGGAGAGCCCACGACGCGCCGGCAACTCGATCCATCCTCGCTCGGCCAGCTTGAGCATCAGGGTCCGGGCGGCCATGTCCTTCCACTGCCCGGTGGCCGTGCGCCAGTTCCAGAGCACGCACAGTTCCCGCGACAATCGATAGCGGCTCCACTCCGGATGGCTCGCCACCAACTCGCGCAACTGAAGGAACTCGATGGGCTCGATCCGCCGGCCCTGCATGACGCAACTCTCGGTCACGGGGGCCGAGTTTACGCAGAAGGCCGGAGCAGAGTCCAGCGGGAAAATGATCTTCTTTATCGGCGATACCAGCCCGCCCGCTCGGTGACTTCCAGACCGCTGATGAGCGCACTCAACTGCTCGGGCCGCAGACCCACGGCCGCGCTTTCGCCGACGGGCCAATGCAGGGTGCCGCCCTCCAGGCGTTTGGTCGCCTGCCACAGGCCCGTGCCATCGAACCACAGCAGGCGTAACCGATTACGTCGCCGGTTGGTAAAGACAAAGAGTCCGCCCTCGATGACCTGTTGCTGGAGTACCGTTTCCACGTGGGCCGAGAGACCGTTGAAGCCACGCCGCAGGTCCACCGGCGCCACGGCCACGAAGATCCGCACGCCCGGCGTCAGCGCGAGCATGGTGCTTCCAAGGCTTGGACCAAGGATGCCGCCCAGTCCGCAGCCGCTCCCTCCCGCAACCGCACGGTCGTCCCGCTCGAGAGGGCGATCTCCGCGGCCCAACCGCTGGGCCGTGCCATGCTCGCCGTCAGGCGCACCTCTTGGAACACCGGGGCGGCGGCTTCTGTCGCCGGCCCGTGAGTGGGAGCGTACACCCAGTAATGGAGTCGACCGGGTGGGAGCCCGTGTTCGGTCGCGAACCGCTTCAATCCCACCCCGCTCGCCCGGTAGCGCGCCACCCACCGTGCCCGCTCCGCTCGCGAAACCACTCCGTTGCCGTTCTGATCTTGCTTCATCCCCTCACGATACCAGCCCACCCTCCGCATCGGACAGATGCGGTCTGCTTACCGCTT
>JACKPW010000081.1 GCA_024233215.1 Verrucomicrobiales bacterium | reverse complement strand
GATTCCCGCGGACGGGACACCGGCGGATGCCGCCGGGGGCGAACTGGGCACCTACTACGATCCGAACACGGTGCTCGGATTCACGACACAGCCGACCGACCAGGTGGGCGTGCTGGCCTCGACGGGCGTCGAGATCTACAGCCAGGACTTCAACAGCGGCAACGGCGGGTTCACGGTGGTGAACACGGATCCGGCGCCTCCGGGACCGTTCGTGTATGACTCCGGCATGGGAGCCTGGACGGCCGACGGCGGAGAGTCCGCCTGCACGGGCCCGTACAACTCGCAGCTGAGCAGCCCGGGCATCGCGATGCCGCAGGACGGCGCGGTGACGATGAACTTCACGCACCGGTATTCGTTCGAGGGCGACCTGTGGGATGCGGGGATCATCCGGGTCAGCGTCAACGGCGGTGAATTCACCTATGTGCCGGCGGCGAACTTCAGCGTCAACGGGTATGCGGAGGGAGCCATCATCGGCAGTGGCATTGCCAACGGCC
Source organism: Verrucomicrobiales bacterium (assembly GCA_024233215.1). Taxonomy (GTDB): domain Bacteria; phylum Verrucomicrobiota; class Verrucomicrobiia; order Limisphaerales; family J093; genus J093. Next base: position 993 of record JACKPW010000081.1, on the reverse strand, counting down.
TGAATGGATTCAACGCGGATTCGCCCGGGTACGGTGCCGGGGAGAACATCACCAGCACGGTGTTGCTGGGGACGTTCAAGCAGAACGACTCGATCGTGGTGCAGTTTGTGGGGGCGTGGGATGACTGCACGACCGGATCGGTGCCGGGCTGGGTGATTGACAGCCTGAACCTGGAATTGCTGCCGATGGTGATCGTGGACTTCGCCGACGGGGATGGCGGGTTCACGGTGGAGAACAGCGGGGAGCCGCCGGCGAACTGGGGTCCGTGGGAGTACAGCACGGCGGATGGGCAGTGGATCGCGCTGGGAGCGGACCCGAACTGCGGTGGACCGTTCAACTCGAAGCTGACGAGCCCCGCGTATGGGGTGCCGGTGAGCGACGAGGTGACGTTGAACTTCACGCACCGGTATCGTCTGGAGGGCGACCTCTGGGATGGTGGCCAGGTGTGGGTGAGCGTGAACGGGGGAGCGTTTACGCCGGTGAATCCGGACAAGTTCACGGCCAACGGGTATGCGCCCGGGCTGATCATCGGGAGCGGCGTGCTCAACGGGCAGCGGGCGTTCAACGGGGACTCGGCCGGGTTCGACAACGGGGACCTGATCACCAGCTCGGTGATTCTGGGTGAGTTTGCCGCGGGCGACACGGTGGCGGTGCAGTTCGTGGGTGGCTGGGACGATTGCTGGAGTCCCGGACAGCCCGGCTGGATCATGCAGGGGATGGAGTTGGTGTTCGGGAAGGCCGCGCAGGCCTCGACGTTCGACTCCGAAGCGGAGGCGCTGCTGCATGGGGAAGCGAAGCCGGTGAGCTACCAGTGGCAGAGGGATGACGGGGCCGGGTTCGTGGACATCACGAACGCCAACGGAGCGAGCTACACGATCTACCCGGTGGCGGCGGACTTCGAGGCGATGTTCCGGGTGGTGGCGACGACGTCGGCGGATCCGAACAAGAGCGCGATCAGCAACGAGGTGAAGCTGGTGCTGGGCGAGGTGGAAG
>JACKPW010000080.1 GCA_024233215.1 Verrucomicrobiales bacterium | reverse complement strand
GCGTAGGGTCAAAACACCGACATCCAAAGGCTCGTTCGTCCCGCCCTCGGCTGTCGGTTCGATTACGACCGGGATCCGATCATACTCAAGGGCGGGATTCTCGAACAGCTCTTCGAAACGGTGCATTCGCCGCGGATGGAGTCGATACCGCCCTGCCGCCACGGCCTCGAACCGAAACTGCCCGTTCTCATCGCAGAAGACCGTATAGCCGTAGGGAATTGCGATGGGATCGGTGGCGGAGGAGGTTTGATCCCGTTCCTCGTACAGATCACAAACAACCTCGCGAAGATCCAGATTCTCCAGCCCCCGGCCAGCCACAACCCACCCCGTCACCACCCGACCGTCATTCCGCCAGGAAGCCTCGGTGGTCTCCCCCGCCTTCACAGTCACCCACCGGCGCTGGCTCGCCTCACAGTGTGGACCGACTTTGGAGGGCATCTCCAGTTGGATCATCCAACGCCCTGCCGGGACGCCGACGAAAGCGAAGCGACCGTCTGCATCCGTCGGCTCCCACCAAACATACCTGTCCAAAAAGAACAGGCCGGCTTCGAGCCCAAAGTCAACAAAGTCAACCCTCACGCCCTGGCCCTCCACCGGCTTGCCACGGATCTCCACCACTCCTTCGATCCTCCCGAAGGGGAGGAGTCGGATCTGCCCGGCTGTCGCCAGTTCCGCTGCGGTGATCCGGGCAAATCCGTACGCGCGATGGATTGCGATCACCGTCGGGTCCGGCCGCATCGCCCGCAGGAGGAAGCGACCGTCAGCGTCGGTCCTCGTGTAGGCCTCTTCACGGGCGTAGCCGCTTGATACGGGCCTGGACCCCGTCAAATCCCCCCGGCCCAAATTGACTGGGCCGCAATCCAGCAAGGTCACCTCGGCATCACTCACCGGGTCGCCCGCCAAGTTGACCACGATTCCGTGTGGGCCCTCCCCCTTGGTCAGCCGGAATTCATACTGATGCGATCCGTAGGCGGAGAACACCGGAGACAAGGCGGGAAGGTAACCCTCGGCGGTGGCCAGAAACCTCACTTCCCAGCCGAGTGTCTGGTCGGGGCCGGCACGAAACGCTCCCCCCGCATCGGAAACCCGCATCCACTGCCCCCGCCAAAGCACTCGCTCCTCTTCGGGTGGCCCCAGCGCCTGTCCGGGGCTGATCTCGAAGTGAGTGATCGGCTGGCCGGTCTCCGCATCCAGCACGCGTCCCGTGAGGAGGAAGTCAGACTCGATGGGAATCTCCAACTCCAAGTCACCGCCGGCGGCCACCGGATGGTAACTCTGACGCCCGAGAGGATTCTCCTTCTCCATGCGCACCCCCAGTACGACCTCCTCCTTCGGCACCGATTCCCATTGAAACCTCCCCGCGGCGTCAGTGCGTGCCTGCCAGTCGCCTCGCATGGACGCTGTGGGATCGGCCTTGGGCAAGTCCGCAACCTGGAGCCACACACCCTCGACCGGTTTGCCGTCCGCATCGACCACTCGTCCGCTGACGGTCCGGCCCTTTTCAAGCCGGATCACCACGGGATCCGCAGCATTGTCAGGGTCGATCCTGCCTCCCTTGGGCACCCACCCCGGAGCTTCCACGAGGAGCCGGACCACGCCGCGGTGCGCAGGGATCTGGAACTCGCCCGCATCGTCCGTACGGACATGACCCAGCTCCCTCGATCCCGAGGCGGCCACCAACTGCACCTCACCCCCAACGACAGGGTGGTCATCAGGGTCGAGAACTCTTGCCGTCAATGTGGTCTTGCGCGATTCCCCTGCGTCGGGCTGGGACTCAGTCTTCTCTGCATTCGCGGCGTCCGCACTGGCATCTTCCGGTGTCGTCGCTTGCGGATCCGTCAACCCCACCACCGCCAGCGCTCCCAGTAGCACCCCCGCCAGGGCTGACCAACGGGAGGGTTTGCGAAAGCCCGCGATACGTTCGAGGCGTTCCTTTAAGCGACGTTTGTCTTCGAGA
>JACKPW010000079.1 GCA_024233215.1 Verrucomicrobiales bacterium | reverse complement strand
CCTCGAGGACAAACGCCGGCTGAAGGAACGCCTCGAACGCATTGCCGGCTTTCGCAAACCCTCCCGTTGGTCAGCCCTGGCGGTGGTGCTTCTGGGAGCCCTGGCGGTGGTGGGATTGACGGATCCGCAATCGCCGGCGTCGGAAGACACCACTACGGACGCCGCAGCTGCGGAGAGCGCTGAATACAAACCCGAAAAAGGGGAATCGCATCGGGCCACGTTGACGGCAAGGGTCGTGGACCCGGATGGGAGCCCGGTCGTGGGCGCTGAGGTGCAGTTGTTGGTCGCTTCACCATCAAGGGACCTGGGGCGCCTCGGCACGGACCAATCGGGTGAATTCCCGATACCGACGGGTTGTGGCGTGGTCTCGTTCCTCGTGGAAGCTCAGGGCTGGGTTCCCAAAGGCGGCAAGGTTGATCCCGCCGAAGCCGAGGACCCGGTGATAATCCGCCTCGAAAAGGGGCGAACCGTCAGCGGGCGCGTTCTCAACGACGACGGCAAACCGGTGGAAGGCGCTTGGGTCGATGTTGCTGATTTGCCCAAGGTGGGCTACCCGGTGGCCTCGTGGGAGCAATGGCGGGCTCGGACGGACGCGGCGGGGAGATTCACGCTGAAAGGGGTGCCGAAGGGGGAAGTCGTGTTGGGGGTCTCCCCCACCAATGAACACCGGTTCTATAGCTGCTCAGCCTACCACCCAGTGGCGGCAGGTGGTGACGTGGAGTTAAGAATATCCACCCAGGGTGACTTCCTTTTCACGGGGCACGTGAGGGATGCCGACACTGGTGAACCGATTACCCATTTTGAGATCATTCATGGGCAGGCCTTGGGGCCGCCAGAGAAAGGGCGCGTGATCTGGCAACCGCGGTGGTTGCGGGTTGTCGATGCCGAGGGCGCCTATCACGTCGGTCCCGATCAGGTCTTCGCCGCGGAAGTCAGATTCCTGGTCACGGCCGGGGGCTACCAACCCGCACTCTCTCCCGTGTTCCTTGCCTACGGATCCCATCAGTATGAATTCAGACTGACCAAGGGTGAAGAACCGTACGGGGTTGTTGTCGATTCAACAGGCGATCCGGTGAGCGATGCCGAGGTGGCAATGCTGGACTGTGGGATGGTCATCCTGGGCCGGGGCGAGTTGACCGCGCACGGGTCCATGCCACCCGGAACTGACGGTGAAGAGGCCTACACGAGAACTGACGCCGAAGGCCACTTCTCCCTGCGCGCGATGCGGCCCAATCCGACCTTGATTGCGGTGCATCGCGCGTATGGATTTGCCCGGATCACAGGAGAGGAACTGGCAAAGACCCGGACGATCAGACTGCTGCCCTTCGGGAAAATCGAAGGGGTGGTCGAGCTTCGTGGTAACCCGGTACAGGGACAGGAAGTGAGGATTACCCAGGGCGCCGGGGCCGACCTCATTCTTCTCAATTATTTCGTCTGGGCGGAACGGACAGATGCAGAGGGTCGTTTCACCTTCGTCGGTGTCCCCGCTGGAATCTGGAGTATCCAACTCGACGTGCCCTACGAACCTCATCCGAGTCGGGACGGGAGTCGCCCCAGGGTTGTGCGTGCCGGTGAGGGGAGCCAACGCAGGTGGGTGACTGTGAAGGCGGGCGAGACCACCGAGGCATTCTGGCGGAATGAAGGCCGGGTGGTGACCGGCCGGGTGTTGCTCGGTCCGGGACTGGAGGATACGGCTTTCGGGGATGTGGTTTGTGATCTCTACGAGGCATGGGATCAAACTGCAGCCGCAACCGATCCCCCCGTCATTCCGCACGGTTACACAGTCTTCTGCGATGAGACCGGACGGTTTCGGTTCGAGGCCGTGGCGGCGAGGCATTACCTGGTCTACCCGCGCCTTGTTGTAGCAGGAGTCCCGGGCCTGTTCGAGAAGCCCGTCGAGTATGACCCCATCCCGGTCGTGATCGAACCGACAGCCGGGGGCGGGACCAACGATCCTCTGGACGTCGGCGTCCTGACCCTCCGG
>JACKPW010000078.1 GCA_024233215.1 Verrucomicrobiales bacterium | reverse complement strand
AGCCCAAGTTCGTCAGTCCGCGAAGCGCTCCGCTTGATTTGCAGGAGCTTACGCGGCTGAGAGGCCGGTTTTCGGCACTACATTTTCAGCCGCTCCACGAACTTGGGACGCTGGGGCAACTCTAAGCCCAGTCGCTCCAAGAGCATCGCCAGCGCCGGTTCCGGTCGTGCGACCATGCGTAACCGCAGTTCCGTTCGCTCCGCGGCTTCACTGGTCCGCACCGGTAACACCACGTCCAGCGATCGGAGTTCATCCAACTCCAACAGGAGTTGCCGGGCACAGTCGCCCAACCCCTTCGCCCGCATCCATTGCTCCAGAACCCGCCACAACGCCAGCGACAAGAAGCTCACCAGGATGTGCGCCTCCACCCGCTCGGTCTTCTGGTGAAAGACCGGACGCAGATGCAGATCGCTTTTCCCGGTCCGAAACGCCGATTCCGCCTGCGTCAACTGCATATACCACCGCCACAGTTGCGCCGGGTCCTCTCCCGGATGGTTCGTGCGCAACAGATACGCCCCGTGGATCAGCCGCGCCCATTCGAGCTTCTCAGTTCGCTCGGTGATCGAGAGTCCGCGGGCCCGCCCACGGGCGTTCTTTTCCACCGTCACGCTCAGGACCCGGGCTGCCGCCGGGTTCTTCCCCTGCCAGCGGCCGATCCGTCGCCCCACCTTTTCCAGATCCCGTTCCGGCTTTGCCTGGAGGCTGGCGTGGATTTTGCCCAGTTGGCTTTGGAGCCGGTCGAGTTGCCGCTGCAGCATCGCCGCTTCCTTCGCCTTCCGGTCCGGGCTGCGGCAGAGAATGAACTGTTCGCCCCCCTCGTCGGTGGTCAGCAGTTTGACCTCCAATCCCGGACACGCCTCCTGCCAGCCTGCCTTCTCCAGCAACGCCGCCTCGTGCGCTTTCAACTGGCTTCGGGGGGTGCCTACCAAGTAAGTCGCCCCCCGCTTCCGCAGCCACTCCAGATTCTCCTCGCTGACCATTCCCCGGTCCACCACCCACACCCGCCCGGCCTGCCCGTACTTCTCCTCCATCAACCGCACAATCTCTTCGAGCGTGGTCACGTCGTTGCGATTGCCGGCAAACACCTCGTAGGCCACCGGCAGCCCTTCAGGCGTCACCACCAACCCGATGCACACCTGCCTGCAATCCGGGCGTTTGTCCCGGCTGTAACCGTGCGCCGCCTTTTTGTTCTTCTCCGCCAACCCCTCGAAGTAGGTGCTGGTCACGTCGTAGAGCAGGAACTCATACCGCACCCCGAACCAGTCCCGATACTTGCCGAGCAGATGCTGGCAAAGGGCGTCCTTGTGGGGCAGCAGGGCGTCGAGTCCCCGGTAGAGCCGGCTTTCGTTGATCTTTTCCAACGGCACCCCCAGCAGGTCTTCCAGGGCCGTGTCGTTATACCACCGTTCGGCCAGGGAGAGTTCACTGGGCTGGGCGCAGAACCGCCCCAGGCTCAACACACAGGCCAGCACCTCCCAGCCGATCTCTTCCTGCCCGGGTTCAAAGAGTTCCTTCAACAACGTGTGCAACCCCAGCCGTCGCCACAGCGCCAGTCCCAGATACACCCGGCCAAACTGCCGCAACCGCTCCACCCGCACTCCGCTCACATCCACTTCCCGCCAGCAGGCCGCGGGGGGTTGGCGGCCCACCGAAAGCAGCTCCAGTTGCCGGTTGGGCTGACGGCCTTCGAGCAATGCGTCCAAGTCCTGCCACGAACGAGCCGTGGTGATCTCTGCCCCGTCGAGCTTGCCCAACCGGGCCACTATTTGATGACGCGGACCGCGGGCGGTGCGGATCGTCTTGACCAGCGACCAGTATTCGTAAGTCTCTCCGCGAACGTGTTTGCGATGGCGCCGCAAGAACATGCCACCAGTATGGCCGGATCCTCCCCCGTCCGACAACGGGGTGTTCGGCACTACATCGGCTTTGCGAAGATGCCCGTCCTCCTTCCCAAGGGTTTACGCCGCCAGATACCACGAAATTCGTTCCTTTCCTCCTCGGACTGACGAACTTGGGTTACCCCGACATGTCCCCGTTCGATCCCCGCGGCGCCAACGAAGCCGGCTACCCGTGGG
>JACKPW010000077.1 GCA_024233215.1 Verrucomicrobiales bacterium | reverse complement strand
TTCCGGAAAATCCCCCACCCTCGGAGGGACCCATCCGACCGGAAAGCGCTCCCCACCGGGCTGCTTAAGCCCTGCGGCGCGGTAACTCCGGGGCACAAGGCAAGACTCCCCCATCGGCCCGGGGTCGTGAGGTTTTGACGGGCGGAGTTCATGCGGCTTGCAGTCGTGAGGAGTTCGGCACCCAGAGCGGAGGAGCGCGGGGATCGGCCACCCTTGCCACCCGATTGAGCAGGCGCATCGGCTTGCCACAGCAGGGACACGCTGGCGGCGATGGCTTCGGAACCGGCGCTACGTCGGGAGCGCCCAGTTGCACAGGCAGGCCGGCGCGCAGGCGCAGGCGCAATCGCCCGGCCTTCGCCGCGGGATGGCAGAAGCCGTAATAGCGCACCGAGCGCAAGCCCCGGGGCAGGACATGCCGCAGATAGCGCCGGACGAACTCGACGCCCGGGAGGGTGAGGACCTCGTCCCGGTCGTGCTGGCGATCCCGCCAGCGGAAGGAGACCGTCTCGTCGGTGACCTGGAGGATGCGCGCGTCGCTGATGGCGGTCCGGGCGACATAGGCGCCAAGGTATTTGAGGGCGGCGGCCCCGGAGCCGGCCGGCTGGATGTGGACGCCCCACTCCAGACCCCACACCGCCGGATCGACCGACCAGTCCTGTTGCTTGAAGAGCCGGTAACAATGCTGGCGGAAGGCGGCCTTGAGGTGATCGAGATGCACCAACCGACCGGCGTGCTTCACCCGGACGAAGTTGCCGTCGGCATCCAGGCCCGCCCCCGGGACCAGGCAGTGAATGTGGGGATGGAACTCGAGCCGTTGGTTCCAGGTGTGGAGCACGGCGGTGAAACCGTTGACCTGCGCCCGCAGTCCCTTGTCGGCGGCGAGCTTCTCACTCAAGGCGCCGGCGGCCCCGCGGAAGAGGAGGTCGTAAGCCTCGCGGGCATGGGGCCCGAAGAACTCGGCCCGGAGTTGGGCCGGGAGGGTGAAGGTGACGAGGAAGTAGGGAACCGGCAGGAGCTTGGTCAACTCGCGGCTGACCCACTGGGCGGTGGCAGTGCGACCACATTGCGGGCAGGCCTTGTGATTGCAGGAATGCCAGGCGAAGTGGACGCCCTGACAGTCCTCGCAACCAAAGGCCCGCCCGCCCAACGCCGGGGTGCGGCAATGGGTGATCGCCCAAAGGGCGCGGCGTTGATCGGCCGAGAGCGGCGGAGCCGTGGCCAGGAAGGCCGGGAAGAACCGCCGCAGCGCCCCGGTGACGGTGGCGCTCACGCGCTGATAAGCTCAGGCAGCGTGAGCCGCTCAGCGAGGCAGCCCGCGACAGAGCTGGTCCATGAGGGCCAGGGTGTCCTGGGTGGTCTGATGGGTCAGATGCAGATAGACCATGGTGGAGGTGATCTGCTTGTGGCCCAGAAGCCGCTGGATGGTGTGGAGATGGGCGCCGGCCTCAAGGAGGTGGGTTGCGAAGCTGTGACGAAGCGAATGCACCGAGGCGTCGGGGAGGTTCAACTGCTTGCGGGCGACGATGACGAGCCGTTGCAGAGAGGAGGGCGGCATGGGGCCGGTGGCCGCGTGCATGCGGGCGGCAACCGATTTGGGATCGCGATCCCCGCGGCCCACGTTGGGGAAGAGCAGGAGCGGGTGCCGGTGGAAGAGCCAGTAGCGGCGGAGTTCCTCCAGCAGACAGGTGGGCAACGGGACGACCCGGTCCTGATGACCCTTGCTCTGGCGGATGAGCAGCTTGTTTTCCGAACCGCGAACGTCGTGGATCGTGAGGCCGAGGCACTCGCTCAAGCGGAGGCCGCAGGCGTAGATGAGCTTGAGGGGCGTGCGATAGCGACGGAGGCGGACGTGGAGCAGGAGGTCACGGACCTGGTCGCGGGTGAGGACCGCCGGGAGGGTGTCATGATCCTTGGCGCGGATCTGGCCGAAGACCTTCCAGTCGGCGTGTTCGAGCAGATCGACGAAGAACATGCGGGCGGCGGCGCGGGCCTGGCGGATGGTCTTGGGGAGCCAGTGCTTCCGGAGTTTGACGTGGAGGAAGTAGTCGCGGAGGCGGGCCTCGGAGAGGGAGGCGGGATCGGAGGCGAAATGCTCGTGGATGAGGCGGACCTGCCGGTAGTAGGCGTGGCGGGTGCGGTTGGCGTCGTAGCGGAGGGCAAGCAGGTCGGCAAAGCGACCCATCGACTTGTAGGGATGCCGGTAATCGACCGGGTTGACGTACTCGCGCCCGACCGTGCGGACGGCGGTGGGGTTGGAGTTGCGGTTGCGGTTGCGGTTTGAGGAACGCCCGGAGGCGTGAG
>JACKPW010000076.1 GCA_024233215.1 Verrucomicrobiales bacterium | reverse complement strand
ATTGGGTCAACTTCGGACCAGAAAGTGAACCGCCGCTGCCGGAGGCCTATGTGAGTGCACTGGCCGAGGATGCGAATGGCCTCCTGATCGTTGGCACCAACGGTTCCGGGCTGCTCCAATTCAACGGCAGCGAGTTCACCCCCATTGAGACCTCGGAGAATCTGGCCGGATTGAGAATCCAAAACCTCCACTCCGGACCGGACGGCTCCCTCTGGTTCGACGATCAACAGCGGGTCCTCAGACTGTGTCCGGACGGCAACGTCACCTCCTACTCGGGCAGCTCCCTTGGCCTCCCCCGTTTCGGCAGCAAGAGCTCGGAACCGGATCCCTTAATGGCACCGGTCCCCTTGGATGACGGCCGGATCAGTGTCCAGAGTTCCACGGGGATGTACCTGTTCGATCCCGATCAGCGACAGCCGCTGAAGTTCCACTACGGCTTCTACGCGGGGCGGTGTCTTCCATGTTCCAACAGCGCCTATTGGTCCTGCTTCTGGGGCTATGGGGCACTCTACGACGGGCAAGGTCGCTTGCTCTCCGAAGTGGCGATGCCCGTCCCTGATGGAGGGCGATGCGTGGATCCGGACGACAACCTCTGGATTGCGGACCGCCAGGCCCTGTTTCGCTGGGATGGAAGCACGCTCCGGAATTACCCGACCATCGGGCCGGCACTCCGGTCAACGATCATCAATATCTTCCCCGACCGAGACGGCCATGTCTGGGTGCTTTCAAACGCCGGTGGTGTGGGACGATTGCGCCCCTATCCGGTGCGAGCGCTGACCCGGGACTCCGGACTGCCGGAAGGCGAACCGTTGACGCTTCGGCACGATCCGGATGGAAGGCTTCACGTCGCGATCCGTAACTCCTTCGCGACGCAAACGCCGAAGGGTTGGGAGGAAGAGAACTTGGACCAGGAACTGACAAAGCAGACCGCGTCACTGCAAACCACGGCGATGCGGAGGGTCAACATGCAGCTCCATTTGCAGCATCAGTGCCTTGCCTTCGCGGCCGACGACTCTAAAGAGGTCTGGTATGGCGTCGCGCCCCGGAGTGACTCGCTCGTTACCGTCCGAAATCTGAGCCTCACCTTCCCGGTCCCCATCCTGGCCCGAGGGGTGGGCGGAAAGACAACCTTCTTCTGCTGTGACGCCCTGCCCGACGGGGTGGAGTGGGTCCAATCCATCACCTGGACCCGTGATCAGGGCATTTGGGCGGCAACCGAAAAGGGAATCCTGCACCTCATCGAGGGCAAGCTGCGCAACTGGAACGACGCCCAAGGCATCCCTCAGTTCGAGGCCATCTGCGTCTTCTGCGACCAAAACGACACCGTCTGGCTGGGCGGCTACGGCGACACCGGCCTCTACCGGGTGAACGGCAAGGAGGTCACGCGGTTCACGGCAGCATCCGATGGCTTGGCCTCAGACAGCATCCTCTGCGCGTATGAAGACGCATCAGGCACGCTCTGGATCGGCGGCCTTCCGGGGTTGACCCGGATTCAGGACGAGCAGATCGAGACGGTGAACTCGAACCACGAGGTATTCCAACAGCCCATCCACGCCATCATCGAGGACGGATTGGGGAACCTCTGGTTGGGTACGCCAACCGGCATCTTCTCCACCCCGGTCGAGGCGATTGAACGGGTCCTCCGCCGTGAACTCGAAGAACTTCCGGTCATCCGAGTCGGCGCCGGGGACGGTCTGCCCACCGAGGCGCTCCAGACCGATTACATGCCGGTGGCCTCGCGGAGCCCCGAAGGTCGCCTGTTCTTTTGCATGGTGGACGCGTTGGTGTCGTTCGATCCGGCAGAGATGCTCGTTTCCATCTCCGGACCACCCGTGCGAATCACATCGGCTCTCGGAGCGACTGAAGTGTTCCTTGATGCCGAGCGCTTGGGACCTCAACCGGCGAACGACCATCTCGTCCTGCCGCCCACGGCCGGGGATCTCCTCCGGGTCCAGTTCAGCGCCATCGACTTCGCCTACCCGGAGCGTGATCGATTTCACTATCGCCTCCGGGGTGTCTCCGAGCAATGGACGGACATCGGCAACCAGCACCAAGCATGGTTCTCCGGCCTCGCGCCGGGGCGCTACCAGTTCGAAGTCAAGGCCTACAACCGGAATGGTGCCGTCAGCCCCCAAATCGCCGGTCTGAATTTCACCGTGTTACCGCATTACTACGAGACCTGGACGTTCCGAATCGGCGTGGTGCTCACGGTGGCCTTGGCGGCCGGGGTGCTGCACCGGGCACGCGTCCGGGCGTTCCGGCGAATCGAGCAACTCGAGAAACAGGTCGCCATGGATGAGGAACGCTCCCGCATTGCC
>JACKPW010000075.1 GCA_024233215.1 Verrucomicrobiales bacterium | reverse complement strand
GGCAAGGACCCATCCCCCCCGTAGCGGCGAATTGGCATTCGCCGAGGAGGGCAACCGGCCTTGCAACCTGGCAGTTCGACGAACGCCAGTTCGCCGCTACGGCAGGGTGAGGTGATTGCGGTGCAAATCTCCAGCCCCTCAGGGGCGGTAGACCCGAATGTGCCCATCCCGTTTCTTCCCAAGGCCATGCGACTGTCAGGCACCTGTTCGCCACGAAAACCGGTTCCATTCGTGTGGATTCGTGTCCATTCGTGGTTCTGGCTGAATGGTCGCAGCCTGGCGGCGGACTGCTGTTCGCCGAGGGGGGCAACCGGCCTTGCAGCCTGGCAGTTCGGCGAACGCCAGTTCGCCGCTACGGTCGGAGGCGGGAGCCGGAGGTCCTGTGCCACTCGATCCCCCATCGCGCAGCAGACTTGCGGCCGTCCCGTCTCCGATGCCATTTCCAGCGTTGACGCGGGCCCGGAAGGGTTCTTAGTTTTCCTTGCACGCCGGACAGGGTGCCCCGACTCCACGGGTCGGGGTTTTTTCGTGTGCGCGTGCCACGCAAGCTTATGGCGAACACAATTCTCGTCGGCGCCCAGTGGGGCGACGAAGGCAAAGGCAAGATCATCGATGTCCTCACCGAAAAGGCGGACATCGTGGTGCGGTCCCAGGGCGGCAGCAACGCCGGCCACACGGTCATCATCGGGGAACAGAAGTACATCCTGCACCTGGTGCCGTCCGGCATCCTGAGGAATCGGAAGAAATGCGTCATCGGCAACGGCGTGGTTGTCGATCCCGTCGGTTTGGTCGAGGAGATCCGCATGCTGGAAGACCTCGGCGTGAAGGTGGACGGGAAACTCTTCATCAGCGACGCCGCCCACCTCGTGCTGCCCTATCACCGGTTGCTCGACGCCCAACGCGAGGACCACAAGGGCCGGAAGAAGATCGGCACCACCAAGCGCGGCATCGGTCCGGCCTACGCCGACAAGGCCTCCCGCACCGGCCTGCGGATGATGGACCTGATCGATCCGGAACGGTTCGAGAAGGCGTTGCGCGAGCGGTTGAAGGAAAACAACGCGGTGCTCAAGGCCCTCGGTGCGAAGCCGCTGTCCTTCGCGAAGGTCCACGCCGCCTGCCGCGCGGCGGGCGACCGATTGCGTCCGTTGGTCACCAACACCGTGGTGCTGCTGAACCGCGCGCTGCGGCAGCGGAAGGAGATGTTGTTCGAGGGGGCCCAGGGCACCTTCCTCGACCTGGACCACGGCACCTATCCCTACGTCACTTCCTCCAACACCACCGCGGGAGGCGCCTGCACCGGCTCGGGGGTTCCCCCCCACCGCATCGACCGGGTGGTGGGCGTCATGAAGGCCTACACGACCCGCGTCGGCGAAGGGCCCTTCCCCACCGAGAGCGACGAGCTTGGCGACCTGCTGCACGGGATGGGCCGGGAGTTCGGCGCCACCACCGGCCGGCCGCGGCGTTGCGGCTGGTTCGATGCCGTGCTGACCCGCCATGCCGCCATGGTCAACGGCATCGATGACATCGCCGTGACGAATCTGGACGGGCTGGACACCCTGGAACGAATCCGTATTTGCGTGGCTTACAAGCTCAACGGGAAGAAGCTCGACTATGTGCCGGCCGACCTGCATCAGCTTGCCGCCTGCGAGCCGGTGTTCCGGGATCTGCCCGGGTGGCAAAGCGACACCTCCCGGGCCCGCAAGTGGAAGGAGTTGCCCGCCCGAGCGCGGCAGTACCTGGAGGCCGTGGCCAACCTGGTCGGTGCGTCCCTGGGAATTGTCTCCGTGGGACCCGCACGCGATCAGACCATCGTGTTGAAGTAAGCAGGCCCCCGGTCACCCGGGAGAACGGCGGGTTCCCCTGGGCACCGGGTGTGAGCCCGTCATCCGCTACCGCCTGTGAGCCAGAGCAACCCTCAACTGAGCCCCGACGCGCTCGCCTCGTTGCCCACGCATGTGGCGATCATCATGGACGGCAACGGCCGGTGGGCGCGGCAACGCCGGCTGCCACGGGTGGAGGGTCATCGGCGCGGGGTGGAGTCCGTCCGGGCAGTGGTCCGGGCGGCGGGGGAACTCGGGATCAAGTATCTCACGCTCTACGCCTTCTCGGTCGAGAACTGGAACCGGCCCAAGGACGAGGTGGACACGCTGATGAAGTATCTGGCGCGGTACCTCAAGAACGAGATTGGGGAACTGAACCGGAGCAACGTGCAACTGGAGGCCATCGGGCAGATCTACCGGTTGCCGGAGTTCGTCCAGGACCAGCTCACCAAGACCCAGGCGGCCCTTGCGAAGAACAACGGCCTCACGCTCACCCTGGCCCTCAGCTACGGCGGGCGCACCGAGATCGTCGAGGCGGTCCGCAGCATTGCCCAGCAGGTGGCGGCGGGGAAGCTGGAAGCCGCCAAGATCACCGAGCACCTCTTCAGCCAGCACCTCTACACCGGCAACTGCCCCGATCCGGACCTGCTCATCCGCACCAGCGGCGAACTGCGGATCAGCAACTTCCTCCTCTGGCAATGTTCCTACGCGGAGTTCGTGGTCACCCCCACACTCTGGCCGGACTTCCGCAAGGCGCAGTTCTTCGAGGCGCTTGAGGAATACACCCGCCGTCACCGCCGCTTCGGCGCCGTTTAGCGGCAACCCTTCAGTGCCGGGACACG
>JACKPW010000074.1 GCA_024233215.1 Verrucomicrobiales bacterium | reverse complement strand
AAGGAACCTTCAACACACTACCCACCTCCGAGACCTTCCCGCTCAGGTTCGCGTCACACGCCCACATCATCCCCTTGAGGGCAAGGTGCTCAAGGTGTTCGCCAAATTGCGCCACAAGGGCAGGCCGCATTTCCTCCTGATTCTGCCCGACGGCAGCAAATCCCGCATCCCGGTTGCCTGGACCGACTTTGGCGCTACAGCTGCCGATTCCGCCCCGCCCTCCTCGGTCCTGGTCCTCGCGCCGGACTTGCTGCGGCTGCAGCGACGGGTTGACTGGTTGCTGCGCCGGATGGAAGCCGGCGGCCGTAACGATCAACCATCGCCCCTCCTGGAGACGCAAGATGCCACCACCCCAACTCGAGTTGTGGAGCGCGGAGCCTCATCCCACTCCCCCTGTCTACCAACAGCTCCCCACTGAGCAGCGCCGCCTTTTGGTCAGCCACCTGGCCGGACTGATCCTCAGCATCGTTCAAATCCCAGCCACATCCCCTCCCCCCTCCACCGAAGGAACCGACCATGAGCGAGAACCTCAAAATCAATGAGACGCACCGGCAGCGTTGCGCCTACGTCTACATCCGTCAGTCCTCCCCCACCCAAGTGCAGCACAACCGCGAGTCCACCGACCGCCAATACCAATTACGCGACCGCGCCCTCCAACTGGGCTGGTCGGCGACCCAAATCCGGGTCGTCGACGAAGATCTGGCCCACAGCGGATCGGGCCTCGTGAGCCGCCAAGGATTTGGGAAGATGACCCAGGAGGTCGCCCTGGGCCGGGTGGGCATCATCCTCTGTCTGGAAGCTTCCCGCCTCGCCCGCAACAACGCCGAGTGGTATCGGTTGCTGGAGTTGTGCGGTGTCACCGACACCCTCCTCGCCGATCTCGATGGCCTCTATCATCCCGGCTTGTTCAACGACCGCCTCCTGCTTGGTCTCAAAGGCACCATGGCCGAAGCGGAGTTGCACGTGTTGCGCATGCGCCTCAACGGCGCCATTCGCAACAAGGCCAGGCGCGGAGAACTGCGGCGTGGTTTGCCGGTCGGACTCCTCTGGGGCGAGGGCGAAGGCGAAGTGGTCTTTCATCCCGACCAAGCCGTCACCGGCGCGGTCCGGACCGTCTTCGAGAAGTTCGCCGAGTTGGGGTCGGCACGCCAGGTGTGGCTTTGGTTCCAGTCTGGAGGAGTCTCCTTTCCCCACCGGCGTCCCAACGGCCAGATCCTCTGGGTCAAGCCCACCTATATCGCCATCCACGCGGTCTTAAGCAACCCAGCCTATGCGGGCGCCTACGCCTATGGTAAATGCCGTTGGGAACGCTACGTCGACGAAACCGGCCGGGTCCGCAATCGGGTACGGCACCTGCCCCAAGACCAGTGGGCGGTGTTGATCCGCGAGCATCATCCCGGGTTTATTGACTGGGCCACTTTTGAAATGAATCAAGCTCGCCTGGCCAAGAATGCTCCACCGCCAGCACGGCAGGCCAACGAGGCGGTGCGGGAAGGCTCCGCCCTGCTCCAAGGCCTGGCCACGTGCGGCCGTTGCGGCCGTCACCTGCGCGTTTATTACCAAGGCAGGAACTCCACCCCCGGCTATTACTGCGAACAAAACCAAGCGGTCGCCGGTCGCGCCCTTTGGTGCATGCGATTGGGAGGAGTTCGCGTTGATCGAGCCGTCGTCGAGACCTTCTTGGAAGTGATCTCCCCCGCCGGTCTGGAGGCGGCCCTCGCTGCGCAGGAACTCGGGGAAGCTCAGGACCAGGCCGCCCTCAGACAATTTCGGTTGCAGGTCGAACGCACCCGTTATGAAGCCCAGCGCGCCGAACGTCGCTACCGCGCCGTCGAACCCGAAAATCGTCTGGTCGCCCGCACCCTGGAAACCCAGTGGGAGAAGAAACTCAATGACCAGCGAGCCGCGGAGGCGGAACTGGCGCGCAAAGAACAGGAACAGAAACTGCAACTGACCCCAGACCAACGCCGGCAAATCCGCGCGTTGGGCAGCGATCTGAAACGCGTTTGGGAGGCGCCTTCCACGACCGATCGTGATCGGAAGGAGCTTCTGCGCACCTTGCTCGAGGAAGTCAGAATCGACGTTCTGCCCGAGGAGGCCAAAGCCCATTTGCTTCTGCGTTGGAAGACCGGCGCGATTTCCGAACTGGACGTCGTGTGGCGCGTGCCTCGCCCCGCCCCGATTCGTACGGACGAAGCAACCATCGAACTGCTGCGGCGTTTGGCCCGGCATCATCCCGACCGCGTCATCGCCGGGGTGCTCAACCGGCAGAGCCGGACAACCGCCCGGGGACAACCCTTCACCGCCAATCGGGTCAGCAGCCTGCGCACTCACTGGAAAATCCCGTGCTACGAGCCCCCGTCCCAACCTCCGGAGGGCGAGTTACTCACCGTCGCAGCAGCCGCCTCGCAACTCGGCCTCGCCCCCTCCACGCTGCTCCGCTGGCTCAATGACGGGTTCATCGGCGGCGAGCAAGTGACTCCCGGCGCTCCCTGGCGCATTCGCATGACCGACCAGCTCAAAAGGCTGATCGTGCCGGAGGCGCCCGCCGGCTACGTGGCCATGCCTCAAGCCATGCGCCTTCTCGGGGTATCCCGTCAGACGATCATGCAACGTGTAAAGCGCGGCGAACTCGACGTCGTCCACGTCAGCCGGGGCAGGCAGAAAGGCTTGCGCATCCGGGTCTTGGACGATCAGCCACAGCTTTTTGACCAACCTTCAGCAGCCCATGTGTAGTATGAACATGGATCC
>JACKPW010000073.1 GCA_024233215.1 Verrucomicrobiales bacterium | reverse complement strand
AGCGAGTGTGTTGACCCATTCGAGGGCTTCCTCCGCCATGACGGCGAGTTGCGCCGGGGTGTAACCCCGCTCGAAGGTGAAGGTGACCGAGCCGCCGGCTTCCGCGGTCGAAACCACGGTCTGGCCGTTGACCACCTGGGAGGCCCATTTCTGCTGCAACAAAGCGGTGAGCGACCCCACCAGGGTGTCGCCCTCGCCGAGCTGAAGTTTGAGCGCCCGGACCAGCATCCTGACCTCAAGTCGTACGCGTGCCCTCACACCCTTAGGCGCGGTGTTTGTACTTTCGCGAGCGTGGCGCCTTTAGGCTTGTGCAGCGCAATGGGTTATGCTAATCGCCTCTGATCAACGCAAGAACCAGGTGCGTCAACTGTCCGGCAGGGAAAGGGTTCACGGGGGGGTTCTAGACGGATTGGCGGGGCGGGCTGGTGTGATATACGAATCAGTAGTCGTATAATCAGCGTTGGGCGCACTCGTCCACGACATATTCGAGCGCTATGAAGACTATGAGAATTCGGTTCTTTGCAGCGATGGGGCTTGTTGTCTGCGCGTTGCTGATTGCGGGCTGCGCGACGGATGTCGCGAACCGATACTACGGGAGCGAGCACTACGCCCCCAGAGACCCGAAAGAGGTCGAGTTGCTGTGGCAGCGACCGAATCGGGAGTTCGTGGTTATTGCAGATTTCCAGTCGCGGGGGGAGAGCCCCGAAGCGATCAGAAAGCGGGCCGCTAGAATTGGAGCGGATGCCGTCATCGTCGCAATTCTTGGCGGCTATTACTATACGGAAGAAGAGTGGGCGGGCAGGGATTCGAAAGGCAATACCTATACCCGCATAACCGGCACAGCCATCAAATACAAGTGAAGCCCATGAAACTACAGTACATCGTAGTAGCTATTGCGGTCGTGGTCCTCAGCGGATGCGCGGTTGTTGATGTCACGAAGACCTCCAAGGGTTTTTATGACAAGACGAACGCCAATGAAATCGAGATACTTAAGACGAGGCCAGAACGCTCCTATGAGGAGCTTGGCACTGTGACCGCCAGCGGCTTTGCTGCCACCGACACCGCCAAGATGCACAACGCGATACGCACAAAGTCGGCAGCACTGGGGGCGAACGCAGTCATTTTAACCGAGGAGGGCATGCTTCCTGATGGCTGGGGCAGCGGACGGAAGTGGGCCACTGGAGTTGCCATTCGCTATAAGTGAGACCTGCACCCAACAAGATCACTGGAGCAACCAGCCGCCCCGCTTCTCCGCTCGACGCTGGGCGGCAGTTCGGATGCGGGCCGTGCGCTCCACCGTCACGGTTGAAGGCTGTCGCTCAGTTCAATCGTTAATGATCGGCCGCCGCTCCTGCCCCCTTCAACACCCCCGAGATCACCGCCCCGACCGCGATCATCAGCTCGCAGTCGAGGTAGTGGTTGTCCCGCCGCTTCTGGACCCACAGCACCTTGATCCGGCCCCGCGAATCCTCCCGTTCCTCGCGAACCTCCGCGGTCATCTGCTGCAGGTAGTCCTGGCCGATCTTGCGAGGGAGTGTCCACTGGCCCACCGCACCGTGGGTGACGAGGGCCAACTGATCCTTGATGCTCGGGTTGGACCACTGGAACAGCGGCAGGTGCCGTTTGACCCTCGGCTTCTCCACGCCGAGGTTCGGGTCCACCAACACCCGCCGCCAAGTCCGCCGGACAGTCTTCTTGCTGCGCGGGTCCTGGGTGAGGAACCACTCCGCGTCATCCCCCTTCATCGCCTTCCACCCACTGGCCAGGCAGAACCGATAGACCTCCGACGCTTTGAACCCGGAGTCGATCATCGCGTTCACCAGCGGCACGTTCAATTGCTGGCGAACCTGCTCCAACTCCGTGGTAGTGTTGCACCGGCCGTAGGCCAGCAGCCGGCTGGCGCCACCCGGCCCGAACGCGCGTGCCACCCAGTAGTAATGCTCGCCCCCGCGGGCCTGACGGTCCGCCGCGATGAACCGCGCCTGCTCCAGCGGCCACGCGTCACCAAAATCGTAATCCCCGCGTCGTTCCAGCAGGTAGTCCTCGCCGGTCACCATCCACCGGTCCAGGTCCCACGGTTCCCCCAGAGTCTCGGTGACGAACGTGAACATCGGCTCGATGTCGCCCCCCACCCGCATCGCATCCACGGCCGCCAGAAACTCCTCCACGATGGACCGCCACTCGATCCAGTGCGGCAGCAGGGCATTCCAGGTGTAGCTGACCCGGGAGCGCGGGGCGTTCGGGTTCTGCGGCACAAACTGCCCGTGGTTCTCGATCCAACGCCGGTCCACCGGCGTATCCTTGATCCGCTGACCGCAGTGGGTGCACTCGTATCGGATGGTGTCCGCCAGCACATCAAACCGCCATTTGCCCTCCGGCTTGGTGGTGTCGTTCGAGTCCCACTTGAGTTGCTCGAACTTCAACGGCTGAAGCTGCAGGCACTTCGGACACTCGAAATGCCATGCCCGCTGGTCCCCCGCGCGGAACGCCGTGTCCATCGCGTCCCCCTTGGTGCCGGGGGTCGAAATCAGGAACCGCCTCGAGTTCCAGAATGACCGGGTGCGTTTGAGGACCATCTCCAAACGGCCCGGCGGGTAGTTGCGAACCTCATCACAGAACAACCACCGGATCGGCTTGGACTGGAGCCGCGCCTTCGAGCCCGACCAACCCAAGTAGAACGGCATCCCGTCGAAGTTGAATCCCGTCAGCGTCGGTTCCGCCATCCGATCCTTCACCGGCCGGCAGGCGTCGAACGTCGGCGTCAACCGGTCACGGGTGAAGTCCCGGAGCTCATCCTTGGTCGCCGTCACCCACATGGCGGGACCTGGGTCCTCGGAGATGGCCCAGCAAGCGCAGTTCATGACGGTCTGGGTTTTGGCGCTCTGGGCGGCGCATTGAACGGCGATGTCGTGAACGGTGTTGTTGGAGAAGTCCTCCATCACCGCCTTCACCCAGGGCGACGCATCGGCCCGCCAGCGACCGGGCATTGGGGAAGTTTCATCGACCCGGACATGATCCTCGCACCAGCGCCACGGGGGACGGCGGTCGGCCGGTTTGCACGCGGAACAGAAGCCTTCAAGCAGTGGATGCTGTCTCATACACTAT
>JACKPW010000072.1 GCA_024233215.1 Verrucomicrobiales bacterium | reverse complement strand
GTAACGGTGCGGAGTAATCCGTGGGGGGAATGAGGGAACGGTGAGGAAATGGATTGTGGAGGAGGTCACGGGGTCACGGGAGCAATTCGGGATTGCCGACTGGGACGGCGTGCTGTTTCTGAGGGCGCCATTCAAATCCGGGCGGACAGCTTTGTTGGGGAACGGCCGCCGTGTCCTCGTGAGTGCCCCGGGCGGCTGCATCGCCACGGCTTCTATCGTCGCTATGCCGCACCCGCGGGCTCGGAGTTCCTCACCATCGCCCGTTACCTCTGCCGGCGCTGCGGTCTGACCGTTTCGGTATTGCCGGTGGAACATCTTCCCTACCGACCGGTGAAAGTCCCGCGACTGGAGGCTTTCCTGGATGGCCAGGCGGGGGTGGGAACGGGTCCCGATCCCCCGCCTGGTCTGCTCGAGGCAGGGTGCCTGCGTCGGGCTTGGGCTCGGTTTCAGACCAGAGGTTCCCACTTACAAAAGGCCTTTGATCTGCGGCTGCCGAGTGTGATCGATTCCGCGCGGGATCTGTGGTTACAGATGCGCCGCGCCAAGCGGTCACTGGCCGGGATCCTCGACTTCCTGGCCCGGGTCGGCAAGCAATCCCTGCTGGGGGACTATCGTTGTCTGCGGCTGCCGGCTTGAGCGCGTTTTCTCCGGGAGGGTGTCGTCACGGGAACCTCGGAGCCGATCCCACACAACCGTTGGTTTGGCCCGGCCCAACACCCCGGCTGATCCTCGCGGCCATGACAACGACACCCTCGTCAGACCGGGCCGAGGCGGTGGCCCTGGCCCGGTTCGCCCTCATCAGCAAACTCCAGGAGCTGCTCCGGCGGCCGATGCCCTTGAGGCTGGCCCTGGAAACCGTCGCCGCTGCCTCCAAGGTCTCCTCCGACCCGGCCGAAGGTATCGGTCCGGTCGCCCTCCGCACCTTGGAAGACTGGTGGTATGCCTATCAACACGGCGGCTTTGCCGCCCTCCGTCCCAAGACCCGTTCTGATCGGGGCGTGCCCCGCACCCTCACCCCGGAGCAGGAACAGTTCATTCTCACCCAGGTCCGCATTCATCCCGCCATCCCCATCAAGGTCCTCCACCGACTCTGGCGCCAGCAGGACCCCAAACTGCCCGCCTTGAGTGCCATCTACCGCGCCTTGCAGCGTCACGACTTGGGCCATCGCTCCCGCCGCAACCTCCTGCGCCAAAGCGTCAGCGGCCCCACCAAGGCCTTCGAAGCCCCGGTGGTCAACGACCTTTGGATGGCCGACTTCTCCCCCGGTCCCTTCCTCCACCTTCCCGGTCACAAGAAAGCCGTCCCCACCCATCTGTGTGTCCTCCTCGACGATCACTCCCGCGTCGTCGTCCACGCCGCCTATTACTTCCAAGCCAACACCCGCTGCTTCCACCAGAGCTTCAAGGAGGCCCTCCGTCGCCGCGGCCTGCCCCGCAAGCTCTACACCGACCAGGGCGGACCCTTCACCAATGACCACACCCGCCTCATCTGTGCCAACCTCGGCATCCGCCTGCTCCACGCCAAACCCTATCACGCCTGGAGCAAGGGAAAGATCGAACGGTTCTTCGGCACCCTCCAACGGGACTTTGAAGTGAGCTTGCGCCTGCCGGACCAGGTTCCCGCCTCCCTGGAGGAACTCAACGCCAAGCTCGCCGACTGGATCGCCGGCGTCTATCACCCCCGTCACCATGAGGGCATCGCCATGAGCCCTCATGAACGCTTCACCCGCGGCAGCGCCCACCTCCGCCTGCTCGACCCCCACCAGAATCTCGACCGGCTCTTCTATGCCCAGAAGACGCGGGTCGTTCGCAAGGACGGTACCGTGCGCCTGGAGAGTCGACTTTACGAGGTCGACCTCGCCCTCCGGGGCCTGGAAGTACGCCTCTGCTTCGATCCCTGGACCTTTGCCCGGGTCGAAGTCGATTACCGGGGCCAGTCCTTCGGCCTGGCCCGCCTGGTTGACCGCCACCTCAACAGCCGCCTGCCCCGCAAAGGAAACGATCATGAAACCTCCCACTGACCTCAACCTGCTCGCCCGCCAATGGGGCGCCAGCGCCGTTCCCTTCAGTCTGGCCAACCCCGAGGACTGGCTCGAAACCCCGGCCATGCACGCCGCCACCGATGCCCTCACCCAAACCGCCACGCTCCGTTCGGTCATGCTCCTGACCGGTCCCAACGGCGTCGGCAAGAGCGCCCTGGCCGGTCGTTGGCTCCGCGCCCTCGACTCCCGCCTCTTCGCCCCCCTCTGCCTCACCCACGCCACCTTGAGCGGCTGCGGCATCCTCGCCTCCCTCGCCACCAAACTCGGCAAACCGGTCTCCTTCCGCCGCGAACGCAACCTCCAGTTCATCGAGGACGCCTTCGCTCAACTCGAACACCGCATCCCCGTGGTCCTGGTCGATGAGGCCCAGAACCTCAGCGCTTCGAGTCTCGAGGAGATCCGCCTCCTCCTGGGCCTGAACCTGCCCCAGCATCCCTCCTTCGCCCTCATCCTCCTGGGTGACGAGTTCCTCTTGAGCACCCTCCAGCTCCGGAGTCAACGGGCCCTTTACTCCCGTCTGGGCTGCCACCGGAATCTTGCCCCTTGGACTCCGGAACAATGCGCCCAATACCTCACTACCGCTCTCACCGCCGTCGGCTTGAGTGCTGCCTCCTTGGAACCCGCCGCCTCCGAGTTGCTCGTCAACGCCAGCGGTGGCATCCCCCGCAGCCTCTCGCTGCTCGCCCGTTCGGCCTGGATCCTCGCCGCCACCGGGCAGGCCCAACGCATCACTCCCGACCACGTCAACGGTGCGCTCCAATCGGTTCCCTGCGTGCCGGGACTGGCTCGACCTCCGCAGGAGGTGCTCCCGGCCTGACCCGCTTATGCCTTCCCCCGTCGGTCCCAACCACATCCTCGCCGCCCACCAGCTCTATTGCCGTCTCACCGGCCAGAGCCTGAGTCTGCGTTACGACCGCGAGCGCCAGTGGTTCGAGCTGTTGCGCGCCGGCTTCAACCTCGAGGACCTGCGCCGCGTGATCACTTACCTCCAGGGGGAAATCCGCCAACAACGCCGCAACGTCGGCGCCCTCAAGCTCTCCAACCTCCTCCAACCCGACCGCTTCGAGGAAGACCTCAACATCGCCCGCGTCCGCCTCCGGCCCCCGCCCAAACCTCAACCCCCTCCTCCGCCGCCTCCACCCGCTCTGTCCCCGGAACAAGCCCAAGCGCGTCGCGCCCACGCGTTACGTCAGATCCGCCACATCAAGCAACGACTCGGCCTCCCGTAAGCCGCCGCCACCCAACCCGGCATCTTCCCATCGCTTCCACGAAGCGCTCCCTCGTCTCCCTTATCCACGGAATATCCCGCCACCCCACGGCGCTTCCCCACGGACCATTCCTCACAGCTCCTCCACGAAATATCGCGTTACGCCACA
>JACKPW010000071.1 GCA_024233215.1 Verrucomicrobiales bacterium | reverse complement strand
GTCTGCACTACAGCCCTCTTCCAAAACCCGATGGCCACATTGCCAACAACTTACGCATCCATAGCCCCCGAAAATCGTCCTTTCTGCGGTCGAACAGCGGAAGTCGGGCTAGTCAATGCCAAGCCGCCAGGACGCAGAGCCTCCTCCCTCGAGCTGCTACGAAAGCCGTTTGCCCTCCGACCTGCGACCGAATGAACTGCTCGACGCCGGCATTCAAGAAGAGGCCGTCTGCGCTGCGTAACCGGCGGATTCCGTGGCGCACGTTGGCAATCGAACCGATGGGTGATGAGCGAGGCCAAACCGCACTACCACTTCTTGACCTGCAAGCCAGCGACGAAGTCAAAGTGAGCATCGCGAGCCGCCAAGGGCAATTGATGTTCCACGGCGATGGCGCGTTCCATTTCCTCGGCCTCAGCGGGTGTCAGCGAACCGAAGGCTTTTTCCAGTGCCTGTCGGCGTTCGCGGACCGAGGCCGCCGTCAGACCGTGGATGTAATTCAGCGCCACTTCCAGTTTGGCGGGAGGCAGGCTCTTCAGTTCTTCAACGGTGGCTTCGAGCGTGTTCATGTCAAATGCGGTCCAACAGTCCCAGGAAATCTTTGGCCGCGTCCACGACTGGGATGGCGATTTCACTCACGTGGGCAAAGCTAGGTTCGATTACGTACCGCGTAAAGTTGATTTGCCGGGTGTTTCTTGATGACAAAGGGACCCGTGCCAACGAGCCTTTCCGTCACATTACGGTGATCACGCGAGCGTCCATTTTGTGTCTCTTGGCGAGCCTGAACCTGGTTGGGGTGGGGCAGGTCGGGACGGCCGTTTCGCCCGGCTTGCTGACGGACGGGCAGTATGGCGTCAGCGGTTGGACGACGGAGGCGGGCTTGCCGCAGAACACGGTCACTTGTGCGCTTCAGGGGCGCGATGGGTACCTCTGGGTTGGGACGCGGTACGGGCTCGCGCGGTTTGATGGCGTCCGTTTCACCTCGTTCGCCGATAACCTGGCCAAGGTGGCCACCGACGCGCTCGATGTGCGCAGCCTGGCGGAGGATGCCGGGGGACGGTTGTGGCTGGCCTCGCGTCAGGGAGTGGTTTGCCTCAGTCAGGGGCGTTTTGAGTCGGTGGCGCTGGATGGGTGTCCGTTTTCCGGTGCCATCCAGGACATCTGCGTCACCCCGGATGCTGCGCTCTGGGTGGCGCGCGTGGACGGGCTTTTCCGGCTGAAGGCCAGTCAGGTGGACTGGCAGCTTGGCTTGAGGAGTTTTGCCGATGACTACCACGGCTCGCCGCCCGAGATCGAACGTGTCTTGAGTGACTCGCGGGGACGGCTGTGGGTGCTGATCACCTACTTCGCGGGGCAGGTGCCGCGGTGGCAGCGTTTGGATCCCGCTTCCGGTGAGTTGAAACTCCTCGCCGATCTGACCGGGGTGACTCCCCTGGACGTCGGGGCGCTGATCGAGGATCGGGCCGGCCGGCTGTGGCTGGGGCGGCCGGGGGAGTTGCTGTGCTGGGAGGATGGGCGGTTGACGCACTTCCCCGCCACCACAGCCTGGGGGGATCAACCGGTCAAAGCTCTGTGCGAGGATGCGGGAGGCAACCTCTGGATCGCCTCGCGCGGACCAGTCCAGCTGCATCGATTCGCCGGGGGGAGTTTCAGCAGCTTCGATCGTTCGACCGGCCTCGCCAATCCGGATGACGTGCGCTGTCTGTTGCCCGATCGGGAGGGCAATCTCTGGGTGGGGATGGGGAGCGGGGGGCTGGCCCGCCTGCAGCCGCGTCATCTGTTGAGCCTCTTGACCGGATCGTATTCGACGGAGGACGAGGTCTATTCGGTGTCCCCTGGCAGGGACGGCAAGGTCTGGATGGCAACCCCCTACGGTTTGGTGCGGTTTCAGCAGGGCGAGTTCACGGTCTACACGAACACCACGGTGCGCGTGCCCGACGGCTACACGCTGCGCACCCGCATGGTGCTCGAGGACCGTAGTGGCGGAGTGTGGGCCGGTCTGGACCGGGGATTGTGGACGCTTCGGGAGGGGGTGTTCGAGCCGGTGGAGATCCCGCATCTGGTCGGGGAGGGACGACCGTTGATTTCCTCGATGATCGAGGATCGCCGGGGCGCGCTTTGGTTCGGCACGCCCAGTGGCGTGTTGGAGTGGTTCAACGGTGAGTTCCGACTCTGGACGGTGGACGACGGCTTGTCCGACCCGTTTGTGTTCGGTTTGGTGGAGGGGCCGGATGGGAGCATTTGGGCGGGCACTGAACGCGGCGGGGTCAACCGGTTTCACGAGGGCCGGTTTCGCGCCTACACGATACAGGACGGACTGCTGAGTGATGAGGCCTGGCCGTTGCGCGCCGAGTCCGACGGTACGGTCTGGGTCGGGACGCCGAGGGGGCTGAACCGCATTCGCGGCGATGAAGTCCGCTCCGTCACCGCGGAGCAGGGGCTCTACGACAACCTGGCGTATTGCCTGTTGGAGGATCGGATGGGTCGCTACTGGAGCTTCTGCAATCGTGGCATCTGGCGGATGAAGAAGGCGGATCTGAACACCGTTGCCGACGGCCGGCTGGCCCTGCTGACCTGCGTGAACTACGGCGAGGCCGACGGCATGGCCAGTGCCGAAGGGAATGGGGATCAGCAGCCCAACGCGGCTGCCCTGCCGAACTGGGAGTTCTGGTTTCCCACGACGCGGGGCGTGGTCATCGTGGAGCCGGAGAAGCTCCGGGACAACGAGGTGCCGCCCGGCGTGGTGATCGAGGAGGTTCGGGTGGATGATGAAACTGTGTTCAAGGACGGAGGCCTGGTGAAATCCGAAATCCGAAGCCCGAATTCCGAAACAAATCCGAAGTCCGGAATCCGAAGACGGCAGAACTCTGCGATGAACGGCGACGATGCGTGCACATTCTTGCGCCTGTCGCCGGGCCGGGCGCGCGTGCTGGAAATCCGTTACACCGCGAATACGTTCGTGGGTTCCGAACGGGCCCGGTTTCGCTACCGGCTCGAAGGGCACGAGAGCGCGTGGCACGAGGCCTGCACCCGACGCACGGCCCTTTACACAAACCTGCGTCCGGGCGATTACCGGTTCCTCGTCGAAGCGTGCAACCGCCACGGCACCTGGAGCGAGGCACCGGCGACGTTCGCCTTCTCGCTGGCGCCTTTCTTCTATCAAACGTGGCGGTTCCGCACTCTGGCGGTCGCGCTCTGTGCCTCGACGTTGGGCGGGTGGCACCTCCGCCGATTGCGGTCCAGACGATGCCTGCGCGAGTTGGAAAAGACGCGGGCGTTGCAGGAGGAACGCAATCGGATTGCGAAGGATCTGCACGATGATCTCGGGGCGAACCTCACCGGGGTGGCCCTGCAAATCGAGGTTGCGCACCGGCAACTGGCAGATCCGGAGTTCGCCCGGGATCACCTCCAGAAGACCGCCGGGGCTGTCC
>JACKPW010000070.1 GCA_024233215.1 Verrucomicrobiales bacterium | reverse complement strand
AACCTCGCGGAGCGTCGTGGAGTGCGCGCGATCTCAATCGCCGCTTTGGCGACGTCTGGCGTGTTTGGCGGGCCGCCCCAATCCGCCCGCCCCCCCAAGAACACCTCTTGTCGAAAAAGCCGCGCGTGCTACTGTCCGCGCCCCGGTGGATATCATCCGTCAAATCCAGAAGCGCCGCACGTTCGCGATCATCTCGCATCCGGACGCCGGCAAGACCACGTTGACCGAGAAGCTGCTGCTCTACGGCGGCAGCCTCCAACTCGCCGGCGCCGTGACGGCCCGCAAGAACCAGCGCGCCACCACGTCGGACTGGATGGAGCTCGAACGTAAACGCGGGATCTCGGTCAGTTCCACGGTCCTGCAATTCGATTACGACGGTTACCGCGTGAACCTGCTCGACACCCCGGGCCACAAGGACTTCTCCGAGGATACGTATCGCGTGCTCACGGCGGTGGACGCGGTGGTGATGGTGATCGACGCCGCCAAGGGCATCGAGCCGCAGACGCGGAAGCTCTTCGAGGTTTGCCGCCAGCGCGGCGCCCCGATCTTCACCTTCATCAACAAGTGCGACCGGCCCACGCGGGATCCCCTGGCGTTGATCGATGAGCTGGAACGGGTCCTGGGCATCGGCGCCTTTCCGGTCAACTGGCCGATTGGCACCGGAGTGGATTTCCGCGGGGTGTTCGACCGCCAGACCCGCCAGATGCACCTGTTCGAACGCACCGACGGCGGCGCGTATCGCGCACCGGTGGAAATCGGTGGCATGGACGATCCGATCCTCCGAAAGCGCGTGGACGAGCCGACCCTGGCCCGGGTGGCGGAGGAACTGGAGGTGCTCGATCTCGCCGGCGAGGACTTCGATGACGCCTCGGTGCTCGCGGGTGAGAAGACCCCGGTGTACTTCGGCAGCGCCGTGAACAACTTCGGCGTGCAGCTGCTGCTCGACGGCTTCCTGAAACACGGTCCGGCACCGAAGGGTCGCGCGGCCAACGGGAACGCCCTGCCGCCGGAGCATCCGGAGTTCTCCGGGTTCATCTTCAAAATCCAGGCGAACATGGATCCGCGACACCGCGACCGCATTGCGTTTGTGCGCGTTTGTACGGGTCGGTTCGAGCGGGACATGACCGTGCACCATCCGCGCTCAGCCCGGCAGGTGCGGTTGAGCAGTTCGCACAAGCTCTTCGGCAACGAACGCGAGACGGTGGACGAGGCCTGGCCGGGGGATGTGATCGGGCTGGTGGGCCTGCCGGGTTTTGGCATTGGTGACACGCTGACGACCGATCCGACGATTGCGTATCGTGAGATCCCGCGCTTCACGCCGGAGGCTTTCGCGTTTCTGCACAACCCGAACACCTCGAAATTCAAGCAGTTCCGCCAGGGCCTCGACCAGTTGCTGGAGGAGGGCGTGATCCAGGTGCTGGACCTGCCGGACGCTGCCACGCGCGTGCCGCTTCTCGCCGCCGTGGGCCCGCTGCAATTCGAGGTGGTGCAATACCGGCTGGAAAGCGAATACGGCGCCGCCTCCCGCCTGGAACCGGCGCCCTGGAATGTGGTCCGCTGGCTCCCACCCGGTTTCCCGCCATCAGAGCTCGGCAGCCTGGTGCTGCCCACCGGTGCCCGCCTCGCCTATGACATGGGCCGGCAACCGGTCATCCTCTTCCCGAACGAATGGGCTGCCGATTACTTCGGCCAGACCAACTCAAAGGTGGAACTCTCGGCGCTGCCGGTGGCGAACGCGTAGCGCTGACTTGCGTGCCCTGCGGCCCGACTGATCGCGCTCTCACGTATTTCGTTGCACAATGCGCTGCCCGAATGGCTGGCAGGCGGCCGAAGTCATTTGAGGTTCCTGGATGCCCCTTTGACGCATGAAACCGCGATGGGCAGTTACGCCTTGCCAGGGGATTTTCACAAGGACCCCGCAGACCGAGTGTTGGTCGCGACCGCTCGCGAATCCGGCAGCAGCCTCCTGACTGCGGATGCTGCCATTCTGAACTACCCTCACGTCCTGACCCTGGACGCAAGGCAATGAGAAGGGAGCCGGGGTGACCACCCCCTTCCTCCGAACATGGGTTTTCGGCACCGGTTGACTTCCGTGGTCGCAATGGCAGTCATCGCACTTCCAGCCAGTAGAAGGCGGCTGAGTTCGTCGCTGTCGGGGATGGTGACGCTGGTCAGGCTCGTGCAACCCTGGAAGGCGAAGGGCTCTACGCGGGTCACGCTGTCGGGCATGGTGACGCTGGTCACGTTGAGACAGTCCTGTAATGCCCTGTCCCCAATGCTGGGAACTGGCAGACCATCCAGAGTGTCCGGGATGACGACCGCCCCACCGGGACCGGTGTATTTCGTAAGGGTGACCTCGCCCTCGTTGACGGTGTAGTCGAACTGGGCCTGGATCGCGACCGGCGCCAGCAGCCACAACAGGATCATCAGAGGGGGGCCCGCGGCGCGGGCGGTCTTCACCCGTTGTGACGGGTTTCTCCAGGGACCACCCCTACTCACCGCGTCGATTCCCGGTTCGGCACTTCTCGGACCTCGATCGGGCTGAAAGCAAGGGGAGAAGCGGTGGACCGGGCTCAGGCCAGAGTTCTGGCGGGCAGGCCGTTTGGAGGTCATGCCAGTTTGTTTAGCACGCTCCGTGCCAAGATAGGCCGGAAAAGACCGGCAAAATGATCTTTGCGCAACCTGTTGGCATGAACCTAGTGTTGTGTCCCTTAAATAACTAGACTGACTGTTTCTTCGTCTTGCGGTGCCGCCGCTGCGTGCAGCCCGGCTTGATCGCTTCGAGTTTCGCTCGCGCCCGGTCCAGCTTCTCGACGATCCCTTCCACCGTGGCGGTCCAGACAAACGGCCGCGGCGCCTCGTTCCACGCCGCCAAGAATGCTCCAATCGCCTGCTGGAGATCGGGCACGCTCACGAACGCTCCCCGGCGGATCGCCTTCTCACTCAATTCTTCAAACCAGCGCTCCACCAGATTCAACCAACTCGAGCTGGTCGGAATGAAGTGACAAACAAAGCGCCGATGGCGCTCAAGCCAAGCCAGCACGTGCGGCTCCTTGTGCGTCCCATAGTTGTCCAAGACCAAATGCAGTTCGAGCTCGGGGGGAAACTCAGCGTCCAAGCGACGCAGAAACCTCAGCCACTCCTGATGTCGGTGCCGGGCGTGGCATTGCCCAATGACCTTTCCCTCCAGAAGGTTGAGCGCGGCAAAGAGGGTGGTGGTCCCATGGCGGACATAATCGTGAGTGTAAGTGCCGCAACGCCCTTTCTTGAGCGGCAGGCCCGGTTGGGTGCGATCCAGGGCCTGAATCTGGCTCTTCTCATCCACACACAGCACGACGGCCTTCTGCGGGGGATTCAAATACAAGCCGACCACGTCGGTGAGCTTCTCCAAGAATTGCGGGTCCCGGGAGAGCTTGAAGGTCCGATGTCGATGGGGCTTCAGGTTATGCAACTGCCAAAGCCGGTTGACAGTGTTCTTACTCACCCCCTGCTGGTGAGCCAGGGTACGGCAGCTCCAATGCGTCATTCCCGGGGGGCGGGTCTGCAGCGTCGCATTGATGATCGCATCGCGCTTCTTCTGGTCATGGGAGGGTTTGCGTCCCCGCCCCGGCGCGACCTCCCAGACCGCGTCAATGCCCAGCGTCTGAACCCGTCCTCGCCACAACTCCACCGTATGGCGGTTGACCTGAAACCGCCTGGCGATTGCCTGGTTGGCTTCACCCGCCGCCGCGCCCAGGACAATCCCACAGCGCAAGGCCACCTGTTGGGGAGTTCCGTGAGCCTGCAACCACTGTTTGAGTTGGGCCTGATCGCCCGAACTGAGGGCCAACGCGGAAATCGTCTTCGGCATGAGCTCGAACATACCACACGTCGGCGGTACGTCTAGTTATTTACGGGACATAACACT
>JACKPW010000069.1 GCA_024233215.1 Verrucomicrobiales bacterium | reverse complement strand
CCCGCGGAACGCGGTACACCCATGCCGCTTGGCGTGCTTCAAGGTCGTCATCGGGATGCCGGTCCCGTTGGCGCACGAGACCAGGCTGTCGTAGGACTCCTGAATGGTCCGGCGTTGATCCCGCTCACGGTAATATCGGAGCAACCCCTGGATGGCCGGGACCAGCGGGTAGTTGCCCTTCACGTGGTTTGGGAGCCAACCTTCACTGACGAGGGCACGGAGCCGGCGCTCACTCAGACCGCTCAGGCGGGCAAGCTGCGTGGGCGAGATGTGGGTGTTGACGGATGCGCTCATTGTCCCGCCTCGATGATCCAGCCCACAAACTCACCGACCTGAAAGAACGCCCGCGCCGACTTCGGCAGGGACCCCGGGTCCAGCGGCCGCTGGTAACCGGCGAGGGACAGTTCCTTCGCCAGGATCGCGTCGGGCTTCGCTCCCATCACCAGCTTCTGCTGCATCGTCAGTCGGGCGAACGCGGTCCCGACGTAGCCGCCCGGCATCTGCACCTTGTCCACGATCACGAGGGCGCCGCCGGTCTTGATCAGCCCCTGCAACCGGCGCAGGAAGGACGCCCGGGTCTCGATGGGCAGGAACATCAGCACCAGGAAACAGACCGCGAAATCGAAGGGCTCGTAGTCGTGGGTGACCGCGTCCGTGATGATCAGCTCGGGTGGCCCCTGGTAGAGGTCCGCCATCTCGTGGCTTTCCTCGATAGCCGTGAACCGCACCTGGCGTTGCTTCAGGGTGTCCTCCAACGCCCGGCCGATGTTCCCCGTGGACGCCCCGATGTCGTAAACGCGGCCGCCCTTCGGGATGTAGTGCCGCCCGAAATGGGCGACCGCATTCGTCGCCAGGTCATACCAGGGCAACTGCTCACGCACATGGGCATCGAACTGGCGGGCGACCGCCTGGCTCCGGAACGTCCAGTGCTTCGGGATTTCAAGTGAGGATTTCATCACGGATGGTGCGGGCCACGGCGGCCATCATTGTCGGTGGGACTGCCCGGCCCAGTCGCTCCCACTGCTGGGAGTAGGTGCCGGTCAGGATGAAGTCGTCCGGAAAGGCGCAGATGCGCTTCAGCTCCGCAATCGAGAGCTTCCGTTTCTCGGTGGGATGCGTCACCGATGCCACGCCCGGATGGCCGTGGCTGGCGCAGATGGTCGGGCACGGCGCCTCGGGATCGGGCCGCACCAGGTTGAAGTACTTCTCCGAGGCCTCCCCCGGCTTCAGTTTGTCCCATTCCTTCCCCACCGCGAACCGTTCCATCCCCAACTCAAACTGGTTCGGCTTCGTCCCCAGGATCGTCGGGCACGGCGCGTCCAGGTCGAACTCCTGCCCCTTCTGGTCGAACGCCGATCCCGTGCCGCCACGGAGGCGCACCTTGAACTGACCCTGACCCTCGACCGTGATCGACGGGCACGGCCGGTCGGTGACATCCCCCGCCGACGGGAACTTGCCGCAGGTGTCGTGGATCACGGCCTCCACCAACTCCAATCCCTGGTGACTCGTGGCCGGGTTGTAGGACCCGTGCGCGCTGACCGTCGGACTGGGCGAGTCCGCCTGCTTCCAGTTGGGTCCGTACTTCCCCTTCACGATCCACGGCAACGCCTCTCGCAGGCTGTAGCGGTAGGGGAGTGGTTTCGGAAACACCGGCTCCCTCCCCAGGTCATTGCGCACCCCGATGAAGATGGTCCGTTGCCGGGCCTGTGGGACCCCGAGCCACTGCGCGTCGAGCACCTTGCAGCGGACCCGGTAACCGCAGCCTTTGAGCGCCTTCAGGATCTCCAGAAACACCCCCTTGGCCACGCCCTTGACCAACCCGCTGACGTTCTCGGCAACGAACACCTTCGGCTGCAAGCCCCGGACGAGCCGGACATACTCGAAGAACAGATCATCCGTGCGCTGGACGGTGTCCGAGTATTTCTTCGCCTTCCCCCAGTGCTTCTCCCGCTTGCCGGCCGTACTGAAGGAAGCGCAGGGCGGCGAGCCTTCCAGCACGTCGAGTCGGCCCGGCTTCAGCCCGATGGCCCGCAGGATGGCTTCCGGCTGGACCTTCCGGATGTCCTGCGCGTTCAGGTGTGTAGTCGGGTGGTTGGCCCGGTAGGTCTCCTGCGCCGCCGGGATGAACTCGTTCGCCCACAGCACGCGGTATCCGGCCATCCGGAACCCGAGGCAGGACCCGCCGCATCCACTGAACGTCGACACCACCCGCAGCCCGTTGTCCGGCAACGCGGCGATCTCCGTCATCAACGGCACGCGGTAGGGCGGCTTGCTCATTCCTGGGACGCCTTTCCGGACCACTGAAATCCACAACGGGGGCATTGATGCTCGGTCGGTAGGTCTTCATCCGCCTCCGGGAAGTCGTCCGGCGGTTCCGGTTCGGCCGGTTCGGTCAGCAGCCCCGCCAGCGCATCGGCGTCGAACCCCGTCAGTTCCATCTCGAAGTCCGTGGCCTTCAGCTCGCCGAGCAACTCCCGCAGCGCCGCTTCGTCGGCTTCGGCCAGTTCCGCGATCCGGTTGTCGGCAACCAGGTGCGCCCACTCATCCGCCTCCGTGGCGAAGTCCTGGTAATCGACCGGCACCTGGCTCAACCCGAGCAGCCTGGCCGCGTCATACCGTCCGTGGCCGGCGACGATGAACCCCGACCGGGTGGACACGACCACCGGTGAACGCCACCCCTGATGAGCGATGACCTTGGCCAGGAGCCGGACCTGGGACTCCGGGTGACGGTTCGGGTTCCGTGGGTTCGGCACCAGCTTCTCCAGCGGCACGACCTCGTCGTAGGCGCAATTGATGGCGGTTTGTCCGGGCTCCTTTGGACCAGAGTGGCGTTTTTTCGGTTTTGGCTTGTTCATGTGCGTTGTCCGGGCTGGCGCGGAACCCCCACCCCACCGGGGGGCGAAAGGAGACTTCCTACCGCTGACCGACATCACAGCCCTCTACCTGTAGGGTGGTTTGTTTGTACTTTTGCGATGCCGGGCGCCGCCGCTGCGCCCCGTTCTGCCACCGGATCAGCCGGCTCATGCGGCTGGTGCAGAGCGCCAGGCTGGGGGAATCGATCCGACAGCGCTGGGCCAATTCCCGGAGGGATGGGCTTCCCGCGAAGTAGGCCGGCGACAGGACCCACGCCAGCGCCACGACCCGCAGGCCAACCTGTTGCAGGCTGACCCGACGTGCCCGCCGATTGCGCAGGAACAGTTCCAGGAGCCGGACGACGACATCGGACAGGTCCGGGTCGATCTTGCCGTTGCGGGCGTCTTCGCCCAGTCGTTGGTAGAGCTCCTGCCAGTCGAAGTCCTCGAAGGGCACATCGAGCGGGTCACGGTGGGAGGGACGGAGGGTTTCGTTCATTGGGAAAGGGATTCGATCTTCAGGGCAATGCCGGTTTGGCCACGGGTTGGGACCTGGGCGTATTCCCAGGCGATGAACTGGTCGGCGTCATCGACGCCAAGGAGGCGGGCGACTTCGTCCCGGAGCGGTTTGAGTCCGCCGATGAGGTTGTCGCCATCCAGGAGCCGATGCCTGAAGGCGACGAACGTAACGCGGTAGTGAGAACCTGGTTCGCACGCCGCTGCTCGCGACGCCGGACGCTCCAGTGGGACCGCAGCAGTCGGTTCAGGCTCGGCGGTCGGTAATCCAGCCACAGGAGCAGCGGGCCAGAGGTGCGGATTGAGCGCCTTGATGTGGGCCGGGAGGTCATGGGGATTGAGTTTCATGCCCGGTCACGCTTCTGCTCCCGGAGCCAGACTGCGTAGCTGGGCACGTCCCAGAGCTGGATGATCTCGGAGTTGCGCAGGAACCGGTCGGCCACACGGGCATCCCACGCCGCAACCCAGTGCTCGGGTGGCAGGTTGGTGCTGATGACCGTCCAGCAATCGATGCGTTCCTCCAGCAGGTTCCGGAATGCCTCGGTGGATTCACCGCGGCGGTAGCGGTCCACCTCGGCGCCGGCATCGTCCAACAGCAGGAGGCAGGCATTCCGGACGGCCTCGGCCCGCCGAGGCTCCGACCGACGAAGGTCGAAGTAATCGCTGGCGCTGATCCGACGGACATTCGGGATGCCAGGCCAACGCCCCTTGACGTCATCCCAGCGCAGGCCGCGCATCCAGGTTTCGAGCCGTCGCAGGCAGTGGCTCTTGCCGACGCCCGTGGGTCCCACCACGACCACCAGCAGGGGACTACGGCGGTCATTGGCCAGGATCGCCCGGCTCATTTCGCTGAGCCGCTTCTGCAGCTTCGCGAGCTTCTCGTGCGTCGGCTTCATCGCGAAGTCGAGTTGAGATGGCGATGGCGTTGCAGATTTCGCGGCTGCGGCGTTCTTCATCGACACCCATCGCGGCGTTGCGCGGATTCGGGCCAGGATGTCCGAAGGTCGTTGAATGGTGGGGGTGTTCATGTCGTTTCTCTTCCCAGGTGCATTTCCATTTGATCAGGGCGTGTTGGTAGGACCGCATCGGTGTTCGTCCGCCGACCTTCCAGCCGTTGGACATGAAGTGAGCGTGGAACTTGACCGCCTCGTGTTCGGGCAACCCGATCTTGGCGGCCGCGAACTTCACCTCTTCGAGGCTGGGCGGCTTGAATGCCTCCCTGCGGGTGGGTGTGGCGCGGGAACCGCGCTTTCCAGGCGGTGCGGAGTCGGCAGCGTTCCCGTCGCCTGGTGACGTGCGTGACACCACACACTCTAACGATGGGATATGGCGAGGGGATATGGCGATGGGAGCAGCCGACGGCTGCTGTTGGCTGCCATCGGCAGCCGTCGGCAGCCGTCGGCAGCCGTCGGCAGCCGATGGCGGCCCGGGCCAGCGGCTCTTGTTGCGAGCCCGTTCCTGCCAGCGGGCCACCTGCAGGTAGGGCTTGCCGTCCACCTCGTAGCACTCGACCAGGCCGAGGCGGTGGAGCTCCGCCAGGGCGCTGGCGGTCTGTTCACGGGTGACGTCGTCCCGGAGGGCGAAACAGCCGGCATGGACGATGGCAATCCGCGCATCATGACGGCCCTCGTCATCGACCAGCGTCAGGAGCCTGACGAAGAGCGACTGCTCGAACCAGGAGGCATGATTCCATGCCTCGCTGGTCGTGATTCCGGGACGGAGGAAGCGCTGTGGCACGGCGTGAACGGGTTCAGGTTGGGATCACAGGCGGAACACGCCCTGGCCCAGCGCCAGGGTCACCAAGTCGTGGAGTGAGAGCTTGTGGATCTTGCGGCAGCACTTGACGCGCACCCGCAAACCCTTCTTGGTCAGCTCGATCCGGACCGGTTTCCCGTCGGCCGGGTTGGTCGTGATCACCCGGCCGAAGACCTGGCGTGGCCGCTTCACGCTGTCACCTCCCGCTGCCTCGGGTCGTAGCCCTTGATGTAGCGCCAGAGCGCCGCCACCAGCTTGAACGCCTGCCAGTCCCGCAGCAGCGTCTCGTGCTTCACCACCTCCATCCGGCCGGGTTCC
>JACKPW010000068.1 GCA_024233215.1 Verrucomicrobiales bacterium | reverse complement strand
CCAGTGACAAAGTCGTAGCGCAGATATCTGATCTGCTGTATCGCGGGTATCCGACCCGCAGACCGTGGAGAAGTCCGGACGCTCTGCCGAATGGAATTCGGCGATACGGCAGATCAGATATCTGCGCTACAATCCAACGACTTGCGCTGACTTTGTCACTGGCCCTGCCCCCACGCGAACCGGGGCCATCCCAGGCTCGACTTCACCCCTCCGGTTGTGGTCACCCTGTGGGCGGTCTTACCAACGAATCGTGCTGCCATGAAACTCCATCCGTCCCGCCCCCGCCCTTCGCGGCCCCACGGGGTCCTGCTCGCCCTAATGATGCTGGTGCCGCCGGTGGCGGCCCGCGGTGCGGAGACCGCGCCGCAGCCGCTCTTTCCGGGCATTACCCCCGTGCGCTCCTGTGAGAGCCTGACGAACCTCGCCCTGCCGAACACGATCATTGAGTCCGCGCAGGTGGATGTCACCAACGGCATGTGTCGGGTCACCGCCGTTGTCACGCACCCGCCGGCGGAGGATCGCGTGACGGTCTGGGTCGGATTGCCGTTGACGAACTGGAACGGCCGTTTTCAGGGTACCGGCGGTGGCGGGTTTCTGGGAGGGCATCCCAACAGCCTGCGCGGCCCGGTCCGACAGGGCTTCGCGGCCGGTGCGACAGACACCGGGCACGAGGGGGGCAGTGGCCGTTTCGCGCTCGACGCCAACGGGCGCCAGAACTGGCAGGGCATCATCGACAATGCCTACCTTGGCATTCACGAGATGACCGTGGTCGGGAAGGCGGTCACCACGGCGTTCTACGGCCGGGAACCGCGCTATGCGTACTTCGTCGGCGGTTCCACCGGTGGCCGCCAGGGTTTGATGGAAGCGCAGCGGTTTCCGGAGGATTACGACGGCATTGTCTCCGCGTGTCCGGCCATCAACTGGCATCGCTTCGTGGCCGCCGCCCTCTGGCCGCAGGTGGTCATGCATTCCATGTCCCACTACGTGTCGCAGGCGAAGCTCGCTGCCGCCACCGCGGCCGCGGTGGCGGCCTGCGATGCCGATGATGGGGTGACGGACGGCGTGATCGATGATCCCTTCCGCTGCACCTGGGATCCGGGGGCGCTGGTCGGTACCGAGTGCGAGGGGGAGCCGTTCACCGAGGCGGACGCGGAGGTGCTCCGCCGGATCTGGCTGGGGCCGCGCCGGCAGGACGGCACCTTCATGTGGTACGGGCTTGAACGCGGCGCGGACCTGTTTCCCTATGCCGGTACCGGTGGTTCGCCTCTGCAGGGCAAACCCTTCAGCATCGCTCTCGAGTATTGGACCTACTACCTTGCCCAGGACGCGGAGTGGGACTGGACCACGCTCTCCGACGCCGGCTTCGAGCAACTGTGGACGAAGTCCGTGGAGCAATACGGTGCGGTTCTCGGCACCGACGATCCCGACCTCACCCGCTTCCGCGATCATGGCGGCAAGCTGATCATCTATCACGGCCTCGCGGACCAGCTGATCCCGGCGGCGGGGAGCGTTGACTACTATCGTCGGGTCCAGGAAGTGATGGGGGGACCGTCGCGGACCGCGGACTTTGCACGTCTGTTCCTCGTCCCCGGCGTGGACCACGGCTTTCACGGTGCCGGCGTCCAACCCCGCGGGGTCCACGAAGCCATCATCCGCTGGGTGGAGGAAGGCCGGGCTCCCGACGAACTCGTCGGGGAGAAACGGGACGAAGGCGGCAAGGTGATTCAGACCCGCATCCTGCGTCCGTTTCCCGGGACAGCGACGCACGAACGGGACTCGGAGGCCGGTGCTGCGGACCAACCTCCCGCCAGTCCCGAAGTCACGGCCGCCCCGCAACGCCATCCGGACGGCCACAAGCTATACGTATGACAGAGTCCGGGAGGGGGTTCTCTACGCGCCGCACATTCCCGGGCTGTAGACGAACCGGCAACAGTCGACAGAATTTCGAGCGGATTCGGATTGCTGGACCTTCAGGCTCATGTCCTGAAGGTCATAGGTTCAAATCCTATCCTTATGGAAAGCTTTCCATAAGGATAGTTATGCAAAGATGGCGGTTATGGAAAGTTGATCGCGAACGATTGGGGTGAGAGCGGTTTGAGTTTGTGTCTGGCTGGGGAGGGGCGTAGGGGGAAGTGTGGCGAAATCTATGAAGAAACAGGCCGTTTCAGGTTTCGCCGCAAGAGGACATGCCTCGCGACGGAGTGCCGTCGATGGAGAGATCGCGCCTCTGCAACTTGACATAACCATTGAGGGGTTCGCTGCGGGTTTGCGTGCGGTTGGTTACTCGGAGACGGGCGTTCGCCGACGAGTTCACATCATCTGGCATTTTGGCCGGTGGTTGGAACGACGGAAGGTTGCGTGGGCGCGTTTACAGTCTGGCGACATTGCGTGCTTTCTTGATCGGCACTTGCCTCACTGCGCGTGCGCGGGACCCGCGCCAAAGGATCGAGGCTATTGTCGCAGTGCGATCCGGCGATTCGTTCAGTATCTGCGAGATGAGCGGCTGATCAACCCGCCCTCCGAAGAGCCTCTCCGCAGTCCCGTCGAGGAGCTCCTCACGACCTACGACGCTCACCTCAGGGAAGTCTGCGGTCTGGCGCCGGGCACTCGGGAGAACCGCCGGCGGGCAGCCCGCCGTTTCCTTCACTGGCGTTTTGGTGAGCGAAGGCTCCAACTCCGGCATGTGCGTCCCAAGGACGTTCGCGGCTACGTGTTGGACCGTGCGCGCCACTTGGCTCGAACTGGCCTCCATCCGCTGTGTGTGGATCTGCGGAGCTTCTTGCGATTCCTGGATTTCGCCCAACTGCGGCCCAGCCTCGCGGGCGCCGTGCCGCAGTTGCCGCAACGAGCGGAGCCGTCTCTGCCCGCGATGCTGGAACCGTGCGAGCGGCGAAGGTTCTTGGAGAGCTTCGCCCGTTCCACACCGCAAGGACGACGGGACTATGCGATGGCTCTCTGCTTGTCGGAGTTGGCACTCCGAAGTCACGAGGTTGCTGATCTGGTCTTGGAGGATGTGAACTGGCGGAAGTTGACGCTTCGTCTGGGCCGGACCAAGCAGCGACGGCAACGATTGGTGCCGTTGCCCGACCGGGTTGCCCGCGCCATTCTCAACTACCTCAAACAAGGGCGTCCACCAACCCGCAGCCGTGCCCTCTTCGTGCATCACCGTGCCCCCAAAGGCCGCGCGCTGGCCCCTTATTATGTACGCCGGGTCGTGAGACACGCGTTTGCCCGTGCCGGGATCGAAGCAGCCGGGACCCACATCCTGCGTCACACCTGGGCCACCAGAGCTTATCGCCGTGGCACGCGGCTGAAGCTCATCGCCGACGTGCTGGGACACCGCTCGCTTGACGCCACCGTGCGTTACGCGCACGTCAACGTCGAAGAACTCCGGCAGGCAGCTTTGCCTTGGCCGAAGCACAACACCCCATGAAAACGACGATGGTCACCCGGGTCGCCCGATACCTGGCTGATCGCCGGGGGGTGGGATTCCGGCTCAAGAGCGAAGGCTGCCAGCTCCTGGACTTCGCGCGCTATGCGGATCGGCGCGGGCACCGAGGCCCGTTGACCCGGCAACTGGCCATCGACTGGGCGTGTCTGCCCAAGTCGTCGGGGCGTTTCTCCTGGGCACGCCGTCTCGAACTGATGCGCACGTTTGCCCGTCACCTTTCGTTGGCCGAACCGCGAACCCAGATACCGCCCCTCCACCTGTTCGGTCCTGCCCATCGTCGTCCGGAGCCGCATCTCTACACGCCAAGGGAACTGCAGCAGTTGCTCCAGGCCGCCCGCCGGTTGAAGGGCGAACTCCGCCCGCATACCTGGCAGACGCTCATCGCCCTTCTGGCCTGCACCGGACTGCGGATTTCGGAAGCGCGACGGTTAATGCTCACGGACGTCGATTGGGACCAGTCGCTCTTGATCATTCGCGAAAGCAAGCACGGCCGAACGCGTTGGGTTCCGCTCCATCCCACGGCGATGACTGCCTTGCGGGATTACGACCGTCGTCGGCAGTCGCTCTTCCCTTTCGCCCAATACTTCTTTGTTTCGGTCCGAGGAACCCAGCTACCATCGAGCACGGTGGGATTCACGTTCCGTCAGTTGCGCCAGGCCATCCCGGTCCAGCGTCATCCGCCCCGCTTGCATGACCTCCGTCATACGATGGCCTCGGAAGTGCTCCAGCGATCGTTGAAGCGGCACGGCCGCGGTCTCGATCAAGTGCTGCTGCTCTCGCGCTTCCTGGGACACACCCAGACGCGCTACACCTACTGGTATCTGAGCGCCCGGCCCCGGTTGCTGAGGGACGCGGCGGAACGCTTTGCTCCCGATGTCGAAGCAAACCGGTGAGCTGGGGCACTGGCTGGAGCGGTTCCTCCGGGAGCACCTCTCGGTCCAGCGGAATGTGAGCCCGGCCACCGTCTCGGCCTATCGTGACACGTTTCGGCTGTTGCTCCGTTACCTTTGGAAAACTCGTCCACGCCGTGCCCGCCTGCTCCCGTTGGCCACCCTGACCCCCGAGACCGTGTTGGGCTTTCTCCAGGAACTCGAACAACAACGCGGCAACAGTGTTCGCACGCGCAACGCCCGACTGGCCGCGATTC
The DNA here is from genome assembly GCA_024233215.1 of Verrucomicrobiales bacterium. Taxonomy (GTDB): domain Bacteria; phylum Verrucomicrobiota; class Verrucomicrobiia; order Limisphaerales; family J093; genus J093. Next base: position 916 of record JACKPW010000068.1, on the reverse strand, counting down.
GCTCCTTTGTGCGCTACCTGCTTGACTGGGGTGGGCCGGAGTTGCCTTCAGCCCTCGCGCGAATCCTCGGCCTGCCGTTCAAACGCTGCGTTCAACCCTTGATCGGCTTTCTCAACCAGCAGGAGGTCGAGGCTCTGTTGGCTGCGGCGCCCGACACCTGGACCGGCCAACGCAATTACCTGCTCGTGCTGCTGCTCTACAACACCGGGGCCCGCATCTCGGAAATCCTCGCGCTCCGCGTCCGCGACCTGGACCTGACCCACGGCGAAATCGCCGTGACCGGCAAAGGTCGAAAACAGCGGCGGCTTCCGTTGTGGCGGATCACCCGTACCCGACTGAGGAGTTGGCTCAAGGAAAATGCCCTGCCTCCTGAGGCGCCGGTGCTGCCGAATCGCTCCGGTCAACCACTTACCCGGGCGGGAGCCGCTCACCAACTCCAGTCATTGGTCCAACTTGCTGTACGTCGACGCCCGAGCCTGGGAAAACGCCGCATCTCACCCCATACCTTCCGTCACAGCACGGCGATGGCCATGCTTGAAGCCGACGTGCCGACTGAGGTGATCGCGCTCTATCTCGGACATGAAAACCCGAAGACAACGCACGCTTACGTCGAAGCGACTCTGACCATCAAACGACGGGTTCTTGCGAAGGTGCATTCCCCCCGCAACCCCCGGCACCGCATCGCTCTCTCAGACCGCGATCTTCGGTTCCTCGAGGGTCTGTAGTTATGCGGAGTTCGGCACAGGGAAAGGCCAGTGCTTTCGATGCTCCGCGACTGCGACTTTCCATAACCGCCGTCTTTGCATAACTATCCCCGCAACCAACCCCTCCCTCATTACCAAGCACTTACAACGACTTAAGCCGCTGGCCTTCAGCGGTTTTTCTGCTTTCTTGGCACGATTCTTGTCGCCCGCCT
>JACKPW010000067.1 GCA_024233215.1 Verrucomicrobiales bacterium | reverse complement strand
GCGAAGAAGTGTCACAGGTCTTACCACCATTATGTCGCATGCGCTGACAGCTTGTGCCTGCGGGATGGCCTTGCTGGCCGCGACCGGCGTCCATGGCCAGGATGCGTTCCCGCCGCCCCCGAGACTGATTCCTCAGATAACCGTCGATATCGCCCTGACGTTGGCGAAATGCCCGAGGATTGAAGCGCCTTCCGGCACGACCGGAACGCCGCTTGTCAAAGTGCTCAGTCAGTGAGAAATGAAAAGCCCGAAGATGAGGTGACAAAATGAAGGAATTCCCATCAATCCTGCCACTCTTCCTGGCCGCCACCCTGGCGGGCGGGTACGCCGGCGCGGCCGAGCCGATCGAATACGAACCGATCCCGTCGTCGATCCTGACCCCCGACCGCGTCGAGACCCGGCTGGGCAATCTCGATTTCTTCGACGGCTATCCGAGCGCGGAGACGGTTGACGCGGTCTACGACAACCTCGACTTCCAGCGCGGCGTGCGGGCCTTCCTGGACAGCCTGCCGATCGCCTCGCTGTACGCCATGCGCGAGGGATTCCGTGAAGTCGGCGCCGTCGACGGCACGATCGGGATCTTCGAAACCCTGATGGATGCGCGGACGCTGTTCCTGACCGCCAACACCGAGAGCGTCTACGCGGTGACCTGGCTCGACCTGAAGGAAGGGCCGATGGTGGTCGAGAGCGCGCCCAACACCCTCGGGATCCTCGATGATTTCTTCTTCGGCCACGTGACCGATCTGGGCAACGCCGGACCGGACCGGGGCCAGGGCGGCAAGTTCCTGATTCTCCCTCCGGGCTACGAGGACGAGGTGCCCGATGGCTACCATACCTTCGCCTCGCGTACCTTCGGCAACTGGCTCGTCTGGCGCGGTTTCCTGGAAGACGGCGACCCGCAGCCGGCAGTGGCGAATCTCAAGGCCAACACGCGGATCTACCCGCTGGCGCAACGCGACGATCCTCCCGCCACGGAGTTCATCAACCTGTCGGGCCGCTCCTTCAACACCATCCACGCCAACGACCTGACCTTCTTCGAGGAGGTGCACGCGGTGATCCAGGAGGAACCCGTCGACGCCCTCGACCCGGAGTTCCTCGGCCTTCTGGCGGCCATTGGCATCGAGAAGGGTAAGCCTTTCGCGCCGGATGCCCGCATGACCGACCTCCTCACCGACGCGGCCGCCGTGGGCAACGCGACGGCGCGCGCGATCGTCTTCAGGACGCGCGACCCCGCGTCATACTACTTCGAGAACAGCGCCTGGAAGACCGGCTTCATCGGCGGCAGCCACGAGTTCCTGGCCAACGGTGTCCGTCTGCTGGACGGCCGTTCCATGTTCTTCTACTACGCCACGGGCATCACGCCGGCCATGGCCGCCAAGATGGTGGGTATCGGGTCGCAGTACGCCGGCGCCATGGTCGACTCAATGGGTCGCGCGCTGGATGGTGGCCACACCTACCGCCTCCGAATGCCTCCAGATGTGCCAGTGAAGGACTTCTGGTCTCTGGTGCTCTACGACAACCAGACCCGGTCCATGCTGCAGACCGATCAACCGTTCCCCAGCCTCAACAGCGAGCGCGGCGTCGAGCAGAATGCCGATGGCTCGACCGACGTCTACTTCGGACCGAGCGCCCCCGAAGGCAAGGAGAGCAACTGGATCCAGACGGTCCCCGGCAAGGGCTGGAGCGTGATCCTGCGGCTGTATGGACCGCTCGAGCCGTGGTTCGACAAGGAATGGCAACCAGGAGAGATCGAGCGTCTCGACGATATCCCGGCCGTAGCGGCCACGGCGTCACGCCCGCGCATGGCGACCGAGATACCGACCGCCATTACCACGCCGGACCGCGTCGAGACCCGTATCGGTACCCTCGAGTTCTTCGACGGCTTCCCGACGGAGACGACGGCTGAACTCGTCTACGACAACCTCGACTTCCTGCGCGGCGTCGAGGCGTTTCTGTCCGCGTGTCCGGCCGCTTCGCTCGATGCGATGCTCGACGGCATCGCAACCTTGGGTGTCGATCGGAACGGCGCCATCTCGATCACCGAGAAGCTGCTGGATGCCCGGGCGCTCTACCTGACGCCCAACACCGAGAGTGTCTACATCGGGGGTGTACTCGATCTGCGTGACGGCCCGATCGTCGTCGAGAGCCCGCCGAACACGCTGGGAATGGTCAACGACCGCTTCTTCCGCTACGTTGCCGACATGGGCAACGCCGGACCGGATCGCGGCCAGGGCGGCAAGTTCCTCTACCTGCCGCCGGGCTGGGAGGGGGACGAACCCGAGGGACACTACACCTACCGTTCGCCGACCTACCGGAACATGATGTTCTGGCGGGGCTTCCTGGTCGACGGCGATCCCAGGCCCGCGATCGAGGCCGCCAAGAAGCTGATCAAGGTCTATCCGCTGGGTGGGTCGTCCGGCACGGCGGACATGAAGTTCGTCGATACGTCGGGACGCTTCCACAACACGATCCACGCCAATGACGTGCACTTCTACGATGAGGTCCACGCCGTGATCGGCGGAGAGCCGGCCTCAGCCTTCAGCCCCGAGCTGCTGGGCCTGCTGGCGGCCATCGGCATCGAGAAGGGTAAGGACTTCTCGCCCGACGAGCGCCTGCGGGCGATCCTCGAGGAGGCCGCCGCCGTCGGCAACGCGACCGCCCGCGCCATCTCCTTCCGGGCGCGCGACCCGCGGGCGCTCGTGTACGAGGACTCGGTCTGGTTCAACCCCTTCGTTGGCGGCAGCCACGAGTTCCTGCGCGAGAGCGGCGCCCGCGATCTCGACGCGCGGACCATGTTCCACTATGGCTACACGGCGGTGACGCCCGCGATGGTGGCCAAGATGGTCGGTGTCGGCTCGCAGTACGCGGTCACCGCCCTGGACGCCAACGGGGACTATCTCGACGGCTCGAAGACCTATTCGCTCACGCTGCCGGCCGGCATCCCGGCCAAGGACTTCTGGTCCTTCGTCAACTACGACCCGCAGACGCGCTCCCTGCTGCAGACGCCGAGCACCCCGTTCCCCAGCGTGAGCAGCCAGAGCGGGAACGTGCAGAGCAATCCCGATGGCAGCACCACCATCTGGTTCGGACCCGAGCCGCCGGACGGGAAGGAATCCAACTGGGTACCGACCGTTCCCGGCAAGGGTTGGTTCACCGTGCTGCGCCTGTATGGACCCTTGGAGCCCTGGTTCGACGAGAGCTGGCGGCTGGGCGAACTGAAACCCGCGGATTGAACCACGTAACGACAAAAGCACAACGCCATGAGTGATCGTTCCCTCAAGTCCCTCCTTCGCGCGGCAGCAGCGGCCCTGGTCCTCACCACGGTCAATGCTGTGGCAGCAGGGCGGGTCAAGGACAGACCCTATTCAAGAATGGCGGCATGAACCCAACAGCACTGCGAATTCTCGGAACATCCGCTCCAATTCTTGTTGCCAAAATGACGCAGACCCCGAAAGCAGGGACCTTCTCCACGAAGATCCTGTCCTGAATTCACCGCGCATGAAACCGTTCGCACGAAGAGGATCTCCAGGGAGGGGATGCGATTTGAGCCGGGCCGCGTACGTGATGGCGCTGATCGGCGTTTTGTCCTGGATGGCAACCGGCTGCCGCTCGGTGGCCCCGCGGCAGGGGACGAGCGGCCATATCCATCCGCGGGCGGATATTGTCGTCAATTCCGAACAGGCGCGGTTGCGAGTCCGGGCGCTCGTCGAGCCATACTGTGCGGCCATTGTGAAGGCGGCCGACCGCATCAGCCGGGACACCAGCAATCCTGCCATCCGCCGCGAGGCGTTGCTTTGGAAGATCGAAGCCGTCCCGGCCATGCGGGAGACGCTGTTTCAGTCGAATCCGTTTCTGGCGCTGACCGACGCGTGGGTGCTGCTCTGGCAGATGACCGACCATTTCGAGAAGGGATCCGGCGCCCGGGCCCTTGGGGACTTGGCCCCCATGGCGGTGGCCACCTGCCAGCATCTCGACGAGGACCTTCGGCGGGTGGGCGCGGGGTTCACCCGGTCGGGTGAGGTCGGCCTGATCAGCGACTTCGTCCGGCAATGGGCGGCGGAGCATCCCATTCAGCACTCCATCGCCGGCCGCGAATCCGTGCTGAGCCACTTCACCGCACTCGAGGTACAGGAACGGTTCTCCATGCCGGAGGTCGCCGGTAACCTGGTGGTGACATTGGACGACCTCAGTCGCCGACTGGACATCTTCAGCGCCCAGATCCCTGAACAATCACGCTGGCAGGCGGAGTTGTTCGCCATGGATCTGGCGGCGGATTATCAGTTGGATCAGACACTGCAGTTGACCACCAATGCCGTGCGTTCAACCCAAACCGTCCTCGAGTCCATCGACCGGATCATGGCCCCGCTTGAGCAGACGTTGGCGGTGGCCGGTGCAGCGCCGGAGACGATTGCCCGGGAACGCGCGGTTGCCATCGAAGCCCTCAGTGCCGAAGTCTCGCGCGCCATCCAGGTTGGTCAGCAGGAGCGGCTCACGGTTCTGGAGGCCGTGACCAAGGAGCGGGTGGCGGCGTTAATTGAGTTGCATGAGAACCTCATCGAAGAGCGCAAGGCCCTGACGCAGGACGTCGACACCCTGGTCCTGAAGGCGGTGGACCGGGCGATGTTTCGGATCGCGGTCCTCTCCGGGGTGATCGCGATCGGCCTATGCGCTTGGACGGTGGTGCTCCTGTTCCTTGGGCGCCGCCTGTTTCGCGGAGAGGGGCGATCCTCACTGTTGGCGGAGAGCGCGCCGCCAACAATGCCGGCTTGAGCCCCTCGGTCGGCTGACGGAGAGCGCGTCCTTTCGCGGATGCGCGTGCAATGGGACCATGAACCCGCGGGTTCCCGCCGAGCCGGCTGGAAAGCCGGCGCCACATCGCAGTTCATGGAGCAGGTGTTTGACGGAAGCAGCCATTCAGCCCAGTGGGATGGGCCCGACGCTGTTCCAGTGGTACGGAACATAACTTGCGGGAGACCGTCAGTTGTCGTTTTCTGAAGTGACGGGAACACCAACCCGGCCACGTTGCCCGGGGACCAGAATCAAACGACAAAGGAATTATGAAGACGAAACGCATCAGCACCGCAGTGAAGCACGGCCTCGTTCCAGCGATGCTGGCAATGGGACTCGCGGTCACCGCATTTGCCCAGAGCCAGAGTAAGTTGGACAACCGGGTGCGCAAGTTGATGGCTCAATTTGAAGCGCTGCAGGCCGATTCGGAGGCGCGCATACCGGCCGAGAAACTGAACAAGGCCAAAGGCGTGATCCTGATGGAGCGGACCAAGGGTGGGTTCATTGTCGGCTACGAACAAGGGTTCGGGGTGGCCATGGTCAAAGGCGACGATGGTTGGAGTCCGTTCGCGTTCATGAACAGCCACGAAGGGAGTTTCGGAGCGCAGATTGGCGGCAAGAGCACCTTCAGCGTGATTCTCCTGATGAACGATGCCGCGCGGGACCGGCTCGTCAATCCCAAGGTCAGTTTCGGCGGCGAAGCGGCCGGCACGGGAGGCTCGAGCACCGGTGGCGTGGGGGACAGTTTTACCCAGGAACCCCCGGTGCTGGTCTTCGGACAGGCGAAAGGCCTGTACGGCGGCGCGGTCGTCAAGGGTGGCTCGGTGGCCGCCGATGACAAGGCGAACGAGAACTACTACGGCCGGTTCTACTCAACCAAGGACATTCTCTTCGACGGCAAGGTGGAGGCCTCGGAAACCGCGCGTGAGTTCGGGAAGAAGCTGGACGAAGCCTCGAAGTGATCACGCCAATCAATCTCCCGGGCGTCGTTTCCACTTCAGCTCGACCCCGGCGTCGGACTCCACCGCTTGCCAATACGCGTCCTTGACCGCTTCGTAAGCACCGGGCAGGCCACGCGCGTCCGCGTCCCGGTCGATCCCGATCACCGTCACCGGCCGAACCACAGGGGCCCGTTTTGAAGCCGATAGGAACCGGGGTCCTTCACGACGAAGGATCTCGGTGACGGACCGGTCGGTGCCGTCGGGATTGATCACGCCGTAGTCGCTGCGTTCGTTGACCCGGTAACCGCCCGGATACCACCAAAAGAACACACCGTCGGCATCGGACTCGCGCAGCATGCGATAGAAGTCGGTGTAGTAACGGGCGGCAAAATCGAGCTTGTCTTCACCCGGGGCGCCGATGCGCGGGTCCCAAACGCTGTAGCCCATTTCGGCCCAGACGACGGGTTTGGCCTGCTCACAGAGGTGGGCATAGGCAGCCGTGAAGTGGCCGGGACGGACGCGTTCCCAGTTGCCGATGCGGCCGTACGCTTCCGGTTCCCAGATATCCACCGCATCGCGCAATCCGTAGAAATCATAGGGCAACAGACCCGGCTGGAGATGGGTCGGGTCGCCGGCAAGTTGCATGCGGAAGCTGACGAGGTGATTGGGGTCAATCGACCGGATCAAGCGACGCGCCTCGGCATAGCGTTCCCCGACGAGTTCATCGAGGAAGTGCCGGTAATCGGCCACCACCCGTCGCCACGGACCGTCCTTGATCAACCACGCCATCGGCGGCGTCACCAGCTGATCGGAGATGATGGGGGCGGCGTGGTTCCAAGCTTTCACCGCAGCGTCCCGACCGGCGTAGTGCGTCTCCACCCAGTCGCGCCAGAGCCCGTTGTAGTGGCGGCGTTGGTAGTTCTCATCGAAGTGGCTCGGTTCCCAGGCGAGGTCGTAGGCGAAGACGGTGTCGTTTTCCGCAAGGCGGAAGTGCTCGATCAACTCCTTCATGTCTGCCCAGCGGAAATCCATCGGGGTGCCGGGGCGCAGGGAGAGGTTGACCTTCAGGCCGAGTCGCTTGCAGCGGGCGAGGAAGTCGGTCAGGTGACCGGCCTCAAGGGATTGATGATAGATGAACGCGCTGACGGCGTTGAAGCCCATATTGCGGATGTGTTCGAGATCGCGCTGGATGACCTCGGGATCATAGGCGCCGCGGCCCAGCCAATGCTCGAACCAGTTCTGGTTGGCGAGGCCCACGCCCGACGACGGCAAGTAATTCACGCCATGCGGTTTCCAGCGTGCCCCGAACAGCTCGAAGTGGCCGTTGCGGATCGTGACGAACTTCGGGACCTCCCGCAGGCTATAGACCGTAATCGGGGTGCTCAGCCGATCAATGTCGTTGGGCGACTGCTGAAGCGACGCCATAATCAATGCCTCCCCGAGTCGGTAGTCCGGCAGCCACCGGAAGGGTGTTGTGACCGATTGCTCTGCTCCGGGTTCCAGACCGAACTGCCACTCCCGGCTCACCATGGTCGCCCGCTGCCACGAGACCCGGGGCTGGTAGTTCGTGAACAGCCCGAGGGTCAGGTTGGTGGCCGCGGTGCGACCGAAGTTCACCACCCGCGCCCCAAGTTGCAGTTCCTGATCCTCAAAGACCCCGTAATGGTCACTTCCACCTTCCAGCAGAAACACGCCGCGGTGCATTGCGACAACCGTCTGTCTCAGCCAGGACCAACCATCCCCGGGCGATACCAAGGAAGCCAGCGCCGGCGTGAAGAGGCCCCAGATCCCGCCCCGATAAGGTGCTTGTCCGTGAACCATGAGGACGCCCACGGCCCCGCGATGTTCGCCTGTCGACACGTCATACGCGGTGACCAGCGGTTGCCAGCGCCAGGGACGTTCCTGGTTCCAGCCCCCACCCTTCGGCCGCGGATGAAGGGCCCGCAATTCCACCCTGGCTGCGTCAAGCACCATGCCGTCCCGGGACAGCGGGGCGACAATTCCTCCGCCTGGTTTTGAGGGTTGCAGGCGCACCTTCCCGTGCAACGGATACGTCTGCCACCCCGGCGAAAACGACTCGATCACCGGCGGCGTGAAAGCGGACGGCGGCGCGTCTTCGCCGAACGGGTTCGTGCCCGCTCCCAGATCGGCCAGCCAGAATTCGTGATCGCCCTGCGCCAGGGTGTTGTGCGAAAGCGCCAGACCGACCGTGAATCGCGCGGCATCCGCCGGGTGGAAATGGTCCCCGGCACCCCCGCGTCCGCCTTTGGGTTCCCACGCTTTGAAGGCTTCGGGGGGCAGCGCGTACCATTGCCAGTCCGTGGTCAGGTCGATGCTGGCGATCCAGCG
>JACKPW010000066.1 GCA_024233215.1 Verrucomicrobiales bacterium | reverse complement strand
CGTATCGCGGGTATCCGACCCGCAGACCGTGGGGAAGTCCGGACGCTCTGCCGAACCGAATTCGGCGATACAGCAGATCAGATTTCTGCGCTACGAACCAACGACTTGCGCTGACCTTGTCACCGGCCCTGGCCAGTCGCCGGAAAACCGGTCTCAACCGTCGGGCAGGGAGGTGGCTCAGGTCCGTCTCCGCCGCCAGACGGCAAAAGCAAGCAACCCGGCTCCGGCGAACAGTGCGTAGTCCGCGGGTTCCGGGACCGCTTGATAGCTGGGCGGCGGCGGATTACTTGCCGCCACGCTCCTCGGGTGCCGGCCCAACCAAGCCACCCAGGCGACCAACCCCACGATGGTGACCACGATCACCGCGCGGCGTCTCCGCGCGGCGACCCGTGCACGGTGCCTCCGGATGGCGGTGAGCGCACGGCGTCGCCGCATGACCATTAATTCTCTGGGAGATGGGCTTTTCACTTGAACCAAGTCCAACAACGCAAAAAGACAGTCGAAAGTCAAGCCTGCATCTCAGTGGAAAACCACGAAACCACGAAACCACGAACGAACCACGAATCATCACGGATCGCAGGGCATTTCGGCAGCAGGCAGGTTCCGACCTCGGGCACCAAGGGGTGGCCCTCATGCAGCGGTCGTGCCGTTGCTGCAAGCCGCATTCTCATCCGTTTCTTTTGGTGCCTATTCGTGGTGGGATGGCATGGAGACGGCGGGTTGCGTCGCCTCGAGGGGGCTCAGGATCGGCTCCCCGGCGGGGGCAGCACCGGCTCGACCTCCGAGGGATCGAGTTTGGCCAGGACGGGGGCGGCCGCGGCGCGGAGTCGGGGGATGGCACGAAGGAACACGAGCGCAATGAGAATGCAGAGGGCACCGCTCCCTGCCAGTGTCACCGCCGGTCCCACGCGTCCGGCCACATAGCCTGCCAGCAGATTCCCCAACGGCATGGTCCCCGTGAACGCCATGGAAAAGATGCTCATCACGCGGCCCCGCATGTCGTCCTGCACCATCGTCTGTACCAGCGTGTTGCTCGACGCCATCAACAGCACGCCGCCCATCCCCACCAGGGTCAGGCAGGGCAGCGACAGCGGCAGCCAGCGCGACAGGGCGAAGCCGATCAAGCCCAAGCCCATCGCCGAGCCGCCAAACGCGATCACCCGCCCCAGGCCGCGCACCGTCCGGCGGGAGCCGAGATACAGGGCCCCGGCCAACGCCCCCACCCCGGAGCAGGACATCAACCATCCCAGCGTCCGGGCATCGCCGTGAAACACGTCCCGGGCGAACATCGGTGTCAGGACCGTGTAGGAGAAACCGGTGGCGCTGATTGCGGCAACGAGCAGGATCAACGCCCCGATGGGCACGAAGCCAAAGGCGTAGTGGAATCCCTGCTTCAGCTCCACCCACGGATGACGCACGCCCTCGCGCGGTGGTCGGCGGCGGAGGCGCATGGCCAGCAGGGCCCCCACGACGGCCGCATAGCTCAGCCCATCGAGCAGGTAACACATCCCCGGACCGATCGCGGCGATCAGGAATCCCGCGATGGCGGGACCGGTCAGGCGGGCGAGGTTGAACAGCGAGGAGTTGAGCGCAATCGCGTTCCCCAGGTGTTCCTTGCGCTCGACGAATGCCACCACCAGCGCCTGCCGGGTCGGCATGTCCAGCGCATTGATGAACCCCTGGGCGAGGCTCAGCAGGACCAGATGCGTCACGGTGATGGTGCCGGTCAATGCCAGGGCCGCCAGGGCGAACGACTGCAGCATCGACGCCACCTGCGTGCCCACGAGCAGTCGATGGCGGTTCACCCGGTCGATCAACACCCCGGCAACCGGCGCCAGGAAGAAGATCGGCACCAGGCTGACGAACCCCACCAACCCCAGCAGAAACGGGGATGAACTCAGGTGGTAGACCAGCCAGAGGGAGGCGGTTTGCGACATCCACGTGCCCATCAAGGAGACCATCTGGCCCGTGAAGAACAGGCGATAGTTCCGGGACTGAAGCGCGGTGAATATCGGCGGCCACTGCATGGGGGGCACAGTAGACCAAGCCCGGTTCGGGTGCAGGCACATCCCGCCGCGGTCAGGCCCAAAACGGCCAGCGCGAACTCGTGGGGCGTCCGAGCGATTCCTGCTCCGCCGGCACGCGTCCGGGTGTCATGTGCAGCGGACGAATGTCCCGTCCGGTCTTCGCGCGCAACACCCGGAGGATGTCGAACCCGGCGGCATCGCTGTCGCCGAAGTGGTGAAACTCCACCTCCGCCGGCAACCGCCGCAGCAGGGCCAGCGTCCCGGAGCCGGGGTAACTGGTTTGCACGAGCAATTCCCCGCTGCCGAGCTTGGCCAGTTCGTGGAAGGACGTCTCGTTCTCGACGGTCACGCAGCGACGGGCCGCCGTGCGCAGTTCGTCCGCCCGGCAAAGGTCCCGTTCCGCCAGTCGGAAGGCGCCCTGCAACAGTCCGCAGTCCAGCCAGTCCCCGCCGAACCGGAGCCGCAACGGGCCGTGCGCCAGCGCGAAGCGCGGATTGGGAACGATTCCCAGGTCGTCGAGCGCCCGCAGTTGACCGGCGGTAATGTCCTCCAGCAACTTCCCGAGTTTGCCGCGCAACTGGCCGGCAAATTCGCCCGCCCGCTCCATTGCCGCCAGCGTTTCGAGTCGCTTCGAGTCGCCACACAACACACAACTCGCGAACCGCACGAGCGATTCCCCCTCCCACGCCAGCAGTTTCGGCAGGAGTTCCAGCAGCGAACGGTTCGCTTCCGTGGCCTCCCGGTCGAAGGGCGCAACGGTGTCGCCCGCCAAAGCCGCCGACCGCATCCGGTCGCACCAGCATCGCCAGGGTTCCTTCCAGGGGTCCGGCACCGCCACCGAACCCGCCCCCGCAAACTGGTCCGCCAGCCGTCGCCGCCTTTCGCTCGGGGAATCCCGGTGAATCGCCGCATAGAGCGCGGCCTCGCTGCCGGGGGAAAAGCGGATTCGGCCGATGTGCGACGGATCGCGCGGATGGACCGGTTCCCGCCGCAGCAGTCCCGCGGTCTCCGCGTCCTGAAGTTCCATCTCGGCCACGGCGCGCGCCGCTCCCTCGCGACAACCGGCGTCGGCGAGCAGTTCCTCGAGTGAGACCAGGACATCCCGGGTGGCGGAGCCGGTGCGGCCGGCCTGACTGCGTTCGTAGCGGGAGGCGAGTGCTTCCAGGACGGGGGAGGGCGGCTTCATGACGACCCTGCTCAGCGGTTCATCAGGCGGCCGGCCTCCTCGGAATCGCGCGCCAGGCTCACCGGGATGTTCCGGATCTCCATCCGCTTCCCGAGCCGCCGTTCGTCCTTGGACACCACCACCAGCCAGTCGCAATGATCGAAGGCGTAGGGAATGTTGCCGGTGCTCATCGAAAACAGGCCCTGCAGATCGAAGGCCTTGAGCGCCGTGATGCAGTCCTTGATCCGCTCGCCGCTCAGCTTCGAAAAGGCCTCGTCGATGGGCACCAACCCCAGCGAGGCCTCCCGCTGACGACGACTGCTGTAACGACGGTACGCGCGCAGGTAACTGGCGAGGATGGCGATGAAGTACGGCGACTGGTTTTCGCCTCCGCTGAACTTGTCCGACTGCCGGTCCACGCTGGTCTTGCGCCCGTCCGCCTCGAGCACTTCCAGGTCGTATTCGTAATAGTGCCGGTAGTCCAGCAGTCGCGTGGCCTCGGTACTGTCCGGTTGTTCGGTGAGGATTCTGAGCAACCGCTCGATGGCGTCGCGAAAGCGCGGCTCTGCCGAGGCGAAGAACAACTCGTCGCTGTGAGCCAGGGCATTCGCGGAGAGCAGGTCGTGATACAGATCGAAGTCGGGGTTCTTCCGGTGGTGCAACTGGTAGCGATGGGTGCCGATGGGGCGTTGTTTCAGGGAGCCGTTGAGCAGCATCACCAGGTTGACCACCTCGTTCAACGCCTGGTGGAGCTTCTCCAGGACCTGGGTGCGGAACAGGCTTTCCCAGTTCCGCCGCTCGCGTTTCGACTTTTCCGTGTAGTCGGGAATGTCACTTTCCTCGAGCCGGGCGAGCTGTTTCTCATGGGCCTCGTTGGACCCCGCTTCCAACGGCAGATCCTCGAATCGGGGATGGGCTGTCGCCAGGGCGGAACGGGCGGCCTTCAGTTCCTCGTGGGTCGCCGCGGCGTCGCGGTCATGGGCATGAAACAGTTCCCGGAACTGGCCCGCCGCGGCGTCGTTCAGCGGGTAGCCCGCCAGAACCTCCGTCCGGTACTCCTCAACCCGCTCCAGCCAGGGTGACACATCGGTTTCCCCGCGCACCGTCTCGAACCGCTCCCGGTGGCGCGCGGCATCCTCCCGGGCTCTGACGACGCCGGCTTCCACGCGGCGCAGTTCCCCCCGCTTCTCGCTGCGGTCCAGGGCGCGTTGCTCCTCCTCGAGGCGTTTCAACTCCGCTTCCATCCGTTCCAGCCGGCCGGCCAGATCGTCAAACCGCTGCCGGTCGATCCCGTTGAGTTTCCCCAGGGTTTCACGCTGTTCCTCCTCGAGCCGCGGCAGGTCCCGCACCCGGTCGAGGTCCCGATGCAGGTCGGGCGCCATTTCGAACCGGGAGGCCCGCCCCTCCAGGACGGATCGCACCGCACGTTCGGTCGGTAGCAGGCGGCGTTCCTCCACCTCCAGTTCGGCAACCTGTTTCTCCTTCCACGCCAGTTGCTGTTCCAGCCCCCGCCGTCCCACGAAGGGATTGCCGTCGTAGAACCGGGGTCGCTCGACGAAGGCGCCGCGGGTCATGAAGCCGTCGGGCAGGATCGCGTGCTCGTGCTGGCGCAATTCCTCCCGGTGCTCGACGCACATCAGGCTGCCGAATTGGTGCCCGATCACGGCGCGGGCCACCGGGTGCTGGGTGGCCAGCTTCTCCGCCAGCGAACCGGGCTGGACCGGGCGTGGGGATTTGAGCGCCTTCGCCGGGTTGATGAGTGATTCCCTCCCGGCGTCCGCACCGGCTCCGCCGGCTTTCAACGCGTGATACAGGCGCTCCGCTTCCTCGTAGGATTCGGGCGCCACCACCACCGCGAACTTCCGGGTGAACGCCACCTCGATCGCCGGGCGCCAGCGTTCGTCGGTAACCTCGCACAAGTGGCACAGCGGTTCGGCCGCCGGCTTACCGTCACGGGCGGGCAGACGGTCGTTCAAGGTGTCGAGCAGTCGGGTTGGAAACGGGAGCCGGCCGATCCTGAGCGCCCCGATCTCCTCGCGCAACCGGCCAAGTTGCTGGCGGACCTCGCCCAGTCGCGTCTGGGTGGGTCCCGCGGCCCGGCTGATCTCCACCGCCGCCTTTTGCGCAGCCTCCCCCAGCAGTCGCAGGGTCTCCCGGGCCTCGGGAACCCCGCCCCGTTCGACTTCGTGGAGGGCCCGTTCCAGCGCACTGGGCGGGGCCGCCTCGAGTTCCAGTGGCAGCGCGCGCAATTCAGCGAGCCAGGCGCGGGCGTTACGGACGCGGTTGGCCAGCGCCTCCTGCAGGGTCCTTCCCATGCCACTCAGCGCGGCGATCTCGGCGGTCAGCTTCTGGTTGCGGGTTTTGAGTTCGCTGTAGAGGCGGCCTTCCGGGGTTTCGTTGATCGTTGCCTTGATGCCGTCCGTCGTCTGCTTGAGCGCCGGGATCCGCTGTTCCAGTTCCTGGAGCCGGGCTTCCTCGCCTTTCAGTTCCTCCCGGAGCCGGGCCAGCCTCGATTCCTCCCGGTCCAGTTCGTCCGCGGCGTGTTCGTGGCGCAACCGGGCCTCGAGCCAGCGGGCCACCGCCCGGTCACGGCGCAGGCCGGCGAGGCGGTTGGACAAGTCCCGAATGGCGCGCAGCCGGAGGAGTTGGTCGTTCAGTTCGGTGAGGTCCCGCTCATAACCCAGGAAGGTGCGGTAGCTCGCCGTGACGTCGGAGATGTCGAGCCTGTCCGCCGGAAGGATGAACTGGCGGCAGAACTCATTGAAACTGCGCAGGAACGTGAAGGACATCGCCGTGGGCAGCAGCGATCGCAGCACGCTCCGCTCGAAGTTCAGGTGCACCGGCTGGGCCATGTCGCGCAGATACGCCTCAATGCCTTCCGGGTAGCACCGGCCCTCCTGCGCCTCGACCCGCGCCTTGAAGGCGGCATGGTCCAGCGGGCGTCTTTCCGCGTCCAGAAAGTCACTGCGCTCAAGGCTTGCCGGGATGAAGAACGGCGTGACCTTCCCGTGCGTTTCCGCCGCGCTCGTGAACTCGATCCGCAATCCCCAGGTCTCGTGACGGCGCCCCCCCGGCCAGGTGAATTCCAGCGCGGCATAAGTGATCGCGCTCCGGCGCAGGTACTGGACGGTCCCGTTTTCCTCCTCCTTGGTGTCGCCCAGGCAGTAGCCCTTCAAGGTGCGTCCCGAGCGGTCCCCCGTGGCCGACTGGTTGAACCGGACAAGGCGCTGATCCCCCACCAGCACCAATTGCACCAGGTCCATCAGAATGGACTTTCCGGATCCCGTCACGCCCGCCAGCAACACGTTTCCCGCCACCGGGATCGTGTCCTGGTAGCCATACCAGTTGATCGCGTGAATCCGGCTGAGACAAATCGTCCGCGTCATTCCGTCTCCTCCCCGGCGGCGGCCGCCTCATCCCCGTCATCCTCCGCGTCCGGGCCCGGCGATGGGTCCTTCAGCGATGCCAGGTAGCGATCGGCGTTCCGGTTCCATTCCTCGATGTCCTGGAAGGGAATCACGCGTTTCAGCGTGGGCAACACCTCGATCAGGGATCGTTCCAAAGCCACGTCGGGGGTGAATCGCAGGAGGTTCTTGCGCTGCGCCAGGGCGAGGATTTCGCGCAGCCGGGTCGGGCTGGGAAGATGCTTGCGCAGGGGCTCGAACTTCGCGCTCAGGGAGTCGTTGAGCTGTTGCGCGGTCAGCCGGACTGGCGGCGGCTCCCCGCGATCCCGCACCGCCGTGTCGAATTCATACCACAGGGTGAGCAGCACCAGCGTCGCGTCCAGGCGCAGGCGCAGGCGGAAGGCGGCATTCTGCGGCACGGCCTGCACGGTCCGATCCTGATGGTCCCAATGCAGCTTGAAGTCCAGCAGCGCCGCGATCTCCTCCACCAATTCCCGGTTCTGGTGGCACCAGTGATAGAGGTCGGTCTGGGCCGCTTCCAACCCGAGGATCGAGCCATGCGTCAGCAGGCGTCGCAACGCCTCGCCCAGGCGGTCACGGTCGTGCTCGCTCAGCCGGCCCAGCAGTCCGGCAGGGTTCGTGGGCACGGTGTCAGGGGTCATCGCTTGATCAGGGTGAAACGCTCCACCCGGTAGTTCAGCGCCCGGTCGAATTCCCCGTGGTCGGCATCGGCCTCCTTCCGCGGGACTTCCACCCGGTAACGCGCGTCCGCCGACCCCGCGTGCAACAGGCAGGCCACGAGGTCAGCGATGTCCTCATCGTTCAACACCCGTTCCTGGAGCAGGGCGACGGAATCCATCCGGGCCCCGCGGCCGCCGGGCAGCGACGCTACAAACCCGTTCGCCCGGCTGACCGTCAGCGATTCCCGCAGGGTGTTCTCCAACTCCGCCAGCGTGCGATCCTCATGGTCCGGGTCGGTGTCCCCCAACGGTTCGATCTCGCCGGCGGCGCGACGCAAACGCGGAGTGTAGAGCGACTCCAGCCCGCCGAAGATCCTCGGATCGTGCAGTCGCAGGGCGGGGAACTCCAGGTCGAGTCCCTCCAGGTCCCGCACGCTTCGGCCCGCGAAATGCCGGTTCAGCGTCTCGAAGAAGGCCTGCACCCGCGCCCGGTTTTCCCCGGTGGTTTCCTGCAGGTAGCGGAACCGCGCCTGGGAACGACGGGCGAACTCCGCCGTGCGCCGGTCGATCGCGTCCGCCAGCGGTTCCACCTGGTCCAAGAGTTCCGCCAGATCGTTCAGGCGCTGACGCACCCGGGCCATGGCGGTTTCGGGGGACAGGGCGGGGGTGCGCCGCAGGACCTCGGTTTGCATGCGCTCCAGCGCGCCGGGGTTGACTTCGAGTTCCTCCAGGGCGCGCCGGGCCTCCGCGAGTCTCGAGGGCAGCCGGGCCTGCACGAGTTGGGCGTAACAGGCCCGCCCGATCCGTTCCGCAAACTGATCGAACAGCACCGCCAGATTCTCCCGGAGCGTGGTGGTGGAGAGTTGCTCCCGGGTGTGCCGCACGATGGATCGCGCCATGCCCCGCAGCTCCGCCAGTCCGGTCTGGAGGTTCGCCACACAGCTTTCCACCTGGGCCCACGGTTCCTCCGCCAGGGCGTTCCGGTTCACCAGCGCCACGCACACGCTCACCAGCTTGTCCGAGAAGACCGCGGCATCCGGGAACGCCATCTTGCGCAGGGTCTGCAGGAGGAGGGCGGCGTTCGCATCGAGATGCATCACCCGGCGCCAGTCCGACCGCTCCGGTTCCTCCAGCCAGCCGGCTTCCCGGAGGACCTCGAGCACGATCCGCGCCCGCTCCCGGACGTCCGCGCCGTGCAGGACCGGGTCCGCCTCCTCCGCCGGGCGATGTTCGCCCCGTTCCACCACCTGTTCCGCAATCCCCAGCGCCTCCTCCCGATCCAGTCCGCCGCTTCGCCGTCCCGCCTCCTGTTCGAGGGCATCCAGCACATCCACGTACAACCGCGCAAGCGGCCCGGACAGGATGCGGAAGAACTCCGGCCGGACCTCGCGAAACAGTTGGACTGACAGCGACGACACTGCGTCCCAAGACTGGGGGAGTGCTGCCGGCATGTCGATGGCCAACCGGGGAACCCCGGCAACTCTCCCCGTGAACCGAGCGACGGGGTCAGTTCTGCAGCCATTGGCGGCGCTCTCTCCGTCAACGGTGAGGACTGATCCCCGGAGCGGCCCCAGGTTCAAGGGCACAGTGCGCGCGAGCAGGTTGCAGGGCGGTCTCATTGTGGCGGCCCGGAACCGACATCGGGGCGGGACAACGGGCACGTCACGCAGGCCCTGGTGGGGGTGACACGGAGGGGTGTTCGGGTCTCCATTGCCT
>JACKPW010000065.1 GCA_024233215.1 Verrucomicrobiales bacterium | reverse complement strand
GCACAAATCCTTGCCAAGTGGCGCTCACACCACGCCGGATGCCATCGCATCGCCGTGGCTCGATTCGCCGACTTGTGAACCTTCGCCCGCGGTCGGTGAGCAGGCGGCGACAACCTGGGTTGCAGGCGCACCCCAGGCACGGCCGGAGGTCTCATGTGACCTTGCGCCCGCGCGGGCTGTATTCCTGCTTTTCCAGTTGCACAACTATGGAGGTTGCGCGCGGTCCGAAAACCTTGATCGCCCAAACCTTGGAGCAAAACCTCCGTTTCCCCCTGCCGGTTTGCCTTCGCGCGGTCGCACCCGTCCCCGGAGCACGATCCCGCGCACGCTGTTCTCTCCTTCTTGGCCAAACGGGCAGGTGGAGCGTTGAACTCCACCTGCCCGCGACCTCATTGAGACGGGTTGAATCCCGTCGTCTCTTTCGTGTGTGTTGTCGTGCCCGGCACCACCCGTAAAGCACACACACGCCGTCTCGACTGCCTTGCCGAAACGACACCCCTCCCACCGGCCGTCAGGCCGCCAGGAAATGGAGTCCAGGCCTTGCCTGGTCCTAATCAAGACACTCTCGTCAAAGTGCGGTATTTGAATCACCGGCGAACCCAACGCCGGCACCGGACACCACTCCGGCCACCACACTCCTTGCACGGTTAGGCTGACTCGTCACTGCAGCAGTCACGTCGGTAGGACTTCTTGGTTGTCCAGAACGACCAGGTATGTCCGAGGCTCCCGCCCCGGCATAGTTTCCGTCCCACCTTCGCGGAACGATTTCGGGGGCCAGAATACAGAAGCTGCTCCCCTACCCATCCTGGTCGGCGTTTCCCGGTTCGGCACCGTCTCTGCTGCGGCTGACTGGCAAGGGCTTGATGCCCCTTTCATCGTTGAGCTTTTCGCGGACGGCTCTTTCGAGTCGATCCCCGGAAGGGGTTTTTGCTTCCGGCGGGTCGGTGTCACCACCGCCCGGCTCCCGACGCCAGCGTGCGTTAAACGAACCTGACGGGCCTTGCACCCGAATGGTCGCCCGGAAGGGCGACTGTGGTCCGAATCCCGCCGGGGGATTGGGGGTGTTGCCACCCCGCACCCGCTTTGAATCAGCCGGCTTGGCCGGATTTCACGGCAAAGTGTTTCCCGCTCGCCCGTATTCACGAACAAGTCGTATGGGATAGAATCTGGAGATTACTTCCGGCCGGTGGCCGGGGATTACTTCCAGAAGCCTCCCTCGAACGTGGCGAGCCACTCTCATGGCACCACGCTCTACGGAACATGAACGCGACGGCTGGTGAAGTCCGTCCCCTGGGCCGGATGGTGAATCCGGTTTCCGGGTGTCCATGCCCGTCTCAATGAGGTCAGAGAACGCGGTGGGCGTTTCCCCGACATGAAAGGGAAGTCAAAACCTCCCCATGCTGATTCTTATAACACGGTTTGACGCCGGGACGAAGGGATTTGCGCACTGGCTGCAGGATGACGGGACCCGCCTGCCGCTACTTCAGCCCGACTTCAGCGGCAAACGCTTGTTCTTCTGCTGCCCCCCTCGTGGTATCCTGGCGGTGTGAAAAGAGACCTGATCCGGATCGACCAGGCCGGCAGAGCGCGACTGCCAAAGGCCCTCCGCGATCAACTCGGGCTACGAGTTGGGGATTACCTGGAAGTCAGTGTTCGATCCGACACCATCGTGCTGCGCCCGATCAACCCGTGCCCCTGGCTGGAGGAAGTGGATGGTCTTCTGGTCCTGAAAGGCGTGACTTGGGCGGGGGATGTCGGGGCCCTTGTCGCTACGGAGCGGGACGAGCGCGTGGGTGACCTTCTTCGCCGAACCTTGGAACAAGGGACTTGAGCGTCTGTTGCACCTCGTCGCGGCTGTTCCCAGCCTCTCTCGATAGTCCGGCATGGCGGGGCGGTCAGCACCCTCCGAATGGCCCGTAGCCGTTCCGTAGAAACCACTGCCGGAGCGCTTCCACCACGATGTCCTGTTGGGTATAGGGCTTGTCCCGTTGGAGCTTCCGTTCGGTGGCCACCCCCACCAACTGACCGGCCAGTGGCGCCGGCAGCCGGAACGTCATCGACACGATGGCGGGTACCACCACGGACAGGTTGGGAGAGGGTCTTACGGTCATGTGAGTGAGATGCTCCTCTGCCGGGGCAGGATTCGGCTGGTCTGGCTCAGGGGGCGGACAGGGGGCCTCCTCCTTCTCCGTCGTCTCCGGGGGCTTGAGGAACCGTTTGGCCTCCTCACTGAGGACATCCTTCAGCGACCTACGCTCCTTGTCCGACGAGTCCATGCAGCACCCCCATCATTTCCCGCGTGGCGACCCGGCCCCGCGAACCCAGTTCCCACACCAACGCCCCCTGACCGGCGGCATCGGCGTACGCCTGTCGCAGCGACAGCCCGCCAGCGCTCGCCACCGGCAACTCCCCCAGCGCAGCCAGTAACTCCCGGCTCAACCGGTGATGAAGCTGCAGCTTGTTCGGGACCAGCGTCGCCCGGGGAGGCCCCTGCCGGATCTGCCGGGCCTGCAGCACCACCCGCACCGCCTCGGTCGCCGCCCGCAAATCCAGAACCGACGGCCCGCACGGCAACCACGCCCAGTCTGTCACCAACAGGATGGCCCGACTGATCTCCGCCAACCCTGCGGGACCGTCCACCACCAAGTGTTCGTACTCCTGGCACAAGCCCGGCACCCCATCCAGGATCTCGTCCGCGGACTGCAATCGGAGCACCGGAATCTCAGGCGCCGCCTCCCGCAACCAGGTGGACGATGAGCCCTGCGTGTCGGCGTCGACCAACGCCACGCGCTTTCCCTGTCGTTGCCACCACGCGGTCAGATGCACCGCCAGAGTGGACTTTCCCACGCCCCCTTTCGAATTGATCAAGCTGACAATCATGCTTCCCTCCATGCTGGCTGACTAACACGTCAGCACGCAGGTCCGCAAGGAGGGCAAGTTGGCCAGCCAGCTGACAGGCTTGCCAGCATGACATGCTTGCATGCTGCGGGGATTGAGGTCGGCCCGCCCCGCACGGTCCGGGGATACCCAACCCGCCGCGTTTGTGCTGTAATGGCGATACCGGGATTGGAGACAGCCGACTACCGGGATTCCGGACAGGAAACACCGGGATTCGGAGCAGGCCATACCGGGAACCGCGACAGGAATTACCGGGAATGGCGACATGAATTCCGGGCCAAGGGTCCGGTCTCACAGGCGATCCCGGCGCATAACTTCTAACTTTGTTAGGACTATAAACAACAACAGGGGGGGGCAGCTGTTGTTGCTTGGTTCAGGGAGGTGAATCGTGGAACAACCAGACCGCATCAGAGAACAGGTGATGGCGGGGGCATTGACCGAGGCAAAAGACGAGCTGAACCTGGCGGAGTTTCCGCTGTGCGTGCTGGGACACCGTCCGCGAGCCGATCAACGGACACTGCGGTTCCAGGACCGAATCTGGGATCGGAAAGTGGGGGAGCATGTGATTCGGCAGCTCACGGTCACAGGCTCCGACGCCTACGGCTTGCCGACCGCCCTGGATGACGAGGTCCTGCTGGGGTTGGTGCAGCTTTCCCGGCAACACGGCTTCGCCGCGCGGAAGGTGCCTTTCACCCGGTATCAGCTCATCCGGCTGCTGGGCTGGCGCGACGAGAGCAAGAGCTACGAGCGCGTCGAAACCTCGTTGAACCGCTGGACCGGGGTGACGTTGTTCTACGCCAACGCCTGGTGGCACAAGCTGCGGCAATGCTGGGTGGACGAGAAATTTCACGTGCTCGACAACGTCAGGCTGCAACGAGCCCGTGATCGGGGAAGGGGCGACGCCGGCCGCGAGGACGAACGACCCTTGTCGTATTTCGTTTGGAACGAGGTGCTGTTTGACAGCTTTCGCGCCGGCAACCTGAAGTCGCTCGACTTCGAGTTCTTCCGGAGCCTGAAGCACCCCACGGCGAAGCGGCTCTACCGGTTTCTGGACAAGCGATTCTACCGGCGGAGGCGCTGGGAGTTCGGGCTCAAGGAACTGGCCTGGGAACACATCGGTCTCGCCCGAAGTTACGACGCGGCGGGACTGAAACGCCGGCTCCAACCGGGGATCGAGGAACTCGAAGCCAAGGGGTTTCTGCACGAGGTGAGTTGCCGGCAGCGGTATCAGCGGGTTTGCAGCGGGGAATGGCGCGTGACGTTCGAGCGGCCCGACAGTCGGCGGACATCGGAGTTTGCAGCGGTCCAGGCAGCTTGCGACGGTTCGGTTGAAGAAACGCTGCGGGTCCGGGGAGTGGGTGCGCGGGTTGCGCGTCGGATCGCCGCGGACTATCCGCCCGAGCAGGTTGCCGGGCAGATCGAGGTGTTCGATTCGCTGCTCGCCAATCGAGATTCCCGGGTGTCACGCAATCCGCCGGGGTTCCTGATCCGGGCGATTGAGGAGGATTACCCGCCCCCGGAGGGTTTTGTCAGCCGGGCGGAAAAGGAGCGGCAGGCGGAGGTTTCGGCAGAGCGCCGGCAGGCATTGGCGAAACGTCAGCGGAAACGCGCCGATCAACGGGTTCAGCAAGAGGAAGCCGAGGCGACTGCGATCCGAGCGTTTTGGGCGGCCTTCCCGCTGGAGGAACGGACCTGGCGCGAGAACGAGGCCCTTACCCAGGCGACGCAGCTGCAACGTTCGCTTCTCGCCGGAGGTGGCCGTGCCGCGGGGGTAACACGCCAGTTGCTCCTCGCCAACTACGCGCGTCGCAAGATGCAAGACCCCAAACCCTCCTGCCCATGACCGTATCGCGTCAGTAGGAATGCCCGTGGCCCTTGTCCCTCTGACGATCCTGCTCGCGGCGTTCGGCTTCCTTCTGCTGGTCGCGTTGCTGGGATTCCTGACCGCCGGCACGTCGAACTGCTTCCGCCTCACGGGCTTCCTGGCGGGTTTGGCGGACGGCTTCCTCCCGCTGCCACTGATCCGTCACGGCCTGGCTTACCGCCCGGCGTGCCTCCTCGGTCATGGAGTGCAGTTGCGCCCACCCCATCCTCGCGCGTTCTCCCAGGCGCTGCAGCTTGGCATCGATTTCTTCCGGGTCAGTGGCCATCTGTCACCTCACGATCTGTTTCCGCCGTCAACCGTTGCACCAGTTCCAGGCAACGGTTAAACCGCATTCTCATGGCATCATAACTCACTCCGTGCTCCAGGGCCAGTTCCGCCAGCGTGGCCCCGTGCAGGTAGCGTTCCACCAGGTAATCATGGCAGGGCGGCTGGACGCGCTGGAGGAGGGCCATGGTTTCCTTCAGATCCACCCATTCCCCAGCCCCGAACGGACTAACCTCCGCCGATGCCTCCACCGCTTCCCGGAGCGAATCCACGTCCATCGGCACCAATCGGCCGGTTGCTCCCCGGGCGCGGTCGGCCAGTTTGTGCCGGGCCGTCTGGTAGCACCATGACCAAAAGGCCGCCTCCGTTTCTCCCCTGAACAGGTGGAGTTTGGCAGCGAGTGCTCTCAGCGTCTCGTGAAGTACGTCGTCCACAGCCTCTGGTGGACACCGCCGCTCGATGAACGTGCGCAACGGCCCGTAGACCGCCCCGAATATCTGCTCCGCCAGCTCCAACCGGCGGGGCAGCGAGGTGGTTTCCCGGTACTCCAGCACCAAGGCAATCAACGGCTCCATGAACGTGGTAAATGCTATCGGAGCCACGACCCGACAGCAACGGTTTTGGCACGCCGGACGCATACCGAAAAGAACCTGTTCGGTCTGGGCTGGATCGTCCGACTGCTCTTCTGGAAAGACGCTCCACCTGGGTGGACGCCCAGTCAGTCGAAGCCTATGGACCGCCCCAAAGTCAGGTCACGTCCCTCTCGCCAGCCGATGCCGGCCGCCATCCCGAGCACCATTGCCTTCCGGGTTGACCTGGAAACCGCGGCGGCCCTCGTCGAGCACGCTGCCAGGCTGGGAGTCAGCCCGCATGACATGGCCCGTGAACTGGTGCGGCTCGGTTTGCAGCAGGTCGCTGGTTTCGCCGAACTTGGCGGGGCCCTCGACGAGATTCGGGACACCCTCCGGCAGTTGCGGGGTGATGTCGCCACCACCGCTGAGGCCTTGTTGGTCACCGCCGGCGGGCAGACCCGGGAAGCCGCCTATGAGTGGGTGGAGAAGAACATCCTCAAGGCATGCTCACCATCTCAGAACCGTTGAGGGGCGGTGCCGCCGCCGATTACTATCTGAATCTCACGCAGGAGGATTACTACCTCAACGCCCCGGAAGCTCCCGGTCGTTGGGTGGGCCACGGGGCGGCGGTCATCGGACTGACCGGCAAGGTGCGGGGTGACGATTTTCGCCGGGTCATGGAGGGACGATCCCCCGATGGGTCGCTTGCCCTGGTACAGAATGCCGGTGACCCGCAGCGCCAGTCCGGCTGGGACCTTACTTTCAGTGCGCCCAAGAGCGTATCGGTTTTCTGGGCACTGTCGCCGGCTCCGATCCGAGAGCAGATCGAGGCAATCCAGCAACGGGCCGTTGAGGTTACCCTGGCCCACCTTGAACAAACCGCCGCCCTGACGCGCCGCGGCCGAGGCGGCCGCATCGTCGAACCGGCGGCCGCGATGTTTGCCACCTTTCAACACCGCACGTCCCGGGCCCAGGACCCGCAACTCCATACCCACGCCGTGCTGGTCAACCTGGCCCTCCGGCAGGACGGCACCACCGGCTCGCTGCTGAGCCATCCGATCTTCAAACAGAAACTCGCCTTGGGGGCGGTGTATCGGGTCGAGCTTGCTGCCGGATTGCAGCGGGTGCTGGGCCTCGCCCTGGAGCCTGACGAAGTGGGGTTCCATATCCGTGGCGTGCCCCGATCACTCTGCCGCGAGTTCTCCCAACGCCGCCAGCAGATCGAGCAGCGATTGCAGGAACGGGGCCTCACCAGCGCGGTGGCAGCCAAGATCGCCGCTCTCGACACCCGCCCGGCCAAAACTCTCACTCGTGCCGAGGAGCTGTTTGCCGCCTGGCGGGAAACCGGCAAGGTCTCAGGCTGGGGACAGGAGCAAGCCGTCGGCTTGATCCACCCCCGCGCTCTGACGCCGGCCAGCAACCCGCCCGTCGAGACGCAGCGCAACACTGTCCTGCGGAGCCAACGGGAGAAACGCCCCCGAACCTCCCCCCGGGTCAGCGATCCCCAGGACGAGAGCGGGGACAATCGGTCGCAGTTCCAACAGGAGCTCGCCCGGGCTGTTGAGTCAATCCCCCCTGAGTCG
This sequence comes from Verrucomicrobiales bacterium, assembly GCA_024233215.1. Classification (GTDB taxonomy): domain Bacteria; phylum Verrucomicrobiota; class Verrucomicrobiia; order Limisphaerales; family J093; genus J093. The sequence continues at coordinate 2,172 of JACKPW010000065.1, read as the reverse complement.
CGGGAACCGAGAACAGTATTGCCGTTGGCCGCGCAGGCGGCGGTCCGCCACGGGGCTGACGCTCAGGGGATGCTCGACGGCTTGGCGGATGCCATCCCGAAGGCGTGGCCTCGGATGCCGCGCTGGGTTCGAGTGGAATGGCACCGGTTGTTTGACCACACGCCGTGGATCACTCCGCGCCGAAAGTTCGTCTATGGGGAGGTCTTCCAGCCGTTTCCCGGGGCCTGGTGGCGCCCTGCGAGGGATCTCCGTCTTCGCCGGTTGCGGGTCGAACTGCCCCGCATCCAGTTCGGACGGCACCGCCGTGCTCACCGGCCCAAGTGGTGGCAGATCTACTGGAAGAAACCCGTGGCCGTGGGCGAGTTGCGGGTTCAACAGCGGTTCCTGTTCCCGCACGCGCCGAAGTGGAGCCCCCTGTACGGGCTGTCAGCTCCCGCATTGCGTGTAACGACCAAGCGGTCGAAGTGGGTGGCGGGGCAGGTTCATCCCTGCCTCCACCAGGGTATGTCTTACTGAGTTATCCACCTGGGATTGTTAGGTTCGAATTCCCCGTACTTCCGGTCTTGCCTTTCCTCCGGCGGACTTCAAAATCCTTCCATCGGCACGTGCCGGCCACCTCGGTGACCACTTGGGGAGGAAGGGTATGTGCGGTCGCCACTATGGAGTTCGCGTGTCCATATGCCGGGTGTGGGAAGCCCGTCTCCCTGCGAGACGTGACCTGTCCTCATTGCCAACAGTCACTTCGTTTCGGCGCCATCCTCCGTTACACCCTCCGTCGGCTGGTGGGAGGCGCGCGCCGCCAAGCCCAGGTCTCCTGCCCCAAGTGCCATCGCGACGTCCCGCTATCCGCCAAGGAGTGTCCGCATTGCGCCAAACCCATGGCCTTCGGGGACCTGGTGGACGACAAACTCGAGCCGGTCCGGAGAAAGTGGGAGAAGTTCAAGGACGATGCCGCGATGGACCCTGGCAGGCAGCGTCGCATCCAATGGACCTATTTCTTCCTTAGCGCGCTGATCCTCTGGATGCTGGTCAGCTACGTCGCCAGTCATCGAACCGAAGATTGGCTCTGGCAACTGGGGCTGTGCACCGTTTACCTGGCGGTGATCGCCTTCCTGACGGCCATCATCGCTCCGGGCGGCGTCTTTGCCAGAATGGCCCGCTGGGGGTGGCGCGTGAAAATGGGGTTGGTCTGCAACTATTTCAGCCTGCTCATGGTGCTGCAGTTGTTCATCGGCACGTTCTGGAAACGCGCCGTGACACTCGCGACGCTGTTTGCGGTGACCTACATCGCCTTCCTCATCCTGAGCAATATCCTGGCCCCCATGGCTGAACCGTTCCAGAAAAAGGGCCCCACCCGCCATGACCCGACCGCCCCGCAAGGGCGCCGGGCCCGATACGATTGAGCGCGCCACGCAAACAGTCCCGTTCGTTTTGGAGCCTCTTCAATGAGGTCGGGGAACCGGATGCCGAGTCCGAGGCTCCCCGTTTCACGGATCTACTGGGGGAGATTGACGCGCCGGCGCCAGGGGAGGATTTGCCGCGGAATTGCGCCCTGAGTCCCGACCGGGACTATTGCTTCTGGGCCATGCGCAACCTTCCGGTTGAGGAAGCCGCAAAGCACCTGCTGGTCTGCGGCTGCACCGGCAGTGGAAAGACCATCGCCATCCAGTTGTTCCTGCAGTCCATCGCCCATCGGTTCCAACCGCGCAGCGCTGACCCCAAAGCCCCGGAGCAGTTGATTCTGTTCGATGCCAAGACCGATCTCATGCCCACGCTCGCCGGCTTGGGATTCCTGCCTGAAGAGGACATCTGGCTCATCAACCCTTATGACAAGCGCTCCGCCGTTTGGAATCCCGCCGAGGCGGTCCAGACGCCCGCCATGGCGCGCTCCCTGGCCGCCCTGCTGGTCCCGGTGGAGAAACGGAGTAACGCCCCCTACTTCGCCGATGCTGCCCGGGAACTGGTAACCGCCGTGATTCTCGGGCTCAACCGGGTCGCCGGACAAACCTGGACGCTGCGGGATCTGCTGTGCGCCCTTGACTCGCGCGAACACATCCAGGCCGTGGCGGCACAGGATGCGCGGGGCCAAGTGCTGGCGCAACGGGTCCTGAATGATAATCTGCACTCCGGCGGGGTGATCTCGACGCTGGGAACAAAGCTCGGCCCATTTGA
>JACKPW010000064.1 GCA_024233215.1 Verrucomicrobiales bacterium | reverse complement strand
ATCGGGATGCTGAGGTTCACCGTCGTCAACGCGGTGCGGACATGGGCCGGCATGTCGTCGGGACCTTCGCAGGTGTGAATGAACAACCGGTCGCCGTCCGGACAAAGTCGGTCGAAGAACGCGTCCAGGTCGCGGCGAACATCGGGGTCGGCGTTTTCCTGGATCAGGAGGGATGCCGAGGTGTGCCGGAGGTGCAGCGTGGCGAGACCGTTGTTCCAACCGGTGTCGCGGACGTGGCGCACGATGTCGTCGGTGATCTCGTAGAGCCCCCGACCGCGGGTGCTCACGCTCAGTTCCTGGACCTGTTGATTCAGCATTGCTCGCCTTTCGCGGGTTGAAGCTGCCTGAAATCCTCCCAGGCCGAGCGGATGCCGGCCTCCAGCGGGATGCGCGGCTGCCAGCCCATGGCCATGATCCGGCTGCTGTCCATGAGCTTCCGCGGCGTGCCGTCGGGTTTGGCGGTGTCCCAGTGAAGCTTCCCGGTGTACCCGACGATGCGGGCCACCATTTCCGCCAGTTCGCGAATGGTCAGGTCGCTCCCCGAACCCACGTTGATCAAGCTTTCCTCGCTGTAGTGCTCCATCAGGAAGACGCAGGCGCGGGCGAGGTCGTCGGCGTGCAGGAATTCCCGGCGGGGTGAACCGCTGCCCCAGCACGTGACCGACTCCGCTCCGGCCAAACGGGCTTCGTGAAAGCGCCGGATCATGGCGGGCAGGACGTGGGAACCCACCGGGTCGTAATTGTCGTTGGGGCCGTAGAGATTCGTCGGCATGGCGCTGATGAAGTCGCAGCCATGCTGGCGTCGGAACGCCTGGCAGAGCTTGATGCCGGCGATCTTGGCGATCGCATACCATTCGTTGGTGGGTTCGAGGGGCCCGGTGAGGAGGTGCTCCTCGCGGATGGGTTGTGGCGCGAGTTTCGGGTAGATGCAGGAGCTGCCGAGGAAGAGCAGCTTGCGCACGCCGGACTGCGCGGCGGCCTCGATGACGTTGCATTCGAGGAGCAGGTTTTCGTGCAGGAAATCGGCGGGACGATCGTTGTTTGCCTGGATGCCGCCCACGCGTGCCGCTGCCAGGAAGACGTATTCCGGGCGGGTCTCCGCAAAGAAACGCCGGACGGCCGCCTGGTCGAGCAGGTCGAGTTCCGCGTGGGAGCGTCCAATCAAGCCGTGGCAGCCCCGGCGCTCGAGTTCCCGCCAGATGGCGCTGCCCACCATGCCGCGATGACCGGCGACGTAGATGCGGGTGTCCGTGGTGAATTGCGTATTTCGTGTGTTTCGTGGTTCCATCCGGTCGATGGGTTCAGTCGGCATCGTCCAGGTCCATCCAGCGACGTTGATCGGCGGACACGACGGCGGTGTCCATGACGCGTTGCACCTGAACGGCATCATGAAAGTCCGGCCGGCAGGGGCGCTGGTTGCGGATGGCATCGATGAACTCGAAGGCCTGGTCGTAGCGGAAGGTCACGAGCGGATCGCCCTGGGCGGGATCCCGTGGGCTGCCGGGCCAGACGTGGAATTCTCTCGGCACCGTCACAATTTCCAGACCGGATCCCCCGAGCCGGCCGATCTGGAGTTCGTTCCATTTGCCGGTGATGAAGACCGCCGAGGCGTCGCTGCCATTGACCTCCACGGAATCGAGGCTGCGCCAGCTTTCGTTGCGGCCGCTGGCGAGCTTGCTGCTTTCCAGGACGCCGGTTGCGCCGCACTCGAATTCGGCGAGGATGGCCACCCAATCGTCCAGGTCGGACGGGCGGCCTTCGCGGTCGTCATGCACCCGCCTCATGTCGGCCACCAACCGGCGCATGGGGCCGACCAGCGTTTGAGCGAAGTCGATCCGGTGCGAGAGCATGTCCCCCAGTTCGCCCGTGCCGGCCAGTCGCTTCACCTGGCGCCAGCCCAGGTTGCGCCGGCCCCAGTCCTGCAGCCGGCAGGAACGGTAGTGGTAGGGCTGGCCGAGGAAGCCCTTGTCGACGAGGTGCCGCAGGTAGCGCATGGCGGGGACGAACCGGTAGGTGAAGGCGGTCATGTGGCGCACGCCCGCCCGGTCCGCGGCTTCCGCCATCCGCCGGGCCTCGTTGGCGTTCATGGCCAGCGGCTTCTCGCAGAGCACGTGTTTGCCCGCCGCGATCGCGGCATGGGCGAGGGGGGCGTGGGTGCAGTTCGGGGTGGCGATGATGACCGCGTGCACGTCATCGCGCCGCACGACCTCCTCGCAGCGGGTGGTGGCCACCCCGACGCCGGTCTGCTGCCGGGCGGTTTCCAGGGTGGCGCCATCGGTGTCACAGAGCGCCACGAGCCGTGCCTCCGGGCAGAGGGCGATGCCGGGCAGGTGGTTCTGCAGGGTGATGCCCCCGCAGCCGATGATTGCCACGCCGATGGTGCTGGTGCTCATGGGACTCAGCCGATCCGGCTCCAGAGGGTGATCTCGGGCGGCGCAGCGAGCAGGGCGTCGGCCTTGGCGCCGAATTCCCGGAGGTGGGTGTTCGCCAGGTGGGTGTCGAGGTCGATCTTGGTGGTCCAATTCTCGAAGAACAGGAATTTGCCGGGATCCTCGGCAGCGACGTGGAGGTCGTAGTTGATGCAGCCGGGTTCAACCCGGGTGGGGGGGATCAACGCCAGCAGGGCCTGTCGCAGGTTTTCCTCCTGCCCGGGTTTGGCCTTCATGATGGCGACGACGGTGACGGGTGTCGGATTCATGGCGGCCCAAGCTTTGAAGCAACCGCGGCCCGGCGGCAACGCGAAAGCGGCCGGTTTCGTCCGGTCGCCGGCGCTGGCCGTCACTTTCACCCGCGGACTCGGCGGTCCGCGCTCCGGTCGGTCGGTAAATCCCGTGCAGAAGACGCCTTGACCTGCAGGCTGGCGGCACCCTAGTTTCCCCCCCCGAAATGGTGAGCGTGGCTCGACAAGTCCTTTTGCTGGTGGTCGTCGTAGGCGGCGACGCCGCGGGACCTTGTTGGGCCTAGGAAACTTTGACCACAAGAAACCCACGGCTGGCTGACGGTCGTGGGTTCTTTCGTTTCCGCGCCGGAGGCCGCCAGAAGCAGACAAGAACGAATGAGCAAGATCGCGAAGAAACCGGCCGGCAAGGCCACCCGCAAGACCTCCCGCCGCGAGGTGGGGCCCGCCATGATGGGCAGCGACATCCTCGTGAAGTGCCTGGAACGCGAGGGGGTCGAGGCCATTTTTGCCTATCCCGGCGGGGCCAGCATGGAGATTCACCAGTCGCTGACCCGCTCGAAGCAGATTCACACCTACCTGCCGCGCCACGAGCAGGGCGGGGTGTTTGCCGCCGAGGGTTACGCCAAGGTCACCGGCAAGGCCGGCGTTTGCATGACCACCAGCGGCCCCGGTGCCACGAACCTGGTCACCGGCATCGCCGACGCCTTCATGGATTCGGTGCCACTCATCGCCATCACCGGTCAGGTGCCGCAGACCATGATCGGCAAGGGGGCGTTCCAGGAGACCGACATGTTCGGCATGACCCTCCCGGTGGTGAAGCACAGCTACCTGGTGACGGACGTGAACGACATCCCGCGCGTGGTGAAGGAGGCGTTTCACATTGCGCAGACCGGCCGTCCGGGCCCGGTGGTCATCGACCTGCCCAAGAGCGTCCAGCAAAGCCGCACCCAGCCGGTGTTTCCGGATTCGGTCAACCTCCGGGGGTATGATCCGGAAAAGCGCGCGGATGAGGTGGCGCTGCACGAGATCGTCGGGTTGATCGAGAAGTCCGAACGGCCGGTGCTTTACGTGGGCGGCGGCATCATCACCAGCGGGGCGGCGGCGGAACTCCGCCGGTTTGTCGAGGCCACCGGCATTCCGGTGACGACCACGCTGATGGGCATCGGCGCCTTTCCCGAGACGCATCCGCTCTCGTTGCGCTGGCTGGGCATGCACGGGGCGGCGTTTGCGAACTGGGCGGTGGCCGAGGCGGATCTGTTGCTCGCGTTTGGCGTGCGGTTTGACGACCGCGTCACCGGCAAGGTCGAGAAGTTCTGCGAGCACGGGACCATCGTGCACATCGACATCGATGCCTCCGAAATCAACAAGAACCGGAAGGTGCACCTGCCGATCATCAGCGACATCCGCCACGCCCTGCACCGGTTGAATGCGATCCTCGCCGAACGGCCGGTGCAGCGGAAGTTCAATGCCTGGCACGGGCGGATTGCGGATTTCAAGGCGAAGGCGCCGTTTGCGTGGCAGCTCACCGACGAGGTGCTGCGGTCCCAGCACGTGCGCGACCACATGGGCGGCGATGCCGGCGAGGTGATCCTGCCCCAGGAAGCGATTGCCCTCCTGCACGAACTGACCGGCGGGGACGCGATCATCGCCACCGGGGTGGGGCAGCACCAGATGTGGTCGGCGCAGTTCTACAAGTTCAGCCAGCCGCGTCAGTTTGTGACCAGCGGCGGTCTGGGAGCGATGGGCTTCGGCTATCCCTCGGCCCTGGGCGCCAAGGTGGCCTTTCCGGACCGGCAGGTGGTGGACATCGACGGCGATGGTTCGTTCCTGATGAACATCCAGGAGTTGGGGACGGCGCACATCGAGGGGATCGCGGCGAAGGCCATGATTCTCAACAACCAGCATCTCGGCATGGTGATGCAGTGGGAGGACCGGTTCTACCAGGGTAACCGGGGTCACACCTACCTCGGTGACCCGAAGAACGCCCGGCAGATTTACCCGGACTTCGTCACGATTGCCCGCGGCTTTGGGGTGCCCTCGGAGCGGGTGATGTACAAGAAGGACCTGCGGGCCGCGATGGAGCGGATGCTGGAATCGAGCCAGCCGTATGTCCTGGACATCGCCACCCCGTACACCGAGCACGTGCTGCCGTTCATTCCGGCCGGGCGCACCGTGAGTGACATGATCATCGAGTAACGAGCGACCGGGAGGGCGGCCGGCCGGTCCGCCCTTCCTTGGCCCGCCCCATGAAGGTGTTCCTGACATTCCCTTCCCGCAGCCGCTTCCATCGCCCCGGCCGGGGGCGGATGCGGGCCGGGTTGGGCGCCGCACTTCTGCTCGGGCTTGGGATCTCCCTGGCCACCGGTGCCGAGCTGCGCATCGACCTGCTGGGGAGCCCGCCCGGCCAGATTCCCAAGGGGTTCCGCAGCACGCTGGCCGGGCAGGGGCGGCCCGGCGACTGGCAGGTGGTGCTGACCGATGCCCCGGGAGCCCTGGAACCGTTCACCCCGCAGGCGCGCGCCCCGCAACGTCCCGCAGTCGCCCAGTTGTCCCGGGAGGTTGGCAGCGAACGATTCCCGCTTCTGGTGTATGACGAGCAGGTCTTCACCGACTTCACCGTCCGAACGCGGATCAAGATGGTTGAGGGGGAGGACGAGCAGATGGCGGGGGTGGCCTTCCGGCTCGCGGACGAAAAGAACTTCTACGTGGTCCGGGCCAGTGCGAAGGGGAACACGCTCCGGTTCTACCGCGTGCAGGACGGGCAGCGCTCCCAACCCGTCGGGGTGGATCTCGACGTGTCGGCGGGCGCCTGGCACGAGCTGGAGGTGGAATGTGTCGGCAACCGCATCCGCGTCCGCTTCGACGGGAAACAGTCGATTCCCGACCTGACGGACAACACCTTTCGCGAAGGCAAGTTCGCGCTCTGGACCATGTCCGATTCCATCAGCCAGTTTGCGGACATCCGGCTGAACTACATCCCACGGACCACGCTGGCGGAGGATCTGGTGGCCGACGGAATCCAGCGGTATGACCGCCTGATTTCGCTGGCGATCTGCTCCACCACCAGCACCCGCAAGGACCTGCACGTCGTGGCCTCCAGCGAGGCGGACCGCGTGGGCGAACCGGCGGGGGAGATGGCCGGCAAAGTGCTGGCGGAAAACGTGCCCTACGTTGCGAAGCGCAGCGGGAACGTCGTGGCCATGCTGCCACTGCACGATCGGAACGGCGATCCCATCGCCGCTGTGCGCGTTGAGATGAAGTCGTTTCCGGGACAGACGGACAAGAACGCGTTCGTCCGGGCGGCTCCGATTGTCAAACGCATGCAGGCGCGGGTGCTTTCCCTCGAGGAGTTGACGCGGTGACCGCCAACGCGTCCTCCGGGGGGCAATTCCTCGACCTGCTGTCCATCGCCCGGGAACTGGAGGCGCTGGCCCAGGTCGGACTGACCTTTGCCCGGGATCCCTACGACCAGGAGCGCTATGCGCGCGTGCGGGAGCTGGCCGCGGCGATGCTGGCGGCGCAGTCCAACCTCCAGCCGGCGCAGGTCCTTGAATGGGCTGCCGCCGAGTTCGGCTACGCCACGCCGAAGGTGGATGTGCGCGGCTTCATTCTCGATGACGGAGGCGACCGGGTGTTGTTGATCCGGGAGAACGCCGATGAAGGTCGCTGGACCCTTCCCGGCGGATGGGCCGAGGTCAACGAAACCCCCTCCGGGTCCGTTGTGCGCGAAGTGCTCGAGGAATGCGGCTATGAAGTGCGGGTCGGCCGGTTGCTGGCGGTGCTTGACCGCGAGCATCAGGGACATGTGCCGCGGTTTCCCTACCACGTCTACAAGCTCTTCTTTCACTGCGAAATCGTGGGCGGGCAGGCGACGGCGACCCGGGAATCCTCGGAGTCCGCCTTTCACCCGGTGGACCGGCTGCCCGAACTGTCGGTGGGCCGGGTGTTGCCGGAACAGATTCGGCGCCTGCACGCGGCGGTGCGGAGCGGGGAACCGGCCCTGTTCGATTAGGGTGCGGTGAGTTTCCCTTTGCCCCGGTCCGATGCCTGAATACGCTTGGGCCCGTGATCGAGCAGCCGTCAATCCTCGGGATCATTGCGGGCAATCGCTCGCTCCCCTTCCTGGTCGCCCGTGAAGCCCGTGCGCAGGGGGTGACGCGGCTGGTGGCCCTGGCGTTTGAGGGGGAAACGGATCCTGCCCTGGCGACGTTGGTGGACGAGATCGAGTGGGTGCGGGTGGGCCAGGTGAACCGGGCGATCAAGGCCTTCACCTCGCGCGGGGTGAAGCACTGTGTCATGGCGGGACAAATTGCGCCGTCGAACCTGTTCACCCTGCGGCCCGACCTGCGGGCGCTCGGCCTGCTGCTCAAGCTGCGTCGCAAGAACGCCCACACGATCTTCGGCGCGCTGGCGGACGAGCTGAAGAAGGACGGCGTGGAGTTGATCGAGGCCACGCCCTGGCTGCGCCCTCACATGCCGGGACCGGGATTCCATCTGGGCTCGAAACTGTCGAAGGAACAGCAATCCGACCTGGGCTTTGGGCATCGCCTGGCGAAGGAGGTTTCCCGATTGGAGATCGGGCAGCTTGTGGTGGTGAAGGACGGGACGGTACTGGCGGTGGAGGGTTTCGAGGGCACGGATTCCTGCCTCGCCCGCGGCGGCGACCTGGCGGGAAGGAAGGGAGGCGCGGTGGCGGTCAAGGTGGCCAAGGAAGGCCACGACATGCGCTTCGACATTCCCTGCATCGGGCGCCGCACGCTGGAGACCTGCGCGGAACACGGCGTGGCCGTGCTGGCGATGGAGGCCCACAAGACCATCCTGCTCGAGCGCGACGAGGTGGAGACACTGGTCCGGCGACACAAGATTGCCCTGACGGTGGTGGCGTAGCGGTGCATTGACGGCGGGGCGCGATTCCGCTTGAGTCGGGGCCAGATGAAAGCCTCCATCCGAATTCTCCGTGGTGCCCGCCGGGCGCTTCCGTTGTTCCTGCTCGCCGCCGGTTTTTCCGTCGCTCACGGCGCCGACGCGGCGGGCTGGGTGTCGCTGTTCAACGGGAAGAACCTCGACGGTTGGACCCCGAAGATCCGGTATCACGAACTCGGCGACAACTACGGCAACACCTTCCGGGTGGCGGACGGATTGCTGCAGGTGCGCTACGATCCCGCGGCGTATCCGAACTACGGCGAACGCTATGGCCACCTGTTCTACGAGAAGCCGTTTTCGCACTACCGTCTGCGCGTGGAATACCGCTTCGTGGGGGAGCAGGTTGCCGGCGGGCCGGGTTGGGCCTGGCGCAACAACGGCATCATGATTCACGGGCAGGCGCCCGAGACGATGGCGAAGGACCAGGACTTCCCGGTCTCCATCGAGGTCCAGTTGCTGGGCGGGCATGAGACCGGCGAACGTTCCACCGCCAACCTCTGCACCCCGGGCACGAACGTGGAGATGGAAGGGAAGCTCCATACGCCGCACTGCACCAACTCGACCTCGAAAACCTACCGCGGCGACCAGTGGGTGACCGTCGAGATCGAGGTCCGGGGCAACGAGGTGATCAAGCACATCATCGATGGTGAAGTCGTGTTGTCTTATGAAAAGCCGCAGCTCGATCCCAGGGATGCCAGCGCGAAGAAGCTCATTGCGGCCGGCGCTCCCCTGATGCTCAGCGAAGGAACCATTTCCCTTCAGTCCGAAAGTGCCCCCACAGACTTTCGCAAGATCGAGATCCTCGTCCTGGACAAGTAGCGCAGGGACCGTCAGCCGGCCATGAAACCATCCCCCACGCCCGTCACCCGCCGCGGCTTTCTCGCCACCACGGCGGCCGCTTCCACCTTCACCGTCCTCAAGCCCGGCACCGTGTTCGGCGCCCAGGCCAACAGCGTCCTCGAAATCGGCCTGATCGGCTGCGGGGGCCGCGGAAGCTGGCTTACCAACCTGTTTGCCGAGACGGGCAAATACCGCTGGGCCGCCTGTGCCGATTACTTTCAGGACCGCGTCGATGCCGTGGGGGACAAGTGGCAGATCCCGGCCGCACGACGTTACACGGGCTTGGCCGGCTACCGGCGGCTTCTCGAGGGGAAGCTGGACGCCGTCGCCATCGAGTCGCCGCCGCACTTTCATCCGCCCCAGGCCGCCGCTGCGGTGGAGGCCGGCAAGCACGTTTATCTGGCCAAACCGATCGCCGTGGACGTGCCCGGTTGCCGGAGCATCGATGAATCGGGGAGGCAGGCCACCGGGAAGCGCCAGGTGTTCCTCGTCGATTTCCAGACCCGGGCGAACCCGCTTTATCGCGAGGCCCTCCAGCGTTTGCGGAAGGGCGATCTCGGCAAACTGGTCATGGCGGAGGCTCATTATCCTTGGGCGGGCGGTGGGCGCGGGACTCCTCCGGCGTCCGTCGAACAGCAGTTGCGGCAATGGTACTACGTGAAGGCGCTTTCCGGGGACTTCATCGTGGAGCAGGCCATTCACGCGTTGGACGTGGCCAGCTGGGTCATCGATGCCGACCCCGTGCGCGCGCTCGGGTTGGGTGGGCAACGCCTGCGGCCGCCGGGCAGCATCTGGGATCATTTCTCGGTGAACTACGAATTCGCGAACGGCGTGCCGCTTTCCTTCACCTGTGTCCAGTCCATCCCCGAGATGAAGGACGAGATCGTCTGCCGGGCCTACGGCGCCGAGGGGCTGTTCTACAGCGATTACTTCGGCGAAGTGTGGATTCGCGGTAACGAACCGTTTCCCGGAGGCAGCGTGGGCAACCTCTACACCACCGGTGCGCAGGTCAACATCCACGAGTTCCACGCGGCCATCACGGGTGGCGATTACCTCAACCCGACGGTGGCGCCGAGCGTGCGCTCGAACCTGACCGCCATCCTCGGTCGGGAAGCCGGCTATGCGC
>JACKPW010000063.1 GCA_024233215.1 Verrucomicrobiales bacterium | reverse complement strand
GGTCATGGCGTGCGTCACCACCCAATACCCGCCCTACCTGGCCGCCCTGATCGAGCGCGACATCGCCGCGGGCCGCCTGCAAGGCGCCGAGGGCACCTTCGACCTCAAGGCCTTCGCCCGCGTCTTTGGCAACCCGGCGGGCTACTATCAACCCGTCACGCTCGATGCCGGCCTCGAACAGTTCCTCGGCATCTGGGGCGCCACCATTTACGGAGGGTACCGCCTCACCGAGGGCGAGCTGCCGGACTATTACCGTCGCCGCACCGAAGGCGGCGGCAACCCGCGGCTCGGCTTGAAGATCCCGCTCCTGCAGGACGGCTCGATTGATTATCGCCGGGCCGCCGTCCTGAAGGCGCGCCTGGACCAGGAACTCGCCGATCCTGCCATCCAACGCCAGCAACTCGACTTCATCCGCGCCGGCACCGTCGCCTACTTCAAATGGCTCGCCGCGGGTCGTCGCCTCATTCTCGCCGAGGAACTCCTGCGCGTGGCGCGCGACCGGCAGGAAGCCATCGAAAGTCAGGTCGAACGCGGCCTTTCTCCGCGCATTACCCTGACCGAAAACCGGCAGCTCGTGGTCAGTCGCGAACTCAAGGCCGTCAAGGCCCGGCAGGACTTCGCGGGCGCGGCCCTGGCGCTGTCCCTCTTCCACCGGGATCACCGCGATGATCCGGTGGTGCCCACGCGCGACCAGTTGCCGGACACTTTTCCCGAAATCACCCCGGTCGAGGGCGACCTGCCCGAGGCCAGCCTGCAGCGCGCGCTGGAGCAACGCCCCGAAATCCGGCAGCTCGAACTGGCCCTCGAAAAGCTAGGCGTGGACCTCCGTCTGGCCCGCAACCAGCTGCTGCCCCGTCTCGACGCCGGCCTCGAGGCCAACCAGGGGCTGGGCGAGGAACGCTACCCGGACCGCGGCGAGTTCGAACTCAAGCTCGGCGTCGAGTTCAGCATGCCGCTGCAACGGCGCGAGGCCCGCGGGCAGGTGGCGGAAACCAGCGCCCGGATCGAGCAGTTGACCTACCGCGCCGCCTTCGCCCGGGAACGCATCCTCGCCGAGGTGCGCAACGCCCGGATCAGCCTGGTTGCCGCCTACGAACAACTGGAACGTGCCAACCTCAACGCCCGCCTCGCGCTCGAATTGCAGGCCGTCGAGCAGGACCGCTTCCGCCTCGGCGCCTCCGACCTCCTCGCCCTTCAGCTCCGCGAACAAGCCGCCTTCCAGGCGCGTCTCGACCAGGCCGACGCCAGCGAGCAATACTTCGTCGCCCAGGCGGATCTGGCCGCCGCGCTCGGCGCCCGGCCCGCAACCTCGCCCGACGACGGCCAAGCCCCCCGCGGCGGTCCGTCCGTCGAATAGTCCCTGCGCAGCCCGGCTGCTTCGGACCGCGGAGTTTATTCCGCCGCACACTTGACTTGCGGCGGGGCCGGCGGAATGCACTCCGTGCGCATTTCCCTCAGCCGCCTTGAACACGGGAAGCTCTGAGCCGCGACCATTAAGTCATCCCAGTTCCTTCGGCGCGCGGAATTGATGCCGCGCCTCCATCCAGCGGGCCGGTCCGATTCAGAAGCCCCTGCTACCCGGCCCAGGGTAGGGCGAGCAGTCCCCTGCACGCCGGACATGCCCCGGGTAGGGCAAGCAGTCCCCTGCACGCCGGACATGCCCCGGGTAGGGCGAGCAGTCCCCTGCACGCCGGACATGCCCCGGGTAGAGCGAGCAGTCCCCTGCGCGCCGGACGAAGCCCCACCTACCGAAACCAGTATCGCGGGCCGTTCCGTTCGCTGGCTGAACCCCAGCCCTGAAACCACTATGTTTGGGGACCGTTGCCCCCAAGTCAGTCGGTTGGCGCCGGGCGCTCCGGGCTTCACTGCGAGCCGCCCCCGACCAACCCGACCGCCGCGCAGGAGCGAGGCCGTCCTCTCAAGCCGAAAGCGACCTGATCGACTTTGGCAGCGATGCTAATAGTTTCGTCATGCGGCATAATCGACTTGCATCGACTGCCGATTTGGGTATTCATACGAACAGTTCCAAAGCCTGAGGTCGACATGAAATCGCTCATCCGCTCATCCGCTCATCCGCTCATCCCGAGTTCCGAGTTCCGAGTTCCGAGTTCCGAGTCGAAGGGTTTGCTGTGCGCGGTTCTGCCCGTGATGGCGCTGGCCTTCGCCGGTAGCGTCGGCCGTGCTGGAGAAGCGGCCTCGCCGGCGAAGGCGAGGGCGGAAGCCCAGATCCTGCGCGAGCGCGCGACGCCTGTCGGGCCGGACGAAACCATGGTCGAGGTGGTGCGCCAGGACGTTGACGCCAAGGGGTCGGTCGTCGAGGTCACCTCCCGTTACGTCACCCTGGCAACCGGCTTGAACCGTTGGGAGGAAACCGCGCAGGAATGGGTGGCTGCTGTGCCCGAGTTCGAGCGGACGGACGACGGCTATTACGTGGCCCGCCAGACCCGCACCCGGCTCATCCTCCCCCCGAACCTGGCCACCGAACCGGTCGACATGCTCGGACCCGACGGCGTGCGCCTCATCAGCGCCCCGGTCGGGGTGTCCGTCGTGGACCTATCCAGCGGCGACACCGCCCTGCTCGGCAGCCTCAAACCGTGCCGGGCGGAACGGGTGAGCCCCAGCACCGTCGTCTACCGCGATTGCTTCGACGGGCTCCAGGCCGACTTGGTCTACGAAATCAGCCTCTCCGGCATGGAGCAGTTCGTCGTCCTGCGGGAGTGGATCGGCGGCCTCGACGAACTGGGAATGGACCCGGCGCACGTGCGGGTGAGGATTTACACCGAATTCCTCGACGCCCCGGAACCCGTCGCGCGTTCCCATCGCCTCAAGCGCACGGACGAAGCCCTGTTGCGCCAGCGGGCCTGGGACCCCGAACTCACCGATCGCGACCTCGAGTTCGGCCCCAGCACCCGGATGATCCCGGGCCGCGCCTTTTCGGCCGGGGCGCAGAACGTCGGGGCGCCGGTGGCCAAGAGCTACGAAGCCATCGGACAGCGCCGGGTCCTGGTCGAATCCTGCGATTACGTGGACGTGGCCCCCTGGCTGGAAGCGCTGCCCTCGCCGGGCGCCGCGGCCGATTACGAAGGGGTCCGACTGGAACCGGGCAGCCTCGTGCCGGGCAACCTGCCCGAGCGGGCATCCCGACCGCGTTGGGCGGCCCGTCCGTTCGAGAAGCGCCTGCAAGCCAAGGCCTGGGCGGCGGTTGACCCGGAGGCCTTGCCGGCGATGGACACCGGGACGTGGCTGGCGGCCAGCGGCCCGGGGATGGTGCTGGACTACACCACCCTCAATGGCTCGGTGACCGACTACACCTTCCAGCCGGGCCAGACCTATCACGTCAGCAATGCCACCTACCTCAGCGGGGCCGTCACCTTCGATTCCGGTTGCGTCATTAAATACGCCCCCTCCGCCTACCTCATGCTCTACGGCTCGACCGCCTGGTACGGCAGCGCCGCCAACCCCTCGATCCTGACCTCCGCCAACGACAACACGGTCGGGGCCACGATCTCGGGCAGCAGCGGCAATCCCGGCTACGAGGCCTCGCCGGCGATCTGGGACTACTACGCGTCCAACGGCGGACTCAACTTCGGCGGGTTCCACGTGCGCTGGGCGCAGACCGCCTTCAAGTTCAACGCCAACCCGGGCGATTCCTCGGCCAACCGCGCGGTCATGGACACCTTGGTGGAGGACTGCAACACGGGCATCTGGACCGACGCCTACGCGCACGTCGACACCTCGAACTTCGCCGTCTGCAACGTGACCACGCCAGTCTCCGGCAACGTCTCGAACGACAACGGACCCGTCTACACCCTGGATCCGAACTGCGGGGCCGGAAGCGACGATCACGGCGACACCCCGGGCGCCGCCACATCCGTGTCGCTGGGGAGCAGTGTTGGCGGCGTCATCGAATCAGCCGGAGACATCGACTACTTCGAGGTCTCCGTGTCCTCGTCAACGACCCTGACCGCCTACACGACCGGCAGCACCGACACCTACGGTTACCTCTACAACGCGGCGGGCACGCAGTTGGCGTCGGATGACGACAGCGGGGAAGGCTACAACTTCGCGTTGAGCTACCCGGTTACCACGGGGACCTACTACGTGAAGGTCCGGCATTACTCGAGCACCGGGACCGGGCCTTACACGCTGTATGTCACCACGGGCGGGGGCGGAGGAGCCGATGACCACGGGGATACTTTCGCTCAGGCCACGGTGGTGGGCATGAACAGCGTCACGGCCGGGGCGATCAACTGGGGTGGGGACGTGGACTGCTTCCGCGTCGATCTGAGCGCTCCGGGCACCCTGACGGCCTACACCACGGGCACCACCGACACCTACGGCTACCTCTACGATGCGGCCGGCACGCAGTTGGCCTACAACGATGATGCCGGCGAAGGTCTCAACTTCCACTTGACGGGCGTTCTTACCGCCGGAACCTACTACGTGAAAGTGCGGCATTGGAGTGCAAGTTCCACCGGAGCCTACAATCTCCACCTGGAGTTCCAGCACCTCGACAGCGACGGGGACGGTTTGACCGACGCAGAGGAGGCCCTCCTCGGAACCGATCCCTTCGATCCGGACACCGACGATGACGGCCTGAGCGACCAGGAGGAGACCCTCCTTGGAACCGACCCCCTTGATCCGGATACCGACGATGACGGCCTCAGCGACCACGAGGAGAACCTGCTTGGAACCGATCCCACTGATCCAGACACTGACCATGATGGCCTGAGTGACGGGACCGAGGCCAACAGCGGCGCCTCCAACCCGTTAGACCCGGACTCGGATGGTGACGGCGTATTCGACGGCGAAGAGATGGCGCCATCCCCCGAGGTTTTCATTGCCGCATACACGTGCGAAGAGTCGCAAAAGCTCTATTCCTATCCCTCTCCTCCCGTAGATCGTACCTGGCCTGACTCGGCGTTCAGCATGTGGTGGTCACGGGATGGTGGCGGTGGCGCCACAAACGCTTGTTCGTGGCTCCAGTGCCTGATCGAGAACCGGCCTGGCAGGAACGGGGAAGGACGGCACTATACGTGGCCCTCAGAGCCACTGGCGCTTGGAGTTGAGACGCTGGTAATCACCAACACGGAAGGAGCGGTGACGGTCACGTCCGGGCTGCCTGCAGTTGCCCGGCCTCCGGACGGAGTTTGGCCCTTGCCGATGGAGAAGTGCTCACAGTTCGGATCGGCGTGGGAACTGTACGGTAGTCCTCCCGCTCAAGCCGAGGATCCAAATGTCAGGTACAGGCGGAAGGCGCAGACCTGGGTCACGCTTGACGCACACGCGGCCAGTTGGCCCAAACCCAAGCGTTCGGTGGTGCTTCGTGTGGAGGCAGTCGACAAAACCGATGGGAACTCGCTGGAGATCGGTTCCACTTCGTGCGGAATGGATGAACCCAACAATCGCATGGAGGGTGCCCAGATCGACCCGGTAGCGGCCCTGATCACGGTGGCAAGCAACCGGGTTGATGCCGACGGGCTCGTCATGCTGCAGGTGCCGAAGGGGGAGACACCGGATATTTCGGCCGAGATCGCCTGTCATTGGTACCAGTATGACATTGAAGTGGAGGCCAACAAGCCGAAGATCGTGCGCATGACCTGGGCGCGGCATCCGGATCTGACCGGCGGCAAGCCGGATCTGCAACCCGTCTTCGATGAAGGCGCCGCATTGCTCGCGAGAGACGACGACGACCCGCATCGAGACGACGAACTCGGCTTGGACAAGACTGTGGATGACGTTCCTACCTACATGGAGTTCATCATCCCCAGGGCTCGACACGCAACATTTCCTGCGGCCTATGATATTCCTCCGACCAATCAGGTGGTGGATTTTACTGCCGCCATTTACAATACAGTGCGTGAGCCAGGGCACTTGAACCATCTACTGGATGCGCGCTTTGCAAATGTGAAATACGTAGCCCGAATCTCGATTGACGGGCTGGAAATGGCTGGCTACGCGACGCCCGGCAGGCCAAGCGTGGTTCTCGCGCATTTCCACTATTCCCCGATGAACACCAATGGAGTAGTAGAATTGAATGGGCGAATTGCGGTGCACGAGTATGGCCACACCGCCGGACTCGAGCACCGTGGTGTGCCGTTACCTGACGGGACAATCCCGAACGAAGGTGACCCGGATGACGCAACTGCTCTTATGCACCGCTACTATCCGAACGGTGACGAGGTGAATCGGTTCGAGCGAGGGAAATTCGAGGCTTGGACACCGGTAGTGTGGAACGATTAGGACTGTGCCATGACGACTTCCAAGAAATCGCTCCTTGTCCTGGTCGTTGTGCTTGGTGTCTGCCTCTTGGCGCTCATCAGGCAGAAGCCGCCGGTTCCGAGCGCTGAGCATAGCCTGAAGCAGACCCCGCCGGAGGCCGGTTCACGAAGCCGAGACCACGGTGGGCCTGAGCCAGGTTCCGTCGATGTTCCCAATGCCGCTGATTCGGGCCCGTTGGATTCGGATGACAGCACCGCCCAATGGTCCCTCCTCGCCGGGTTGTTGGAGCGACCGCACCAGCGTCCCAAAGTGGCGGAGGTGCCTTTGCTCACCACCGAGAACGAAGCCCGCCTCATCGAGTTGTACCGCAGTATTCCCAGCGCCTGGAACAAGCAGCACATCATCCGCATCCTTGCCTTTGGCGGTTGTTCACCTTCGGCACAGGTGCTTCTGGAAACCCTGACTCGTGAGTATGCAGGAGTGGAAATCACGCTGGGGGACGCGGCCGTTCTTGATTTCGTGCCGGTGCTGTCCGGGATTCTCGCGCGGCGAAACGACGATGCCCTGGCGCTTCTCGTTCAAGGCAGCAACCCCGAGTTCTGGGTGAACACGGTGATGTGGAAACGGGATAGCTCGAGTTCAGCCCGCGAAGCAGCCGTGTTGACAGGCAAGTGCATCCAGGGACTCTGCGTCAGCGGACGGCCCGAGGGGCGAAAGATCTTCGAGTTCTACCGGGATCACCCTGAGCAGACTGTGTTCGTTCATCCCAACGGGGAGGTTCACTGTTTTTCGGGCGGAGTGATCGATGCCGCGTTCATGAAGGCAATCGTGAGCGAGGTCGGTCTTGAGGAGATGATGGATCAGATAGTCTATGATCCTGACATATTGCTGCGCCGCTTCTCAGACTGGAGACATGGAACCGCTGGCGGCCGTTCTTGGGATGCATGGGATTCGCAGGCACGGGCTTTCCAGCGTCAGTTGAAGGAGAGAGCCGCTGGAAGGGCCGTAACGGGGTCGGTTCTTAAGATCGACATATGAGGCCGGATCCGGCAGTCCTCGGGGCATGGCCAGAAAGCTGAGAGTGGAGTATCCGGGGGCGGTCTATCACGTCCTCAATCGGGGCAACCGTCGAGAGGCCATCTTCCGTAACGACACCGACCGGCAGCGTTTCCTGGACACTCTGGCCGAGGCCTGCGCCAAGACCGGCTGGCAGATCCATGCGCTTTGCTTGATGCCCAACCACTTTCACTTGGTCGTCGAAACGCCGCAGCCCAACCTTGTGGCCGGGATGAAGTGGTTCCTGGGCGCCTACACCGGGGGACTCAATCGGCGTCACAGGCGTTGCGGGCACCTTTTCAGCAGGCGCTACAAGTCGCTGGTGGTGGACGGGAGCGAAATGCCGGTCCCGGCGCGAGGGTGGTGTTTGGGAACGGAGCGGTTCCGGGAGGAATTGCTGGAGTCGACGGAGGAGCGCATGGGGGCCGAACGCTATGGGAAGGAACGCCGGGAGTCGATGCAGGGATAGACCGAGTGGATTGCCGCCCGACTGGAGATCAGCACCCACGGCTACCTGCACCATTTGCCCCATCGGCAGCACCGCTCCGCCAAGACCTGATATGACAATATCAAGAACTGACCCCTTTACTGGCTTTTTTATGGAGGAGTGGGCCGTTGGAAGCGCGAACCTCCAGGATTGGGCCCACCCAGGAACGCAGTTGGAACAGGCGTAAAGAACGAAAGACGCAGCCAGATCCACATTGATATGAAGATTACTGTACCAAGGCCATACAGGCTAACAGCCGGTTTGGTCCTCTTGACCGCGGTCAGTTCAATCTCGGCTCCAGGCCTGAATATGCACGGCGCTGTTGGGCAGGGGGAGCCCTCCTCGCCCGGATTGGAAAGCGGGTGTGCTACAGTCTTTCAACTTCTGTCAGACGTCAAAAGCGGAGGTAAGAGGGGGCACGATGCCGTCCTGGCTCTGGCTAGGAAGGACACGCCTGAGGCAGGGCAGGCACTCCTTGACGTGGCCAAAGGGCTGCACGGGCAGATCTTGCAGGATTGGGCTATTACGTGCCTATTGAAGGGCACAAACGCGCCGGCGAGCGCCAGGCTCTTGCTGTCGGCGGAGGATGCGCGGGTGGTGTCAAGGGCGCTTGGCGCCCTGGTCGGGCATCCCGTGGACCAAGCCTTGGCAACGTCACTCGGGACCTTCGTCGCCCATGAGGATTATGGCATCCGCAACAACGCCCTCCAGGTCATTCGCAGAGCACCGTCCGGTCTCACGGGGGCACAAACCTGCCAGTTGGTCAGAGATTCACTTGAGACAAGTGCGAAAGTGACCCATGGGGATCATTTCCTATTGGTGCAGGATCGTGTTGACGGTGAATTCTCAAGGAGCGGATCGTTGTTCCGCAAGGCGGTGGCGGTGCTCGCGACCTCGGCAGTGGTCGATGTCGAGGTCCTCCGCAGTGCGACCCCGGAGAGTAACGGACTTCCTCGCGATTGCTTCCTTATGGCCAGGGCGTGCCGGGGGGACAGGAGCGTGAAAACGGAGCTGTTGCAGGTGGTGCGGGGGTCGACGTCGCACGAAATCAGAGTTGTGGGTTTGGAGTCCCTGCGTCCGCTGCTCGACAATGGGGATCGGACCTTTCTGGAAGGCATGGCGCGAACCGATCCATTCGGGTTGTGGTTTCCCCCCTCGCAGCTGACTCAGCTGGAAACATGGCGCCGATGGGGGATCAGTGAGGGGAAGTTCCACCCGGTCAGGGAAACGGCGGCCCGCATCCTGAACACGCTCGGGCCTGCGCCGCCTGGAGGCGACGAAGCACGCTGAAGCGGTAGTCCGCCGACCGTTCAGTTCCAGTGATCGGCGATCTCGAAACGACAGCGCCGGTTTCGTTACGTTGCACACCGGCCACGGGTCGCTGCTTCCGCGATCAGGCCCTCCCTGGTTCGCCGATCATGAGTAAGCGGTAAGCAGGGTGCAGGCCGTGGGGCGGCTGAACGAGACCAACCCCGCCGCCCCACTCACGCCTGCGAAACCGACTGGGATTGCCAGTTTTCGGGCAGCAACTGGTCGATCTGGGTGATGGTGAGGGCGGGAAGCCTTCGTGGGACGTCGGTGAGGTATTCCTGGGGGTTGATCCCGCGACGGCGGCAACTGATGATGATCGAGTAGATCACGGCACTGCGCCAACCCGCGTCCGGGTGCCCGATGAAGAGCCACCGGCGCCGGTTACCGCAACCGGAGGGTAACCGGCGTTATGCGGAGAACGTGGTTCTGTGGAGTTGAAGCTGTATCGCCTGCGGAACCGGGGGATTCCTGGCCTCGGACTCCGCATAACTCAAAGGGTATCCAGGAACCGGAGGAGCGAATCGCTGAGCGGGGGCCTCTGCCGCTTGGATTTCGGGGGCTGAAGCGATTCCAGAGCCCGTTTCTTCATGGCCACGCTGGCTTCCACGTAGCCGTGCGCCGTGTTCGGGCGTTCGTGCCCGAGCCAAAGGGCAATCACCTCGATCGGCACCCCGGATTCCAGCATGTGCATCGCCGTCGCGTGGCGAAACTGGTGCGGGGAGATGCGGCGCTTTTGCAGACTGGGCCGCGTGCGCTGTGCGCGCTCAATCAACTGCTGGAGTTGCTTGGCGGCGCCGGAGCGGGTCAACGGTTGGCCGAAACGATTGGCCAGTAAGGGAGCCTCGGGAGCCAGGTGATTGCGGCGGATCCACTGCCGAACGCACCGTTGCGTTTTCCGCCACAACGGGATCCTGCGGCACTTGCGTCCCTTGCCCTGAAGCTGGACCTCGCGTCCTTCGGCCCCAAGCACGTCTCGCACA
>JACKPW010000062.1 GCA_024233215.1 Verrucomicrobiales bacterium | reverse complement strand
TCACCAGCGCCAGCTGCACGGCTCGACGTGCGCATCGACTGGCGCCGGTCGAGTGCCATCGCCCTTGGGGCTTCCTGACTTCTGTTGGGGACTGGCGTCTGTCCAGCCAGGCCAGGTCCGAATGGAGGCTCACTGTCTTCATGAGATGCGAAGTTCCCTTCAACCTCTATACGATCCGGTCCGGGGATTTCTTTCACACAATCTCGATCAATCTCGTTCCCCCGCGAGCCCAGGCCCACGGTCAATCCACCTCGCGCAGGCGGAAGAACCGGGCCGCCTCGTCAGTCCGCACCCAGACGTGCGGCCGATCAGCGTCAACCGAATCGCCGCCGGGGATTACCTCCTCCCACGTCCACACCCGATCGCCGCGGCCGGTGGAGGTTTCCGGCAGCCTGGCACCTACCCCCGTTCGGCGTTCATGCCACCGGCCAACAGGTCGTAACGCGGCACCTTTCCCGCACAGCCACAAGGATCAGATCTTTCACCGAGTCCCTCGTTGTTTGCGCGTGCCGCCTTCCCAATCAAGGCCTCACGAGCCGGAAGAACTCCGACCCGGCTCGCCGGGGGAGGGTGGCGCGGTTGGTCGCTTCGTAGCCGGGCATGTTCTCCCAATCCGGATGCGCGGCGTCGGTCGCCCGCTGGAGCGTGGTTGGCACGAAATCCTCCCACTCCAGGGTGATCCCTTCGGCATCACTCCGGATTGACCGGAACGCCGGCTCCAACTCGAACAGCACGCAGGATCTGCGCGGTACCGGATGGTAGCAGAACAGAAGAGCCCGCCCTGGCTGCACGACCATTGGCCGGAGCCAAACCGCGCGGGAATACTCAAACAGCAGATTCTGAGCGGCCAACCGCAGGTTGAGTGGATCACTGATGTCCATGATCTCCAGACGTGCACTGTCCTGTGACACCATGTTGCAGCCACGTCCGAACAGGGCATAGGCATAGTGCCCGGCTACGCCCCAGTGCCAGTTGCAGGTTCCTTCGCCCCCGCTGAAAGCAATGAAACGTACATACGCCGGGTGGGCGGGATCGCTGACATCGAGGACCGCCAGCCCATGCTGCGGGGAACCGTCCGCCTCCAACGTCCCAGGCACGTACACGTGGTTGCCCTGCAGGTCCAGGCGCCTGAACCCATACCCCTGCACGGGCGAGGATTCCAATCCCGTGTCAATCCCTGCGGACTGCGCGTGCCAGATGCCCAAAAGCCCCGGATGGGCGGGATCGCTCAAATCAATTACCTCCAGGCGGTCTGTCCCGGTGACATAGGCCAGGTCTCCGCGGAGTGCAACTCCCTTGAAGGCATCGCGAAGCCGGCCAACCAACCGCGGGTTGGACCGATCGCTCAGGTCGATCATCTGCATATCACTGAGCCAGACCCCACCTGGAGCCTGCTCGTTGGCCCCCGCCAGAATACAGGCCAGATCTCCGTCCAGAGTAAACAACCCTTCGATCCGCGAGTCCGTCAACTCGTCGAGCGCGCCGACCAGCCGGGGCTGTTCGGGGTTGTTCAAGTCGATCACCTGCAAGTACTCCCCTTGTTCTCCGATCAGGTACGCGTAGCCTCCCGAGAACTCCTGTAGTTCCCCTGGAGACAACCCTGCAAGCTGCCCGACCACCTCCGGGCCCTGCGGAGCGTCCAGATCATGGACCTGCAGCAAGGTGTCCCAGGGATCCTCGTCCCAGATCAATGTGCAAAGATATCGTCCCGACAGGGCGGCCCCCAGGACGTCCTTCACCTCAAAGACCTTCTTCGGCCTCGGCAGATCCAGTTGCCGCAGGGCATCCAGACTGACAATGTCCAGAGTCTCGTAGGTCAGGAGAAAGGCGTAATCGCCTGCCACTGCCACCGACATGGGATAGCCACGCGGTTCAAAGCCGTAGCCCGCTACGATTGCCGAATCAGTCCCGGCGTCCAGGTCGAAGACCTGCAAGCTCCCATTATTGAGCCAGGGGGTCTCACTATCATCCGCTGCGATACAGGCGAAGTGCCCCCAGATCGCCACATCGATCTTCCAATCGAGAATGCCTTCCGCCTTGAATTCTCGCACGAGCCGTGGTTGCGCCGGCTCGCCAACGTCCACCACCTGCAGATACCACGTCTGTTCTTCAGAAGTTTCGATTCCCAGGCAGGCGGTGTCCCCCGAGATCGCGATGCTGGATACCGAGCCATCTCTCCCCCCCAAATCGTGCCGTCCCAACGACAGCGGGCGGGTGGGGTCCTGCACATCGACCACCAGCAGACCCTGCTTCCTCGCCCCCTCTTCCTGCCAACTCCAGGGTGCGTATGCGAGATGGCCTGCAACCGTGATCGACGCGCCCCACCCTTTCACGGTGCAGGAGCCGACCCTTCGCGGGTTTCCCGGATCGCTGAGATCCAGCACCTCAAAACCTCCCTCGTCGAGCCGGTAAGCGTGTTCACCTGAAATCGCCACACAGGGCCAAGACACGCCCAATTCAACCTGGTGCCGCAGCCTCGGCAGAGCCGGATCACTCACATCGAACACCAACAGCCCAACGGTCTGGTCCGGCCATTCACCCCAGAACCACGGTACGAACGCCAGATCTCCTTCGACGTGGATTTCCGTTCCAGGCCAAAACGGTCCGCCTGCGTCCCCTTCGCCCTCCCAGGCGCCGAGTTGCCAGGGATGGGCGGGATCCGTGATGTCCAGCACAAGCAGGCCGCTGGCCCGCTCCTTCGCTTCATCGGGACAGACCGCCACATAGGCATGGTCTCCCGAAATCGCAACGTTGCAGCCACCCTCAATGGCGTGGCTGCCGACGCGTGAAAGTCCAATCTGCGCCCGGGCCCAGCCCGGCAGGAGCACAGCCAGGATGACGGTCGCAACCTCGGCCCCACAACGCGCCAAAGGTCGCCGGGGGCGGACTCTACCGCAGCGTCGGAATGGAGGGACTCGAAGCCCGGCGGGCCAGTCCGCCTGCGGAGAAAGATTCGATGTCTTCATGGAATGCAAAGTCGTCTTGCACATCAACACAGCCCGGACGGGGGAGTCTTTCACATGGTGTGAGGAAATGTCCGTTGCCGACGCGGCGGCTTGGCGGGCGCGGACCGAAGCCCGCGCCCGTTCGCACCAACCCGTCACTTCCATGGCGACCCGCCACGATGCCGGCACCAACTCACTCCGGCAGTGTCCCCACGGTGCGGAAGTTGTCCACCGTGACTTTGCAGGTCTCAGTAGGCAGCGTCACGGAGATACCCGTGGTCCCTTGGGTGAAGGTGGCGTCGTGGATGGTCAATGGCTCAACGGTTATGTCCGGTCGGTCCGGCAGCACCAGTTCGACGGTCAGTCGATCTCCCGCGCCCGTGAAACGCAGCCGGCGGTCAAGCCCCGGCGTCAGGACAACCTTCTCCGGGCACCGCTCCGCGAGGGTCTGCGGGACGCCATCGACGATCTTGCGGATCCACAGCTTGCCGGGCAGGCAGCCGCCCCCGGAGACCGGTCCCCAAGTCACCCCGGCCACGTACCCGTTACGCCCATCCTCGCCGACCGACCGCGCGATCAAGCCGGTGGCGGTGTCGGCCTGCATGGTGGATTCCTGCACATCCAGGCAGACGGCGAAGTCGCCCATCGCCGGACCCTGGTGGAGCAGGGTCAGGCGACTGTCCGGTCCGCCGGCTTGAGTTCCCGACAGCCGCAGCCGGGTCTCCCCCGGCACCTCCAACTCGACCGTTTCCAGTCGGAAGGCCTCCTCCATCCCGGGAGCGGCAAGAACGGCCCAGTCGCTGCCCAACCCGCCGTCGAAGCCGTCCTCCACCGTCACGCCGGGCGCGGTCTTGAAGAACTGGTGACTGGACGCCATGGGCACGGCCATCGCGTAACGGTCACCGTCGGGATAAAGCGGTTCGGCACACGGCGTCCAGGGGCCGTTCAACTCCGGGGCCGATAAGACGATGCGCGGGCTTGGCGTTCGCACGAAGTCGATCCTGACCGCCGGCTCGATGGCCGGGTCGGGAGCAGCGGGATATAGGAAGTAGTGGAAACCTCCCACGCGAATAGACTCGCCCGGGGCAAGCTCGGTCGCGGAGTAGTTCGCCAGCCCCAATTCAGACCAATAACCGTAGCTCCCCGGCACCGCCGGGCCCTGGTCCGCCATGCTGGGCACCCCGTGCGGACCCGCGGGAGTCATGAGATTCGCATCCACGCCCGGTCCATCCACGAACACCTTCTCGAAGAGGATCACCGAGGGATCCTCGCTCAGGCTGACCTGACTGCGGATTGTCACGGTACCGCCGTAGCGCGTCAGGGCCATGCTCACATCCACGGGAGCGGTGGTCTCCGGCATGCTCTCGAAGAACAACCACATCTGGGGAGAGGTTTTCAGCAGCACCACTTCGTTCCGGTCCACAGCCAGAACGTAGGCGTTCGGGCGCTGGCCGCTCCATGGGCCGATGTCCCCATAGTTCATCCAACCGAACAGGTCGTCGTGGCTGCTGGTGAACTCACGAAGCTGCAGTTCCAAAGTTCTTCCTTCGAGCAGCGGCAGGTTGGGGAGCACCCCGTCGTACACCACGCTGACCGCGTTGCTTTGCTCTCCAGCGTATGCCGGCAGCGTCTGTTTGTTCCTGATGACGAGGTAACCATCGACTGTCTCCACCTGGCAAAGCGGCGCAAGCCCGTAATCCTCTACCCACTCCCACCCAGGCGGGTCGAACTCGTCAATCTCCAAGGCCCGGCCCATGATCGTGAGACTCAAGAGGGCGATCAGGGCAAGCCCCCGGGAAATCAGTCCCAGCGTCTGGTGGCGGGGACCGTGTTGGAACAATCTCAGTGAATTCATCTGCGTTCCTTTCGTTGTTGTGCTTGGTTCCGGCGCCGAAGCCCTCCATCCCTGCCACCGGCCTTTCATGAGATTCTCAATTCGAGGCCGGACAAGTCACCGTGACCTGGCCTGCCCCACCTGTTCCTACCGGTTAGGGCACGAAATGTTGCACGGGGATTCAGGGGCGTGGGAACCGCAGATGAACGGATGGAAGTAGATTCGCAGCCGACGGGCATTCGGACCTCGCGAAGCGTCGTGGGGTGCGCGCGATCCGAATCGTCGCTCTTGGGGGTGAGGTTGAGGTTTGAGTGGTCAGGTCTCGGTGTTCAGGAGGGAGGGGGACGGCGAACAGGGGGCGGGTGTCGGACTTCGGGCTTGCTTCGGATTTCGGGCTTTTGGTGGCCCCGGACAAAGCGGTGAAGGCTGGCCCTTTTCACCGCACTCCAAGACCTGGCGGAGATTCGCCATTCTCTGCTCGGCTCTCGGCGAATGCATCCCAGATGTAGAGCGTGTCGTCGCCTCGGGCGAAGAGTCGGTGGCCGTCCTGGGAGAACTGCACGTCCCGGATCCGTTCGGCGTCACAGGGGAGCGTGATCAGGCTGCGCTGGACTGCCCAATCCCAGATCGTCACCCCGTATCCCTGGTGGTGGGCGGTGACGAAACGGCGTCCATCCGGGGAGAAAGCCGCGCTTGTGACGGAGCGATCGTTCGCCTGCCACGAGCACACCGGCCGTCGGGTCCGGATGTCGCGGAGGACGATGAGGGAAGCGTTGCCCACCGAGGCCACGACACGATCATCCGGCGAAACCGCCACATCGTTCGCGGCGCTCATGCTGTCCCGGAAGCGGGCCACTCTCTTGCCAGTTCGCAGGTCGAACCAGTGTATCGAACCGTCGTCGTCCGGCAGGAACACCCACCGGCTGTTGTGGGAGAACTTTCCCGGATTGGCTGCCATCTTCCGGGACCGCGTCTCGTCAATGATGCACCGGAGGACCCGCACCTGCGGGTCCGGCTCCGGCACGGCCTGCCAGGTGTCCGTCTCCAGGGCGACAGCGGGAGGCCTGATACGGCCGACCAGAAGCCGGCGCCCCCCGTCCACGAAGTCCACCGTGGCGGAAGGGTTACCGGGCACGGGGTAGTCGAGATTCGTGACAGACTGCCAGTTGCCCAGCGACCACACACTGATCCGCCCTGAGACGTTGCTGAACGCTGCCAACCCCCGTTCGAGTGAGACATCAAGACGGTAGTTGCCCGGACCCAGTTCCTCCGCCAGCGAAAGGAGCTTTCGCGGGGGTCGGGTCTCCCACACCGCAATCCGACCGTCTGTGTCCGAGACGACGACCCGCCCGCCATCCTTCGTGAGCAGATCGAACGCCCTGATATCCGGGATTCGCACGGGATTGTCAGGCGCGGCAGGGGGCGAAGTCGGCCAGAGCCGGATGCCCCCATCCACGGCTCCGGTGACAATGCGCTCTCCGTCCGGCAACACGCCCAAGGTGAGAATCGTGTTCCCGCTGCCGTTTAGCACGGCCGTGCATTCCCGCGTGGCCAGATTCCAGATGCGTACGGACTGTTCACTCCCGGATGCAACCAACCGCCGGTTGTCGATGAAGGCCAGGGCCTGGATGGCATCCCGATGTCCCTCGAGCCTCCCCACCAATTGACCGGTCCGGCTGTCCCACAGCTTGATCGGTTCGGTCTGCCAGGGGCTCGCCGTGGCCAGGAGGCTGCCATCCGGTGACCAGGCCAAGGAGCCCACTTTTCTGGGATGGGCCGTAAACTCCCGAACCACTCCGCCTGTTCCCACTTCAACGATCCGAACCACGCCGGCGCGATCGCCAAAAGCCAGCAGTCGGCCGTCGGGATGAAAGGCCAGCCCGCGACAGGAGAACTCGACATCGCAAGGGATCCCGCCGTACGGCGTGGACGGACCGTCGAGATCCCAGAGCCGGAAACCCTCAGCGTCCAGGCAGGCAACCCGTCGCCCGTCCGGACTGAAGGCCACGGCGAAGGCCCAAGGGTCGTTCGTCAGGGTCTGGACCACCTTCGTCTCCGGCAGCAACTGCCAGATATTCACCGCACCACGCTCGCAGATGGCGAAACGGTCCCCATCGGGGGAGAAACCTGCGAAGCTGAACAGGCCGGGCACCGTGGACCGGAGGACCTTGATTCGCCTCAAGGGGTCCCAACCCCACAGCTCGATTGTCCCTGGACGACGCGTGACGACGAACTCGTTGGTGACCGGGCTGACCGCAATGCTGAGGACCGGCTCCGGATTGTCGCGGTTTACCTCCAAGGAATCATCCGCGCACTTGCTCCGGAGGTATTGCCACTCCCAACCGCGGCGGTCCGGTTGGCCGGGCTCGGGCACGCAGGCTTCCAGGAATTGCAGCGCGGTTCCCTGCACACCGTCCTCCAGGGCCGCCTGCGCCAGGTTCATGCCGGAGGCGTAGCCCTCGGCTTCGGCGCGTTCCAGGGCCCGGCTGATCCGCACGAGGGCGACCGGCAGGCCGATGAGGATCGTCAGCAGCAGCGCAAACACAGCGAAGCTCAGGCCAGCCAGGGCGGGTTTCCGCCGCGACCAGCGCCAGACGCGTCCGGGCGGTGAGATCGGGCGGGCGCGGATTGGCTCGCGATCCAGGAAACGCCCAAGTTCTTCGCCAAGCTCGCGGGCGCCGGCGTAGCGACGGTCCGGTTCCTTTTCGAGGCACTTGAGGCAGATGGTCTCCAGGTCACGGGGCACGCGGGGATTCAACAGCCGCGGCGATGGCGCCTCCTTCTCCCGAATTTGAATCAGGTTCGACTCAAACGAGTCGGCCACAAACGGGGGTCGTCCGGTCAGCAACTCGAACAGGACCGCGCCCAGCGCATAGACGTCGCTGCGCGGGCCGACTTGATCATGCCGGCCGGAGGCTTGTTCGGGCGAAAGGTAGCTGGGCGATCCCAGCACCTGCCCGGTGAGGGTCATTCCGGAGTCGGTTCCAATTCGCTTCGCCAGACCGAAATCCGTGACCTTCACTGCGTCGCTCACCTCGACGAGGATGTTCGACGGTTTGAGATCCCGGTGCAGGGTGCCCTGTTCGTGGGCGTAATGGACGGCCGCGGCGATGTCCCGCAGGTAGCGCGCGACCCGTTCGAAGTCCGTGATCTGACCGGGCGATTCGGCGATCACGTCCGCCAGGCTCCGGCCCTCGATGTATTCCATCGAGTAGAAGAACTGGCCCTCGTGCTGGCCGAACTCGTGGATGCCCACGATCCCGGGGTGATGCAGCCGGGCGGCGGCCTTGGCCTCGGCTTCGAGTCGTTCGGCCAGCTCGGGCGTCTCAAACGGACGATGCACTAGCATCTTGAGCGCCACGATCCGGTCCAGGCTGACTTGCCGTGCGCGGTAAACCACCCCCATGCCACCGCGACCGATTTCTTCGAGCAGTTCGTAATCCCCGAAACGCTGGCCTGCTTGACCGACTCCGGGACTTGCCTCCGCCTCATCCAACTCGTCCGGCCCATCGTCCACAGCGGCGGTAAGGCCGAGCTCCAACATGCACCGCAGACAACGGTCCCCCAGCGTGCCGGACAGGAGCGGCTCGCCGCATCGCGAACAACGGGATCGATCGAGGGATTTCACGGTCTGCTTTCTTCCTACCGCAGCCTGCCCGGTTTGTTGGACCTCAGCCGTAACCGGGAAGTGCCTACAGAAGGACACGAAGAGAGGCAGGCCCTTGGAGGGTCTTCTTCGGACGCGCCACCACTCAGCCCAATGGTGACTGGTTCCGGACTTTCAGTGGCGTGTTTCTCCATCGGTCCTACCTTCGTTTCCTTCGTTTCCTTCTGCGGGCTGTGAATCGATTCGGCTTCCGTGTAATCGGTGTAATCCGTGTCATTCCGAGTTCCACTGAATCGTTACTGTTCACGGGGAGCCGGCCACGCCAGCCATCAGCGAGCGGAGTTCCTCATCGACCTCCTCCGCGCTGGAGACCGTAGCGGCAATCTCGGTCCGGAGCGCCGCCCGATAGCGTTTCTTGAGTCGATGCACCTCGGCGCGGACGCTCACTTCGCCGAGCCCAAGTTCCGCCGCCGCTTCGGAGTAACTGAGCTGGCCGTCCCCGCCGGGGAGGAACGCTTCCAACAGTTCATACCGACGGGCCTGCCCGCGCTCGGCATAGTCCATCCGGACGTGCTCACGGACGGTGGCGAGCAACCGGCAGGCCCAGGCGCGGTCGTAGGCCTGGTCGGGGGTCAACGCGGGATCGGCGTCGCGTGAGTACACCGTTTCAGGCTGAAGGTTTTCCAGTGACAGAACCGGTTGTCCGCCGCCGCGTTTGGTGGCGGTCTCACGTTCCCATTCGCTGACCAGAAAGTTCATGAACGCGGTCAGCAGGAAGGCGCGGAACCGTCCGCGGGCGGGGTCGGCCCGGGCCAGCAGCTTCTTGGAAAGCAGCCGTGCGAAGAACGCCTGCACGGCGTCCTCGGCATCCGCGGGGTTCTTGCCTTGTCGTCGCACGAAGGCGTAGAGCGGGTACCAATAGGTGCGGCAAAGCTCCTCCAGCGCCGCGGTCGCGGCCGGTGAATCCTCGCGGGTTGCCAGCACGAGCCGGCTCCAGTGGGTCGTGACGAAGCGGCCCCCTCTTGGCGAGCAGGGTTCGCTGGCGCAGGCCTCGCTCATCTTGCGTCAATGCTGTTGGTGATTACACGGGCAGAGTGACGGGGACCCCCGCCTTTGCCAAGGCGCGAAGCAGGTCCGGTCACAGCGAATCCGGTCGCGGACCGAGGCCCACGCCCGTTCTTCCCTTGCTACTTCCCATCATCTGCAAGCGACAGGGTAATGGGTCCAAAGTTCGGATCGCGCACCAGCGCAGCAATGGTCTCCAGGTGCGTTCGGTGGGTGGCAATCTTCACGCTTAGACTCTCAGCGAGCCCCGGAAGCCCCGGGCGGCGTAATAGGACTGCGCCCCGTTGTGTCCCACGAAGACGCGGTTGTAGCGGCGATCACAATAGAGCGCTCCCCCGAGCTTCCGCATTTCCGGGGGCGTCCTCACCCAGCTCGAGGTTTTCAGATCGAAGTCACCCAGGCGCTGCAGCGAGAGGTATTCCTCTTCCGTCAACAGCTCGATCCCCATGCCTGCCGCCATGTCGATGGCGCTGTGCTTCGGGCGGTGTTCCTTCCGCGATTCCAGGCCTTCCCGGTCGTAGCAGACGCTGCGTCGACCCGCGGGACTTTCCGCGGAGCAATCAAAGAAGAGGCACTCCCCGGTCTTCGCATCCTGGCCGACCACATCCGGTTCCCCGCCGGTC
>JACKPW010000061.1 GCA_024233215.1 Verrucomicrobiales bacterium | reverse complement strand
TCCTGCATGTTGCCGTGGACGGGCGGACGTTTCTTGACTGTCCGGCGTGAGCCAACACAGGATTGCCCCGTCGTCTGCTTCCCGATTGTCCAGTGGTGTTCGCGTTGGCTCCACGAACCGGCGCAAATGGGGCATTTGGAGGTCGCGACGAGGACACCGTCCATGAAGTGGAAGCCAATCATCGTCGCAATTCGATGGGCACGCAGCCTGCTGCCGGTCGTGCTGCTCAACCCGTTCTGTCTGCACGCCGATCCGGTGGTGGCGTGGGGGGACAACTCCCAGGGCCAGATCGACGTGCCGCCGACCTTGTCCGGCGTGATCAGTGTCGCTGCCGGACGGGAGCACGGTCTGGCCCTGCTGACGAACGGGCGCGTGGTGGCCTGGGGAAGGAAGTACACGACCCCTTCGGGGCTGTACGGGTTGGTGGCCATCGCGTCAGGGGACGAACACAATCTGGCGCTGCGATCGGATGGGACGGTGGTGGGCTGGGGAGTCGGGACTTCCGGCCAAACCACGGTGCCCGAGGGGTTGACCTCCGTGGTGGCAATTGCCGCTGGGGGGGCGCACAGCCTGGCGCTCAGGTCGGATGGGACGGTGGTGGGCTGGGGTGCCGGTTACGAGGGGCAGATCGCTGTTCCGGCAGGATTGGCGGGCGTGGTTGCCATCGCGGCCGGGGAGGGCCACAGCCTGGCGTTGAAGGGGGATGGCACGGTGGTGGCCTGGGGGAGGAACGGTGATGGGGAGACCGACGTTCCGGCAGGACTGCGCGGGGTGGTCGAGATCGCTGCGGGGGCGGATCACAATCTAGCCCTGAAGTCGGATGGCACCGTGGTGGCCTGGGGACGGGATGCCACCGGGCGCACCGAGGTGCCTGAGGGGCTGACCGGCGTGGTGGCGATAGCGGCCGGGAGCACGCACAGCGTGGCGGTGCGACAGGACGGGACCGTGGTGTCTTGGGGCCTTGGGGGCGGCGTGCCGGACTGGCTTGGCGGGGTGACGGGTATCGCGGCCGGAAAGGGCTTCAGCGTTGCGTTGGTAGGGAATGGCGTCCCGTCCGTGCATCTGAACCTCACCGCTTGCTCCACGCTGGTGGACACGGGCACGGCGGTGTTTCGTGGGGTGGCGGTGGGGGAGGGACCGTTGAGTTACCAATGGCTGCACGACGGTGCGCCTCTGCCCGGTGAGACCAATGTCTGGATGAGTCTTTCCGCTGTGCAACCGGAACAGGCCGGCGCCTACATGTTGCGGGTGAGCAATGAGTTGGGGGAAACGACTTCAGCCCCATGCGAGTTGACGGTCACGATGCTGGCGATCGCCGGACAACCGGAAGACCAGGTCGTGATGCTCCACGGGGAGACCCGTTTGACCGTGGAGCCCGTGGGACGGGGGCCGTTCGGTTTTCAGTGGTTTCATGAGGGTGAAGCCCTAGAGGGGGCGACGAATGCCACGCTGGTGATCGAGAGTGCTCAGCCCGAGCAAACCGGACTCTACACGGTCGAGGTGCGCAGTCCGTTCGACATCGTCACCAGTCGGGAGGCGTTTCTGAATGTGCTTTCAGTGGTCGATTGGAGAGGCGACTCCGTTGGTGTGACCGGAGTCCCGGCTGGGTTGACGGGAGTGGTCAGCATCGCTGCGGGATCCGGCCACTACCTGGCCTTGTTGACAGATGGGTCAGTGGTGGCGTGGGGAGCCAACGGGAAAGGCCAGGCAGATGTCCCGGAGGACCTTGCGGAGGTGGTTCAGGTGGCGGCCGGAGTCTATCATAGTCTCGCCTTGCGTTCGGATGGTACTGTGGTGGGCTGGGGGTGGAATCAGTATGACCAGACAGATGTGCCTGACGGATTGACCTCGGTGGTGCGGGTTGCCGGCGGCTTCTTTCACAGTCTGGCGCTGCGGTCGGACGGGACGGTGGTGGGCTGGGGATCCAACGGATACACCCAGAGCGATACACTGAGAGGCCTGACCGGAGTCGTGGACATTGCCGTGGGAGAGAGACATAGCCTGGCCCTGAAGTCCGATGGCACTGTCGTGGCCTGGGGCCAAGACTCTCGCGGCGAGACCGAAGTCCCGGAAGGGCTGGATCAAGTCGTAGCCATCGCGGCCGGATCCGACCGCAGCCTGGCCCTGCGGTCCGACGGTACCGTGGTGGCTTGGGGAGACGTCAGCGCAGGCCAGGCCGGGGTGCTCGCGGGCCTATCCGGGGTGGTGGCCATTGCTTCTGGCACCGGTCAGAGCCTGGCCTTGCGGTCGGACGGCACGGTGGCGGCCTGGGGGGACAGCTACGTGACCGTCCCGGCAGGTTTGTCAGGTGTTGTGTCCGTTGCTGCCGGTGGCTGGACCAGTCTGGCTCTTCTGGGAGACGGCCCGCCAAGGGTCCTTTCGTCGTGGGTCAACCGCTCAGTCTATGCGGACACCGGCACCGTGATCTTCCGCGGTGAAGCCACCGGGAGATGGCCGCTGAGTTATCAATGGCAGCACAACGGAGTGGACCTGGAAGGGGAGACAAACGCTTGGATGCTGCTCACGGGAGTGCAACCCGAACAGGCGGGGGCCTACACGCTTCGCGTCAGCAACGCCCTCGGCGAGGCGACTTCGGGTCCCTGCGAGTTGACGGTTGATATGCTGGCCATCGTCGGTCAGCCCGAGAGTCGGGCAGCGATTCTCGGCGGAACCGCGACACTCTCAGTTTCCGCGACGGGGCGGGGTCCATTTGCGTACCAGTGGTTCCATGATGGCGAGCCGATGGAAGGCGCCACGAATACGACTCTGGCGTTCTTGCGGGTGCGGACGGAGGAAGCCGGGAACTACCGGGTGGAAGTCCGGAACGCCTACGAGACGGAGACGAGTCGGGAGGTGTCGCTCGACGTGAAGGCGGTGATGGGCTGGGGAAGCAACTCCTACGGGCAAACGGACGCGCCGGCGGGTTTGGTCGAGGTGGTGGAGGTTGCGGCGGGTTCGTATCACAGCCTCGCCCTGCGATCGGACGGCTCAGTGATGGCGTGGGGGAGGAACGATCTGGGGCAGGCAAGCGTGCCGGTCGGTCTGGCCGGCGTCGTCATGATCGCGGCAGGCAACTACCACAATCTGGCCCTGCGATCGGATGGTACAGTGACCGCTTGGGGTAACAACTCCGACGGTCAGACGGATGTGCCCGAAGGACTGATTGACGTCGTGGCGATCGCGGCGGGCGGGAGCCACTGTCTGGCGCTACGTTCGAATGGCAGGGTGGTGGGGTGGGGGAACCCCGCCGCCATACCGGCGGACTTGGACCGGGTGGTGGCTGTCGCCGCAGGTGGCGCCCACAGCCTGGCCCTGCGCGCGGATGGCACGGTTGAGACGTGGGGAAATATCTCGGGTGGGATCAGTTGGGTTCCCGAAGGATTGACCGGGATTGTCGCTGTTGCTGCTGGTTACGACCATAGTCTGGCGTTGCGGGCGGACGGCACCGTGGTGGCCTGGGGGAGCAACCGATGGGGACAATCGGAGGTGCCGGAAGACTTGGGCCCGGTCACGGCCGTCTTTGCCGGGTCCAACCACAGCCTGGCGTTGCGTTCGGATGGAACGGCTGTGACTTGGGGAAGGGATGATTCCGGCCAGACCCAACTGCCGGACGGGTTGTTCGGGGTCGCCGGGATGGCCGGAGGAAGTGCGCACAGCCTCGCACTGGGCGGCCATGGTGTTCCGCGAATCGCGCAACGCTTGGTGGACCGTTCGGTTCTCGTGGATAGCGGCACCGTGATCTTTCACGCCACGGTCACGGGGGAATGGCCGCTGAACTACCAGTGGCAACGAAACGGCGAAGACCTGCCTGGCCAGACGAATGCATGGATGGTTCTGGAGGGAGTGCAACCGGGGCAGGCCGGCAGCTACGGCTTCCGCGTGAGCAACGCCCAGGGTGAGGCGACCTCGGACCCGTGCGAATTGACGGTGAACACGGTCGAGATCGTGCAACAGCCCGAGGATGTTGATGGTTTGCTGCACGGCCGGGCGGAGTGGGTTGTCGAGGCGGTCGGACGCGGCCCCTTCGCGTATCAGTGGTTTCATGACGGCTTGCCGGTGGCGGGGGCGACGGGGCCGACCCTGGTAATGGCCGTTACGCGGTTGGGAGACCGCGGTGAGTACTGGGTGGAGGTGACCAACGGCAGCGGCTCCGTGGTCAGTCGGCGGGCGACTTTGCACCTGCGTTCGGTGGCGGCGTGGGGATCGAACGGCAACGGTCAGGCGGGTGTGCCCGCGGGCTTGACGGGGATGCTGAGCATCGCTGCCGGCTCAAGCCACAGCTTGGCGTTGCGCTCGAATGGCACGGTGGTGGCGTGGGGATACAACGGATCCGGTCAGACGAACGTCCCGGAAGGACTGAACGGTGTGGTGGCGATCGCCGCCGGAGCAGCCCGCAACGTGGCGCTGAAGGCTGATGGCACCTTGGTCGGGTGGGGAGGGGGGCAGAACATCCCGGAGGGACTGGACCAGGTGGTGCAGGTCGCCGTGGGTTATTCTCACGCCTTGGCGTTGCGTTCGGATGGGTCGGTGGTGGCCTGGGGGGCGAATGATCGTGGTCAGACGAACGTGCCGCCAGGACTGGACGGTGTGATCGCGGTCGCCGCGGGCTCGCATCACTCCCTGGCGCTGCGTCCCGATGGCACGGTAGCGGCGTGGGGAATCAACGAGCTCAGCCAGACGGATGTGCCCGAAGGATTGACGGACGTGGTGGCCATTGCTGCGAAGGGAAGCGTCAGTGTGGCACTCCGATCGGATGGCACGGTCACCGCGTGGGGGGACAATAACCTTGGCCAGGCAACCGTACCGGACGGGTTGACCGGAGTCGTGGCCATTGACGCCGGGCATGTGCATGGCCTGGCGCTGCGCGCGGACGGGAAGGTAGTCACCTGGGGATCGTCCGAGGAGGGTCGTTTCGATATCCCGGAGGACCTAACAGGCGTGGTGCATATTGCCGCGGGAGGCTGGCACAGCCTGGCGCTGGTGGGGGAAGGTCCGCCGCAGATCGCGGCGCAACTCGCGGATCGGTCGGTTCTGGCGAACACCGGCAAGGTGGTCTTCTCGGGGGCGGCGACCGGTGAATGGCCCTTGAGCTACCAGTGGCAACGGAACGGTGAGGACCTGGCGGGGGAGACGAACGCCTGGATGGTGCTGACCGGAGTGCAACCGGAGCAGGCGGGTTTCTATGCTCTGCGCGTGCGCAACGAGCGGGGTGTCGCGACCTCCCTCCCGTGCGAACTGACCGTCAACAGGCTGGAGATTCAACGGCAACCTGATGACCTGGAGGTCACCGTGGGGGATCTGGCACAGTTCGATGTGGAGGCGATTGGAACGTCCCCGCTCCACTACCAGTGGTTCTTCCAGCACGAGATGCTGCCGGGAGCCACCGATGCCGTGTTGACGATTCCTGTGGCGGGTTTGGAGCACGCCGGGATTTATGCGGTGGAAGTGAGCAACGCTTTTGGCCTCGTGAGGAGCCGCGAAGTCGAGCTGCAGGTGACCGTGCCCGAGACCGTGACAGGGCCGGTCCTCGCGTGGGGACTGGATGAAAACGGCCAGACGGATGTGCCGGAGGGGTTGTCCGGGGTGATCGACATCGCCGGAGGTTGGCATTACAGCCTGGCTTTGAAGCCGGATGGAACGGTGGTGGCCTGGGGCGAGAATCAGCATGGGCAGACGGACGTGCCCGCCGGATTGGAGGAAGTGGTGGCGATCTCTGCCGGGAATTATCACGGTCTTGCCCTGCGGGTGGATGGCACGGTGGTGGCCTGGGGAAGCAACGCGGCGAGGCAGGCCACGGTGCCCACCGGCTTGGCGGGCGTGGTGGCTGTCGCCGGTGGGGGGGCTCACAGCCTGGCCTTGAGGTCGGATGGCACGGTGGTGGCGTGGGGCGCTGACACCTTCGGCCAGATCCGAGTGCCGCAGGGACTGAGTGGGGTCGTGGCGGTGGCCGCTGGAGGTTCGCATAGCCTTGCGTTGCGGTCGGACGGCACGGTGGTGGGGTGGGGCTACGACTCCGACCAGCAGGCGGAGATCATGGAGGGGTTGAGGGATGTGGTCTCCGTCTCCGCGGGATCGAACCACAACCTCGCGCTGCGCGCGGACGGGACGGTCGTTGCCTGGGGAGAGATTGGCTACGGCCGGACTTCGGTGCCGGAAGGGCTGAGCAACGTTGTGGCCGTTGCCGCAGGCTACGCGCACAACCTGGCGTTATGTGCGGACGGGAGGTTGGTGGCTTGGGGTTACAACTCCTCCGGCCAGGCCACTGTGCCGCCGGGATGGGACGGCGTGGCGCGCATCGCCGCGGGGGGCTTCCACAGCCTGATGTTGATCGGACAGGGGCCGCCGGTTCTCCCCTCCGTTCTGGTGGACCGCGTGGTCAATGCCGTCGGGCCGGTGTTCTTCTTTAGCCCGGCGAGCGGGGAGTGGCCGTTGCGCTACCAGTGGCAATGGAACGGTCAGGATTTGGTCGGGGAGACCAACGCCTGGCTGACCATGCCGGGTGTGTTGCCGTCCGAAACGGGTGGCTACCGGGTCCAAGTGACCAACGCCCAGGGCACAACCACGAGTCGCGAGTCGGCCGTGGCTTTCGGGAACCTGGTGGCCTGGGGGGCGAATGCCTCCCGCCAGACCGACGTGCCGCTGGGGTTGACCGGGGTGGTTGGGACGGCGGGCGGCGCGGTTCACACCCTGGCGTTGCGCACGGACGGGACGGTGGTGGCGTGGGGAAGCAACGACGAGGGTCAGGCCGAAGTCCCGGCCGACCTCGGCGGTGTCATGGGGGTTGGCGCGGGCGCCCGGCACAGCCTGGCGTTGCTGGAGGATGGGACCATCACGGGGTGGGGCAACGGCGGCAACTACCAACTCGCCATACCTGCAGAGGCGACCGGCGTGGTGCAGGTGGCGGTCGGGCCCTTCCACAACCTCGCGTTACGTTCCGACGGCAGGGTTCTGGCCTGGGGAAAGAGCGATTACGGCCGGACGAGTGTGCCAACGGACCTGGCCGGAGTGGTGGCGGTTGCCGCGGGGAATGAGCACAGCCTGGCCCTGCGGTCGGATGGCACCGTGGCGGCGTGGGGCAGGGGGAATCTGGGCCAGACGAACGTACCGCCTGACCTCGGAAGTATCGTGTCCATCGCGGCGGGGATGGACCACAACCTGGCGTTGCGATCCGACGGGACGGTCGTGGCCTGGGGCTGGAACAACTACGGTCAGACGGCGGTTCCTCCCGGGTTGGTCGGGGTGATCGGAATTGCGGCCGGCGGTTACCACAGCCTCGCGTTGAAGGCGGACGGCGCGGTGGTCGCCTGGGGTAGGACCACTGCCGGACAAACCGCAGTCCCTGCCGCCTTGCGGGGGGCAACGGCCATCACGGGAGGCGAACTTCACAGCCTGGCGATCGTGGGCAGCGGTCCGCCGGACATCCGGGAGCCCTTGGCGGACCGGTCCGTGGTGGGCGCTTCAGGCGTGGTCTCCTTCCGGGTAAGCGCCACGGGCGAGTGGCCACTGCACCACCAGTGGTTGCACGAGGGGGCGGTTCTGCCGGGCGAGACCAATGCCTGGCTGGTGTTGAGCCAGGTGCAGATGGACCAGGCCGGCGGGTACTCCTGCCACGTCAGCAACCGGTTGGGGACCGCCGAATCGAAGCCCACCCGGTTGGCAGTGATCCCGGTCGCCATCGTGCGGGAACCGGTCGATCAGTTCGTGCGACCGGGGCGCCGCCTGATGCTCGATGTCGAGGTAACCGGGATCGCTCCGATCAACTACCAATGGTTCCTGGACGGGGCGCTGCTGCCGGGGGCGACAGACTCCCGGTTGGTGATTGACGATGCGCACGGTGGGGACGGTGGTCGTTACACGGTGGTCGTCTCGGACGCATACGGGAGCGTCAGGAGTCGGGAGGCAAAGGTCATCGTCTCCAGCGTGGTGGCGTGGGGAAGTAACAGCTATGGCCAGAGCGAAGTGCCGAACGGGTTGGAGGAAATCACCGGGATCGCTGCCGGGCAGAGCCATAACGTGGTGGTGCGCTCGGATGGCACGCTGGTGGCATGGGGTAACAACAGCAAGGGGCAGTCCGATGTGCCGGAGGGACTGGGCGGGGTGCTCCAGGTTGCGGCCGGTCTCAATCACACAGTCGCCCTGCGTGATG
Organism: Verrucomicrobiales bacterium; assembly: GCA_024233215.1. Lineage (GTDB taxonomy): Bacteria > Verrucomicrobiota > Verrucomicrobiia > Limisphaerales > J093 > J093. The sequence goes on along the minus strand of JACKPW010000061.1, from coordinate 2,261 downwards.
ACGGCACGGTGGCGGCGTGGGGCGACAACACGTGGGGCCAGACGCAGGTGCTGGAGGGATCGACCGGGGTGATCCAGGTCACGGCGGGTTGGTATCACTGCCTCGGCTTGAGGGCCGATGGCACGGTGACCGGATGGGGAAGGAACCAGAACGGACAAGCCGACGCGCCTGCCGGCTTGGACGGCGTGGTCTCAATTGCGGCAGGTGGACTCCACAGCATCACACTCCGCGACAACGGGACGGTGGTCGCATGGGGCTCGAACCAGTATGGCCAGACCAATGTTCCACCCGGGTTGGACGACGTGGTGAGTGTTGCGGCGGGCGCCAATCACTGTGTCGCCTTGAAGGCGGACGGTACCGTGGTGGCGTGGGGCATGCCCTACTCGGGTCAGACCGCGGTGCCTGAGGGGCTGGGGGGAGTCATGGGAATCTCCGCCGGGGCCAGCCACAGTCTCGCGGTGCTGGCGGACGGCACCGTGGTGGGATGGGGGGCGGACGGGGACGGGCAATCAGCCGTACCCGAGCGGGTATCACAGGTTGCAGCCGTGGCGGGAGGAGGAGGACACAGCCTGGCCTTGCTTGGCAGTGGTCCGCCGCGAATCTGGCAGCCATTGCGGGAACGATCGGTGGTCGGCGAAACCGGCAGGCTGTTTCTGCACGCCTCCGCCGTCGGGGCGTGGCCTCTAAGTTACCAGTGGCAGTTTGACGGAAGCGACCTTCCCGGCGCCACGAACTCCTGGCTCCGCCTGACCGGGGTGGGCCTGGAGCAGGGGGGAGACTACTCGGTGCGGGTCAGCAATGCCTTGGGGGAGGCAAACTCGGACCCCGTCGCGTTGACCGTCGTGCCGCTGGCCGTCGTCAAAGAACCGGCGGACCAGCAGGTGCTGATTGGGAGCCGCACGGAGATCAGCGTGGAAGGCGGTGGCTATGGTCCGCTGTTCTATCAGTGGTTCTTCAATGGCGCGATGCTGACGGGAGAAACCAAGGCCACGCTGGTCATCGAGGAGGTTCGGCCCGAGCAAGGTGGAAGTTATTCCGTGGAAGTCAGCAATGCCTTTGGGACGGCGCGCAGCCGGGAGGCCGCGTTGTGGGTTGCCAACGTGATCGCGTGGGGCTCTGACGAGGATGGTCGGATCGATCTTCCGTCCGGGACCACCAATGTGGTCCAGGTCGCTGCAGGTGAAATGCATAGCGCGGTCTTGCGCGCGGATGGTTCCGTGCTGGTTTGGGGGTCGAACCAATACGGTCAGACGAACGTGCCTGAGGGACTCTTGGATGTGGTCGGCGTGGGGGCCGGTTTGTATCACACGGTTGTGTGGAAAGCAGATGGCACGGTGGCTTGCTGGGGGAGGAATCAGGAAACACAGATCAACCTGCCGGACGGCTTGGGCGACGTCGTGTCGGTTGCGGTGGGCAGCTACCACAATCTGGCGCTCCGCTCGGATGGCACGGTGGTGGCGTGGGGTTTCAACTCCTACGGCAAGTCCACGGTGCCGGACGGGTTGAGCGATGTGGTGCAGGTTGCCGCGGGTGAATATCAAAGCCTGGCGGTTCAATCCGACGGTACGGTGGTGGCCTGGGGCAGCAACCCCGGCTTCCCGGAGGCATTGAGCCATGTGATGGCCGTGGCCGCCGGGGCGTGGCACAGCATTGCGCTCAAGTCCGATGGTACCATCGAGGCATGGGGGTCCAACTTCCTCGGTCAGACCGGAATCCCGGAGGGGTTGAACGACGTGGTGGCCATCGCCGCAGGGTTCGGTCACAGCCTGGCATTGCGGGCGGACGGCGCCCTGGTGGCTTGGGGAGAAAATCGACAGGGGCAATCCGATGTGCCCGGCGGCATCGGGCACCTGGTTGCCATCACCGCCGGATCGAATCACAACCTGGCAATCGTGGATCCTTGGCGCACGCCCGAGTGGGACCTCGCGCTGCCTCGCATGACTGCAGCTTTAGAATTGGAATTCGAGATTCCGACCTCCCGCGGCTTCTACTACCTGTTCGAGTCCGTCGATGCGTTGGGAATGGAGGAATGGAACCGGGTGGCGCTCTTCGCCGGGGACGGGGGAACAAAGGTGATCGCGGTGCCGCCACCAGCGGACGGGCAATGTTTCTACCGTGCCCGCAGGATGCAGTGAACGTTTCAGAGGTAACCGACCGCGAAGCTGCCCGCTGCAGGGTCGGCGATACGTGGCGAGGTGTGGAAGGTGCGCTGCTGTTTGGGCGGCTTAGGTCGTCGGCTCGTTCACTCTTCGGGCCCGGCA
>JACKPW010000060.1 GCA_024233215.1 Verrucomicrobiales bacterium | reverse complement strand
TTGTGGTGCCCGCCGGCGGGTTCGGAGCTGCCGTTGAGGCCGGGGGTTCGGAGCCCGATGGCGGGAGGATTGGGAAGGGAGCGGCTGAACTTTTCTCATTTTTTGCGGGACACACTCGCTCCGTTCTGGCACACCTTTGTCCATGACCGACGCGAACGCAGTGGCCGAGGTGCCGGTTCCGCCACGCCTGGTGGGCCGACCCTTCGACCGGGAGGCGCTGGTTGCGATCCGCCAGGAGATCCAAGCAGCCCACCCCCGAACCCGCGCCGAGATTGCTCGTCGGGTGTGTCGGCGGTTGGCCTGGACTTCCCCCGGCGGCAATGCCCCCTTGATGAGTGCGCGGGTCGGGTTGCTGCGGCTTCATCGGGCCGGGTTGATTCAGTTACCCGAACCCACCCGGACCAACGGCAACGGGCGTCGGTTGCGGGCTCGAGAACTGCGGTTGCCCCAGCCTGCGCCGATCAACCAACCGGTTCACCAACTGGCGGGGTTGAGGTTGGAGCGGGTGGGCAGCCCGGAGGCTTCGGCGCTCTATAACGCCCTGATCGATCGCTATCACTATCTGGGATATCAGCCCCTGGCAGGAGCCCAAGCGCGCTACCTGATTGTCTGGGAACAAGGGCTCTTGGGCGCCATTGGCTTTGGCGCCTCGGCTTGGAAGATCGCACCCCGGGACCGCTTCATTGGGTGGAGCCGAGAGGTTCGACACCAGAACCTCCATCTCATCCTCAATAACTCCCGGTTCTTGATCCTGCCCTGGGTCCATAGCGCCAATCTCGCCTCGAAGGTGCTGAGCTTGTCTGCCCGAATCCTTCCCCAGCAGTTTCAGCGGGAGTATGGCTATGGGCCGGTGCTCTTGGAATCGTTCGTGGAGCACGAGCGCTTCAGCGGCCATTGCTACCGGGCCGCGAACTGGGTGTGGGTGGGCCAGACCCAGGGACGCGGCAAGACCCATGTGCGCCAGACTCCGGGGGTGGCGATCAAGGACGTCTGGCTCTATCCTCTCCACCGCGACTTTCGTCGTGTGCTCCAGCACCGAGGGTGAGGGCCATGATCGAGTGGATCGAGCAGGAACTGGCCACCGCGCAACTGGGGGACAAGCGCTTGCTCCAGCGCATGAAGCTCATCCTTGCGAGGCTGAGCCAATCGCCCTTGGCGAGCATCAAGGCCGCTTTCAGGGGGTGGGCGGAGTTGATGGGAGCCTACCGGTTCTTCAACAACAAGCGCACCAGCGTCGAAGCGGTTCTCGCTCCCCATCGCAACGCGACCCTGCGGCGAGTCCAAGAACACCCGCGAGTGTTGCTGCTTCAAGACACCACCGAACTGGACTACAGCTTGAAGAAAGAACTCAAGGGCACCGGCCCGTTGAGTGACATCAGCCGGCAGGGCTTCTTCGCCCACAACCATGTGGTGATCACGCCCGAACGTCTGCCCTTGGGCGTGTGGCGCACCGACATCCATGCCCGTGACCAGGAGCAACACGGCAAGGCCGAAAAACGGAAACAAAAACCCATTGAAGAGAAAGAGAGTTTTCGGTGGCTCGAAGGCTATCGCAGCGCCTGTGAGTTGGCCCAAGCCGCCCCAGGGACCGAAGTGATCAGTTGCGCCGACCGCGAAGGGGACCTCTACGAGATCTTCAGCGAGTACCACCAACGGGTGGAAGGGGGAGAGCGGGTCGCTCACTGGCTCATTCGCGGCAATCAAGATCGCTCTCTGCTCAAGCCCTCCGGTTCGCGCAACGAGCCCGGTGCCGAACCGGGTCGAAAAATTCGGGAACAGGTGCAGGCCAGTCCCCTTCTGGGCACCTTCACCGCCCAGGTCAAGACCAAGGAACAATACAAGAAGGTCAAGGGGGGCAGCCGCCAGAAGGTGAAACGTTCGGCCCGAACCGCGGTGTTGGAAGTCCGTGCCACCACCGTGAGACTCCGCCCTCCCCATCGCAAGCACACCAAGCTCCCCCCCGTGAGCATTCAGGTGGTGCTCGCCACCGAGAAAGATCCCCCGGCCGGTGAGGATCCCATTGACTGGGTCCTCTACACCAGCCTCCCGGTCGAGGGGTTTGATGCGGCCGTGGGAATCATTGACCTCTACCTGGGACGCTGGGAAATCGAAGTTTTCCATCGGGTCTTGAAGAGCGGCTGCAAGGTCGAGGAACTCCAACTCAAGAAGGACGAGCGCACCAAAGTGGCCATTGCGCTCTACATGGTCGTGGCGTGGCGAGTTCTCTACGTGATGAAGCTGGGACGCGAATGCCCCGAGTTGCCTTGTGATGTGGTCTTTGAAGAAGATGAATGGCAATCGGTCTGGACCGTCTGCCACGGCGAAGAAGCCCTCAAGAAAAAACCCTCGCTGGGGGAATTCGTGACCCAGGTCGCTGAGTTGGGGGGCTTCCTCGCCCGAAAACCCGACGGGCTCCCCGGTCCTGCGGCCATCTGGCAGGGCCTCACCCGGGTTCGGGACTTCACCCTGGCATGGCAGGTCATCACCAAGAGACGCCCCCCCTTGTTCGACCGCGAGGACACCTCCTGATCGCCTTGGCCGCCGGCTCTCCATCCCATTGCCTTCGGTCCCGGCGGGACAACGACAATTGGAATTCCCCGGTGGGGAAGAACAGTTCTCGCTGACCATCCGGTCTCGTTACCACCACCCCACTCTGCCCCGCGCGATCGCATCGTGCCTGCCCCCCTCATCCTTCCCATTCCTCCCGGCCATCGGTCCCCGCCACCCCGGCCTCAACTGCAGCTCCGAACCCGCCGGCGGGCACCACAACCCGCGGCCTCACTTGTGTATAAGGCTCAGGCCTACGCCCAGGGTCCCGATGAGCGGTTTTACATCCCCGAGAACCTGCATCTAATCGGCATGATGAACACCGCCGACAGGTCGCTCGCGATGGTCGATTACGCCTTGAGACGGCGCTTCCGCTTCATCACCCTCGCACCGGAGTTTTCAAGCAACGCATTCCGAGACTTCATGATCCAGGCCGGCACGGAAGAGACTCTGATCGAGAAGATCGTGAAACGGATGAACGGACTCAACGAAGTCATCGCTGCGGACACCAAGAACCTCGGCCCTGGCTACCAAATCGGCCACAGCTACTTCTGCCCGAGGGACGGCATCCAGCCCAACGAGGAATGGTACCGCAGGGTAGTCGAAGCTGAAATCGTCCCGTTGATTCAGGAGTATTGGTTCGACGACGAGCAGAAGGTCCAGCAACGCACTTCGGCACTGCTCGCCTGAACCCGGTCGTGAAGATTCCCATCCAGAACGTCTATTACCTGCTCTGCTACGCCTGGGACAAGCTGGCAGAGCGGGACGTCGTCGCTGTGGACTGCCTGGACGCGACCTCGCTCTTGGACTTGTTCGCGAGAGTCCTGATTAATGGCGTGAACCACCTGCTGAAGCGGGGTTTCGATCGCGGCTATGAGCTGCAGCATGAATGGACCGGCAGGTTGCGGGGGCGGATATGCTTTCAGGAGGCGATTCGGCGAAACGCCGCGGTAACCGGAAGGCTGCCCTGCGACTACGACGAACTGAGCTACAACGTCCTGCACAATCGCATCCTAAAGGCCACCATGCGACAGCTGATCCGTGCGCGAGGCCTCGACACCAAGAGCGCTGAGCGGCTGAGCCAGCTCTGTCGACTGCTCTCGGAAATCGAGGACATCGAGTTGACAGGCCGTGTGTTCGGGAGGGTTCAACTGCACCGCAACAACCAGTTCTACGATTTCCTTCTGAAGGTTTGCGAACTCATCCACCGCAACCTGCTGGTTTCGCAGAGGCCCGGTTTCAGCAAGTTCCAAGATTTTGACCAAGACGAACAGCAGATGGCCCACCTGTACGAAGCCTTCGTACGGAACTTCTACCGCACCCACAGCCGCTTCCAGGTCAAAGGAGAGGACATCCGCTGGCGCTGGACCGGTGCCGACGAGACGTCCACTCGCCTGCTACCCAAGATGCGGACAGACGTCAGCCTGACGGCGCCTGACCGGAAGATCATCATCGACTGCAAATTCACGCCGGAGGTAACACAACATCACCACGGGGTGGAGAAGCTGCGTTCGACACATCTGTACCAGATCAACGCTTACATGGACAATTTGCAGGGAGAAAACGCGGATACCTGTGAAATGATGCTGTTGTATCCCACGGTGGACAGACCGCTTTCAGCAGACTTTACATTCAAGGGACATAAGATCTACATTCGCACCATCAACCTCGACCAAGCTTGGCCAAAGATCCATGCCAATCTTCTCGAATTGGTGGCCTGACGAAACCGAAAGCAGCCCACGCGAGAGCCAGATCTGCTGCCCTCCCGTTCTACCCACGAGATTCCCTGAAGGCCCTCCCTGGAAGCCATGGTCGCCAGCGACAGCGCGAAAAGCATACGCTCCTGTGCTCACCGGTGGACCCGACGACACTGCAATTCAGCGACGTCCATGACTGAACTGACCATCAGAGACCGAATCCTCGGTGGTTTGTGGGGAGCTGTAGTCGGCGACGCCTTGGGCGTCCCCGTGGAGTTCCGCAGTCGAAGCGAACTGCGGCGCGATCCGGTAACAGACATGCGCGCGCACGGCACCCACAGCCAGCCCAAGGGCACTTGGTCGGACGACACCTCTCTGCTGCTTTGCACGGTGGACAGCCTGTTGCGCCATGAGTTCGACACCGGCGACATGGGAAGCCGGTTCGTGCAATGGGGGAAGGGCAACCTCTGGACTCCATGGGGCAGTGTCTTCGACATCGGAGGGGCGACCCGCCGGGCGTTTGCCCGGATTGAACACGGCGCACCCGCCGAACAGGCAGGCGGCAAAGATGAGCACAGCAACGGCAACGGTTCCCTGATGCGCATCCTGCCGATCGCCCTTCGCTTCCATCGCGAACCGGCCGACCGACTACTCGAATACGCCTCCCGCGCTTCAGCCATCACGCATGGGCATCCGCGGTCGCGAATCGCCTGCGGGTTCTACTGCCTCGTGGTGGCAGGTCTGTTGGACGGGCAAACCCCGGAGATGGCAATCCGTCAGGCGGCTGCGATCATCGCTCCCCGGCTCGCAGTGGCGCCGTTTTCCGCGGAGAACCGCCACTTCTCGATGCTGCTGGAAGGGGACTTGAAGACTCGGCCGGAGGACGAGATCCGCTCCGGCGGTCATGTCACGGACACGCTGACTGCAGGTCTGTGGTGCCTGCTCAGGTCGCAAACCTATTCAGACGCCGCCCTGAATGCGGTGAACCTCGGAGAGGACACGGACACCACTGGCATCGTGGCCGGTGGATTGGCGGGTATCGTCTACGGCATTACGTCTATCCCGGAGAACTGGCGCCATGCACTCGCCCGGCGACCGGAGTTGGAGAATCTGTTCAACCAGTTTGCCAACCTGTCCGGCCGGGCTTGAGGCCTTGAGGTCCCAAGACGCGACGTTGTGGTGTCGTTGCCAGCCCCTACCAGTGCTACCGGCAAAACGACAGACTCACCTTCCGCCCAACTTTCGCGATGGAAGACTGCAACTCGCGCATCCTGCTTGCTTTCGCCTGATCCGACACCACATGATCAAAACTCCACCGTCCGGCAGCGTTCCTCCAAGGCGGACAGGAGGGGCTGGATTTGCTCACGGGTGTAGTTTCGTTCCGCCTGCAACAGGCGCTTTAGCAGGAAACTGCCCCGCATGGCCCTCACGTCCGATCGGCTCCTGTCGCGCACAAACCACCCCGGCACGACGATCACAGGCTGGACCGGAATCGAGGAATCAACCGAGCCGGCCATGAGTTTCCTCACCCATCTGGCGTTCCGTTCCACCTGTTTCGCCGCCTCGTGGTCGTCACACCACGGGAACCGAAGGGTCCTCCCGTCGAACTGAACCTCGTTCTCCGGCTGGTCTCGAGTCGCCCGGCGGAGGGACCGGGTCTTGGTCTCCAGAACGTAAACGCCCGAGGGACCCGCCACGACATGATCAATGTTCCACTTACCGTCACCCGGCACGTCGTGGAAGGCGCGATAGCCGGCCTTGCGGAGGCTTTCCCGGGAGAGCATCTCAGCGACCGCCTGCTCCCCCCGAAGCCCAAGTCGACAAGCCCGCATATCGGCAACGGCCGAGGCGGCTTTGAGAACAGCCCACAACGCCCAGAAGAGAACACCAAGACCTGCGATCATGACAGAAAGGACTTGGGGTCCTCCCCTCGCGTGAACCAACTGGCCCAAGGTGATTTTGCCGTCAAGCATGGCGGCGAACACCGGGTAGAGCACCGTGAGCACCAGACCGAGGAGGGCTCCCGTCACCAGCATGTGGATGATCCGCTCCAGGAACTTGTCAGCAAGCGCGTCCAGCCGCTGCAAGAGGCCGTAGCCCGGCGGACGCAGCAACTTCTGCCGAACCGGTGGTCGCTCGGCGCGGCTCTTCCGCTGCAAGGACTGAAGCCAAAGTCCGACTCCCAAACACACGGAAACGACAACCAACCCGACGAGGATTCCTCCTGCAATACGCCAATCCATCATGGCAGATGCGGCTGCGAACATGCCAAATGTTGGCCATCGGGACCGTCTGACCGCAAGCGAGATCGTCATTCTCACCGCGTTGAATTGCCTCCTCTGCACCGTCCCTCCGCGCTCGCCAACCCGGCAACCCGATTTCGCTTTGCCGGCCGCCGGTTCCGGCGCATATTCCCGGCAACAAAGGAACCCAGCAATGCGTCGATTCAAGAGCGTTGTGGAACAGGCGTTGGCCAACCGGCCCGGGCTGAAGGAAATCTCGGCGGTGACATTCCGGCAGGATTCGGCGGTAATCCTCGAGTCGCTGCTCCCGGCCCACTCGGAAGCGGACATCGCGGAGGCGATGGATCGTCAGGGATTCAAGGGTAAAGCCTGCCTCCCCACCATCCGCGCCCTGCGGAACATCGGCTTGGATCGCCGCCTCCTGCGGAACCAGAAGTAGATCGCCGGCAGACGAGGGTCGGACGACACGCCCGATTGGCGCGCTCGTGTCCAGCCCATCCTCTGGCCGACAACGAACAGGAGCAATGGTCATGCCAAGAAAGAAACGAAACACAGAATGCGGCGACAGCTGGCCTCCCGAGGAGTCCCTGAACAAGATCGCGCACCCTCCCTTGCAACGTGACCGGGATGAACACGCTCTGGAGAAACCGACCGCCTGCCAGAACATGCGTGTCCAATCCCACGGATTCCTGGTCCGCCAGGCAGCTCCCGCAGGCAAACCGATCCGGTGTGAGCTGGTGATCATACTCCGGGGTTCAGTGGAGCACTGCGGCTTCGCAGAGCCCGCAACCCACGCCGAATTGCTGTTCCTCAGTGACACCGAGGCAGCGACACATCCGCCGGAGTACAGCGAGCCCGCCCGCAGAATCCGTGTGTGGTATCCCACACCTCATCTCCCGGCGGTCATGCAAATGCTCAGGAAGAAGAAGGATCTCCACTGCTTCTACTACGAATACGATGGAACGTTCGCGGAAGGAGGCCTGAAGAACTGGGTCTCCCCATGAGGACCGTGCCACCCAAGGAACCCGCGTGGCCGCGGGAATTGACTGATCCACGCCTCATGACCATAGTGGCCACATGCAAGTTGCCAGCATAGCCTCAGCCAAGAATCAGCTCAGCAAGCTCCTCAAGTGCGTTCAGCGGGGGGAGTCGGTGCTCATCACCGATCGCCGCCAGCCCGTGGCCCAACTCGTCCCCGTCGATCAACCGGACAAGGTCATCGCCGGACTCGTCAGCCAGGGCCGGCTCACCGCCCGGAAGGGGCCGCCACTGAACCCGCGAAAGCTGTTTGCACTCCCGGCTCCGGAGTTGCCGGCGGGGGCGTCGCTCTCGAGGGCGGTCGTCGAGGAACGCGGAGAAAGCCGATGATCTTCTGGGACACTTCCGCGCTCGTCGCCCTCCTCGTCAGCGAGACAGGGACCCACGATGGCTCGAGTGAACGCCATGGCATCCCTCCACCCACCCGACACGAAAACGCGGCCGTTTTCCCGGATTCGCCAGCCCAGAGCCGGCGGACGCCCACGCTTCGACGCCAGAATGAGAATCGGTGCGGAGGTTGCCGAGGAGGTTTGACGACAATTCCCCATCATGGCAATCTGCCAGCATGATTAAGACGCAGGTGCAGATCCCCGACGACCTCTTCCGCCAGGCCAAACGGGTTGCGGCGGATTACGAGATGAGTTTTGCCGAGGTGGTCCGCCGCAGCCTCGAACGCACTCTCCCGTCGTATCCGCCCAAGGCCGCCGACTGGCAACCGCCCGAGCCCCTGGACCTCGGCATGCGGTGTCGAATCGACAACGACGAATGGCGTCTGCTGGCCAACGAGCCGGATTACCAGCCGCGTCATCTGCGGAAGGGACGGAAGTGACCGGCGTCGATACCAATCTCCTTTTCGCGTGGCTCAACCGTGATCATGCCTGGCACCGCGCGGCCGCGGACTGGATGACGCGGCAGTCTGCGCATCCCGACTTGGTGATCTGTGAGCTGTGCCTGGTGGAACTCTACGGACTGCTCCGCAATCCGGCGGTGGTACGACGCCCGCTGGACGGGCCGGCTGCGGTGGAGGTCATCCAGCGGTTGCGCACCCATCCCCAGTGGGAACTGGTGGATTACCCCGGCGGCCTGATGGAAGCGGTTTGGCAAGGCGCGGCGGCTCCCGCGTTCGCCCGGCGGCGGATTTACGACGCGCGCCTGGCTCACACCCTGCGGCATCACGGCGTCACCCAGCTCGCCACCGCCAACGTGAAGGACTTCGAGGGCTTCGGCTTCCAGCGCGTCTGGAATCCCCTGGAAGCGCCCTGAGAATCGTCACTGAAGGTCCCGCCGTAACGGAATAATCGCATCATCCTGCTCACGCTCGCCTCACGGCAAATCTGGCCGCAAGTGCTGGCGGTGCGGCACCTCAAGCCTGGGTGCGTGTACCTGCTTCACAGCGAGGACGCCGCTGAGTCGAAAGGACCGGCACAACGACTCAAGCGGTTCTTTGACAATTCCAGCCTGGTTCCGAAGGGGGCCACCCGGCTGGAACCGATCTCCGATTCCAACTTCGACACCATTGAGCGTCAGCTCGACGAGCTGCAGCGTCGGGAGCAACTGCCGCTGAATGAGTGTGTCGTGAATTTTACCGGCGGTAACAAGCTCATGGCGACCGCGGCCTTCCGCTGGGCCGCCAGGCATGCCCGCGCCTTCTACCTCGAACGCCGCAACCAACTGACCTGGTTTGCCGCCCCCGATGGAAAAATGGTCACCCGCGCTGAGCAGCTCGATGGCGGACTGGCGGACGGTCTCGACCCCGTGGCGCTGTTGCGTTGCCAACTCGACGCCTCCGAGATCCAGCGCCCCGGCCAGACCCTGATACTCAACGATGCCGGTCGGGGGCTCGCCAGGGACGATCTCCTCGGCCGCCTCCAGAACGGCGCGGATGCCCGTCCCTGGTTGCAGGTGACCGGCGAGGCCGACCGCGAGGCCAAGCAGGGCGATGCCCTGGAATTCGCCGTGGCGGCGGCACTGCTCCGACTGGGCGTGAACCGCATCCAGCGGAGCCTTCGCCTGAAGGCCAAATCCTCCATGGGAGCCGGAACGCGGCTGCCCCACGCCGAGATCGATCTGCTGTTCACCTGGAACGGACGTCTCTGGCTGGTGGACTGCAAGGACCGGATGCGGGCGGAGGACCTGGCGGTCAGCCTCAAGCGGATGCTGCCGCAGCTCTCCCCGCCCGCGACCCAGCTCTTGGAACGGATCCGCACGGAGCTTTCGATCAGTCAGACCAAGGTGATGAAGGAGGACCTCCTGGCGGTTCGTGAGGCAGGCGGTCTGCTTGGGAACGTCGTCTGTGTTCGCAAGGCGGAACTGCCCGAGGAAGTGGTCCAGTTCGCCAGGCACAACCACATCGCGGTGGTACAGAAGCGCGAGTTGGTTTCAGGCCTTCGCAGCCTGCTCCATCCGGACCGGCCCGCCAAGGGAAGCGACCTTGCAGACCTCGCGGAGTATTTCCGCAGATGACCCCCGCCGCCGCATCACGCCCCGCCACGCCAGCCGCTGTCAACGGGCACCGGACGCCCCCTGACGAGCCGCCGCGGTGGGCATCCGCCTCGTCTTCCCAGCAGATGTCGAACGCCCCGACCCGTTCGCCTGAGACTCCCGACGTCTCCGGACGTCCATACATTCGATTTCCGGTGCTGCCCGCACCACCCTCCTCCCCATGGCTGACACCAACATCACCTGTCCCAAGTGCGGCGCCGAAATCCCCCTCAGCGAGGCGGTCTCACACCGGCTGCGCGAAGACCTGAACGCCGACTTCGAACGCCGGCGACAACAACTGAACGCCGCCCTGGAAGAACGGGAGAAGAAGCTGGTCAACGCACAGGCCGCCCTGGAATCCCGGGCGGCAGGCGTGCAGGCCGAAGTGGGCCGCGCCCTGGAGGCGGAACGACAACGACTCCTGACCGAGGCCGCCCATCAGGCCGAGGAGAAGCTCGGGGTGCAACTCAAGGATCTGCGGCGGCAGTTGGACGACCGCCAGGCCCGCCTCAAGGCCGCGGAAAAGACGGAACTCGACCTGCTCAAGCAGCAGCGCGAGCTGGAGGAGGCCAGGCAGGCCATGGAACTCGAGGTGGCCCGGAAGCTGGAGGCCGAGCGCAGGCGCATTGCCGACGCCGCCCGGCAGCAGGGAGTGGAGGCGGAGCGGCTCAAGCTCGCCGAAAAGGAACAGGCCATCAAGGGGCTCCAGGAACAGATCGCCGCCCTGAAACAGCGCGCCGAACAGGGCTCCATGCAGCTCCAGGGAGAGGCGCTCGAGTTGACGTTGGAGAACGATCTCCAGCAGTCGTTTCCCTTCGACGAACTCGCCGAGGTCAAGAAAGGCACGCGCGGCGCCGATGTCACACAGACCGTGCGCACCAACAACGGTACCCCTTGTGGCGCCATCCTGTGGGAGGCCAAAAACGCGCGAAACTGGTCCCCCGCCTGGATCACCAAGCTCAAGGAGGATCAGCGGCAGGCCAGGGCCGATCTGGCGGTGCTCGTGGCCACCTGTCCCCCCGAAGGCATCCGGGGCATCGGCCAGCTGGACGGAGTCTGGGTGTGCGAACCGCCCTTCGCCGTGGCCCTGGGCATGGCCCTCCGCCAGGGGCTCACCACCACCGCCATGCAGCGCATCCAGCAGGCGGGCCGCGCGGACAAGGCGACCGCCCTTCATGAGCACCTGTGCGGGGTGGAGTTTCGTCAGCACATCGCCGCCGTTGTGGAATCCTTCGTGGGCCTGCGCGACCAGCTCTGCGCGAGGTCCTCTTGTGAGAAACCCCCTCGCAGCCGAG
>JACKPW010000059.1 GCA_024233215.1 Verrucomicrobiales bacterium | reverse complement strand
TCTCGACGCGGGCGCTCCGCTTCTCCGAAACTGGGGCGCCAACCCGGGGCAGTTCAATCTGGCCTACACGGGCACCGAGCCGAGTAACATTCAGGCCCAGGTGCGAATCGGTCCCAATACCGTAACCGCCGCCGCTCCTGCCGCGGACGTGACCACAACCGAATGGAATCATGTTGCCATGACGGCGAATGGAGCCCGGTTGACGCTCTACGTGAACGGCGAGGCCGCGGCCAGCACTGACTACATTGGTAGCTTCAACAGCCCGCCGATGCCGTGGTTGGCATTCGGGACCGAGATGGACGACACCGGCGTTCCTACCGCCGCGACGAAGCTCTTCGGCGCGCTGGACGACGTCGGCCTCTGGACGCGCGCCCTCAGCGCGGACGAGGTTGCCGCCATCTACCAGGCCGGTCTCCAGGGCAAGGACCTGAGCACGGTCGAAATCGTGATTCCGGAGGAGCCGGAAATCGCAATCGAGGTCGACGGGAGTGGCAACGCCGTGATCAACTTCATTGGCACCCTGATCCACTCACCGACCGTGAACGGTCCTTACACCCCGGTGGACGGAGCGACGAGCCCCTACACCACCAGCGAGCCGGGCTTCTATCAGACGATGGAATAGCTTGACGGTGCATGACTGAAGCACGGAGGGGCGGCCTGGCCGCCCCTCCCTTTTTTTTCGGGCGACTGAGGCCTTGGGGGAGGACGCGACCGGGGGGGCTTGTCCCTCCAGGTGTGCCTGAAGGCCTGTCTGGCAAGCCTCTGGCGTCCCCTCCCCGCGCAACCGCAGCGCAGCGGGTTTCATCCAACTCGCGCCTTGCCTGCCCGGCCCGTCAAGCCACAGATTGTCCAACCGACGATGATATGAGCAACCAATCCGGATTCTCCATCGCCAAGGGACTGATCGTTGTCGCGGCCCTTGGGGCGGCAGGCTTCCTTGGCTACCGTTACTTCAGGAAGCCGGCGAGCGCGCCCGTGCAGTATCGCACGGAGGAAATCAAGCGCGGTGATCTGGTGCAATCCGTCACCGCCAACGGCTCGCTTGTGCCGGTCCGGTTGGTGGAGGTGGGCAGCCAGATTTCCGGCGTGATCACCGAACTCAAGGCGGACTTCAACTCGCGCGTCAAGGAGGGCGACATCATCGCCCAGATCGATCCCGCGACGTATGAACGCGCCGTCCTGCAGGCGGAAGCCGAGCTGGCCAACGCCGAGGCGGCCCGGGAATTGAGCAGACTCGAGTACGACCGGTCGCGGGAGCTCTTCGAAGGCAGTCTGATCTCCAAGGCGGAGAATGACCAGGCGCGGGTCAACCTGCTGCAGGCCGAAGCCACGGTGAAGACGCGACAAGCGAACGTTGAACGCGCAAAGGTCGATCTCAGCCGCACCACCATCTATGCCCCGATGGATGGCATCATCATCTCCCGTCAGGTGGAGTCCGGCCAGACCGTGGCTGCCAGCATGAATGCTCCCACCCTCTTCGTCCTCGCCAATGACCTGACCAAGATGCGGATCGAGGCAGCGGTCTCCGAGGCGGACATCGGTGGCGTGGAGGAAGGCCAGCCCGTGCAGTTTGACGTCGACGCCTTTCCCGGAAGGAGGTTTCCGGGAGTCGTGGAACAGGTCCGGTTCGCCCCCACAACCAACCAGAACGTGGTGACCTACACCACCGTGGTGGCGGTGGACAACAAGGAGATGAAGCTGCGGCCGGGGATGACCGCCAACGCGAGGATCATCACTTCGGAACGGCACGGCGTGCTCAAGCTGCCGAACGCGGCATTGCGCTTCCGCCCTCCGGAAGCCGCCATGCCGCAGGGCGATCCGGCCTCGCCGCCCCCGCCGGCCCCGGCAGTGGGACCCGCCGCGGCGACGCCCACGGAACCCGGAGGTTTGTCGCCTTCCGGTGAACCCGGCGGGCCGGCCCCGGCGACCGTCCATGTGGTCGAACCGGGCACCCCGGCGACCGGGACGAAAGCTCCGGTGCTCCGGTCGGTCACCGTGACACTGGGCGTCAGCGATGGTTCCACCACCGAGCTGCTGGACGGCCTCAAGGAGGGGGACGTGGTGGCCACCGGCATCATGGCGGGGGGGCCGGGCGAGACGAACCTCCGCAACCCGTTCAGCCCGTTCCCGCCCCGCCCCCGGCGTTGAAACGACCGACCCTGCATCGCTCCATGGAACCGGTCATCAGAGTGGAGGACTTCTGCAAGACGTATCGCAACGGCACCATGGAGGTCCGTGCCGTCCGGGGAGTCAGTCTCGACATTTTCCCCGGTGAGTTCGTCGCCATCATGGGGTCGAGCGGCTCGGGGAAATCGACCCTGATGAACACCATCGGCTGCCTCGACCGTCCCACGAGCGGCCGTTACCTGCTCGACGGCGTGGACATTGGCCGGCTCAACCGGGATCAACTGGCCGACCTCCGCAATCGCAAGCTCGGGTTTGTGTTTCAGGGCTTCAATCTGCTTTCGCGCACCACGGCGCTCGAGAATGTCGAGCTGCCCATGCTCTATTCGCGGCCTCTGCTGCCCGCGCGGGAACAGAACCAGCGTGCGATGAAGGCGCTCGAGTTGGTGGGGCTGAGGGACCGGACCGATCATCATCCAAACCAGTTGTCCGGGGGACAGCAGCAGCGGGTGGCGGTGGCGCGGGCCCTGGTCAATCACCCCAAGGTGCTGCTGGCCGATGAACCCACCGGGAATCTCGACACCCGCACCAGCATCGAGCTGATGGGGGTCTTTCAGACGCTGAACGACCAGGGAATCACGATCGTGATGGTGACGCATGAGATGGACATTGCCAGCTACTCCAAGCGGAAGATCGTCATGCGTGACGGCATGATCCGAAGTGACGAAGCGGTCGCCCGACGACTGCACGCTCCCGATGAACTCACGAAGCTGGAGGCGGAACAGAAGGCCATTCAACTGACTTGAGTTATGTTCTCCGTGCTCAGGATTTCACTGCGCGCCATCCGGCGGAACATCATGCGATCGGTTCTGACGATGCTGGGGATCATTGTTGGGATCTCCGCGGTCATCGTTGGCGTCAGCATGGGCGCCGGTGCGAAGGCGCAGGTGGACGCTTCGATTGCCAACATGGGCCAGAACCTCCTGATCATATTCTCCGGCAACATGGCACGAGGCGGCGTGCGCGGGGGATTCGGGGCCAGCGGAACCCTGACCAAGGCCGACTATGATGCGATCCGCCGGGAAGTCATCGGCGTCGCGGGGGTGAGCCCGGAAGTTCGCGGCAACGCCCAGGTGCAGTTCAGCAGCGAAAACACCTCCGTCAGTTACTGGGGGGTCAGCGCCGAATTCGTCGCCATCCGGTCCTACAAGTTCCTCGATGGAGGGAACTTCACCGACGCCGACGTGCGCGCGGCGAACAAGGTGTGCCTGCTGGGGAAGACCACCGCCGAAACCCTTTTCGGGGAGGGGAACAACCCGGTGGGCCAGATCGTCCGGATCCGCAACGCCCCCTTCACCGTGGTGGGCTGGCTGGCTCCCAAGGGGGCCAACTCGTTCGGGGCCGATCAGGACGACCTCGTCGTGATGCCCTACACCAGCGCCATGAAGCGGTTGTCCGGCGATGACAAGTTCCGGGCCATCAATGTCCAGGCCCAGAGCGCCGCAGTGCTGGCGGATGTCCAGACCCAGTTGGAGGAGTTGCTTCGGCAAAGGCATCGGATCACCAACCCTGAGGACGACGACTTCATGGTCCGTTCGCAACAGGAATTCAGTGAGTTCGCCAACTCCACCAACCGGATCATGACCGTGATCATCGGTGCCTTCGCCGGCATCTCGCTGGTGGTTGGCGGAATCGGCATCATGAACATCATGCTGGTGAGCGTGACGGAGCGGACGCGCGAAATCGGCATCCGGATGGCGGTCGGGGCGCGTGGGAGGGATGTCCTGCGTCAGTTTCTCACGGAAGCCATCGTGCTCAGCGTGTTGGGGGGCGCGCTGGGAATCGCCGCCGGTTACTGGCTGGCCCCCCTGCTGACCCGGTTTGCCGGCTTTCCCACCCTGATTTCGGAGGGGTCGGTGATCCTGGCGTTCAGCGTCAGTGCCCTCATCGGCGTGGTTTTCGGGTTCTTCCCGGCTCTCAAGGCAGCCAACCTCGATCCGATTGACGCCCTGCGCTACGAGTAGACCGCTTCCACGGTCGCAGGAATTCTCATTGTAGCCGAGCGCCGCTCTCCGATCGGCTCGCCTCACACCGGAGCCCGGACGTCTGCATGAGCTGCCAGGCCCGAAGCCGGCGGGACGGTGCCACAATGAGCCTGCCCAGCCACCTGCCCGCACGCACTGTGCCCTCGAACGTGGGGGCCGCCCTGGGGTCAGTTCGCAAAATGGTGATTAATTTGCGCAAAGTGGCGTTGCGCGTCTTCTTGCCGGGGTTTTACCTTGACGTTTCAACAGTCCAACACAGCAACATCATGAAGAAACAATCAACGTTCGCCTGGCTGGCTTCCCTTGCCTTGGCCGGCGGCTTAATGGCCGATGTCACTCACAGGTATTCGTTCGACTCGGATGCCTCGGACAGTGTGGGCACCGCCCACGGTACCATCGAAGGCCTCAACACCTGGGCCGGCGGGCAGGTCTGGCTCAGCGGCCCTCCCGACAACGATTCCTACGTCGATCTGCCCGGCGGGCTCATCGAAGGCTACACCGCGACCACCCTGGAAGCGTGGGTCACCTGCTTCAGCGGCAGTGACGTCGTTTGGACGCGGTTGTTCGACTTCGGTGATTACGGTGCCACCGACAGCGGAGTGGGCCGCAATTACCTGGGTTTCATCCCCCACTCGGGGAACGGCGACACCCGCCTGACGATCTCGGACGCCGATCCCGGCTACAATCACGAGGAAATGGTGGTGCTTCCGGGTGTCATGGACGATGACACGCCGCACCACATCGTTTCGGTGATCGACCCGGCGAATTCTTGGATGGCGATTTACGTCGACGGTGTCCTCCAGGGATACAACACGGCGCTGGACATCCCGTTGTCGGCCGTCGCGCCGCAGCACTGCTATCTGGGCCGGTCCCTGTACGGGGCGGACGGCTGGCTGTATGGCTCCATCGACGAGTTCCGCGTGCACAACGCCGCGTTGAACTCGGCGCAGGTCTCGGCAAGCTACGTGGCCGGTCCGGACTCCCTGACGGCCAACAACCCTGGCACGCTGGTTTCCGTGGGCTTGAACGTCACGACTCTCGTCTACGAAGGGGCGACCATCCGTCCCGAACCCACCGCCAATTATTCCTCGGCGGGCACCGTGGTGCTGGGCCCGAACGAAGCCGTCATCACCTCCTCGAATCCGGACATCGCCGAAGTGCTGGCCGACGGCCGGGTCGCGGCGCGGGCCGCGGGCACGGTCACCCTCACGGTTGAGCATGGCGGCAAGACGGGCACCGCCAACCTGACCGTACAGGCGAATCCCGCCGTCCTGGCCAACCGTTACAGCTTCACCAGCTCGGCGGCGGACTCGGTGGGCGGCGCCAACGGCACGCTGGTCTCCTCTCCCGACGGTACCCTGAACGTCACCTTCGCCAACGGCCAGGCGGTGTTCCCCGGCGGCGGTTATGCCACGGTGGCCTACATCGACCTGCCCGACGGCATGGTCTCCTCGAAGCAGAACATCACCATTGAGACCTGGTTCACCTGGGATGGTCCGGCCGGTTCCTACTGGCAGCGCGTGTTCGACTTCGGCAACAGCGCCAAGGGCACCGATCCCCACAACAGCGGCGATGGCACCGGCGGGTTCTTCCTCACGCCTCTCGGCGGCGCCGGCGATCCGGACGGCGTGCAGTGCAACATGAGCGGCACCGGCTTCCTTGGGGAACGCTTCCTCACTGGTCCCTCCGCCCTTCCGGTCGGCCAGCAGGTCCACGTGGTCTGCATCTGCGCCCCGGACCTGGACAAGTCGGAAATGTGGATCGACGGCCGTCTGATCGACACCGACACCGCGCCGTTCAACCTGTCGGACCTCATCGATGCCAACTGCTGGCTTGGGGCCTCCCAATGGAATGACGCCGCCTTTGACGGCAGCATCAACGAGCTGCGCATCTACGAGGGCGCGTTGAGCGAGCTCGAGATCGCCCTGGCCCAGGAGTCCGGACCGGATACCCTCCCGCCCAGCCCCGGCCAGCTCGTCAGTGTCACCCTCGAGGCGCCGGCCCTGCTGATCGGCAATCCCACCGCCAGCAGCGCCAGTCTGCGGGCCGATTACGCGAACATTCAGAACGTGGACGTCAGCGCCCTTTACGGCTCGCTGTTCACCTCCTCCGATTCCGGAATCTTCACGGTCGACAACAACGGCACCATGCGCCCGGTGAGTGTCGGCACCGCCACCCTGACGGCCACCTACTCGGGCCAGGAAGTCACCGCCCAGGTCGAAGTGCTGGCCCCGACGGCACTGAGCCTGACCTACCCGACTCCGTTGTCGGCCGGCGGCCTGACGGCGAATGCCGGACTCATGGCCACCTTCCCCGGCGACATCCTTGCGAATGTGGCGACCTTTGCCGGCGTGACCTTCGAGTCCACGAAGCCTGCAGTGGCCACCGTGAATGCCACAGGCGCGCTGCAACCGCGCGGCGTGGGCACCGCCAACGTTACCGGGACCTACGCCGGGCTTTCGGCCCAGGCCACCGTGCAGGTTCAACTGCCGGAAGGTTACGAGACCCCGAGCCTGTTGCACCGCTACAGCTTCAGCGGGGCACCGGGGACGACCCTGGTGGAGGACTCCGTCGGCGATGCGGACGGTCAACTCATCAATCCCACGGCCACCTCCGACTTCACCGGCAGCGGCCGGCTGAAGCTGGGCGGCGGCGCCTACAACGGCACGGAGGGCTACGTGAACCTGCCGAACGCCATGTTCTCCGTCCTGCCGAGCTTCTCCATCGAGGGCTGGGTGAACTGGGGCGGACCGGCGGGCGAAAGCTGGCAGCGCATCTTCGACATCGGCCGGACCTCGGCCGTGGACGGTGTGGGCAATCCGCTCGAGGACACCTACTCCAATCCGGGCGTCGGTTACATGTTCCTGACGCCGCGTTCCGGCGACAACACCTTCCGTTTCGCCATCAAGGAAGGCACCGGTGCCGAGCTGCCGCAGCTGAACACCACCGCGCTGCCGGTGGGCCAGGACACGCACTTCGCCGTGGTGTATGACACCGCGAGCGGGGCCGCCCGCCTCTACGTGAACGGCGATCGGAAGTCCACCGGCACCATCGTGCATCCGCTCACGGTCCTCGAGGACATCAACGTCTACCTGGGCCGCTCCAACTGGACCGACCCGTTGTATACGGGTGAATTCGACGAGTTCCGCGTCTACCAGGGCGCGCTGCTCGACAGCGAGGTCATGGCCGGATACGTGGCGGGACCGGATCAACTGCCCGATCTCACGCCGGCGCCCGAAATGGCGGTGGCGCTGGACGGTGGCAACATCGTGATCTCCTGGCCCGCGGCTGCGCAGGGCTTCGATCTGCAGACCAGCGCGAAGCTCGGCCCGCAGGCCAGTTGGTCGTCGACCGGGCAAACCCCGGTGGAATCGAACGGTCGCCTGCAGGTGACCCTGCCGATCTCCGCCGGCGACGCCTATTATCAGTTGCTGAAGAACTAGTCTGACCTCACACGGGGGGGCCGGCTGGCCAAGGCCAGCCGGCCCTTTCGCCCTCGACCTATGCAACCCTCCCTCTCCCTCTCCCGCTTTTCCGCCGGCGCCGCCAACCGTCGGCGGACGTGGGCGTTCACCCTCATCGAGCTCCTGGTGGTCATCGCCATCATCGCCATCCTGGCAGGCATGCTGCTCCCGGCGTTGAGCAAGGCGAAACAAAAGGCCATCCAGGTGAAGTGCAACAGCAACCTGCACCAGCTCGGCATCGCGATTTTCATGTATGGCAACGACAATGAAGGGAAGTTCCCTGACTGCGCCGGAGCCATCTGGCCCTGGGACCTTCCCGCCAAGGCGGCGGATGCCTTCGTCGTCAACGGGGGTACCCGTGCCATCCTCTATTGTCCGGGCTTTTCCAAGCAGGACAACGACGAGCTCTGGGCTTTCACCACGGGCGTCACCAACGAGGTTGCGGGGGCCAACACCACCGGCTACCGCGTCATCGGCTACCAGGTCGCGTTCAAGAATTCCGGTCGAATGCGCCTGACCAATTGGACGGAGTCCATGAATCCCACCCCTTGGAAAATGCCCAACGGCGCCACTCTTCAACCCGGTCCCACCGAACGCGTCGTGGTGGCTGATGCCACGATTTCCGAGGGCGATAACGAGGTGGACCGCACCAAGAATCAATACACCGACATCGACGGCGGGTGGAAAGGGCATCGCTCTCCGCACCTGGCCTCCGGCAACATGCCGGCCGGCGGGAACCTCCTGATGCTCGATGGCCACACGGAATGGCGCGCTTTCAACAAGATGGTTGTCCGAACCACCGGCTCGCCTTCGTTCTGGTGGTAACACGCCCGCCCGCCCGCCCCCCACAGCTTCCCATGAGATGCTCCCTTCCCGCGCCGGCGAGGACCACTGTGCTGGCCGCCTTGCTTGCCGGCGTGTCTTCAGTCCAGGCGGACTCCCTCGCGGCCAACCCCGCGCTGCTCAAGGTCATCCCGGTCGCGCCACCCTTGGCGCTGCCCTTCAGCCCGCACGACGTGCGTCTGCTTGACGGCAGCCTCTTCAAGGCCGGGCAGGACGCGGCGGTGGAGTACCTCCTGAGCCTGGAGCCGGACCGGTTCCTGGCGCGGTTCCGGTCGGAGTCCGGGCTGAAACCGAAGGCGGAGCATTACCCCGGCTGGGAACAGCAGGGCGTCTCAGGCCATTCGTTGGGCCATTACCTCAGTGGCTGCGCCTTCGCCTGGGCCGCCACCGATGACGGGGAGTTCCTGCGCCGGGTGAATTACATCGTGGAGGAACTGGCCGCCTGCCAGGAAGCCGGGGGCGACGGCTACGTGGCGGCGATTCCCAACGGACGAAAAGTCTATGCCGAGGTGGCGGCTGGCAACATCCGGTCCGCCGGCTTCGATCTCAACGGCTGCTGGGTGCCGAACTACACGATGCACAAGCTCTTCGCCGGTCTGCGCGACGCCTACCGGCTGTGTGGCAACAAGCAGGCGCTCGCCGTGGCGCGGAAGCTGGCGGACTGGTTCGAAAAGACCCTGGCGAACCTGGACGACGCCCAGATGCAGAAGATGATGGTGGCGGAGCACGGCGGCATCAACGAGACCTTCGCCGATCTCTACGCGGACACGGGGGACGAACGGTATCTCCGGTTGTCCCGCCGGTTCCATCACAAGGCGATTCTGGATCCACTCGCGCGCGGCGAGGACATTCTGCCCGGGAAGCATGCCAACACGCAGATTCCCAAGCTGAACGGGCTGGCCACGCGCTACGAATTGACCGGAGATCCCGCCGACCGGGCCGCGGCGGATTTCTTCTGGGACCGCGTGGTGAACCATCACAGCTATGTCACCGGCGGGCATTGTGACCACGAGTACTTCGGCCCGCCCGACCAGCTCAACGACCGGTTGAGCGACGACACCACCGAGACCTGCAACGTCTACAACATGCTCAAGTTGACGCGGCACATCTTCGGCTGGCGGCCCGAAAGCCGCGTGGCGGACTTCTATGAGCGCGCGTTGCTGAATCACATCCGGTCGAGCCAGCATCCCGACGGACGGGTGATCTACAACCTGACGCTCCGCCAGGGTGGCACGAAGAGTTACCAGTTGAAGTACGACTGGTTCACCTGCTGCATGGGCACCGGCATGGAGAACCATGTGCGGTACACGGATGGCATCTACTTTCACGACGCCGACAGTCTCTGGGTGAACCTGTTCATTCCCTCGACCCTGAACTGGCGGGCGCATGACGTGCAGGTGCGACAGGAAACCCGGTGGCCGGAGGGAGACTGCACGGACCTGCTCATCACCGCGGCACGGCCACAGGAATTCGCCCTGCGCCTGCGCCGGCCGTACTGGGCCAGGGACGGCGTCTTCGCCAGTGTCAACGGGCAACCGGTCGAGGACGCCACGTGCGAGGACGGGTTCCTGGTGATCCGCCGGGAATGGCGGAACGGGGACCGCGTTCGATTCAGCTTTCCCATGTCCCTCCGCACCGAGGCCATGCCGGACAATCCGCGTCGCATCGCGGTGTTCCACGGCCCCACGCTGCTGGCGGCCGACCTTGGACCGGTGGAAGACCCGCACGCGGACGAGCCATTCTACGTCCCGGTGCTGCTCACGGCGGACCGGCCGGTGACCGACTGGCTCAAGCCGGTTTCCCGGACGGCCCAGGTGTTCGAGACGGTGAATGTGGGACGTCCGCGGGAGGTGCGACTGGTGCCGTTTCATCGGCTGCACGACCGGCGGTACACGGTGTACTTCGATGAATACACCGAGGCCGACTGGACCCGGCGCGAGGCTGAACTCCGGGCCGAACAGGAACGTCAGGCCGTGCTGGAGGCCCGGACGGTGGACCGGTTGCGCATCGGCGAGATGCAGCCGGAGCGGGATCACAACCTTCAGGGCGAAGAGACCTCGACCGGCGAGGCGTTCGGTCGCAAGTGGCGGCACGCCATCAACGGTGGTTGGTTTGGATTCGATCTGAAGGTCCGACCCGACGGCCCGCACGAACTGTGGGTGACCTACTGGGGTGGGGAGACGGGCAACCGGATCTTCGACATCCTGGTGAATGGCGAGAAGGTCGCGACGCAGCGGCTCCGGGAGAATGCGCCCGGCAAGTTCTACGAGCAGACCTATCCGATTCCGGAGCGGTTGACGCAGGGGCGCGACAAGGTCAATGTCCGCTTCCAGGCCCAACCTGGCGCCTGGGCGGGTGGGGTGTTTGACGTGCGCCTGCTGACCCCCGAGCCGTGAGGACACGATGAACCCGACGAACAAACGGGCGTTGGCCGGTGCCCTCAGCCGTACGCCTGCACTTGCCATGGGGAGCGCGGCCGGCCCGGCTGCTCCGGTCGGCGGCCCGCCGACTGGTTCCCGGTGGAATGGACCGTCACCGACCAGTGGCTCCGGTACCTTTCGAATGTGTCCGGCGGGCCGCCGGCCACGGCGCGCGAGCCGCGTGCGCTCCCCGTTTCGGACTGAATTGCTGCGGCTCGGCAGCGGCTTCGGCCTAACCTGCGCGTTGCTTGGACTTCCCCTGGTCGGTCTCGTTGCCGCGGCGGAGGGAGCATCCGAAGTTGCCACCAAGGCCTCGCTCCCTTCCCGCCTGCCGGTCTGGCCGGAGGCCGGCGAACTCACCGGCCTGCGCAAGCTCGCGGACATCCCGCTCCGCGATCCTTCCATCTGCCGGGGGCCGGATGGGGCGTGGTATCTGACCGGCACGAGCGAGCCGTTCTGGAGTTTCAACAACGAGAACGGCATCCGGGTCTGGCGCACCCGGGACTTCGCCACCTGGGAACCGCTGGGAACCGTCTGGCGCTATGGCGGGAGCCCGTGGCATCAACCCTACTTCGAGAAGCGGAAGCCGATTTGGGCGCCGGAGATCCACCATCTCAAGGGCACCTTCTGGCTGACCTATTCGTTGCCCGGCTGGGATGGCACGGGGCGGACCTCCGGGTGCGGGTTGCTCCGCAGCACCTCCGGCAAACCCGAGGGACCCTATGAAGACGTGCAACCCGGAGCGCCCATGGGGGACGAAATCGATGCCTCCCTGTTCGAGGACGACGACGGCACGGTGTATTTCCTCTGGCACAGCGGCAAGATCGCGCGGATGAAGCCGGACCTGAGCGGTTTGGTGGAGGAGCCGTATCGCTGGCTGCGAACCACGACGAGCGATCCCGATCCAAAGCATCACAGCGGGCTCTGTGAGGGCATCTTCGGGAAGGGCTCGTTCGATCATGTCGGCTACGAGGGCATGTATCTCTTCAAGACCGGCGGGCTCTACCATCTCTCCTGCGCCGAGGGGTTCGACGGCCGCTACAGTTGCATGGTCGTTTCCTCCCCGAACCTGCTCGGTCCCTACCGTGAACGTTACGAGGCGATCCCGCACGGCGGCCACAACGTGTTCTTCCAGGACGAACTGGGGGGCTGGTGGTCCACAATCTTCAACGGCCCCATCTCCGAGCGTCCCGCCATCGTGCCGGTGCTGATCAAAGAAGGGCGCATCACGCTCCTCCCGGCGTCGCAGCCTTATGCCCGTTCCACCCGCACCGATGCGCACTAA
>JACKPW010000058.1 GCA_024233215.1 Verrucomicrobiales bacterium | reverse complement strand
CTTGATTCCAGGGACTCGTGGAACTCGTCCTTCCGAGGAGGGTTCAGGGTCCCATTGCATGTGCGATCGCAAAGGGGGGCTCCCCATGGAGCGAGCCCAGTAAACCGCCCGGGGTTCCGTTTGAGGCAAGCCGATCGGACGTCGGCGCTCCGCCACAATGACAATTGCCGGCCCCAAGGGCGCGGTTCACGTTCCGTTCAGCGGCAGGCGGAGAATGACGCAGGTCCCCTGGCCGGGCTGCGAACGGATCTCGCAGGTACCCCGGATCGCCGTCATCCGGTCCTTCACGCTTCCCAGACCGACCCCATGGCTGCCATCGGTGCCCGGCCGGACCGGATCCGCGGGATCGAAGCCACGGCCGTCATCCTCGATCTCGATCACGAGCACCCCGGACTCGATCCGAAGTCGCAGGTGGACGACGGTTGCCGCGGCATGGCGCACCGCGTTGTGCACGATCTCGTTGGTCGCCAGCACCAGTTCGCGGCGCATCTCGGCAGGCACGGGGACTTGCGGCAGGTCGTCGGGAAGTTCCAGACGGCACCGAAGCCGGGCGGATCGAAGCCGGCGCTCGGCCTGCTGACACACCCGGGCGGCGAGGGCTTCCAGACTGTCGGCCTTGGGGTTGGTGACCCAGATCAACTCCCTCAAGGCATGCAGGGCGTCGTGAGTGGTTTCCGAGAGGCGGTCGAGCCGGCGGGCCATTTCCTCAGGGGGGATCGACCGGGTCTCGCCAACGCGGCTCAGCAGGGTCAGTTCGGTGAGGTTGGCGCCCAGGCCGTCGTGCAGATCGCGGGCCAGGCGGCTTCGTTCCTGGAAACGCGCGGCTTCTTCCTCCAGTTGATGGAGATGGCGCAGTTCCCGGATGCGCCAACCCACTCCCAATGCTGCCAGCCCCAGCAGGGTGCCAACCCCCAGCAACCGCACGCTGGTCCGCTCGTACCAACGGGACTCGATTTGGACCGGCAGCATCGCCGAGTGGGAACTCCGGTAGCCGTGCCGGTTGATGGCGATGACCTCGAAGGTGTAATCGCCGGGCGGCAGGTAGGCGTAGGTTGCCCGGCGCTCGGTTCCCGCCTCCACCCATTCCGGTTGCAGCCCGATCAACCGATAGCGGAACCGGGTTTGCTCGACTCCACGGAAGCTGGGGGCGGTAAAGGTGAACTCCGCCGAACGCCCCGCTTCCGGGGGCACGCGGACCGGTTCGAGGTGGGCCGGGACCATTCCGCGAACCCCGGACCCGCCGCCGGGCGGGGCCTGGTAACGTGTCATCCCGGAGACCTGAAGCCGTTCGACCCGGGGAAGTGGGGCGTTGGTGAGATCGGGGCGATGCGCCGGGTCAACCAGCGCCAGTCCCGCCACGGTGGCAAAGGCAAGCCGCCCGTCGCGCAGTCGGATCGACGGGGGTTGGCTGATCTGCCCGTTGTTTTCCACGTTGAGCAACCCGTCCGCTTCCCCGTAGCTCACGCAATGCACCTGCCCGGTGCGCCCGGTCACCACCTCCAGGAGTGCCTGACGCGGCGCGCGGTAGATTCCATGGTCGTGGCCCACCCAAAGGGAGCCGAGTCCGTCACCGAGGACGCTGTTGACCTCGTTGACGGGGAGTCCGTTCCCGGTGGTGAGCGCCGTGGCCCGGCCGTCACGGACGCAATGCAACCCGTGATCCGTTCCCGCCCAAAGCAGTCCGTCCGCATCCTCGAACAGCGACCAGACATGCAGGCTTTCCAATCCCTCCTTCCGGCCGAGCGTTTCGAACCGCCCGTCCACCCACCGTGCCAGGCCACCCCCGCCGGTACCGAACCACAGGGTCCCCTGCCGGTCCTCGAGGATTGCGAGGACGTTCTCGTGCGGAAGCCCGTCCTTGGGCAGCCAGGTGGTGACCTCCCCGTCCTTCACCCGGTGCAGTCCACGGGCCGCCCCGACCCACATGCTGCCATCCCGCGCCGCGTAGAGGGTGCGGATCTTGGTTCGAAACCACTCGCCATCAAAGTTGCGCCAGGTCAGGGCGCCGTGATCCCAGATCGTGATGCCACCGGCCGTCCCGATCCAGACCCTGCCCTGCGCATCCTCCGCCAGCGCCTTGACCTCCTTCCGACTGAGCCCGTCGGCCTCGGTCAGGGTCTCCACGCGGTCGCCATGAAACCGGGCCACCCCGCCGTCCGTACCCACCCACAGGGAGCCATCCGCCGTCTCGATCACAGCCCAGGTGTTGTCGTCCGGCAGGCCGTCGGCGTGGGTCAGCGTCTGGAACCGGCGGGGTTCCAGGCAGGCGAGTCCGCCCTCGCTGGTCCCGATCCAGAGATTGCCTTCGTGATCCTCCGCCATGCACAGCAACACGGTGGTATTGGCGAATCCGTCGAGCGGATACAGGGTGATGTCCTGTCTGCGGCGGCGCACGAGCGTCATGTTGCCTCCCATCTGACGCGTAAACCGTTCCATGGGATACCAGAGCGCTCCCTGGGAATCCGCAAACAGCCAGGGTGGGTTCGAGAAGTTGCGAATGATCTCGTCCGAGACCGGTACCCAACCGCCTTCCCCCAACCGCCACAGCCGGGCGGTGGTGGAAAGATAGTCGCCCACCAGCGCGTACCGGGTGCCATCGCGGGTCTCGGCCAGGTCGAAAACGTGGTGGGTCGTGTGGGCAAGAGGCTCCGGGAACTGCGGCTGCCATGTTCCGTCAACCGGGGACTCGACGAAAAGCTGGGCACCGGTCGCGGCCCACAACCGGCCCTCCTGATCCTCCATGGCCGCGGGGATCATGCCCCGGACCATGCGCCCGGGCTCCATCCCCCATTGGGCCTGCCATCCTTTGCCAGTCGAGCGCACGAACAGCCCCAGGTTGGAACCTGCCGCCATCCGGCCGTCCGGGAGGCACAGCACACGTCCCACTTCGACATTCTCGCCACTCCCGGAAAGCTGTTCCGGCGTTGGAACGTCCGCGAGACTGTGGTGCCGGACCTCCTCGCCGATTTCCATCAACCCCGCCCCGGTTCCCACCCAGATGTGGCCGTGCAGATCCTGCGCCAGCGCATGACATTGCTCATCCACGAACGCCGCATCGGTGGAGCGCGACCAAGTCACGAAGCGCTCGCCGTCGAACCGGGACACGCCGCGGCGGGTGCCCACCCAGAGGAAGCCCTGCCGGTCACAGAGAAGACTGAGCACCCGGTTGTCCGGCAGCCCGTTTTCCTGGCGCCACCGTCGGACAATGAAGTCGCGCTGCAACCAACCGGAAGCCACCGGCGGTTCCGCCGCGATGACCGGCAGCGCCAACGCCAGAAGCAGCCCGCCGACGAAACCGGTTCGGGGAGGGCTGTCCAGCGTGTTCATGTGCCTCCAATCCTGCCAAAGCCTCCCGGAGTCACGCAAGCCGGGGCAGTGATCCAGCCCATTCTCCAGGACGTCCGCATCCACCAACCCGCCAACCGCCGCATTCGGGCCAGTCCGGGATTGCACTTTGCCGTTCGAGCAGTTGCCATGCAGGGCATGCGATGTCCGAAGTGCAACACCCGGGAACTGGTGGCCACCCGGGTCCGCGGAATCGAGGTGGACCAGTGCCCGGCGTGCCACGGCATCTGGTTCGACGAGTCCGAACTCGCCGCCCTCCTGCAGGCCGAACCGTCCGAACTCAAGCCGCTGACCCGCGGCCGGACCGACCCCGGGAGTGACCAGCAAAAGGGCGCATGTCCGCGTGACGGACGACTGTTGATGCGTGTCCACAGCACCCGGAACCCCCGGCTGGTGGTGGACGTCTGCCCAGGGTGCCGTGGGCTGTGGCTCGATGGGGGCGAGCTGACGGCCCTGCTGCAGACCCGCTAGCATCCGGCAGAAAGGACTTGTGTTACGCCGCCCGGCCCGGTTCCTCTTTCTGCGCCAGTGGCTCCGCCGCCCGGTTGAGTAACGCCGGGAGGGTTGGACGCCGGAACGGGTTCAGCCATGCCGCTATACAAGCAAGAACATCTGCAGCACATTTCGCAGCAGTTCCGAATCTACGGTCAGATCCTGCACGCGGAACTCTGCAAGATCGGTCACATCAACGAAACCTACACCGCCACCTACGAGCAGGGCGGGGTGACCGTTCGTTACATTCACCAGAAGATCAACCAGGGGGTCTTCAAGAAGCCGGTGGAGGTGATGGAAAACGTCATGCGGGTCACCGAACATCTGCGGGCAAAGCTGCGCACGAACGGCGCCCGCCAGTGCACCCGCCGGTCCCTCACCGTGGTCCCCACCCACGAGGGCCAACCGTTCTACGTCGATGAGGAGGGCAATTACTGGCGCACGTTCGTGTTCGTCGAGCGCGTCCAGTCCTTTGAATCCGTGCAGACCCCGGAACAGGCCTTCGAAGCCGGCCGGGCGTTCGGCGAGTTCCAGAACCTGCTCGCCGACCTGCCGGGCGACCGGCTCCACGAGACCATCCCCGATTTCCACAACACGCGGAAACGCTTCGCCGCGCTCCAATCCGCCATCGAGGCCGATGCGGCGGACCGGGTGCGCAAGGCGAAGGCGGAAATCGAGTTCGCGCTGGCCCAGGAACCGTGGATCGACACTCTGCTGCAGGCGCACGCCGAGGGGCGCATTCCCGAGCGCATCACCCACAACGACACCAAGTTCAACAATGTCATGCTCGACTGGGAAACCGGCCGGGCCATGTGCGTGGTGGACCTCGACACGGTCATGCCGGGCCTGGTGCACTACGACTTCGGGGACATGGTGCGCACGACCACCAGCCCCACCATGGAGGACGAGCCGGACGTCTCGAAGGTCAGGCTGCAGATGCCGATGTTCGAGGCGTTGGCCCGGGGCTATGTCCAGGCCACCCGGGATTTCCTGACCCCCGAGGAACGCAGCCACCTCGCCTTTGCGGGAAAACTCATCAGCTACACCATCGGCATCCGGTTCCTCACCGACTATCTGCAGGGCGACACCTACTTCCGGGTCCATCGCCCCGACCACAACCTGGCCCGCTGCCGCACCCAGTTCCAACTGGTCCGCTCCATCGCGGAACAGGAGGAAACCATGCAGCGTTTCGTCGAGGGCCTCTAACCTCCACGTCCCATGCCCGACCGCGAACAAACCATCGCCCGCCTGCTCGAATCCGGCATCGTCGCCATCATTCGGGCCAACTCTCCCGACCTGGCGCTGCCCGCCGCGAAAGCGCTGCTTGCGGGCGGCGTGAACGCCATCGAGGTCACCCTCACCACTCCGGGCGCGTGTGAGGCCATCGCCGCCATGAGCCGGGATTTGGGCGCCGGGGCGCTCATCGGCGTGGGCACCGTGCTGACTCCCGCGGATGCGAACGAGGCCATGGATGCCGGGGCAGCCTACGTGATCTCACCGGTCTGCCGGACGGAACTGATCGCCGCCTCCCACGCGCGCGGCTGCCCGGTGATGCTGGGGTGTTACACCCCGACCGAAGCCCAGACGGCCCACGAAGCGGGCGCGGATTTCATCAAGCTGTTCCCGGCGGATACCCTGGGACCGGCCTACATCAAGGCGTTGCTCGCCCCGTTGCCCCATCTGCGCATCGTGCCCACGGGCGGCGTGAACCATGAAACGCTGGCGTCGTTCATGCAGGCCGGTTGCGCCGCCGTCGGCGCCGGCTCCTGCCTGGTCTCGAAGGACATCCAGGAACGGCGCGACTGGGCGGAGCTGACCCGCCGCGCGGAGCGCTTCGTCGCCGCGATGAAGGCGGCGCGGGGAGCGTAGAACCCCATCTCCCATCTCCCATCTCCGATCCTCCATCCTCCATCCTCCATCCTCCATCCTCCATCTTCCATCTTCCATCTCGCTCCCTCCCCCACCCTGCGTTTGCCAATTCGCGGTCGCTCCTTCACACTGCGCGCACGAATGAGCAAACGGTTCTACGTCACCACCGCCATTGACTACGTCAACGGCCAACCGCACGTTGGACAGGCCTACGAGAAGGTCATCACGGACGTGATCGCCCGGGTCCATCGCGCCCTGGGCGAGCCGACCTTCTTCCTGACCGGCACGGATGAACACGGCCAGAAGGTGCAGCAGACCGCGATGGCCGCCGGCAAGCCGCCCCAGGAGTATTGCGACGAACTTGCCGCCATCTGGCGTTCGCTCGCCGGCACGCTGGGATTGTCCAACGACGATTTCATTCGCACGACCGATCCCGGTCACGAGGCCATCATCCAGGCCATCCTCACCAAGCTGAACGAAAACGGCCACTTCTACCGTGCGCCCTACCACGGTTACTACTCCATGAAGGAGGAGACCTTTCTCACGGAGAAGGACCGCCGCGAGGACGGGACGTTCGATCCGCTCTGGGGCCAGGTCGTCGAACTGGTGGAGGAGAACTACTACTTCAAAATGGGGCGGCATCAGCAGTGGCTGATCGACCATATCGAGGCAAATCCGGACTTCATCGCCCCCGGTTTCAGGCGCAACGAGGTTCTCGGCTTCCTCCGCAACAACACCCTCGAGGATCTGTGCATCACCCGGCCCAAGGCGCGCCTGAGCTGGGGCATCCCGCTGCCTTTCGACCCGGACTACATCACCTACGTCTGGTTCGATGCCCTGGTGAACTACGCCAGCCTGCCGGGGCTGCGGGGGGATCCCGTCGTGCTCGACGCTCTCGGACCCTGGCTCCCCGAAGGCAGCGGCATCGAGCGCAACCCCGACCTGCAGCTCTGGCCGGCGGACATCCACGTCATCGGCAAGGACATCATCAAGTTTCACGCCGTCTACTGGCCGATCATGCTCAAGGCGATGGAACTGCCGCTGCCCCGCCAGATCCTCGCCCATGGCTGGTGGCAGAAGGACAACGAGCGGATGAGCAAGACCACGGGCAACGTGGTGGACCCCGTGGCGGTCATCCAGGAATGGGGCGTGGACGCCTTCCGCTACTACGTCACCCGCGAACTGGACATCGGCCCGGACGGCAACTGGACCGATGCGGGTTTTGCGGGGCGGTATCAAGCTGAACTCGCCAACGGACTGGGCAACCTGATCAACCGGTCACTCTCGATGCTGCGCCGCTACCGGGAAGGCGTCGTGCCCCCGCGCCACGACGAACTGAAACCGGACGTGACGGCTGCGGTGGCAACCGTTCGCAACCTGCTGCGACAACACTCCCTGCAGGCGTCGTTGATCGCCATCTGGCGGCTCATCGACCGCGTCAACCAGTACGTCGATCAAACCGCGCCGTTCAAGCTGGCAAAGGATCCGGCGCAGGCCGAGCGGCTGGGCGAGGTCCTCTACAACCTCGTGGAAACCTGTCGTGTACTGGCTGTGCTCATCTGGCCGTTCCTGCCCGACACCGCCGGGAGGATCTTCAGCCAACTGGCGTTGGAAGGTTCTCCTGACCGTCTGGATCTGGCGTCCTGGGGCGGGCTCGCCGAAGGGCACGTGGTTGGCACGCCAGCTCCGTTGTTCCCCCGCCGCGACGGGAAGTAGAACCGGCGAAGGGGTCAGTTCTTGATAATGGCATATCGCCGCGGACGGCCACCTTCGGGGTCGCAGTGGAGGGGCTGCCACACCTTGGCCCGATATGACCATATCAAGAACCGACCCCTCCTCTTTCATTTACCGCCCCCGTCGAGGAGCGCCTGCAACACTGCCAGGTCCGACGGGTTCCCAGCCGGATCGAAGTTGAAGGACTCCTCGAAGGCGACGAGGTCGCGGCGCCGTGCGTCCAGGGCCGTAATGACTTCGGCGTCGCGGACGAGGACGAACACGTTGACCGCACCGCACCGCGTACTTACTTCCACCCGCTGGCCTTCGCGTTTCATCGAAACCGGTGTCACGGCATCGGCGTCCACGCGGGCCAGCACCTGCGCCTCGTCAAGGTACGCAGGCACGGGCCAGGAAAGGGTGGCTTCGCGGGGAGGTGCGAACTTGAACACCCGCTCCTCGGGGTCCGGTTGATAATCCAGATCAAGCGCGAACAGCAGCGCCCCGCGCGGTCCGGCCACGACCGCCAGGTCCCAATCCGGTCGGCCATCCCGCGTGATGCGTTCGTAGTGATACGCTTCCCCCTCGAGGTGGAAGTCCTCCAGCAACCGGATTTCCCGGTTCACCCGGGTGATGGGCTCGATGAGGTCCGGGAACTTGAGCAGCGACTTCAGGCTCAGGTTGAACCAGTAAAGGGAAGTGACCCGGCTGCTGAGCGCGTGATAGGCCTGCACGCGGAGTTCGTCGGGGGTCGGTGAGGTCCGGGAACGGCCCTGGCCGCTCCAGCCATCGTGGGCGCCTTGGGACCAGTACGCGATGGGCATCGGCCGGTTCAGTTCGCGCAGGCTGCGGGTCATGTCGCCAATGGTTTCCAGGGGTGCGCCCCAGCGAAGCCGTTCACCGCCCCAACGATCGTAGGCCCGCCATGAGTCCGAGGCCGGCGCACAAACTCGGTAGGCATCGTAATGGGGGAAGTCCGAAAGCCCGGCGTAGAAGCGCCAGATACGTTCCTCACTGTGGGTCACGCTGGTGGGCAACCGGGTGCGCTGATACGGCGCAAAGGCCCGCCAGACCTCCATCGGCGGAACCGGTCGGCCGCCGCCGTATTGCGGTTCGCCGAGGAACTCCACCGCGTGAATCCGGGGCAACACAGCGTCCGTGTCGTACTGGTCCAAGGGCTGGCAGCGGTTCATGTACTTCAGCGGGTATCGGGAATAGAGCGCCTCGTTGTCGGTGTAGCCGGGCACGGCTTGGTGCATGCCCGTGTTCAGGTGCATTCGCCGGAGCGTCTTGAGATACGGCACG
Organism: Verrucomicrobiales bacterium; assembly: GCA_024233215.1. Classification (GTDB taxonomy): domain Bacteria; phylum Verrucomicrobiota; class Verrucomicrobiia; order Limisphaerales; family J093; genus J093. Next base: position 3,537 of record JACKPW010000058.1, on the reverse strand, counting down.
CATTGGAGCGTGTTGCTGCCGCCCAGTCCGGAGGCCACCCAGCCACCGCTGAGGTCGAAGGTCTCGCGTTTGATGCGGAGGTGCGTCGAGAGCCAGCCCCAGCCCACGCCCGAGCACCACACTTGAACGACAGCATAGGTCAGCGGCAGCGGGCCGGTGGGAACGCGTGCGCCACCGTGGTCTCCGGTCGGAATGACGCAGTCACCCGGGAAAGCTTCAAGGTTCCCAATGCAGCCCTGTGAGCGGAGGGCACGCCACGAGATGCCTTCCTCGGGAACCCAGAGCCTCGCAGCGACGAGCCTCAGTGGCTCGCCGGTCTGGTTCACCACATGAAACACCATCGAATCGGGCCGGGGATCGTCCCCTTTGCCAAGGAACGTCACGGACGACAGCCACGCGCGGGGGGCCGCGATGGCGAAGTGGTTGGTCCAGTTGCCCACGATCAGGTCCGCCTCCGTCCCCACGCCCCAGGGCGCGCGCTGGCCATTGAAGCTCCACACCGTGAGAGCGCTCGGCGGCAACAACAACGGCTCGTTCGTCCACGCACTCGGGAAGTCGTGCCAGGACCATTCATCCGCGGCCAGCAGTTCGTCCGGGGTCTTTCCTCGCACATGCACGGGTGTGCTCGCATCGAAACGGATTGGCTCATCCCCATGGTTCATGAGGAACAACTGCACCCGCGCCCCCAGGCTGAAATCGGGCTCGCGTCGGTACCGCATCTCGGTGGACTGGACATGCGGCGTCACGGTCACACCCACCAGCTTGAGGGCTTGCGAGTGACCGTCGGAGGCAAGGACGACCGAGGCCGACAGCGCGGCAAAGCGAAGTCTCAACAGGTGCATCGGGATGTTCTGGAACATGCTCATGAGAACAGCCGGTCAGGTTCGGGGGATTCAATAGCTGAGTTGGACGACTTCGTGAATGTCTTCAACGAGGAGTTCCAGACGGTTGCCGCCCTTCTTCAACTCCGTCGCGGGGTTGAACGCCTTCGCGCGCTTGAAGCCGTCGCGCACCTCGATGGTCACGCGAAAGATCGGGGCGTCCTCGATGGGGACGGGCAGGACGTACGGTCGGTCCTTGGCCGGCGTGGTTTGGGGCGGGGCATCGTAGCCCAGGAGATGGACCCGCAGCGTACGTGCGATCGGATCGTCGGTCACAACGGTCTGCACGGTGGTGGGGGCCTCGATGCGGACCCACGGTTCGGGATTCAGCAGACGGACGGCATTCGCCAGGAGCTTGCGGGTTTCGGTGATGTGATGATCGCTGGCGGTGGCCCAGTCGGGTGAGCCGGCGAAGGTGAGGACAGCGCCATTGCCCACGTGGTTGAGCAGCATGGCCGGACCGACCGGTGTGTCGGCGCTCAGGGGCCAATCTTGGTTGTAACGCCCCTCGACATGAAGCGACGTGCGGTGCGGTTTGAGCAGTTCGCCAATCGGTGTGGCGGTGGTGGCTTCGTACACGACCGCCGGACCGCGGACCAGGAACGGCCAATTCGTTCTTGCCGATCCGCGCATCGATTCCGATGGCGCCCAAGGCTCCACGATGACGTCTGACCGAGTGGAGAACCTCACCCAGTTGTCGGTTGAATCGAGTTCGCGAACGAGTTTCGCGCCGGCCAATTCCTGCAGCGCCGACTCTTCTCGCCGTTCCCCCCGCCAGCCGCGTGTGCCGGTCAAACCGGTGACAAGAAGCTTCCCGCCTTCTTCGACATACCGGCGAAACAGCGCGACCTCCTTGTCTGACACGATAGCCACGTTCGGCAGCATCACGACCGGAAACCGCTTCAGCGTCTCCAGCGTGACCTTCTCGTCGAGGATGACCCCCCAGGGAATGTGCTCGTACACCATCGCCTTGTGCGCGCCTTGGAAGCTCTGGAAGTACTTCGCCGGTTGGTCGCGCCCGAACCAATCCCGGGTGCGGCTGCTAAAGTAGAGCCCCACCTCGTAAACGGCGGGATGCCCAAACTGCGAGCGCTTGGCAGCGACCTCCCTGAACGCCGCGCCAAATCGCTCGTAAGCCACGGGGTCGAGCCACCCGTCAAATGCCGTCTTGTCCACGATGGTCACAAAGCCGCCGTGGCTGAGCAGGGTGAGCAGTTCCCAGCGCAGGTCGTTCAAGGGGCGCGTGGTCTGATCGTGATACATCCGAACCCCGCGTTGCATGGCGATCTGGAACGGGAGACCCGGCGTGGCTGCCCGGTAGAACTCCGCGTTCAGCCCCACGGTCAATGCGCTGAAACCCCAGACGCCCGTTTCGCCCGTGACGAAATCCCCGTTGCCCGCGTGTTGGACGGGACGTTGCCCCACCTCCCAGGAGAACGGTGGGTTGCCGTGGTAGTTGTAGTCCACCGTCGCCCGCGGATTCACACGCCGGATGTGAGCGGTCAACTCCTTCTCAAACCGTTCGCTGCCGGCGTAGCGGAACTTCAGCATCCGATCCCAATCCTCATCCCAGGTGACCCCCGCAGGCATGGGGCGACCGTATTCCGCTTCAAACTCTTTCCGGCAGGTGGCGCACCAGCAGCCGTAAGGAGGGCCGAAACCCTGGTCGACCATGTCGAGGTGAAAACCATCGATGCCGTAAGCGAGTTGCTCGTCCACCATCTGCTTCAGGTACTCCAGATAGCCGGAGCGATAACAGACCCGCCCATCGATCGGCTTGCCGTCCGAAGCCACCGCCCGCCAGTCGGGATGCTCCCGCAGGGTGTGTCCCGGGTATTGCACCTGGCAGTAGGCAATGACCGGCAGACCGAGCCTGTGCCCCTCGCCCACCGCTTCACGCAGCACATCGCGATTCCCCAAGCCGGGCGGCTTCGGCTGGAATTTCGAATCGTAGAACACCCAGTCCCCCTCGCGCGCCCAGATGACCAGGTATTCCGCGCCGCACGCCTGGGTCGCCCGCGCAATGTCACCGCCGTTGAACCGGCTCGCAAAGCCGACATCGCTGGGCGAACTGCCAAACTGCGAGCCGGTCGGCCCGACTTCCAATCCCACCAGCGAATGCGCGTACCAAGGACTCGACTCGAGGGCCGGATCACGCAAGTCGGCCGCGTGCAGCGAATCGAGAACAGCCCACGCTGCCAGACCAGCCAGGAACGACCGGAGGTGCTTCATACGCCCAGCATAGGAGACGGGTGTGCCGAAAGACCAGCCTTGGAGCGGGGTCGCCGGTGTGCCAAAAGGCTTTCCCGGCGGAGGCATCACGGGTATGGTCAGAACCCGGGAATGAGTGTTGCCACCGGCTTCAGGAAGCTCATTTCGTCGGATATCCACCCCAAACGGGCTGTTATCCAGACCTGCTCGATCACTTGTTGGCACCTGAACGGGATGCAGGCATTTCTCGCGCAGAGGCGCAGAGGCGCGGAGGAAGACCGGAACCGGAACGACAGGACGATCGGAGCGAAGACCGACCCCAAGACGACTCGGAGAGGATCGACCGAACCGGAAACCGGACCAGAAACCGCCGGGTTGAGAATGGGGATCCCTCAGCGCCTCAGCGCCTCTGCGGGAGAAACAGAAACGGAGTTCCAACCAACGG
>JACKPW010000057.1 GCA_024233215.1 Verrucomicrobiales bacterium | reverse complement strand
CAGCTCCCCAAATCGATCCGAAACAGTCCCTGTTCGGTGCAACCGCTGGCCTACGGCGTCTCCACCTCGCGCAGGCGGAAGAACCGGGCCTGCTCCGTGGCGAGCACCCAGACTTGCTGCCGCGCCTCGACCTCGACCCAGTGGCCCTCGGCCTCGGGCACTTGCGTCCACGGCCCATCGGCGGCAGGCGCAGATTCCACGACGAATTCACCCTCCACAACCGGCCAACTCAGGCAGACCGCCTTCTGAACGTCGAGCAGCGGGATGTAGTGGTATTCCAGGTTGTCCAGCACCAACTCGGGCAGCGGTTCACCTCCGTCGCTGGCCACGAAGATCCCCAACTCCTGCCATAACCCCATCTCCATGTAGGGAGCGCCGATGTCGGGAACGCTCTGCCATCCTTTGGGGCCGATCAGACCCTCGTTGGTGAAATCCACTCCAGGACCGTCAAGCACGGTTCGCTCAAAGAGCACCTGGCTGGGATCGGCTTTGAGCTGCAATCGGACCGTGATTTGGGCCGTGTCGCCCTGGCGGGTCATCGCGAGGACCATCGTCACCGGGTCGTCGGTCGGAGGCAGGGTCTCCCAGAAGATGACGGTGTCCTTCATGCTTGATCGAGTGGAGGACTTTATGAGCGCCACCTCGTTACGGTCCCGAGCCAGAGCGTACCATCCCATGAGGTCGTCCGTGACTGAGCCGTCGCCGTAAAGGAGGGTGGCAAAAACGTCATCCCGATTGGCAGAGATGTAGTCCACGCGGAGTTCGAGGACTTCATCCTCCCGGAGCGGAAGATCAAAGAACCCTTGGTTGTACACGGCTACATGAGCGTAGTCGGGGGACCCCTTGGCGGCCGACGTTTTGGACGGGTCCAACGGACCCGGATCGTTGATGGCGCGGAGCGTGAGTCGTCCGTCATCGCACGAATGGGTGATGTCCACCTGGTTCCAAGCCCAGTTGGAGGGGTGGCAGGGGGCCATGTCGTCGATGACGGTGGCATTGGAGTAAAGCAGCAGTCCGGCCGCGAGGGCCAGACCGCCTGGAACGAGCCGCCGGGCTGGAGCTGCGGGGCTTCGCGAGGTCCGTGGCATGTCTGAAGTCTTCACCTTGATTCCTTTCGTCTTGTGTGGTTCCGGCGCCGAGGCCCTCCGCCCGGTGCCTCCAACTCTGGCCGCACCCCGCGACGCTCTCCCTCCTCTACGACCCAATCGTGCGGATCTTTCACGGGAAGTTGGGGATTTCCGTGCACTGCAGTTTGGGCATTTGCGGCCGCTCTGCATCTTCGCCCCCTGCAAACGACTTGGATGAGAATCCCAACGGGATTCCGCCCCAAAGCCCAAGGTTGCCCCGCAGGGGCTACCTTGGGTGGTACACCAACCTGCGTGACAACCCTGCAGGGGTTGCGCCCCCTGCAAACCGAGCATCCATCCCTGCAACACCAACCGGTGCCCACGTGACGCGCGTGTCGTGTCGGTGTCGGGTGCGAGCGGACGCAACCCCGTTGGGGTTGGGATCTTGTTGCGTGGGACACCCAGGGTTGCCGTCCGACGGCAACCCTGGGCTTTGCGGTGCAACCGCGTTGCGGTTGAGGTGCCTGTTCGGACGCCTACCCATCATAGTGGGTTCCGCGCAAATTTTTGGGACGGAAGTCCGTTGGGATTCCCGGCTTCTCGGAAGACCCAAATCCGGGACGGTGGATTGGTGTCCGCCGGGCTTCTTCGTAGATCGTCGGAGCCACCCACCGAAAGTCGTACTTTCCGTGCAAGATCTGACGGTTGACGCCGTAATGTTCGTAGGAAGCGGAACTGGCGGAACACCAGGAACACCGGCGAGGACAGAGCCATGAGCACAACCCGATCCCCGGCGCAAAGTCCCCCGGGCGCAGGCCCACCCTGGGGCGAGGATTCCATCGCGACGCGGCAGAGCCTTCTACGGCGTTTGGGTGACAAGGATGACGCCAGGGGCTGGCAGGAGTTCTTCGAAACCTACTGGGGCTTGACCTACCACACGGGCTGCCGGGCAGGACTCAATGACGCCGATGCCCAGGATGTCGTGCAGGAGACGGTCATCGCCGTGGCGCGCCACATGGAAGGCTTCGTCTATGACCCGAAACGCGGTTCGTTCAAGGCGTGGCTCCGGCAGTTGACCCGCTGGCGCATCCAGGACCAGCTTGAGAGGAACCGTCGCGAGGCCGGCCGCCGGCATCACCCTCATCCCACCGATGAAGATCCCCGCACGGCCACCGTGGAGCGGGTGGCCGATCCCGCGGCCGAGGAGTTTGAATGCGACTGGGATACGGCTTGGGAACAAAACCTGTTGCAGGTGGCTCTGGAGCGAACCAAGCAACGGGTAACTCCGGCTTCTTACCGGATCTACGATTGCTGCGTCCATGAGGAGATGTCCGCGCCACAGGTCGCGCGGTTGCTGCAGGTGAACGTGGCAAGGGTGTACCTGGCCCGGCACCGGGTCGCCCGGGCGGTGCAGGAGGAACTGCTCCGGCTGCGGCGCGAGATCCTGGCCCGGGAGCAGTCGGCCCTTCAGTCTTCCCCTTCGTGATTTGGCATTCGTTCATCGATATTCGACATTCCCCCCCCTCGCATCGCCCCGCTGCCCCTGACGATTCAGTGGAACCACGAAATACACGAAACACACGAAAGGAAACCCGAGATGGGTCTTGAGCCTATGGCGTGCGCATCGAGAGGTCGGCATGGTCACGAGGAAATAGCTCCTCCGCCCGCGGCACAAGCCCGCTCCCTCCTCGCGTTTTCGTGTATTTCGTGTATTTCGTGGTTCCTTCCGTCGTCCGAACGGGCCCAAGCTCGCCTGTAGCCCACCGCCTATTACCATGAACACGGAGAGGCCAGAGAATCGGCGGCCTGAAACCACCCCTTCGAGCGGGACTTGGCAGGCGTTGTTCCCCCACGAGCCGCCGCCGGTGCCGGATCACGAGATGCTGCGCTGCATCGGTCGGGGGGCGTTTGGCGAAGTCTGGTTGGCCCGGACAGTCATGGGCGGCTACCGCGCGGTGAAGGTGGTCTACCGGGACGCGTTCGAACACGAGCGCCCGTTCGAGCGGGAGTTCGAGGGTATCCAGCGGTTTGAGCCGGTCTCGCGGGAGCATCCAAGCCAGATTGCCATCCTGCACGTCGGCCGCAACGAGGAAGCCGGCTGCTTCTACTACGTCATGGAACTGGCGGATGATGCCGGTAGCCGCGGACGTCAGTCCGCGCAAATCTCTCCTCCGTCCTCTCCCGGCACGACGCTTGCGCCGACCGACGTCGTCGGCTACGGCGGGATTGACCCCGACACGTACCTTCCTCGCACGTTGAAGTATGAGCAGCATCAGCGCGGGCGGTTGCCGGTGGACGAAGTGTTGCGGCTGGGCACGAGTCTGGCGACGGCGCTGGATCACCTGCACCGGCACGGGTTGGTGCACCGGGATATCAAGCCCTCGAACATCATCTTCGTGAACGGGGTGCCGAAGTTGGCGGACGTGGGGTTGGTGGCGACCGTGGAGGCGAGCCTGTCGGTGGCGGGCACGCCGGGCTACATGCCGCCGGAGGGAGCGGGAACGCCGAAGGGGGACCTCTACAGCCTGGGCAAGGTACTCTACGAACTGGCCACCGGGAAGGAGCGTCAGGCCTTCCCGGCGCTGCCGCGGGCCGTGCTGGAGAGCGGGGAAGGAGAGTTGTTGCGGGAACTGAGCGCGGTGCTGGACAAGGCCTGCGACGGGGATCCCACACGACGGTACGACTCGGCAGCGGAAATGCACGCGGACCTGGCCATGATTCGCGGGGGACGTTCGGTGCGGCGGAGCCGATGGTTGGAGCGGCGGCAGAAGACGTTGATTCGTGGCTTTACCACCCTGCTGGTCGCGGCGCTGGTTTCCACCGGTGGCCTGCTGTACTGGCGTGAAACAGCGCAATGGGCAAACACCACGCTTGAGAATCAGAGGAAGACGGAGATCAGGCTGAACGAAGCCCTGGGATCAAGCGAGCGGGCTTCCGCAGAGAAGGAGGACGCGCTGACCCGCCTCCGCATGGCGATCTACGCCGGGGCGATGCGCGAGGCGTTCTATGCGGCGGAGGGGCAACGCTGGCCCGAGGTCTTCCGGCTCCTCAGGGAGCAGGTTCCCACGAACGGAGGCACAGACCTCCGAGGCTGGGAATGGCGCTATCTCGAAGGGGTGGCGCGGCAACTGCGGGGAAAGGAAATGCACCACTGGTCGAATGGTGTCTTTTCCATCGCTGTCGCGCCGAACCAGGAATCGATCGCGCTTGGGTTTGGCAACGGCAGCATCGGAATCTGGACACCCGACCTGCAGAACAACATCGCCGACCTGGGATCTCCGGTCGGAGGAGATGCGACCGTCACCTTCTCGCCCAACGGTGACCACCTCTACGCCGTCGGGAGTGGCGGAGGTTTCGCCGCCTGGCAGTGGCGGGACGATGGCTGGACATGCGTCACCAACATCCCGCTGAAGTTCAAAGGCCGGCATGGCTCCTCACCGTTGGTGATCCAACCGGACGGGAAGGCGGCTTTCCTCTCGGATCCCGGAAGCGCCCGGGATGATCACAAGGCTTCCCCCCCGAGGCCTGATGCCGTGGTTTCGATCGCCCGCCTGGATCTCACCTCTTTCGCCATGTCAACCCTGCCCATGAATCACATGGAGGACCTTTATGCCGTTGCCGTCTCGCCGCTTGGTCGTTGGCTGGCCTCCGGTGGTGGGGACAACCGAGTGCATCTGCTGGACCTGACCCAATTGGAGGCCGAACCCACCACCGCCCAGCTCGAAGCATCGACCGCCGACCTGTGTTTCGTGGGGGAGGACCGGCTGGTTGTCGCGGACTGGTTGGGTTTCGTCAGGGTGTTGTCCCTGCCCGAGCTTGAGGAAATCGTCTCGAGGAAGTCACACGAGAACGGAGTCACGGCGGTTGCCTATGATCCCAATAGCGGCCGGCTGCTGAGCACGGGACTGGACGGTTCCCTGCGAGCCTTGGACTTGGAGGCGGCAAACGAGGGATTGCCCGATGTGGTCGGCGCGGTCGAAGGTCAGGCCCAGGCTTTGGCGGTGCTCCCGAAAGGCCGGGGCGTGCTGGTGGCGGACCAGGCCGGTGGGGTGATGCGGTTTGGGTCAGTTGTTGCGGCCCAGGGGCTGAGGCCAGAGGTCATGGTGGATCCCTGGTGGGGCAGCCACTGGGGGCATGCCAGTTATGGGGCCTGCTTGGATGCAAACCACCTAGCAACCCTCTGGGACTTCAACCGGGCGGAAGCCGTCGTTCGCGTGAACCTCACCGATGCGGAGGGACACGTGCCCCTGCCGCGGCAGTTCGACGTGGGACAGCAGTCCGGCACCCGCATGGTGGTCGGGTATGATGACGGGACAATCCGGCTACTGGAATGTGCTGGTGGCACAGCGAGGGAAATCAAACGGCTGCGGCTAGCAGAACCGACCGATTACCCTTTCTATTACTCCCGCGATGAACGGTTGGTCGCATTTCCCGTGAACAACGGGCAGGGCGTTCTCGTGTGGGACTGCAGCACGACGAACACGGTCCGGCTGGAGGCCGGGCCGGGCCGACAAGTGACCTGGCTTGAGTTCTCGGCCGATTCGCGCGAAGTCATCGTCAAGGTCAGGGGAGGTGGCAGGAAGCGCTGGCACCTCGATCCTGGGCCACCATTTCGGGCGGAGGGTCCCTTCGCGTTGGGGTTACCCGACAACGGCGCCCTTGAGTACGCGTGCGGTGGGTCGATAGCATATTCCGCCGACGCCGGCGGCTCGTTCATCCACCGGATGGAGAAATGGAGGGTCGTGGAGAGCCGTCAGTTGCCCGGGCTTCGGACGGGATCGACCCTGGCAGTGTTCACTTCCGACGAATCCCGGCTCATCCTGGACGCGAAAGGGACGGATCATATCGAGATCATCGACACTGAGACCCTCGATGTGGTGGGGCGGCTGCCCGATCCGCTGTCTCGGGGCAGCGCGCAACTGATCTTGTCCGAGAACGGCGAGCACTTCTACATCGGCACCCGGCCCACGGGAGGCAACGCTTCGTTCGTCCTCCATCACTACCATGTGCCGGCGCTGTCCGACTTGGAACCGGAACCGAAGACTCCGCCTCAGCGCCCGGGCGGCCAGGAGTAGCTCGTGCGTTCCTGGAGCCAGCGAACGTCCGGATTGTCAGGGTTCTCGACCTTCGGTTGACCACCTTCTAGACCGCCACTCCGATTGGGCGCGGCCAGCGTTCTGGGATCCTTCCAGGTCTTTCCTTCCGCATGGCCGTCGGCGAAGGACAGGTTGCTGGTCCGACCGTGGTTGGAGGCGGGATAGTTGTGCCACTGGTACAAGGCCGGATTGACGGGATTGAAACCAGCCATCACCACGGTGAACAAGCCGTTGTTGATCGTCTTGGGATGCTCCTCGATGAGGACAAACGTGTTGCTCGGTTCGCGAACATCTCCCTCCCTCGTCATGTTCCGAACCCCGTTCTGAGCCGGCGGTGTCGCTCGCAGCAGCGAGTCCGGGCCCATATACTGGTTCATCGCGACGCTGCGGACCCGCGGGTAGGTCCGGCCACCGTGGACGGAGATCGATTTGTCTGCCGGGCAGCGCCAGACCGAAGTGGACCGTTCGAGATACGGACCCAAAAGGCTGTCAGTCAGAAAGAAGGTGTTGGTGTTATCCAGGGTCTCCGCCTCCACCTTCGGGCCCGATCGTTCTGTGTGCAGGAGAAAACCCACCACCCAGGTCTGGCTGACATCACGGGTTGCCTGTCCCGGCGGGTTACCGTCATTCGGGGGGAAGCGCCCCTGGTTGTCATCCCCGTACATCAGCCAGGCGAGGCCCATCTGGCGCAGGTTGCCAAGACACGCGGCGCCCTGACCTTTCGCCCTGGCCCGGCCCAACGCCGGCAGGAGCATGCCGGCCAGGATCGCGATGATCGCGATGACCACCAGCAACTCGATCAGCGTGAAGGCAGAGCCGTTTGATTCGACGGAACCACGAAATACACGAAACACACGAAGGGAACACCGAGACGTGCCTCGGGCCTGCGTTGTTCGCATGGAGAAACCGGCGTGGTCAGCAGTACGTGGCCCCTCCGACGTCGGCACGAATTGGCTCTCTTTCCGTGTTTTCGTGTGATTCGTGTATTTCGTGGTTCCCTCCACTTCATGATCCGCCGACTTGAGGAGATTTCGGATCTGCATTGTCGCGCCTTTCTCGTCTTCCGCCGGAGCCGCATCCGGGCGTATACCAAGCCACACCACCGGACTCGCCCGGCATCTCCCTTTGCTACGACCCGAACGTGCCGATCTTTCACGGTAGGTTCAACTTTCTTTCCCCCGGAGCAACGGCGGGTGAAGTAGAACAACCGATCGAGTCAATGCCCTCCCGACGGAGGATCGCGTCTCACTTCCTTGCCAGTCAGCCGGGAGGTCTCGGTGTCCCGTTCATTGCCTGCCAGGTGCAACCGGATTTGTTCACCCGCGGACTCGGCGGGCCGCGCTCCTGGCGCGAAGACGGGATGCCTCTTCCCTTCAGGCCATTGCCAGATTCGGCTTCCTTGTGGAGCAATCCAAATGTAATCAGAGGCATGGCACACTGCGGATCGCCCATTCGCCTCTCACCCTCGACGCCGACCACGCCGATCGCTGAGCCGCGTCGCCCCAAACAACGTGTCGCCGAAGCCGTTGTGAGCCCGCGTTGGCTGGCAACCGCCCTGCTCCTTGCTCTTGCCTCGTCACCCACGATGCTGGCAGGCGCCGAAGCCCCCACCGATCCGCCCACACTGCCTCACCTGCCCCCCGTCGCAGTGGCCGAGGCCTCCGGCACCTTCAAGCTCCGCCCAGGATTTCACATTGAACTTGCCGCCCATGAACCCCAGGTCCGCGATCCCATCGAACTCTGCTTCGATGCCGATGGCAGGATGTTCGTTGTCGAGATGATCGATTACTCGGAGTTGCGCGACGCCAATCCGCATCTGGGCCGCATCCGCTTGCTCGAGGACCTCGACGGGGACGGCCGGTATGAGAAATCGACGGTCTATGCGAACGACCTTCCCTGGCCGACGGCCGTGATCTGTTGGGACGGCGGGGTGTTCGTCGCCGCCACCCCGGACGTGTTTTACCTCAAGGACACCGACGGGGACCGGGTGGCCGATCGACGCGAGAAGGTCTTCACCGGTTTTGCCATCGACTACGCGCCGTACCGGACGAACCAGCTCAACATGCAGGCGATGGTGAACAGCTTTCGCTGGGGACTGGACAATCGCATCCACGGTTGCACCGCCCCCAACGGCGGCGAGATCACCTGTCTCAAACATCCGGAACGCAAGCCGGTCAACGTCCGCGGACGCGACTTCGCCTTCGACCCGCGCACGCTCGAACTGATGTCCGAGGCCGGCGGCGGTCAGTATGGCCTGAGTTTCAACGACCGCGGCATCCGCTTCACCTGCAACAACAGCGACCACATTCGGGCATTCCTCTTCGACGACCGCTACGCGGGGCACAACCCGGACTTCAACCTGCCGCGCGCGCTCGTGAGCATTGCCGCGGACGGCCCGGCGGCGCCGGTTTACCGCACCAGTCCGGATGAACCCTGGCGGGTCCTGCGCACCCAATGGCGCGTGGCAGGCCTGGTGCCGGGCCCCATCGAAGGGGGCGGCCGGGCCAGCGGCTATTTCACCAGTTCGACCGGCATCATGATCTACCGCGGCGACGCCTGGCCGCCGGGCTTTGTCGGCGACGCCTTCATTGCCGACTGTGGCAGCAACCTGCTGCATCGGAAACGGGTTCATGCCGACGGCGTCGAGCTCATCGCGCAGCGCCCCGACGACGAGCAACGCACGGAGTTCCTCACCTCGACGGACACGTGGTTCCGGCCGGTCCAGCTCGCCAACGCCCCGGACGGCACGCTGTATCTCATCGACATGTACCGCGAGATCATCGAGCACCCGTGGTCGCTGCCACCGGGCATCAAGGAACAACTCGACCTGAACAGCGGGAACGACCGTGGCCGCATTTACCGCATCGTGCCGGAGAACTTCCGACGCCGACCGGACCCGCAGCTGAGCCAGGCCGCCACCGCCGAATGGGTCGGCACGCTCGCCCATCCGAATGCCTGGCACCGCGAGACCGCAGCCCGGCTGCTTTACGAGGGACAGGACCCTGCCGCGGTGCCCTTGCTCGAAGCGCTGCTCAGTACCTCGCCTTCGCCTCTCGGACGCCTTCACGCCTTGTACGCACTGGACGGCCTGCAGGCGCTCGCGCCGGGCCACCTGCAAAGCGGCCTGAAGGATCCGGACGACGCGGTGCGCGAGCACAGTGTTCGACTGGCCGAGCGCTTTCTGGATTCGGGGGGCAACGAGGAACTGCGGCAGGGGCTGCTCGCCCTCGCCGGGGATCCCTCGGCCCGGGTGCGCTTCCAGCTCGCCTTCACCCTGGGCGAGTTGAAGGACCCCCGGCGCATCGACGCCCTGGCGCACATTGCACGGATCGATGCGGGAAGCGCCTATACGCGCGCGGCCGTCCTGAACTCGTTGACCGATGGTGTCGATGCCATGTTCGCCCGAGTGGTGGCGTGGTTCGCGCCTGATGCCTCCCCGGCGCCGGGCCAGGCGGAGCACGAATTCCTGGGCCAGCTGGTGGAGCTGGTCGGTGCCCGCAACCGACCGGCGGAAATCGCTCCGGTTCGATCCTACATCAGCCAGGCCGATTCCGCCGTTGCGTTCACGCTCGTGCATGCCTTGGGTGAAGGTCTTCGCCGCGCGAACCAGAGTCTCGACCTCACGGGCATGGAGGCACTGCTGGATCGCGCCGCCGACCTCGCGGTGGCCCAGGACGCCCCGGTGACGACCCGGGTTCAGGCCATCGAGCTTCTGGGGGCCCGACCGTTTGAAACGGTGGGGGAAACGCTGCTCTCCCTGTTGACGCAAACGCAGCCGCGCGAGGTGCAACTGGCTGCCATTCGCACGGTGGGTCGCTTCACCGCGCCGGAGGTGGGGCCCGGGCTGGTCGCCCGGTGGCGGGCCTGGACCCCGCGCATGCGCGAGGCGGTGGCCCCGCTTCTGTTGGCCCGCCCCGAACGGATCACCGCGCTCTTTGCCGGCATCGAGGCCGGAACCGTGCGGCCGGCCGATCTGTCGTCGGTGCAGGTCGATTTCCTGATGAATCACCGCGATGCCGGGATCAAGCGCGAAGCCATCCGGTTGCTCGCCTCGCGAAAGCCCGCCGACCTGGAGGAAACGTTGTCCGCGCTGCTCCCCGCCGCGTCGCTCACCGGCGATCCCCAAAAAGGGAAGACGCTGTTTCTCGAGCGTTGCGCGTCCTGTCACCGCCTGGGAGGCGAGGGAACCGACCTGGGACCGCGGCTCTCGACGGTCAAGACTGCGGGGAAGGACAAACTGCTGGTCAGTGTTCTCGATCCAAATCGCGAGATGCTGCCGCAATACCTGGCGTTTGAGATCGAGACCACGGACGACGAGAGCATGCTGGGCATCGTCGTGAACGAGACCGACCAGGCAGTGACGCTGCGACAGGCCTACGGAATGGAAACCGTGGTGCCGCGATCCCGCATTGCGTCAATGCGGAGTCAGGGCAAGTCGATCATGCCCGAGGGCTTGTTGATCGACCTCCACCCCCCGGCGGTGGCCGACCTGCTTGAGTTCATCACCACCGCGGAGTAGCTCTCCGATTGCCCGCTTCATCTCCAGTTCGCCGGGAGGTCCGACGCGCGAATCGGTCGGCTCATACCCCCCTTCGCCAAAGGCGACGTCGGTGCAGATGTAGCCGGGACCGCTCTCCCCATACGCCGCCACCGCGAGCGGCCGGTCCGGAGCGAGCCCGTGGGCGAAGAGTTGATACTCGATAAACGATTCGCCCGGCAGATACAGGCTCGTGACCGGACCGAGTTCGAGACTGTGCAACTCAATGGTCGGATCGCGATGGAACCGTTCGATCCAGGCCAGGTTCAAGGCCGCGTTCAACCGTTGCTGCGGGGAGGCGTCAGTGTCGCCGATCACCCGGCGGGCGGTTTCCTCCGACCATTCCGGTTCGGTTCGCAGGAAGAACCGGGGGTTTGCCGTGCGCCATCCGACGCGTGAGACGGGAAAGGTCTTCGTGGCCGCAACCGAACGGGTCATGGCACCGTAAATGCGCGCCGTCAGGGCAACCCGCGCCTCCGGTGAACCGTCGTTGTACTTGCCGGCCGTGATGTTGCCCCCACAACCGGTGAAATAGATCTGCGGCACCTGCTCCTCGCGTTCAAGCCGGGCTCGTGCCAATCCCACCGTGTCCGAGGTCGCCCGGCCGTCACCGTAGTAGCTCATGGGATGGCTCGCGTAGTAGTGCATCCGGACCAGCGGCCGGTCGCCGTGCAGGAGCGTGATCGTCCGCAGCCAGGGATCAATCAGCCCCTCCGGCGCCGCATGTTGGGCCGGATCCTTCGTGCTGCTGTAGCGCACCCAGACCGAGCCGTCCTCGCGACGCAACCGCCGGTTCGAAGCAAACTTCTCCACCCTCGCCTGTCCGAAACCCACTTGATCAAATCCCTCGAACCGGCGACAGGCCTCCCGCACCGTGCCGGCAAGGCGGCGGGTTGCCTCCGCGAGGAAATCCAAATCCAGGTGCGCCGGAGGCGCCTCCGTCCGACGTAACAGCAGCTCGGCGTTGGCGTCGGCAATGGGCGCATTGTGCTGATGCACCGTGTGCACGGAAACGTGGTCCGGCGACACATCCGCCCCGGCCGCAAGTTGATCCCGAAACGCCTCGAACGCGCCGGTCTGCAGGAGGCACCAGTCCACCGAGCAGACCACGTAACGATTCGATCCGTCTTCGAGGACCACCCCCTTCGCCAGCAGAGGATCATCCACCGCCTCCAGCGGTTTGATCCAGCCACCGCACAGGGGATGACCAATCGGAGGGGTCACATCGCAGGAAAACGTGGCCACGCGCAAATCATCAGCGGCGATGGCCTGGGCCAGGAGAAGCCCGCCGAGCACCAGGGCGAACCGGTTTCGCTGGGAGGAACCGCGGTCAATGCCATTTATTCCGAACATGATGGCATGGTCCCGGTGACGGGGCGGTAGAGCAACCGTTTTCGGTCGGTTCCCGACAAGGCAGGGCTCCTCCGGCCCGAGGTGACATTACGGGCGCGGGTGGTCGCTTGACGATGGCGGCACGGGCTTGATAATCCCGCTCATGAAACTGAAACCAGGTTTCTGGAGCTTGGTGATCGCCGTCGCCGCGACGCCACTGGTAGGGTGCAAGTCCACTTATCACGTGCAGCAGTACCAGGCACCGGGCAGCCTGCTGCGGCCAGAGGAGGGGATTTTCATCATCGTGCCACCTGACGCCTACGATGAGCCCGGTTCTGGACGCAAGTGCGCGGAAACGCTGCTTGAGGCGTTCCGGCCCCACTGCCAGCGGTTGACGCTCTCAGACGAGGTGACAGTTCTGGGGACCCACCTGACCAATGCCATCCATCAAGGCTTCACCTATGTGCTCGAAAGTGACGTGTTCAGCTGGGAGGAAGAACCCACCGAGTGGACCGGGAAGTCGGACTTCCTGAATATTGAGTTGCGATTGCTGTCACCTCCCGATGGTCGCGTCGTGTCGAAGGCCCGTTTCGACGCAAGAAGCAAATGGGCCACCTTTGGAGGTGACCACGTCGAGGATTTGCTCAAACCGTTTGCCAACGCCTGGGTGGGAGCACTGTATGAAGGTACACCCTTCGCAGAGCCGAAATGAAGCACGCACCTTCCCACCGCTGCGCCTCATCCCGGACGGTTCGCGCCCGGTGTGGCTGGCCGGGAAACCGAACCCAGGCCACAACCCTGCTGGCACTATCCCTGGCAGCGATCACCGCGAGGAGCGCCGAGACGGCGATGCTTCACTGCGAAATCGTCGACGCACAGACGGGTCGCGCCGTCTTGAGCACAGTGGAGTTGACCGATGCGACCGGGCGCCGGGTGGCCCCCGGCCCCGGATACAC
>JACKPW010000056.1 GCA_024233215.1 Verrucomicrobiales bacterium | reverse complement strand
TGCGGACATCCGGGTGGAGATCGACAACTTCGAGTATCGAAACCGGCTCACCTGGAACTGGCTGCGCACCGGGCTGATGTTGCGGGTGAACTCCGCACGCGTGTTTGCGCTCGCTCGGGAATGTCTGCCGGAGAAATCGGGGGGATGAGTCGGGAGCCGGTCCTCCCAGTTTGGGGTCCGGCTTACAGATCCCCGGCCACACTCTGCCTGAAGGCCCAGCGGCAAGCCAGGGGTTGATGCGTTCACCGTCGACGTGGTCACTCAAGGCAGGCGACCGCCAACGCCGTCGGGGCGCCCGGCCCGGCATTTCATGGTCCAAAACTGGCGCGATAGAAGGCCATTCGCCCGAGCGGTCGAACCCAGTATTCGGTTTCGCCGGTTGCCGGCATGATGCCGTTCCAAAGGGTCTGCCACCCGGACTGGTCCAGCCGTTGTTGCAGCTGGTAACGAAACCCGGGCGTGCCGCGGACCACGACTCGCACTTTTCCGGTAACGGTGAGGCCGCGGGTTTCCACGACCGTATGTGCCGCGGGTGGAGCGCCAAATTCCGCCACCAGTTCGAGCGGGGTATCCGGCGCATAGACCAGGCGCTGCGCTTCGGTGGAGCCATCGCTCCAGTGCAGGAAGGGGTAGCCCGAGGATGCGACAGCGGACAGCCAGATCGGGGTGCCGACATGATACGGGATGAACTGCGTCTTCTCCACTGTCCCGCTGTGCGGCGGCAGTACGCTGGTTCTGAGATTCGCCGCGGGCTGACTGCTTGACCGGTAGCCGGCTACCAGGATCGACCAAGGCCCGTCCACCTTGACCCACCGGGTGCGATCCCCCCCACCATCACTCCAACCAATGGAATCCAGACCGGCATCCGGGGTGGCGGAGACGGCGACTTCCAGTCCCAATGGGTAGAGCGGGAGGTCCGGCTCGAATTCGACGTTGGCCCCGTTGGCGGAGACCTCCAGCGGGTAACCCAGGTGAGCCTTGAGCCGCATGTCCCGTTCGAGCACGACGCTGATCACGGGCTTGCTTCCGGTGGCATCCCCCGTCCAGTGGCTGAACTGCGCCTCGCCCGTCGGGATCGCCATCACGGTTACCCTGGTACCGGGGACGACCGGCCATGCCGGAAGGCCTTCCACGCGGCCCGTGCCGCCAACCACCTCCACTTGGAGATCACAGCCGGGATGCTCGTCGTCCAGCACGCGCATGACCCGGGCGCCTTCCGTGACCCAGACCTCCTCGGCTTGCACCGAAGCCACGGTCCGCAGAGCCGGGTTTCGATAGATGGTCTGCGGATGGCCGTCGGGCGGTTGGCGCAGGAGGCGGTCTCCACTGCCGAAGAACACCACTCCGGCTGCGTTGCTCAGCGGTTGCTTCGCGTCCCAGTGCTCGTCGGTCTTCTCGGGGCTGCCATCCGCCATCAGGAGAATGACATCCCGGTCGGTGCGGCATGCCGTGTGGATGTTGCAGGGCCCGCCATCGCACGTCTCAAGCGCGTAGTCCCAGCAAAACCAGTAGCTCCCCCGCAACAGGAGAGCGCCGCCGTTCGCCTCGAAGAGGCCGTGCAGCAGGTAGAATTGAGCACCCTGCTCATTGGGCAGCCAATACTCGGGGTTGTAGGCGGGAGCCCCCGTGGCAATCGATCCCTGCCAGACCGTGGAGACTTCACCCGTGCTTGAGAGTCGGCGCACGTGATAAAGCCGCTCCGGGTCACCTCCCGCGACCTGGGGATCGTTGTCGAGGATCCAGACGTTCCCATCGGCGGTCCCCGCAAGCCCGGTGAAGTCCCAAAACGTGGCCTGCAGGGCATATCCGTCCGTATGTCCCGCGTCGCCGCTGCCAGCAAGGGTGGTCACCGCGCCCTCCGGCGTGACGCGGCGGATGCGATGGTTCGCCGAGTCCCCCACCAGCAGGCCGCCGTCCGAGCCCGCGCATGCGATGAAGTCGCTTCCGAAGCGTGCGTTGATGCCCACGCCATCCGCGTAGCCCGGCTCGCTCCCACCAGCCAGCACGACGGAACCACGTCGTTGCACCGAGGGAGTCAACCAGAAGTCCTGGATTTTGTAGGGAACCCGGTACCACTCGTAGATCAGGAAATCGAACCCTCCCGCGACATACTCGGCGAAAAGCCGCAGGCTGTGGCTGCCCGCGGTGAAGTGCAGGCGTTCATGGACGACCAGGGGATCGGCGGCGGTGGTACGCTCGCTCCCGCCGACGTTCTGGATGACAGTCTCGCCATCCACCTCCAACCGCAGGATGCCCGAGTCGCCGGTGTTGCTGTGCGACATGGTGCCATCCACCACCAAGTCGTAAGGGCCGTCCTCGGGAACCTCAATGATCTGTTCGACCCAATAGCCGCTGGAGAGCCACGCGGGCAGGGGGCCGGCATCCCCGAGGACCCCCATGGTAGTTCGGCCCAGCGGAATTCCAGGTGTGGCGGGGACGGATTCCGCCGCAGCCAGCGATGCCACCACGCCGACCAGGACACCGGCTGCCATCCCGGAAAGGCCTGCGGAACACCATGGCGAACTGGTCCCTTTCATGATGATCAGCCATGTAGCCCTGACCGGCAGGCTCCGTCAAGATTGCCATCCGTTACAATTGCGTGGAAAGGTCGCTTCGTGCCGGACCTGCCTGCCAGACCGCCCGTGTTGTCGCCGCGCGAACGCCGTCGTACGCCGGGCGCTCTTGGAGGACGTCGGCTGGCGGGTGTCCTCCTGCTCGCTCTGCTGGCGGGTCTGCTGGTCGCGCACCAGGCTGTGCGCGCGGAGTGGCCATTGCCGCAATGCGATTTCCTCCGGCTGACGGGACATCCCTGCCCCTTCTGCGGCACCACCCGATCCCTGGCGGCACTGGGAGGCGGGGAGTTCGGCGCGGCGTTTCGCTGGAATCCGCTCGTGGTGGTGACACTGGCGGTCTTCACGCTTTGGGCACTGACCCGACTGGTGGGGATCCGGTGGACCTGGTCGGGCAGCCCCCGGTTCGGTTGGCTGATGCTCCTCTTCCTGGTGATCCTGAACTGGCTCTGGCAGCTGACCTCGTTTCCCGGCGGTTGACGAGCGGGCCGCATCCCGGCAACCGGCGATTCCCTTGACGGGGGTCAATTCGGATTCCTCGAAGCCGTGGTTGAATGTCCCCGTTGATGGCGCCGACGAAGGGTTCGCCGGGCCAGGATGAACCGGAACTGAAACGAACCAGAAGGGAAAGACGACGATGTTTTGCTACCAGTGTGAACAGACCTCGAAGGGAACCGGCTGCACCGACTTCGCCACCTGCGGCAAGGACGAGGAAAGCGCCGTGTTGCAGGACCTGCTGGTCCATGCGGCCGAAGGAATCGCCCAATACAACCACCGGGCCCACCAACTCGGGGCGCGGGATGCCGTGATCGACCGCTTCCTGCTGGAGGCGTTGTTCACGACCGTGACGAACGTGAACTTCGACGCGGAACGCCTTGCCGGAATGCTGCAGCAGGCGGCGCAGGTCCGCGATACGGCCAGGGCGCTTTACAGCGAGGCGGCGGAAGCGGCTGGAACACCGGTCGAGACCCCGCAGGGCGCGTGCACCTGGCAGCCGGCCGAAGGGGTGGCCGGACTCCTGAAGCAGGGTCGCCTGGTTTCGATCCTGTCGCGGCGCGAGCAATTCGGCCCGGACATCTGCGGGCTGCAGGATCTGCTCCTGTTCGGAATCAAGGGCGCGGCGGCCTATGCGGATCACGCCCTGCTCCTGGGCAGCGAGGCGGACTCGGTTTACGACTATTTCTCCGAGGCCCTGTGTTACCTGGCGGAAGGGACTCCCACCGTGGAGGCGCTGTTCGCGCTGAACCTGAAGTGCGGTGAGGTGAACCTGCAGGTGATGGAAATGCTCGACGGCGCCCACACGCAGACCTACGGGCATCCGGAACCCAGCCCCGTCCGGATCGAACCGCTCAAGGGCAAGGCCATCGTGGTTTCGGGTCACGACCTGAAGGACCTCGAGGAACTGCTCAAGCAGACCGAGGGCAAGGGCATCAATGTCTACACCCACGGAGAGATGCTTCCGGCGCACGGCTATCCGGGGCTCCGGAAATACCGGCATCTGGTCGGCAATTATGGCGGCGCCTGGCAGGACCAGAAACTCGAGTTCGCGAAGTTCCCCGGTGCGATCCTGATGACCACCAACTGCATCATCGAGCCGCAGTCGAGTTACAACGCGCGGATCTTCACGTCCGGGATGGTGGCGTGGCCGGGCGTGCAGCACATTCACAACCGCGATTTCACGCCGGTGATCGAAGCCGCCCTGGCCGCTCCCGGATTTACCGAGGACGGTCCGGACAAGACGATTCTCACCGGCTTCGGCCACAACGCCGTGCTCAGCGTGGCCGACCAGGTCATCGCCGGCGTCCAGAGCGGCGCCATCAAGCGCTTCTTCCTGATTGGCGGTTGCGACGGCGCCCGCACGGGCCGCGATTACTACACCGAGTTTGCCGAGAAGGTGCCGGAGGATTGCGTGATCATGACCCTCGCGTGCGGCAAGTTCCGGTTCAACAAACAGGAGTTCGGCACCATCGGCGGCATCCCGCGCCTGCTCGACATCGGCCAGTGCAATGACGCCTATTCCGCGATCAAGATCGCCGGGGCACTGGCCGACGCGTTCAAGTGCGGGGTCAACGACCTGCCGCTTTCGATGGTGTTGTCCTGGTTCGAGCAGAAGGCGGTGGCGATCCTGCTGACCCTGCTTCATCTCGGCATCAAGAACATCCGTCTCGGGCCCACCCTGCCGGCGTTTGTCAGTCCGGCAGTGCTGAACGTGTTGGTCGAGAAGTTCAACCTGATGCCCATCAACGAAGTCGACGCCGACCTGGCCGCGTGCCTGGCGGGCGAACCCCAGGTGGAGGCAGCGTAGGCCCGACTTCCTCCAGCGTTCCGAACAACCGCCTCCACGGAGAACAGCGAACCCGGCGTCCCCGCCGGGTTCTTTCCATTCCTGGGTTGAGCGAAGCGACACCCCCGGACCCCACCCCCGAAACACCCCCCGATCCCGACGGGATCCCAGGCTGGCCCCCGCCGGCATCCCTCCGGGATGCGGGGTCCATTCCGACCGGTTTCCGGTGGTGTCGCTCGTCCCTCGCTCGACCACCGGCTAATGGCTTTGAACTCTCCGGGTTCGGCGAACCCCAGGCTGGTATGGCAACGGGCTTTCGCCCCTTCTCAGCGTCGAGGCCTGACCCTCCACGTTCCAGTATCCCCATTCTCCGGCCAGGTGCGCCGTGGCTGCGGGGACCAGCCGTACCAACTCCACCAGGTCAGGCCAGACGAGCAAAGCGAACCCAGGCGTTCACTCACCCTGGAAGCAGCCTTTCGCCGTGCGCGCCCAGAGTGCACCATCGGGGCCATGCAAAAGACCTCGTTTCCCAAACCAGGGGCCCAGGCGCCCCTGCCGGTCCTTCTCGCCGTGGTTGGGTCCCTCCTGTCCTTGCTGGTCGCTCATGCTGGCAAGGCGAGTGAGACGGCAGGTGGAAAGACCTACTTCCCACCGCCCGAATCACAGGGCGGCTGGCGGACGCTGCCATCGCCCGGAGACGTACGCCGACTCGCGGGCATGGACCCCGTGAAACTGGACGATCTCGCGGCGTGGTTGCGTCGCTCGGACAATCGGAACTTCGCCGCGGTGGTGATCCGGCATGGCTACATTGCGCTGGAAGTGGAGCGGGCCAACAGTGCGAGGACGGATTCGCGACGGGTGGCCTCCGTTTCCAAGGCCGTCTGTGCCACGGTGCTGGCCATCGCGTCGCAGCAGAGTCAACAGGGTCAGACGCCGGTGCGGATGACGTTCGACGATCCCGCCTTCCGGTTCATCCCGTGGGCGCAACCTTTGAGTGATCCACGCAAGGCCCAAATCACGGTCAAACAACTCCTGAACCACACGTCGGGAATCTGCCCGGAAGCCACCGGTGCACCGAACGACGGGACGTGGGACTACATCCTGGGGCACAGCGGTGATGAACGGACCGCGAAACTCGCCTTCGATCCCGGCACCGGCTGCGGCTACTCCACCATGGCCCTGGCCCATGCGGCGCTGGTTTGTGAAACCGTGACGGGCAAACCGTATGACCAGTTCGCCATCGAGGCATTGTTCAAGCCGCTGGGAATCGAGCATTGGTGGTTCCAATACTACGATGGCGGGAACCGGTATGGCCGCCATCCCTCGCACGGCCTGGGGATGCCGGCCCGCGATTTGGCACGAATCGCCTATTGCATGTTGCACGAGGGGCGATGGCAGGATCGGCAGGTGATTCCGCGGTGGTTCGTGGAACAGACCGCGGCCCCCACCAGTCATGTCACGAGTCCGGAGATGCGTTGGGGGTTGAATCCACAGGTGTTCTCGCACGGTTGGGAGTTGCCGGCCAGGCACTGGCCGAAGAGTGGTCGCGACGGTTCCGGGATACCCAAGGACGCCCGGGAAAAGCCGGGAAGCGGCGGGCAACTCATCGCTTTCGTGCCCAGTCTCGACCTGGTCATCACGCGCCAGACCGGCAGCAGCGGCGACTGGCAGTTTGAAGAATTCCTGCGCCGGGCGTGTGCGGCGGTGGTCGTGCCGGAACCGGGCTTCCCAAAACCCTGATCCCAACGAGAGCACCTCGACTGCCGATGAACCCAGATGGACGCGGTTTCCCTGGAACCTACCGGATGGAAAAGTCCTATTCCACGATCAGGATCCCGTGGATGCGAACCTGGGGCACGGTCACCCGAACCACGCCATCGCGGTAATCGAACTCCATCGGTTGGCCCTCCGGTTGGAGGGTGAGCCGCGTTGGTGGGGTGGGGTGACGAAGCATCAACCCGATTGGCCCGATTGGCGCGAGACCCTCGATCAACGGTTTCTCCTGGTCCCAGTGCGGTCCGGAAGTGTTGATCAGGTGGATTGCCAGCCTGCCGTTCAGGCGGTTTACGCAAAGGTCGACGCTCGGGTTTCCAACGACTTCGACCAGCGGCTCGGGAAACAACTCACGGACGAGCGCGTTCAGGAACGACCGCATCTGCGGGGCCCGATTGGCGAGGTAACCGCGGCTGAACGAGAACCAGGTCGCGGCAATCCGGCCCGACCCCAGGGCAGCGATCGTGGCGGCGGGCTGCGGGGGTGAACTGGCATCGGCGGCAGCGTGCAACTCACCAAAGGCGGTCGCCGCCGGTGTGAGGTGGACCAGGCGCGTTTGATCGCGGGTTGGCGACACAGCCCCGTCCCAAGCCAGGTAGCCCGGCTCCCCCTGGGCGGTTTCCAGGGTGACCCCGAGTTCGGAGGCAAACAGCGACGCCGCCTGCGGGCCGACGAGCAGCAGTTTGCCGCCGTCGCGGACGTAATCCACGAGTTGCTGTTTGAAGGCCGGCTCCAGGTAGTCGCACTCGCCCACGACGATCAACGGATAGTCGGAAATCCGCCCGGTCAGGCTCGATTCACTGACAACATCGACGA
Source organism: Verrucomicrobiales bacterium (assembly GCA_024233215.1). GTDB lineage: Bacteria > Verrucomicrobiota > Verrucomicrobiia > Limisphaerales > J093 > J093. The sequence continues at coordinate 7,681 of JACKPW010000056.1, read as the reverse complement.
CCTGTTGCCCCTCGATCAGCGCCTGCAAAGTGCCGGCGAGCCGTGACAGGTCACGTCCAAACAGGCTGTTGATCTCGCGGTAGTGCGAGGCCGTGGAGTAAAGGAACGCGACCTGCGGCACTGGAGCCGCTCCCTGGCAGAAGGGTTGTCGGGCTCGGCAGAACTCCGCCACCTCCCGGATCGAGGGCAGAAACTCCTCCGGCACGGAACCGTCGCGGCGTTGGTTGTGATAGAACTGAAATCCTCCGCCCTGTGACAGGACCAGCGCGGCCTCGCGTTCAATCTGAACCGCCGACTTCTGGCGGGAGCCATTGCGATGCTCGCCGTGGGTGATGAAGCTCCAGGCCATCAGGTCCCAGGGTCTACCCTGGTGCACCAGGTAGCGCGCCGACAAGCGCGCGGAGTTGACGCTGTCCTGCGGCGTGAAGTCGCCGGAAATCCAGTCGACCGGCGCGCACACGGGTTCGGGCATGTGATCGCTGAAGGCCCAGTTGCTGCACAACTGCATCTGCGGATTCGTCCGCTTCACCTCGCTGATGTAGTGCGTGAGATACTTGCGAAACGTCTCGCGGTTGAACTCGAGGAACTCGAACCAATGCGGTTCCCCGGGGCGCCGGGGAACGTCCGCGATGCCCGTGGCCTCCCGAAACGCCTTCAGCGCCGCGTCGCCGAAATCCGGTTGCGAAGCCCAGCACTCGCCGTCGACCCAGGCGCCATCGACTCCATAACCCCCCGCGAGTTCGCGCAGTTGAGGAATCAGCAACTGTTCGGCATACGGGCCGAAGAAGGAAGTCGCGTTCTTGTTCCGTTGGCCGTCGGCGTTGACCACCGCCCAGTCCGGATGTTGCCGGATTGCCTCGGAATCCCAGACCCCCGAGTAATGCATGTAGAGGCCGACGCCATGTGCGGCCGTGACATCGCGCCAGACCCGCAAGGGATCGCCCACGAACCCGGGGACCGGGTTGCCGACCTTCGTGGGATAGCTGGAAAACCCGGGGTGACCCTTGCAGTCGATCTGGATGTAGTCCGGGCGTGCGGCCTCGATGATTTTCTCGACCATCTCCGGGGTGGTGTTCTTGCCGACCTCCGTGCAGTCGGGCCCGGCGTGAAAGTCAAAGTGCAGGCCGAAGTAGCTGTCGGCGCGTCGCAGGCGTCGGGGATTCGCGGCGCGGGGTTTCGTGCGGATTGCCGCCGCGATGTCTTTCAGTTGTGCCATCTGTTCCGCGGCCAGGGAGCCAATGCGACCCTGCCCCGGATCCCAGTTGGTGCCCAGGTCGAGACTCACCACGCCCTCCCGCGAGATTACGGCCTTGATCCAGTCGACCCATTGCCCGGCGGCGAAGCGGGTGTTGCGCTGTCCCCAACCCGACCCCAGATAGGTCAACGCGTGCCATTGCGAACCCTCCAGCCAGCGGGAATCCGGAATGACCGTCAGCGGTTCGTTCAGTTCCCCGGCCGTATAGTCCTCCGCCCCGGTATGGCGGATGACCCGGACGCCGGGATTGAAGGTCACGATGGCCTTCGGGTTGCCGTGCTTGACCGCGCGGGCATAGATGCGGGCGATGGTCTCGTTGAACTGGATGTGCTGGTATCCGCCGTCGAACCACCATCCGGCCACCTTGTCGCCATAGCGATCAGACCAATCTTGGATCACCTCTGCCCATTGCTTCGCAAACGCCTCGCTGAGCGGCTGGTCCTGAGGGCCTTCGCGCAAGCCGAACGCGCGTTGAGCCCGGGTGTCCCGGTTGGGAACCTGGCAGGGCAGGTAGAGCATCAGCCGAATCCCATGCGGTTCCAGCGCCTCGAAGAGATCGAGCGGCAGATCGCGGTTGGAACAACGTTCGCCGGGTTGATACCCGGTAACGCGGTCGTAGGTCGCGTTCGGCGCGATGAACCAGCCGGAGTTCTGTCCCAGCGTGATGACCAGATACCGCGCGCCGCCTTCGGCCAACTGCCCCGCCAGCGCCTTGACATCGAAGTCCTTGAGCAGTTCCAACTGCCGGTCACTCCCGGGCAGGACGTGCATGAACACGCCATAGCCGGCGTCCCGGAACCAGTCGGTGTTGGGATTGTGAGATTCGGTTCGTGCCACCGGGGAAACCAGCAGCAGCGACAACAGGACGACAGCTAATCGGTTCATGGAGAGCCTTCTTTCGCGAATGCGCATGCAATGGGACCATGGAACCTCCTCGGAGGGACGAGTTCCACGAGTCCCTGGAATCAAGTCAGGGCCTCGTGTAACTCGGCCCTCCGTTGGCGGTTGACGGTTCCTGGAGAGCCCCAAGAACAAACGGTTTGTCATGCAATGGGACTTGGAACCGGTGCGGCCGCTCTGGGGATTAGTCCTCACTATTGACGGAGAGAGCGCCGTCAATAGCTGCAGAACTGACCCCGTCGCTCGGTTCATGGTTCGATCAAACGTCTTTTCCGGACCGCTTTCAAGGCGCGGAGGCGGCGGTGATGGCGATCAACGCCGGCACCCCGCGGTCCTTGTCCGTTCCATACACGAGGTCGACGGACTCGATTTCCACGTCAGGACGCGGGTTGTTCCACTGCCGGGCGTAAACCACGGCGCTTTCGTCGGAGTTGTCGAAGGGGGCGGTCCAGGCGACTTGCGCTCCGGGAAGGGCCTTCGGCTCCTTCTGTGCGAAGTGATCAATATCCCTCTCGGCGATCACCGGTACCTCGCTGGTTTCGCCATCGGCGTAATGGATGACGTATTTGCAGAGCTCGAAGCGTTTCTTCTGCTCGCGTTCGCGTTCGTTCATGCGGCGGTCGAGTCGGGCGGTGTGCAGGAAGAACAACGCGTCGGCCTTCGTCCGGACCGGGATGCCGGTGATTTCGTCGGGCAGGTTGCCAGGGACACCGCGGCCCCCGAGCATCAGCACCTGCGGCACCGGCGAGGTGGGCATTTCGTAGACGTTGTATGTCACGCCGGCAAAGACGTGTTCGCCCGGCGGCAGGGCCTTGAGGTTACGGCGTGGGTCGCCGAACCAACCCCGCTCGTCCTTGTAGGTCGTTGCCTTGGTATGGAGGTCGATGGGGGTGCAGACGAGGTTGCCGCCGGCAATGATCGTGCGGGCCCCTGAGAAGGGCGCCTTCAGGTTGCGCAGGACCGTGGCCAGGATCGTGCGCTTCTTGGTCTGGTTGACCGGCACCGCCTCGGTCTCCTGGAAGTTCAGGTTGCACAACACCACGCCGCCCTTGCCCTTCACGTATTGCACCATCGCGCCGAGGTTCAACATCGGCTTCACGGTGGCATGCCACTCGGGCGAACGCCGGACTTTGAGGGCGATGTTGTCGATGCCGATGATCGGTCGTTTCGCCGGATCGTTGAGCCAGTCGACCAACTGAAGCGTCACCCGTCGCGCCCGGTGGGGCGGCTCAATCGCGAAGGTTTGCGCGTCGCCATTGGGTTCAAGGTCGTATTCGACCCGGTCGTGGCTGTCGAACAGCAGCGCGATCTTCGTGGTCGGATTGTAGTTCACGGAGGGGTCGTGCGTGTACTCGAGGATCGCCTCCTCGCGGGGGAGGTTGAGGTTGATCTCGTATGGGCTCCCGTTCGGGGGATACTCGAAATCGATGATCAACGGCCAGCCATCCGAACCCACGAAGCCGTTCACAATGTTGTCGTAGTTGCCGAAGTCGCTTTTCGCGAACGGCGCCATGTCATCGAGATCCACCACGTAGGTGAACACGTCGGAAGCCACATACTCATCGGCGGTCCAGCCGAAGATGCGTTTGCCGGACAACATCACGATATCGCCGGTGGTCAGCCCGGCGGTGAGCGGGTTGCGCACCGGGGGGAAGGTGACGCGTTCGCGTTTGAACGGTCGGATGACGTGATCCACGCCGACGATCCGGTTGTAGTCCGCCAGGCCGTCAGGGGTGAGCCCGCAGAGCAGCAATGTGCCAGCGCGTTGCCAGAAGGCGCCGAGGGCATCCGGGTGGTCCGCCAGAAGCTTCAGGTTCGCGGGCGTTGCCGAAACCAGAGCGATTTTCCGGTCGGCATCCTGGATGGCGGCGAGGGCGTTGGCGGCCGGCGCGGATTGCAGGCCGATGGCTTCCACGGCCCGGCCGAGTTCTTCGTCCTCGATGACCGTGGCCACATTCGCGTGCTCGAGTTTGTAGGCGGCCCCGCAACGGATGAGGTTCGACAGGAGCTGTTGCGCAACCGTATTGGAGGCGACTTCATCGCCGAGACCGAGTTGACACAAATACATGACACCCTGCCCAACCGGGATCTCGACCAGCGCGGAATACTGGAGCCGCGGGCCGCACTGGATGAGGCTCTTCCCCCCGCGCGTCGGTTTCACGTAGGCGTTGCGGAAGACCAGGCGGTTGGGCCCCCAGGTGAAAAAGTCCTTGTCCTGCAGGTCGCGCAGCGCCGGGTGGGACGCATCCTCGATGAACGCGGTCCGACCTTCCGCCGTGGGAACTTCGGTGCCGAAGTCGTTCTTCCGGAATCGCGGCGCAAGTTCCATCTCGGCGGGGATGGCCTGGTACCGCAGGGGATGGTCCTGATCGAGCACGACCACGGCCCGGCCCTCCGAGGCCAGCACCGCCAATCGGGTGGAAGTGCTGTTCACCGCGTCGATGCCATTGGGGCCGATGATCAGAACTTTGACGGCATCCGGGAGGTTGTTCAGGGATTGCACAGCGGTGAATCGCTGACCCAGCCGCCGCAACAAAGCCGTCGTCTGTCCCGCCGGATCCAATACCCCCACGGCGGCTGCGTCGATCTCCGTCACTCCCGGCTTCGGGAGGATCGAAATTGCCTTCGAGTCGCGATAGATCTCCTCACCTGCCACGCTCAGCGTCAGGCTTAACTCCCCTTCCGCTCGGGTACCTACGACCGGCATCGCGATGTCCTCGTCGAACTTCTCCGCCGTCCCCGGGGCCACCGTGTGCGTGGTCGCCCGGGCGTAGATCTCCCGGCCATCGACCACCAGCCGCCGGGTGAAGGTCATCGGGTCGGCGTACTGCGTGTCGTTGAAGATGCCGAATGTGCGTCGGACCTTTTCACCGGAGCCGAAGGTCCAGTTCCATTGGCGAACCAGGACGGCGCGGGGGTTGTTTGAACCCCATTGCGCCGGTCCGCCCTCGCTTCCGATCCAGAAATGCCACGCCGCGTAATGCCCGCCCCAGCGATAGCCTTCGTTCAGCATCCGATAGCAAACGGCCATCGCATCGCGGGTCGCAGCCTTCCCCTGGAACGCCACCTCGCCGCCCCACGTCGCGTAGTCGGCCGGGTTGATGCCGGTGGCATAGTAGTCCTCGCCGATGAAACGGGGTCGTAGCTGGTCCCACTTCCACCTCCCGCGTCCGCCACCCTCGGGAAACGGCTCATACGCCAGATCGGGATAGCGTCCGTCAAGCGTGGCGACGTAGTGGTCGCCGGCCACCCCGAGCGTGTTCCCCTTCATCGCGCCGCCGCCATCGGTCATGACCGAACGGGTTGGGTCCACGGCCATCACCGCGTCGTGGGTCCGCGTGATCTCCTCCTCGTAACGGTCCATGTTGGGCGAGTTGCCAAGCAGGTTGATGAGGTTGATGTAGGCGAACTCGTTTTCGATCGACCAGACCTGGATCGAGGGATGGTTTCGCTCGCCTTTCACCTGCGCCACGCATTGGTCCCGCCAGTTCTTCATCAGGGCCAGCTTGAGTTCCGAGCCGCCCTGCTGCCGGACGGTTTCCGGATCCTTCTCGCTGAAGTTGCTGCCGATCCGCTCGCCGTCGAGGGTGGTGTTGCGGCGAACGACCACCCCGTTGCGGTCGCAGAATTCCAGTGCCTCCCGCGGTTCCATGCCGAGCCAGCGGGATTCGTGTCCCGCCTGGCCGGCGGTGCTGATGCGGGCCGTCCGTTGATGCGTGCGCCGGTAGGCGGCCAGCCAGTCCTCCGGTGAACGCTCTCCGCCGATCAGGTCGGCCCACATGTGCCAGACCACGCCGTTCAAGGTGAACTGCGTGCCTTCCCGGCGCCATTCGCGGAAGCCGAACAACGTCTCCTTCACGTCCACGGGTTGGCCATCCACCACCAGGGTCGTCCGCAGACGGTACAGGTTCGGGGCATCCGGCCACCAGAGTTTCGGGTCCGTCCAGCCTCCCGTCAGCGCCAAGGTCTTCGTTTCGTTACCGGCAATCCGAAACGACTGCGGGGCAAACTCCTGTTCCACCGCACCGGAAGCGTCGTTCACCGCCCACCAGAGGATCTCACCGGAAACTGCGTTCGCGGAGGTGTTGTTCAATGTGATTTCGGCTTCCAGCTGCTGCTTCGCCACCGACGGCTTCACAAACACGTCCGCGGCGTAGACGGCGCCGCCCGCTGCCACGAATTCCGGCGTGGCGAGAATCCCCGCCTGCGGGCAATTCCAAACCGGGTAATCCAGGTCCTGAAATCCTTCCGAGAAGAAGTCGATCGGGATGTTGAAGGTCCGGCGCAGTTTCATGGGCCGCTGCGGATCCGCCGAACGTCCGTACCAGGTGTCGCGAATACCCACCATGATTTCATTCACCTGCCCGGGCCGCACCCCCTTCGTCACGTCCACCTGAAACGGCACAAACGGGTTTTTCTCGAACCCGCAGTAGACGCCGTTGACGTGGATCGTCGTGTTCAGGTTGTTGCAGGGAAAGTTGAGGTGGAACGCGCGACCCGCCATCGACGCCGGCACGAACACCCGCGTGCGATACCAGAGACGGTGGGCGAAGATCAGATCCTCGCGCGCCTGGTTTTTGTCGCTGGGAACCGGGATGGCGTGCCAGACCGGATCCTCCGGGAGGGTCCGCATCGGTGCGGCCACTTCCCCGGGAAGTTGCTCGTCATCGCGGGCCACTTCCCAAACACCCCGCAGTTCCACGCTCGTGCGTCTCCCCGGCGCGGCGTCCGGAGGTCGGAACACCACGACCGCCGCCACATTATCTTTCGGGTCGCGACCCGACTCGTCGGGCTTGAATCTCGAGTTGGGACGGAACGCGCCCCGGCACAGGCAGAGCGCATCCGAGGCGTAAAGCACCCGTTGCCATTTGCCCTGGTCGTTCTTGAGCTTGGGCAGGCGGATCTGCAACCGGTGCTCCCCTTCCGCCAGGGTTTGCTCCCCCAGCCTCAGCCACGCCACCTCGCACCAGCGCGACAACTCCATGAGGTCGGTGGTCAGTTCGTCGGGAGTCACGCGCTTCCAGTCGCCCTCATCCAACCGCCAGTCGAAGGACGACCGCACGAACTCGAAACCAACGCGGTTCCATACCTCGTACGCGCCCAAACCCGGACACTGAAACCGGTATTCCAGCAGAATGCCTTCATCCGGCACCGTGCTCCCGACCTTGTCCGCGTCGATGCTGACGTGGAGCCATTTCCCCTGCGACAGAAAGTGCGTCCGTCCCCAACCGCCAACGGTGACGTCGAACGTGGTTTGGGCGGACTCGCCTTCCATCCAGACATAGGAGGGCGTCTCCGCCCGGAGGGAAGTCGCCAAGGTGACGGCTGCGGCCAGCGCAACCCAACGGCCTGTGGGACAAGGTGACTGAATCATGAAAGACGCAACTGTAGTTCCCGGACCCATTGCACACAAGAACCCTGAGGAGCGGGCCGGTCACTCCGACAGGGTCAGTGACAAAGTCGTCGCGCGGATTTCCAAATCTGCAGGCGTTCGGAGGTTCGGACGGTCTGCCGAATTGAATTCGG
>JACKPW010000055.1 GCA_024233215.1 Verrucomicrobiales bacterium | reverse complement strand
CGCGAGTTCCATCATCCATTGCCGTCCGGTTGGTGCGGCGATCGGACCCGCCCCGCAAAGGGATTGGCGGGAGGCAACCCGTGCGGCCCACATGAAGGTGACGAAAAGGCGGACGGAGTAACCCGCCCGCCTTGGTTCATGCGTCTTGCCGGCGCCAACTCAATGAGTGGGCAGGCCCGCCACCATCAGGGCCACGCGGATCCATGCCTCCAACGTGTCATAGCCCTGGACGGCGAGGGGAACGGCGCGGAACCCGATCCACAACCACAGCACCGCCGAGACGGAGATCGGCTGAACCCGCCCCCCGGATCTCCGCTTGTCCTCTCGCGCCCGCCGCGCTTCGAAATCGGCCACGCAGGCCGCCCTGGCGCGGTCGTATTCCTTGGCGGTCCGGGGCGGCCGGCCCGGAGTCCTGGCGGCTTCCTCCAGCCAGCTCTCGGGGATGTGGACCCCGTCGAAGGCCGGCAGGAGCTGCGTGTCGGCTGGCCCGGGACCGGGCGTCGCCGACGGCTGCCCGTGCTTGTGTGCGTTGTTCGCATGGTTGCCCTCGATGCGAGGGCTGCCGTTTGTTCTGCGTATGTTCATGACGATTCGTTTCCGTTTCGTGAGCGGTTGGAATCGTCACGCGCGTGACTCTTGGTCTGATCAGCCGGTCTCGGTTCCACTCGTGGCCGAAACCGATGGGAACTTAGCCCGTGTGAAGGTGGAGGCTCAAAAGGCCACAACGGACAAGCGACCGATGGACCAGCGGCCAACTTCTGTCCGATTCTGTCCGAAACTGCCGGCTGGCCTTTCACCCGATCTGAATGGAGACTCCCTTGGCAGCCATGAAAGCGAAGCGTCGCAACGAAACGGCAAAGCGCGCCAGTGAGTCTCCGGAAACCCGGAAGAAGATCGATCGGCTGAAGTTCTTGATGGACTACCAGCAGCCAAAGGTGAACTACACGCTGCTGGACATATATGTTCCCGGCGCATCGCGCGAACTTCGCGGCGGGACGCGCCGCGTGGGGGGTACCGGTGCGGGGAAACTGGCCACGGCCTTCTGGGGGTTGCACGAGCAACCCGAGCTGGCGGGCATGTCAAATGAGGAGAATCGAAGCCGCGTCGATGCTCTCTGGACGGACTTGGGGAAGGAGATCAACAACGGCACTGTGCTTCCTTCGTCCATCGACCCAGCGGCGTTCAACCGGCTGTTTGTCGAGTGGTTCTTTTCTCTGCCGCCTTCACGTCCTCTGGCTTCTTTGAAGCCTTACTTGGAAGCGGTGTTCGAGCACCTGTCCGAGCTGCCGTTGGCTGCAGTGACCTCCACTCCTCAGTCGTCCGGCACGTCGCGAGCGCGGATGAGCCTGCCCGGCGTTTATGTCGGTTTGGACACGCGCACGCCACGAATGCCGGAGGACCTGGAAGCGCAACACCGATCCGGCCTGCTGCGACACCCGGAGCAGGAGAAGACCCCGATTTCCGCACTTGAAGCGCTTGCTGAGAATCCTCATGTCGTTCTTTTGGGCGATCCTGGTGCCGGGAAGTCCACGTTTGCCAAGCATCTCTGCGTCTGCCTTGCAGCGCAGGGGTTGGATCAGAAGGGCGACTGGGGCGTGCGTGTTCAGCCACTTCCGGGGGGAGATGCGAACTTGGTCCCGATCTTCGTCGAATTGCGCCGCTTTGCCGACAGACTGACCGTGTCGCCGACCGCCGGCACGTTGGCGCGGCAGTTGTGGAACTTCATCCAGGATTCCCTCAACGATTATCCTCTTGATCAAGCCGCCATCGGGCGCGCCCTGCAGAATGCGCTCCAGAATGGGCGGGGCTTGGTGGTGTTCGACGGGTTGGACGAAGTCGCGACTCAGGAGCGAAAACTGCTCGTGCGGGATGCAATCGAGCAGTTTGCCAGCGGCAACTTCAATCGCAGTAGGATGGTCATCACATGCCGGACGCGCTCGTACCGCGACAGACCCTGGCAGTTCTCACCTCCTGACGAGGACAATCCCCACGGTTTTGGCGGCCCGTTTGAACTCGCGGATTTCGACGAGGTGAAGATTCAGGGCTTCGTTCGCCGCTGGTATGTGGAGCGAGGGAAGGTGGATCGCCTTCCGGACGATGACGTCAAGCGTTTGATTGACTCGCTTTGGGACGCCATTCGCGACCCGCACTTTCCCGAACTCATCGAGGTCGCGCGCAGTCCGCTTCGATTGACGGTGATGGCGCTGGTCCACAACCACGACGAGAGCCTCCCGCGCGAGAGCGCCAAGCTCTACTCGCGCATGGTGGAGATCCTCCTTTTCCGTTGGGAAGGAGTCCGATGGCGGGGGCATCCGCACGCGGCAAGTCTCGTCAGGTTGCTCGCCGAAGCCGAGGTGAAGGAGCCGGACTTCATTCAGGAACTTGCACGCCTCGCACACGACGTACATGCGCGCGCAGCCAAGAATGGTCCGTTACCTGCCGGTGACTCCAAGGAGACTGGTGGGGAATCCGAGGCGCACTCCCGAGAAGACCAATCCCTCAAAGTGCTCAAGGATGACCTGGAAAAGGCGCTCAAACGGCTTCATTCCCAAGGAGACGGCATCTGGCGCGCGCGGGTGATCGCCCTGATCAAGGAGCGTGCCGGGCTGTTGATGGAAGTGGATGAGGACGTTTTCGATTTTCCTCACGCCTCTTTCCGGGAATACCTTGCCGGGCTGCACCTTGCCAACTCCCCCGACTTCCCACAATGCGGTGACCTGATTGACCCGTCGCGTCACTGGTGGGAGGTCGTCAAGTGGGCTGCCGGCTGGATCATGCACGTCAACACGTATCAGTTGGCGCGGCCATCGCTGCGGGACTTGGTAAAACTCCTGGCAGGCTCCGAACCACTCACGGCACCGGCTGCGTGGCTGAAGGTCATCCTCGCCGGTGAGGTTGTTGTCATCATGCGCGGCGATGCGCTCGTGAAGCTGCAGGACGGGCGGGCCTGTTTGGACTTGGTGAAACAGCGGCTCCTCAAAGTGATGAAGGGCAGCGTTCCTTCGCCATCCGAGCGCGAGCAAGCAGGAATTGTCCTCGGCAAGCTGGGAGATCCCCGCGACGGGGTTGAGCTGAGAGAGGACGGCCTGCCAGACATTGACTGGGTGGACCTTCCAGCGGGCCGGTTCGAATTGGGCATCAGCAGGCGTGCATTCAAGATCGAGAGGCCTCTCCGGATCAGCCGATATCCGGTGACTTGGAAGCAGTACCAGGCGTTTGTGGATGCTCCCGACGGCTATCGCGAGGAATCGCACTGGGCTTGGCTTGCGGAGGCGCACCAGTGGTGGCGGAAGAACAAGGACAGCGGACCGGAGGACTACGAACCGGTCTTCCAGACGCCCAATCATCCTCGGGTGGGGGTGTGCTGGTTCGAGGCGGTGGCCTTCTGCCGCTGGCTTTCGGAGAAACTGGGGCAAGAGGTACGTCTGCCCCACGAAGGCGAGTGGGAGTGGGCGGCACGATGCGTCTTGAAGGAGGACAAACGGGGCAGGCCGCCTCGCGCGGAGGCTCACAATCTCAGATTCCCTTGGGGCCGCGACGCTGACAACGAACTGGCCGACCGGTGCAATTGCTGGCAAACCGGCATTCGCCACACCAGTGCCGTGGGGCTGTTCCCGGACGGCAAGGCGAAGTGTGGTGCGATGGATCTCAGCGGTAACGTCTGGGAGTGGTGCGACAACTGGCACGACGACAAGTCGAAGTCATCGCGCGTGTTGCGGGGCGGGTCGTGGGCCTACATCAATCCCGAGTACCTGTCCTGTGCGTTTCGCTACGTCGACTCGCCCGGCTACCGTCTCGACTTCATCGGGTTTCGATGTGTGTGGGTGGGGTTGGCGTCGGCAGCCGGGTGACTTCGTGTTTCCCCTTTGCTCTTTGGTCCTTTTACCCTTTTCCCTTTTTCCCGCCGCCAGGCGGCGTAGCGGCGGACTGGTGTCCGCCGGCTCGAGATTGGTTTCTCCTGCAAGCGGGGGTAAGTGGGCACCGCGGCGAAACCGGTGGATTTTAGCTATGCCGTGGCAGCGAAGAGAGAGCTGCAGAGGTTGGGGCCGGATTGAAGGGGCTTCGTGCGGTGGCGGGCGGCGTTCATGAAGTCGCTTAAATGATCGGGTCGGATGGCTTTGGCCCAGAGTTCGCGTCGCAACTCGTTGATGAGATCCTGGGTGGAGGGGCGGATCTTCTTGTCGGGTTTGCGCCACTTGGCCTCGGGAATGACCGCGGGTTTGCCGCCCTTGCCATAGGCCCTGATGGCGGCAACCAGGAGCAAGGCGTAGGCAGCCACGGCGGTGGCCGGGACGGATTGGGCCGAGTGGGGATTGCGTACCTGGGCCTGACCGACGCCGAGGATCGTTTTCTCGTCGCGATGGTTGAGTTCGATGTCCCAGCGCCAGACGTACTCCTGGAGGATGTCCTGAAGGGGCAGTTGGGGGTCGGTACAGATGAGGTAGGCGGGCTGGGTGTAGGCGAGCCGGGCGCCCCGGCGCGGGCGGAAGCCGATTGGGCGGATGATCACCAGGCGCAAGTCGGTCGCCCCGGCAATGGGTGAGCGCACCGGCGCGAGGGTCTTGACCTCGAACTTCCTGGTCTTGCCGTTGACCCGTGCGCGCACCGGTTGCCAGGGAACCGAATCGTCCTGCCGGATCTTCTCCGGGGTGAGCAGACGCTTTCCGTAAACACGCCTGCGGCCCGTCTGGGTTTGCTCGGGGGGTTCGGGTTTCGCATGGAGACGGGCGTCCTTGCGGATGCGGCCGATCAGGGCGGTGTTCTCGGGCAGGTGGCGCACCACCTTGGAGTTGGTGTAGCTGCCGTCGACCAACACGCGCAATGGCGGGGTCGGCCCGCCTTGTTCGTGTGCCCGCTGCCGTTGGAGCTCCGCGAGGGTGTCGATGGCCAGGACGTTGAGGTTGCGCTGTTTCATCTCTTCCCGGTAGCGCTCGAAGAGTTCGGGGGCGGAGTCGCAGCGTGGTTTGCGGGGAGTGGAGGCGTCCCGGAAGCCGATGGGGACCATGCGCACGTCGCCGTGTTCATCGGGCACGGCCGCGCTCAAGGCCTGCTCGCGTTGGGCCCAGACGAGGTTGACTTGGAAGGCGGGCCCCAGCGGATCCCGGCGGAAGGCGGCCCCGGGGATGAAGCGGCCGCGCTTGCGCAGGATCGTGTCGTCGAGGGCGACACACAACGGTTGGTCCGGCAACCCGAGGGCTTCGACCTCCCGGCGCACTTGCCCGAAGATCGCAGCGGGATCGACGCGGTCCTTGGCGTAGAGGGAGTAATGACCGGTCCAGTCCTGGAATTGGCGGCCAAAGACGGCGATCAGGCCTGAGAGGGTATGCCGACCGGGGCAGACCAGATGAGCCAGGAGGTGTTCGCGCAGCCGCTGCTGGCAGGAATCGGCGGTCGCGGCCCGCAGGGCACACTCTCCCCAGAGTTGCTCCCACTGGGTCAGGAGTGGCGTGGCGTTTTTTTTTCCCGAATCTGCACCGGGGAGGGAGGAACCACCGGCCGATGAGCGATGATGTTGGCCTTGTTCTCGATGATCCACTCGATGGTCTCGCCTTTCTGGAACTCGAGGGCTTCGGCGACGGCGGTGGGGAAGTTGATGTAGTACTGGTCGGCGCCGGTCTTGCGGGAGATGAGTTGGACTTTGGTGGGGTATCCCATGGTGGGTGCTCAGGGTTTGAGGTTTGATGTGGTGACGCAAATATCTAGCGCATATACTAGAGTCGAAGTCCGCAAAGAATCAAGGCAAATCTGGGCAAAACTCCTCAATAACTAGTCCGCCAATCTAGTGAGAACCAATCTCGAGGCGGCGGACTGGTGTCCGCCGGAACTCCCCCGTCCAGATTGCGGGTAGGTTCGGTCCTGCCCGTATTGCCGCAGGATCGGTTTCGGCGCTCGCCAGAGCGCCGCTACGAGCGGGACTTCTCCACCTGCTTGAGCCAGCCGCCGGTCATGCGCCCGATTTCATCCAATCGGCCGGAGACGAACAGAAGTTGCCGCTCGCTGATCCAGCCACGCTCAGAAATCAGCCGCCAGAACACGCGGAGTTTTTCGAGAGCGAGGTTCAGTCGCCGGAGCGGCGCCTGCTTTGTCGGGGGAGGTGAGTGGATGGCTTCGATCACGTATTCCAGGCAGTCCAGCGTGAGCCGGTCCACGCGTTCGCCAAAGGTGAACCGGTGGCTCCGGGGCAGGGCGGCGGTGCGGTCGAGTGTCCAGCCGACGAGATCGACCAACGCGGTATAGATGGGAGGACGGTTTGTGGGCATTTTCATTCGTAAGTCAACAACGTGGACGATAGCCGACGTGGCGTCCTGGGAGAATCTCCGTCAGGCATCGCGTCGGGCAGCGAAAGGGAAGCGGCGTCGGCCCGACGTGGAGTCCTGGCTGCTCCGGGAGGAGAGCGAACTGCTGGGGTTGAGGGACGAGCTGTTGGCCGGCGAATACCGCCCCGGTTCCTACCGGTTCTTCGAAATCCGGGAGCCGAAGCGGCGGATGATTGCTGCGGCGCCGTTTCGGGATCGGGTGGTGCATCACGCGCTGTGTCAGTTCATGGCGCCGGTGCTGGAACGACGGTTCATTGCCCGGAGTTTCTCCTGTCAGGTGGGTAAGGGGACCACGGCGGCGCGGGAATGCTGCCGCTGGCTGACGAATCGATACCGGTTTGTGCTGAAGTGCGACGTCCGCAAGTTCTTCCCAAACATCGACCACGCGATCTTGCTGGAGAAACTGGACGGCGTGAGCCGTTGCCCGGTGGTGTGGTCCCTGATTCAAGCCATTCTCAGCAGCTTCTGGACGGATGACAAACCACCGCCGGAATGGTCTCCCGGCGACGATCTCCTGGCCGCCACACGTTCCCGCGGACTGCCCATCGGCAACCTGACCAGCCAGCTCTGGGGCAACTTCCTCCTGGACGAAGTGGACCACTGGATCGCGGAAGACGAACGCCACGGCGCGTATCTCCGTTACACCGACGACTTCCTGCTCTTCGGGGATGACAAACGGAGGTTGTCGGAGCTGCGGGCGGCGATTGTGGAGCGCCTGGCCCGTTTGCGTCTGAAGTTGGCGGAACCCAAGTCCCGCCTGCTCACCACGGCGGAAGGCGTGCCCTTCTGCGGCTTCCGGTTTGTGCCGGGCCTCCGCCCCCGGATCCTGGGCGCCACCAAACGCCGCTTCGAGCAGCGCTGCCGCCGCCTCTTTCACGGAAACCGCATCCGCCGCCTGAGCGAAACGGTCTTCGCCTGGTACCAGTTCAGCCGGGAAGGAAACAGCACGGGCTTGCGCCAAGGTTACTGCGCTCCGGGGCATCTGTTGCCCGCGAGTGCGCCAGGGCGATGACGGAGACTGACCTCCACGCTTGTGATCCAGACAGGAAAGCTGTTGCCGAAGCCCTTCGTGTGGTTAGTATTCCGCCAATCGAATCAGCAACACCGTTCGGAGGTAACCGATGACAATTGATGGTCTCATGAGCCTGCCCGGCTTGAATGCTGAGGGTGACAAAGCTTCGGCTCAGATCCGCAAGTGGCTGGGGGCGATCGAATCAATTGACGGGGATCACCTCGCTCATTTGAGCGAGATCGTGGCCGCTTGCGGGAAGTTGTGGGAACATCCGCATCATCACCACTTCACCACGCACGGTTTGGCCCATTCGGGCCGCATCATCGCCCGATTGGCTGACTGGCTGTCCGCTAACCAGGGGCACGTCCTGGAGCCGGAGGAGGCGTTTCTCCTGATTGGCGCGTGTTACCTGCATGACGTGGGTATGCAGTGCGTTTGTCCGGCCCTGTTGCAGGCCGAGGGGATTGCTGTCTCGTCTGAGCAGATTGCCGCTCTGGACTATTCTCTGCTTGAGCAGATACGCCAGAGGCATTCGTTCCTGAGCGAGCGGATGATCCGGGATGCGTGCAGACCAGTTAAGGAACGCGAGTACCCGGAGTTCGCCCTTCAGGCGCAGTCCTTTTCCCAAGAGGCGCAACTCATGGCGATCCTCTCCCGGCATCATGTTGGGCCCGTTTCCGCCGTTCCGCAGAAGTACCGAGAGAACAAGCGTTGTCATCAGGTGGCCCCAGCGGTCCGGTTGATGATGCTGATCCATCTGCTCCGGATCGGGGATGCGCTTGATGCTGACGCTCGACGCCTTCCCAAGGATTTCCTGGAACGGCATCCCTGGGAAAAGATCCCACCGAAAGAGCAGTTGCACATCCTCAAGCATTTCTGTACGGCCAGCATCCAGAGGGAGGGGATGGGCTTCTTCGCCTTTCACTACAACTTTCCGAAGAACGCGGGGGACATCAAACTTGATCTGCCGGAGCTCTCCGAGAAACCCCTGCGCCAACACCTGCTCGATGCCCGCTCGCTGTTGAACGACGAAGGAATCGCGCTCACCTCGGTTCAGCGGTTCCCCGGCAACGACGACGCCGAATGTCCGTATCCCGTGACCGATGCCGTGCGGGCGGAGTTTCGAACTCTTGCCGCCCCCCGAATTCAACGCGATCCGACCGCCTATCTTTCCTGGCTCTACGCCTACACGTCGCACATCGACATCCGCGGCCTATCGGTGGGCGGCGGTAAGGCGCACCGGTTTCCCATCGAGGAGTTGTACATCCCTCTCACGATGGCGGGCTGGGAACGCGAGCCACGGCGCGCTGACAAGCCGGGACTTGTGGAAGTGGAGGAGTCAGCGCATCCGGAGCTACACAAAGCGCTGCAAATGCCCAGGCTTGTCATCGTGGGCGATCCGGGGGCCGGCAAGAGCACGTTCGTGCACCGGATTTCAGCGGCCTTGTGCGACTCCTGGCTGGGTCGCGACCCCGAGGTCGCGGCGAAGCGTCTGGGGCTCGCTGAGCGCCCGCTGCCGGTCCTGATCCGCGTTGCCGAGCTGGCCGACCACCTTGAGAAGCGCCAGGCAGCCGGGCCAGGGTTGCCCGATGACCCTCACTCGCCGGATTGGCTGGCAGTCTTCCTTGGCGAGTCCGCCTCGCGATGGCTCTGGAACCTCGATGCCGGGTACTTCCGCAAGCACTTTGAGGACGGGACGGCGATCCTTCTGCTCGACGGCCTGGATGAAGCGCCCACGGTGGCGGTTCGAGAGAGAATCAGCGCGATCGTGCAACAAGCGGCCGCGACCTACTCTCGTTGCCGGTTTGTGGTGACGAGCCGTCCCGGCGCCTACGTGGACAGCGTCGTGTTGCCTGGCTTCACGCCGGCCCGCATCGAGCCGCTGACCGATGCTGCCGTGGACGGATTCTTCGGAAAATGGTCCGAGGCGCTGTTCCATGACACTCCCGATCGGGTGCAGTCCCACCGTGCCGAACTGACGGAGGCCCTGCGGTGCCGACCGGAAATCCGTCGTCTCGCCCGCAATCCGGTGATGTTGACCGCTCTCGCGGTGGTGCATTGGAACGAGAGACGGATGCCGGAGCAACGAGTGGACCTGTATGAGTCCATCATGAAGTGGCTGGCTTTGTCACGGGAGAGCAAACCCGATCGTCTATCCCCCGATTTGACCCTGGAGCGCATGGCCGAACTGGCGCTGGCCATGCAGGATGCGGAGGGAGGGCGGAAACGACAGGCCCCCCGCCGCTGGGCCGCGGAACAGATCGCTCATCACTGGTATGATCTCCCAGAGCAAGAGCGGGTTCCGGCCGCGGAGCGCTTCCTTCTGGAGGAGGAACTGGACAGCGGCATTGTGGTGGGCCGAGGCGGGGAGGTGCTGTTCTGGCATCTGACATTTCAGGAGTACCTTGCCGCTTGCGCGCTGGCCGCCCTCGATGGCGAGGACCGCAACTCCCGTCTCCTCCGGCAACCGCGGAAACTGTATGCCTCGGAGTGGCGCGAGACGGTTGCGCTATTTGCCATGGAATTCCGGAAGCGCCGCGGCGAACGTCTTACCCAGCAGATGGTCGGCACGATCCTCGACAACCTGGAGGCGGATGCTGCGCTGGCCGATCAAGCGCAATGCGCCGGGCTCCTGGGGGCGGTTCTGCGTGATCTCACGGTCATGCGATTTGAGCCGAAGGATCCCCGCTACCCCGCGCTCATGGAACGTGTCATGGCGATCTTTCACCCGGAGAAGTCCGCTGCTGTTCCAATCCGGGATGCCATCGCCGCCGCGGAGGCGCTGGGTCAGGCTGGAGACCCGAGATTCGCGAACTCGGCCCGCGCAGGAAACTGGGTGAATCTGTCCGCCTGCGATTTCAAAACGCGGCGGGGCAAGTGCCCGGTCCGCCTCGATGCTTACTCCATCGGCCGCTATCCGGTAACGGTGCAAGAGTATGCCGAGTTCATCGACGCCGGAGGATACCGCGATGAGCAATGGTGGCCGGCAGGCGGATTCGGGCAGTGGTCCGAACCCCGTGAGTGGGAGGAACAAGTCGCACATCCTACCCGGCCCGTGGTGGGCGTGAGTTGGTTCGAGGCGAGCGCCTATGCCAAGTGGCGGGGCGCCCGGCTGCCCGACGAAGCAGAATGGGAACGAGCGGCTGCGGGCACGGAAGGCCGGGAGTATCCGTGGGGTGATTCCGCCCCCGACGAGCGCTTGGCCAACTGGAATCACAATGTTGGCGCACCCACCCCCGTTGGCGTCTATCCCAGCGGCTCGACACCGGAAGGCATCGCCGACCTGGCCGGCAATGTCTGGGAGTGGTGTGAGAACTGGTACAATGAGGAGACAAAGTCATCGCGCGTGTTGCGGGGCGGGTCGTGGGCCGACTTCAGTCCCGAGTACCTGTCCTGTGCGTATCGCCGCAACTTCGCGCCCGACTTCCGTCTCTACGACGTCGGGTTTCGATGTGTGTGGGTGGGGTTGGCGTCGGCAGCAGGGTGACCGCGCGTTTACCCTTTGTTCTTTGAACCTTTTGCCCTTTTCCCTTTTTCTGTTTTCTCTTTCCCCCGTCGCGCAGCGGCGGCGGATGCGATTTCCGGGACCGCATTCATCCCGGGAAGTGGTGTGGGCGGCCGAAGCGCGTGTTGCGGGGCGGGTCGTGGGCCAACAACAATCCCGAGAACCTGTCCTGTGCGTATCGCAACAACAACACGCCCGACAACCGTAACAACAACATCGGGTTTCGATGTGTGTGGGTGGGGTTGGCGTCGGCAGCAAGGTGGCGACACCGGAGATTCGGCGAGGTGCCGGGTGGGGAACGCCCCTGCCCGGCGAGTGCCAAGAGGTCACCTAACCGCCCGTTCCACGCCCCGCGCAGGCGGCTGAGGCGTGGCGAATCCGTGAAATCGGTGTCATCCGTGTCTCCACGTTCCGCACCCGCGGGGAAAACACGCGGCGACGGGCGGTGGCCGGTAATCCCGCAACGCGGGACGAAAGTCATCGCCCGTCATTCCTCCCGTAGCGTAGCGGCGAACTGGCGTTCGCCTAACGTACCCCTCCGCAGTGGCGGACTCGCGTCCGCCGAGGGTTGTTTCGCCTGCATTCCGGGGCGCCGGTTTCCCCATCGGCCGGGCTCCCGGATCCTCGCGTGGCGTGCGGGTTTGGAAACCCGCGATACAGCAGACTCGGAGGTCTGCGCTACGACCTTGTCACTGGCCCTGTTGTGGGGCCGGGCTTTCCGCTTGGCAATACCCGGTGGGGAGATACAGACTCCGCTCAAGCCACCAGGGTCTGATACCGCCCGGGCCGTGGCATGGGCAGCAGCGTCAAACGCAGGAGTGCATGCATGAACATGAGTCATTCAATCCGTGTTACCTCGCTTCGTCGTCTCCCTTGGTTGGTTGCCGGGCTTGGCCTGCTTGCCCAAGCCGCGGAGGCTACCCTCGATTTCGATACCCTCGCGAACGGTTACGGGTTCGACGGAGCCCACCAGGCGTACGCCGATTTGGGCGGAGGTCGCGGCGTGCTGATCCAAGGGGTTTACGGCAGCCAACCGGAAGTGTTCACGCCCGCCACTCCCACCGCCTCCGGGGATCGTGCCCTGCGCAACCGGCCATTCAGCGGCAATGAATTCGGGAGTGCGAACGATGCGGTGGAGTTCGTGCTGGTGGGTTTCAGCTCCGATCAGGTGGAACTGGCGGTCGGGCTGAGCGAGCACGCCGCCTCTCCCGTGACCGCCACGCTGCGTGCCGGTCGCCGGGCTGGGGATGTGTTCGTCCCCCTGGGGATCGAGGATTCGTTGGGCCTGGGATCCGAGCCGGTCGGTCCCACGGCGGCCAACACCCTGACCGTGACTTCGCCAACCGGCGCCATCGGAGCGTTTCGGGTGACCTATGGCAGTTCGGCCGCCCCGGAGGTGATCGACGGAATCCGGATTCGGGTCTGGGAGGGGGACAAACCCCCGCCCATCGAAGACCTGATCCCACCGGTGGTGCATCTGACGAGCCCGGCGCCGGATACAGACGAGGCACCCGCCCGCAATGTGACCGACTCCGCGGTGATCACCGTGGCGGGATACATCGAAGAGAATCTCGGCGTGACTTTGATCGAAGCCCGTTCCGGGGTGGTCCCCTCCCGGGGGCCGGCGACCTGGAACGACTGGCAGCCGATCGTGCCGATCGGGGTGGCCCCGACGATCGTGTTCAGCGCTCCCCTCCGTCTCTCGGCCACCGAGGGATTCCACCGTGTCGAGATACGCGCCACTGACGTGGGGGGGAACCTGGGCACGGCAACCAGCTACATCTACTATGACGTCCCGCGACCGCCACCGCCGGTCCTGCCGGAGAATCAGAACTTCGTGGCGGACGGTTTGGAGGTCCTTCAGGTGATTCAGAGCGGCGACCATGCTCATCGGTTGATCGCCAACAAACCGACGGCCGTGCGGGTTTATGCCCACGTCGAGACCGGAGTCCAGGTCCGCGGCGTGGACTGCAGTCTCATGGCGTATCGGGGGGGCGAGCCGCTGGCGGAACGCCCGCTCCGCGCGTTGAACCGCGTGCGACTCTCACCGGGAGACCACTGGCTTACCCAACGCTGGCGCGGGATGGATGATGACCTTTACGGTGCGCGGTCGGACTACACCCACGGATTTGACTTTGTCATCCCCATCGAATGGACCGCGCCCGGCCATGTGGAGTTCGTCGCCACGGTGAACCCGTTCAACGGTGTGCCCGAGGGAGACGGCATGTACAACCCGCGGAACAACACCGGCCGCGATGTGGTCTTCCACGATACCGAACGGCATCTGAACTGGCGGGTGTATCGGCTCCGCGTGACGGTCCAGCACGACGACGGCACGACCACCGTGTTCGAGGAACCCAGTGAAGAGGATGCGTTGAGGCAGCTCCGCATTTCGGGCGAGGGGCTTTACTGGCTGCCCCTGCCCGGCAACCGGATCCACGCGCGTTTCGCCGACGTGGTGGACATCACGCTTTCGGCGTCCGACCCCAGGGATGCCGACGGCCAGGCCTTCGTTCAATTGCTCGGCCACATTGCCGCCAATCCACCACCGCCCCCCGATACGCCCGGGCCGGAGTTCCGGGTTGGCCTCGCAGACACGGACCTGCGACTGGATGAGGTCGGGCTTCATACCGCCACCTACCTCATCGACGGCTACTTTTCGTTGGCGACCGATTTTGCTCCCTGGATGCTCCGGGGGCTGGGGATGAAGCCGCTCGTGGCCGAGGATGACTGGCGACGAAACGAGTTTTGGTTGGAGAGCTTCGGCCGCAACGCGCCCTTCTGGGAGGACCTCCTGCGGGAATGCAACACTGACTACCCCAACTACCGCGCCCCGAGCGGAATCCTGCTCCCGCGCGGCTCAATTGGCGAGATCGGCGCGAATCCTGGTGGAGTCGGACTCAACTGCGGGGTCCACTACAAGAGCCCCTGGACGGAGCGTGACCTGCTGATGGAGGATGTCGGGTTGTGGGGCAACCGCTGGATCGGTCGGTACACTTGGGACTGGTTGACGGACTACTTTGATGCCTTCGATCCCGCGATGTCAGCGACGGTGCGGGAGCAGCCGATCTTTCGCCGCGCCGAACCGCCCGTTTCGGAGGAATACCTCCACTTCAGTGGCTGGGTCCGCCCCGGCAATGTGTGGATGTCCCGTGGTGCCCGCCAGTTTCACCCGGCCGGTTTCTCCGTCCAGCCGGGGCAGGGTCCCTATCGTCTGGAACTCTACGACGCGAAAGGCTCGGCCACGTTCAAACGCCACTTCGAACTGGAAGCCACCCGGGACAACGAGGGCTTCTTCCATCAGGCCCTGCCGGTTGCCGGTGAACTCGCCGAAGCCGTCCTCTATCACGAGGATTTCGTCCTTGCCCGGGTGACTGCCTCGCCGGTCACGCCTTCGCTCGCCATCACCGTGCCCAAACCGGGTCAAACCTGGCCTGCCACCGGCACTGTCTTGGTCGATTGGCTGGGGGAGGACACCAAGTCCGACACCCTCACTTATCGGATCGATTACCGGCCTTCGCCGGCAGCCACGTGGCAATCCTTGCGTCAGAACGCCCTCGGCCGGAACGCCACGCTGAACCTGGCCGACCTGCCGGGCGGGGTTCAGGCGGAGATCCGGGTCGTGGCCAGCGACGGCCTGAATGAAACCGCTGCCGTGGTCAGCCCGCTGATCAAGGGCGATCTGCCACCGCGCGTCGCCATCCGAACTCCCGGCTTCATGCAGGTGTTCGGCGAGGGGCTGCCCGTTCTGTTCCAGGCGGATGTCCGCGATCCCGAGTCCGGTGAACTCCCGGCGGAGGATGTGCGATGGTTGTCCGACCGCGACGGGCTGATCGGCTACGGCTCGTGCCTTAGCGCCTCCCAGCTTTCGCCGGGGATCCATCGCGTGCGGGTCGACGCCCGGGATGGGTGGGCGCAGCGGACATCGGATGAGGTCACCATCGTCATCGCCCAGGACGACGACATCGACCGGGACCAGCTTCCCAACGAGTTGGAGGCTCAGACCTGTACCTCGGTCGAAGATCCGGACTCCGATGACGACGGCATCCTGGATGGCGTTGAGGATGCGAACGCCAACGGCCATCTCGATCCCGGTGAGACGGACCCTTGCGACGATGACACGGACGGAGACGGGTTGCCGGACGGCTGGGAGGTGCGGTTTGGACTCGACCCGACCGATGCCAAGGATGCCCTGTCGGACGGGGACAAGGATGGGCACAACGCGTTGGCGGAGTTCAAGGCCGGCACGGATCCGACCGTAACGGGCTCCGCCCCCGGACTCCTCCTGCCGGACCTGTTGCCACTCGAACTTGAAACCGACGACTGGCTGCCAACCGGCGTCCCGTTCGCGTTCGGGTATCGGGCCGGGAATGCGGGCGAATCTGTCGCCGGGCAGCCTTGGGAGGATCACTTGTACCTGTCGGACGATCCGGAACTCAGCGGGGACGACCTCCGGCTTGCGAGCTGGACCATCAAGACCGACCTGCCGGCCAACCAGGCCTACACGCAGGAGGCCGAGCCGAAGTTGCCCGGGCTTGAGGATGGCGCCTACTTCCTGTTGTTGGTCACCGACGCGGGCGCCAAATCCAGCGTTGCCGAGGTGAACGAATCGAACAACCTCCGAGCGCGCCTGGTCGAGGTGATCGGGCCTGACCTGGAACCGTCGGATCTCGAGGTCCCACCGGAAGCCGCGGTCGGCAACGCGATTCCCGCCGAATGGACCGTCCGCAACCAGGGTCGGGCCGGGGCACAAGCCTGGTTCGACCTGCTCTATCTGTCCGAGGATGATCTGCTGGATCCGGGTGATGTCCTTCTCTGGACTGCCCCCGGAGAATCCGTGCTGGCCCCCACTGAGGAGGTTCGCCGGCGCTGTGCCGTAACCCTGCCGAT
>JACKPW010000054.1 GCA_024233215.1 Verrucomicrobiales bacterium | reverse complement strand
GGCCCTGGGCATCTTCACCCTGGAAGCGAGCGCTGGGGATTCGCTCACCGTGGCGGTGGGGGAGAACAGCGGGAACTGGGATTTTGAACCGGAAGTGACGCTGTATGGGCCGAATGGCGTTCGTTTGGGCACGGACTGGGGCTTGGCTGGAGCAAGTGTAACGGCGCGGACGAGCCTTACCGGGAACCACTTCGCGGTCATCCAGTCCTACGATGCCGATGGTGGGGGGAGCTACTGGTTTCGCGTTGATGGGGCAACTCCCCCAACTTTGAATTCAGCAGACGGCTTTGACTACCCATTCGGCAACCGCGGGTGGCGGGATGGCTCGGCCCATCGGGTGATCGAGTTCCCGAACAGCGATCTGCCGCTGATGAACCAGTACTACCCTCATACGGGCGTGGACTACACCATTATCTTCGGCGGCCGAGAACTCGATGAAGAGCCGCCAGATTGGACCGACTGGTATAACATGCAAGACGTCGGGGCATACTATGCCACAGCAGGAGGACTTCATTCCGGCGAGGACTGGAACCTCGCCGGTGGGAACGACGCCGACCTCGGCCAGTTGGTCTTCGCCGTCGCCCAGGGAGAAGTCGTCAAGATCCGCTCTGTCGATGCGACCGAGGGTAGTTCAGGGTGGGTAATCGTTTTGAAGCACGAGTACCCCGAGGCAGGGGGCCGGACATATCTCTACAGCCTCTACGTCCACATAGCGCCCGCGTATATTAACGCGACTTTGGAAACCCCAAACCTCTCGGGCGCAGTCCTTAGCTCAAATGACTTTGGCTTGACAGAAGGAGACTGGGTCCAGCGAGGCGAGGTAATCGGACGCATAGCTAGGACTACGAAGTATTCTCCGCACCTGCACTTTGAGATACGATGCATCGAGCCTGCGTTGCTCAGTGGGGGGCGAATCTGGCCAAAGTCAGTGGGGGCTTATTATACCCAGGATGGACAGAAGCATACGAACGGGATGAGTTCTGGCGATGTCCTCGCAGCGTTCGTGACAATGTCGAATGAAGTCGGGTTGCTCGATCCTTCAGACTTCATCGCCGCTCATAGGCCCTCCGTGCCTGTAACCTACCGCAATGGTGACAAGGTGGAGGCAACGGAGTCCGGGATATACCTCCGTCCAAAGGCGGGGGCGTCAGACTGGATCGAGAAGACTCATCTCGGGATGCAGGGAACCGTTGTTGATGCCAGCCGGCCCTCGGCGGCAGTGAACGGCGTCCGGCATCGATGGTATGAGGTGGACTGGAAGAGCGAGGACGGGAAGCCGTCCTTCCGTGGCTGGATCGCCGCGGATTACCTCGCCCGAACCTCTCCGCCCCCGCCGAATCGGCTTCAAGTCTCTCAAAGCAGCGCTGGCGGAGGCAGCGTGATTACCGAACCGGCCAGAAGTTCGTACGCAGCAGGCGAAAGGGTGATGCTGCGAGCCGTTCCCGCAGAGGGCTACTACCTTGATGGCTGGAGCGGTGTGGACTCGTACGATGGTCTGCTCGCGTGGGTGACCATGAACGGATTCCGCTCGGTTACCCCGGTCTTCAAACGTCTTTTTGGGGCGGATGGCTTCAATTGTCCGGCGGATTTTGCCGCCCTTGCCGGCTTCCCTCGCCGGTTGGCTGCGCGAGGAGACGACATCGATCTGGCTTTGCTTCGCCGTTTCCGTGATGAAGTACTTACCGCAACGCCGGCTGGGCAGGAGTTGGTGCAGGGTTTCTATGACAACAGTACTGAGCTACTTGACCACATGGCAAATGACCCTGCCGTCATGGAAAGCATTCAGGATGCCCTCGCCGTGCTTCAACCGACCATCCGTGATGTCGTGGATGGAGCAGGCGGGCAATCATTCGATGAGGGACAGGCTGAAGCGGTCGCCGTAGCCGCGGAGGAGATACTTCAGCCCGCGGGGATGGTCCTGCGAGCCACCACCCAGAAGGTCTTGGAAAGGGTAGGGCCACTGGATGAGTTGGCAGGCAAGACAGGCACGGAGATACGCCAGCAAGTGGTTGGCACGTTCGTTCGCATCGTGCGTCCCGAGATACTGACCGACGGTACTTTCCAATTTCGCGTGATCGGAGACGTGTCACGTGCACTGAGTATCGAGTCCTCACGCGATCTCTCGCACTGGGTGCCCCTTGACATCAACCCGATTACGCAACTGCCGGTGACAGTCCAACTGGGTCCCCTACCCGCAGCCACTCACGAGTTTTATCGCATCGTCGCTGAGTAGGTTCTTCCGACGCCATTCGTGGCCGAGGAGGGCACGTCTGGTGACGCCGGTTTCACGGTGCAGAGTAGTGGTCAGCACCTCAACTCCCCGCCACCAACCCCTTCCCCTCAAGCACCGCCAGAATCGCCTCAATCGCTGCCCGCGCCTCGGCATCGACCGCTGACCCACCTGAAGGGTTCGGGATGTGGGCAGCCTGGGCAACGGGCGTCACCCCGTGGAATCCCACCTTGGCGGCGGCATCCGCCCCGACCGTGATTTCCCAGGAGTAGCTGCCCGCGTGGCGCTTGACCGCTCCGTCGGAGACGTTCCAGATCATGTAGCCGGTCGGAATGGTCTCGGCCGAAGGATCAGCCGCTACGGCCGCCGGCCGAATCTGCTGCCACGTCCCCGGTGTCCCCCCCGCGGTGCAAACCCACTCCCCACCCAGGGCATCCCGCCAGAACTCGTTCAGCACCCGGTCTCCGCTTGTCGGCGGCCCGATGACCGTCGTGGGGCTGCCGTTCTGGTAGCTGGCAACCCGTTTGGCGATTTCCTCGGCCAGGATGACGAAGTTGTCCGCGGTCAACTGGCGGAACGTCTCGGCGTTCAAGACTTCCTTCAGGCGGCTGGGTTCGATGGTGCTCATACCTTGGTCACTTTGATCTGCGTGTGGTTGATGGAGTTGAGGCCCGCCCGCTGGTTCCAGGCTCGGATGATGAAGTCCGTCTCGGACCCCAGGGCGGCAAGGATCGTGGCGTTGCTGATCGTGGCATTCCCCGTCGTCGGGAACACCGCCTCCCACTGCATCGTCTCTGTCGCCACATCCAGGATTTGCAGCTTGGTGGCGTCCGCAAAGTGGGATGGGCAATCCTCCTCGACCGGATGCAGGTTCCGCAGCGGCGACGCCATGTCCCAGTCCACCACCACCGATTCCCCGGTCCCTACGTCGGGCAGTGCCCGTCCCCGTTGACGGTCAGGTTGATCGGCGCCAGCGGCAGGTAGGCCCGTGCCGTCGAGGTGATCTCGTAAACCCCGGCCCCGGCCAGGTCGGTCGTCACGCCCAGCAGCTCGGCCTGGAACTTCCACTTCAGACTCTCCCCCGGCAACGCCACCCGACCCCATTCACAGGTCAGGTACGGCCGGGAAGCACTCGGGAAGATCAGGAACCCGGTCGCCCCGTCCGCGTGATCCTCCTTCTCGCAGGCGTAGGCTGCCCGGACGTAGCTGAAGGCGTACTGGTTCCCCGAGACCAACGTCGGTCCCCAGACCAGGAACACCTCCGTGCCCAGGAACAGCACCGACCGTCCCGCCATCGCCTCCGCGAACGTGGCGTCGTAGGGTGTCTTGTCCGGGGACGTGATCGTGAGCAGCAGCCCGCCGTCCTCGTCCACGGCAGGGCCGGACTTGGACAACGCCCCGTTCAAGGTGACCATCAGGCAGAACGTGCGGGTGGACCGGTAGAACTCGTAGCTGTCCGGCGCCACCTCATTCCAGGAATGCACCCGGCCGGTGACGGTGTCCCCGCGGGCGACCAGCATCTGGAAGTGGGTGTGTCCCTCCCGCTGAAAGCCGTAGGGCGTCTCGAAAAGCCGCGCACCGGCGATCTGCTGGGGGCTGTAGGTCTCAGGTTCAACCGGATCATCCGCGGCCGGCGAGTAGGCAACCCCGTTTAGGTACCCGCGATCCTCGAGGTACCGGACCTCAACCTCCGCCGACTCCGGGGACCGACGGCTGACCTCTTCGACCCGGCAAAGCAGGCCCGAGAGGCTGTTGGAAGCGAAGGACAGGCTGAAGGTGTCGCCCGGGGCCAGAGAGCCTGCGCTACCGGCCTTGAGGCTGATTCTACCGGTGATTCTCGGCAGGGCACGCTGCTGGCACCAGGCAGCCGCCACCTGCCAGGCCAAATCCTGCCGCGTGATCCACGGCCGCTGGATGCTCTCGGTCTTGGTCGCTCCCTGGATGGCAAAGGCCGCCCGGTCGTGCCAGGCAACACTGTCCTCCTGCCACTGCTTGTCCCGGTTGCGAAAGGTCAACGTGACCTGGTTGATGGTGTCCGGCCAGGAAGAGGCCTCCAGATCGGGATCAGCCGTCAGGTCGTGCTCGTCGAACGTCAGCCCGTCCCCTTCCTCGCCCCGGATGAGCTTCACGCCAAACCGCCCTTGGGCATCGTAGGACACGTACCCGTCGAAGTTCTCCAGCAACCGGGCCAGCAGGTTCGGGAACGTGTCCGCCTGGTCGATGACGCCGGACAACCCGACGCCTTCACTGGTCAACACGGCCGCCGTGGCGTTCAGCGTGGTCGTGTCCAACCCGTCACTGCTCTCGCCCAGCCCGAACCGCCTGTCTGCCCAGAGATCACCGATCACCGCGACCGGATGGCAGTCGTCGCCGACGTTGCTGCCGCTGGTCAGCCATGACGGGTCGGGATACCGGGCCACGACGAAGGTGAGGTTGGGCACCTGGGCGTTCTGGCCGAGCAACAGGTCGAGCGCCACAACGTATGCCTGGCCCCGGTAGGCCGGATGGGTGGTGCCGCTGCCATTCAACTCATCATCCGCCAACTGGGTCTCGGTGCCCCAGTAGAACCGCAGTTCCCCACGACCCTCGATGGTCAACGGCTCGAAGTCATCCTCGCCCCGCGTCAGGGTCCCCGACCAGACGGTCGTGTCGTCCATCCGGATTTCGTACAGGGCATCCAACGGCCCCAGGCAGAGCATCGCGGCGAAGGAGCAGAAGTAGTTGTAGCCGGTGACCTGATCATCCTTGCCGACCTGGGTGACGATGGGATCGGACCGGAACCCCCACGGCTCGGAGATGAACGTGACGCCCACCTCGACCTTGCCGAAGACGTAGGGCACAGGCCGGCCATGCTCGTGGGTGGAAGCACGTTCCGGGTCGATCCCCAGGGCCTTGGGTGCTGGCGCCGCGACGGCGTTGCTGTTGGAGAAGAAGCTCATGGCTGGACAGGCCGATACGCGGCCACGAACCGCTTGGCGTAGGTGGGATCGCGCAGCGTGGAGACGATGACGCCCTTGCCACGCAGGGCATGGATGAACCGGACTGGCCCCAAGGCAAGCCCGACGTGGTGGGCCACGCGGCCGATGTGGAAGCAGAGCACGTCCCCAGCTTGGACCCGTGAGCCGTCCGTTCGGACGAAGGCCGGGCTGTGGTTCAGCCAGGACAGGACAACGCTCTCGTCGCGATGGCTGCCGCTGTCGCAACGGTAGGTCGGGAACGAGTAGTCCCCGATCAGCCCAGCCTCCTGGAGGATCTCCCCGCACAAGTGGACGCAATCGACACCGGCGCCCGGCTGGGCCGCGTGCGGCACGAAGGGTGTCCCCTTCCACTTCATGGCGATGGTCTCGATGTCCGTCATTTCTTACCCCCGCTGATGGCCGGCACCTCGACCGCCCGCAGCGACAGATTGCGCAGCGCGAACCGGTGACCGCCGTAGTTGATGAAGTTGGAGAACTTGGTAGCGCACTGGCTCTCCGTGCCGTCGCAGCCAGGCACCACGAGCGCCGCGTCATCCAGGGCCGCCCAGGACAGCGGATGCGTCAGAGTCAACGTGACCTGCTGGCTCGATTCCACCGTGCTGGTCAGGATCGTCTTCCGGTCGAGCTGATGCCCGGTGCCGGTCTCGATCCAGCCGTTGGCGAACCAGTTGGCGGCCAGGCCGTAGGCTTCCGGGAATGTCACCGTCACCAATCGCCCGTTGATCGCGGCGACGGTGCATGCCTTCTGGAAAGCAGCCTGGCTGACGCGGCAGGTGTTCGATTCGTAGAGCCGATGGTTGCACCGCCGGGACAGTAGGAACGTCGGACACCGCGTCCCCGTGTCCATCAGCGTGGAGCATTTGAGGGTGAGCCGCCGACCCTCGCAACTCGCCCCCATCACCCGGCCGCTGAAGATCACCGTCTGCGCTGACAACGAGTCGTAGGAGGCCTCCCGGACTTCCACGAACAGGGCCTGAGCCAGCACGGGCGGGACCAGCAACGACAGCGGTTCCTCCCGGTCGGATTCCAGCGTCAGTTGGTTGATGCCGCGCGTGGACCGCACCAACGACCCGTGCGTGATCCGCTTGGCCAGCCAGTCAATGCCGTCGATGTCCTCCAGGTCCCAGGCGAAGGAGGTCCAGTACCAGTCAACCTGCTCTCCCGCCTTGGTGAAGAAATGGTAGAGGAAGACCGGCTTCGAGCCCGTCTCAATCTCGGCATACTCAGCCGGCAATTCGATCACCTGAACCGTGGCTTTCAACCGGCCCTCACCCCGGAACTCACCCTGCTCGATGTCGTCCGCGAGCCGCACGTAGGCGAGCCACCGGGCATGCCACGTCGCGTCCACTGACACCGATTCCTCGACCGTCACCGTCTCGGTGCCGTCACCGTTCGCCGTGACGCCCGTGATCTTCGCCCCCTGTGGGTCCTGCCCGTCCTTCGTCAGCCACAGGTAGGCGCAGGGATGATCCTCCCACCAGGTGGCCAAGCCGCAGGCCTCAATCTTGAAGCGGGTGGCATCGACGCCGGCCACGATCCGAAAGGCCGCTTCGGGCGTCGGGAGCCAGAACCCGATCAACCGGCCATTCAACCCGTCGAAGAAGTCCTCGAACTCCTGGATGGCCGCCCCGTCATCGAGCCAGCAGACAAACCGCCAGCCCCGGATTACCGCGTCCTGTTCCCCGTAGAAGGCGTGCGTGCCGAACCCGATGGCCACCTCCCGCAGGTCATACTCCAATTTCGACTGGGGCAACGTCGCCCAGTCGATGGGCCACCCGAACACCGGACGCTCACGATAGCTGGCACTCATGGTAGTGCCTCCCGCAGAGGCGCAGTGACGCTAAGACGGAGCATTCCAGGGGATGGTCCTCTCCCCTTCTCCGCGCCTCCGCGGCTCTGCGCGAGATTCCGGTTCCTCGTCACGCCCATTTGCAGACCAGGAAGCTGTAGATGTTCAGCGGGACCACCGCGTTGGGCCACGACAGGCACACGCAATCCAGTTCCCCGTAGGTCGCCTCGGAGACCACCTGGCTCCCGCCGGGGTTGTACTCGAACCGGTAGGTGCCCACCTCCGAAAGCAGGTAAGTCTCCGCATTCTCCATGCTCCCGGTCTGCAACGCCTGAACCAGCTTGGCCTCCGTGCAGGCCGCCGAGGAGTAGGTGCCCGAGCCCGACAGGACGTTGTCCACGTAGTACGTGGAACCCACCTTGCGGATCGACACGATCATCGGCACCGGATACGCGGTAGTGTCGGCACTGGGAATGGCCCCTCCCACCGTCGCGTAATAGAGCGCCGAGCCGGTGCTGAAACTCCCGGTAACCACGGCGCCATTCTGGATGCGCTTGGTCCTCATGGAGGTCTCCGTCAGGCACGCCCGATAACGGGTGGACCCCGTTTCAATGGCCAGGCTCGTGCTCGACTGTTCCCCGGCGTTGTAGCCAACGAAGTGGTCGCACAAGGCGCCGCATTTCGGCCCCTTGAGATCGTGGCAGACGCCGATGTTGAACCCCGGCGAGACCAGGTTCGTGTTCTGAAGGACCGACACGTCGGCCCGAATCCCGATGGCCAGGTGGGTCCAGTTCGTCCCCATCAAGAGCCTGCGGGTGGCCTCCGTGTTGTTCAGTTCGACGGCCTTGTCGAGGCCGCCGGGGCTGGCGCCGAATATCTTCTGGATGGTGAGCTGGCTCATGATCCCTCGTTGAACGTCCAATCGCCGGTGAACCCGGTTCCGCCCCCGGCCGGCGTGCTGCCCATGGCGTAGCTCTCGAATGAATCCCCCCAGACACCCAGTTCCGGCAGGAAAGACCAGGCCCCGTCAAAGCCGGTCCCGGCGTTGAAGTTGTCGGACTGGCCGGTGAGGTAATCCTCGAAGGAGTCCCCAAACACCTCGGGCTCCGGGAGAAAGGACCACGCCCCATCCCACCCGTTGCCGCCCTCGAACGGCCCTGCGTAGCCGACCGGGTAGCACTCGAAGGAATCGCCGGCATCGACGCCATCAACAGCGCAAAGCGACGGATCAGGCCCCGGAGGCAACGGGGCGTACGGCCGGGTGACAAGCTGGCGAAGCTCGCACTGGACCCGCGCGTGCCAGTCGGTGCGGTGGCTCAGGTCCCCGCAGTTGAACCGGCCGAACAACAGCGGCCAGACGAAGGCATCCACGGACCAGTCGTAAGTGGGACCAACGGTCAGCGTGATGTCGGCTTCAGCGGCGGTCACGACCTGGCAGAGTTCCCAGGCTTCGGGCGCGGCGACATCGAGCCGGCGGATCAGTAGCCAGTCATCCCCCTGCAGGAAGGGCCAGGCGGTGGATGCCAGCGTCAGGACGGCACCGGCCACCGCGATGATCTTCAGTCCCCGGCCCCAGTAGGGGGCGCAGGCATACCCGCTCTTCCGGGCTGCCCGCAACCTCGCGTGCATCAGCGACTGCTCCGTCACGTTCACCGGGATCAGTTCCCAACGCAGGGTGACGCGGGGCCGTTCCCGCACGGACAGCCGACCCTCGGAACCGCCCACGCTGCGGCCGACCTGACACTGCCACGCCCGTTGCCACGCCACCGGCGACGCCCAATCCGGCAGATGGGGCAACAGGACGTGGCCGTTGACGGTTTGGACGCTCATGGGAAGGACTCGCGCAGAGGCGCAGAGGCGCAGAGGGGGGAATCAGCGAAGATGGAAGATGGAGGGTGGAAGATGGCTTCCATCCTCGATCCTCCATTCTCAATCCTCGTGTTCATTCCCATCTCAGCGTCTTTGCGTCTCAGCGGGAGGTTCATCATCCGATCTCCAATCGCCGCCGGCGGATGATGTCGAGGATGCGGGCCTCGCCTTCGGAGGATTCCAGGAACTCACGGGCCTGGTTGCGCCGATCCACCAGCACCAGGTTCAACGCCTGCCTGGCGGCCTCGGGCGCGGGCATTGGAGCGGCCGGCGGCATGCCGGGAACCACCGGTTGCGGCGCCGCTTGCGCCTCGTGGACGGTCAGGATGCGCCGGTTCATGGCTTCCAGCGTCGGTTGGCCGTAGTGCCGGACCGCATCCGCGTTCAGCACGTACTCACCCGCCGACAACCGGGCCAGGACACTGTCCGACTTGGGACCGCCGGGGCCGGTGACTAGGCCGCCCTTGGCGAACGCCCCGGCCATCCCCGCCACCGCGGCGATGGCGGCTCCCAGGACAGCCAGGTAGATCAGGATGCCCACCCAGCCACCCTGGGCGCCCGCCTGCCCGACACCTGCCGTCGCGCCCGAGACGAACTGCGTCGTGTTCTCCGCCTTCCGCTTCACCCCCAGCGCCGTCATCAGCGCGGAGGTCACCAGCATGGCCCCGCGCATGATCACCTGCTGCATCACGAACTCGGCCGCCATCCGCGCAAAGGAGGCGATCAGGCTCTTCACGACGGTGTTGCCGATGTTCTTGAGGGCGTCGGCCCAGGACATCGTCCGGTTGATCAAGCCCTCGATGCTGCCGGCGATTCCGTCGATGGCCGACCCGACCAGGTCGGTGAAACTGCGGGCCACCTGCTGAGCCAGTGTGCCGATCCGGCGGGCGATGTCATCGGCCGCGATGAAGAGCTGAGCTGTCATCGAGGACGGATCACCCCGGCCCTGCAGGTTGATCACCTGCGTGTCGAGGCCGACCCGCTCCCGCTCGGCGCTCCGAAGCTGGGAGGCAATCAACTGCCGGGTCGCTTCGTCCTGCTCGATCTCGGACCGTTCCTTGAGCCGGCTGATGTAGTCATCCAGCAGGCTCAGTTCCGTCCGTCGAAGCGAGAGGGTCTGCCGATACCGCTGAGTGTCCGAGAGCGAACGGTCATTCTCGATCCGGGCAGCCCGAGCCGACAGGTTCAGCCGGGCGTCCGCCAACGCCTGCGCCTGCTGTTCCAGTTGCAGCTTGGTCCGCTGTCGGATGACTGTCTCGGACTCGATGACCACCGGGGCCGGCTGCGGTGGAGGCTCAAACGGCGCCATGCCCGCGTCATCGGCTTCATCGAGCGTCAGCAACCGCTGGCCCGCGCTGACGACCGCGGCGTCCCACTTCCGACCGCTCTCGACCGCCACCTCGGCCGCGTACTCCCCGGTCTCGGCGAACGCAGTCCCGAACGCCTTCAGGTCCTTGGCCGCATCCGCGGTCAGGTTGGCCGTGGCCTTGGCCAGGTCTGCCATGACTTCCTTCATCCGGCCTGCCGCCCGCGCGAACTTGCGGTCCAGAACCAGGTCGAACACCTCACCCAGCCCGGTCAACGCGATGATGATCGCGCCGATGTTCAGCTTCAGCCGGAAGGCGAACGTGTTCCAGGCCTCGACCAGTCGCCCCAGGAAGAACAGCACCACCGACAACCAGTCCGTGACGATCTCCCAACCGACAGCCATCAGCTTCAACCCTCCCAGGTCTGGATGCTCAACCGGATGATGGTCTTCAGGACCGTGGCAATCCCGTGGGCCAAGGTCAGCAGCGCACCCCCTTCCTTCACCGACTGAACCACCTGCTTGGTGAGCTGTACCAATATAGGCAGGAGATCCTGGGCAACGGTCTGCCACAACCCCTTCGCCGCCGCCTTCAACCGGTCGAGGTTGTCGTTGAAATCCCCGGCCGCCTTCGCCGCGTTGCCATCGACTTCCAGCCCGAACGCACGGGCCTCTTCCTGCATCTCCTGGATTGCCGCCGATCCCTGGTTGAGCATCGGAATGAGCTTCGCCCCCGATTTGCCCAACAGGTCCATCGCCAGCGCCGTTTTCTGCGGGCCATCGGGGAGCTTCTGAAACGCATCGGCCAGATCGAAGAACACCTCCCCGGTCGAGCGCATCGTGCCGTCGGCATTGCGGACCTCCACGCCCAGCTTGCTGAACGCGTCCGTGTAGGTGGTCACGCCGTCACCGGCTTCGGAAATCGACCGCCCCAGCTTCTCCAGGGACTTCTGGAGTTCCTCCGAGTTGGATTTGCTCAGGCCCGCGGCGTGGCCAAGGGTCGAGAGCGTTTCGGGCAAAACACCGACCCGCTGGGCATCGGCCCCGATCTTGTCGATGGCATCAACGGCCCCGTCGAGCTGGCGGAGGACCTCACGGGTTCCCAGGGCGGCGGCGAGGGCGCCCCCGACCCCGACCGCCCACGACTTCACCCCGGTCAGGAGACCCTGAAGCCGTTGCTGCACGGTGCGGACACCGCGGGCGCTGACTTCAATCTCGATCTTGGGGTGGGCCATGAACTTTCGACCTTCAAATTGCTACCTGTAGCCCATTGACAGGCCCAATAGCCCTGCTCATTCTCCACGCATGCTGAACATGGGTTTTCTGCTTGGAGGTTTCCTGGTGGCGGGGTCGGTTGCTGCGGCCGGATGGCAGGACGCCATCATCGGGGAAGTGACGCATCCGGGGACCACGGAGGTCATCAACCAGACGGTGCTGATCTCCGGCTTCAGCTCGAAGTCGGGCTGGGGAGGGAACCGGGATCAATGCGCGTTCGCCTACCGCCCAGTGACGGGGGACTTCGACCTGACGACCAGAATCACGGACAATTCGACCACCCACGTGTTTCAGGGATGCATCATGGTTCGGGAGTCGCTTGAACCCCATTCCAAGGCAGTGCTGCTCAGGGGCCAGGCTGGGCAAACCTACCCGGTGCATGACTACCTGCACTGGCATGCCGGTTACCGGCTTGCGGACTTGGGCAACATCACATGGCAAACCGGCAAGTACGAGGTGTTTCCACCCTTTGAGAACCTGGTGCGATTGGTCCGACGGGGCGACCTGTTCATCTTCTACGCGGCTCACTATGCCGCCCGAGAGTGGATTGAGGTGTTCCGGTATGACGTGCCCATGAAGCCCACGGTGCTCGTGGGGGTGTCGAACGGGTATGCCACTACCTCCACCACCCCCTCCAGCTACGCGATCACCTTCGAGGACGTGTCGCTTTCGACGACGCTGCCGCAGATCAGCCAGCCCGGCGTCCTTGCCATCGGCATGTACGCTGGGCTCACGCTCGAAGGTTCCATCGGCACCCGCTACGAAATCCAGATGACGACCGACCCCGGTCAGGTCAACGGCTGGACCCGCCTGACCGATGTGGTACTTGCCGAGTCGCCGTTCTTCTGGGTGGACCCTGCCAGCTATACGTCGCCCAAGCGGTTCTACCGGGCGGTGCTGATTGAGTAGCGGCAAGGGGGTCATCGGGGTCGGTGCTGTTGTTCCTGGTGGGCGATGGCGGCGTCAGCGAACCGGAACAGTTGCCGCAGCGTGACGGTCATCAGGTCCGGCCGGCTGTGGCCGCATGAGATGAGGAACTGGATCAGCTTGAACCAGCCGGTGCCGCTGCCCCGAGCCGGGCCATGACCCGTTGGAGCACCCCTTGCGCTTTTCCCAGCAGTTCCTCGTGGATGTTGAGTTCGACCGCGGCTTCCAGGAGGGACAACCCGTCGGTCGGTCGCAGACTGCGGAACCAGCCGTCCTCCTTGTCCACACTCTTGCGGACCAGGAACTCGGCCAACTCCACGCTGCCACTGATGACCCGGGCGACTTTCTCCCCGGAGATGACCACCTTGCCGTCGGGTTGGATGAACTCCGGGAGGAAGTCAGCCAGCTTGCCCGTGAAGGCGAGCGCATCCGGCCAGGCCATCTCGTGGACTTCGATCCGCCCGAGGCTGGTCGGCACCTCCTTCTGCGGTCGCAGGACGTTCAGTTCAGTGCTCACGCGGCGCTCCGTCGTTTGATGGTGGGCTTGGTGGTGGGCACGGCCCGCGCGGTGTACTTGCCGAACTCACCGGATTGTTCCGGCCAGGCCGTCAGGTAGATCACGCCCGTGAACGCGATCTCACGCAGGGGCACCTTGGAGAACTGATTGATCTCCAGGATGACCAGGCTGCCGCGGAAGAGCGGGTTGTCCTGGCCGGTGAAGACTTGGTGCGTCACGGCCGCGCACCCGAACGTCAGGTCCACGTCGTCGTCCTGGTTCACCCCGCCGCCGTCGATCACGGTCAGGATGCCGGCAGCCGTGTCGATCAGGTAATCCGTCCCCTCGACCAGCGTGACGGCGGCGACCTTCGCCACCACCGTGTTCAACCCGACCTTGCCGACGAAGTACGATCGGCCGGGCGTGACACTGGTGATGGTGGCCGTGCCCGTGGGAGCCGCGACCTCCGCCTGAACGGCATCGCTGCCCTTGGTGGCGAGGAAGACCAGCTTCTGGTTGAGAACGTCGTGTTCATCGAGCGTGAACTCCCAGCGGTCGCTGATGGTATCCGCCTGTTCATCGCTCAGATACTTCGCGCCGCCTTCGGAACGCATCCGTCCGACGTAGGACTTCTCGGGCGCGTACTTGTAGTCGCCGACATTGCCGGCATCGATGAAGCCGGTCTCGCCGTGGGGTTGGTAGAACAGCCGGGCGGTCAGCTTCTCGTGGGCCTCGATGTGGCCGATGGTGATGGGAGTGGGCATGGCAGAGTAGGGTCTGGGAAATAGGAGATGGGAGATGGGGACTCGCGCAGAGGCGCCGAGACGCGGAGAAGGGATTCAACTCTGCGCCCCAGCGGCTCTGCGGGAGGTCATTTCTTCGGGTTGACGGGCTTGGCGGGCTCCTTGGGCGGGTCGAACGGTTCAGCCACCTTGGAGGCGATCAGGCCCTCCGCGGTCGCGTCTTTGAACTGCAGGACGGTTCCGCTGGGGAACTCGCGCCCGTTGACGAGATGGGTCTTCTTGAGTCGGACTTTCATGGAGCTTTCGGCTTTCCGTGTGATCGGGTGGGTGGGTCGGGTCAGTTCCCAGCCTTCCGGGCCTGCTCGGCGTCAAACCGGGCCAGGGCGGTCTGGATGCCATCCCGGATGCCGCAGGCAACCTTCTGCACGGCCTCGGGCGTCATCGGGTCGAGGAACCGTCGGCCGACCTCGTCTAGCAGCACGGTCCCCATGATGACGATGGAGGCCTTCCCTTCATCCTGAAGCGTGGTGACAGGCAGGTCCTCCAGCGCCGCGGCAGTGCGGCCGGGGTGTAGGTGCCATCCGCGGCGAGCTTGTCCAGGGCGGCAACGGCCACGCGAAATGCGGCGCATCCGACTCGTTGTCCTCGAGGTGGAGGGCGGTGCCGGTGTAGGCGGCCAAGTTGGCGGGGAAGCGGCGCTGTCTTCCTTCTGCTCAGTGGACATGGACGCGCAGCCGATGCTGAGCGCAACGATGGCGGTGGCGATGAGGGACGGGATGAGGGTGTTGCGTTTCATGTTCATTCGTGGTCGGGTTGTTCTTTGAGGTAGATGCAGGGACGGGAACCGAGTTCGCCCCGCAGGTCCTGCAGGGCCTTCACGACCTGGGCCTGCTGGGCCACCAACTGGCGGACCAACCAGGCCGAGAAGAGGATCGCCGCGATGGCGGTGACGAGGGACAACCACACGATGTCCTTCTCACGCGCCAGATCAGCAGCGCGGGCAGCCACCTCAAGCTCCGGAGCCACGGCGAGAGCGATGAGCGTGCCGCCGTGGATGAACCACAGCAGGAGGGCGATGAAAGTGAGGCGTCGGATGCGGGCAGGTTTCATGACGACAAGGGTGCAATGGTGAGTTGGGCGAGTGCGTTGACGAGAACCCGGTTGACGCCGTTGATCCGGCCCAGGTTGTCGAAGGGCGGGTTGTCCAGGGTGAACCGGTCGGGACCGACACGGGCACCGGACAACGCGGCCATCACGTATTCGGTGGCATCCTCGTGCCGGAGGTTGAGACCGCCTTCCTTCCGACAGACGGGAACCGCTTCCTCGATGAAGACGAACACCGTCAGTTCCTGGACGAACGCACCCGTGCGCGACACGTCGATCATCCCGCCGCCCTCGACCCGCCACACCAGCAGGCAGAACCCGAGCGACTTCAACGCGGCGGTCCGCTGCGGGTTGGCTTCACCGGCGCCGTCATCCAGGACGATGGGCGCCAGCGCCAGACCGGGATGAGCCTGGAGCAGGGTCTTCACGTTGGTCTGAACGTCACGCAGGTTCATGACAGGCGGGCCTTTCTCGCCTGGGCAGCCAGGGCACCTTCGAGGGCGCGCAGCAATCGACCCTCACGCCGGCGGAGCGCCTTGCGGACGATGAAGTCAGCGTGCCGACCACCGGCCCACGCGCTGCGGTTGATCAGCACCACGCTCGGGTTGCGGTCACCCGTGTGATCCTGGAAGTCACCAGCCCAGAGATGGGGCACCAGCCACGCGGGAACGCGCCGGCCCAACGCACGGCTGGACGCCGCCCAGCCGCCCTTGGCCAACCCGACGCGGGAACGCATCTTGCGGATGTAGGCGGCTTCCTCCCGGTAGTCCGGCGTGGCCTGCGCCAACCGCGCCTTCACCCGGCCGTCCTCGCGGGCGTGCTGGTGAATGTCCGAGCTGAACTGCAGGATCTTGTCCTCGCTGAAGTTGGCGAAAGCGGCTTCCAGCGCATCGTACTTCTTCCGCCGGATCAGGGTGGCGAACCGCGGCGTGCGCCACTGGCTGGGAATGAGCGGTCGGGCCGACCGGCGGACATCCCGACCCATCCGGGCTTCACCCGCCTTCCGGGCGCCGTAGGATTTGCCCCCGACCTTCCCCTTTGTGGGCGGCGTGTCCCGGATCAGTTCATCCGCCAGGAGCCCGGCCTGCTGCCGAAGCCCGTCACGCAGGGTCAGTTTCTTGAGCCGGATGAACTCCGAGAGCGCCGACTCGAAACTGCGAGTGTTGACGCGGGCT
>JACKPW010000053.1 GCA_024233215.1 Verrucomicrobiales bacterium | reverse complement strand
ACTCGCGATGCTGCGGTTGCTGGCGGAGGCCGAAGGCGCCCCGGTCAGCCGGGACGAGTTCCTCGATCGCGTCTGGGGCTGCGCCGCCTTCCCCACCACCCGCACCGTCGACAACCACATCGCCGGCCTCCGCGCCAAGATTGAGATCGATCCGCGCGCCCCGAAACACATCCTCACCGTCCACGGCGTGGGCTACCGACTGGAGACCTGAGCAGACAGGATTCACAGGATGGACAGGATGTGGGGGGGGCTCGGGCAGGGAAGCGGGTGGACTACAGACTTGACATGTGATCCATATGAACACCATCATATGTATAACTCAATGGCAACCAAGGTCCACGTCAATGGCAGGGCTGCAGAGATCCCTGGAAACGGACCCCAAGCCAGCGACCAGATCTCAGTCTTCCAGTTGCAGGGGCGGGGCCACGAAGAATCCCAACGGGATTCCGCCTCAAAGCCCAGGGTTGCCCGTCAGGGCTACCCTGGGTGGGTCGCCTACGTGCGTAACAACCCTGCAGGGGTTGCGCCTCTCCTCGCATAGCCTCCCATGCCGCAATCCCTCTCCGTCGTCTACCTGCACCTGATCTTCTCCACCAAGGATCGTCGGCCTTGCTTCCGCGATCCCACTCTCCGGCAGTCCCTGCACCGTTACATCGGCGCGGTTTCCAAACGTATCGATTGCCCGTCCATCCAAGTGGGTGGGGTCGAGGATCACGTTCACGTCCTGGCGCGTGTTGGTCGGACCATCACCCAGGCGGAATGGGTCAAGGAATTGAAACGCGTCTCAAACCAATGGTTGAAAGCGCAGGGAGCCGAGCATGCGAACTTCGCCTGGCAGGGAGGCTACGCGGTCTTTTCGGTCAGCCAATCGAACCTGGAACGGGTTCGGGCTTATGTGGCGCGACAGGAGGAACATCATCGAAAGCTGAGCTTCCAGGACGAGCTGCGTGCGCTCTTGCGCAGACACGGTGTGGAATGGGATGAACGGCACGTCTGGGATTAGGCGCAACCCCGTTGGGGTTGTGATCTTGTGGCGTCGTCTACCCAGGGTTGCCGTCCGACGGCAACCCTGGGCTTTGAGGCGGAATCCCGTTGGGATTCGGGGTGGCCGGATCTCGTTCGATTTGACAAAACCATGACAAACCGGTGGGGTCGGGTGCGGCATCCTGCGACACCATGAAACGCGTCCTTTCTCTTGTTCCGTTGCTGCTGATCCTCGGTGCGACCGGCCGTTGCCTCGCCGCCGAACCGGTGGCGGATGTCTTCCGCGAGGGACTCTTCGAGGAAGAGGCCAATCGCAACCTGCCGGCCGCCATCCAGGCTTATCAGGAGGTGATCCAACGCCTCGACGAACAGCGTCGCCTGGCTGCCACCGCGCTCTTCCGGCTCGGGGAATGTCATCGCAAACTTGGTCAGACGAATGAGGCCATCGCCGCTTTCGAACGGGTGACCCGCGAGTTCCCTGGGGAGCAAACGCTGGTCAAACTGAGCCAGGAAAACCTCATTACCCTCCGCGTACCGAGCCCGGCGGTCGTCACCACTCCGCTCGTCCACCTGGTTCAGCCGGGCGATACCCTCACCCGGATCGTGTCGCTCTATCGGCCGCTCTTCGAGGCGCGCGGTCAAAAGCTCACCCTCGATGACGTGAACGCCTCCAACCCCGGCCTCGACGCCTCCCGACTTCAGGTGGGTCAAAGGATTCTCATTCCACTCCCCACGGGTCCCGGCGAGACTGCCTCGACTGCCCGCGCCGAACAACGCGCGTTGCTCGAGCAGGAGATTGCCCTCGTTGAAAAACAGCTCGAATCGTACCAGCGCCGATTCAGCGCGGGCACCGCCTCGTGGGAGGATAGCGTGCCCCTGCAACGCGACCTGCTGGAGCTTCGCCGGGAGTTGGCCCGCCTCAACGCCCCGACAGCGGATCTCATTGAGATCAACCTCGACCAAGCCGCCGCGGCGACACCTTCTGCCGCGACCAACGCGACCGACACCGTATGGGTCCAGCGCGAGATCCAGTTGGTCGAGGACCAGCTCAAGAGACTCGAAACCCGCAACCACGACCGCCAGAACCCGCTCGGCAGCCAGGAAGCCCTGTCACTGAAGCGCGACCTCCTGCAACTCCAACGGCAACTGCCCGAGAACGCCGGTGCGGATCGCCAGAAGGCGCTTCTGGAGGAGGAAACTGCCCTGGTCCAGGAGGCGCTGAAGAACCAACGCCTGCTGGTCGAGGCCGGCCGGGCCGAAGCGGGAACGGTGCTGACGCTGGAGCGGGAGTTGCTCGCACTGGAACGACGGATGGCCGGGGCTGGAGAGAAGCCCGCCCTCGCGGCAACAGCAGATTCAGGACTGTCCCCCGCCACCAGTGAGGAAGCCGAGGAAATCCGCCGCATCCAGGCGTTGGTCGCCAACAGCCCGGATCTGATCAACGCTCAACCCGAGGGCCAGACAACGACACCGTTAATGAACGCGGCGTTGAAGGGGCAGCTTGTGGTGGCCCGCTATCTTCTGGAGCACGGCGCGCGCGTCGATCAAGCGTCCTCCGACGATGACTCCCGAACCGCGCTGTCCCTGGCCGTCGATGCGGGACACCGGACCATGGCGGAACTTCTCATCGGGCGGGGCGCCACCGTGGCACCGGAGGTCGCCCAGACTCCGCTGCATCTGGCCGCGCTGCGGGGGTTTGTCAGTCTTGCCGAGTTGCTCGTTTCCGAAGGGGCCGATGTAAACTATCAGTGGGACAGCGGGCACGGCAAGTCGGTGACCCCGCTGTGGAGGGCGGCTCAGTACAACCACGAGGCAATGGCCCGGTTTCTACTGGAGCACGGCGCCGATCCGAACCTCGCCGGCAAAGGGGTCTTGCCCAACCCCGAACCGTCCACCCCTTTGACCGTCGCCAGTTCAGCCTCAATGGTCCAACTCCTGCTCAAGCATGGGGCGGATCCGAATGCCGACAACTCCGCCCGATTGATGAAAGCAATCCGCTACCGTCAAATCGATGTGCTGCGCGTGCTGCTGGACGCTGGTGCCAAGGTGAACGTGCAGGCGGTCGCATTGGGGAACCGCAAAGACGGCACGCCCGGACCGCTCACCTCCTCCGCCGAGGGACTGCGATCACCCCTTGCTTTTGCGATTTCGATTGGTTGGATGGAAGGTGCCCGACTGCTTCGCGATCATGGCGCGGACGTCAACCTGGCCGCCGCCGACAGCCGCGGGGTCCAGTGGACGCCCCTGCATTTCGCGGCGTCCAACTCGAACCTGGAGGAAATCCGCTGGCTGTTGGCGGAAGGCGCGAAGGCGGATATCAGGGACGCTCTGGATCGCACCGCGCTGGTAATCGTCATGGAAGCTGCATGGGCGCGCTCCCGCGGGCTTATCCCCGCAAGGACTCCCGTGCCAGGAGTGGAGGCCCCAGAACGAAACGACCCCTGGGATGTCGTCCTGGCCCTCGTGAATGCGGGCGCAGACCTGAAGACCATCCTCAACGGCTTTTCGGTCA
Organism: Verrucomicrobiales bacterium; assembly: GCA_024233215.1. Classification (GTDB taxonomy): domain Bacteria; phylum Verrucomicrobiota; class Verrucomicrobiia; order Limisphaerales; family J093; genus J093. Next base: position 12,854 of record JACKPW010000053.1, on the reverse strand, counting down.
TCCACTACGCGGTTGCCGTCGGCCGAATCGATGTCCTCGAGGCGTTGAAAGAACACGGAGCAGACCTGAACGCCCGAGGAGACCACAGGGTCACACCCTTGATGGTCGCGGTGGGGATGGACGAACCGGAAACTCTGGACTGGTTGCTAAAGAACGGCGCTGACGCAAACCTGCAGGACGGGGACGGCAACACTGCACTTCATGTCGCCGCGCGGACGCTCTCGCTCACGCTGACAGAGCGCCTCCTGAAAGCCGGTGCGTCGCCAACGGTGGTCAACGCTTTGGGGCAGACTCCCGCCGGATTCATGGATCAGAACGTGCAGGTGGACGCGCGCGGTTTCGGCCTTCCACGGCTTCCCCGCGACAGGTGGGGGGAACTCCAACCCGCACAGGCGAACGGCCACTGGCTGGACGGGAGTGCACTGCTGCCATCGCCAGGCAACCCATTGAACACCCCAAGAATGAAGCAACTCCTCGCCCCGGACTCTCCCACCCCGCCGGAACCGGACAAGGATCAGTCACCGTGAAGGCATCGCGAAGCGCCTTGGACAGCCACCAGCGACCTCCGTGGGAACGCCACCGCCAGGCTCCGGGTGAGCGCGCGACGTTCCCTCAAAGCGGCCGACTCAATTCCGGGGTGTCTGCTCCTTTCATCCCATCTTGTATTTGCCGGGCATGGGGACGTCGGGGAACGGGAGGGGGCCGAATTTGTACTGGGTCGGGCCGAGGCGCATGTTGGAGTTCAACGCCTGGTCCCACTCGATGCTCTGGCCGCTGTAGCAGCTCTCCCGGCCCATGATGCCGGTGAGGGTGCTTTCAGCGACGGTCTGGGCTTCGTTCAGCGGCTCGCCGGCTCGGATGCTGGCAATCAGGTCCTGGTGTTCCTGCTGATAAGGGTTCGTCTCGGCGCGCTTGTCATAGCGCCAGGGACGGCCTTCGTTGAACCGGATGAAGTTGTTCGTGAACGATGCCGCGGCCCGGCCTTTCGTGCCGATGATGTTCTCCTCGACGCGGCCTTCCGCGCCGTTCATCTGGCGGCACTGGCTGAACATCATCACGCCGTTCGGGTATTCGTAAGCGACGGCGAAGTGGTCGTAGATGTGGCCGTGGATCGGGTATTGCCGCGCCTGGCGTCCGCCCATGCCGTAGGCCTTGATCGGGTGGGCCTGCAGCGCCCAGTTCATCACATCGAGATTGTGCACGTGTTGCTCGACGATGTGGTCGCCGCCCAGCCAGGTGAAGTAATTCCAGTTGCGCAGCTGCCATTCCATGTCGGTCCAGCCCGGCTCCCGTTCAATCACCCAGATGACGCCGCCGTTCCAGTAGCAATGGGCGTAAAGGACGTCGCCGATGGCCCCGTCGTGAACGCGTTTCATCTGTTCGACGTAGCCGAGTTGATGCCGTCGCTGCGTGCCGGCGACGATGCCGAGGTTCTTCTCCTTCGCCAACCGGCCGGCCTCCATGATCGTCCGGACGCCGGGGGCATCGACGGCAGCCGGTTTCTCGATGAAGACGTTCTTGCCGGCCTTGATGGCGTCCAGTGCGTGTTGCGGTCGGAAATGCGGCGGCGTGGCCTGGATCACGTAGTTGATCTCCGGGATGGCCAGGAGTTGTTGGTAGCCGTCGAAGCCGGTGAAGCAACGCTCGTTTGGAATGTCGTTCCCGAGCTTCTGAAGTTGGGCGCGGCAACGGTCGATCCGATCCTGGAAGAGATCGCACAGGGCGACAACCTGAATGGACTTGTCCTTCAACGCGGCGCCTTCGGCGACATCCTCGGTGTGATAGCCGGCGGAAGGGTAAATGACCTTGGTGGCGGCGCCGAGGGCATCGAGCACGGCGCCGGTGCCCCGACCGCCGCAGCCGATGAGGCCGATGCGGATGGGGTCATCATTGGCGGCGTGGCTGGTGAGGACGAAAGGGGCTTCCGCAAGGGCGGCACCAGCCGCGAGCGCGGAGGCTTTCAGGAAGGAACGACGGGGGAGGGCTGCGGCAGTGACAGCGGGGACATCGGAGGTGTTGTTCATGGTGAGGAGTGTAGGGGGCGGTCCCGTCGGGAGGCCAGAGAATTGAGATGCCGAGCGGGAGTCCTGGGTCAGTTGGGTCGTGGCGGCTCTCCGCTTGACCTCATTTCCATTGTCAGACACACAGTCAGACATGAAAGTGACCTCACGCGAAGTCCAACGTGACTTCGCCCGCATCCGATCGGTGGCAGCCAGCGGTGAGACCGTGCGGGTGACGTCGGGCGGCGTGGAGGTCGTCTTCCGGCGTGCGCCGGTTGCGAGCTGGCAGGGCGCGCTTAAGGGCAAGGTGGAGATCGTCGGCGACCTGCACACGACGGGCCTCGACTGGGAAGCCTCGCAATGACGCACCTCCTGGACACGCACGCTGACGATACGCGCATCCAACAGTGGGGTGGCGCGCCCATGCTATGGCGGACCGAGCGGGGATAGGCGTTCCTCTCAAGCCGAGCGGCTGGCGTCGGGGGCGGGCGGAGCACTCTCACCTTGGCCACGACAATTCAATCCAACCGCGAATCACACGAAAACGCCGGAAGACAACCGCTTGGTGAGCCCATCCTCAAGGTCACCTCTTGATGACAAGGGCTCATCATACAGGCACGGGGGACTCGACCAACCTGTTGGTCGCTCCTCCTTTCGTGTATTCCGTGTGTTTCGTGGTTTGCCCTTTCCTGATTCCACTGAATCGATGCGGATTAGTCCGGAGCCCCGATGAACCCGGCATACCGCCCCATCCAGTAGGGGAGAAGCCAGAACACGCCGCAGCTTTCGAGCCGGCCCATCGGGTCGTGGAAGTCGCCGGACTGAGCCGCCCACGGGTTCTTGTCCCAGCGCATCACCCCGCGTTCGCTCGGCGGGAGCATTCGATTGGTTTGGAGGGGTTCCAGCATCGGGTGGCGCACCTGGGTCACGTCGTTGCGCGGGGCGTTGTCCACCGTCCATTGGCGGAGATCCAGCGGGGTGTCGCGTAGAAAGGCCACGCTCTCGTCGAGGTGGAAGTTGATTCCGCCGAGGAGGCCAAAGGTGAAGTTGAAATACGGGCTCTGTTCTCGTTCCACCGTGCGATAGGCCCATTCGTAGCCGTCCATGAACCGGGCGTGCAGGATCGGGTCCTGCTCATTCTGCAACAACCCGGGTCCGGCCAGGGCGAGCAGTTCATCGTCGATGTGCGTGCGTTCCCCCAAGCCGTACGCCTTCGGACGGGCGGCGTGGTCGGCGTAGCCGTGCTGCTCGATGAGTTTCCGATACTCATGGAGGTACCTGTCATCGCCAGTGATGTGGTGGGCGGTGCGAAGGTAGGACAGGATCTCAAACGAATTGATCGGACGTTCCACCCGCCAGTCGGGATCGTGATTGAGCTTATCGGGGGACCACACGCCCCAGCGCGTCGCCTCGCCGTCCAAGTCGCGCAGGACATACCCACCGTCGATGATCCCATCCATGATCCGTGCGACCAACCGGCGGACCCGGTCCCGGTGAGCCGGGTCCGCGGCCAGGTCGAAGTAGGTCAGGTAACCGGACATGTGCCCGGTGATCTCGTCCGAGCTGGTGTCGCCCTTCCACAGCCACTGGCCGTCGGTAGACGGGCGCCAGCGTTGTTCCACGATCTTGTAGCGGGGATCGAAACGGCGACGTTCCGCCGCTTCGATGGGTGAGACTTCCTCGTTCGCATCCGCCATCCCGGTCCAGGACACCGGCACCACTGTGCGGGCGACGAAGGAGGTCGTGCCGGTGACGGTTTGCAGGAATTCAAGCGCGGCAAAAGCGGTATCGGCGTTGGCTTTCGCATCGGCGCTTTGGGTGACGGCGTAGCGGAAGCTTTCCATCGCGAGGTACATCGCCGTGTACTGACCATCGTTGTCATCGTCCATTGGGCGGTGTTTCGAGGTGTCTGACGAATCCGGGAAGACACACTTCTCGACCAGGCCGGGCGGGCGGACGTGGCGTTGGCGGCAAATGTCGAGGTAGTAAGCCGCTTTCTCCCCAAGCGTCATCTGGCGATGTCGGATGGCGCTGACTCCGCGGGCGGTGGCCACCCAGGCGGTCCCATCGGGGCCGATGGCGACGTCGCGGACATCGTCGCTGAGCAACCAGCGCCGGCTGTGGCGAAGCGACCACGCGGTGCCATCGAGCCGGGCGACCCCCAGGGCGGTGCCAACCCAGAGGCGGCCGTCAGGGCCGAAGGTCAGGGAGCGCACGTCGTGGTTGGGCAGTCCGTCGGCACCGGTGAACCGGTTGATGGGATTCGCGCCGACGTGGACGTCGAGTCCGCCGAGGCTGCCGATCCACAACTTCCCGTCCGGCCCAAACGCCAGCGCCTGGAGTTCGGTCGAGACCAGTTGGTCCGGGGCGGTCTGCAGGCGGAGCCCGTCGTTGTTGACTGCATACAGTCCGGTGCCGGTGGCAATCCACCAGCCGCGGTCCGGGCGAAAGGCAGTTCCGCGGACGTTTCGGGACCAACGGACCTCGATGGCGTGCCACCTGCCGTCCTCCTCCTGCCAGGCGCCGTCCGGGCCCAGGGCCACGATGCCGGCCTGGTTTTCCCCCAGCACCGTGACGGTCCCCGTGACCTCCTCGACCTTCCGGAGTCCGGCGGGACCGGCAGCGTAGACACCGTCCCAGGCGGCGATCCAGAGCGAGTGGTCCCCGGCCGGGAAGACGTCGTAGGCGGGTCCGTTGGGTCCGCCCGGGGGTTGTTTCCACGTCGTTGAGCGCAATCGAAACACCCCGGCCCGCGTGGCGGCCCAGACCGTGCCCGAAGCGTCGGCGGCCACCGCGCGCACGTCGTCGCCGGGTCCACCGGGTTCAATGGGTAAAGGCTCATGGTACTCCTGCGCGAAGGGGATGTCCGGAACCGTTGCCCGGGCCTCCGCGGCGGGGGCGGGCAGGCCGGGCCCGAGAGCGAGGACTGCGAGGAACAGGGCCCGGCGGTGACTGACTCTGGCCGGGGCGACCTCGGATCGGGCGGTTGCGGGGGCGTGGCGCATGGGGTGCTTGTAGCAACCGGCTCCGGCTTGGACAACCTTGGGGAAAGGATTCAAGCGGGGGAGAGGCGGGCCGCAGACCTGGTTTCGGCAAACGCCATTCCGTCGCTACGATGGGCAGGGGGGTGGTCCACGGGGATGGAGGTTCGGCTGGACGGGGGGCGGTGGGGTTTCTTAGCCTGCGGGCATGAAGTCAAACGAACCGGTGCTAGGGCGGTCCGCACGGCGACAGATCGGACGGAGCTGCGGCTTGATGGCGGTGGCAGGGCTGACCGTGCTGTCGGCCCAGGCGGCGCTGATCGACCAGTGGAACGCCGCGGACATTGCCGACCTGGGACCGGGTGAGGAGGTCTGGCGCTGGCCCAGCAGCAACGGTCGGACGGCCTGGCAGGCCAGTCTCCAGGGGCCCACCTACTGGCCGGACGCCACGCCTGCCGGAGGACCGGTTCTGCGCTTCGCGGGCAATCTGCTTGAAGTGGATCCGCCGCAAAACCCCGCGGGTGGCCTGGGGGAGTTCTCGCTGGCGGTGGTACTGAAGTTCAATGCCCCCTCCGAGACCGCCGGTGGCGCGCAATGGTGGCAGCATACGCCGATCATTGACTCCGATTCCGCGGATGCGGGGGCGGCGGATTGGGGCACGGCCCTGCGGGCCAATGGTGACGTGGCCTTTGGCGCCGGCAACCCGGACACGACCACCTACAGTGCCGGGGCCTCCGCTGCGAACGAGAAGTTTCATGTAGTGATTGCCACCTTCAAGGCCGGCCAGAGCCAGACCATCCAGTTGGACAACTGGGATCCGGTTGCGGCGACCGGCACCCTCCCGGCCGATCCCCGGGCCGCGCTGCGCATGACCATCGGCGGGGCGACGGCAGGGGAACCGGCGGAGCAGTTGATTGCCGCGGACATCGCCGAGATCCGGTTCTTCGATACCGCCCTGAGCGCGGCGGAATCCCTTGAACTCGCCAATGAACTGGCCGGCACGCACGGCGTCCAGTTTGAACGGCTCATCAACACGTTCGCCGCCGATCCGCAGGACATTGCGGGTGGCGAATCGACGACGTTGAGCTGGAGCACCGCCCCGGATGCCACGCTGACCATCGAGCCCGAGCCAGGCAACGTGGACGATTTGACGACCAACGGGCAGGGGCAGGTGACGTTGACTCCGGCCAACGACACGCTCTACACGCTGGTCGCCGTCCGCGGCACCACCACGAACCGTTTGAGTGCGCGTGTGACCGTGCAGCGCACGGCTGCGGAGTCACTGGTGGATGTCTGGGATGCCGCGGACGCGGGAAGTGGCGCCATCGCTGCCTGGACCAGTCAGCAGGGACGCAGCGCCTCCCTGGCGAACGGGGCCACCCAACCGACGGTGGTCGCGGAAGCCACTTCTGCCGGGACCCCGGCCGTGGATTTTGCCCAGTCGCTGTTGACCGTGGCGGCCGGTCAGAACCCCCTGGGCGACGCGGTCGAGGCAACGATTGCGTACGTGGTGAGGCTCAACGCCGCACCGACGCGCGATGCCGACCCGCAATGGTGGGGGCAAACCGGTATCGTGGACGCACGTTCCGCTGCCGGTGACGATTCCTGGGGGTGCGTGGTGAATCCCGCGGGTGCCGTCGGTTTCGGTGCAGGCAATCCGGACCAGACGCTGTATTCGGCCGGCGAGTCGCTGATTAACGACAAGTTCCATGTCGTGATCCAGACCTGGGGCGGCGGGGCGATGAGCCTGCAGGTGGACGATCAGGATCCGGTTGTCTCCACCAGCGGCGTGAGCGAGTTGCCACGCGGCGCCACGGGGATGGCGTTGGGTGGGCTGGCGACCGGTGAGCCGGAAGCCCGCTTTGCCGGGCAGTTGGCCGAAGTGCGATTCTACGACGAGAGTCTGTCCGCCGTGGAACTCGACACCGTGCGCCGGGAGTTGGTGGAGAAGCACGGCCTGGGTGGTGGTGGCATCAACGTGCCGCCGTTCGAGATCATTGCCCGGGGCATCAACGGCGAGGGCCAGTTCTACGTCACCATCGAAAGCGTGGCGGGCGCGAACTACCGGTTGTTGCACAAGGCGAGTCTCTCCGAGGCGGACTGGACCGAAGTGGCTTCGGGGCGGGCCGGAGGTGCCACGCTGACCCTGACCGACACCCGGGGTGCGGCACCAGGCGGTTACTACCAGGTGGTGGCGGATGCCACGACGGGCGGCGAACTGGAGCCATTCATGATCCTGCGCGGCGGCGTCAGCGGGCCCAACGAAGCCTACCTGGTGGTCCAAAGCGTGGCCGGGCACACCTACAAACTGCTCAAGCAGGCGGCGCTCGGCGGCCCCGACTGGGTGGAAGTGGATTCTGTCACCGCCGCCGGCGAAGAGACGATCCTCACCGATTCGGAAGCCAGCACGGCCTCGGCGTTTTACCGGGTGCTGGGGGAGTAGCCCCGAACACTGAAACCAGTTGCCCGGTTCGCCCTGGCTTTCTAGGCTCCGGGCATGGCAGAGTTGGATTCCCAGCCGAACGACAACCGCACCGCCGCCGCCGCGTCCGAGTTTCCTCGACCCGACGGACGGCTTCCGGGGGATTTGCGCCCGGTCCGTTTCCAAAACCACATTGCCCCGCACGCGACCGGTTCCACCCTCGTCGAGTGGGGGAACACGCGCGTGATCTGCGGGGTGACGATCGACGAGGTCATCCCGCGCTGGATGAAGGAGCAGGGGGTTCCCGGGGGCTGGGTGACCGCCGAGTACTCGATGCTCCCGTACTCGACGCATCAACGAAAGCCCCGCGAGGTTTCGCGCGGCCGACAGGAAGGGCGTTCCCAGGAGATCCAACGCCTCATCGGCCGGGCCATGCGGGCGGCGATCGACCTCAGGAAACTGGGGCCACGAACCGCCTGGGTGGATTGCGACGTGCTCCAGGCCGATGGCGGCACCCGCACCGCAGCCATCACCGGCAGTTACGTGGCCCTCGCCCTGGCGGTGCAGAAGCTCCGGAAGGAGGGGTTGTTGAAGGAATCCCCGCTGCTGGCCCAGGTCGCGGCCGTCAGTGTGGGGGTGGTGGCCGGCCGGGTGGTGCTCGACCTGGACTATCCCGAGGACTCCTCCGCCGACGTCGACATGAATGTCGTGATGGCCGGCGAATCGAACTTCGTGGAGGTGCAGGGCACCGGCGAGAAGGGGACCTTCGACGAGGCCTGCCTGAACGCGATGCTCGCCTCGGCAAAGGCGGGGTGTCGTTCGCTCATGGAAGCCCAGCGCGCGGCGCTCGGTGAGGCCTGATGAACGCGGACGCGATTACCCGGCTGTTTCTCATCCGCCATGGCGAGGTCGAAGCGCGCTATCAACGCGTGTTCGGCGGACGGCTCGACATCGGTCTCTCCCCGCGCGGTCAGGAACAGGCGGAGGCCCTCGCGACCTATCTCGACGGACTTCACTTCGACGCGGTGCTGGTCAGTCCGCAGCGACGCGCCCAACTCACCGCGCAACCCCTGCTCGCGTTGAACGGGCATCAACCGGTCCCCGAACCCGACCTGCGGGAGATCGACTTCGGTGAGTGGACCGGGCTTGCGTGGGAGGAGGTACGGGAGCGTCACGGGAAGAGCGCCTACAACTGGCTGGAGGAAATCGTCACCGGCGGCATGGCGGGGGCGGAACCGGCCGCGGCCATCGTCGGCCGCGTGAACGGTGTGCTCCAGCGCCTCCGGGTCGAGCGTCCCGGTCAGCGGGTGGCGTTGGTGTGTCACGGCGGGGTGGTCCGGGCAGCCCTGGCGGCGTTGCTGGATTTGCCGCTGACTGTCACCGCGGGGTTTGAGGTCGATTATGCGAGCGTGACAATCGTTGACTGGAAGCCGCGCCGGGCGGAGATCCAGTTGCTGAATTACACCCCGTGGCGACGCCGATGAGCGCGATCGAAATGGTGCAGGTGCGCGTCCGCGTGCCGGGCGCGGCCGAGGGGGTGGTCTCGGGGTTGTTCGCCGTGATCTTTGGTGAGGACCCGGTTTCCTACACCGATGCCGAAACGGGCGTGACGGAGGTCAGCCTGTATCGGCCCGCGGTGCAGGCGCCCGCGGCGGGAGAACTCGAGACGCTCAAAGAGGCTTTGCGCCGGGCCCGGTCGGAAGGCTTGCTGCCATTATTCAGCCCGCGGGTGTCGGTCCGCCGGTTGCGACCGCAGGACTGGGCGGAGAGTTGGAGGCGGCATTTCAAGGCGCGGGTATTCGGCAACCGCGTGCTGGTGCGGCCTTCCTGGAGCCGGCGGCGGCCCCGGCGCGGAGAGGTGGAGGTGGTGCTCGATCCGGGATTGAGTTTCGGAACGGGCCAACACGCCACCACGGCGTTCTGCCTCGAACAGATCGCCGTGGCGGCGGCCCGGGCGAAGGGCCGGTCACTTTCCCTCCTCGATGTCGGGACAGGTTCGGGGATCCTGGCCATCGCGGCGGCAAAGCTCGGCTACGGTCCGGTCGAGGCCTTCGACTTCGATCCCGATGCGGTGCGGATTGCCGGGGAGAACGCCCGGGCGAACGGGATCGACCTTCACCCGCGGCGCCGGGATGTGCGGCGTTTGTCGCTGTCGCCGCGGCGCCGGTTTGATGTCGTGGCGGCCAACCTGCTGGCCGATCTGCTGATCGCCGAGCGCGACCGGTTGGTGGCGCAGGTGCCCCCCGGGGGGGTGCTTTTGCTCGCGGGCATTCTGAAGACCCAGTTCGCGGCGGTGCGGCGCGCTTACGAGGGGGCGGGCTTGCGACTCCGGGCCGAACGGGCCGAACGTGAGTGGCAATCCGGCGCCTACTGCCGCAAGGCTTTCTGAATCCGCTCCCGGGCTTCCTCGGAGAGGGAACCTCCCGGCAGGTGGGCGTCCTCACGGGGAAAACGGCGCAGGGCGTGACGCAACAGTCGGAGTTGCCTCCCGTAACGCCGGCAACCGGCACAGAGCAACAAGTGCACCCGCAATCCCATCCTTTCCATGCGCGTGAGGTGGCGGTCCAGGCCCTCGGACTGGAGTCGGGCGGATTCGGCACAGGTCAGGCTGAGTAGACGCAGGCCACTCGGTGCGCCTCGCTCCCGCGGGTTGTCGTTCGTCTTCATCGGGTGGCGGCGGTTGTTGCGGTCATGCGGGTTGCGGGACGGGCGACCGCGGGTGTGCCGGGCGCCTCTTCGTGGGTCGCACAGGCGGCGGGATCCTTACAGAAACGGTTTCCGCTGGTGGGATTTGGGCACGCGTGGGGCGGTGGGGGTTCATGGCATCATTCCTTGGCGAACCAGTTGATTTCCAGGCAGCGGCGCAGGGCCAGGCGGGCCCGGTGCAACATCACCCAGAAGTTGCCGGGCGAGATGCCCAGGCTGGTGCAGATGTCCCCGGTCTCGAGTCCGTCCATTTCGCGAAGCAGAAAGGCGTCGGCAACCCGCGCCGGCAGACCGCCGAGACATTCCCGAAAGACGAGCCAGAAGGCCTCCCGGTCCAGGCTTGCCGAAGGATCGGCATGCCAGTCCTGGGGTTGGGTCTCCGCCTGCCATTTTCCTCGCGAGAGACCCTCCTGCATGAACGAGGACGCCTCGGTTTCGGCAAGGCATTCGAGATCCGTGAACGAGGTCTCCCGAGCGGACTTGCGAAGGTGGTCGATGAGCTTGTGCTTGAGGATTCCCACCAGCCAGGTCCGCTCGGAGGAGCGGCCGGCGAACCGGTCGCGTGCCTTCAGCGCCGCCAGAAAGGTCTCCTGCACCAGATCCTCCGCCTGAGCGGCATTGCGCACCCGCGCAAGGGCGTGCCGAAACAGGATGTCGCCGTGCTCCTCCACCCAGCGCGTCGCCTCGACGGCCGGTGGGTCGGTCCGGTTGTCGCCCGGTTCCTGCGGCAACAGGTTCCGCGTTTCTTCGCCCATGTGAGACGGACGTTAGGTGGCGCCCCGCTGCGGGACAACCCCAAAGGACCACGGCGCGGGGGGCGGGACGCCGGGCAGATCCGTATGCCGGCGATCTTTTGGACCGGCTGTAAGGAATCGCCTCCCCGTCCGACTCCACAATTGCGAACCGGTCTCCCGTTGGAGCCGGCAACACAAGCGAAACGAGAGAACGACATAATGAAACACGCAGATTACGCCTCAACCTGCCCTCGCGCCCTGCCGGTCTTCGGACCTCGCCGGGATCGCGGAACCCCCGGACCGGTCCTTGCCCTCGCCGTCGGGTTGCTTGCCGGAGGCTTGCTCCCCGTTCGTGCGGCCCCCATGGACCTGATGGTGACCGTTGAAAGCCTCGCCCCCGCCAACGGCACTCTGGTGGCGCCCGTCTGGATCGGGTTCCATGATGGTACGTTTGACGGGTTCGACGCCGGCGGAATGGCCTCGGCAGCGCTGGAGTCGCTGGCGGAGGACGGCGACGCGGCGCCGCTTGACGCCGCCTTTCAGGGCAGTGGTTCGGGCCAGGTCTCCGGGGTGATCGCCAGCGAGGGAGCGCTGCCACCCTTTGCGCCGGGGAGCCACGCGAGCATGCGGTTCAGGCTGGATTCCGCCCTGCCCACGAGTCGTTACCTGAGTTACGCGGCCATGGTGGTTCCCAGCAACGACGCCTTCATTGGCAATGACGATCCCCGGGCGATTCCCGTCTTCGACGAGGCGGGGAGATTTGTGGGGGGCAGCCTCGTTGTCGCCGGCACGGAGGTTTGGGACGCCGGTACTGAGGTGAATGATGAACTCCCGATGAACACCGCCTTTCTGGGACAGGCGGCGGCTAACACGGGCAGTACCGAAGGCAGCGGTGTGGGCGTGCATCCCGGGTTCCATCCGGCGGGGAGCGGCGGCATCCTGGACGGCTCGTTCAACGGGTTCAGTTTCAGCGGGGCGGACTTCAAACAACCGGGGTACCAGGTTGTGCGGATCACAATCACACGCGTGATGCCGGTCACGGTGACCATCGAGAACGTGGGTCCGACCCATGGCACGCTGTTCTCGCCGGTCTGGGTCGGTTTTCACGACGGGGCGTTCGATGCCTTTGACCAGGGTGCGGCGGCGGGGTCGGCGCTGGAGCGGTTGGCGGAGGACGGCAACGCCACACTCCTTTCGGATGCGTTTCAGGCCGGGGGCCACGGCAGTGTGGAGGCGACCCTCCAGAGCGGCGGGGAGATCCCTCCCTTTGCCTCCGGCGAGCGCATGAGTCACACGTTCTGGCTGGATCCCGACAAGTCGGGGAGTCGCTACTTCAGCTATGCCGCGATGGTGGTTCCCAGCAACGACGCCTTCATGGGGAACGACGATCCGATGCGCCATCCGGTCTTTGATGCCGAGGGGCATTTTGTGGGTGGTAGTTTCACCGTCATGGGTGGGCAGGTGTGGGATGCCGGGACCGAGGTCAACGATGAGCTTCCCATGAACACCGCCTTTCTCGGCCAGGCGACGCCGAACACGGGCGCCAACGAAGGAGGTGTGGTGATGCCGCATCCCGGTTTCAAGGCGCCCGGGATGGGGGGCATCCGCGATGGCTCATTCAACGGGTTTACCTTCGCTGATGCGGACCTGAAGGACCCCGGATACCGGGTTGCCCGCATCACTCTGAGCGTGGGACCGGTCATCACGGGTCTGCAGTTGGGGCAAGGCATGGCCCGGATCACCTGGGTCGGCGGGGAAGGTCCCTTCACGATTCAAACGCGTCCGAGCCTCGTCACTGGTGCCTGGCAGGACGTGCTCACCACGACCGAGCATCTGGCTGAGCCGCCGGTGGAAGGGGCGCTGGGCTTCTTCCGGGTGGTCGGCCCGTAGCCCGCTCTGGTTGGCGACGCGTCAAGCCGCTCCGGGAAACCGGGGCGGCTTCTCGGCGTCCGCAACTCCGGCTCCGCGCATCCGGCACGTTGGAGGAAACGCTCCTCCGCCAGTCGCCTGG
>JACKPW010000052.1 GCA_024233215.1 Verrucomicrobiales bacterium | reverse complement strand
TCCGAATAGCGGATGCTTCCGGTGTGGGTTCCGAGGACGATTCCGAGCCGGTCCGGGGAAGTGCTTGCTCCCGGCCCGCCTCCGAGGGCCTCAACGGCCGCTGCCATGGCGAAGTGGGAAATGGCACTGGCCCGGCGGAGCCGCGAATGGCCCAGAAACCCCGGCCGTGGGTCGGGAGCCGGAACCCGGCGTCCCGGCAGGGGATCCATGCCCGGCGGGCAGGTCGACGGCGTGGCCACCCGGGGTTGCCGCTCCTCGACCGCCTTGAGCAGGGTCCCGACTCCCCATCCGGCAGGGGATACGGCCCCCAGGCCCTGAATGTGAATCCCGGTCCCGGTCATGCTCCGGCCCACCTCCGGAAGGCCAGCGTGGCGTTGGCACCGCCAAATCCGAACGAATTGGACAGGACCACCCGCGCCGGGAAGTCGCGCGGTTCGCGCAAGAGTGGAAAGGCGCACACGGGATCGACCTCCGTCACCATCGGTTCCGGGGGCAGCCAGCCTTCGCCCAGGACCATGAGAGAAAGCACCGCTTCGACCGCCCCCGCCGCGCCCAGCAGGTGACCGATGCCACCCTTGGCCGAACTGACCGGCAACGTCGCCGCCCTTGGGCCTGCCCAGGCCAGGATGGCGCGCGCTTCGGAACTGTCGTTGTGGAGGGTTCCTGTTCCATGGGCGTTGAGGTAATCGACGTCCTCCGGGCGAATCCCCGCCGAGTTGCAGGCCGCCTGCATTGCCGCCAGCGCCGCCTCTCCCCCGGGTTGCGGCTGGGTCAGGTGATGACTGTCGGTCGCCGTGCCATACCCGATGATCTCCGCGAGAATGGGGGCTCCCCTGGCTTGAGCGTGCCGGAGTGACTCGAGGGTGAGGACGGCCGCTCCCTCGCCAAGGGCCAGGCCGTCACGGTGGGCATCGAACGGACGACAGGTGGTGGGCGAGAGCGCCTGCAGGGAATCGAAACCGGCGAACACGAGCCGGCTCAGCGCATCGAACCCGCCGGTCAGAACGCGCGGTTCGATCCCCTTCCGCACCAGTTCCCACGCGTGACCGATGGCATTGGCGCCGGAGGCACAAGCGTTCGCGATCAGGGTCACGGGCCCCGTGCAACCGAGCGCCTCGAGCAATTCCGTTCCCTGACGTTGTCCTTGATAACCCACCGCACGCGTGGGCTGGCCCCGGCGGGATCGACCGTCTCCGCCGACGGCCTGCTCGTACCAGGCCTCGCCGGAATCCATGCCGCAACTGGTCGTTCCCAGAACCACCGGCAGATCTCCGCCCGGCTCCCAACCCGATTGCCGCCAGGCTTCGGTCGCCGCCCACAGGAGCAACCGGCTCCCCCGGTTCAGCCGACGCACGGTCTCGACCCGGAGCCGCGTGGGGGGCGGGTCCGCGGGCAGGTCAACCTCCGCCGCCTGTTTCGCCCGCTGAGCTTCCACTGGAAACAGCGTCACCGGTCGAAACGCGCTGTGACCGGCGCGAAGGCCCGCGGCATTGGCCTGCCAGCCCGTTCCCAGCGCGGTGATGACACCGGCACCCGTGACCACCACCCGGTGCGGTGCGCCCTGAGTCGCTGGACGGGGAAAAAGCATGGTTCAGCCACCGGCGGGCAGCGGCAACCGCTGCAGCATGGCGAAGTACGTCCAAAGCGGTCCAACCACCCCCCGCCGGCGCAGGCGGGCCACGAGGGCGTGGAACGAATCCGGCGGTTCCCCCACGATCCAGCGCGGGTCCGTCTTGAGATGCTCGCGCAGACGGCGGTCGATGGATTCCGCCGTGAGGCCCGGGGCAAGGTAGTGGAATGGCTCCAGCAGATCTGTGTCAGGGTTGATCGCGCCTTCGGTGCAGGCCTGCGTGTGGAGACGCGTGCCGGGGTAGACCCGCATGCCGACGATCGGCAGCACCACCGAGTCCGGCAGGCGTCGGGAATTCTCCAGCGTTTCCTCCAGCGTCTCCTCCGTTTCGCCCGGCCCTCCGAGGATCAGGAAATGGCACTGGTCCACGCGGGCGTCCGCCGCCAGTCGGGCGGAAGCCTCGATGTCCGCGAACGTGAGCTTCTTGTCGTAGGCGCGAAGAACGCGATCGGAGAAACTGTCGGAGCCGAACTCGATATGGGTGAGACCGGCCTCCGCCATCGCCTCCATCTGGTCGGCGGTCAGGCCCTGGGGACGGAGGAAGCAGCCCCATTGCAGTCTTACGCCGCGTCGCCGGATGGCCCCGCAGGTTTCGAAGACGTGGGTGGGCGAGGAGTTGAACACCGAATCCACCACGAACACATAGCGGGCGCCGTGCTCCGCCATCCGGGCCAGTTCATCCGCGATCAACTCCGGCGGGCGACGGCGATGCCGGCGGCCTTCAATCAGCGGGTAGGTGCAGTAGCAGCATTCGTGCGCGCAACCACGCTGGGTCTGCACATTCAACATCAGGCTCTGCTGCAGGTAATGCTCGACCAGTCGGGCCGGCCGGTCCTGGTCGCCCATGGCGCGGTCCAGGCGGTCGGGACGCTGCGGGTTCCGGCGTAAGGCACCGTTTTCGCGGAACACCAGCCCGGGGATGTCACGGTAATCCGCCCCCGTTTCGAGCGCGTGCAGCAACGCGAGCAACGCGGCCTCTCCCTCGCCCTGGATCCCGAAATCCGCGCCGCTCCGTTCCAGCAGGCGCTCGGGGAAGATCGAGAACCCGCTGCCCCCCACGATGACTCGGGCGTCGCTGCGGTCGCGGATGCGTTCGCAAAGCGTCAGGAGGGAGCCGTAGAAGGTCTCGCGCTTGCGGAAGGCCACGTCATCGATGTTCCGCAACGAGACCCCCACGAAATCCGGTTGGAACGAGGTGAGCACCTCCTCGATGGGATCACTGTCGGCCAGGCAATCCACCCAGCGCGTTTCGAAGCCGGCTTCGCGCAGGGCCGCGTTGACCTGGGCGAGCCCCAGGGGAAAGACCGCGTAGGGTACGGCGTAGCTGTTGGCACTGATCAGCAAAACACGGCGTCGCATGGCAGTTCAGCGCGGATCGACGGGGATGATCCCGGTTTCGCGGACGGAGTGATGAAAGTGTTCGGCCAGACCGGTCGGGGACGGCGCGAGTCCCTCGGCCTCGAGAGCGCGGAGAATCCGTTCTTCGGTCATGATGAACCGGTCGGGCTTGTAGAGGACGTAATCGGCGCGCAGGTCGGGCGGGGTGAGGTTGATCGTGACCAGGTTGGCGCCCGTGCGCAGGCCACGCCGGTAACCGCTGCCCGGTTCTCCGATGTTCAATGCGCTCACCGCCGGGATCACCCAGTCGGGCCGCAGCAACCGGAGAATCGCCATGCAGTTCAGGGCCAGATCGACCCCTCCCGTCGGCTCGCCGGCGAACGGCGTGTGCGGGCCGGGCACGAAGGGGCTCACGCTGCATCCGCGCAACGGCAGGTCCGCCGCGAAACGGGCACTCTGCAGCAGTCCCTCGACGTCACCCCCGGGCAGGCCGGCAATGAACCCGGAGCTGACGAACCAGCCGGTGGCTGCCAGCTGCCGGATGTGCTTTGCCCGTTCCGCCAGGGTTCCCGGGCTTTCACAACGCGTGTAATGCCCCGCATCGGCGGTCTCAAACTTCAAGATGTAGATCTCCGCCCCGGCCTCTCTCAGGGCCTCGTACAGCGGGTGATCCAGGGTGCCGAGGCAGACGCTGACCCCCAGGGGGGTGTGGCGACGCAGCAGGCGGATCAGGGGCAGCGCAACCTCCCGGGCGCCCACGGGATCCTCCCCGGCCTGCAGATTCACGTCGGTCATGCTCGCCGGCCGGTGATGGATCAGCAGGTCCGCCAGGCGGTCCACCTCCGCCCGGTAACGGTCCAGCGAGCGGTTGTCCCGGCGCATGCCGCAGTAGTGGCAGTTCTCCCGACAATAGTTGGAAACCTCGACCACCCCGCGGACAAAGACCTCCCGGCCGAACCGTTCCCGGGCCGCCTGAGCCGCCCGCGCATGCAGTTCGGTCTGCTCGCCGTCGAGCCCCAGCAGGTCTCCCGGCGTGGGTTGAAAGCCCCCCGCGGTCACAGGCCGATTAAACGGGAGGCTTCCCCGCAGGGGCAACGGCAAAGGCGGGCGGCTCAGACATTGAACCTGAACAGCAGTACGTCCCCGTCCTGCACTTCGTAGTCGCGGCCCTCGTGGGCATAGTGCCCCGCCTCCCGGGCATGCGACACTGACCCGGCTTCGACCAGGTGTTCCCAGAACACCCGCTCCGCCTTGATGAAGCCGCGCTCGAAGTCGGTGTGGATCGTCCCCGCCGCCTGGGCGGCATGGGTGCCCCCGGGAATCGGCCAGGCCCGGGCCTCGGTTTCGTTGAAGGTGAAGAAGGTCCGCAACCCAAGCAGATCATGGGTCGCCTTGATCAGGCCGCTGACGCCCGATTCCTCCACCCCGAGTTCGTGCAGGTAGGCCGCCCCTTCCGCCGCCGACAGGTCGGCAAGATCGCTCTCGAGCTGGGCGCAGATCACCACGGTGGCACAGGCGTGATGGGCGCGGGCATGGTCCGCCACCTGCCGGGTAAACGCGTTGCCGCCGGCGGCCAGATCGTCCTCCTTGATGTTCGCCGCAAACAACGTGGGCTTGTCGGTCAACAGAAAGAACCCCCGCACGACCGCACGGTCCTCCGGTGGCAATTCCAGCGTGTTCGCGGGTTTGCCGGCATCGAGATGTGGCAGCAAACGGTCCATCAAACCGATGCCGTGCACGGCCGTCTTGTCGCCGCGTTTGGCGTCGCGCTCGATCCGGTCCCGCTGGCGCCGAAGCGATTCCAGGTCCGCCAGCACCAGTTCCGTGGCCACGGTTGCGATGTCGCGGACGGGATCGATCGATCCCGCAACGTGGTGGACATCCGCGTCCTCGTAGCAGCGCACGCAATGGAGGATCGCGTCCGTCTCGCGAATGTGGCTGAGGAACTTGTTGCCCAGGCCTTCTCCGCGGGAGGCCCCGGCCACGAGCCCGGCGATGTCGAGGAACTCGATGGCGGCGGGAATGCGTTGTGCCACCCCGACCACTTCGGCCAGCCGGTCCAGCCGCGGATCCGGCACGCTCACCACGCCGAGGTTCGGTTCGATGGTGCAGAAGGGGTAGTTCTCGGCCGGGGCTTTGTGGGAGCGGGTCAGGGCATTGAACAGCGTGGATTTGCCCACGTTGGGGAGTCCGACAATTCCGGCTTTCAGCATGAGCCCGTTATACCCCGAACCGGCCAGGGGGGCAGCGCGAAATGTCGGCGTCAATCCTCCGCCTTCGACTCCCGACTGGTGAGGTCCTGCAACGCCTGACGGAGGTCCTTGCCCTCGTAGAGCATCGCGTGGACCTCATCGATGATCGGGGTCTCGACACCGTGCTGGCGTGCCAGTTTCCAGGCGGACCGTGCGGTGGGATGGCCTTCCGCCACGGTCACGGCGCCCGCGAGAATGGCCTCCAGTGTCTCCCCCTTCCCCAGGCGTTCCCCCAAGGTGTGATTCCGGCTCAACGGCGAGGAGCAGGTCACAATCAAATCGCCCAGGCCGCTCAATCCGTTGAACGTCTCCGCCTGCGCTCCACAAGCCTGCCCCAACCGCCGCATCTCCGCCAGCGCACGGGTGATCAGCGCCGCCTTCGCATTGTCCCCGAAGCCCAGTCCGTCACACACGCCCGCGGCGATGGCGATGACATTCTTCAACGCGCCACCCAGTTCGACCCCGAGGATGTCCGGGCTGGTGTAGACTCGGAACGTGGGTCGGTGGAAGAGCTCCTGGACCGTCCGGGCCCCGGCCTCGTCCGTGCTTGCCGCCACAGCCGCCGTGGGAATGCCACGGGCCACTTCCACTGCCAGGGTCGGTCCGGACAACGCCACGTGCCTCGCGCACGGAGCCGTTTGCTCGAGGACGCCGCTCATGCTCAAGCCCGTCTCGAACTCGATGCCCTTGGTGACGCTCACCAGAACCCCGGCGTAATTCCCGAGGGCGCCGCTCACTTCCCGGAACGCGCTGGACCGGGTGGCGAGGACGGCGACCTCGGTGCCCCGGGCTGCCTCCGCCGGATCCCTGGCCGGGGTGAACGAACCGTCCAAAGCGAAACCCGGCAGGTACTTTTCGTTCCGACCCGTGCGCGCCATTTCGGCGAGATTCGGTTGGTCCCAGTCCCAGAGCGTGAGTTCGTGGCCATCCTGCAGAAGCAGGCGACCGAGGGCGGTGCCCCAGGCACCCGTACCAAGCAGGCCGATCTTCATGAGGGCTCGTTCGTTGGGGAAACCGGCCGGGAACCCAGGCGCGGTTCGGTGCCTTTCAACAGGCGCTGGATGTTCGCGCGATGCCGGTAAATCGCCAGGACGCCCAGACCCGTCGCGACGACGACCAGGGGCGTCCCCCGGCCCAGGGACCAAACGGCCAACGGCAGCGCCGCCGCCGCCAGAATCGAGGCCAGCGACACAATCCGGCTGAGCGCGAACACGACCAGCCAGATCGCGAGACAAACCCCCAGCGCTTTCGGCATCAGCACCAGCAGAACGCCGGCTGACGTGGCAATTCCCTTGCCGCCCTTGAACCGGAGCCAACAGGTGAAGTTGTGCCCCAGAATGGCCGCCACCCCGGCAGCGATGACCGGCCAGTCGCCTCCCGGCACCGTCGCGGTCAGCCGGGCCGCCACCCCGGGCAGGAACGCACACGCCAGAGCGCCCTTGGCCGCGTCTGCCAGCAGCACGAAGATCCCCAGCGGCTTGCCAAGCACACGCATCGCGTTGGTGGCCCCGATGTTCCCGCTGCCTACGGTGCGCAGGTCCACCCCTTTGGCGCGGGCGACCAGAAACCCGCTGGGAATGCTCCCCAGCAGATAGCTCAACAACAGGATCAAGCCGTATGTCAGCGCGACCATTTCCCAAGACTAGTTCGGGATCGCAGGAAAGTAACTCTGAAAGCGTCGTCTTGGGGAAGCCTCTGCGAAGCCTGGAACCGGCCGATGAACTTGGGGGCGTACCGGCGTCCGCCCGAAGCCGGACGGTCGCACAGGGCATCCGGTGGATGCCAATCCACCGCCATCGGGGTGTCGGGAACACGCGGGCGCGACACTCCACCCCTGGAGGCTATCCCAGCGGCCCAGACAGACTGCCCCCGGTCGGCCCCGAAGCGCCTCCGGTGAGTTGCTTTTGTTGCCGGAGCTTGCCGGGCAGGGTTGAGATCATTGGGGCGCTGGGCATGTGTTCGAGCTTGGTCAGGTCGCTGCTGCGAAACATCGGGCGCTCAAATATGAAGTCGAGCAACGGAACGGCGAACGGCGAATGGGTCAGGTCGATGACCCGCCGTTCTAGGCGTTCGTGGAGATCGTGGACGGCACGGGCCTTCCTGGTGTTGTCGCCGGCTTGCACGGCCACCCCCTCGACGAAGAAGCGGCACCAGCGGGTCCAGCTTCCGCGCCGTCCCAACTCGCGGAGGCGGGCGATGTATTCCTCTCGGCGAGACTCGAAATAGGCCGACAGGTAGAAGCATGGGCGGGTCAGGATTTCCTTCTCGAATAGGAAGAGCGGAATGATCAAGTGCCGCAACACTGTCACAAAAAGTCAAGCAGTGTGCAAAAACACCAATAAACCGTGGTACCGGCGGAGGGGGTCGAACCCACACGGCCTTGCGGCCACCAGATTTTGAGTCTGGCGCGTCTGCCAATTCCGCCACGCCGGCCAACGGTTGGTCGCGCGGGAGTCCGTCGTCGTCCGCGGCTCACCCGCCCCGAAGGCCCAAGGTCCAGAGCCGCTGGTGCGAACCCACCCGCAACCGCGGGGAGTGTCGTACACCAAGGATGCTCCAGGGCGCAAGCATCCTGTCGGCGAATTCACCGGTCCGGCCCCGGTTATGCGCGCTTGAGTTCCGGCAGGCTCGCGGCGGCCATGGCCTGGCCGTGGCGCTTTTCCTTCTCGCTCGGCAGGTGGAGTTGGACCTGCTTCCCGAGCTCGGGGAATTCGTCCCGCAGGATCTCGCCTGCGCGGTCCAGGATGATTTGACCGCCCTCGCCGGAGGTCACCCGGCCGAGGATCAACACGTGGCGGAGCTCATAGAAGTCCGCGAAGTTCGCCAGCGTGTATCCAAGGAACGTGCCAAGGGTCTCGTAGATCTTCCGGGCCCGGTAGTCCCCTTCCGCCATCAGGGCCTGCACCTGCTTGAGGATCTCCGGAAGCGACATCTCCGGTTCCACCGTGATGCCGGCCACCCCGACCAATCGGCCGACGCATTGCTGGGAGAAGTATTTCGCGGCACAGCCTGCGTCCTGGGACCATTCGTCCACGGTGGCCTGAGGCTGGTAATCCACCGGCACAAACGCCAGCTCGTTCAACCACGAGGTCAGTCCTCCTTCGGGGGTCACGTAGCCGCCGGCGGTGCTGGTGCCAAGCGCGATTCCCAGCACGCCGCCGTCGCCCAACTGCATGGCCCCGGCCAGCGCCGTCACCTCGCCATCGTTCACGACCTCAAAGGGCACCCCCTTCCATTCGCGCTGCAGTTCCAGGAAGATGTCCTTCACCTGGCTGCGGAACAAATCCGGCGGCACGCCCTTGAACAGCGATGCCACCCGCACCCGGTTGTTGACATAAACCCCGGCGGCGCTGCCCCCGATGGCGTCCACTCGAGGCAGGTGGGAGGCGGCCGTTCGAAGGCTGTCCATGATCTGCTCGAAATGCCACCGGGGATCACCCTGCGGAATCGGGTCCCAGACGGTTTCCTCGCTGAACAGCACCTTGCCGTCCTGAACGGCCGCCACCTTGCGATCGCTGCCGCCGAGATCGAAGCCAATGCGGCACCCGTCCCAGTGTCCTCCGAGCTTCTGAAGCCGCTGTTTCTCCGGTGGCAGTTCCTCGAGCGCGCAATGCACCACCTCAAAGGGCCGACCGTAAATGCGGTCGCCCATCATCTGGGCGTCGAAGCGCCCGGTGGTTTGAAGGGCGTAGAAGCGCCCGAGGGTGTCGGCCTGATCGTCCGGTCCGGCGATGTAGATGCGGTGACCGCCGCGGGACCACAGGAGGAACTTGAGATGACGTTCCAGGAAGAAGGGATTCGCGCCGGCGCCGGGGTGATCGGGTGGCAACAGATCGATGGCAGACCGAACGATTGATCCATCGGACTGTTCCAGGGCCATCTCGACCGGCACGGGGTGGCCGCTCGCGAGGGCGGCGGCGTGAAAGGCACGGCGGGCCAGGACGGCCGGGCGGAAGGCGGGCTCCAGCACCGGGGTTGTCCGCGGCGCAACAAGAAAGGGACCGGTATGGCGCATCGGCGAATTCTGGCGAACCCCGGCGGTGGGCGCAAAGGAGAATTGCACGGGACTGGTGCTTCCTGGGAGGAACCGTCATTTGCCCCCCCTCACCACCGCCCAGCCGGCGGCCGGCAACCGTGCAACTTTCTGTTGCACCTGCAACATGAACCTGCACGCCAACGGCGTGGTGGCAGAATCCTCCGGGGCGCCCTGGGGCCGGCGCTCCGCCGGTGCATCCGGGGTGCGCAGCCCGGGTCAGGAGCCCGTGACGGACTGAAGGAAAGCCTCGTACTGGGCCGCCAGATCGTCCCAGTCGTACCGACGGGACTCCTGTCTTGCCGCCCGGCCCATGACCTGGCGGCAGGCCGCGTCCGCCAGCAACCGGCGCAGGGCGGCGCCGAAGAGCATGGGGTCAGGCAGCGGTACCTTGAGACAACAGGTCGACGGCAGGCCTTTCAGTTCCGGGATGTCGAACATCACCACAGGGAGTGCGAAACAGAAGGCCTCGGCGAGCACCAGAGGGGAGGCTTCGAAGCGCGAGGGCAGCACGAGGCACGCCGCTTCCCGGAAGAGGCGCAACCGTTCCTCGCCCTCGACGCGCCCCGGCAGTTGCACCCGGTCCTGAAGCCCAAGGTCCTGAATGCGCCGGCGAATCCAGGCTTCATCCGCGGGCACTCCGGCGCCGGCCATGATAAGTGGCAGCCGAAGCGGCGGTCCCTGGGCCACGGCGTCCAGGAGCAGGTCGATGCCCTTCTGGGCGATGTCGAACCGGCCCAGGAACAGCACGTGGCGGTCGCGGTCATGGCGCCCTTCGCGAACCAGGCGGCCCTCGACGCCGTTGGGAATCACGGCGATCTGCGCGTTCGGGTTGAGTCGCCGCAGTTCGTCCCGGAGATGTTCGGACGTGGCAATGAAGTTCCGGTACTGGCGCAGGCCCCAGCGTTCGATGGTGGCGAACGGGAGCCGGTATTTCCGCGTCATGCCGCGCCCTGCCAGGACCTGGGTGAGGGCCACGACCGGCCGGCGCGTGAAGCGTTGCAGGCAGGCGGTGGAGAAGGGCGGGGTGAGGCTTTCAACCCAGACGTCAAAGTCCAGTCGCCGGACGCACCACGGAAGCAGGAACTGGAAGAACAACTGGCCCAGTTTCGGACCCGCCCACGCGAACCCAATCCGCAGGCGAGCGACCCCTTTCTCCGGTCCGCCGGGCGCACCCGGAAAAGTGCCGCTGACATAACGCACCGTGTGCCGGTCGGCGAGCCGGGAGGCCACCGCCTGCACCGCACGCGCGCCCCCGCCGTCGTACCAGGGATTGCCCGGGGAATCGTAGTTGGAGAAGACGATCTTCACCCGTTCATCAGCGACCGCAGCAGCGCCAGGTTTTCGACGTCCTCGTGCAGGTCCTCGGATTTGGGGGTTTCCAGGCAACCCGGCGTGTCGGCGAACCGGGCGTCATTGACGATGGCCCGAAAAGCCTCGGTGCCGAGATGACCCTGGCCAATGCCGGCATGGCGATCCACCCGGGAACCGAGTTCCGTCTTCGAGTCGTTCAGGTGGATGGCCAGCACCTGGTTCACTCCGATCCGGCGATCCACTTCGTCGATTGCCGCGTCCCATCCGGCCGGTGCGCGCAGGTCGTATCCCGCCTCGAAGAAGTGGGCGGTATCGAGGCAGACCCCGAGGCGATGCGCCGAACGGACACCGTCGAGAATGGCGGCAAGATGGGCGATCCGGTGCCCCAGACAGGTGCCCTGACCGGCGGTGTTTTCGAGGGCAATGCGGACCGGGAGATTGCGGGTGGCTGCCAGCACCTCGTCGAGCCCGGCGATGACCTGGCGGATGCCGTTTTCGTCGCCCGAACCCAGATGGGCGCCGGGGTGCAGCACCACGAACGGGAGGCCCAGAGTGGCGGCAAGGTGCAATTCCTGGGAGAGTGATTTGAGGGATTTGTCCCGATTGGCGGAGGGCGGCGCGGCGAGGTTGATGAGGTAACCGGCATGGGCGAACACCGCGCTGAAGGACGCACCGGCCAGGGCGTTGGCGTAGCTCGCCAGATCCATCGGTTGGTACGGCCGCCCGAACCACTGCATGTTGTTTTTCACGAAGAGCTGGACCACCTCGCAGCCCAGTTCGGCACCGCGCTCCAACGCGCGCCAGACGCCCCCCTTCGTTGGCATGTGAGCACCGAGTTTCATGCTCACTCCGCGTTCAGTCCAACTGGCGGATGCTGACATCGCCGGTCGCCACGCGGGCGGCACAGGCGAGGCGGAAGCGATCCGGATCACGGCTCCAGGCGTCCAGCACGTCCAGTTCCTCGTCGCTGGGAGGTTCGAGGTGGTTGGCGCCGGTCACCACCTCGACGACGCACGTGCCGCATGAGCAGTTGAAGCAACCGGCTTCCATTTCCACCCCGGCCTTGTGACCGGCATCGAGCAGGGTGTCGCCGGGGCTGGCTTCGCAGACCGCCTCGGCCGGCAGAATGGTGACTCTTGGCATGTTGGCTATGGGCGTGGTCGCCGCGATTGGAGCGGGCGCGCGCCGATGCCCTGAGAGTGCCGTGGCGGGCAAACAGAAGTCAACGGCCGGCTGGATGCTGGCCGTTGGACCGGGGCAGGGGCGATTCCAGTGCGTCGGCGGGGCGACACCATGGAAGCGCTCGCGCTACGACGCAGGTCCTTCGGTTGTTGACTGGGGAGTGGTACGGCACAATCGAGGTGACGCGGGGTGCAACGTTCTTGTCACGGAAGCCGAACCGCGCGGTAAAAGCGGCATCCCGTGTCGTCGTATTCTGGATCCAGCACGGTATTCGGTCCGGCCGGCAGGGTGGCGGAGAATATGTTTGTCCAGTGGAGCAGATCTGTGGAGGCCTCGACGGAGTATGACGCCTGTGCTGGAGTCGCCAAGGAGAGCCGCACGCCGGCCACGCCGATTGTGACGGGGGTGGAAAAGGCGGGCGGCCGAGGTGGCTCCTCGAGCACCAGTGCCAGACTCCGTTTGCCGCCCGCCGCGATGGCCACCACGCCCTTCAATCCTTCAGGCACGCTGCACTGGCCGGCATCGTTCGCCCCCCAGGCAATGACTGTCCCGTCAGCCCGCAGCGCCAGACTGTGGTCAACACCTGCCGCGATGGCCTGGACGTCCGTCAGACCCTCCGGCACGTTGCACTCCCCCGAGTAGTTGGCTCCCCAGGCAAGCACCGTCCCATCCTTGGTGAGAGCGAGGTTGTGTATTCCCCGCGTTGCGATGGCCCGGACGTCGCGGACTCCCGCGGGCACTGCAGCCTGACCCGCGGAGTTCCATCCCCAGG
This sequence comes from Verrucomicrobiales bacterium, assembly GCA_024233215.1. Taxonomy (GTDB): domain Bacteria; phylum Verrucomicrobiota; class Verrucomicrobiia; order Limisphaerales; family J093; genus J093. Next base: position 4,022 of record JACKPW010000052.1, on the reverse strand, counting down.
CGACGACGGTCCCGTCGTGCTTAAGTGCCAGACTATGAAAAGAGCCTGCTGCGATGGCCGTCACGTCACGCAGTCCTCCGGGGACTCGACACTGGTAGTAGCTGTTGTCGCCCCATGCGGCGACGGTCCCGTCGCTCTTGAGCGCCACACTATGACCATAGCCACCGGCGACAGCCAGCACCGCGCTCAACCCTTCCGGTACCTCGCTTGCGTGAAGGCCATACGGGTCGCTTCCCCAGGCAAACACGGTTCCGTCCTCCTTGAGCGCCAAGCTGTGCCAGTTCCCCACCGAGATGGCCTGCACAGCGGTCGGTGCTGGGGATGGCCGACACTGGGCATAGTTGTCGGAGCCCCAGGCGACCAGGGTTCCGTCCTGTTTGAGCGCCAGGTAATGAGAATAGCCCGCGGCGATGGCCTTCACACCGCGCAGTCCCACCGGCATGTTGGCCTCAGCCTCCTCGTACTCGCCCCAGGCCACCACGGTACCGTCTTCCCTGAGTGCCAGGCTGAAATACCCCCCTCCCGCCACGGCCTTCACATCGTCCAATCCCTCCGGCATGTCGTTCAGGTTGGCCCAAACCCGGCCCCACGCCACGATGGTTCCATCGGCCTTGATCGCCAGACTGTGAGCGTAGCCTGCGCCGATGGCCACCACGTCGCTCAATCCTTCCGGCACGTTGCACTGTCGTTCGTCCCGGCGGCCCCAGGCCACGACGGTTCCGTCGGTCTTGAGCGCCAGACTGTGCAAGCCGCCCGCCGCGATGGCTTTTACGTTACTCAGCCCCGCCGGCACGATGCGTTCCCCGTATGCGTTGGACCCCCAGGCCACCACGGTCCCGTCCTGTTTGAGTGCCAGGTTGTGGAACCGGCCTGCTGAGATCGCGTTGACGTCGGCGAGTCCTTCCGGCACGGAAACCTGGCTGACGTCGTCGTCGCCCCAAGCCACCACCGTTCCGTCCTTCTTGAGCGCCAAGCTGTGCCACATCCCGGCCGAGATGGCCACCACCTCGCCCAACCCTTCCGGCACGGAGATCTGGCCATATTCATTGGCCCCCCAAGCGACCACGGTCCCGTCGGCTCGAAGCGCCAGGCTGTGATGAATGTTCGCCGCGACGCCCATCACGTCCCTCAATCCCTCCGGTACGTTGCATTGGCCTTCGGCGTTGCGGCCCCATGCGGCGACGGTCCCGTCGCTCTTGATCGCAAGGCTGTGTCCCCACCCTGCAGCGATTTGGATGAAATGCGTGTCTGGTGCGAAGCCCGGCAGGACACTGGTGCCCCCCCATCCCACCACCCAGCCCGACGGAGCCTCCCCGCCGGAGTCAGCAAACCCACCACGCGCCAGCGGGGGTGATGCCAGGACTGTTGCCGCAAGGACCATCGTGTAACGCACCTTCAGGAGGCGGTGGCGGAACCGGGCTCTCATGGAGTGCTCCATAGTCACTCCCACTGCTCCCGTCAAGTGACGATCATGCGTCGAGTAGAAGGTGTCAGCCTGTCGTTGCCGTGGTGTCGAATGACCGCCCCTGCCTTCGGTACAGCGATGCCTGGATTGCCGGGTGCGATGTGGGAGCCACAGCAGGCGGGTTGTGGCCGCGCGCAGCGAACATCGCAGGGAATACAACCGGGCGGGGCGGCCCCCCCCTTCGGAGACGATGGAGTCGGCCGAGGCTGTCTGCTGCCATCGCGATCCGCAAAGCGGCGTCGTGCTTCGCGTGCCGCCGCAGTCCAGAATCAAATCCTGGCACCCCATGGGGGCATTGCGTGAACGGCGCCTTCCCGTTAGCGTGGGTCCCGGCAATCCCCGGCGGCAGGACTGAATGTCCTCATCCCGCCTGCCGTCGGAACGCCCGATAGATCGCTTATGAAAACCGCACCTCTCCACGCCGGCGCCCTGCTGCTTTCCTCCCTGCTCATCCCGCAGCCCCGCGCCGCGGAACCCGGCTACCCGCCGGACGTCGATCCTGCCGCGATCCGGACCGCCGTCGCCGCCGCGCCGAAGACGCATCCGCGGTTGTTTGTCAGCGCGGAGGATCTCCGTGCGTTGCGGACGCCGTTTCCCGATGGTTCGCTCAAGCGCGCCCTGGCGGAATACATCGTGAAGGAGGCGCGCGGACTCCTCGACGCGCAGCCCATCACCCGGACCCTGGAGGGCCGGCGGCTGCTCGGTCAATCGCGGCGCTGCATCGAGCGGGTGGTGGTGCTGGCGACCGCCTTTCACCTGACCGGTGAAGAACGGTTCGCCAGGCGGGCCGAAAGGGAAATGCGGGCGGCGGCCGGATTCACCGACTGGAACCCCAGCCACTTTCTCGACGTCGCGGAGATGACGACGGCCCTGGCGATCGGCTACGACTGGTTGTTCGACGCGTTGTCACCGGAAAGCCGCGTTGCGATTCGCGAGGCGATTGTGGAGAAGGGGGTGAAGCTGCCGCTCGAGACGAAGTACAACGGCTGGGTGCGGGCGCGGAACAACTGGGGGCAGGTGTGTCACGGCGGATTGACCCTTGGGGCGCTGGCGGTCTTGGAGGATGAACCGGAACTGGCGGCCCGCACGGTTGCGAATGCGCTGAAGAACGTGACCGTTTCGATGGCCGCTTTCGCGCCGAAGGGGAGTTACCCCGAGGGCCCGGGTTATTGGGCCTACGGCACGACCTACAACGTGCTGTTGATCGACGCGTTGGAGGGCGTGCTCGGTTCCGATTTTGGCCTGTCGCAGGCGCCGGGCTTCGATATGACCGGCCAGTATCCGGCGATGATGACCGGGCCTTCGGGCACCACGTTCAACTACGCCGACGGCGGGTCGGGACGTGGACCGGAGCCGGCGTTGTTCTGGTTTGCGCGACGCTACCATCGGCCCGACTGGATTCACGAGGAGTTCGATTGGTTGCGGCGCAAGATGGCTTCCGGCGGGAGGTTTCTGCCGTTGACCCTGTTCTGGATGCAGGAAGGAAACCCGCCGGCCAAGCTCGACATGCCGCTGAACTGGTACAGCGACGGACATGTGCCGGTCAGTGTGCATCGCAGTTCGTGGACCGATCCGAACCGGGTGTTCCTCGGGTTCAAGGGGGGGTCGCCGTCGGCGAACCACGGGCAGATGGACACCGGGTCGTTTGTGCTCGATGCGGATGGTGTGCGTTGGGGGCTCGACCTCGGGGCGGAAGGGTACAACGGCATCGAACAGCGCGGGATGAACCTCTGGAGCAGCGCGCAGAACTCGGATCGCTGGACGATCTTCCGGCAGATGAATCTGGGGCACAACACGCTCGTCATCGACGGCCAGCTGCAGAAGGCCGCGGGATTTGGGAAGTTCATCGGGTTCTCGGACGACCCGGCATTTCCGCATTCGATCATCGACCTGACCAGCGCCTATGAGGGGCAGGCGAAGTCGGTTCAACGGGGCATCGCGTTGCTGCCGTCACGGTGCGTGTTGATCCAGGACGAACTGACCGGGTTGAAGCCGGGCGCGAAGGTGCGGTGGGGCATGATCACTCCCGGCAAGCCGGGAGCCACCGGCAGCCGCGACATCCGACTGGCGCAGGGCGGCAAGACCCTTGAGCTTTCGATCCTCTTGCCCGGGGAGGTGGCATGGGAGACCTACGACACCGCCAAGCCCCGCAACGAATGGGATTCGCCGAATCGGGGCACGGTGATGGTGCAATTCATGGCCGTGGCCCCGGCGGATGGGGAGTTGAAGCTGACGGTGCTGGCCGTTCCGGGGAGCGCGACGAGGCCGGCGGTCGGGAAGGTGAAACAGACGCCGCTCGCGGATTGGTAGAGCTGCGCGAGTAGGAAACGCCGAGCACCGACAGCGGCATGATGGGCGGTGAGTGCCTTCCTGCCTGGCGAAGCGAAAACCCGCCGTGAGCAACACGCGTTCGAGTCTCTGCCAGCCAACTGGGACAATTATGGGCACAGGGCGGGCTCTACCCCTCCACGACGGCGGACCCGCGTTCGATACCCACCCATTGTGGACTTTGGCAGGCGTCGGGACCGACTTGGTAGCCGGCTTCCTCGAGGACCTC
>JACKPW010000051.1 GCA_024233215.1 Verrucomicrobiales bacterium | reverse complement strand
GACCTCGCCGAATTCGCCCACCATGATGTTCTGCGGCTTGAGATCACGGTGAATGACATGACGCGAGTGGGCGTACGCCACCGCATCGCACACTTTGAGAAACACCGTCAGCAACGAACTCAGCGAATACTGCCCGACCACGGCCTCCTCGTGTCTGGCCAGCCCGTCGAGGATGTCCGCCAGCGTCGAGCCCTGAATCCGCCGCATGGTGTAGAAGACGCGCCCCTGAGCATCAAGCCCCAGCTCATAAACCGGAACGATCCCCGGATGCTCCAGCTGTCCGGCGATCTGTGCTTCGGCCACCAACCGCGCGGTCTGTTCGGCCTCGAGCTTCCCCGGGGCCTGGGAGAGCCGCTTGAGCGCGACCACCCGGCCCAACCGGCCGTCCCGCGCCTCGTCAATCCGCCCCATGCCCCCCTGTTCGATCGTCCCCAGTATCTCGAAATGCTGGCCGCCCAGGAAGTCCCGCGGCAGAAACCGCTGATCCGGACTTGCCGTGGCCGAATCCCCGGCGTCCTGCGTCGCCTGACGCAGTCCCAACAACCGGATCTCGGTCGTACCAATCCGCACCGTGGAGTCAGGACGAAGAGCCCGCGCACCGGTCAACCGGTCCTCATTGATCCAAGTGCCGTTGGTGCTGGCAAGGTCCTCGATCCAGACTTCCTCCTCGCGAACGATCAACCGTGCGTGATGCGTGGAGACATCCTCGTCCCGCAGGCGCAGTTCACAGTCCTCACCCCGCCCAATGACGAAGTACCGTCCCTCCGTAACTTCCCGTTCCACCGAGTTTCCTGCGATCCCCAACGCGACGGCGTATCGGCCAGGCCGCGTCTTCGGCTCAGGGGTCGGGGAAGCCGCTCCGTCAGATTCTTCCTCGTCAACCGGCTGCGCCATGAACTGCCGGGCAACGCAGCGGGAACAAAGCCCGCCAATATCCGGTCCGGCGACCGGATTGCCGCATTGCGGACAAGTCTTCATCGCTCGTTCGGCTTGGCTCTCAGTTTCTCGCGGTACGAATCGGGTTCGTACCGCAACAGCCTACGCGGCCAGCATCTCGAAGAGATAGGCCATTTCATCGTCCACCTTTGCCGGATCCAGCACGGTGTCAGCGATCTGCCTTCGGATCGCGTCCCGATACTGCTTCCGCAGGCGACTGACGGCGGCCCTCGTTGCCTCGATGCTCATTCCCAGCGACGCGGCGGCCGGTCCGTAGGCGGTCTCGCCCATGCCTCCAAGAAATGCCTTGATGGCGTCGAAGAGGTTACCCTTGTCCCTGGCCCCGTAATCCGCCTCGACCTCACGGTAGGCTTGGTCCATCACCGTCAGCGCCCAACACCGGTCGAAAACCACTTCCGGACTCCCGGTTGAGACCGTCGCGGCATTCAGCCGCTGTTCTCCCAACTCTTCATCGATGGGGATGATCTGTGCGCCACCCCCGCGCTTGGCTGCCCACTGCCGCTGCTTCTCGTTCGACCGGTAAAGCTGGAAGCAGCGGTGAAGGTACGAGCGGAATCTCCCTTTTGCAGGGTCCGCCTCAGCCAGGAGTCCCTTGTGAATGAACTCGACGAAAAACCCTTGGGTCAGGTCCTTGGCGTCCTCGATCGAATCGCCCAACATGCGGCTGAGCCCGTAGATTGGGCACCAGTAGGTGCGGCACAACTCCTCCAGCGCACCGGATGCCTGCTCCGACGAATCAGAGCCCGCATTCAGCACCATCGTCCAGTGGGTCGTCGCGAACATCTGGTTGCGGGAGAAGCGACCGTTGCTTGTCTTGGGGTCGAGGGAATCGGACCCTGCCGACCCGTCCAGTGGATACGGCTCATCCGTAAACCATTTGCGGGGCCGGAGGCAAGCCTTCTCATGCTCCGGTCAAGTGTGCCCCCAGGGCCAGTGACATCCCCGACGATGCTGCCGCCGGTCAGCCAGGAGGGGTCGGGATACCGGGCCACGACGAAGGTCAAGTGACAGAGAGAATCTGGATGAATCGCGCAAGAATCGGATCTTGATGTCCAAAACTCGTGGTTCGTCGGAAGTAAGAGTAGACACCATCTGTTCGCCGTGAGCACTGAACCAGAAGGCCAGCCTGAAGACCCGACCGCCGACCAGCAGCGGTTCCTGTCGCTGTTCCTGCGCAGCGAACGGGAGGTCTTCCGCTACGTGGCGGCCCTGGTTCCCAACGTGACGGATGCCGAGGACATCGTGCAGCAGACCGCGTTGGCCCTTTGGGAGAGGTTCGACGCCTACGATCCTTCCCAGCCGTTCACACCGTGGGCCTGTCGATTTGCGCTGAACAAGGCCCGGCAATGGACCGATCGGCACCGACGCTGGCAGGCCTTGCTGGACCGGGGCCTGGCGGAGGACCTGGCGCAGAGACGCCAGGAGTTGCAGCCCGAATTCGAGCGACGATTGCGGCGTCTTGAGGGTTGCGTTGGGAAACTGGCCCCCGCGCAGCGCACCCTGGTCGAGGCGTACTACTACGAACGGGCCGACATCGACTCGTTGGCGAACCGCACGGGCCGAACGGTTGCGGCGACCTACAAGGCGTTGCAGCGGATTCGCCGGGCACTCCAACGCTGCGTGGAAGGTCAGTCGGAGCCCGAACTCGCATGAACCTCGCCTTCCCATCCCCCGAATTCGACGATGCCGTTGCCGCCGTTTGCCACGGTTCCGCAACTGAGGCCGAGATGCGGGCCTTGAACGAGCTGTTGCGGAACGACTTGGGCGCCCGCGATGGGTATCTACTGCGGGTCGAGTTGCACTCCCGGCTGGCGTCGAATCCGGATCTCTTCACGCGGGATGGGGCTGGGACCGAAGACTGCCGGCTGGAATTCGTCAACCCGGGCAACGAACGCCGAAGGCGTGGTCGAGTTCCGGCGCTTCCGAGGACCCGGCGGCAGCGGGCGGTCATGCTGGCGTTGGCAGCCGGTCTCGCGATCGCCGCGGGGGCTGTCTGGAAGTTGTGGTTCAGCGCACCCGGGATCCCGAGCGGGACCACCAGCAGCGCCGTGGCCGTGTTGACCCGGTCCGTGGATGCGCGCTGGAGTGAAGGTACCGCGCAACCGGCAGTCGGGAACGCCTTGGAACCGGGCTGGCTGCGGTTGGAATCGGGCCTGGCGCAGGTGGTCTTTTACAGTGGCGCCCGCGTGGTGATCGAGGGGCCCGCGGTTTTGCGGCTAGTCTCAGCTACGGAAGCGGTCCTGGACCTCGGACGGCTTCTGGCGGAGGTGCCCGAGCCGGCCCGCGGCTTTCGCCTGGGGACCAAACACCTGAGCGTCGTCGACCTTGGCACGTCATTTGGAATCGATGCAGCCCAGCGCCAAACCGAGGTTCACGTCTTCCAAGGCGAGGTGAAAATGGTTGCCGGCTCACGGCCGGAGCAGACCTTGCAAGAAAGCCAGGGGGCTGTGGTTGAGGCTGATGCGCCACCCCGTCTCATCACCGCCAATGCGGCGGTCTTCTACTCGATGTTCTCGTTCCAGCAGCGTTCAACGGCCTCGGAGGCGTTTCGCTACGAACAGTGGCAGTTTCGGAAGGCGCGGCTGAACCAGGATCCTTCACTGCTTGTGCACCTGGCCTTCGAGGATTCGGGTCGCACGGAATGGACGCTGGCCAACACCGCCGTCCACGGCCAATCGGTCCGGGAGGCCGTCATCGTCGGGTGTGCCCGCACCGAAGGTCGCTGGCCTGAGAAGCCGGCCCTGGAGTTCCAGAGTGTCAATGACCGCGTGCGGCTGGTGGTGCCGGGGGAGTTCGAATCGCTCACCCTGTCCGCATGGGTCTGCGTCCTGGGACTGGACCGGCAGTTCAATTCCCTCTTCATGTGCGATGGATTCGCGCCGGGAACGATTCACTGGCTCATCCGGAACGACGGCGTGCTGGGAGTGACGGTTTTCGGCGATGGGGATCGTGATTTTCAGATCATCGCGAGCCCCCGGGTGCTGATGCTCGACCAGCTTGGGATGTGGCTGCATCTGGCGGTGGTGCTGGACGGGGCTTCCGGACGGGTGGTCCATTACCTCAACGGCGAGCCGGTCTCGGAACACGCGTTGAGAATCGGCCCGCCTTTCCGGATCGGTGCGGCGGAACTGGGCAACTGGAACGCCCAGCGCGGTCCCTTGCCGGCGCCCGCCCTGATCCGCAACCTGAGCGGGGCATTCGACGAGTTCGACTTGTTCGGGCGCGCGCTGAGCGCGACGGAGATTCACGAGCGGTATGCCCATGGCAAACCTTGACAACAACCTGCACCTCCAGACCGAGACCCGACCGTGAACACGCCCCGGGCATGCCCCCTTCGGTTCGACCCGTAACAAACAACCCAACCAGCGACTCCATGAAGAAGACACCGTTCGTGTTCGTACTGACCTCGTTGCTCTGTGGTCAGTTGCTTGTTTCCCAGGACCAGGCGCCGGCCGACGACTGGAAGCCCGCCTCGTCCAATCAACCCGGCAGGGAGTATCCGCAGGTGAACTCCGAGGGCCGCGTCAAGTTCCGCATCCTGGCTCCCGACGCCCACAACGTGGGCTGCACGTTCCGGGACAGCAGCGAGTTCACCAAAGGGGAGGACGGTGCGTGGTACGGGATCACGCGGCCCCTGGACGAGGGGTTCCACTATTATCTGATCAAGATAGACGGCGCCGAGGTGCCCGATCCCAACAGCTTGATGTTCTTCGGCGCGATGCGCTGGGGGAGTGGGGTTGAGGTGCCGGCGCACGACCAGGACTTGTACGCGCTGAAGAACGTCCCCCATGGCCAGCTACGGGAACTGTTCTTCCACTCGCCAAGCACCGATTCGCTGCGGCGCGCGTTCGTCTACACGCCGCCGGGGTACGATCAGCACCCGGACCAACGCTATCCAGTCCTGTACCTTCAACACGGCTGGGGGGAGAACGAGTATGGCTGGGGCGACCAAGGCTGCGCCGATCTGATCATGGACAACCTGCTCGCCGAGCACAAAACCAGGCCGTTCATCATCGTCATGATCTACGGCATGACCAACGAGATCCGTTTCGGCGGTCTGAGGAACTTCGACATCGGTCCCTTCGAAACAGTGCTCGTCAAGGAGTTGATCCCCTTCATCGATGCCAACTTCCGAACGCTGGCCGATCAGCCTCATCGTGCCATGGCGGGTCTTTCCATGGGCGGCATGGAAACGAAGACCATCACCTTGAGGAATCTCGATACCTTCTCGCACATCGGCCTCTTCAGCGGCGGGAGCATCGGGCCGGATGACATCCCGGACCTGGCCGCCTTCAAGCAGAAGAACAAGCTGGTCTTTGTGAGCTATGGCAGCCGCGAGGTCGGTGGGGATGGACCCCGTCGCGGCGGTGACCCGAAGGCGACCGCTGGCGCCCTGGAAGAGGCGGGTGTTAACAGTCACTACTACATCTCCCCGGACACGGCCCACGAGTGGCAGACCTGGCGACGGAGCTTGCGTGAGTTCGCCCCGTTGCTCTTCAACGACATTCGGATCGACTACACGGGGAAGGTCCGGGACGGCGCGATCGCGTTCACCCGGAAGGTGGGCAACTTCGCCACGGAGGAGGCCGAGGCCCGTCCCGCGGAGGCGTCGACCACCCCGGCAGCGGCGAATGTCGGCAACGGGGCCGCCGCCCCTGACGCGAGACCGCAACGGGGCGGGGGAGGCTTTGGCGGACCGGTGGTCCTCGGACCGGACGACCACGCTGCTTTTCCAGATCCGCCTGCGGGCATTGTCGAGAACCGTGCCGACATCCCGCATGGGAAACTGGAGCTAATCGAGTACAAGTCGAAGAGTGTGGGAACAATCCGCAAGATGAACGTCTACACCCCGCCCGGTTACAACCAGGACCACAAGTACCCTGTGCTTTACCTGCTTCACGGGATCGGGGGCGACGAGACCGAATGGCAGCGCTTTGCCCAACCCAATCTCCTGCTCGACAACCTGATCGCCGACGGCAAGGCCGTGCCGATGATCATCGTGATGCCCAACGGCCGGGCGCAGAAGAACGATCGTGCCGAAGGGAACGTCATGGCATCGGCCCCGGCCTTCGCCGCGTTCGAGGAGGACCTGCTTCAGGATGTGATTCCGACAATCGAGTCGCGGTATTCGGTTCAGGCGGATCGCGAGCATCGCGCCCTGGCCGGACTTTCCATGGGCGGTGGGCAGTCGCTCAACTTCGGTCTCGCGCATCTGGACACCTTCGCCTGGGTGGGCGGCCTCTCCTCCGCCCCGAACACCAAGCCGCCCAAGGAACTCGTGCCCGATCCGCAGGCTGCCGCCCGGCAGTTGAAGCTATTGTGGCTGTCCTGTGGCAACAAGGACGGCCTGATCCGGATCAGCCAGGGGGTGCATACTTATCTGAAGGAGAACAATGTGCCGCACATTTGGCATGTGGACGGGAACGGGCACGACGCCACGCACTGGAGGAACAGCCTTTACTACTTCGCTCAACGACTATTTCAACCGTGACACTCTGCTGCCTGGCGCCCCCTCCACCGATTCCAGGGAATCCTTGTCACCAGTTACCATTCGTATGAGAACCTTGATGTTGATTCAACGAGGCGTCCACCCCGCGGCGCTTCTCTTGGGTCTCAGCCTCTCGTTGTCCGCTCTGGGTGGTGTCGAGCTTGCCCAATCGGCGGTGTCCTCCCTCCAGCAACCGGCCTCCGCGGATGACTGGCCTCAGTTCCGTGGACCGACGGGGGACGGGATTAGCGCAGCCACCAGCGTTCCGCTGAACTGGGCTACCAACCAGAATGTGAAGTGGAAGCGCTCCGTGCCGGGCCGAGGGCGATCCTCTCCCATTCTCCTGGGTGACCGGATCTGGCTCACGACCGCGTTTGAATCCAATGTCCGCACGTTCAGTGCCGGTCCGGACCAGATGCAGCAGGCCGAGCGGGTGGAGATTGGCGTGGTCTGCCTGGACCGTGCGACCGGGGAACAGCTCTACTACGTGGAGCTTTTCGCCGTGGACAACCCCCCGGCGATAAACGCCCTGAACAGCTACGCCACCCCCACACCGGTAATCGAACCGGAACGGCTCTACTGCGATTTCGGCACGTTCGGCACGGCCTGCCTCGACTCGCACACCGGCAAGGTGCTTTGGACACGCCAGCTACCGTTGGACCACCACCAGGGCCCCGGCAGCTCGCCCGCCCTGTTCCAGGACCTCCTCATCCTGGTGCGTGACGGTCGGGATCAGCAGTACCTCACCGCCCTGGACAAACACACGGGCGAGACGGTCTGGAAGACCAATCGCCCCCCTCTGAGCACGCCCGTCCCGGCGTTCCGCAAGTCCTTCTCGACCCCACTGATCTTCGAAGACGCCGGCAGATTACAGATGGTTGTGCCCGGCGCCCAATGGTTCGTCGCGTACGAACCCGCTACCGGGAAGGAAACCTGGCGCGTCGACAACGGGAAGGGCGAGACGGTCGCGCCGCGCCCGGTCTACGGGAACGGACTCGTGTTTGTCAGCACGGGGGTCTACCGCGGCAGGGCCCAACTCTGGGCCGTGCACACGAACGGTCAGGGCGATGTCACCGAAACCCACGTCGCGTGGAAGCTGCCGAATTCCATTGGCTTCATGCCTTCTCCGCTCCTGCTGGATCAGACCCTGTTCCTGCTCGACGACCAGGACTTCCTGACCTGCGTCGACGCCAGTACCGGCCAGATCGTTGGAAAGGCTCGCACTGAAGGCAGGTACGCCGCTTCCCCGGTATATGCCGAAGGGCGCATTTACTGCTTCGGTCGCGATGGCAGGACCGTGGTTTTTCAAGCCGACAGGGCGTTGAGTGTCTTGGCGGAAAACCAACTGGACGGCCCGGTCTTCGCCTCGCCGGCAGTCGTCAATTCGGCGATTTACCTCCGCACTGACAGCCACCTCTATTGCCTTGCACCACATCCCATTCAATCACAGCCAAAATGAGAAGACTCCCCCTCCCCCTCCTGCTCGCCTCCGTGCTGGCGGGCCCCCTTTGCCTGGCCCGGGACGCGTTCCCCGCGGGGGTCATCCGAATCAACGCCGGCCGTTTCGAACCGGTCAAGGACGCCGATGGCAACCTGTGGCTTGCTGATCAAGGTTTCAAGGGTGGCCAGACCATCGCGCGTCCCGACCTCCGCATCGCCAACACGGAAAGTCCGGATCTCTACCGGGCCGAACGCTACAGCATGGACTCGTTCTCCTGGCCCTTACCCAACGGCAAGTACGTGGTCAAACTGCACTTCGCGGAAACATTCGAGGGGATCACGGGGCCGGGCCAACGCGTGTTCTCGTTCAACGTGCAGGGTCGGGAGTTCAAGGATTTCGACGTGTGGGCGAAGGCGGGCGGTCTTGCGAAGGCCTACATCGAGTCCGTCCCCGTTGAGATCCATGACGGCGAACTCAACATCACCTTCACGCCGAATGTCGAGAACCCCCAGATCTGTGCCATCGAGATCCTCCCGCAGACCACCGCGGCGGATGTCACCGGCACCTGGAGAGCCGACTTCGACACGCAGCGGGGACTGCAACAATACCTCTTCACGCTGAAACAGGAGGGTGCGCGCGTCTCCGGCAAGGCAGTCGTGGATACCGACGGCCAGAAGCGTGATGTCGAGTTGACCGAGGGCACAGTGGACGGCGACACGGTGACTTTGGTGGAGACCTTGCGTTTCGGGGAAACTGAGATCGCCATCACCTTCACCGGGAAGATCTCCGGAAACGACATCAGGTTCACCCGCCACGTCGGGAACTTCGGCGCATCGGAAGCCACGGCCAAACGGGTGACAGCCAGCACAACGGGATCGACTGTAAAGGCAGCGGAAGACGCGTCCTCCCAATCGGCAGATAGCGGGGCGTCTGCGAACCGCGGCGGACGACGCGGTGGTCCGGATCTCGGACCGCTGCCGGAAATCCACGAACCCGTTCCGAACACCCTGCCAGGGCTCTTGGGCAAACCGCTCAAATGGAAATCCACGGGTCCGTTGATCGTCCCGCAGAATGACTCCAGCCATTTCCTCTATTCCGTCAAAGACCCCACGGTCTTCCGATACCGCAACAAGTGGGAGATCTATGCCACCGCCTTCATGGTCAGCGGCCCCGCTGCGGCCGCCCTCCTGAATCGGGACGCCGCGCCCCCGACGACCGGCCAGCGTCGCGGGGGCGGCGGAGGATGGAGCATGGTTCACGTAAGCTTCGCCGACTGGCAGGACGCCCCCAGCACCGAGCTGTTTTACATGGACACCGTGCCCGGCTTCGGCGCCTACAAGTGCGCCCCGGAGGTCTTCTACTTTGCGCCGCAGAAGAAGTGGTACTACATCTTTCAAACCCAGCGCCCGGCTTATTGCACCACCGAGACTCCGGAGGATCCGAAGTCGTGGACTGCCCCGCAACAGTTCTTCACGCCGGAGATCGCGACGCCCCGCCTGCCGATCGACTACCATTGCATTGGCGATGGCGAGCACATGTACCTCTTCTTTACCGGTGACGATGGGAACTTCTACCGCTGCCGGACCACTTACGCCGAGTTTCCCAAGGGCTTCACGAGTCCGGTGGTGGCCATGCGCGGCACCCGCAACACGGTCTTCGAAGGCAGTTTCACGTACAAGATCAAGGGAGCCGACAAGTACCTGACCTGCGTGGAAGCCCTCTCACCCACCCGCTACTACCGTGCCTACGTGGCCGACATGCTGGATGGGGAATGGTATCCGGTGGAGGGATTCGACACGTATGAGAAGCCGTTCGCCGGCAGTCACAACGTCACTTTCGACAAGGGCGTGGAACCGTGGACGGGCCAGGTCAGCCACGGGGAGATGATCCGGGAAGTGAATGATGAGCGCATGATTCTTGATCCCAACAAACTGATGTTCCTCTACCAGGGAATCGCGGATGCCGATAACCGGGGCGACTATGGCAGGCTGCCTTACCGGCTGGGTCTGCTCCGCGCCGTCAGCGAGGAATAGAAACCAACAACGCAACGCAACGCAGCACTTCGGACCAACAGCGAACACCAGGATCCCATCATCCCTGGGAAGGTGCGGACGGCTGCGGCTTCGTTGACTTCGGCAAATGCCAGGGCAGGAGTGGGTGGAGAGACGGGTCATTGAGGAAGTCAATCCCGCTGCATCGAGTTTCGATTCGACTCCCGTCTCATACCGAGGACAATTGTCACATATGAGAACTGACCGCAATTGCCTGGCTCCGTTGGTCTGTTCCCTGGCCATGGGTTCTCTCCGTGGTCTCATGAATGCAACCCGTACAAACTGAGCAGCATGAACCGTACGAAATCACCCGCAACCGTTCAGGAGAGCCACGCCATCGACTACATCGGTCTCCGGGGCCTCTTCCTGAAGCTCTTCTTGGGATTCCTGGGCCTCACCGCGGTTGTCGCAATCGTCTCGGTGTTGAGCGGCGATTTTGGAAAGGTCCAGGCAAAGGTCCTCGCCACCTGCTTCACCGTGTCAGCCGCAAGCATCTGTTCCATGTCCTGCGCGGCGTTCATGGAGAAGCGGAAGCACGTGCGGCTTGGGATGACAGGAATCGCGCTGTCAATTGGCTCCGGGCTACTGGTGATCGTGGGCCTCTGGCCCGAGATTGACGCGGAGGAGTACCTGAAGACCACCGCTACCGTCTGCGTTGCCGGGATTGCCTTTGCCTACATCTTCCTGCTCCTGATTCCGGAACTTGATGTCAGGCATCGCTGGCTTCAGCGGGTCTTTGCAGGGAGCGTGGGTATACTTGCGGTGCTGATCGTCGTGGCGATGTGGGGCGAGATCAACGAGGAGGGCTACTACCGTGCCCTGGCCGTCGTGGCCATCCTGGTGGGCCTCCAGACGCTCGCCATTCCCATCATGACCAGGTTTCGCGCGGGGAGCGAGTCGGCGAAGGCGACGCTGGTGCTGCAGAGATCGAGCGATGGCATCTACCGCGATGCCAAGGGCAGGATGTACCGGCTCACAGAGGTTTCCTCCGCGCAGGAAGACGCCTGACGCAGCTGAGGAGGCAGGTTGTCGGGTGCCCGCTGGCCTACTCGATTCCCGCCGACTCCGCCTTGTGCCGTTGATCACCGGCCTGCTTCCGCGCCACCCCCTCCTCCAGCAACTCCAACTGGTCCAGGATGCCCGCTTCCTCCTCCCGCAGCCGCTTCTCGATCACCGCTGTTTCGCTTGAGTCTTGTCCACCCGTCGGGCACGGTCGGGCAAATCGAGAATACACTCCCCGGAGGACACAATGAATGGCATGACAAAGACCCGAATCCTGTGCCGGCTCCTGGTCTGTGGGCTCGGCGGGTTGCCCGTTGACGCTGCCGAACCCGCTGCCGGGTTCGAAGGGCGGATTGTCGATGATGCCACGGGAGCGGCACTGGCGGCGCGCGTTGCGGTCACCAACATCCACGGGGAGTTCCTTGAAACCGAGGGCCGGCATTCCCACGTGGAGTACCTCGGCAAACGCTGGTGCTACGTGGCCGGTTCGTTCGCATTCGAGGTACCGGAGGACGGGGCCGGGTTGGAAATCCGGCGGGGACTGGAAACCCTTCCGGAGCACTGGGAGGTTGAACCCCTAGCAGCCGGGAAACCCGCGGCGAGGACATTCCGGTTACGGCGCTGGGTGAACCTGCAACGCCAGGGCCACGTCTGCGGGGACATCCATGCCCACCAGCCCATCCCGGCCGAGGCCGTCGGGCAGATGGAGGCGGAGGATTTGGACGCGCTGCATTTGCTGCATGTCGCCGACCCGTACATGGCCCCGGCGGTGAACGAGGAATTCACCGGCGCCATGGATGCGCACTCCCGGCCCGGTTGTGAAGTCCGGGTGGGCCAGGAAATCCGCGACTGGCAGATGGGTCACCTGAACCTGCTGGGCCTGACCGGACTCATCCCCGGCTATCCCGACATGGGAGGCACGATGGAGTACTGGCGAACCATGCCGCACTGGGACCTGGTTCGGGCCATGCAGGCGGCCCGGGAACAGCAGGGTACGGTGGTCTGGGCGCACATTGCGTCGTTGCCCGGAGCCCAACTTCCGGTGGCCACCGCCCTGGGACTGGTTGATGCGGTGGAGTTGATCACCTGGCACGATCCGACCCAGTTGCCGAACCATTGGAGTCCGTGGCAGAACTCGGGAATGTCGATGGCCGAGTTCCCGGTCCTGCGCGCGGTCGATCTCTACTACCAGTTTCTCAACGCCGGGTTTCATCTGCCGATTGCTGCAGGCACCGACAAGTTCTTCGAGGAAATCCCGTTGGGGAGCAACCGCACCTATGCCCGGGTGGAGGGAACAGCGGACTACGCCGGCTGGCTGGCGGCGATCAAGGCCGGGCGTTGCTTCGTGAGCAACGGGCCGATCCTGGAATTCTCCGTGGAAGACCATCAACCCGGGGAGGTGGTGACCTTGTCCGGGCCCCAAACGGTGGTGGCCCGCGTGCGTGCCCGGTCCATCCTTCCCTTCACCACCTTGGAGATCGTGTTGAACGGGGCGGTGGTCGCGCACAAGACGATTGCCATCCCGGCCAGCGAACCCATCGATGGCCTTTATGACATGCAGATCGAAACCTCGCTGGAACTGACCCACAGCGCGTGGCTCGCGGCCCGGGTGGTGGATCATCCGGACCTGCCGAACCGGATTCTCCCGCGCGATGTCGCCGTGTTTGCCCATACCAGTCCCGTCTACTTTCTGCGGGACGGCAGGGAGGTACGGGAACCCGCTTCGGTGGCCTATCTGGGCAAGTGGGTTGCGGGCCTGCTGCACTGGCTCGAGAGCCATCCCCCTTTCGCCAACGAGAGTGACCGCCAGAACGCCCGGCAAACCGCCGAACAGGCACTACGCTACTACCGGAGTCCGGAAGGAACCCGTGCTCAGTAGCTCATCTTGTCCAGACGGACCTTGCCCCGGAAGATCCAGTAGATGCTGGCCGTGTAGGCCAGAACCACCGGCACGCCGGTGATGGCTATCGTCAGCATGATCCCCAGGGTCTTCGGTGAGGAGGCGGCGTTGTAGATGGTGAGGCTGTTCGCCCGGACCGGGTTGCTGAGCACAAGGTTCGGGAACATCTCGAGGCCGAACAACGCCATCAACGCAATCATCGCCGTGCAGGATGACAGGAACGCCCGCAGATCGTGGCCGTGATGGATTTCGCGGGGGATGTTCGCGATTGCCAGCATGTTCACCAGCGCCACGCTGAACAGCCAGGGGTTGGCGCGCACGCGTTCCGCCATGTGGGGCACGTAAAGCAACGTGGCCATGGTGGTCACAGCGTAGCAGATGATGAAGAAGATCATGGCGCGGTTGACCCAGCCCCGGGCGAGGTTCTGAAGCTCGCCTTCCGTCTTCATGACGAGATAGATGGCTCCGTGCATCATGAACAAGGCCACCGTGGTCACCCCTAACAACAGCGCATAAGGATGGAGCAGCCCGATGAAGGTACCGGCGAATTCGCCACGGTCATCGATGGGCACACCCCAGGCGATGTTGCCCATGGCCACCCCGATGAGGAGCGCCGACGTGAGGCTGCCTGCGGCAAAGCCCACGTCCCACATGCGCCGCCACCATGTCATCGGCTGTTTGCTGCGGAACTCGATGGCCACCGCACGGAAGATCAGGGCCACCAGCAACAGCACGAACGCCAGGTAGAAGCCGCTGAAGACCGTGGCGTAGACGTTGGGAAAGGCGGCGAACAGCGCTCCTCCCCCCGTCACCAGCCAGACCTCATTGCCGTCCCAAACCGGCCCAATGGAATTGAGCATGATGCGCCGTTGCTCGTCGGTCCGGCTGAAGAGGTGGAGCGCCCCCACGCCCAGGTCAAAGCCGTCCAACAGGGCGTAGCCGGTGAACAGCACCCCCACCAGCACGAACCACACCGCGTTGAGATCGAGCCATTCAGGATAGGTCATGCGTCAGCCCTCCGATGATCCGCCAATGCCCCGGACGGGATCAGGTCCGTCTCGTCGGGGCCATGATGAATCTTGTCATTCAACAGGTAGGCGAAGACCGCGAAGAGCAGGACATACACAACGGTGAAGAGGACCAGGGACGTGAGCACCAGGTTGGATGTGACCACCGCGGACAAGCCGTCGGAAGTCCGCAGTTCGCCATAGACGATCCACGGCTGACGGCCAACCTCGGCGGCGAACCAGCCGGCCTGGTTGGCCAGCTGCGGACCCAGCACCGCAAAGACCAGCAACCACAGCAGCCAGCGATGCTGGAACAACGTGCCCCGCCAGCAGAACCAGCTTCCCAACCCCGCCAGCCCGAGGAGTCCGAAGCCAACGGCCACCATGAGGTGGAAGAATTGAAAGCTGGCATTGACGGGCGGCCGGTCCTCGGGCTTGAACTCCTCCAACCCCCGGACCACACCGGCCGTATTCCCGTGAACGAGCCAGCTCAACATGCCCGGCACCTCCACGTTGAAGGCGAAGTCCTCCTGCTGCTCATCGATCCAGCCCGCGAGGGACAACGGCGCATGGTCGCGCGTGGTGTAACGTCCCTCGAAAGCCGCCAGTTTGGCCGGTTGGTTCTCCGCGACCCCGACCGCGCTGCTGTGTCCGGTGACGATCTGCAGGACGGACGCCACCAGGGCCACGCCCAGGCCGACCTTCATGGACGCCTTGGCGAACGTCTCGTGCCGCCGGCGCAGGAGGTAGAACGCGCTCACGCTGATCACGAGGAACGCCCCCGCCTGCCAGGCGCCGCAGAGCGTGTGGCTCAGCCGGTCCAGGGAGGACGGGTTGAAGACCATTTGCCAGAAATCGGTGATCACCGCCCGCGGCCCGTTCGCGGTCTGCTCGATGCGGTAGCCCGCCGGCGTCTGCTGCCAGGAGTTTGCCACCACGATCCACACGGCGCTGAAATGAGCCCCGAGGCAGACCATCCAGGTGGCGAAGTAGTGCAGCTTGCGACCGACCTTGTCCCAGCCGAAGAGCAGGATGGCGAGGAAACCGGATTCCAGGAAGAAGGCGAAGATGCCCTCGGCGGCCAGCGCACTGCCGAAGACATCCCCCACGAAGCGCGAATAACTGGCCCAGTTGGTGCCGAACTCGAACTCCATGACGATCCCGGTGGCCACCCCGATGGCGAAGGTCAGGGCGAAGACCCGGGTCCAGAACCGCGCCATCTGGTGGTAGACCGGGTTGCCCGTCTTCAACCAGAGCCCCTCCATCACGACGAGGCTGACGCCCAACCCGATGCTGAGAGGCGGGTAAAGGTAGTGGAACGCGACCGTGAACGCGAATTGGAGGCGCGACAACAGCAGGACGTCCATGGGCCGGAGTGTGAGGGGGGACAAGGACCGGCTGCAAGCCCTGGAATCCAAAAGATGGCCCGGAACCGCAGAATGTTAACGTTGTTTCTTAAGGCCAGCCGCCCGAACGGATGTCTCCTCACACGCCCCGGCACGAGCCCGTCAACGGGTCGGTCACACCCCGATGGGCCCGGCTTCGATGGGTTGCTGCCGCTCAGGTCGCTTCCGCTCGTGCGGCCACCGCGGCGGCGATGGTCTCCACGTTGGCGAGGATTCCCCGGGCCGCTTCGGCATCCGGGATCTTCAGCCCGTAGCGCTTGTCCAGTGCCACCACCAATTGGAGCGCATCCACGGAGTCGAGCCCCGGACCGCCCGGGCCGAAGAGCGGCGTGTCATCCCCGATCTCCGCCGCCGTCATCGGCAGCATGAGGTTGGTGACCAGGAGGTCCTTCACCTCCGCTTTGAGTGTGTCCAGAGCTTCCATTCAGAGTATTCCGCCGTCGATTTTGATTGCGGACCCTGTGATATAGCCTGCGTCGGGACAAGCCAGAAACCGCACGACCGCGGCCACCTCCTCCGGTCGGCCGAACCGGCGCATGGGGACCCGCGCGAGCGCCGCGCGGCGGGCCTCCTCGGAGAGGCCGGTGAGTTGAGGCGACTCGATATAGCCGGGGCAGAGGGCGTTCACCGTGATCCCGATGCGGGCCACCTCCTTGGCGAGGGAACGGGTGAGGGCCACCACTCCCGCCTTGGCAGCGGCGTAATTGGCCTGCCCGGCGGGAGCCAGCAGAGCGCTGAGCGACGCGATGTTAATGATGCGTCCCTGGCGCTGGCTGATCATGGTGGGCAACACGGCCTGGCAGCCGTGAAAGACCGAATCGAGGTTGGCCGCCAACACGCGTCGCCAGGAATCCGTCGGCATGGTGCCGAGGAGTGCATCCTCGTGAAACCCGGCGTTGTTCACCAGCACGTCGAGCCGCCCATGAACGTCGAGGATCCGGGCAAGAGCCGCCTCCCAGGCCGCGGGTTCGGTGACGTCGAGCGGAAGGCATGAGGCGCGACCGGCGAAGGCCTGGGCCAATTGCTCCGCTTGATCCCGCCGTTGACGCACCCCCAGCACGACCATGTTCTGCGGCGCCTCCTCCAAGAAAGCCCGGGCGATGGCCTGCCCCAGACCGCCGTTGGCACCGGTGATGAGAATCACGCGTTTGCTCATGCGCGGAGAGTAGGTTCCGGGTGACCCGGCGAGAACCAGAATTCCGCCGGAACCTCCCGACCGCCGCGGCGCTTCAGCCAGCGACTCCGTCGAGGGAGAAACGCGCTCCCATGGCGGCGGCGTTGAAGCCCGGAACGCTGACGAGGCAATCGCCCTGCCCCCCGGACTGCAGGCGCCGGCAGGCCAGCACGCATTGCCAGGCGGCCCCGGCACCCAGGCCCTCCCCCAGGACCACTTTGGGGGATACACGATCCGCCTCCCACCCCTGCCAGGCGGCCGCCTCGGCAGCATCGATGCGCCGGACACCACATCGGCCATCCACCAGCAACCGGGCCTCGCC
>JACKPW010000050.1 GCA_024233215.1 Verrucomicrobiales bacterium | reverse complement strand
GAGACGCCGAATCAACTTCTGACCACGTTCGAGTTTCCGGCGGACCAGGCCGGAGGAGATCGCCGCAAGATCCTGCAATTCGAGGTGCGCCACTGGATAACGAACCACGAGGGTGGCATGGGGGAGGCCGGTGACAACACCGTCGGCAACCTCTTTTACGGTTCCGAAGGCTACCTGGTGATGCACAACGGCGGGTGGAAGACCTTCCTGGGCCGGAAGCAGGAACCGGGGCCCGCCGAGACCGGCCGGGCCTCGCAGTTGGAGCACAGTCGCAACTTCGTCGAGGCCATTCGCGCGAACGATCCCACGCGACTCACCGTTCCGATTGTCGACGGCCACCGTTCCTGCGCGCTGATCCACCTGGGCAACATCGCCTATCGGACCGGTCGTAACCTGACCTTCGATCCGTCGTCGGAGAAGATCGTGGGGGATGCGGAGGCCGGACGCCTGTTGACCAAGGCGTATCGGGCGCCCTACATGCTGGACGGCGCGGGTTGATTCCCTGAGCGGGCGGTTGAACCGCGGAAGGCAGGTGGCCAGAGGCTTGCTCCATCATTCCGGTCCCAGGTGGAGCCGCGCATCCGCGTTGATCACGTCTCAAACTGGCGGACGCGTCGCATGGCGAGGCGCATGGGGAGCCAGCCGAGGATCCAGGACATCGCCAGCCACAGGCCCCAGCAGAGCGCGGTGGTGGTGGGACGGAACGGTCCGTGGCCGGACCACGGGGAGGCGGTGGCCAGCAGGACAATCGAGACCACAATGTAGAGGAAGCTCAACACCAGGCAGAATGTTCCTCCGAAACCGCTGACGATCCTGCTCGGGTTGTCCTCCTTCAGATTGGGATAGAGCACGCCGGTGCCGGTGGCGAGCCCGTTCAGCGTGAGCGCCATGACCCCCACGGACAAGGTATGGTAGACGGTCAATGCCCAGGATAGTTGGAGCATGTGGCACGACATCAGGATGAGCCCGCCCGTGATCATCAAGGAGATCGAGGTGGTCATCAGGAACTTCGTCAACATGACGCGCGGCAGGCCCAACGGGGCCAGTCCCACGATCCAGAGCCGCTTGCCTTCGAGGGAGAACTGAGGATACACGAAGCGCGTGGTGAGCGTGGCGAGGTTCAGGGAGCACGCCCCCAGGTTCAGGTAGCTGACGATCACGATCCAGAACGGATTGGTGAGGCGCTGGCTGAAGTGGCGCAGGTTCATGAAGTAGACCGTCAAGAGACCGAACAACACCAGGGTCTGCGCCCATTGCGAGGTGTCGCGCCAGAAGGTCCGGGCATCCTTCAGCATCAGTGCCCGGGCGTCGGCGGGCAACCCGGGAATCCAACGCAGCAAACGTTCCAAGGGCGAGGTCGGGTAGTCGAACCCCTCTGTCCGGGGACGCCAGAAACGCCAGCCTCCGGACCGGCCGAAGAAGTTGGCCCGGCTCTGGACCGAGGAGGCGGCGTGATAGAACAGCGTGCCCATGCGGGTGAACATCAGGCCCCCGAGAAACAGCACGTTGCTGAGCAGCACGCCCCCGAAGAAGACCGCCGCCGCCAGGGCGCCCTCGGCCCACTGCTGTACACCGGACGAGAGCCAGTAACTCGGCAGGAGCGGGTATTGGGCGAACCGCGTCCGCATGAGCAACCGGTCCAGGACCACCAGTACGCGGCTTTCCAGATCCTCGTCGGTCACGACGTCGGGCCGGAAGTAGAGAAACGACCCCAGCACTGCGCCGGCGGCGAGGGTGAGGGCGGCGATCTGAAAAGCCCGGCGGTCGAGAAAGCGCGCGGTCAGGGCGGCCAGATACGAGCCCGCCACGCCGGGGAGGATGATGAACAGCGCGATGAGCAGGAGCGTGAACGGGTAGAAATGCCAGGGGGCCTCCTGCCGCAGGCCATAAGCGGTGAGCAGGGGGGCGATCAGGAACAGGAAGGCCCATGAGGCCAGTACGGCGGACTCGATGAACTTCCATTGGAAGATCACCTGCGGGGGGACGGGTTGCGGCAGGAGGAACCACACCTCCCGGTTTCGGAAGAGGTTGGTATAGCTGATGATGAGGTTGCTGACCAGCAACAGTCCAAACAGGCAGGCGAACAGCAGGAACAGCATCCGCTCGATCAGTACCGGGCCCAGCCCGGGGAAACTCCCGGCAAAGCGCAGCGCGCGATCGAACAACGCAAAGGCCAGGCTCGCGTATCCCACCAGAAAGAGACCAATGAGAAGGGTCAGCAGCGGTGACGCCTGACCCACGCCGAGCACCTTTCGCCAGGCCTGCAGCAGGTTGATTCGCAGCAGCAATAGCAGCGGCCCGGGGATCCGCTCCGGACGGGAGGCGGCCACCACCGCCGGGCCAGCGAGGCAGGTTGTCGGCGCGTCATCCGCCATGAACCCGCTCCTCCCGGAAATTGGCCTCCTGCTCGGTCAGGGCCAGGAACGTACGTTCCAGTGCCCCCGACGTGCCGCTGCGGGCGCGGAGTTCATCCCCCGTTCCCACCACCAGCATTCGTCCCTCGTGCATGATGCCGATGCGGTCCGCCATCTCCTCCGCGATGCTGAGTTGGTGGGTGGAAATGAACACCGTCATTCCGCGCGAGGCGCGCTCGCGCAAGGTGTCCTTGAGCACGCGGGCATGATGGGGATCGAGGCCCACCATCGGTTCATCGAGGACGAACACCTCCGGGTCATGCATCAGGGCCGACACGATGGCAACGCGTTGGCGGGTGCCGTGGGAGAGGCCCTCGATGGTCTTGGCCATGAACGTCTCCAGGTTGAAGCGTCGCACCAGTTCCTCGCAGCGGGCGCGGATGGCCGCTTCCTCCATGCGGAAGAGTTGGCCGGTGAAGCGCAGGAACTCCCAGGGGGTCAGCTTGTCGTAGAGAAACGGAAAATCGGGCACGTAGGCCAGCCGGCGCCGGGCCTCCAGGGGTTCGCTTTGCACGTCATGCCCGGCCAGGAGCGCCGAACCGGAGGTGGGACGAATCAGGCCCACGAGCATGCGGATGGTGGTGGTCTTGCCCGCGGCGTTGGGCCCGAGCAGGGCAAAGAACTCCCCGGCCTCAACCTTGAGGCTGACGTCGTCCACCGCCACCAGGTCGCCGAAGCGTTTCACGAGGTTGCGCAGTTCAACCATGTCGATTTCAATGGGGGCCCGCGAACCCCTCGTTCAGCAACTGGATGTCCCCGGGCAGTTCCACCTTCAGAATCTCCCCGACCCGGCTGAGCAGGACCTGAATCTCATAGCCCTCGAACAGTCGCGCCCTGAGGCGGAAGACGCGCGTCCGGGCGTGGGCGATGCGCAGCCAGTCCTGTGAAGCCTGCCAGTCCACGGTGAAATCCATGCGGGCCTGGTCGGGAAACGGCAGCCCCGCCAGCAGGGCGGTCCAACGCCCCATGCCCCCCGGCAGACCAAGCTTCTTCAGCAGCGTGCCCGGGCTCTTCAAGTCGGCAAATGGAAGCACCCGCTCCCAAAGGTCCGGTTCCTCCCCCGCGCTCAAGGTCAGTCTTTCCGTGTCGGCGTCCGCCTCCGCCTCCCAGCGGTTTGGCCGGTTGATCAACTGCACATGCATCCGACGCCACTGCTTGTCCGGCGCCAGCTCCAGTTCCCAGCGAAAGCGCAGTCGCCGCTGCGAATTCTCCTCGAGCCGCAGGTTCCCGTCGAAGTCGATCCGATATCCGGTGATGCGGCCCACGCGGCCTTCGGGGGCGAACTCGGTGCCGACGTCCTGGGGCAGGAGTTCCTCGCCGACGGTGGCCAGCCAGCGGCAGTTGCCCATGTTTTCCCCCTGGTGGAGGATCACCATGGCTGACTCGTCCGGCGCCGTGAGGATGCGGTCCCAGATCATCGCCGTGGGCACCGGGCTGCCGCCGTCGTGCGTCCCGCTCATTTCAGAGCGCCAGAGCAGCACGTTCATGATCACCCAGAACAGGGTGACCAGCGGGAAGAAGAGGCGTCGCATCATGCGGCGGGCCCTGCTTCCGGGGCCTGAGTGGGCAGGGGCCAAAGGGGTCGGAAAGTGGCCCCGGGGTTCATCGGGCGTCCGTCCTTCGGGGGAGGTTGATGGTCTGGCCGATGCGCAGGCGATCGTGGTTGATGCCCGGGTTGGCCTCCTTCATGCGGCCCAGAGTGAAGCCGTGGGCGCGGCCGATCGAGGAGAGGGTTTCTCCGGGAGCCACCTGGTGGGTGGTGGCCACGCCGGCGGCGACGGGTTGTTGCGGTTGCCGGGAGGTTTCGGGGGTCCGGCCTGGTTGTGAGGTCTCCTGCTGTCCGGGTCGCAGTTCCGGTGAGGTCGCGCCGGCCACCCGGTTGGTCAGCTCGCCGAGTTGGGTTGCCAGACGTTGGATCGTCCCGTTTGCCTCCTCGAGTTGACGGGTGAGGTCCGCCTTTTCGCTCAACAACGACTGGATGAGGCGTTGCGCGGAGGCGTCGGAGATCGCCTGCAGCTCGGACCGGGCCAGCTCGATTTTCGATTGCTTGATCTGCGGCTCGATGGTGGTGCGCCACTGCGATTTCGGATCCAGTTCCAGGTATTTCTGAAAGTGGTAGATCGCGGCGGCGTAATCGTGAGTGGCCTGATAGTGCAGGTTGCCGAGTTCCCGATGGGCGCGAGCCAGTCCGGGATTACCCCCGAGTGCCTTCTCGAGCAGTTCGATGGCCCGGGTCGGATCGGTGGATGCCAGCCCCACCGCCTCCTGGATCAGCGGGTTGTTCTCATCGGAAGCTCCCGGGGGCGGCGGGCACCCCGTCAGCACCACCAGGGCGGCCAGCAGGCCAATACCGCGGGCAAACTCGAGACGCAAGCTCATGTGGGCAAGGCTACCGGAGGTTCTCCGTGGTTGCAACGGGGCAGGCGCTCGGGGCAGGCGCTCGGCCCAGCCTGAACCGCAACAACTCCGCCGAATCGGGAATGACACGAATTGCTCATTCCTGGGGTGAAACCCCGGGAAGCTGCAGACGTTGCCTGCCCGCAGCCAGTTGTGTGCCGTCCACCATCTCGAAGGGTTCCTCCCCGAAGTTCACCGTGACCACGACGCCGTTGGCGAAGCGGGTTTGTTGCACGTCGCGATTGGGGGTGAGGAAGCGGTGATCCACCATCTCGGAATAGCCGGTGGCGCGGGCGACGGACGCGGCCGCCTGGTAGCTGGCGACAAAACGTTCCCGATTTTCCTGCCATAGCCGATGGTTGAACATGAACATCGGCGGCGTGCCATAAAGCGCGTTGAAGAGGTCCCGCTTGTCCCAGAGCGCGGGGAGTTTGTTGTTGTAGTCACCCCAGTACCACTGCGCGACCACGCAGTCGTGATAGACCAGTTCCCACAACGGCAGGCGGTAACGATGCCCGAGCTGGAACTTCGCCACGCGCTCCGGGACCTCGGTCCAGATCCGCTGCATGTCCCGCCCGGCATCGGGCACCCGGTACGGCCCCAGGCTCAGCATGCCTTCGAAGTAATGCACATACGGCACCGCCGCGTCATGACCGGTCTCGGATCCCGTCACCAGGCCCAGATCCTTCGACATGGTCTCGAGCAGGCGCATCTTCCACTCGCGGCTGTCGCTGCGGGTCATGGGATGGTCGGCGGACCAGCACTCCCGCCACGGGCTCGCGGTCGTCGTGTCGATGAACCGGCAAAGGTACGGATGCGTTGCCAGCTCCGCGGGAATCCGCCGGGTGGCATACGCAGGCGCCTGACGGTCACAGAGGACGCCGCACGGATACCATTCGCCGTCCTTCCCGCGCACCCGCCAGCCGCGTACCCAGTTCTGGTTCCGGTCGAGCATGAGATCCTGCGGCCAGGCCTCGGTGGTCCAGTCCGAGTGAATCCCGCGCAGTCTGGGGAAGTTGGCCGGGTTCATGGTGTCCTGGTAAATGTCGTAACGGCTGGTGAGGACGCCCAGATCGTTCAACGCGCGCAGGTTTTGCGATGATTGGCGGTTGCTCCAGAGGATCCGTTGGATTCCGGCGGCCTGGAGTTCCTCAACGATCCCGACAGCGTTGTTGTCCCAGCACCAGACGTTCACCGCGCCGATCAACCGGTCGACATTCGGGTTCGCCTCCCGCTTCTCGGCCAGCGTCTTCAGAAGTCCCTGCGCCCGGGCGTGCTCGCGATAGCGCTTCGCCATCGCCACATGCCCTCCCTCGCTGAAGAAGACGTAGCGCAGCCGGCGCGGATAGCCCAGCCGCCCCTTCTGCGCATCCCATTCGGGGGCGACGATCAACCGGCCGTCGGCGCGGTCGATCCGGATGGCGGCGTCATCCGGTGTCTCAATGATCGCCATCTGCCCGGCTACCCCGTCCGTTACGCCCCAGAACGCCATGCAAATGCCATGTCCGCCATAGGCGATCAATCGCATGGGATCGATGGTTGGGTCGTCGACCGGAAAGGAGATCCCCTCGTTCATGGGGACGACCAGAGACGTTCCCGGCTCGGTGACGAAGGGGTGGGGGAACGCCAGGGCTTCTTCCATCGCCATCTCGCCGGACAGGCAGAAGGTGAACTCCGGCCGTTCTCCGGCGGTTTCCAGGAGGGCCGTCAACCGGGAGTCGGTGGGCACGTGCAGCAGCTCCAAGCGCAAATTGGCGCCCTCGGGTTGTACCTGGCGAACGAGGATCCCGGCGTTGCGCGATTCCTGGTGCCATCGGCGGCCGTCGCGTCGGTCCAGCACTTCCAGGGTGGCATCGCTCGTTCGCAGTGTGATCGCCAGGGGGCCGGCCTCGAACCGGAAGTCCGCCGGCAATCCTTCCGCCCGCAGGTCCGCCAGGTTTCCGTCACGCCGGAGGGAGATTTGGGAAAGACGAACCCGGGCCGGGCCGCTACCGATCAACCTCGGTTCGATGGCGGCGACCCTTTCCGGGATGATCAACCGGGTTCGCGGCGTGGCACCCTTCGGCTGAGCCCGGACTTCCCGACCACCGAACGACCAGTCCAGCGGTTGGCCGTTCACATCGTACGTAATGACTCCCAGGGTCGCCGATCCCTCGCCCGTCAATGCGAGTTGGGCGCTCAGCACGAACATGTCCCCTGGCTTCACCGGCAGTCGTTCTCCCTGGGTGAAACTCCAGTCCTGGTTGCCCGTGTGCGTAATGAGAACCTCGGTTCCGCTCTGCGAGCGCTGCGTTTCCGCGGTGGCGACGCCGGGATCCCGGGTCCACAGGGGTCGCCAGCCCGCGAGTCCCGCATGGAAATCGCCGTTGGCGATGAGTTCCACGGCCGGGGCGGCCGCGTGGGACAGGACGCCCAGCAAGAGGCCGCCAAGCAGTTGGAGGGGGGTGGGCCAACGACGCCGTCCGGCCCGCGGCTGGATGCAGGATCTCATGATGCGATGGGCGAAATGCGGGACTTTGATGGGGCTTTCCCGGCTCCGTCGCAATCCCGAAATTCGCCTGGCTCACCGAGCGGCGGAAACCGCTTGACCGCCGGAGCGGCGACGGCTCGTCGCTGTGAGGGGGTTTGCCGCCGGCAATTCCCGGGGGGACGGGCCGTTCGTCCTCCTCCGCTTATGGCCGGAAATACGAACAGCCGCGCGACCGGCATCGCGCGGCTGTCGAGGACCGGTTTCAGAGGGCGGAACGCCTATTCGGCGGGCGTGCCCCAGACTTCGACTTCGGTGTAGCGATTCAGGGCGCTGTAGGTGCTGCCCCGGCTGTAGAGCCGGAGGTAGCGGCCCTCGGCCCCCTTGGCATCGATCAGGCGGCCCTGATAGTCCTCAAAGTACTCCTTGTCGGTGCCGATGCCGACACCCGAGCTGTTGTCGAAATCGTTGTTGTAAAGGGTCTTCACGCCGGTCGTGAAATCGGGATCGTCGGAGACCTGCACGATGACGTCGTGGTAGACTTGGTAGGTGTTGTGTGCGTGCCAGAGCACCACGGCGTAGATCTTCGCTTTCTGGCCCAAGTCGACCTGCACCCATTGGGTGCGACGGTGCAGCTCCACGAAGCTGTCGTCATCCG
The DNA here is from genome assembly GCA_024233215.1 of Verrucomicrobiales bacterium. Lineage (GTDB taxonomy): Bacteria > Verrucomicrobiota > Verrucomicrobiia > Limisphaerales > J093 > J093. The sequence continues at coordinate 10,514 of JACKPW010000050.1, read as the reverse complement.
CTTCCTTGTCGCCATCCGTCACGAGTTCCAGCGAGCCGGTGATGGGGGATTTGTCACTGCTGGTGACTTTCTTGCCCGCGGCGAGGTTCTTCACACCCTGGGGCGCCATGAACGGGGCGCGCGGCTTGTCGGAAAGGGGCTCCACATTCGGGCCCAGTTCCATGTCGGTCGGCGTTCCCATGAAGGCGGGAATGGGCAGCTTGAGGGGAAGGGGCGCCATGTCTGCGGCGACCACGTTTCCGCCGATCAGCGCGGCGGCCGCGGCGAGCATCACAGTTTGTTTCACGATCATCGGTTTGGTCATGTTCATTTTCAATGTCCTCGGTGGACTTTGATCGAAACAGCCTGCCTGAAATTCATCGATCAAGGCAAAAACTTTGTGCGGGTATGTCCGTTGGGACAGGCTCCCGCCGTCTTCTGAAGGGAGCCGGCCCGTCGGATCCGAGCGCGAGGTCCATGCCGTCAGCCGCGCCGGGAATCAACCGGTGAGGGACCTCAACCCGTGTTCTGAGAAAGTCGGGATGCCCCCGCGGGTCGTCCCGGCGGCAATCCATCCGGCGTCGCATCCGGGGTGCTGCGTTGGTGGTGCCCGCGGGGGAGGGCTTCTAGTCCGGGTTGCTGACAGCAGAGACCTCCTGACGATGCGGGCTGGCGTCGTCAGGAGGGTGGTGGGGTGGCAAGGATCAAGGCACCAGACCCAGCGCGGTGGCCACGTTCAGAATGCCCTCGGATTCCCCGTCATTGCCGCTGTGGCACGCGGTGGGGCTGACCGTGGGCAACCCTCCGGGGCCGCGGCCGTCCGCGCTCATCATCAGCACCGTCCGCAGGTCCTCCGGCGCGAGCGTCGCTTCCACCTGCAGCAGGAGCGCCACGGCTCCCGTGACGTGGGGGGCCGCCATGCTGGTGCCGGACATCCCAACTGTGCCACCACCAATGAGCGTGGAGAGGATTCCCACTGACGTGATCGCCCCGCCTTTGCCGACGTCCTCCTGGGTCTCACCTGGCGCCGAGATGGAAATACCGATGCCGGTCGCCGGATCGTAGGCCCCGTCCGTGCTGAAAAACGAGGCCGTGTCGGCCTGGATGGGCTGCAGTCTGCGGTCCGCGATGCCGTCCTGGGCGGTCGAACTGGCCACTGCGATGACCTCCGGGAAGCCGGCAGGCACCAGTTGTGACACTTCCAGTCCGCAGTCGTTGCCCGCCGCGGCGACCACCGTGACCCCGGCGCTCACCACGCGCTGGATGGCTGCCTGCAACAGGCTGTCATCCGCGCTGGCGGGGCGTCCCAGGCTCAGGTTGGCGACCTTGATCGGCGGGTCCACCAAGGCGGCATTGGCCACGATCCAGTCGAGGCCGGCGATCACCTCCGCGTCCGATCCGTCCCCCCAGTGGTCGAGCACCTTGACCGCGTACAAACCGGCGTCAGGGGCGACTCCGAGGACGTCCTCGCTGTTGTCCACGGCTGCCACGATCCCCGCGACGTGCGTGCCGTGAGCGTGGTCATCCTGCGCGGTCAGGCCCGGGAATGAGGAATGCCACTCGGGACGGAGGTTGGCGGCGAGGTCGACGTGGTTGAAGTCGATGCCGGTGTCCACGATGGCCACGCCCACCCCGCCTCCGGTGATTCCAACCGCGTGAGCCAGCGGTGCTCCGACACGCGCGACCCCTTCCGGTACGATCTGGCCCTCGGGAGGCGGCGGCGGCGGATCTCCGCCACCCGGCTTGCCGCCCTTTCCCCCACCCGTCTTGTCGGGCTTGCCGATGATCGACACCATTCGGTTGGGGGTGATCCGGAGGACATCCGGATCGTTCGCGAGCTTCGGCAACAAACCCGGCGGAACAAACCCGGAGAATCCCTGGAGCGCGGCGCCGTAGACGTGGTCCGGGGTCAGTCCGTTTCGCTGACTGACCCTTGTCGGGGGCACGCCGCTCCGGGTTTGAATGATGAACTGGCCAGGCAGAGCATCGCCGGGGTGCAAATTTTGACCAATTGTAGTGAGGATGCACGCCGGGAGGCATAGCCCGGCTGCCAGAACAAGAAGTCCAGCTTTCATAAGGTGTTCTTTCGGCAACAACCAGCAGGTTGATACTCGTCGGTAACTGGGGACGCACCCGCCTGTCAAGCCCCGGATTCCAGCGGGCTGGGACATATAGAAGGTAATCGTATTTACGCTATTAGAACATGAGTCAACATCGACGATCCGGCCCCGGAATCGGCCGGTCACTGAACGTGCCGAAACGCCAATGCCCCGCTCAACCGCCGGCTTGAAGCCCCATCGCCGCTGGCCCAGTCTCAGCCCGCGCATGATCCGCGGCCTGATCACGAACGTGCAGCGATACTCGGTCCATGACGGGCCGGGCATTCGCACGACCGTCTTCTTGAAGGGCTGCCCGTTGAACTGTGCGTGGTGTCACAATCCCGAGACGATTTCGCCGCGGCCGGAACTGATGGTCATCACGGGGCGCTGCGTCCGCTGCGGTCAGTGCGCGGACGCTTGTCCCAACCATGCCCCCGTCGGCATGGGCGACTCGCCGGCGGCACTTGTCGAGGCGCGGGCCGACTGCCTGGTCTGTGGCGCCTGCGTGGAAGTCTGCCCGGCGGACGGACGCCGGATGGTGGGGCGCGAATTCACCGTGCCCGAATTGCTGACGAAGGTGTCGCGCGACCGGGTGTTCTTCGAGGAGTCCGGCGGAGGGGTCACCTTCTCCGGGGGCGAGCCGCTCAGCCAGTTCGAGTTCCTGCTGGCCGGCGCCACCGCCTGTCGGAAAGGCGGGCTTCACGTGGCGGTGGATACCTCCGGGTTTGCTCTGAGAGAGCGTTTCGAGGCGCTCGTCCCGCATGTGGACCTGTTCCTCTACGACCTCAAGAGTCTGGATGACGGGGTCCATCGTCGGTTCTGTGGCGTGTCGAACCGCCTCATCCTGGAGAATCTGCGCTGGCTTTCGGCGAACCACGGGAACCTCTGGCTTCGCATCCCGGTCATCCCGGGCGTGAACGATGACCCCCGGGAACTGGCGGCGCTTGCGACGTTTGCGGCCGGATTGGACGGCGTGAAACAAGTCCATCTCCTGCCCTATCATGCGGTCGGTGCCGGCAAGCGTGAGCGCCTGGGCGCGTCGGCGGCCGGGCTTGCATTCCAAACGCCGTCCACCGCCGCCCTGGGGGCGGCCCGGGCCGTCTTCCGGAAAGCCGGTCTGGAAACCCGAATCGGGGGGTGAGGGCCGGCGCGAGTCCTCCCGGTCCGGGATGAAGAATCGGGGCCGGTTCGTTGCCCCCAGGCGCACGCCGCGGCCCGGTTTGCCCGACGACGGACGAACTGTCGCCGCCCGAAACCGGCTTTCCTTTCCCGGCCGACCGGCTTTAATCCCTGTCCGACCGACTGACTGACTGGACATGACCGGACGCACCGAGAGACTTCGCCGCGAAAGCCTGGAGACGCCACCCCGCATTTCTGCCGAACGGGCGGTGCAGCTGACCGAATTCTACGAAGAGAACGCCGGCCGCTGGTCCGTGCCGGTGACCCGGGCGCGGTCCTTCCTGCACCTCTGTGAGCGGAAGACCATCCACCTGGGCGACGGTGAACTGATCATCGGCGAGCGCGGTCCGGCGCCCAAGGTGGTACCGACCTTCCCGGAATTGACCTGCCACAGCGAGGAGGACCTGCGGATTCTGAATTCCCGCCCGAAGACCTGGTATCGCGTCGATGACGAGTGCCTGGGTTTCTATCGTGAGAAGGTGATTCCCTATTGGCGGGGGCGAACGATGCGGGAGCGCATCTTCGCGGAGTTGTCCCCGGAATGGCACGCGGCCTACGAGGCCGGCATCTTCACGGAATTCATGGAGCAACGGGCGCCCGGCCACACGGTGCTGGACGACAAGATCTACCGGCGCGGGTTGCTGGATTTCAAACGCGACATCGAAAGCGCGCTGGCAGCGTTGGACTTTCTCTGCGATCCCGAGGCGCTGGACAAACGGGAAGCATTGAAGTCGTTCGCCATCTCGTGCGATGCGGTGATGGGCTTCGCGCAACGGCATGCGGACCTGGCGCGCGAACGGGCCGCTGCCGAGCGGGACGCCGGGCGGAAGGCGGAGTTACTGAAGATCGCCGAGGTTTGCGAGCGGGTTCCGGCACACGCACCCCGCGATTTCCACGAGGCCCTGCAGGCCTACTGGTTCTGCCATTTGGCGGTCATCACCGAGTTGAACGGCTGGGACGCCTTCAGTCCCGGGCACTTGGATCAACATCTGCTGCCGTTCTACGAGCGCGGCCTGGCGGACGGCACGTTGACCCGCGAAACTGCCCGCGAGTTGCTCGAGTGCTTCTTCATCAAGTTCAACAACCATCCGGCGCCGCCGAAGGTCGGGGTGACCGCGGCGGAGAGCGGCACCTACACCGACTTCGCGAACCTCAATCTCGGCGGCCTCTTGCACGATGGCACCGACGGTTCCAACGAGGTTTCGCACCTGCTGCTGGAGATCATCGACGAGATGCATCTGCTGCAGCCAAGTTCCAACATCCAGCTTTCACGCAAGAGTCCCGACGCCTTCCTGAAACACGCGTTGCAGGTCATCGGGAAGGGATACGGCTTTCCCAGCGTCTTCAACGCGGACGCCGTCGTGCAGGAACAACTGCGCCAGGGCAAGACCCTCGAGGATGCCCGCGCGGGCGGATGTAGCGGCTGCGTCGAGGTTGGGGCATTCGGCAAGGAAGCCTACATCCTGACCGGCTATTTCAACCTGCCGAAGGTTTTCGAACTGGCTCTGCACAACGGCGTGGATCCCCGGACCGGCCGGCAACTCGGACCGCAAACCGGCGAGCCCGAATCCTTCGCCAGCTTTGACGAGGTGTTTGCCGCCTATCGCGCCCAGTTCCGGCACTTCCTCAATCTCAAACTGTGTGGCAACCGGATCATCCAGCGGCTCTATGCGACGCAGATGCCCGCGCCGTTCCTGAGCGTGCTGACCGATGACTGCATCCGCAGCGGCCGCGATTACAACGCCGGCGGCGCCCGTTACAACAATACCTACGTGCAATTCGTGGGGTTGGGCACGCTGACGGACAGCCTGAGCGCGGTGCGGGAGCTTTGCTACGAAGGCATGGGGAGCACACGCGGCCCGCGTGTTACATCCGGCGGCCCGCCGGATGCTCCAGTCAATACCACGGACCCGGTCTGGGAGACGGCACAGGGCCTTTCGGCCGGCGGCCGAAAGGAACACGCCGGCGGCGTGTGGTCCTCGTCCGAGAGTGCAGCGCGGTTGTTCTCGACCGAAGACAAGCGTGTCTGCGTCGAGCCGGCGGCTGGAGCGCATTACTCCCGGCGCAACCTGCCGCATTTCGAGAAACCGTGGGCGATTTATCACATCACGTTCTCTGCGGTAGATGGGCATCAACTCGCGCCGGAAGATCGTGAGATCGTCATGGAGTGTATCCGGCACTGGGATGGGCGCCGGTATCGCCTCAGCGCTGCCTGCGTGATGCCGGACCATGTGCACCTCATCATTCAGCCCGGCATCGAATCGCGCGATGTTGACGGGGAACCGGTCTTCTATTCGCTGACGAAGATCCTCCACACGATCAAGTCCTTCACCGCTCACCGGATCAACAAGCGTGCGGAGAGAGACGGCGGCGTCTGGCAGAAGGAGTCGTTCGACCGCTTCCTGCGATCGGATGCCGATCTTCAGGAGAAGATCCATTACCTTTGTCGCAACCCATGGGATGCCGGCATTGTGGCTCCGAACGAACCGTATCCCTGGGTTTGGCCGAGCGAAGCGATGGCGAATACGGCGGAGGGGAGCACACGCGGCCCGCGTGTTACATCCGGCGGCCCGCCGGATGCTCCAGCCAATGTCGCGGATACGGTCCCGGGGACTGCACAGGGCCTTTCGGCCGGCGGCCGAAAGGAACACGCCGGCGGCGCGTGGTCCCCGACGTTGTCGCTCGCGGAGTTCGTGGCGGCCATGGATCGCGACTTCACTGACGCGGAACCGCTTCGCCTGCGCCTGCTCAACAAGACACCCAAGTATGGCAACGACAACCCGCGTGCGGACGAGTTGATGACGTGGATCTTCGACACCTGCGTCGAGGAACTGGACGGCCGACCGGACGGACGGGGTGGTTCCTACCGCGTCGAGATGCTGCCCACGACCTGCCATGTGTATTTCGGCAGCGTCACCGGCGCCACACCCGACGGTCGCCGTGCCGGGAAGCCGCTGTCTGAGGGGATTTCACCGGTGCAAGGCGCGGATCGGAACGGCCCGACCGCCGTGGTCCAGAGTGCCGCGAAGATGGATCACCTGAAGTCCGGCGGGACATTGCTGAACCTGAAGTTCACGCCGTCGCTGGTGGCCACGGAGGAGGGTCTGAACAAGTGGGGGCACCTGGTCCGCGGCTACTTCCGCATGGACGGTCACCACGTCCAGTTCAACATCGTCGACGCCGACACGCTGCGTCGGGCCCGGGAGAACCCGGAGGAACACCGCGACCTCATCGTCCGTGTGGCGGGTTACAGCGACTATTTCTGCGACCTGTCCGAGGCGCTCCAGGAAGAGATCATCCAGCGAACGGAGCACGAGGGATTTTGAGGGATAGCGGATTGGGCGTGCCCGCGAAACACGCTAAAGCCGCGAAATGGACATTACGGCGAATGCCGGTTGCGAACTCGCCAGGGTGGGGTTCGCCCGGCTTCCTGCTGTCGGGGGCTCAAGGGCACCTTGTCGTAATTCCCGCTCAGCAGCGTCCAAGTGCTGGATTCGATCGCTTGCTCTGGAGTGCCGTGGCTGACAAACGCAAGCTCGTCCTTGGTGATGTATGCGCCAGGCACGGGCGCATTCTTGGCCGTCCTTTCGTGGGTTCCGTGTATTTCGTGGTTCCCCTCAGTTGTTTCGGCTAAGTTCCTCCTGACGTGCATCCAATCGCGTTTTACATCGGCAGTCTGTCGATTCACTGGTACGGCATCCTGATCGCCATCGGTTTTCTCCTGGGGTTCTGGACCGCCAGCCGGCGGGCGTTGCTTTACGACAATCTCCCGGGCGAGATGGTTGCGGACCTGATCCCGTGGATTGTCGTGTCGGCCCTGGTCGGATCGCGGCTCCTCTTCATCTGGCAGTATCCGGAGGATTTTCAGGAGGCCACCTTCTGGGATTACGTCAACATCCGCCGCGGCGGGTTGGTGTTTCACGGCGGGTTGATGGCGGCGGCGGCGACCGTGCTGATCTACGTTCGCGTAAGGAAGTTGCCTTTGTGGCGGTTGGCGGACGCGCTGGCGCCGAGCATCGCGCTGGGGCATGTGTTCGGGCGCCTGGGCTGTTTCATGAACGGCTGTTGCTACGGGGTGGCCTGCAGCCTGCCGTGGGCCGTGCATTTTCCCGAGGGGCATCCGACCGCGGGAGTCGGGGTGCATCCAACGGAGCTTTATGAAGCGGCGATGAACCTGGCTTTGTATGGCGCCTTGGCGTGGCAGTATCGGCGTCGCCGGTTTCCCGGCCAGACCTTCGCGATTTACCTGATCAGTTACGGCGTCCTGCGCGGGGCGGTTGAGTTTCTGCGAGGCGACTACCTGGTGCATTACTTCGGCTGGATGACCGTGGGCCAGGTGGTCAGTGTGGGGGTGCTGGTGGCGGGGGCGGTGTTGTGGGGAATGTTGCCCCGTGTGGCCTCGGTCAAAGCCGACGGCGAGGTTTCAAGCGCCGCCGAACCACCCGGAAAGGCCGGCCGCTCCCGCAAGTCGAAGGAACGCAGTTCGTGAGAACCGACTCGCTCACCGTCGAGACCTCGCTGCCGCGGGCGCGGTTGGACACCTTCCTGCACCAGCAGTTTCCGTGTGTGTCGCGGGGCACGTTGCAGCGGTTGATTCGCGAGGGGGAAATCCTGGTGAACGAGCAGGCTGTCAAGCCCACGCACCACCCGGCCGCCGGCGAGCAGGTCACGATCCACTGGCCCGACCCCAAACCGCCAACCGTCGAGCCGCGTGCCCTGCCGCTGGAGGTCCTGCATGAGGACGACGATCTGCTGGTGTTGAACAAAGCGGCCGGCATGGTGGTGCACCCGGCCGCGGGCAATGAGGACAACACTCTTGTCAACGCCCTGCTCCATCATTGCCGGGGTAGCCTGAGCGGCATTGGGGGCGTGGAACGGCCGGGCATCGTGCATCGGTTGGACCAGTTCACCAGCGGCGTCATGGTGGTCGCCAAGAACGATGCCACGCACATGGCGTTGTCCCACCAGTTTGCCCATCGCCAGGTGCAGAAGCTCTACGATGCAATTGCCTGTGGCGCGGTGATGCCGGCGCGGGGCGAAATCGATGCGGCGATCATGCGGCATCCGAATCATCGAAAGGTCATGACCGTGGCCACCGGGGGCCGGTCGGCGCGAACGAGCTATCGCGTCGTGGAACGGTTGCGCGGCGCGACCCTGGTGGAGGTGCAACTGCACACGGGTCGGACCCACCAGGTGCGGGTTCACTTCAAGCACCTGGGCTTCCCGTTGGTGGGCGATGACGTCTATGCCAAGCGGCAGATTGTCCGGTTAAAGGAACTGACCGGGTGGGCGGCGGCGCGGCAGATGTTGCACGCACGGCGGTTGAGTTTCGTCCATCCGGCCTCGGGGGAGGGGATGGAGTTCGAGGCCCCCTGGCCGGAGGACTTTCGCGCAACCGTGCTGGCGTTGCGCGAACCTCCGGTGGGCGGGGCGATGGGGCGAAAGGAGGGCGCATGAGCCTGACCGAGTGGATGGCGCTGCTCATGGTCCTGCTGGTCATGGGGATGGGGATTGCCGGCAGTTTCATTCCCGGCATTCCGGGGCCGCCGCTGGTCTTGATGGCGGGGATTGTCCACCGGCTCATGTTCGGGGAGGCCAGTGCCAGCATCACCGTGCTGATCGTCATGACGGTGCTGATGGTGTTGGCACTCGTGCTTGATTACGTGGCCACGTTGGTCGGCGCGCGCAAACTCGGGGCGACCTGGCGGGGTGTGGTGGGCGCCGGGGTCGGGGGAATCGTCGGGATCTTCTGGGGTCCGGTCGCGCTGATTCTGGGGCCGTTCATCGGTGCGGTGCTCTTCGAGTTGCTGGGGGGGCGCAAACTCAAGGAAGCGAGCCAGGCCGGCCTGGGTGCGGTGCTGGGGTTGCTTGCCGGAACGTTGGGCAAGCTTGCCTGTGCGGTTGCCATGACCGGGCTTTTCTTGGTGAGCGTTCTGATGAATGCCTGACACGCGTGATACGCCGCACGTTGCGGGCGGTTTTCGGATGAAGTCAGCGTACTCCGTTTCTGGGAGGCTCAACCCTCGCAGGGTTGTCCTTGATAAAGGTGCACGACCCAAGGTTGTCCCGACTGTGCGGAGCACCCTTGGGCTTTGAAGCGGAATCCCGTCGGGATTCTGCATTCTGCAGCTTTTGGTGACGTCCGGTCTTGCGCCGGGGGCGTGGCGGGTGCACAAAACCCCTTCATGAAGTCCGTCCTCCCAGCGGCCCTGGTCGGGTGTCGCTCAGTTGCTTGCCTCCTGGCTTTGGCGCTCCTGGCCGCGACGCATCCGGCAGTCGGCGTCGAAGGGAACTCGAACCCCGCCCCATCCGCGAACCCCCCGTCTGAAAGCGCCACCGTCCTGGGAATCGAGGGCAGCCGTTTCTCGATCAACGGCAACCCCGTGTTTCTGCTCGGGTTCAGCTACTACGGAGCGCTGGGCGCCGGCGAGGACCTCGTGCGACAGGACCTGGCCGATTTCCAGCAACGTGGCTTCAACTGGCTGCGGGTGTGGGCCACCTGGGAGGCCTTCGGTCAGGATGTGTCCGCGGTGGATGCGACCGGTCGGGAAAGGGAGCCTTACCTCGGTCGGCTGAAGCACTTGGTGGCCGAGTGCGACCGCCGGGGGATGGTGGTGGATGTGACCCTGACGCGGGGCCAGGGGGCGACTTCAGGGCGGATTGCCGACATGGAGGCCCACGTCCGGGCGGTGGAAACCCTCGTGGAATCGCTCCGGGCCCATCGAAACTGGTATCTCGACCTGGCCAACGAATGCGACGTGCGGGATGCCCGTTTCGTGCCGGTGGATGAACTGCGGCGTTTGCGGGACCGCGTCCGCGAACTGGATCCGGCCCGGCTCGTTACGGCGTCGTTTGGCGGGCACGACCTGAGCGACGCCGACATCGGCAAGGCTGCGAAGGAAATCGGAGTGGACTTTCTGGCGCCGCACCGGCCCCGGCATCCCAAGTCGCCTTCGCAAACCGAGGATCAGACGCGCCGCGCGCTCGCGATGTTGCGCGCTGTGGGGCGTGAGATTCCGGTGCATTATCAGGAGCCGTTTCGGCGTGGCTACACGACCTGGCAACCGACCGCCGAGGATTTCCTGACCGACCTGCGGGGCGCGGTGGCGGGTGGCGCCGCCGGATGGTGCTTTCACAACGGCTCACAACGGGGAGCCCCGGACGAACAGCCCCGGCGTTCCTTCGACCTTCGTGAGAAGCGCCTCTGGGACCAGCTGGATGCCGAGGAGCGCGAGTTTGTTGCCAAGGCAGCAGGGG
>JACKPW010000049.1 GCA_024233215.1 Verrucomicrobiales bacterium | reverse complement strand
TGGCCGATGAAGGCGAGGCATTTGATGGCGGGATTCGCGCGCGTTGTGATGAGGACCGGTTGGCACTGGGCATCCGGCCGGAATGCAAAAAGGCCGGCCCTGGAAAGGCCGGCCTGGTTGGATTCGGGTGAATGACTGCGCCCCTGTGGCTCAGTCCTTCTTGAGCTTCTCTTCCGCCGCGTCGAAGGCGTGTTGCAGGGCCACCAGATCCTCGCCCGGCTTGAGCGCATCCAGCACCGCCTGCTCGGCCTTGAGCTGTTCCGGCGTGTACTCGGCAGCCTTGATCGAGAGCCCGATCCGGCGCTCGCCACGATCCACCTTGACCACACGCGCGGTGACCTCCTGGTCGACCTTCAGCACGTTCTTGATCTTGTCGACCCGCTCCTCGCTGACCTGCGAGATGTGCACCAGGCCGTCGATGTCGTGCTCCAGCCCCACAAACGCACCGAAGCTGGCCAGCTTGGTGATCTTGCCGGTAACCAGGTCGCCGACCTTGTAGAAGTCCTCGATGTGCTCCCAAGGATCGTCGCTCAGATGCTTGATGCTGAGCGAAATCCGTTGGTTCGGCACATCGACCTCCTGCACGATGGCTTCCACCTCGTCGCCCTTCTTGAGCAGCTCGGAGGGGTGGTTGGTCTTGCGGGTCCAGGAGAGGTCGGACACGTGCACCATGCCGTCGAGGCCTTCCTCGAGTTCGACGAAGGCACCATAGCTGGTGAGGTTCCGGACCTTGCCCTTGATCTTCGTGCCGGGAGGGTATTTCTCCAGGGCAGCCTCCCAAGGGTTGGCGTCGAGCTGGCGCAGACCCAGGGAGATCTTCTGTTCCTCGCGGTTGATCCCCAGCACCACGGCCTCGACTTCGTCGCCCTGGTTGAGGACATCGCTGGCTTTCGCAATGCGCTTGGTCCAGGACAGCTCGGTGACGTGCACCAGGCCTTCGACGCCGGGTTCGAGTTCCACGAACGCGCCGTAGGGCACGAGGTTGACCACGCGACCCTTGACCTTGCTGTTGACCGGGTATTTCTCCTCGATGCGTTCCCACGGGTTCTCGGTCTTCTGTTTGAGACCGAGGCTGACCCGTTCGCGCTCGCGGTTGATGTCGAGCACCACCACGTCGAGTTCGTCGCCCACCTTGAGCATTTCGCTGGGGTGCCCGATGCGGCCCCAGGACATGTCGGTGATGTGGAGCAGCCCGTCGAGGCCGTTGAGGTCCACGAAGGCGCCGAAATCGGTGATGTTCTTGACGGTGCCCTTGCGGATGTCGCCGGGTTGCATCTCGGACAACAGGGCGGCGCGGCGTTCGGCGCGTTCCTGCTCGATGAGCTCGCGGCGGGACAACACGATGTTCTGCCGCTCGGGGTTGAGCTTCACGACCTTGAACTCGTAGGTCTCACCCACGAAGCCCTGCAGGTTGCGGGGCGGGGAGACGTCGACCTGCGAGGCGGGCAGGAAGGCTTCGACGCCGATGTTGACGAGCAGGCCGCCCTTGACCACGGCCTTGACCTTGCCCTGGATGGTGCCGCCCTCGTTGCAGATGGAGAGGATGCGGGCCCAGTTCTTCTTGAACTCGGCCTTTTCACGGGAAAGGACGACCATGCCGTCCCGATCCTCCAGCCGCTCGATGAGGACGTCCACTTCGTCCCCGGGGTTTACTTCCGGCAGGTCCTCGAATTCCCCAACGGGAATGCTGCCTTCGCTCTTGTAGCCGATGTCCACGAGAATCTCGCGGGGCCGCACCTCAATGACGGTGCCTTTGACGATTTGCCCGGCGGCGAATTGCGGTTCGCTCTGCCGCAGGGCTTCTTCCATGGTCAACATAGATAATGGGAGGTCTCCGGAGGGAGACGCAGTAGGGAGGAACTCCTTGGTTCTTGCTCCACCGGAAGGCTTTCGCCCCACCCGCGGAGGTTAAGGGTTCGGTTCTTCGTTTGTTCGTTACATTTCCAGCCTCATAAGGGGAACCGCACTCGCGGACCCCGGGCGACCGCGCAGACTACGCCGCGAGATCGCCCGTGCAAGCACCGATTTCGGGTTCTTCAGGCAAATGCGGGCTTTGGGAGATCAAGTGGCAGGCTCTGTTGCCTCGTTGGTTTGGTCGACAGTTCGCGCGGGAGCTTCATGGACATGTGTTCATGAACGCTGATGCCAACGCACGCGATCATCGAGGTATCTCCAGCGCCACCAGGATCGCGCCGACCACCGGCCGCGCCTTCGCATCGACCGGGGTACCGCCGGAAGAGAGCGGGATGCGGGCGCTGTTGGGGTCGTGCCCCGACTTGTCAGAACGGGCCTCACCGAACATCTTGACGGCTTGAATGGTCGAACAGTCGAGACAATGACGCAGCGGCAGCAATCCCGTATCCCTCGGTGGCTGGCATTCCTGACCGGCGCCGTCCCGCTTCTTCTGCCGGGTCCGGCCCTGGCACAAAAGGATGTCGGGGCGTTACCGGGCTTCTCGTTCGGTGGCGCCTCCACGGGGCAGATGTCCATGGCCCCGGCCGGTCCCGCCACCACCGTCACCCTTCATCTCGACGCGGCCGAAGCCCCACCTGGAACCACGCTGCTGGCCGGCATCCAGCTCAAAATGGAGCCGGGCTGGCACACCTACTGGCGGAATCCGGGCGAGACCGGCATCGCCACCGAGGTGAAATGGACCCTGCCGGATGGCATCACCGCCGGCCCCATCGAGTGGCCGGTCCCGGAGATCCATGTGGCCGAAGGGATGACCACATACGTTCACCATGACGAGACCTGGCTGATCGTGCCCCTGAGCCTGGCATCCAATCTGCCCCCCGGCCGGGTGGAGTTGAAGGCCGACGTCTCCTGGCTGGAATGCCAGGTGTCCTGCATTCCCGGGGATGCCCCGGCAGGTGCGACCCTCATCATTGGCAATGTCCTGAAGCCCGGTCCCGACGCCGCTCGGATCGCCGCCGAACGCGCCGGAATCCCGGGACCGGACGCAGCGGTGAAGGTGACGGCCAATTGGGAGGGGGATCTCGCCGGCGAGGAGGCGCAACTGGTGCTGCGCGCGCACGTCCCGGAGGGATTTGTTCCGACTGATTTTCTCCCGTATGGCGGCTCGGATTATGCGGTTGCGCCGGGGGTGCTTGCCCGCGAGGAGGTCGGGGACACGGTCACGCTGCGCAAACAGGTGTCGCGCTACGGCAATGCCTGGCCCGCGGGGTTGACCGGACTGCTGGTGCAGGCGAACGCCGGGGGTCAGATCGGCAGGGCCGTGGAAGTCACTTTCAGCCCGGGGGGCGGCGGGGGGAATGACAGGCGCACCGAAGCGACGGGCGAACCGGCTTCAACCACGCCATCGGTCGCGGATCCGATCAACCCGCAACGCTCGCTTCTGGGGGCACTGCTGCTGGCCCTGCTTGGCGGTCTCATCCTGAATGTCATGCCCTGCGTGCTGCCGATTCTGTCGCTCAAGGTGCTTTCGCTGGTGCAGCAGGGAGCGAGTTCGGCGGCCCATCGTCGGAAGCACGGGCTGATCTACACCCTCGGGGTGCTGGTGTCCTTCTGGATCATCGCCGGGCTGGTGATCGCGGGCCGGCTCGCCAGTTGGGGCGAACAGTTTCAGGACCCGCGTTTTGTCATCGGGGTGACCGTGCTGATGACGCTGGTGGCGTTGAACCTCTTTGGCGTGTTCGAGTTTGTGCTTCCGGGCACGACGGTGACCGGCGCCAACCGGCTGGCCTCCCGCGAGGGGGCCGGGGGTGCCTTTTTCAACGGGATTCTGGCCGTGGTGCTGGGGGCGTCCTGCGTGGCCCCGATGCTCGCGGCGGCCATTGGCTGGGCCATCTCCCGGGAGCCGGTCGTCATCCTCCTCATCTTCACGATGATCGGGCTTGGGCTGGCCCTGCCGTTTCTACTGCTGAGCTTCTACCCGGCGATGCAACGCCTGCTCCCCAGGCCCGGCGCCTGGATGGAGAAATTCAAAGTGGCGATGGGCTTCCCGATGCTGGCGACGGCGGCCTGGCTGTTGTCCCAGACAACCGATCATTACGGCGGCGCGGGCCCGCTCTGGGTGGGGCTGTTCCTCGTGGTGCTGGCGCTCGCCTTGTGGGTGTATGGCGAGTTCGTCCAGCGCGGCATCCGTCGCCGCTCCCTGGCCCGAATCGTGGCCCTGCTCATTGCCTTGGGGGGTTACGCCTGGGCCATGGAAGGGGGGCTCGACTGGCGTCGGCCCCCGGTGGCGGGCGATCTGGCGACCGGCCCGGGCAAGGCGGCCTGGCCGGAAGGGTTGGAATGGCAGCGGTGGAGTCCCGAGGCGGTGGCGGCCGCCCGGCGAGAAGGCCGGCCGGTGCTTGTGGATTTCACCGCGAACTGGTGCCTGACCTGCAACACCATCGTGAAGCCCGCGCTCGAACGGGAATCCGTGCTGGCCAGGCTCGAGGCGCTCAATGCCGCCACCCTGTTGGCGGACTTCACCCGCAAGAGCCCGGAAATCGCGGCGGAACTGAAACGCTTCGAACGCGCCGGTGTTCCGCTCGTGCTCGTCTATCCGGCGGCCCCGGAACGCCCGCCGGAAGTCCTGCCGGATCCCAACCCCCTGCTCGGTCCGGGCCATTTCGCCGAGGTCGTGATCGAGGCCCTCGACCGCGCGGTCGCCAAATAGCCGCCAGCCTGCCCCGGATGGCTCAATGCCAGCCCAGCCGCAGTTGCAGAAAGCGGGCGGCTCCGGCATCGATGGGAAGGTTGTCCCGTACCGTCACACGTTCCAACTCCCCCTTATCAAGCACCGATTCCACGTCGGTCAGGACAACAGGCCCCGTCCAGGGAAGGTGATCCTCCGCCACGACCTGATAGGCGAGATCCGCCGCCTGCTTCACCCGGGTGAAGGTCATCGCCGCGAAGGTCTGGTCTCCCACCCGTACCAAGGTGGGCTGAGGCTTCTCCACCGCGTTCGGCACCAACGGATGTCCGTACAGCCCGTATTCGACCGCGTTCACCACGTCATCGCCATCGGGGTCGGCGTCCGGCCCCTGCACGGATTCCGGCGCCCCCGTCGGCCAGAAGCGGCGTTGCCACACCAGGAAGCCCGGCGACTCGGGTAGGGGCCGGATCCAGAAGGCAATGGGAAATGCCTCCCCCACCTCATCCGCCACCGCTCCGACCGGCCGCCCCACCGGTCGCATGAGGACCCGATACAGCCCCGGCGCGGTGAAACCCCAGTTGAAGTGCGCATGCCCCCCGGGCAGAAGCGGGATGACGTCGCGATCGTCGATACCGTCCGCGCTGTTCATCCGGACATCCAGCACCCCCAGGTCCGCCTGCCAGGCGAAGAAATCCCCCGGGCCGGTCACGCCGATCAGTTGGTAGTGGATGGTACCTTCGTAGGCGCCGGAAGGAACGCCGTCGGTGCTCAGCCCGAGATACGGCAGTCCGGCAGCGTCGTTCTGCGGTAGAACCCACAAAGGCATGCCGGCCTCTCCGAACGGGGTGCCCGCCGGCAGGGTCAGTCTCGCCGATTCGGCGGCCTGCACGAGGGCTTCCTCCGCACGATACGCGCTGCCGGTCACCGAGTTCCGGAGCAACAGTTGCAGCCCCCCGGAATCCGGAGCGCCCGTCGCCGCAAGCAGGTCCAGGTGACCTTGCCAAAGACGGACCGGTTGGACCTGGAACACGTATTCGGCAACCTCGCTCGCCACCGCCGCCCCGGAGCCGGCCAGTGTGCCTGACGCCTCAAAGCCCACCCGGTAAGTTCCGGCCGTGCTGAAGGCCCAGGCCCAGTGGGCATGCGACCCCGTGTTCAGTTCCAGGGTGTCGGCAGTGTCCAACCCGTCGTGGCTGTTCAACCCCACTTCGGGATTGCCGAACGAATCCTCGCGGAACAGAAAGAAGTCCCCCGGCCCGACGACCGATCGGAGACGCAGCGTCACCACGTTGCCCTCGAACACGCCGGTCTCGATCTCCTCCGTTCCAAGGCCCAGAAACGGCAGGTCGGGATGCTGCACCGCGGGCAAGGCCCAATAGTGCGTTCCCGCGTCCCCGAGGAAGGTGAAACGGGGATCCTCGGGCACGATCCCAAGCGCACTTTCCCCGACTTCGATGACAATGCGGTCGGGTTCGTATTCCGTGTCGGTTTCCTCGTCATGGACGTGGAGGTCCCACGCCCCGTCTTCAAAGGCGATGCCAACGTCGGCGTGGCCCTGGGTCAGGATTGGTTGCGCGTTCAGGGCGATGGCCCCGGCGGTTGCCGGGCTCAGGAGAAGCATTACAAATCGGATGTTCATGGGGTGGACATGTTCAGTTTTCGATGGAGGACGGAATCAGGGGGCGGTGGGTCATGCGGCCGGACGCCCCCCCGGATTTCATTGCGGGGGACGGGCGATGTTCTCCCCCTGGTCAAAGCGCTGTTTGACGGAGGCGGCGGACAGCGAGGCAACGTGGCCATCGGCGTAGAGGTAATTGGCGTTGCCCTTGGTGTGATCCGGGTTGGGGGCGCCGGAGCGGTGGCGGTCGGGTTGGATGTCGACCAGAACCGCTTCCCACCCCTGGTCCCAACTCCGGGAATGGGTGTGGTCGGCATAGATGCTCGGCGGCAGCGAATCCGCGCACTCGAAGATCGTGATGGTCTCCGTGGGCCTCCGGAGCTGGTCGAGATTGCGATGGGACTCCACAACCCCGCCGAAGGGATCGGAGAGCTCGACGAAGAGGAACTCGTTCGGGAGGTAGCTGCTGGCGTTATTGGTCATTCGCGCGAGCCGATGGGGATCGGCGGGGCAGGCGCGAATGGCGTCGACGCTGCCCACGTAGGGCTGCAGGGTAAACACCCAGGAACGGTTGGTTTCCAGGGTGCCATGGGTGGTGGCCGGGAGGCGCCCGAGAAAGTCATCGGCGTACATCCGCAGGCCCAGCCCGATCTGGCGCAGATTGCCCAGGCATTGGGTGGAGCGGGCCTTCGCCTTCGCGGCGGACAGGGCCGGCAGGAGCATTCCGGCGAGGATGGCAATGATGGCAATGACCACCAGCAACTCGATCAACGTGAATCCGACGCGCCCGATGGGGCGCCCTGTGTCTTGTTTCATAACCGACTCAGTCTTTGGGAATCCGGCCCGTTCCACCGGCCGTGAGCGGCCGGGTGGAAGAGCACCTAAAAGGGGGCGGAGAGGCTCCCTCGTCTGACACAGCCCGGCTGCCCTGCCGGCTGCCAGAGGACGAGGGGAAAGAGTGATCAGGCCCGCGGGGATGGAGGAGCCCGTTCCGGTGGTTGGAAGAGCACCGGAACAAAGGCCGGGGGTGGGACTGCCACCGGCGCCTGCACCATCAGGGCCGGAACGATGTGGGGTTCCACCGTGGTGAGGGCCGCTTCAACCTGTCCCTCCGCGATGGAGGCCACCAGGCAGGTATGCTCCGGGGCATCGGAATCCGGGTGAATGAGATGATGCAACGGCGCCGAAACCGCGGCCAGTTGTGCCACGGCCCACAGCCCAAGCAGGACGACAACCAGCGCGCGGCTCACGCGCCGCCAGCCTGCCGGAATGTGCCGTCGATTCATCTGCAAAGCATTTGCATTAGAGTGCAGCGAGCTGCCGTTGTCAATGGTTCCCCGGCGGTTTCTCAGCAATTCTCTTGGTGGCGGGGTGGCCGCCTTCGCCAAGCTTGCCCCGGCACCTTGGTGGAACTACAGTCAACGCGTTTGAATCCCCCACGCACCAAACCAAAGCGCTGGCTCAAGCTGTTGCTGGTTCTGGCGTTATTGGCCGTCACCGGCATGCTGGCCCGGTACACCCTGTTTCGCCCGGCCGTGGTGCCGGTGACGGTATTTCTCGCCGGAACGGGACGCGTCGAGGACACCGTGGTGAATTCGCGGGCCGGGACCGTGGAGTCGCGGAAACGGGCGGGCATGAGCCCCGGCATCTCGGGTCTGGTGGTGGAAATCCCGGCCAGGAAGGGAGCCCGGGTCCGGCAGGGGGAGGTACTTCTGCGGTTGGACGACAGCGAGCACAAGGCCCGCGTTCAGCTTGCCGAAAACTCGCTTGCCGCCGCCCGTTCGGCCGCCGAACAGGCCCGACAGGAGGCGCAACTGGCGGACTACCTCTGGCAGCGCACCGACACGCTGGCCCGGGACAAGGTCGTTTCGGAAACCCGCGTCGAGGAGGACCGGACCCGCGCGTTGATCGGGAAGTCCGCCGCCACCGCCGCCGAGGCGCGCATTCAGGAAGCGGCGTCGAGTCTCGAAGTCGCCCGCGCCACGCTGGCCAAGACGGTCATCACCGCCCCGTTTGACGGAATCGTCCTCGACGTGACCACCGAGGTGGGCGAGTGGATCAGCCCGTCGCCCCCCGGTGTCTTCATCCCGCCGGTCATCGACCTGATTGATCCCGACGCGTTGTATGTCAGCGCGCCCATTGACGAGGCGGACGTGGAACGGATTCGGGTCGGTCTGCCCGTTCGAATCACGCTGGACGCGTTTCGCGGGCAGTCGTTTGACGGGACCTTGTCGTATGCCTCCTCCTATGTGGAGACGCGGCAGGAACAGAACCGCACGCTCCGGGTGGAGGCCGTGTTCCGGCAGACGGAACTGCCGGCGAATCTGCTGCCCGGGCTTTCGGCGGATCTCGAGGTGATTCTCGAGGCCCGGGACAACGTGCTGCGAGTTCCGACCTACGCGCTGCTGGAAGGCGGCCGGGTGCTGGTGCTTGAGGACGGGGTCCTGGCGGAGCGGACGGTCACGACCGGCCTTCGCAACTGGAGCTTCACCGAGATCGACTCGGGCTTGTCCGCGGGCGACCCGGTGGTGGTGTCCCTGGACCGATCGGAGGTCAAGGCAGGAGCGCGAGCGGTGATCCAGGGAGAGACCGACCGGTGATCGAGCTTTCCGGCATCGAGCGGATCTACGAGGTCGGCGCCAGTCCGGTGCGGGCCTTGAAAGGGGTGAACCTGACGATTCACCGGGGCGATTACGTGTCGATCATGGGCCCGTCCGGCTCGGGAAAATCGACGCTGTTGCACATCCTCGGTTGCCTGGATCGCCCCACGGCAGGGTCGTATCGGCTGGACGGAAGGGAGACCGCCGATCTGCCGGAGGTCGAACTGTCCCGGGTGCGCGGTCATCAGATTGGTTTTGTTTTCCAGTTCTTCCACTTGGTACCGCGATTGACGGCGTCCCGGAACATTGAGCTGCCGATGGTTTTCGCCGGCGTCCCGGTAGACGAGCGCCGCGAACGGGCAGGGCGGGCCCTGGAGGTGGTGGGGTTGACCGCCCGGGCGGACCACCGTCCCGACCAGCTTTCCGGCGGCGAACAACAACGCGTGGCAATCGCCCGCGCGATCGTCATGGACCCTTCGGTGCTGCTGGCGGACGAACCGACGGGCAATCTCGACAGCCGGTCGGGCGGGGAAATCGTGCAGTTGATCGAGGGAATGAACGCGCGCGGCCTGACCCTGATTGTCGTGACCCACGATCCGGTGATCGGCGGGCGGGCGCGCCGGTGGGTTCGTCTGGCGGATGGGAACGTGGTGGAAGACAAGGTTCCTGATGAGTCCCCCGCCCGCCCGGTCGGCCCCCTGAAAGCATCATGAGTCCGGTCGATCTGGCGGGATATGCCGCCGGCGCCCTGAGGGGGCACCGGTTGCGGACGGGGCTGTCGGTGTTGGGGGTGGGCATCGGGGTGGCTTCGGTGATTCTGTTGACCAGCCTGGGCGAAGGCGCGCGGCGCTATGTGACCGGGGAGTTTGCGACGCTTGGCTCGAACCTGTTGATCATTATTCCCGGCAAGACGGAGACCCAGGGGATGGCGCCATTGGTCAGCACGGCGCCTCACGATCTGACCCGGGAGGATGCGGCGGCACTGCTGCAACGCGTGCCGCAGATTCGTCGGGTGGCCCCGATTGCCGTGGGCACCGCCGCCGCCACGGCGGGATCGCGCAGCCGGGAGGTCACCGTCATCGGCGCCACCCACGAAATCCTCGACATCCGCCACCTCAAGATGGCGAGCGGCCGGTTTCTCCCGCCGGACTTGCCTGACGCAAGCGTGTGTGTCCTGGGCGCCCGGGTCCAGCGTGAGCTGTTCCCCGACCAAAACCCTCTGGGCCGATGGATTCGCATTGGCGACTGGCGTTTTCGGGTCATTGGAGTGATCGAACCCCGCGGTACGTCGATTGGCATGGACCTGGACGAAGTGGTCGAGATTCCGGTGGGGACCGCGCTGCGGGTGTTCAATCGAAGCGGTCTGTTCCGGGTCCTGGCGGAGGTGGGTTCCCACAGCGACCTGGGCACCGTCAAACAGTCGGTGATTGACGTGCTGCGAGAGCGTCACGCGGGGCAGGAGGATGTCACGCTGCTGACCCAGGACTCGGTGCTCGAAACGTTCAACCAGATCCTCGGCGTGCTCACGGCAGCCCTGGCGGGGATCGCCGCGATTTCGCTGGGGGTGGCCGGACTCGGCATCATGAACGTCATGCTGGTGACGGTTTCGGAGCGGGGCCGGGAGATCGGTCTGCTCAAGGCACTGGGCGCCACGCACCGGCAGGTCCTGGTGGTCTTCCTGGTCGAGGCCGCGATTCTTTCCACCGCCGGAGGCTGCCTGGGCCTGCTGGGAGGACTGGGCTCCGGGCGGGTGCTGGAACACCTGTACCCGGACTTTCCGGTTCAGGCCCCGCACTGGGCGATTGTCGCGGCCCTGATCGTCTCCTGCTCGGTCGGCCTGCTGTTCGGAATCCTCCCCGCCCGCCGTGCTGCACGGTTGAACCCGGTCCAGGCCCTGATGCGGAGGAAGGCATGAGCGGACGCGATTTTCTGGGTCTCGCCTGGCAGTCGATCTGGTTTCATCGCCAGCGCTCGTTGCTGACCGTTCTGGGGATTCTCATCGGCATCGCCTCGGTCATTCTGCTCACTTCGATCGGCGAGGGCACGCGCCATTACGTGCTGTCGGAGTTCACCCAGTTCGGCACCACGCTGGCGGCCGTCAACCCGGGCAGGATCCAGACCACCGGGCTGCCGGGAGCGTTGGGCATCACCATCCATCCGCTGACGTTGGGGGACGCGGAGGTGCTCCGCAGAATCCCCGGCGTGGCCAATGTGGTTCCGGTGGTGGTGGGCACCGCACCGATCGAGCACGCCGGGCGGACACGGAACACCTTTGTCTACGGGGTGTCGGCGGCGGTCCCGGAGGTCTGGCGCATGCGGGTGCGGGGGGGACGGTTTCTGCCGGAAATGGACCTGCGGCGGGGCGCCCCGCTGGCGGTCATTGGTCCCAAGGTCCGCCGCGAGTTGTTCGGGGAGGAGAACTGCCTGGGCGGCCACCTGAGGATCGCCGGTCAACGATTCCAGGTGATCGGCCTGATGGAACCAAAGGGCCAGTTCCTCGGGTTCGACATCGACGACAGTGTTTACATCCCGGTCATGGAAGCCGCCCGGATGTTCAATCGCGACGACCTGCACGAGATCGACGTGTTGATCGCCAACGCGTCGCTGATCGATCCCGTGGTGAAACGGATCCGCAGCGTGTTGACGGAACGTCACGGGGGCGAGGAGGACTTCACCATCACCACGCAGACGGGAATGCTGGACTCGCTGGACCGGATCATCCGGATTGTGAGTCTCGCGGTGGCCGGCATCGGGGCCATTTCCCTGCTGGTGGGCGCCATCGGCATTCTCACGATGATGTGGATCTCGGTGAATGAACGAACCTCGGAGATCGGCCTGGCCCGGGCGTTGGGGGCCACGCCGCGCCAGATCCTGCTGCTGTTTCTGGCGGAGGCGGCAATGTTGTCCGGGTTGGGGGGAATGCTCGGTCTGGCCACCGGCATGGGGCTGGCCCAGGCACTTCGGCTCTACGCGCCCGGGCTTCCCGTGCAGACTCCGCTTCAGTTCGTCCTGCTGGCCCTCGCGGTGAGCCTGGGCGTCGGACTGCTCAGCGGATTGCTTCCCGCGCGTCGCGCCGCCCGACTCGATCCGGTGCTGGCTCTGGCGGCGGAGTAACCAGCCGTGCCCCCCGGGGCTTTCTGTGAGGGGATACGAGACGGCAACCGCCATCCCCTGCGGTGGGAGACAGCGCCGGCACATCCGGTCCGATAAGGGGGTGCGTCCCTCCTCTGCGGACGCCAGGGAGCATCAACGGCTGGGACGTCCCTCCCGCTCCTCGCGGGGACGCGCGATGTTCACCGTCAGCGCCCGCTCCTGAAACTCCTTCCCATGGAACATCTCGACTGCCTTCGCCGCCTCCTCCGCCGTGGACATTTCCACGAACGCAAACCCACGCGAGCGGCCCGTGAACTTGTCCAGCATCAGCGTGCACGAAGTCACCACGCCCGCCTGGGCGAAGTGATCGTGGAGGTCGTTTTCGAGGGTGCGGAACGAGATGTTCCCAACGAACAGTCTGCAGTTGTTAGTCATAAGCTACGCTCGCCTTCGGAGCGACGGCGTGCCCGGGTCAAGGCCATCTCGACCGACTTCGCTTGCTGCTGCGATCTCCCCCTCCGGGGGCAACACCAACGTCCGTCACGCTGAAGGCGCACCGACCCTAGCAGACGGTTCCGGGTCGCCGTCAATGATCGAGTGGCTGGGAATTCACTGGCCCTCTGCCGGGCTTGCGCTTAGGCTGCCACCAATCAATGCCTCCGGCCGCCAACGCGCCACCGGGTCGACTCCCGGGAAACCGCGGACAGACCCGGATCACAAGAACCGTTCGATAACAGAAAGACCATGAGCAGAATCAATCGCCGTCGTTTTCTCGGTACGTCGCTGTGCGCCAGTGCGGGTGCCCTCGCGTTGCCAGCCTACCTGCGGGCAGCGTCCCCCAACTCGAAACTCGGAGTCGTCGTGATCGGCGTGGGGGGCCGCGGGAACAGCCACCTGGACGCCTACGCCAGCGATCCCCGCACCGAGGTCCGCTTCATTGCCGAAGTCGACGAGAAGATCGGCGCCCGGCGCGCCGCGGAGGTCGAGAAGAAGCAGGGCAAGGCACCGAAGGTCGTGCGCGACATGCGCCAGGCCTTTGACTCGAAGGACGTGGAGATCATGAGCACGGCCACGCCGAACCATTGGCACGCCCTCGCCGGGGTCTGGGCCATGCAGGCGGGCAAGGACTGTTACATCGAGAAACCGATTTCCCATGAGATCGGCGAAGGCGCGGCCCTGGTGGCGGCCATGAAGAAATACGGCCGGATGTGCCAGGTGGGAACGCAATGCCGCTCCAACCCCGCCATCATCGAGGCCATGGCCTGGTTGCACGCAGGCGGGATCGGCGAGGTCAAACTGGCCCGCGGCCTCTGCTACAAACGCCGCGCCTCCATCGGGCCCCTCGGCGACTACCCGATTCCCGACGAGGTCGATTTCGGCCTCTGGTCCGGCCCCGCCCCCTTCACCGATCCCAAGCTGACCCGCCAGCGGTTCCACTACGACTGGCATTGGCAGCGGCATTACGGCAACGGCGACTCCGGCAACCAGGGACCGCACCAGACCGACATCGCCCGCTGGGGCCTGGGCATGGACCGCCATCCGAACAGCGTCATCGCCTATGGCGGTCGCCTCGGTTACCAGGCGGAGCGCAAGGATGACAAGTATGTGGACGCCGGCGACACCGCGAACACGGAGGTGGCAATCTACGATTACGGCGACAAGACCATGGTGTTCGAAACCCGCGGGCTGTCCGTGGACGACTCCGCCGACGAGGAACTCAACAAGCTGTTCCGCAGCACGCGCGGCAACAAGATCGGTGTCGTCTGGTACGGCAGCAACGGCTACCTCGTGCAGGTCAGCTACACGCACTGCATCGCCTACGACAAGGACATGAACGTCATCAAGGAGTTCAAGGGGGGCGGCGACCACTTCGGCAACTTCATCGACGCGTGCCTGAGCCGGAAGGTCGAAACGCTGAATGCCGACGCCTGGCAGGGACATCTCTCCGCCGCGCTCGCGCATCTGGCGAACATCTCCTACTACCTCGGCGAGAAGAACCACCTGTCGGCCGACCAGGCCCGGCAGGTCCTCTCGCAGATCAAGAGCCACGACGACAACGCCGCCACCCTCGACCGCACGTTGAAACACCTGACCGACAACGGCGTGGACCTGGCGAAATACCCGATCTCGGTGGGGCCGTTCCTGCGGTTCGATCCGGAGAAGGAAGTGTTCCCGGCCAATCCTGAGGCCACGGCCCTCATCAGCCGGCAGTATCGCGCCGGGTTTGTGTGCCCGAAGGCCGGCGAGGTGTAGGCGCTGAACTCAGCACGATCCTCCGACGTCACCAGTGGCCCCGCCGGCGCAGGCAACCGGCGGGGCTTGTTTTTGCTCCGTCCCAGCCAGTCTTCCCGCGGACAAGGTCGGGTGTGGACCTGGCAGAACACGGATGCCGGCCGTTCAATCCGGCCGGCCGGAGGGCGTTTGGCTGAGGTGTGCGTTCAGGAAGCTGACCAGCGAGGGCAAATCGATCTCGTGCGCGCCGCTGTGCTCGTCCAGTTCCACCTGCCCGTCGGATCCCATAACGCTGTAGATGCGACGGATGTCCGCCATGGCGCCGCGGGCGATCGGCACCCAGAAATCCGTGGGGCCCTCGCGCAGTCCGTTCTGGCACTGCAGCGCGCGTGGGGCGATGAGGGAATAGATGTCGGCGTAGTCCACCAGTTCCCGCAGCCCGTCGAGCTTCCAGCACATGCAATGGTTCTGCTCCATTTGATCCATCGTGGTGAGGAACCCCGAACTGACCGTCGCGCGAATCCGCGGGTCCATGGCGCCCAGCCACATGGCCATCTCGCCGCCGAGTGACAGGCCGGCGCAGCCGATGCGGTGGGTATCCGTTTGCGGCAGTGTGCTCACGTAGTCCACACAACGCATCAGGTCCCACAACCGTTCACCCATCAACGTCCGATCCGCCTCGTAAACCTCGTGCTGGCCGACGTTCACCGCCACGGTCACCCAACCGCGGTCCGCGAGCTCGGCGGCGAAGCCCTTGTAGATGGAGCCACGGTCATGGACGGAATTCCGCGTGCCCCCGTGACCATGGATGCAGACGACTGCCGGCACGGGTGGCTGAACTTCGCGGGGAAGCGTGACCCGCAGGATGATCTTCCGTCCGGGAGTGGAGTCGATCTCCACTTCCTGGTCGACGTAGCGCCCGACGTCGGACCGGAGAATCCGGGGATTCAACGGACGGTCGCGGCCCATCAGGGAATCGACCTTCAGCAACGCCGCGAGTTCGGCTCGAACGGTCCGCTGCCAGGAGGCCGCTGCCTCCGGCGTGCTCGGAGCGCGGTAGCGATGCGCCCGAAAGGCATGTTCGGTGGGCCCGCCGTCGGCTTCGACTCCCACCAGATACAGGTCGGCGTTCCCTTCGGCGGTAGAGTTGAACAGCACCTTCGTGCCGGAGGGATCAAGACTCACGTGTGGATGGGCGCCCTGGGGCTTGGGACGATGGCCTTGCGTGAGCACCGTCCGTTCGCCGGTTTCGGGTTCCACCCGGATGATCTCCCCGGCGAAGGTGTCGCCGACCACGTACGGCTGACCGGCCGCTCCCGTGACGTGCCAGTACGGGAAGCGCGAGTGAAACCGGACCACGCCATCGAGCGTAACCGATGCAATGCCGTGGGGCTTGCGCCGCATGGCATCGTCTTTCGGCCAGGCGGTGAAAAGCGCCCGCTCACCGCCCCACCACAATTCGTGGGTCACCCATTCGTCAAAGGACTCCTGGTAGAACGGGCGATTGCCGGTGCCGTCGGCATGCACCAACCACATCCGTTGGTCCGCGTCGCCGCCGGTTTCGTGGCAGTACATGATCAAGTCGTCGCGCTCCGGATTGGCCTGCACATGACCGACCTGAAAGCCGGGCCTGAGGACCGTGGTCCACAGGCGGCGTTCGAGGTCGAGGCTCTCCACCGACCAGGTCCTGGCTCCGCCCTCCCCTCCACCGTGGCTGAATCCCGCAAGCA
This sequence comes from Verrucomicrobiales bacterium, assembly GCA_024233215.1. Classification (GTDB taxonomy): domain Bacteria; phylum Verrucomicrobiota; class Verrucomicrobiia; order Limisphaerales; family J093; genus J093. The sequence continues at coordinate 2,914 of JACKPW010000049.1, read as the reverse complement.
GCGCGGTCTCCGAAGCATTCCAGGACATCGTGCCGGAAAGCGCTGCCCCCTCGGGAATCCGTCCCACCACGGTGCGCCTCGGGGGAACCGGATTCGCTTCCACCGCAGGGGAACGCAGCGACTCTCCGAAGTCGAGGCGGACCACCTCATTCCCGATCAGCGTCAACAACGCCGGTTCCCGACGACTGAGGCAGACCTGACCGACATTCACCCCGGGCTCATCGGTCAATTGAACGATGCCCCCCTGCTCCTCATGGACAGCGAACAGCTGCGGCGTGCCCGTGCGGTCGGAGTTAAAGACGATCCACTTGCCATCCGCAGTCCATGAAGGATGGGTCTGGTAGATCTTCACATCCTCGGCCGGCGACGTGGTCAGGCGGATCACGTCGCGACCAGTCACTGAGTCGCGATAAGTTGAGCGTTCCGAGGGGAAGCGCGATCCGGCCTGGGAGTCGGAAGCAGAGACCAGGTGGAAAGAGCACAGGAGCGGACCGGCAATGAGCACGAAGAGGGTCGGGCGCATACGTTGCTTTTAGCCGCGGACACGGATTTCACCAATTCCAAAAACAGCCATGGGCAAGCCTGTGAGCCAGCTCGCATTCGTGTGGACCACCTCGGCATCGCGGAGCGATGCCAGAGATTAGCCGGGGGTGGGCCTCGATGCGGAATCGAGGGCCACCCCCGGTCAACGCGCCGATACCGGCGCACCCCGGAGGGGTGCCAGAACCGTTCTTGCGCGCCACGGGATCACGGTTCTGCGACCCACGTCGGAATCGGCATCTCCGGCTTGGCAACCGGGGGGCTCCGCCGGGCTACGACCCCCGGCTAATCTCTGGCAGCCTTCCAGGCTGCTGGGGAGAACCGGCCGGCCACCAAAACCGTCAGGCCACAGCTACTGCCCAACAGCAAGCACCGCTTCACGAGGATGCCAGCCTGCGCCACGCCTTCAGGCTTTCCTGCAGGTGATCCCGCGTGTCGCCGCCGATGCCGTAGCATTGGAGTCCGACAGGGCCGTGGTAGCCCAGTTCCCTCAGCGTCCGGAGGAACTTCGCCATGTCAAAGCTGCCCCTTCCCAATGGTTGGATGTACTTGGCCCAACCCGGCTGGTCGTCCCGTTCGTCCGCGCCGTTGATCGAGATCGCCATCAAGCGTGGCATCGCCTGTTTGAGCCGGGTGGCATAGTCCCGGTCCGGGCAGACCCGGAGCCAGTGGCAGAGATTGAACATCACGCCGACATTGGGCCGGTCGATCTTGTCGGCCACCCGGACGGCGTCCTCGATCCGCTCGATCCAGTTGGAAACGTGGGGATAGAGCAGGAACTCGGCATCGGTGCCCGGATCGAGGCCCGCGATTTCCCGAACGACCTCTACCGCCCGTTCATCGCCCGCCGGGTCGGATGGCTTCATGCCGTTGACAAGCAAGGCAAACTGGACGCCACGCCCGCGGACGAGTTTCAACACATCCTTGAGCCGGGGATCGTAAGGCTGCTTCGCGGGGTCGATGTCCACCTGGATGGTGATCTGGAAGAGCTTCAGACCCGCGTCGTCCAGGCTCTTGATCCGTTCCTCGACACCGTCCAGCCAGATGTGACCGACGCCGGGATAGCCCAGTTCCTTCAGCATCTCCGCCTGTTCGGTGAAGCCGCGTTTCTTCGCGTCATGCCAGTCGATGCAGAAAGGGAAGAACACCGCCCTTTCGGAAGGTTTGGGTGGCTCCGCGCCCTGGGTACCCTTCCCGGCGAACAAGACCATGAGCGTGGCGGCCAGAAGCGCCTGAGCAAACCGTGCCGCGGTCTTCACGCGACCCCCTCCAGGTCCGGATACCAGGCCCGCTGCCGCTGCCGATTCCGCTTGATGGCGTCGGCACACAGCGCGGTGTCCTCGGCAATCTCGAAATCGAACATGCCGGCCAGGATGAAATCCGCACCGTTCAGGCAGGCGTGATCAAACGCCGCCTGGGCCGGAATCGCGCCCGCCGCCATGATCTTGTAGGCCATCCACGGTTTCTCGACCGTCTGCATGAAATCGGCGGTCTCCTTCGGGTCGGCGCACCAGTAGCCCGGGAACTCCTGATAGGCTCCCTTGATTTCATCCGGTCGGGGGGCGGTCGGATAGTTGTGGCCGTGGAAGGTCTTGATGTAGAAATCGGCCGGAATGCCTTCCTTCTCGCAGGCCTTGACCACCGCGAGGTCGTGGCCGCCCACCCCCGAGGGCACACCGTATTCCTTGGGCAACGCCACCGCCCTGGCGACGAGGTCCAGCTTGCCCTGTGCCACCAGGGCATCCGCGTGCACGCCCCACAGGTAAATGGCCTCACAACCGTCGGCCATCAGTTCCTCGACGTGCCGGCGGTACTCACCCATGTCCGGGGTCACCTGCGCCGTCGGGCAAATGATCCACTGGATCTTGCCACCGCGTTCCTTGCGGTACCGGCGCAACACCGACATCGGATGCGGTGGGTTGTGCATGGACAGCGTGTTGATCCCGTGCGCCTCGGCCAGCGCGAGGGTTTCCATGATCTTCTCGTCCGTGTTGTATTTGGCGGCGAGCGAATAGACGTATTTCAGGTCGCGACTGTGGGTGTAGTGGGTGAGCAAGTTGCCGCCCAGAATCAGCCGACTGATCTGCAATTTGCCGATCCGCCCTCGAGGCATGTTGGCGACCGGATTGGCGACGGGGGTTGCGGGAGCCGTGGCGCCCTGGGCGTGGCGTTGATAGCTGTCCGGAGCCAGCCCCAGTCCGGCGGTGAGCAGCGCGGTGTTCTTGAAGAAGCGGCGACGGGTGGTTTCGGAGTTCATAACGACAACAGGAACGGAGTTGATCCAAGCATGGCAACAGCCCGGACGGTGTGTGATGACATGCCGACCATCGTTTCCTGCGAGGCTGGAGAGTCAAGGGGATTCCGATCGGCAATT
>JACKPW010000048.1 GCA_024233215.1 Verrucomicrobiales bacterium | reverse complement strand
AAGGCGTTGAAGGCGGTGATGAAGGAGACGGGCTGCAGCCGGGGCTCGGTATCGGGCTACCTGAACGAGATTGAGCGGGAGATAGGGTGCCCGGTGATCCGTGGCAAACGGCGGGCGCTGAAGACCGAGCAACTGCAGTCCACGCGGCAGAACGGCCGGCGGAAGGTGTCGGTCCATGACTTCCACTCGTTCCGCGTGACGTGGATCACCCTGGCGCTGGCAGCCGGCGTGCCGTTGGAGCTGGTCCAACGGGTGACGGGCCATCGGACCGTGGCGGTGGTCTTGAAGCACTACTTCCGGCCGGGCCGCGAGGATTTCCGGCAGGCGATCATTCATGCGATGCCGAAGATGCTGGGTGAGGGCCAACGCAAGTCGGCCAACGATCAGGTGCGGGAGATTCTGCAGGGGATGAGCGCGAAGACGTGGCGGGCTGGCCGCGACAGGGCACTCGCTGTCTTGCATGGTGCTTGACCAGACGCCGCCGGTTCTCGCTTCAGGCTACCGCTGCAGCATTACCCGGTAGTATCGTTCGCCAGACAGCGCCGCATCGTCGGCAAAGGCGCTTTCTCCGGCGGCGGGAGTCTCGTCATCCAAGTCCTGCCACTCGGTATCACTCAACCGGTCCTTGAACTGAACCTGGTAAGTGCGGCCCGGGATCGAAGCCCAACGAATTCGCTTCCGGCCATCGGGCAGCAGGTCCACTCCTAGCATCCGCAACCGCGATTCGCCAGAAAGCGCATCGGTCCCGGCCAACACTTCGGACCAGTCGCTCAGACCGTCGCCATCGCTGTCCTGGTCCAGGCGCAATCCATCGGGATCAGCCGCCAGAGGGACCTGCCCTTCATTCGCTTGGAAGCTGCCAAGCTCGAGGCGAAGGTCCGAGCCTGCCGGCAAATCGATATTCAGCAGCGGCACGATCCCCCGGGCCGGCAGCGCTGAAGCCATCGCGACCCGTAGGCTTCCGGGCTCGCTGGCGTTGCTGGCCAGGCTGAAGGACTCCGCCCGGTCCGGAACCCTTGCCTGTGCTCCCGCCAGGCTGGCTTCGCCTGAAGCCGTCAGGATCAGGTCCAGCGCATACAGGTCACTCTGAGTTACATTCGCCACCACCCACCAGCGCACGGCTCCGTCGGACAGGTCCTGTCGCCGCAGTGAAAGGGAGTTCCCTTGTCCGCCCTGTCCTGCCAGCGCTACCGCCCGTGCGGGGTCGGGGTCCGCACCCCAGTTGCCGGTCACGTCACCGATCAGGATGGCCGTGAAGTCCTGCCCGGTCAGGTCGGCGTGCAACGGCGCGTAAGTGCGCGATTCCGGCAAGAACCGCCAGTTCCGGCCCGCTCCGGGGAACGGGAGGGATCGAAGCCCGACGACATGTTCCAACACATACGATGCGTCCATCGCCGTGATCGCACTGTTGGCGTTCACATCCGCAGCCAACCGTTGGGCCTCGGACAACGCGACCAAGCCCGCCTCCTGGCGCAAAATAAGGGAGGCATCCAGGGAGCTGATTCCGCTCAGATCGTCTGCTTTGGATACCGTGAGAGTGTAGTCGCCGGTGGGCAACCCGGCGAAGCCAAATACCCCCTGCGTATCCGTTGCCGTGTCCGTCACGTCGGTTCCCAGCAGTCGCAATTGCGCGTTGGGTACGGCACGACCGGCAAAGTGGTTGACCGTTCCCGCGAGGTTCCAGAAGGCATTCACCTCAAACCTCCCGTGACTCCGTTCCACCGAGATCGCCCCGTCATTGAGCAAGGCGCTTTCCAGCGTCAGGGCGGTCGAAGCCGGCGGAGTGCCATTCACCTGGAACCGGAGGATAGCGAGAACGCCCGAGCCTGTGACGCTGGTCGCACTGGCGAGGGAGAGCACGGCCCGCCCCGGCTGCGAGGTGTTCGCCGAGAGACTCCAGCCCACGGCAAGCGGTCCCGGCGTGACCTCCAGCAACTGCACGACCGCCACATCGAACGTCACCGTCGCGCTGGCAGCCCGCATTGCCGTCACATTTGCCACGGTCAGAGGAACCTCAACTTCGGTCCCGTAATCCCCGGAGGTCCGCGGCAGCGCCACCACCGTCTCGTCCGTCTCAAACCGGAACCCGTTCAGCAACACCCCCTCCGTGTCGTCCGGGTTGATCACCTTCACATCCACCGTCGCCGGAAAATGCGGCGGCGTCTGACAGGTGATCTGCCCCCCGCTCAGCACCACCACCTCCGAGGCCAGCGCCTCCCCAAACAGCACCGTAGCGTCCGCCTGGAACAACAAACCCGACACGCTCACCGTCGTCCCCCCTCCCGCCGGTCCGTGATTTGGCGACACGGCCGTCACCGCCGGTTGATTCACCACCACCACCGTGTGCGGCGTCGCCGCCGTCCCGCTGTACACCGAACTGATCCCGTCTGTGGCCCGCACATAGTATTCCAGCCCCGGCGCCCCAACCTGCGACCCCGGAATCGTCGCCGACCAGTCGTTCCCGCTCAGGTTCACCATCTCCAACCGCGTGAACTCCCCGCCCGAACCCGCCGGCCGATACAACACGCTCACCGACACCACCCGCACGTTGTCCGTGGCCCGCGCTGTCAACCGCAGGCTCCGACCCCCGTTGGCACTCGTCACCGCCGCATGTTCCAACACCGGCGGAATCGTGTCGACCGCCGCCGCCGAAGCCACGTTCGAGAAATCCGATTCCTGAAAGTCCGTCGTCACCACCGTGAACTTGTAGAACATCGGCACGGCCGGTGTGACGTCCGTATCCACGAAACGCTCACTGCCCTTGGGAATGACCGTGGTATTCAACCGCTCGTAAGCGCCATCGATCGTGGCAGATCGGTAGAGATTGTAGCCGGCCAGCAGGTCGTAGTCGTCCTGTTGCCAGAGCAGTTCGATGCCGCCCTCGGCCCCATTGGCCTGCAGGCGCATCGCGGCCACGCCCATGGTCTGGACCTTAAACCGGAACCGGCCGATGTCATACCCGGTGACCAGCCACGGATCATCCGCCGCCACGGCGCCCGAAATACGCATCAGATGGTAGCCGTTGCCGGTGACCGGGGTCATCCAGACATCCCCCGACCAGGTGCGCGCATTGACCCAACCATTCGTCATTTCGAGAAAGTCCTCGTCGCGGGGTTTGACCTGGAAGTCGGTGTAGGGGGCGAACGGGCCAAACGTCACGAACGGTTCGACGTTGGTGTTCATATCGCGGTTGAACACGAGTTCGAACTTCGCCCGCCCCATGCCCAATTCCGGCACCGTCGCTGCCGGAATTCCATTGAGGAGAACCTGCTCCACGAACGGATAGGTGGTCGGGTAGCCGTACTCAGGAGGCGTGCCGTAGTCAATCCTCGCGCTGGTGAAATCGTCGTAGAAATCGACGAGCATGTAATCCAACAGGGTGGTCGAGTCGGTTCCCCAGTAGTTCTCCTGGAGCGAAACGATGCCATGCGGGATTCCCTGGGGTGATCGGACGCGAAGCCAGTTGCCGATGTCCGGATCCCAATAGCGGTTGAGGAAAGCGTTGAATTGGACCCGGTCGCGATGCCGAGTGCGCACGTAGTCGAGCATCGCGTGATTTCGAAACGGTGCCTCCAACTCCTCCATCGTCCACTCGCCGGGCAGCCGGAGAATGAACATCCGCCAGTCATGCCAGTCCGGCAACCGGGCCCCCGATGCCTCGGCGGCGTTCTTCCAGCCAAATGCTGCCCCGTTACCGTCATGCCAGGCAAAGTCGACGAGTTGACTCGGCCCCCGGATGCCCCCCACCGGAAACCCCTCAGCCCAATTGCTGAAGCTCAGGGCCGAACCATCCAGCCAATGCCAGGCCCCCGTCTGCCCACCGATCCCCTCGTCCGTCAGGCCGATGACGAAGTGGTAGCTGTGCGCCAGCCTTGGCATCGTGCCGACATAGCCCTCCAGGAAGGTCTCCGTCGCAGCGTCCGGCACGGACGCCACATGTCCGGCGAAGTACCCTGCGATTAGTTCAGCGACCTGCAGGGATGCCCACTCCATTGGAAGCAGCACGAACGTCTCGCCGTTCTCGTGACGCAGTTGGAGGAACAGAGGTTCGGTATCGGGGTATGCGGTTGTCAGCGTGTCACGGAAGGAGCACGGCACATCGACCCAGAGCGGATTGTCGCTGTCCTGCAGGAAGGCGCAGTCATACAGCGGCGTCTGCGGCTTCGGAGGCATCCAACTGGCGTCGAACAAACAGGTCTTGAACCGGTCCGCGTCCAGGTACTGGCCTCCGCCACGCAGACGATGAAAGATGCTGTTGGCCGCCGCAACGCCCGAGACGGTTGCCCCGTGGGCGTCCCAATCGAGATAGCAATGGTCCAGGCTGCGCAGCCCCTGCAGGTCCGGGTTGCGCACCTTCGTGTATTGCAGGTCAATAACTCCGCCGTCGTCCGCCGCGATCCGCGTGTTCTGCCCTGCAACCAGGTAGGAGGGGAACATCGAGATCGGTTGATCCGCCGCTCCCCGGGCCTCCAGACGTCCGCGCACTAGGATGGAACCGTTCTGGGGGCCGGGGTTGTAGGGGTCGTCGCTCACGGAACCCCACTGCAATTGGGTTCCGGGCTCAATGGTCAGGGTGGCACCGGCTTCCACGAGCACCGGACGCGCGACCATCCAGTACTCGTCGGCGGTCAGAGTCGTGTCCGTGCTGATGACGGCAGGCACGTTCCGGCCCCGCTGGACCACGTATTGGAAGTACGCCACGCGCTCGTACCAGGGATGCTCCGGGTCCCACCCGTCCATGAAATCAATCGTCAGGATGAAATTGATCACGTGGTCATTGGGACAATCCGGAGAGACGGTGAAGGCGAAGGGCCAGACGACGTTGGTGATGACTCCTTCCTGGCTGTAGAGGAAGCCGTTGTCCGAGGTGTTGAATGGGCCGATGGAACCGAAATCCACCAGCGGAACGTCAATGGACACATAGGGATCGTCCTGGATCGCACCGAGGACCCGGGCTTCAAGGATGGCGATCACCTCATCCGCCTGACCTGACCGGTTGATGAGTTCGATCCCGAGGTGGATGGTCTCCCCGGAGTCCACCCGTCCGTCGTTGTCGTTTTCCGGACTGATACCCTCGTTGTCGAACAGCCAGTTCTCCAGCAGGTCCACGCCCGGTTTGGGCGGCCGGGTCAGGGCGCCGTACGCATCAACCAGGCCGGCGCTTTCATATCCCGGTTCCTCACCGAAGCTCTTTGAGCCGAAGATGGCCCCCATGAGAAACCGGGAGGAGTACACGTCCCGCTGCCAGAAGAAGGAACGCATCAGGGCGGCAACCCCGGACACGGCCGGGGCCGCCATGGAGGTCCCGCTCCATTTCGCGTACTGGTTCCCCGGAAGCGTGCTGAAGATGGACTCGCCCGGCGCCGCAATGTCGTAACCGTAGTTCGAAAACCAGGTCCGCAGGTGCTCGTAGGGCGGAGGTTGGGTTGCCTCAACGCCCAGGACGTAAGGCAGCGCTGCGGGGTAGAGCGGCGCTCCCCAGGCAGGCAGGTTGTCGTTTCCCGCCGCGGCAATGAGAGCCGCCTTGTTCAAGGCAACTTCGAGCGCATCGAACATCACCTGCGACGCCTGGTACCCACCGAAGCTCATGTTGATGACTTCCGCGCCGTGGTCGATGGCATAGAGGATGCCTTCGGCCGCGTCCGTGGTTGTCAACACCCCGGAGTACTGTGCGGCTCTCACGGACATGATCTGCACGTTGAAGGCCACCCCCGCACCCCCCAGACCATTGAAGGCCGTGGCGGCGATGACTCCGGCTACGTGGGTTCCATGACCGGTGTAGTCCGAGGAATCGCCGGAATGACTGCGTGGATCCGAAACGACACTGCAGCCATGAACGTCGTCCACAAACCCGTCGTCGTCGTCGTCGATTCCGTTATCGGGAACCTCGCCGGGATTAACCCACATGTTTCCCGCCAGCTCCTCGTGATCGCCGTCGACGCCGGTGTCGATCACGGCGACGATCACATCGTGGCTGCCTCCCGCCGTTGCCCCGTTGGTCTGAAGGCAGTCCCAGGCCTGCTGGGCCTTGACCACGTTGAGAAACCACTGCTGCCCGATCTCCGGGTCGGTGGTGTTGTCGGGAATTCCTGTAATCGGGGGCGGCGTCCCGGCACACAGTTGCCAGTGGAAGTTCTTTTCGGCCAGTTCGACTTCCGGGTCCGATCTCATTGCTGCCAGAAACTCCTCCAGGTCGGCCTCAGTCGGAACCTCCAACCGATACCATCGAAACAGCCCCTTGCGGGCTTCGGCCAGTGCCCGGTCGGCCGGGGAAACCGATTTCACCGCCATGGTCGGCCGGGTCGGCTCGCGCTCGGCCACCCGAAACACCGGTCGCAGGCCCTGCGCCCCCATCCCCGCCAGCTTCACCGCCAGGCGGCTCTGGCCCAGGGCGGACAGCCCGCGCGACCCGGAAGTACGCACCGCGTTCTGCAGGGACTTCAGCGTCGGGGAATCCTGCCGCAACTTGATGAGCACCTCGCCCGGCTCCTGCCCGCTCCGGGCCACCACGGCGGGAACACCCGGATCGAGCATCTCCGGCAGCGGATGGTTGGCCGCGGTGAAAGCGGCGGGCGGGGCTTCCGCCCGGCTCTCCGCAAGAGCCGCGATGCCCAGGAGAACGAGGAGGGTTGAGGTCAGGACTGCCGGGGTCAACTGGCTCCGGAGAGCACTCGCCAGGATAAGCCCGCTGGCTCGGGAATCCCTTGATGGCATGAGTGCAGTGTATGACGGACCACGCCTTACGGTAAAGCATGAACAAGCAGGACGCCCACCTACTCACGCCGGTGGCCCCCCCCCGGTGGCCGCGGACCTCCAATGCCCGCTATTCTCCCGCACCGCACGCGACCGCTGACGTCATAGGAAACCTCCGGCACGGGTGGCGGTACGGTCCACCCGTCGGGGCAGGTCTCAGGCAGTCGTCCCTCGCCGGCCCTTCTGGAGGTGGCTGGGCTACTGGTGGCTACGCCATGTCAGGGTGGCGACGCTGGCTGCCGGCAGGGTCAATGTGGCCGACCGGCCCTCGCACACCACGGTGCATTTCCGGGCCTGTCGGGAGGGGTTCGCCAGCACGAGGACACAGTCACACTTCACCCCCAGGCAGGGAATCCGGTCTCGGCAGGAGATTAGAGAGCCCAACGGCCAAAACAAGCTGGATTAGCAGCCTGTGGATCAGCAGGGCTCGACCACCGGAACCCCATTGAACTCCTCCTTTAAGTGAAATACCACCCGTCATCGGCGCGGGTCCGTTGACCCGTTGTCATCTCCGCAGCCGCCGGCTTGACACACGCCGGGCAGTCGCCCTGAAATCCCATCCGGGGCGGACCCCGAATCATCCCGAAACGGTGGTCCAGACCGCTGGCAGTTGCCTTCGCCCCGGGAAAGAACTCCATGAGCTACCGATTACGCTGGTACACCGACGAAGGAAATCTCCGCAGCCTTGGACAGGAGCATTTGAACCAGTTGTTGGATCGGTATGCGACCGAGTTGAGAGACGCGGACATCACGACCCCGGCGTTTGAAGACGACGAGACCTTCTACCGCGAACTGGCGAAGGTATTCATGCGGCCCGAAGGCATCCCCGCTCCGCTGCACGACGCCCTGTTCCACATCAAGGCTTTGGACAACGACCGTGGCGAAGAACGCCTGGTCATGGCGGTGAAAGAGGGGTTCGTGAAGATCGACCTGGCTGGCGAGCACTCGACCGCGGACAAGGCACTGCTGGCCTGGCTGCAGGACGAAGAACTGGTCAAACGGCTTCATGTTCAAGTGGATCTGGACCGGAGCAAGTCCTTCATCACTTTCTTGCCGCAAGGCGATACCACCCTGCGCTGCGATCTCCGAGCCGTCGCGGCGGCGCTTGAACTGGATCTGGCCCCGATCTTCGGCCAACACGGCCGCGGGAAATGGGCGGAAGTGGGATGCCATGAACGGGGAGATGAACTCATGTTCGTCATCCGCCACGCGGAACCCTTCCGACGGGATACCGAGAAGCGCGACACTGGAGCGGAGCCCCGGTACTTCTGGCCGGTCGGGCAGGACCTGGTGATCTTCAGCCGGTCCTACGGCGACCTGCGCACCAACGCTACCGCCCGGTGGCTGAAGGAAGCCTACGCCAAGAGCTTCGGCTTTAGGCTTTTCGGTCGGGCGGACCTGTTCAAGGAAGCGCCCAAGTACACCTTGGAACCGCTGCGTACGATGGGGCTCTTTGCCCTGCTCGGAGCGGCTTACGGCATCGAGAGCATCCAGCTGCAGGAACTCGAGACGCTGGTTGACCGGACCACCGATGATCGTCGCATCCGGCGGGCGACCGACGTCCTGGCAGCCTACGACAAGGAAGGTGGTTTGCCGACAGGCGAACCGTTAATGGCGGCGAAGTTCCGGGTGCGCTTCAAAGGTAGGACGCACGACCGTATCGTGACGATCCGGGTGCCCAACCGGGCCAAGTACACTCAGGACAAGGAAGGCCAAATGGTGACCGAATGGCTCAAGGACACAGGATTCATCGTGAAGGACGAAGGTGAGGATTCCGAGACGTAGCCGGCTGTTCTGGGAGCGGGTGGCAGCAATCCCGCGCCTGACCGCCCCGTGGCCGGTCTGGCGACAGGTGGGAACGGGGTTGGAACAGCTCAAACCCTACCTGCGCCAGACGGGGGAAGTGGCCGGCCACTTGTACTGTGAGCGATGCGGCTGTTCCCATCGGATCGTCCCAGGCCTCCGCGACGGGTGGGTGGCGGTCTGCAATTGTGGGTGTGAGGACCTGCCCGTCCAGGAAACAGACCGGATCCTGCACGAACTGGACTTCGGCAGGCTGCTGAACCGCGTGGGGGAGATGTTCCCGCTCCAAGTGCGGCCGGAGCGCCTGGGGGGCTCCGCGGCCTGGCTCGTGGGCTGCGGCACCCGCCGGAACGACGGGCAGTCGGTCAATCTGATCACCTGCCCGTCCGACCGTTCGACCGTGATCACCCCCGCGGCAACCGCGGTGTTGCGAGCCGACACCACCCCCTGCCTGTTCGCCAGCCAAAGCGGCCGGCTTTCCGACATTGAGTCCCTGTTGCCGCCGGGCAGCCGGGCGTGCCTGTTGGCCGATGTGATCGAGGTGGGCAAAGGGTACTTCCAACCCGGCACCCTGGCACGGCAATACCTGACCGGGTGGCAAGATGATGCCCCGGCCGAGGCGCGGGGAGGCAGACCGTCCGGGACGCTGGAGGTCCGCGGCTACAAGAACAGCCGTCTGAGTGGTAGACCCTACCGACTCCGGTTGTGGCGTTGCTGGTTTGAGGACCGATGCTTCGATCTGCCAGATGTCCTGGGCTCGGAGCTGCTGGTGCGCGTGCTGACGGCCAACGGGGAGGAAATCCACGCCGACCGACTGCGTTTCGAGATTGAAGGCGAGTCGGAGAACGTGGCCGATGAACGCACCGCCCGCGACGTGACGGGTCCCCCGGACGGAGCCAGCGGGTCGATTCGCCGGCAGGTGGACACCCACCAGCCGATCATTGACGACAAAACCCTGCACGAGTTCCGGGTGTCCATCGCCAAGCTCCAGCAGGATATCAAGGAATGTGGGGAAGACCCCGCCCTGCAGAAGGAACGAGCGGAACTCGAGGAGGAACTGGAGACCCAGCTTGGATTCCTGGATTCCTGCACCCGGCCCGGCCCCGGTGGCCGGCGGATTCCGAAGGCGTTCCCGAGTTCCCTGACAGCGGCTGCGAACCTGGTGGGCAAGCACTTTCGCAAGGTGCTGCAGGCGTTGGAGGAGGTGGACAAGGGGTTCTGGCAACACCTGATCCGTCCGGGAGCCCTGACCTTCGGTCGGGTCTGCCGCTACGGCGCCCGCGATGGGCCCCGATGGAGGAATTTCGGGTAAAACCGAAAAAAGGAACGTCGAGTTCCTAAAAGGAACTCCGAGTTCCCGCTGCTGAGAGGTGGCGGGCGAAGATCAGAAGGCGTCCGGCCGAAAAGCTGGGCGCCTTTCGATTTGAAAAGCCCGCCGACCAGAAATCCATGAAATCGAAGCAGTTGAGAACTCGGAGCAGCGAACGACCGGCCCGGCGGACCGGGCGACCAACGTCAGGAGGTGGCCGATGAACGCGCTGGAGGACCTGATGCACGCGGCGTTGACGGCGCCCCCGGAACGGCGGGAAGAGGCATTGCGCCTGTTGCAGGGCCAACTGCCGAAGCCGGAACCGTATCTGACGCTGACCGAACTCGGCAGTCGGCTCGGCCTGAGCGGCACGACCCTCCGGCGGTGGCGGATTCCCGGCCACGATCTGGGCGGTCGGCTGCGGTACCGGCTCAGTGAAGTCGAGGCGTACTTCCGCAGCGAGGACTTCCAGCGGCGGGCGGCCGCCCTGCGGGCCGAACGTCGCCACTCGCCGCCGCGGAAACACTGACCCCCGACCCCCTGCCGCCATGGTCGCACCCAACTTCAGAACCCCTTGTCCCCCGCCCGGCTCGGGCGTCCACACCTGGCTCCTGGGCGCCGCCAACCGTTGCCGTCGGCAGGGGCTGACCGAGGCAGATGCGTGTGCACTGCTGCGACAGCAGATGACCCGGCCGCCCAACCCGGCCCGGGAGGTCGAGCAGACCGTTCGCAAAGCGTTCAACTCGAACTGGAAGCCGTCATCAGCCAGCAAACCGGCCCCGCGCGTGCGCTACAGCGAGAACCGGCTCCGCCGCCTCGTCCAGGACTGTCCGCCGGTGTCGAATGAGGAACTCGCCGCACTGTCGCCAGTCTCCCCGGTGGGTGTTTCCTGGCCGGCCTTCCTCGATCTCATGTTCGAACCGGGTGAAGTCGTGGCCGTCGTGCCCACCTGGTGGCGTCCCGACGGAAAGGGGGGCGTGAAAACCCTGAAGGCGTGGAAACCCTTCCTGCATCTGGTTGGGCTCACACCGAAAGTGTCCGACATCGAGGAGATTGCCGGCGGCTCCGCGGCGGGGAGCTTCTACATGGTCCAACCGGTCACCGGCGAGTCCATCCTGGTCCCCAATGGCAAAGGCGGCCTGCGGTCCTCCTGGTGGTCGGGTAGTTGTGTGACCGACTGGCGCCACCTGGTGCTCGAATCTGATGATGCCCCCCACGATCTGTGGCGCCGGTTCCTGGCCAGTGTGCCGTTGCCCATCAAGGCGATCTACACCAGCGGTGGGCGTTCCCTCCACGCGCTCTGCCGGATCGGCGCCACGAGCAAGGCCGAGTTCGACGCGTTCGTTCAGGAGCTGAAGCCGCTCTACAAGGCGGTGGGAGGCGATCCGGACGTCCTGAGCGGCGTGCGGCTCTCCCGGCTTCCCGGCACGTTCCGGCGGCAGCAGAAGCGCGACCAGTTCAGCGCGTGGCAGGAGCTGCTCTATCTCGATCCCCAACTCGTCAACCCCACTCCCTTGCGGAAGGCCCTTTTCCCATGATCGACAAAGCCCCTTTCAAGGACTTTCTCGAGTCCGCCGGCCCGCTGACGGAATGCCAGTCTGACAGCGTCAGCGAACTCGCCTGGCTGGATCTGGTCGAGGATGGCTCGGTGATCATGCGCAAAGACATTCCGCCCATCGTCCAGATCGTTGGCGGATTGGTGGCCGAACAGTCCAAGTTGATCATCGGCAGTGGCAGTAAGAGCTACAAGACGTGGTTCACCATGGACTTGGCGCTCTCGGTCGCCCACGGCATCGGCGTGCTGGAACGTCGCACCACCCGGCGGCGCGTGCTCTACGCCAACCTGGAGCTCAAGGCCCAGACCTTCGAGCGCCGACTGCAGGCCATCGCCAAGGCCAAGCAGATCGAGGTCGACCCGGAGTGGTTTCTCCATTTGCCGCTGCGCGGGAAGCTCTCGGGACTGTCGGTATTCGAGATCATCACCCGGCTCATCGGTCTGGCCCGACACTTCCAGGCCGGCGTGGTGGCGATTGATCCGGTCTACAAACTCAACACCGCCGGGGATGAGAACAGCAGCCGCGACCAGACCCTGCTGTTCAACGAGTTCGACCGCCTGACCACCGAGGCGGAATGCACGGTCATCCTCAATGACCACTTCGGCAAGGGGAACCAGTCCGAGAAAGACCCGCTCGACGCCCTGCGCGGCAGCTCCGCCAAGGGCGGTGACGTGGATGCGGCGATGATCCTGCGCAAGCACGATGAGCCGGACTGCTTCCGGGTTGATGTCATCCACCGCGAGTTGCCGCCAGTCGCGCCCTTCACCATCGGCTGGGAGTATCCGCTCATGCGGCTGCGCCGGGACCTGGATCCCGAGCGGATGAAGCGCCCCCAGGGCGGCCGGGCCAAGCGGCACGACGAACGCACCCTGCTGGGCGCAATCAAGGAACGCACGGTCGAGAACCCCATCTCGGTCAGTGAATGGGCCAGCGAGTTGGCCATGAACCGCACAACTCTCAATGGCTACATCCCCGCGATGCGGGCCAAAGGCTGGATCGCCACCGTCGGCGAGGGCGCCCAGGCCCGCAAGCACATCACCGAAAAAGGGCTGGCCGCCTTGGCCAAGTTGCCCACTGACGAGTGACGACATGAGTTTCCGTCAGTTTCCGTCACTACCCCTTGAGTCCGCTCCGTTGACTGACGACGAATCCCTTGGGATTCCGTCGTCGTCAGTCAGCGGACGGCACGTCAGACGAGAACCCCAACTCGTCAGTCCCCCGGCGGATCCAGGGAACGGCGGCC
Source organism: Verrucomicrobiales bacterium (assembly GCA_024233215.1). Lineage (GTDB taxonomy): Bacteria > Verrucomicrobiota > Verrucomicrobiia > Limisphaerales > J093 > J093. The sequence goes on along the minus strand of JACKPW010000048.1, from coordinate 6,600 downwards.
GGGCTGATGGTCTGCGCGCTGCCGTCAGGCGGCCTTCCTTCCCGCCAGATTTCGGAGCCTCCGCCGGGTGGTGGTGGGTTCCGCTCACCACAACGATCCAATGACTGAAACCACGACCATGATTCACACCTACAAGCACACGTTCCGCAATGGGGTCAAAGCCACCGCCACGTTTCGCCTGGACCCGCCTTCCTTTGACGTCGAGTGGGAAGGCAAGACCAGCCGGGCGCTCATTCCTGAGTACTGCCGCTGGCGCCACAGCATCCTGGAAGACATCGCCCGCCGGACCGGCCAGCGGATCGCGGTGGTCGACGTGACCTGAGAACAACGATCCGACGACAGAAAGAATGACCATGAACACGATTCCTGAATCCGTCAGGCTGGACCTCCTTGATCCGGCGGACAAATTCGTCTGCGAAAACCACCTGCATCCACGGGTCGAGGTCGACTTGGACCGCCTGGTGCTGAGCGTTCGCCGCCCCCATCCCTATGAAGTGGACCTTGGGGAATGCACCGATTCGGCGCAGTTGCTCGACTACATCCTCCAGGTTTCCGGGAAGGGATGGTGCGACCGGGCACTGGCGGGTGAATTACTGGCGGCCGTTCAGACTGCCTGTCGGCTGCGCTTCGGCACGAACGCCCAGGGTGTGTTCTGCCCGTGCGGCACGGCACGGCAAGTGGACTGGCGGCGTGGGACGTCCCGCGACCCGCGTCGCCGATGATGATAACAGCCCGCCAGACCGACCGTCCGGAATTTCGCAATGCACCCAAAACACCGATCCCAAACCATGACTGACAACACCACCCTGAATCATCATCCCAGCGCGGACATCTTTCCGATGCTGGGCGACACGGAACTGACCGAACTGGCGGAAGACATCCGCGCCCACGGATTGCGCGAACCGATTGTGCTCTCGGCGGGCGCGGTGCTCGACGGGCGCAATCGGCTCCGGGCGTGCAAACTCGCCGGGATCGAGCCCCAGTTCCGCAATTACGAGGGCGATCAGCCCACGAGCTACGTCATCAGCACCAACTTGAAACGGCGACACTTGAACGCGAGCCAGCGGGCGGCCGTCGCGGTTGACGTGCTGCCGTTGCTGGAGGCGGAGGCACGAAAGCGCCAGGCGACGAGCACGGGCGGGAGCACGCCCCAGCTTGTGGGATTAATCCCCGAAGCTGAGAAAGGCCGAGCCCGTGACCAGGCTGGGCGCAAACTCCGTGTCGATGGCAGCTATGTCTCGGCGGCCAAAGCCATCAAGGAAAAGGCGCCCGAGGTCTTCGAGCAGGTTCGTTCCGGCCAGAAGACCATCACCCAAGCCAAGCGGGAGCTCAAAGAGCAGCAGCGGGAGGAACGACGCGCGGTCAATCAGCAGAAAGCCGATAGCGCCGAGGACCCGCTCACCTTGGGCACCCGGTTCGCCACCCTGGTTCTGGACCCGCCGTGGGACTGGGGCGACGAGGGTGATGCCGATCAACTCGGTCGGGCACGTCCCACCTACGCCACCCTGTCGTTCGAGGAGCTGCTCAAAGTTCCTGTGCCCAATTTGGCGGATCAGGATGCCCACCTGTATCTCTGGATCACGAACCGGTCGCTCCCGAAGGGCTTCCGTCTGTTTGAGCACTGGGGCTTTCGTTACGTCACCACGTTGACCTGGCCGAAACCCTCCTTCGGCATGGGCAACTACTTCCGCGGCCAGACCGAGCACGTCCTGTTCGGCGTCCGCGGTTCCCAGCCGCTGCGACGGAAGGATGCGCCCACCCTTCTGCCCGCCTGGAAACGCGGTCCCAACGGGCACAGCAGCAAGCCGGTCGAGTTCTACGACTTCGTCGAGTCCTGCTCGCCCGGCCCGTACCTCGAGCTCTTCGCCCGGTTCCGACGGCCCGGGTGGGCGTTCTGGGGTGCGGAAGCATGAACTCCTACGGCTTCAACGAACGCCTGGCGATGAGCCACGGTGTTGCCCAGGGTGTGAAGGTCAGCCAGATCATCCTGGGCAGCATCCCCGGAGCGCTCAACGTGCATCCGGCCCACCAGATCAATGACCGTCACGGGACCGACTACTGGGTGGAACACTCGAGCGGTCGGCACCTGAGCGTGGACTGCAAGGTCCGCAGCCAGGACTACAAGCCACACGGTCACGACGACCTGGCCATCGAGACCTGGTCGGTGATTGAAGCGGGCAAGATCGGGTGGAGCCGGGATGAGAACAAGCGGACGGACTACGTGCTGTGGTTGTGGCAGGACACGGGACGTTGGTGCCTGGTGCCTTTCGCGATGCTCTGTGCGGTCACTCAGGCACGGTGGCAGGAGTGGAAGTCCCAGTATCAGACGGCCCAGCAACAGACTCCTGTCGGCCCGGGCAGGAGTTGGACCAGCGAATGCGTGTTCGTTCCCCGAGTTGAGCTCTGGCGGGAGATCTACCGTCGCTTCGGCGAGGGTCAAATCCTGGCGACAGCGGCATGAATCCAATGGCGTCCACAGTCAACCAGCGTTGCGGTTCGAACCCGCCGAGACCGGCCGAGAACCGGCCGAGAACCTGGTTTCAGCCGCTGCGGCCTGTGGCGATAGCGTTCGTAGACATAAGCCGGTCTCATGCCAAGAATCGGCATCGCATCACTCACGATGATCGTGCATAATGCAATCATGCCAATGTCGAATGGTAAGTAAGATGATCAACAATATCCAATATGCTCACCACAAGAGACTTGCAGTAGGAGTCTTCTATGCACCCCCGGTGGGGTGGAGGTATCCCGCCAGTCCTGGCAACGCACATGAACCATTGAAATCGAAAAAAACGCGCCGTGTCTGGCCAAGAACGGCTGATCGCAAGGGATTTCGCCGGTCAATCACAGCGCTGCCGTACAGTTTTGGACACGCGCCGTTCGTTTTCACCCATCCATTCGGATGAACATCACTTCCCCCCAACTTGCCAGCTTGTCTGGCTTCTCCGAACGCCACCTGCGCCGTCTCGCGGTCGCCGGCTGGTTCCCTCCACCCTCACGCTGGCCCTGTTGGTCCGGCAGTTGAAGGGGGAACCGTTGTTGGCGGAAGCCGTCCGGCGGCTGGGTGCTGAGCTGGGCCACGCGATCCGGAAACAGGTGACCCAGATCCATCTGCTGGCGCCGTCGTTGGCGAACCGACCGACCGCGGTGATCGAGAAACGGCTGCGGGAAGAGGAAGCGGGCATCCTGGACCAGTTGGAGTTGCTGGAGGAAGGGGTAGCACCGGGGCGGTAGGTTGTCTTGGCAACGCGTGAGGGCGCCCCTGGAGGCATGGCGGTTTTGCCGCCGGGTGCGAGGTGGCTGTCGAGAACAGGCTGCAGCCGTGTACTGAGGTGGGCGGAAACCCTTACCTGGAGATGACTTCCAACGGCTCAGGTCAAACACAGTGCGGAGCCGACGCGAGCAGGGCGCGGACCTTTTCGGTGGACGTTCGAGCCCATACGAACTAATTTATGGTTATCGGTGGTCTTATGGGAATCTCCAGGGATGCCCCGTTCCATGTACAACCATATTTGCACTATGTGTCACAACCTCACTGTGCGGGGCGGGCTCGTCTCGGCCTTTCTGATCTGTCAGCCCCTGCTTGCGGAGTCATCCGGCTGGAGCTGGCTGAATCCGCTACCCCAAGGCAATGACCTCAATGACCTCCACGTCATCGATGCCAGCACGATTGTGGCCGTGGGACCGGTCGGCACGGTCATCAAGACTGCGGATGGCGGTGCGACCTGGAGCTTGCTCGACAGCGGAAGCATCTGGGAATTGAACGCGGTCTGGTTCACCGACGTGCAACACGGCTGGGCGGGCAGCGAGCGGGGTATGTTGCGGACGATCGACGGGGGCGTGACCTGGACCCAGCAGCCGGGGATTTCGGTGAACGACGCAGTCTCTGCCCTGCAGTTTGTGGACAGCCAGACGGGTTGGGCGGCGGGCGGTTCGGGCAAGGTCTTCCAGACGACGGACGGTGGCGACACATGGTTTCCGCAGAACACGGGCCTGCCGATTACGGTCTATCTCGAGCGCATTCATTTTGTGGACGCCGGCCATGGCTGGGCCTTTGGCACGGATGGCACGGTCATTCAAACCATCAACGGCGGCGCCAACTGGGAGCCGGTTGCCGGCGAGATGCCACGGCATGTGCAGTTCGTTGATGTCGACCTCTGGTGGGGACTGGAGGGCGGCGAGCTTCGGGTAACCGACGATGGCGGGCAGACCTGGACGCCGCGGACTCTGCCGGCGGGTGAGACCGACGGCATCCCGTATTTCAAGAACGCGCTGGAGGGCTGGTTCGTGGGCACCGTCCGCATTTGGAAAACGATTGACGGCGGCACGACCTGGGAAAACCAGGCCACGCTGGGGTTGCCCGACGGGCGGGCGTTGACGACTCTCGACTTTCGGGATCCTGACAATCTCTGGGTGGCCGGGTTCGCGGGAGCCGTGTACAAATCCACCAATGGTGGGGAAGACTGGGAACATCAGAATCCGGCGCCCCGGGTGGCCTGGCAGGACGCGTCGTTCATCAGTTCAACGACAGGCTGGGTGGCGGGGGAATATGGGTCGATCTACCAGACGACCGACGGCGGGGTGAGCTGGAATCCGCAAGGCTTGCCAGACAATTTCACCAGTGGCTTCCTCTCCATCCATTTCGTGGATGCGCAGAACGGTTGGGTGGTGGGCGCGACGGGTCGCATATACGCCACCACGGACGGCGGGGAAACCTGGGTGCGGCAGACGAGCAACTCCACCCGTACGCTGCGCTCGGTCTTCTTCCTGGACACGCAGGCGGGCTGGGTGGTGGGCGATTCCGGAACGATCCTGCACACCACGGATGGCGGTGAGGAGTGGTCGCCCCAAACCTCCGGAGTGACCGCCGGGTTGCGGGCGGTCCAGTTCGTAGACAGCAACACCGGGTGGGTGGTCGGTCGCAGCGGCGCTGTCTTACACACCATCAATGGGGGCGCGGAATGGACGAAACCTGGGAACGCGCCGGCCGGGAATCTCAATGCGCTGCATTTTCTGGATGCCCAACGCGGCTGGATCGTCGGGCTCGGAATCATCTACCGGACGACGAACGGGGGCGCTGACTGGACCTACACCGTTTTCCCGCTCAACCAGTTTCAGAACCTGAACACCGACTTCCTTTCCATTCACTTCGCCGATGCCGATCACGGGTGGGTCGGGGGCGCGGATGGCGTGCTGGCACGCACGGTGGACGGAGGTGAAAACTGGGAGCTGATCTTCAATCCAAATCAAAACCCCTTCGACCCCCCCACGCCGCGACTCACCGAATTGCCGATCACGTCGGTACAGTTTCTCGACGCGAACACCGGTTGGGCGGTCGGCTCATCGGGCATGGTCCTTCGTTACGGCGAACCACCGGCCCGGCTTCCCCTGCTGGGTGTGTCGCTGGCTGGGGAGGGGGTCTTCCGACTCTCCTGGCCGCAGGATGGTAGGACCTGGAGATTGCTGTCCACCGAGGACCTGACCACGGGGCCATGGGAGCCCGTGAACGCGGAGTTCGCGGATGAGTCGGGCGAAACCTGGAGTGTGGAACTGCCTACCGAAGCGCCTGCGCAGTTCTTTCAACTCGTGGAATGATCCACCCGGCGATTGCCCCGCCAGCCCGTGGAGCCCTCTTCGGGGCGGAGGGTTGCGGGACGTGACACGCGCGGGTGAATGCGGCACGCCGGCCGGGCTATGAGTCCTGCTTGGCCAGCCTTATGGGGAACGTCGCCGGTTCCCTGTCGAACTCGATCCGACACCCCTTGCAGCAAAGACGGACTTGCCGACCCTTGTGGGCGAACCCAACCGGTTTGCCCATGCCACGAGTTGCTCAGGCGAGGCGTGATCCCTCTTTCCGGTGCGTCATTCCACTTGCTGCAAATCGCGGGCAACTCGGGCGGCGGGCTGCTACCGCCCCTGAAACAGCGTGCCCAGGTCCATCGTCGGCGTCGGTTGAACCACCGATACCGATACACTGGAATGCTGGTGAAAGACTCGGCTCATGGCCAAAGTCTCGACGGACAGGACCACCGCCACCAGAAGCCCGAACAACGCGTTCTGGATCATCTGCCGTCTCATCGCCGCTGGTTTCTTTTCCATGGTCGCGAGCTTACGCGCTGCGCGGCCGGGGGTGTTGATCGATAAGTCAATTGGGGACATTGACTGAACTAATCGTTGGGCACCGGGCTCTGATCGCGTCGGCCCTCCTCCGTTACGGCAGTTGAAGGCCGGGTTGATCCCCGCGGATGAAGTCGCCCATCTGGGCCGGGAACTCGGGAGCGCCATCCTCACGGTCATCACTCGGTTGCAGCGGTTGGCGCCCTCCCTGGACGGTCACGGGGTCCCCGTGATCGAGAGCCGGCTGAAGGAAGCGGAGGACGAAATCTTGGGTCAACTCCAGGTCATCGATGAGCAGTTGAAGCGGTGGCAGGCTCCCGACTGATCGCCACTGGACTTGGCGACGGCGCGCCCTTTACGAGGCCAGCCGTCATGAAAGCAAACGCGTTACCAGACACGATTCAAGCGATCATCGAGCAGGCCGGAGGGTTTCGACTCAACGGAGCCTTCGCATACATCGGGGCCAGCGGGTTCTCCTACCGG
>JACKPW010000047.1 GCA_024233215.1 Verrucomicrobiales bacterium | reverse complement strand
ACTCGGCAATTTGAGATTCTGAGATTTGAGATCTCGGATCTGCGATCCAAGCCGGCAGCCGCCCCTACTCCGCACGCCCCCATGCCTCCACCTCCATGTAGGGATTGTACGCGGTGAACGTGCTGGATCGGCTGTAAAGGCGGACGTAGCGCGCCTTCGCACCCCGCGCATCGATGAGCCTACCCTCGTTCGTCTCCAGGTACATCGGGTCCTCGCCTGCGCCCAGGCCGGACGAGTTGTCGCGGTCGTTGTTGAACAGGGTGGTCACGCCCTCCTTGAACTCGGGATCGTTGGCCGCTTGCACCACAACGTCGTAGCAGATGACCGGCTCATGGTGCGCGTGCCAGATCGTCACCGCCGCCAACCGCGCCGGCGCGCCGAGATCGATCTGCACCCATTGCGTTCCCCGATGCAGTTCCGCCAAGCTCTCGCGGCACGCCTCCTTGCCGCCATCCGTGATCTGCTTGAGCTGACCGGAGACCGGGTTGGGATCGCTGCTGGTGACCGGTTTGCCACGAGCCAGGTTGGTGATGCCTACCTGTGCGAGGAATGGCGGCCGCAGCGTCTTGGGGTATGGCTCGACGTTGGGACGGGGAGCGGGGTCGAAGATCCAGCTGGCAAAGACCGGCGGCGGGAGTTCCAGAGGCAGAGGTGCCAGGACTTCGGCAGCTGAGGCGGCCCAGATGAACATGGTGGCGGCAACAAGGGGCAATGCAACAGTCCGCTTCATGGCACTTGGGGAACGTGATTCCCGAGTTGGACCGCGACCCGGTGCAGTCCATTCACCGTGTGAAGCCCCTCCGGCCTGGCCCCGCGGTGAGAGCGCCGGCCACTCGAAGCGCCGGCCCTGCCCTCGTGTTCCACGGGGCGGCTCAGTTTAGAGCGTTTCAATAAGTTCCGTAGCCGTGGACGTTAGTCCACGCACTTGGATTCCCTCGCGGATTGGTATGCACCCCGACCGAGGTCGGGGCGGCTACAGCTTTTCTGGAAATGCTCTAGCAACGTCGTCGCCAATCGGAAGCCGTTGAAGCGGGGACTGGAAGAAGTTCGACCCGCGGAAGCGCGGGAATGAGGTGGTCTTTGACAGGATCCACAGGATTGACAGGATTGTCATAGGGACAGAAAAGCCGGCCGAGGCGGGCCTCCGAACATCCTGTCCATCCTGTGAATCCTGTCCTGCATTGGTGGGCACAGGGCGCGCCGTCACCTGCTCAATGCCTGCTTTTCCAGTCGTCCAGTCGATCCAAGGCTTCGAACTCGCTGATCGAGCGCGTCTCGACCAGCGCGTTGAGCGCACTGAAGGCCGTCGACCGGGTATCCGTCCGACTGGCCAGGCCCAGAAGGTCCTTCGTCGTCGCGTCGTCGGGCGCCTGGTCCCGCGCGGCCAGGTAGTGATGAAGGAACTCCGCCGCCTGCCTCGCTTCGACGGACCGGGGCTTCCGCAATGCTTGGCGGGCCAGGTTCACGACCTCGGGCAGGTCGATGCACTGACCCACCTCGGCAAGGATATCGAAAGCCATGGCGCGCCTCCGTCCGCCAAAGGCGTCCCGAGGCCGCGTGAACGCGAAGCAGGTCATTGCGAAATCGTGCAGTTCTCGGAGCACTTGCAAGGTCGGTTGCATTTCCGGCGGCGCCTCGGCGATGGCACTGAGTCCAGGCAGACGCGGGAACTGGGCGTCCTCCAGCCGGCAGCGACCCCGCCAGGCGAGGCTCTCCAGACTCCTCATGAGCCGTTCCTCCGCCACCCGGCTGCCCGGACCGGTCGAGGCGCGGATCTCGCAAGCGACCTCCACGACCGCTCGCGCCGTTGCAACGTTATCAAGTGTTTGATAGAGCAGGACCGCAAGATCCCCCACGGCGTGTGCCAGGGCGTAGTCTCTCGGAGGTCTCGTGACATCCGCGAGGAGCGTGCCGATCTCGTCCAGCACCGTTTGCAGTTTGCGTCGTTTCATATCAAATCACCGCAGCCGCGCGCGATGCTGGCGAATCCATCGTTCCGCTTCCCGGTAACCGGGGCAGACCACCGCCACTTCCCGCCAGAACTTCGCCGAGTGGTTCGGCTGCCGGAGATGCATCAGTTCATGGAGGATGACGTAATCGCGGGCGGCCTCCGGCATGAGCACGAGCCGCCAGTTCAGGGAGATGGTCCCTCGACGCGAGCAGGACCCCCAGCGACTGCGCTGGTTGCGCACGGTGACCCGTTTCACCTCGAGCCCGTGATCGGCGGCGAAGGCCAGGGTCAGAGGTGGCAGTTCCCGCCACGCCAGCAACCAGAGATGCCGGAGCAGCAACGGACGCACCGGCGCTTGCGGTTCCTCGAGGTCAACGCGTTGGTCGGCAAAGACCAGGCAGGGCCGGCCGGCCGGGTCCGTTTCCAACTCCAGCCGACGTTCCTCGCCACGGAAGAGGATTGTGCCCCCAACCTGCCAGGAATCCTCCCGGTCGGCCGCGCCGTCCAGGCGACGAATCTGCCGTTCCAGCCAGCAAAGCTGCCGCAGCAGGAACGCCTGGGCCTCCCTCAGACTGCCCCCCCGCGGGACAGTCACCCGCGCGGCGCCGTCCGCCCGGAGCCGCAGGATGTAGCGGCGCGCGCGCAGGTTGCGCACGAACAGCACAGGCACCTCCCGATCGCCACAGGACACGACGAGCCCGGCGTCGCCGGCGCGCAGACCTTCCGCCGGGTGGCTGGTTATCGTTGCGTTCATCAGGAGCCCTGCTCGTGATTCTGGCTGCAATGGGACCAGGAACCCGTTCGGCCGCCCTGGGGGCAGTCCTCACTATTGGCGGAGGGGGCGCGGCCCAAGGCTGCAGAACTGACCCCGTCGCTCGGTTCACCGATGGAAAGGCCGCGGACATTGCTGCCCGCGGCCGTGAGATCACCGGTCGGAGGACAGGGCTATTCCTCTTCCTCGTCCCGCTTCTTGCTCTCGGCGATGACCTTCGCCTCCATTTCCTTCGGCATCTCCTCGTAGTGATCGAACTCCTCCATGTGGACGGCCCGACCGCCGGTGAGGGAGCGCAGCGCGGTGGAGTACTGGTAGAGTTCCATCGCCGGGATCTGCGCGCGGATGAGCTGGAACCCGCCCTCGGCGTCCATGCCCAGGATCTTGCCGCGCCGACCCGAAAGATCGCCGATCACCGCCCCCATCGCCTCGTCCGGCACCTTGATGGTGACAAGGTGGATGGGCTCGAGCATGCAGGGCCTTGCCTTGAGGAACGCCTCCTTGAAGGCCTCCTTGCCGGCGATCTGGAAGGCGACGTCCTTCGAGTCCACCGGGTGCATCTTGCCGTCGTAAAAGTCGATCTTCACGTCCACGACGGTGTAGCCCGCAAGGATGCCCTCGGTGCAGGCCGCTTTCACGCCCTTGTCCACGGACGGCACGAACGCACGATCCACGTTCTGGCCGACGAGGGATTGGGTGAACTCGACGCCGGTGCCGCGCGGGGAGGGCTCGATCTTCATCCAAACCTCGGCGAACTGGCCGGCGCCACCGCTCTGCTTCTTGTGGCGGTACTTCGAATCGGCCTTCGCCTTGATCGTCTCGCGGAAGCGGATCTTCGGCGCGATCAGATCGAAGTCGACCCGGTAACGTCCCCTGAGTCGCTCGGCGGCCACCTGCAGGTGAAGCTCGCCCTGACCGGAAATAACGGTCTGGTGCAGTTCTCCGTCCACGAGGTAATGGAACGTGGGATCCTCCTCGTGGAGGGCGGCGAGGCCCTGGGCCACCTTGTCCTCCTCGCCCTTGCTCTTCAGCCGGAGCGCGGCGTGGATGTTCGGCCTGGGAAAGTCCACCTTCGGCAGACGCACATTGATCGAGGGATCGCACAGCGTGTTGCCGGTGTGCGTGTCCTTGAGCTTGACCACGGCCCCGATGTCGCCGGCCACGAGGGAGCCGGCTTGTTCGCGGTGCTTGCCGTTCAGGACCATGATCTGGCCCAGGCGCTCGCTCGTGCGCCGGTCGCTGTTGTACATCTCCATGCCGGTGGTGGCCTTGCCGGAGTAGACCCGGAAGAACGACATTTCGCCGACGTGTTCTTCGGCGAGGGTTTTGAACACGTAGAGCACGGTCTTCGGATCGTCCACCGTGACCTTGACCTCGTTGTCGTTGTTGTCGAGGGCGGTCACCGATTTCCGGTCCAGCGGGGAGGACCCGTACTTCGCCACGAAGTCCATCAGTCGTGTCACACCGATGTTGGTCTCGGCCGCGACAGCGAACACGGGAATGACCTGCCCGCTCTGGAAGGCGGCATGGACACCGCTGCGCATCTCCTCCTCGGAAAGGCCGCCCTGCTCGAAGAACTTCTCGAGCAGTGACTCGTCCGATTCGGCGATCAGCTCGACGAGCTGCTGGTGATACTGCTGGGCTTGTGCCTTGAGGTCGCCCTCCGCGGGGGCCTCCGTGAACCGGCCGCTGGCGTTGGCCTCGAAGGTCATGACCTCGTTGCGCATGATGTCGAGGATTTGGTTGAACCCGGGCCCGGCGTTCACCGGCAGGCTCAGCGGCAGCACCTTGTTGCCGTACAGTTCCTGGAGCTTGGCCAGAATGCCGTCGTAGTTGGTGTGCTCCTTGTCGAGCATGTTGATGGTGATGATCTTCGGCAGGTTGAAACCCGTGGCATACTGCCACACCTGGTCCGTTCCCACCCCGGGGCCATCCACCCCATGAACCGTGAGCACCGCAAAATCACAAACGCGGAGGGCGGCAAGGGCTTCGCTGATGAAGTCCATGTAGCCGGGGGTATCGATGATGTTGAGCTTCTTCCCCTGCCACTCCGTGTGGAGCGGCGTGGCATGGATCGAAATCTGCCGCGTGTGCTCGGTGGAATGGTAGTCTGACGTGGTGGAGCCATTGGCCACGCTGCCGAGGCGCCCAATGACGCCGCTGCTGGCCAGCATGGCTTCCGCCAGCATGGTTTTGCCGCTGGTGGCATGTCCCACCAGGCCGAAGGTCCGAATGTCGCCGGATGCGTACTGTTTCATGTCAAATGCGATCTAATCGCTCAATGGAGCGAGGTTGAGCGAGGTTTGTAAGAGAAACACCCCCTGACGGGCAACAAAACTCCGCCCCTTCCCTCCGGCGGGGGCATGCTCGCGGGCACGCCGGCCGGCTCCGGCAGCCGTATTGGGCGAACGTCCGGGCCCCGTTCCCAGGCGCCGTCATCAGCGCCGTGAGGGGTCCTGGGGTCGACCCGTCATCCCCCCCGCTCCCCGGTCCTGCACGGGTCCCGCTTTCCCTCGGCGGGCTCCTGTGGCATGCTCCCGGCATGAGTACGATGGTTGTCATCGACTACTGCATTGTCTCGGACGACCTCCCCAAGGTCGTGGCGGAAAACGTCGCGGCGAAGATTGCCGAAGGCTGGCAACCGTGGGGCAACCTGGCCACCAGCATGTGCACCGGCGAGGACGGTACCGCGTCCACAATGGTCTGCCAGCCCATGGTGAAATACACCCTCTCGGACTGGGAATAGCACCACCGCGCCAGCCGTTGCAGGCCGAACCCCGGCCGGGTCGGGAGTGGATGTTCCTGCCTGACCGGCACTTGGGCTGTCGTTTCGGACGCGGCATCGTTCCGCGGTTGGTGCAGGGTTGACAGTCTCCAGTGGCAGGCTTTCCCACCCGGCCTGCCATCGTGTCCTTCGTTTCCTTCTGTGGGTGCTGTGCTGAGTGAAGGGTCACGGCTCAGACCCATCGGGAGACGGTCACTCACCCCCGGCGAAGGGCGTCCGCCACGCGCAATCGCATGGCCTGCCAGGCAGGCAACGCGCCGCTCGCCAGCCCGAGCAGGACGCCCAATCCCGCACCGAGGACCATGTCCCTCGGGGGAAAGAAGAAGACCGGCAACGCACCGCCGGTGGGATCGCCCGCGGCGGTCAGCACGCGGCCGATCCCGAGTCCGACGGCCGCACCCAGGCCGGAAAGCAGGCAGGATTCGACCAGCACGAGCCCGAGCACCTGTTCGTGCGTAAACCCGACCGCCTTGAGCACCCCGAGTTCCTCGGTGCGTTCCCGGACGGATTGCGCCATCGTGTTCCCCGCCACGAGCAGGATGGTGAAGAACACGGCGGTCAGGATGGCGGTCAGGATGGTGCCGATGTCCCCCACCTGCTTCGCCCAGCCCTGTAGAAAGGCCTTCTCCGATTCCGCCTTCACCTCCGCGGACGAATTGGCGAATTCCTCGTTGATCGCCCGCGCGACTTGCGGCGCCAGGTCGGGATCGGTCACCCGGACCACATACCATCCCACCAGTCCTTTGCCAATCCGCCGGGTCTCGTCGAAGTAGTCGTAGCGGAAGTAGAACGGCGTGGTGTCCGTCCCCTGTTTGGCGCCGTCGAAGATCCCCACCAAGTCGAACTCCCACGTCATCGAACCGTCCTGCTTGGTCCAGATGCCGGTCTGCAGCGGGATGCGATCCCCGACCTTCCACCCGAACCGTTCCGCCGTGGCGCGGCCGGCAATCGCCCCGGTGCGGGTCCGCAGCCACGCCTGCTTCTGGGCCTCGGGCAGGAGAAACTCGGGGTACATGCGGAGGAAGGGCTCCGGATCCACCGGCATTTGGGCGAAGAAGTTGCGCGGGTTCTGGTAGATGCCGCCAAACCAGCTCTGATGCACCACCAGGTCCACCCCCGGAATCCGCTTGATCCGGTCGAGGTAGCTCAATGGCAGCGGTTGGGCGAGGGATACCGCGTGCCATACCAGCATCCGGTCCGCGCCCGCCACATCCACGCCCTGGCTGAGGCCCACCCGGATGGCGGAAAGATAGGCGTAGAGGATGAACGCCACCGTCACGGAGACCAGCGTCAGGCCGGTGCGGAGTTTCCGACGCAGCAGGTTGGCCACGATGAGCGACGCGAACTTCATGCCGGAATCGCATCCACAATCCGGCCCTTGTAGAGAAACACCGTGCGGTCCGCGCGCGCCGACGCATGCGGATCGTGCGTCACCATGATGATCGTTTTGCCGTGTTGGCGGCAAAGCGTGTGGAGCAGGTCCAACACCGCCTCGCCGGAGGTCCGGTCCAGATCACCGGTCGGCTCATCGCACAGCAGCAGCGTGGGATCGGTCACGATGGCCCGGGCGATGCCGACCCGCTGCTGCTCCCCGCCGGAAAGCTGGGCGGGATGGTGCTTCAACCGGTGGCCCAGTCCGACGATGGAAAGGGCGAGTTCCACCCGGCGCCGGCGATCCGCCCGCCCCAGCAACGTGAGCAGCAGCGGGAGTTCCACATTGCGCGCCGCGGTGAGGGCCGGCAGGAGATTGTAGAACTGAAACACGAAACCGATGTGGCGGGCGCGCCAGGCGGCCAGCCCGCGTTCGTCCAGACGTTCCATGCGTTCGCCGGCCACGGTGACGGAGCCCCGGGAGGGCCGGTCCAGGCCCCCGATGAGATTCAGCAAGGTGCTCTTGCCCGAACCGGACGGTCCCATGAGGGCCAGGAACTCCCCGCGTTTCACCTCCAGGTCCAGTTCCTCCAGCACATGCACCCGTTCGGTCCCGCGCTGGTAGTACTTCTCCACCCCCCGGACCTGGACGAGGGCGGAACTGCTGTCCCCGGCCGCCGGCTTCATTGGGTCCTCTCCCGAACCCGGCCCCCCTCCAACAACTGGTCCTGCCCCTCGATAATGACCCGGTCACCCGGGGTCAACCCCGCCAGCACGGCCGTCTCCCCATCCAGTACTTCCCCCACTGCCACGTCGCGGACAACCGCCCGATCTTCGGTCACCAGCCAGACCTTCGCCTGGCCGCCTTCATGAACGACAGCCCGCGTGGGAACAAACAACGCCGGGGCACCGTCCAGAGCGCTGGGTGGTGGTCCCAGAAAAGCCACCCGCACCGCCATCTCGGGCAGGATGCGCGGGTCCAGTTCATCGAATCCCACCCGGACTTTGACCGTGGATTTCTGGCGGTCGGCCGTCGGAATGATCGCGATGACGTGCGCCGGGATGCGCCAGTCGGGATACGCATCCAGGGACGCGGCGACGGCCTGATGCTCGCTGACCCGGCCCAGGTAGCTCTCATTCACGTCCACCTCGATCTCCAGGGACGCCATGTCGACGATGGTGCCGATGCCGGTGCGGGTGTAACCCCCGCCGGCGGACACCGGGGAGATCATCTCACCGGGCTGGGCGTCCTTCGTCGTCACCACACCGGTGAAGGGCGCGCGAATGATGGTGTCCTCCAGCTGCCGGGCGTAGACCGCCTGCTGGCGTTCGGCCACCCCCACTTCCTCGGTCTGCAGCTCCAGGTGCGCCTTCAGTGAATCGACCTCACCCCGCGCGGCATCGAGATCGGCTTCCGTGCTGATCCCGGTCGCTTCCAACTGGTGAACCCGTTCCAGTTCCCGAAGGGCCACATCCAGCCGCACCCGGGTTTCGGCCAGGCCGGATTTCGTGGCGGCCACCTGGGCCTCCGCCAACCGGAGATAGGTGTCGGCGTTGGTGTCGTCGAGCCGCGCCAGGACTTCGCCTTCCTCGACGTGCTGCCCCTCCTCGAAACGCACTTCAATCACCTTGCCGGTGATCTTCGAGGAAACGGTGGCAGCGCGCCGGGCGGTGACATAGCCGGAGCTGTTCAGCAAGGTCCGCTTTTCGGCGGGATCGGTGGCCGTGACCACAAAGGTCCGGACCTCGACCGTCCGCGGCCGGAACCACCAGACCGCCACCACCCCCAGCAGCAGCACGCCCAGGACCCACTTCCATCGTCCGCCCCGTGGGGCGACGGAGGTTTCCTCCGACCGGTCCAATCGAAGGCCGTCAAGCGACTGTGGATCCGTGCTCATGAGTCATTGTCGTGAGCCGGCTCCGGCTCAGCGATCCTTCGCCGCAAAGCCCGCGATGATCGGACGGTGATCCGAGCCCAGCCCCCAGTTCGGAACCGTCACCACGCGCGTCGCCTCCGGCAGCCATTCCGCTGCCAGCCCCGGACTCACCAGCAGATAGTCGATCCGTTGATAGGAGTCTTCCTTGCCGTAGAAATGGGTCCACGTGATGTTGCGCGGATCCCAGTCCGACCGCGGCGCGGGAATGTTGTCGCCGTTGTCCTCAGCCGGTCGGAGATCGTTGAACTTGAGCCGCCCCTGACCGATCAGTGCCCGCGTGGAGGCCGTGTCCTTGGTGTCGTTGAAGTCGCCCATGACGATCACATTCGCATCCGGGCGGGCCTTCAACAGGTCATCGACCTTCTCCCGCAGAATCCGGGCCTCGGCCAACCGCATCGCCGCCTGGTCGGCGAAGCCCACCTCCCGGCGCGACTTCAAATGCGCCACGAATGCCGTCAGCAGGTAATCGGGTGTCACGGCAATATCGACCTCGATCAAGGCGCGGCTGACCTGCAGGCGTCGCCCGTTGAGCAGGTAATTCTCATTGGTGTGTGAGCGCCGGGCCACGATGGGGAACCGGCTCAGGAGCGCCACGAAGATGTTCGTGTCCCAGCCCCCGGCGTATTCGTAGTGCGCGTAATCCAGTCCCGCCTTGCGCAGCGTGTCGCGGAGTTCCAACAGCGCACTCTCCCGGCCCATTTCCTCCACGGCGAGGATGTCCGGTCGCGCGGCGAGAATCGATTCCACCACCTTCGCCCGGGCATCCGCCGGCTTCGGATTCCGACCGCCACTGACCGCGGCATCCAGGTAGTTTTCCAGGTTGTAGGTTCCCACCGTGAAACGGTCCGCGGAGAAGGCCGGACCGGCGGACAGGAACGCAGCCAGGGCGGCGAGGGATAGCAGTCGAAGCAAGCTCGTCATGTCCGGCAGTCTGCGCAAGACCGGCCACCCGTGCAAGCCATCCGCGGTCCATCCGCACCCTGGAACGCGTCTCACCGGGAACCAGCCGTCTGCCGTTCCTTCCGGATCACAAACGAGTCGCGGACACGCCCCTGGTTGTCGAAGGCGCGATAGGTCAGCTCGTTGCCCTCCACCCGCACATCCAGCACCTGGTAGGTCGGGATCTTCGTGAATCCAACCTCCGTGTACGGGCGGGGTGCCTGGTCATACATCTTGGTGCCGGAGACCGACACCACGTAAACCGTGCCATCCGCCGGGTTCCCCACCCGCTCGCTGCCCTTCAACGGGTAGGTGCGGAGATAGGCGTGGTCGTGACCCTGAAGCGCCAGGTCGACGTGGTACCGGTCGAACACCGGCACCCAGGCGTCCCGAAGCACTTCGTTGTCCCGGCTCGGGGCCGAGGAATACGCCGGATGATGGTAGGACACGAACTTCCACAGCGCGGTCGAGTTCGCGAGTTGTTCCTCGAGCCACGGCGCCTGCAGCCCGGGGTCCAGGTTGGAATCCAGGATGACGAACAGCGCGTTGGAGTACTCGAAGGCATAGGCCCTGCCGGGCTCGATCTCCCCCGGCCCGTTCGAGGGCACCGCAAACTGCCGGAGATACATCGTCGGATATCCCCCCTGGCATTCGTGATTTCCAATCACCGGCACCAGCGGCCGGCGCGCAAAAATCTCACCCGAATACGCGAAGAAGGCGTCCCAGTCATCGCGCTCGTTGCCCCGGTTCACCAGGTCGCCCGCCATCAGCCAGAAGGCGATGTCCGGCCTCGAGATAAACGCGTCCCGCGCCATCGCACCCCAGCGATCCAGGCCGTTTTGCGCGTCTCCCATGTAAACGAACGAAAACGACCTTGGCTCCGCCGGGGCGGTGGTGAACTCGAGCGGTTCCGACCATCCCCCCGGGGCGCCGTTGCCCACCCGGTAAACGTAGGGGGTCCCGGGGGACAGGTCGGTAACCTCCGCGGTGTGCCTCCGGACGACCGGATCGTTCGCGAGCACGGCATCCACCAGGGGCCGGGAAAGCGACGGCACGCTCCGCACCTCCACCGCGCGGATCTGACCGGCCGGTGGCTTGGGATAGAAGGCCACCAGTCCGTTGGTGACGGTCCCGCTGGTCCGCCACTGGACCGTCACGCTCGTCTTCGGGTCGTGACTCCAGGTCAGGACGATGTCATCCGGCCGGGGCGAGGACGGGAACGGGGTGATCCGCGCCTTGGCCGTCAGCCGGACCAGGTTGCGGTGGCCGTTGAGCGTGCGGATCAGGGTCCAGCCCGCATACGCCTCCGGCACCTCTTCGAGCACCGGTTCCTCATCCACCCAGGGCCTCGCCCCCACCGTGAGCGAAGCCAGCCGCAACTGACCCGGATAGAGCCGGCTGACCTCCACGGTCCCGCCTTCCACCAGCGGTCGCAGCAGGATGAAATAGTGGTCGTCGGCCCCGGTCAGCGCGTTGACCCCCAAACCGATTTCCCCCGCGGGAAAGTCCCGTTCCCAGGTTTCCCACGCATCCCCGTCGATCTCCCACCGCGTGGCCGTCCGCCGGTAACCGCCATTGATCAGCCAGAACGGGGCGCCCTGGGTGGAAACCTCGCGCGCCACCGCCAGGCGCACGGGGATGTTCACCTGAAAGCGGATGTGGGCGGTGCCCAGGACCTCCCGTTCCGCCGGGGTCAACCAGTCAGCCAGCCTCGCCTCGGTCGCTTCCTCGCGCTCCTTGGCCGGGACCAGACGGGTCAGCCGCAGGGCGGCCGCAGCCGCAGCGTCATTCGCGGAGGGATGCGCGCCGTCGTGCGCCCGGCAAACGAGCCCCACCAGCAGGGCCCCCATCGTGCCGAGTTCCAGAGTCCGTCGCAAAAGCATGGCGACCAAAGTGCCACAGTTCCGGGAAACCCGAAGTGACAAGTTCGCCACGAGACTCCGACCGGTGGGGGCGAACCCGCGTCCGGACCAAGCGATCGGGGGGCGATCGGCGACAAAACCCGCCGAGAAACGGCGACGCAGAGCAAGCAACTCCGTGTGGCACCTGCAACACGAAGTTGGTGGCCGGGTGCGATCATCCATCCGACTGGCCGGGGAGGGAAGACCCGGCCTCGAAGATGCTGGATTGCGGCTCGATCCTCCGTATTCTGCCGTCGTTTGCCAGCCAGCGATCCAGTCATGCAGCACCGATCACACACCCGCTCGTCCGGCCTCAATCGCCGCTCCTTTCTCACCCGTACCACCGCCCTCGCCGCCGGATCGCTCCTGGCGCCGCTTGGCACTCCCCGGGCGGCCGCTTCCGGCGGCAAGCTCCTGGCCTACGTGGGCACCTACACCTCCCCGCTCAAGAACATGCTCGCCACCCAGGTGGATCTGCCGCCCGGCAACGGCCACGGCATTCACCTGTTTGAAGTGGATCGAGCGACCGGCGCCCTGACTCCCTGCGGCTTGGTCGAGATGGGCACGAGCCCGAGCTGCCTCGCCTTCAACACCGCAAGAACCCGGCTCTACTCCGGCAACGAAACCGAACGCATCGGGGACAATGAAGCCGGCTCCGTCAGTGCCTTCGCCGTCGATCCCGCGGATGGCCAACTGAGTCTGCTCAACAGTGTCAACTCGGGCGGGAAGGGGCCTGCCCACCTCACGGTTCACCCCGGCGGGAAGTTCGTCCTCGTGGCGAATTACTTTGGGGGTACGGTGGCCGTCCTGCCCATCCGGCCCGACGGCAGTCTGGGCGAACCGACCGACGTCCAACAGGACACCGGCCCGATCGGACCCAGACAGGCTCCCCACGCCCCTCCCGGCAGCTTCGCCTTCAGCGGACACGACCAGGTGCACGCCCACATGATCGAGTCCGATCCATCGGGGCGCTTTGTCCTGCACGCGGACCTCGGCCTGGACCGCATCTACGTCTGGAAGTTCGATGCCGTGAAGGGCGTCCTGACTCCGAACGAACCGCCCTTCGTATCCCTGCCGCCGGGAGACGGCCCGCGCCACTTTGCCTTCCATCCAAACGGACGTTGGTTCTACTCGATCCAGGAGGAAGGCTCGACGGTGGTGCTGTTCGATTACGACGGGGAAGCGGGCCGGCTCACGACCCGGCAGACGATCTCAAGCCTGCCACCGGGCTATGCCGGCAGTAACTTCTGTTCGGAGATTCTGGTGTCCGCCGACGGTCGGTTCGTCTACGCCGGCAACCGCCTGCACGACAGCATCGGGATCTTCTCAGTGGGTGCGAATGGGGAACTGACCTTCGTCACCGAGGAATGGACCCGGGGCGATTATCCGCGCAGCTTCAACTTCGATCCCACCGGCACATTCCTCTACGCGTGCAATCAGCGTGCCGACAACATCGCGGTGTTTCGCGTGGACAAACCGAGCGGCCGCCTGCGGTTCACCGGCCATTACACCCCCGTCGGGAATCCCTCGATCATCGTGTTTCGGGAACTCTGAAGGCAGCAGATACTGCCTGGCCATCGAGAGCAATCGGTTGAGCGAGGTTCGTCGGATCGAGTTGAATTACGGTTGGAACGTGCCGGAACCGAAGTTGATGGCAAAGTCAACGCACCAGACCGAGATCGCGTTGTAGCCGTCGAGGCTCTGGCCTTCCGGCAGGCTGACCGTGACGCTGTCGCCGGAATGCGCCGTCCCGGTCAGCAGATCACCGGTCCGAATGCCATTCTCGTACGCCTGCTGGGCATCAATAACGCTCGAAAGTTAGGTTCACACCTTCCAGGATGCAACCTGAGTGGAGCGTTTACCTCCCCTGTTCCAGGGACAGCCACCCGTGTGGCGTGGAGCAGACGGTCCGACGTCGCCGCGGCGTTACGGGTGGGACAACCACTGCACCGCGTCGATGACGACGTATCCGTTCGCGCCCTGGTTGGAGACGGTTACCGAAACCGGCTTTCCGGCGGGGAACTCGAACGTGCCCAAGGAAGCCCAAAGCCCCTCGATGGGGGGAGCCTTCTTCTGGTTCAACCGGCGAACCGTGATGGACGAGCCGTTGTCGACTGTCACCCGGACTGCACTGCTGCGATTGTCGTGGGCAGAATAGGCCAGGCGGACTTCGTAGAGGGCGGCCTTGGGCAGCTTGGTAGCAAAGGCAGCGGTGGCTTGCGGATCGTGCTGGTTGCCATCGTGCCGGTAGCCATTCCCAACCCAACTGCCGACAGATCGGCTGATCTGCCAATCGCCCGTGAGAACCGCCTGGTCGTCGTCCACCACAATGCCCGGCAATTTGGCGGGATCGATCGCGGCCCCCGCGGTCCTTTCCGCGGGAGTGTCGGCTTCCAGCACCTGCCCGTCGCGCAAGAGCCGTTGCCGCAGTCGGGCGTAAGGCACGTCCTGGACGGAAAGATCCGCGTCGAGGGCGAGGGAAGCGGCCGTCGCAGCGGACTGGCCCAGAATCATGAAGACCGGCTCCATCCGGATCGATCCAAACGCGATGTGCGACGCCGAGACACAAACCGGCACCAGCAGGTTATCCGCCTGGCCCTTCTTCGGCACCAGCGCGCCATAGGCAATCTCATACGGCCCCGGCGTGCCCACCCCGATGTCGCCCTCGTTCTGCACGGAGCCGTCCGGTGTGATGTAACGCTGCACGTTGTGGGAATCGATGGTGTACGAACCCATGCCCACGGATTCCGGCGTGGGACGGCGTCGGAGCAGTTCGTTCTCCGTCATGACGAACCGCCCGATCATCCGGCGGGCTTCGCGCACGTAGATCTGATGCGGCCAGTTGCCGTTGTCGGTGAATTCATCCTTCGCCAGGCCCCATTGGTTCATGCGCTCGCGGAACCTGGCCGGCACGCGGGGATCGTGCGCGATGAACCACAGCCAACCTTGCTGGTAGCGCGCGTGCGCCTGAATGATCTCGCGGCGCCGTGCATAGGAGGCCTCGGGATAGTCATAGTTGGCGCCGATGTAATCGGTGCTCATCGGGCCGTGGTTGTTCGTGTCGGTCTTGTGGTTCGGAATGGGATCGAACTTCTGGAAGACCTCGTCCCAGCCGGCGTCGAAGATGCGCAACAACAGCTCGTACTGACCGGCGTCGTAACCCTCGGGCTTCGGAAACGGGACCCGGTTTTCCGGCCGATCCGTCAGGCACATGCGGAAGCAGTAGGCTTGGAGGCGGCGGTCGCCGGAACCGTACTCCCCGGGCGGTTCGGCGCTGACGTTGGGCAACACGCCGCTGGCGGGATCGCCCGGCACGACGTAGGGATCGATCTTCTGCTTCAGTACGCCGAAGTGATGGCGGTGATGCAACACGCCCGTCTGGACCCCGTTCCATTTCTCATCATAAACGCTCTGTGCCTCGCGCCCGACCGTGTAATCGACGCCGGCGGCCGCCAGCAGATCGCCCTCGTAAGTGGCGTCGATGAACATCCTGCCGCGAACCGACATACCGGTGAAGGATTCGCCGTCGAGCAGGGTGATCTCAACAATGCGGCCGTTCTCCTTGACGACGCCGTGTTCGCGGTCGAGCCAGAGGTTTCGCTGCACCGGAATGTCGTTCTCACGGATAAAATCCTCGAAGACCTGCTCCGCCACGTGCGGCTCGAAGATCCACATGGTCCGCTCCGCGCCGTCGATGGCCGGCGTGCCCTGGCCACGGTTGCCGTATTCCTCGCGCGCCTGCCATTTCCAGGCGTCCGGTCCCTGATAATGCTGCCAGACCCGGTGATAGAACTGACGCGCCAGCCCCCCAATAACGGCCTTGTTACCGGTGTCAGTCCAACCGAGCCCGCCGCTGGACAGGCCGCCGAGATGCTGGTCCGGGCAGACGAGAATGACGGATCGACCCATCCGCTTCGCCTGCACGGCGGCCATCACCCCGGCCGAGGTGCCGCCGTAGACCACGACGTCGTAGGTTGCGGCGCCAAGACTCGAACTCAGCAGTGCCCAGGCAACCGCGGCGGCAATGAGGTTGCGGTAATTCATGGGCCGCATTTAGCGGCAACCGACCGTTGGAGGGAATCTTCAAATGCCCGGCAGCACCGCGCGGGCCCGCGCGAGTTCATCGGGGGTGAGGACCACCACGGTGGAGCCACACTTCGCCGGACAACGGACCCGTGCCAGCGTGAGGCCCCCGATTGCCAGCAGGGACGACAGGGACAGCGACAGCCAGAGGCGCCGGGCGGGGTGTGACAGACGACGATGCGTTTTCATGGCGCATCAGGTAAGCCACGCTTTGAGCCGTCGCTAATCGATAACCTCAATGCGGCTATTGACTGTCGGTCCCGAGCCGTGGCGGCTTGTGAAAGCCCGGGGGATTCTGGGAAGATCGGGCGGATGAAAGTGCTGTTGATTCTGGCGCATCCCACCCCGGGGAGCTTCAACCACGCCATCGCTGAAACCGTGGTCACCACCGCCACCGAGCTCGGCCACACCGTGACGTTGCGCGATCTGTACCAGGAACCGTTCGATCCCTGCCTGCGCACCGCCGAACTGGCCCGTGACGCGGCCCTGCCCGATTCCCTGGCTGCCGCAGTGGACGAGGTGTGCACCACGGACGCGCTGGTGTTCGTGCATCCCAATTACTGGAGTCGACCGCCGGCGATCCTGTGCGGTTGGGTGGACCGCGTGTTGCGGGCCGGGCGCGCCTACAACTTCGTCCCCGACGGCCAGGGTGGCGCCAAGCCGGTGGGGCTGCTCAAGGCCCGGGTGGGAATGGTGTTCAACACCGCCAACACGCCGCAGGAAAAGGAGGAGGCCTTGTTCGGCGATCCGTTGGAAGTGCACTGGCGGAAGGTCGTGTTCGGCCTGTGCGGCGTCACGAATGTCTTCCGTCGCAACTTCTCCCCGGTCATCGTGAGCACACCCGAACAGCGCGCGCAGTGGCTGGCCGAGGTGGCCGAGGCCGTGACGGCGAACCTGCCGTCGGCGGAATGAGCCCAACCGGCTCGGACGGTGGCCGCGAAGGTCAGTCCGCGCATTCGTGTCCGGGACGGTGGAAGGTTATTGCGCCGACTAACGTCGGCGGCTACCCCGTGGAATGATGAAATACACTTACGAAGAACTCGCCGGGATGATCGACCACTCGCTGCTGCATCCCACGATGACCGACGGCGACCTGGAGGAAGGCTGTCGACTGGCGGCGAAGTACCGCGTGGTCTCGGTCTGCATCAAGCCGTATGCCGTGAAGCGTGCGGTGGAGTTGCTGGCGGGAACCGGGGTGGCGGTCGGCACGGTGGTCGGGTTTCCGCACGGCGGTTCCAGCCCCGAGGTCAAGCGGTTTGAAACCGCAATCGCCTGTCGCGATGGCGCCGTCGAGATCGACATGGTCATCAACCTCGGCAAGGCCCTGTCCGGCGACTGGGAGTTCGTGGAAGCGGATGTGCGGGCGGTTTGCGAGGAAGCACATTCAAACGGCGCGCTCGTGAAGGTGATCCTGGAAAACGATTTCCTGCCGTCGGACGACCTGAAGGTGAAGCTGTGTGAAATCTGTGAACGGGCCGGGGCGGAGTTCGTGAAGACCTCGACCGGTTACGGCTTCGTGAAGCAGCCGGACGGAAGCTACAACTACCGGGGCGCGACCGAGGCCGACCTGCGCCTGATGCGTGCGAGCTGTTCCCCCAAGGTCCAAGTGAAGGCGGCCGGCGGTGTGCGCGACCTCGATGGGTTGATCAAGGTACGGGATTTGGGCGGCACCCGTTGCGGGGCTACCGCGACCGCCGCGATGCTGGACGAATACCGCCGGCGCGAAGCGGCGGCGGAGAGGCCTTCGCCGGATTCTGCGGGAGACGGTGAGATCGGTCGGGGCGGCTACTGAAACTGCGCGGAAAACCGAAAGGCGCCCGCCGGGTTTCCCCAAGGGCGCCTTGCGGGCTCAGCCGTAACCATTCAGCAGAGAACCACGAATGAACACGAATGGACACGAACAGGACGGCATTTCGCGGGAAAGCAGGTTCCGAGCTCTGTCACCACCTGGTTGCCCCCATGCGGCGGCCGTACCGGTCCTGAAAGCCGCATCTTCATTCGTGCGGATTGGTGTCTATTCGTGGTTGGATTGCTTGGAGACGGCTGAGTGGCGCCTGGTCGTGCGGCCCTATTGATTGCCGGTCGCCGCGCCGGTAACCGCGTCCACCGCGCCTTGCACCGCGCCTTCAACCGCCTCCTTGGCGTCCGCCCCGGCGGAGTCGGCAGCTTCCTTCATGGCTTCGAGCTTCTTCATGCCCTCTTCCATGGCGGCATCAGCGTCGTCGCCCAGCTTGGTCCGGATCTGCTGCGCCAGGTCCATCAGGCTGGCCTGCTGATCCACCGTGATATCGACTTCCGGAACCAGTTCGAAGGACAGATCGTCCAGGATCGCCAGCGCGAGGCCGAGGTCATCCGCTTTGATGGCGTCGAAGGCTTTTTGGACCTTGGCCTTGACCTCGGGCGAGGCGGAGTCAAAGCGTTTCTCCGCCGGACCGGGCTCCACCCTGGCAATGCTGCCGAAATAGCCGTCCTTGTAAAACTTGTAGCCAACGCCCCCGGCCACGACCAGCGCGAGCAGGACCACAATCAGAATCACCTTTTTCATAATGCTCTCGATTTCTTTGCGAATCTAATGCGGGCACGACCATCTGTCACGCCCGCGGCAGGGGAATCCAACCCCGTCCCGGTGTCAACGCCAAAGGGCCTCGCCGGCATCACGCGGGGAGCGCGGACAGCCTTGTCTGCGAGTGAGAAGGCCGGGCCGGAAGGCGCCAAATCCACCCTGTTGACATAACCCAGCAACGGGAGGACGGTTCGCTTCGTCCAGCGAGCGATCCGAGCAGAAACGGTTGGGAAGCACACATGAGGGAGCGGCAGCAATCTGAAGCGACGCGGCCAGCCAGGCTGGTTGAGAACAGCCTTCTGGTTCTGGGCGGCTGCCTTGCCCTGTCCGTCCTTGGCCACCAGCTTCAACGGATGGCGGTGGGACTGGATCCCATGTTCTTCCACTCCAAGTGGCTGGAGACGTCGCCTGTTCCGTTCCTGCTGCAACTGGTCAACGTCCATCCCGCGATATGGCTCGCAGTGATCATCGGCAGTTTCTATCGGATTTGCCGCAACTACGGCTGGCAACTTGCATGGTAATCGGGATGGCGCCGTCGGAGGGCGCACGACCCCGGGGCTCAAGGGGGGTGAAATGGCTTGAAGAACGGCCTTTGTGTGACTTGCGGGCTGGTAACGACATCCGAAAACCTCATCCAAAGCCGAGTTCGTCACCGAAATCAGAGCTCACAGAAGGAAACGAAGGGCACGATGCCGGGACGGAAATGCACCACGGGAGATCAAGAGCCGGACCCCATTGAGGGGGACGGTGGCGCATCCGATGGGGAGATCCCAAGGCCTTGCCTCGCTTCGTTTCCTTCGTTCCCTTCTGTGAGAATTCGAATTGCCGCGGCTATGTGAACTTCGGTGTCGTGCGCCCACCGTCGGATCCTGCCGTCGCTTGCAGTGGTTTCCTCGGCTGAAATATGCTTCCGCCATGCAACTCAGCCCGTCCGTCCTCGTCGGCGTCCTCGCCCTGTTTTGGGCCAATGCTCCTGCCACGCAGGCGCAGCCGCGCCGTGCCCCCTCCCTCCCCGAAGGCACCACCGTGCTCCGCAATGCGGCTTACGTGCCCGACGGCCATGAGCGCCAGAAGCTCGACCTCTTCGTGCCCGAAGGCGACGGGCCCTTTCCGGTGCTGATCTGGATTCACGGCGGCGCGTGGCTGGGCGGAAGCAAGGAAAACTGCCCGGCGCTGCCTTACCTGAACCGGGGATTCGCCGTCGCGTCGCTGAACTACCGGCTGAGCCAGCACGCCATCTTCCCGGCCCAGATCGAGGACTGCAAGGCGGCCATCCGCTGGTTGCGGGCCAACGCCACCACCCACCACCTCGATCCCGCCCGCTTCGCCGTTTGGGGTTCCTCCGCGGGCGGCCACCTCGTCGCCCTGCTCGGGACCACCGGTGACCTTCGCACCTTCGACACCGGGCCGAACCTGGACCAGTCCAGCGCCGTGCAGGCCGTGGTGGATTTCTTCGGGCCGACGGATTTTCTCCAGATGGACGCGCACCGCCTCCCGAACGGCATGGTCCACAACCTCCCGGATTCGCCGGAGTCGAAACTCATCGGCGGGGACATTCGCCAGCACGCCGATCGGGTCGCCCGCGCGAACCCGATTACCTACGTCAGCGCCGGTGATCCCCCGTTCCTGATCGTGCACGGCGACTCGGACCCGCTGGTGCCGCACCATCAAAGCGAGTTGCTGGAGGCGGCGTTGGAGGAGGCCGGCGTGCCGGTGACGTTCCATACGGTGAAGGGCGGTGGGCACGGAGGCTTTCAGGACCCGGAAGTACCACGCGCGGTTGAGGCATTCCTGGAACAACACCTGAAGCAGGCAAAGCCGACTCAGCC
>JACKPW010000046.1 GCA_024233215.1 Verrucomicrobiales bacterium | reverse complement strand
GCCGACCGTGGCGGCCGGCAACCGCTTCTCCGGCCCTCTCAACTGGTCTGGGACCGGCGCCGAAACTCGCGCGGGGTGATCCCCTTCTCCGCCCGAAAATACCGCGCCACGTGCTGGGGCCCCTCGAATCCCAGATCGCCGGCAATTTCCGAAATCGGGCGGTTCGTCGCCACCAGCAACCGGCAGATGTGCTCCACACGCATCCGGCGGATCTCCGCCAACACCGAGCGGTTCAACGCGCTGCGAAACCGCTTCTCCAATGTCCGTCGCGACAGCGCCACCGCCCGCGCCACCTCGTCCACCCCCACCGGCCGCCGGCTTTCCTCCCGGATGAAACGCAGCGCCCGGGACACCAGGGAATCCTCGACGGCAAAGAGATTCGTCGAATGCCGGACCGCCACATGCGAGGCCTCCACCACAATCCGACGGGCGGGGGGGGCCTGCTTCCGGATGAGTCGGTCGAGGGCCTCGGCGCATTCGTACCCGGCCCGCTCAAAATTCAGGGCCACGCTCGACATCGGTGGATTCGACAGGCCGGAGATCAGGTCATCGTTGTCCACCCCCAGCACGGCGATGTCGTCCGGAATCTGCAGTCCCGCAAGCCGGCAAGCCTCGATCACCTGCTGGCCACAGTCATCATTGCAGGCCATCACCCCTGCGGGGCGGGGGAGGTTCACCAGCCAGGCTGCCAATCCCTGCAGCTCGCGACGCCAGCCGGTCCGGTGGGCGCCGCTCTCAACCTCGAAAGCATTTGCCGAGTAGCCCGCCTCCCCCAGGCATTCAAAGAAACTCTCCTCCCGCTGCCGCGACCAGGGGGTCGCCTCGATGCCACTCTCCGCCAGGCCGCAGTAACCGAAATGCCGCAAGCCGCAGTCGAGCAGATGCCGGGCGGCAAGCCGCCCCACGCTCAGGGAATCCGTGACCACGTTGATCAACCCGGGAACCTCGGTCCGGCTGTGTCCCACGACCACCGCGGGAAGCCCCAGTTTCACCACCTCCTCCACCCGGCCCACGTCCCGGAGAATCACCCCGTCGGCATCCAGCTTGCGCAACACCGGCCAGGCTTTCTCCAGCCCGGCGGGTTCCCAGAAGAACGACCAGTCTCCGCGCACATGGGCGTAGTTCGCCACCCCCCGCAACAGGGCCCGTCCCGAAGCCCGCGAGGATTCGAGCAGCAGGACCACTTTGGCCACGCGACGCCCCGGTCCGCCCCGGTCTGGAACACCGGGACTCATGCGGATTCAGGCGACCCACCCGGGTGCTTCCCCGCGGCGACCCGGAGGGCGATGGCGGACGTTCCGCTGGCTCTGGGTTTCATTTCAGCGCGTACTGCGGACCTCGACGTGGCTCCAACCGCTCCGCCATCACCGCCACCCGCCGGATGACAGCGGCCGAAGCGTTGGAGACCGGCGCATGATGACACCCACCCGGCGCCCCGGCAACTCCCGGCCGGAGGCAAACCACGTCCACCGGCAGTCGTTGGTCATTGACCGAAGCCCCTCGGGAAGCCTATGGATGGCCACACCTATCGCCCATGAAGATCGTGACTCGACGACAGTTCCTCGGACGCACTCTTGCGGCCGGAAGCGCCGTGACCCTGCCCTGGCTCATTCCGGCCCGGGTGCTGGGACGGGAGGGTGCCGTGGCTCCCAGTGAGCGGATTGTGCTCGGGGGCATCGGCCTGGGTCCGCGCGGTCAATACGACCTGAGCGTCATGCTGCCACAGAAGGACCTGCAGTTTGTCGCCATTTGCGACGTCCAACGCAGTCGCCGGGAGAAGGTCAAGCAGATGGCGGACGCGCATTACAGCAACCGGGATTGCGTCATGTACCAGGACTTCTTCGAACTGCTTGCCCGAGCGGATATCGACGCGGTGTTGATCGCCACCGGTGATCATTGGCATGCGCTGGCTTCGCTGCTCGCCGCGAAAGCCGGCAAGGACGTTTACAGCGAGAAGCCGTGTGGGATGACCATCTCTGAAATCCAGTCGCTGGCGGACGGGATCCACCGCTATGCGCGGGTCTTTCAGGCGGGCACCCAGCGACGCAGCGTTCCGAACTTCCAATACGCCGTGCATCTGGCGCACAGCGGCATGCTGGGGCGGCTCCACACCGTCCACGCCTCGGTTTATGTTCCCTCCAAGAACTACGCGTGGCTGCCGGGTGAACCCGAACCGCCGGATGGGGAATGCGACTGGGACCGCTGGCTCGGTCCTGCCCCCTGGCGGCCGTACAACAGCCGTTACGTCAGCGGCGGCTGGCGGGGTCACCACGATTTCGAGGCGGGCGGCAACTTCCTCGATTGGGGGGCGCACACGGTGGATCTGTGCCAATGGGCGAACCAGGCCGACGACACCGCGCCGCTCGAATACGAGGCCACCGAGACCTCCATCATCGGCCGCTACGCCAACGGCGTGCAACTGGTCTGCGACTTCCTGCCCACGGCGTTCGGGAATCGCGATCCGCAATACCACACCTCCACCGGCACCTGCCCCGTCCGCTTCGAGGGGGACGAAGGCTGGGTCGAGACCGGCGACAACGGACAGCTCGTCTTCTCGGAGAACCTGGCCAAACGCCTCACCAACCAGTTCGCGGTCACCGGACTCAGCTCCGCCGGGCACGGGCGCAACTTCTTCGATTGCGTCAAGTCGCGGGCCAAACCGGTCTGCAACCAGGACATCATGCGGCGTTCCCACCTCGTCTGCTTCGCCGCCCAGCTCTCCTGGCAACTGGGTCGGAAGCTCACATTCGACCCGGTCAAGGAGGAGTTCGTGGGGGATGAGGAAGCCAATCGCATGCGTCGCCGGGCCACGCGCGAACCGTGGAGCTTCAACATCTGACCGCCCCCCCAACCGTCATCCAAAACCCCAAGCCATGATGCGCACACGACCTGTTCTCTGGAGCCTGACGGCCACGTGTCTGCTGACGGTCGCCGCGGTCGAATCGACCGCCGCGGACCATCCGGCGGAGAAAACGCGGGAGCTGATCGCGGTCATCGAATCCGACGCACCGCTCTTCGAAAAGGCCCGCGCCTGCCAACAACTCGGGGAATTCGGCACCGCCGAAGCGGTCCCGGCTCTGGCATCGCTGCTCGCCGACGAGCATCTGAACGCCTACGCGCGCAGCGGTCTGGAAGGCATCCCCGATCCGCGTGCCGCCGAAGCGCTCCGAACCGCCACGAGTTCCCTCCAAGGCAACCCGCTTGCCGGCGTGATCAACTCGCTCGGCCTGTTGCGGGATGAAAAGGCCGTCGGGCTCCTCCGCGATTTCGCCAACGATCCCGCCTCGGGTGTGGCCGGCGAAGCCCTGCTGGCGTTGGGCCGCATCGCGAATGACGAATCCATCGCGGTCCTTCGTCGCACGCTCACGCAAGACCCGGAGCCAAACCGGGCGGACGCCGCCGCAGGCTTGCTGCTGGCAGCCGGCCAACGGTCGGCCAAGGGCAATCCGGACAACGCGGCAGCGCTCTATGACATCGTGCGGCGCGCGGATGTCCCCCCGGGGCTTCGAGCGGCGGCAACGCGCGGGGCCATTGTCGCCCGAAAGGACAACGGCGTGCCCTTGTTGATCGAGCAACTGCATTCCCCGGACCGCCGCTTCCGCAACGTCGCTCTGCTCACCATCCGCGATATCCCCGGTGATCCGCTGGCCCGCGCGTTGAACGTCGAGGTCCGCAAGGTCCCCCCCGAAATGCGGGTCCTCCTGCTCACCGCATTGATCGATTGTCACAACGCGCAAACGCCCACCGTGATCTGCGACCTGACCGCCGATGAGGATGCCGAGGTGCGAAAGACGGCGTTGCGGGTCCTGGGGCAAATCGGAGGGGCTGGCGAAACCGGCGTGTTGCTTGAAGCGGTGGCGGACAACCGGCGTCCCGAGGAAGCCGCGGTGGCGCGGGAGAGCCTGCAGCGGATGTCGGGAGCGGCAGTAGAGCAGAAGATCCTCTGGGCACTGGCCACTGCGACGGACCCCGATGCCCGGGTTCAATTCACGCGGCTGCTGGAGAGCCGGGGTGTGACCAACGCCGTGACGGAACTGCTCCGGCAGGCTGCCGATCCCGACGTGCGGGTCAGCGTGGCCGCCTCGCAGGCCTTGAAATCGCTGGCAGGACGCGAGGAGTTGCCGGCCCTGATCGCCCTCGTCAGGACCCGCCAAGACGAGTCGGCGCGCGAAGCTGCCGAAAACGCCGTGGCCGGTGTGTGCCGCCGGACCGGCAACACCGCGTTGGGCAGTGATCGGGTTCAGGCGGAATTGATGCAAACCACCGAGCCCGGATTGAAGAATGCCTGGGTGCGCATCCTGGTGTCGCTTGGCGACGCCGGTGCACTCCCCGTCGTGCTGGCTGCCGCGCAGGATTCCGATGAAGGCGTCGCGGTCCATGCGATCGAACAACTGGCTCGATGGCCGGATGCCGCACCGGCCGAAGCGCTGGCCGCACTTGTCGGAACCGATTCGAGCCCCTCCGTGCACCGGGTCGCACTGGGTTCGTTGATGCGGTTGGCCACTACCGCCGCCGAGGAACATCAACGTCCGAACGACACGCTCGTCAGTTGGTTTCGAACCGCCAACCAAGCCGCCGAAACCGAAGCGGATCGGCGCCTGATCATCTCGGGTCTGGGCCGTTTGACGGACATCGGGAGCTTCCGGTTGCTCGTCCCGTACCTCGATGAGCCGGGGCTGCGCAACGAAGCGGCCATGGCCATCGTCCAGATCGCACCCGCCCTGGCCCCGGACGATCCCGCGACGCTCAAGGAGGCGCTTGACCGGATCGCGACGACGGCGGGGATCGAGGAGATACGTGCGAAGGCAAAGGAGATTTCCGCGACCATTCCGGCTCCGGTGAAACCGACGTCGCTGTTCGATGGCCGGTCCCTCAACGGGTGGGAGGGCAACCCCGACGTGTGGCGCGTGCGCGACGGCGTCATCGTGGGCGGCTCCATCGAGGGCAATCCGCGCAATGAGTTCCTGACCACGACGAGCCGGTACACCAACTTCGTGCTCCGGCTGGAATACAAGCTGGTCGGCACGGAGGGCTTCGTAAACGGCGGGGTGCAGTTCCACAGCAAACGCGTGGCCCAACCGGCAAACGAGATGAGCGGTTTCCAGGCGGACATCGGTGCCGGCTATTCCGGTTGTCTCTACGATGAATCGCGACGCAACCGCTTCCTCGCGCAGGCTCCGGCCGAACAGATTCAGCGGTTGGAGAAGCCCGGCGATTGGAACCGCTACGAGGTGCGTTGTGCCGGGTCGCACATCCGGATTCTGCTGAACGGCGAGAAGACAGTGGACTACCTCGAACCGGACCCCTCCATCCCCCTGGCGGGTCTGATCGGTCTCCAGATTCACGGCAACTGCAAGGCGGAGATTTCCTTCCGAAACCTGACCCTCGGTCCAGCCCCCCACGGCGAGGCGAGAGCCAACGTGCCGGGAGGAGCTGCCGCAAGGTAGCCGCCGGCACCACTCGTAGTGCCGCCGGGCTTCAGTGATTCCGGGCAGCCAGGGCTTTCTGAATCGCCGGGGCGAGGGCCTCGCCCCGAATGTCCTTGTTCGCGACGATCAGGCCGGTGTCCCCATCCACCAGCAGCATGTGCGGGATCGCCCGAATCCCATAAAGCTTCGCCACGGCGGCATTCCACCCGCCCCCATCGTAGACCTGCGGCCATGACATCCCCTTGCGTTGGGTGAAATCCGCCAGCAACCGGTCGGCACCCTCCTTGTCGAGACTGATCCCCAGGACTTCCAAGCCCTGCGCGTGGTAGGCCTCGTATGCCTTCACCACATTCGGAATCTCCGCCACGCACGGACCGCACCATGTCGCCCAAAAGTCGATCAGGACCACCTTGCCCTGGTAATCCCCGGGAAACCGGACTTCCTTGCCGTCCGTCCGCTTCGCGGTGAAGGCAAACGCCTTCCGGCCCGGGCTGAGGTCCGGCCCCTCGGGCTTCCTGGGTTCCTCCGGCTTTTCCGAAGCGACGACCTGGAAGGCGCCATCCGCAGCCAGCTTCGCCACCGCCCACCACTTGCCATTGAACAGGAAGGGCCGGGACGCCACGGTCACCTCCCCGCGGTCGGATGCCCCGTTCGCATTCGCATCGAGCCACAGCAACGGCGCGGTGCGCGGATTGTCCGCCGGCCCAAATCCACCCGCCCCGGTGCTGTCCGCCAGGGCGAAAGTCACGGTCCGGCCGTCGACGGTGGTTGCTCCGGTCACACCGCAGTCGGTGTAGTACGCAAGGTGCTTCGGGATTTCGGCGGCTTTCGTCACATCGCCCCGGTTGCTGTAGAAGACCAGCAATCCCCGGCGGGTCCCGTCCCGCGTCAGATCGATTGTGACCCGCGAATAGAATGTCGCGGTGCGGGTGCCGTCCGGACGTTCGTATTCCTCCGAGGTCCACGCTCCCACGGGGTCGTCGGTGAGATCGCCATTGCCGTTTGCATCCACGAACATCCGCACCGGCACGCCGTCCCGGAAATCCACCACCACACAATGCGTGACGCGGGCGTCGGCAGGACCGGTTTCAAGAGTGCCGTACCGCGCCGTCTCCAGCCCGGCCGGCGCCCCCTTGAGCGCCTCCGGAGCGCCGGCAGTCAACATCAGCCCCATCGGCCGGTAGCCCCGCACCTTTTCGAACATTCCCGATTCAATCCACCTGGGCGGGGATGCCTCCCCCGCCGACACCCCCCCGGCAAAAGCCAGCGTGACCGCCAGCCAACCGCCGAGGCGGGCCGACCACGAGGACAAGGGGATTGATTCACAAATTGTCTTCATGACCGCAGCCTACCAATCCTGCGGGTGACGAAAAGCGTGAAAGGCGACGGCACGCTTCCCTGCGCCCGGATCGGGAAAGGGCTGGTCGCCGCCGGCCGGCATTGGTAGCGTGCCGTCATCATGAAACTCACCCGACGTTCGTTCCTGCGAAGCACCACCCTCTCACTCGCGGCCGCACCCCTGCTTGCGGGGCCGCGCGTGTTCGGAGCCAATGACCGCATCACGATGGCCGGCATCGGCATGGGCGGTCAGGGACGCGGGGATCTGGGGGGCTTCCTCGGCTTCGAGGAGGTCCAGGTGCTTGCCGTTTGCGACGTGGTGGCGAATCACCGGCAACAGGCCAAGGCAATGGTGGATGCCCGCTACGGAAACAACGATTGCGCCAGCGTCGGCGATCATATGGAGGTGCTCACGCGGTCGGACATCGACGCGGTGCTCATTGCCACCCCCGATCACTGGCACGCCCTGATCGCCGCGGAGGCGATGCGACGTGGCAAGGACGTCTATTCCGAGAAGCCGGAGACGCTCACGGTCCGGCAAGGGCGGCGGCTGGAGCAGATTGTCCATCGCTACGGGCGCGTCTATTCCGGCGGCAGCCAGCGGGTCTGGGGGGATTACAACTGGTACCACAAGATGGTGCGCGGAGGCGCCATCGGGGAACCGAAGGAGGCCTGGGTGAACGTGGGCGGTCCGTCGGGTCCGTGTTACCTCGCGCCCGAGCCGGTTCCGGAAGGGGTGGATTGGAACCGCTGGCTCGGGCCGGCGCCGTGGCGGCCGTTTCATCCCAGCCTCATCGCCGGCGGGTTCCGGCCGTATCGCGACTATTCCGGCGGGGGCATGACCGACTGGGGGTGTCACGGCTTCGGCGGCGCCTTGTTCACGCTGAACCTCCAGGACACCGGACCGGTCAAGATCATCCCGCCCGACGGGAAGGACGTCGAGCGCCTGACCTTTGTCTTCGCCAACGGCATCCGCATTTATCACGGCGGCGGCTGGGGCGGCCTCCTCTCGTTTCGTGGGACCGAGGGGGAAATTCCCGACCCGGTGGACGGGGAGGGGCGCACGCCGCCGGACATCGACATCCCCAACTACAAGGGGCGCGGCGGGATCTTCGGCGACTTCCTGCATTGTGTGCGCACGCGGGAAAAGCCTTTTCGGGACATTGAACGGGCCCACCGCACGGCCACGACGTGTCACCTCGGCAACATCGCCTACTGGTTGAAGCGCCCGCTCCAGTGGGACCCGGAGAAGGAGGAGATCCTCGGCGACCCGGAGGCATCCCGCTGGCTGGATCGATCCATGCGCGAACCCTGGACCCTGGCATGAACCGGGCGATGGGGTCCGTCCTACAGCTGTTGGCGGTGCTCTCTCCACCTACAGCGAGGACTGATCCCGTTGCCGCCGGACCGCTTCAAGGTTCTTGATCATGACAACCAATTTATCATCAATGCTTTCCATGAAACAACTTCTGTCACACTCCGCTATTTGTGCCGCCGCCATCCTCCTGATTCCGTTCCCGACCCAATCCGCCGTCCCGCTCGACGCGGTGGATCAGGCCCTCGCGAAAGTGGTCACGTTCGAGAACGGCCAGGATGCTGCGCCGTTGAACCTGGTGGAGGACGCGGTGGTGACATCGCAGGACTCGCCCGAAACCCGGGAAGCGCTGGAACTCCGGATCATCCGCACCCTGGAATCGGCCCAAACCCGCACCGCTCGCGATTTCCTCTGTCGCCAGCTGCGGACCCTCGGGACCACCCATTGCGTGCCGGTGCTGGAAGCGATGCTGACCGATCCCGAATCCGCCAGCATGGCACGCTATGCGCTGCAGCAGATCGGCGGCCCAGCCGTCGCGCAGGCACTTCAGCGCGCGCTTGAGCGCACCACCGGAGATTTGCGGCTGGGGGTCCTGGGCAGCCTCGGGGAATTGGGGTACTGCCAGGCCGCATTGCAGGTGCCGAAGCTGCTGCGCTCGGACGATCCCGCAGAAGCCATGGCGGCCGCAGATTGCCTGTCGAAACTGCGCAACTGCCGCTGGGCCGCCACTGAACTGGAGAAGGCCCGGGCCGAGACCAGGGGCAACGTCCGGATTCACGTGGACAACGCCCTGCTGGCCTGCGCCGCCAACCTGGTTGCCGAGGGCCGCGTTGCGGAGGCCCGAGACATCTACGGCATCTATCACGCCCCGGACCAGCCGACGCATCTCCGGGTGGCGGCGTTGCGGGGATTCAACGTCATTGGCGGAACCGCAGGCACGCAGGCCCTCCTCCAAGGGATACGCGACGCAGATCCGGGCTACCGCGCAAACGCGATCGCCCTGGTGCGGACCCCAGGGGATCCGGAGGTGACCCGCACATTGGCCGAAGCCCTCCCCCTGCTTCCGCCTTCAGCTCAGGCCCTTTTGATTGCCGCCCTGGGTGACCGGGGTGATCGAGCGGCCACGCCCCAGGTGACCGTCGCCGTGGCGAGCCCCGATGAGCCGGTGCGGATCGCCGCACTGACCGCCCTCGGGTTCATCGGAGACAAAGGGTCAGTGCGTACACTGATTTCGGCCGCTGCCACCTCCTCAGGCCCCATCCAACGCGCCGCCCGCGCCAGCCTGCTGCAGCTGGCGGCTCCCGGAGTCGACCAAGCACTCATTGGTGAGGTCTCCGAGGGGAATTCGTCACATCGCGTCGAGGCCATCCGGGCAGTCGCCGGAAGGCAGGTTGGTAGCGCTCAAGGAAGCCTCTTCCGAGCCGCACGGGATCCGGAAGCCAACGTCCGCAAAGCCTCGGTCGCCGCGCTGGGGGTGTTGGTGGAGCCCTCGAGCCTCCCGGAACTGGTGGGCCTCCTGCTCACGCCCGCCCAAGCCGGTGACCGCTCCGGGATCGAGTCCGCGCTGGACACAGCCCTCCGGCGCCAGTCCGACCCCGCGGCCCAAACTGCGCCTCTCCTCGCCGCCTGGGCTTCGGCACCGGCAGCCGCCAGGCCAAACCTGCTCCGGCTCCTGGGCATCGGCGCCACCACCGAAGCGTTGGCGGTGGTTCGGAGTGCCCTGGATGCTGCGCCCGCTTCTACCCTCCGCGACGCGGCGGTGCGGACGCTGGCGGATTGGTCCTCGCCCGAAGCCGCAGCCGATTTGTTGGCCATCGCGCGGGATTCGAGCAGTTCAGTGGAGAAAGCCCTGGCGTTGCGCGGGTACGTCCGGCTGGCACCGCAGACCAGGGACTCGCAGCAAATGTACGAACAGGCCCTTTCACTCTCGAAGACGCTGGATGAACGCAGGCTGGTCCTGTCCGGCTTGGCCGCCGCCGACTCGTTCGCGGCGCTGGACCTGGTCCTGCCATTCCTACAACAGGACGAAGTCCGGGCCGAAGCCGCTCTCGCCGCGGTCCAGATTGCTGACCGGACCCGCCGCTTGGATGTCGATCGAA
Organism: Verrucomicrobiales bacterium; assembly: GCA_024233215.1. Taxonomy (GTDB): domain Bacteria; phylum Verrucomicrobiota; class Verrucomicrobiia; order Limisphaerales; family J093; genus J093. Next base: position 10,108 of record JACKPW010000046.1, on the reverse strand, counting down.
CCAAGGCGGTATTACGGTCCATCATGCGGACCGTTCCCACCGGACCCGCCCACGACCGCGCGCAGCAGATCATCAACGACATGGAGAAGTATGACGGCTACGTGCTCGCCTGGGAAGTGTCCGGTCCGTACTCTGTCAAGGGCGAGGGCGCCCGAGAGTTGTTCGACACCGTCCTGCCGCCGGAGCAGTCGGACACCGCCGGGGTCGACTGGGTACCGTTGGACAAGGGGATCGGGAACTGGGATGTCATCCTCGACGACACGTTCGGGGCGAAGGACGACGTCGCCGCCTACGTTCGCACAGGCGTCTGGGTTCCGGCCGCCCAACCGGCACGACTCGAGTTGGGGAGCGACGACGCGGTGAAAGCCTGGGTAAACGGCACGCTGGTTCATGCCAACTACGCCGAACGCGCCCTCAGCCCGGCGCAGGACGTGGCCAGGGTGGAATTGAAACAGGGATGGAATCAATTGCTGCTGAAAGTTGTGGATCGCGGCGGAAACTGGTCGTTCGCCTGTCGCATCCGCACCCCTGACGGGAGTGCGATTGAAGGGCTGCAGGTGAGAGTCGGGTCATAATGAGCCGTTTGATTTCTTGGATCTCCAGGCGAAGGCAGTGGTGCACCGGTAGAAATTCCATCGAGCCCGACAGCCTTGACTTCGCGAGTACCCAGCAATGCCGTGGGACAGTTCCACCGTGGCTTTCCCACGACGCACGCAGCCAGGTACGCGGAAGGGTTTTGACCTGAAGCTGTTTTACCATCATGCTGGCTTTGTGAAAATGACCGTCGATCTGCCGGCGGAGCTGGTCCAAGCCGTCAAACTTCGGGCGGTGATGGAGCGTCGTCCGGTCAAGGAGTGCATTGCAGAAGTATTGCGGGTCGGACTCGGATTGCAGGCTGCGGGAAACGAGCGCGCACCTGGCGGCTTGCCGGTATTTCGTTGTCGTGCGGATGCCCCCGCCCGGGCGATGACGGCGGAGCGACTGATCGCGCTGGAACACCAATGCCAGGTCGAGGAGGACCTGCGCCGTGCGGGCCACTCTGTTTGATACGAGCGTCTGATTGGCAGCGGTCTTCCCGTCCCATCCGCTCCATCAAGCGGCGGCAGACCTCCTTCGTCAAGCAACCGCATCCCAGCCGGCAGTTTTCAGCCGGCTCACCGAAATCAGCTTCCTGCGTCTCGCCACGACGCCGGCGTTGCTCAGGGCCTATGGTGCCGAGGGCCAGTCCAACCGGGACGCGGTAATGATGCTCCAGGCGTTGCTGGCGCTGACACAAGTCGTGGAAATCCCGGAGCCTGAAGGGACGCTCGACGTGTGGCTCCGACTGGCGGACCGGCGCTCCGCCTCCCCCAAGGTGTGGATGGATGCCTACCTCGCCGCCTTTGCGATTGCCGGCGATCTTCGGCTGGCCACGTTGGACTCCGATTTCGCGGCCTACAAGTCGGAGGGCCTCAGCGTACGCCTGCTCGCGCGGCCCCGGGGTTGAACGGGAGCGCGTTTGGGTCACCTGAGTCCTCCTGGCCTGCAACGCCCGGCTTGCTCTTGCCGGGCCGGCACGCTATTGAATGGCGCCCCACCCGGAGCCGTCCGATTGGGGCCACCCGATTTGGCAAGAAAGAAGAACATGATGAAGAACCTGTTTCTGCGATTCCTCTCCCGGGGCGTGCTCGCCCTCGCAATCGTCAGCCTCTCCGCCAGCGCAGCGGCCCCCAAGAAGCTGCTCGTCGTGACCGCCACCAAGGGCTTCCGTCACAGCTCCATCCCCACCGCCGAGCGGATCCTCGGGATGCTCGGCGCCGAAAGCGGCGCCTTCACCGTGGAATACGTGCGCGGTGGCGCGGACGGCAAGGACGACGCCGAGGTGGCGGCCAAGATGTCCCCGACCGAACTGGTGAAGTACGACGGGGTGGTCTTCGCGAACACCACGGGCGACCTCGCCATCCCGGACAAGGAGTTCTTCCTGAACTGGATCAAGTCGGGCAAGGCCTTCATCGGGATGCACTCCTGCTCCGACACCTACCACGGCTATCCGCCCTACATCCAAATGCTCGGGGGCGAGTTCCTGACGCACCATGCCCAGGTGGGCGTGGATTGCGTGAACCAGAGCCCCGGCCACCCGGCCACCGCCCATCTGGGGCCGGACTATGAGGTGTTCGACGAAATCTACCTCATGAAGAACTTCGACCGCCAGCAGGTGCACGGTTTGCTGGGATTGGACAAGCACCCGAACGAAGGCACCCCCGGGGATTACCCGGTGGCCTGGTGCAAGGAATACGGAAAGGGCCGCGTGTTCTACACCTCCCTCGGGCATCGGGAGGACGTCTGGGACGCGGAATGGACCGACGGCAATGGCAACCGCCGCAACTCCCCGGAAGTCAGCAAGGCCTATCAGCAGCATATTCTGGGCGGCATCAAGTGGGCCCTCGGCCTGGAGCCGGGCGACGGCAAACCGCTGAGCACCGCGGCCAAGGTCAGTCCGGACGAAGCCGCCGCCGGTTTCAAACCCCTGTTCAACGGGCTAAACCTCGATGGCTGGCACCTGCGCCGGGAAGACGGCACGCGGAGCTGGAGCGCCCAAAATGGCATGTTGGTCAACGTGGTTCCCAAGGACGGGCATGGCACCGACCTCGTCAGCGACAAGAAGTTCTGGAACTTCACCGCGCGCTACGACTTCATGGTCCCCAGCGGCAGCAACAGCGGCTTCTACCTGCGGGGCCGCCATGAAGTGCAGATCCTCGATGACTACGCCGCCGGCGCGACGTCCCCCGGCGGAAACGGCTCCATCTACAACCACACCACGGCCTCGAAGTTCGTCTCCAAGAAACCCGGCGAATGGCAGACCGCCGAAGTGACGATGGTGGGTTTCCGGGTCACCCTCATCCTCAATGGTGAAAAGGTCATCGACAACGCGTTGGTCGACCGGCCCACCGGCAGCCAGCTGGACAATAACGTGAACGAGCCCGGCGCGTTCTTTCTGCAGGGTGATCATGGCTCGATTGCGTTCCGCAACCTGCGGGTGAAGGAGCTTCCCTGACGCCGGATCGCACAAGAATGGCAACACTTACAGCGGCCCAGAATTAACTTTTCCAATCGAAGGCAACACCGCAGACTAGCACTCTCAGGTGGCTCCGGGCCGCCCCAAATCAACTCGATACATGAAGCAAGAGAAGCACTTGGATCTGAATCGCCGCGATTTCCTCCGCGGCAGCTCCCTGGCCACCATGATGATGATGATGGGCGGGGTCCCGCTGAATGCCGCCGAGGAGAACCCGCTGGTGAATCCGGATGGAAGCACCACCTACACCGGTCAGGCCAAGCCCCTCCCTGTGGGGGTCATTGGTTGTGGTACCTGGGGGCGTGAGATCATCAGCACGCTGTCCACCATCACCTTCGGCCCCGTGGTGGCGGTTTCGGACACCTATCCGGCCTATCTCAAGCGCGGCGGACGTCTGGCGCCCGAAGCGAAACAATACGCCGACTACCGGGAGTTGTTGGCGGATGAAAACGTGAAGGGCGTCATCGTCGCCACCCCGACCCATCTCCACAAGCAGGTCGTCCTCGATGCCCTGGCCGCCGGCAAGCATGTCTACTGCGAGGCCCCAATCGCCCACACCGTGGAGGACGCCCAGGCCATCGCCGCAGCCGCGCACAAGGCGGTAAACGTGAACTTCCAGCCCGGCCTCCAGTCGCGCTCCGACAAACAGATGGTCAACCTCTACAACTTCCGCATCAAGGCGGGGATTGTGGGGACACGGCTCAAGGCCCGCGGGCAGTTTCATCGCAAGATGAGCTGGCGGTTCAGTTCGCCGAATCCCGACCGGGAGAAGGAGATCAACTGGCGGCTCGACCCGGCCCTTTCCCTGGGCATCGTGGGCGAACTCGGAATCCACCAGCTCGATCTCATCAACTGGTACTTCGGCCTCAACCCCCTCGCCGTCACCGGGCTCGGGGCGCTGGTCAACTGGAAGGACGGCCGCGAGGTCCCGGACAACGTGCAGGCCCTGCTCCAATACGAGGACCTTCTCTTCCACAACTACGAGTGCACCATCTGCAATTCCTTCAACGCTGAAATGGGTGTGGTTTACGGCACCGACTCCGCCATCATGATGCGCGACCGCCACGCCTGGATGTTCAAGGAGGCGGACGCGCCCCTGCTCGGCTGGGAGGTCTATTCCCGGAAGGACAACTTCTACAACGAATCCGGCGTCGTGCTCGGGGCCGGGGGCACCAAGCAGGACACGCACACCGCCAAGGGCGCCGCGATCCTCGATGCCGCGGATCCAAAATCGCCGCTCCAGTACAGCCTGGAGGCCTTCCTCATCAACAGCTACGACCACGCCGCCGGTGTCGCGGACTTCACCGCCATGTTTGGCGGGGACGATCTGGACGCCTTGCGAGACTACCTCGTGGACTCGCAGAAATCCCGGGTGGCCGCCGCCACCCTGCTCGATGGCTATGTCGCCACCATCACGGCGATCAAGGCCAACGAGGCGATCGTGAAGAACGGTCGGGTGGAGATTCCGGAAAACCTGTTCAAACTCGGCTGAAGCACCTGTCCGGCCGGCCGGCATTGAATGTCCCGACCGGCCAAAACATCCAATCCCTAGAAAATCATGAAAACGAACCTGCTCAACTGGTCCCTCAACCTCGCGGCCGCCGTGGCCCTGACCGCCTCGCTGAACGCCGCGGATGACTTCATCCGATACGTCGCCCGGCCGGGTGCCACCGTCACAATCAATGGCACCTCCAGCATCCATGACTGGGAGGTCGAGGGGAAGATCGTCGGCGGCTACTTCAAGGTCGAACCCGAGTTCGCCACGGACCTTTCCCTCAAGTCCGTTCCCAGCGTCACCACCAAGGAAAAGAACCCGGAAGCCATCATCAGCATCCCCATCCGCTCGCTCAAGAGCGGCAAGGACGCCATGGACCGCATCATGCAGGAAGCCATGAAGGCCGAGGAGAATCCGATGATCAAGTTCACCCTCAAGGAGATGATCGTGAAGGGGGATGTGCCGGCCGAGGGCAGCCCGGTGAAGTTTGATGCGAAGGGCGACCTTGCCGTCTCCGGCGAGACCAAGCCGGTGGAACTTGTGCTCACCATGGAGCGCAAACCGAACAAGATGCTGGTCTTCAAGGGTGAGCAGAAGCTCAAGATGACCGATTTCGGCATCACCCCTCCCGCCCCGAAGATTCCGGGCATGGACATGATCAAGACCGGGGATGACGTGACCATCAAGTTCGAGTGGCCCGTGCAGACCCGCTAAGGGCGTTCGGCCGTCCCTCGAAGAGCACGCAAGGCGCGGTTCCGACCGCGCCTTTTGCTTTGTCCACGCGCCCCCCTCGATGCGCTCGCGTCAGCCGGCGGTTGCCGCTACCCTGTCCGCCGTGGACCACGTCTATCTGGACTACAACGCCACCACGCCGCTTGATCCGGGAATCCTGGCGGCCCTGCAGGAAGTGCAGGCTGCGGTCTTCGCCAACCCGTCGAGTCCCCACGCGCTCGGTCGTCGGGCCCGCTGCCTGCTGGATGATTGCCGGGAACGCGTGGCCGCCGCCTGGAGGGCGAAACCCTCCGAGGTCGCGTTCACGGGCAGTGCCACCGAAAGCAACAACCAAGCGATCCTCGGAACCGCCCGGGCCCGGCGAGATCGGGGGCGGCACCTCATTTCGTCCCAGGTGGAACATCCCTCCGTCCTCGCTCCCCTGGCCTATTTGCAGCAGCACGAGGGTTTTGAAGTCACCCTGCTCCCCGTGGATCACCAGGGACGAATCGCCCCCTCAGACCTGCGTCAGGCGTTGCGAGCCGACACCACCCTGGTATCCCTCCAGGCCGCCAACAACGAGATTGGCACGCTGCAGCCGGTCGACGAACTGGGCGCCCTTTGTCGGGAACGCGGCGTTCTTTTCCATGTCGATGCTGTTCAGTGGTTTGGGAAGATGCGCTGGTCATCGATTGCGGACTTCAATGCGGACTTGGTGTCGTGCTGTGCCCACAAGCTGCACGGACCGAAAGGGGCCGGCGCCCTGTATGTCCGCTCGCCGTTCCGACCCCATTCGCTCCTGCACGGCGGATCGCAAGAGGAGGATCGCCGGGCGGGAACGGAGAATCTCCCGGCCATTCTCGGATTGACCTTGGCGATGGAACAATTCCTGTCCCCTCCGGTGTTTGCCAGCGAGAGCATCATGCAGGGAACCCGGGCGATTCGGGAGTTCCTGGTGGCGGTTGAAGGGGTCGTCCTGATGGTGGAGGAATCGCTTTGCCTGCCCAACACGGTGGCGGTTGCGGTCGCTGGTTGCGACAGTTTGTCCCTCCTCGCCGGCCTTGATCTGGAGGGGTTTTGCGCGTCCAGCGGGTCGGCCTGTTCCAGCGGGGCACTGCAGTCCTCGCGCGTCGTCCGGGCCTTGGGGTATTCCGAGGATCTGGCCGGATCCCTGGTTCGTCTGTCCCTGGGAAGGGAAACGTCGGGCGAGGCTATCGAGCGATTGCTGCGCTGCCTATTACCTGTGATCAAGCGGGTGCAGGGTGCCCGGCAACCGGCGGTGGCCGGTGAATAACCTGGTAACGCTGACAACCTTGCCAACAACTCCGCCGGTTATGCCCCCTCGTTCGGAGGTTTTTCGCAGCCGGCGACTTTCGTAAGTGCTTGCGCGGGCCTTGACACCGACGGTTGTTTCACCTATTGACACTCCTTAATAAGAGCTTCCTTTCTAAGGAAATACTCTAACCATAAGGCGCATGAAATTCTCGATAGCGAAGGACCAGTTCGCATCCGGGCTCCAGTCGGTGCAGAACATCGTCAGCTCGCGTACCACTTTGCCCATTCTGTCGAATGTGCTCTTGCGGGCGGAGGGCGACCGGCTGGACCTCACGGTCACGGATCTTGATGTGACCATCCAATGTGACGTCTCGGCGACCGTTTCCCGTCCCGGGACGGTCACCCTGCCCGTGAAGAAGCTCTTCAGTATCGTTCGGGAGCTGGGCTCCCCGGAACTTGAAGTCGAGGTGGACGACCGGTCGGTCTGCAGCCTCCGGGCGGGGCCGTCGTTCTTCAAGATCAACGGGCTTCCTGCGGAGGAATATCCCCCGGTGCCGGAATTCGAGGAACAACGCATCGTCGCGATGCCGCAGGAAGTGCTGGGGAGCATGCTGCGCAAGACCTCGTTTGCGGTCTCGACGGACGAAACCCGCTATGTCCTGAACGGCCTGTTCTTCAGCCTCAAGGAACACAAGATCACCCTGGTGGCCACCGATGGGCGGCGGCTGGCGTTGACCGATGAGGAGGCCGAAATCGACGGCGAAAGTCAGCGGGAATTCATCGTCCCCACCAAGGCGGTCGTCGAACTCCAACGCCTGCTGCATGACAAGGGCCAGGTCGAGGTGCGCGCAACCGAGAACCAGGTCGCGTTTATGCTCCTGGGGGAGGACGGCCACCGGGCACAGCTCATCAGCAAGCTCGTGGAAGGGACTTACCCGAATTATCAACAGGTCATTCCCAAGGAGTCCAAGGAGCGCATCACCCTCATCCGCGAGGAATTGTTGCTGGCCCTTCGACGTGCGGAGATCATGACGAGCGACAAGGCCAACTCGGTCAAACTGAGCTTCAGCCGGAACCAGTTGTCGATCACCGCCAACAGCCCCGATGTCGGAGAAGCCCGCGAGAACCTGGCCGTGAATTACAAGGGCGGCGACTTTGGTGTGGCTTTCAACCCCACCTTCCTGCTGGACGCCCTGAAGGCCCTGGCGGAGGAGGAGGTGTTCTTCGAGTTGACGGACGAGCTGAGTCCCGGAGTGCTCAAGATCAATGGGCCGTTCCTCTACGTCATCATGCCCATGCGCATGAACTAAGGGACTTCGCGAGGTTCCCAAAGCGCGCCGCGTGGCAAATTCCGAAACAACCAACCCGCCCGCCGCGCGAGCCCCGGCCCGCGAAAACATCTGGCTTGCCCTCATCTGCAACGCCGCCTACCCGGCGATCGTGCTTTCGTTGCTGAGCGACGAAGACCGGCTGGGTCCCACGTGGTCGCTGATTACCGCGCTGGTGGTTCCGCTCGGGTACGGCATCCGCGACTACTGGATCAACCGGCGCTGGAACATCTTCTCGCTGCTCGGGGTGGTCAGCACCGTTCTGACCGGCGGGTTCGGCCTGCTCAAGCTGAGTGGATTTGCCTTTGCGGTCAAGGAGGCGGCCGTGCCGTTGGTGTTGGGCCTGGCGGTGCCGCTGTCGCTCAAGATGAAACAGCCGCTCGTACGGCTGCTGCTGTTCAACGATCAGATTCTCGACACGAAGCGAATCGAGGCGGCGCTGGACGAACGCCGGCAGCGGCCCGCGTTTGACGGCCTTCTGCGACAGGCCTCGTGGATCGTGGCATCCTCCTTTTTCCTGAGCGCAATCCTCAACTTCATCCTGGCGATCGTCATCCTGAAGAGCGCTCCCGGTACACCCGACTTCAATCGCGAGCTGGGTCGGCTGACCGCCCTGAGCTATCCGGTGATCATGCTCCCGTGCATGGTCATCCTGATGTTCAGCATCTGGAAACTGTTGACCGGAGTGGAGAAGCTGACCGGCCTCGACGCCGAAGAGATGTTCCATCCCAGGAAGAAGAAGGGGGCCCAGGAACCGGATCCACCCCCTGCCGCCGAAGTCCCGGCAGGTGAGGAGAAGTAGGCATGCCATGACGATGAGAAAACACTCCTGTGGAGCCTGCACCTTCCGTGCCCGGTATGATCGCAACCCGAAATCGATCCTGGGCCGCCTCTGGCGCTGGCACATTCGTTTTTGCCCCGGCTGGAAGTCCTACTTGAAGTCGTTGCCGGACCCGGAACAGGCGCAGTTGCGTGAGCAATACGGCCTGCCGGTAGCCGCGGACGTCAGTCCGCGCTGAATTTCTCCTTTCGGCCGGGTAGCGAGGCCAGCCGCCCCATGCCGTGCCGCCGTTGTCTCAGGCCGGCAGCATTCCCGCGGTTCGCCGGATGATCTCTGCCAGTGAGGTTGCGGGGCGGAAACCGGTCACCCCCTGCAACTTCTCCACCGCCGGGCGCCGCCTCCGCATATCCTCGAAGCCGGGCGCATAGGCATCGGCATAGGGAATGAGACTCAGTTGAGATGACGACCCGAGCAGGCGAATCACGGTTTCGGCGAGCTGCCGGATCGTGACTTCCTCGGAGCCCCCGATGTTGAAGACCTCACCGCGGGCGGCTTCGGAGCGTTCCAGCCGCACCAGGGCTTCCACGGTGTCGTTGACCAGGCAGAAACAGCGGGTTTGCTCGCCATCGCCATAAACTTCCAACGGCCGGCCTTCGCGGGCGGCGGCGATGAAGCGCGGAAGGACCATGCCATAGCTGCCGCTTTGTCGCGGACCCACGGTATTGAACAGGCGCGTGATCACCACCGGCAACCCAAACTCGCGGGCGTAGGACAGGGCGAGGAATTCGTCCATCAGCTTCGAGCACGCGTAGCTCCAGCGGGCCAGGTGCGGCGGGCCGATCAGCAGATCGTCCCCCTCGTCGAACACGTCCTTCTGGCTCTTGCCATAAACCTCCGAACTCGACGTCAGCAGCACCGGTATCCTTGCCCCCGCGGCGGCGCGAAGGACCGCCTCCGTCTCGTCCAGGTTGGTCTCGATCGTCCGGCGCGGCTGGTTCACCGCCATTTCCACCCCCACGGCAGCCGCCAGGTGGAAGACGGCGGTGGCGCCTTCCACGAGGGCTTTCAGGTCCTGACACTCGGTGACCTTGCTGGCTCGGATCTCCAGGCGGGGATTCGCGGCCCCCGCGGTGAGATTGTCGAGCGAGCCGGTGGAAAGATCGTCGATGGCGACAACCCGCGCCCCGTCGGCGAGCAGCCGTTCCACGAGGTGCGAACCGATGAAGCCGGCGCCGCCGGTCACGATGTAGCGTTTCGATTGGGAATCCATCTGATCCACGATGCGGCCGGATGTAACCACAGCCCGGAGGCCGGGCCAACGCGCTTTTGAGATCGCTCATGAGCTGTCCTGGTTCAAGACCTGGCGGAAGTCGCGAAGCGTTGTGGTGTGCGCGCGATGACAATCGCCGTTCTCCGGACGAAATGTGAACCCCCGTTCGAAAACGCTCAGAACCGGCGCGGGC
>JACKPW010000045.1 GCA_024233215.1 Verrucomicrobiales bacterium | reverse complement strand
CCGGGTTCGAGCTTCGCCGCGACCAGGTGGTATTTCGCGCTCAGCGGCCACGGCATCAGGAACTGAGGCCAAACCCCGTCCACCAGGCGATCACGCACGACGGGCTCAACCACCTCCCCGTAGCCCGTGATCTCCTGCACAATCCCCTCCCCGTCCCGCCGTCCTTCCCGCGGATCGAGGATCAACAACCGCCCCGAGCGCGGCGTGCCATGGTGGCCGGTGGCGATGCCGATCACCCGGTGGCTGTCGCCGGGCAGCGGCTTCGCATAGAAGAAGGAACCGGGAAACCACGAGCCGCTCCCCCGGAACTCGCGCTGATCCGTGCCATCCGGGTTCATGTGAAACAGGATCCGCGAGTTCGAGTGCGACTGATCCGTGTATTCCCAGCGCAGATAAAGCACGCGCCCATTCGGCAGCATGGTGGGGCACCAGTCGCTGTCCTGCTCGAAGGTCAGCTGGCGGATGCCCTGCGTCCGCGGATCGAGCAGATAGAGACAGGTCATCGCCTGCGCCCCAAATTCGCACGGCAACCCCTGGTAGACCGCCGTCGAGGCGAAGATGATGCGCCCGTCCGACAGGTAACAGGGATCGAAATGCGCCACGTCCGCACCGTCATCGGGAGTTACCTGACGCAATCCGCCGCCGTCGACGCCCAACTCCCAAAGGCGCCAGTTTCGCTCCTCCCGGCCGTTCATCGCGAACAGCAACCGTTCGCCATCGAAATCGAGCACCGGATCGATGAGGGTGTTCCGGTCCGGCGGTTCGTAAAGGGTGTCCCGCGTGGGCTCGCCGCGCAGGTTGGACAGGACAACGAGACGGTCATCCCACCGACCCTGCCGCGGGGTGTCGTCGCTGGTATGCGCGTTCAACGAACCGACCCCCAGCGATTGCCCCATCGCCCGGCGCGCGTCGGCCGGGTTCGAGAATCCGCGTTGAAGTAACAGCAAACGAGCGAAATCGAGCAGCGGATTGGCCAGCAACGCCTCCCGCTCGAGCGTTTCAAGCCCGGCGGACGCCCGGGACTTCCGGGCCGGTTCGTCCGACTCGAGGGCGGCTTCGATTGCCGCCAAACGCTCGAGAAAGGACGCCCCTCCGGCATAGCGGGCGCCATACGACGCGATCAGGTCTTCGATGGCCCGGCGCAGCGCCGCTGGGTTGGGCACCTTTACGAACCCGGTTGCCCCGTCCTCGCCAGCATTCGCCGGCAGGGCGCGCGCGCCCGGCCGATGGGGCCGATAGCCTTCCGGAATCGCCGGCGAAGTCAGTCGCAGGGCGACCACGTGCGGAAAGGCCTCGCCCCGTTCGAGGCGCAGGCAGTGCTTCCCGGCAGCCAGTTCGAACCCGATTGCCTCTTCCCAGACGGCGCCGCTCGTGTTCCACGATCCGGTGCTGGTCCGACAGACGGTTCCTTGCGGACGACCGTCAATGCGCAGTTCCACCGGTCGGGGCGTGCCCGCCGCATACTGAACGGACAGCCCATAGCGACCGCCGACCGGCAGTTCAAGGTCGTATTCGACAACGATGGGCGACCGCCCCCCGTAGGCAACCATCGGGCCGGCGTCGGCCCATTGGTCCGTAAACACCCGGACGTTGCCGCGATCGAAGGCCCAGGCCGGGATGTCGAAGCTCCCCGCGTGGCCGGTCGCGAATCCCAGGCCGAGGCCGAGCAACAGAAGTGTTTTCATGCGATTGCAGAGAGTGGGCGTTCGTTTTGCGGTCCAGCTTGCGTCCCGTCGATGCCGTGGGTCAGGCGTCGGGTTCCCCCAGTCGGAGAATATCGCCGCGCATGCGATCGAGATCCGCGGCTTCGATGGCCAGGTTTCCGGCCTCGGCATTCTCGCGCAATTGCGTCTCGGTCCGGGCGCCGGCCAGCACGTGCGTGACTCCCTTCTGCGCGAGCGTCCAGGCGAGCGCCAACTGGGCCAGCGTGCAGTCGTATTTGTCCGTCAGTTCCCGCCAACCGGCCAGCAGGTCGAGCACCCGACGGCGGTTGGCGCGGGTGAACCACGGGTTCCAGGCCTCGTTCGAGCGGAATTCGTCCGGCTTGAACTCCCGTTCCAAACCCACTTTGCCGGTGAGCAACCCCTGCTCCAGCGACATGTAAGTGAGCGTCGCCAGGCCGCTTTCCGCGCAGGCGGGCAGGATGTCGGTCTCCGGTTGCCGGTGCAGCATGGAATACCGGAACTGGTCGCTCACGATCGCCCCGCACCGCTGATACTCCTGCAGCTCGGCGAGGGAGACGTTGCAGACCCCGAGGAACCGGACCTTGCCCTGATCGCGCAGTCCGAGCAGGCAGGCCATCGTGTCCGCAATCGCCGTCTGCTCCGGCGGCGCCGACGGCCAGTGGATCTGGTAGAGGTCGATGCAGTCGATGCCGAGGTTGCCGAGGCTGCGCTCGATCTCGATCCGAATCGTGTCCGGCCGCAGGCTGCGATGTACCCGCCGCCCATCCAGTTCGGCGAAGAACGAACCGCGCTCGTCGTCGGCCCACAAACCGCATTTGGTGGCCACGATGGCCTGGTCGCGCCGGCCGCGCAGGGCTTGGCCAACGATGCGCTCGCTCCGGCCCCAACCATAGGCAGGCGCCGTGTCGATGAGGTTGATGCCCAGATCCAGCGCCGTCTGCACGACGCGGATCGACTCGCGGTCATCGGGATCCGTGCCCCAAAACCGTCCGCCGCCCAGGACCCACGCGCCGAGCGCCACCACGGAACCGTTCAATCCGGAACTGCCAAGGGGTCGTTGCTTCATGGAATATGTGCTTTCAATCGGTCAGACGCGCCGGGCGCTGTCCTCGGGTTCAATGACCGGAGCTTATGTGCCCCACGCCAAAAAACCAAGACCGCTGTTTCACTTTGTGCGCATCTCAGCTTTTTCGATAGGGGTAGGGATGACGGGATTAGCGCCACCCCTCCCTCCGAACCGTACGGGCGGATTTCCCGCATACGGCTCTCCGGTCAGTGGGGTCTCGGCGAGACTAACTGTAAGCGCGCGAGCCATGTTCCAGACTAAACAAGCCCTGCGCCGCAAACCAGCGGTTCGGCCAGCGTCGGCTGTCGGCTTCACTCAGCCCGTGTCCGGGCCGCTTCTCCCGCTTGCGCAGCAGCGCCCGCAAGCGGCGGCGCAGCCACCCATCCGGGCCACTCAGGCCCGTCGGGTAACTGTCCCGGAAGTAGCCGAGCCAACCCCGCAGGATCGGGTTCACTTTCGCGATGATTTCCCCCAGGCTTCGCCCGTGGGTCCGTCGCGTCAGCGGTCGCAACCGCTCCTGCAGCTTCTTGCGGCTCTTCTTCCGCGGCCATTTCTTCCCCCCGCGGAAGTGCCAGCCCAGGAAATCGAATCCCTCGTCGGTGGCGTTCACTATCCGGGTCTTGGTCGGGTGCAGGGTCAGCCCCGCTCCCGTGGTCCACTCCCGCAGATAGTCCAGCACCGCCTCGGCCGCTTCCCGGCTCCGGCACAGCACCACCAAATCATCCGCATAGCGCACCATCGCCCAGCCCCGCCGTTCCATCTCCTGGTCCAACGGGTTGAGATACAGGTTCGCCAGGAGCGGACTGATCACGGCCCCCTGCGGGGTCCCGCGTTCGGTCGGCTGCCAGCCCTTGAGCGTTTCCAGCACGCCGGCCTTCAGGCATTGTTCCACCAGCGCCAGGACCCTGCCATCCACCACTCGCTGTTTGACCAACGCCATCAGTCCCTCATGCGGAATGGTGTCAAAGTAGCTCTTGAGGTCCGCGTCCACGCACCAGACGTAGCCTTGGCTCATCCACTCTTCCACCCTTCCCACCGCTTCCCGACAGCCACGTCCCGGTCGAAACCCATAGCTGCACTCGGCAAAGTCCCGCTCCAAGATCGGCTCCAGAACATTGCGCAAGGCCGCTTCCACGGTCCGGTCCCGCACCGCCGGGATGCCCAGCGGTCGCTTCTCGGTCGTGCCCATTTTCCCGATCCAGACGCGCCGCGCCGGTTGGCGGCGGTAGCTCCCGGTGCGCAATTCTTCCCCCAGGCGGGCCAATTCGCTCGTCCCCTGTTGGTCGAACTGTTGCACCGTTTGTCCATCCACTCCGGGAGCACCCCGGTTCCGCCATACCGCGTGGAAAGCGGCCTGCAGGTTCCGCAGCGCGCAGACTTTGTCCCAGAGTCCGAACCATACCGTTGTCGACCCGCTTTGGGCGAGCCGTGTTAGCATCCGGTCCGTCCATACCGAACGTTGGATCCACCACCCAGGGGCGCGGACCTCTCCGGCTTGTTTAGCCTGGGTTGCCCCAGACACTATCGCCGGTCGTTCTTGGCGTTCGTCGTTCGTCATGGTCGTTCCGTCTCCACTTCCCTGCGCCCCTTCGCTCCCCGGGCGTTACCCCGCTTCCTCGCTACTATGGACGCTCTGACTCCCGCCGGGCGGCTCTTCGGACCTTGCGGCCATGAACACCGTTCTGTTCCCCGACGGGTCTCCCTGCTTCCTTCGCCCATGCTTCCCATCGTTCCGTCCCCAACCACCCCACCGCGCCAGTCCGGGCATTTGTCTCCATCCACTCTTCCTCTGCCGGGACCGCCAGCCAGAAGACCCGGTCGCCTGGTGCCGACCGAGGGAAGTCCTCCCACTTGGGTCATGGCCTGGGCTTCGCACAGCGCTCGCAGGCTCGCCGCTCGGCGTGGCCGAATCGGGTTCACATGGCTTCGTTGTCTCACTTCGCTTCGTTACGGACCGATGGTTCACCTCCGGCAGCTCTCCACCCCGTGTTGCCACGACGCAGTAGCCTTCGGTCACAGGCGGGTGAATGAACCGCCTGACGAGGACTTTCACCTCGCAATATGGACGCCCTCACAGGCGCACGAGCGCGGAATTCACTCCGCAGCAAGGTTGACTCCCGGCGGGGTCTGCGGAATGAATTCCGCGCTCCGACTCTTCGGGCCGCACGGAGTCGGAAAACACTGAGATGCGCACTTTCACTTTTGTCGCGACTCTTTGGAACATGAGGATCGGCGCGCCGCCCGAGAAGCGTATCCCGAAGAAGGAAGAAGGGGTTTTGGAGGAATCCTCGGAAGAGAACGCCATGGAAGCCGTGTCATCAACTTCTAATCTGTCAGATTCTTCAACCACCAGACCGCCGGCCACAGACGTGCGCATCTCAGGTTTTTGGCGGGAGGGGATGCGGTCCAGGGTGTGGGGTGTTTAGTTGAGGTGAGGGGAGGTGAGTTCGGCGTGGGGAAGAGCTCGTGCCAGCGACCGTTGCGCCAGAAGGTCTCCAAGCCCATCAGGGCCTCGTCACCGGCGGTGGACCAGAACTGGCCGGTGCGTTTGAAACGACACTGATACTGGCGGCAGGTCGATTCGATGGCGCCTGAGCCCAAGGGTTCGTTGGCTTTGCGGATCTGGGCGGCCGTGGCATTTCCTTCCTTCACGGCCTTGCGGGCGCGGAGGATGTCCCGGTATTGGAGGCGGTGGGCGTTGTTGTCGAAGTAGTCGATTTGCTGCTGCACCTTTTCCTGCAGGCTTTCGGTCAGGCGGGGCTGGAGTTCCTTCAGGCTCCGGATGAGTGCGGGGCTCTCGTCGCGGCGGAGCTGTTCAAGCAGCGGGACAACCCAGGCCCGGGCTTCAGGCGTGCCCTGGCCGTAAAGCTCGCGAGCGACAGCCCAGAGATGTTCCTCGCCGTGATAGAGGTCGAGCCGTTGGCGGGCATCGGGAAAACGATCCGCCACCGCCTTCCAAATCCAGAGGGCCCCGTCGGCGATGACCAGCACCTCCTGGGCCTGCCCCATCCCGAGGCGTAAGGCTTCGTAGTAGATCTGCCGGATCAGCGCCTCGACGCCGCCGCGGGTGACGGCATAGGCCCGCTGGCTGATGAGCGGTCGGCCCCCGGCGGTTTGGGCGCGATGATCGAGACGGAAGACAGTGCCCACGTAAACCCAGTGCCAGCGGGAGAGTTTCTCGCCCTGGGCGCGCAACGCCTCGGTCTGTCCCCAGTGGTCGCGTTCGCGGATGTTCCACGCGTCAATTTCAATGACCAGGGTGAAGGGCTGGGAAGGCGGCCCCTCGCGGCCGGCCACCAAGCCTTGGAGTTGCTCCGAGGTGTCGAGTTGGCTCAAGTGGGCGGCCCGCAAGCTCTGGGCCCGCAGGCCCTGGCGATGCGCCTCCCGGTCGAGGGTGGTCAACGACAATTATTCCTTTGCACCGGCGACAACTATTTTTGCCAGTGGCTCAGGGATGAAATCCTCCTCTCCTCACCTGTTCTCCAGGGTTAGTCTTGGGGAAGGCCCTTCGGCGGAACGGAGTCTTTGGCGCCGTCAGGCGCCAAAGACGGAGTGGAGCCGAAGGCCTTCGTCGCGTCGGCCGCCCTTCTGCCGACCGCGCGCCTGCTGCCCGCACGCTCTCGTTGTTGAACTCCAGGATCGTGGCGTGATGCACCAAACGGTCGATCGCCGCCATCGTCGTCATCGGGTCCTTGAAAATCTGGTCCCATTTGAGAAGACCAAATTGCTGCTGATCAGCACGCTGCGCCGCTCATAGCGCTCCGCCAGGAAGGTGAAGAGAACCTCCATCTCCTGCCGATCCTGCTGCACGTAGCCGATATCGTCCAAAATCACGGCGGCAAAGCGATCCAGCCGTTTGAGCTCGCTCTCCAAACGCAGTTCCTGCTTCGCGGCCAGCAACCGTTGCACCAGCTTGAACGTCGGGGTGAACAGGACCGGGTAACGATGACGCAAAACCAACTCGCGGCCCACCGCCGCCAAGAAGTGCGTCTTGCCACGCCCGGGCAAACCAAAGACCAGCAGGTTTTCCCGCGGTCGACAAACCGGCCCTCCAGGAGCGTCGGCAGCAACCGTCGGATCTTCACCGGCAGCAACTTCTCCTCCAGGTTGCCCAGGGTCTTGCCCTCCGGCAGTCCGGATTCGTGGAGCAACCGTTGCACCTTGCGCTCACGCCGATCCTGGGCCTCGCTCTCGCACAGATGCTGCAGCAACCGTTGGTAGCCCCAGTCTTCCCGCTCAGCGCGGATGACACTCTCCGACCAAATCGCCGCCATGGTCGGCAGGCGGAAGGCGCGCAAGAGCACCGTCAGTCCTTCAGCCGGCATGGGCCACCTCCGTTTCTGGACTCAACAGCGCGTCATACGAATGGCACTCCGGCTGCAGTTCGATCAGCTCGATCACCGCCGGGACTCGGGCTGCAAGAGGCGTCGTAGTTCCTGAACACCCAGGCCGGATAAGGCGGGTCAGATAATCGGCCAGCATCACTTCGATGTCGCTCTCGCCCACCTCACTGGCCAACTTCAGCAACCGCAAATACTCGACCGCGCCACCACGCTGACCGTGTTTGCCGACCAGGTGATCGTGCGCTTGCCGAAACGACCGGCTGGGAAACAACTGCTCCCGATAGCGATACCGCTCGAAGGCCCCGGGCTTGCGCAACAGATGGTCAATTACGTGGCGGTAATCGAGCACCACACCCCGATCTCCACCCTGGCGCGGTAGAACCAGCAACAACTCCCGCCCGCTGTAGAGCCTGAGCTCGCGCTCGTACACCTCCACTTTGAGCTCTTGGCCAATCAAGCGCGCCGGCACCGAGTAGCCCACCTTCTTGACCCGAATCGTGCTGGCCATCCCAACGGTGCAGGTCAGTTCGTCATACTCGCT
Organism: Verrucomicrobiales bacterium; assembly: GCA_024233215.1. Classification (GTDB taxonomy): domain Bacteria; phylum Verrucomicrobiota; class Verrucomicrobiia; order Limisphaerales; family J093; genus J093. The sequence continues at coordinate 13,836 of JACKPW010000045.1, read as the reverse complement.
CAACCGCGTCGGCGGCAGCGGCTTCATCACCGCCAACTCGGCGGCCACCTTCTCCTGCCGGCTTCGATTGCCACGCTCCAACACCTGCTCCAGGAATCGCTCGTAGGCCGTTTCCGACTCGAAGTCCCGGCTGCCGCGCAAGAGCAAGTGCTGCCGCAAGCGCCGCTTCAGATGTCCGTTGCTCGACTCGACATCCCCGTTCTCGTTGGGACGGTCGATCCCGATGGTGCGCGGCACCAGCCCGTAATGGGCGCAGAGCGAGGCGAACTGCTCATTGAACTCACGCCCCGTCCCGCCGCCACCGACGCGGTGTGTCGCCGCGCTGCTGTTGTCCACCCGCAGTTCCCGCGGCACCTTGCCCAAGCGCTGCAGCGCTTCCTGGAGCCCCTGGCGGCAGGACAGCAGCGACTCCGACAAACTGGTCTTCCCCCGAAAAAGTGGACAGGCGGGGCGCAGGGTTTTGTTGAGTTCAGTGTAGTGCAAGAGGGTGGGTTTGGAAGTAGAGATCCAGGAATTCTCGGGGTGGCCGGTAGCCGAGCGAACTGTGCAGGCGCTGGCGGTTGTAGAAGGTTTCGAGGTAGTCGAAGAGGGCGCTGCGGGCCAGGGCCCGGGAGGCGAAGGGCTGCTCGGGGGGCAGGGCCTCGGCCTTGAGAGCGGCAAAGACGCTTTCGGCCATGGCGTTGTCATAGCAATGCCCTCGGGCGCTCATGCTCTGGCGCAGGCCCAGGCGGGCGAGTTGGCCGCGCAGGAGGGCGGCGGTGTATTGGCAGCCCCGATCGGAGTGGAAGATCGCTTGGGGGCCGATCAGGCCGGTGCGGTGGGCGTGGTCCAGGGCGTGGCAAACCAGGTCCGCGTGAAGGGAGTCGGCCAAGTGCCAGCCAAAGACGCTGCGGCTGAAACGATCCACGACCAGGGCCAGGTAGAGCCAGCCCTCGGCGGTGGGAATGTAGGTGATGTCGCTGACCAGTTGCTGGCCTGGGGCGGTAGGGGCGGGCGCGCTGGCCAGGAGGTTGGGGGAGGGACAGGCAGCGTGGTCGGGCTGGGTGGTCTTGGGTCGGTAGGGACGCCGGGGCCGGGCGCGCAGGTGGTTGGCGCGCATGAGGCGGGCGACACGGTTCTCGGAGACCTGATGGCCCTGGCGACGGAGTTGATGAGTCATCCGGGGACTGCCGTAACAGCGGGCATGGCGATGGGCGCGGACCTTCTCAATGGCCTGGAGCAGGACCACCTGCTGGCGGGCGCGGGGCCCGGGCTGGCGGCGGCGGGAGGCGTGGTAACCGGAGCGGGAAACGGCGAGGGCATCACAGAGCTCGGTGAGGGGAAAGTGGGACCGCAATTGATCGATCAGTGCATACTGCCCTGCGGTTCCCCGGCCAGTATGCTCATGGCTTTTTTTAGGATGTCGCGCTGGCGGCGGAGGTATTGGACCTCGCGGTGGAGCTGGCGGATCTGCTCGGCGGCGTGGGCCGGGGGCGTTGCGCTCCGGCCCTTCGACTGCGTCGAAGGGGCCTGCGCTCCACGCCCCCGGCCCAGGGAACGGTCCCGCCAGGAACGGAGGGAGTTGGCGGAGACGCCCAGTTCGGCGGCCACCCGGTCCAGGGGGCGACCGCTGTCCAGGAGCAGTTGGACCGCCTGCTGGCGGAACTCTTCGGTGTAGGCAGGTCTGGTTTTGGGCATGTCAGTGGGTCTTTCTTCGCTGACTGCGCCCTCCCTGTCCACGAAATCGGGGGAGATCCAAACACCGGGTGGCCCAGTCCCAGTTGGAATGGGGCAACACGCAGTGGCAAAGCTGGTGCTCGTATGGCTGCCCGCTGATAGTCACCGCCAGCTCGTTCGCATTGGTCCAGTCCAACTGGATCGCCCGTCCGGCTTCCCAGTCCTGAGGAAAAAAGACCTCCTTGTCCGGCCCATGTTGCAGACGCCACACCTTGACCCGCCGCTGAAAGGTCCGCAGTTGCTTCTCCTGCACCGCCCACGGCGACCGTTCCCCCAGGTATTCGAAGAGAGCCTTCGCCTCCAGATCCGGGCTCTCCTCAAGCATCACCAAAGCCTGCGGCCAGATCTCCTCCAAAGGATCCTCCCGCGTCCGCCAAGTGTGCTTCCCTTGAAGTTCCTGCGGCGGTTGACCCGCCTTCAGATACTTCTGCGCCGTCGGCCGGCTCATCCCCGCCTTCATGGCGCTCACGCTCACGTTTCCAGTCTCTTGATACTCGCTCATCAGTTTTCGGTATTGTTGTTTGGTGATCATTCGCGGCAGCCCCCCCCCGAGGCCTTCTGGCCTCGGGCGGGGCCGCCGCCTCATCATCCCCAAACCACCGCCAATCCGATAATCGTCACTGGAAAGTTTTAATTGTCGCTACGCACGAGGGTGCAGCGGGAGAGTTGGAGTCCCATGCGTTGGGCCACCGGCACGGCCTGCTCGGGGGGCATTTTGCTTACCAGCAGCGCGGCCATCTCCTGGACATAGGGGGAAGCGGGGGCATGGCGACTCAATGCCAAGGCGGGATCGGCCGGGAACTGCCACGCGTCGCACTTGGGGCACCAGCCGTAGTTGCGGAACACCCGCAAGGGGCCGAAGCGCGACTCGATGGTGCGGGCCAGATAGCGCTGCCGCCGCAGGGGTTGCTGGCAGGTGAGGCACTGGCAAGGGGTGGCGTTGGCCTTGGCCTGGGCGGCCCGCTCGGCCAGCAGGCGGATGGATTCCCGGCTGGCCAGGGCGAGTTGCTCCTCGATGAAGCCCAGGTTCTGTTCGGGGTGCTCCTGGAGGCTGGCCAGTCGCTTTTCCAGGTCCTGGCGCCAGGCGGCCACTTCGGCCTCGGTGAGGCACACTTGGGAGAGGGTGGCAGCGGCTTGCGCCGCCGCCTGGCCCGCCGTCAGGATCTCCTCGGTGAGGGGTTGTTGTTCTTGGGCTTGGCGGCGCTGCTCGCGGCGGACTTTAACGTGGGGTCGGCGGGAGCGGCGAGGAACGGAGGGGGGGATTTCTGGGCTCATGGATGGGTGGGGTTGGGGACTGCCCGCAAGCGTTCGGCGTAGCGGGGAATCAGCGGGTAGAGATAGACGTCTTTGCGAGGGACCTGCAGCGCTCCGCCCTCCGGGGAGTCCTGCCGGCTACGACCTTTGGTCTGACCAACGCGTTGCCAGTTGGCCGCGCGATAACAGGTGCCGGCGAAACGCCCGGTCTCGACAAAGGTCTCCAGCAGATAAACCGGGTGCCCGTACTTGCGCTGCCAGTCGGCCCGGACCCGGCGGCTGACGCGGGCCAGGAGATGGCTGGCGAGTCCCGGCACGCCAATCCAAGGCAGGATCAGGAAGCGCGTGTTGTTGGCGATCAGAGGAAGCTGGGCCGCCCGCGTGGCGCGATCCCAGCCGATGTGGCGGTCGCGATCGGCGCACTGCCAAGCCGCCGCGCCAAAGAGCAGGCAGGCCACCGGTCGCCCGGCCCGTTCCCGCACCAAATACTGGAGGTTCTCCCCTACCGGGCTGCGGTGGCTCAGATAGTGATAGCGGTGCAGCAACCCTTCAAACAGGGCCCGCTCGGTCGCCGGTCCGGCACTGACTTCGCTGAGCTTGAGCGGTCGCAGCGCCGACAAGGGGCCCGGTAGCGGCTCCGGATGGAACGACGCTGGCAGGGAGGGCGGGCGTTTGTGGCGCATCCGGTTGGGCGAGGCCCAGCGGCAGGGTGGCAGGGTGATCCAGCCGCGCTGCTCGAGCTTGAGCAGCAGGCTCCGGGCGGCCATGTCCTTGAGTTGGCCCGCCGCGCTGCGCCACGCCCACAACTGCGCCAGTTCCCGGCTCAAACGGTATCGGCTCCAGTCCGGATGCCGGGCCAGGAGGTCCTTGACCTGGGTCAGATCCCCGGGGCCCATCCGCCGGCCTTGAATCACTTCGCACTCCGTCACGCCCGCGGACTATGGCGAAGGGGAGGATCAGAGTCCCGTCTAAAATGACACTATTTTTCAGCCGGTGGCGCTTCGTTCACACCACCATTTCTCCCTCGCTGTGAAAAAACTGAGATGCGCACGCCACAGACTGCCGCAGGAGCCCACGATGAGGCTGAAGCGGCTGGCTGAAAGGCTGCCCAGGGAAGCGTGGACGAAGGCGTCGAGCCTGTTGCCCCAGGACCGGCACAAGCGCAGGGGATGACCGCTGAGCAGACCAGTGTCCGCCTTCAGGACCGGCCTCTCTTTTCTCCAGAGCGACCCGTCGTTTGACATGACCACTTGAAATGACTACCCTGCCGGCGTTCGACTGTAGATCTCTCGTATGAAGACAATGGCCATCACGGACTTCAAGGCCCACGCTTTGCAGGTGCTCGGTGACGTTGCGGCGCGCAAGGAACGGGTCGTCGTGACGAAGCGGGGCCGACCGCTCGTGGAAGTCGTCCCTTACACCGAAACCACACCAACTCCGGGCCACCTTGCGGCAGCCCTCGTGTTCGAGGAAGACATTGTCAGCCCTCTTGGGGAGACGGTGTGGAACGTGTGCCGATGAAGTACCTCCTTGATACTCATGCCTGGGTTTGGTGGAACATGTCGCCAAAGAAGCTGTCGCGCAAGGCCCGCGCAGCCATGGAGAACGCGGAAGGCGACTCAGAGCTCCTGTTATCTGCCATTTCGGCGTGGGAGTTCTGCAAACTGCTTGAGAAGAAACGCATCGGCATTTCCTGTGACCCGGAGGAGTGGATGTCGGAGGCCCTGCGAATGCCGAAACTCCGCCTGGTCCCTCTCACCCCGGCGATTGCTTACCGATCGACCATTCTCCCCCAGCCTTTTCACGACGATCCGGCGGACCAAATCATCGTCGCGACAGCCAGAGAGGAAAACGCAACGATCATCTCGAAGGATCAGTTGATCAGCAACTACCCGCATGCCAGGACTCTCTGGTAGAGATCGGACGACCCGCCCCACAATCCTTCACACCGAGCCCTCTGGCCGTGGCGCGGCGCGTGTCCAACCCGGTCCGATATGACACCTCCGGCGCCACCGTCCCCTCGCCCCCCCCGCTTCAACCCGCCCATCAAGGGCCGCAGCGTCTCCTGCGAGCGCTTCACCCCAAACACCGACGCAATCTCCTTCCGCAGCCGTTTCCCGATCTCATAGAGATCCACTCGCGCCAACTCCGGCCACCGCACACGCGCATAGGCCTGGATTTGGGCGCTGAACTTCCGGCTCGCCTGGCGACCTTCCAGCACCCGGATCAACTCCTCGCCATTGCGGCTGCGCAGCGCTCCTCCCCACCGTTGAATGGTCTTGCGGTCCCTTTGTGTGATCCCGTTGCTCGCGCCGGATTAGCGCTCCCTCCTGCCCGGAGCCCAGTCCGAATCGCAGCCGCCGCCCCGACGACGAAACTGTCACCTTGTTTGTCTGCTCTCCAAAACCAGAGACTCGTCGCCGCTCGCAAGCTCCAGTAGCCGCGGTTGAGGAGCGGGGAGATTGAAGTCTGAATCACCAGCCGTTACCGTAGCCCATGCTTTTCGCGCGCCAGAGACGCCTGCTCGCGCTCGTCGACGCGCTGGGCGGCGAGGTCTGCGGCCTGGATTTCCAGAAGCTGCTGTTCCTTTACTGCCAGGACGTCGAGGAATCGCCTTCCTACGAGTTCGTCCCCTACCGGTTCGGCGGATTTTCCTTCACCTCGTACGCAGACAAGCGTCGGCTGATCGAACAGGGCATGCTGGCAGACGAAGAACGTCTGTGGAAGCTGACGCCGACGGGTCGCGCAGCGGCGATGGTTGACAGGCCGGAACGGCTGCGCATGCACCAGTTTGCGAAGACCCACTCGCAGTGGCGCGGGGAAGCACTGGTGGCCGAGGCCTATCGGAGACATCCGTATTTCGCCACGCGCAGCGAGATGGCAACGAGGGTCCTCGCCGAGGACGGTCCGGCCCTGACGGCGGTGGAAGCGGCACGTCCCGATCCTCCCCGGCCGGGTCTCGTCACTATCGGCTACGAGGGTCGCGCCCTGGAGGGCTACCTGAACAGGCTGCTCCAGGACGGCGTAACGCTCCTGTGTGACGTGCGCCGGAATGCGTTCAGCCACAAGTACGGGTTTTCCAAGAACACGCTGGCCGAGTCGTGCGGCGGCGTGGGCATCCGCTATGAGCATGTGCCGGAATTGGGGATCCCTTCGGGCCAACGGCGCGAGCTGAAGACCCAGTCGGATTATGACGCCCTCTTCGCCCGGTATGAACGCGAGAGCCTACCGAAGCAGACGGCGGCGCTGGCGAGGATCTACGCCTGGATAGCAACCGGTGAGCGGGTGGCATTAACGTGCTTCGAGAAGCTGCCGAGCCAGTGTCACCGGCACTGCGTGGCGGAGGCGCTGGAAAGACAATACGGAAAGGAATTCATGGCGGTCAACTTGTAGCAAGGGGTCTGCATGGGGAAAGAACGCGTTCTCATCACCGTCAAAACCTACCCAACACTTTCAGTGAAATACGTGGATCAGTTCATCGCGACCGACCTGCACTTCTTCCTCGGGACAACTCAGCAATTTCATTTCGTCGCGCCGAATCCGTGGGGCATCATCGGCGTCTTCCCGATTCCTCGGCAAATCCAGCCCGATCTCTTCTGAGCCGGTACGATCACCGCCATCGACGGCGAAGCCAGGCTGGTAGAAACGACGTTCGCCGATCATCCTCCTGACGTCCTGACGACGAACGCGTGACTTTGCCCTGCCGCGGGGCCGCGCGAGACGGGAAGGTTGATATTACAATATCAAGAACCGACCCCTTTACGAGCCCAGGAGGCCTACGCCAAGCAGCTCAGGAAGCTGACCGAAGACCGAACCGGTGAGAAAGCCCTGATCAAACTCGCCGAGATCAGGACCGGCAAGAAGGTGACCTACCCGGCCCTGGCTGATCTGCCGAAGTTGTGGGCGGCCCTGCCCCGGCGGAAGGAACCGGAGGAGCGGTACGCCGGCCAGTGCCGAGTGAGGCTGGAACGATTCGCCGCCTTCGTGGCCGAGAAACAGCCCAGAGCGCGGGAGTTCATCGAAGTGAAGGAGGAAACCGCCAGAGCCTTCATGGACAGCGAGAGCGCCCGAGGCGTTTCGCCCAAGACCTGGAACGACACGCTGAAGCTGCTCCGGGCCACCTTCAAGCATCTCCACCCGCACCTGAGCGACGGCAGCAACCCGTTCCACGGCTTGGTGACCAAGGCGACCCAGACCATCAACCGGGAGCCGTTCACGGTGGAAGAGCTGAAGGCGATCACGGAAGCCTGCGCCCAGGACGACTTCATCCGGCCGATCATCACCACCGGGATGTGCACCGCGATGCGCCGTGGCGACTGCTGTGAACTCAAGTGGCAGGATGTCGATCTGGAGCACGGGTTCATCACGGTGAAGACGGCGAAGACGGGCCAGAAGGTGGACATCCCGATCTTCCCCCTGCTGAAGGAGGAACTGGAACGGACCCGCAAGGGGAAATCGCCCTACTGCTTTCCGAAGCAGGCGGAGATGTACGCCAACAACCCGGACGGGATCACGTGGCGGGTGAAGCAGGTCCTGGCGAAGGCGCTGCGGTGGGCACACGCTCCGAAGGCGTTGCCGGAGGTGTCGCCGGAGGAAGTCCGGTGCCGGGGCCTGGAGTATCTGGACGGGCTCGAGGAATCGCCCAGGGCGGAGAAGATGCGGTCGGTGTTCACGGCCTACGCAAACGGGAAGGGACTGAAAGAGGTGATGCGGGAAACCGGCTGCAGCCGGGGCTCGGTGTCGGGCTACCTGAACGAGATTGAGCGGGAGATCGGCTGCCCGGTGGTGCGCGGAAAGCGCCGGGCACTCAACACCGACGAACTCCAGTCGTCCCGGCAGAACGGCCAGCGGAAGGTCTCCGTGCACGACTTCCACTCGTTCCGGGTGACGTGGATCACGCTGGCGTTGGCGGCGGGTGTGCCGTTGGAACTCGTCCAGCGCGTCACGGGTCACCGCACCGTCGCGGTGGTGCTGAAGCACTACTTCCGACCGGGCCGGGAGGATTTCCGGCAGGCGATCCTGGCGGCGATGCCCAAGATGCTGGGCGAAGGCAGCCGGAAGTCGGCCATCGAGGAGGCTCGGGAGATTCTGCAGGGGATGACGGCGAAGACGTGGCGGAGGGATCGGGAGCAGCTGTTGCGCTTGCTTGGCTGAGTCCCTTTTGGAGGACGCACACGCGGGACGGCCCTGCCACTTCAGGGAAACACCCGCTGCCAGGAGGCGCCGCGTTGGACCAGCCAGCGCATGTCCTCCAGGTCCGCCGTGTTCAGCGGACGATTGCCTTGAGGTGAGACTGCTACGCGGTCTTGGTACTCCCACTTGTGGTGCTCCACGTGGCCGTCCAGAAAACTCAGGTTTGCCCCACCGCCATGCCGGTAGGCGGGCAGATGGAGCCAGCGGTTGCGATCCAGCTCGATCAGGTTGCGACGCAGTTCCTCCTCCGTCCTGGCTGCCGGTCCGGGCAGGCCGAAGATCCCTGAGTCGATCGTCTCCGCCGTCACGTCGAGGAAGCCGTAGGTCTTCGATGGCCGTCGCAATTGAGATTCGTTGTGAAACGCCTGGAGAATCGGGAGGCCGTACTGGGTGTCTGCGATGATCCAGTAGTTCAGCTCGCCGTTCAGACTGTAGCTGCGCAGGCGTGCCCCGGACGGCTGGTCCGTCACCGTCGAGCGGTCGCTGGGACAGTGGTAGGGGCCGGGGCCGCCCACGTGCGGGAAAAGCGTGCCGCGCTCGATGTTATCCGGCGTCGCGTCGCGTTGGGCGTTGCCGAGGACCCAGGAGTACCGGACGCCCTCCCAGAATCCGAACGGCCGGCCCTCCTCGTTGGGAACCATCTCGCCGCCGTTATCGCCCGCATAGGACAGCCACCCCAACTGAAGCTGGCGCAGGTTGCTCTGGCAGGCGACGGATCGGGACCGCCCCTTGGCGGCGCCCAACGCCGGCAGAAGCAACCCGGCCAGAATCGCGATGATCGCGATCACCACCAGCAACTCGACGAGAGTGAAGGCGGATTTCGCGTGATTGCCTTTGGCCGGACGCATCGTTACAGTGGGTTCATGCGGATCGTTCTCGACCCAGAGGATCTGAAAGCGCTGCCGGTCTCGGTTGACCCCGAGGTGCTGGGCGGGAAGCCGGTCTTCGCCGGGACCCGCGTACCGCTGCAAGCGTTCTGGAGCAATCTGGCCGACGGCGCCACCTTGGACCAGTTCCTTGAGTGGTTTCCAACGGTTTCCCGTCAACAGGCCGAGGTGGTGCTGCGCCACGCCCTCCGGACCCTGGCCCAAGCGGCATGAGAAGAGTGCTGCTGGACGAGTGCTGCCCGTCTCCCCTCGGCCGCGATCTCAAAGGAGTCAAGGTGTTGACGGTGGATGCGCTGGGATGGAAGGGCCGGAAGAACGGCCTGCTCGTCCAGAGCGCGGAGGGTGTTTGCGACGTTCTCATCACCGCCGACCAAAGCCTCCGATACCAGCAGAACCTCTCGGGACGCCGTCTGGCCATCATCGAACTGCCGTTCAACTCCTGGCCGCTGCTCCGGACGATGATCGACGTCATCCAAGCGGCCGTTGATGCGATCGGCCCTGGCGAATACATGCGCTTGAGTTCTCCATAGTCGGCTGCTGTCATGGTGGAACGTCGCTTGACGCCCATGGAGGGGCGAGCTCCCGCGAGCCCCTGACATTCCTCCAGTCTTCGCAGAAAGCATGGAGCTCGTGGAAATCGCCCCTCCAAGAGACCGAAGCTCAAAGCAAGTCGCTCGCGCGAACCATGGAGAGTTGCACGGTTCATGGTCCTAATCGGCTGCCGGGGTGATGTCGTTGACCGCGCGGTAGAAGCGGGCTGGCGTGGCGGTGGTGGTGTCGATGAGGCCGCAGCCGTCGCCACCCAGGATCATGGTCTGCCAGTCCTCCCAATCGACCAAGTTGTCGCTCCGCTGCAGTCGGACACGCTGGCCGCACTTCCCGTTGACCGGCAGCCGAATGCTCCCATCCGCCTCCATCATTGCCGGGCCGATGCGGAGTTCGGTGGCTGGACTGATTTCGATTACTTTGAGACCGGCAGTAATCCCCGCCACGTAGGCATAGCCGCCAGAAACCGCCACATGCCCATCGTGCCGCCGCTCATCAGAGTCCCCCCAGACTGGGCCGATGAGGTCCGAGATTCCCGATTGCCGGGGATTGGCCGGGTCACTGATATCGAACGCCAGAACATTCGGCGCCCCCACGAAGACGATTTCACCGGAGATCGCGGGGTAGCCCACGTAGCCAACCGGGGCCTGCGATCCGCCCACTAGCGACGGGTTGGTGGGGTCGCTAACGTCGAGCACTCGCAGGCCCTCCCAAATGTCGGTTGTGTAGGCATGTTCCCCGGAAACAGTCACGCCGATGGCAAGACCGGCGAGGTCGTAGCTGCCCACCCGCTGGAGATTGGCCGGATTGCTGATGTCAAGAATCGTCAAACCATCTTGGTGATGGCCCGCGGTCTCGTCAAAACGCCCGCCGGCAACGTAGGCGTAGGTTCCCGCAACCGTAACGTCGTTGGCTGCTCCTTTCGTCTCGTAACGGCTGACAAGGCGTAGGTTTGCCGGGTCGCTGAGGTCGATGACCTCGACCAGGCCTTTGGATGTCTGCGCCTCCTGATCATACCAAGTCTCCGCTACGTACGCATGGCTGCCCGACATCGCCACGGCACGGGCACCCCCGCTCGTGTCGTAGCCACCCACCCGCCGTGGGTTTGCCGGGTCCTTCACGTCAATTACCTCAAGGCGGCCTTGTTGGTCTGTGTAGCTTTGACCCTGGTCCCACCACGTTTCGGCCACGCAGGCGTAGTTGCCCGAGACTGCCACGCGACGCGTAAACCACTCGTGAGTGTCCGAACTCGTGTCATAAGCACCCACCGGCTGCGGACTGGCGGGATGGCTGATGTCGAACACTTGGAGACCAGACCAAGTTGTCACGTAGGCATGGTCACCGGCGACCGCCAAATCGAGCGAGGTGGATGTTTGATAGCTGCCTACTCCTCGCGGGCTGGTCGGATCGCTGATATCGATGACCTGATGACTGGACTGCTCACGACCACTTGCCACATAGGCATAATTCCCGGATACAGCAACGTCCGCGCCGTAAAAGCCGAAGTCTGTGTCGTAACTGCCCACCTGTCGCGGGTTGCCTGAGTCACTGACGTCAACCACAATCAGGCGGCTTGCAGGGTTGGCCGCGTTTTCCGTCAGGTATGCATGATTGCCGGAAACGAACACATCATGCACATCATAGCCAGAGGCATTGTACCGGCCCACCTCATGCGGATTGGCCGGGGCGCTGATGTCAATGACCTTCAGACCTGCGTGCATTCCCTCGCCATCCTGTAAAGAACCGGCGACGTAAGCATGTTCGCCCTGAATCGCGAGAGATCCCTCCACACCGCCCATGATGCTCACCCGGCGTGGATTTGCGGGGTTGCTGATGTCGAGCACCTGCAGTTCAGAACCAACTGTCAGCACGTATGCATGGTTTCCGGACACTGCGATTGCGCCCGAAGAAACGCCGTAGCCGCCGACTCTCTGCGGATTTAAGGGGTCACTGATATCGAGCACCTGCAGATCTGAATCTTCAACCGCCACGAACGCATGGTTGCCGGAGACTGCCACGCTCCTGGAGAAGCCGCCGGTAATGTAGCCCCCCACCCTCTGGGGGATGGCGGGGTTGCTGATGTCGACCACCTGCAAGCCACCTTCCAGGCAGGCAACAAAGGCGTAACTGCCGGAGATCACGACGCCCCAAGCATGACCGATTGTGCTGCAGATTCCCTCCTGCCGTGGATCGCTCGGTTCGCTCATGTCGATCACCTGCAGCCCTGAACTGGTGGCCACGTAGGCATGGTTGCCTGCCATGACCACATCATAAACTGCGCCGCCGGTGTCGTATCCTCCGACCACCCGGAGGTCCAAGTCCTGGGCGTGAGCCATTGGAGCAGCCATCCTGGTCAGCCCAATCAGCAGGGCCAAGGAGGCGGAGGTTAAGAAAGCGGAGCGGGTCGGGTCAGTGTTTCGAGTCTTCATGGTCACGGGATGGGTTGAACTGAGTTCGAAGTAGGGAGCTATTCGCGATTGACAGCATTCCAGCGCGCGAGGATGTCGCCCAGTTCGAGCGGCTTCCAACCGCCGGTGCCGTCGAGGCGGCTGCCGGAGAGGAGTTCGGCCAGGGCCTGCGGCGGCGAGTGGCGAGTGTCAGATGGGAAATCAGGAAACTGGATCGTCCGGTAGGCGGCTTCATTGGTGGCGTAGCGGCTCCGGAACACGGGAGTGACAGGCAGACCGGAGGTGGCATCCCAGACCTGAGCACGCTGGTTCGGGTATTCGAGGATGATGAACTGGCCGGTGTCATCGAACCATGCCTGCACGGGAACTTCCTTCAGGCTGGCGGGATGGAGGGACACTTCCTGGGTACCCGACAGGGCCCGCACGCGAATCGGGCTGCCCGGATCACGGGTCACAATGACCGAACCGTCCCGGCCAGTCTCCGCCAGAGTGTTCGGGGCCTCGGGCCGGAGCAGGACTGGCGGTTCGGTATTCTCCGGAAGTTCCCAAACGTACACCGCATGGGCCGGGTGCATCGTGAAGAAGAACCGGCCATTGGCGCTGAAACCGACGGGGCCGGACGCCGTGAAATGGTCGATGGGAGGTGTGAGCGGTTCGTCGGTTCCCGAGTCCCAGACACGCACGCGGTGATCGGCGGCAAGGGTGGCGTAGCGGGAGCCGTCGGGGCTGCGGACTGAAGTCGAACTTCGAATGTCGAACACTGAACGTCCAACGTCGAAGTTGGGCTCGCCTTCGATATTCAGCGTTCGGGGTTCTGGGTTCGATATCCGGCTTCCACTTCGCCAATCCCAAGTCGTCGCCTTCCCGTCCTGAGTGACCGTCCGAACTTGCGTGCCATGTTCGCTGAAGCCCGTCCACGCGACCGGGGCGCCGAGCGGGATCGACGGGCCGAGCGGGGAGCCGTCGCGCACAGCCCAGACTCGAAGTGTTTTCGGTGCGCTTTGGGTGAGAAGGCGTTCACCTAAAGCATCGAAGCGTGGTGGCAGCGGGCGGTTGTTCGCCCCGCCGGCAAAGTGAGGGATGGTGTTGCTCAGCGGCTTGCCATCCAACGCGGAGATCATGCGCACCTGGTTGAACTCGGAGCTGCCCACCAGGATCACTTCGCCGTCGGGTGAGAAGAGGACCTCGGAAGGACGTTCGGCAAAGGGTTCGGTCAGGAACACTGTCTCGACGGTGGCAAGGTCCCAGAGGCGCAGGCGACGGTCGCGTCCCACGGTGGCGAGTTGATCCTTCGTGGAATGAAAGGCGGCGTCGGCAACGGGTTGGCCGTCGTGGGTGATGACGGCGGCGAGTCGCGGCCCTTGCGCGATGATGGAAGCGATGCGGAGCCGATCCACGACGTCGCGTTCGGGCGGCCCGGCCTTCAGCGCCAGGGCTTCGGCGAACCAGAGCAGGCTCTTGAAGGAGTCGCCTTCCTGCAGGAGGTTGACGCCGGTGAGGACGTTCAACCGGGCGACTTGGCGGAGGTTCTCGGCAGCATTTTGTTCCGCCCGCTGCAACTGCCAGAGAGTACCGCCAAAGCCGGCGATCAGCGCCAGGACCAAGCCGGCAGTCAGGGCTGCGACCGCCGTGTGACGTCGGCACCAGCGCCACACTCTGGCGGTCTGGCTGATAGGACGGGCGAGGATGGGCTCGTTCTTGAGGAAACGCCTGAGGTCATCGGCCAGTTCGTTGGGGGTGACGTAGCGGCGGTTGCGGTCCTTGTCGATGGCCTTGAGCACGATCCAGTCGAGGTCGGTGGGAACCTTGAAACCGAGCGTGACATCCTCCGG
>JACKPW010000044.1 GCA_024233215.1 Verrucomicrobiales bacterium | reverse complement strand
GGCCGGGGTGGTATCATGGATCACTCTGCATCGCGGCGGGTGAAACCTGGCAATCCTGCGGTTCCGGCGAGGGCTGGCCGTTGCCCGCAGGTTGCCCGCAGGTTGGGCTGTTCTCCGGTACAAGGTATTCCTGGGTCCAGGTCGGGTGCAGGGGGCGGAGTCCGGCGTTCAATTGGCCCTTCCATTCGGCATCGGTGAGGCGCACTGCGTTGGGGGTGAGGAACTCGAAATGGCTGAAGACCGGGCCGGCACAGATCATCCGGTCGGGACCGTTATCGACCGCCATGAGCAGCAGATAGACGGGCCCGATCCCCTCGTGCAGCACTGAGCCCGGATCACCGCAGATATCGTCCGGCGTGTCGGTGTGGACATCCGCCACGAGTCGGTCATCGAGATCGGCGTCGTGGACGGGCCTCGACTCAGATCCGCCCATGGCCCAGGTCCATCGAGGGTCCATGCCTTCGTTGGAACGGTAGAACAATCCCGGATACCAGCCGTCGAAAATGAGGTTCCCGTAGTAGGTCGTATCGATCTGGACGATGTCCCTGAGAAACTGGGTCTCCTCCTCGTTCAGCGGCTGCTGCGTCAGTTCCTTGGAAGCAATGCCGCGGAGCGTTGCCATGGTTGTGGCAAAGCGTCCGAGGAAACTCACCATGTTGGCTTTGAACTTTGGGAGACTGACGTACGCGGCGAAGTTGATGGCATCGGAAGGCGGTATGTCCGCGGTCCCGGACATGGACAGAGCGGAAAAGGCTGTTCTGGCTCCGGTGGCCAGCGCTTCCAGTTGCCCGTAGAAATCCGGCAGGGGCTCGACGAAGCCATAAGGATAGGAGCAAAAACCCGGTGTGGTCGCGCTCTGCTTGACGTAGCCGACGGTGTCATGGCGCAACTGAGTCCAGGACGCGAGCTGGGTGTTCAGCGTCTTCATGGCCCAGGCGTGGGTGCGCATCGCCTCGGGGAAGGGAGCGCCGGTCGTGGGGGCCGACAGGATTCGCAGGGCCTGCAGCCAGCCGGTGTAGAGTGAACCGTTCCAGCCTTCGTCGCGAACCCCATCGAAGACCATGCGGAGCGCGGCGAGATTGGTTTGATACTCGATGCCGTCGCGGAACATCAGGCCGTCGTCACGGCTCATTCGGTCCACCAGCCAGGGGACGGTCTGGTCATTGGCCAGCACGGAAAAGGCGACGTCGATGCCGCTTGGAATTCGACGGGCCATCAGGTCCTCCCGGCGCGGGACCCGGTCGTAGACCACGGTGCTGGTCACCCAGCTGTCAGGCACGAATCGTTACCCGAGCAGAGTGAACGAGCGGGGCAGGCGCATCTGATCGCCGGCCATCGGAGCGTAACTGTGGGCGTTGATCAACTGCCGCCCGAGCGAGGTGTCGCCGAGCCGTTCCTGGAGGGACTCAAGGTCGGCGAGGGTCGCGATTTCCCCCGGGCTCTCGATGCCTTCCGCCTCGAGGAACCGGGCCAGTTGGTCGAGGTCCATCGAGTCAGGGGGACCGACAAACGTTCGGATCACCGTGTCGATGTCGCGCCAGCGCGCCAGCACACCGGCCCGCTGAGCGAGGTCGTGAAGCACCAGTGCCGTCCCCAATTCCCTCGGCGACGCTTCCTCCGGATTGCCGGCCACGCGCAGATCAATGTGCCCGCACCATGTAACGGCCTGGAAGTAGCGCTGCAGGCGGGGCGAGTCCACGTAGTGCCCGCGAACTTTGAACAGCGAGAAGTCCACGATGTTCCGTGGGTTCTCCGGGTTGGACGCCATCCGACCGAACAGGTTGAAGTAGATCATGTCGCCGGCTTCGATGGCAGCGAGTGTCTGGGCAACCAACACATCGTGTCCCGTGGTGGTGTGTTCCTGGGCGTCGCTGAGCAGGGAGCGGGCGACCGCCACGAAGTAGTCCGCATCACGAATGCTCTCACCGAGGGGCCCTGTGCCGTAATCCGCCCAAGCCTCGGGGACCTCGGCCGCGAGGCCATCGAGCAGGCGCTGGAGCGTGTCGTAGAGGTAGGCCTCTTCGAACTGGGACAGCATGGTGTCGTAGGAGCGGTGCCAGGCATGCAGGATGGAATCGCTGGTCACGAGCACCGGCAGGTCCCGGAGGTAGATGCCATGATAAACCCGGGCAAAGCTGTTGGTGGCCAGCCGCTCCGAGACGACAAACCCGTTTCGCTGGAAGAACTCCGTTTCCCGGGGAGCCAGCGAATAGTCGGGCAGTGGTATTGGAACTCCGTAACCGTTCCACTTGACGGGCGGGTCGGGGGGGCGGGTGAATTCGTCATAGTACTCGGCCGTGGTGACGTCCCAGGTGACCTCCGGCAGAAACTCGACGGCGGTGTCGAACCGGGCGGCGAACTCCGGCAGGGTCATGTCGCCCACCGCGGCCAACGCATCCTCAAATTCGCCGGCATACCCGAGGACGTCCTCCGGTTCGGTGGCCAGCAGTTCCGGCTCCGGTCGCACGAAGGCGCGGTAGAAGCCTTGGGGCCCGGCATCGGGCGATTGGAGCGTCATGCTCTGCCGGTCGTCGGGCTCGAAGTGGAAGACCGCCCCGATGTTCTCCCAACTGCGGAGATCGGAGCTTCGCTGGACCCGCACCCGCAAGGGCTCGTGTACCGGGCCGCGGAACCGGACCAGGAGGTCGGTGGAGTCGGCGTGCCGTTGCAGTTCCATGTCTGTCAAGGGTTGGGCGGGACAGGGGAACGCGCCGGTCGCCATGATGACGAGAAGCAGCCTGGCGGGCCGGGGTGGTCTCATGGATCACACGGTATCGCGGCGAGTGAAACCTGGCAATCCCGCGGTTCGGGCGAGGGCTGGCCGTTGCCCGCGGGTTGGGCCCGCAGGTTGGGCTGTTCTCCGGGGCGGGGATCAGCGATTCTTCGCCCGAAGCCCTCCGGCCACCGCACCGGGTGCGCGGGGGGGCGGATCGAGGGTTGAGCCGTGAAACCGCGGATGAACGCGGATGAACGCAGAGAGGTGACTGGACTGGACTTTGGTTATGACGACGACGCGGGTGAGCGAGCAGATGGCGGCGGACGATGTGGCCGCGATTGACGAGCTGCGACAGGATTACCAGTTGATGCGCGATGCGCTGGCGCGGGTGATTGTGGGGCAGCAGGCGGTGATCGAGCAGTTGGCAATCTGCCTGTTCGCCCGGGGGCACGCGCTGCTGATGGGCGTGCCGGGCCTGGCCAAGACGCTGTTGATCCGCTGCCTGGCCGAGACCATGGACCTGAGCTTCAGCCGGATCCAATTCACCCCCGACCTGATGCCGATGGACATCACCGGCACCGACATCCTGCAGGAATCGGCCAGCGGCCGCCGCGAGTTCGAGTTCGCCAAGGGACCGGTCTTCGCCAACATCGTGCTGGCGGACGAGATCAACCGGGCGCCCTCCAAGACCCAGGCCGCCATGCTCGAGGCGATGCAGGAACATCGGGTCACGGCGGCGGGCCACTCGTTTACCCTCGACGAACCGTTCTTCGTGCTGGCGACGCAAAACCCCATCGAGCAGGAGGGGACTTATCCGCTTCCGGAAGCCCAGTTGGACCGGTTCATGTTCATGGTCGAGGTGACCTACCCGGAATTGCACGAGGAGATCGCCATCGCCCGCACGACCACCGGTGGGGACCGGCCGCAACTGGAGCACATTCTCGACGGCAAACGGGTGCAGGGATTTCAGGACCTGGTCCGACGGGTGCCCGTGCCGGATCACATTTACGAGTTTGCCGCGCACCTGGTGCGTCGGACGCGTCCGTCCGATCTCGAGGCGCCGGAATGGCTCAAGCCGCTGGTGAGTTGGGGGGCGGGTCCCCGCGCGGTGCAGTACCTGATCCTGGGCGCGAAATCCCGGGCGGCCTTGCTGGGCAGTTACATGGTGCGACTCGAGGACGTGGTGACGCTGGCGGAGCCGGTGTTGATGCACCGGGTGATCACCTCGTTTGCGGCCGAGTCCGAGGGCATCAACAGCCGGCAGGTGGTTCGCCGCCTGGTGGATGAGCTGGTGAAGGAGGGTTGACCCCGTGGTGTCCGGTCCGGCCAGCCCGCAACATCGCTTCATCGACCCCAAGGTGCTGGCGCGCCTGTCGGGGCTCGGGTTGCACGCGCGGATGCCGATGATCGGGAATGTCTCCGGCCATCATCGCAGCCCCATTCGCGGGTCCAGTCTGGAGTTTGCCGAGTATCGGAAATACGTGCCCGGCGACGACACCCGCCGGCTGGACTGGCGGGCCTGGGGTCGGTCCAATCGGTATTACATGAAAGAATTCGAGGCGGACACGAATCTCCGCCTCTGCCTCATCGTCGACACCAGCGGTTCCCTGAACTTCGCGGCTGGGGGGGTGTCCAAGCTCGAATTGAGCCGTTCGCTCGCGGGCACGCTGGCCTACCTTGCCTCCCGTCAGGGCGATGCCGTCGGCCTTTACGGTGCGGGGACGAAGTTCCATACCGCCATTTCACCGAAGCGCAACGCCGCCCACCTGCGCGTGGTGCTGGATCATCTGGCGGCGATGAAGGCCGGGGGGGAGACTGGACTCGCGGAATGCCTTCACGAAGCCGCCGAGAACATTTCCCAACGCGCCCTCGTGGTGGTGTTGTCCGACCTGTTTCTTGAGCCGGCAACCCTCAAGGACTGCTTCCAGCACCTGCGCTTTCGGAAGCATGACGTGGCCGTGCTGCACCTGCTGGACCAGAGCGAAATCGACTTTGATTTCGATCGCCCGACGCGTTTCGTGGACCTCGAGGGTGGCGCGCCGATCATGACCGATCCCGTCCTGATGGGCCGGCAATATCGCCAGGCGATCACGGATTACCTGGCCGCGTTGGGCACGGTGATGCGTGAAGCGGCGGTGGACTATCACCGCGTCAACCTGCGGGATCCCGTGGAACCGGTCCTGGCGCGGTTCCTGATTGGGAGAAAACCGAAGCGGAGGGCGTAGTGAGTTTCCTTCAGCCATGGTTGCTGCTCGGGTTGCCGTTGATCGCGCTGCCCCTGGTGATTCATCTGATCAACCAGCGGCGGCACCGGAGCGTGCCTTGGGGAGCGATGCTTTTCCTGCTGAGCGCCAAGCGGATGAACCAGGGCATGGCGCGGTTGCGGTATTTCCTCATCATGCTGATGCGGATGCTGGCGATTGCGGCGCTGGTTTTTGCGTTGAGCCGCCCCCTCGCCAGCGGCGGTTGGGGCGGACTCGGCATGACCAAGCCCGACGCCACCCTGATCCTGCTTGATCGCTCGGCGAGCATGGAGACCCAGGACCTGCAGACCGGCGAATCCAAGCGGTCCACGGCGCTGCGGAAGCTCGCTCAACTGCTTGACAATCGTCGTGATGGCGGGCGGTTGGTGTTGATCGACAGCGTCGGCGGGGAGCCCCAGGCGGTGGAATCACCCCGGGCCCTGCCGGACTTGCCCTTCACCGCGGCAACAGCCACGAGTGCCAATCTGCCGGCGATGATCGAACGCGCCCTGGCCTACCTGGATGCCAATGACGCCGGCCGGGCGGACCTGTGGATTTGCTCGGACCTCGGGGCGAACGACTGGGACGCCGAGAGTGGACGTTGGTCCGCCATTCGCGACCGGTTGGTTGGCATGAAGGGGGTCCGCGTCTTCCTGCTCTCCTATCCGGCACTGGCGGTGGACAACGTGGCCGTCCGGGTGGCGAATGTGAGACGCCGGCAACGGGGCGACGAGGCTGAACTGCTGCTGGATGTCTCGCTGACCGCGACCGGGGTGAACAGCCAGGCCGAGGTCGTTCCCCGGCAGGTCCCGTTGGAGTTCGAGGTGGATGAGGTGCGTTCGGTGATGGAGATGGACCTGGATGCCCGCGAGGCCCTGCTGCAGGGGCATCGCATCCCCATCGGGACGGGGCTCCGGGCGGGGTGGGGATCGGTTTCCGTGCCGGGCGACTCGAACCTCCAGGACAACCGCTTCTACTTCGTCTTTTCCGAACCTCCGGCGCGCCGCGCGGTGGTGGTGGCCGAGGATCCCCGCGCGGGGGAGGCCTTTCGCCTGGCGTTGTCGATTCCGACCGAGCCGGGGCTGCAGCACAGTACCGGGGTACTGCCGCCGTCGCGGGCCGGGGAGATCGACTGGGAACACACGGGGTTGCTCGTCTGGCAGGCCTCGTTGCCGGACGGGTTGGTGGCGGACCAGATCGGGCAATTCGTGGAGGACGGTCGCCTGGTCCTGTTCTTTCCGCCGGGGCAAGCCGATGGGAATGGCGCAGAGATGTTCGGATCGCGCTGGGGCAACTGGCAGCCGGTGCGAACCGAACCGGCCCGGGTATCCTGGTGGCGCGGCGATGCGGACCTGCTGGCCCACGTGGGGAGTGGAGAGGCCCTGCCGCTGGATGAACTCAACACGTATCGGCTTTGCGCTTTGGAAAGCCGCGGGACCGTGCTGGCGCGGTATGAGGACGAACATCCCCTGCTGGTCCGGGTGCCCACGACGCGGGGGGGTGCGTACTTCTGCACCACCCTGCCGACCGCGCAGTTTTCGTCGCTCGAACGCGATGCCGTGGTCTTCTACGCCCTGCTGCAAAGGGCGTTGGCGGAGGGCAGTCGATCGTTGGCGGCGGCCTCACAACGCGATGCGTCGACGGACGCCCTGGCGGATCACGAACCGTGGGAGTTGGTGGCGCCGACGGAGGATGGTCCCTCCGTTTCCGAGTGGGGGCTGCGGGCCGGGGTATATCGGAGCGGCGATTATTGGGCGGCGGTGAACCGGGGGGCGGCCGAGGATGAGGCCGGCGTCACTCCCAGCGGCAC
The DNA here is from genome assembly GCA_024233215.1 of Verrucomicrobiales bacterium. Taxonomy (GTDB): domain Bacteria; phylum Verrucomicrobiota; class Verrucomicrobiia; order Limisphaerales; family J093; genus J093. The sequence goes on along the minus strand of JACKPW010000044.1, from coordinate 15,825 downwards.
GGTGGAGGGGTTGTTCGCCGGTGTGACCTTCCAGCGCATTGACGATGCCGTGGGCAGTGTGTCGCCGTTGGCCCGCGAGATCTGGCGGGCGTTCCTCGTGGCGATGATGCTGGCCTTGATCTTGGAGGCGGCATTGTGCCTGCCCGGCCGGCGGGTCGAGGCGAGGCGGTTCAGCGATTTCGCCCCGGTGGGCGGGGCGGTCCGGGATTCCAGGTGATGCAGGATCCGCACGGCATTTCATTCCTGCCCAACGGCCCCGCCGTGATCCTGGGCGTCGTCCTGCTGCTGACGACAGGGGTGTTGTGCTGGCTGGCGTGGCGTCGGAGCGGTTACCGCAGGGTGGTCGGTTGGTTGGAACTGCTGCGGTTGGGATTGGTGGGGTTGATCCTGGTCACCCTTTGTCAACCGGAATGGCTGGAGACCCGCAGGCCTGATCAGCAACCCACCCTGGCGGTGCTCTGGGATCGGTCAAACAGCATGAAGACCCGCGACGTGGTCGATGGCACGGGCGGCGGAACGGAAGCCCGGAGCCGGGCGGAGACCCTCGAGCCATTGTTGTCACCGGATTTGTGGAAGCCGGCGAACGCGAGGCTGAACGTGGTGTTCGAACCCTTTTCCTCGGAACTGGAGCCTCCGGAGGAAGGCACGGACTTGAACGCCGGGCTGACCCAGGTGCTTGCGAACCATCGGAACCTGCGCGGAGTGGTGGTGTTGTCCGATGGCGACTGGAACGTCGGCCGGCCGCCGGTGGAGGCGGCCACGCGGTTTCGCATGAGACAGGTCCCGGTGTTTGCCGTGGGGGTGGGAAGCCGCTCGCCGCTGCCCGACCTCGAACTGGCGAGCATGGATGCCCCGACCTTCGGTGTGGCGAACAAGCCGCTGCGCATCCCGTTTGTGGTCCGCAGCAGCCTGGGCCAGGATCGGGACGTGACCATGACCCTGCAAATCGACGGCGAGCCGGCGATCACGAAACAGATTCGCGTGCCCGCCATGGGGCAGGCGCAGGAGAACATGGTCTGGACCCCGACCACCACCGGGGACCACACCCTGACGTTGCGCGTGCCGAAGGATCCCGGCGAGGTCGTGGCGGAGAACAACGAGATCGTTGCGCCCATCTCGGTTCGGCAGGAGCAATTGCGCATCCTGGTCATCGAATCCTATCCGCGCTGGGAATATCGCTACCTGCGCAACGCCCTGGAGCGCGACCCGGGGGTGGAGGTCACCTGTCTGCTCTTCCACCCGGAACTCCCGGAGGTCGGCGGCGGCCGCACTTACATCGACCGCTTCCCGGCGACCAGCGAACTGAGCCGGTACGATGTTGTGATTCTCGGGGATGTCGGGGTGGAACCGAAACAGCTCACGACCGAAAACACGCGGGAGCTTCGCCAGTTGGTCAGCGCGCAGGCCGCCGGGTTGGTGTTCATTCCGGGGCGCTACGGGCGGCAGGCGTCATTGGCGGCGAGTCCCCTCGGTGAGTTGTGCCCCGTCGTGCTTGACGAGGCCCGGCCGGGCGGGATCGGCTCCAGTCTTGAGGGGCGCTTCTCGCTGACCCAGGCCGGTCAACGCAGCCTGTTGACGCGACTGGCCGAGGCGGATGAGGACAACGCCGAGATCTGGAGCAAGCTGCCGGGTTTCCATTGGTACGCCGCCGTGCAGCGGGCCAAGGCCGGGGCCGAAGTACTCGCGGTGCATGACCGGGAGGCGACGGAATCCGGTCGCGTGCCGCTGATCGTCACGAAGACCTACGGCACGGGCAAGGTGCTGTTCATGGGGACGGACAGTGCCTGGCGCTGGCGGGAAGGCGTCGAGGACAAGTATCACTACCGGTTCTGGGGTCAGGTGGCCCGTTGGATGGCCTATCAGCGTCAGATGGCGAAGGGGGAATCGATCCGGCTGTTCTACTCGCCGGACCGGCCCCGGGTGGATGATGTCGTGACCCTGAATGCCAACGTCCTGGATGCGGCCGGCGGCCCGCTCAATGAGGGGTCCGTGGTGGTGCAGGCCATTGCCCCTTCCGGAAGGACCCGGACCATCCGCCTGCAGCCCGGCGAGGAGGATGCCTGGGGATTGTTCGTCGGGTCGTTCGTTCCCAAGGAGCCCGGGGAATACCGTCTCCTGGCGACGTGCTCGGAAACCGGTGCGGAGGTGGAGACCGGTCTTTCGGTGCAGGGCCTCAACCGCGAGCGGCAGGGGCGGCTGGCGCGTTTTGACGTTCTGGAGGAGATTGCCGCCGTCACCGGCGGTCGCGTGGTGCCGGTGGCGGATGTGCGCAGCCTGCTGGATTACCTGGCCACCCTGCCCGAGCCGGAGCCGACGATCCACCGGACGCGCATCTGGGCACACCCGTTCTGGGGCGGCTTCCTGGTGTTGCTCCTGGGCGTGTTCTGGACCGGGCGCAAACTGGCGGGGGCGGTATGAGGGACTTCAGGTTTCAAAGTTCGGTGTGCGAGATTCGCCATTAACTGATCCGATGCCCACAATCTTCCAGCCCCAACCGCCCGCGACTCCGGTCGCCCTGCCTCCGCGACTGAAGGCCGCGCTGGAGGATTACCGGCGACGGGTCTGGTCGATCAAGCTGGCGGAGGGGATCCTGACGGCGCTGTTCGGGCTTGCCGTGTCCTATCTTGCGGTGTTCGGACTGGACCGTTGGGACGATACCCCGGCGGCCTGGCGGGCCCTCATCCTGGCGGCGGGCAGCATCGGGCTGCTGGTCCTTCTCCCACTGAAATGCCAGCGCTGGCTTTGGCGGCATCGTCGCCCGGAGCAGGTGGCCCGGTTGGTGCGCTACAAATACCCGCGGTTCGGCGACCATCTGCTCGGCATCGTCGAGTTGGCTCGTGCCGGCTTGCCGGCCGGAACCAGTCGGTCGCTGGTCGAGGCCGCCATGCGGCAAGTGGATGCCGAACTGGAGGAGCGCGATCTGCATGATGCCGTGCCGCACCCACGTCATCGGCACTGGGGGTGGGCGGCCGGTGTTCCGGTGGCGTTGATCGTGGTCATCTGCGTGGCGGTGCCGGCGGCCGGGGGCAACGCCTTTCGGCGGTGGGCCACCCCATGGCGGGTCGTGGAGCGGTACACCTTCGCGCAATTGGAGGAGATACCCTTGCACCGGGTGGTGGCGCACGCCGAACCGTTCATGGTGGGACTGCGGATCTCGGACGGGTCACCGTGGAAACCCGATTCCGCCACCGCGCGCTATGAGGATCAGGCGCCGGTGGTGACCGCACGCGAGGGAACCGACTATCCGCTTACCATTCCACCGCAGACCCGGGATGGACGGTTGGCGTTGCAGGTCGGGGATGCGCGGTTGACGGTGGCGATCGAGCCCAGGCTGCGTCCCGCCCTGACCGAACTGGCGGCGCAGGTCCGGTTGCCCGATTATCTCGAGCGAAGCGAACCGTTGCAGGAGGATGTGCGCGGCGGGACCCTCAGCCTGGTGAAGGGCAGCGCGGCGTCCTTTCTCGCCACCGCGACCCGCACGCTGGCCGGGGCCAGGTTGAACGACGAACCCCAACCGGTCGACGGCGCCCGGATCGCCACCCGGCCGGTTACGGTGACCGCCTCCGGTGAATACCGGCTTACCTGGCAGGACAGCGACGGCTTGGACGCGCGTGAACCCCAGGTGCTGCGGATCGAGGCGTTGGACGATCAGGCGCCCACCGTCAGTCTTGGTCTGCTCCGGAACAACCAGGTGTTGCTGTCGACCGAGGTGCTCACTTTCCAGATCCAGGCGGGCGACGATTTCGGGGTGAAGCGCGTGGGGCTCGAGTGGGAGGGCATCGCCGACCCCGCACGGAATCTCATGCCGGCAGTCGGCGAGAAACTGGTCGCCGCCGGCGACCCGGAGGGCCGTGCCCTTGCCCTGACCGCGACGTTCTCCGCCGATCGTGAAGGCGTGCCCGCCCAGAGCTTGAAACTGCGGGCATTCGCCGAGGACTATCTACCCGGGCGCGAGCGGGCGGTTTCGCCCTATGTCCTGTTGCACGTGGTGACCCCGGAGGAGCATTTCAAATGGGTCACCTCGCAGATGGGCCGTTGGGTGGGCGCGGCCCGCGAGGTCTACGACCGCGAACTGCAGTTGGGCCAGGTGAACGAGGAGTTGAGCAAACTGCCGCCCGACGCCCTCGATGATCCGGCCCAGCGAAAGCTCATTCGGGACCAGGCCGCCGCTGAGCAGGCGAACGCCGCGCAGTTGGCTGCCCTGATTGGCGTGGGGGAGGGGCTGGTGCAGGAGGCGACCCGGAATGCGGATTTCGATCCGGAACAGCTCGAGCATTGGGCCGGCATGCTCCAGCAGCTGAAGCAGATCGCCGGCGACCGCATGCCGTCCGTGGCGGGATTGCTCGCGCAGGCGGCGGAGGCTCCCGGCCAGGCGGGCGAGGTTCAACCGGCCGATCCCGACGCGCCGGAGGATCCTCCCAACGCGGGGGTGAACCGAAACCGCCAGGCCGCCGGCACTGGCGAGCCGCAAGATCCTCCACCCAATCAGACCCCGACGGTGAGTGACCAGGAATCCGGGTTCAACCCGGTGGAGCAGCCCGGTGACCCGAAGTCCTCCCCGCCAACGCCGGGAAGCCTGAGCCTCCCAACCACCGTGCTTCGCGGCAGCGGCCGGCCGGAGGAGGCAGGTGCGGGCAAGGAAAGGGAGCGCCCGCCGGGCCCGGACCAGTTGGTCGAGCAGGCGGTGAAGGAGCAACAGGAGTTGCTGGATGCCTTCGCGCAGGTGGCGGACGAGATGCGCCAGTTGCTGCTGGGATTCGAGAGCAGCACGTTCGTCAAGCGACTCAAGGCCGCCTCCCGCGCCCAACTCGACCTGTCCGACGAGATCAATGCCCTGGGCGGGTTCGGTCGCGAAAGCCACGAGGTGGAGACTGCCGTCCAACGGCGCGATCTCGGCGAGACGGAGGTCGCCGCTTCCAAAGTCGTCTACACGATCCAGGCGGACATGGACGCCTACGCCCACCGGCGTCCCTCCGAGAACTACGACCGGGTCTTGAATGAGATGCAGGATCTTGCGGTCACCCAGCAGATGCAGGGGGTGGCGGCGACGCTGAACGACAACCTCGTCGGACAATCGACCATCGAGGCGGAGTTCTGGGCCGAGACTCTGGATCGGTGGGCCGAGCAACTCGTCGATCCGCTCGAGCCTGCCGAAGATGACGAAAAGGAGTCCGAACCGAAGGAACCCGGCGAATCGGCAAACCTGCCGCCCGCCATCGTCGTGGAGGTGCTCCGCATCATCAATCGCGAGGTCGAACTGCGGGAGGAAACGCGCGAACTGGACCAGGGCCGCGGCGCCTTGGAGGATGCGGTCTTTGCCGACCGCGGTGCCGGTCTTGCTGCGACCCAGCGGGAGTTGTCGGACAAGTCCCGCGAGATCGCGGGTCGGATCTGGGAACTGCCGGGGGCCGAGCAGTTCGAGAGCGACAGTGCGAAGCTGACCGAGGCGTCCTTCGTGATGGACGAGGCGGAGGCACTGTTGAAGCAACCCGAGGCCGGCCCACCCACCATCGCCGCGATTTCCGAGGTGATCGAGATCCTGCTCGAAACCCGTCGCGCCCCCAACACCCCCACCGCCATCAAGGCCCGCGCCGCGGCGAAGTCCGCCTTGATGCTGGTGGGTCTGGGGGACGACAGCCAGCAGGCCTTCATCGAGGAGCGTACCCCCGGACAGGCCACCGGCCGGGCGGGGCGCACCTTGCCCGAGGAGTTTCGGCAGGGTTTGGATGCCTATTTTGACGCCCTGGAGGGTTCCCCATGAAACGATCGAGAACAACCCACCTCGTCAGCGCGCCCCTCCGGAGCGCAGATTCCCAATCTGCCGTATCGCGGATTTCCAATCCGCAGGCCGCGGCAGACTGGGAACCTCCTGCCAACTGCAAAGGCGATGCTCCAACCGCTCGCCTGCCGGCGCCGCCCGTGGTCACCCGCCCCGCCCAAACCCGGCGTGGCCTTCCCGGCCTGGCGTACGCTCGCGCACTCATCGTCGCCCTGATCGCCCTCACCTCGCTCCGTGCCCACGCGCAGGATTCGGCCATCAACTACGGCAAGGGCGTGCCTTTCGCCGTCCGCTTGATGACCGAACGCAGCCTGAAATACCTTGCGGCAAATCAGAAGGACGACGGCAGCTGGCCGGGGCAGGAAAACGGACCAGGCATCACCGGCATCTGCGTCATGGCCTTCATGGCCAGCGGCGAGGATCCGGACTTCGGTCCTTACGCCGGCAACCTCCGCCGGGCCGTACAAAGCATCATCCTCAACCAGGATCCCAAGACCGGCCACATCGCCGGACCAGGGCACGGGCCGATGTACCATCACGGACTCGCCATGCTCGCCCTCTCGGAGGCCTATGGTGTGGTGAATGAAAGGCTCCTCTGGGAGGGCAGCCCCGTGCCGGAGGTTGAACGCCGTTCCCTCGGCAAGGCGCTGGAGCTTGCCGTCCGCTGTGCCCTCACCGCCCAGCAGCAGAATCCCTGGGGCGCCTGGCGTTACTCCCCGGACTCGCGTGATGCCGACACCACCGTGTCCGGCACCGTGCTCATGGGCGTGCTCGGGGCCAAGAACGCCGGCATCGAAGTGCCCAACGAGGCCATCGAAAAGGCGATGGATTTCTTCCGCGCCAACACCATGCAGGACGGCAGCGTGTCCTATCAGCCAGCCCAGAGCCACGGGGACGGCATCACCCGCACCGCAATCGGGACGACGGTCTACGCCGTGGCCAAACGCAAGGATACTCCCGAATACCGGGCGGCTGCGCGGTTCCTCAAGAACCGGGTGACCTACGACGTCAACGAATACCCGTTCTATCACCGCTACTACATGGCCCAGGCGCTGTTTCACAGCGATCTCGAGGCCTGGAGCGAGTGGAACGACCGGATGGTCGAGCGCCTCCGGGGAATGCAAAACGAGGACGGCAGCTTCTCCAGTGACCGCGGCCCCGCCTACGGGACCGGGATGTCGGTGCTGGTGCTGGCGTTGAACTACCGCTTTCTTCCCGTCTATGAACGGTAACGGTTGCCGACCGGAACCATGATGGCCTGGACCCAAGAAAGACCCCGCCGGAACGGCGCCCCGCCCCGTAGCCGCGGACGTGAGTCCGCGCAAGCGTCCCCGAACTGCGAGAAGGTCGCGAGGATGGAACGGCCGGTCGCGGATGGACGCGCCACCGAGGGCGGATGGCGGGCGGTTGGTGCTGCGGGGGGGAATCATGCGCCGACTGTACGTCGGCGGCTAGGCTGGGTGGGCATCCTGACGATCGCTCTGCTCTCAGTCGTTCGTTCCCCGGCGCAGGAACCGGTGGCCACCGGTCTGCTCCGTTGGAAGAACGGCGACGTGCTTCCGGGCCGGCTGTTGGAGAGCGCGGCCGGGCAGGTCCGGTGGTCCTCTCCCATGTTCCTCGACGATCTCGTGGTGTACACCAGCGCGCTGGAGTCCCTCCAGTTCGATGGCGAACCGCAGCCGGTTACCGGGGCGTTCCGTGTGACCACTCTTACCGGCGATCTGTGGACCGGTGACTTGGTGGGCTCGGACGCGCAGAACCTCCTTTTCTCCAGCCCTCGGTTGGGTGAGGTGCGGGTGCCGCGTCGCGCCATTGGTTCAATTGAACGGATCGCTGCGGCGAGCCTTGCCGGGTCGGGAGCGTCGCCGGCGGAGTCCGCATCCGCCGCCCGGGACAGCGTTCCCAGCGCGGGCACCCCCTTGACCCGAATCGCGCTGCAGGATGGTCGGACCTACCTCGGCTGGCTGCTGGTTGAGGGTGACCAGGCGCGGGTGGTCGAGGAGGATGGGGCCCGACATTCCGTGCCGTTGGTGGAGGTCCAACGGGTGGTGCAACCGGGAGTGCAGGCGGTGGCAAAGCCCGGTCTGGCGGAGTTGACGTACGCCGATGGTGCCGTGGTGCGCGGCTTGCTCGAGGCGGCGGGACCGGATCATCTGACCCTGCGCACGGCCTTTGCCGACGCCCCCGTGGCCTGTCGGTGCGAGGCCGGCAGCGTGCTTCGATTCGGTCCCCCCGAGCCGCGCGGCGCCCTGGCCGGTCGGAGCAGCGACGCGTTGATCCACTCCGCCGGCAGCTTGCACGGCCGACTCTCGTTCGTGTTCCAGAAATCCGGGTTGAGCTGGGTGCCTGAAGGGGCCCTCGCCCCGGTGCGGTTGGGGCCGATCGGCGGGGTCCGGATCGTCCTGCGGCGACGCTCTCTCACCACCCGCTCGTTCTTCGATGAAAAGGAGTTTCCCTGCGCGCTTCACCTGATGAGCGGCGAAGTGTTGCCCTGCCGGTTGGGGGCCTTCGACGGGACGGTCCTGCAGTTCACCTCACCCTACGTGGACGGACGGGAGATGGCCGCGGACCACGTCAAGGCAATCGAGTTCGAACCCTCACTCGGACGTGCGCGGCAGACGAAACCCGCCACCGAACCGGAGGAGTGGTTCGAGGCGATCTTTGGTCCCCGGGAGAAGATCCCGCAACCGGTCGAACCCGCCGACCTCGATCGGGCGTTGACCGTCCCGCGGCTTTACCGGGATCAGCCGCCCACCCACGTCCTGCTGGCCCGGAATGGCGACGTGCTGCGGGGACGGTTGCTGGCGATTCACGGGGACACCCTGGAATTCGAGGCGAAACGGCGACGTGCCGTTGTGCCGCTCGATCGGTTGACCCGGGTGGTGACCATTGTCCCCCTGGCCGGCGAACCTCGGAAGGAACCGGAGACCACCGGGGTTCCGCCCGCGCTCGTCCGGGTGACGCTGAACGACGGTTCCGTGCTGAGCTTCGAGGCGGTTGAATCCAAACACGGCGTCCTGCACGGGCGCTCACCGGTGTACGGCGCCACCACGATCCCGGTGGAGAACATCGCGGAACTCGAGCTCGGCTCAACCGCGGCGGCGGACTCCGGATCCGTCTTCCAGAGCTGGGTGGGCCGCCTGGCCCGTGAACCGGAATTCAGCCGGCCTCCGAAACCCGCACGGCCCAAGCCGGCGACCGAACCCGGTCCGGTCGATACCCCGCCGGCTCCGACCCATCCGAATCCTCCCGAAGCGGCCGGAACCCCGGAACCCGGAGTTGCCCGCGAGGTCGGCGGGCCGGCGGATGCCGTCGCCCCGGGCCAGCCGGAGACCGTGGTGCTGGGGGACGTGGTGGTTGACGCAGCGGACCGCAGCTTTCGGTTTCCCATCACGATCAACCAGCGCTCGGGGCCGGTGGAATACGCGCTGGTCACCGACACCGGCAAGACGCACGAAAGCGTCTTTCGCACCGCTGTGGACCCGATGCACGTGCATGTGGCCCTGCTGCTGCTGGGGGGGGAACCGTCCTATGCCACCCAGTTGTCCGCTGATCCGCTCGAGGCCGTGCCCGGGGAACCGGTGATCATCTCGGTTGCCTGGCAGGAGGCGGAGAGGGAAGTGGTTCATCCGTTGGAGGATTTCATCATCACCACCGACGGGGCGGGGACGCTGAAGCCGGAACCCTGGATTTACAACGGTTCCATGAGGCAGGCGACCGGGTTGGCGGCTCAGGAGGGCGGCTCGATCGTGGCTCTGCAACTCGACGCCGAAGCCTTGATCAACAACCCCCGTCCGGGTCGGTTCAACGATGAACTGCATCGGGTCAACCCGGCGGCCCTTCCACCGGACGACCGCGAACTTCACATGATCATCCGACTTTCCATTACCACCCCGCCCCGATCGTGACGGGAAGCATCCAAACGTCCGCGTCCGAATGTGGCTGCCGGGTCGGCGGTGGTGGCCCGGTTTCATCGTGCGGCGGACCCCAGGCGCTTTGAGGTGGACTGATGCGACGTGACCTCTACGGCATGTTCTATCCGCTTGGGAAGGTGGAGAAAGACGAGTGGGCGCAGATCGTGCGGCTGCCCTCGGCGGAGTACCTCGCACGGTTAGGGGAAAAGGCCCAGAGGTACGGCTGCCGACAGTCAAGCACCGGGGAGATCGTCAGTTGGCGTGGCCGGACGGCGCGGTTCCGGTCCACTTGCCGCTTGTCACTCCGCGGGGGCGCTTGGACAATCCGCGCCCGGTGCACTTTGGCAAAGTCAGTCTGATCGGCGTGGGATTGCTGGGCGGTTCGCTCGGCATGGCGTTGCGTCGACGCCGGCTTGCGGACGAGGTCTGGGGGTTGGTTCGGCGGGAGGCCAGCCTGGCCGAGTGTCTGGAGCAGGGGGCGGCGGACTTTACCACCCTGAATCCCGAACACGCGGTGCGGGATGCGGATCTGGTGGTGCTGTGCACTCCGGTTGGCCAGATGAGCGGCCTGCTTGAGCGGTGCCTGCCGTCGCTTGCCCCCGGCGCGCTGGTGACCGATGTCGGCAGCGTAAAGGCCCGGTTGGTGGCGTGTCTGGAGGAACCGACCCGACGGGCGGGCGGCGTGTTTGTGGGCAGCCATCCCATGGCGGGTTCCGAGCACACCGGGGTGGTTCATGGGCGGGCCGACCTATTCGAAGGGGCGGTGTGTGTCGTGACCCCGACCGATGATACCCCGGCGGAGGCGGTGGAGCAGGTTGAGGCGCTCTGGCAAGCGGTTGGGGGACGCCCGCTGCGACTGGCTCCTGCGGCCCATGACGAACTGGTCAGCCGGGCGAGTCACCTGCCGCACCTGGTGGCTGGGGCGCTGGTGCAGGAAGTGCTCCGGGCCGACCTGCCCCCCGAACAGGCCCTGCTGTGTGCCACGGGATTTCGGGACACCACCCGGGTGGCTTCGGGTTCGGTGGAGATGTGGCGCGACATTGCCCTGCAGAATGCCACCTGCCTGGACCGGGTCCTGGGTGATTTTGCGGAGCGTCTGGCCCGACTGCGGACGGCCATTCGGGACGGTGACGGGTCGGCCATCCGGGATTTCTTGGGCCGGTCGAAGGAGTTGCGTGATGCGTGGCAGCAGCAGGCGCCCGGCCGGACGCGCTTTCCCGAGGGCGGGGGTTGAGCGCGATCCCCCTGGTTTGCACCCGCCATGGCCCTCCCGTCTGTCATTCAGATCGATCCCCTGACCGGACCGGTGCAGGCCGAGATCACGGTGCCCGGGTCGAAGAGCATCACCAACCGCGCGTTGATCCTGGCGGCCCTGAACGAAGGCGTCACCACGCTGCGAGGCGCCCTCTGGAGCGAGGACACGCAGGTGATGGTGGATTGTCTGGATCGGCTGGGGGTGGCGGTGGAGGTGGCGCCGGACCCGGGTGAACCGGCCAACCGGACGATGACCGTGCGGGGCAGGGGGCTGCAGGGGGTGAACGGTGGAGCCGCGGGCGCACCGCTCGAGTTGTTTGTCGGCAACGCCGGTACGGCGGCGCGGTTTCTGATGGCGCTGGTGGCCCTGGGGCGGGGGAGCTTTCGGTTGGCCGGCGTGCCGCGCATGCATGAACGCCCGCAGGTGGCCCTGTTCGACGCCCTTCGCGGGTTGGGCTACCGCGTGGATTCGCCCAACGGCCGGCTTCCGGCGGTGGTTCAGGGTGGGGGGCCGCGCCCGGGGGAATGCCGGGTGAGCGTGGCCGAGAGTTCCCAGTTTGCCTCGGCGCTGCTGCTGGGGGCAGCTGCCGGGGGTTGGCGGGTGTCGATTGAGGATGAGAATCCGGAGGAACTGCCCTATGTGATGATGACGGAGCGCCTGATCTCCGCCTTCCCGCGTGGAGGTGGGGTTTTTCAGGTTGAGCCGGACGCGTCGAGCGGCAGCTATTTCTGGGGGCTGAACGCCTTGCCGCTGCCAGGGGAAGGGTCGCGGGTGAGCGTCGCTCACTGGCCGGACACGGGATGGCAGCATGACGAGGCGTTTCCGCGGTTCCTGCCGTTGCCGGCGACGGTGTCGCGGAGAAACGACCTGGCGGACAGCATCATGACGGCGATCGTGCTGGCGCCGTTGGCGGGTCATCCGGTGCGATTCACGGAGCTTGGCCGGTTGCGGCTGCAGGAGTGCGAGCGGGTGGTGGCGTTGCGGACCGAGTTGATGAAGTGCGGTGCCGGCGTGGTGGAGGTGGGGGACACGTTGGAGGTGCGTCCCTCCCGGCTGCATGGGGCGGACATTGAGACCTACAACGATCATCGCATGGCGATGTGCTTTGCCATTCTGGGATTGAAAGTGCCGGGACTGCGCCTCCAGAATCCCGCCTGTGTGAAGAAGACCTTTCCGAATTTCTTCCAAAAGCTTGCCGGGGCCGGGGGGCTGGGGGTGACGGTGCGGGACGCGGAGACCGGTCGGGTGCTGGACGGAGAGGACTTGCAGGCCAGGTAGTTGGAGAAGCGCTTTGAACCGGAGAAGACACGGATTACACGGACCGCACGGAGGGGAGGAAAACCTCCTCCCGGAGCGTGTGCCCGCCACGGTTGCCCCATGACGACCTCCAAGCCAAAGCAGTCACCGCGGACGCCTCCGGCGATCGTTGTCGCGATGGACGGCACCAGCGCCAGCGGCAAGAGCACGAACGCCCGGCTCGTGGCGAAAGCGCTGGGCTATGCCTATGTCGATACCGGCGCCATGTACCGGACCCTGGCCTGGTACTGTCTCAAGACCGGGGTGGACATCCACGATGTCCGGGCCGTGGGGACGGCTTGCCGGCGTTGGAAGACCCGGCTGGCGAACGTGGACGGCAGCGTGCGGTTGCTGGTGGACGGCTATTATCCGGAGCGTGAAATCCGTACCGCGGAGACCAGCGCCGCCGTGCCGCACGTGGCGGCAGTGCCCAAGGTGCGCGACTGGATGCGGGACAAGCAGCGGGAATGCGTCCGGTTTGGCGATCTGGTGATGGAAGGGCGGGACATCGGGTCCAACGTGTTTCCCGAGACGGAGTTCAAGTTCTACCTGGACGCGGCCTTGTCCGAGCGGTCCCGACGACGATCCGCCGACGGTATCGAGGAGGATCTGGCCAAGCGGGACAAGCGGGACAGCGAGCGGGCCGCGGCGCCGTTGATGGTTCCGTTGGGCGCGACGGTGGTGGACACATCGGGGCATACCCCCCAGGAGTCCAGCGAGTTGATTCTGGAATCCATCCGGCGACGCCTGGGGGACACGGCGGCCGCGCGGACGGCGGATTCGACAGCGGCATGAATCCGAGCTATTTCATCTCCTGGCATTCCTTCCGGTTGCTGTACGCCACGTTCTTCCGCTGGAGGGTGTACCATGCCGAACGGGTGCCTGTGGAGGGTCCGGTGATCCTGGCGTCGAACCACGCCAGTTTCATCGATCCCCCGCTGGTTTGTGCCGGGGTGCGCCGGGTGATCTACAGCCTGGCCCGGGAGTCCCTGTTCCGAAACCCCATCGCCGGGGCCATCCTGCGGAGTTGGAACGTGGTTCCCGTGGACCGGGACGGGGGGGGGGCGAAGGGCCTGCGCGTCATCCTCGACAAGCTCGAGTCCGGAGGGGCGATCCTCTTGTTTCCGGAGGGCACGCGCACTTCCGATGGTCAGCTGCATCCGGCGAAGGCGGGGGTCGGCCTGGCAATCATCAAGTCCGACTGCCCCGTGGTGCCCGTCCGGCTTTTCGGGACGTTTGAGGCGTTTGGACGACATCAGCGGCTGCCCCGGCCGCGTCGGATCGCGATGACCTACGGGGAACCGGTCGATTTCCGCGGGTTGCGCCAGGAGGCGAAGACCGCTCCCAAGCCGCGGCTCAAGCAGATTTACCAGGAGGCCGCCGACCAGGTGATGGCGGCCATTGCGGCACTGGAACCCTGCCGGACGGTGCGGGGTTTTCCCGAGAGCTGAAGCGCCCGATTGGGGATGCCGGCCCCTTGTGGGACGGTGGCATCGTGGCGCTGCCGGTTCCCCTCCTGCCGGCGGCATCCCGCGAGGGGCCACTCAATTTGAGTGTGTCATGTTGGGTATCGTTTCGTCTTGCACGATTTGCCTTCGCCTCGTTACGGTCTCCTCGTCTCCAATGGCGAAGGTGTCATTGCAGCGCAACCGAACAACAAAGCCCATGAAAACCAAAAAAGCAGGAATCCTGAGGGTGCTGCCGGCCTTGGCGCTGGTCGGCCTCCCGGCTGTCCTTCAACTGCACGCCCAGTCGGTCAATCTACTGGCCTACTGGGATTTCAACGACGCGAGCAACCCCGACGTCGCCTTCGATCAGGTCTATGCCCTGCCGGGCTTCGTCGTGAGCGGCGCGGCCTATGGGGCCGATGGCTCCGGCGCGAGCGGCGCGGCCGGGGATCGGGCCATGGATTTCGGCACGACCAGTGCGGGGCAACGGGTCACGGTGACCGATGCACCCTGGTTTGACATCGCGGTGAAAAGCGCCACCGACCAGGACAAGCTGACGGTGACCTTCTGGCAGAAGCTGCACGCGGTGGCCTCCACCTCGTCGGTCTGGTTCCAGTCGCCCGCCAGTTCCGGGACCCAGCGTGGTTTCCAATCGCACGTGCCCTGGGGTAACAACAACATCTACTTCGACACCGCCGGGTGCTGCGATGCGCATACCATGCGCGTGAATGCCGACGCCTCGACCTTTGCCGGCTATTATGACGGCTTCTTCCTGGACTACCACCATTTCGCGTTGGTCAAGGATGGCACCGAAAAGCGCTATTACATCGATGGCCTTCTGTTCATGACGGATACCGGCGCGAATGCGTTTCCGTCGGACTTTGTCCAGTTGGCCATTGGGGCCTCGTTTGACGCCTCGAACAGCCTGCAGGGCATGATCGATGAGTTTGCGGTGTTCGCCGGTGCGCTGAGTGAGACCGACATCATGGCGCTGGCTGGCGGTGCCTCGCCGGACGAGCTGGCGGGCATCGGGACCATTCCGCCCGTGGGACCTCCCGCGATCACGAGCAACCCGCAGAGTGCCACGGTCATGGTTGGCGACTCGGTTGCGTTCTCGGTCACCGTCGGTGACGGAGCGTTTCCGGGACCGGCCTTCCAGTGGACGAAGAACGGGGAGAACATCCCCGGGGCGGTGGGTCCGGACTACATGATTGATCGTGCAGTGGCGGCCGATGATGGTGCGGAGTTTGCCTGCGTGGTGAGCAATGCCGGCGGGTCCGGGACCTCCGCGGTCGCGACCTTGACCGTGAACGCCGACACGACGGATCCGGTTCTGGCGGATGCCTGGGGCAACGTGGGCTTCAACCGCGTGACGGTGATGTTCTCGGAGCCGGTCGACCCGGCAACCGCCGAAGTAGCTGGTAATTACCAGCTTTCCGGTGGTGTGACGGTGACCTCGGCAACCCTGGCGGCTCCTTCGGGGACCTCGGGGGATCACTTGGTGATCCTGGAGACCAGCGCACAGCCCGTGGGGACAGAGCTGACGCTGACGGTGAACAACGTCCAGGACCTGCAGGGCAACACCGTTGCGGCCGGCAGCCAGTGGACCTTCACGACCTTCACCTACCTGCCTGACGCGGTGAGTTGGGAACGCTGGAACGGCGCCATCTCGATGGCCAACATCTACGCCCTAGTGACCGATCCCAATCACCGGGCTCCGGACGTGACCTGGATGACCAGCATCTTCGAGTCCGGCCGTAACCTGGCCGACAACTACGGGGCCAGGGGTTATGCTTGGTTCACCCCGGCCACCACCGGGGACTACGAGTTCCTGGTGACCTCGGATGACAACAGCCGGGCGCTGCTCAGCACTGACGCGGATCCGGCCAACATTCTGGGCATTGCGGCCGAGTCCGGCTATAGCAGCGCGCGCGCCTGGGCGGAGGCTTCCAACAGCGAACAGTACTCCTACACCGGGTACCCGTACTGGACCGACCCGCTCGGGATCGTGCCGTTTTCTGCCTGGGGCCAGATCACGTTGAACGCGAATCAGAAGTACTTCCTCGAAGTCATCTGGCAGGAAGGCGGCGGCGGCGATGGCGCCGAGCTGACGATCATCAAGTCCGGGGACGC
>JACKPW010000043.1 GCA_024233215.1 Verrucomicrobiales bacterium | reverse complement strand
AGAAACGAACGACGGAACGACAGCCAGGGCGGTGCGGCCGGAAAACGCGTCAATGAACGACGCGGTCGCCCCGGACAGATAGTGCCCGGCACCGCCTTCCTCGGCGAGAATCGGCGGGGTGCTGAGCAAGGTCAGGGTCACGAGCCAGGCGAATGCCGGACACGTCCTGGGGCGACGACGTTTTGGATGCAACTTGGGACGGAGCGGCGTCATGAGCCCGTTGGACGGCTCGGGGGTCCCCTGCGGCACTTCCGTGATGGAGGAGCGATCAGGCTGGATCAGCGCGAAAACGCCAATGCTGTAATTCGATGTCTCGTCGAGCATGTCGGTGCGCCCACCCAAGCGGGGTGTGATTGAAAGTGGGCGAGACGGCTGGAGCCGGGAACGCGGGCGGCTCGCCCGCAGCACTCTCCGAACGCCGGGGGCTGGCCGGGGCCTGGCAGCTTGCTGCGGGCGAGCCGCCCGCGCTCCGGCAGTTCGATCGTCAACCACTTTCAATCACGCCCATCCAAGCGGGCCGATTGAACGATGCCTTGACAGCCATCCCTGCCTCAAGTAACTGACCGTAACTTACGGTAACCGGGTGAATGTGAAGCGCTTTCGATTGAGTGGGCAATTCCGGCGAGAAACCAGCCTCCCAGGTCACGCCATGTGATCCCGCCACGGCTGTGCCCCGGCCGGAGGTGTTGACAGAACTCGATCGGATCCTCGCCAGCGCTGACTTTGCGTCTGCCCCAAGATCCCGCAGGTTCCTGCGGCACGTGGTTGAGGCGGCGCTATCCGAGCGTGACGAGGAGTTCACCCAACAGGCGATCGCGTTGAAGGTGCTTGATCGGGGCACTGAATTCGACCCGGTAACCGACCCCGCGGTAAGAATGCTTGCGAGTCGCGTGCGACGTGCGCTGAAGGGCTGCTACCCGGCCCGAGATGCCGGGGATTCGGTCGAGATCGTCCTGCCCAAGGGAACCTACCGCCCCCGATTCAACCGGCGGGCTCCCGAGCAAGCCGGGTCCGAGCGGTCCGGCGCAGGCTCACCGGCAATCTGGCCGCGCATTCTGGTGATGCCGTTTCACAACCTCACGGGCGATGCCGCTTGTGATTACCTCGCGCAGGGGTTGGCTTCCGAACTGGCAATCGAATTGAGCCAGTATCGGGAGACGGAGATCCTGCTGGGGGTCAGCGAGGACGACCCGCGAAACCGCGAGGCTGCGGCGGGGTACGAGGTAAGGGGAACACTCACGCAGGATGGGAAGGGCCTTCGCGTATCGGTGCAGGTCCTGAGTGTCGTCCGCAGGCAGGTGGTGTGGGGGCAAAGCCGTTCCTTCCCAGCGACCGGACCCGAGCGCGGGAGCTTCCTCGGGGACCTGGTCTCCTCGCTGGCGGCGATGATCGCCGGGGAATGCGGGGTGGTTGCCCGGCACATGCGGGAGCGGCTGGGGGAACGAATCTCCTTCGGGCATGGCGCCTATGAGGCAGTCATGCGCTATCACCACTTCGAGAGGTCCCTTGCTCCGGCCGCCTTTGGAGAAACCTTCGAGGCGCTTGAACAAGCCGTGGCAAGGCACCCCGACTGTGCCCCCTGCCGGGGTTACCTTGCCCGGTTGCTGGGGTTCGGCTACGCCCACGGCGTCCTGCCGGAACCGTCGACGATCAGCCGCGCGGTTGAACTGGCAAGGGAAGGCGTGCAGCTCACACCGTTTGACCAGCGGGGCCGCACGATGCTCGCCTACGTGCTCCTGCTGAACGACCAGGTAGGGGAGGCCCGACGCGAGGCCGTGGAAGCGCTGGCACTGAACCCGGACTCCCTGCTGATTCTGGACGGCTTGGGATACGTGCTGACACTGGCCGGTGACTGGGAGCTCGGGCCGGCGTTGTCCGCGCGAGCGGTACGGCTGAATCCGTTCCACCTCCCGGTGGTCCACGGCGGTCTTTGGCTCGATGCCCTGCGCCGGGGAGAGTATGAGGAAGCTCGCGGGCACGCCTCCAGCTTTATGACCCCCGCCAGTTTCTGGGGACCGTTGATGAAAGCGGTCGCCCTGGCCCACCTGGCGCGGCTGGACGAGGCGCGGGTTGAAGTCACCAGGCTGCTGGAACTCCGTCCGGACTTCGCCCAACGATCCGCGTGGTATGTCAGCCGTTACGTGAAGTTCGACTCGTTGATCGCTCCGATCCTGCAAGGATTGGAACGGGCTGGGATCCAACGTGCTGGATAACAGTCGCTGATCTGGCTGCGGCCCTTTGATCCGCGAGAAGCAGGGGGAGGCTCAGACCCCCTCCGCCCGCAGGTGGTATCCGGTTTTGCGCTTGTCGCAGGACGCAAGCCCCCTACCTTGCCCGACGCCATGCAGTCACAGCGATCCACCCGGTTCGTGATTGAGAGAGCTGGTCGGAGTGCTTTCACCCGGGGACTCGTGCGGGCGGCGATCTGTGCGGCCGTGGCGGGCCTCGCGGCAGGGTGTGCCTCCTTCAGGCCCGCGCCGGTGGATTATCAGCCCCAACTTGAGCGCGCGCAGAGCCAGACCAACGGGCCCATTGTTGCTTCCGTGGCTGTGCTGAGCCAACGGGAGACCACCCGGATGTTCGACCTACCTCTGCACAAGCAGCACATTCAACCAATCTGGCTGCGCCTCGAAAACACACATACAAACGCATATTGGTTCTTACCCGCAAGCCTGGACCCCAACTACTTCTCCTCCGCCGAAGTGGCCTACATGTTCCGTAAAACCTGGGCCGGCAACCGCAATCGCCGGGTCGCGGACTTCATGGAAAGCCGGAGCATGCCGCTGGTTCTCCCGCCCCAAAGCACCCGCGAGGGCTTCGTGTTTTCCACCCTCGACCGCGGTGCCAAGCACATGTGGGTCGAACTGCTCGGCGAGATGGACTTCCGGCGCTTCGAGTTCCTCACCACTGCGCCGGAACGGCGCTTCGACTTCCAGCGGGTGGATTTCGAGGCGCTGTATGCCACGACTGCCATCCCGGACTACAGCCGGCAGGAACTCCGGGCAGTCCTGGAATCGCTGCCTCAGGCGGTGGGGGATCGCCAGGGAGGAGGCTCCGGCGACCCCGTCAATCTGGTGGTGGTGGGGAACGAAGGCGAAATCGGCCTGGCGTTCGCCCGGCAGGGATGGGACATCACCGAAGTCCTGACCTTCGGTAACGTGTTCAAACTGATCGGCAGCTTCCTGTTCAACCGGACCTGGGAAAACTCGCCGGTAAGCTCGCTCTACCTGTTCGGTCGAAGACAGGACCTGGCCCTGCAGAAGGCCCGCACCACCATTCACGAACGGAACCACCTCAGACTCTGGCTGGCCCCGTTCACCTGCGAAGGGCAGGTGGTGCTGGTGGGCCAGATCAGCCGGGACATCGGACTGCGGTTCACCTTCAAGGCACCGGGCTGGGTCACCCACAAAATCGATCCCGACGTGGATGAGGCGCGCGACTACCTCGCCCAGGAGATGGTGTCCTCCGGGTCCGTGGAAACCATCACCCGGGTCGGGGGCGTGGGGAAGGTGTCGCGGGAAGAACCGCAACGCAATCTCACGGGCGATCCCTATTTCACCGACGGCAAGCGGTTGGTGCTGTTTCTCAGCAGCGAGACCATGCCGATCTCGAGAATCCACCTGGAAGACTGGACCACCGCGCCGCGTGAGTAACCGCGTTCCCCCACCAACAAACCTCAAAATCACGGTTGCAGAGTCTAATCCTGAGTATGTAGGATAGGTTGCGTATGAATTTTGAAACACTTTGTCTGCACGGGGGCCATCAGCCGGATCCGACGACCCTTTCCCGCGCCGTTCCCGTCTATCGCACCAGTTCCTATGTCTTCAAAAACACGGAACATGCCGCCAACCTCTTTGCCCTGAAGGAGCTGGGCAACATCTACACCCGCCTGATGAACCCCACCACCGATGTGCTGGAAAAGCGCGTCGCCCTGTTGGAGGGGGCCCATGAAATGGCGGGTCTCGGGGTGGCCTCGGGTACCAGTGGGATCTTCTACTCAGTGATCAATCTGGCCCAGGCGGGGGACAACATCGTCAGCGCCCGGAACCTCTACGGCGGCACCTACACCCAGTTCAACGACATCCTCCCGGCCTTGGGAATCACCACGAAGTTCGTCGATTCCAACGATCCCGAGAATTTCGCCAGGGCCATCGACGACAAGACCCGGGCCTTGTTCTGCGAGACGGTGTCAAACCCGGCTCTCGAGGTGACGGACCTGGAGGCCGTGGCGAAGATTGCCCATGCCCACGGCCTGCCGCTGATCGTCGATGCCACCTTCTCGACGCCCTACCTGACCCAACCGTTGAAGCACGGCGCGGACATTGTGGTGCATTCGCTGACGAAGTGGTTCAGCGGGCACGGCACGGGCATTGGCGGGGTGGTGGTCGACAGCGGCGCCTTCAAGTGGAACGCCGGAAAGCATCCGCTTTACGACAACCCCGACAATTCCTACCACGGCCTGCGTTGGGGGCATGACCTGCCCGAGATGTTGGCACCGCTGGCCTTCATTCTGCGCATGCGAACGGTGCCGCTCCGCAACCTGGGGGCCTGCATCTCGCCGGACAATTCCTGGATGTTCCTGCAGGGCATCGAGACCCTGCCCCTGCGCATGGAACAGCATTGCCGCAACGCCCTGGCCGTGGCGCAGCATCTCAAGGCCCACAGGAAGGTCGCCTGGGTACGATTCCCGGGTCTGGAGGACGACCCCATGTATGCGCTCAACCAGAAGTACCTGCGGGGCAAGGGGGGTTCCATGGTGGTGTTCGGCATCAAGGGCGGAGCGGTGGCGGGAAGCAAATTCATCGACTCGCTCCAACTCCTCTCCCATCTGGCCAACGTGGGGGATGCCCGCAGTCTGGCGATCCATCCGGCCACCACGACCCACTCCCAGCTCAATGCCGAGGCGCAGAAGGCCGGCGGGATCACGCCGGAACTCGTGCGTCTCAGCATCGGCATCGAGAACATCGACGATATTCTCGCAGACATCGATCAGGCCCTCGAACAGGCCTGAACCGGAGGGACTCATCCGTCTCGATCCAGGGCCCACAGAGGCATGCGAAGGAAACCAAGGCGGGACCGAAGCAGGATCACGCCAGGGGAAACCAGGAACCGGCCAACATTCCATGCGATGGCGGCGCGCTCGACAATGCGCCCCCAAGCGCCGGCTCCTCTTGGTTTCCTTCGTTGCCTTCTGAAAGGAACTGAACTGTGACGGCTCAGTGGCGCTGCTTTCCCCCATGAACCGCCGATGGTCTCGACTGGTATCGCCCAAGGCGGGCTGCCGAAGCCGGCGGCACGGGCGGGGTTTTTCCTTTCCCGGCAGGGGCCGTGCCCCTAAAACCCCGCCGGAGCCTGCAACGTCGGCTCCTCCCTTTGGGCCACCCGGAAGATGAAGAAGATCGGCAAAGTACAAACCCAGTTCATCGAGTTCAACGATCCTGCCCGACCGCTGCAATTGCGGGTCGGCGGCGCGCTGGAGCGCTTTACGCTGGCGTACGAAACGTACGGCGAAATGAACGCTGACCGCTCGAACGTGGTGCTGGTTTACCACGCCATGACCGGATGCCAGCATGCGGCGGGCCTCAACCGGTCCGTTCCCGGCGTGGGGGATCGCTGGATTTCCGAGCTGCATGACGGCTGGTGGAGCGGTTTCATCGGGCCGGGTCTGGCGCTGGACACCCGCAAGCTCTGCGTCGTTTGCGTGAATTACCTCGGCGGCTGCTACGGATCCACGGGGCCGGCATCCATCAACCCGGACACCGGCCGGCCCTGGGGTTCCTCCTTCCCGGTGCTTCGGATGAGCGACATCGTCGATTCCCAGATGCGCCTGCTGGATCATCTGGGGGTACGGCAACTCCGGGCTGTGATTGGCGCCTCCATCGGGGGTTACCTCAGCATCCTCACCGCGGCGCGGTACCCGGACCGGGTGCGTGTGGTCATCCCCATTGGCACGGGAGCCGAAACCACCATCTACCAGCGAATCATCAACTTCGAACAGATCACGGCGATCGAAGCGGATCCCCACTTCAAGGGGGGGGAGTATTATGACGGGCCGGCACCGTCGGTGGGACTCGCCCTCGCGC
Source organism: Verrucomicrobiales bacterium (assembly GCA_024233215.1). Taxonomy (GTDB): domain Bacteria; phylum Verrucomicrobiota; class Verrucomicrobiia; order Limisphaerales; family J093; genus J093. The sequence goes on along the minus strand of JACKPW010000043.1, from coordinate 19,123 downwards.
GGCGGATTGCGCACAAGACCTTCGTTTCCCTGGACGACCTGCGCGAACGCGCCCGCGGCGAGGTCGTAAGCCACAAACCCCCGCATGGCTGGTACGAGATGAACCATCCGGTGGAGTCCTACATGCTCCATCAGGGCAACAAGTTCACAAGCCGGTTCGATGCCAACACGTATCTGCGCATCGTCGATGCCTGGCAGTGGTTCGACGTGGTGAGGGAATCCGACGCCGAGGATTGCCACGCGGTGTATGCGCGCTGTCGGGACCAGGAATGGCTGGTCTTCAGCATCGATTCCGACCTCTCCTTCCCGCCGGAGGAACAGCAGAAACTGGTCAAGCGCCTGAAGCACGCGCATGTGCCGGTGATGTGGTTGACCGTCCATTCGGACAAGGGCCATGACTCCTTCCTGCTCGAACCCCGCCTGTTCGCCCCGCACATCAACCAAGCACTGGCGCGGTAGGCCGCCGGTGGAGGAGATTCTGCCATGACCGCCTGTGAGGATTGCCCGTTCCAGGATCGCCCGGTCACCGCAGCGACTCGACAATGGGGACGGGTAACACGCGCCCTTTCGCTCGCGTTGGTCGCCTGTGCCAGTTCGGTCCTCGCCTGGCAGGCTTCCGCCGAGCCACCCGACCCGGCGCCCCTGGAGCAGCAACCGAAGATCATCCAGAGTCTGTTCCGCTCGTCGGCAACCCGCTACGAGGCCATCCGGTTGCTCGGTGAGGAAGACACGGACAGTGCCCGGGCGTTATTGTTGCAGGTCGCCCTCGCACAATACGGCCGCGTTGGCCAGAGCTACGGATCGTCGATCTACCTGCGCGCAATCAAGGACCAGCGCGAGGCTGCAAAACTGCTGGTGTCGGACAATCGCGGTGTCATCAACCGGGCTCTCAAAGCGCTTCACGGATGCCGCTTGAACGAGGACCTCTGGAAGCCGGTTGAACCCTGTCTTCAGCACGCATCCTGGGGACCTCGATACGCCGCCGCGTATCTCCTTCGCACCGACACCTCCAACGAACTGGGAAAGGAGAAGCTCGCCGCCATTCTCGGTTCATTGGATTCGGCCTGGAGGAGCTTGGACGCAAGTGAACTCTTCCCGTCAGGCAGCAATCCCTTCTTGACCTTCCGAACCTCCTTCTTCCGTGTCTGCCTGCTGGCCCTGGCCGAGGCGCAGCCAATCACGCTCGAAACGCTCCAGGAATGGGGCCAACCCGAGTCCACGATTCAGCGCAAGTGCCTGACACTTGCCCGCGCCTTGCGGAGGGACGAGTCGGCGCAAGCCGCCTATCGTGAGGTCATGGAGCATGACGAGGACCCCCAGTTGCGCTGGGTGGCCACGCACCTCTTCGCAGGGATTTCACGCCGCGACGACCTGGCTTTGCTGCAGCGGATCGAATCGGCTGACCCGTACGTGGTCAAAGTGCCCGAGGAACTGCTCCAGAGATACGGCAACGACTGGCTCTTCGAACAGGGAGGGGGGGTCCGCCCCGTGCGGCAAATGGCACGCACGCAAATCAGTCATCTTATCCACATGAAAGGCGCGACCCCGGCGCCCTCAACCGACCCGCCCGGCTATTCCCCGTCCTCATCCTCATCCTCATCCACTGGCGGCGGCAACGACTCGATGTAGGATCTCCAGAGGTCGAACTTCGGATAGAAGGACAGGAACACCTTCGGCCGGAGGTTGTAATAACCCGCCATGATCCATTTCTTCTCCGACATGTCATCGAGCGGCACGGAAATGCGTGAGCCCATGATCACGGCGTCGGCGAACGGATCCTCCGGCACGGCGGCGTAATAGCCCACGTTCGGCAGGTTGCGCAGGTACCAGGGCAACGGCCAGTAATCGCCCCCCGGCGCGACCACTTTCACCACCATCCGGCCCGGATCGGGGTGATGGCCCGCCACGCCTTGAACCCGTTCCACCAACCTCAGCAGATCGCGCGAGGTGTGCGCGTAGACCCAGGGATTCGCCGGTTCCGCGGCATAGGTGAACGCCGCCCGGCAGGCCTCCTGCGAAAGGTGGGCCACGCCCGCCAGCAAGCCCACCGTCAGCACGACCTTCGCCCGGACCGGTCGCAGCCATTGCCACAACGCCGCCACGCCCACGCCCGCCAGCAGCACGATGCCGTGATACCAGCCCAGCAGACACCAGGGTGTCTTGTAGCTGATCACCGTGTAGATCGCCATCAGCGTCAGCGTGTAAAGAGCGAGGAACCGGATAAACGCCGTGCAACTGTCGCTTCCCAGACCCCGCCGGGTGAACGCCGCCACCATTCCCACCAAGGCCAGTACCGCCACGAACAACTCGGTAAACACCGGCCCCTCTCCGTGCCGCCACCAGAGCAGTCGCTCGAAGTAGAAGGACCACGGATGCACATGCGGCGATTCCCCGCCCGCCCGCGTGATCCAGGGAACGTAAGTGCGAATGGAATCCAACGGTCCCTGCAACAGCCCCTTCTCGTGGGTGAAGAAGGAGGTGAAGAACAGGAAGGACACCACGAGCACCACCAGGGCCCCCAGACCCAACGCCGGGAATACACCGCGAACGTCGGAGCCGTCAGGAATGGACTTCCGTTCCCACCACCAGGCGATCACAAGCGCCGGCATGGCCGCCACGAGGTTGAACACGAAGGTCTCCTTGGTCGCATGCATCAGCCCCAAAGCCGCCCCTGAAAGCAGCAGCCAGGGAAGCCGTCGGCTCTTCCACCAACGCCAGGCCCCGGCAATCCACAGCCAGGTGAACACGACGAGGAGGAGTTCGTGGATGAAGTAACGGCTGTAGTAGACCATCGCCGGCGACACCGCCAGCAGCAACCCCGCCGCCACCGTGGCACCGCGCCCCAGGAGAGACCCGGTCAACGGCAGGAGCAGGATCAGCGCAACCCCGAACGCCAGCGGCACCAGACGAAGCGTGGCTTCGGTCACCTCGTCGCCTGTCCGTTCCCCGGCGGCGAGGACGAACGGCAGCGTGAAATAGTAGAGCGAGGGGCCGTGATACTCGTGAGGATCGTAGGCGTATCGCCCCTCATCCAGAAGCCGGACGAACTTGATCGCGTGGACCGATTCATCGGCGTGCATCGGCCGTTCGCCCAACCGCGGCAGGCGCAGGGCAAACGCCACCGCGACGGCCAGCAGCAATCCAGCCAGCCACCAGGGCGAGCGGGTTTGGCGTAAATCACGATTCAACACACTGGCGGTCACACGCTCATTCTGCCGTCACCTCCCCCCGACTTAAACCCAAACTTGAACCTAAACTTAGACCTGAACTTAAACTCAAACCCGAACCCGAACCCCGGTTCCAGTGGGACCTGGGGCAGAGTTCAAGTTTAGGTTCAAGTTTAGTTCTGGGTTCAGGTTCAAATCCAAGTTGTCGGCGTTTCCGGGTGTTCAAGCGCGGCGGTTCGTGTTTTAAGAGGGGCGGCGGCTCCCGCAGCGGGTCCCGCCCGCATCCTATGGACAAGCTTCTGTTGATCGATGACGAGGCGGACATGCACTACTCGTTCCGCCGGATCTTCGACACCCCCGACATCGAACTCGCCACCGCGTCCAGCGGCGAGGAGGGATTGCGCCTGCTGCCGCGATTCAAGCCCGACCTCGTGATCATGGACATCCGCATGGGTGGAATGAACGGCCTCGAAACGTTGCGCCGAATCCGCATCGCCGATGCCCGGCTGCCTGTCATCATGATGACGGCCTACGGCACGACGCAGGCGGCCATCGAGGCGATGAAGCTGGGAGCCTACGATTATCTGCTCAAGCCGTTCGAGGTACCGAAACTCAAGGAGATCGTCACCCGGGCGTTGCGGGCATCGCATGCGATGCGCCAGGTCATCGCGGTGGAACCCGAACTGGACGCCGAGGATGTCGAGTTGGGCATCGTGGGCCGTAGCAGCGCCATGCAGGAGGTGTTCAAACTCGTGGGCCAGGTGGCCGGTTCCGATGCCACGGTGCTCATCACTGGCGAAAGCGGGACCGGCAAGGAGCTCGTCGCCCGCGCGATCTACCAGAACAGCCGCCGCGCCAAGCAGTCGTTCGTGGCGATCAATTGTGCCGCCATTCCCGAGAACCTGCTGGAGAGCGAACTGTTCGGCCACGAAAAGGGGTCCTTCACCGGCGCCACCGCGCAGCGCATCGGCCGCTTTGAGCAATGCCACCGCGGCACCATCTTCCTGGATGAAATCGGGGACATGCCGCTGGCCACGCAAACCAAGATCCTCCGGGTGCTGCAGGCGGGGACCTTTGAGCGGGTCGGTGGAAACGAGACCATCCACGCCGACGTCCGTGTGATCGCCGCCACGAACCAGCATCTCGAACGCGCCGTCACGGATCGCAGGTTCCGTGAGGACCTCTTCTACCGGCTCAACGTCGTGCGCATCCACCTGCCGCCCCTGCGGGAGCGACGCGACGATGTCCCTTTGCTGGCCAACTACTTCCTGCGCAAACTGGGCAAGGACTCGCGCGGACGACGGAAGTCGCTTTCCGACGCGGCCGTGGCCGTGATGCAGGCGTTTCGCTGGCCGGGCAACGTACGGGAGTTGGAGAACGCCATCCGCCGCGCGACGGTGATGGCCAAGGGCGACACCGTGCTGCCCGAGAATCTGCCGGAGGAAGTGCGGTCGGCGACGGCCGGAACCGCTCCGCTTCCCCGCCCGCCGGCAACCGCCACTCCGGAGGCACAGGATGCCGGCATCCCCACCCCGGCCGCGGATCCGTCGGCGGAACCGGCCCCCCCGGATGTCGCCCAACTGGCCCGACAACTCTTCGCGTGGGCGAAGGAACAACGCGATCTCCGCGTCCTCCCCGCCGTGGAGCGTGAACTCGTCCGCAACGCCCTGCTCGAGACGGGCGGCAACCAGGTTCAGGCCGCCCGACTCCTGGGGATCACCCGGGCCACGCTGCGCAAGCGCATGGAGAAGTTCGGCATCCGCTCGGAGCTGACCTTCCAATAGGGGGCCGCTGGCTTTCGTCCCGCTTGAGCGAGGTGACAAAAGGCACCGGAATCCTCATGCCACCCGGGCCCTGCCCCGGTCTCCTTCCGTGCGCGGCCATGGCGGTGAAGGCGGCGCTTTTCACCGCACTCCACAACCTGGCGGAATAACGGTGACCCTCGCGCTGCGTCTTTGAGTGCGTACGATCTCAATCGCCGCTTTCCGACCGATTGATTCCCCGGCCTCCGGGCTCCTCAGGTCCGGCCCGGCTATCGCCGCCGCCGGGCATCGGCACGCGCCGCCCGGGTCAGGCCACTGAAAATCCGACCGAACTCCGGCTGACGCAGGCAGAGTCGTTCCGGATGGAACTGCACCGACAACAGCCACGGCAACGCCGCCGCGTGTTCCGGCGCAAGTTCGAAGGCCTCGATAATCCCGTCGCCGCTCGTGGCGGTCGGTCGAAACAACGGCGCCAACCGGTCAACCGCCTGGTGATGCGTGGTGTTCACCGCGGCGGTCGGACGTCGCAGCAACTTGCGGATCAACGACCCGGAGGCCAACGCGATTTCGTGCCCCGGTTCATCAGGAATGTCGAAGCGACGGTGGTTCAGCCCCGCCGGTCGCTGGCTGGGAAGATCGACGATCAACGTGCCGCCGAAGACGACATTCAGCATCTGGTGCCCGCGGCAGATCGCCAGCAAGGGCTTTCGTTGATGAAACACCTCCTGGATCAGCAGGCTCTCGGCCAGATCACGCTCGCGGTCCGGGCGTCCGGCTTTGGCCGCGATCTCCGGCGTCAGGCCGGCGGCGTAGAGCGACGTTTGCAGGTCATCACCGCCACTCAGCACCACCGCGTCACACCGCCGGACGGATTCCGCAATGGCGCGCGCCGATGGCACGGGAGCCAGAATGAAGGGCAGACCACCGTGCAGCAGCACGGCCTCCGTGTACCGACCCGACAGCGTCAATGACGGGTCCTTGAACTCGGGCCCTTCGGGATCGGTGCCGCCGGCAATCAGGATCAGGGGACGGGATTTCATCAAGGTCGCACTGGTGGGTGAACATAGTCCCCAAGGGCCGCGCTGCCGAGAGAAACCTGCCCCCACCTCATCCGGAAGCAGCACCTCACTTGACGCGGCCTCTCTCCGAAACCACCTTGCGCGCAGTCAAATCAAAGCACCTGTTATGCGGACAGCCAAATTCCCTGATCGTCGTGCCGCCGCCCCGCGGCGAACCCTCCCATTTCTCATGCTCGGTCTGGCCCTTTCGGGGGTGACCGGCGACTGGCCGCAATGGCGCGGGCCCACCCGTGACGGCATCTCCCGGGAAACCGGTCTGCTGGGCGAGTGGCCGGCGGAGGGACCAAGACAGCTCTGGCAGATTCAGGATGCCGGGGACGGCTATTCCACTCCGGCGGTGTCGGAAGGCCGGCTCTATCTCCTGGGAAACCGCGGACTGGACAACGAATTCGTGCAGGCCCGCGACGCCGACACCGGACGACTCCTCTGGTCCGCGCCTCTCGGCAAGGTGGGGCAACCGGATCAGAAGCCGAACTATCCCGGTGCCCGGTCCACCCCCACCGTGGTGGGCCGGTGGCTCTACGTGCTCGGTTCGGACGGAGATCTGGCCTGCCTCGCCACCGATACCGGCGCGGTGCGCTGGCGTCATCAACTCCGCGAGGAATTCGGCGGCCAACCAGGCATCTGGGCCTACGCGGAATCCCCGTTGATCGATGGGGATACGGTGGTCTGCGCCCCCGGCGGCAAGACGGCCACCCTGCTCGCCCTCGACCGGCACACCGGCAAAGTGGTGTGGCAATGTGCCGTTCCGGACGGGGATGAGGCGACTTACAGCTCGACCATCGTCACCACGCTCGGTGGCGTGAAACAGTACATCCAGGGGTTGAAAAAGGGGCTGCTCGGAGTGGCTGCCGCGACCGGCGACGTGCTCTGGCAATTCGGCGAAACGGCGGACCTGAAGAACGGCGGCTACATCCTGACCCCGGTAACACGCAACGACCTGGTCTACAGCGCTTCGGGCCTGATTGGCGGCGCCGCAGCCAGGGTGAGCCAGGACGCGCACGGGTGGTCGGCGGAATCGGTCTACTTCTCCAAGAAACTGCCCATCGGCATCGGCGGCGTGGTGTTGTCGGGGGACTACATGTACGGCGCCAGTGGCACAACCCTGCAGTGCGTCGAATTCGCCACCGGCAAGGTGCGTTGGGAGGATCGCTGCATCGGCGCGGCGTCGATTTGTGCGGCAGAAGGGAGACTGTACCTGCACGGTGAAAACGGCGATGTGGCGCTGGTGGAAATCACCGCGGAGGGCTACCGCGAAAAAGGACGCTTCACGCCGACGGACCAACCCGACCGGGGCAACAAGAAGGCCTGGACCTACCCGGTCGTCGCCAACGGCCGCCTCTACCTCCGTGACCTCAACGACCTCCGCTGCTACGACATCGCGGCGCGGTAGCGGGGCCCACAAACCACCTGCTCCACGAAACCGCACGCCGGGGATCGGGGGAACGAAGGCTACCGGCGGTCCTTCGGAATGCTCAGGATCCCGCCGGTTTGCCTGAGGCCCAAGTCCGCAAAGGCGCGTCGCTGAGGTCCGTTCAACGTGTAGTGGGTCGACCCGCTGGACACCCAGACAAAGTCCCTTTCAAAGGCATCAAGGGCTTTGCCGTCTCCATCAAGCCAGTTCCGGAGCCAGCGCAACTTGGCCAGGACGACATCCACCTCTCGGTCGCTGGCGGTATGCAACTCGACCCAGTATAGGCATTCGGCATCACGATTCTCATGCAGGTAACCGATGCCGAAATCCCATCGGTTGGCTAGGGCATGTTCCGGCAATCGCATGAGCGCAGAGTCCAGATCGAAGCTGCCGGTAAGCGCACGTGTGTCTGCAGCTTGGATATGCGGCTTGTCTTCCGGCCGGAGGGCCTGCAGCCCCTTCCTCCACTTTCCCTGCAAATGCGGCGTGGCATCGACGGCTTCTTCGGCAGTCATGACCGCGGCCTTCTGTCGGAATTCGCCACCGCTCTGGCCACGGCGGCTGAAGCCCGGCCACTGAACTCGGTCAGGCCACCCCAACCCGAGTCACCGGCCTCCTCCGCCGACGAGTCCAGGTTCGAGATGTCCCGGGTAATCCCGGCTCCCCGATCGAAGTAATACACCTTCACCTGCCGCTTCATCACCTGCTCCGCGAGTTTCGACATGGGAGGGGTCTTGGCTACATTGAACACCTCCAGGAGCGACGAGGGACTGGCCCCGTGGTCATGCAGGCGCTGCAAGGTCCAGACCGCATCCAGAACCTGTGGGGAGTGGGTGGAGATGCAGACCCGGTAGCCGCGGGCCATCAGTTCGAACAGCATCAGCATCACCACCGAAATGGCGCGCGGATGCAGACCCATTTCCAACTCCTCGACGACAGCCCACTCCACTCCCTTCCTGAGCGGAGCCTTCGCAGGTACCATGAGGTAGTAAAGCCCGAGGAGCAGAGGAACGAACTCGCGCTGTCCGGCGGACCACACGGCGACAGGAAGCCCTCCCCCGCCACTCTCTTTGCCGGTCAGGACCAGACGTTTCTGGGCGCGGTCCGTGTCAATCTTCAGGTCAAAACCGGGGAAGATGTGATCTTGAAGCAAGTCTCGGAATTCGGACTTCAGCCTGCGGGAAACCGGGAACAGGGTTCCTTCCACTCCAAACTCGGACATCAGCAACCGGAGGTGTTCACTGAACTCACGCAGAGTGAAGGGAACACTGGCATCGTAGTAATTGAAAGCCGACGGCCACCCGTCACGGAGCGCCAGCACGCGTTGGGCTGGGATGAAGAACATGCTCTCCTGGCGGTGCGCGCGCTTCTCCTCGACACGCTCAGGCAGTTTGACTGCCTCCCCGCTGTGGGTAATCCGCGTCCGGTTTGTCCAGAGCGAACGCATTCCCTCGCCGAAATACACATCGAGAAACCCATCAAAGTCACCGGCCCAATCCACGCCCGCACGGTTGAACTCCCGCTTGATGTATGCGGTGTCCACCAACAATTTCAACAATTGAAGCAGAATGCTCTTGCCCGTGGCTTGCGGCCCCACCAACACGGTGAGGTCGCTAAAGGTGACGTCCGCTTGCCTGATGGGGCCGAAGTTCTCGACCCGCAACTGCTGGCCTGTTCGCTTGTGCCGTGGAATCTTCATGGGAATTCGCTCATGGCCGGGCAGTTCCACGCGCCCGCCCTCACCGCGTCCTCAACGAAGTGCACGCGAATGGGCCAGGTGCGTCGCGCCTCCCCCGGCTCGAACCGGCATGCCACAAGATCTCGAACCATTGGTGCCAATTCATCGAAGGTGGCGGCCTGGGTCGCCATCTCAGGGAAATGACAGGTCGCCACCAGCCACTCCCCATCCTGCTCGACTTCGAAGACCAGTTCGTTCACGTGAGAACGCTAGGCCGGCGGGGCGCTTGGTTCAAGTCTGGTCGCTTGCGCAACAAGCCGCCTCACGTTACGGAAGGGCCATGTCTACGACCGATTTCAGTGATGCCCTGCTCGTGCTGCTAGGGCATGGGACGGACAAGAACGCCGCTTCGGCGACACCGGTCATCGCGCATGCCGCGGCATTGCAGCGTGAGGGTGGATTTGCCCGGGTGGAACCGGCGTTCTGGAAACAGGCGCCGCAGGTTCGTGACGTGCTCGCGGGCGCGACCGAATCCCACGTGTTCATCGTGCCGTTCTTCGCGACGGCGGGTTACTTCTGCGACGAGGTCATTCCGCGAGAACTGGGTTTCCCGCCGACCCAGGACGGGCACGGATTTGCGCGGTCCGTGCGTCGGGGAAGTCAGACTTGGTGCTACACGGCGCCGGTCGGAACCCATCCCCGCATGACCGACCTGCTGCTGGCCCGGGCGCGGGAGGTCCTGGAAAGGCACCCGTTCCCGGTGCGAGCAAACCCGGCGGAGACGGCCTTGATCGTCGTCGGGCACGGTACGCGGCGAAGCGGAAGATCGCGGGCGGGGGTGGAGGCTCAAGTGGCCGCCTTGGACCAACGTCGAGAGTTTGCGGAGGTCCACCCGGTCTTTCTGGAAGAGGCTCCGCTGGTGTCAGATTGGTGGCAGCTGACAGGGCGACGGCAGGTGGTGGTCGTGCCGTTCCTGCTAAGCGATGGACTGCACGGGGGCGAGGACGTGCCTGTGCTGCTGGGAGAACCGGAGAGGGTGGTGCGCCAGCGGCTGGCGGCAGGACAGTCCCCGTGGCGCAATCCCACCGAGCGACGCGGTCGTTGGGTTTGGTATGTCGGCAGTCCCGGACCGGTGCCGGAGATGCGGGAATTGATCCGGGACCGGGTCAGGGAGATGGCAGAAAGCGGCCCGGTCGGCTGAATCGGGAAAGCCCCAATGACCACCGCCATTGTCATGCAATGGGACCTGGAACCGGTTTGGCCGCTCTGGGGATCAGCTCTCACCATTGACGGAAAGAGCGCCGTCAATAGCTGTGGAACTGACCCCGTCGCCCGGTTCATGGAAGGGACGATTACGAGGACGGTTAGGAGGGGGAGGAAATCCGGGAGGAAACGGGGCTCAACCCTCGAAGCGTTTTGCGGCCAGGCAGGCGTTGTGCCCCCCGAAACCGAACGAGTTGCTGAGCACCGCGTTCACCTTCGCCTCGCGGGCCTGGTTCGGGACGACGTCAATGTCGCACTGCGGATCGGGCACCTGGTAATTGATGGTCGGCGGCAGGATGCCGGATTCGAGGACCTTCACGCAGATCGCCATTTCCACGGCACCGGCGGCACCGAGCATGTGGCCGGTGGCGCCCTTGGTGGAGCTGACCGGCACCCGGCGGCCGTTGAAGATCCGGTTCACGGCCAGCGCCTCACAGATGTCGCCATGCGGCGTGGAGGTGCCATGAGCGTTGATGTAATCGATATCGTCCGGCGTCAAGCCGGCGGAACGAAGTGCCATCTGCATGCAGCGCCCGGCACCCTCGCCCTCGGGTGACGGGGCGGTCATGTGATGGGCATCCGCGGTGTTGCCGTAGCCGACGAGTTCGCAGTAGATGCGGGCTCCGCGGGCCTTGGCGTGCTCAAGCTCCTCCAGCACCAGGACCCCCGAGCCCTCTCCCATCACGAAGCCGTCCCGTTCCTTGTCGAAGGGGCGGGAAGCGTGTTGGGGATCGTCATTGCGGGTGCTCATGGCACGCATGGCGCAGAAACCGGCAATCCCCAGCGGGGTGATCGTGGCTTCGGAGCCACCGGCCACCATGACCTTGGCGTCGCCCATCTTGAGGGTGCGCCACGCCTCACCAATCGCGTGGGCGGCGGTGGCGCATGCGGAACAGGTCGCCAGGTTGGGGCCGCGCAGGCGGTTGTACATGGAGAACAAGCCCGAGGCCATGTTGAGGATGAGCATCGGGATCATGAACGGGGAGATGCGTCCCGGGCCCTTCTGCATGAGCACCGTGTGCTGCTCCTCAGTGGTCCACAGCCCGCCGATGCCGGAACCGATGAAGCACCCCACCTGGTCGAGGTCGGTCTTCTCCAGGTCGAGCCCGGCGTCGAGCAGCGCCTGGTGTCCTGCCATGACTGCAAACTTGGTGTAGCGGTCCACCCGCCGGGCCTCCTTGGGAGAAGGAAACGCCGGGGCGGCATCGAACTCGCGGATTTCCGCCGCGATCTGACAGTCATGACCGGAGGCATCGAACTGCGAAATCCGTTCGATGCCCCCCTGACCGGCAATCAGGTTGGGCCAGAACTGGTCCATCCCGATGCCCAGCGGTGTGACCGCGCCGAGCCCCGTGATGACCACCCGAGGTGAGGAGTATGCACCCGCCATGAGGAAACAAAAACGAGGCAGCCGGACGACAACGTCAAGCGCGGCTGCCCCGGAGGTTCACGTTGACCGACTACTTCTGGATATCCTCAACGTATTTGATCACATCGCCCACCGTCTGCAGCTTCTCAGCCTCCTCGTCGGGGATTTCGTTGCCGAACTCCTCCTCAAAGGCCATGACCAGCTCAACGGTGTCGAGTGAGTCCGCTCCGAGGTCTTCAATGAACTTCGCTTCAGGCGTGACCTGCTCGGGCTTCACGCCCAACTGCTCGACCACGATGTCCTTGATGCGCTCTTCAACTGTTTTCTCTGCCGCCATGATTTCTCCGTTCGTCGTTTCGGTGTGTGTGTCTATGCAAGCAGCCGGGGGGCGTCAAGCCCTGATTGGGAGATTTCCCCCGACTGTAAATGGGGTCCAAAAGGCCGCGATTTCCGCCCCCGCCGCGGAGCGCGCTACATCACCATGCCACCATCCACCGTGAGCACCTGCCCGGTGACGTACCGACCGCCCGGGCCCGCCAGGTAAAGGGCCGCCTCCGCAATGTCCCCGGGCGCACCCAGCAGACCCAGCGGAATCTTCTTCAGCAGCTCCGTCCGGAGGTCCTCCCCCAGGCCGGAGGTCATGTCGGTCTCGATGAAACCGGGCGCAATCGCGTTGACGGTGATGCCGCGACCGGCCAACTCGCGGGCCGCCGACTTGGTAAAGCCGATCAGACCGGCCTTGCTGGCGGCGTAATTGCACTGCCCGGCGTTGCCCATCAGGCCGATCACCGAGCTGATGTTGATGATCCGGCCGGCACGCTGCTTGATCAACGCCCGGGCAAAGGCTTTCGTCATCGCAAAAGCGCCCCGAAGATTCGTGTTCAGCACGGTGTCCCAGTCCTCGTCGCTCATGCGCATCAGGAGCCCGTCCCGGGTCACCCCGGCATTGTTCACCAGGATGTCCACCCGGCCCGCCGCCGCCAGAATAGCGGCCCCCGTCGCAGCCACCGCCGCCGGGTCCGCCACATCCACATCAAACGCCCAGGCTTCGCGCCCAAGGGCGCCCGCCTCCGCCGCCACGGCCTCGGCATTCGCGCGCGTGCGGGACACGCACACGACGTTCGCGCCTTCCGACGCGAACTTCAGGGCGATGGCCCGTCCGATTCCCCGGCCGGCGCCGGTGACCACCGCCACCTGGTTCTGCAACACATTCATGCCGGCGCCAGTTGTCCGGCGTTGCGCCCCCGTTGTCAACCCACCCTTCGCACCCCCGCCACATCCGAAACTCGCCCCTCACCCTCAACTCAAACTTAGACCTCAACCCAAACTTGAACTTAAACTCAAACTCACCCTCCCAAGAACCCCGCCCTTCCCCCCGGGATCGGAATCCGCTTGCGGATCCAGCGTACGGCCTGCCTTCAAGCAAACTCCTCCTGGCACCGGGGCGGCGGCGTCCCGCCGGCTCTGGGCCTGGGAACCCATGAAGACGTCCGGGTTTCCGGTAGGGGCAAGCCGATCGGAGATCGGCGCTCCGCCACAATGAGACTGTCCAGCAACCAACTCGCGCGCACTGTGCCCCTCAACCTGGGGGCCGCTCCGGAGTCAGTCCTCACTGTTGGCGGAGGGAACGCCGTCCACAGATGCAGGACTGCCCCCGTCGCTCGCTTCACAATTCGTGAGAATTGTTACCCGCCTTTTCGCTTGGCTTCACCGCAGCAGTCGGGATCATCGCGGCAACAAGTCCAACCGAGTCTTTGCGATACGTCATGTCATGAAACTGCCTGCGCTGCTCACCTCCATCGCTGTCCTGACCCCGGCCGCCCTCTCCGCGGCCTCCACGGTCAGCGTGGTTGCCATCCCGGATCCCACCGTCCCCAACACGCATTATCTCGGCAACCGCGCGCCGCTGTCCCCGAGCCCCCTCATCAGGCTGCCCATCGGCACCGTGGCCCCGCAGGGCTGGGTGCGCCGGCAACTCGAACTCCAGGCCGACGGCTGGCACGGGCATCTGGCCGAACTGAGCCGGTTCCTGAACAAGCAGAACAACCGCTGGCTCAGCAAGGACGGCACCGGCGACCTGGGCTGGGAGGAGGAACCCTACTGGCTCAAGGGTTTCCAGGATTGCGCCGTCCTGCTCGGGCGTGAGGACCAGCTCCGCGAGGCCCGCGTCTGGATCGAGGGGGCGTTGAACAGCCAGCAGGCCGACGGTTGGTTCGGTCCGGGCGAAGGCCGGGGCGGCGTGGCCACCGGCCTGAAGGGACGCGCCGATCTCTGGCCCAACATGGTCATGCTCTTCTGCCTCCAATCCTACCACGACCAGACCGGCGACCCGCGTGTCCTCGACCTGATGCGGGGGTACTTCCGCTACCTGCTGAGCGTGCCCGAGGACCAGTTCATGCCCGGTTACTGGCCCAAGATGCGGGCCGGCGACCAGATCTACAGCGTCTGCTGGTTCTACAATCACACGGGTGAGGACTGGGTGCTCGAACTCGCCCACAAATCCCACCGCGCCGCCGCCCGCTGGGACCAGGGCATCGCGAACTGGCACAACGTCAATCTCGCCCAGGGCTTCCGCGAACCGGCCGTTTACTCCATGGTCTCCCGCGACCGGCGTCACCTCGATGCCACCGAGTATGTGTGGACCAAGCTGCGCGAGATCTACGGCCAGGTCCCCGGCGGCATGTTCGGCGGCGACGAAAACTGTCGCCCCGGTTACACCGGTCCGCGCCAGGCCATCGAGACCTGTGGAATCGTCGAGGAAATGCTCTCCGACGAAATCATGCTGGCCATCACGGGCGACCTGCGCTGGGCCGACCGCTGTGAGAACGCCGCCTTCAACAGCATGCCCGCGGCCTTCCTGCCGGACCTCCGGGGACTCCGTTACCTCACCGCGCCGAACCAGCCCCAAAGCGATCACGTCAGCAAGTCGCCGGGCATCCAGAACGGCGGCCCGATGTACTGCATGGATCCCTGGGACCACCGGTGCTGCCAGCACAACGCCGGCCACGGCTGGCCCTATTACGCCCAGCACCTCTGGTACGCCACCCCCGGGAACGGACTCGCCGCCGTGCTCTATGCCGCCGGCGCGGTCACCGCAAAAGTCGGCGACGGCCCCGGCACGGAAGTCACCTTCGCCGAAGAAACCCGCTACCCGTTCGACGAAACCGTCACCCTAAGCTTGAAGACGCCGAAACCGGTGCGCTTCCCGTTGTTCCTCCGCGTGCCCGCCTGGTGCGGCAAGGCGGTCGTCCACCTCAATGGCGACCGGGTTGGCGTGAAGCCCGAGGCCGGCAAATACGTGCGGATCGACCGCGAATGGCAGGATGGCGACGTCGTGGAACTTGCCTTCCCCATGGCAATCGACCTCACGACCTGGACGCGCAGTGGCCACACGGTCTCCGTCTCCCGTGGCCCGTTGACCTACTCGCTCCAGATCGCCGAACGCTACGAACGCGAAGGACGCACCGACACGTGGCCCGCCTTCGACCTCTTCCCCGATTCGCCGTGGAACTACGGCCTCGAACTGCCGAAACACAACCCCGCCCGTGCGTTCGAGGTGGTCCAGACTGACTGGCCGGCGGACAATCAGCCCTGGGAAGCCAACGCCGCCCCCATCCGGCTCAAGGCCCATGGCCGCCGCATCCCGCAATGGCAGCTCGACGAACGCGGCCTGGTCATGGAAGTCCAGCCCAGTCCCGTCCGCTCCGCCGAACCCATCGAGGAAATCACCCTCATCCCCATGGGCGCCGCCCGCCTTCGCATCGCCGCGTTCCCGGTGATCGGAGACGGCCCGGACGCCCATGATTGGGAACTGCCCGAGATCCCCAAAGTGCGCGCCTCACACTGCAATGATGGCGACACCGTGGCCGCCGTCTGCGACGGCAAGGATCCGGCCGCCTCGAACGACCATTCCATCCCCCGCTTCACCTGGTGGCCGCAGCGGGGCAGCTTCGAGTGGATTGAGCAGGACCTCGACGCGCCCCGGCAGGTTTCCCACGTGGCCGTGTATTGGTTCGATGACACCGGCCGCGGCAGTTGCCGGGTGCCGGCCGCGTGGCGGCTGCTTTACCGCGACGGCAACGAATGGAAGCCCGTCGTCAACACCAGCGAATTCGGCGTGGCCAAGGACCGGTTCAACGTGACCACCTTCGCCCCCGTCACCACCGATGCCCTGCGGCTCGAAGCCCAGCTTCAACCCGACGTGTCCGGCGGCATCCTCGAATGGCAGATCCAATAGGCACACCTCGCCCCATCATGCACCTCCCTTCACTCCCTCCGTCGCCCCGGCTTGGCCGGGTCATCCTCCGTGACGCAACCTGGCAGTCGGCTGTTTCGCAGCCTGGCACGCAGCGCGCTCCCGGCTTCCGGACCGCTGCCGGTTGCCAACCGGCAAGACCACAGCGTGCCACGCCGCGCTGCGGCGTGGGGAGGTTCGCGTCCCTCGGCCGGGCGTTTGTCATCGGTGGGATTGCCTTTGTGGCAGCCGCCGCCCAACCCGACCTCACCCAGGTCCCCGGTGTGGTCATCGATCACCTCCCCGCCGCCGATGGCCGATACGTCGGTTCGCCCGGACTCGCCGTCCTGCCCAACGGCGACTACGTGGCTTCGCACGACTTCTTCGGGCCGAACAGCGGCGAACACGAGCGCGCCCTGACCGCCGTGTTCCGCTCGCCGGATCGTGGCGCGACCTGGGAACAGATCAGCACCGTCAACGGCGAGTTCTGGTCCACCCTGTTCGTTCACGACGACGCCCTCTACCTCCTCGGAACCGAAAGCCATTACGGCTACGCCATCGTGCGCCGATCCCGGGACGGCGGCCGCACCTGGACGGATCCGGTCGACGCCACCACCGGCCGGCTTTTCGCAGAACCCGGCTATCACTGCGCGCCCGTACCGGTGCTGCTCCACCAGAAACGCCTCTGGCGGGCCATGGAAGACAGCCAGGGCCCCGGCGGCTGGGGGACCCGTTTCCACTCGCTCATGATGTCGATCCCCGTGGACGCCGACCTGCTCCAGGCCACCAACTGGGTGGTCAGTAACCGCATCCTCGGGCAAACCAACTGGCTCGACGGCCGGTTCCGCGGCTGGCTTGAGGGAAACGCCGTCGTCGATCCCGACGGCAAGGTGGTGAACCTTCTCCGCGTCGCCACGGCCCAATGGCCCGAATACGCCGCCATGATCCGCATCAGCGCCGACGGCCGCACCGCCACCTTCGATCCCGCCACCGGCTTCCTCCCGTTTCCCGGCGGCACCAAGAAGTTCGCCATCCGCCACGACCCCCGAACCGGCCTCTACTGGTCGCTCGCCAACTACATCCCCCCCCGCTTCCGCGACCGCAACCCCGGCTCCACCCGCAACACCCTCGCCCTCACCAGTTCGCCCGACCTGCGTCACTGGGACGTCAACAGCGTCCTCCTCCACCACCCCGATCCCGTCAATCACGGCTTCCAATACGTGGAATGGCTCTTCGACGGCGACGATCTGATCGTCGCCTCCCGCACCGCCTACGACGACGGTCTGGGCGGCGCGCACAACAATCACGACGCGAACTTCCTCACTTTCCATCGCGTCGAAGATTTCCGGCAGCGCACACTCGAACAGAGCCCCGCCGCCCTGCGCGAAGAGGTGCTGACGGACCAGGCCACCCGATCCAATGCCCCCCGCGTGCTGCTGCTCGGCGACTCGATCTCCATCGGCTACCACCCATTCGTCCGTGAAGCCCTGGGCCATGACATGGTGATTGTCAGGCCCACCACCGGACCGGGGCGCGCGGAGAACTGCGACGGAACCACCAAGGGCGTGCCCAACCTCGACCGCTGGCTGGGCATGTATGGCGGACGCTGGGACGTGATTCACTTCAACTGGGGCCTGCACGACCTCAAACATGTCAACGCCGACACCCGCCGCAACTCCGACGATCCGGCGGATCCCCCGCAGGCCGACCTCGCCACCTACGAACGCCAGCTCCGGCAGATCGTCGCCCGCCTCAAACAAACCGACGCCAAACTGATCTTCGCCACCACCACCCCCGTGCCCGGCGACAAACTGAGCCCCTGGCGCGACGAGGCCGACGTGGTGCGCTACAACGAAGTGGCCATGCGGATCATGCGCGAGAACAACATTCCGGTGGACGACCTCCATGCGCTGGCCGCGCCACACCTGGCTGAATGGCAACTCCCGGCGAACGTCCATTTCAAACCGGCCGGCAGCCGGGCCCTCGCCGCCGCCGTCGTGGTCCAAATCAGAAAAGCCCTCGCCAACCCGTAACGGCGAAGCGGTGTTCGCCGAGCCTCCGCAGTCCCGCCCGACAAAAAACCGGCCATCGACATGAGGAAGCGCGGACAAGCTGAAGCAGGGTCCACAGAAGGCAGCGAAGGAAACCCCGGTACCCCAGTTGCTCTTTGGCCATTGAGTCCCGGACAATACATGATGTTCGACCACATAGCGCATCATGCCCCCATTTCCGCCAGACATTGAGGCCGAGATCCGATTCCTGACGGCAGAGGAAGGCGGACGCCACACTCCGGCCCGGTCAGGTTACCGGCCACAGTTCTACTACGACGGGCACGATTGGGACGCGCACCAGGAGTTTCCCGATGCAGAGTGGGTGCATCCCGGCGAGACCGCCCGCACGTTACTGTGGTTTCTCAGTCCGGACGCACACCTTGGCCGCGTGCATGTCGGGATGGAGTTTGAGGTTCGCGAGGGAGCACGTGTAGTTGGTCGCGGTCGCATCACCAAGATTCTCAACCTTGCCGAGTCGGCAGAGAGAGTGGGAAGCAAGCGATGACGGGAAAGTCGAACAAGATCACTGGAGCGAACAGCCGCCCCGCTTCTCCGCTCGGCACCGGGTTGCGGCTCGGACGTGCCTCATGCGCTCCACCGTTACCGTCGGCGGCTGTCGCTCAGTTCTGTCGTTGCCGTCAGCGCACATGAGGCGAGTAGCCATCATCTTCGCGTTACTTGTGGTCTTCGTTATCGGGGCGGGTTTCGTCCTGGCTTGGTCACACGACCGGTCGTGCTACCAAAATACAGCCTACTCGGTGTCATATTCCCGAGATGCCTTTGACCACGTTACTATCGGCACTCCCCGCTCTAACGTCGTTGCCGCGCTTGGAGCGCCTCTCAGCACACGCATTGACCCGAGCTACCCAGCCGATACATTCGGTGACGAGGTCGTTCGTCGTTATGGCAGTCACAGCACCATCACAGTTGAGTTCTTGTATTTCTCGAAGCCGAAAGACCAGATGCATGATTTCCATTGGGTTCAGGTTTGCATCGGCCCGGACGCGATGGTCGTTGGCACATGCAGTTACATTACAGATTGAGATGAGAATACTGACGGCTAACAATAAAGGGTGTCTTGCTGCGGCGCGAAGCGGAGCCAGCAA
>JACKPW010000042.1 GCA_024233215.1 Verrucomicrobiales bacterium | reverse complement strand
CGCGTGGCGTGTCCGGGTTGATCGGAATGGCGGAGCCAGGTCAGGGCGTCGGCCTGGGCGAGATCAAGCAGTCGGACCTCGGGACGTTGTCGTGAGAGCGCGGCCGCGTAATCGGCACGGGTCAGCCACTGATCCCCGATGTGGAACACCGGGTCTTCCCATGCTGGCAGATTGAACGCCAACACGTCGCCGCCGCCGTCCAGGAAGCGTTTGATCGGTGCGACGGTTTCCGGCGGCAGATGCCGGGCGTTGGGAAGCACCAGGAGATCCTGGCGGGTGGCATCCAGTTCTCCCGGGGAAAGCCCGTGGTCGGTGAGGAGCGTGGGGATTCGCAGGGACTCCACGGCATAGCCGGCCTCCCGGATCAAGCCGGTGAGAGCGTTCACCGAGGCGTCGGACGAGTCGGACCCTTCGCCGCTTGTCCAAATGACCGCCACGGGGTTCGTGTCCGCTCCATGAAGCACGCTCGCGGCAGCCAGAACGAACCCGGCGATGGCGACGCGGAAGCAGGCGAGGGATCGCATGGACGGAGCTTATCGAGGGTCAGCCCCGCGGCAAACGAATAACCCCATTCCGGCGTCGTCGCTCTGCCTCAACGGTGGTTGTCCTGCTCCGCTTCGCCGGTCATCGGCACAAAGCGCACCGGCAGCACCGACCGGCGGACCAGTTTGGCTCCCTGTTTCTCCAGCAGGATGAGTTCCTGCACGCCGCGCCCGACCGGGATGATCATGCGCCCGCCTTCCTTGAGTTGGGCCGTCAGCGGCGCGGGCACATGATCCGGGGAGCAGGTCACGATGATCGCATCAAAGGGCGCCTGCTCCGGCCAACCTTGGTACCCGTCAGCGATGCGGACGTGGACGTTCGTGAAGCCGAGTCTCACAAGGTCGTCCCGTGCCCGGAGGCCAAGCGATTCCACAATCTCGAGGGTGTAAACGTCACGAACCAGTCGGGCAAGTACAGCCGCCTGATAACCCGAACCGGTGCCGATTTCGAGCACGCGATCCTCGGGGCGTGGCTCCAGTCGTTCGGTCATCAACGCCACGATGTACGGCTGGGAAATGGTCTGGCCTTCGCCAATGGGCAGGGGATGATCCTCGTAGGCGAGGTGCCGTTGGGCTTCCGGCACGAACTCGTGGCGGGGCACCTCACGCATGGCGCGCAACACGGACTTGTTGGTGACGCCTCGGCCCGGTGCCGCGATCTGCGTCGCCACCATCCGTTCCCGCATCTGGGTGAAATCAGGCATTGAAATCGGCCGTTCCGTGTCCCCGGGATGGGCCCCGCACCCGCCCAACAGGCCCAGGCTCAGGGCGAGGAGAAACGTGCGCGTGGTGTGCATGAGCAACCCTACGCCTTCGCGGCTTGAGCGCAACTGCGGAGCGGGGTCAGACCCGAGCACCCCTGCAACGAAGAGCACGGGCTGACCCCGCGGGCTGCGCTTGCGGGTGAGGAGGGAAGCTGTCACAAGGGAGCGAAAGCCATGATGCGATTGCTATTTCCATCGGTTGCCGTGCTGACGGCCAACTTGCTGAGCGGGTCTGGCGCGGTCCCTTTCCCGATCACCCGGGAGGGCGAACCCGCCTGCACCCTTGTTGTGGCCGGGTCACCCACGCCCGCGGCCCGGTTGGCGGCGCTGGAACTCCAGTTCCATATCCTGGAAATGTCCGGGGCCGAACTGCCCATCCGTTCCGACGACACGGAGGTTCCAGGTCCTCGGATTCTGGTCGGCGAAAGTGCCGCCACCCGGACGCTCGGGTTTCGCAGCTCCGATTTCCGGTCGCAGGAATACCTCGTCGCTTTCCGTTCCGACACCGTGATCCTGCTGGGGTTGGACTGGGTGGATACCCAGACCAACCGGCAGATGCAGGGGCGTCCGATGGTGGGGGAGTCGCTGGAGGCCCTGCGGCATCGGGTGGATTACTGGCAGACGGTGGGGTATCCCGAGCGGAGCCAGGGCGAGATCGAACTGCCGGGCTTGTATGACGACCAGGGAACCTTGCTGGCCACGTATGACTTTCTGGAGCGGTTCTGCGGCGTGCATTGGTACGGACCGGCGCCGCTCAACATCGTGGTGCCCTCCCGAAATACAGTGTCCGTGACCGGTACCGATGTCCGGCGTTCGCCTGCGCTGAAGCACCGCAGCGCGCTCCCCGGGGGAAACTGGCCGTTTCTGCGCAGTCAATGGGGTTCGTTCACCCGGGATCAGGTCCACCTCTTCTGGCGGCGGATTCGGCAGGGGGGCGAACCGTGGGCGGCCAATCACACGTTTCATCGCAGCACCATTCAGGAGTGCTTCCAGGATCCCGAGTACCAATCGAAGAACCCCCGGAGCCAGGGGTCGCAACTCTGCTACACCCATCCCAAACTGATCGCCCAGGTCGCGCAGATGGCCCGCGACTTCTTCGACGGCAAGGGAACGCTGCCAGCGGGGTGGAAGGCCACCGGCGACTACTTCGCAATTGTGCCCGACGACAACATGAACCTCTGCAACTGCCCGTCCTGCACCGCTCTGGTCGAGGCGGGGAAGGGCCACACCACCGGCTTCTTCAGCAGTGGGGAGATCAGCAATTACTGGTTCACGTTCGTCAACGCCGTGGCGCGCGAGGTGCGACGCACGCACCCGGACAAATCCATCGCCACGCTGGCGTACTGGGCCTACGCGTTGCCGCCCGGCTTCGACATCGAACCGAACGTCTCCGTCGCCCCCTGCCTGCATACGTGCTACTATCCCGTCCACCCGGAGATGAAGGAGAACGACCTGCGGTTCTATGAGGCGTGGCAGGAGAAGACCCCGGCGCCGATGTTCCTCTGGGTCTATTACCACCACCCCATGGAACCCGCGCTCATCCAGAAGTGGCGGTGTTTCCCGCACATCATGGTCCATCAAACGGCCGCGGCCATGCGACGCTTCATCAAGGATGGCGTGCGCGGCATCTTCGAATGCGGCGAGCAGGATCAACTCGAGCAGTACGTCATGGGCCGGGTGTGGGATGATCCGGACGTGGATGTCGATCTCGTGATCGACGAGTTCTTCGATCTCTACTTCGGCGCGGCGGGCGAACCGATGAAGCGCTTCTACCTGCGGCTGGAGGAGATCGCGTGTGATCCCGCGAACTACCCGCCGCCCATCCACCGGGCGAACGGCATCGACTGGCGGAATGCGGCCTGGGAAACCCTGGGCACCGACGAGCGAATGAAGGAACTCGGCACCCTCATGGACGCCGCCGACCAGCTGGCCGCCAACGGGACCGAGAAGGAGCGCGAACGCGTGGCCCTCTGGCGGAAGGCGCTCTGGGATTGGATGCAGAAGGGCTACGACGAGCACCAGCAAGCCGCGTCAGCTGAAGGTCAGGCACCGTGAACCGCCGGAGGCGGCGTTGCCGGGGGCGCGGACAGCCTTGGCCGCGAACGGGGCGAACGGGTTGAGCAGGACGCACTTGGGCCTGCACCGGACATCGGCCATGACCGGCTTTGAGCGGGGCGACGTGGTGTTGGTGGCAGGGTGATGGATGCCACGGTGCGGATCCTCGATCTGGTCTTTCCGCCGACGAGGGTTTGAGCACATCTTTTCAAACAGGCTTCCGGTTGAACCTCTGGGGAGTGTCAACCTTTAGGACCGACCCCATATTCCGGAGCTTTCTCCATGCCCGAACCTGAACTCTGCCTCCTCTTTGTGCGCCCGCTCAATCGGATGGGTGTTCGTTACGTCATCAGCGGTAACGGGATCCTTCGGCGTGGGCTCGAGAGGGAGTGGCGTTCCGCGATAGGGTGAGGCCGCGCGGGGTTACCTTCATCCAACAGCGAGCGGCTGAGGTTGTCACGCCCTCACGCGAGTCAACGGGAGTAGAGTGATTTCCACAACCCGGGCGAGGCGCGGAAATTGGTCCCGCGGAGCAGGTCAAGGGCTGCGGGGAGGTGGAGAAGACCGGTTTGTGCGGCGTCACACAGGACGCCCAGCGTGCCCGCGACCCTCATGCCGCGTTGCACCGCTTAGCCTCGGGCGGCCGCCTCATCGAGCAGGATCACATCAGCGCGGAGTCGCTCCGCCAACCGCAGGGCGGTGCGTTTTCCCCGGTCAAGCATGTTCAACAACGGGTCTGGGTCGGCGAGATCGGGGTGGATTTCCAACCAATCAGGCGGACTCCCTGCCCAGGCTCGTACCAAGGGCGGCGCCTCCGCATGCCGGAGCTCGTCCATGACGGTCCGGGTGGTGTGAACCCCGCCGTAGAGATTCGGAAGAACCCCGGCCTGTCCGATGAGCACGAGGTAGCAGAGCGGGGAGGTGTCGCTGACGATCGTCATCTGTCGCGTGCTGAGCGCAGGGCGCTCAGGTCGCGATCAAGATCGTCCTCGGTGTAGTGCAGGCCTGCCTGAACGCGCTTCAGGAACAATTCGGTCTCCCAGCGTGAGCCGTGGCCCAGGAGACCTCCAACTTGATGGGCCGTAAGATCGCCGCAGCGATAGGCTTCCGCGGCAACAGCCTCAAGCACGCGTCGCTGGACATCCCCCCAACGCGAGCGCAGAGGTGCGGACACGTCTTCAGGAATCTCGATCACCACGTTCATGGCAGCAGGACCCTATCCGACGGGTCCGGATTTGCCCAGTCCAAAGCTCGTCATGGTGGCGAGGTCATTCGCGTCCGGGTGGATTGCCGGCAGGTTCACGGTTTGTCCCAAACTCGCTCGTGGAGGTTCTTCAGGCGAACCTCGGCGGGAGCAAGCGGCGGCAGGCCGTTCTCCGGTCGGTCGAGGTAGAAGTAAGCCGTGGCGGAGACGTCGTCGCGGCGATAGAAATTGCAGCCGCCGGACGGATGGGCGGGATCGTCGAACGGCGGCAGGTCGGTGCGATCCAGCAGCAGGTGAATGGACGGACTCTGTCCCTGGAGATTCAGGACGTCCTCGCCGTGGGTGTCCAGGACCCAGACCGGTTTGAGTTCCACGCCCTGCGCCAGCATCTCGCGGACGCGCCCCGTGCCGGTGTTGCCGATCTGCTGGATCGTGACGCGACAGTCCTGGTGGAAATACACCGGGTCATCGAGGTGAAACCGGTAGAAGGCGTACAGGTCGCGGGCACTGTCGGAAACCAGGGATCCGTGGAGGCGCCCGTCGTATTCCCCCTGACCCCACCCCGATCCGATGTAATCCTCCGTCCCCGTTCCGACCAGCGTGGGCAGGGTGGTGTCGCCGTCCAGATAGACCTTCACCTCCCCTTCGCCGAACCAGGTGCCCCGATAGTCGGGACTTCCGATCACGCCGATGTTGGCGCCGAGGTAACGGCCCTTGCCCGCGACTTTCGGCAGAATCTCGAAGTCCTTTCCCAGGGTGGTCTTCAACTCGCGATGCCAAGCGGAGTGGAAGTACAGGACATCGTCCTCATGCTCCGCGACCTCGGTGTAGTTGATGTCGTACCAGACCAGCGCATGGGCCTTGGACTCGTTCACGAGGACAATGCGGGCCCCGGTGCGATACGGCATCGGGATGGTGACATTGTAGGAACGGCCTTCCGGGCTCGAGAACAGGGCGCTTTCGAAGGGGACCAACAAGCCCAGGCCCACGCCGAAGAAGTCCCCGATGGGGGCCGCGACCGCCGGTGTTTTCGCGCCGTCCCAGTACATCTCCAGACGGACAAGCCGACGTTGTTCCGCATTGCGGGGAATCGTGCCGCTGAGCCACATCCGGTGGATGATGCCGGCGCCGTGGATGTCGGCGAGCACGGCGGTGTCACCGGGCTTGATCACAATGAACGCCATCCCTTTGGCGCCGTGGTTCGTTCGGCCGCCTGCTCCCTTCGCGCCGTCGGGATTCTCCGGGCTAATCCAGCGGGTGTGAGTGCCGCGGGGTGGGGCCTGATAGAGTTCCCCGGCGTGACCCAGCACAAGGAGCCCCAGCAGGATGGCGGTCGGCGGTGCGAGACGGTTGTTCATGCGGCGCAGACTACGTCGTCGGGTTGCGTTTGGCGAGCCTGTCGCTTCCGCCGGAAGCCAGCCGGCGAGCCGCCGACTGGAGCAGCCGGGCCGGCCGCGCTCCCCATTGCCGTTGCATGGAGATGGCTTACTGACTGCCCGCCGCAGGCGGCGGAAACCAGCGGAGCAACTCTTCCGTCACCAGTTCGTGACCGGCGCGATTTGGGTGATTGACCTGTGACATCAGGTCGGTGAGCGGACGGCCGCCTTGCATGGCCCGTTTGAAGGCTGCCAGGCTGTCCACCAGACCGACGTGAAACTCGCCGGCGAGCGTGCGGACCTGGTCCGCATGTTGAACCAGCGGATCGTCGGGGTCCTCCAGGTCCGCGCGCTGATCCGGCGTCGGGGTGAGCAGGATGACTTTGATTCCGTGACCGGCTGCTTGGGTGATCATCGAGCGCCAGGCGGCCTCCGTGCGTTCGAGTCCCAGGCCACGATCGTTCAGGGAGTAATCGATGAGGACGACGTCCGGTCGCAGCGCCAGCACGTCCCGCTCGAAACGTTGCGCGCCGCTTTCGGAGTTCTCACCGCCGATGGCTGTGACGATGACGTTGATGACGGCGTGGGGAAAACGCTCCTTGAGCCCGCGATGCAGCAGGTATGGATACGCGTTGAAGGTGTCGACCCGGGGCGTCTTGAAATAGCCGGCCGGAACACTGTGTCCGTGGCAAACGAGATTGATGGTGCGATTGGTCGGCCAGCAGCGGGTGAGTTCGGCGCAGACCCCGCTGAGGTAGTCCGCTGGGTCGGCCGGAGTCTCAATCGCCTCGACCAGGATGTCCGTGAGCGGATCGGTGAGGATTCCCGAGTCCATGATGCGTTGAGTCATCGAAAGCACCACGAGGTCGGCTTCCGGCCAGACGCAGAACCGTGTCGTCGCCATGCCGGTCCACCAGAATGCATTTCGGCGGGCGGCGGGTTCCGTTTCGGTGCGCACGGCAACGTCCAACCCGAACCCGGTGCCGCGCGCGACCAGCGGTCCCCATTGCACCCAGACGCCTTCCGGCAGGTGGTTCCGGCGCATCAACTCCACGGTCGATCGCTCTAGAATTCGGTGACCGTCGAGTTCGCCGCCGTTGAGCAGCATCTGGGCGAAACGCAGGTAGTCGCGGGAGGTCGACACCAGGCCGCCGCCGCCCGACTTGAACACCGGTTCACGCAGGAAAGCGCTGTTGGTTGGATCGTCCTGCAGCGTGAGCCCGCCGTTGGCGCTGGCCTGGTAGCAGGCGGTGAACCGATCGACCTGGTTCGTTGGGACGAAGAACCCGGTGTCACGCATTTCGAGCGGGGTGAAGAGGCGCTCCCGCAGGAACCGGTCGAAGGGCATGCCGGACAGCACCTCGATCAGGCGCCCCTGCACGTCCACGCTGACACTGTAGAGCCAGCGGGTGCCGGGTTGGAACTCCAGCGGGATGGGGCCGAGGCGACGCACCATTTCGACGAGCGGCAGGTCACGGTCCAGGATCTTCGCGGCGCGGTATTGTTGATCCACCGGGCTGTTGCCGAAGACGCCGTAGGTCAGCCCGCCCGAATGGCTCATCAACTCGCGGATTGTCATGTCGTGCTCCACCGGCATCTCGCCTGCTGGAGTGTGCACCCTCTGGTTCTTGAACTCTGGCAGGTAACGGCACACCGGGTCCTCCAGTTGGAATTTCCCTTCGTCGAACAACGTCATCAGGGCGACGCCGGTGATCGGTTTGGACATGGAGTAGATCCGGAAGATCGCGTCCTCGGTCATCGGCAAGCCGCGTTCGCGGTCGCGCGCTCCCACCATGCTGGTGTGGGCGATCTTGCCGTGGCGGGTGACGACGGTGATGGCGCCGGCGATTTGGTCGCGATCCACGAAGGCCTGCATGGTGGGCTGGATCTTCGCGAGGGATTCC
Organism: Verrucomicrobiales bacterium; assembly: GCA_024233215.1. Classification (GTDB taxonomy): domain Bacteria; phylum Verrucomicrobiota; class Verrucomicrobiia; order Limisphaerales; family J093; genus J093. The sequence continues at coordinate 17,376 of JACKPW010000042.1, read as the reverse complement.
GCGGAGAGACCGACCTCCAACGGTGTGGCGTGCGGCAGTTCGGAACCGGTGACCTGTCCTGTCAGGAAGAGCGATGGCAGCAGGAGGACGGAGGCAAGGAGGCGCAGGTGGTGTCGCGTGAGCATGACGAAAAGACTATCCGGTTGGGTCGCGCGCGCCAAGGTTATGGACTGCACCGGCAGAGCGAAGCGACGACGGCGCTTTCGGCAACCGGACGAATGATCGAACTCCGTTGCTGCTTTCGTTCCTCAAAGCGGTGACTTCGCTCCGCTGCGTCACCGCGCACAAGCCCTCGCGGAGCGTCGTGGAGTGCGGCGATCCGAATCGCCGCTTTGGTTTGCCGAGGGAGCGCAACTGAGCGTTGGAGGGTGAGAAAGCGGTGAAGGCTGGCGCTTTTCACCGCAGTCCAAGGCGCTTTGCGCTCACAGCGGGCGATCCTGTCGGTGGCAGTAGTCCGGCCAGAGCGGGCAGTTCAGATCGATCCAAGCCTTCAGCGCACGCATTTCTCCCGGCTTCAGCGCAACGCTTTCGTGTTCTTTGTCCGCGAGGACATTGAACAGCCGGCTCTTCAGTGTGCCGAACGACAGCGGGTCGGCCTTGAAGTGGCGCGAGCCGTAACTCCAGTCGAAATAGTGGACCCAGCCGCCCTCGATGAGCGACCGATAGGAAGCCGGCACCCGTTCGCGATCGTGGGTCCCGGTGAGATCCGGTTTCGCAGTGGGTTTGGCGTCGTGACAGCGGACGCAGTTTGCATCGAGGACCGGTTGCAGGACTTGCTCGTAGCCGAAGGCTCCGGCACCCCATGGCGGCAGCGTGAGCGACCGCACGGGGTGGCCGAAGGGCTGCCGTCCGTGGCTCGCCGTGGCGGCACGATCCTCGTGGCAGCCGACGCAGCTGCGCTGTTCGCCGGGTTGGAGCTGGACCACGCTGCGCATGCGCTGCAGTTCGTTGAAGTCACCGTCGAGCAACTGGAAGTAGAGCACCCGGCCCGCCGGAGCGGTGAAGCTGACCGAGCCATCCGGTTCAATGGGAACCGTTCCCAGCACCGCCTTGGCCACGTAGCTGGGCCAGCCGTTGTTCTCGGTCACGGTGGCTGCCCCATCCGCGGCCGGGGCGGCGTGGCCCTGCCGAAAGGCGTGCGGTTCAAGCGCGTTGGCCGAATGCGTCGTATAGCTCTCCACTTTTCCGGTCACCACATGGATCGGCGTGGCGTAGAAATCCTGAAAGCCCGCGTGCGAACTCCGGTATTCGCCGTCGGCCAGTTGCTCCAGCGGCGCGGGCATTTCCTGGGAGACCTGCAGGTACCGCGCCCGGCCCCGGGGCACGGCGGAACCCAGTCCCTCGTAAACGTCCTGGACGGTGAATCGCCCGAGGTCCCTGGCCGCCAGGGCCGGGTCGCGCGAGGTCGGCAACACCGGTGGGCGGGGTTGCGGGCGCAGCGGCGACGGGCTCTTGCTGCTGATCTCAGGGTCCAGGTAGAGCAGTTCGCGGTTGCCGTAACGGTCGATCACATACAATCCCCAGTGCGCCTGCCGGCCGGGGCTGTGACTGACGAGGAAATGATCGCGGGAGACCGGTTCGGGATCCATGAAGGTCTCCACATGGGAACGCTCCATCTGGTATTGCGGGCGCGTGTCCGGGGTGATGCTGGTGATGGCCGCGGTGTCAAACCGGCCGAGGGCGGGATCGATCAGGGCGACCGGTCCCTGGTGATCCCCGTGCGAAATGATGTTGCAGACGAGTTCCCGGCTCCCCGGCACTTCCCGGGCGTGGCCGTAGCCGTAGGGAGTGTCGTTGCCGAACACCAACTCGGGATGATCGCCCTCCGGATGTATCGCCCAAAGCGTGTGCCCGAAGTCCGCCCCCTTGTCCAGATACTCCGACCGCGTCCAGAGGATGCGTCCGTCGTTCATCACGCAGGGATCCCATTCACTGATGTTTGCGAAGGAAAGCCGCCGCAGGCCGGAGCCATCCGTTTCCATGCGGTGGAGCACATATGCCTGCGGTTCCCAACAAAGGAACCGGGAGGCGCAGCGAGTGGACATGAACCCCAGGCCGCCGTCGGGCAGTGGGACCGGGTCGAAATCGTGGAACGGGCCCTCGGTCAATTGTCGCAAGCCGGTGCCGTCCGCCTTCACCGTCATCAAGTGCCAGTAAGGTTGCCAGCCTTTCACCTCCGGTTGGTCCGGTCGGTGGGCGAAGTAGATGGTGCGGGCGTCGAAGTCGGCGACCGGATCCCGAGCAATGCCCGTGCTGCCGTCGAAGAGCGTCTCCACTTCCGCACGCTCAGGATCAAGGCGGCCTTCGGCGTCCCGCGGCACGTGCAGCACGCAGATTCCGCCGCCCGACGCGAACAGCGAATCCAGGTGTTCGCTGTAGTTGTGCGAGGAATGGTAGGGATGTCGCTTGGCGAAGAGGACGTGCTCGACCGGGGCAAGTCGCGGATCGCGGAAGAACAACCGGCGCTTGGCCAGTCGTGCCGCCAGATAGAGATCGTCGGAAGCGGCCGCGGCCGGATCCTCCGCCCTCCGCTGCAACGTCGCGAGTTCGGCCCGTTCGCGCCGGACATCGAGGCCGGTGTCCGCCTGACGTTCGATCATTTCCTCGAACTGGAACAAGGCCCGTTCCAGCGGCGACATCCGCGCCAGCCGTCCCCAGTAAGGCGGTCCACCGGGGATGGCCGGACGGTCGTTCACCAACGGCGAGAGATAGTCCTGCGCGTCCATCCGACTCCAGGTGTCGCGTTCACGGAGAAAGGCGTATTGCAGCACGGCCTCCCAGGTCGGGGCCGACAGTTCGTCCACGGGAAAGGTCAGGTCCGGCCGCGGCGTGGGGAGTTGGGCCGGCGTGCGGCTGAGCTTTCCCGCGGTCTTCCAGGTAGCCCCGTCCAGCGAGAGGCGGACCTCGGCTTCCAGAATCTGTCGGTCCAGGAACTGCCCGTCCCGGTCGCGGGACAGTATCACGCGCGAAACCCGGGTCGGTTCCGGAAGCTCGATCTGCACCCATTCCGTGCCGGTGGTGGCGGCAATCCAACTGTGGCCGTTGCCATACAACCCGTCGTTCAGGTGGGGCACCTGATGGATGGCGTAGCCGGCCAGAACCGACGATGCACTGGGAATGGCCCCCCGGTTGGCGAGAGCGAGATTCGCGGCAGAGCCGGGTCCGAACACTTCGAGTTCATCGATGCAGGGCTCGGCGGCGTGGGTTCGGAGGATCACCAGTCGCACGAAGCGGGCCTCCTGGGGGGCGAACTCGATGGCGGTGGCCAGGCTTTCGGCTTTCCGGCCGGCGTTGAACTTCGCGGCGTATGCGGCAAACGCCCCCCCCGCGATTTCCCTTTGCCGAGGTCCCGGAGCGTTCCCTTGCCCGGCGGCGGCTGGCAGGTGGATCTGGCAGAGAAGCGTCACCGCGGCAATGAGCGAGGCGGTGCGGGTGGCGCCGGCGGTTGCGGTAAACTGGGTTCGGTAGTTCACGGTGAGTGCCCGGTGGCTGAGGTGGAACTGGAACTGTCGGTGTAGACATCGTTGCCCTCCCGGTCGGCCTGGTTGCCGGCGAAGGAACAATCACGGACCATGCCGAGGCCCAGGCTCAGGATGAACCGGAGTCGCTTCATTGCCATGTGGTCTTGGCGGGGGTTCTCATGGCCAATCGGAACCGGGTGCGGCCGGACAACGCGCCCCGGCCTTCCAGCCGGTTTCAGTTCGCCGTGCCAAAGGGATTCACATGCAGGCCGAACTCCGCAATCGCCGGCGGTGCCGCCGCCTCGTCGATGACCAGGCGCACGCGCCGGGCGGTCACCTCGGGGAACCGGCGGAGCTGCTTGTGTCCAATCACCTTGCCGTCGGTGATCGTGCGCCACTGGTTGCCGTCAAGAATCTCGATGTGGTAGGCACGGACGCGTTCGCCCAGCGCGATGTCCTCCTGAATGCGGGCGACGTTGAAGGCGCGCGCCGTCCCCAGGTCGAATTCCACCGAACCGGTGGTCTGGCCTTCCGCAGGAGTCCACGAGGTGTCGAGTCGGCCATCGGTCAGGTGACGTGCGCTGCCTTCGGGACCGTGCTGGCTGGAAGCCTCGAGCGTGGCGTCCCTGGCGAAATCGGTGGCATAGAGCCCGCGAATGAACGCGCCGAACTCCTTGAGCCGGGCGACGTCCGGGGCGGCGAAGCGACCGCGTTGGTCCGGTGGGATGTTGAGCAGCAACACGGAGTTTCGCCCGACGGATTTGAAATAGATGTCGGCAAGTGTGGCCAGGGGCTTCACCTGCGTATCCTGGCTGGCGTGATAGAACCAGCCGGGGCGAATGGAGACGTCGCATTCGGCCGGGTGCCAGGCAAGTCCGCCGTCGCGCTCCACCACGGAGGATTCGTTTTCGCGGGCCACGCCGGATTCGTTGCCGACCCACCGGATGTCGGGGCCGCAGATGGCGATCAGGGCGTTGGGCTGGATTTCGCGGACCGTCGCATAGCAGGCCGGCCAGTCGTAGACCTGTTGCTTGCCGTTGGGGCCTTCGCCGCACGCCCCGTCGAACCAAACCTCATCGACGGCGCCGTAGTTCGTGAGCAGCTCGCGGAGCTGGTTCCGGAAGTACTCGTTGTAGCGGGGCGAATCGCCGTAGGTGGGCTGGTTGCGGTCCCACGGCGAAAGATAGAGGCCGACGCGAAGCTGTTTCTCGCGAAGGGCATCCACCACCTCGCGGACGACATCGCCCTGGCCATGGCGCCAGGGGGAGTTGCGGACGCAGTGTTCGGTGAACTTCGACGGCCAGAGGCAGAAGCCATCGTGGTGTTTGGCCGTGAGGATCAGGAGCTTGACGCCGGCGTCCTGCAGGACGGTGGCCCATTGTCGGGCGTCAAAATCGGTGGGGTTGAACAACTGCGGATCCTCCGTGCCCTCGCCCCATTCGCGGTCGGTGAAGGTGTTGATGCCGAAGTGAGCGAAGGCGATGAACTCATGCCGTTGCCACGCCAGTTGCTGCGGGGTGGGGACGGGGAGGACCCCGGGTTCACCGGCGATGGTGCAAGCGGCCAGAACACCCGCCAGAAGCAGCAGCCCACGTGTGTATCGCATGGCGGGATTCTGCCACGCGGGCCGTTCGGAAAGCGAGCCCGGTTTGGTGTGGAGCGCGGCGGCACGCGAAGCACGCCGCCGCTTTTCCCACCGGGAGCGCGGACCGCCGAGTCCGCGAGTCAAAGACCCCGGGTGGCAGACTGCCTCACAATTCCTGCCGAACCGTTCGTCCCTCCGCCACCCGAAAGCGCCGTCGTCGCTTCGCTTTGCCGTATCAGTCCACAGCGCCGCGGCTATTCGTAGCCGTGGTGCATGTGGTTCATCGGGGCGGCGGGTTGGGTGGCCTGGGGGGGCGGAGCCTCGGCGGTGGCCTGGAGCAGGGCGGCCTCGTCAGGGACCACCAGGAGCTGGCCGTACATCACCAGCCAGTGTTCCGGATAGGTGCAGACGTATTCATACGCGCCCGGTTCGTCGGGCGCGGTGAGCTTGAGCACCGTTCGCTCTCCCGGTTCCATCAGCTTCGTGGCGGCGAGGATCCTGGGGTCGTCCGGGATGTAGCTGCGTCCCTGGCGATCCGGTCGGGGGGACATTTTCTCCGCCTGTTTCCCGACCTCGGGCCGGGCCCCGGGCTTCACCACCACGAGGTTGTGCGCCATCATGTCGTTGTTCTCGAAGATGATCTCAAACGGCTTTCCTGCCTGGACCACCAGCCGGGTGGTGTCATAGCGCATCTGCTCGCGGACCGTCTTCACCACGAACACGTCCACGCTCAAATCGCGGAACCCCCGGGCGATGCGCACGGCGTTTTCCGGGGCGAGCAACGTGGCCAGGTCGCGTCCGGCCTGCACGGTTTCGATGTAATCCTGCTCGGTGCGTTTTGCCGGCGGTTGCGTCCGGGCCCAGGCCAGGAGCGCATCGCAGGCTGCCGCCGCAGGAGCGGGCGTCCAGGCGGGACGCGGGATCTGGCGCAACGCATAGGCGGCGGTGGACCGTTCCTCCCCGCGGGTGAGGCACCCCGCAATGAGCGCGTAGGCGTCCGCGGCGTGGTCCTCCCCCATCAGCGGCAGTGCGGCCAGGGCAGCCCGACGCACGTTGCCGGGGGTGGAAGGTTCGTGCAGGACGCCGGTCAACGAGCGCCAGAAGGCGGCCCGGCGCTGTGGGTCGGCTTGCAGGATGATCGAGTCGATCAACGCTTCCCGGGCGGTCGCATTCTGCTGTGTTGCTTTCCATACGGCTTCGGGATTCGGCGTCGCGGCCACCCAGCCGGCGAAGGCTGCCTGCCGGACCCCGGCGGAGGTCGCGTCCCGGGTCAACGCCTCGAGGCGCGGCTGCTCTGTTTGCAGGTCTTCCGGTGGGTAGGTGGCCAGCAGCACGCCGAGATCGCGGACGGCGGCCTGATGGGCCGCGGCCTCCGGATCCAGACGCGCGAGTTGAGTGAGGGTTTCGCGGACCAGGGGACGTTCATGCAGTCGCGCGACCGCCTGCAGAGCCTCGGCGCGCCGGTTGATGTCGATGCCCGGCCGGTCCACGAGCGCGTGCAGGACCGCCTCGATGGGCGGCGCGTTGAGCAAATCGTCATTGGGCATCCGGGCCACGAGGTATTCCCGGGCGGTGCGGGAGTCCGCCAGTTCCAGCAGTTGTTTGCTGCTGTGTGGGATCGCCCGCAGGGTTTCGTTGAACACGTAGTCCAGATAGTAATCGGTGGGTTGGTCGAGGATCGCGAGCGCCACCTTGAGCGCCTTGGGACCGGTGAAGAAACTGGCACTGCGGACCGCTTCGAGCCGGACCCGCAGGGAATCGTCCCGGGCTTGCACCGCCAGCAGGTCAAGTGCCTCGGGCATCCGGTCGCGCCAGCAACAAAGCACGCGGGTGGCGGCGGCGCGGGCGTGGGGTTCGGGGGAACGCAGCATCTGGCGCAACAGCGGTTCGTTCACGACGTCGTGCCATTGATGGACCCACAGCGCCTCCATCAGGGCGTGCTGGTCCGCCACCTCGGCGGGATCGAATTGCTTCGCCCACTCCTGTACCGCGGCGATGACCGCGTCGGTCGGACGGGCGCCCAACTCGACCTTGGCCCGGGTGCGCACGTTGTTCTCCGGTTCCTTGAGCCGTTCGAGCAGCTCGGGGATGGGCGCGCCGGCAATGCGTTTTGGTTTCAACAACGGGCGCCCCTCATAGGTGATCCGGTAGACACGCCCATGCTGATGGTCGCGGCTGGGATCGCGCAGATGATGTTGCATGTGGCCGATGAGTGGGTTGTGCCAGTCAAGGAAGTAGATGGAACCGTCTGGCGCGACGTCCACGGCCGAGGGGCGGAAGTTCGGATCGCTCGATTCCACCAGGTTCTCCAGCGTCTCGCCCTTCAATCCCGAGCCTTCCCCGGTGACCTTCACGCGGAAGATGCCCTGGAAACCGATGACGTTGGCGTTGAGGAAATTCCCCTGCCAGTCCTCCGGGAAATGCCGGCTCGACACCATCCCGGTGCCGGGACAGGGCCGCGACGGGCGATCCCAGAACTGCCGCATGCCCGGGTGCTTCTGCGGGTAGTCCAACCGACCGCTGATGGCCGGCCCGAAGTAGGTGTTGTTCCCGGTCGCGTCGGTCACGAGGTCGGTACCCCAGGAATCGAAAACGCGGCCGTGGGGATTGGCGAAGCCGTAGGGAATGTAGGTCTCAAAACGTCCCGTGCGCGGCTCGAACCGGTAGATCGCCGCGTCATTGTTGCGGACCACCCCCCACGCCGTTTCCACTTGGGTGCGGTGAAAGACGCCGTCGCTGAGGTAGATCGCGCCACCGGGATCGAGCGCAAGCGCGTTGGCGGTGTGATGCGAATCCGCCGAGTCAATGCCGCTGAGCAACCGTTCCTTCCAGTCGCCTCGACCGTCCCCGTCCGTGTCGCGCACAAACCAGACATCCGGCGCCTGCACCAGGATGACGCCGTCCTGGTAGAATTGGAACCCGGTGGGTGCGTTCAAGTCCTCGAGGAAGTGGGTGCAGCGATCGGCACGCCCGTCGCCATCCTCATCCTCGAACACCAGCAGCATGTCGCCGCTGGTGCTTTCCGGCGTGCGCTCGGGGTAATTCGGCCAGGCCGCCACCCACAACCGACCCTTCGTGTCGAAGGCCATTTGCACGGGATTGACCAGTTCGGGGAATCGCTCCTCCGAAGCGAACAACTGGACCCGGCATCCGGAGGCCACCTTCATGCGGCCGATCGCCTCCTCGCCTCCGAGAAAGGTGAACGACTGGTCTGGGTTCGGGCCGGGCTTGTTCGACTCCACTTCCACCGGTGACGGCAGGTTGTCGTCGGTGATTTCCCGGTCGCCCCCGCGCGCCACGGCCCAGATGCGACGGTCGCGATTGGCGGTCATGACCTCCCGCATCTCCATTTCGACCTGCATGGTGTCGCGGTTCATGACGCCGTTGAACTTCAGATAGGAACGGCCGCCGTAAATGTTGTAACCGTCCACGCTGCGATAGCGGGAAAACCACATCGCGTTCTTCTCGAGAACGGCCTGGTGCAGTCGCCCGAACTGCGGTGTGTCCAGGTTGGGAGCGGGTTCCCCGACCAGTTCCCGATAGACCAGGGGCGCGAGCGCGCGATAGCCGTCATCCGAGAGATGAATGCCGTTGATGGTCAGCGGTTGGTTGCTCCGGTTGTAGATCTGTTGCGACAAGGCGAACAGGTCCACGAACGGGACCTTCTCGTCAGCCGCCACCGCCGCCATGGCTTTGGTGTAGCGCGCGAGTCGACGGTTGTTCTCCGTGGGATCGGGCAGGGCCGGGTCGGGGTGCTGCTCCGCCGCGATGGGGGAAAACAGGATCAGACGGGCGTTGCCGCGACCACTGTAGTTCTGGCTGCGGGTGTCCCGGATGAACCGGCGCAGGTCGTCGCGAAACTTGTCCAGGCCCGTCTCGTCGGCAAACGACTCGTTGAAACCGAAGAACGCCAGCACGACATCCGCCTTCGTACGCTCCAGCCATTCTTGTGGCGTGCCGAAGTCCTGGGAACGATGGCGGAACGTGAGTTCGTCACCGGAGAATCCGAGGTTCCGCCAGGTGAGATCGAGTTCCGGGAACCGCTGGTCGACGAGCGTTTCCAGCCAGGCGGAGTGCTGCATGCGATCCGCCAGCGTGTTGCCGACCAGGCAGACGTGATCGCCCTGATGGAGTTCGAGGACGGGGGCGGCCGCTGCGGTGAGGGGGACGATTGCGGCGGCGGCCAGGAGGCCTCCCAACCCCAACACCCGAATGATGTGCAAGTCACTCATGATTGGGGCTGGTTACAGGAAGCGTACTGAATCCGCAACATAAGAATCACTCGCGAATTACGCGGCTTTGGACAGGGTGAACCGGATTCGCAGGATGGGGAACGGCTTACTGGACGGGGGGCTTCGTGTCATCGGTCGTGAATCCCGCGTGCGGGCGATCACCCCGCCGGGCCGTGGCGGCGAACTGGCGTTCGCCGAAGTCCCCTGCTGCAAGGCCTGTTGCCTTCCGGCGAATGCCGATTCGCCGCTAAGGGGCAGGGCGTGCGCCGCGGACCAGGCCGTTCGGCTCCGAGGCATGGTGGATCATTGGTCCGGTTCTGCCGGCTTATTTGCCCGGCTTATTTGCTTGCGCGGCTTGAAGCCTCTCCGCGAGATTCGGTCCCACCAACCCATTGCGGATGGCCTGGATTGCGAGGCATCATGGCAGACGACCCGACCCTGCAGACGGCGCCGGCGCACGAGCCGGTGAATGAGTATGAACGCGAGCCCGTGCCGGAGAAGGCGCAGCTCGGTTTCAAGAGTTTCATCGGCCAGTACGCCGGCGAGCATTGCGCGGGCACCGAACTGATGATCGGCCCGCTCTTCGTTACCTGCGGCGTCTCGGCGTTCGATTTGATCGTGGGGTTGATCGTCGGCAACCTCCTGGCCGTCCTGAGCTGGCGTTACTTGACGGCGCCCATCGCCACCCGCGTCCGGCTGACCCTCTATTGTCAGTTGGAAAAGATCTGCGGCCGGCAGCTTGTCACGGCCTACAACCTGGCCAACGGCGTGATGTTCTGCTTTCTCGCCGGCGCGATGGTGACGGTGTCCGCGACGGCCATCGGGGTGTGGTTCGATTTTCCGATGCCGCAGCTCGACGACATCTACCCGAACAGCATCGGCTGGGTTCTGGCGGTGCTGGTGGTGGGCGGACTGATCTCGGTGGTGGCGGCCTACGGATACTCGTTTGTGGCGCGAATCGCGAACCTCGCGGCGCCGTGGATGGTGCTGGTGTTTCTGGCGTTTGGCATTGTGGGACTCCGGCAGATCGGGGTGGAATCGCTGGCCGACTTCTGGCCCAAGGCGAAGGAGGTCATCTGGACGGGCGGACCACCGATGGCGGGCAAGGTGAAGTTTACCTTCTGGCACGTGATGTTCTTTGCCTGGTTCTGCAACCTGGCCATGCACATTGGGATGTCGGACCTGAGCGTGTTCCGATTTGCGAAGAAGCCCTGGCAGGCCTACGCCACCGCCTCGGGCATGTATGTCGGGCACTTCATGGCGTGGGTGTCGGCCTCCATCCTCTACGCGGTGCAGTTGCGGAATGATCCCACCAACGACGCCGTGTTGCCCGGGCCCCTGGCGTACGGGGCGTGTGGCATCGCGGGGTTGCTGTGCGTGATCATCGCCGGCTGGACCACCGCCAACCCGACCATTTACCGCGCGGGCCTGGCCTTCCAGGCGTTGTCGCCCAGGTCGTCGCGGTTCAAGGTCACGTTGATCACCGGCGCGATTGCCACGATGGCCGGCATGTTCCCGGCGATTGCGATGAAGCTCCTGGATTTCGTGGCGCTCTATGGCCTGGTGCTGATGCCGATGGGCGCGGTGATCTTCGTGGATTTCTGGCTGATGAAGCGGTTGGGTCTGCAGGACAATTACGCCGAGCGCACGGGCATCCGGTTCAACTGGGCGGCGGGCGCGGCGTGGATTGCCACCCTGGTGATCTGCCTCTCGCTGGTGACCTCCGGGAAGCCGTATTTCCAGATTTACTTTGTTTCGTTGCCGGGATGGTTCGTGGCGGCGGGGTTGTTCATCGGCATCAGCGCCATTGTCCAGAAGGGCATCCACCAACAGGCCGGGTTCCGGCTCGGCGCCCAGGTGGCGTCGTGGGTGGCCCTGGCGGTTGTGGTCGTCCCGGGACTCATGTTCCTCAGCGGGAACACCAGCCTGGAACGGGTCAAGGCGCTGATGATGGTGGCGACCGTCGTCTGGTTCATCGCCACGCCCCTCTGGATGGAACGGAAGGTGTAACCGGCCCGAGGAGCGGCGCGTCTCTTGCCTCGGAATGGGTGCGGGTGTCCGCGGGCGGGTGCCTGCGGGTCCGCGCCGGGTTCCTTCGGGTTTTGTGTGTTGGACGCCGTCCGCCCCGGCTTGGCGACGGCAGGTTGTCTCAGAGGGTACGCTTGTGGGGGAAGGCCGGAGTCGGCCTTCCCCCTTTTCGCCTTCAACGTCCGGCCGGGGCGTGGCAGGTTGTCGGCAGTGGAACGCGACACAGATGCGGAGTACATCGCGAAGGTTCGCCAGGGCGACCCGGCGAGCTTCGAGCCGCTGGTGCTGAAGTACCAGCCCCGCGTCTTTGCCACGGCGCGCCGGTATGCCCGGCGCGAGGACGAGGTCGCGGACATTGTGCAGGACGTGTTCATCAAGGCGTACCAGAAGTTGGACAGCTTCCGGGGGGACGCGCCGTTTGAGCACTGGCTGATGCGGTTGGCGGTGCACACCTGCTACGACCATCTGCGCCGGCACCAACGCCGCCCGGAATCGACCTTTACCGAACTGACGGACGATGAAAACGACTGGCTCGACCGTACGCTGGCGGCGCCGGAGGACACCTCGGAGGACACCGACGCCGCCCGGGCGCTGGTTCAGCGGTTGCTGGAAATGCTGCCGCCCCCAGCCCGGTTGGTCATTACCCTGCTCGAGATTGAGCGACGCAGTGTGAAGGAGATTGCCGAGATCACGGGATGGTCTCCCACCCTGGTCAAGGTGCGGGCCTTTCGGGCCCGGGCCGAAATGCGGAAGTGCGTGGAGCGACTTGCGCGTGACAAGTATCTGTAACCGGGCCATAACAAGGCCCGTCTGCTGAAATCAGGCGTCATGAAAACCGCCAAACTGGAACAGAAACTCCTGGCAGCCGCCCGGACTGTGCCGGCGGACGACCGGGTACCCTATGCCTTCGAGAAGGGCATCATGGCCCGGATTCGGGATCTCCGGCCGGTCGATCGATGGGCCGGTTGGTCCCGGTTGCTCTGGCAGGCCGCCGTGCCGTGCGTCGCTCTCACCGTCGTGTTGAGCGCGCTGGCCGTGTCCCTGCCCGCCACCGGGCAAAAGGCCCAGACCCCGCTCGATGTACAGTTCGAGACCGTGGTCTATGCGGCCATGGATTATCCCGAAGGAAGCTGGTGATGCGCTGGCAGGCGATTGGCGCGGCATTGGTCCTGTTTCTCGCCGGAGTCCTCTCCGGCGTCATGGGGCAGCGCCTGCTCCAGAGCCGCGCCACCAAGAGTGCGGAATCCCCGCCGCGCCCGTTTCCCGGCGGTCCGCCCGCGCCTTGGACCGGCCAGCGTATGAGTTTCATCGAGCGGATGACCCAGGATCTGGATCTGACCCCGGAGCAGGCCTCAGAAATCGACCGGTTGATGAAGGAAAGCCAGGAGCGGATGCGCCAGCTCTGGGAACCCATCGGCCCCAAGGCGCAGGAGGAAATGACCCGTTCCCGCGAGGCCATCCGGGCCGTGCTTACCGAGGAACAGCGCGTGAAAATGGACGAAATGTTCAAGCGCCACGGCATGGGCGGCCGTCGCGGGGGTGGAGGCGCGGGCGGCGGCGGTTCGTTCCGGTCCCGGGATCGAGGCGAGGCAGGCGAGCCTCCTCCTGAGGGAGGCGGTCGCGGCGGACCCGGCTGGCGTGGCGGGGAGCCGGGGATGATGCCGCCTCCGGACGAGGGCGGGCCGGCGATCCCACCTCCGGAAAAGGCCCCGCAGGCGCCGTCCGATGCCGGCTCGGAGTAGGTCCGGCACCTCTTCCTTCCGGCTTTCTTCGTCGATCTCGCCCAACGTTATCGTAATCTCCCGATTTCGCTTGGTGCCCGGGCTCCCTCTATGCTTTAACCACGGGCGCTTTTGAGGCGTAAGGAAACCTGTTCGACTTATGAGTTCCGGATATCAAATCGTCGTGTGCGGCAGCATCGTGCCGGACCCGTGGCAGACGCTCGAACCCGCCGTCACCCCCGCCGGACCGGCTTTGAAGAACGAGATGATGCTTCCGGCCGTGTTGGATCCCTGGGCCGGACACGCCCTCTTCGAGGCGGCAAACCTCGCCCGCCAGGTGGCCGGGTCCAAGGTCTGGCTGGTCGCCCTCGGACCGAAAGCCAAGCTCCAGCAGGTCATGATGACCATTGGCCAGAAGGTGCCGTTCGAGTTGGTGGCTCTCGATGGCCCCGCCGGAGGTTTCACCGACGCTTCGGAAACCGCCACCGCTCTCGCCGGTGCCATCCAGGGTATCAGCGGACTCGACTCTTCCCGCCTGCTCCTTTTCGGCGGTTGGGAATCCGCCTCGCGCGGGGCCGGGGTTACCCTCCAGCTCGTGGGCGAACAGCTCGGCATCACCGACCAGTTTCAGGGCGTCGACCAACTCAAGGTCCAACCGGATGGTAGGCTCGAAATCCTGGAACGGATCGAGGGGGGGCGGCACCAAGTCAGCCTTTGCGATGCTCCTCCCGCGGTCCTGGGCTGGGCGACGGGCCATCTGCCGGAGCCAAAGAACAACCCGCAGGTGGGCATGATGAACATGCGCCAGGTCATGCCCGCCCTGCAGCGGGCCCAAGCCGCCGCGCTCAAGGGGGAGGGACTCACGTTCGCGGAGGTCTCCCTGCCCAGTCAGGTGCGTGAAACCCGCATCGTCAAAGACCTTCCGGCCGACGAAATCGCCCGAGAAATCGTCGAGTGGATCAAGCAGTAACTCCCTTTCCCCCAGCCATGGAAACGATTCTCTTCCTCACGCATACCGAAGCCGACGGCTCCCTGGGGCGCGCCGCGCTGGAATCCCTGACCGCGGCCAAACAACTGACTGAGGCCTTGGGCGGCAGTTCGCTCGTGGCGGGTCTCCTCGGTTCGCAGACCGAGGCTGCGGTCGGTCAACTTGCGGGTGTCGGGGCCTCCCGGATTCTGGCAGTGACCGATGAGCAGTTGGCGCAACCGCGTTATGCCACCGATGCCGCGGCCGCGACCGCGATTTGCCAGGCGGCTCAAGCCACTGCCGTCATCGCTCCGGCGACGTCCCGGTTCAACCGGGTGTTGCCCGGCGTGTCCCATCGCCTGGGCGGAGCGGTGGATACGCACGTCAGCCAGTTGGGCGTTTCGGATGGCACCATCGAGGTGACCCGTTGGTTCTATCGCCAGCGTCTTCGGGGCCGGCTCAAGCGTGCCCAGCGTCCGTGGATTCTGCTCATCGACCCTGGCTGTTACGCCGCTTGGAGTGGGGAACCCGGCACCGGGGCGGCAGAAGCGGTTTCCTCGCCCGCCGACCTGGCCGCCCCGCGCACGCAGGTTACCGGCATCAAGGCACCCGCTGCCGATGCCCAGACCATCCGTCCAGATGCCGATCTGCTGTTTGTGACCGGCGCGGGCTGGACCAAGAAACAGGCCGACGGCCAGACACATGTTCCAGATGCCGAGAAGCTGATTCTCAACTTCCTTAATGCCACGCGCGCGTCGCTGGGCAGCAGCAAGTCGCTGGTGGACTTGGGCGGGGAAGGGCAGGCGGTGCTCTCGTTCCTAACACACTTGAACCAGATCGGCCAGACCGGCGCGACGCCGCGCCATCCGAAGGGGCTGGCGACCTGTTGTCACGGGGAGGAACCGCACACGGTGGGCTGGCGCTTTGTCAACGAACGTCGCGTGATCAACACCGACGGCACGTGTGGTTGGGCGCGCGGCAAGGCGGATGTCCTCTACGTGGCCGACGCGTTCGCCGTGATGAAGAAGGTGAACGAGCTGCTGGCCTCGTAGCGGCGGATTGGCATCCGCCGAAGCTGGCCGTTGAGCGCTTTGCGGTCTGCCCTCGATCCTGCCGGTGGATATCGGCCAAGTTGGATCGAGAGGGTGCCCCCGGCGAACACCAGTTCGCCGCTACGCCTCAGATCGCGGCTTCGTGTAGATGGAAGATGGGCACGTCCTGGAGTTGCCAACTCACGAGGCAGAATCCAACGAGTCCGAGCGATACCAGCCATACGATCGCGAGCAGTGCTTCGAAAGAGGCGGCAGATGGAGGGCGACGCCGGGTCAGGATGAGCCCAGCCAGGACCGCCACAGACGGAAGCAGCCAGAGCCAGCCGCCGTGAGCGCACATGAGCTTGTTGACGTGCATGAGCTGTGCCCCTTCGCTTTGATATTCGAATCGCGAGCGAGAAACATGGCTGTAAGCCACAACGAACACCACCGACATCGCTGACGCGATCACGGCTGCCAGCAGCCTTACGAGCTTGGGGTCCGTCGTTGACGTTTCACCGGCCATTACCCGCTTGCTTCAAAGTGCTTCCCGGTTCATGGTTCCCGCCCTCCGCAACACCATCACGATGCAGCCCAACTGGGGACCGCACGCGGCCCGCGTGCTGTGCCCGGCGGCCCGCCGGGCACCTCCAAAGTCACCGCGGTCAAGGTTCGGGGAAGGCATACTCCACTGGGAACCAGTCGGCGGGCCGCCGACTGGAGCAGCCGGGCCGGCCGCGCTCCCCAGTTCTGCTGCAGCGTTACGACTAGAACGCCACGGTCGTTCCCGGCATGGCGATCGGGTAGCTGCCCTGCGCATCCGGCATGACGGGGGCGGGATCCTCGAAGCTCCGGAGTTGCTCCAAGCCGGGCGCCAGCACCAGCGTTGAATTCAACGCGGCTTCCCGGGTGACTTCCTTGCCCGACTCGCAGGCCATCCGGCCCATGATCGCCGTCAGACAGCCCTGGGCGCAGCGTTCGGCCTCGTTGTAGGGCTTGTCGTTTCGGATCGCGTCGAAGAGCAGGTCGTGCTCGTACTGGTAATGATCGTGCTCGGGGCCGCGGTAACGCCAGATGACGTTCTCCGGCGTCGGGATGTGGCCCTTGTAGATGAAGGGTTTTGGCTGGCCTTCGCCGAGGATGGCCGAACCGGTGGCGCCCTGGATCTTGTCGCCGAAGAAGCCCCAGCAGTTGTTGATGTGCCGGCCCTGGGCGGCCAGGCGCGTCCCGTCGGGGAAGGTGTATTCCGCGAAGTACTGGTCGAATAGTTGGTCCGGCTGCGTGCGCGTCTGGCGCCCCCCCATGCCGATGACGCTTACCGGCCACGCGCCCTTGACCCAGCAGCAGATGTCGATGTTGTGGATCAACCAGTCGACGATGAAGCTGCCGTTGAGCCAGGTGTAGCAGCTGTAGTTCGCGATCTGATGGGCGAGTTCCGACTCACCTTCCCGTTTCGGGCTGAAGCCCACGGGTCCGTGCATCCGATACGCCCAGGCGGTAATGACGTCGCCGATCATGCCGTCGTGGATCTTCTCCACCGCCACTTCCAGCGGGACGTAATGCCGGCTCATCAAACCGCCGGCGATCTTGAGGTTCTTCTTCTGGGCCGCCTCGCCCGCTGCCAGAATCCGTCGGATGCCCGGACCGTCCACCGCGAACGACTTTTCCATGAACACGTGGACCCCCTTCGAGATGGCGTATTCCACCATCATCGGGCGAAAGGCCGGCGGGGTGGTCAACAACGCGACGCCGCCCGGCGCGATGGAATCGATGGCCTTCTTGTAGGCGTCAAAACCGATGAAACGCCGTTCCGCCGGGACGTCCGCCTTCTCCCCGTGACCGGGACGCAACTGGCCGAGGCTCGCGCTGAGGCGGTGTTCGAAGACATCCGCCATCGCCCACAACTGGGTGGGGCCCTTGGTGGAAAGGGCCTGTCCGGCGGCGCCGGTGCCGCGACCGCCGCAGCCGACGAGGGCGATCTTGAGGGTGTTGTCCTCGGCGGCGTACCCGGGTCGGGCCACAGCGCCCGCAAGTGCCGTGCCGGCGGCGAGGCGGGTGGAAGTCTTTAAGAAGTCGCGACGGGTGGTTCGGGCCGAGGGGCTGTTCTGGTTTTCGCTCATGACCGGAGGTGTGGGATGTGTTTCAAGTAAGTGTGTGCTGATTGAACGCCCCGAGCATACGTCTCTGCGCCCGTTTGCATCAAGCCCGGCGAAAGCCCTGGACACAACGGCGAACAGCAGCGGACGGATTGTGAAACCGGCTTCCGATCTCGCAGAGCGTCTTGGACTGCGGTGAAAAGCGAAGCCTTCACCGCTTTCCGCCAAGACCCCGCAAAGCCCGGGAGCAGCCCT
>JACKPW010000041.1 GCA_024233215.1 Verrucomicrobiales bacterium | reverse complement strand
GGGCCATGTCGTTGTCATCTCGCTTGCCTTGCTGTGCCTCTCTGAATCCTGATGCTGTCAACATACTCTGCTGACTGTCCGTTTGTGTAAGTAGTGAGACAAAATACGGACAAGGTCTCAAGGGTAGCATCGTCCACCATTCGGAAATACGACCATCCCGCTTGCGAGTGCATCGCCCGTGTGTCACCCCAGGCATCCTTGAAACCCCATGATGAGCCCAGAAGGTTCGTGAGTGCACCTACTGTGCGCGCCGCAGTAACTTCTGCATCAGTCGGAAAGGCGGCTCTGTGAATGTGAAGATTGGTGTGCCGCCAACCTTCTTTGGTCTGCTCTAAACTCTGACTGATCGCTCGCGAACCAAGCGGCATCGCTGAAGGCTCGTTGTAGTAGCTGAACAAATCCAAGTGCAACTCGCGTTCGGAACGCTCCAGTGCCGGACTGTTTGTGTGTGTGGCGAAAAATCCCGTCGCAACAGTCTGACGGCGCTCGCCAACCCAAGCTTGGGTGAGGCGATATTGGCCTGCACGGGTGGTGCTCAAAAGTTGCGCTAGCTGGTTTGTCTCCGTCAGTGCAGGCAGACAACCGAAAAGCACAAAGCCCAGTGAAAGGGCTAAACGGAGTTGTGACGCTTGAATGGTCATGGTGGCCTAACAGTATTATTAGGACAAACTCAGTTTGTCCTATCATTGAGCCTGGTTGGCCGGTGCTTCTCCATGATTGTCTGATGGTGGACAGATTGCGCCGAACAGTCGAGTTTTGAGTTTGTCCTAACATTGCCCGTGCGCTTACCCGGAGACGACTTGGGCCTCGATCTCGGCAAGCTTCACCGGCCGGTTCTCCTGCACGGAAAGTCGTGCCGCCATCGCCATCACCACCGGCGCCCGGGCGTCCACCCCGGAGACCGGCGGCCGGCCCCCGGTGACAATGGCCTCCAGGAACTGGGCCATTTCGTCGAGGTAACTCTGCGTGTACCGGTCCATGAAGAAGTTGAGTGGCAGGTCCCGGCCAACCCCCTCGGCGCCGGCGATCCGGCAGGTGTTCGGATAGTTGTTGCCCGCCTCGATGCTGCCCTTGCTGCCGAACACCTCCACCCGCTGGTCGTAGCCGTAGACCGCCTTCCGGGAGTTCTCGATGATCCCCACCGTGCCGTCGGCGAACTTGAGCAGGATGGTGGCGGTGTCGAGATCGCCCGCTTCGCCGATCGCCGGATCGATCCGCACCCCGCCGGTGGCATAGACCTCCTCGACCTCGCTGCCGATCAGGAATCGCGCCATGTCGAAGTCGTGAATGGTCATGTCCAGGAAGATGCCGCCCGACTGGCGGATGTACTCGACCGGCGGCGGGCCGGGGTCGCGACTGATGATGTGCAACTGGTGCGGCGTACCGATTTCGCCCTCGGCAACGGCCTGGCGGATGCGCCGGAAGTTCGCGTCGAACCGCCGGTTGAACCCGATCTGCAACAGCACACCGGCGTGCTCAACGACACTGAGGACACGATCGATGCGCGGCAGGCTCACCTCGATCGGCTTCTCGCAGAAGACGTGTTTTCCGGCCTCCGCCGCCGCCTCGATGATGTCCGCGTGCGTGTCGGTGGGGGAACACACCACCACCGCCTGAATCTCGGGATCGGCGAGAATCTCGTGATGATCCGCCGCCACCCGGACGATCCCGCAACGGTCGGCACAGGCTTGGGCGGAGTCGCGGTTGAGATCGGTGACGGCGCGAAGATCGGCCGCGGACAACCGGAAGCGGAGGTGTTCCGCATGCAATCGCCCGATGCGGCCGGTGCCGATCAGGCCCAGGGTGATCCGTGATTGGGTGCTCATGCTCAGAGTCCGATGGAACGGAGGTAGTCCCGGTTGCGTTGGGCGCTCTCCCGCGGGGTGCCGAGCCCGGGGAGAACATCCTGCTCCACCAGTGCCCAGCCGTCGTAGTGGCGGGCTTTCAACCAGTTCACGACGCCCGGAAAATCCACGGCACCGCGGCCCAACTCACAGAACACGCCATGGCGGACCGCCGTAAAATAGTCCCATCCTTCCGCCCGCGCCTGCTCCGCCACCTCGCGGCTGCAGTCCTTCAGGTGGACATACCAGATGCGCTCGGCAAAACGGTCCATCGCCGCCAACCCCGCCGTCCCGTCGCTCGTGCCCGAGCCGTAAAGGTGGTGCCCTGTGTCGAACACCAGACCGAGCAACCCCGGATCGGTGCGGTCGAGCAACTGGGCAATCTCGTCCGTCGTCTCGATGTAGCCGGCGCAGTGATGATGGAACACCGTCCGCAACCCGGCACGCTCGCGCACCTCATTCGCCACCCGGTTGACTCCGTCGACGAAAGTCCGCCATTCCGGCTCGGACAACCCCAGGTCCGCTCCCACCCGCCCGGCGTTTTGCGTGCGGGCGGGATCGGTGCCGTTGTCGTCGGCGAGCACCAGGAACGGCGCGTGTTTCTGGCCGGCCCGCTCGTGAACCTCCGCCAGCAACCGGGCAATTCGCACGGCCGCAGCCGCGCCGTCGGCATGGGCTGCGGCCTCCTTCAGACGCACCGGCACGAAGGCCCCGACCAACGCCACCCGGCGTCGCTCCAACTCGGCGTGCAGGACCGCCGGATCGGTCGGCATGTAGCCCCAGTCCCCGAGTTCGGTACCGGTGTAGCCGGTGGTCACCAACTCATCCAGCATCTGCCCATACGGAACCGGTTTGCCTTCCAGTCCCTCGAATTCGAGCGACCCCCACGAGCAGGGCGCGTTGCCAACGAGAATGGAACTCATGACGACAGTCGATCAGGCGTAATAACGTTCCTGCGCACGCTTCTCGAGCCAGCCCTTCCGGGCTTCGCGCACCGCCTCCATTTCGCTCACCTCGGCCGGTGGCACATCCCACCAACTGTCATAGCCGCCGATGCCGGCGTAGCGATCGTTGCGGACATGGATGACAACCGTTTGCTCCGCCTTGCGCGCCCGGGTCAGGGCGGCGGTGAAGTCATCGTAACTGTGGCATTCGATGACCTCCGCCCCAAGTCCGCGGGCGTTCATTGCCAGATCCACCGGCAACGCGCGCACCTTCTCGCCCGCGTCGTCGCCCGGCAACCGGTTGTCCTCGGGATAGACATAGCGCGTCCCGAAACCCTGCTGCCCCAACGACCGGCTCAACCCGCCGATGCTGTTGAACCCGCTGTTGTCCATCAGGACGATGATCAGCTTCTGCCCTTCCTGGATCGACGTGACGATCTCGTTGCCGAGCATGAGGTAGCTGCCGTCACCGACCATGACGTAGACGTCGCGTTCGGGTGCGGCCATCTTGATCCCCAATCCGCCGGCGATCTCGTAGCCCATGCAACTGTAGCCGTATTCGAGATGGAAGCTCTTCGGATGCCGCGCGCGCCAGCACTTGTGGAGGTCGCCCGGCATGCTGCCGGCCGCGTTGATCATGATGGCCGACGGATCGCTGAGTTCATTCACCGCGCCAATCAGTTCGCCCTGGCTCGGGAGCGGTTGGTGACGAATCGCATAAATGCGATCCACCTCGGCCTCCCATTCCGTGTGCAGCCGGCGGGCGGTTTCCTGGTGGACGGCCGGTGCCTGCCAGCCCTGGACCAGCCCGGAAACCTCTTCCAGGGTCACTTTCGCGTCGGCGACCAACGGCAGCGCGTAGTGCTTGCCGGCATCGAACTCGCCCACGTTGATATTGATGAAGCGCACGTTCGGATCCTGGAACGCGGTCTTGCTCATGGTGGTGAAATCGCTGTAGCGCGTGCCAATCCCGATGACCAGATCGGCGGTCTGGGCCACACGGTTCGCGGCCAGGTTTCCGGTCACGCCAATGGCCCCCAGGTTCAACGGATGGTCGAAGCACAGGCTGCCCTTGCCCGCCATCGTTTCACCCACGGGAATGCCCGTCTGCTCGACGAACGCCTTGAGCGTTTCCGTGGCCTCGCTGTAGATCACACCGCCACCGGCCACGATCAACGGACGTTTCGCCGCGCGAATCCACTCCGCCGCCAGCGCCAGCGAAGCCGTGTCGGCCCGGTTGCGTGGAATGTGCCAGACCCGCTTGCGGAACAGCTCCACCGGATAGTCGTACGCCTCGGTCTGGGTGTCCTCCGGAAGGGCGAGGGTGACGGCCCCGGTTTCGGCCGGGCTGGTCAGAACCCGCATCATCTCGGGCAACGCGGTGATGAGCTGATCCGGACGGTTGATCCGGTCCCAGTAGCGACTGACCGGTTTGAAGCAGTCGTTCACGGAAATGTCCTGGGTGTGTTCAGACTCGAGCTGCTGCAGGACCGGGGCGACGTTGCGGCGGGCGAAGATGTCGCCCGGCAGAAGGAGCACGGGGAGGCGGTTGGTGGTGGCGACGGCGGCGCCGGTGATCATGTTGGTGGCGCCGGGCCCGATGGAGGAGGTGCAGACCAGGGTCTGCAGCCGGTTCTTCACCTTCGCGTAGGCGACAGCGGTGTGGACCATGGCCTGCTCGTTGCGGGTCTGGTGGTAGCGCAGTTCCGGGTACTGCTGCAGCGCCTGGCCGATCCCGCTGACGTTGCCGTGGCCAAAGATGCCAAAGCAGCCGGCGAAGAACGGCTGCTCCACGCCGTCGCGTTCCACGTGTTGCTGCGTCAGGAATTTCACCAGGGCCTGGGCCATGGTCAGTCGTTCGGTCTTCATAAGTCTGATCGGTTTGCGGTCTCCGGATTGCGGGTTGATCAATCGAGTCCACCACGCGCGGTGGCAAAAGCCATCACCTCGTCGAGGTGCGGCATGAAATTCGCGCAGCCGTGCTGGGTCACCACGATGGCGCCGCAGGCGTTCCCCAACCGGGCCGCCTTGCGCCAGCCCCATCCCTGCAGGTGGCCATGGAGGAATCCCGCGGCAAAGGCGTCGCCGGCGCCGAGAATGTTCGCGATCTCCACCGGATAACCCGGCGCCTCGATCACCTCGGGGGTGTCCTGTCCCCGGGCCAGGTGCACGCGGGCACCCTGCTCGCCGCGCTTCTCGAGAACCGCCCGCGGCCCCAAACCCAGCAGCGTGGCAATGGACTGTTCGACGTCGCCCTTGACTTTCGTGTCCGACACCGAGGTCGTCCGTTCAACGACGGCGGGATCGGTCAACATCGCAGCGTTCAACTCGTCCTGCGTCCCGAGCACGATGTCCACCAGGCGCAACGCCGACCGCACCACGACACCAAACGCCCGCGGGTCATGCCATTGGTCGGGCCGGAAATCGATGTCCATCACCACCTCCACCCCGCATTGCCGGGCCCATTCGGCGGCGAACAACGTGGCGCTTCGACTCGGCTCGCGGCAGAGGTTCGTGCCCGCGAATTGGAAGACACGACACTGCGGGACCGGTGCGGCCAGCACATCGTCGATGGTCAGTTCGATGTCCGCACAGTTGTCCCGGTAGTAGACGAGCGGGAAACGGTCGGGCGGCTCGATCCCCAACACCACGGCGCTGGTCCGGTGACCGGGTTTGCGCGGCACAAAGTCCGTCACCACCCCTTCTGCGACGAGGAAACGGTGAATGAAATCGCCCACCGGATCCTCTCCCAGCGCTGTGAGCACGACGGTGTTCAACCCCAACCGCCGGCCGCCGACGCTGATGTTGGTCGGGGAGCCCCCCACGTAGGCCGCGAATTTCGTGATGTCCGCGAACGCAGCCCCGACATCCAGGCTGTAGAGGTCGATCGAGGACCGACCCATGTGCAGGGTATCGAAGGCTTTCTCCGGGAGGGTCATGAGGCGGATGCAGCAGGCTGCGTGGGGAAGAAACCACGAATCAACACGGTTGGACACGAATCCAGAAACCGCTCTTCCCGGCGGGGAAGGGGCCTGGATTCCGCCCGGCAGGAGATCCCGGAGAAGTTCCCCCCTCCGTCCGTTGTTCTCTCCCTATTCGTGTCCATTTGGGTTCATTCGTGGTCAAGATCCGTCGCCGTACAGCGGCAGGCGCGGATCGACCAAGCGGTAATGCTCCTTCACCCACGTGTAACGGGGATCGTCCTGGTTCGCCAGGCTCTGGGCGCTGCCGGCAAGCACGTTCAGATAATAGGTCGTGTAACCCGGCGCGCTGACCACGGGATGGTAGCCTTCCGGCACGAGGACCGCGCAGTTGTCCTCGGCGCGGATCAGAGCGTCGATCGGGCAACCGGCCGCGTGCAGGGGCGAACTTCCATCCGTGTAGACCCGTTGGCAGGCGTATCCCTCCGGGCGATCCAGCTTGTAGAAATAGACCTCCTCGAGATCGGCCTCGATCAGGTTGCCTTCGGCGTCGACCACGTGCCGGTCGTGCTTGTGGGGCGGATAACTGCTCCAGTTGCCGCTGGGCGTGTAGACCTCCACCAGCACCAACCGATGCACCGGCGAACCGGGCGGCAGGAGATCGTTGATCTGCCGGCTCACGTTGTCGCCACCCCGGATCGAGCGTTGCACCTGCTCCGGACGGATGAGCCAGGGCTCGTGATCCTCGTCCGTCGGCACCCAGCCGACGGCGAAGTCCCCCGCCTGCTCGGCGGTCACCGTGAACTCCGTGCCACGCGGAAGATAAAGCGCGTGAGCCGCGCCGGAAAACACGTCCCTCCGACCGCCCACCCCGCTCCAGTTGCCGCGATTCGAGGCAACCGCGTACGAACCGGTGAGGTTGACGAGCGCCAGCTCGTGCTCCCCGGTCGCAAAAGACCACTGCTCGCCTTCAGCCAAACGGCGCACCTCGAAGTGAATGAAATCCCAGCCGGCGAGTTGCGGTGTGATCCGCAGGATCAACCCCGGATCCGCAGGGTCACTCCCGGGGCGGACCAGCAGGTTGTCGGCGTCATACTGCATCGGACATTGGGCGGTCATGGGCAGTCATTGAACGCGCGGGTTATGCCTCATCATCCGGCCCGACACCAGCAACAAATCGGACCCGACACGTCGCAAGGCAGGTGCGTGCCCGAAGTCAGCCCGTCCCGGCCTGCTCCTGCCGGGACAACCATTCCTGCACATCCTTCACCACCTGGTCCACGGCGCCCGGCACGGCGGACAGGGCCTCGTCAAGATCCGGGCTGGCCGCCGCTTCGGATGCGGACGAGGACTCCGCTTCGCGACACTGCTCTGCGCATTCCTCCACGGTCCGGGCAACCGCGGCAAAGGCATCCAGTCCCAACGAAAGCCCGACCCCCTTGAGGGAATGCGCGGCACGCTCCAGTTCAACCAGTTGCCGGGCCTCGTGGAACGACTTGAGTTCGGCCAGCCGGCCGGGGAGTTCCTGGAGAAAGTCCGAAGCGAGTTGCCGGACCAGTTCGGCATCCAGTTCCTGGCAGAGTTCTCCCAATCGCCGGGTCGGGTTGGCGGCCCTGGCTGGCGGGGTTTCCGGGCGGGCGGCGGAAGCAGCCCGGGAGAATCCGCTGAGGATGGCCGACAGGCGGGGCGGAACCAGCGGTTTGGTGAGGTAATCGTCCATGCCGGCCTGCAGACATCGCTCGCGCTCCCCCACCAGGACATTTGCCGTCAGCGCGATGATCTTGACCCGGGCACCCGCGGGCGTCCCGCGGGCGGCTTCAATCGCACGGATGGCCCGGGTGGCCTCGTAGCCGTCCATCTCAGGCATGTTGCAGTCCATCAGGATGACATCGAAATCCTCCTGCTCAAAGCTCCGGACCGCCTCCTGTCCGTTCGTGGCGGATGCCGCCTCCAGCCCCATGCCCTCCACGACCAGAACGGCAAGTTCGCGGCTCACGCGATCATCCTCGGCCACCAGCACCCGGCCGGCATGGGCGGGCATCGCCGTCGGAGCGGCATTCGGGGCCGCGGGCAGGGATGCCTCCACCGGGTCGGAGGGCACGCGCAGAGGGACCTCAAAACGGAAGGCCGTCCCCTGCCCGGGCCGGCTTTCAACGGCAATGCTCCCCCCCATCATCTCCACCAGCAGGCGGGAGATGGCGAGCCCCAGACCGGTTCCACCGAACCTGCGGGTGGTGGAGGAATCCGCCTGCATGAACGGCGTGAAAAGCCCTTCCTGCACCTCCTCGGACATCCCGATTCCGGTGTCCTCCACCCCGAAGACCACCCGGCACTCCCCCGGCGCCTGTGTCCGAACACCGACCGCGACCTGAATCCGTCCCTTGGAGGTGAACTTGATGGCATTCCCGATCAGGTTGCTGAGCACCTGGCCGAGCCGGGTGGGATCCCCGCTGACCCAGGTCGGCAGGTCGGGATCGAGGATCAGCGCCAACCCGAGTTCCTTGTCCCGCGCCAGCAACTCGAAGGAGTCCACGATCTCGCGGATGGAGGCCGGGAGGTCGAACGTGAACTCCTCCAGTTCCAACCGGCCCGCCTCGATCTTGCTGAGGTCGAGAATGTCACCCAGCAGGCGCAGCAGGGTGCGGGAAGACTGCTCCGCGGCATTGACCAGTTGTTCCTGACCGGGCCCCAATGACGCCTTGCGCAGCAGTTCGAGCGCCATCGACACGCCGTTGAGGGGCGTGCGGATCTCATGACTCATGTTGGCCAGAAAGACACTCTTCGCCCGACTGGCGGACTCCGCCTGTTCGCGGGCCTGACGCTGGGCCTCCTCCGCCTCGCGCAGGCGCCGTTCCATCTCCTTCTGGGCCGAGATGTCCAGGTGCGTGCCCACCATCCGATGCGGTCCCTCACCGGCCTTGCGCAACGCCCGGCCACGGCTCTGAATCCACACGTAGTGCCCGTCGCGATGCCGCATCCGGAAACATTGCTCGTAGTGGTCGGTCTCCCCGGTCACATGGGCCTCCAGGGCAGCGAGCACGCGCTCCCGATCCTCCGGGTGCAGCCGGCCGCTCCATTCCTCCGGCGCCGAGGAGACCTCGCCCGGCGCATGGCCCAGGATGGCCAGCCACTGCCGGGAATAGAAGCTGCGGCCCGCGGTGATGTCCCAGTCCCAGAGACCGGCCTTGCTGGCCTCCAGCGCCAGGCTGAGACGTTCCTCGGAAAGCTGGATGCTCCGGACCTGCCGCTGGATGATGGACCGGTCGCGGCGGTTCTGGATCAGGGCCGCGGTCTGCTGAGTGAACACCCGGAACGAGCCGAGATGTTCCGAGCGCACCGGGCTGTGAAATTCCGCTCGTTCATCCGTGATGCCCCCGACCACCCAGCCGAGACATCGCCCGGCGGAATCGCGGCACCGGGCCACCACCAACTGACTCGCCGGCACATGCTCCCGGAGCCCGTCCAGATCGGTCCCCGACAGCAATCGGGGCTCCGCCCCGCCCCCGGCGAATTGCCGCCCAAGCCACCCGTTGAAGGCCCGTAACGCCGTTTCCCCCACCTGCAATCCCGTGGTTCCGGCGGGCAGCGAGTGCAGCCCCCCGGGGGCGTCCAGCAACCAGACACAACCGAACTCCAACTCGAAAACGTCGACGATTGCCTCCGCCAGAATGCCCGGGAAGGTCCCCGAGGCGTGCGCCCGGATGGCCCGCGTGTTGAACGAGTGCATCCGGTTGAACCGCTCCAGCTCGCGGTCCAGCAGATCCCGGGTGTTGATCAACCCCTGCTCGACCGCACTGAAGCGGGTCACCCGACGCTGCAGATCCTCGTAACGACGCAGCCATTCAGCCCCCGGTGCGGGACCGTCGGGCACAGGTTGGGAGGAGGAGGACATGCCGCTTGCCGCCCCCCCGGCTCAGGCCCGCCGCCTGAGGACGTAGAGCGCCGTGGTGTAATTGTGGTAGGTGTTCGCACCACCCAACCGGGCAAACTCACCGAAGCCGTACATCCCCAGCCAGGGGGGCACCGCCCCGTTGTCCGACAACGGGAACTGCATGCGGCTCACCAAC
This sequence comes from Verrucomicrobiales bacterium, assembly GCA_024233215.1. Classification (GTDB taxonomy): domain Bacteria; phylum Verrucomicrobiota; class Verrucomicrobiia; order Limisphaerales; family J093; genus J093. Next base: position 16,771 of record JACKPW010000041.1, on the reverse strand, counting down.
TCGTCCTTCATGACCCGGTTGAACAGGAAGCGTCCCCGCGCCAGACAGTCCGCATGAAAAACCGCCACCGTCTTCCGGCCCGCCCCGCGCTTCACCATCTCCCCCATCATGCGGTCCATGTCCGCAAAGATCCGCGGCTCGTCCCGCACCGTGAGCCATAGCTGCGTGCCCTCCGGACAAAGCGTCGCGTAATACATGGTCCCGGTGTCAACGTCCCGCTTGGTCACCACCCTGAGGATGTGATCGTTCCCATACTCACGCGCCACTGCCTCCGGCAGCCGCTCCGCCAGCGCCCCCACCGGAATCGAATCCCCGCACGTCGCCGTTTCCGGCAGATCCAGGCGACTCGTGTATTCCGTCCAGGCCGGCCGGCCGTTCAGTTCGAGAATCCGGTGTCCCTGGGCCTTCGTCACCACCAAGGGATCGCCCACCGTCACAAACCCGTGGCTTGCCTGCGTGTCCACCTCCAACGTCGGGTCCGCAAAACCCACCGCGTAGGCCGCATGCTCATACACCCGGTCGTCCACAATTTGGTAGCTCACCAGACCCCGCATGTTGTCCGAGGAAGTCGCCCCGAAAACCGTCACCTCCGGCCCCAGCACCGACTCAAACCCGGCGATGCACCGGTCGTTGGCGATGTCGATTCCCGAGCCCAGGAAATAAACCATGTTCACCCCGGGATTGGCGGCCTTGAGCTGCCCGGCCAGCTCCGCACATTTCTCAAAGGAGTTGTCGCCGGAAATCCCGTCCACGTGCGCCACCGCCAGTTCCTCCCGGCCCTTGACCGCCATGATGGCGACATCCTTCATGGACTCGCTGACGCCCTCGCTGCCAACGATCCCGCAGCAGGAGGCCCCCACCACCCGGGCCCGCGGGGCCAGCGCCCGCGCCTGGTCCGCGAGTTCCTGGTAGTTATGCCCGATCGAGGCGTGGATGATGATCAGGTCACAATCGGCGACGTTCTCAGCCAGGGCAGCCTCGAGGCATTCGGTGATCGCTCTCTTTGAGTTCACCATCCGGGTGCTGGCAGAATGGAATTCGAGCATGTTGGGTTCGTGGTTGCGTTTTCTCTGTGGTTGGATGCTAGAAGGCACGCCACACCTGTTCAAGCTCAAGGTGGCGGGTTCCAGCAGTTCAATGCTCATTGTGGCGGAGCGCCGATCTCAGATCGGCTTGCTTCAAACGGAAACCCGGACGTCTTCCTGGGCTCCCAAGCCGAAAGCCGGCGGAGCGCCGGCGCTCCGGCGCCAAAATGCGAAAAGGAGAATCGCCGGGAAGTTTCCCCTTGCCTCCCCCGAGCCGCCTGATTCATCCATTCCCCGTGCTGACCACCAAAACCAGAGCACCGGCCCCCTGCCCCCACCCCTCGGGCCCCACGCGGGACCGGGTTCCCCGCCGGCCCACCCGCGCCCAATGATGGACGCCCCTCCCCTCCTCGCCATGCACCGGATCGGGAAGTCCTTTCCCGGGGTGCGCGCCCTCGACGGGGTCGACTTCGACCTCCGGGCGGGCGAGGTCCATGTCCTGCTGGGCGAGAACGGGGCCGGCAAATCGACCCTGATGAAGATCCTGAGCGGCGCTTACCGGCCGGACGAGGGGACGATCCACCTTGCCGGTGAACCGCAACGCATCGCCTCACCGCAACACGCCCAGGCCCTCGGGATCAGCACCATCTACCAGGAATTCAACCTCGTCCCCCACCTCCCCGTCAGCGCCAACATCTCCCTCGGCCGCGAACCCCGGCACGCCGGCTTTCTGCTGGATCGCCGGGCCATGCGGAAGAAGGCCGAAACCGCCCTGCGCGAACTGGAGGTCGCCATCGACCCCGATTCCCCCATCAGCGCCCTCGGGGTGGCGGAACAACAGATGGTCGAAGTCGCCAAGGCCCTGTCGCTGGACGCGCGCATCCTGGTCATGGACGAACCCACCTCCGCCCTCACCGAAACCGAGATCGCCAACCTGTTCGCCATCGTCCGCCGGCTCCGGGATCGCGGCGTGGGAGTCGTCTACATCTCCCACCGGATGGAGGAGATCTTCGAAATCGGCGACCGCGTGACCGTTCTCCGCGACGGACGCCACGTCGCCACCCGTGAACTTGGAACCGTGACGGTCCGCGAGTTGGTGCGCGACATGGCGGATCGCGAGTTGACCGAACATTTCCCCCGGGAAACGGTCGAGCCGGGTGCGCCGCTGTTGGAGGTTCGCGGTCTCACGACCCGGACAAAACTGCGCGACGTGTCCTTCGCGCTGCGCCGCGGGGAAATCCTCGGGCTGGCCGGACTGCTCGGATCGGGTCGAACCGAACTGGCGCGGGCACTCTTCGGGGCGGATCCCCTTCAGGACGGCGAGGTCCGGGTGCATGGCCGCCCCTGCCGCTTCCGCTCCCCGCGTGAAGCCATCCAGGCCGGCATCGCCCTGCTCCCGGAAGACCGCCGCCAGCTTGGCCTCGTCCTCCCGCTCTCGATCAAGCGCAACGTCAGCCTGCCGAACACCCACCGCGTCTACCCGCGGGGTCTGCTCCGCAAAACCGAAGAACGCCGACTGGCGGAGGAGTGCGTCACCGGGCTTCGCGTCAAGACGCCTCACATCGAGCAGGCCACGGCCAATCTCAGCGGTGGCAACCAGCAGAAGGTCGTCCTCGGCAAATGGCTGGCCCGGCAGTCCGACATCTTCATCTTCGACGAACCCACCCGTGGCATCGACATCGGCGCCAAGGTCGAGATCTACCGGTTGATGAACCGCCTGACCCGCGAGGGCGCCGGCATCCTGATGATCTCCTCCGAAATGCCGGAGGTGCTCGGCATGAGCGACCGCGTCCTCGTCATGCGCGAGGGACGGCTCGTCGGGGAATTTAACCGGGCAAATGCGACCCAGGAGGCGGTGCTGGGCGCCGCGCTCGGAACCACGCCATGAACTGGAAGAACCTGATCCTCCACCACGGAAGACAACTCGGCACCCTCGCGGGCCTCCTGTTGCTCTGTCTCGCGCTGACGATTGCCACCCCCTACTTCCTCACCGTCTCCAACCTGCTGACCGTGCTCGAACAGGTCTCGATCAACGCCATCGTGGCGGTGGGCATGACCGTGGTCATCATCACGGCCGGCATCGATCTCTCGGTCGGTTCGATTCTGGCCTTCGCCGGCGTGGTCATGGCCACGGTGCTGCAGCGCGAGGTTCCGGTGCCGCTGGCCATCGGCATCGGTTTGGCCGTGGGACTCGGCTGCGGGTTGACGAACGGCCTGCTCATCACCCTGGGGCGCCTGCCCCCGTTCATTGCCACCCTCGGCATGATGAGCATCGCCCGTGGCGGCGCCCTGCTGTTCACCAACGGCCGGCCGGTCTCCGGTTTCAGCGACGGCTTCCGAGCCCTGGCCACGTCGCAGTTCCTCTTCATCCCCATGCCCACGGTCATCATGCTGGTCGTCTACCTGGCGTGCCACTTTCTCCTGACCCGCACGCGGTTCGGACTGTATGCCTACGCCATGGGCGGCAATGAACAGGCCACCCACCTTTCCGGCATCAATGTGCGCCGGCACAAGACCCTGGTGTACGGGCTGTGCGGTTTGACCAGCGCGATCGCCGCGGTTATTCTCACCGCTCGACTGAACTCCGCCCAACCCATCGCCGGAATGATGTACGAGCTGGACGCCATCGCGGCCACGGTCATCGGGGGCGCCAGTCTGATGGGGGGCCAGGGCACGTTGATCGGGACGTTGATCGGCGCCCTGCTCATGGGGGTTCTGCGGAACGGATTGAACCTGCTGGAAGTGTCGTCCTTCCTCCAGCAGGTGATCATCGGCACCGTGATCATCGTTGCGGTGCTCGTGGACATGGGCCTCAAAGCACAAAAGAAGTGATGAAAACGACCACCACCCCCTGGCTGATCGGCGCGGCACTCGCCGCCATTCTGGGATCGCTCCTCACCGCCGGCTGCAACCGCGGCGGCCAGGAAACCTCCGACAGCCGTCCGCGCGTGGCCCTCGTGGTCAAGACCCTCAACAGCCCCTTCTTCCTCGACATGCAACGCGGGGCCGAACAGGCCGCCAGGCAACGGAACGTAAACCTGATCGTCCAGGCCGCCGAACGCGAGGTCGACGTCGAACGCCAGATGCAGATTGTCGAGAACCTCATCCAAACGCACGTCGATGTCCTTTGCCTCGCCCCCAGCGGATCGAAGGAACTCGTGCCCGTGGTCGGAAAAGCCAACCGCGCCGGCATTCCCGTCCTGATCGTCGACAGCAAACTGGACGAGGCCACCGCCAAACATGACGGGGTCGCGACCGCCACCTTCATCGGTTCGGACAACTACGAAGGCGGCCGCATCGCCGGGGCCCACTTCGGCGCCCTTTTCACAAACGCCACCGACCTCATCGTGCTCGAGGGCATTCCCGGTCACGAAACCGCCGACAGCCGGGTCCGCGGTTTCCGCGACGGCATCAAGCCGTTCCCCCAACTTCACGTCGTGGCCTCGCAACCGGCCGACAACGAACGGGACAAGGGCTTCAACGTGATGCAGAACCTGCTCCAGTCGCAGCGCGACGTGAAGGGGGTCTTCGCCAGCAACGACATGATGGCGTTGGGTGCGCTCGAAGCCATCCGCGCCGCAGGCAAACTCGGCCAGATCAAGGTGGTGGGCTTCGACGCCGTGGACGAGGCCCGACAGGAGATCGCCGCCGGAAACATGGAAGCTTCCGTGGCCCAGAACCCCGAGGCGATGGGCCGGCTGGCGGTTGAAAACGCCGTCAAAGTGCTCAATGGCGAAAAGGTCCCGGACTACATCCCGGTGGCGATCCAATTGGTCACGAAGGACACCGCCACGCCCCCCCAGGAATAGAGCCGCCGGGTCTCGCAGAGCGTCGGGGTCAGTCCTGCAGCTATTGGCGGCGCGCTCTCCGCCAACATACCCCCTCCCGGACAGGAGGGATCAGAAGGCCTGAGCCGGGTTGGGATCCGAAGACGGCGGAGAGGATCGGTGGTCGTCGGCGATGATGGCAGCCGCGCCTTCAGCGGAAAGCGGTGAAGGCTTTGCTTTTCACCGCACTCCAGGACGCTTCGCGAATCCGCCGGGTCATGAAGCCACGGAGTTCTCCGGCGCTTTGAGACCGGTCGCTCAGAGCCTCCGTGCCCCGCAGCTCCCACTTTGCGTGTTTGCGGGCGATCTCCCCCCCCGCCCCCCGGGGATGCGAGTGCGTCGCTGCGGGGGTTATCCAGGCTCGGGCCAGTAGCGTTCGGTGATCACCTTCACCTCGGTGAAGAAATCGATCACGGCCTTCCCCTGCGCCTTGTGATCGGCCCAGAGCGACTGCTTCATGCCGCCGAACGGCAGGGTCGCCACCGGCGCCGGAATGCCCACGTTCACCCCGATCATGCCGCATTGGGTCAGCAGCTTGAACCGGCGCGCATGGTAACCGTTCTGGGTGTAGATCGACGCCCCGTTTCCGTACGGATGTTCGTTGATCACCCGGATGGCCTCGTCCAACGAACCCGCCTTCAGGATCACCACCACCGGCCCGAAGATCTCCGTCCGATGGATCTCCATCCCGGGTTTCACGTCGGTGAACACCGTGGGGCCGATGTAGTAGCCGCCCTGCCGGTCGGGCACGCTCACCTCACGCCCATCCAACGCCAGCGTCGCCCCCTCCTTCACCCCCTTCTCGATCATCTCGTGGATGAACGCCAGGGCCCGCGCGGAAATGACGGGTCCGATGGCCTGGGGATCATCGCGCCACGGCGGCTCAAGCGGGTTGCCGACGGGAACGGTACGGGACTGGGCAAGGAACCGCTCGCAGATCGCCTCGTAGGTCTCATTCCCCACCGCAACGATGGCCGACGCCGCCATGCATCGCTGACCGGCACAGCCGTAGCAGGAGGTGGTCATGTTCCGAACGACCTCGTCCAGCCTGGCGTCCGGCATCACCACGAGATGGTTCTTGGCACCGCCCATTGCCAGGTGCCGCTTGTTCTGCCGCGCGCAGAGTTCCGCCACCTTGGCACAGGTGCGACTCGATCCCACGACCGAGAATCCCGCCACCAACGGATGATCGATCAACGCCTCGGACACCGCCCGGTCGCCGTTCACGAGATTGAACACGCCCGGCGGCAGGCCGCAGTCGTGCAGCAACTCCGCGACCCGCTGCATGGTCATCGGCACCTGTTCGGACGGTTTCAGCACGAAGGTGTTCCCCGTCGCGAGGGCGTAGGGCAGGAACCAGAACGGGACCATCGCCGGAAAGTTGAACGGACAGCTCATGGCGAACACCCCGATGGGCAGCCGCAACACCTCGCCGTCGATGCCCTCGGCGCAACCCACGAGCTTGTCACCCATCTGCAGGACCGGCATGCCGCAGGCGGTCTCGATGTTCTCGAAAGCGCGCTTCAATTCGGCCTGCGCATCGCCAAGCGATTTCCCCATCTCCCGTGTCAACAGCGTGGCGATCTCCTCCTCCCGTTCGCGGAGTGCGTTGGCGAGGCGAAAGAGCGGCTGGACCCTGCGCGAAGCCGGCGTGTCCCGCCACCCGGGAAACGCGCGGGCGGCCGAGTTCACCGCCAGTTCCACCTCCGGCACACCGGACAGGGGACAACGGGCCAGCACCTCGCCGGTGGCCGGGTTTTCAACCTCCAGAAACGACCCGGTGTCGGGCTGAACCCATTCACCGTGGACGTAGTTGCGCAGCGTTGGGATGCTCATGAGTGTCCGTTTCGTCATTCCGGCACCAGGTCGTAGACGCGGACGTATTCCACCAGGAACTCGTCCGGCAACGTCGCCTGGGTGATGTCGCCCCCCCATGTGCCGATCTCCTCCGTCAGTTTGAGATACTCCTTCACCTGGGAAACTCCGCCCGCATCGCTGCGCCAGACCTCCTTGCCGTCCACGTAGAAGACATACTCCGTGGGGCTCCACCAAAGGGCGTAGTCATGGAAACCATCGGTGAGTTCCGGAATGGTCAGGCGGTGTCCGGCCGATTTGTGATGTTCGCCGTAGCCGTCCCAATGCAGATTCATCGTCACTTTCCCGTCGCGCCAGGGCAGTTCCATGATGTCGATCTCGGTCCCGTCCCGACCGTCGTCCCCCACTTTTCCCACGCCCCCGCTCATCATCCAGAACGCGGGCCAGTGACCCGGTTCCGCCGGCATCCGGCAGCGGGCGACGTAAAAACCGAAGGCGTGGTCGAACTTGCCGCTCGTGTTGACCGCGCCGCAGGTGAACCGGTCGCCATCCTTGCGCGTGCGCAACACCAGCTTCCCCTGCCCGTCCAGATAGGCGTCCTCCTGGATCCAGAAACCGTCGCGCCGCTTCCAGTCGCCCAGACGGTTCCATTTCAAATCGTTGACCAGCGCGCCGTTGAACTCGTCATGCCAGGTCAACCGCCATTTCTGCCCGGCGGGTGCCGGTGGCAGGAAGCCGGTCGCCGGCTCCAGACCGGTCTCCGGACAGACATACACGTCGAACCAGTCCGCCAGCAGTTTGAGATCGACGAAGATCTCCGGCCAGCCGTGGTCCTTCCCCTCCCGCACAATGAGCTTCACCGGCACCCCCGCCGCCTTCGCCCTGCTGATGAACAACTCCGCCTGCTGGATCGGCACCAGTTTGTCGGCATCCCCGTGAATGATCAGGGTCGGCGCCGTATGCTCCGTAATGAAGTTCACGGGCGAAATCTCGCGGCCCAGACGTTGCCGGCCTTCCGCCGTTTCCGCCTCCGGACCGAAAGCCCCGCGAAAGCCGGACAGGCGCCCCACCCCCACCGCATCCTCGCCGGGTTCGCCGTAGTTCAGAAAATCCGTGGGCGGAAAGAAGCACGCCACCGCCGCGACCGCGCTGCTTTCGCGGTCCACGGGGTCCTTGGCATTCGGATCACCCGGGCCACCCTGCGTTCCGATCGTCACCGATAGATGCCCGCCCGAACTGGCCCCCGCGATGCCAAGTCGCGTGGGGTCGACGCCGTAATCGGCCGCATGATAACGGATGAACCGAATGGCGCGATGGATGTCCTGCACGATCTCCGGGATGGCGTATTTCGGCTGCTCCCCGTGGACGATCGCGAAGACCGTGTAGCCGCGGTCGAGGAATGCCTGGAAGAACACCTGGTTGATCATGGCCTTGGAGGAGTGGAACCCCCCGCTAACCATGAACACCACGCCGCACCCGTTCGCCTGGTCGGGCGCGAACACGTCCATCGTGAGGGCCAGACCGTGCTTGCGCCCGTAGATGACATCCTCCGTGCGGGTGACATCAGCGGACACGGCGGCGACCGCCAGGCTCCCGGCAATCAGGGCGAGCAGGCCCCGAAAAGGCGTGCGAAGAAGGCTCATGACTTTCATGACGTGACGTGACCTGAGATGACGTTGACGACTGCGACTGCGCGGAAGCATACCAACGCCGCGGATCGAGGCAACGCCTTGCTTGCCCCGGCAGCGATTCCCGCCGGCACGAGGGATCACCGGGCCATTGGATGGAACCGTGACCCTTCAGTGGCATCGGAAGGACCGCGAACCCACGATGCCCCCGTGCCCCTTTCCGTGCTGGCGACGACGGACGGACGGTGCGACACTGTCGCCAGGCGTCGGGCCCGAGCCGGCCCGTTGCCAGTCGCGTCATGCAACACACGCCACCATCGGAGTTTCAGCAACGTTGGGTTCCCTTTCTCAAACGTTGGGCCATCACCACCCTCGGCGTGGTGGTCGCCGCCACCCTGGTTCGGGGCATCGACTATTCCTCGTTCGGCGGCCTGCTCGCGGCATCGCTGCTGTTGGGGGCGCTCAACGCCTTCTTGAAGCCGGTCATGCTCATCCTGGCGTTACCCTTGCTGGTGGCGTCGCTCGGGATCTTCGTGCTGTTCGTCAACGCGTTCCTGCTCTTCGCCGTCGGCCAGCTCATGGGCGGGGCCTTCCGCGTGGACTCCTTCGGCGCGGCCTTTTGGGGCGGGGTGGTGATCAGCCTCGTGTCCATCACGGCAAACATCCTCACCGGCACCCGGGGCGCCTTCCGCATCCAGCGCCATCGGTCCCCTCCCCCGGACGACAACCGCCGCCCGCCCGCCCCGCCGCCGGGCGACGGACCGGTCATCGACGTGTAGCCGCCCGCTTGCCGTTGCCGCTCCCTTTGCCAGTGGACCACGACAAGCCAGGTATCACGCATCATGATTCCTGCATGAAGATCACGCTGACACTTGATCCTGACGTCGCAGCAAAGGCCCGGGAAGGCGCCGCCCGCTTGCGCCGGCCGTTCAAGGAAGTGGTGAACGCCGCCTTACGGATTGGATTGGACTCGTTGCTTGCGCCGCAGTCCTCCAAGCCCTACCGCACGACACCGCGTCCTATGGGCCTTCGCGAGGAGTTCAGCTACGACCGCATCGCTGAATTGCTTGCCCAGGCCGAAGGGGAGGATCACCCGTGATCCTGGTGGACGCCAATCTGCTGCTGTACGCGGAAGACAGCCTCTTCCCGCATCACGAGGCCGCACGGGAATGGTGGGATGGCCGGCTGAGCGAGACGGTTCCGGTCCGCCTCCGCTGGCCGGTGCTGACCGCCTTCATCCGGATCGCCACCAACGCGCGCCTGCATCGCCGACCTTTGACGCTGAAGGGAGCGACCGACCGGGTCCAGAGCTGGCTGGAGCAGCCGTGTGTCCGCCTGGTCACGCCGACCGACCTGCTTTGGGGCCTGTTTCAGAAGATGCTGCGCGTGGGCAACGCCACCGCCAACCTCGTCTCGGACGCCCATCTGGCCGCCCTCGCCCTCGAGCACAACTGCGTGCTCCATTCCACCGACACCGACTTCGCCCGCTTCCGAGGCCTGAAATGGGTGAACCCACTGCAAGGAGCGGGGCGATGAAGACCATCCTGCTCCTGGAAGATGACAACGACCGAATCGCCGCGTTTGAGGCGGCAGCGCCGGAACTTGGCAGGGAATGGCAGATCAAGGTCTGGCACGATGCTCCGACCATGCTCGCCGAGTTCGAAGCGTGCTTTCACATGACTCACCTCATCTCCCTGGATCACGATCTAAACCCCCGCCCGGGTGCGAAACGCGATCCGGGGACCGGACTTGATGTCGCCCGCACCCTCGCTTGTCACTTTCCCTTCTGCCCCGTGATCATTCACTCCACCAACACGGAGCGGGCATGGTCCATGCACAACGAACTGCGGTTTACCGGTTGGGAGGCGGACCGCGTGGGACCGATGGGGGAGGACTGGGTCGAACGACTCTGGCTGCCGAAAGCACGGGCCTTGCTCCACCACCCTCCCCGCCACGAGGTCTTTCAAACGGCGACCGACCAGGCCGAGAGGTTGCAGCGCACGATGCTGTCGCTTGAAGGGCTTGCGATCGGCGACGCAGTGGGGGAAATGCTGGCCGGCCGGTACACTCAGGCGGCGGAGGTGATTGAGCTCGGGCTTCCGGCAGGCCCGTGGTTCCACACCGACGACACGGAAATGGCGCTCTCGATTGTCGACGTCCTGCGACTCTACGGTCACATCCGGCAAGACTCGCTCGCCCGGCGTTTCGCGTGGCGATACGCGAACCAACCCGATCGCGGCTATGGCAGCATGACGCGGGCTCAGCTCAACGAGATCAACCGCGGTGGCGACTGGCGCCAGGGAGCGTCCAATGCCTTCGGTGGACAGGGATCGCTGGGAAACGGGGGCGCGATGCGGGTGGCGCCTTTGGGAGCGTACTTCGCGGATGACCTGGCAAGGACGGCGCGCGAGGCCGAGGCTTCAGCCACCGTTACCCACACTCATCCCGAAGGCATCGCCGGTACCATCGCGGTGGCGGTGGCAGCCGCTCAGTCGTGGCGATCAAGGAAGGAGGACCCGTCAGCCCGGGCCGCCCACATCTTCAAGGCAGCGATGGAATTCACTCCGGAGAGCCAGGTGCGTCGCGGGATCCTGATCGCCTCACAAACTCCGCCCACGGTACCGCTTGCGGCCGTCGTGAAAGCGCTCGGAAACGGGTCGCGGGTCACGGCACCCGATACTGTGCCCTTCGCGCTGTGGTGCGTGGCATGCCACCCGGACGACTTCGTGAGGGCCCTCTCCCTGACAATTTCGGCAGGCGGGGATTGCGACACCAACGCCGCCATCGTCGGAGGGATCGTTGCCCTGGCGGTGGGAACGGAGGGGATCCCCGCCGAGTGGAGGACCCAGAAGGAACCGTTCCCCGCCAATCTCGGCTGAGATCACTCCAACCCCCGGAAGAAACCCCGGGCGGTGGCGCAGGTCTCGGCGCTCAATTGCTCCAACGACACACCGCGCACTTCGGCGGCGAAGACCGCGATCTCGCGGACGTAGGCGGGTTCGCAACGCTTGCTGCGATAAGGCATCGGCGCCAGGAACGGGGCGTCAGTCTCCAGCATGAAGCGGTCCGCCGGAACAGCGCGCAGGGAGTCACGGACGGTCTCGGCGTTCTTGAAGGTCACGATGCCCGTGAAGCTCACGAGGGAACCGAGTTCCACGATCCGTCGCATCGCGGCCGGATCGTCCACGAAGCAGTGGAAGACTCCCTTCACCCGGTTGGCGAAGGGGGCGAAGACTTCGAGGGTGGGTTCAAGGGCACTTCGCTGGTGGATCACACAGTTCAGGCCGAGTTCCGCGGCGACTTCGAGTTGTTGCCGGAAGACCTCGACCTGCCGGGCCTTGGCACGCTCGTCCTGCTCCTCCGAACCGCCGCGCTGCGAGGGCAGCCGGTAGTGGTCGATCCCGATCTCGCCGATGGCCACGACTTTGGGCTGCGACACCAGTTCCCGCAGGCGCGGCCGGACATCGGGCGGCGCATCCATCGCATCCGACGGATGCCAGCCCACCGCCGCCCAAACAGGTTCATACGCCGCCGCCAGTTCGATGGCCCGCAGGCTGCTGGGCAGTTCGGTGCCAATCGTAACGAGGCGCGTGATGCCCGCCTCCTGTGCCCGACGCACCACCTCCCCCACCCCCTCCTTGAAATCGGGGAAGTCGAGGTGGCAATGGGTGTCGTAGAACTCGGGAGTCATGTCAGCGGGGAAAGGCAGTCAAGCCAGGGGAGCGCGCGCGGCTCGCGTGCCGTGGCGGGCGGCCCGCCCGCCACATCCGAAGTGCGCCGAAGCTCACCATCCGGTGAAGAGGCATCTGCCGGAGGGCCATTCGGCGAGCCGCCGAAAGGAGCAACCAGGCCGGCCGCGCTCCCCCTGGCTACTGCATGGATACCACGCATCCGCGTTCATCCGCGTTCATCCGCGGTTGAGAATCACTTAAGGGGACGGATCCAGAGGCGCTTGTAGCGGACCGGACAGCCGTGGTCCTGGAGCACCAGCGGGCCCTTCTCCACCGGCCCCGTGAAGGCGGCGGCCGTGGTGGAGTTCTTGACCGGCACGTGGTCCTGAATGACGACGCCATTGTGCAGAACCGTGATCGAACCCGGCACGATCTGCCCGTCGGCCCCGGCCAACGGCGGATGGAAGAGGATGTCGTAGCTCTGCCACTCGGTGGGTGGGCGGCAGGCATTGACCAGCGGCGGGAAGTTCGAGTAGAGGGCGCCCGCCTGGCCGTCGGGATAGGTCTTGCTGCCGTAGGAATCCAGCACCTGAATCTCGTAGCGGCCCTGGAGATAGACCCCGCTGTTGCCGCGACCCTGACCCTCCTTGCCGGCGGGTTCCGGCGACGCCCATTCGACGTGCAACTGACAGGCCCCAAACTCGGCCTTGCTGAAGAGGCTGCCCGTGCCGTTGACCACCGCCATGCCGTCCTTGACCTCCCAACGCGCCGGCCCGCCGTTTGCATCGCGCCAGGCGGACAGGTCCTTGCCATCGAAGAGGACAATGGCATCGGACGGGATACCGCCGGGCGGGCCGGGATCGATGACTTTCGGCTGCGGCAAATCGGCGGCCTGTGCGGCGAGAAACAAGCCGCCACTCGCGGCGGCAAGCATGCGGTAAAGGAGATGCGGTGCTTTCATCGTTGTGAATTTCGTTTTGACGTGGCGGCGAATCTAACCGCCGCCTCCACGAGTGGGAAGCCCGGCTTGAGCCCGTCCTCTGGACTGCGCCGGCAGAGCAACGCGACGACGGCGCTTTCGATTGGCCGACCGGTCCCCGATCCCTCAAAGGCAACCGAACGCCGCCCTCAGCCCGCAAAGCGGTGTCGTGCTCCGCGTGCCACCGCAGTCTACAGGCATGGCACTTTCGGTTTGCAGCCGCCGCCGCAACGCCGTTGAATCCCCTCATCGACGCCATGAAAGCCCCCTCAATCAATCGCCGCTCTTTTCTCAACACTTCCCTGTTCGCCGGTCTCGGCCTGGCCATGCGACCCTGGCAAGCCAACGCCCGGCCCGCCATGGGCGCCGTCGGAGAACGCACCCGCGTGGCGCTCACCACCGGCACGGACCGCGCAAACATGGCGTTCGAAGGGATGAAACCCTTCGCCGACGCAATCCGCCGCGCCATCGCCGGCAAACGTGTGGTCATCAAGCCGAACAACGTCGCCATTGACACGCCGCTCTGTGCCACGCACGCGGAATCGATCGAGGGCATCCTCGAGTTCCTCAAGTCGATCGGGCGGACGGACAACATTGTCATCGCCGAATCCGCCGCCGGCGGCCCGACCCTGGACGGCTTCGCGAACTACGGCTACAACCCCGTGGCCGGCAAGTTCGGCGCCAAGCTGGTGGACCTCGACCAGGAGGCGTACGAGAAGATCCACGTCTTCGATGAAAAGGACTTCCGCCCCCATCCCGTCCGCACCTCGAGCCTGCTCCTCAGCCGCGACAACTTCATCATCTCGGCCACCCGCCTGAAGACCCATGATCGCGCGGTGGCCACGCTTTCGTTGAAGAACATCGTGTTCGGCGCACCGATCAAGGACCTCGGCTTCGCCTGGGGTCGCAACCGGAAGCCCGGCACCACCATCGACAAACCCATCGTCCACGGGAGCGGCTTTCGCGGGATCAACTACAACCTCTACGCGCTCTCCCGGCAGTTGCGCCCGGACCTTTCCGTGCTGGATGGCGTCGAGGGGATGGAGGGCAACGGGCCCGTGGGTGGCACGCCGGTGGATCACCGGGTCGGAGTGGTCAGCCTCGACTGGCTGGCCGCAGACCGCGTGGGGGTGGAACTGATGGGAATCGACTTTGCGAAGATGGGCTATCTGAACTTCTGCGCCGACGCCGGCATGGGCTGCGCGGACCTGGCCAGGATGGAGATCCTCGGTCCCGAGATCCGCGATCACGTGAAGCCCTACCGACTCCACCGGAACATCGAGGAACAGCTCATCTGGATGCGGCCCGCGTAGGTCAAAAGCTCAACAGGCACTGCCAGATGAACATGTTCCCGAGGGCGTCGGTCGATTCCCAGATCCGACGGACCAAATCGGGGTCGCCCGTGATCTCGGGCAGTTCCTTCGCCTTCTCTTCCCAGGGCACGCAGACCCCCGGCGCACGGCGGGTTCGCTTGGGATTCGCCAGCCCCGGCCGACGCATGTCGTCCTCGGTGGGTTGCGGTCCCCTGGTCTCCTCGGGTGGTGTGGCCTGGAAACGGCTGCCCGAATAACCGCCCAGTTCGCGCGTCACTTCCGTCATCACCCGCAGGTTCTCGGGTGACGTGTCGTTCTGCATGATGGCCCCGGCGTCCATGATGTAACCGCCATTCCCGGCCACTTCGCGGAGCACCCGCGTGCAGAACTCGCGCACCTCCTCCGGCTTGCCGTAGCTGAGCAACACATTCGGGATGCCGCCACTGATGGCGAACTTGTCATGCAGGCGCCGGTGAACCTCGAAGATGTCGTCCTGATCGCAATGAAACACGATGCTGCGGTCGGGCAGTTCGCGGAAGGCATCGAAATGATGATGCCACTTGCCTTCGGCGTAGAACAGGGTCTGGTGGCCGTGCTTCCAGAACTCCTCGATGATCGGTTTCAGCGTGGGCCAGTAATGCGATTCGAACTGCGACGGCTTCACGAAAGGCACGCACCCACGATGCATCCAGAACCCGATCGGCACCTGCCCGGCCGGGTCGGCAGTGGTCAGGCCGACGTGACACAGATGAGGCGAGAGGGCTTCACAGGCTTTGAGCACCTTGTCGGGCTGCGTGTGCATGTCCATCGTCAACCCGACGTAGCCACGGAGCTTGTCGGCGATGATGTCGAACGGCGCCTTGAAGATGCCGGCGATGGCGGAGGCGGTCCCGGTTTCACTGCGCATCCGGGCGATTTGCGGGCCGAACGCGTAGAAGTACTGCAACATCGCCATGCCACCCTTCACGAACGCGGCGTTGTTCCGAAGGGTGCAGGCCTCGCCGATCCGGGCGGCGTCGGCGCACACGCGGGGAAACCAGACCTCGTAAAGGAAGCCGGTCGGATCGTCGATCAACGCGTCGTATTCGTCCTCGCGCATGAAGGCCTGGTCCTCCGGTGGCTCGATGTAGTTGAACCCGACGTCATGCGGGATGCCCACGCCCGGCACGCCGTAGTAACGGAGTCCCATCGCCTGGGCGAGCCCGGTCCAGACATAGACCATGTTCGGCACGATGGCGTCCCAGTCGTAATCGCGGGCGCACCGGATGGCGGCCTCGAACGCCTTGTTGTAATCGTGCGCCACCTCCTGGCAGGTGAACCCGGCGTAGCGGGCGGTGAACTCCGCCACGAACGGCCGGATGGGAACGCAGTCGGGTTGCTCGTTGCGCATGGCCGCCACATAGCGACTGAGCCGTTGCTGATAGAGTTGTTCCGTGTTCATCGTGTCATGAGGTCATGAGACTTCCGCGCCGTGCCAAGGGATCCGGTTCGGCGAAAGCTTGGCACAGCCGACGAGCCCCCGGCAACCGGATTGCGCTCGCGCCGACCGCAGGGCAACCGGACAAGCAAACTCGCGAAAGGACGCCGATCCCGCCACTACGGGGAAGTGGCGGGCAGACTAGTCCGAGGCCGCGGGCGGAACGGAAGGTGCCGGGACTTACGGCATGTCCGGGAGCCAGGACTCCAGTCTGAAGAAGCGCCGGGCATCCTGAAGATCAACGAGCACTTCCAGCAGATCCCCACTGCCCCAAAAGCCTTCTACCAGTTCGGCGCCGCCGGGCATTCGGACCGGATGCGGTTCCCATTCGCCGGGCAGGCTCGCGGCGGAGAGAAGCCGGTACGCGCGGTTTTCGGCCGACAGGAACCGGATTCGAAGGTCTCCGGTTGGCGTGATCTCAAGGTCACGCAGCATGGCGGGCCGGCGCCCCACACCAAAGGTGCCGCAGTTCGACACGACCGCCCACACGTAGTCGTCGTCGGGATCCATGCCCCACGCGCCGAGCGTGGTCTTGTCGCGCGCCGCCAGGGCCGCCCAGGGAGCGGGACCATCGATGGGACCACGTGCATTGTCCGGATCGGGGGCGGGCCAGGTCCAGACGGATCTGCCGGTTGAGCCGGAGAGCCGCAGGAGTACCCGTTCGTCGGTCGGCGCCGGATGGCCCGCGCCGTAATCCACCGCAACGAGCAGGGTGTAGTCGCCCGCATTCACGCCGGTGACCTGGACTTCGACACCATAGGGTTCGAGTTCCATCATCGGCTCCACCGGCCCGGACGGAACCGGCAACCGGTAGTGGAGGCTGATCTCCGCAGTCTTCTGCGGGTGCCGATTCCAGACCATGATCCCGGTGTCCTCCTCGTCGGCGGGATCGCCGGTCAGATCGAGGTACACGATTTCGTTCGGTGCGAGCTGGGTGGGCGAAAGTAACCGGATGGGTTGGGTGGCAACCCCGCCGGCAGGTTGGTCGGCTTTGGCGCCCACGGCGGCCAGCAGATGGTAGTCCCCCGACTTCACC
>JACKPW010000040.1 GCA_024233215.1 Verrucomicrobiales bacterium | reverse complement strand
CTGCCATGACAATTCCATCGCACGATGGGCTAGGCTGAAAGCGCAAGAATCGTAAAACCGTTCGATGTCGTCCAATGTTGACTGCAAGCCTGACTGCTTCCAGTAGCCCTGATACCACTCCGCAATAGCCCGACGCGGAACGGCACGAAGAAAAGCCGAGGCAGCAAGGAACGCGCTGTGGCAGCACTTAACAAAATCATAAAGCACCTCCCTTGGAGGTTCTGTAGCACCTCGTGGAATCATGTATTCCAGCGTCCTTCCAGTATCGGTTGTCGCATAGACGGGCGTGCCGCCATCGAACCTCACGCCGGGCTCGTGAGGGAAGAGCGTGTAGCCTAGTTGGACCGGCGACTTCGCAGCCGCTCGCTGGGCAAAATGGGAGAGGGCTGGTGCAAGCGCGGCCAGCAAATCCTCCGAAGACATTATCTCTGCAAGGCACACATAAGACTCATCGCGGTAGAACACAGGGCTGTGTTCCCAAAACCACTGGTCGTTAAGCACGTCACGAAGCCCGGCAACGTTCCCTGCCGCTGCGAGGTGTTGCGGAAGATTGCAGATTGAATACGGCGACATCGCACCCGGAGTTTCGTGGAGTTCCGCACAACCCATCTCAGCCAGACTGCGGTGGCCTTCATTTGAACTCACGAAATAGCTCCCTGCCAGTTCATCGTTGCCGAGCCAATCCGCAAGAGACTTGTGATACGCCTTGATAACCTTTAGGTCAGTCTTTGGCGTGGCATAGTTTATTGCGCGAAGATGCGGAAAGGCTGCGTCGTAGTGCGTCATCCGCGAACAGGTTTCGATTGTCACCGGGAACAGCGAGCCGAGGGTGCGGGTGAAGTCGCGGAGTTCTTCGTCCTGCCAGTGGAACAGGCGTTGGAGGATTTCCACGGGCAGCGGTTCGCGGGCAGCGAGGATGGCGCGGAGCGCGGGGCGCACGTCTTTGCGGAATTTTGCCAGGTCGGGGAACTGGCGTTGAAACCATTGGCAGAAGATGCCGCCGAGGCCTTGCGGGAATTGGTCCGGGCGGTCGAGCGAGAGGTGGTCTTGTTGCACATCGTCGCAGAAGCGTTCGACGTAGAGGAACACTCCTTCGCTCTTTTCCAGGATTTGGCCGATGAGACGGTCGGCGTCGGGGCGGTCGTGGAGTTGCGGCGGGAGTTTTTGCTGGAGGTAGTCGCGGAGGTCGGCGCGGTTGGCCTCGGTGCGGGTGTCGAGGACGAAGGGGTTCAGCCCTTGCAGCGGGGTTTTGACGGCGCTTTCCGGTCGGCTGGTGACGACGAGGCCCAGCCAGTCGGGCAGGCGCGGAGCGTGGCGCGCGAGCATTTCCACGAGCCGATTGCGCCCGGCCTCGCCAGCTTCGTCGAGCGCGTCAATGACGATGAGCTGACGCTCGCGTCCGCCGCCGATGACGGAGCGGAGCGGGTTGGCGAGGAGGTAGTCGAAGAGTTCCGCCGGGTCTTTGCGGTCGAGTTCGGTAATCTCCGGCAGGGTGAGCAGGAGCTTGCGGTAGTCGGGCAGGCGGGTGGCGAGCTGGAACGCAAGGCTGCGGATAACGCGCCGGGCGTCGCGGTGGTCGGGCTTGTCCCATTCGACGAATTGCGCGGCAATGACGGCGTCGGAGCGGGTGTGGGTGAGTTGGGCGGCAAAGGCGCTCTTGCCCGCGCCGGGGTCGCCGGTGATCCAGAAGAGGCGGCTGGGAGCGGAGAGTTCAGAGGTCAGGTTTCGGGTTTCAGGTTCAGGAAGTTCCGAAGCCCCTGAAGGCTCAATTCCGAGCGGGGACTCCCCGTTACGCCATTGGTCCACGGCGTCGAACAACCACGCGCGACCGAAGAAGCCCTTCTTTAGTAGGTCGTAAATGCGGGCGTCGGACTTGATCGGCTTGAGGTGGCCACAGAGCTTCTCGATTTCGCCGGCAAATCGGTGGCTTTCGTCGCTCTCCACGACTCGGACGATCTCGGCGAGCTTGGTTTGATACCATTCCTCCCATGCCGCCTCGCCAGTCGCACGCTGCTCCTTCCAGTCGTGCATGTCGAGCCATTGGACGTGGCTGATGTTCACGGGCGGCTGAACTTCCGCTTCGCTCTCGACGAGGATGGTCTGGATGTTGCCGCCCTTCACGCCGATGGCGATGGCGATTTCGTCGCGGCAGACTCCCGGGTCGCGGGTGGAGTGCTTCGAAAGGAAGGAGAGCACGCGGTTGCTCCCGAGAATCCCGTCCGTGATTTCGCGCCGCCAGTTGTCGCCGAACTTGATGTCGCTCTTGTCGAACCAAACATCGTGCCCGCGCTTCTCCAAGTCGTCCTTGATGCGGCGGACCAAGTCCTCATTCGCATCGTGGCCGTAGCTGAGGAAAATCCGGAGCGGTTTGGGCTTCTCTGTTGGCGAAACCGAGCCGTGCTCAGGGCAGACCCAGTGCTTGCCGACCCGTGTCAGGAGCACACCACAGATTGCGCAATGATTAGCCTCCGCCATGCAAACGTCACACGTGCTTGAAGGGCTGATGATCTTGGTCTGGCCACGGAAGTCAATTGTCGAGAGCCGTATCCCGTCTGGCGGATTGGCCCAACTGCCTGTGGCTTTGCGGATAGGGTGAATGACCGCATCGCAGGCGCGGATGTACTCGCCCCTCCGCTGTATCGAGATGGGGGCAAGACCTGAGCAGCGTCTGCAGGCACTCCCAGTGCCAGAGCTTGTGTTGGCCCTGAGAGCAAGGTTGCTGCCGAGGGGTTCGTCCTGGATGTCCGAGACAGTGTCCTCATCCCATGTCGGACCTGTCGTGAACAGCGGACGTGGTGCGTCAGGACGAGGTGCAAAAGATCAAGGAAACACAATACAGATGCCCCCAAAACCGCCTTCAGACGGGCGTTTTAGGTGTGTGAGAAACTGTGTGAGAAAGTGTGCTGGCGGAGTAGTGCAGGAGTAATGGCGGTGTACGCGCGAGTTTTGGGGCCAAAACCGGTTGATCTTGACGTGCAAGGCCTTGTGGATTACCCCTTTTTCAGCGACGGAAACGATTGCTGCCCAAGCGTTGGGCGAAAAAGGGTGCTTGGAGGTCCTGTGACTTCAAGTCCTACCTCTGGAGCCATTTTCACCCGAGTACTGAGGGAGTACGCTCGAATAGTGAGTAGAAACGCAGGTGCTGGCACGCTTCCTGCTTTGCATCTTTTCCACTTATTTCAGCCCTCAAACTCCTCTTCTGCAATCGCTTGCAAGTAAGTTACACACATGAATGGATGCGTATCTTACTGTGCGTGTGAATCCTCGTTAAGGGAGATTTCCTGCCTCTGGTGTGTTGCTTTCGACAAATTCATCGGCAAGTCAATGCAAACCAGTCAATTGAAACAAAGTCGTCACAATTCGTCTCGACATGAAGGGATTCCCACCATTTAGTGGCGCATCATGCATGGCTATCGTCATCGGGAGTTGCGCCACCTGCTGCAGCAGACCCTCCGGCAGACCCCAGTGACCATGATCAGCGGACTGCGGCAGGCCGGCAAAAGCACATTCCTGCGGAACGAGAAAGTGGTCTCCGAAGGTCGGGTGTATTCGACGCTGGATGACTTCGATGCGTTGGAATCCGCGCGGGCCGAACCGGACAAGTTCCTGGGCCGCGCCGCCAGGATGTCATTGGACGAGGCCCAGCGCTTGCCAGAGCTGTTTCTCCCGCTGAAGCGAGCGGTGGACGAGGACCGGCATCCGGGGAGATTCGTTCTGACCGGTTCGTCAAATCTGCTGCTGCTCACGCAAGTGGCCGACAGACTGGCAGGCCGCGCGTTCTATGCGGTGATGCATCCGCTGAACCGACGGGAACTGATGGGCCGGCTTGAGGAACAGCCCGTGCTCGCGCGCTTCCTCACGGAGGGCAGTTGGCCCGAGGTCCAGATGCCGCCCTTGGACGAGGTCGAGGTTCTGCGGGGTGGTTTTCCCGAGGTGGCACTCAATCCCGAGGTGAACCGGCAATTGTGGTTCGACGGCTTTGAACGCAGCTATCTGGAACGGGATGTGAGGGATCTCCGTCGGGTGGAAGACCTCGCCAGCTTTCGCCGGCTGCTCCGACTCTGCGCGCTTCGCGTTGGAAACGTGCTGAACGCCAGTGGGCTGGCCCGGGACGTGAAGTTGAGTGAAGCAACCGTCCGGCGGCACCTGGACTTGCTGGAGACGCTTATGGTCATCCATCGGTTGCCGCCGTTTCTGGGCAATCGGAGCTCCCGGTTGATCAAATCACCGAAACTCT
Source organism: Verrucomicrobiales bacterium (assembly GCA_024233215.1). Lineage (GTDB taxonomy): Bacteria > Verrucomicrobiota > Verrucomicrobiia > Limisphaerales > J093 > J093. The sequence goes on along the minus strand of JACKPW010000040.1, from coordinate 22,416 downwards.
ATTTCGCCGACAGCGGGCTGGCGGCCCATCTGGCGGGCGTCATTGAACTGGGCGCGACTCCCCTCGAACCGCTGCGTGGGGCACTGCTCGAGAACTTCGTCCTGCAAAACCTCATGGCCGCCCTCGAGCCGCATTTGATCGGCGTGCGGTTCCACTTCTGGCATGAACAGAGTCGCCAGGAAGTGGACTTCGTGGTCGAACACGGCCGCCGGGTGGTCGCCATCGAGGTCAAGGCCAAGGGACGCGTGGAAACTGGCGACGCCAAGGGACTGCGAGATTTCGTTCAGCGCACGCCGGAGTGTCTGGCGGGTGTCCTGACCTACTTCGGACGGGAGGTGCTGCCGCTCGGTGACCGCCTGTGGGCAGTTCCGTTGCAGGTGCTGCTTGGGTAGAAGTCGGCAAGACGCTCGACCGCGTCGGCGATATCGAAGACAGAGGGCACGGGCTCTCGTGGCGAGGTGGTTTTGGCTGATGGACTGTCAGAACAGGTGTCAGAAGATGGTATTTGCGAGCACCCGGAAGTAGTGGGAGAGTACGCCCGAGTTGTTCGGGAACGCATGCGTAAGTACTTGATAAAGAGCCGAATGTCAGTGCAAGTCCTACCTCTGGAGCCATCTTCTTCCCCATTGCGTAGCAGAACGACCACCGTCTCCACCTGAACGAGCGGCACGCGGCCCGCCAACGACACAGGCCGGCAGAAACTCGATTCAGAACACCACCAGTTCCGCCCGAACCGGCGTTGGTCGACGTCTGAGAGAAAAGGGCCTATGTGGGCTGTAGCCACAACGGAACGGGATGCAGCCAGGCGAGTGGGGTTTCCGGTTCGAGTTTCCGGTTCGAGATTGCACCCCGGAAAACCGCCTGCCAGTCTCCGCTGGAGATACAGCAATCCGTAATGGTCGCCCGGGTGGGAGCTTCAGAGGGCGGGGTGTGGTTCGGCGTGACCTTGTGGATGCCTGGTTCGCTCAAAGGAATCGCCATATGACCGGCCGTGCAAGAATTAGCATGTCATTGACCTGCGGATTGCTGTCAAGGGGGTTCATCACTTGCGTCGTCACTCCGTGTTCGCTGCTGGCAGTCGGTGGTGCGTTCCCTCACCCGATCACATTGGTCGCCGACGCGGACGCAGCCAACCCCATCCGACACGGTCTGGACGAACTCAGCGAAGCGCTCCACGGGCGGGGCATAAGGGTCGAGCAAGCTGCATCCTGGCGAGAGGCTGGCGACGGGATCGTTGTCGTCGCCGGGCTTGGCTCCGGGGAAGGTGAAGCAAGCCGGCTCCTTTCCGACCTCAATCTCCTCCCTCCCAGCGTGCCGGAGTCACTTCTGATCCGGCGTCTGGAGCGGGAGGGCAAGCGGGTGTTACTGCTGGTGGGTGCGGACCCCCGCGGTTTGATGTACGCCCTGCTGGACGTGGCGGATCGGGTGGGTTGGGCGACCTCCGCGGCGAATCCCTTTGCCGAGGTGCGCGACACCGAAGAGAAGCCGTACACGCCCGAGCGGGCGCTTTCCGTGTACACGTTCAACCGTCACTACTGGGAAAGCCGGTTCTACGACGAGACCTACTGGGCACGCTACTTGGACCGCTTGGCGCGCAACCGGTTCAACTCGCTGGTGGTGATCTTCGGCTACGAGAACGGGGGATTCCTCGCGCCCTGCTACCCCTACTTCTTCGACGTGGAAGGCTATCCGGATGTGCGCATGGTGGGGATCACCTCCGCGGAACAACAACGGAACCTCGCCGCACTGAATCAGTTGATCGCGATGTCACATGACCGCGGCTTGAAGTTCATCGCAGGGATCTGGGACCACATCTACCGGGGCGGCGTGCAGGGCGGTGGGATTCCCGGAGCGGATCAGGCCACGCAGCAGCCCACGCCTGGGCTGGTATGGGGGCTGAACGGCGACAACCTTATGCCGTACACGAAAGCCGCCCTGGCCAAGTTTGTAAGGCTGGTGCCCGACCTCGATGGCATTCAGTTCCGCATGCACAATGAGTCGGGGCTGAAACGCAGCGAGCAGGAGGCGTTCTGGCGGGACGTGTTCGTGATGATGAGACAGAAGGCACCGGATATCCGCCTCGATCTGCGGGCGAAGGAGTTGCCCGACTCGGTCATCCAGACCGCCTTGGACACCGGTGTGCCCTTCCGGATCACCACCAAGTATTGGATGGAGCAGATGGGGTTGCCATTCCATCCCACGCACATCAACCGGCAGAACCAGTTCGACCGCCGCCATGGTTATGCCGACCTGCTCCGATATCCGCAGCGCTACCGAATCCACTGGCGGTTGTGGAATGGGGGCACGGCGCGGGTTCTCCTGTGGGGCGATCCCGACTACGTGCGGCGTTTTGCGGCAAGCACGCTGCTGTATGCAGGAGACGGCTTCGAAGTCAACGAGCCACTCTGTACAAAGATGGAAGCACAGCCACACGATGCGCAGCCGTTCGACCTGCTGTCCCCGGACCGGCGTTATTACGATTATGAGTTCGAGCGGTACTGGTACTTCTATCAGGTGTTCGGACGTGTGGGCTACAACCCGGACACGCCCGCTGAGGTATGGCAAAGGGAGTTTCAAAAGCGCTTCGGCCAGGACGCCGCCCCCTTCATCGAGAAGGGACTTCATCTGGCCAGCGGAGTCCTGCCGCGGATCGTGGCCTCCTGTCATCCCTATCGTGCCTTCCCCATGACCCGTGGCTGGGCTGAGAAGCAGCGGTTGGGTGATCTGCCTGAGTATGCGAAGGCCGAGGGCAGCGACATTCAGCTGTTCGTCTGCTTCGATGAGGAAGCCCGGTTGCTGGTCGAAGGCGGAGAGACTGCCAAGGTCCGTCCTGCGGAGAACAGCGGGTGGTTCGCGCAGACCGCGGCGGACATCGACCAGCAGGTTGCGCAGGCTGAGAGGCGGATTGGCGAACACCGCAACCGGGAGTTCGAGTCCACGGTCACGGACTTGCGAATCCTGTCGAACTTGGCCCGGTTTCACTCGCGGCGCATTCCGGCCGCCGTCAACTACCGTCTGTTTGAGAGAACCGGGGATCCGCGGGCGCTCGACGCCGCCATCGCCCATGAGCGCAGCGCCATCGAGGCCTGGCGACAACTCGTTGAGGCAGCAGGTGATTTCTACACCGCCGACCTGATGATGGGCGTAAGCGGCGCCGACCTGTGCGGTCATTGGAAGGACGAACTCGCCCTGCTGAACAAAGGACTGGAGGCCTTGGAACAAAGACAACGTGAGCCCGGTCAAGAACCCTTCGTCCAGATCGCCCCACGGTTCCCGCCTGTTCAGACCGAGGAAGTCGACTCGGCACCCGAGGTCATCCATCAACCGGTGACCATGGCAGCGGTGGGCCAACCTCTCAGCATCACCGCGGTGGCCCGTGATCCGGAAGGTGTTAAGTGGGTGCGGCTTCGTTATCGCCACGTGAATCAGCAGGAGGACTACCGCAGCCTGCCGATGTTGCCGCTGGCGGACGGCGACCGCTACCAGGCCACTGTTCCAGCCCAGGACGTCGTGTCCGCCTGGGATTTGATGTACTTCATCGAGGTGATGGACCGGAGGGGGAACGGTCGCATCCATCCGGATCTGAACCAGCAGACGCCGTATTTTATCGTGCACCTCCAGCGTGGATTCGCCGCTATTCCGTCCCTTGGCGCCCAACATAAGACCCGACAATGACCACCACCCGACGCACCTTCCTTTCGACCGCCGGACTTGCCGGCCTGACTCCTGCGCTGCTGCCCGCCGCCGTGAATGGCGCTGGGGGTCCGGGCAAGGATACCCGTCTGCAGGAGGCGGAGGCGCGCCAGGCGATGTTGAGTGGGATCCTCGACCAACCCGTCTTGAAGCGGGAACTCTTCAAGAGCCCGGTCATCATCGAGAGCGTCGAACTCCTGCAGTGGGAGAACCACTACCTCTGCCGTGTGCGATCCACCGATGGCGCCGAAGGGATCTCCGTGGCGCACGCCGGGCTGGAAACGCTCTATCCCATCTTCCTCCAGAACCTGCGGCGGTTCTTCCTGGGCAAGGATGCGCGCGATCTGGACCTGATTCTGGAAAGGGTTTTCGTCTACGGTTTCAACTTCCGCTACAGCGGCATCGCCCTGGGCCTGCCGCTCGCCACCATCGAGTTCGCCATCCTGGATCTGCTCGGACGCATCGCGGGCCGGTCGCTGGGCGAGTTGATCGGGGAGATCCACCATCCGGAGGTGGCCGTGTACGTCGCGACCGAATGGCGTGAGCGTCCCCTGGAGGAGACCGTTGAGCTAATCAAGCGGGCCGTCGCGCAATACGATGCCCGTGCTCTCAAGATCAAGGTGGGTTACCTGATGTTTATGACGACCGACCTGCATGCCCGGGGTCCCGTCGGCAAGACCGAACGGCTCATCCCCATGCTCCGGGAGCACTTTGGCAGTGACATGGCACTCTACGCCGACGCCAATGGCTACTACGATGTGGACGGGGCAATCCGCGTGGGCCGGCTCCTCGAGGAGAACAATTACGCATATTTCGAGGAGCCCGTGATGTACGACGATTTCGAGGCCATCCGGAAAGTGGCCGACGCCTTGGACATCCCGATTGCCAACGGCGAACAGGATCACAGCTTCGTGAATTTCCGGTGGTTGCTGGCCAACAACGCCATCGAGATCGTGCAGCCGGACAGCTACTACTTTGGCGGACTCATCCGCTCCGTGAAAGTCGGACGGATGGCCGCGGCTTTCGGTAAGTCGATCGTGCCCCACATGTCGGGCGGAGGGCTGGGCTTCCTCTACAACGTCCACCTGGTGTCCGTTCTGCCCAACGCCGGAGCCCATCACGAGTTCAAGGGGTTGCAGACCCATGTGCCCTTCGAGTGCCAGACCTCGCCTTTGAAGGTCGTCAACGGCCGGATCAAGGTGCCCACCGGACCTGGGTCGGGGGTCGAGATCGACCCGGAGTTCATCCAACGGCACCGGCCGGTAACACTTTGAACCGTGGCAGGCGTGGCTGGCCTCGTGCCAACCGAGCTTGCTCATCCAGTTCGTCTGATGCCAAAGTTTAGACGTGTTGACGAAGCAGACTACCAGGGTGGCAGCCGACGGCGTCCTTCCCGCAAGGCGGCGCGGCGGTGGTCGCGTTATTGTGGAGCCTGGTGCGGCGCACCCGGCGGAGTCGGGATCCCATCTCTTTGGGCAACTCGACCGGGAGGGTTTCCGCATCACCTGGTATGAATTCGCAGCCAAGGCGGCCGTGGACCTGAGCCATCAGCTTGTGCCGGGCACGGTGGAGGTCTGCCTGAACCTGGACGGGGCCGGCCGGATGGAGGCGAACGGAGAGCAGGCCGGGTACGCCCGGTTGTCGACCGGCTTCTATCATGTGGGTGACACCAACGTCACCGTCGTGCGCGAGGCTGGTGGCCGCCATTGCTTCGTCATCGTCGCCTTTGCTTGCGAGCACCTGGAGCGCGAGCTAACCGGGCAGCTGGCCGCCACGCATCCCCTCATCCACAACGTGCTGCAGGACAATTCAGCCGCCAGCCGCCTTGGACCGGTGCAGCCTTTGACTCCGGGACAGCGCCAACTCGCCCTCGGCCTTCGCTCTCCCGCCGTCACTGCCGCGGCTCTCGGGTTGTGGTATCGCTGCAAGGCCCATGAACTGATGGCGCAGTTCTTCTTTCGGACGGCGCCCGGTGAAAACTTCTGCACGCGCCAGAACCGTCTGGCAGAGGAGCGCGTTCGCCGGGTGATCGCCGTGCTGCGGCAGGACCTCTCCTCTCCACCTTCGCTCAAGGAACTCGGTCGGAAGGTGGGCTGCAGTCCCTTCCATTTGAGCCGCACGTTCTCCCGGCAGACGGGACTCACCATCCCGCAGTATCTCCGTCACCTGCGGATGCATCGCGCGGCGGAATTGCTTCGCACCGGGCGGGCCAACGTGACGGAAGCGGCGCTGGAGGTGGGCTACAACAGTCTGAGCCACTTCAGCGTGGCGTTTCACGAGACGTTCGGTTGCTGCCCCGGTCTCTATCCCTGGGGCGCAAAGAAGATGCCTCCCGGATCGGCGGCGGAGTGAGCGCGGCCCCGCTGCCTCGCGTCGAAGCAATCCTCCGACAATAAACCGCAAGCGACCGAAAGCGCGCGTGAACCGCTTTGGGGCAGGCTTGGCGCGTCGTCGGGCGCCGGATGGTCCGGAACCCGGCGGGCAAACTGAACCAACGCCTTGCCCCATGAAGACACACGGAAAAACCAGAATCCCCGGCCCGATCATCCGCTCCCGTCAGGGTGGGCTTCCGCGCCTGTTCGCGCTCGCCCTTTCGCTCGCGAGCCTCACGGCGACCCAGGCAACGAACCGCATTTTTACCTACAGCTACGAGCCGGAAACGATGCCGAAGGGCGCCCGCGAGTTCGAACAGTGGATCACCTTTCGAAGCGGCCGGACCGACGCCGTGGGGAAGGAGCGCTACGTCCGCTGGGACATCCGCGAGGAATTCGAGTATGGGGTGACTGACTGGTACACCGCGGCGCTTTACGCGAATCTGAAGCAGGAAAGCTACGAAGCCCCGGCGCCCCTGGGGAAGTTCTCCGAGTTCAGCTTCGAGGGCATTTCCATGGAAAACCGCTTCCAGGTGCTCAATCCGACCAAGGCGGCGGTGGGACTCGCGCTCTACCTCGAGGGGGGCATTGGCGGAGACGAGGCCAAGATCGAGACCAAGCTCATCGTCGGCCAACGGCACGGCGCCTGGAAATGGGCCGTGAACCTGATCTACGAGCACGAGTGGGAGGATGATTTCAGCGAACGGGTCGCCAAGGTCGGCGGCACGGCGGGTCTCGGACGGGATCTGGGCAAGGGGTGGAATCTCGGGGTCGAACTGTGGAGCGAGAGCGAGATTGCCGACTACAGCGAGTGGGAGAATTCAGCGTTGTTCGTCGGGCCGGTGATCAGCTATCGCCGGCCGGATTGGTGGATCGCGCTGACGGCCATGCCGCAGGTCTGGGGAACGAACTTTGGCTCGGATCCCGACGGCGAACCCAACTTGGACCTGAAGAGTCACGAGCGTGTCAACGTGCGACTGCTGCTGGGATTTGATTTCTGATGAGAACAGGGCTCTTCAGACTGCTGCTGGCGCTGGGGGCGGGGCTGGGATTGCAGGGTTGCGCCACCCATACCCCGCCTCCGGCGCCAACAACCCCGGCCGGGGAGGCCGGTCGGGAGGTCTACGTCCGCCGCTGTGCGAACTGCCATCGCTTCTACGATCCCGGCGACTACGCTCCCGGGGAATGGACCGGCTGGATGGACAGAATGGCAGGGAAGGCCCGGCTCTTGCCGGCGGAGCGGGATTCCCTGGACCGATACCTCAACTCGTTTCGGGAACAACCGGCCGGTGCGAAGTCGCCCCCGTAAAGACGTTGGACTTCAGGATCTCGGTGGACACAACCCGATCCGCTGCTTCCGGTACGAGCAAGATGCTCGCCCCTCCAGATCCCGGTAGAGCAGCCGGTCCTGACCCCGACTAACCAGCCGCGGAATCACGCCCGGACGCCCGACTCGTCCGCCTCCCGAGGGTTCTTGCACGCGGGTTCGACATGCACCACCACGTGCTGGGCGGAAAGCTCGGAGTGTCTCAAGGCATCGGCAACCTCGTGGGCAATCTCGTGTCCCCGGCGAACGCTCATGTCCCCGTCGACCTCGATGTGGATTTCCACCAGCAGGTTCAGGCCACTTTTGCGCGAATGGCACTTTTCAACATCCACGACCCCGGGCACGGCTCCGGCGATCGCTCGTATCTGTTGCTGAACCGAATCCGGCAGGGCGATGTCCATGACCTCGTCGAAGGCGCTCCGGAAGATGCGAAAGCCATTGAAGAAGATGATGGCACAGGCGAACAGGGCGGCCCAATCGTCCGCGCTCTCATAGCCCCGGCCGCCAATCAGCGCCACGGTGATCCCGATGAAGGCGGCGCCTGAGGTGAGGGCGTCGGAACGATGATGCCAGGCATCCCCCTTCAGGGCGGTACTGGTGAGTTCATCCCCGGTTCTGAACAGCCGGCGGAAGAGCGTCTCCTTGGTGACAATCACGAGCGCCAGTACCGGAAGGGTGAACCAGGCCGGTGCGTGGTGCGGTGTGAGGATTTCCCGCACACTTTGCACGGCGATGAAGGCGGCGGCTCCCAGCAGCGCCAGAGCCACGACCACGCCAGCGACCGATTCCGCCTTGCCGTGCCCGTAGGGATGGTTCTCGTCGGCAGGGAGCGAGGCGATCTTGAGCCCGGTCCAGACCACGATCGCACTGATGATGTCGGCGGTGGACTCGATCCCGTCGGCAATGAGCGCGTAGGAGCTCCCCAAGATGCCGGTCACAATCTTCACGATCGCCAGCACGATGTTGACGGCCAGGCTCATGCCCGCCGCCCGCAATCCCGGGGTTACCGAACGCACTTCTGAGGTTGGTTCCGCCGCCCTACCCGAGCGGGGCGAAGGACCCTGACAGCGGTGGCACGTGCGGGTCAAGCTGCGCGGAAGCCGCAAGTGTCCAACCAACCGACGCTCCCGGGGAGCTCACAGGGCTTGGCAAAGTGCGATCAGCGGAAGGACGTGGAGGCGGGTTGCCCGGCCGTTCAAGTCAGTCTGTCGATGGTCTGACGGACCCTCGCGGGAAGGTGCAATTCGCGTGGCTCAACATCGCCCGGGGCATCTGCCTTGATCCACCAGTTCAGGACTGCGATCTCTTCGGCCGCAGGCTGCGGTCGGCCTTTGGGCGGCATGTGATCATGATACGTGAAGCATGGGGGGCGCTCTCCGCGACTGCTGATCCCGCCGACTGACGGCCTGCGCGCAGGAAAGCCGGACCCCGGTCAGTGGAGCGCAAGCAGCACCGCCAGGCCGGCGGCGGTCGTGAGGAGCGCCACGGGGATCCCGAACTTCGCATAGTCCCAGAAGCCCACTTCGCAGTGACCGCGCGCCTGCTCGACCACGATGATGTTGGCCACGGAGCCCAGCAGGGTGAGGTTCCCGGCGAAGGTGGTGGCCAGGGCCATGACCTGCCACATCAGTGTCGGGTCGGCAAAACGCCCAATCCACTTTCCGGCCACCAACACAAAGGGCACGTTCGAGAAGATGTTGGAGCCGGCCATCGAGAACCACGCCAGGTTCCACGCCTGGGTCGGCACGCTGGCGCCGAACAGCGGGCTGCATTGGGCGTGGAGCTTTCCGGTGAGGCCGGTGCCGTTCAGACCTTCCACCACAACGAAAAGGGCGGCGAAGAAGACCAGCAGGTGCCAGTCCACCAGTTTGAGCACCTCGTGCGTGTCCCGTCGGGCGATCACCATCAGCAACGTGCCCCCTGCCAGTGCCGTCCAGGCCAGGTGCAGACCGGCGATGAATCCCGCGAAGACCGCCGCCAGTACCCCAAGGGACATCGCAAGCAATCTGCCGTCCGGGCGTCGGCAGGACGTCGGGGTGCGATGAATCACCGCCGTGGCGAGCACCCGGCGGAAACCAAGGCGCAGCAGCGTGTATTGGATCGTCAATCCCACCACCGCCACCGGGGCGAGCCTGACCGCGAACAGCAGGAACGGCATGCCCGAGAGTTGCCCGATGATCACGTTTTGGGGATTGCCCACCAGGGTCGCCACGCTGCCGGTATTGGCGCTCATGGCGAGCGAGAGCAGATAGGGCAGCAGGGGGAGCCGCCCCCGGACCATCACGGCCACCACCAGCGGTGCAAGCATGAGGCAGATCGTGTCGTTGACCAGCAGCGCCGACAGCGTGCCCGAAGTCAGTGTCAGATAGAACAGCAGTTGCGCCGGCGTCCGGGCGACCCGGAGGACCCAGTCCGCCGCCCACTCAAAAAAGCCGGCGAGGTTGAGATAGGCACAGATCAGCATCATGCCCAGCAGCAGCACCAGCGTGTTGTAGTCGACGGCGGCATAGGCCTCGTCGGGGGTCAGGACCCCGGTGGCCACCATGAGCACCGCGCCCAGCAGCGCCGCGGCCGGCCGGTTCAGCGGGAGGATCTTCAGCCGCCTGCCGCTGATGAGCAGGTAGGTGACCACGAAGATGACGATGGCCAGCAATTCACGGGGGTTCATCCCAACGCGGACCCGGCGGCCCAGCGGACGGCCGACGGTACCGGCTGGCGGATGAAATTCCACTTCCCGGCCCGCCGCAAGCAGATTTCGGATCGTGAACCTGGTTCCGGCGGTGCGCCGCCCAGCTGCTTCGGAGCGAGGAATTCAACCCGCATTGCGGTTGGTGTAATCGTTGGCGCGGAGGGTGATGCGAGCAGTCCATTTGGTATCCACGGCTGGCGTCCCCCGGGCACATGGCCCCTGCGGGGTGATCGTGAGGGCGTTGTTGTGGTTGGCGCAGGTCCGGAACGTACGGACTGGGGGCGATCATTCATTCGAGCATGCCCCGGGGCGCTCGACTTGACGCCCGGTTGCCCCTGACCAGGGTGCGTTCCTGATCGAGGCACGATTCCCGCAGCAGGGGTGAGGGGGTTGACATGTGTTGGGGTATATGGAAGCAAGGACGTCCCAGCAGGGGGCGTTCGGGACAGCAAACGTATCGGTCTTTCAACAACAGAATGGATCCCCAAATGAAAAGCACGCCTCTCTCACAACGCCTGACCGGCGTTCCTTCACTCGCGACCCGGACCGTGATGCACCAGTGCGGTCATGTGCAGGCCGGCGGCGACTGCTGCCAGCAAAGCCAAAATGCCGCGGACCCCGGCCGTTGAGCAGGGCCCCTGGCAGGCGCAGGCCTGACGATCAGACGCCGGCGCGGGATCTCACCTCCCCGCCGGCAACTCCCGTCCGCCCCGCGGGGCCGTTGGCACCAGGGCCGTTTCCCCGTCAGCCGCCGAGGGATACCGCGCACCGAAACCCGACCGTCGCGCAACGGTCAAGCCCGGGCCAGGCCAGGAGCATCTTGACCGCAAAAGCCGCCGGCCGCGGCCCCCCGTCCAGATACCAGTCGGATCCTGCCGCCTGGAAGAATGACCCGCCGCGGATGAAACAGAAACGGGTCCGACCATCCGAATGCTCCGTCTCGGTCCATTCCCAAGTGTTGCCACACAGGTCGTAGCATCCGAAGGGGGACCGCCCGTTTGGGTACCGGGTGACCGGGGTGGTGCCGCCGTTTCCTCCCGCGTTGCAGCGATCCGCCTCCATCGAGTCGCCCCAAGGATAGACCCGGCCATCATTCCCCTGGGCGGCGAACTGCCACTCCTCTCCCGTGGGCAGCCGCTTGCCGGTCCACCGCGCATAGGCACGCGCATCCTCGAGATCCACCCAGACCACCGGATGTTCCTCCAACCCCGCCGGCACGGTCCGGTCCTTCCAGTGCTTCAGGAAATTCTCCGGATGAACCGGGCGGTAGCCGGACTCCTTGAGGAAGAGGGCGTAATCGCTGTTGGTGACGGGAGTAAGGTCCATGGCATACGCTGCCAGCGAAACCTCTTGCTGAAGCCGACCCGGTTGATGGAGTCGGGAAGCCACCATGGCGCGGTCGGTTTCATCCCCAAGGAACCCGCACTCGCGGATCCTGAATTCAGTGATCAGGGTGCCGCGCCAGGCCGAGATTGAGGCCATGCCGGGCGGGGCTTGCGGGCAGGGCGCGGGGGGTGGTGACGGAGTGGATACAGGCAGCGTCGGTCGGGTGGGAAAGGTGGTAATCCAGACCCTGCGTTGGTGGGTTTCCCGTTGGGCTTTCAGGAAAGCGTCAAGATCCGTTCCCAGCGACTGCGACGGGCCGGCGAGAAACGCACCGATTCCCCGCGCGGCCAGGTCACCTTTGAGCACGACGGTTGTCACCTCGTCGCCAGGGGGCGCGATCTCCCGTCCCGCGATCAGGTCGAAATATCGTTCTCCGGGGAGTGGAGGAACGGAGAGCAGGGTTCCGGTCACCGCTTCGTCAGCCCGGTTCACCAGCGTCCAGAGCCGGAGCCCATCGCCCTCCCAAAGGCTGGCATGGACCCCGCGGTGCGCCGTGGGAACCAGGGGAGTCCACCCCTCACCGCAGAAGAGGGCTGCGTAGCGCCGCTGGATGGGGAGCATGGCGCGCAGGATGGAACAGTCGCGGGGATTCCAGCCGACCCAGGTTCCAAAGACGTTTTCCCAGACCAGCATGCCGCTGCCGTTCATCCAGGCCGTGTGGAGTTCCTCGGTATGATCCACGTCCCAGCGTTGGATCTGGTGCTGCATGTGGCGCCTTTCGAACCATTTGTTCCGGAGCACCCCCGGCACCTCGCTGTCCCCGAACCACTGGGCCCACGACAGGTGATGGTCGTGGACGTTCTCCACGGGAAGAGCCAGTTCGCTCTCCAGGACCAGACCCGGCCGCACCGCATCGAGCCGGCTGCGGAAGTCCGCAGCGCCCCGGTTCAGGGTGTCGAGGAAGATACCGTCGGCGTCGAGGCGTCGAAGCAGTTCGATCAGGGACTCAAGATCGGAACGCCCCTCGCGACGCGTGCCGGTGTCCCAGGGATTGTAGTTGAGATAGACCTTCACGTTCCGCCGGTGGCAGGCCGCCACGACCCGCCCGAGACCGGGGATGCCGCCCGGCGCCTCGCGGTAGAAGTCGAACTGGTTGCGGTCATCCAGACCGATGCGCGGATACGCGTGCCAGAGCACGATGCTGTCATAGCCGCCATGGCGGTGAAAGCCCTCGTCGAGGAACGAATCGATCATATAGCGACCGCCGGCCCGGTCGTAGAACGCCTGATCGCACATCATGACGAAACAGCAGGCGAACGAGGATGGCACCCAGCCGAACTCAGGACGCCGATAAAGCGAGTCATCATAGTCGAGGTGGCGGCGCATCCGGGTCCGCCATGCCGTGAGCTCCGCGCGGAACGCCCCCCACTGCGCCGGATCCGCGGGCGCCGGGATCAACGGGGGTTGGTCCAGCTCGGGCTCCATGGTAGGAGCCGGTTCACCAGAGCGCACCGTGATACTTCCGAGGTGCAGTTCGCCGGCCTCAGCCATTGCGGTGAGCGCGGTCACGGTAAGAAACGAGCGCCGGTTCATGCTGGGGATCGTTGTCGCGCCTGAGCCTGAAGCCGAGCAAATTGAGTGTCTCTCTGGCGCCCCCTCAGGGCCCGCCCAGCAGCCTCGACATCCGGGACTTGGGATGACAGGATCACGGCAGTCCATCCCGTCACGGCGGGCGCAGCCGAAGCGCCTCAAGGGCGGTCTCTTACGCCAGTGAGCCACCGGTTCCTAATCCTGCTCTTGAGCGCAGACCTTGCTCAGGCCACCGGGTCCAACCCCGAGGCCGTGACGGCCGGTTCCCCCGAATACCCGGAACCGCCGGCCATGGTTCGGGGCACCACCGGCAACAGGGAGACATCGGGACACAAAGGCTGGGCCGGGTTCTCTTGGGGCGGCGAAACGATGGGCACCACCTACCGGATCAGGATCGCGGGTCCGGAGACAGCCCGGGATCCTGTGGACGAGTTGCCCCACGAGGTGAGCCGGCGCCTGGAAGCGATCAACGACCAGATGTCGCACTATCTGCCCGGGAGCGAGTTGAGCCGGTTCAACCGGCTCGGGCCCGGGATACCGTTCCCGGTTTCCAGGGACTTCGCGAGCGTCATGGACTATTCCCTGGGGCTCCATCGCCGATCCGGAGGGGTCTTCGATCCCGCGCTGGGTTCCCTGATCGATGCCTGGGGATTTGGCCCCGCCAGGGCGCAGGAGCCGATCGAAGCCCCCCAACTCCCGGCGCGCCGAGAGAAGGTGGGGGCAGACCTGCTGGGCTGGTCCGAGCACCGGTATCTGCGCAAGCAAGTCGACAGCGTGAATCTGAACCTGTCGGCCGTGGCCAAGGGATATGCGGTGGATGCGGTCGTGGACCTGTTGTCCCAACGTGGTTGGGAGAACATCCTGGTCGAAATCGGCGGGGAACTGGCCGTGAGGGGACAGAACCCCTCCGTTCGAGCGTGGCAGGTGGGCGTGCGGTCCCCGGCGGGTTCCTTCATGGAGGGAGCCGACCTGGCGGCGGTTGTCACGCTCGATCACGGTGCCCTGGCCACCTCCGGGAACAGCGAGAACTTCCATGTGAATGACCAGGGAGAGCGGCTCAGTCACCTGATCGATCCACGGTCGCTGCGGCCGGTGACGAGGCCGTCGTTCAGCGTGACCGTCTGGAGTACCAATTGTCTGGATGCGGATGGCCTGGCCACCACGCTCAGCGTCATGGGCCCGGAAACCGGCAATGCCTGGTTGAAGGCGAATTCCACGGCGGAGGCCCTGTGGGTTCAGGTCCGCCCGGATCGCTCGCTGGGATTCCTTGCGACCGAGGGGTTCCCGGAGTGGCGGAAAGTGAAACCGGACGTGACAGCGGGTCGGCCAGGATTCCTCGGAGAAAGGAAATGAGGTGGCGTCGCCCTGAAGTCTGGCAGTCGGACGAAGGGGGCGGGATGAAGGAACAAGCAGAACGAGAACGGAAAGACCGTGATGGAGCAAAGTCGATATTGGTTGGGAGTGCTGGCGTTCATGGCCGTGGGCTGGGACCAGGGGTTCGCCGCAGAAACCGGAGTCGCGGAACGACCAGTCCGCAGTCGGGTCGAAGTCCTGGCGCTGGTCGAAACTGCCGGCACCACCCGTCCCGACTGGTGGGACTCTGTGCCGCTGGAGTATCCGGCGACCCTGGACCTGAAGTTTCCGCATCCCCCCCCGACGAAGGACTGGCGGGCTCATGAGAATGTCGGTCAGTACATGTGGAGTGTGATCAACGAGAACCCGGCGCGGTATCGCCAGGGGACCAAGTTCATGCACTTCGTCATGAAGCTCAACGAGAAGGACCCGGGGGTGGTTCGACGCTGCCAGGAACAGTTGGCCCACTGCTACCATGATCTGCTGCAGGATTGGGCGCGCGCGGCCTATTGGAAGCAGAAGCTGGGGGTGCGCGACGTCACCCTGGCGCATTGCTACTGGATGCTCGGCAACAAGGCGATGGCCGCGGAGGTCTTGGACGGGATCCAATATGACTATTCCCGATACGGTGAGGTCATCAAGCTGTGGGCGGACATGGGCGAACTGGAACGGGCGCTGGCGGTGGCGCAGAGGTCCGAGGGGCTCGCGAATTGGGGCGCCGCGGCCCGGGCCGCGGGGGACGCGTTGCGCAAGTTCGGGCGATACGACGAGGCGATCCTGAGCTTCAGGAAGGTGCTGGCCATCGAGTCCCCGAACCCGGACAACCTGATTCTCAAGCACAATCAGGATCACGCTCGGATGGCGATCCAGGACCTTCAACTCTACGAAACGTTTGACCTCTTGAAGGTGGTCGATGGGAGCTTCGAGGCTGGAGTGCCGGCCTACAACGGGGAGTTGGTCGTGAGAGTAACCGTGGAAAGCCACCGGATCAGCGACGTTACCGTCGTCAAGCACTCAGAGAAACAGTTCTACTCCTCGTTGACGGACATGCCGGCCAAGATCGTCGAAGCCCAGGATTTTCGCGGAGTCGATGCCACCACCGGGGCCACGGTCACCGCCGAAGCGATCAAGAGCGCCACCGCCCGGGCCCTGAGACGGGGGCGGAAAGGCGAGTAACCCGCGCGGACTCATGCGCCTCAGCCATTTCCTCACCCGCCGTGGCGCGAAGCCGGGTCGAAACCGGGAGCCGCGACGCGCGCTGCTTCATCGGGTGGCAAGGAAATGGCTGCCGGGCTTCCTCTTCTCCACGGGAGACAAGCCGGGGGGCGCGCGGAGGGGATTGCGCCGGCTCGGGCCGTCGTGGGAGTCGGCGCCGCTCCGACGCGTGATTCAGACCGCCTGCTTCGTCCTGTTCTGTCTCCTCCTCCTCTACGTCTGCTGGCCCTACTCGGTTCAGCCGGATGGGAATGCGTCGGGCTGGCCGTCTCACTACGCGGACGGTCTCCAGCAGCGGGAGAGCATCGACGCGGAGCTCTTCCTGACCTTGGATCCCCTGGTGGGCATCTCCACCGCGGTGGCGGGCAGGACCTGGAATTGGGCGCTGCTCGGGGCCGGGGTGATCCTCGTGGTGGGAATCCTGATTCCACGGGGTTTCTGTGGCTACCTCTGCCCGTTGGGAACATTGATCGACCTGTTCGATTTCGTCGTCGGCAGGCGGGTGAGGCGACGTCGGGTGGCCGAGCGGGGTTGGTGGGTGCATCTCAAGTACCACCTGCTGACGGGAACCCTCGTGGCCGCCGCGTGCGGGACGATGGTGGCGGGTTACTTTGCTGCCATCCCGGTGGTGACGCGGGGTTTCGCGTTCTTCATGTCGCCGCTCCAACTCGGGATGGAGCGGGGATGGCACCAGGTTCCGGCCTTGACTCTCGGGCATCTGATCTCCGGGTTGCTGCTCCTCCTGGTGCTGGCCCTGGGTTTCCTGGGGCCGAGGTTCTGGTGCCGTTATGTCTGCCCCACGGGAGCCGTCTTTTCACTGGGAAACCGGTTTGTCCGCGCCAGCGAGCGCAAGGTGGAGAACTCGTGCATCGACTGCGGCCGCTGCGTGGCGATGTGTCCCTTCGACGCGATCAAACCCGACTTCACGACGCGCGTCATGGATTGCACCCTCTGCCAGACCTGCGGTGGCGTCTGTCCGACGAAAGCGATTAAGTTCGTGGACCGGTGGAATTCCGAGGACCTTCGACCGGAGAGTTGGGCCGGGCAGATCCCCGTGTCCCGCCGCGGCTTCCTGGGGGGGATTGCCGGCGGACTGGCGGGCGTTTTGGGCATCAGGTCCACCTTCGGGGGACATGCTCCGCCGGTTCGTCCCCCCATGAGCGTGCCCGAACCCCAGTTCCTTGAGTTGTGCATCCGGTGTGGGGAATGCTTCCAGGCGTGTCCCAACTCGGTGCTGCAGCCGATGACCCTGGAAGCCGGACTCGACGGACTCTGGACCCCTCGGGTGACGGCGGACTGGTCCGGATGCGAACCCAGCTGCAACAACTGCGGTCAGGTCTGTCCGACAGGCGCCATCCGGCCCCTCCCGCTGGAGGAAAAACGGGTCGCAAGGATGGGGCTGGCGGAGGTGAAGGCGAGCTGTCTGCCCTGGGCCGGAACGGCCGACTGCCAGCTTTGCGTTGATGAGTGCCATCGGGCGGGCTACGACGCCATTGAGTTCCAGCGCGTGCACACCGAGGTCAACCCGGACGGGGTAGCGGTCGAAGGTACGGGCCTCTCTGCTCCCGTCGTCCTCGTGGATCGCTGCGTGGGCTGCGGACTCTGTCAGAGCGTGTGCCACCGCAAGCTGGTGAAAGCGAAAGGCGTTCTGGAGAGCACGGCGATCGTCGTCCATGCAGGTCCGGGCAAGGAGGATCGCCTTATCCGGGGAAGCTACCTTCAGTTGCGCAAACAAGAGGAAGAGAAACGTCGAAAGGAGTCGTTACGAAAACTGGAAGAGCTGGGAGATTTCTACTAATGAACTCGTCGTGGCCCTGGCTGCCATGCCTGGCGCTGGCGCTTGTTACTGCGCAAAGCACACATGCTCGAGGCTCGGATGGAGAGCGCAAGAAGTCGAACCTGCTTAACGGCGCGTGGGAGTACTGCATCGGCAGGCAATGAAGACCTGCATGAGATGGCGGGCGTGGTTGCATGTGATTGGCGCGGCTTTTCTTGTCCATGAGTGTGCGATGGCCGCTACCGCGGAGGAAGCCGCCCCGGCGCTCCCGACGAGCGAGGTCCTCAAGTTCACGTTCGGCACCCCGGACTCCTTGATCCGGATGGGCTTCACGAAGGTCACTACGGCCGACAGGTTCGCGAGTGAGAAGGGCGTTGGATTTGAGTCCACCGAGGAACAGCATCGCCCTTCAGCACGGTCTAACAGATACCGCCCCTGCCGGCTGCAGGGGAATCTCCTGCTTGCGACTTTCTTCCCAGATTCCGTGTTTCTGCCGTAAGCGATTCCGCAGCGATGGGCCTCTGCCAGTTGGACTGTCAGAAGATGGTGTTTGCGAGCACGTGGGAGTAGTGGGAGAGTCCGCTCGAATTGTTCGGGGACGCATGTGTAAGTAGTTGATACAACGGTTAATATCTGTACGCGTCCTACCTCGGGAGCCAGGCACTGCTCATTGCACGTCCGCGCAGTCGTGCTTCCAGGGCGATTCAAGACTGGCATGGTTCTTTCGCCTGCAATAACATCACGCGAGAGTCGTTCTGATGACTCCCATTGGCATGAGCAACGATGACCAAATGGTGCCAGTCCCTGCACCCGCGACTTTTCTGACCACGGAAGAACTTATCCCGTTGGTATATGATGAGTTGCGCCGGATCGCCGCTCGTCGGATCGCGGGCGAGGAGTCCACCCAGAGTCTGCAAGCCACCGCCCTTGTGCATGAGGCCTATCTGCGGCTGGGGAATCCGTGCTTCCCGAAATGGGAAGGGCGTGCCCACTTCTTCGGGGCGGCTGCGGAGGCCATGCGGCGCATTCTGGTTGAGCGTGCTCGCCGCAGACATGCTGCCAAACGCGGTGGTGGCTGGCGGCGCGTGGATTGGGAGCAGGCTGACGTCGCGGCGACTCTGCTCGGCCCGGATTTGCTGGCCGTGAGCGAGGCGTTGGATCAACTCGCCGAGATCGATGCGAACGCGGCGCAACTAGTCACATTGAGGTTCTTCGCCGGGCTCGGCCACCAGGAAGCCGCGGAATTGCTCGGCGTTTCACGCCGCGTTGCAGACCGGATGTGGACTTATGCGCGGGCCTGGCTGGTGCAGACGCTCCAGGCCGCGCCCGGGGAGAATGGAACAGATTCTCAGTGCAAGCTCCAGTGATTCCACGCATGTCAGGATGGGTGCTGCAGGCCCGCCGGTGGGCCGCGTCGAGCCATGAACACGGATCGCCAACGCAAGGCCCGCAAGGTCTTTCTCGATCTCCTGGAGGTGTCCGGGGCCCAGGCCCGGACCGATCGGTTGAAGACGGCCTGCGGCGATGATGCGGAGCTGCGCCGGCTGGTCGAGAACCTCCTCAGGGCACACGAGGGGGCCGGCGACTTCCTGCAAGATCCCAACCCGCGACCGCCGGAGGATCATGCCTCACCGGCACTCCGCGGCATGGGAGAAAGCCTGGGAGATTTCCGACTGGTGCGGGAGCTGGGACGCGGGGGCATGGGGGTGGTGTATGAGGCGGAGCAACTCTCGCTGGGCCGGCGGGTGGCGTTGAAAGTGCTGCCCTTCGCAGCGTTGCTGGACGAACGGCTGCTCCAACGGTTCAAGCACGAGGCCCACGCCGCCGCCCAACTCCATCACACGCACATCGTCCCCGTGTATAGCGTCGGCTGCGAGCGTGGCGTCCATTACTACGCCATGCAGTTCGTCGAGGGACAACCCCTCTCGGCCGTGATCCGGGAACTGCGGGAGCAGTCCGAGCCGCCGACTGGTCGGGCGGCAACAACCCTGACGTCCGGTTCCGCAAGCTCGCTGACCAGAGGTGGCTCGCCCCGTACCCCGGCGTATGCCCAAGCGGTGGCACGACTGGGTATCGAGGCCGCGGAAGCCCTGCAACACGCGCACGAACTGGGGATAATCCACCGCGACATCAAGCCCTCCAACCTGCTGCTCGATGCCAAGGGACGCTTGTGGGTCACCGACTTCGGCCTGGCTCACTGCCGCCTGGCCACCGGCGAGACGATCACCCAACCGGGCGATCTGCTGGGAACCTTGCGCTACATGAGCCCGGAACAGGCTGGGGGAAGCCGACAGCTCCTGGACGCCCGCACCGACATCTACTCCCTCGGCGTGACCCTCTACGAGTTGCTGACGCTGCGACCGGCCTTTACCGGGCGGGATCGGCAGGATCTGCTGCGGCGCATCGAGACCGAAGATCCCTCCTCACCCCGCCAGTGGAACCAAGCGATACCCGTGGACCTGGAGACCATCATCCTGAAGGCAACCAACAAGGATGTGGAGTCGCGCTACGGGAGTGCCCGGGAACTGGCCCAGGACTTGGAACGCTTTCTGGAAGACCGTCCGATTGCCGCCCGGCGACCGAGCCTTTCCCAGCGGGTGGTCAAGTGGTCGCGGCGCCATCGCTCCGCGGTGACCGCCGGAGTGGCGATGCTGGCGGTGGTGAGTGTGGGGTCGTTGGTAAGCCTGGCATTGCTGGCGGGCAAGCAGGCGGAGTTGCGACAGCAACGGGATGTGGCGGTGGCACAGGAGCAACGGGCAGATCAGAACTACGAGTTGGCAGTGGAGACACTGGAACGGTCAGTGTTGGATGTGTTGGGGCAGCAGTTGTTGCGGGATCGGGAGGCGAGTGACCGGGATTTGTTGCGGCAGGCGCTGGGATTCTACGAACGGTTCCTGGAACAGAACCGGGGATCGGAAGTGGCGCGGCGGGCGGTGGGGATGGCGTATCGGCGGGTGGGAGAGATCCAACAAAGTCTGGGAGCGTATGGCGAGGCGGAGGCGGCGTATGAGCAGAGCGGGGCGATCCTGCAGGAGCTGGCCGGCGGGGGGGAGGAGCGGGAGAAGGCGGAAGCGGAGTTGGTGCGGACGTGGCTGGCACAGGGCGCGTTGTTGAATGTCGTGGGGCGCTACGACACGGCGGAGGTGCAGGGCCGGAAGGCGGGGGCACTGGCGGAGGAGTTGCGGACCAGATTCCCGGAAGAGGCGAGGTACGCGTGGCTGTTGTGCGGGGGGCACGACGTGGTTGGGGAAGCGCTGGGATTGAGGGAGGAATGGGAGTCGGGTCTGGGGGTGCATCTGAGCCAGTTGGCGGTGGCGGAAGGAGTGGGGTTGGAAGGGAAGACCAGCGCGGAGGGATTGCGGGAGTTGGGCAAGGCCCGGGGGCGCGTGGGACGGGCTTATTACGGGATGGGCCGATGGCGGGAGGCGGAGGAGCAGTTTCGGGCGGCCCTGAAGTGTTACGGAAAGTTGGACGAACCCCTGGAGCGGAGTGCGCAGGAGGAACTGGCCTTGGTGCAGGGCTACCTCGGCGATTCCCTGCGCCGGCTCCACCAACTCCCCGAAGCCGAGGACTGGCTCTGGAACGCTGTGGCGCTCCAGAAAGCGGTTAGCACGGAGTCTCCCTCCGATCCCAATTCGCAACTGGCGTTGTTGCGGCTCTATCCGTTACTGGCGGAGTGTCTGGCCGGGCAGGACCGGCCACGCGAGGTGAATCGCTATCTTGATGATGGGATCAATCTGGCCGAAGCCATCCCGGCGGAAGCAAGAACCCAACCCGGTGGCCGCCGAGTACTGGATCGGTTCTTCGCCATGGCCGGCCGGCATATCAAGACCCTGTGGCAGAGTCGCACCAGGCCATATCAACCCACTTCAATAAACCTCCAGTCACTGGCGGCAGAGCTGACCCGCCCGACAGATCCAGATGAGCCGGGCGACCGGTTGTCGGTCCGGCCACGCGGTGCGCAGGCTGCCAACCCGAAACCGGTGCATGGAGGCAACCTGATCGTCGGCGCCAGGCCAAAGTTGCGCTGGCAACGAGGAGCAGGTGTGGGGGGGCAGCGGGTGTACCTTGGACATGACCCTGAACACCTGGACTTGATCGGGCTGACTGAGGTTGGGAGGGACTCCGTTCTGCCCCTATCCGCCCTGGACAGTTGTCAATGGTATTGCTGGCGAGTGGACGGGGAGACCGAGGACGGCAAGGTCTGCGAAGGTCCCGTTTGGGCGTTTTCCACCGGACAGCTTGTGGCGCGGTGGCGCTTTGATGAAGGCGATAGCAGGGCAGTGGATACGTCCGGCCACAATCGGCACGGCAAGTTCGAGGGGGACGCAAGCGTGGTCGTGGATCCCGAGCGGGGTCCGGTCTTGTCGCTGGACGGGGAGGAAGACTACGTGGATTGCGGTTTGGATCCCGCCTTTGATCTGACTGGGGGATTCACCCTCGTTGCCTGGCTGAAGATGCAACCTTGGGAGAAGTACGCACGAACGATCATCAGCAAAGGGGATTACGTCAGTAGCTGGGCATTGTGGGGGAATCCAGAGTATTGCATTTCGCTCGGTGCCAATGGACTGCGAACGACCAGTCCTTTCGGCAACGATGAGGCAGGGATTTGCGGTCACAGGTGGGTGGCTGATGGTACCTGGCACCATGTCGCGGCTGTCTATGACGGAGACCGCGTTCTGTTGTACATCGACGGGCAAATACACGGGGCGGAGTGGGTTGCCTATGGTTCGATAGTTACCGTGGACTCCCGGCTGGTGATCGGGATGAACCCCTACCATTTTTACCGCCGTCACTTCTACCAAGGATGCATTGACGATATCCAAGTCTATGAGGCGGCCCTCAACGCCCAAGAAATCCAGTTGGTCCGGCAGGGAAGAACCATCGGCGTGCCCGAGCCACCGGCCTGGCTGGCGCGCTTGCGGGCCCCGGGAGCGGGTGCCGAACCTTGATCAAACCGCAGCATCGTGAACCTGAACCTGAACTCGAGACGACATTGAAGGAGAACAGGGGAATCAAGAGCGCGAAGGACGAACCTAGCTTGCCTCTGGGGCATCGGCTGGGAGATTTCCGG
>JACKPW010000039.1 GCA_024233215.1 Verrucomicrobiales bacterium | reverse complement strand
CGTTCCATTTCTTGGAGCGACCACAGCTTCTCCGGATCGGCCTCCAACCGCGCCAGCACCATGGCCCACCCCAGACCCTGGTGGCGGTTCGGGTTGTCCTGGAAACGTGCTTTCAGGGTTTCGATCAGCGCATCACGCTGCTTCGTGGGAATCTGCTTCCTGGCAGGGGTGCGATTCATGGTGTTCGCTTCTTCGAGACGTGCGGCTACGGGTTCGTCCGGGAGGTGAGTTTGCGCGAGATCAAACATCCGGCCTTGACAGCCAGAATTCTCTTACTCTCTCGAACTTCCCGATCCGTTTGGTGATCTTGGCGATCTCACGCGGGTAGAACGCGAGAACCGTGTCACAGAATTCCAGCATCCAGGCTCGCCGCTTCTGCCGCGGGTCAATCTCGATCCGTTTGGAATCCGCGATTTGAATCTGCCCCGTGCCAAGTGCGCCGATGGTCAGACAACCCCACTTCAGATGTTCAATCGGAACGCAGTGAACGTGCTGGACCGTGACCTTCGTTTTGGCGACCACGTACTTCACCATCAACATTACGAAGTAGTTGCTGTCGTCCTCGTAGAAACGGGCGAGGCGGTCAACTGATGTGAGGTTTGGCATATTGAACGCCGTTCCATCGCGGTGGGTCTTCACATCCACGACGCAGTAGTTGTTGGCCCTGTCCTTGAACGCGAGGTCGGCCATCGCGCGACGGGCGAAGCTGGCGGAATACTCGCCAACGAGGTCGCCGAGAATCTCTGCGAAGTGGTCCTCGATGATGGACTGGATGGCGTCGCCCGTCGCGCGGGTGCTGTCGGAGGTCGCTTCAGAAAGAAAGTCCGCCTGCTTGTTCAACAGGTCGCGCACCCCCCGTTCGATACCTTCGCGTGTCTTGGGTTCAAAGAGCGGCGATTTCATTTCGTTTTGGACCTGCTCACGCGATAGGGCGGTGGCGGTTCCAGAAGCAGTGGTTGCTCCTCGACAACGGGTGCGCTGGACTTCGGTTGCTGGTTCAGCGTGTTCCGCTCCCAGAACAGACCACCGGCATAGCCTTGAATCGAGGGATCATCGTTCGCCAGTTCGACACGCTTCAACGCGAGGCAGGCGTAATGCTCGTCCAACTCGATCCCCAGGAACCGCCGCCCCAGCTTTCGCGCCACCGCCGCCGTCGTGCCTGAACCCAGGAACGGATCGAACACGAAATCCCCCTCGCGGCTGCTCGCCAGCAGCAGCTTGGCAATCAGCTTTTCCGGCTTCTGTGTCGGATGGTCGGTGTTCTCCGGCATGGACCAGAACGGCACGGTCAGGTCCGTCCACAGATTTGAGGGATGGGTCAGGCGGAATTGGCCGCCTAGCCCGTCCTCCCAATCCTTCGGTTGGCCGTTCTCCCGATACGGCGCCATGACCCGGCGTTTCAACTTCACCGCATCCACGTTGAAGCAGTAGTCGTTTGATATCGTGGCGAACCAGATGTCCTCGCTGGCGTTCTTCCAGTTCGACTTCGCACCGCGCCCCTTCTCGCGCTCCCAGGTGATGCGGTTGCGCACGATGACGTGCCGGTCCAGCACGCGATGGATGGCTGTGGACGATTTCCAGTCGCCGCACACGTAGAGACTGGCCGTCGTCTTGAGCAGCGCGAGCACGGTGGGAAACCAACTTTCAAACCACGACTCATATTCGGCCAGCGACATTTCGCGAAACGTCTCCGAACCGAACTGCTTGTTGAGGTTGTAAGGCGGGTCGAGGATGAGCAAATCCACGAACGCCTTGGGCAACTGCGGCAGCAACGCAAGCGAATCGCCGCAAACCACCTGGTCGGTCAACTCGCGCACACTCGACGGCAACGGCGGACGCATCAGCCGCTTCGACAACCCGGCCCGCTCCTGCTCTGAAAGCGTTAGCGTCCGGTTGCGCGGCGCGCGTTGTTTCTCGGGTTGGCTCATGTCAGGCGACGAACCCTGGCGAGAACTGGCCGCGCCAGTCCCGCAACACGGGATTGCGCCGCGTCTTGTTGACGACATCCAACTCTTGGCGGTCGAGGGTTTTCATTTGTTCAGGTGAGGTTCCTTGGGTTGTTCGGGAACAGAGCCGTCAGTCGGCTCTGGTATGGCTTGGCCCATGTGGGAAGCTCGATGTGCGGTGAAGGATCAACAATAAGCTGACCGCAAAGCAATGGGTCAACCTCACGCTTCGCCTCGGCATGCCCGGACTCCGCTGCCGAAAGAAGGTGCTCGAAGCCCTCAGGTTCGTTCTTTGGAAGGTCTTCTCCCTTCAGGAGTCGCAGCCCCAGTTCGTATCGAGCCTCAAGGTTCGTCTGCGCCAACTGCCTGAGCATTCGTTCGCCCTGGCCCACTTCGTTGGCGAACTCAGGCTCTTCGACCAACAAGAGCGCAAGTTCCAACGTGCCGCTGCTGTCCCCAGCTTCATGCGACTGACGAAGCCACTTGAGCGCGGACTCGCCATCGAACTCAAGACCCGTATCGGCGACGTAGACGCGCCGCGCAAGTCGAAGAACCCGTCCGTAAGCTGCCCAAGCTTTGGAAAGCCCAGCTTCCGAAGCCCGTTTCAGCCACAATGCCAGCGTCTGGTTCATGGACTTGTCTTCGCGGTCAAGAACCTCATCTACCCCAAGTCTAACGAGCGCGTCCAATACCGCTCCGGGGATGAGCGCCGGTTCGCTGAACGTGCCACCAGTCCACGCAGACAGCATCGCGCACAGAACACGCGCTGCTTTGATTCGTTCAAGCCCGCGAATGGCCGCCCGCGCCGCCTGACAGAAACGACCTTCCTGCCGGAATTTCTGCTCCATCAAGCCCAGCCGCACGAGCAGCAGCAATCCATTGGCGGGTGGCAGAGCGACTTGTTTCTGCCTCTCAAGCACGGCCTCTTTTTCCGCATCCGTCCCCTCACGCAGCCGCTTGGGTTCGAAGGCCTGAGATTGTTCAGTGATTGCCTGCTCCAACAGGTCCGCGCGTCCCAAATCCGCCAGCACGAAGACACAAGCGCCCGCCATTGTCGCTTGGGCTGCTGATTTCAGTTCCGCCGACAAAGCACAGTAGGCTTCGTCGGATACCCGCTCCGCCAACTCAGGTGTTCCATCGCGCGTATCCCGGAGTAGTTGCCACGCGAGGAACGGATTTTTCGCAGCGCCACGCTCGACCAGGATTCTGTTAGCGTTCGAATACCCGGCAAACAGCCGGATGCATTCGCTCCAATGGGTCTCGGCGAAGTGACCCAAGGCAAACTCAGTCCCTAACCCGACCTGCAATTGCTCCCGCGTTTCCAACTCGGTCGCGGCGAAATAGTCGTGGTAAAGTTCGTGCGCGAACTCCATCGCATCACCGACTGCTCGTTCGAGCAAATGATTGTCGCGAATTTCTTCGAGAAACCTAGAGATGTCCAAACTGGGCGCTACCGCTTTGAATTTGGCAGTGGCCAAGATTGAGCGAGCGGTGGTTCGTGAGAACGCACCTTGGTTTGAACACTTCGTTTCAAAGGCCAAGCGAGCAATTAGCAATTCCTTTGTTTCAAAATCTGTGCGAGTCACCGGAGCAGAAGCTTGGTCCGTTTCGCGGCTGAGGAAGTCGCGAACGAAACGCCTCACTGTCGTTGAATGGTCGGCAAGTGCGTCTATTCCTCCTTGCTTGGCGAGGCTGACAACCATTGCTGCATGGAGAGGCGTCCGCGCCCATGACGATAGAAAGGGACTGTGTCGAACGATGTCGAGCAACCCTCCCGCCCTGCCCGCATCATCGAGAGCACGTCGAAACAAATCGGAGAGTTGTTCGTCGGAGAGTCGTCGCAAAACAACGATGCGCGCTTCAAACTCGCCACGAAATGAATTGGGCCGCCCCGCCAAGACAACCCGCAACTTCGTGAACCGCGATAGCAAATCCCGAAGCTCGGCCTTGAAGGCCGTTTGATGCTGCGTCGCAACTTCGTTCACCCCATCCACCAGCAAGAGGAGCGAGTTCCACGGAATCGGTCTGGCTTCCCCGCTGGCCGCTTTCAAAGCTTCGTGGACCGCTTCCTTAATCGTGCGCTTGTCATGTGCAGCAAGTTTCAGTTCAACGTAAACAGGAATCCGGTCATAGTCCGGCTTGCCTGAAAGCAATCCCTCAGCTTGTCGCCAAGCAACGGACTGAAGCGTCCATGTTTTCCCAGCGCCGGGATTTGCTTCGATGACTGTGACCCGATTGACGTCGGCGACCTTCGACGCGTCGGTAATCTCACTGGACGAAACTGCTTCCGGTGAAGGCGCAAGGGGAACAAGAAGTCTGTATTCCTCGGCTGACCGCGCTTCGGTTGTGAGTTCGACGAATCGAGAGCCAATGTCCGCGAAGCGGGTTTGGACGCTTTGAAGATAGTCTGACAATCTCGACCGTGTCAGCGTCAGGCGTATCTCGCGTTCAAACTTTGCCGTCAACCAGACGAGGCAAACGCAAACGCTTTGAACGAGCTTGGATTCGCGCACATCGTCCAATTCCGGTGCGAGGTGGTCCTCGGTGTTGCGGAAGCGAACCGTCCAACCAACTTGCTCCTTGAAATCCGGTGTTCCCGATAGCCCGGCTGGCGGAAACTGTTGCCAAGGACAAAGTGACCAAGCCTTCAGTTCGCTGTCTTGCGCCAGCCTGAGTTCCTTCAGAATCTCGGCCAGCGTGAATCGGTTGCGAAGGGTTGCCGCCAGTGATTCGTAGCGGGCGGGAAACGCCAGGTTGAGCACGAACTTTGCGAAAGGCTCAAACCTGTCGGCGATCGTGACATGCTCTCGGCTACAAAACCTACGGGCCAGGCACTCCAAAACCTGTGTTCCAATTCCGTCAAGATTTGGGTCGTCAATTCGGTGTTCGAGCAAATCGAACAGCAGACCAACTGCGCTTTCAACCTCCGCGTCGGTCAGCTTTGGTGAGTGGGAGGCACGGAACACAGGCAAGACCTCTCGCAAGACGAATGCCTTGAGGTCGGCAGTCTCTCGTTCCTGGTCTTGCGCTGTGGCGGCTTCAGCCATTTCTAATCGCGTCCTGGAAGTTTGCAGCTCACGCCTTCGCGTAAAGCTCCGCCCCTTTCTTCCGGAATTCACGGGCCTTCTCCTCCATGCCTTGTTTCAGCGCCTCGTCCTCGGAGACCTTCTGGGCCGCGGCGAACCTGCGCACGTCCTCGGTGATCTTCATCGAGCAGAAGTGGGGGCCGCACATGGAGCAGAAGTGCGCGGTCTTGGCGCCTTCCTGCGGGAGGGTCGCGTCGTGGAACTCGCGCGCCGTGACCGGGTCAAGGCCCAGGTTGAACTGGTCCTCCCAACGGAATTCGAAGCGCGCCTTGCTCAACGCGTTGTCACGGTATTGCGCGCCGGGATGGCCCTTCGCCAGGTCGGCAGCGTGCGCGGCGATCTTGTAGGTGATCACGCCGTCCTTCACATCCTTCTTGTTCGGCAGGCCGAGGTGTTCCTTGGGCGTGACATAACAAAGCATCGCGCAGCCGTACCAACCGATCATCGCCGCACCGATCCCGCTGGTGAAATGGTCGTAGCCGGGCGCGATGTCGGTGGTGAGCGGGCCGAGCGTGTAGAAGGGTGCCTCGCCGCACCATTCGAGTTGTTTGGCCATGTTCTCCTCAATCATGTGCATGGGCACGTGACCGGGGCCCTCGTTCATGACCTGCACGCCCTTGGCCCAGGCGCGCTGGGTGAGTTCGCCCTGCACCTTGAGTTCCGCGAACTGCGCCTCATCGTTGGCATCGGCAAGGGAGCCGGGGCGCAGTCCGTCGCCAATGCTGAACGCCACGTCGTAGGCGGCCATGATGTCGCAGATGTCGTCCCAATGGGTGTAGAGGAAGTTTTCCTGGTGATGGGCGAGACACCATTTGGCCATGACGCTGCCGCCGCGAGAGACGATGCCGGTCATGCGGGAGGCGGTGAGCGGGACGAACCGGAGTAACACACCCGCGTGGATGGTGAAATAGTCCACCCCCTGCTCGGCCTGCTCGATGAGGGTGTCGCGGAAGATCTCCCAGGTCAGATCCTCCGGTTTGCCGTTCACCTTCTCGAGCGCCTGGTAGATCGGCACGGTACCGATGGGCACGGGCGAGTTGCGGAGAATCCACTCGCGGGTGGCGTGGATGTTCTTGCCGGTGGAGAGGTCCATTACCGTGTCCGCGCCCCACTTGGTGGCCCAGCGCATCTTCTCCACCTCCTCCTCGATGCTCGAGGCGACGGCGCTGTTGCCGATGTTGGCGTTGATCTTCACGAGGAAGTTGCGCCCGATGATCATCGGTTCGGATTCGGGATGATTGATGTTCGAGGGGATGATGGCCCGGCCGGCGGCAATCTCGTCGCGGACGAACTCGGGCGTGATCTGCGCGGGAATTCGCTGGGGGAACCGGCGGAAGACGCTCGGAACAAACGAGGATGCAGGATGGAGGATGGAGGATTGCGCGGAGCCGGCGTGCTGTTTTGTCAGGTCGTTGCGAACGATGTCAGCGGAAAGGTCGGCGATTTGAGATTTGAGATTTGAGATTCCCAGGTTCTCGCGGATGGCGACGAACTCCATCTCGGGGGTGATGATGCCGGCACGGGCGTATTGGAGCTGGGTGACGACGTTGCCCGGCTTCGCCCGCAGCGGGCGGCGCGGCTTCAAGGTTGCCGCGCCGAGTTTGAACCCGGTCGGATCCTGGGATTTCGCCTCCGCCAGGTCGCGGTGTTTCTCCGACAGGTAGCCGTCATCGATCGGCTGGACGGGGCGTCCCTCGATCTCCTCGACATCCCCGCGTTGCAGGATCCAGTCGCGTCGCAGCGCGGGCAGGCCCTGGTGGACCGTGCCGGCGAAGTCGGGATCGCCCCAGGGACCCGAGCAGTCGTAGACGCGGACGGGCTCGTTTTCCTCCAACGAACCGTCGATCCGGCGGGTGGGGGAGAGGGCGATCTCGCGCATGGGCACGCGGACGTCCGGATGAAGCGTGCCCTCGACGTGGATGCGCCGGCTGGCGGGCAGTTGTTCGCTGCTGTGCGGTTCAAAGGACTTGTCGTTGGCGATCATGGCTGTTGTCGGGGCGACGCGCATCCGGTGCCGTCGCACTGCGGTTTCGAACCGGGAAAAGCGGAGGAAGATCTCCCTTCGCCGGCATTACCCGGATCAGGTTCAACGGGTCGGCGGTGCTTGCGCGACCGCCCTCTCAGCCTTGGCTCCGCATCCGTGCGCAGCCGATGGAGGCTCCCCGAGTTGCTGGTGAACCTAATCAGCGGCTCCGACGGCGTCAAGGCACGGGCCATCCACTGTTTTCCACTTGGCGACGGCGGCCATTCGGTCTCAATCTGTTTGCATGAAGATCGTGCTGGCATATTCCGGTGGACTCGACACCTCGGTGATCCTGGCGTGGCTGAAGGAGGCCTATGACGCGGAGATCATCGGCTTTTGCGCGGACATCGGTCAGGAGGAGGAACTCAAGGGGCTCAAGCCGAAGGCCCTGCGCACCGGTGCCTCGAAGATCTACATCGAGGATCTCCGGGAGGAGTTTGCCCGCGATTTCATTTATCCGATGATGCGGGCGGGAGCGATCTACGAGGGCCAGTACTTCCTCGGCACCAGCATCGCGCGTCCGTTGATTGCCAAGGCCATGGTGGACATCGCCCACCGGGAGAAGGCGGAGGCCATTGCCCACGGCGCCACCGGCAAGGGCAACGACCAGGTGCGCTTCGAGTTGACGGCGGCGGCACTGGACCCGCACCTCCAGGTGATCGCCCCCTGGCGGGACGCCTCGTTCCGCAGCCTGTTCCCGGGCCGGGCGGAGATGATCGCCTACTGCGAGGAACGGAGGATCCCGGTCCAGGCCAGCGCGAAGAAGCCCTACTCGATGGATCGCAACCTCCTCCACATCTCCTTCGAGGCCGGCATCCTCGAAGATCCTTGGATGGATGCGTTCGCACCGAAGAACAAGGACATGTTCAAACTCTCGGCCGCGCCCGAGGAGGCCCCCGACAAGGCCGAATACGTGACGCTGGATTTCGTGAAAGGCGATTGCGTGGCCGTGAACGGCAAGGCCCTGTCGCCGCTCGCCGTGATGCAGAAGCTGAACAGGCTCGGGGGCAAACACGGCATCGGCCGGGTCGACATGGTGGAGAACCGCTTTGTCGGCATGAAGAGCCGCGGTGTCTATGAGACCCCCGGAGGGGCCATCCTTTACTTCGCGCACCGGCAGATGGAGTCGCTCACGATGGACCGGGAGGTCATGCACCTGCGCGACTCGCTGATTCCGCGTTACGCCGCGCTCGTCTACAACGGCTTCTGGTTCGCGCCCGAACGCCTGGCGTTGCAGGCGCTGGTCGAGGACAGCCAGCAGAATGTGACCGGCACGGTCCGGGTGAAGCTCTACAAGGGCAACCTCATGGTCGCCGGACGCAAGTCGCCGGTGAGCCTCTACAACCCCCACATCGCGACGATGGAGGCCGATCCCACCCAGGCCTACAATCAGGACGATGCCACCGGGTTCATCCGCCTCAATGCCCTGCGGTTGAAGGTGGGCCGGGCGGTGGACCGGACGACCGCGCAACCGGCGGCGCGAAAGAAGACACGCGCGAAGCACTCCCGAAAGCGCGGCCCGCGGAAGTAGCGGCATCGGCCAGCCCCGCCAGGAGCGTGATGAACCTCCTCCCGTCGGCTGTCACGACGGCTCCCGCGGGTGCCAGGGAACGAAACAGGCTGACCACCGGCGCGCTCCTCGCCGTCGTGATCGCCACAGGCCTGTTCTCCCGGTCCGCCCTCGCCGAACGCCTCCCCGCCTTCATCGTCACTTACGCCGGCGACACCCTGTGGGCAGTCGCCTTGTTCCTGTTTATCGGCTTCGTCCGCCCCGGCATCCCGACGGGCACAGCGGCCTGCGTGACAGTCGCAATCGCGTTCGCCGTGGAGTTCAGCCAGCTCTACCAGGCGGATTGGATCCGCACCATCCGGCACAACCGCATCGGTGCCCTCCTCCTGGGCAATGGCTTTCTCGGGTCGGATCTCGTATGCTACACCGTGGGCTGCCTGCTGGGCGTGATGGTGGATGCGGGGCGGGGATCCTGCCTCTGGTTGAAGCAGCGCAGGAAGGCTGCAACGGGGCTTCCCTGTCGGCGGCGGGTTCGGTAGGGTCTCCCGCAAATGCACCTTGATCGAGACACCAGCAGAGCCCGGTGGCGGATCGCGTCATCGCCTTTCGCGGTGTTCAACCTGTCTTCCGCGGTCCGACTGCTCGCAGAATCCCCCATGAAAACGTGTTTCCTTCGCCTTCCTCATGTCGCCGCTACCGGCCTCGTCCTGAGCGCCTGGCTTCTGACGGCGCACGCCGTTGCCGCCGGGTATCTGTCCCCCGCCGCCCTCGCCGTGGCCCCGGATGGCAGCCGGCTCTACGTGACAGCCGCGACCGCCAACGCCATTCTGCAGGTCGATGCCGGCACCGGCGAGGTGCAACGGCGGATCAATCTTCCCGCGCCTCCCACCGGCCTGGCCCTGAATCGTGCCGGCGATCAGCTCTTCGTCACCTGCGCCAGACCCCAGGGGATTCTCTGCATGGTGGACACGACGAGCGGGGAGGTGGCCCGACGCACCCCGCTGGCCCACACGCCGGTGGCTCCGGTGCTCAGCCCGGACGGTTTGCACCTCTATGTCTGCAGCCGCTTCAGGAGCCGGGTCATGGTCGTTGAAACCGCCACCGGAAAGGTGGTGTCCAGAATCCCGGTGGAGCGCGAGCCGATCTCGGCAGCGGTCACGCCCGACGGCAAACACCTTCTCGTGGCGCATCACCTGCCTTCGGGGGCCGCCTCGGCGAACCGCGTCGCCGCCAACGTGAGCGTCATCGACCTCGCCGAAGGTCGCGTCGTGAAGTCGCTTATGCTTCCCAACGGCAGCACCACGTTGCGGGACATCCGCGTTTCGCCGGACGGCAGGCTCGCGGCGGTGGTGCACACGCTGGCGCGCTACCAGCTTCCCACCACCCAGCTCGAGCGCGGCTGGATGAACACCAGCGCGGTGACGCTGATCGATGTCCCCACCTTGGAAGTGATCAACAGCGTGCTGCTCGACTCCGTGGACTACGGCGCCGCCAATCCCTGGGGGGTGGCCTGGACCGCGGATTCCTCCCGGCTTCTGGTGACGCACGCCGGCACCCGCGAGCTGAGCCTGATCGACATCCCGGGTCTGCTCGAGAAGCTCGCCCGCCTGCCGAAGGAGCGCCCCACCGACCGGACGCCCACCTACATCTCCGCCTCCGCGAGCGTGGCGGACGTGCCCAACGACCTGGCTTTTCTCGTGAACCTCCGTGAACGGATCAAGCTGCCCGGCATCGGCCCGCGGGCCGTGGCAATGGTGGCGAACCGGGCCTTCATCGCGGAGTACTTCAGCGACACGCTGGACGTGCTCGACCTCGACCAGCAACCGCTTCGGCCGAAGACGCTGGCGTTGGGCCCCGCTCCCGAACTCACCGCGGAACGTTGGGGCGAGCAGCTTTTCAACGACGCCACCATCTGTTTCCAGCAATGGCAGAGCTGTGCGAGCTGTCATTCGGAGGATGCGCGCATCGACGGATTGAACTGGGACCTGATGAACGACGACCTGGGGAATCCCAAGAACTCCAAGAGCCTGCTCCTGGCGCTCGCCACCCCGCCGGCCATGAGCCTCGGCGTGCGCGACAGCGGTGAAGCGGCCGTGCGCGCCGGCATTCGCCACATCCTTTTTGCCGTGCGTCCTGAAGCCGAGGCCGAAGCCCTGGACGCCTATCTCAAGAGTCTGCAACCCGTGCCCAGCCCTCATCTGGTCCGGGGCAGGTTGTCCGCCGCGGCCGCGCGCGGCCGTGAAGTGTTCAACGACGAACTGGTCGGCTGCGCCTTCTGTCACCCCGCCGAAAGCCACTTCACCGACATGAAATCACACGACGTCGGCACGCAGGGCCTGCTGGATCGGGAGCAGAAGGAGTTCGACACACCCACGCTGGTGGAGGTGTGGCGGACCGGTCCCTACCTGCACGACGGCTCGGCGGCTGCGCTGCGGGATGTCCTGGTGGGCCGGAACCTGGAGGACCAGCACGGCCAGGTTTCCGACCTGTCGCCTTCCGAACTGGAGGACTTGCTGGCCTACGTAAGCTCGCTCTAAGCGGGAACGTACCAGGAGCCCGGCCGAAGCAGCGTCTGAACGGAACGGCGCAGCGTTCGGATTCCCGGCCTGGCGCGGTGTGGCCTCCGGGTCGCCTGAAGGGGTGACTCCAGCCAGACGCGTTCAGGTCTGCACTATGCCGAGGCGCGACGGAGCCGATCGTGGATGGCCGCCCACGCGGGGTCCTCGGGCGGGGCTTCGACGATGATGCAAACCCCGCCGGCCTCGTCGCACGCGTGCAGTTCGGCATACAAGGCCCGTGCGTAGGCCACCGGGTCGGCCGGAACCACTCCGACCCGTCGCAGGCCCGCCTCGCGTGGGGGCAGATGCTCATGAGCGAGCACGCAAACTTGGGATGCCGCCAACCCGCGTGCCCGAAGCCGCGCCAGGAGTTCCTCCGCACCCTCCCAGGCCCAGACTTCCAGGGGTATCCGGGGCGCGTAATGCCGGGGCATCTGGCCCGGGCTTCGCAGGACACCTCCGGCGTCGACCGGCTGAACCACGGCGCCGGCAATCGCTGACACGGCCTCAATCTCCGCCGGCCGGATCATGCCTGGCCGCAACACGCGCGGCACGGGTCCCGTCACATCCACCACTGTCGATTCGATGCCGACATTGCAGGGTCCGCCGTCCAGGATCAGCGGGATCCGCCCACCCAGGCTCCGCAGCACATGTTCGCAGGTCGTGGGGGAAACCTGGGTGGAACGATTCGCGCTCGGGGCCGCCAGCGGGAACCCACACGCCCGAATCACCCCCTGGATCACGGGATGCGCCGGCCACCGCACCGCCACGGTGTCCCCGCCCGCCGTCACCACACCCGGCAGGTCGCCGGAGCGCGGCAGCACCAGGGTCAAGGGCCCGGGCCAAAACGCGGCGGCCAGATGTCCCGCGACCACCGGCCATTCGGAGGCACAGCGGCGCGCCATTTCCAACGAGGCCACGTGCACAATGACCGGATTCGTCGCCGGCCGTTCCTTGACCTGGAAGACGCGGGCCACCGCGGCGGCGTCCAGCGCGTTGGCCGCCAAGCCGTACACGGTTTCGGTCGGCAATGCCACCACCTCCCCCGCCCGAAGCAGGTCGGCGGCCAGGCGCACGGATTCCTCGCGCAGGGCTTGCGTGTGGGTGGAAAGCACCCGGGTTGTGAGCACATCGCTCATCGCCGCGAAAGACGAGGTGAAACCGTCGGAGTCAGGCCGAGTAGTCGAGGTAGACGGTCTTGATCCTCGAATAGAAATCGACCGCACCGGCGCCCTGTTCCTTGAAGGAGTCGGTGCTGGACTGTTTGACCCCGCCGAACGGTGCCTGCAACGCCAGGCCGGTACTGATCTGGTTGATCTTCACCACCCCTGCCTGGATGCGATCGGCGTAGGTCATCGCCCGCTTCACATCGCGTGTGACCACCGATGCCGACAGCCCGGCCTCGACGTTGTTCGCCACGGCGATTGCGTCCTCGAAACCGTCGACCGCAATGACGGCGATCACCGGGCCAAAGACCTCTTCCTGGGCGAGGCGCGAGTCCGGCTTCACGTTGGTGAAGACAGTTGGCTCGATGAACCAGCCGCCCGCCAGTTCGCCTTCCTCCAACCGCCTGCCGCCACAGGCCAGCGCGGCGCCTTCCTGCCGGGCGATGGCGATGTATTCGAGGTCGGTTTGGAGCTGGGCCTCGTTGATCGCCGGCCCCATGGTGACGCCGTCGTTCAGGCCGTTGCCGACCTTGATGGCCGCCGCCTGCGCGACCAGTTTCTCGACAAAGGGCTCGAGTACCTTGCGATCCACAATGGCCCGGCTCGTGGCGGTGCAGGCCTGGCCGGTCAATCCAAAGCCCGCCCGGGCACAGAGGGTGGCGGCGAGGTCGAGGTCGGCATCGTCCAGGACGAGGGTCGGGTTCTTGCCGCCCATTTCCATCTGGGCCCGGACCATGCGCGGGGCAAGTTGTTCGTAGATCCCCTGGCCCACGGCATGCGAGCCGGTGAAGGACAGTGCCGACACCACCGGGTTCGTTGCCAGTTCCAGTCCCACCGTGGCGCCCGAGCCCACGACCACATTCAGGACGCCCTTGGGCAGGCCCGCCTCGGCGAGCGCGCGCGCGATCTCGAACGTGAGCGCCGGCGTGGCGGAGGCGGGTTTGAGGACGACGCTGTTGCCGGCGACGAGGGCGGGCGCGAGCTTCCAGGCCGGGATGGCGATGGGGAAGTTCCACGGTGTGATCAACGCCACGACCCCGAGCGGTTGCCGCACGGTGTAGAGCAGGTTGTTCGGCAGGTCGTGCGGGATCGTCTGGCCGCCGAGGGTGTAGCTCAACCCGCCAAAGAACCGGAAGATGTCAATGGCCCGCTGCACTTCACCGGTGCTTTCGGCCAGCGTCTTGCCCTCCTCCCGCGTCAGCAACCGCGCGAGCTCCCCCTTGCGGGTTTCCAGGATTTGCGAGGCCTTGCTCAGCACGCGACCGCGCGCCACGGACGTCGTCGCCGCCCACCCGGGAAACGCCCGCGCAGCCGCGTCGAGGGCGGCCTTTGCGTCGTCGGCATCGCCGGCCGGGTATTGCGCCACCACTTCGGTGTTGTTCGCGGGGTTCAGGGTTTGGAAGGTCCTTCCGGACGCGGCGTCAGCCCACTGGCCGTCAATGAAGTTCTGGTAAGTCTGCATGGTCGTCTTCGTCAGTCTCTGCCGCCGAAGCTTAGCAGCACCGCCCGGAGCGCAAATCGAAAAAGCCGACACCCACCGCGTCGCCGCCCCCAATCCCAATCGTAATCGTAACCGTAACCGTCCTACAAACCCGCGTCCGCCGCGGTCGCGCGCCTTCCGGGCCTCACTGCAGGGGCCTCTCGCACAAACGGCTTTCCCGAACGACGGCTCCGTCGTAAGCAGAAGCCGTGTCGGACAGCGGAACAAAGCCTCGACGGGGCGTGATTCGTGGGTTTCGGGATTCCCGCTCCCGCTGGGGTCGGGTCGGGCTTGCGCTCTGCCTGCTGATTCCCGGCCGGGTGGCGGGGGGCCTGGCTGAAGACGCTCCGGCAATCGCAACCGCAAGTCTGCCGGCTGAGCAATGGGCGCGCAGCGAAGTCGAGCGCGGTGAGTTGTTGATCGGCGAACTGCGCTGCACGGCGTGTCATGTCGCCCCGGAACCGATTGCGGGACAATTGGACTGTACGGATCCGCCGGACCTGGTGACGCGCCTGGCCCGGAGACCACCGGGTTTTCTCGCCCGCTACCTCGACTCGCCGCGAAGCCTGCATCCGGATGGCACGATGCCCGATCTGTTGGTCTCGATGCCGGAGCCGGAAAAGGCGCGGGTGATCCGCGAGCTGACCGCCTTCCTCGCCTCCCGGGTGGCGGTCGTGACCGAACTGCCGAAGCCGGTTCACCCCATTCGCTACCAGCAGGGGCGTGTGCTGTTTCACCGGGTCGGTTGCGTGGCGTGTCACCCGCCGTTCGAGCCGGCGGATGCGGTATTCGAGTTGCCGGGCGGCGAAGCGGGAGAGGCGGAGGACGAGGCATTGGCGCGGCCCCTTGGGTCGCGCGTGCTGGTCGAACTGGTGGAACTGCGCGCCCAGTGGACGACCGCCTCGTTGACGGACTTCCTGCTCGATCCGCGCGGTAGCGAAGCGCGTCGCCGCATGCCCCCGATGAACCTGACCGTTGAGGAGGCCGGGGCGATTGCCGGGTATCTGCTGGGGAGGGAGCGACGTGAGCCGTCGGAGTCAGGGGATGGAAGCGATGCCGCGATGCGAATGTCCCCGGAGGGAGGTCCGGAGACGGAACAGGCGGCCGCGGGCCGGTCGCGGTTTGAGGAACTCGGCTGCGCGGCTTGTCATCAGTTGGAAGTGGAGGGGCGGGCGCTGACGTCCGGACTCGTTGCGCCTCCGCTGACGGACCTTGTTGCAGGGACCGGGCCGGGATCCTGCCTGTCGGCGTTGCCGCCTGCCTTCGAAGATGCGGATGCGCCGGCCGGGTTGCCCGTGCCGCGTTATTCGTTGGACCCGGGTCAGGCCCACGCCATCCGCGCGGCGCTTCGGGCGTTGGCGGACGGGCTTCCTGAAGTCACGGTTGCCGATCGCGTCCATCTCACGTTGGCGCGGTTCAATTGTCTGGCGTGCCACGAACGAGGCGGCCAGGGAGGTCCCGACGGGAAACAGGCGGCGTACTTCCGCTCGCTTGCCCCGTTGGACCTCGGTTGGGAGGGATGGTTGCCGCCACACCTGAACGGGGTGGGCGCGAAGCTTCGGCGGGAATGGCTTTCGCAGGTGCTTGGCGAGGGCACCCGCGTTCGTCCCTACCTCGCCACACACATGCCCACGTTGGATCGGACCGTGGTCCCGGCCCTGGCCGGTGATCTGCGGACAGCCGACCGGCGGGAAGATTGGGAATCGGAAGTTCCTCCCCGGGAGGCAGCCGCCGCGAAAGGCCGGGATTTGTTGGGCGGCGACGGGCTCGCGTGTGTGACCTGCCATCGGTTCGAGGGCAACCCGGGACTCTTGATGAGCGTCCTCGACCTGGCATGGTCGCGCACCCGTCTGGAATGGCCCTGGTTCCGTCGGTACCTGGTGGACCCCGCCGCGTTCCGCCCGGGCACGCGCATGCCAAGCTTCTGGCCGGAAGGCCACTCCGCCATGCCCGACATTCTGGAAGGCGACACTGCCCGCCAGATCGCCGCAATCTGGGCCGCCCTGCAGGAGGCGCGTGTCCCAGGCGCCGAGCCCGCCCCCTATTGATCCCGCGGAGGTCAAAGGCGCCCGCTCCACCTCATTCATCGCCCCATCCCGACTCGCCTTGCCCAACGCCGTCGAGCCGACGACATCGGTGAACCCGGATCGCCGGCATGATCTGCCCGCCACCGGCCCGGTCCTGGAGGTGCTTCGTTCAGCCAGGTCATTTCCTCCTTGCCTGGCAGGACCCGAAACCTCACGCCGCTCCGTACAGTCCCCTTCTCAGACGGGCTCTTGGGCTTCGCGCGATCACGAAGCGCCGACCCATCGGGTGCGCAGGCGCGCGGCCTTTCCCAGCACCGACTGGCGCCGATCGCACGTCAGGAACAGATCCGCCCCCAAGCTCCGGGCGCAGGCCACGTGCAGCACGTCAATCGCGCGGGCCCCCAGTCGTTCCGTATGGGCTTTCGACAACGCCCGGGCCTCATCCATCGCCCGGTCCATGTCGAGCGCCGCCTCGGCCAGCGCCCCCCGCTCGATCAAACGATGCAACCGCGAGAACGCGGCGTCGCGCTCGCGACGGAGAGCGGAGCGCTCCCCTCCCGGCCGAATCCTTTGTTCATGGAACAACCGTTGACGGAGAGCGTTCTCCACCTCCAGCCCGTGCAGGTGCAGATACGGCAGAGCCGGACGAGCCAACCGCCGGTACTCGGCCACCGCCTCCTCCGTTCCCGGTTCCTTTGCCACCAGGCGCAGAATGAAGCTGCTGTCGGCATAGGCTTTCACCGACGCGATTCCTCCAGCAGGCTTGCTGCGCTGATGCCCCCGGCGGTCGTCCCCAGGGTTTCCTGAAGCACCTCATCAATGGCCTGCTCCCGGCCCGGCTGGACCTCCGGCGGGTCCGCGGCGCGCACCGTCCAAAGGGGTCGGCCGTTGTCGGTGACGCGAACGGTCTCCCCCGCCCGCGTCCAGCGCTTCACGTGCGTCGGCTGCCGCACCAATTGCCGCAGTGGAATGGTCTTCATGCGTCAGACGATATTGTCTGACGAAAGGGGTTGTCAAACGTGTTCCCGGACCGATTGAAGCCGGCGCTCCAATCCCGATGGGGCCTACTGTAGTTCCGGCCACACCACCTCGCCCCGGGCCTGGGCCAGGATGTCCTCGTAGGCCCCGTAGAACTCGGAATTGCAGTCGAGCCAGAGGGTGATGCGATGACGTTCCCCGGCCGTGAGCGTGACGTCGTAGTGTTCGGGGCCGAGGTAGTTCAGCAACCTGGAAGCCCGGGCTCCAAAGGCGCCTGCGAGGGTCCGGCTGCCGCCATGCACGCCGGTGTTGATCGAGCCGTTGGTGACGTGAAAGTAGAAGCCGTAGGGGCCGGCCAGGTTCTGATACGAGCGGGTCCAACCATGCGGTCCCTCAGGTACCGCGGACAGGTCCAGCGCCCGCTCGCGCTCGTGGCAATCGACACATTTGCGGTCCAGCACCGGTTGCACCAAACGGACGTAATTGAACGGGTTCGCACCGTCCAGTTCGGGCTCGATCCGCGAGGGTGCCCTGGCCAGGGCCAGCGGTTTGCGGGTCATGGCGCCGGCAGTGCGGTTGCGCGGTTCGTGACAGCCGAGACAGGTCATCGGTCGACCGGACTGCGCGTAGGTGGCCGAACGCATGGATTGCACGGCGAGGCCGTCGGCGTCGAGGGCCTGGAAGTAGACGGGGATCTCTGCGGGCATCACGAAATGCGCGCTGCCGTCGGGTTCGACCGGTACGGTGCCCAGCACGGCCCGGGCGTTGGTCTGCTCGGCCACGCCGATGCGCGGTTCGTTCGGCGGCGGCGTGCTTTTGGGCAGCACCTGGATGATGCGCAGCGCTGTG
The DNA here is from genome assembly GCA_024233215.1 of Verrucomicrobiales bacterium. Taxonomy (GTDB): domain Bacteria; phylum Verrucomicrobiota; class Verrucomicrobiia; order Limisphaerales; family J093; genus J093. Next base: position 9,278 of record JACKPW010000039.1, on the reverse strand, counting down.
ATCCGCGTCCCCTCGGGCCAGGTGAAATCGCTGTCATAGACGTTCATCACGGCAACCGTCGCGGTGGCCGCCCGCTGCGCATCGGGGTCGGATGATGCCAGTGTGAGGTCCGGAATCACGGGCGGCTGCGGCCTCGCCTGCAAAGGGATCGGGCTGAGGCAGGAGATGCCGGGATCGCGATAGACCAGTTCCTGGTTCCCGAAGCGGTCGAGCCAGTAGATTCCACGGTTCTTCGCGTCCGCGCCGTACACGCAGAGGAAGTCATCCCCGCTCAACGGCCAGGGCGTGCCGTAGACCATGCATTCCGCAATCGGTTTGATCTGCTTCTCCGCCTCGGGAAACGGCACGTCCGGTGTCAGTCGGGTCAGCGGCGACATCGCCCCGTCGTCCGGCACCTCGGGGTCGATCAACACCAGCGAACCGAAGGCGTGCCCGTGATGGGCCGCCGCCACGGCCACGAGTTGGCGCGAACCGGGGATGGCGCGGATGTCCATTTCCATCCAGGGCCGGCCCTCGCGTCGCAGCGGGTAGTTGCCCTGGATGGCCCGGGGATCGCTGCCGTCGGGCAGGCATTCCCACGGGTGATGGGCGATGTTCGTGTCGCGATCCACGTAATCCCATCGCGTGTAGAGGATCCGCCCGTCGTGGGCGATGCTCGGTTGCCATTCATGGGTCTCGTGGAAGCTCAGGCAACGAACGTCGCTGCCATCGGCCGCCATGCTAAACATCGTGTAGGTCGGGCAATGCCGGCCACAGCGGAGGTAACCGCCCCGCCGGGTGCTGACGAACACCACGCGACCGTTGGGCAGGAAACACGGATCGAAATCGTCGAACGGACCGTCGGTCAGCTGCGTCAGACCCGAGCCGTCCGCGTTGACCTTGAAGAGGTGATAACAGGCGGTGGGCGACCATTCGAGATCGCTGCCGTGCGCCTCGGTCCAGGCGAACAGGATGGTCCGGCCGTCGAACGAAACCTCCGGCGACAGGACCCCCCCGCCTACGAGTGTTCGCCCTTGGAGGCGACCGTTCTGCACCACCGCGTCCTGCAGCAGATCGACCAGGCGAGGTTCCGGCCCGAACGGATCCTCCAGTACGAGCAGGCTTCCCCCGGGCCGGGCGTTGAACCCGTAGAACTGGTCCACCATGTGAAACACGCCCCCGGCGTCGTGGCGGGTGATGAAGAGGAGGCGCTGGATCTGGCGCAGCCGCGGGTTCGCAAAGGCGATCTCCCGGACGAGGCCGTGGGCGCCGGACCACTGCGGGTATTCGGTGGCTTCCGTTTCACCGCCCATGGATTCGCGGAGAGTGAAGGACCGTTCCAAGCCCTTCAGGCGACCGGCCAACCGCGCCAACTCCGTCGATTCCTCCCCGGTCTGCAATCGTTCCAGCAGCGCGCGCCCGCGCTCGAGGGTTGCCCGGGCATGTTGCATCGAGTGTCCGCCGTCGCCGGCGAGCCAGTCGGCGATCACCTCCGGGGAAACCGGGGCGGCCGGTGTTGCCGCCGACAAGGACATGGCGGCAAGGCAAGGCAGCGCTGTCGCGAGTGCGAGCGTGAGCGTGTGCGTGGTTCCCAAAGGCGTGGCTCTCATGATCTCGTGGCCGGGTGGGCCGGGGCTGTTCCCGGCCACCCTACTCCAGTCGCGCTTCCGGTCCACCCCAAATGACCGGACCGGGCAATGCCCAATGCCCCGGAAGTGTCCCTGCCGGGAAGGGACCCGCGGGCCTCCGATTCAGTCCGGCGGCAGGAACACGACACAGACCGGTGAGGGCACCGCCAGTTCCCCGCCCCCCGCCCGCAGGGCGCCGGTTGTCGGATCGACGTGAAAGATGACCAGATGGTCGGTGTCCCGGTTCGCGGCCCAGAGCCAGCGCCCCGATGGATCGATGCAGAAATTGCGCGGGTGCCGACCACCGGTGGGGGTCTGGCCCAGAGGGGTTAAGTGGCCGTCGGGTTGGATCGCAAACGACGCGATGCTGTCGTGACCCCGGTTCGAGCCATAGACGAAGCGCCCGTTCGGATGCACCTGCACCTCGGCCGTCGTGCTCGGTCGCGCGAACCTCTCGGGCAACGTGGATTGGGAGTCGACCGGCGTGAGCACCCCCCGTTCCGTGTCCCAGTCGAAGCCGGCCATCGTGGAGAGCATTTCGTTGAGGACGAACACGCGCCTGCCGTCCGGGCTGAAGGCAAGGTGGCGCGGGCCCGACCCGGGGGGCAGCGCGACAAACGGCGGGTCGTTCGGCGTCAGTCGACCCTGGTCCACATCCAACCGGTAGACCAACACCTGGTCCGTCCCCAGGTCGGTCACCAGCACGAAACGGTTGTCCGGCGAGAAGTTCACGGAATGCGCGTGCGGTGCCTGCTGTCGCTGCGGGTTCACACTGGAGCCCCGGTGCTGGATGAAGCAGCTTGCCTCCCCCAGGCTTCCGTCCTCGTGGATCGGGACCGCCACGACACTGCCGCCCCCGTAGTTTGCCGCGAGCAGCACGTGACCGGTGTGATCCACCGCCAGATGACACGGCCCGGGCCCTTCGCTGGACGCCTGGTTGATCAGGGTGAGACCGCCGGTGGTGCGCTCGATGCGGAACGCGCTCAGCACCCCGGCGGGTTTGCCGCGGAACTCGCTCGTTTCCCCCACCGCATAGAGGAACCGGCCATTGGGATGGATCGCGAGAAACGACGGCGACGCCATTTCCGCCACACACCCGAGGGGTTCGGTCGCTCCGGAGGCCGGGTCAAAGCGGAAGCCGTAGATGCCCCGGCTGCCCGTGCCGGTGTAGGTGCCCACGTAGGCGATGGATTGGCCGTTGCCGGTGTGGTCGGCCAGTTTGGGGCGTTTGCGGCGACCCGCGGTCTCGCCTGGCACGAAGAGGTCCGCGCTGGTGAGTCCGCATTCGCGGATGGCCTCAAGCCCGTATTCGAGGTGGCCCAGGTCATCCTTGCCGCCGTTGTTGGTGCCGAAGGTGAACTTTACCCCGGCGGCCCTGGCCCGCTTGATGAAGGCCAGGCTCGGCAGGCGGTAACGGGCATTGATCTCGATGGCCACCTGGTTGCGCACGGCCGCGGCAATCACCCGGTCCATCCGTTCCGCGGTCCACAGCTCGTCGTAGCGGTCCGCAATCACCGCGGGCAGGAAGGTGGGATTCACATACACGTCGATGGGTTCCTCCGTCATGATGGTTTCGATCTGGTGGACGATGAGATCCACGAAGGCGCCGGGATCGTCCACGTGCACCTCGTCGGGCATCCACAACCGGGTTCGTTGCCCGCGCTGATCGGTGAAGGTCATGGCGTCGGTGAAGACGTAATCGAACCGGTCCAGCGCGCTCTGCGAGAACATCCGGGTCCATTCGCGTCCCTCCGCCTGCATCGCCATGAACACCGGCTTGCCCACCAGGGTATCGGCGAAGGCGTGGACCTGCGTATCGTTGGTGGTCGGGAAGCCGAGCCCGCAGTTGATCGCCACGCCGTACCCAATCCCCGTGGCCCGCGATTGCGCCAGCACGTCGTCAAGCGTCAGACCGCCCTTCAGATGGGCGTGCAGGTCGATCAACGGGAAGTTGCCGGAGTGCAGGCTCATGAGTTGCGCGTAATCGTCCGCGGGCACGGGCAGTTGTCCGGGAATCGCCGGCAGGTCGTCCGGCAACGGGCGAACCCGGAGATTCCGGTAGAATGCCCGGCTTTCCGGGTCGTGGCATTGCAGGGCGAAGGTTCCCCGACCCAGTCGCCGGCCCTGACGCTCCGGTTCCCGCACCGGATTGGCCGGCTCCGTGTAGTCCACCACGAGCTGATCGTTAAGGTGCACCGTGATCTGCCTGCCACGAACGGCGATGCGCACCTTGAACCATTCGTTGTCCCGGACGGGGCTCTTGTAGAGGTTGCGCACGGCGTAGAGGCTGCCGGTCTTCTTGAACTCATGATAACCGTCGTGGGTGGGCTGGGAGTTGTTGACCTGCACCTCGTAGCCCCGTCCCGGCCAGCCCGAGTCCTGCCACGCGGTATGGAAGAAGATCCCGGAGTTCGCGCCCGGCCGCGTCATCACCTCCGCCTCGAATTCGAAGTTCTTGAACGCCGCCTGCCCATCCCGGCCCGTGTAGAACAAATGCGCCCGAGGACCGTTGCAGGCAATGGCGCCATCGACGACCTGGAACGAATCCGCATTCTCCGCCGCGCGCCAGCCGTCGAGCGACCGCCCGTCGAACAGGGGAATCCAGTCCCCCCCCGCAGCCTGAGTGGAGGCGCAGAGAATCACGGACGTCAACACCAGCGGCAACAGCCGGCCAGATCGGGGAACAGTAAGTAATGCGAACATGGTAATTCTTGCTGGAACGGAAGCGTAGATTTGGGCCGACTGCTTGAACAGGAGGAAAGCGCAGGAGGAAAGCGCATGAACCCGCCCCCCCCTTGCCGGCTGCGGTCGGCGGCGATGACCGGGATTCGGCTCGACACTGCCGCCGGCATTCCCGGACACTCTGGCAGATCAACCCTTTGAAGACCCAGCGCCCATCCATCCTGTGGACCGCAATCGGCGGAGCCGTCATCGTGGCATTGTTCTGTGGAATGGCCTTCCTCGTGGTGCCGCACTTCGAAGCCATGTACGCCGACCGCCTGGAGGGAGCGGCTCTGCCACCATCGTGAACTCCAACCGTCCATCCATCCTCCCCTCGACTCTGGGTGGGGTTGTCATCGCGACCCTGTTCTGGCTCATGGCGTTCCGCCTGGTTCCCCGTGCCGAGGCGATCTTTGCCGACCTGCTGGAGGGAGCCCAGTTGCCGGTGGCCACGCGGTTGATCCTTGCCTACGGCCGGCCGGCCATGGTCCTTGCCGGTTTGGTGCTCGGCATCGGGGTGGTGGCCGGGGGACAGGTGCGTGAACTGCGCTGGCTGCGCTGGGTCTCCGTGGCGTTGGCCATCCTCCTGGCACTGCTCGTCAGTGCGTGTCTCTTCCTTCCCCTGGCGCAATTGAACCATCAGCTTTCGGCCGGCCGCTGAGCCGTAACAATGCAATCAACCAAGGGGAGCGCGCGCGGCTCGCGTGCCGTGGCTGGCGGCCCGCCGGCCACATTCGAAGGGTGCCGAAGCTCACCGTCCGGTGACGAGGAATCTTCCGGAGGGCCATTCCGCGAGCCGCCGACCGGAACATGCCGGGCCGGCCGCGCACCCCATTGCTGCTGGATCCTGGTTCGGTGGAGAAACCGGTTGTCTGACACCGCCGCGCGTGTCAGGCTCCCCCCGGATCGCATGAAACGCGCGCTTCTCCCGAGCATTCCTCACCCGCTGATTTGCCTGTTGTTCCTCTGCCTGATGTACAACGGCCCCGCCTCGGCCCAGATGATCAACGGCGATGCGGAGACCGGCGACCTTCAGGGTTGGACGGCTTCGTCCGCGATGGTGGCGTCCGTGACACAGCTGAATCAGTCGAGTGGCCTCGTCCTGCCTGCGGAGGGTGACCATTTCTTCAGCCTGGCCCAGCAGCCCGGTTCCTCTGCCTCGCTCACCCAGACGGGCAACCTGGCGACAGGCCAGCACTGCCTGCGACTGTTCGGCCAGTTCCAATGTCTATTACCGCGAGTCCACGCTGCCGTGCGGCCTGTCGATCCAGGTGCTGCATACCGCCAGCCTTCAGGAGCCCTTCGCGCCGAGACTCGCCCGAGGGCCTTTCATTGTGGGAACGGGCGAGGGCTACCAGATCAAGCAGCTTCGCTTCAGCGACCTTGATGCCGCTGCCGGGTTCTTCCAACTTCGGGTGACGCAGGCCCCGTAGGGGGCAGCCCTCGCCCCGCTTGCCTTCCGGTGGGGCGGTCTGTTTAATCCGGGCGTGCTACAACAGCAGACCATCAGGGAGCCGGTCAGCTTCGCTGGGATCGGGTTGCACAGCGGTAATCGCGTCAACATGCGGTTCCTGCCCGCCCCCGCCAACACCGGCATCCGCTTCCGCCGTGTCGATCTCGAGGGCCAGCCCGAATTCGACGCGGTGGTCGACCACGTCGGCGACACCACCCGTTCCACCACCCTGGCCAAGGGCAGCATCCGCATCCACACCGTGGAACACGTGCTGGGCAACTTCGCCGGCCTCGGCGTCGACAACGCCATTGTCGAACTCGACGCCAACGAACCGCCCATCGGCGACGGCAGCGCACGGGAGTACCTGCGCATGGTCGACCAGGCCGGCCTGCAACCGCAGGACGCGGCCCGGGAACCGTTTGTAGTCAGTGAGCCGATGGAATTTACCGCGGGCGAAACCACCATGGCGGTGTTTCCCCACGACCGGCTCAAGGTGACCTGTACCAGCGCCGATCGCCAGGGCCGTTACACCCAGTTCCACAGTCTGGAGGTGACGCCGGAGTCCTGGCGCACCGAGTTGGCCCATGCCCGGACGTTCTGCTTCTACGAGGAGATCGAGGCGCTCATCCGCGGCGGCCTGATCAAGGGCGGCAGTCTCGAAAACGCCGTGGTGATCCGCGACGACGCCGTGCTGACCACCGAACCGTTGCGTTACGCGGACGAGTTCGTGCGGCACAAGATCCTCGACATTGTCGGCGACCTCTCGCTGTTGGGACGACCTCTGGTGGGGCACATCGTCGCCGTGCGTCCCAGTCACGGAGGCAATTGCGAACTGGCCCGCCGCCTGCTGGCGCAGCTCCGCAAGCCGATGGTCGCCGCCCAGGCCTTCACCCCACCCCCCACCCCGCCCGACGCCACGCTGGCGTCCACGGAGTCCGGCGAGGTGGTCAGCCCGGTGAAGGACGGTGCCGTCCTGGACGTGGACGAGGTGATGAGCCTGCTCCCCCACCGCTATCCGTTCCTCATGGTGGACCGCGTCACCCTGATCGAGGGCAACCGGATCGTCGGCGTGAAGAACGTCTCAATCAATGAACCGGTCTTTCAGGGGCACTTCCCCGGTCACCCCATCTTCCCCGGAGTGCTGCAGCTCGAGGCGGTCGCCCAGGTCGCCGGCATCCTCATGATGAAACGGGCGGAGAACCTCAACAAACTCGCCTATTTCATGGCGGCCGACACGGTGAAGTGGCGCAAGCCGGTCCGTCCCGGCGACACGCTGGTGGTGGACGTCGAGATCACCAAGGCGCGCGGCAAAATTGCGCGGGCGCAGGGCACGTGCCGGGTGGACGGCGAGGTGGTCAGCGAGGCCGAGGTCACCTTCATGCTGATCGACCGCTGACATGAACAGCACCACGAATTCACGCGAATCCACCCGAACGGACTGGATTCCGGGGAACAGGACGTGTTTCGAGGGGCGGCCCTCCGGAGTCTCCATGTTCGTGTCCATTGGTGTTCTTTCGTGGTTGGCACTCTGCTTCGCATGATTCATCCCACCGCCATCATTGATCCGAAGGCCAGCGTCGGCGCGGATTGCACGATCGGGCCCTATTGCGTGATCGGCCCGGACGTGGTTCTGGGCGATCGCTGCCGGTTGCACGCCCACGTGGTCATCGACGGTCACACGGTGCTCGGCGCCGAAAACGAGATCTTCCCCTTCGCCAGCATCGGCTTGAAGACCGAGGACCTGAAATGGCGCGGGGGGACGACGTGGACGCGCATTGGCGATCGCAACACCTTCCGCGAGTTCGTCACGGTGAACAGTGGCACCGGCGACGGGGAGGCCACGGTGATCGGTTCCGGCAACCACATCACCTCCGCCTCGCACATCGGCCACAACTCCGTCATCGGCAACGGCTGTGTGCTGGCCAGCGCCGGACTCGCCGGACACGTGCTGATCGAGGATCAGGCGATCGTGGGCGGCAAGTCGGTCGTCCATCAGTTCTGTCGGGTGGGGCGCATGGCCATGGTCGGCGGCCTGGCCCGGGTGGTTCAGGACGTGCCCCCCTACATGATCGCCGAGGGGCATCCCGCAGTGACCCGGACGATCAACAAGATCGGATTGGAACGTCGTGGAGTTTCGGCGGAAACCCAGAACGCGCTGCGCCGCGCCTACAAGCTGCTCTTTCGCGAGGGACTTTCGCTGACCGACGCCACGGCGCGGATCGAGTCCGACCTGCCGGCCTCGGAGGAGTTGAAGCACCTCCTCACCTTTGTCCGCGCCAGCGAACGCGGCTTGTGTCGATGAGCGTGTCCGGGAGCCGGGTGCATGCGCGCGCGGCCGCCATGCTGGTGCTGGCCACCGCCTGCTGGGCGGTGAGCTTCCCGGTCATGCGGGTGCTGTCCTTCCATCAGCCGACGCTTCTGGCCGGCACGACCAACTCCTGGTTCCTCTCGGCGCTGGGGGTGGGCTGCAGGTTCCTCGTGGCCGGCCTCTGCCTGATCCCACTCTGCGGGCGCCGGATGAGATACCTGACGCGAAGCGAGATCGCCCAGGGCGTCGGCCTCGGCATCTTCGGCAGCCTGGGCATGCTCTTTCAAATGGACGGCCTGGCGCACACCGACGCCTCGACCTCGGCCTTCCTCACTCAATGCTACGTGCTGGTCCTGCCGCTTTGGCAATCGCTGGTGGAACGTCGCCCGCCCTCGCGGCCGGTGATCGTCGGATGCGCCGTGGTGGTCGCCGGTGTCGCCGTGTTGTCGGGCATGACCTGGCGGGATCTGCGCCTGGGTCGCGGCGAAATCGAGACCATCATCGCCTCGCTGTTCTTCACCGGCCAAATCCTCTGGCTCCAACGCCCGGCTTATGAAGGCAACGACGTGGGGCGCTTCACCACCGTGATGTTCTTCGTGATGGCGCTGTGCATGGCCCCGGTCGTGGCGGTCACCGCGCCCAACCTGTCCGCCTGCTGGCGGGCCTATGCCTCCCTGCCGTCATTGACCTTCCTCGCCCTGCTGGTCGGCGTCTGCACCCTCGGCGGGTATCTCCTGATGAACCACTGGCAGCGCAAGGTCACTGCCTCGGAGGCCGGGTTGATCTACTGCAGCGAACCGGTCTTCGCGAGCCTGCTGGCCTTGATCCTGCCGGTCTGGCTTTCGCGCTTTGCCGATGTCAATTACCCGAACGAAGCCATCACCTGGCGCCTGCTCGTGGGCGGAGGACTGATCCTGGTCTCGAACCTGATCGTGCAAATCAAGGTGGCTCCGACCACCACCCCGGAGGCGGCCTAGGCGTCCGTGGTGCCGGGGCTGAATCTCGGCCGCAACAATTCAACTTGTTACAGAAGGAAACGAAGGAAACGAAGAGCGGCAGGTCCTCGGGAGATCACTATCCGACGCGCCGCCATCCCACTGAATGATGACTGGCTCCAGATCGCCCGTGGTGTGCGCTTCCTTCCGCTCCACCTTCGTTTCCTTCTGTGGGCTCTGAATGGGTATGACTG
>JACKPW010000038.1 GCA_024233215.1 Verrucomicrobiales bacterium | reverse complement strand
CGGTCTCGGGCGAGGGAACTGGCGGTCCGTTTCGGCGGAGTCGCTCCAACGCCGGTTGAGCATTACACCAGGTCGCGGCGCAAGGACAGGGTGGGCCAGCCCGAAAGGCTTGGCGGAGGGGGGGCGCCCCTCCGCCTCGACTGCTTCAGAACTCCGCCGATGTCAGTTGGACTTGTGAATCACGATGCTTCCCCCGCCCAGCACTGTCGTATCGTCGAGTTCCGAACCGTCCGATGTACCGGACTGGTTGTCGTAGATCACCGTTCCCGAAGCGGTTTCCCAGATCTTCATGCGGAAGCGGTCGGGCTGAGTCGGTCCGCTCAACTGACCGTCGATCGCCGTCAGCATGAACCCGTAGGTCCCTTCGCCGTTGATTGTCCCCGCACCCTTGTATTGGGCCCGTGAACCCGCCACCACCAGCCATTGATAGACGGTGCTCTTGAAGTTCAGGTCCCCGGCCTTGAACTGAAACTCGGTGTTCCCATCGGGCGTGTTCGCCCCCTTCCGGTACCGCGCCACGAATCCGAAGCTCGCCTTGCCAGTCACCCCGGCGAGTTCTGCCAGGTCCGGATGGAAAGCTCCCTCTGGCGACCACACCCAGCCACCACCGGTCACATAACCCCCGTTCGGATCGTAAACGACTACATATTGGAGCCTCGCCGTGGCCGTGTCGCCGGTTTCATCCGTTACCTCAACCGTCACCGTAAACACCCCGGGAGTCGTGTAGAGATGCTCGACCGACTCCGCCGGGTTGCCCGAGGCCTGCCAGGCATCCACGCTGCCATCGCCCCAATCCAAGGTGAGGGTCGCCGCGGCCGGATCGCCCACCACGGCCAGGGTCACGTTCACCGGAGCCCACGCCCCGAGTGGCAACGGATCGGTCGGCCCCTCCAACCGGGGAATCTGCGGGGTGCTGTCGAACATGCCGAACACCGTTCCCGCCAGATCCATGATGGTCGGGGTGCTGGTATCGTCGAAGATGACGGTAAACCGGCCACCCGACACCGTCTGGTCGAGGTTGTCGGTCGTGTCCTTCAGCGGGAGTTGGCCACCACTGCTCAACACCGGGATCCAGTTCGCGCCGTCGAAGTAGCGCAGCTTGATCTTGTCCTCCTTGTTCCCGGTGATGGTTGACGGGTAATAGAACAGCACCGCGGCGGTATCATTTGCGTCCGCACCGTTGATTTGCACGTCCACATAATCGCCGTTGTCGATCCGGAAGGCGGTTTCGCCGACCGGCTTGGAATCGTAGGTGGCGGCCAATACCGTCACCGGATCGCCACCGCTGTTCTTAACCGCCACGGCAACCCCCGCGGTGTCGTCGGTCTTCGGAGCGGTGCTCGCAGCCGTCGTTTCGCCCGGCAGGGCAACCGATGCCTCCACGGTGCCGACCGTGGTCTCCACGATGCTGAAGCCCAGCGCGTCGGAAACCTGGCCGTCCGCGTTGAGCACCTGGACCGTGGCAACGGCGACGCTCACGCCGGTGTCGAGGTCCGAGGCCGGAATGGCCGCGACGAGCTCGTTCTCACTGACCCAGGTGGTCAGTCGTTCCGTACCGTTCCAAAGGACGGTGGCTCCTTGAAGGAAACAACCTCCGGCAACCGTGAGCGTGAGGCCGGGCCCACCCGCGTCGGCGCTGGCGGGACTGAGCCCGGCGAGGTGCGGAACCCCGGGCAACACGGTCACGCGCTGGGTGTCGGTGCTGCTGAGTGTGACGCCGTTCTTCGTGGTGGAGACGGTCAGCTCAACCGTGTAGTTCCCCAGCCAGAGGGAGATCGACTGGGGGAGGGGCAAGGGCACTTTGTAGAATAGCCCCACGTCATCCCAGATTCTCCAGTGATAGGTCATGGGATCGCCATCCGGGTCGTACGATGCGGAGGCGTCGAAGAAGTAATCCGCGCCGCAATCCGAACCGCTGCGCAGGGTCAGATCGTCTCCCAGCACCGCCACCGGCGGCCGATCCGAAGCCAGGATCGCAAGGTCCACCGCCGCCACCGCCACCACGCCCTCGGCGTCCTCCACCTCGAAGGTGAAGCGGTCACTTCCGGAGTAGGGAAACGGCGGGGTGTAAGTCAGGTTCGGCGGGGTGCCACTCAGTGTCCCGACCGTTGGGGCATCCATGATGCGGTAGGTCAGATTCGCGGTTTCGACATCCGAACCGGTCAGCGTGATCGCCAGCGGTTCGTTGTCATAGGTTGTGAGCGTTTGATGGTCCGCCGTCGGGGCGTCGTTCACCGGGGTCACAAGGATTGAGATTGTGGCCGGAGCGGAATGCAACCCGAGGTTGTCACTCACCTCAAAGGTGAAACTGTCCAGGCCGTTGTAGTTCGCCTCCGGCGTGTAGACCAGGTTCGGCGCGGTCCCGCTCAAAGTACCGTTATGGGGTCCGGAAAGCACGGTGGTTTGCAGAACCGCCGGCTGCATCGAGAGCTTGTAGATCGTGCCGGTGTCGGTCGGACCACCGTTGCCGGTCGTTCCATAAAGCACGCCGCCTGGCCCTTCGGTGAGCGGAGTTGAAGGATGGCGGCCGTTCACACCACTACTCTGGAAACCGTACAACACTTGGATGGCCGGGCTTCCGGGCTGCATGCGGAAAACGATCCCGCCGTGGCGGAGGTTGTCCTGGGCTGTGGTCCCGTACAGCCATCCATCGGAGCCCCGCAGCAGGTCGGCATACGGACGCGAGCCATCCCCGATTCCCCCAAACCGGTGCAACACCGAAAAGCCGGAGCCATCGCGGTTTAACTGGTAGATGACTCCTGAATCGTTGTTTCCACCCTGCCAGCCCATGCCATAGAGCACGCCGTCCGGACCCTCCGCCACACACGAAAGCAACCAACTGCCTTCACTCCCGTCGTCAGGGAACGAGCGCAAGACCTGGAAACCGCTGCCATCGGGATTGAGGCGATAAACCGTCCCGCCGAAACCGGTGGCGCTGGCGCGCGTGGTGCCGTAGAGCAACCCATCGCTGCCCATGGTCACGCCCGCGGACGCGTACCGACCATCCTGACCTCCGCTGCCAAAGGCATGGAGCACGGTGAAGTTGGCGCCATTCCGCTCCACCCGATAGACGCCGCCCACGCCGTTGGCGCCGCCGACATACGCGGTGCCGTATATGAGCCCATCATTTGCGAGAAGCAACGGTGACTGAGGGTTGTAGCCATCGGTCTGGGGCTGGAAATGGTGGATGACGGTGAATCCGGTGCCGTCGGGGTTGATCTTGAAGAGCGTCCCCTGAAGATAGTTGCCACCACCCCAGGTCGTCCCATACAGCACCCCCTGCGAGTCCTGCACCAGGCCGCTGTACGACTGGCGACCATCCGATGCGCTGCTGCTGAAATGGTGCAGCACCGTGAAGGCTGAACCATCAGGATGCATGCGGAACACCGTCCCGAGGTTGTTGAGCCCTCCGGAACTGGTCGTACCATAAATCAGACCGTCGATTCCCACCACGAGTCGGCCGGAGTGCCCTTCTCCATCCAGGCCGGACAGAACCTTTAACTGCGAATAACCGCTCGCTTCATCGTCCAGGCCGTAGAGGTTAACGTTCAGAGCCGTGTCCTCCAAAGTCTGTAGCACCAACGGCACGGCGCTCGGCGCATGATTGACGGGCGTCACGGTGATCGACACCGCAGCAGGACTCGAATCGACCGTCCCATCGTTCACTTTGAAGGTAAAGCTATCGGGACCGTTGTAGCCGTAATTCGGGTGATAGGTCAGGTTCGGTGCTGTGCCGGAGAGCGTGCCGTGCGACGGGCCGCCGACCACGGCAACGCTGAAGGGGTCGCCATCCACGTCATCTGCAGTCACAGTGAGGTTCAAGGGGGTGTCTTCCGCAGTGGCGACACTTTGCGCCACTGCCACCGGGGCGCTGTTCAATACCTCGAGCGATACGGTTCCCGAGGCGCTCGTGTAGTTCACCGTGTCATTCGGCGTAAAGGTGGCGGTCAGGTCATGGATGCCGCGTGGGAGAAGCGTCCCGGTGCTGGGCGAGTAGCTGAAGGAACCAGCCACGTCGGCGGTGGCATTCAGTTCCGTGGCCGACAGCGGCGCGCTTGAGGTGATGGGAGATGGAGCCGCCCAGGTGATCACCGGGGTCGCCTTGCCAACCGTGAAGCTCTCTTGGACAAAAGTGGCCGCCTGATAGTCCGCGTCGCCCGGCTGATACGCCGTGAGCAACGTTGTGCCTGCGCCGGTGATCGTGAGCGTGGTGCCGCTCACGGTTGCGACTGACGCGACTGAACTGGTCAGCGTGACCGGCAACCCGGAGCTGGCGCCAACGGGCACGCTGAATGGCGCATCGCCATACGTGCTGGCCGGCAGATCGCCGAACGTGATCGTCTGGGGCGCGGGATCCACGTACAGCACGCCGTTGGTGTTGAACAGCTCGTAGTTGCCGAGCCGGTTGTCTGGATCATGCAGCGTCACGATGATCGTCCAGGCCCCCACCGTGCTGGTGGTCGTCGCAAACGTCGTGTAGCTGGCGGTAATGTTGTCGCCGCTGACCACGCCTTCGAGCGTACCCGTGAGCGGCGGATTCTCCTCGCCGTAGAACCGATGGAGCCTGTCTCCCGTTGCCGTCAGGGTCGCCTTTCCGACCACGAGGTCGAAGCTCGTGCTCACGCTTAGCGGAAGCACGGCGGCGTCGGTGGCGGTGACGGCAATCGAGAAGGTTCCCCGCTCAGGAGGCGTCCCGGAGAACGTGGCCGTCCCGGCATCGAACGACAGCCACGCTGGCAGGCCGCTGGCGGAAAGGGTGACAGTCTGGCCCGGGTCCGGATCGGAGAACGTGTTGGCCGGAACGGAGAAACCGAAGGCTGTGCCGTAAGTCGCGCTCTGGTTCGGAATGGCATTGTCAACCACAGGGGGCAGGTTGGCGCCTCCGAGCACCACTACGGTATGATATGCTCCTGCCGCCAGACGGATCACCCTTTGCCCACTCCACGCCCCGGGCGCCTGAACCGGCACCGGCACCGCGGATTGACCGGTACTCCCATTACCCAATTCGCCGAATTCGTTATACCCGCAGGTCCATACTGTCCCGTCGTCCAGCAGCGCCATCGTGTTTCTATACCCAGCCGCAGTGCGGATTACCGTATGCCCGGCCCAAGCCCCCGGCTCCTGGACCGGCGCCGGAACCACCCATTGACCGGTACTTCCATTGCCCAACTCGCCGCTGTCGTTTCGGCCCCAGCTCCATACCTTCCCGTCATCCAGCAGCGCCACCGTGTGGTAGCCCCCCGCCCCTATACCCGTGACCTTATGCCCCACCCACGCCGCGGGTGCCTGTACCGGCACCGGGATCGTGCTGTGAACGGTGGTTCCATTGCCCAACTCCCCGTAGTAGTTGTAGCCCCAGGCCCATACCGTCCCGTCATCCAGCAACGCCACCGTATGGTTAACCCCCGCCGCGATGCCGGTAGCCTTATGCCCCGCCCATGTCTCCGACACCTGAACTGGTGTGCTTACCAGGGGTTGCGCGGCGTTTCCATCGCCCAATTCGCCGTAGTCGTTGCTGCCCCAGGCCCATACCGTCCCGTCATCCAGCAACGCCACCGTGTGGCCATAGCCCGCACTGATGGCGGTCACTGTATGCCCGGCCCAAGCCGGTGGTGCGAGTACCGGTACCGGCACCTCGGAACCGCCACCCACTACATGTGAACCATTGCCCAACTGCCCGTTGCCGTTGTCCCCCCAGGCCCATACCGTCCCGTCATCCAGCAACGCCACCGTGTAGAGACCACCCGCCGCGATGCCGGTGACCTTGTGCCCCGCCCACGCCGCCGGCGTCTGTACGGGCACCGGAACCACGGATTGACCGGTCGTTCCATCGCCCAACTGGCCGTTGCCGTTCCTTCCCCAGGCCCACACCGTCCCGTCATCCAGCAACGCCACCGTGTGGTAAAACCCCGCCGCGATCCCGGTCACCGCATGCCCGGCCCAAGCCGCGGGGGCCTGGGTGGCGTCGGGGAGAGGGAAGACGCCGGTTCCGCCATTTCCGAGCTGACCGTACAAGTCAGAACCCCAGGCCCACACGTGATCCCCGGTGCCGGGAATCCACTCGTTCACCGTGATCGACACGGTGGCCGGGGCGGAATCGACGGTGCCGTCGTTCGCCACAAAGGTGAAGCTGTCGCCGCCGTGATAGTTCGCCTCCGGCGTGTAAGTCAGATCCGGCGCCGTGCCCGACAACGTTCCGTGTGCCGGCCCGGTGGCCACCGCATAGGTCAGGGGATTCCCGTCGGGATCACCGCCGGTGAGGGTGATGCCCACCGCCGTATCCTCGGCCGTCGTGACGGTCTGGGCGTTGGCATAAGGCGGCTGGTTGGCCGTGCCGCCAAAGTCCGTGGCCGAGAACCACCAGTCGAGGATCTGATGGGATTCGTAAGCCGCTCCGGTTCCCGCAGCGAGGCCGATCCAGGCGGTGCCATCGGAGCGCAGCAGATTGCGGCCGCCAACATTGGTGAGATCAATGGGAAGGTTCAGGATCTCGTGGTACGACGTCGTGGTGACCGTTCCGCCGAACTCGTCGGTGACCGTGTCCGATTCCAGCGAATCGACGATGAGCGAGCCCGGTGTATAGGAAACATGGAACGTATGCGGCTGGCCGTCGGAAAGCTCGACCGGCAGGGTCGCCCAGCCCAGGGAGCGATTGTGGTTGAACTCCGAAAGTCCGTCCGGACTCGGCCCGACATCCTGCACGCTGACGTGGTTGCCGTCGGGGTCGCCGAGGTTGGTGTTCTGCCAGGTGTCGAACTCGATCGCGAGGGCGTTGGGGATGCTGTAGGGGATGTAGCCCACCAGCGGGCCCGACACCCCGCCGCCCTGGCTCTGGATCACCAGCGCGAGGCCGTCGCCCCCCGGCTGTCCGGCACCATCGGGCACTCCGGATGGGTTGGTCACGCGGATGGTGAACTCGGTGTCGAATGCGTCGCGCAGAAGCACCGGCCGGCCGTAGTTCATGGTGCCGTTCAGCGAGGCGGCGGCGGCGGTGAGTTCCGCCGGCGTGTCATATACCGGATCGGACGTTGTGTGTGCCGCGTTCAGGAACACCAGGTCATCGGCCGTCGAAAACCCGTAGTACCAGAAACCGAGAACCGGCACTTCGGCCGGAACATCCGCCGTTCCGATGACGGGCGCCGCGATCCAGACGAACACGCCCAGGAGCAGCGCCATCTGTCGGCCGATCGTCGGCAACCCTCTCACCTGCGCTGGAATCGCGCACTTCGCGGAGGTCATCGGTTTGAGCACGCGACGAAACGGGTGGACGCGCTTGACATGGTTCATAACATGCATCGGAGGATTGGGGGGTGAGGTGTGTTGCCGTAGGGAAAGGGCCAGTCAGACCGTTCTTCGGAACCACTCTGCGACCGGATGAAGGGACTGCAGGTGTTGTCGCCTGGTTGGCTTTGCAGCTTGTTTCAAGACGGAGGGTTAAACCGGCGTCGAGCAGGCGATCTTACAGCAGAAGTGGGATCTTCTTCTTGTGATCAGACCCGCAGGACCTTGGCGTGGGGCCAGTGGACGGATGCATCACGATGCCCCTACCACGCACCATTCTGTCACCAGGCTCCTCGCCAGCGTCGGGGCCGACCTGAGAGTCGTTCCTGTATCACGGTGCCCGATCTGGCCACCCGGATCTTCCTCCAGACCAGGTGGACTTCATCGTCCACTGCTTAATGCGTCCAAGCATTCACTTGCACCACCGTGTTGACCGGGAAGGTGACGTTGACGGTCGTCGAGGCTGGATTCGACCCGACGTTGTCGATGGTGGCGTCGTAACTCACGGGCGCACCGCCGGCCGGTGTCAGGACCACCCGGATGGGCACGGAGGCGTCGAAGTCGCGGGCCTGAACGGTGATCGTCTGGTCGGGCGACGTGCCGAACGGTAGCAGCACCTGAACCGGTCCCGGAGTACCTTCCGCGACGGCAGTTCCGGCGGCGTCCACCACGTCCAGTCGCGGGTTGGGCGTCGGAAAGACCATCATGAGCGAGCCCAGGCTCAAGCTGCCCGGAGGCTGGACGTTCAAGACAAGGGAGGTGCGGTCCAAGGAATCGATGCGTACCCGGCCAGCGCCCCCCTGTTTATAGGTCGGGCCGCCATACACGCTCAACACCCCGTTCCCGGAGACCACGGGAGCGACCAACCGAATCGCCCCGCCACTACCGGAGTTGTACCACCAGTAGGTGGTGTTCTCGCCCCCCTCCGCGGTGACCCGTCCGGAGGCCCCCACGGTGATGACGGTGGAGGAAGCAACCAGGATGGCTCCGCCACCACCGCTGCCCGGGACCGGAGTGGACCCGGTTGTCCCACCGCCACCTGAGCCGCCCACCAATGAGACCAGCAGCGGAGACCCATACGGCGTCCCGTTGTTGGGGCGTGGAAATGGTGACGACGAACTGTAGGACCCGGCTCCCGCACCGGTGGTGCTGGTGTTCTGATCCCCCCCAAGACCCGCACCCGGGCCGAGACCGGCACCGGGAGCGAGTCCGCCGACAGCGGGCACGCCCCCGTCGAACCCGCCGGGCCCCCCGCTGCCGCCGAGCGGCAGGCCAGGTGTTCCGGGGCTGCCGGAGACATCGATTCTTCCCCCGATGGTCACGTCGCCCGTGGCGAGCAGATAGACCGGCGTGTTCAGTGCGTTCCGGTTGAAGCGAAGCGTGGTCCCTGCCGCCACATTGATCGTGGTGAAATTGAAGATCCCGTCCGGTGGCAGATCGAGGGTCTGGTCAGATGTGACATCGAGCGCGCCGTCGGCGCCGGTGCTGCCGGAGCTGAAGCCCTGGCCGTACGTCCGCACTCCGTGGGCCAGGATCGCAGCCAGGAGTAGGATTGAGTGGGTCGTGTGTTTCATGTCGTTGGATTCAGTTGAGAGGATTCAGGGAACGATCTCCGCGACGCCGTAGGCGCGCGCCTCCGAAGACGCGTCGTTCCAGCCCCAGTTCGGAGTCGTCGCCCAAGGGTTGTTTTGGGCGGAGACCAGGTAGGTGAAGAACTCGATTCCCTGATAGTTGTCGGGTTGGCCCGGAAGCCAGTCCAGATAGGTCACCGGTTCTCCGCTGGTCCATTGGAACTCGGCCTTCCGGGTTTCGACATCCGTCGAGTTGTTCAAGGGATCGGGGTCGTACAGGCCGCACCAGAGATCGCGTTCATACGCGCCGTCGGTCGCAAAGGTCGCCACGACCCAGTCCTGTTCCGCCTGGTCGTCAAGGGTCACCAGATGCCCGCCCAAGCCCGCCGCCGTCGCCTCCGCCTCCCCCCAGGTGCCGTATGGCAGGAGGTAATACCGATGGCCATTGGCCGGATTCACCACGCCATCGCTGGCGAGAACGCTCACGGGAGGAAGTGCCACGGCCAGCCCACCCGGCGGCAGGGCCCCGTCAAGATGCCCAACGGTCACCGACAATGGCGGAGCCGCCACGGTGATGGCCTGGTCCGCGTACGGGGCCCCGGCACAACTCGGCAGGGTAACTGCGGTGGGTGGGCGAGCGGACACAAGGCCCACGGCAAAACCTGTCCCGCCACCGAACGCACCGGCCGTCACCTGCAGCGGTGGCACTGTGCCCACCCAGCGGAACGGCACCGAACGCCCGTCAAGCGGCAGGCTGCCCGTCGTCACCTCGGATTCGTCGTTCCATCCGTCACCGTCTGAATCCGCCACGAGCGGGTTGGTGCCGACTTGGAATTCGCGGAGCGTGGCCAGGCTGTCCAAGTCCGGGTCCTCGTCGCCGTCAGGGACGCCGTTGTTGTCGCTGTCCGCCAGGAGGGGATCGAAACCGAACGCCAGTTCCCAGGCGTTGGGGAGCAGGTCCGCGTCCGCGTCCTCGTCCCCGTCGAGCACGCCGTTGCCGTCACTGTCCGGGTTGTTCGGGTCGTAGCCGAAGGCGCCCTCGCTGGCATCGGGGATTCCATCCTGATCCGTGTCTTCGCCTCCGACGACCCAGAACAGCCAGGAGGCGTCGTTTGGCCGCTGGTTGCCTCGCAGATCGGCGATCTGGTGGCTGAGGACGGCCTGCCAGGCGCCCGGCGCGAGCGGGGAATCCAGAGTGAGAAACACCGCCTGGAGCGCGTCGCGATACTCGACGTTCCCGGTGATGATCACATCATCCGCAGTGCCCAACGCGCCATCCGGGCCGGGCCCCAGCACGGTGAAGGCATTGACACCCAGGGTGGCCGGATCAATCGGTTCGTTGAAATACGCCACCAGCGTGTCCACCGCCCCGGCAATGCCCCCGTTCCTGGGGAACGCGTTTACAAACGCCGGCGGCGTGGCATCAGGCGTCAGGGTCACGGTGATCAGGGAACTCCAGGTCGCGTTCCCCCCGGTATCGGTCGCCCGGGCACGCACGGTGAAGCTGGACTTGGTCGGAGTGAGGGCCGGCGCAAGCAGACGGGTGGTGAACGGGTAATTGCCGTCCGTCACCAACCTTTGCCCGTCCAGGTAGAACTCCACGTTGCGCACCTGAACGTCATCGGTGACCCGGGCCGACAGCCGGAAATACTTGTTCTCCTCGACGACGGGACTGTCCGGGGCGAAGTCGG
Organism: Verrucomicrobiales bacterium; assembly: GCA_024233215.1. Classification (GTDB taxonomy): domain Bacteria; phylum Verrucomicrobiota; class Verrucomicrobiia; order Limisphaerales; family J093; genus J093. Next base: position 19,187 of record JACKPW010000038.1, on the reverse strand, counting down.
GATCGAGGGTGATCGTGGGCGGTTGCGTGCCCTGATCGTAGGCCAGGTAATTCAGCACCTGCAGCCCGGAGGTTCCGTCGGCAACGTAGGCCAACCCGTTGTAGATCGAAACCGCCCGGGCCTCACCGGGCGTGGTGTGTACGGTCACCAGTGTCAGCCCCAAGCCGTCCTGGCCCAAATCATACAACGAGATGTCGTCGGCCGGGCCGTCGGTGGGGTTCGGCCCCACGGCGCCCAAAGCCAGTCCGGCACCATTCGTGACGAGTTGCTTCCACCCTCCCTGGCTCGTCGTGTTGTGCTGGACCAACGCTGGGTGGAGTGGGTCCGTGACGTCGAAAACAAAGATACTCGACGAATCATTCGCATAGGCGACGCCCGGGCCCATCGACAGGCGAAACGCCCGCTGGGGGTTCCTGACGGCACCGGGGAAGGCCGTCTCTTCCGCCACCGTCCATTCGCCATCAACCACAGTGAGCGTCCAAAGTTTGGCGCGCGTCAGCACGTGGAGCACGTCACCGTCGATGGCGATGTCCTGTACCGGGCCGTCCAACCGCAACCGCTGGAGCACCGCGCCGCTTTCCAGGTCCACCACCGCGAACTCTCCCTGGTCCGTCCCGGCGTACGCCACGCCGCCTTCCGCCGCCACGGCGAGCACTGCTCCGCTCAGCGGCACGTGATGTACGACCTGCAAATCGGGCGGGGCCGCAATGTCGATGACCGACAGCCCTCCAGAACCCGCCGCGACCGCCGCGCGCGTCCCTGCGCAGGCAACCCGCAGGGCGGCGCCGGGAACCGCGATGCGCCCGATGATCAACGGCGGCATCCGGTTGAAGATGTTGAACACCGTGAGTCCCTCGGAGGCGTCGGCCACCAGCGCCAGGTCGTTGATGGTGCAAACGTCCTGGGCATCCCCTGGAGTGTCGGTCCCACCGAGAACGCCCGTGCGCACACTCAACCCATCGAGCGGATCGAGGCCCTGCTTCATCTCGACAAAATCACTGATGCCGTCCCCGTCCGTGTCGGCCTTCTCCGGATCCGTCCCGGCCACGAACTCGGCATCGTCCTTCAAGCCGTCCCCGTCGAAATCCGGCGCCAGGGAACGGCGCAGGCTGATGTGGGGGATGTCGAACGTAAACCCGCTCGAGGGCGTCTCGAAGTCGGTGAACCCCACCAGACCAGTATTGGCCTCCATCATCCAGAACCGGTAGGCAGTGTCGGGTCCCAGGATCATCCCGTTCTGCGGAATGCCCCTCGAGTTCGTGACACCCCGCCGCGCGACCAGGCCGTCGGACAGGCGTTCGATGGCGTAGTAATACGCGCCCGAATCCGTCGCCTCCCCGGACAGGTCGAAGCACACGGACGTCGCCAGCGTCACCAACAGAAGCCGCACAACGAACCGGATCCAACACAGGTAGAAAGAATGAGGGTTCATCTCAGCGAGGATCTGAAGCTTATGGTGGACATCCCGGCAGACATGCAGATCCGCTGATCGCGCCAGATGAGAACTGCGTGCATAGTAGCACGCCCAAGATGTCCAACGCCTGCTCCTCCGCACCTGTTTCGAGGAGCAGACGAGCGCCCACACCAACCAGTTTCCCCCAATGCCGTCCCGATCCTTGAGTTCTGCGCGCTGCCCGGAGCCCGCAGGTGCTCCAGGTGCTGCATCTCTGGTCCGTACACTATCATACCCTTGCGGCTGTGGCTTCAACCCAGTGTCAGTGGAATTCCTCCCCCGGCTGGAATAGGAGGGGATTCCTGTTGAGGGGACGTTGTAGCGGGCACTGACGGGGATTGTTGTGCAGGAGGAGGCTGTGCCACCGGTTGACTCTGACGTGGTATTGAAAACACGGGGCCAATGCCCGGTAATTCGATGATCGGGATCTGTCCTGGCGGGGGGGTCCGACATGGCGATCCATTACACACCGTCCCTGCCCGCAATGGACCATCGCCAGGAACGACCGTAAGCGTGCCACCTCCAGCGGCGTTAATCGCATTCCGTGCTTGTCGGCCAATGATTATGCATCCGTGCGACGCCGTACCCGTCCTGTTATCGCCGTGGATCCGAAACAAATCTCTGAAGCCCATGTAGTTGCCAGCATCGGGAGTAAGCGGAAGGGTCATCGGTCCGGTATTAGCACTCTGCTGCCCCGGTCCGATCGTGTACGCGCCAGGAGGTATTGGACCAACGTTGCTAACGTACGTCCAGTTTGGGCTATTCCGCCCCTGACCTGCGCCAGAATACCCGTAAGTATCGACAACAGTCTGCCCACTATCGACATCTTGACAGACCAAGTGACCCGTTGACTGCGTGTAATGACAGGACACACTGAGACCTGACGGATCTCTAACGGTCGTTGGTCTGTTGCCTGCATAAGTGCGCCCGTTCCCGAGATTGCTTTCGTCCGTCCAAGAGCCTAGAGGGTCCCGAGATGTAAAGGATCCAACAAGGTCTAGGAAGCGGTTTCTTACATTGTAGAGACGGGTTTCGTCATCAAAGATCAAGCCGGTAAACAAGGGGAACGTGCCAGAAAAGGAAGGAAGCAGATCGCCACTGTAACCTGAAGCAGGAGAACCATAGTCTGCCATGATGAAGTTGTGTAACAACGTGCCGTCTTGCGAAGCTAGCGCAACTACACTGGATAGATCATCGGTAAGGTAGTAGTACTCTGCGGCATCTTGCTGGGCTTGAAGGACCTCGTCGATGTAATTGCCTTGCGTATATGTTGACATGCTGTTATTAGCTAGATCATCGTTTTGCACCACTCGCCACCCGGTGTAGAAAGTGCGGAGACTCTGCGCTTCTGATCCAGTTACCTCCTTGCCCATGCGCCTGCCTATTACGTCATAGCGATAGTGCGCTGTAGTGCCATTGCCAGCGTCGACGGAACGCACCATTCTATTCCGAGAGTCGTAGGCCAGCGTCCGCGCATCTGCCTGTCCCACATTAGTGCCCGTCAAGTTCCCATTCTTGTCGTAGGTCCGCGTATCGAACGGGGTCGTCGTGTATTGGTTGACCGCGCGGTCCATGGGCTCGGGGCCTGCCGAGGACATGCTGTACGTTCCAGCATCGGGGCCGCCGATCACTTCAGTGCGGTTGCCGACGCCGTCGAGGTGGTAATCGATGGTTTCCACGGGGCCGCTGGCCGGCGTGCGCTCGGAACGGATCAGACGGTTCACGGAGTCGTAGGCAAACACCCGTTGTTCCCCGCCGGCATGGCGTTCGTTCAGGGCGGTCTTGTTCCCGGCGCGATCCCAAGCGTAGGCACGGTCGTCCAGGATGACCTCGTCAGACAAACGCGTGTGCGTCGTGGCAATGATCTGGCGCACGCCAAAGTCGCCTGCCGGGTTGGTCACACCTGTAATGCCATCGTATTGATAGGTCATCCGCACGCCGTTCCGCGTGTCGCGTTGCGCCACGCGGCCCGGGCCCACGTAAGCGTAGGAGGCGATCACCCCGTCGGCGTCGGCGACCGTGGCCAGTCGCTCCAGCGGATCGAAGGTCTGGTCGATCAACCGGCCGCTCGGATAGGTGATCGACGTCTGGTTGCCAACCGGATCGTAGGTGCTGGCGACAACCTGGCCGTTCTGCACATCCTGAAGCGTCCGCCCCAGTGAGTCGTAGGCCATCGCAACCACCGAATCGTCGTCCTCGGCCCGGACCAGACGGGAGAGGCCGTCGTAGCGGTAGTTCTCGAACGTGGTGTCATTGGAGACACCGGGACCGGGGGTCACGTCCTTCCGGGTGACACGGCCGAGCGCGTCGAACTGGCTCAGGACGCGGGTGCCGTTGGCGTCATCGGACTGATAGGCATTCCCAAGGGCATCAAGGCGATTGGTCTGGGCGGTGCCGTCGGCCATGACCGTGGCGAACCGGCGGTTCAGGCCGTCGTAAAGGTAGGTGGTGGCGTTGCCGTTGTCATCGATCTGGGCGGTCAAGCGGCTGGAATCGTCCCAGGTCTGCCGGGTGGCCAGAGTGCCAATCGGGTTGCCCGAGCCATCGCCGGTGTCGGTGAGCGTGCGAGCGGTGTCGGTCAGCCGGTTCAGTCCGTCGTACTGGTAGCGGACCACATTGCCCCGTCCATCGACCGAAACCACCCGGTTGCCCCGGGAATCGTAGTCGAAACGATTCGTGGTGTTGACGTTGTCGATGGTGGCGATGAGCCGGTCGAGGGGGTTGTATTCGAAGCGGGTAGTGAAAACCTCGTCCGTACCACCCAGGTCGGGCTTCTCGGTCTCGACGATCTGTACGACGTTGCCGTTGGCGTCGTAGGAATACTCCGCCGTGTTGCCCTTGGCATCGATGACCTTCTGGCGGCGGTTGGCGTTGTCATAAGCAATGCGGGTTTCGTGCCCGTTCGCGTTGACCGTCCGGGTCACCTGCGAAAGGCCGTTGTACTCGACCTGGGTTTCCGATGTTCCACCGGCGAGCGGCGCCTGGGCAACCGGGTCAAAGAGCGCCGCGACAGTATTCGTCAGCCGGTTCATGGCGTCGTAGGCGAACAGGGTTTCCGCGAGGCGAATGTTCCCGCTTGAGCCGGGGACATCGTCAAGTTCCCCCTCGGTCCGTTGCAGGACCAGGTTGCCGTCGGCGTCGTAATCGGACCGCGTGACGTTGCCCATCGCGTCTGTTCGGCTGATGAGCCGGTCATAGCCGTCGAACTCCTGCGTGGTCACCCGCGGAGAGGCGGTCCCCACCCCCTCCGTGATACGGACCAGGTTCTTGTTCCCATCGTAGTCGTACTGGGTGATGGACTCGTCGGGCGTGTCCGGGGCGTGGATTTCGCGGAAGAGGAGGTTGCGCTCGTCGTATTGGAACCGCACGCGATTACCCGGTTGCCGACCGGCTACGGCTTCCGGGTAACGCACCTCGACGAGGTTCTCGTTGGCGTCGTAGTCATACTCCGTGACGGCGAAGTGGCCTTCGGTGATTTCCTCGGATTTCCGCGTGACATGGTTGAGGAGATTGTATTCGAAAGTCGTGGTGAGCTGGGAGTTGGGGCGGGGCGCGCCGTTTTCGTCGAGATTGGCGACGTCGATCCGGGTCACGTTGTTGTTGGCGTCGTAGGCGTAGTCCGTTTGGTAGCGAATGCCGAACTTCACCTCGCGGGAGATCTCGCGGACGACCTGGTCGAGCTGGTTGTAGACGAAGAGGCTGTCGTTGCCGTTGGGATCGATGCGGCGGGTCACGTTGCCGACGTCGTCGTATTCGTAACGGGTGGTGAGATCGAAGCCACCCGCGTCGACGATCTCGGCTGCCAGATACCCCAGCGCAGAACCGTCCTCGTAATACTGGTAGGTGTCCACACGGCGGTGACCGCTGCCGTTGTCCGGCAGAGTGTGTTTGGTGACCTGGCCGCGGCTGTTGTACTCCCACTGTTCCGTGACGGAGGAGATCTGGTGCACGCGGTTGGTGAGGTTGCCATGTTCGTCGTACTCGTTGAACACGCTGTTGCCGCGGGGATCGGTGGCCTGGCTGACGAAGTTGAACCCGCAACAGCCGCTGAAGTCGGTGTCGTATTGGTAGGTCTCGGTCAGGGCAGCTTGGGAGGCAAACGGCTGCCCGTCGCGCTCGAACGGCCGTCGGGTGCGGAAGCGGAGATTCCGGTTGGCCCGCGGTTTGGTGTCGTAAACGGACTCCTCCCGGTTGCCGTTGGGGTGCTCGATCAGGTTCTGATTGGACTGGCCGTCAGCACCGTAGTTCGTGGCGAAGAACGCCGGATCGTCCGGGCGGAGCGGATTGGCCGGGCGATTTGAGGCAAGGGTCACGGGCTCGTTGACCGATGAGCGACCGGTGTATTCGAGATAACTTCGCGCCGTGCCGAGGCCGTCGAAGACGTATTCCATGACATTACCCACACGGTCCCGAACGACGGCACGCACGCCGTAGCCGGGAATCGGCTGTTCCTCCAATGGCAGCGCGACAATGCTGCCACCACCACTCGTGCCGGATCCACCGCCACTTCCACTGGTGGTGGTGGCGGTGAAGATCACCCGCCCCTGCGAAGCGTCCTTCGGTTCGAGCAGGTAGGCTTCGTAATCCATGTCCAGGACTCCGGCACCCCAGCGCTGGCGGACCAACCGGTCGTAGGTCAAGCGCATGTCCCGTCCCGTCTCGACGTCACCGAGATTCTGCGCGCGGGTGCTGTATTCGTTGGCCAGCCAGGGACCGGAGCCATAGGTGGGATCGTCCGGGTCGTTCCGGCGACCGTCCGTGATGGTGAGGAGATTGTGATCCAGCTTACCTGTCATCGTGGACCCGAAGTAGGTGTAGGTGGTCTTCTTGCCATTGGGGAAATCGTTCCCATCAGGCGTGCCGGTGACGGCCGGGGAGATCACCGCCTTGAGATCGCCTGCCTGCCCGTTGGGATCGCCCTGGCCGTAGTACTCGTAACGCACCGTGCGGCCCGTGAAGTCGGTGATGGAAGCGATGTAGTTGTCCGGGGTGTAGCCGACGGTGATGGGGCGATCCAAGGTGTCGAAGATGGTCTCGAGGCGATCCTGGGCGTCGTATTGGAGCCGGAGGGTATTGCCATTCCGATCCACGATCTTCGCGAGACGCGCCACCTGGTATTCGTTGCCGCCACCGCTCCCGGGACGCGCCGCGAGCGGGGTGAACTCCCAATAGCCCTGGTCGGGGAAGATGACCTTGAACGAGTTGTCCGATTGCTTCATCAACTCATACGGAAGACCGTTCTGAACCCAGACGATGTCGCCATACTTGGGGCCTCCGTAAATCCCGCCGCTTCCCCCTTGTTCGGCCCAGTTGTTTCGCACCTTGAAGATCAGGTCACGCCGGCTATTGCCGTCGTGGAGGTAGAATTGGGACCCCGTCTGTTCGAGGAAGATGTTGTAGGAGAAGTCCCAGAGCCACCCCAGGGAGTATCCCATCCGTTCCCGGGCCTGCCGGAAGAGGACCGGGCTCTGTTTCGACCGGTAATGGCGCACCCAGCGGAAGTCCAAACCGACGCCTTTGATCTCGAGGTCCGTCTCGACCTGGTAGAATTCGCCGGAGTGAAACCGGACGGGATCAGTGGGATTTTCCGGGCCTGGATGAACCGGGCAAGTCAGCCCCTCGGGTGAGGCGGGCGGTGCTTGCCCCTTGCCGGTGGGTGGAGGTGCGTCTCCCACCTCCGGTCCGTTCGGTCCCCCGCCACCGGAGGTTCCCGGGTTCGGGAAATGCCAGCCCGGCTGGCGGATGCCGTATCCGGGATCGGAGCAGGCGTACTTGCCGTCGGCACTGATGGTCATGGGACCCACCACTTCCCAGCGCCCGATGTCATGGTTGAAGCTCCACAAGCCGGTCTTGGCACCGGGCGGCAGGGTTTGGCCCGTAACCGGGTCGGGCAGGTTGGGGAAACAGACCGGCACGGGTTGGTCGAAGTTGGCCGGTCCGTCGGTCTGGACCGTGATGACCAGCGGTGCGCTCAGGCCTTCCGGCAACGGCTCCGGCAAGCGGTCGGCCGGGACGGGGGCGATTCCGACCCGCCCACCACGGTTGCCATCCTCGCTGTAGAGCGAGTTGGCCGGCACGGTCAGCGCCACCCCGGCCAGTTCAGGATGGGCGGCGACCACGCTCTCGGGGAAGGTCACCACCGTGTCGGCCACCGCGCTCACCGGGGTCAGGGTGCCGTCCGCCACCAGGGGAAGGTAGATTTCGCCGATGTTCACTTCGCGGCCGGCAATCGATTTCCACCGCTTGCCGACGTAAGGGTAGTAGGCGTGGTCGGGGTAGTGGATGTCGTTGGCGAGATCGATGACCATCCGGCCGTCGATGTGAACGAAGAACTCGCCAGCCGGCGCATTATCGAGGCGGAAATTGCCGAACGCATCGGTGACGGCCCGCACGGACTCCTCGAGGCCGTCGGCGGTGATGATGACTCCCGCCAGCGGCACGTTCACGGACAGAGCACCGGTCGGATCGTCACTGGGGGCGAGTTGCGAGGCGAACACCCGCCCGAGAACCACGGCGTCGGAACTCGGCGTCAGGCTCACGGTGTCAAACTCGATCTGCCGAATCCCGCCCGCCACGCCATCCCCGTCGGCATCGAGCGGGCGTTCCCAGGAATCCAGCAGGTCGGCGCCGTCGAAGCTGACCCGCACCCGGGCGCTGCCAGGCAGGGGTTCGAGGTAGAAGAGGGTGAGGGTGCGACGATCCGCCGACAACTGCACCCGCGAGAGGATTCGGCGACCGGCGAACTCCGCATAGACGTTGTCGGTGGTCACCAGAGCGGAGGCCGCCAAGGGTGCGGTCAATCGGAGGATCGTTTCCCTCGTGGGCGACACCCCGGATTCCTGATCGGCGGGGGAGGAGTCGAGCAACGTGGTGAGCGGACGGGTCGCCGCCTCGTACTCGAACAGGCTGGAGTGGCCGTTGCCATCGGGATCGAGGGCCGCATCCGCCGGGTCCAGGCCGTTCAGGGTCGTCGGATGAGTGAGTTCCCAAACATCGTCGATCCCGTCGCCATCCAGGTCCATCGGTGCGAGTTGGGGAATCTCGAGGACCTGGAAGAACGAAGCGTCCGGATCCGGCAGTCGACGGGCATGCAGCGCCAGCGCCGCGCCATTCCCCAGTTCGACATCCGCGGGGGTGTTGATGTCGCTGACCACCGTGCCCGTCAGGAGGACGTAATAGCGGTCCGCCAGGCTGCCGAGCTGCACGGTGACTTCGCCCCGGAAGTCGATCCGGAAATCGTCGATCAACGGTTGGGCGTTCGACGAGGTGACGGCGAGCAGCAGTCCCACGATGGCCCACTTGCGGAGGCGGACGCAGGGCGTTGGAAGGGATGATGTGGTCACACGCTTCATCGGAGGCATCGGCGGACAAGTCGACAACCGGTGAACCCCAGCAGCGCCAGGCTCACCGGCAGAACGGCGGCAATTTCCGGCACGGCAGCCAGGTATCGCACCACATTGCGCGCCAGCACCGCGTTGGAAGCGTCCGCGATGCTGGCGTCGCTGTAACCGTCGGGGTTCATAAACACACTCGAATCACTCAAGAATACGGCGTTACCCGAGACCGCCAGGCAGGCGTCCGTCAAGGCCCCCGACCAAGCCAGGGCTTCTCCCGGGGGTGACGCGGTGATCGGCCGCTGGTAGTCGACGCGAATCCCCTCCACGCCAACCGTGAGCTTCTGCACCACGAAATCGGTGAGTGTGGCTCCCAGTGCATCGGCAGTGGTCTCGGAGTAGGAGATCCCGAACGACAGGCTCAGATCGTTGAGGTAGGCCGCACTGCTTCCGGTCCCGCCATCCGCCAACACGACCAGTCGCCCCCCGCGGGCAGCGAACAACTGGATGGCCTCGACTTCCTCCGGGGTGTAGGCGTCGGCGAGTGCGTAAGGCTGAAGCAGGACCAAAGCGTCGACCGCTTCGAGATCCACCGCGGTAAAAGAGACCTCGGGCAGCAATGAGAAGCCCTGCTCGACCGCCAGGTCGCGAAACTGGGCGAAACCCTCTCCGGTGGCGAGGTTGTGGTAGCTGTCGTAACCGCCGCGAGCATCCAAGGCGAGGATCGGGGGGCCGCCAGGACCAGCGCCCCAAGCACCGGGGGCGACCATCCCCAGGAGCCCTGCCAACCAACCTGTCTGTACCCACCGGTTCATGGTACCACCGCGTTTCGGGACGGTATCGGACCACTCCTTCCCCTCGGAGGGACGAGACCCGCGATTACCCAATTGACCGTACGGTTCATCAATCAGCCTGTTCGTGTCCCTACGCAGGGACAGGGGGTTAAACCGCGGGTGGGGAGGCTGCCTTACAACTAAAACAAGCTTCTCTTTTCGCGGTGAGGAACGGAGGGGTTTAGGCGGGGACGCGCCGCGACCGGAGATTTGGGCCTCTCGGCGCTCGTCCGTCCGCGCGGGCCGTTACTCCGCGGTGATCGCCACCACGAGGGGTTTCATGGCGGTCTCGCCGATCCGGTATTCGAGCCGGGTGATCTCCAGGTCGGGTTGGGGATTGGTCCAGGTGGACTTGAAGAGGCGCATGCAGTTCATGTGTGGCTGATGGAAGACCGTCACCCGCCCCTGCCACACCAGGGTTGCCTGACTGGCTTCGAGAGGTTCCTGATCCGGTTCCCAACGCCAGTCCCGCACCTGTTCGCCATAGACCACCGGCCACTCCCGGGCCGTCCCGTCGGCGTAATGGATGATCCAGCGCGCGACGATGCTACCCTCGATCCGCGGATCCCCTTCGGTCGCCTGGAGGAAGTGCAGTCGCTGACAGCGCTGGCCGACCGTGACGATCGCCATCGGGTGGAATGGCCCGGCGTGAAACGTCCACTCGGACCGGTGATCCAACTGGATGAGGCCGCGCAGGTCGAACTCCACGCCGCCCAGGGTCTGGCGGCCGCGGGGGAGGTCGGCGAAGTTGCGGTACCGCAGCATTTCGAAGGAATGGGTGTAGGCCCGGCTCAGATCCAGGAGCTTCGGCGGCGTCGTGGGGTCACGGGGCGGGACCAAGGCCGCACGGTATTGTTCCAGCCGGTCGGCGAGATTCGTGTCGCCCGGGGCGAGCCGCACGAGCCGTTCCAGATGGAAGATGGCCGCTTCCACTTGGGCCAGAGTGTGGGGCTCCTCCGGTTGGCAACGATGCCATGCCTGCAAACGCTCGGAGGGTACGGCAAACAGGTCGGGCTGTCGCGAATGCAGGGAATGCAGCAATTCCGCCTGTTCTCCGGCTCCGGCGATGCGGGGCGGTCCGGAACCATCCACGGAAACGCCGGCCAACAATCGCACGTAGTCCGACAGATCTCTGGTGGGACAGGCGGTCTCTTTCAGGTTCCAGACGCGCACCACCGCCGGGGCGCTGGTGGTCACAAGCTGCGGGGTATCGGTGACGAAGGCGTCCGTAACGTTGTCGTAATGCCGCACCAAAGGCGTCACCGGTTCTCCCGTGGCGGCATCCCAGATGCGGACGAATTTGTCCTCGCTCCGGGCCACGATGAAACGCCCATCCGGGCTGAACCGGGCGCCCCATATCGGGCGGGCCTTCATCGTCAGCGGCGGAAGTGCCAGTTCCCCTGTGCCGGCGTCCCATACCTTCACGAGGGGCGACTGCCCGCAGGTAAGCACCCGCCGTCCGTCCGGACTCCACCTGATGGTGGTGAGCGCGCCACCGTGCCGGAGGTAGGGCGTCAGCGGCCGGCCGCTCTTTGCATCCCAAATCCGACCGCACTGGTTCTCCCCGGCGGTGGCGAGTCGGGCGCCGTCCGGGCTGAACCCCGCCGCGTTGATGTCCGGGTCATCCTCAGGCGACGGCCCCAGGCGCCGGCCAGTCTCCACATCGCGCAACAGGAAGTGTCGCCCCTCGCGATCTCGGAAGAGTGTGACAGCGGTGTGCAGATCAGGGCTCGCCGCCACCCAGGCAAGGTCGCCCTCCCGCCATGGGATCGCCTGCCCAAGCGAGCCATCGGCGGTATTCCAAATGCGGGTCATCCGGTCGTCCCCCACGGTGAGCACCTGGCTCCCGTCCTCGTGGAAGAACACGCCGCGCACACGGTCGTCATGGGACAGCACAAAATGCCGGATCCGGTTCGCTTCACACCGCCACAGACCCGCCGCCGATGGAACGCCGGTTTCGGGCGGGCTCAGCTCCTCAAAGCCGCTCGGGTCGGGGGTCAGGGCCCATTGTCCGCCGCGGCGGTCGAATGTGAGATTGTCCGGGTAGAGCGCGTTGGCGGCAGGGATCGGAATGGGGGTCAACGCGGTCGGGTCGAGCCTGACCAGCAGCAGAGAAGGGGGGACGTCCAGCACCCCTGTCAACAAGTGGTGACCGTCCGGACTCACGGCAGATCCAGCCATATCGAAAGCCTGACTGCGGAAGCGGCTGTCGTCCGGCAACGGCATCATATCCCACACTTTCACCGTGCCATCGTCACTCGCCGTCAGCAGCAGACTGCCATCGCCGTTGAACCGGACGGACTCGGTTCTGGCGGAGTGGTGCAGTGGGGGGAAAGCGGGGTAACCGGTCTCCAACTCGAATACATGCACGTTCCCCGCTTCACTGCCAACCGCCACCAGCTTGCCATCCGGGCTGAAATCGACACCCCGCACGGGGCTGCCAATCGTCACGGGAGGCGCCGCCGCCGCATGGGTATCGGCATTCCAGACCCGGACCAAGCCCGAGCCATCGGCGGTTACGAGATAACGCCCGCTTCGGTCGAACGACAGCGCGGAACAGAACTCAATCCCGGGAATCGCTTGTTCAAGTGGCGTACTGACGGCGGGGTCCCACGTCTGGAGCTGGATTGCCGTACCTTTGCCTTGGGCGGCCGTTGCGCTGGCGATCCGGCTGGCATCGCGGTTGAAGACGGCCCGGCAGATCCCCTGCGGCTGTTCCAGTGGCGAACCCAGCGGCTTCCCCGTGCCCACTTCCCAGCGCCGGACCGTTTGGTCCCTGCCGGCCGTAAGGAGCTGAATCGAATCGGGACTGAAACCGACCATCTCCACCCGATCCGTGTGACCGACCGCTTCCGCCACCCGCCGCCCGGTGTCCACGGCCACCACCTCCACGACCCCATTGGTCCGCGCCACGGCAAGCCACCGGTCGTCGGGGCTCAGCGCCACAGCCGTCATCCCCGTGATGGCCGGGAAAAGGGGCTGTCCGGTTCCGGCGTCCAGCAACAACGCACGATCGGGTTGGTTGAATGAGTCCCACTGCACCACGAACAGTCGACGGCCATCATGCGTCAATCGAGCCCCGCCGACCGGACCATCCTGAAGGAACTCCACCGACGGTTGGTAGTCCTGAGCCAGGTCCCAAATCCGGACGGCACCGTCGGCGCAGGCAGTGACGACACGCGTTTCGTCAGGGCTGAACTCCGCGGAGAAAACGCTGCCTGGATGGGGCAGGACGTGTAGCAACCGCGGGTGCCGGTCCAGCAGGAAGTTGATCCGCATGGCCTGGACTGCCGCCTCGTCCGGGGTGTTGGTCGCCAAGGCCAGGCCCTCGGACAACCAGACCAACGAGCTGGCAAAGTCGCCCTGGTCCATTTCCCGGATCCCATTGGCCACGTTGAGGCGGACCAGGCGCTGACGATTCTCTTCCGCCAACCGGCTCTTCTCGGTCGCCAGACTGGTCTTCTCCGCCGCGAGGTTCCGCACCAGACTCGTCTGTCGGGCCTGCCAGAACCACCCCCCCGCGATGAGTCCGGCCAGAACGGTGACAATCACCCCCGCCCGCTGAACGACCCGGAGCCGGCTCTCGGCCCGGTGCAGCCTGGCCAGCGACCTGCCGCTCTGCAGCAACTCCAGGTCCCCTCGCATCGCCGCCGCCGTGGCATAGCGCTGCTTCGGATCGTGGCGGCAAGCCTTGGTGGTCACCGCGTTCAGTTCCTCCAACCCCTCCCGGTCGGGCATCTCCCGCAGCCGGGTGGGCAACTCCGGGAACTCCTGGCGGTCCTTCCCTGTGGCCGCCTCGTACAGCACCTTGCCCAGGCTGTAGAGGTCCGCCTGCGGCGTCCCCGCCCCCTCCGGCGCCGCAAACCCTTCCGTCCCCACGTGCGACCGCGTCGCATCCACCCCCGTTACGAGCCCGATGTCCGCCAGTTTGGCCACGCCGTTGACGAAGATGATGTTGGAGGGCTTGACATCCCGGTGGACCAGTCCGTTCTCGTGCAGGTTCTGCAGCGCGGTGGTGAGGGCGATGCCGATCCGAACGCACTCCTCGAACGGCAGTCGACCGTGAAACTGCAGGTCGCTCTTCAGGGAACGCGGCGCGTAGCTGTCGGGATGGATCTGGCCACCGCTGGCCTGGTCATCCGCCAACTCCATCACGTAGTAGAAGCAGTCGTCGCCACGCCCCACATGCAGGATGTCCACCTGACTCTCGTGTCGCCGCGAAATGGGTTCGAACTTTTGGATGCCCTCGAACTCCCGCTCGAAGGGCCGGTCGTGATCGAAGGAACCACGATGGACGGTCTTCACCGCGCGAAAGGCGCCGGTGACACTGCGTGCCAGCCAGACCTCACCGTAGGCACCCCTCCCGATGCGCCGAAGCAGTTCGTGATCCGGAACGCGGGGAGGAGGTGGTGGTTTGGAGCCATCGCCGGACAATGCACTGGATGGAGTGGAGCTCACCGCGTTTTCAAGGCGGGTTCCAAGGGGACGGTCCGACTGCCGGTGTCAGGAGGCTGGGCGCGACTGGCAGGTGCGCCCCGGGCACCAAGTAAGGCGATCCGATCGGGTGAACGCCGGTCGGCCTGGCAGTCTCGCCCCCTCCGGGGGCGCAGGCGGAATCGCGCGCGTAACCTCCCGGCTACACTCCCGTTCATGCCCCGACCTCCGACTCGGTGCGACGCATCCGCCGGGCGAGGCGTCGGCGCAGGGACCGTCCCATGCGGGCGTCCAGAGATCCCGGCACGGCCTCGTATCGTCGAATTGCCGGAAGCTCGGGGAGGACTTCGACCGAGAGCCGCACCCAACGGTTCTGAAACTCCACTTTCATCCGGGTCTCCCCTCCTCCGCCTCGATGGCTTCGACCTCCTTCCGGACCAGCTTCGAGACCCGGTGCTTGGCCACGTAAACGTGGCCGATGGTGACCCCCAGCGTCCGCGCCACCTCGGAGGCCGGCCATTCCTTCAGGACGAACAGGTCGAACATCTGATACTGCTCGATGCTTACCCGTCGCTTCACCCGCCGGATGGCGGCGTCCATCAGGTTCTTCTGCCATTCCTGGTCCCAGGTGCGCGCCAGCGGATCAGGCTGTTCGTCCGGCAACCGGTCCAGCAGCGGCGTCGTCCGGGAATCGTCCGGCCCCCTGGCATCCGCGGCAAGTGGCTGGCGTGCCCGACGGGCGAACTGGTTGGCGATCTTGGAACGGGTCACCCCCAGCAGCCAGGTCTTGAATCGGCAGACTTTGGGATCGTAGCGGAACTTCCCGATGTTCTTTGCCACCGCGACCACGGTCTCCTGCACGACCTCCTGCGCCTCCTGGTGGGCAAGCCCGTTGCGAAGGGCGAAGTGGTAGATGAGACGCCAGTAGGTGTCGAAGAAGGTCCGCCAGCTCTCGCCGTCCTCCCAATCCTTGAGACGGCTGAGCAGACTGCCCCGGGTGGGGATCAGGTCCTCCGCGCAATCGGCGGTGTTCTCTTCAACGAGCCGGCTCATGGCGCACGCCGACAGCCCGTCATGGGACGACAAGCCCCCCCTGACAGCCGCGACTACCGGTTAAACTACTCAAATCCGCCCGACCTTACAGAAAAAGTGCCGGAGGGTTGCACGGCGGCAAGGGGTGGGTTAACGGCGGTTCCCTTCTTCCGAAGCCTGAAGCGAAAGCACCCGGACCGCCGGTAGCCGGCGTTTCTGAAACCAGGCCATTCCCACCAGGTCGAACAAGCCCCGCCACAGGCGGTTCCAGACGCCGTATTTCGAGACGCCCGCGACGCGGGGACGGTGACTGACGGGAACCTCGCGGGTCTTCCAGCCCCCGCCGGCTACCAGGAGGGGGAGGAACCGGTGCAGCCCGTTGAAGCCGAACAGGCCGGCCAGGCATTCACGCTTGAACACCCGCAGCGCACAGCCGGTGTCGCGGAAGTCATGCCCCAACGCCTTCACCCGGAACCATCGGGCAATGATCGAGGAGGCCCGGCGCAGCCAGGAATCGCGTCGGGCGGCCGAGCGATCGCCGCAGACGAAATCGACCTCGTCCAGCATGGCCAGCATGCGCGGGATTTCGGCGGGATCGTTCTGGCGGTCGCCATCGAGGGTCGCGAGCAGCGGGCTGGTGGTGTGCTGGACCCCGGTCCAGACGGCGGCACTCTGGCCGGCGTTGCGTTCATGGCGCAATCCGGTGACCCGGGGATCGGATTGGTGCGCGGTCTGGATGCGACCCCAGGTGGCGTCGGTGCTGGCGTCATCGACGAAGACCAGTTCCCAGGAATCGGAGACGGACTTCATTGCCGCCGCCACTTCACCGGCGAGCGGAAGGACATTGTCCTGCTCGTTGAAGACCGGGATGATGATGGCAAGGTGTGGGTTCACCGTCCGAACATCCCTCTCATGCCTTTCGGCAGCTTCGGCATCTTGCCGCCACCACCACCCATTCCACCCAACCCACCCAATCCCCCCAGCCCGCCAAGACCCCCCATCTTGCCGAGCATCTTCTGCATCTTGCCCATCTTCTTCATCATTCCCTGCATCTGAGTGAACCGTTTGAGCAGGCTGTTGACGTCCGCCACCTTCACGCCGCTGCCGTTGGCGATGCGGATCCGCCGCTTGGCATTCAGAATGTTGGGGTTCCGGCGTTCCTTCGGGGTCATCGCGCAGATGATCCCCTCCATGCGTCGGAATTCCTTCTCGCTCTTGCTCATGTCCGCCCCCTTCAGTGCCTCGGAACCGCCGGGCAACATCCCGATCAACCCTTCGAGCGGTCCCATCTTCTTCATCTGGCGCAACTGGGCCAGGAAGTCCTCCAGCGTGAACTGCCCGCGGCGCATCTTTTCCTCGAGCTTTCGCGCCTCTTCCTCGTCCACCGTTTCCACCGCCTTTTCCACGAGGGAAACCACGTCCCCCATGCCGAGGATGCGTTGTCCCATGCGTTCCGGATGGAACGGCTCGAAGTCCTCGAGCTTCTCCCCCACGCCCATGAACTTGATGGGTTTGCCGACCACGGAACGGAAGCTCAACGCCGCCCCGCCGCGGGCATCGCCATCCAGTTTGGTCAACACCGCGCCGGTGATTCCCAGCGCGTCGTCGAAGTGGGTGGCCACGTTGACCGCCTCCTGGCCAGTGGCGGAATCGAGCACCAACAGGATCTCGCGCGGCTTCACGACGTCGCGGAGACGTACCAGTTCCTGCACGAGCGGTTCGTCGATTTGCAGGCGGCCGGCGGTGTCGAACAGCAGCACGTTGCGGTGGGTGGCCTCCGCTTCCGCCATGGCCTCGCGCGCGATCCGGAGCACGTCCTTTTCGCCGGGGCGGGTGAAGACGGGGAGGTTTAACTGCCGGCCGAGGGTCGCCAGTTGGTCCATGGCCGCCGGGCGATAGACGTCGGCCGCCACCAGCAGCGGCGCGCGGCCCTGTTTGTGGAGGAGTCGGGCGAGTTTGCCGCTGGAGGTGGTTTTTCCGGAACCATGCAGGCCGACCATCAGGATGCAGGTCGGTTTCCCGGAGAGGTCGAGTCCGGCGTTCTCGGATCCGAGCAGGTCCACCAGTTCGTCATGGATGATCTTGACGATCTGCTGTCCGGGCTGGACGGTTCGAACCACCTCGGCGCCGAGGGCCTTGGTCTTGACGCGGTCGATGAAATCCCTGGCGACCTTGAAATTCACGTCCGCGTCGAGCAACGCCATCCGCACGTCGCGCAGGGCGTCGGCGATGTTGTCCTCGGAAATGCGGCCGAGTCCGCGGAGGTTGCGGAAGACGTTCTGGAGCTTGCTGCTCAGGGCATCGAACATGGGCCGACGGTAGAAAACACGCCGGGGGTTGACAAGCGCGGCACCGTGCGCGTTTACTTTGCGCTCCTGCGGGTGACCGGGTGGTGGGATACCCAAGCGGTCAACGGGGGCAGACTGTAAATCTGCTGGCTGACGCCTTCGCTGGTTCGAATCCGGCTCCCACCACCATTCCCTTCTTTCCCAAGGATTTCGGGCCGGGAACAAGCCCGCGCATCCCGACAGACCAGTTCCATGATCCGACTCGCGCTTTTCGACATCGACGGCACGCTCATCCGCACCGGCGGCGCCGGCATGGCGGCGTTCACCCTGACCGGCGAACAGGCTTTCGGCGTCCGCAACGGCACCAGCCACATGAAATTCGCCGGGCGCACGGATACTTCCCTGGTCCGGGAATTCCTGGTTTCGCACAACCTGGAAACCAGTGAGGCCAATTTCACGCGGTTCTTCGAACATTACCTGTCGATTCTCGGCAACACCCTGGCTGCCTACCAAGGCGCGCCGTGTCCGGGGGTGACGCCGTTTCTCGATGAACTGCTCGCCTTGCCGCAACCGCCCCGGATCGGTCTGCTGACCGGCAACATCCGGCGGGGGGCCGAGATCAAACTGCGTCACTACGGGCTTTGGGAGCGGTTTGAAATGGGCGCTTACGGGGATGACCACGAGGACCGAAACCAGATTGCCCACGTGGCGTTACGGCGGGGACGGGAGTTGCTGGGGAGCGATCTGCAGCCGGAGGAGCTGTTGGTGGTGGGCGATACGCCGCACGACGTGGAATGCGGTCGGGCGGTGGGGGCCAGGGTGCTCGCGGTGGCGACGGGCGGAGCCACGCACGAGGCGCTGACTGAAACTCAGCCCGACTGTTTGGTCCACGATCTTACCCAGGCGGTTGCCGCCGAAGTCTGCGGGTAGCTGCCGCCGACGTCAGTCGGCGCACTATTCCCGTGCTCGGAAAGCGTGGGGCACGTTGAGGGTGCCCCGGGCTCCCGGGAGATTTGCGCGGACTGTACGTCCGCGGCTACGCGGGTTCCTGGAACGAACCTAATGCCGATGCGGACCGCCGCCGCAGCAGGCACCGCAACCACCACCACCACCACCACCGCCCATCCCGCAGGCCATGGGCGCGTCGCCCTCCCCGCCCATGTTCGAGGCGAACACGGAGAGCTTTTTCTCCAGCTTGACCGACCCGCAATGCGGGCACTCGGTCCCTTCCCAATCCGAGGAGCGGACCAGCACCTCGGAGTCCTTGTTGCACTTCCGACAATGAAACTCGTAAATCGGCATGAGGGGGACTGTAGTGGGATGGCTGATCCGACACAAGCGGGGGAGCGTGGGTCCGAGGGCGCGATTCGTCGTTCCGACTGCGTCCCGGTAGAACCGTTCGACACCAGCACGATGGCTTCTCACCCCGCGCCAACGGCGCAATGACTCTCCAGCCCAGGACAACGCCCTGGGAACCCGACCGAAACCACCGTGCAACGCCCTGAAGGGGCGTAACTTCGGGGCAGGCTTGCATCGTGCCGGGTATCGCCCTTCCAGGGCTCATCAGGTGTGGGGGTGCCCGTTCCCAGGGCGCTGCCCTGGGCTGTTGGGTGGATGCGCCTTTGGCGCGTTGTTGTCGCCTCGTGCATCTCGATCACCTCAAGGCCGCCTTCCGGCAGAGCAGCCCGGGAGGGAGGGCTTTCCGGTCGGATGAGTCCCTCCGAGGGTGGGGATTTTCCGGGGCCTCCGGCGGACGGCCCGTGGGGGCGCTCTTCAGCCTCCTGTGATCCCATCTCCTCCTCCTGCCTCACCC
>JACKPW010000037.1 GCA_024233215.1 Verrucomicrobiales bacterium | reverse complement strand
TGCGCCGAACCACACGGGGAATACCGTTCCAGCCGCCCTTCCAAACTCACCACCGAAGCCGGCGTTGGGTTCGTGGATTACGAGGTCGGCCTGCAATGCCGGGTCAACGGGAAGCGGGGCCACCGCTGGACCCTCATCGTCGCCTACGAACCCACCGACGTTTACACGGTCTGGCTGATCGAGGGGCATCAGGGTCGGAGCCCGTCCACAATGGTGCTGGCCTGTGTGCGGGACGTCTACTGCGACGTGCTCCAGTCCGTCATCGAGGGGGTCTATGACCACGCCATCGCGGAGCGCAACGGAGGTTTCATCCCGCTGTCGTGATGCAGACGTTCACCCTCACCAGGCACGGGCACTCGCGGTTCTGGGCGGTGATCGATCCCGACGGCCAACTGGTTTGCTTGTGCGTTTACAAGCGCGGCGCTCAGGAGGTGATTCGTCGTCTGGAAGCACCTGCGGAGCCCGACCATGAGTTTTCCAAATCTCCCTTGGACACTCTCCGGGAGTCACCCTATTGAGCCTCACGTTCGATTAAGAACACACAACATAAACACAGCACAGATAACAACATGAAGACCAAAGCAAACACCACCAAGGAACAGACCGCCGCCACCACGACCGAAGCCCCCAAGGCCAAGCAGCCGAAGGCGAAGCAGGCCGCCAAGCCCAAGACCGCCAAGAAGGCGAAGAAGGACAAGCAGGCCGGCCCCGCCGACCGGTTGCCGTCGACGCTCGATGACCTGAAGGCGACCAAGGGCGGGCTGGTCTGCTACCTGTTCTTCTCCGGCAAGGGGAAGGCGGAGATCGTCACGGAGCTGCAGTCCGCGTTCAAGCTGGGCGAGGCACAGGCGGCGAAGATCGTCCGCCGGATCACGGGCCGGGCGCGGTTGTTCCAGCGCGTGTTCGAGTTGATGGCCGCGAAGTAGGCCTCCCGCGCCGCCACCCCGCCCCTCGGCAGCCCCGAGGGGCGGTTTCGTGCTCCCAGTAAGTCACCATCGCGAAGTGCAACCTGAAATCAAAGGTGCTGAAGGGTCAGGTTTCGAGCATCATCGAACCTATGAAGAAACTGCGCACAATGAAGGCCTGGATCGTCGAGTGGGGTGATGACTGGAGAGAACGTGTGCCCGAGGACGTCTATATCCTACCCGCGAGGACAGCGGTCACCAAGGTGAGGGCGTTCATGAAGCACATTTACCGGAATGCACCCTTCCTGCCGTTTTCGGATCAGAGGAAGCTCTTTCGGGGCGGAAAGGCATGGGATGGTTTGATCCATGGTGAAGCAGGCCACATCTTCCTGGGGCCAGGTCCCTGCGTGTTGCGGGCCTACTGGGTGGAAGATCTGGTAGTGCAGGCGGACGACTCCTCGGCTGATGTGTTTCAGTGGACCTTTCACTTCCATGAAGTTACGGAGCGTAAGACCTACGTGAGATCCTGGTTGCAGTAGCGTGATGGAGTCAACCGTCAGAAGGGCGCTTCCTTTGCCGGCGAGATCAGGCGACAACCGTTGCGAGGCAGGCCTTCAGGTCGGATGAAGGTGTTCCTCCCTGACCAGCGGCCTGCCCGGCCTCAGTGACAGCGTCTGGTCACCGTAGCAATGTCCTGATGTTGCGCGGATTGGGAGCCCACGGTTCGGCGAGGGAGGGAAGATTTGCTTGTTAAGCGATCAGCGATGCGCGTTCACCTCGACGCAGGCAAACCCAGGTCACGGCGTTTGCACGCCACCGCGTGTATCGTGCGGCTATAGTTCTCGGCTATGGCGGCGTCGGGTCGTCTGCCCAACAGACGCAGTTCCGCTTCCGTCCAGGGACGACATTTGGAAGCCAGGTAGGGCTTCTTCAGCTTGATGCGCCAGGACTGGATGCAGTTCTCAGTTCGACCGAGCTGCGCGGCGAGTTCAGCATCGGGCACGGTGCCAAGCATTTCGATTTCCTCCGGCTTCAAGCCGTTGGGATCGGGAAAGCGGTCGGGGATATGAAGACGGCGCCGCTTCAATCGGATAGCGTTCAGCGACCTACCGAGGCGACTCGCCAACTCCTCATCCGGACCCGTTCCCAGCATTGCAATCTCTGCCTCAGTCCAGTGCGGCGGACGTCCATCGCCGGCCCAATTCGGGATGCCCAGCTTCTGGCGACGCCCGATCACTGCCGCTTTGGTCCGGCCCAGCAGCAACGCGATATGTTCATCGGGCCGCTGGCCGAGCAGCCTGTCGTCCTCGGGCCGCCAATCTTGAGGACGAGCAGGCGGGATGCCCAGCTTGTGACGCCTGGCGGCAATGGCTTCATAGGTGCGCCTGAAGCGGCGAACCAGTTGCTTATCTGGCACGGTTCCCAAGAGGGTGTCTTCTTCGCGAGTCCATTGGCGAGATGGTCGGCTGAACGGCGCGATCTTGAGCCGGCGGCGGCGTACCACCACTCCCGAAGGCGGCCGTCCCAGGCGCGCGGCCACCTTCCGGTCCGTCTGGGTTCCCAGGAGGCGGTCCTCTTCCTGTGTCCACGGGCGCAGCACCGGATTCGCCTTGGGGATGCGGAGGGCAACGCGGTGTCTGCTGACCGTGTGGACACTCAGACCGAGCTGGCGTGCAATCTCATCATCGGGCGCTGTACCCAGCAGCCGCTGTCGCTTGCCCGTCCAGGGATCGGGTCTGGGGCGCGGTGCTGCTGGGATACCCGACTCACAACGGCGCGTACGAATTGCGGCCGGACTCCGGTTGATCAAATTGGCGACATCTTCATCAGGCATTGTGCCCAGAAGCCTCACTTCCTGATCGGTCCATCTCCGCGTTTCGTGTGGAGGGTTTTGCGCGGGAACACCCAGTTTGCGCCGATGTCGGCGTACCAACTCACGGTCGCGACCGAGTCGGGCAGCGAGTTCGGCGTCGGTCTGCCGGCCCAGCAGCTGCGCCTCTTCTTCCGGCGTCCAGGGTCGTTTCTTCGGATCCATCGGGCGGATGCCGAGTTTGATCCGGCGTGCCTGCACCGCCTTGAAGGTGCGACCGAGCATTCGGGCGAGTTTTTCATCCGACACCGTGCCCATGAGGCTGTCCTCTTCGGCTGTGTAAGGACGGGCCTGGGGATTGGGGTGTTGAATGCCCAACTGGGAACGCTTGCTCGCAACGGCGACCGGGGACCGTCCGGTGAGGCGGGCAACCTCACGGTCTGTCGTTGTGCCGAGCAGTCTGAGTTCCGATTCTGTCCAGCGTCGGGTGCAAGACGGGAAGGCGCGACCAGAGGATGGATCTCGAAAAGCCCGGATGCCGAAGAGGTGGCGTCGACTGGTCACGGCAATGGCTGTTCGCCCCAGTCTACGAGCGACTTCCTCATCGGGCAGTGTACCCAGGAGCCTGTCGTCATCCGACCTCCAGGCATCGGGCCGCGGAAGTGGTTTGCTCCGGATCGCCAGCTCAAGCCGCCGCAATTTCACAGCGGCGGCCGTGCGGTTGATCCGCTTGGCGATCTCCGCATCGGGAGCCGTGCCCAGGAGGGCCTGCTCGGCCTCTGCCCACAGCCTGTGTTTGGAGTCATACTTCGCTATGTGATAAATGGTGCGGGCAACCCTGACTGCGGTGACGCTGCGCTTCAGAAACGCCGCCAGTTCCTCATCCGGCCGGGTGCCCAGCAGGCTGACCTCCCGGGGCGACCAACGTCGGGACGACAGATGGGGCTTGAAAGCAGGGATCTTCAGCAAGGCACGACGGTGAGAAACCTGGCCTATCGTGCGGCGCAGCCGCTGCGCAACGTCTCGGTCGGTCATCGTTCCCAACAGCCTGGTCTCACGCGCGGTCCATCGGCGCGGAGGCGTAGGTAGGTCAATGCGTTCTTCTTCCCGCCTCGCGGCAACTTCCTTAATGGTCCGGTGGGTGCGGCGGGCCAGGACGGAATCTGGAACCCGCCCGAGCTGCCTGATCTCCTTCAGCGTCCACGGTTCGCCACGTCGAGTCTTTGTTGAGGCACGCATGATCTTGCTGCAGGCGAGTCACGCCATAGGTAACCCTGAAACAACCGCTGGTATAGCCAAGCAGGCGCAGGTTTCATGTCGCCATTCCTGATCACGGCAACGACCACCTGCTCGGGCTGGCAGCTTAATCACCGTGAGCATGTTCAGTGGAGCTAATCTGTCAAGCCCGATCCCGAAGTTGAGGAACTGACGGTGTGCGGCGCCCGTGCAGCGAACAGGCGGATGCGATCACCTGACGAGGCGATGCAACGTTGATGGCGCAAGTCTCCGCTACGGCGGCTGAAGGTTGCGGTGATGCCTGGGACGGAGCGCTCCAGCTCTGGTACATGTACGCCTGGTCTTCGATGCCGCCGAGATCAGGCGAGAACCGGCAGGAGAGCGGTTTTCCCGCCGGATGAAGGGGCTTCTACCTGGCTACCGGCCCGACTGACCTCAATGGCAGCCTCCTGGTCAGCCGGGAATCCCGCGGTGAAGGTAGGCGAGGGAGCCCCATCGTGAACGCCAGTCGCGGGCGTAATCCCGTTAATGGCCGTCACCGCTCATCGTCACCGCTCCTCGCTTGCCCGCCCGCTCCCACCATCCCAGACTTCCCGCCAGCTTGCCGACGCCACCGTCAACCGCCCCGCCGGAGAACCTCACCGGGCTCATCGAGCGGGTCACCTTCTTCAACGAGGAGACCGGCTTCGCCGTGCTCAAGGTGAAGGTCCGCGGCCACCGTGAGCCCCTCGCTGTGGTTGGCTCGCTCCCTTCGGTCAGCGCGGGGGAATGGCTCACCGCAGAGGGCCGGTGGGTGCAGGACCGGGAGTTCGGTATGCAGTTCCGGGGCGAACGGCTGACCTGCACCCCACCCACCACCAAGGCAGGGATCGAGAAGTACCTCGGCAGCGGCATGGTCAAGGGCGTCGGCCCCGTGATCGCGAAGAAGTTGGTGGACCATTTTGGCGAGGCGGTGCTGGACATCATTGAGACTGCCTCCGCCAAGCTCGAACGGGTGGACGGAATCGGCCCGAAGCGACGCCATCGAATCAAGGCCGCCTGGGCGGAGCAGAAGGTCATCCGGGAGATCATGCTCTTCCTCCACTCCCACGGAGTCAGCACCAGCCGGGCGGTCCGAATCTACAAGACCTACGGCCAGGAGTCGGTCGAGACGGTCCGGGCCAATCCCTACACCCTGGCGAAGGACATCCACGGCATCGGTTTCAAGACCGCCGACCAGATCGCCCGGAACGTGGGCGTCCCGGTCGATTCACTCATCCGCGCCCGCGCCGGCCTGGACCATGTCCTGTTGGAGGCGACCGGCGAAGGCCATTGCGCCCTGCCGGTAGAGACCGTGCTGGACGAGGCGGGCAAACTGCTGTTGCTCCAGGAACCCATCGTGGCAACGGCCCTGAACCAGGCGCTTGGGGCGGGGCAACTTCTCCGGGAAACGCTCGAGGAGCAGGACCTGATCTTCCTGCCGAACCTGAAACGGGCGGAGGAGCAGATCGCCGCCAGGGTTCGTCAGCTTTGCGCCGCTCCACCCACGTATCCGCCGATGGACCTGGAGAAGGCCCTGGTGTGGTGTCAGGAGAAAACCGGACAGGGACTCGCCCCCAGCCAACAGGAGGCATTCCGCCGGGCGTTGACCTCACGGATGCTGATCCTCACCGGCGGCCCCGGCGTGGGGAAGACGACCCTGGTCAACGCCATCCTTCGCGTGCTGACCGCCAAGAAGGTCCGCTGCCTGCTCTCCGCCCCGACGGGCCGGGCCGCCAAGCGCCTGGCCGAAACCACCGGCCTGGATGCCTGCACCATCCACCGGCTGCTGGAGGTCAAACCCGGCACTGGCAGCTTCCTCAGGAACGAGGGCGCCCCGCTCGACTGCGACCTGCTGGTGGTGGATGAGACCTCGATGGTGGACCTGCCGCTGATGAACCACCTCCTGAGGGCGCTACCCCCGCAGGCGTCTCTGCTGCTGGCGGGCGACGTGGACCAATTGCCCTCGGTGGGACCCGGCATGGTGCTGCGGCATCTGATCGAAAGCGGTCTCGTGCCGGTGGTGCGGCTGACCGAGGTGTTCCGGCAGGCCGCCCATAGTCGGATCATCACCTGCGCCCATCAGGTCAACGAGGGACACGTGCCCGACCTGACACCGCAGCCGGCCCAATCCGACTTCCACTTCATCGGACGTGAGGAGCCGGAACAGATCGCCGACACGCTCATCCGGTTGGTGAAGACCCGAATTCCGCAGGGTTTCGGCCTGGACGCCACCCAGGACATCCAGGTGCTCTGCCCGATGAACCGGGGATCGCTGGGCGTCCGGGAGCTGAACCTCCGGCTGCAGGAAGAACTCAACCCGTTGCGGCCGGACCAGCCGGTGGTGGAGAAATTCGGATGGCGGTTTCGGCCGGGCGACAAGGTGATCCAGACCGAGAACGACTATCAGAAGGAGGTGTTCAACGGGGACATTGGCCGGATCGAGAGGGTTGACCCGGTGGAACGGGAGGTGGTGATCCGGTTTGACCGGCGGGAGGTGGTCTATGACTACGGGGAACTGGACGAGGTGGCGCTGGCATACGCGATCACCATCCACCGGGCACAGGGGTCGGAGTTCCCTGCCGTGGTGATTCCGCTGGCGATGCAGCAATACCTGCTACTCCAGCGCAACCTGATCTACACGGGGATCACACGCGGGCGCCGACTGGTGGTGCTGGTCGGCCAGCGGAAGGCTCTCGGGATGGCAGTTCGGAACAACCGAACGGTCCGGCGGTTCTCCGGATTGCTGACGAGGTTGACGGCAGAGGTTACGCCGCAGGCCGGATGCAGTCGTCGGTGATCAACGTCTCCGGGTTGGGGAAAGCGGGAGGAATGCCGGGCGCGGTGACCGGTTCACCACGTTCGATCCGGGCCGCCACTGACAGGTTCAATTCCAGGAGTTGGGCCAGCAGGTCCTTTTTCGGGCTGAAGCCGTAGGCAGCCAGCACGGCGGCGTCGAGGGCCGCGTGGGCGTCCTTGAGGGGGTTGGCGCCGGGAAGTTCCAGAGTGCGGTAGAGGGCACGCAACCCACCTTTGAGCTTCCGCAGCGCCTCCGCGCGAATGCGCCGGATCGCGCGCCCCGCTTCGGCGACCGCGGTGATCTTCCCAACAGTACTGGACGCTGCGTCAAACTGCGGCCACGGGAAGGTGTCGAAGACGGAAGTGGACGTGTAGTTGTAATCCGACTTCAGCTTGCTGCACTTGATGATGAACCAGAGCCAGTGGGCATGGGATTGTAGGATGCCGAAGCTATAGTCATCCGGAAAAGCGAAGACCCTCAGCTTGTGGTCGGGCCGGATGTCGCGCGCCATGAACGCGAACACGGGACGTTTGGTTGTGTCCGAGCAAACGATGTATCGAGGCATGGAGGAAATCAGGTTGATCATCTCTGGGCGATCAAAAGAGTGTCGCCACCAATACTTCAGGAATGCCTTGTGGTGGGAACGCTGAACACCAGCTTCGGTCTTGCCTTCATCTGCCTTGCGCTGCCTCGATGGAAGAACGTTGGACTGCAAGTGATGAAATGGGAGCGGATAGCCACTTGCTTCCAGCATCGTGCGAGTCTGGAAATCGATGACCCATTCGGTGGGCGTTCCATCACCCGTGAGTAGGTCGCGGCCAATCAGGCACGGATGGACCACTTCACGATTGCGTGGGTCGACCCGGATGAACCCGGCCGCCGTCTCTGACGAAAGCACAAACCCCTTGTGTCCGAGCATTTGCCCATTAAAGCACACCTGCGGCTCGAAGTTGCACCGGAGCCTTACAGCCCCGCTGACATCGGTTTGGTCCGATAATGAGGAGGAAATCTGCTCTGATTTTCGGGAGTCCAGTTCGTACTCCTTGCTGGCCGGGCCGGTGCCTTTCTTGAGCAGCTTCTTCACTCCCTTGGCGAACTCCACCTTGAACCAGAGCTTGCGGTGTTCTGGCAGCAAGGCGGGGTCCTGAGTTTTCACCCAGTTGGCGATGGAAACATGCACGTTCGCCTCGCCGCTCCAGGGCTGGTTGTCCACGGCCTCGATGATGGTACCGTCCTGGACGACGTGATCGAGGCCGCCGACGCGGGACTGGTTGTTCCGGATGTTCTGGGTACCGACCAGTCCGGCGCGACCCGCCACGGGATCGGCTGCGGTACATGCATGCAGGTGGTCATGGGCCTTGCGAATCCAGTACACGCAGTAGTCCGCCATGCCGGGTACCTCAGGATACGCCTTGCGAAGGGTATTCACCGCATCGGGACCAATTACGGGCTTCATGACCTTGGCCCCAAGAAACGGCGGGTTGCCGATGATGACGTCGGCTTTGGGCCATGGGGCGGGCAGACCCTCCGGTGTCAGCAGGGCATCGCCGGCGATGAAGTTGCGGTCGAGGTTGTCCAGGGGCAGGGCCTGCTCGGTGATGTGGAGTTCGTCGATGGCCAGCTTGCGGCCGATCATCATGGTCACCTTGGCGATCTCCACCGCGAAAGGAAGGATGTCGAGGCCGAAGAAGTTCTGGGCGCTCAGGAAGCTCAGGCGCATCTGCCCGGCCTGCTTCGCCTCACTCTTGAACTCGGTCTCCTGCCGTTCGTAGATGCGGGCTTCCAGGCGTTTGAGTTCCCGGTAGGCGACGTAGAGAAAGTTGCCGGAGCCACAGGCGGGGTCGAGCACCCGGAAGTGGTGGAGGCGGTCGGCGAGCTGGTTCAGCCGGGTGAGGGTCTTCGCGCCTTCGATCTGCTCCCGCCACGGTTCCACGATGGTCGGCCCGACGATCTTCATGATGTCGGCGGGATGGGTGAAGTGGGCGCCGAAGGCGTGGCGTTTCTCGGCCCCCATCGAATGCTGGAACAGCGTGCCGAAGATCTCGGGCTGGACCTTGGACCAGTCCGACTTGGCGGCCTCCCGCAGGGCGACCAGTTCGGTGTCCTGGAGTTCCAACCGGGCCGGTTGGGTGAACAAGCCGCCGTTGAAGTAGGCCACGCCCTTGAAGCGGCCGCCCGGATTCTGCCGGGTGTTCATCGCCTCAAACAGTCCCCCGATCAGGTCATAGGTGTCGGCCGGGGTGGTGCAGTCGTCGAGCAACCGGCCGACGAAATACTTCTCCAGCAGGCCGATGTCTTCGGCGAACAGGGCCACGAGCATCTGGAGGATGAAGCGCTGGGCATCGTCGCGGGGAATGTCGCGCCAGAGAAGGCGATTGAAGACAAAAGCCAGCTTGTCGGCGGCCTCGCGGGTGACGGCCTCGCGATCCTGCTGGAACGAGGGACGTTGCCCGGCCAGGAAAGCGAGCGCGCCCCAGCGGTCCGGGAGTTCCTGCGTGCGAACCTTGTCCTTGGGCGTGTCGAGGTCGGTCTCGAAGTCGTAAATCCAGAACTCGTCGAAGTTGCAGAGGACCACGTAGCGCGGCCGGTTCGGGACGAGGCGGGTCCAGTAGTCGAAAGCCTGACGGTAGTGCTTCTGCAGGGCTTCACCGCGCTTCTTCATTTCGACCAGAACAACCGGCTTCCAGACCAGATCGGCGAACGCGGTGCCGCCGCCATCCTCCTTCGGCTTGCGGATGCGAAACTCGGTCTCGGCGCCCACGTCCAGCACCCCGCCTAGCCCGAAGGCGCGAAAGAGCCGGTCGAGGAAAATCTGGGCCTGGCCCTTCTCGTCGCCACTGATGTGTTGATCACACCACCCGACGAATCCGCTCAGCGTTTCCCGTGAAGGCATGGCGGGTTTGTAGCGGAGGGGCGGGGGGGTGTCGAGAATGACAGGCCCATTCCGGAGCTGCCATGCGCTTATCGGCACCACCCTCACAGCGGGGGCTGCTACAGCGCCCCCCAGCATTCCCTGAATCATCGGGCTACCGGTCCAATCAGCCGCAACGCCGACAGGATCTCCGGTCCGAACGGCGGTCGGGCCCGAAGGTCGCATTTTTCGATTGACGGTAGAGGGCATTAATCGGATAATCACCTGCGTTTAGGCGATATGTTGTCCCGCACTGCATTGCACGCCGTGAAGGCGGTGGTGGCCCTGGCCGAGCGACCGGATGAGAACCAGGGTGCCGCCGCCATTGCCGAGCGCGTGGGGGCTCCCCCCAATTACCTCGGCAAACTGCTGCAGGCGATGGTGCAGCAGGGGCTTCTCACGTCTCACAAGGGCATGGGCGGCGGTTTTCGACTCGCCCGCCGACCCGACGAGATCACGGTGTACGACGTGGTGGAGCCTATCGACCGTGTGAGCCGCTGGGAAGGCTGCTTCCTGGGCCAGGGGGCGTGTTCCCCGGAGTGCCCTTGCGCCATGCACGACCGCGCGGTCATCGTGCGGGCCGGTTATCTGAGCCTGCTGAAGGGATCGCGCATCGCCGACCTGCTTCGACGGAATTAGCCCACTTCGAACCGTGACCGTGAGTGTTGAACCTGTGCTGACGATAAAACAGACATTCGCATGTGATTATACGCCGATAGCGAAGCTAACTCCGCATTCGGATTTGGACTGAGTGACATCGGACTTTCTGGACATGAAGAAAACGAACTATCGAAGACTGTGGATGGTGTTGGCGGCCGTGTTGGTCTGCTCGTTCAGCGTGCTGCTCTACTTCGGGCGGGACATCTACCGGATGGCACCGCCGATTCCGGATCGGGTGGTGGTTGGCGGCCCGGGGGGGGCGGTGGTGTATACCGCCCAGGACATCCGTGACGGACAGAACGTCTGGCAATCCACGGGCGGCCAGCAAATGGGCACGGTCTGGGGCCACGGTTCCTATGTGGCGCCCGACTGGTCTGCCGACTGGTTGCATCGCGAAGCCGAATGGTTGCTGCAGCACTGGGCGCCAGAGGAAGGAAACGGTGCGACCTTCGATTCCCTGCCCGTCGAGCGCCAGGCGGCGTTGAAGGCGCGGTTGAAGGAGGAGTTGCGGACCAACACCCATGACCCCTCCACCGGGGACTTGGTGGTTTCGCCGTTAAGGGCCCAGGCGATTGCCGCCGTGGCGGAGCACTATTCCAAGCTGTTCACGGATGATCCGCAGTTGGCCGGTCTCCGGGACGCCTATGCCCTGACACCCAATGCGGTGCCGGACCCGGAAAGGCGCCACAAGCTGGGGGCGTTCTTCTTCTGGACCGCCTGGGCGTGCGCCGCCAACCGGCCCAACTCGACCGTTTCCTACACGCAGAACTGGCCGCCGGAACCGCTCATCGACAACCGGCCCACGAACGCCAACGTGATCTGGTCGGTGGTCAGCTTCGTGCTGCTGCTGGCCGGGGTGGGCGCGCTGGCCTGGTATCATGCGGCCCTCAAGCACCAGGCCGAGGAGGAATCCAGGCTGCCGGAGCACGATCCGTTGCTGGGCCTGAATCCCACGCCGTCGATGCGGGCGACGCTGAATTACTTCTGGGTCGTCATTCTCCTGCTCGTGCTTCAGATGACCCTCGGTGCGATCACCGCGCATTATGGTGTGGAGGGTTCGGGCTTCTACGGCATCCCGCTGGCCGAATGGCTGCCTTACGCGGTCAGCCGCACCTGGCACACACAGCTGGCGGTGTTCTGGATCGCGACGGCATGGCTGGCCACCGGGTTGTTCATCGCGCCGGCGGTCTCGGGTTATGAGCCCAAGTTCCAGCGGTTTGGCGTCAACTTCCTGTTTGGCGCGCTGTTGTTGATCGTCGGTGGAGCTTTGTTCGGCACCTGGTATGCGACACGACAGCGGATGGGGTTGGAAACCAACTTCTGGTTTGGACATCAGGGCTATGAGTACGTGGAGCTGGGCCGCTTCTGGCAGATCTTCCTGCTGGTGGGATTGTTCCTGTGGTTGTTCCTCGTGGCGCGCGCGTTGTGGCCCGCATTCCGGAAGGGCGGGTCGCAACGGCATTTGCTGGGGTTGTTCCTGCTTTCGAGCGCGGCCATCGGGTTGTTTTACGGAGCCGGGTTGATGTGGGGACGACAGACCCATCTGGCCCTGGCGGAATACTGGCGTTGGTGGGTGGTGCATCTCTGGGTGGAGGGCTTCTTTGAGGTGTTTGCCACGGTGGTGATTGCCTTCCTGCTGACCCGCATGGGCTTGTTGCAGGTACGCACGGCCACGGCGGCGGTGCTGTTTTCCACGTCGATCTTCCTCTCAGGCGGCATCATTGGGACGTTCCACCATCTATACTTCACCGGCACGCCGACGGCCGTGCTGGCCCTGGGTGCTGTGTTCAGCGCACTGGAGGTGGTGCCGCTGGTGCTCATCGGGTTTGAGGCTTACGAAAACCTGACGCTCAGCCGGTCGCAACCGTGGGTGGCCTCCTACAAGTGGCCCATCTACTTCTTCGTCGCGGTGGCGTTCTGGAACCTGGTGGGTGCCGGCATTTTCGGCTTCCTGATCAACCCACCCATCGCGCTCTACTACATGCAGGGACTCAACACCACGCCAGTGCACGGACACACGGCGTTGTTCGGGGTTTACGGGATGTTGGGAATCGGCCTGGCCTTGTTCTGCCTGAAGGGACTCGCCACCCGCGCGGAATGGCGGACCGGCGCCCTGTGTTTCGCCTTCTGGAGCATCAACATCGGCCTGGCGCTCATGGTCCTCCTGAGCGATCTGCCGCGCGGGCTGCTGCAAACCTGGGCCAGCATCGACACCGGCATGTGGTTCGCCCGCTCCGCCGAGTTCACCCATACCGGCCTGATGGACACCCTGCGTTGGATGCGCGTCATCGGGGACAGCATCTTCGCCATTGGCGTCCTGGCGCTGGGATGGTTCGTGCTGGGGCTGAAGACCGGTTGGTCCGTGGCGTCCGTCAAGGAACCCGATTCCGCCGACCTGCCCCAACCCGCTTGATCCGAATCCCCAACCATTCGCAAATCACCCTGAATCCATCACCCGGAACACGAAAAATCATGACCATGACAACAACTACCGAAATGACCCTGAATCCGGAAACCACCGTCGGCGAACTGGTGGTGGAACAACCCAACCGTTCCCGGCTGTTCGAGGAACTAAGGATCGACTACTGCTGCGGTGGTCGCAAACCGCTTCGGCAGGTTTGCGAGGAAAAGGGGCTGGCCCTGGAAGACGTACTGGCACGGCTCGAACAGCTGCCGACCGAGAGCCAGCAGTCAAGCCACAGCACTGTGGCAGAACTCACGCTGGGCGCACTGATCGACCACATCGTTGACGAGCATCATGCCTATCTGCGGCGTGAACTGCCCCGACTGGATGGCATGATCCGCAAGGTGGCCCGCGTTCATGGGGAGAAGGACCATCGGTTGGTCACGTTGCCCGTGGTGTTCGCCGCGTTGATCGCTGAACTCGGCGATCACTTGGCCAAGGAGGAACGCATCCTGTTTCCCGCCATCCGGAGACTGGAGTCAGGCGATCCGGAAGACACCTGTTTCGCCTCGGTAGGTCAGCCCATCCAAGTGATGCTGGCGGAACACGACAGTGCTGGGCACACCGTGGAAGAGATGCGTCGGTTGACCGAGGGATTCAATCCGCCGACCTGGGCCTGCAACACCTACCGTGCGATGCTTGACGGCCTGCGCGAGCTTGAAGCCGACCTGCACCAGCACATCCACGAGGAGAACAACATCTTGTTCCCTCGAGCGCTGGAGCGGGAACAGACGGTCTGACGGGCACTGCCAGAGCAGTCTCGGAGTCAAATGGCGAGCATCGGAGAACTGCGTTCTGACAGCGATCCGAACAGATGGCCCAGCTCACCGACCGCAACCAGGTCGCGAATGAGGTCCGGCGGGCCGCCCAGGGCGGGCAATTGGTCTGCACGACGGCAGGGACGCCGGGCCCCTTGCAGCATATCCGACCGGCAGCGCCGGTCACGGACCCGAGCGCGGGCACGATCCCGACGGGCTACATGATCAGGGAATCTGACCGACCGGGCCGCGAAACCGCTCGCCCGGGCCTACACTTGGGTGATCACGGTCGGGACGGATGCCACCGCCAAGCTCAGATTCCACGGCGTGACGCCCCTGGCCCAGGCCGCCCACATCCCGGACCCGTCGGGCGGCACCACGATCGATGTCGAGGCAAGGGCGGCGATTGACGCAATCCTGGTCTTGCTGGAGTGGAAGGGGCTAATTGCTGCCCAGCGATGACCGTCGCGTGTTTGACAGCAGCGCAGACTGTGGGAGTTTATGCAGTCAAACGGCGCCGCCACCGACAAGGCGCGCTGCTGGATTTGCCGGCGTGCCAAGCGCCTTAGAGCAAATCGAGTACTGATCACACCCCCTGGACTGAAACCGCAGAATTGCCTATGCATGCACAGACCGGAAAACGAGCGAGAGTTGAATTCACCGGACGCACTGAGGCCGGCACGCTCTTCGCCGAGGCTCCTTCAAACAATCCTCTGGAGTTCACTTTGGGCAACGGCGAAGTGTTGGCTGGATTCGAGGAGGCAGTCTTGACCATGGAAGCCGGCGAGCACAAAACCGTGAGCGTACCTCCCGAGAAGGGCTTCGGCTCCTATGATGAGAAGAAGCAAGTGAAGGTTGACCGAGAGCAGATCACCAGCGACGTGCCCTTGGAAGTGGGGCGCGGTGTGCAAATGCAGGGTTCCCAGGGAAAGCCTGTGGCCGCCCACATCAAGGCCGTGGATGATGCCTCCGTAACGCTGGATTTGAATCATCCCCTTGCGGGCAAGACTCTCGAGTTCGACATCCGCCTTCTGGAGGTTGCCTGAGATGGCCTGCGCTGAACACGTCAGGATTCTGACTGAAGGCGGAGCCGCGCAGTGGAACGTCTGGCGAATGGACAACATCTCGTTGACCCCGGACTTGGAAGACGCGGATCTGAGCGGCGGTGACTGGGCGGGCGTGGACCTCCGGGGAGCCAACCTGCGAGGCGCCAACCTGTCGGAGTCCACCCTTCGCAACGCGATCCTGGCCGATGCGATGTTGGAGAATGCGGATTTGTCCGGAACGGACGCGAGTGGTGCGGCGCTCTACGGCGCCGATTTCACCCAAGCCGATCTCAGTGGAGCGGTCTTGCGCTCCAGCGATCTCTGCCGAGCCCGCTTGGTGCGAGCGAACCTCAAGGAGGCCGATTGCAGCCAAGCAGCGTTGCTTCACGCCGACCTCTCGGAAGGACGCTTGGAGAGAAGCAGGTTCCATCGCTCCAATCTGACTGGCGCTCGGATGGTAAACGCCACCCTCAACGGTGCGATGTTCGAGGATGCGCAGATGATGTGGGTCGACCTGTCGGGGGCCAACTTGCAGCAGACGAACCTGCGGCGGGCCGGCTTGGAAGAAAGCAAGCTCACCGGAAGCTGTCTTCGCGACGCGGACCTAAGCGAAGCGGTCATGCGGCAGGCGAACCTTGAGGCAGCCGAGTTGAAGGGTGCGAAGCTGAAGGCCACTCAGTTGGACGACGCACGACTGCCCGACGGCAAGCATCCGGCGAACTTGGCGTCCTGATGGGCCTTTCTCCGGGGCTGTCAGAGGAGCCTTGGCGGGACGCCCTGGGCGTGGACGTCGGGGACCTGGCAGCAGATTCGGCCGGCGGCGAAGGCCATCGATCCTGGCAGCCGTTGACGGCGGTGGTCGGTGAGCGAGCTGCCCGTTTATGCCTGAGGTGCCGGGCGCACCTCTTGGCGCTCGGCCTCCTGCCGCCCAGCCTCGCTACCAGCCTGCAAGTCGCATCCGGAGCCGGCTCTGAATCCCAGCCTTCTGTCCGGGTCTGTTTCGCAAGAGTTTGGTTTCGATTTCATTTGGCAACAACCGGTCACCACGGGCAACCACAATCAGGTATATTTGACGACCTGACCCGCCTTGCTTATGCACTAGAAACCTGCGGCGTTGTGAGTGCCTGGCAATGAGGGGGGGGTAGCGGCCCGGGATGTGAACTCTTGACCTTCAGGATAAGTCTG
Source organism: Verrucomicrobiales bacterium (assembly GCA_024233215.1). Taxonomy (GTDB): domain Bacteria; phylum Verrucomicrobiota; class Verrucomicrobiia; order Limisphaerales; family J093; genus J093. The sequence goes on along the minus strand of JACKPW010000037.1, from coordinate 15,416 downwards.
AAGGGCCTAGGTTCACCTTTGGCGTTGCGTACGACTGACGGCGGAATGCTTCCCAACTGGCGTCGCCGGTAGGTGCTCCTCGGCCAGGTCGAGGACCCGGTCGTAATTCAGTCGCATCCGCAGTCCCGATCTCAGCCACCCCCAATTCGTCCGGTTCCGAAACTCCAATTTGTCGATCTCCGTCCAGACGTCCGTCATGTCTCTTGACTGGCCAATCCAACCGATGAACTCGGTGTCAAAATGGAAGAACCCTGGCCAAAAGAGGCGCAGGATGCCGGCAAACGGCACGGCATGCCGATAGAGGGTGAGCCGGAAGAACCGGCGCTCGAATTCAGAGTCCGGGCACTGTTGACGAGCACAGAAGCAAGCCCGCAAGGATGGGTGGCTACTCACGCGGACTCCACTGTAGCCCAGTCGCGCGAGAATCCCAACCATCCCGTCGCGATCATCAGCCCTTCGCACGATCTTGCGGAGGCAAGCGGGTGGCCACCTACCAGAACGGCAGCCCGACCACGATCATCGGGCCGCCGACCAGCGGGGACCGGGTGCTGAACGAGTTCTGGCGGGATGCCCTGGGCGGGGAGTGGGTCTGCACGGCAGCAGGGACGCCGGGGACGTGGCAGCAGGTTCGGCCGGCGGCTGTGGTCACGGACCCAAGCACGGGCACCATCCCGACAGGGTACTTGGTGTGGAACGTCTCAGACGGAGCGATCAAGAGGCACGTCGGGGCCTACTCCTGGGAGATCACGGTCGGGGCGACTGCGGCCGCCAGAAGATCGGTTTCCACGGCGTGACGCCCACCGCCCAGGCCGCCCACATCCCGGACCCGTCAGGCGGCAGCACGGTTGACGCCGAGGCGCGGGGGGCGATTGCGGCGATCCTGGTGGCGCTGGAGGGGAAGGGGTTGGTGGCGGGGGGGGTGACACGCTCATGGACTGGTCGATGACGTGTTGTTTGGAACGTCTCGGCGGAAGGCAAGGCGATCACCAAAGGGAGTCCCAAACTCCTGCCCCCGTCTCGCCGAGACGGTTGCTGAAGACCATTGCCATGCGGGGTCATGTCTGCCATCCTTCATCACGAAAGCACAACATGCCGCGGCGAAGGGCAGCGGCCCAGCCTTAGGTCGATGGCGTGCAGTGCATAGAAGACCACTGATCAAGCAATTCTGGAGGTAGACCATGAGGAGAGTTGAGCTAATTCGCCTGTGCGCCGGGTTGCTGCTTGGCCATGCCCTAGCCACCAATGGAGAGACGGTACGGTTCCTAGACAACTACGACATTACGCAGGATCTTGCCGATGTCGTGCATCTGGGGGATCAGAACCTCGACATTTTCTACCGCCCAGCCAATCAGGGCGCGTCTCGCACCTGGCAGTTCGACTTGAAAGGCGCGCCCCAGGCGACAGCTACAGGCCGCATTCACATCGCTCACTACCAGTCTAGCCCTGGTTACCAGAATGCCGTCAGGCTTAACGGGACCTCGGTTGCCTACTTGGGCCCCTCCAACGACGCCCACTGGTTTGCGGAGGACATCCTTTTCAACGCCGCGCTGTTGAAGACGGCGGGAAATGCGTTGGAAATCAGGATGGGCAAAGTGGGCAGCAATGACGATGACGTTGAGTTTACGGACCTCTATCTGCAAACAGCCACGTTCCGAATCTGGCAGGTAACGGACCGGGGCGGCGGAGGCGGCCCGTGTGACACCTGCTGCCAGCTGATCCACCGGCAGCCGACGCTGAACCCGCGGGGCGACCAGTTCACCTTCGCCTCGACTTGGAACGTGGACGACGCCGCAGGCAATCCGAACACGAACCGTCACACGGAGGTCTTCCATTACGACTTGGCCACGGAGACGTTCACCCAGGTCACGCAGACCGAAGAGGGCATCTCGGTTCCGTTTGATTTCGCTGCCAATGCCATCAGCTTCCTATCTTCCAGCCCGGAGCTGCCGGGGAATGAGGACCGCAACGCCGACCTTTTTCTCGTGGACCCGGCCTCACTGGAAACCCTCCAGACGATGACCGTCAGCACAGGACCAACGGCCATTGACCATGGCCTTGCCGAAACGTGTCCGTTCCCTTGGTTTGGAACGGAGGACTGGGCAACCCTGGCCAACCTGCACGCGGACCTCTCCGACGACGGTGGCTTTTGCGTGTGGGCGAGCAATCGCAACATTCCCTCTGAAGAGACCGCGGAGGGCAGTAACGCCGACGAGAACTACGAGATATACCTCCGGGACGTGAGCACAGCGGTCACGCGCCAGTTGACCGAGACCACGGGTGGCGACGCCGAGGCACCGAGTGCCGGGGCAAACCTGTGGCCGAAGGTCGCCGCCGGTGGCAACGGGGTCGTGTTTGTATCCAACCGTGATCTGGACGGCCCGCCGGTGACCGAAGGCCGGCATGGTCTGTTCTGGATTGACGGCACGGGCAGCCCCAAGCGACTGACCTCCGCGGAAGTCGTCGTCGAGCGGGAGTTTCCGGCCTTCGGGATGGATGACGCCGGCACCCGGGTGGTCTTCGCCTCAGATGTTGACCTGACTGGCGGGAATCCCGACGGTAACACGGAGATCTTCGCGGTGGCGCTTCCCTCGGGAGCTGTGACACAGATCACGGACACCGCCGACGAAATGGTGAACTCGCGGCCCATCCTGAGCGGGGATGGCTTGAAGCTCGCCTTTCTCTCCAACGCAGACTTGGGGGGCTTTGGCCAGAATGCCGATGGCTCCCAAGAGCTGTGGATGTTCCACTTCGATGAAGATGGCAACTACGTGGACCCGTTCGTTCAGGTGACTGACCTGCCGGAGACAGCCAATCCGACCAAGAATCGTACCCACTGGATGGACTGGTTTTCGATGGATCGAGACGGTTCGCATCTGGTGATGTGCACGAATGCCGACCTGACCGGTGCGAACACGGAACACGCTTACGAGATCTTCCTGGCCACCTTCGATTGGGACCCGGCTGCGTTGAACATTACCAAGATCAACCGCACGGTCGAGGGGAAGGTCGAGCTGCATTGGGAGTGCGAAGTGTCCCCACGCCAATTCACGGTGGAGTCATCCTCAAGCCTTCTGTCGGGCTCTTGGGAGCCGGTACCTCCTGCGGAGCAGTGGCCTGTCGACTCGACAACTTGGACGAGCCCAGAGCCGATTGTTGATAACCAGATGTACTTCAGAGTCAGGGGAGAGTGACGTGGACTGGAACGTCCTGGGTGGGAGGGCTGCACGGCGGCTGGAACGTCGGGGACGTGGCAGCAGATTCGGCCGGCGGCAGTCGCGGCTGATCCCAGCACGGGAGCGGCCCCGACGGGCTACCTCGTGTGGAACGTGACGGATGGAGCGGTGAAGCGCCACGCCGGGTCCTACGCCTGGGAGATTACGGTCGGGGCGGATGCGTCTGCCAAGGTGGGGTTCCACGGCGTCACGCCCACGGCTCAGGCCGCCCACATTTCAGACCCGTCCGGCGGCACGACCGTCGATGCCGAGGCTCGGGCGGCGATCAACGTGATCCTCCTGGCGTTGGAGGGGAAGGGATTGGTGGCGGGGAGTTGACCCCCTCGCTGTCGCGCGAATAACCCGCCCAGAGTAACTCGGTAGCGAAAAAGCCCGTCCCCTGAGAGGGCCGGGACGGGCCAAGGGTGATTGCTATGGAATACGGATGGAATCTGGTCAGTCATCGCCCGCCGAACCGGCGGCCGGCGACAATGCTGGCAAGCGCGAGCCCTAACAGCCCCGCTGTGGCGCCCGAATCCGGCACGCTGGCGTTGACCGTGAAGAACACTCGCTCCTTGCCGGAATAAAGAGACGTCCAATCATTTCCTGTGGCGTTGTATGCCCATCCAGAAGTCAGGTTTCCGCCAGAGGTGTGGTAAGAAAGCCCTGCCGCCAAGGAACTTTCGGTGTTGCCGTTCTGACTCTGAAGACCGTTAAGCAAGAAGATATCCGCTGAATTGAGCTCGGTCTCGCCAATCGTCGTGAAACCCCAGGAACCAGAAGTTGCTGTACGGTACCAGTTCAATCCGTTCGACCAATTGGGATTGTAGTTGCCGTTGTTATCCTCAGTGTAGTTGTTGTAAGTGATCGCGGTCACGGCGGCAGTCTCACCAGCGCCCAAGATCACGTATTGTTGGGTGGCAATATCCCAGACACCCATCATGAGGTAGTTCCCAGTGGCTGCCGCGACGATCGCAGCCTCGCTCTGCGGACTGTCGCCTGCGGAGCGATGAATCTCGGTCCATCCCCAACTATCAACGATTGCTTGACTCACACCGCTCTGGAGCCCGTAAGGGATGTAGACCGCGTAAGCTGAGCTGGCGGCCATGCTGAGTAACAGAGGTAATTGAATGAATAGATGTCTAAACTTCATGTCGTGGCGGTTAGGTTCTTAGCGTTTCAAGTTCACTTCTGGAATGCATAAGCATCTATTGTGCCAACTCGTGGTTCTTATTCCGTGGCAGCCGTATGTGACTGCCTGGCAGCGGTATGCGTTTCCGGTAGAATTCCAAGCGACACTCGGGCGGCAGCCGTGTTGTAAGGCATTCCGACAACCAATCGCCTTATTCCAAACGGAGTCAGTTCTGCAGCAATCGGTTGCGCACATGTAGACAGACTCTGGAGAAGCTTACATTCGGTCCTAAGACGTCTATTGCTACCGCTTCCCAAGCCGCTAGCAACCACTCAGCGCTCGGTCACGGGACAAGACCAAGGCAGAGGCCGGGGTGCTCATCGCCGAGCGGCAACTCCTGGCGGCCGTGCGCGATCACACCTTCTTCAGCGCGTCGGCCTGGGTGCGGGAACATCGCAACGGCATCATCACCGGACCGACCGGGATCGGCAAAAGCCATCTGGCGTGCGCGCTGGGACACCAAGCCTGTCGCGATGGACTACGCACGCACCACTGTATGCGCCGAAGCTCTTTCGCGCCCTGGAGGCCGCGCAGGCCGAAGGCAGCCTGGTCAACCTGATCAAGACCCTGGCCCGCCTGGACTTGTTCATCGGGGATCGCTGTTATCTGAACGGGGTTGCCTACTCGCCTGCGGCGGATGATCCGGTCGAGCCGGAGACCTACAGCCCGGAGCAGATCGCCGGTGCCCGCTTGTTCGAGACGCCCTACGGCTTTCAGCGGGAGGAACACACCCACTTCCAGTTGCTGGTCGCCCGCGGGGACACCGTCACCGGCCGGGTGCATTGCTGGAACGAGGTTGCTCCCGACAGCTACGAGTTCTACCGGTCCACCCGCACGTTCTGCCTGATGGCCACCTTGAACGGGGCATTGTCGAAGTCCGGGCCTGTGGTGGATGAGGACGGCGGGTTGTTGCTGACGATCACGTCTCCGGACAAAACGCCCTATGACGCCACGTTCGCGGAGGCGATGGCGGGGCGGTCGGTCCTGTTCCTGGGCACGGAGGTGTTTCTGGTCTGGGGGCCGACCTTGATCTCCGGGACCCAGTACGCCTTCAGCTACGTTCGGGCGGCCTACGCCTGCGAGAAGGAGGATCACGCGGACGGGGCCGCGGGCTTCCTGATCTTCCCGAGTGCCTCCCGGCCCTACCTGACCTGCGAGTGGGGCCGGGTTGCCCTGCCGGGGGAGAGTCTGAAGTGGAAGTTCCAGGCCGAACTGCTCGGAGTGACGACGGACCTGGCAGGAGCCGGGGTGTACGAGATCACTTCGACGGCACGCGCCTACCTGCCACTGGCGCCGATCAACCTGACGGTCAACGGGGACGGGCACTGCCCGACGTACGGCGCGGGTGAATCGGTGGTGGTGGACTGGGACATGGCTTCGCCGCTGCGGAACCTGCACCCGGTCGAGGAGGACTGCCCGTCCACCTCTGCGGACGCCACCAAGCTGCAAATCCTGGATGTGGCGACCGAGACGGTACAGTGGGAGGCCAGCCTTCCGACCACGGGGAATGCCGCCATCAGCAACGCCACGATCCTTGCCGCCCTGGGGGCCGAGTCGGACTTCATCATCCGAGCCTGGAACCAGCGGGCGGGCCTGAGCTCCATCAACCACAGCCAGATCAAAGTGACCAAGCAATGAGCACCATCGAACCCAGCCGCCTGAAGGAAGTCCTCAACGCCGAGACGTTCCGGCAGTTGACCGCCGACAACTTCGCCATCCTGGCCGAGGAGATTGCCAAGCGCGTGGCGACGCACCAGAACGGGAGTCCGACGACGATCATCGGGCCGCCTACAAGCGGGGACCGGGTCCTGAACGAGTTCTGGCGGGACGCCCTGGGCGGGGAGTGGGTCTGCACGGCGGCAGGGACACCGGGCACTTGGCTGCAGGTTCGGCCGGCGGCTGTGGTCGCGGACCCGACAACTGGAACGATCCCGACGGGCTACGCGATCTGGAACGTGACGGACGGGGCGGTCAAGCGCCACGCGGGGTCCTACGCCTGGGAGATCACGGTCGGGGCGGATGCCAGCGCCAAGGTGGGATTCCACGGGACTACTCCCACGGCCCAAGCCGCCCACAGTTCTGACCCGGCAGGCGGCACCACGGTCGATGCCGAGGCACGGGCGGCCATTGAGGCGATCCTGGTGGTGTTGGAGGGGAAGGGGTTCGTGGCGGAGGGGTGATCGAACTGCCCGGCCAGGTAACAGGCGAGAAGGTCCCAAGGAAACCACGCGCAATGCCAACACCCTGTCATAAGTTGTGCTTGCAAACCGCCGAGCTCAATAATCCAATCTCGCCATCATGATCTTGTGGAGACTACCCTACCTGCTGGCCTTGGGACTCAGCCCTGCTTTCCTCGGCACCGCCCTGTCCGCCCAAGCCATTCCTCCCTGCGCCGGGGATGATTTCGACGACAACTCCAAGGACCTCACCCGCTGGGGGGAGGACGCAAACGTGAACAACAATCCCGCCAGTCAACTGTCGGAGGTCAACGGCAGGCTCGAATTCACCGGCAACTCCCGCGTCTTCAGACCGTGGATTCTCGGGGATGCCCGCATCGACATGGACTGGGAGGTCGCGGTGGATATGGCCATGGGCGGGATTCCCCTTCAGGCCGTCGGGGATTTCGTGCAATTCGACCTCATAATTGGCAACCGACAGGATGACGCGAGCCGTTCGGGATTCCCCGGGGACAGGTTTTCAACGTTTCTGCAACTCTATTACAGCGCGGTCTCCGGCGTGGTTGAGCGGCTCGTTCAAGCCGACTATGAGGTGGATTGGGGAAGGATCGAACCGTCAGCCGACGCCGTCACCTCCTCGGAATTGGTCGGGCTGCGAATCGCCTTCGACTCTGCCACGAGGACGTTGACGGCCTGGTACGATCCCGATGGCAGTGGCAACGGCGGGCAGTGGACGCAATTGAGGTCAGTGCAAATCACAGACTGGCAGATGGGCGCGTCATCGACCTTCGGTCTCTGGCTGGGAGTGAGCGTCGAGGGACCAACGGTGGTTTCCGGTCAGGATCTCTTCGTGGACAACCTCAGGCTTCTCGGGGGCTGGGGTGCGGGAGCGCTCCCGTTCATTACCAGGCAGCCCGAAGACCAGACAGCCGAGGCAGGGGGAACGGCTCAATTCAGCGTACAAGTCAGCGGGACTGGACCGTTTTCGTACACCTGGCAGAAGGACGGTGAAGACTTACATCTGGATGGACGCATCACGGGTTCCGACGGCGCCATTCTCACAATCACTGACGTGAGCCGGGGGGATGCTGGAGTCTACGCCGTGCTGGTGGCAGATTCGTGCGGGGTGGCAGTCAGCTCCGGGGCGATGTTGAACGTGGAGAATGTACCCGCTGAGCCGCCCACCCTGAAGATCGAGTGGAGCGAGGACCGCCCGCAACTCAAGTTGTGGGGGACGGTGGGTGCAACTTACGTGATCGAGCGGGCGGCCTCGCTATTTCCAGCTCAGTGGAGGGTGATTGCCGAGGCGACCCTTAGCACGAGTCCCTGGGTTTGTTTAGACGAGACTGCCGGATTGGAGCCGGAGGGCTACTACCGCGCCCGTTCTGCTGGCGGCGAGCCGGGATTGGTGCCCGAGATGGTGTGGATCGAACCCGGCACTTTTACGATGGGCAGCCCCATCGACGAGCGGGGACGCTCTGTCGTTGAAAGCCCGCAGACGGATGTGAACATCAGCCGGGGGTTTTGGCTTGGATGTTATGAGGTGACGCAGCGGGAGTACGAGGCGTTGATCGGGCAGAATCCATCGCATTTCCAGGGCGACTTGGACCGACCGGTGGAGCAGGTGAGTTGGTACGACGCGGTGAACTACTGCGAAGCGCTGACGCAGCGGGAGCGTTGGTCGGGTCGGTTGCCCTCGGGATACGCCTACGGGCTGCCGACTGAGGCGCAGTGGGAGTATGCCTGCCGGGCGGGGACAACGACGAGATTCAGTTTCGGGGATGCCCTCGGCTGTTACGACTTTTGCGGTTTCTGTGCTGAGATGAAGCAGTACATGGTGTGGTGTTGGCCCCAGACCGAGCCGGTCGGGACTCGGCTGCCAAATCCGTGGGGCTTGTATGACATGCATGGGAATGTGTTTGAGTGGTGTGCTGACTGGTATGGAGATGGCAGGTACCCCGGCGGTAGCGTAACCGATCCCACCGGGGCGGGTGCGGGCTCGATCCGGGTGTACCGCGGCGGGAGCTGGAACTATAGCGCGGAGGTCTGTCGTTCGGCGGCTCGCGGCGGGGACGTCCCGTCGCGCTCGGTCAGCTTCCTAGGGTTCCGTGTAGCCCTGGTTCCAGTTCTCTGAAGGTCCGGTTTTGATCTTCCAAGTGGCGGAGAGCGTCGTCACACCCCGCCTTTTATTTGGCAATTGTTTGGAAATGCGCCAAACCGCGCCACAGTGCACCAAAGTGCACCACAAATGGGGTCATTCTAATGGAACCGCCCAGAACAGCTTATGGACCAAAAACTTACGCCCTTGTAAGTGGTTGGTAATAAGGGGGGGAGTGGTTGCGGGGATAGGATTTGAACCTATGACCTTCAGGTTATGAGCCTGACGAGCTACCGGGCTGCTCCACCCCGCGACCCGAAGTGGAGCGCCTAGTTTGCTCATGGTTCTTCAAGGTGCAAGCGGATTTTTCGGGATTTTCAAAACTCCCAGCATTTCGCGTTGCTGTTCCAGCGCTGCACACCCAGCGGGAGCGGTTGGGAGAAGGAGAAGATGGTGCGCGATGCAGGACTTGAACCTGCGACCCCTTCCGTGTCAAGGAAGTGCTCTACCTCTGAGCTAACCGCGCACGCGAACGGCGGACCCGCAAACTGCTAAAGCGCCGCCGCTTTGACAAGCGAGATTTGCCGGGCAGCAGCACTTTTTCGTTCCTGCCCCCCCTTGGGCCGCTCCAAGGGCCGTCCTCGCTGCTGGCAAAAGACCTACCACCAACCGGTGCAGGACCACCCCAGTCGATCAGGCGATGTTTCCGACGGACAGCAGGAATTCGATGTTGCTCCGCGTCTTCTTCAGCTTGCCGAGCAGCAGTTCCATTCCCTCCACCGGAGGCACTCCCGTCAGCGCCCGGCGCAGGACCGAGATGCGCGGGAATTCGTCGGGATGATAGAGGAGTTCCTCCTTGCGGGTGCCGGATTTCTCGATGTTGATCGAAGGGAAGATGCGGCGGTCGACGAGGGACCGGTCCAGGTGCACCTCCATGTTGCCGGTGCCTTTGAACTCCTCGAAGATCACCTCGTCCATCCGGCTGCCGGTGTCCACAAGGGCGGTGGCCATGATGGTGAGCGAGCCGCCTTCCTCGATGTTGCGCGCGGCGCCGAAGAAGCGCTTGGGTTTATGCAGCGCGTTCGCGTCAACCCCGCCGGAGAGGATCTTGCCCGAGTGAGGTTGAACGGTGTTGTAGGCGCGGGCCAGGCGGGTGATGGAATCGAGCAGGATGACGACGTCGCGTTTGTGCTCGACCATGCGCTTGGCCTTTTCGATGACCATTTCCGCGACCTGCACATGGCGTTCCGGCGGTTCGTCGAACGTGGAGCTGATCACCTCGGCGCCCCTGCAGGTACGTTCCATGTCGGTGACCTCCTCGGGGCGCTCGTCGATGAGCAGGATGATGAGGTAGATCTCCGGACTGTTCTTGAGGACGGCGTTGGCCAGTTTCTGCATCAGCACGGTCTTGCCGGTTCGCGGCGGGGCCACGATGAGGCCGCGGGTGCCGCGGCCGATGGGGCAGACCAGGTCGAGGACGCGGGTCGAGAGTTCCTCGGGTGCGGTCTCCAGGAGGATGCGCTGGTCGGGGAAGAGGGGGGTGAGGTTGTCGAAATGCGTCTTTTCCTTGGCGCGCTCGGGATCCTCCTTGTCGACGGCCTCGATCTTGAGGAGGGCGAAGAACTTCTCCTTTTCCTTGGGCGGCCGGATCTGGCCGGTGATGAGGTCGCCGGTCTGGAGGTCGAACCGGCGAATCTGGGAGGGTGAAACGTAGACGTCCTCGGGGCAGGGGAGGTAATTGAACGCCTGCGATCGCATGAACCCGAAGCCTTCGGGGAGGATCTCCAGCACGCCGTCACCGAAGAGCACACCGTTGCGTTCGGCGTTTCGCTTGAGGATCTCGAAGATGACCTCCTGCTTCTTCATGGAGCCGATGTTCTCGACCTCATATTCCTTGGCGACGGCGTTGAGTTCGAGCATCGACATGGCCTGGAGGGAGCCGATGTTCAGGCGGGGGCCCCGGGTGCGACCATCGTCGGTATCCTTGTCCCCGGACTCCGGTTCCTCGACCGCTTCCTCCGGGGGAGCGGGGTTGGCGTCCTTCCTGGGGGCCGGGGGCGGGGGCGGACTGGCTTCCGCTTCGGCTTCGGGGGCGGGAGAAGCCTCCGTGGGGGTGAGGAGGTCCGGTGCCTCGACGTCAGCGGTTGGGCGCGCCGCGGTTTTCCGGGTGGATTTGGCTTTCTTGGCTTTGGCCATGTGGAACCTCTACTGCGATGAAATTGATTCGGATGTCTGCTTTTGTCGGTTGACCGCTGTGGGTATCCGGGGGCAGCTGATTGAGTCTGCACCAAGATGGCGCCGCCCATGAACGTGTTTACGGGAGAGTGCTTACCAGGGCTCGGTTGGAGGGTCACTGGAAGTCCCGAACCCTGTGGGGGGCCTGTGGGACAGCGGTCAATCGGCGGGCACTGTGGCGCACGGGTGAGGATCTGTCAAGCCTGCTTGTCCCGCGAGAAACCGTGCGCCCCTGAGCGCCGGGGATTCTGCTTGAGCGCCGGGAGGCCGTCGCCCTAGGTTTGACGCGATCCATGGCTCTTTGGACGTTCTAGGCGTCCCGTTTCGCCAGCTCTTGACCTGGGCGACGAAGGGGGCGGGGTGGGGTGGGGGATGTCCGGCCGGGATCAATCGAACAAGCACAGACTGACAAAACCATGAAGCACTCAAAGCAAACCAATCCAGGAGGGTGGCGTGGATGGAGGGTGGCGGCGGCCATGTCGGCCGCCGGCGCTCTCAGCGTCCAGGCCGCTCTCATTACCAGTGTCGTCGAGACCGGCGGCGACAACGAGGCGACCGACACGATCGTCGCCCAGTGGACCGGCCAGACCTTCGTCAACGGCATTGCCGGGGAACCCATCGCGGGTTCCGCGGACACGGATTCCTACACCGTCGGGGTGTTCCAACACATGGCCCCGGCGTTCGTGGACCGCAGCCATGCCTATTCCGATGACCTTGGCAACAGCCTCCCCATCCCCGGCTACCTGCTGGATGGCGAGTACATCATGTCCGGCAACGACAATCGTGACAACGACACCTACATGCTCGACGTCACGGTGTCCGAGGACGTGATCTGCTACATGCTGATCGACAACCGGACCAGCGCCAGCGACAACAACTCCCCACCGAACATTGGCCCGGGCACGGGTAACATGGAGTGGATCGACGGGACGTGGACCCCGGTGATCGATGCCGGCAACCGGCGGGGCGACACCAGCCAGCCGGACGAGGTGGGCTGCGACGAGAGTGCCGACGGTTCCATCAACCAGTGGTACTCGGTCTACTCGAAGGTCTTCCCCAAGGGGACCTTCCAACTGTATCAGGCGAACAACGCCGGACAGAACATGTACGGCGTGGTGATCAAGGCCGTACCCTCGGCGCCCCAGATGGGGCCGGTGACCGGCAATGCAATCGCGTTTTCCGCCTACCTGTTGGATTTGGGGGGGCGCACGCTGGACGTCAACAGCATTGCGGTGCAGTTGGACGGCGCGGCCGTCACTGTGACCAAGTCCAAGACCGGCGCGCGGACCGACATCAAGTACAACCTCTTTACCGCGCAGGGCCAGTTCTTCGCCAGCGGCTCGACCCATGACGTGGCGGTTTCGGTGAACGACACGCAGGGAACGAACTACCAATTCGAGGGCAGCTTCACCGTGGCCGACTACGCCACGGTGCCTTCCGACTGGAAGCTCGCGTCGGCTTCGGATGCCGGCATGAACATCGGCGTGTATCAGACCGACAGCGCCCCCACGCCGGCGCAGAACACCCTGCCGACCACCGAGCAATGGTGGGCCCGCGGTTTGCCCGGTGGCGGTCAACCGGCATGGGACAACGTCTATTCCGACTGGTACTCGGAGTTCTCGAGTGGCATTCAGGTCGTGAACATGGTGGCCGACGTGGTGACCTACCTGGGGGACATTGATGCGACACCGGCGGATGGTCCCGACGGCTTCAACAGTGCCCGGCCCGCCGCGAACCCGCAGCCCAACAGCTACGTTCCCGGCATTCCCGGTTACAACACCAGCGTCGAGAACTACGTGATGGAGGTCACCACCTACCTGCAACTCAACCGCGGCCTCGTCCGGATGGGGGTGAACTCGGATGACGGCTTCCGCGTGAGCGTGGCGCCGGGTCAACCGGGCGTCCGGGGATTGACCCTTGGCCTCTACAATGGAGGGCGGGGCGCGAGCGATTCGGTCTTCGACTTCGTGGTCGAGGAGAACGGCTACTACGCCTTCCGCCTGCTTTACTGGCAGGGGACCGGTGGGGCGAGTTGCGAGTGGTTCACGGTGAACCCCGACACGGGCGAGAAGATACTCGTCAACGGTCCGGGAGCCTCCGTCAAGGCCTACAAGACGGCCAGCGACCGGGCGGTGCTGGCGAAGATGCTGCCGGCGGACGGTTTCACCGGCACCGATCCGGATGCCACCCTCACCTTCCAGATCGTGAACGGTTCGACCTCCTTCCAGGCCGGTTCGGCCAAACTCATGATCGATGACGTCGAGGTCACGCCCACCGTCGCGACGGTCAGCGGGACCACCACGATCAGCTACAAGCCGCAACTGCAGTTCGAGTTCCTCAGCGCGCACACCGGCCAGTTGATGTGGACGGAAACCACCGCCACGCCGACCGAATGGACCGAGGACTTCACCTTCACCATTCGTGACGTGGACGGCACCAAGGACCCGGCCGCGCTGCTCAGTGTGCCCTCCGGAGAGATGCCGTCTGACGCGGTTCGCCTGGTCTGGACCATCGGCAAGTATGTCACCCAGTTGAATCCGGCCTCGCTCCAGATTCTCATTGATGGCAGCGATGTCACCTCCGAGGCGGTGGTCACGGAGGATGCCGGCAGTCAATACGTCACGGTGGACTACTCCGGCACCCCATATCCGCCGGGCGATCATTCCTGGTCCTTCCACTGGGCCGATACCGGCACGAAGACCGAGACCGTCACCGGTTCCATCAGTGTGCTGAATCGCGGCAGCCTGATTGTGAATGTCGTGGAAACGGGTGGGGACAACGAACCGACCGATACCATTGTCGCGCAATGGAGCGGGCAGACGTTCGTCAGCGGGGTGGCGAACGAACCCATCCTGAACACGGCGGTTGATGCGGCCTATACGGTGCCGCTGTTTGCCGACACGGTGCCGGCCTATGTGGATCGGGCACACCGCTACCTGAATGACGACGCCAACTCCCTCCCGATCCCGTCCTATCTGATCGGCGGCGAGTACATCATGAGCGGCAACGACAACCGCGACAACGACACCTACGTGCTGGACGTTACCGTGTCGCAGGACGTCTCGGTCTTCATGCTCATCGACAACCGGACCGGTGGGGCCAACAGCGGGGCCACGCCCCCGGAGATCGGCCCGGGAACCGGGGCCATGGAGTGGATCGATCCGGCGAACGGCTGGGAACCGGTCATCTTTGCCGGCAATCGGCGGGGCGACGACACCCAACCCGACGAACTGGGCTTCGACGAGGGGGCCGACGGCAGCATCAACCAGTGGTGCTCGATATACCAGAAGAACTTCCCGGCGGGCACCTTCCAGCTCTATCAGGCCAACAACCCGGGCCGGAACATGTACGGCGTCGTGATCACCGAACCGTGGTCACCGCCCACCAGCCTCATCCTCAACGTGGTGGAAACCGGTGGCGACAACGAACCCACCGACACCATCGTGGCGCAGTGGACCGGCCAGACCTTCGTGAGCGGCGTGGCCAATGAGCCCCTCCTCAACACGGCAGCCGACGCGCCTTACACGGTGGGCTTCTTCGAGAGCGCGGCGCCCGCCTTTGTGGACCGGGCCCACCGCTATCTGGACGACCCTGCCAACCAGCTGCCGATTCCCGCCTACCTGGTCGGGGGCGAGTACATCATGAGCGGCAACGACAACCGGGACAACGATGCCTACGTGCTCGACGTGACGGTGTCGCGACCGGTGGACGTCTACATGCTCATCGACAACCGGACAGGCGGGGTCAACAGCGCCAGCACGCCTCCGGAGATCGGTCCGGGCACCGGGGCGATGGAGTGGATCGATCCGGCCCAGGGATGGGAACCGGTCATGTCGGCCGGAAACCGCCGGCACGACCACACCCAACCCGATGAATTGGGCTTCGACGAAGGCGCAGACGACACCATCAACCAATGGTACTCGGTGTATCGCAAGCAGGTTCCGGCCGGCACGTTCCAGCTCTACCAGGCCAACAACGGCGGTCGGAACATGTACGGCGTGGTGATCACCCAGCCGCAGGTGTTGCTCAGCCCCCTGGACATCGCGGTCGAGGGTGACAACGTGGTCATCACCTGGCAGGGCGGCGGTACGCTGCAGCAGGCCGACGTGGTGAACGGCCCCTACACCGACGTGGCGGGTGCGGCGAGTCCGTACAGCGCGCCGTCTGCGAGTGCGGCGCAGTTCTATCAGGTGAAGCAGTAGTACGGCGACCGCCGACACTTGACACCTCCAAAGAGGCCGGGTTCGCCCGGCCTCTTCCTCGTACGGCCCAGTCTCCATGACCCGAGCGACGGGGTCAGTCCTGCAGCTATTGACGGCGCTCTCTCCGTCAATAGTGAGGACTGATCCCCAGAGCCGCCGAACGGGTTCAGGGTCCCATTGCCTGCGCGTTCGCCAAAGGGGGCTTTGCATGAGCCGCGTTCCGCCCACGGAGGGCCCAGGGCCAGTGACAAAGTCAGCGCAAGTCGTTGGATTGTAGCGCAGATATCTGATCTGCTGTAT
>JACKPW010000036.1 GCA_024233215.1 Verrucomicrobiales bacterium | reverse complement strand
CCGGGACCCCCGACCGCAACGGCTGGCAGACATGCTGCAACAGGCCCGGAGCCTGAGCGGACGCTGACGTTGCGTTTTGCGCGAAGCGCCTTGGACTGCGGCGATCTCAATCGCCGCTTTCCCCCCGAATCCGATACAGCATCGGATCCTCAACCGCGGCCCTGCCCGGTCACCGGACCGCAACCCATGGGGCAAGCGCCAACGGACATTCGTTCGTGGGGAGGGGTGGAATGAGGCCTGACGGGCGATCGAAAGCGGTGAAGGCGCCGCTTTTCACCGCACTCCACGACCTGGCGGAGTATGCCCGATCCGCGCGAAGCGCACTTGGAGTGCGGCGATCTCAATCGCCGCTTTTCGCGGGACAACCGTTGCTGGGCTTCGTGGCGAATCCTCAATGGGGTTGAGTATGACCTGCCTGCCCGCGCTTGACGGACGGTGGCGAAAACTGATGTAGTTCACTTGCAGCAAGTCACATACTAATACCGCGTCATGCGCTCCCCTTCTGCTTCCCTTCGTCGATCTCCGATCACCGCCTCGATCCTCGGCGTGCTCTTCTGCGGCACCGCCCTCGCCCAGGACGGCACCCTGCTCTGGGAATTCCCGGTTGGCGGTTCGATGTCCTTCTGTCCGGCGATTGACGAAAATGGCCGCTGGAGGTGCAGTTGCTCGGGGTCGGTCTGCGGGAGGATGGGGCGTTCGTGTTCGAGATCCAGGGGCCGCCCTCGGCAGAGGGGGTTTTGGAGCAATCGGAGAATCTCAGGGATTGGACCGACGCGGGCGGTGTCGTCCTGGACACGTCCGGTCACGCGAGGGTGGAGAAGCAGACCGGGACCACCGACGCGGGTCGGTTCTATCGGGTCAGGCTGGGGCCTTGAGCGACGGTCTCTGGAGTGCGCCGGCAAAGCGAAGCGGCGACGGCGCTTTTTCGGAGGATGTACGGACCGTCGGCAGGGCTTTTCGCGCGCTTTCGCAACCCGGCCGTTTGCCTCGCGGACTCGGCGGTCCGCGCTCCTGATAGGAAAGCGGTGTCGTGCTGCGCGTGCCACCGCACTCCAAAACGGGTCAGGCGCACCACCGCCGCTCGCGCTGGGCGTAGCGGGAGATGACCGTGTTCGCGATCTCGACGTCCTCGGCCACCTGGAAATCGAACATGCCCACGCAGGCAAAATCGGCGCCGTTCCTGAAGGCGTAATCGAAGCCGTCACGCGGATGGATGGCACCGGCCGCCAGCACCTTGTAGGCGATCCACGGCTTCTTGCTGCGGGCCATGAAGGCGATCGTCTTGTCCGGCTCCATGTCGTAGTAGTTGTCGATCGCGTAGTTCTTGATCACCGGCCGGTCCTGGCCATCGCGTCGGGCGGACCAGTAATTGCTGTGGTGCAGCGTCTTCATGAAGAAGTCATTCGGGATGCCCGCTGCGGAGACCGCCTCCAGCATTTCCAGCGAATGGCCCGCCACGCCGGACACCACACCCTCCTTCCGCACGCTTGCCACAAACTCGCCGATCCGGTCGACCTTCTGCTCGAACGTCCATTGGTCCCCGAGGTTGCCGAGCAGAAACACCGCCGCCGCCCCGTTGTCGATGGCCCGGCGAACGAATGATCCCATGTCGTCCTCCTTGGGGCCGGTCTGGGCGAGCCACTGCATTTTGCCGCCGCGTTCCTTTCGGTAGCGTTTGAAAAGCTGCACCGCCTTGTCGTCATCCGGGTTCACGATCATCGTGTTGATGCCGTGTTCCTCGCAGACCTGCCAGGTGTTCAGAATGCGGTCGTCGGTGAAGTATTCCTTCAGGAAACGCGACATGTAGATGAGATCGCGCGCGTGGGCATAGCCACTGATGAGGTTCCCACCGCAAATCAGCCGGCTGATCTCCACGTTCCCGATCCTGCCCATCGGTACCTGCCCGGAGGCTCCGGTCGCGACTGTCGTGGTCGGAGTGGCGCCGGCGGCCTGCAAGGCCTGCTCTTCCAGGCTCAAGGCGGCCACCGCCCCCGTGGCTCCAAGCACCGATCGCTTCAGGAACCCCCGACGGTTCAGGTCAGTGTCGACCGGCTGGGGACAGGTGCGAAGTGTTCTCATACCGGCAAGTCAAGCCCCACGGGGGTCCCGTTGACAAGCCTGCAACGGTGGCGGTCCCCATTTCAGCCCCGTAGCGGCGAGCTGGCGTTTGTCGAACCCCCAAGCAGCAAGCCCTGTTGTCCACTGCGAACGCCAGTTCGCCGCTACGACCGCCGACCGCCCCTTGGCGAACTTTTGGGCTTGTGTCCCGCCCTCGGGTGGCGTCAACGTCTCTCCAGTAACGCCGTTCTTTGAATGAGATTGGCAACGCGATTTACCCTGCCGTTGTCCGTGCTTAGAAACAATGTCCTTGAACCGTAAGCTCCATAGGAGTGGGGCTCGGAGTCCAATGGGCGGCCGACAGGCCTTAACTGGAAGTCGAATGCCGCTGGCAGAGTCCCTAATGGTTTCTAGTCAGTTCAAAGGAACTGTTTGATCACACGGCTTGTCGGCGGGGTTTTTCGCGTACCGATCGAATTCAACCTCGCCGCCCTCCTCCCCCCGCTCGCCTTCGTCCTGTCGCCTGCGGCCCGGGTGGCGTAGGTTGCCGGCGTGACGGATGCGGACCTGTTCCAAACCCGGCCGGCCGGACCGGCCCCCGAAGCCACCTCCCCCGGTGGCGGGGACGGCCCATCGGCCGCACCTCTCGCCGCCCGGCTCCGGCCGCGTTCGTTGGCGGAATTCGTCGGCCAACAGCATGTGCTCGCTCCGGGCAAGCTCCTGCGGCGCGCCATCGAGGCGGACCGCATCCAGTCCCTGATCCTCTACGGCCCGCCCGGCACGGGGAAGACGTCGCTGGCGCAGATCATCGCCGGCCAGACGCGGTCGCGGTTCGTGCGGCTCAGCGGGGTGGAATCGAACGTGGCCGACATGCGCCGCGAATTGACTGCAGCGACGAACCGCCTCGCCAACACCGGGCAATCCACGATCCTGTTCATCGACGAGATCCACCGGTTCAGCAAATCGCAACAGGACGTGCTGTTGCCGGACGTGGAAAGCGGCGTGGTGAAGTTGATCGGAGCCACCACGCACAACCCGTTCTTCTTCGTCAACTCACCGCTGGTTTCGCGCTCGCAGATCTTCGAACTGCAACCGCTGACCGCGGCCGACCTGCGCGGACTGCTCCAGGCGGCGCTGGACGATTCGGAACGCGGCCTCGGCGGAATGCGGATTCGGGCGGATGCGGCGGCACTGGATCACCTGGCCACCCTGGCGGACGGGGATGCCCGCAAGGCGTTGAACTCGCTGGAGATTGCGGCCCTCACCACGTCCCCCGGCAAGGACGGCTTCATCCACCTCACCCTCGCCGTGGCCGAGGAGAGCATCCAGCGGAAGGCGATTGTGTATGACGGCGACGGCGACGCGCACTACGACACCATCTCGGCCTTCATCAAATCCATGCGGGGCAGCGATCCGGACGCGGCACTTTACTGGCTGGCGAAGATGATCCACGCGGGCGAGGACCCCCGGTTCATCACGCGGCGCATCGTGATTTGCGCAGCGGAGGATGTGGGGCTGGCGGACCCGATGGCTTTGGTGCTGGCCAATGCGGCCCACCAGGCCGCGGAGTTCGTGGGGTGGCCGGAAGCGCGGATTCCCATCGCCGAGGCGACCGTCTACATCGCCACGGCGAACAAGAGCAACAGCGCGTATCTCGCCGTGGACGCGGCGCTGGAGGATGTGCGGGCCGGGCGCACCCTGCCGGTGCCGGAACATCTGCGAGACGCCAGCTATCGGGGAGCGAAGCGGCTGGGACATGGTCAGGGCTACCAATACGCCCACGATCATCCGGGACACTTCGTGGCGCAGGATTACCTGGGCGCGGCCCGGACGTATTACACCCCCACGGACGAGGGGGTGGAAAAGAAGATCAAGGATCGTGTGACCCGCCGGCGGGCGGAGTTGGAGAAAGCCCGGTCCGTCGATCCCAAGCAAACCCCGGCACCATGACACCCCTTGCTGACGACCTCCGCCAACAGAAGCGCGCGTTGCGCCGCGAAATGCAGGCCCGGCGGCGGGCGATGACCGACGTCGAACGGACGGAAGCTTCCGCCGGTTTGCTAGAAGTGATCCGCGGTTCCGAACCATGGCGGCAGGCCGGGCAGATTCTGTTGTTTGCCCCGTTGCCGGATGAGCCGGATATCTTCCCGTTGTTGGAAGAGGCGCTCGCCGCCGGGCGTCGGCTGGCCCTGCCAAGATTCTCCCCGTCGCAGGGCGTCTACGAGGTGGCCGAGGTGCAGGTGCTGGAACGTGATTTGTACCCGGGGGCCTTTGGTATTCGGGAACCGCGCCCGGAATGTCCGCTTTTCCCGTCGAAGCATCTGGACTTCACCCTGTTGCCGGGGGTAGCGTTTGCCAGTGACGGGTTTCGTCTGGGCCGGGGCAAAGGGTATTATGACCGGTTGTTGCCCGGACTCGGGGGGGGATTCTGCGGGGTGGCAATGGATTGGCAGGTGTTGCCGTCCGTGCCCGCGGGATCCCATGACAAGGCTGTAAACTGGATCGCAACGCCGACGCGCTGGATAACGGTGCGACGCGTGCTTCAAGAATGATTTTGCTGGCGAGCATGGACTGGGTCGCCGGGGCATTGGGGGCTTTGCTGGGGCTGGCGATCGGATATGCATTGAGGCTTTGGAACGAGCAGATGGTCCGTCGCAGGACGGAACAGGCTGCGTGTCGTGTGTTGGAGTCCGCCCGGCGCGAGGCGGATGCCCTGGCGGAGAAGGCCCGCGCCCAGGGCCAGGCCGAGGCCGCCCGGCTCCGCACCGAAGCCGCCGAGGAGAATGCACGGTCCCGTCGCGACATCGAATCGGCCCAGGCGCGCCTGGAACATCTGGAGCAGCTGGTCAACCGTCAACTCGAGGGCGTGGCCGAGCGGGAACAGGGTCTGCGCCAGCAACAGGTGGATCTGGCCCGGCACGAGGAAGAGGTGGTGGTCCGGAAGGTGGCGCTCAAGAAGATGGAGGAAGCCGGCCGGCAGGAACTCGAGAGGGTGGCCGGCCTTTCGGTTGCCGAGGCCCGCGCGGAGGTCCTGCACCACGCCGAACAGACCGCCCTCAAGGACGCCGCCGACCTCTCCCGTCACATCCTCGAGGAAGCCCGCCTGGACGCCGACGCCGAGGCCCGCCGCATCATCACCCTGGCGATGCAGCGTTACGCCAGCACGCAGCATTACGAACTCACCACCGCCGCCGTCTCCCTCAACGGCATCAGCGACATCAAGGGCCGCATCATCGGGCGTGACGGCCGCAACATCCGTGCCTTCGAAACCGCCACCGGGGTCACGGTGATGATCGATGACACGCCCAACACCGTCGTGCTCTCCGGCTTTGACCCCGTCCGCCGCGAAATCGCCCGCCGCGGCATGGAACTCCTCATCAGCGACGGCCGCATCCATCCCACCCGGATCGAGGAGGTCATCAAGCAGGTCAACGAGGAGGTCAACCTCGCCATTCGCGAAGCCGCCAATGATGCCATCTTCCGGCTGGGCCTGCACCCGGTGCACGAGGAGACGCTCCAGTTGCTTGGGCGCCTGCGCTTCCGCCAGAGCTATTCGCAGAACATCCTCGATCACTCCATCGAGGTCGCCCACCTGGCCGGACTCATGGCCGCCGAACTCGGCGCCAGCGTGGGTTCCGCGCGACGCGCCGGCCTGCTTCACGACATCGGCAAAGCCATCAACCACGAGGTCGAGGGCTCCCACGCCATGATCGGGGCCGACTTCCTCAAGCACCACGGCGAGAACGAGGAGACCGTCAACGCCGTTGCCGCCCATCACGACGAAGTCCCGCCGGCGAGCCTCGTGGCGGTGTTGGTCAGCGTGGCGGATGCCCTGAGTGCTTCGCGTCCCGGCGCGCGATCGGAATCGATGACTCATTACCTGAAGCGACTCGAAAGCCTGGAGCGGATCGGGGCGTCCTTCGACGGCGTGGACAAGTGTTATGCCGTTCAGGCCGGACGTGAGTTGCGCGTGATCGTGACGCCGGAGGAAGTGGACGACGATGCGGCCGCCCGTTTGGCGCAGAAGATCGTCCGCCGCATCGAGGAGGAACTGCAATACCCCGGCCAGATCCGTGTTACCGTCGTCCGCGAGAAGCGGGTGGTGGAGTTCGCGAAGTAGTCGCTACGCCGGGGAACGGCCCCGCCCCCCGGACTGCCGTTCGACGCGCCAATGCGCTTTCCAAGTCGGGAGGCGTGTCGCAGGGTTTCGCCATGCAACCTGTGACTCGATCCGGCGCCTGCATGGCCGGGCTGATCCTGGCGGCGGGCATCCTGCTGTTCCCGACGACTCGCGCGGGGGACGCTGCACCCGGGGGAACTCCCGACCGGACACCGCTGATCTACTGCACCGACCTGTTCCACCCGCACGAGGACCCGGATGACCATTTCGATCTGGCCACACTCTATGCGCTGCCCGGGTTCGACCTTCGCGGGATCGTGCTGGATCAGGGACAACGCCAGCTCGCCCGACCGGGATCGATCCCGGTTTCGCAGTTGAACGCACTCACCGGTCGGCAGGTTCCCACCGCGATTGGCCTGGCCACCAAATTGACGTCCCCAGGTGACAAGGCGCTGGAACAACCGGACCCATTCCAAGGGGGGGTGCGCATGATCCTCGACACACTGCGCGGAGCCACCGGTCGGGTGGACATCATCGCCGTCGGTTCCGTGCGTGACCTGATGGCGGCCTTCAACCGCGAACCCGGGCTCTTCCGCGAACAGGCCGGCCGGGTGCTGGTCTTCATCGGTGAAGCGTCGGACCCGGCCTTCCGTGAATACAACGTCACCCTGGACCCGCACGCCTACGTCGGGCTGATGCGATCCGGCCTGAACCTCTACTGGGTGCCGTGTTTCGACGGTGGTCTGTGGTACAACGCCGGTCACGCGTCCTTCTGGCAGGCCACCCACGCCGACCTGCTGGGGTCGGCCCCGCCGGAACTGGTTCAGTACTTCATCTACGCCTTGGAAAAGGGGACGGCAGACCCGCTCCGCTTCGTGCGCCAAGCGGTCGATCCGGCGCGGCGCGAGGCGTTGTTCGGGCAAAGGCGGAATCTGTGGTGCACGGCGATCTTCCGATCGCTGACGGTTCCGGGGGAACCTGCCGGGGAAGTGTTCGGCTTCGAGAAGGTCGCGGTGGCGGTTGATGACGATGGCGACCTCGACACCGGCAATGCCATCCCGGCGGCAACCGTTCATCGCTTCAGGGTGCGCGACCCGGCACGGTACGCTGAGGTGATGACCCGGGAAACGGCGGAGATACTGGCGCGGTTCCCGATGGCGTCGAAGTGACCGGGTGCTGGTTCGAGCGTGCAATCAGGGACGCCGGCGTTCAGGATGCCGGCATGAACCACGAGCGGGCAGAGCCGGTGCCGGATGACTTCGGGGGTACCGCGTTCGCCACGACGCAGTGGAGCATGGTGCTTGCCGCGGGCCATGATTCGGCGCCCGACGCGCGGGCGGCGCTGGAGCAGTTGTGTCGGGCCTACTGGTATCCCCTCTACGCATTCCTTCGGCGGTCCGGCCACTCTGCGACCGACGCAGAGGACTTGATACAGGGATTCTTCGAGCGGCTCATTGAGCACGACTGGCTGACGACCGCGGACCCTGCGAAGGGGAGGTTCCGGTCCTTTCTGCTGATTTGCCTGAAGCGATACGTGGGCGGGGAAACCCGGATGGCCCGAGCCCAGAAGCGCGGTGGCCGGAGCGTGACCGTTTCCCTGGACGAGGCGGATGCCGCGCAGCGTTACGAGGCCGAGGACGCCGTGGGACGGGCTCCGGACGAGGTCTATGACCGGCGTTGGGCGCTCACACTCCTGGAGCAGTCCTGGGATCGGCTCCAGGGAGAATGCAAAGCCACCGGAAAGCTGTCGTTGTTTGAGCATCTCCGGGCCGTCCAGGAGGATGAGGGACAGTCCCAGGAACAACTGGCGGCTGCCTTGGGGATGACGGAGTCCGCCCTCAAGTCCGCCCTTTTTCGTCTGCGCTCGCGTTATCGCGAGATCCTGCGGCACGAGGTGGCCCAGACCGTAAGTGATCCCGGCCAAATTGACGGGGAGATCCGGTATCTGCTGAAAGCGGTCAGCGCTTGAGCCCCGTGCCGGTTATCCGGTCTCGTTGAGGAATCCCCCCGTCCGGGTTTCACTTTCCTCGCAACCTCCCTCCTCCAATTCACAAGTAACAGTTGAACCCGGAACGCGGGCGAATCCAGGCGCAGGAGACGCCAGGTCGCCCACCACCGATCCAGGTCGTGTCGGGCTGACGTTCGAGGCGACCAGGAGTTCCGGAAAGCTGAGTAACATCAAAGAGTCAGACAGACGTTATGAAGAAGATCGTGATTGCAGTTTCGGTATCGGCCGTCGTGGCCCTCACCGGCCTTCGTTCATTGGAGGCGCAGGTTGATTCGCCCTCCAAAGTCACGGGAGGGGGGGCCTTCCTGGACCTCGGCTGGTGGGCCTCACCCGCCGCACAGCCGTTGTCCTACCCGTGGGAAGATGAGGTCTGGCAACAAAGCTGGTGGGAGAATCCCATGGGCTCGTTCGAAACCGTCACCTTCAGCGTGAATGTCAGCGAGTCCGGCGAGGCGGCCGTACTGGCCGACAGTCCCGCCTTGCGCGCCTTTTGGGGTGACAAACTGCGGATCTCCGGCTCGTGGACTGGCTGGGTGTCCATTGATCCGTGGGCGCAGGACGACAAACCGCCCCAGCAGTTCAAGTTCGAGATGATCCATCCTGAGCACGGTGCCGTCGCCGTCTGGGTCTTCGCCAATGACAACTGGACTCCGGGGGCGGTGGCTGATCCCTTTCTGGCCGATTGGGTGGGCATCGTGATCGAACCGGCGGACGGCGACGGGGTGCTCACCTACGAACCGGCGAATTACACGCCATTCGGAGGGCCGCTCGAGCCGGGTACGAACGACAATCTCTTTGCCCAGATAGGATTCCTCGTTCGCGGAAACATCATGGATCACCGGCTTCCGGGAGCCAGCACGGGAGGACACGGCAAGAAGACGACGCCTTGACCTGAGCCGTTGGAGCCCGGCGTTCGAGCAAGACATCCGGCCGTGGTCTTTGGGCGGTGCCACAGGGAGCACAGCTCAAGCCACGGCCGGCTCGATCCTGGGGGCTTTCCCTCGTGACGCGGGCAATGGCTTCGCCTAGACTCCTTGCTAATACCATGAACCCGGAGGCACATTGCTCCGCCTGTGGACGACAGCTTCCCCGCGACAGCCGGGCGGCGGTGTGCCCAGCCTGCGAGTTGACCGGCGCGCTGGCCTCGTCCCCCTGGGATCCCTCCGGCCAGGAAATGGAGGACGGGGGCCCGGCGGGCCCCGTCCGGATCGGCGACTATGAGCTCGCCGGTGAAATCGCGCGGGGAGGAATGGGAGTGGTGTACCGGGCGCGGCAGGTCAGCCTGAACCGCCCCGTCGCCTTTAAGATGATTCTGGCCGGGGAGTTCGCCGGGCCGCGGTTCGTCCAGCGGTTCCGGGCGGAGGCCGAGGCCGCTGCCCGGCTGCAGCATCCCAACATCGTCACCATCCATGAGATCGGCGAGCATGAAGGCCGGCACTTCTTCTCGATGGACCTGGTGGAGGGGCCGAACCTCCAGGAAGCCCTACGGCGACAGCCCTTCTCCCCAACCGAGGCCGGGCAATGCGTTCGCACCCTGGCCGGCGCCATCCATTACGCCCACGAGCAGGGGGTCCTCCACCGCGACCTGAAACCCTCAAACGTTCTCCTCGCACCCTCGGGCGAGCCGAAGATCACCGACTTTGGGCTGGCAAAGGTCCTGACCAGCGACACGGAATTGACCGTCTCCGGGCAGGTCCTGGGAACCCCGAACTACCTCCCGCCGGAACAGGCTTCGGGCCGACGCGGTGCGGTGGGGCGGTGGAGCGATGTCTACGGCCTGGGGGCGATCCTCTACCACCTGCTGACGGCACGGCCGCCTTTCCAGGCCCAGGAACTCTCCGACATCCTGGAACAGGTGCTGCACCACGAGCCGGTCGCACCGCGATTGCTGAATCCCGCGCTCTCGCGCGATCTGGAGACCATCTGCCTGAAGTGCCTGCGCAAGGAACCGCGCCAACGATACGGCTCGGCGCTGGAACTGGCGGAGGACCTGGACCGGTTCCTGAAGCATGAGCCGATCCGGGCCCGCCCGGTGAGCACGCCGGGGAAGTTATGGCGCTGGTGTCGGCGAAAGCCGGCATTGGCGGGGGCATTGACGGCTTGTGGGGTGGCGTTGCTGGCGGGGGTGTTCGGCATTTCCTGGCAGTGGAGCCGGGCGGAGTCGGAGGGTCGGGTGGCACGGCGCAGTCTCTATGAATCCGACATGTTGCTGGCTCAGCAGGCCTATGAGGACAGCCACTTCGGACGGGTGGAGGAACTGCTCCTCAAGCACGACCCGCGGAATACGGGCCGGCCGGGCGAAGACCTCCGCGGCTGGGAATGGCACCATTTGTGGGGGCAAATCCAAAGCGACGAGATCTTCACCCTCGGGTCGCACTCAAACACGGTCTGGTTTCTGCAGTTCTCCCCCGACGGAAACACCCTGGCGTCGGTGAGCAACTACGGGGTGGACAACGACGTCCGGGTGTGGGACCGGCGGGCGGGAACGCCCGTGGTCTCGCTGCCGTTGGCGTGCTTTGTGCGGGGATTGAACGTGGCGTTCTCCGCGGACAGCCGGACTCTTGCAGTGGCGAACGGGCCGGAGGTGAAGTTCTATCGCGCGCCGGACTGGGCGGCCGCAGAACGGCGCTTGACCTTCACGAACGAGGTCATTGCGCTGGCGTATTCACCGGATGGCACGCGGCTGGCCGTGGCGGAGCGGGAACGGCCGGGGCCCCTTCGGGTGTTCGACACGGAAAGCTGGGAGGAGGCCGAACCCGCCCCCGCCGGGCCCTGGAACCTGGCCGCCTACTCCCCGGATGGCCGCTATCTGGCCCTGAACTCCGTGGACACGCCCGAGGTGGTTCTCTGGGATCGGATCGCCCGCATCGTGGCCGCCCGGTTCGCGGGTCCGGGGGGGTGGACGCGGTATGCCCAGCTCGCCTTCGCTCCCAATGGGAAAGTGCTGGCGGTGGTCGTGGCCAACTATGAGGCCGACCGGGTGGATTTCTGGGCGATCCCGGAGTTCACCAAGATCCGTTCGCTGGAAAAGGAGCGCTCCACCTTCAGCGGTGTGGCCTTCTCAGCCGATTCCCGGTTTGCCTATCTGTCGAGCACCGACCAGACCGTCGGGATCTACGAGGTGGCGACGGGGCGCCTCATCGACAGCCTGCAGGGCCACCGGGACGAGGTGTGGTGTGTGGCCATGGCCCCGGACGGCCAGTCCCTGGCAACCGGCAGCCGCGATGAGACGATCCGGTTCTGGCCTGCGCGCACCGAGGCGGCCGAACCGGACGAACTCCGTCTCCCCGAATCAACCCGGCAGTTGTACCTCTCCCCGGATGGCACGAGGCTCCTCACCGTCAGTACCGACGACAGGGTGCACCTGTGGAACACCACCAACTTCGAACGCCTCGCGGAACATCCCCTCCCGATCCCCTCCATCCGCGCCTACTCGGACAACAAGTTCGTCCAGGTTGCCCTGGATCCGCGTTCAGACCGGGTCGTCATCGGCGACACCCCGGAGAAGGTCAAGCTGTGGGAGTTGTCCACCCTGCGCGAGACGATGCAGTTCACCGGTCTCACGAGTCGGGTAAGCGGCCTGGCCCTTTCCCCGGACGGGAGGAAGCTGGCTGCGTCCGGGAGGCTGGCTCCTTACCGGACGCTGATCTGGGAGGCGTCCACCGGCACCCAACTTGATGTGATACCGGAGCTGCCGAGTAACGCCGGGATGTTGCGGTTCTCCCCCCGGCAAACCCACCTTGCCCTGCGGTTGAACGAGGCCGACGCCTGGGGACCGGAGGTGGCCCTCTGGAACCTGGCGCAGAAGAGGATGGAACGGGTGCTCTCGAAACGACGACATCGAGTCACCGATCTGGACTTTTCACCC
This sequence comes from Verrucomicrobiales bacterium, assembly GCA_024233215.1. Lineage (GTDB taxonomy): Bacteria > Verrucomicrobiota > Verrucomicrobiia > Limisphaerales > J093 > J093. The sequence continues at coordinate 23,936 of JACKPW010000036.1, read as the reverse complement.
GACGAACGGTTTCTGGCGACCTCCGGTGAGGACGCCTTGATCTGCGTCTGGGATCTCCGCAGCGGCGCGCGAATCCGTGATCTGACAGGGCCCCTGAGCCGTTTCACAGCCGTGGCTTGGTCACCGGACGGGAAACGCCTGGCCGCCGGCGGTATCGATGGCACGCTCACACTCTGGAACACTGAATCCTACCAGAGTGTCGGACGCTTCAAGGCCCACCCGGACCGGGTGCTGGATGTGGTGTTTCTGGAGGATGGCAAGACGGTGGTGTCCGTGAGCCTGGCGTCTCTGAGGGTTTGGCGCGCTCCGGCTTTGAAGCGCTGAGCCGCTCTGAAAGCCCCGGTGCCGAGGCCCTCCGGCCGGCGGCCTGGTGTCACTCCCCGGACAACCCGGCTGTTTCTGCGGGCAAAGGGCGGGACTGGGATGGGGAGGGATCAACGACGCGTCGGACCTCGCCGCGCCGTTCGTCGTATAACATGACGGTGGTCACGAGCAGCTTCCGTCCCTCCAGTCGCCAGCGCATTTCGGAATTGTACCAAAGCCCCTCCGACGCGCGCTCCCGTTGCAGAAACACCTGGCAGGCTTTCACGGCACCCACCAAACCGCCGATCACGTTGACCGGCTTGACCAGCCGCAACTCCAGCCGGGCCATCGTACAGTCCGCCTGGTCCACCCACACCGTCCCGGCGACCTGGCTCAGGAAACGTTCCTTGAGATCATGCACCGGGGGCGGCGGATCCGCGGGTTCAAACGCCAGAGCCCAGGCAGGCCGGCCGTTCACCGCTTCCACCCCGGTCAGCGTGATGCGGTAGCGATCCAGCATGGCCTGGTTCACCTTGAAATCCTTCTGGCGATAACCCGGCCCCTTGTCGCCATCGTGGTCAGGGACGCGGCGTGGATCATGCTCCTCACGTTCCACCTTGCGTTCGAGCAAGTGGTTCGCGGCGTCGCGGCGTTCCGTGGTCTTTTCCACGACGTAGGCGTGCGTCTGCTCGAACTCACGCCGCGCTGCAACCTCCTCCTCCGCCCGCGCCAGGATCTTCTCCAGCACCTCCGCGGCAGTCAGGGATTCCGGTCTCGTCGCAGCGGGCGGGCCCTGTTCAGGACGTCCGGAGGGCGGCACGATCCGGTCGTCGCCAGCCGCGGTCCCGGCATCCGCGAAGGCCCGCACCGTCGAGGTCGCCAGGAGAAGAATCAGAAGGACCAGACGGTTCAGCCTGAAAACCGAGGATGGACGCCGAGGAGCGCAGCCAAAGGCTTCAGCCTGAACCCGCGATGCCCCCGGAGCCTTCTCACCCAGCAGATCACTCGGGACGCTGGCACAAGCCATCGAGAATCCGCGTTTGTCCGTGTGGATCGGCGTTTGGACGGCGCTTTCCGGGTTCATGGCACGTGTTGCAGGGCGTTCCAGGCCGAACCCATGGCGCCCGCGTATTCCCCCAGAGCCGGTTGGACCAGGACGACGCTGCGTCCCCCAGGCCGCCATTCATACTCCGCGAGATGACGGCGCAACGGTTCGAGCAGCGTGGCCCCGGCCTCGGCGATGCCCCCGCCAATAATGACCCGTTCGGGATCCAGCACGTTGATGAGTGAGGCCACCCCCAGGGCGAGCCGGCGAACCGACCGATCCCACACCTCGCCGGCGAAACTGTCCCCCCCGGCCACCGCCCGGGCCAGGTCGTGCGTGGTGGCAAAGCGGCCCTGGGCCCGCTCGGTCAGGCTGTAGTTGCCGATGGCGTGCTCCAGGCTGCCGGGGAGATTGCAGATGTCCTTCGGACCGTCGGGGTCGAGACAGATGTGGCCCAGGTGCCCCGCGCGACCGATGGCCCCCTTCAACAAGCGGCCATCCACCATCGCCGCCCCGCCCACTCCCGTGCCAAGCGTCAGCATGAACACATTGGCCACCCCCTGCGCCGCCCCCTGCCAGACCTCCCCCAGCAGCGCCGCGTGCGCATCGTTAAGCACCGGCACCCGAAACGGCGCACCGAGGTAATCCGTCCAGTCCAGTCCCTCGATCCCCCCCAGCCGACCCGGCATGAACGCGATCGAGCGCTCGTCCTTCGCCGCCAGTCCCGGCGCCGACACCCCCACCGCTTCCAGCGCCTCGCCATGCAGCGCGAACACCTCCCGCAACACGTCCCGCACCGTGCGGGCGAAGGCCAGCGGTTCCGTCGGTTCAAACGGCCGGTTCGACTGCGACTGCACGTCGCCCTCCGGCGTGACCGCCACCGCCTTCACACTCGATCCGCCCACATCAATGCCCACCGCGTAGCTCATCCGGGACCTCCGTGTTGCCCCTCGGAAACCGACCACCCGCCGTCAACCGCCAGCACCTGCCCGGTGACGAAACGGGAGGCGTCGGAAAGGAAAAACAGAATCGCCGCAAGCAGGTCTTTCGGTTGGCCGATGCGACCGTCGTCCAGCGGCTGTTTTGTGCGGGTGTAACGCATGATCGCATCATCCGATTGCGCCCGGGCAGACATCGGCGTGGCCACGAGGCCGGCGGCGATGGCGTTGAACCGGATGTTCTCCGGTGCGTAGTGCGCGGCGGCGGCACGGGTGAGCCCCTCCAAACCCGCCTTGGCCGCGGCGTAGGCGTGGGTGGCGAAGAAGTGGGGCGCCGGCGATTGCGCGAGCACGGATCCGAGGTTCAACACCGCCCCGCCGCTGCCCTGCTCCAGAAATTGCCGGACCGCGGCCCGGTTGGAGAGAAACACCGATTCGAGGTTCAGCCGAAGGGTGTGATTCCACCCCGCGTCGGTCAGATCGTGCAGTGGCCCATCGCCGGCGCGACGCCCGCTGCCCCCCGCCACATGAAACAGCCCATCGAGCCGGCCGCCGAACCCCACCGCCTCACGAACCGCCCGGTCGGCGGTGGCCGGATCGCAGGCATCACCGGTCAGCACGCGGGCGCGTTCCCCCAGGTCCTGCCGGGCCGATTCGGCGGTCGCCTCGTCCCGCCCGACACAAACCACCCGGACGCCCTCGGCGATCAACGCACGCGCCGCGGCCACCCCGATGCCCGAGGTGCCGCCCATGATGAGGATGGATTTGTCCGCCAGACCACACTGCACGGGCGGGAACTTAACCAGCTTTCACGCCGGAGCCAGCGAGTTCTCGGGGTGCCCCCGCAAAAACTGTCGCTGGCACGGCCGATCAGTGGCGGAGATTTGGTGGCGGCCACGGCATCCACTGGCCGGAATTGGATGAGGATATCAGCACGGAGAACCTACTCCTCGGCCAGCCCTCAGGGGAGGGAGGCCGCTCGTTCGCCCGATGGAGGGAGTGGTACGAGCGGAAACGCAACGACCTGAACCAAGGCCGCCGGCAGGAAGGTACACCCCTCTGATTGCCTGAACCTGGTGCTGCTTCTGCCTGCTTCTGCCTTTGAAGCCGGCATCGGGACGACCTATGCTTCACATCGTGTTTCGACATTTGCGCAGTCTGTCGTCCCCGACCTTCGCGGTATGCCTCGGTTTCGTGAGCGGGACCTGCCTCGCCGGCGACATCGTCATCCTCTGCGGCCAGTCGAACGCCTCGGGAAGGGTTTCGCAGGGCTACGAGGCGCTGCCTGGGGATGCTGCGATTCCGTTCCACTACGACACGGATGGACCCGTCTGGTTCCGGGCCTCCTCAGCCGGGTGGACCACGCTCCACCCCATCCCCGAGACCGGAGTCTACGGCCCCGAAATCGCAATGGGGAGGCATTTGGCTGGGGCGGGTTGGGCTCCCTGTGTCATCAAGGTGAGTCGCGGCAGTACTTCTCTCGCAGAGAATTGGCATAATAATGATGGGGGGGGGGAGATGTGGGATCTCTGGCAATCCGAGGTCCGCGACGCCTTGGGATCGCTCGAGGCTGACGGGGCGACGATTCGCGCGATCGTATGGATGCAGGGGGAGAATGATGCAACCCGGCTTGAATGGTCCGATTCCTACGCGGCCAATCTGAAGAAGTTGCGAGGCGACATGCTGCAGTATCTGGCAAGCCTTGGCTGGAACAGTTCATCGACGCTCTTCGTATGCGGGCGGGTGCTGGATAATCAGCCCCACTCCGCGGAGGTGCGACTGGCCCAGACCCAGCAGGAGGTGGCGGTCGATACCGACGATCTGAACACCCTCGACGGGGTTCACTACGACGCGGATTCAGTGGCGGTGCTGGGCACCCGTTTTGCCGATGCCATTCTCGCGGGGACGGGAACACGGCTGCTGGACTACGCGTTGGTCGCGAAGCCAGACCCGGGTGGGGTCCTCATTCGGTGGCGCTGCCCTCTCGACACGACCATCGCCCTTGAGACGACCGCCGACTTCCTGACATGGGCGCCGCTGGTGTCCGAGCAAGTGCGGGTGTCGGTAAGGATGAGGGAGATCAACGCGGCGGACTCGATGCAGGTGTTTCGGCTGTCAGTGCGTTGAGGCCGGGTTCCGGCCGCGACGGCTGACAGGAATTTGGCAGGACTTGCGCGCCCGCGGGGGGGCTGGGCCTGCCTGGAGGGTGATTACGCCTTCGGCGCGCGACGTCGGCGCCGCTGTCGTCACCCCGACAACACACCGGCAACTCCGCCATCCAGCTGGCCCGCGACCAGAAGGAATGAACAAATTCTCGATGCATATGCATCAAAGTTTTGTACCACTGGGAGCTCCAGCAACCGGGGATCTCCCGCCGGCGCCATGGCCCACCCGTTCCCGAAACCGGATTTGACCGGTCGGGGTGGCTTGCCTAGGCTCCGCCTTTCGAGAAGTTGCAGTGAGCCTTATGAAAATCGTCGTTTGCGATCCCGTGTCCCCCAAGGGCGTGGCCATGCTTCAGGAACAAAGCGCCTTCGAGGTGGTCGTGCTGGACCAGCGCCTCGGTGAGGATGAATTGATTGCCACCGTCCCCGATGCCGCGGCCTTCGTCGTCCGCTCCGAAACCAAGATCACCCGCAAGGTCATCGAGTCCTGTCCGAACCTCAAGGTCGTCGGCCGGGCCGGGGTGGGGGTCGACAACGTGGACGTGGAAGCCGCCACCCAGCGCGGGGTGGTGGTGATGAACACGCCCGGGGGCAACACCATTTCCACCGCCGAACTGGCCTTTTCGTTGATGATCTCCCTCGCCCGCAAGATTCCCGATGCCGTCGCCTCGATGCGCGCAGGCAAGTGGGACCGCAAGAAGCTCAAGGGCTCCGAGCTGAACGGCAAGACTCTCGGCATTCTTGGCCTGGGCCGCATCGGCAGCGAGGTCGCCACCCGTGCCACGGCGTTCGGAATGAAGGTGATCGGCTACGATCCCTACCTCAGTCTGGCGCGCGCGAAAGCACTTCAGGTCGAGCTGGTGGAGAAGCCGGAGGACCTCTACCCAAGGGTGGACTTCCTCACCGTGCACATGCCGAAGAGCGAGGAGACAGACGGCATGGTGAACGCGGCGGCCATCGCTTCCATGAAGCCGGGTGCCTGCATCATCAACGCCGCCCGCGGAGGCATCGTCAATGAGACCGATCTTGCGGAGGCCCTTCGGAGCGGCCACCTGGGCGGCGCTGCGCTGGACGTCTACACCACCGAACCGTTGCCGGAGGATTCACCGCTGCGCAGCCTGCCGGGTCTCCTCATGACCCCCCACCTGGGCGCCAGCACGGCCGAGGCCCAGGAGAACGTCGGGATCGAGATCGCCGAGGTGATCGGTGACTTCCTCCTCAACGACAGCATTCGCAACGCCGTCAACATGCCGAGCCTGGATGCGCGGACCTCCGATCTCGTCCGCCCTTACCTCGCCCTGGGCGAGAAACTGGGGCTGGTACTGGCGCAGATCAGTCCCAAGCGCAACGACCGCCTGGTCATCACCTTCGGTGGCAAGGCCACGGCGCTGCCGGGAGATCCCGTCAGTCGCGCCGTGCTGAAGGGTTTCCTGCAGAACGCCGCCGGTTCCGAGGTGAACACCGTGAACGTCCGCAGCCTCGCCAACAGCCTCGGCCTGCTCGTCGAGGAAACCAAGTCCAGCGAGGAAACCGACTTCCAGGAATGGCTGCATGTCTCGGCCCACTCCGGTGACAAGCGCACCTCGGTCGGCGGCACCCTGTTCAGCTCCCGCCTGTTGCCGCGCATCGTCCGGGTCAACAGCCAGCCCGTTGAAATCGTGCCCGAAGGAGTCGTGCTTCTGCTCAAGAACACCGACCGACCGGGGATGGTCGGCCACATCGGCAGCATTCTCGGCCGGGCCGAGGTGAACATCGCCAACATGAGCCTGCATCGCGACCAGGCCGGCGGCGAGGCCCTGACCGTGCTCAACCTCGACAGCGTGCCGGCGGCCGAGGCGATGAAGGAACTCCGCGACGACCCCGCCATCAGCAATGTCCACGTGATCAAACTCTAGCTCCTGATGAAGAACCCTTGCCTTCCCGCGCTGACCGCCCTTCTCGCCGCCCTCGTCCTCTGGCCGACGGGCCTCCGCGCAGCCGCACCCGCCCGGCTCACTTACGCCGATCTCTTCGACAACCCGGTCATCGTCAAGGGCCGCGGAATCGAGATCCGGCAGCAGGAGCTGGACGACAATTTCCGGGCCCTCAAGAGCACCCTGGCCACCCAGGGACAGACCATCGCCCCGCCGCAGGAACCCCAGGCCCGGCAGCGGTTGCTGGATCGGTTGATCCTCGCGCGAACGCTCGACCAGCGGGCCACCGCCGATGACCGTGAGCGGGCCAAGGTCTCCGCCGGCAAGTTCATTGCCGACACCAAGTCCCGCGCCCTGTCGGAGGCGTCCTACGCCCGCCAGCTGATGGCGGTCGGCATGACCGTTGAAGCCTTTGAAAAGCGGGCCCTCGAACAGGCGTTGGTGGAGGAGGTCATCAACCGTGAGATCCGCAGCACCCTGACCGTGTCCTCGGCCGAGATTCAGAGCTTTTACGACAATGGCGAGGACGTCCGTACCGCGGACCTCGCGAAGCGCATCGCCGCGATGGAGGCCGCGGGGGATACCTCCGCCCGGGTGGAACAGGCCCGGCTGCAACTCGCCGCAATCAAGCGCGCCAACCTCGCCCGACTGGACCGTCCCGAACGGGTGCAGGCGGACCTGCTGCTGCTCTACACGGTGGATCGCGTGACGCGGGATCCCCTGCCCACCGAAGTGCAGGCCCAGAAGCTTCAGCTCGCCCAACAGCTGCGCACCCAGGTCACGGGCGGGGCGGACTTCAAGGAGATCATCCTCAAGTACTCCGAGGACCCCGATGTCCAGACCACCAAAGGGGAATATGTGGCCGCCCGCAATGCGCCCATGGCTCCCGAGCTCAACGAGGTCCTCTTCAGCCTGCCGGTCGGCCAGTTGAGCGACGTGGTTTCCGCCAAGCTCGGCTACTACCTGGTCCGCGTAAACGAACGCCGGCCCGCCGAGAAGGTCGCGTTCGCCGACGCGGAGGAGGATCTCCGTGAATTCCTCCTCACCCAGAAGGTGGAACAGCAGCTCCCCGACTACTTCAAGAAGCTGAAGGAAAGCTACGACGTCCAGATCCTTCTCCCCGCGGAGAAATAGAACTCCGTGCAAAGGTCATTGGCGGGCCACTGAGACAGCCGGATGGACGCAGGGCAACAGCCAGGACCAGCGGGATCAAGGCGGCGGCTTGCACCCTGGCTGGCGGCGTTGGCCGGCGGCGGCGTTCTGTGCTTGATCGCCGTCTGGCTGGCCGGATGCAACTCCGGCGCCTCCCGGGTGACCCCGCTGAACTCCGAAAACCGAGGCGGCACCGTGGGCGACATCGTCTACACCCCGCCGCCGTTGCCCACTCCACCCCCGGCCCGCGAATCCCCGGGAAGACCCGAGCCGGGCGATGTTGCAACGGAGCGCCAGCCACCCCGTCAGCCGGAACCGGCTCCGCCCGTCGGACCTCCACTCTACACCGTAAATACGTCCTGGCTGAATGTGCGACTGGCCGCCGGCACAGATGCCACCCGCATTGCCCGGTTGGGCGAAGGCACCGAGGTGGAATTGCTGGCCGAGGAGGCGCTTTCCAGCGGCGAAAGCTGGGCCCGGATCCGGTTTCCGTCGGACGCCGGGCGCAACGTCGGCTGGGTGGCCCGCAGCTACCTTACGCTGAAGGACCCGGCCCCCGTGGGAACCGGAGCCGATGCGCCGCCGGATGCGGGCCAGCCCGATTTTGGCGACTTCGCGGATCTGCACTATGCCCCGGTACCCAAGCGATCCTATGACGGCAACCCGCGGATCGACGCCAAGGGCATCTACCTCACGCTGTTGACCCTCCGCTCCGAGCGACTCGCCACGCTGGTCAAACTGGCCAAAGACACGTCGGTGAATGCGTTTGTCATCGATTTCAAGGATGACTCGGGCCATCTCCTGACGAAATCCGCCGCCGCCACCCGCTACAATGCCAAAGCCAACGATTCGCTGGCATTCGATGATCCGGCGCCCTTGCTGAAGCGCCTGAAGGATGAGGGCATCTATCTGATCGCCCGCATCGTCACATTCAAGGATCCGGTGTTTGCCAAGGCCCATCCCAGCAAGGCCATCTGGGACCGCGCGGCGGGGCGGGCGTTCAAGAGCAGCGACGGTCTGACCTGGGCCTCACCGCATGATGCCGACTTTCGCAGCTACAATCTCGGCCTGGCGAAGGAGGCGGCGAAACTCGGTTTCAACGAAGTCCAGTTCGACTACATCCGGTTCCCGGACGTCCCCAGGTCCGCCGACCTCGATTACCGCAATCCCAACGGGGACTCGAAGGCGGACGCCATCCAGAGCTTCCTGCTCGATGCCCGCAAGGCGCTGGAACCGCTCAAGGTCTATCTCGCCGCGGATGTCTTCGGCCTCGTATGCCACACGATTGATGACATGCGGATCGGGCAGTACTGGGAGGCGGTGAGCAACGCGGTGGATTACATCTGCCCGATGATGTACCCGAGCCATTACGGCCCGATGAACTATGGCTTCGAGGTGCCCGACCAGAAACCCTACGAGGTGCTGGACCACGGCATCCGCGACTCGCTCAAACGCAACGGCAACCTCGAAACGCCGGCGCGCCTGCGGCCCTGGATTCAGGGCTTCACCGCCACCTGGGTGAAGGGCCACATCACCTACGGCCCGGATCAGGTGAAGGCGCAGATCAAGGCGCTCGCCGACAACGGCGTGAAGTCATGGTTGGTCTGGCATCCGGGCAACCGCTACAACCCGGCGGCGGTCAAATAGACGAGGACTTGACTCGCGCAGAGACGCCAAGGCGCGGAGATCCGGGGAGGGCGAAGCTCCCGCTGAGCCGCGGGGAAATCCGAAATCCGAAGGAACGAAGGAACCTCCCCCCCCGAATGGCCCGGTGAACGGATCGGAGCATGAGGTCGGGGACGTGAATTCCAAATCCCACGCCCCAACAGCCGGAGGCCTGCCCTGGCTACGGCCCACCTTCTCCCAGGCGATAGAGAACTCTGAAGCTGGGGTAGATCAGCGCCAACGCGAAAAGTGCGAGCAGCGTCAGCTCCACCAGCGCGAGGACGGGGAACCACACGGATTGCAGTCGATCCTCCCCTCGACCCAGGACTGCCACCGCGAACCCGACAAGGCTCAGAACGAGGAAGGTGATCGAAACGGCCGGGCCCATCCTCAGGGACAGATGCGTCAGGAATGGGAGGTGAGCACCTCCCAAGTATTGATCCCAATGGTAGAGGGTCTGGTGTGCCCCCAGGACCACGGCTGTTGCGACCCAGCAGTTGACAAGGCTCAAGCAGCCAAACTGCCATCGACATCGCGAGTTCATGAGCCTGACACGGACGGGAGAAACCCCTTATACACGGGGACCGGAAGGCACGCACAGTCCGGTGTAATCCGACGCCACATCTGCGCCACGGCTTCGGCCAGCAAGCCGACGTCCCCACGGGCATCGTGTCGGCGATGGGCGGCGGTGTTCAAACCGAGCCGCTCCACCACCAGGTCCAGGCCGTGCCGTCGTTGCCCCGCCCACACCCGCCTCGAAAGGTGGACCGAGTCCGCGTAATCCACCTCCCGCGTCCGCAGGCCCCGCTTCCGGCAGGCCTCGTGAATGAACGGCATGTCAAACCGATGACCGTTGTGCGCCACCAGCGTTCCGGCGCCCACAAAACGGGAGAACGCCTCCAGAGCCGGCCCAACCGATGGAGCGTTCCGGACATCGGCATCCGTGATCCCTGTATACGACACGATGAAAGACGGGATCCGGCAACCGGGATTGACGAACGTCGAGAACGTGTCCGTGTGAACGACTTTCCCGAACTGCAATCGGACCGCAGCAATCTGGATGATGTCGTTGGCCGCCGGCGAAAGGCCGGTTGTCTCAAGGTCGAAAATGATCAGTTCCATGCCGGAGGTTCAGGCGGATGGGCGCCTTATCCTGTGCTCAATGGGTTTCCGTTATCCGGCGGAAAGCCTCCGGCTTCAAGCCAGGAGTCCGGCCACGGATGCGGCAGCAGGACATCCTGCCGGTGGAGGTCAAGGCGGGGAAGACCGGCACCCTGCGGTCGCTGTTCCAGTTCCTGCGCAACAAGCAACGAGACCGGGGGTTGCGGTTCCATCACCACAACTCCACCGCGCCCTTGGGCACCGGGATGGCGGACTGGGCTTCGGCGCCCGGCTCCTGAAGAAACGATGCGGTCATCGGGGCCGGACGGAAGTTCGGGCGCAACCCGCCGTTGTCATCCAGGAACTGCTCCCGCCACGCGCGGTAATCCTCGAGCATCTCGTCAAACTCCGCGCGGCTCGACAGCATGACCACCCGTTTCTTGAACCGGCTGGCCGGCCCAAACTGCCGCGCGTACCAAGGGGCCACCTTGCGGAACATCCGGCACCCCGTGCCTTCGCCGAAGATCTCCACCATCCGGTCGAGATGCCGCGTCATGACCTCCACGCGATCCTCGAAGGCGGGCTCGGGCAGCGATTCGCCGGTGGCCAGGAAATGGGCGGTCTGCCGGAAGATCCACGGATTGTAGAAGGCGCCCCGCCCGATGCTGACTCCCGCGCAACCGGTTTCCTCCAGCATCACCCGGGCCGCTTCCGGCGTGGTGACATCGCCGTTGCCGATCACCGGAATTCCCGGCACCGCCGCCACCACCGCCCGAATCCCCGACAGATTCACCCGCCCGCCAAAGCCCTGCTCGCGGGTGCGACCGTGCACGAATACCGCCGCCACCCCGACATCCGCCAGCGCCCGCGCCAGGTCGGGTGCGGTGAGGTTGGCGTCGTCCCAGCCCAACCGCATCTTCGCGGTCACCGGCACGCGCACGGCTTCGACCATGGTTTTCGCGAGGTGGGCGGTCCGGTCCAACTCCGTCATCATCGCGGAACCGCCCCCCACCTTGCACACCTTGCGGACGGGACAACCCATGTTGATGTCGACCGAGGCCGCCCCCAGGGACTCCGCGATTTGCGCGGCGTCGCGCATCTCCTCCGGCACCGCCCCGAAGAGCTGGATGGCGAAGGGTTGATCGCCGGGATGGGTTTCCACCAGCTTCAGGGCCTTGGGCCGGCGTTCGACGAGGGAGCGCGCGTTGACGAGGTCGGTGGTGGCCAGCCCCAGCCCTCCCAGTTCCCGGACGGTCAACCGGAACGGCAGGTTCGTGTAACCCGCGAGCGGCGAGAGACACAGGTTGGAATCAAGCTGGAGCGACCCGATGCGCATGACCAGGCCAGTCTAGCGGGCAGAGCGTGTGGAAATGCAAACGCGTATTGTAGCGGTCCGACCGCCCTCCCGACCGGCGGCGTGTGGTATGCTCCCGCCGTCATGAACAATACTCAGGAGTACGCGGTTGGCTGGTTCACCCTCGCGTTGATCAACGCCGGCCTCGCCCAGTCGAAGGGGCGCAGCGGGCTGGGCTGGTGGCTCGGATCGCTGCTACTCGGCCCGATCTCCACCCTGCTGATTGTCGTCCTCGACCCGGTGAAACCCACGCCGCGGTAACACTGTTCAGAGCGGGGTGGAGCAGGCGACCCGCCGACCGGAACGACGCCGGGCAACACCCGGACTCGTCGTTACGAGTGGTAGCCGGCGTTCGGTGCGCGTCGTTGGACGAGTCTCCGGACGGAACAAGCGGGTAACCTGAGCCACCGCCCGATTCCCCACAAAAACTGCTCGCCGGGCTTTGCGCCTTGGTTAAGGTATGCCTGCTTTTCGCCTGTGAAAGGCGGGCCTTTAGCTTTGGAACTTGGAGTTGAATCATGATGACTGAACCGACTGCTGACATTGCCGTGATCGGGCTGGCTGTGATGGGCCAGAACCTGATTCTGAACATGAACGACCACGGCTTCACCGTGGTGGCCTACAACCGGACCGTTCAGAAAGTGGACGAATTCCTGGCCCACGAGGCACAAGGCACCCGCGTGCAGGGCGCCCATTCCATCGAGGAAATGGTGGCCAAACTCAAACGACCCCGCCGCGTCATGCTCATGGTGAAGGCCGGCAAGGCGGTCGACGAGTTCATCGACCACGTCATTCCGCACCTGGAGCCCGGGGACATCATCATCGACGGCGGCAACTCGCTCTTCGAGGACACCATCCGGCGGACGCAGTATGTCGAGAGCAAGGGACTGCTCTACATTGGCACCGGCGTGTCCGGGGGTGAGGAAGGTGCGCGCCGCGGTCCCTCGATCATGCCCGGCGGTTCGCCGCGTGCCTGGGAGCACGTGAAGCCGATCTTCCAGGCCATTGCCGCCAAGGTGGACGACGGTTCGCCCTGTTGCGACTGGGTGGGGGGGAACGGCGCCGGTCACTACGTCAAGATGGTGCACAACGGCATCGAGTACGGCGACATGCAGCTCATCTGCGAGGCCTACCAGTTGATGAAGGACGGCCTGGGAATGAGCGCCGACGAAATGCACGAGGTGTTCAAGGAATGGAACGAGGGCGATCTGGACTCCTATCTCGTCGAGATCACCCGCGACATCCTGGGGTACAAGGACGAGGACGGCTCGCCGTTGGTGGACCAGATCCTGGACACGGCCGGCCAGAAGGGGACGGGCAAATGGACCGTGATTTCCTCGCAGGAACTGGGCATGCCGGTGACGCTCATCGCCGAGGCGGTCTATTCCCGCTGCGTCTCCGCCATGAAGGACGAGCGGGTGAAGGCCTCCAAGCGGTTGAAGGGGCCGAAGCCATTGCTGCCCGTCGCCGGGGACGCGGAGAAACGGAAGAAGTTCATCGAGGACATTCGCCAGGCGCTTTACGCCGCGAAGATTGTCTCCTACGCCCAGGGCTACATGCTCATGCGCGCCGCGGCTGAGCAGTACAACTGGAAGCTGAACTACGGCGGCATCGCGTTGATGTGGCGGGGCGGATGCATCATCCGGAGCGTGTTCCTGGGCCGGATCAAGGAGGCCTTCGACAAGAACAAGCGTCTGGGGAACCTGCTGCTGGATCCGTTCTTCAAGAAGGCGATTCGTGGCGCGCAGCGTTCGTGGCGCAACGTGGTGGCGACCGCGGTCAAGAAAGGCATCCCGGTCCCGGCCTTCAGCACGGCGCTGGCCTTCTACGACGGTTTCCGCAGCGAGCGCCTCCCCGCCAACCTGCTCCAGGCCCAGCGCGACTACTTTGGCGCACACACCTACGAACGTCTGGACCGGCCGCGCGGCGAGTTCTTCCACACGAACTGGACCGGCCGAGGTGGCACCACCGCCAGCAGCACCTACACCGTATAGGACAGCAGCCTGCCCACGATTCACCGAAGCCCGGTCGGCGTCATGGCGACCGGGCTTTTCTCTGTGCCGGTGGCCCCCGGTGAAGGGTCCGGTCGCCCCCGCTGGCCGGATCCTATGTGCTCTGCGACTTGACCGCGGCCCGGGCCTGACGGATGGTGGGCGCGGTCATGGGGGCGTACTGGTTTCGACCTGATGAAGGCGCCCACGGTGGCATGCCGAGGATGGTTCGTTGGCCTCGTTAATCATCGGACCAAACATCAAATGCTAACGAAGAATTAGCTCTCGCGGCCTAAAGTGCCGGGACGTTCGCCGCCCGACCCCTGCTGGGGTGGATGAACGTGACAGCAGGGGTAGGTAAGTCATGGGGTCTGCGCGTGACGAGCCGAAGCTGAAACAGCGGGCTGGGACCGGTGGATCGGGTCGGGTCGTCACCATCGGGCCGAGAAAAAACACCCGACTAAGCATGTAGTCGCTGTGTGCAAATTGGTCAGGGACGCGGGTTCAACTCCCGCCGCCTCCACCATGTTTTTAGGGGATATTGGCGAGACTTCTGGCCTGACGGAACAACTCGTCCTGGCCGCATCAATGGCGGCACTTGCCTGCGCCTTCACCCACCCGGTGTTCCTGCACCGCCCCTGCAGGCACCGATCGGCGATCGCTTGACCCATCCTCCCCGTCCCCTCCGTCACCACCCGCCGACTGCCCCCCCCTTTCCTTTCGCGTGGTTCGGGTGTTTTGCGCTATCCTCACGATGTGGACACGGCCAAGGAAAGCGGCGACAGATCCAACGACTCCCCCGCCCGGGGCCGGGAGCGGGCGGTGGCTTCCGCCGGCCTGGCGCTGAGCCTCACCGAACTGCTGCGCGCCGGGGCGCTCCTGCCCGATTCGCTCACCGCGATTGCGGCGAGCCGTCGCTCCCGGAATGACCCGTTGGCCCCCGTCTTCGGGCGAATGGCAGGAGCGGTGCGCGAGGATGGGTGGTCGCTGTTTCAGGCGGTGCAACACGAGCAGGCCGTGTTTTCGCCGCGGTTCGTGGCGTTGCTGGCGGTGGCCAACCTGGGCGGGCCGGTCTTTCGCGCCTTTGTGGGACGGTTCCGTGGTTTCGTGGATCGCTTCAATGCACTGCCGGTCGGGGAGGGCACGGACTTTCCGATGTTCGATGACGAGGTGCGGGAGTTCTGCTTCCACTTCGGTCACCTGACCCTGGAGAAGGCCTCGCAACCGACGATCCAACATTGGTTGCCGCGGGTGTTCACGAACCGGATGCGCCTGGCGGTGATGCATGTACTGACCCGGTTCTACGACCAGGGTCTGCTGCTTTCGGAGGCGTTTCGGCGCACCCCGCCGTTCGACGACGCGGAGATGGTGCTGGCGGTGGAGGCGGGAGAGCAGGTCAACCGCACCGGAGCGGAGCTGATCGAGCTGGCGGACTGGCTGCGGCAAAGGCGGTTGCTCGAGGAACGTCTGCGGGCGTCGGAGTTGATTCTGCCCTCGACTCCCACCCTGACCGCGCCGGCAACCCCTCAGTGAAGGCCGGGAGCGGGAGTGGGGATCGAAGTGCGCGGACTGACGTCCGCGGCTACGGAGCTTATTGAATTGCTCCGGTCATGCCGCTGTATTCCGGTCGACTTTCGGGCTCGTCACGGTCCGGAAATCCACGTGGGAGACGTCGGCACAGCCTTGATTGAAGAGCTCGACCACGTGGGACGGGACTTCTCGGGACGCCACCGTGGCGGGGAGGAAACGGGCGCCTGGCTGCTCACCGAGGGTGCGCAACCCGCGATGGTGAAGGCGATGGGGGCCCGGTTGTTCGCCCAGTACGACGCGACGCCCCGGCAGGCACGCCCCAAGCGGGAGCGGATCACCTCGATGCTCCTGGTGCTGCGGGCCTTTGTGGAGGTGTTGGACCGGAAATGCCGGCAGGACGATTGAGCCGCCGGCTCCGGTTCATCAATCCGGGCTGGTCCCGTCGTCCGGAGCCCAGGTGAACTCGCGGTGCGGCTCGTTGTCGTTGTTCCAGCGGCGCCGCCATTCGTCGTTGGTGGGGTCCACCACGGATTGTCGACGGGCGGATTCGGCGTGGCCATCGGCGAACATCAGGACGCAGCTGCCGCTGTGGCGTTTGGCAGGCCACTGGTCCTTCTCCTTCGGGTCGATGTTGCCATCCCAGGAACCGTCCGTTTTGCTGTCCGCGAGCATGATCATGCTGGAGGGAGCCCGGACGCGGCTCTCCTTCATCTCCGGCTGGCCCGGTGGATTCACGTCGCCGCCGAGGCCGAGTTGGAGCGCGATGTTCATGGTGACGGCGCCGACGCCCCAGTCGTTGTAACCGTAGCTGAAGCGCGTGCCGTTGCCCGAGGCGATCACGAAGTCAATGCCGCGGGTGAGGGTCTTGTTCACGTTGGTGTTCCACTGCGAGTCGGGCTTGTTCGAGGGACACCAGAACGAGGCCCGGTTCGTCCCCATTTGACTGAAGAGCCGCAGCGGCCAGAGGTAGTAGAACTCGGGCACCTTGATGCAGCCGGGGTAATGCGCGTAGTCGTTGACGTACATGATCGTCCCGAGCCCGATCTGGCGGAGGTTGTTCAGGCAGGCCGTCTGGCGCCCCTTCTCCTTGGCCTTGGCCAGGGCGGGGAGCAGCATGCCCGCCAGGATGGCAATGATGGCAATCACCACCAGCAGCTCGATCAGCGTGAAGCCGATGCCGGTCGGCCGGCGGCGTGCGGGAGGGAACGGCAGGGTCGCGAGTTTCATGGCAAGTCCGTGATGGATCGTTTCGTTCTTGATTGGTTTTAGTAACACTCACGCCGAGCCGGAGCAATCGGGAAATCCGGCTGCCCTCGGGGAAGCAACCTCGTCCGGGCACCCCACCGCACAGACCCTCCGGGACCAAAGCCGATGCGACCGCATCAAGGATTGTCCGGAGGCTCCGGATTCGCGCTGCGGGAAAGAGGGCCTGGCGCCACCGCGTTTGCTGTAACTTGGCCCCGGTTTGAGGTGTCTTCCGAACAACATGAACCGTCCCCATCGCCATCGCTGGCAGCCCCTCCTCCTCGCGGGCCTGTTCGCCGCCCCCCTTGGAATCCAGTTGGCGTGCCGCGCCTCAGAGCCCGGGGAACAGCTCCGCCGCAGTGTGCCCGCCGCCGCGGTGGTCTGCCTCGAAATCCTCCAGCCGCAGGCCCTGCTCGACCCGCTGCTCTCCGAGGACTTCGCCGCCCGTGTGGAAGCGCTGCCCCTTTGGCCCGAACTCGTCGAGAACCCCAAGTTCCAGGAACTGCGTGCGGGGATCGGGATGTTCCAGGTCAGCCTGGCCACCGACTGGCGGACCGCCCTGCGTGAACTCACCGGTGGCGGCGCCCTGTTCGCCGCGGCGCCCGGCGATCGCACCGTGCTGCTGACCGATTCGCTGAATCCCGACCTCCTGAAGCGTGTGCATGAACTGGCTGTCAACATCGCCCGCGGCGAGGCGGAGAAACGGGGCGAACCGGATGTGGTCCGCTCCGATGAACAAGACGGCCTGGCGCGCTGGACCTTCAACGGTGTGGAATCGCACGTCGTCAGCGGCTCGCGCCTTGTGGCCGCCAATGACTCCGAAGTGCTGGAGCATGTGCTGGCTGCCGCGCGTGGCCCGAAGTCCGAAACGCTGGCCGGGGATGCCGGCTACGCGGCGGCACGAACCGCCCTGGGGGATCCGGCGGCCATGCTTTTTCTCAACCTGCGCGTGCTCCGCCACGCTCCGGGATTCCTCGAGGGGCTTGAAGAGTCGGGCGGCAATCCGCTGGCGGCGCTGTTGATTGGCGGTCTGCCGGACTCGCTGAAATCCGCCGACTGGCTCGCGGCGGGACTCTACGTCGCGAAGGGAAGGCTGAGCGCGCAGGTGAAGGTGGGCCCGGGGGAGAACCCCGTTGCGCCGCCGCTCCCTCTGGGCGACATGGACACGCTGTTGCCGGATCCACGGCTGCCGGGGGAGATCGCCGCGCTTCGTTTGAACCGTGACCTTCACAGCTTCTACTCGGCGAAGGACGATCTTTTCCCGGCGCGCACGTCCGGGCTCATCTTCTTCGAGAACATGATGGGGATCTTCTTCAGCGGACGGAACCTGACCGACGAGATCATGGCGGCACCGCAACCGGAGGTGAGCTTTGTCGTGGCCCGACAGGACTTCGCCGACGATGCACCCGCCCCGGAGCCGCAACTGCCGGGATTCGCGCTCGTCCTGCGACTGCGCGATCCCGAGGCATTCCGGCCGGTGCTGGAGGAGGCGTGGCAGAAGGCGCTGGGATTGATCAACTTCACCCGCGGCCAGAAGGCCGAGCCCGGCCTGATCCTGGATCGACCGCGCCATGGCGGCATCGCCATCACCACCTCGCACTTCTCCACCGTGGGATTGACGGAGGCCGAGCAGGGGAACATCCGGTTCAACTTCCAGCCCACGCTCGCGATGCCCGGGGAGTTCGCCATCCTGAGTTCGTCGGAATCCGTGGCGCGACGCCTCGTGGACTCGTTGACCGGCCACGGCGGCACGAAGCCCATTTCCGCCGCCGGCAGTCACACGCGATTGACGCTGCACGGCGGCGCAATCCGTGACCTGCTGCGGCTCAACTTCGACGCGATGGTGCGCAACAACATGATCGAGGAAGGCCACACCCGCGAGGAAGCGGAGATGGCCATCAACCTCCTGCTGGCGGTCGCCGGGCAGGTGAATCGTGCGGAATTTGGATTGGGCGGCGGGAAACAGCCTCCTTCCGCAAGCCTGACGTTGGACTTTGCGGGAGCAGGAGAATGAACCGAAACCGATGAATGTTCAGCGCCGAAGTCGAATGGACCCTGCGCCGCTCCGGGATCCGTCCTCGCGATCGACGGAAAGAGCGCCGTCAATAGCTGCAGGACTGACCCCGTCGCTCGGCTCATGGACAGAATGTCCCGATTGAGACACGTTGCTGCCATGCCCGCACCAGACGCCAACCTCACCCTTGCCACGGTCGATCCCGAATGGGCGTGGGCGCCGTTCGAGCCGGATGCGGACCATCCCTGGACCCCGGCCCTGGCAGCGCATCTGCTGCGACGCGCGGGATTCGGGGCCACTTGGACGGAGCTTCAGCAGGCGGTTGCGGACGGGCCGGAAGAGACGGCTGGGCGACTGATGGTAGACGGTTACCACGCCACGGAATCCTTCAACCCCCAGTTCGACGAGCTTGAGCCGGCAAGCCCCGGCTCCGGCACGGCGGTAAGCGCCTGGTGGCTGCGGCGGATGATCGAGACGCCCGATCCGTTCGGCGAACGGATGACCCTGTTCTGGCATGCGAGCCTGGCGATCCGAGCGGATCGCGTGGGGGATCCCGGATTGCTGGCCGGTCGGGTCCGCAGCCTTCGTGGGCTTGCTCGATCGACGTTCGTGGATGTGTTGGAGGAGCAACTGAAAGACCCTGCTGTTCTGCAGGCGCTGGGCGAAGGCGAGAACCGGCGGGCTCGACCCAACACCGAGCTGGCCCGCGCGTTTCTTGAGGACTTCGCCCTCGGCCCCGAGAGCGTCACGCAAGATGAAGTGAGAGAGGCCGCCCGGGCCATGACCGGCTGGTTTGTGGTCCGCGGCAGGCTGCGGTTCATCGAACGAGAGCACGACGATGGCGATAAACAGCTGTTCGATGAGGCCGGCCCGCTTGACCGCGTGGGTGTCGTCAGAAGCGTGCTGTTTCATCCTGCCATGACACGCTGGTTGGCACGGCGGCTTTTTCAGGCGTTTGTCTCCGATGTGGACGAACCCCCGGCCTTGCTCACAGACCCGCTGGCGAATGCGTGCCTGCAAGGTGGAGCGACCCTCCTGGTCTGGAGGATCCTCCAATCAAACCTCTTCTACTCCCCACTCGCGCTGCAGCAGCGGATGAAGTCCCCAGTGGAACTCGTGGTGGGGTTGGCCCGGTCTTTGGAAGGCATTCTGCCCACGGAACCGCTGGCGCAGGACCTGGCAAACCTCGGCCAGGACCTGGCGAACCCACCCACCCTGCGCGGTTGGCCGGGCGGCAGGGCCTGGATCACGGACGCCACCATGGCCGCACGCCTGAATCTCCTCCACGAACTGCTCCAACCCGATGGCCGCTACAAGGGGCGGCTCGATCCCGCGCGAACGATGGAACGTCACGGTCGCTCGCCATCCGATGATCCCGTCGGTTTCTTCACCGAACTCCTGGGACTCCCGGCGGAGCCTGACCTCGCCGGCGGAGCGACTTCCCCTCGCGAAGTGGTGGCCCGCCTGGTCGCCCGTCCCGAATTCCAGCTTGCCTGAGCCGTGTTATGCACCAAAGCCGCCGCCACTTTCTGCAGACCACCCTTGGCGCTTCCGCGCTGCTGACCTTTGCGCCCCGCATCCCCGGCTTCCTCGCGCGTGCCGGTGAGGCTGCCCGCAGGCGCCCCGGTCCGGACGAGACCATCCTCGTCGTGCTCCAGCTCAGCGGTGGCAACGATGGCTTGAACTCCGTGGTCCCGTTTACCAACGACGCCTACATCAAGGCCCGGCCCACCCTGCACTTGCGGGAAGACGAAGTGCTCAAGCTCAACGACGAACTGGGCTTCCATCCGCGGCTGCAGGCGTTCAAGGCACTGCATGACGAGGGATTGCTCGGCATCCTGCAGGGGGTGGGCTGCGACAAGCTGAGTCGCGATCACGACGGGGCCATGCGCACCTGGCATGTTGCCGATCCCGGTGAAACGCCGCGTCAGACCGGCTGGATCGGACGGGCGGCGGATGCCCTCATCGCACGACCCGGAACGGCCACACCCGCCTGCTTCATGGGCGGCATCCCGCGGCCTTTCGCGCTCAACGCCGCTGCTGCGGTGGTGCCGGCATTTCGCGGACCGCAGGACCTGCTACTCCGGGATGGCCGGGCGAAGAGCGTCAGGGGATCGGCTCATGCGGAAGCACCAGTGAATCCACTCCTCAACCAGGTCCGTCAGGCCGCAGCGGAGGCCGAAGCGCAATCGAGCCGATTGCGCGCCATCCTGGAGCAGGGCGAGGGTGGCAACGGCTATCCGGACTTCCCGTTCGCACAGGATTTGCGGGGCATCTCCCAACTCATCCAGGCGGACCTGGGCACCCGTATCTTCTTCGCCGAACTGGGCGGCGGCGGGATCGGCGGGTTCGACAATCACGCCAACCAGGCCGGCAACCACGACGCGTTGCTCGAACAACTGGCCACGGGAGTGGCGGCCTTCGTCCGCGACCTGCGTCGCCATGACCTGCTGGATCGCGTCGTGCTGATGACCTTCTCGGAGTTTGGTCGGACGCTGGAGGAGAATGGCCGGCACGGCACCAATCACGGGGCTGCGGGGCCGGTGTTCCTGGCCGGAGGCGGCGTGGCCGCGGGATTGCTCGGGAGCCATCCCAGCCTCACTGATCTCGACCAGGGCGGCCTGCGTCACAGCGTCGATTTCCGCCAGCTCTATTCGGCGGTGTTGGGCAACTGGCTGGGACTCGACGCCGCGGATCTGCTTGGGGGCACTTTCGAGCCGGCTTCGCTCTGGCCCGCTGCGTAGCCGCGGACGTCAGTCCGCGCATTTGTTCGGCCGGCTGGACCTCGGGAGATTTGCGCGAACTGACGTCCGCGGCTACGGCTTTCCCCGGAGGGCTCAGACGAACCGGAGCGTGGACGCACCCGCGATCGGCCGGAAGACCTCGGCCTGAATCCCGTGTTCGGTCAGAGCCTTCAGGGCGTCCCGGGTATGTGCCTTTTGGACCAGGACCATGATGCAACCGCCCAGGCCGGCACCTGCCATCTGCGCGCCTTCAACCCCCGGCAAACGAAGGGCAAGATCCACCATCCGGTCCAGCGCCGGCAGACTGCACCCATAACCGCCGGAGAGCAGGGCCAGGTCGTCGCCTCCATGCGGTTGCCCCGGCCGTTCCGACAACAGCGCGTCGGTCATCCTCCTCCGGATGGGGCGCCAGTGGCCGCTCTTCGTTTCCCGGGCGACCCGATCGCCGTCGTGGGAAATGGCCATCAGCCGTCCGAGTTCTCCGGAGGCCCGGCGCTCCAGCAGATCCAGGCAACGCCGGGCGCGCGCCATTTCCGACAGTCCGAACAGGACGACGTCCTTGACGGCATAACCCTGGGCCGGGGCGTCGTGCGTGGCGAAAAGCCGCTCCAGTTGCGCCCGTTGCTCCTGCGACATTCGTGAAAACGCTGCCTGCACCTTCGCGCGCGGCAATCGGCAGGGCAGCTGGTCGAGGAGTTCCAGGAAGGCGGCCGGGCTGAGGCCGAGGTGAGCCGGCTGCAGGTCGCGCAAATGCTGAATCCGCGGCGCGAGTTCGGCGCGCAGCAGGGTGAACCAGACGCGCCCGATGTGGTAGGCCGTCACCTTTTCGTTAAAGAGGCTTCGCACCTTGTTCGATTTGCCGGCGTAGATGCCCGAATTGCAGACGATCAGTTCGTGGTCTGGAAGGAACGGCGCGGACGCCTCAATGCGGAACGGGAAGAAGCCCACCCGGGTCACGAAACCGCGGCGGGCCAGCTTGATCGCGGCGTGGTCGGCCGCCCCGCCGCGCGTGCCCACAAACCACTCCCCTTCGCCGCACAGGCTTACGAGGCGCCGGGCACTGACCGGCAGCTGATTGAACTCCGTCACCGCCTCCGCGGTGGCGACAACCAGCGCCGAGGAAGAGCTCAGTCCCGCCCCCATGGGAATCTCGCCGCATGCCATCAGGTCGAGGCCCCGCAACCTGCGGTCGCGAAACTGCTCCTGCAGCCGCAGCACCCCGGCCTTGGCGTAGTTGGTCCAGTCGCCTCGCGCGTCATCGAGCAGTCGCTGAAGGCGCGGTCCGTCCACCACATGCTGCCAGTCATCCCAATTCAGAGTCGCCACCAGATCTGAAATGCGGAAGGTCTGTCCCGGAAACGTGCCGGGATCGGTGTTGGCCAGCGACACCTGGTCGTCGGCCCGCGGGGAAGCCGCCAGGAAGACCTCCCGGTTGACCGCCATCACGTTGACGGAGCCGCCTTGATGGTCAATGTGCCGGCCCAGGAGGTTGATCCGCCCCGGGGACCGGATGATTGCCACCTCACGATTGGCGCCGTAGCGGCCGGCGAAAGCCTGCAGCACGCGGCGGAAGGTCGGCCAGGGAACCTCCTCGCCATACCATTGGCGGAATTGCCGCCGCGCGGCGGCCGAAGGATGCTGCAACAGGTTCTCCCATTCCCCTACCGAAGGAAGCGGACCGCCCGTGCGCGGGCCGACCTCGATGCTCGATTGCCCATGCCTGCGCCGATACACCTCCTCAATCGCCTGGAGTTCCCGCGGGTTGTTGAAGGCCATCAGGTCGTCCGGGTCCTCGATCCGGCACCCGACGACGCGCGCGGGTTGCTTTCGGTTCGCCAGAAGCGCGAACACGTCGGTGAGATACTCTTCCTGGCTGCCCGGTGCGGGCCTCAGCCGGTGCAGGGCTTCATACAGCACCGGCGCACGAAACAGGTAGGTGGACAGGTTCATCTGGTCGAACCGCTCCAGAATCTCGCCGGCCGGCACGGTCAACGTGCCCACCTGGAGCAATCCCCGGCGGGTGTGGCCGGGTGCGGCGCGCTCGAAGTCGGAGCGGGCCAGGGGCGCCGAAGCCTCGCGCCCCTGCCAGAGTCGGTCGATCAACCGACGGGCGGTCTTGTCGGAGCAGTGGCGGGCGAGGAGTTCCGAGGCAACCTCACACGTGAGCCGGGGCGCCCGTCTGAAAGCGTCGCTCAACGCGGACCAGCCCAACAACTGCTGGCGATCCGCCTCCTCGAGGATGCCCACAATGTGGCCCTGGTCGGATTGCAGCAGGATGCCGGTGCTCGAGTTCAGAGGGCGTGTCGCGGAGGCCAGGGTCACGTCGGCGGCCGTCCTGCGGTGGACCGACAGCAGCTGCTGAAGGATGCGCGGCTCGATCACCTTGTCGCCCGCCACCAGCAGCACGTCGCCGTCAAAACCCGTCCGTTCCAGGATTTCGGCACCCAGCCGGGCGGCGTCCCCGGTTCCGCGCGGGGTGTCCTGATAGGCATAGACGGTGCCCGGAAACCGCCGGTTCACCGTGGCCATGACCTGCCTTGCCAGGCTGCCCACCACGACCACATTCAACCGGGAGCCGCACAGGTTGTAGGTCTCCAGGGCCCGCAGGATGACCGGCACCCCCAGCACCTCGAAGCATACCTTGTGCTTGTTCCTCGATCCCATGCGCGTGCCCTTTCCACCCGCGAGGACAATGGTGACCAATGGTCGGTTCATGTCATCCTGCTCTTTCGAAACTCGGCCCGGAGTCTAGCGGCCCAACTCGATTCCTCGCAAG
>JACKPW010000035.1 GCA_024233215.1 Verrucomicrobiales bacterium | reverse complement strand
GCGAAGGCGATTGTCTGGAGGCTCAACGCCGTATTGCTGCACCACCAGTGCGCCATTGGTGAAAATCCTCACGAGAAACTGCCCCGGTTCGGTTACGCTCCACCGGGAATACCGGGAGAGAGAGACCAAGTGGATCTTGTTTGGCACGCGACCGTCCGGCACCCGCACCCGCATTTGCAGATCGAATGCCTCGATCGGTTCGGAAAGTGCCAGCGGCTCGGCGAGGTCCGGCGGGAGCAGTCGCGGGCCCAGCTTCGCCCAGCCCAACCAGAGTCCCACTGTCACCCCGAGCGCACAGGCCCCGAGAGCCACACCGCGACGCAGCCTGCCTTTCCGGCCCGGTGCCAGGATAAACACCCCAAACCCCACGCCGAGCAACCCACCCGCGACCATCGCTCCGCCGCGTGTGGTGGCGACAAAGGGACAGGCCGCCATGGCGACAACCGCCAGGGGAAGGAACATTCGAGGGGAACCGCCAACCCGCCCCGGAGAATACCCGACCGCCTGCTCCGAACGCCCCAACTCCCACCAGAACCCCAGAACCGATGGCCAGAGCAGGTTGAAGTATTGCGCGGCATTGCCGCGGTAGTCGAACGGCCCAAACTGCGCCATGGGACCGGGCCCATCGAACAACCAGAGGAGTTTCGGTGTGCCATCCAGACGCTGCGCCATGCTCACCAACGCGAGTAATCCCCCGTTGATGGCCAGCACCCACAACAGCACTCGTGCGTTCCGGGAGAAGAGCGCCCCATC
Source organism: Verrucomicrobiales bacterium (assembly GCA_024233215.1). Classification (GTDB taxonomy): domain Bacteria; phylum Verrucomicrobiota; class Verrucomicrobiia; order Limisphaerales; family J093; genus J093. The sequence goes on along the minus strand of JACKPW010000035.1, from coordinate 35,466 downwards.
GCACTTCCGCTCCCGGCAATCCCGTTCGTCGTCGCTCAGTGCGATCAACCAGTCGCCCCCCCCCCAGAAGACCCCGGCCAACCCCAGATAAGTCCAAAACGCAAACCAAGTGGCCGGTCCGTCGTAACTGTGCGGCAGCCAGGAGAGGTAGTGCGGATAGTCCTCAAGCCGGTCTTCGCCGGGCACAAAGAAGGACTTCGCATTGAGGGCGCTGACCAGGGTCCACACGAGAACCAGAATCGTCAACCCCCCGAAACCGCGGGTGATCCAACGCGGCCGGGTCGGGTTCCTGCGCGGTATCGAACCCGGATGCCGGGCCTCGGCCAGACGCCCCAGAAGCCACACTAACCCAACCAGGCAACCGGCAGCGTTCATCACCGCGACCGCCCAGCGCGGAACGCTGCCCAGCGCCCACGGCGAGAATACTGCCATGGCGCAAAGCAGGCTGCCGGTCAAACGGAGGCACGTTCGCTGGAGTGCATGCATCCCAATGTCGTTCCGCAGCGAAGCAGATCGTCAACCCGCCACCTCCTCCAGGTCGTACAGGAGTCACACTTTTGGCATCCACCAAGATCCCGGGTTCCAATCAGGCCCGCGCACCTCACTCCCGCACGAGATCCTCGATAAAGGAACGCAGGTCGGGTCCGAGATTCTCGCGCTCCAAACCATAGACAATGTTGGTCTTCAGGAAGTCCAGCTTGTTGCCGATGTCATGGCGCCTTCCGTTCAAGGTCACGCCGTAGATGGCGACGTCGCGCAACATCAGGCGCAGGGCATCGGTGAGCTGAATCTCATTGCTCTTTCCCCGCGGCGTCAGCTCCAGGTAGTCGAAGATCCGTGGGCTCAGGACGTAGCGGGAAGCGATTGCCAAGTTTGAGGGAGCCTCGCCTGCTTCGGGCTTTTCGACCAGATCCTCAATGAGGTGCAGGTCCTCCCCGATGGCGCGTCCCCGAATAACGCCATAGAGCCCCACCTTGTCCTCGGCGACGGGTTCCAAGGCGACGACGCTCTCGCCGTAGCGCTCATAAACCTCGATCAGGCGACGACACAGGGAGTCTTCGGATTGGATGAGGGTGTCGCCGAGCAGCAGCAGAAAGGGCTCGTTGTTCACGTGATGCCGCGCGTGGCGGACGGCATCCCCCAGGCCGTTGAGTTCCTTTTGCCAGACGAAATGGATGTCGGCGAGGTCGGAGATCCGCCGCACCGCCTGGAGATCTTCCACCCGCCCTTTCTCCGCCAGCCCGGCCTCGAGTTCGAAGTTGCGGTCGAAGTGCTCCTCGATCGCGCGTTTGCCCTTGCCGATGATCATGAGAATGTCGGTGATCCCGGCGGCAACGGCCTCCTCCACCACGTACTGGATCACCGGCTGATCGACGATGGGCAGCATCTCCTTCGGCTGGGCCTTGGCGAAGGGCAGGAAACGCGTCCCCATTCCCGCGGCGGGGATGACGGCCTTCTTGATCATTACTGAATCACCGGTTTGAACACCTGGATGCCGAGAGGTTCGAGCCTGCCTTCCAGGGCCTGGAACATTGCAGCGTCGGTGTAGGTCCCGACGATGGCACCACCGGAACCGGTAAACTTCGCACTGGCCCCCACCGAGCGAGCGGCTTCGACCATATCGCGGTTCCGGCGGCTAATCCGGTAAATGTCACACCGTTTGTTGAAGTTGCGATCGAGCAAGGGCCCGATCTCCACACCTCGTCCGGCCAACAGCAATCCCCGAACGGATTCGGTCAGCTCCGCCCAGTACTGCATCGCTTCGACAACCGCGCGCTCCCCCCGCTGGTAGCGATTGCGAATATCGTTGTGAAAGACCTCGGTCCCCTCGGCAAGATCAGTCCGATAGGCAATGTAGAGCGGCGGAAGCAGCGCGGGGTCCAGCGGTTCATAGCGTCCGTGCCCGTGGTGCGCGGAGTAATCCCGGTCGAAATCCATGAAGACCAGCCCTTCGTAGACTTGGATGACCCTGTCCTGGAGCCCGGCTGGAATGCCCAGCTCCCGCGTTTCCACCGACAGGATGAGATCCGGCTGCTCCACCGGTGGAATCCGGACTTCGTAGAATTGCATCAGCGCGCGGAGGCACGCAGTGATGATGGCGCTGGAACCCGCCAGGCCGACCTGAGAGGGAATGTCCGAACTGTAGCGCACGGTGAAGTTCCGATCGTCCAGTGGAAGGCCCTTCTCAACGCAGTAGTCATGGAAGCGCTTGATGGTGGCCTTCAGCAACCGTACGCCGCCGTAGTAGCCGTGCTGACGGACGTCCAGGACGAGATCGCGGATGCTCCCGAACGAGGAGTGATCCCGGGCGTTTGGGAGTATCTCCAGCTCTGGGCTTTCCCAAAGCGTCACGTGCGCCGCGAAGTTCCGAATAACGAACGAGACGGTCTTCCCGTGATAGCCGTCCGACGGATTGCCGACAAGTCCCGCCCGGGGAAAAGCCTGGGTACGGATCAGCATTAGCAAGATGAAGCGGAACCAGCCCCTTGGCGAGGACGTGCTGCGCCGGCTTGGTAGCCGGCATGACCCCGGGAACCGCGGGCTGCATTGGACGGATCCAGAGGGCCCTCAACCAAGTCCGAACACCGTCGTCCGGATTCCCTCGAAGGCGACTCTGACCGTTCCCGGGTTCCGGCCGTTGCGGCAGTAACCGCTTCGCCCCAAGCTTTTGGCCAAGGGCCGCCAGTGGCCAAGAACGGTCCGTTCCTGAGCTGTTCCTGGTTGTACCGCATCGGCATCCCGGCAAGGTCAACCACTCTGCCACCGGCCCCGACCACCAAGGCCTGTCCCGCCGCCGTGTCCCACTCCATGGTCGGTCCAAACCGCGGGTAGAGGTCCGCGGATCCCTCGGCCACGCGGCAAAACTTGAGCGAGCTCCCCACGACGACGGTCTCCTTCACCTCCAGCGCTTCCAGAAAGCCGGCCATTTCGGGCGAACCATGCGAGCGGCTGCCAACGATGGCGAGCGCGACAGGATCTGCCGCGGACCGGCAACGGATGGGCTCCGCGGTGCCCTCCCCAACCTCGCGGTGGGCCCCCTGGCCCGGTCCGCCACGGTAAAGAACACCCGAAGCAGGGGCATGGACGACGCCGAAGACCGGCTCATTGCCGGCCACCAGGGCGATGTTGACCGTGAACTCGCCGTTTCGCTTTAGGAACTCCTTGGTGCCGTCCAGGGGATCCACCAGCCAGAAGACCTGCCATTGGCGTCGTTCCGCGTAGGGGATGTCGGCGCCCTCTTCCGACAGCACCGGCCATTCCGGCCACCGGCCCTGAAGTCCGGCCACGATGACGTTGTGGGCATCCAGATCGGCGGCGGTCAGCGGCGATCGATCGGCTTTCGCGGTCACTGCCACACCTTCGTGGTAGTGCTCCATGATCCGCTCACCCGCCTCCCGGCACAGCCGGCACAGGAACCCGACGTCGGCCGGGGCCAGCAGGCGCGCTGCTCCCGAACCCGCGGATGCGTGGCTTGAGGGGGTCATGCGCGGTAAAGCACTCCCTGATCCTGCAGCAGCGCCCGGATCCGCTCGACGGCGGTTTCCAGGCCGGTTTCCCGGTCCGCGACCAAGTCGGGCTTGACATCCGTGGACGGGGAGTCGCCACTCCAGATCACCAACATACGGTGGTCTTCCAGCACGGCGTTGATCAGATTGGCATCCTCCTGAGTCAGGTCGGTGGCGGTGGAGACCAGGATCAGCCCGGCATCCAGAAACAGGTGGGCCACCTCGGCAAACCGGCGGAGGTGCTCCTGCCGGTGCTCGGTGCGACTGTCGCTTTCCGGGGTCTTGAGGTCGGCATCCACGCCGTAGAGCACGCTGCCCAGCCCCAGGTAATAGGTCAGCCGGCCGAGACCGAAGAGATGTGATTCCAGGGCCTTGGCCAGGTCCTTCTTGCGGGAGTCCGCTTGACCGGTCACCAGCACGAGCGTGCCGGCCTGACAGTAGCGCTCGGCGCGGGCCTGGAGGCTGATCGTGCTCATCTCCCACTTGATGTTGCGTTGCAGCACCTTGCTCCGGACCCAGGACTGCTCGTCCGGAAGCCCCTCCCGGATGATGCCGCCGCCCGAGATCTCGAAGTTGTCGATGAGCACGAACCGGCCCATCTCGGGGATCCCGGCATCCACGTCAAAGGCAATCGGGGAGGCACAGTGGAGCACACATTCCGCGACGTCGTGACGGGCGATCTCGACGGGATTGGAAACCCCCTCCAAACTGGCCGCATCAATCACCCGGGAGATCGATTCAAGATGTGCCCTGACCCGGGCGGTGCCGATGCGGAGCAGCACCTCCTGCCCCACTTTGAGCGGGCTGCGGGAGAGCCAGAAGACACTCGCCTTGAGTCGGGTTGCCACGGTGGGAGACCGTTGCCCCTGCAGAACCGCCAGGTCTCCCCGGGTCACATACAATTGCTCGGAAAGCGTGATCCCCACCGGCTCTCCCACGGACGCGACGCGCACCCGGTCCTCGTCGGAAGTCGGCGCCGGGAAGGATTCGATTCCACTCACCGTCGTGCTCTTGCCCGAGGGATAGAAGCCGATCCGGTCCCCCACCCGCACCTGTCCGCTGGCAATCGTCCCCGCGATGATCCGCCGGTCGTCCCCGAAACGCGTGAATTTGTAGACGTCTTGAACGGGCAGGCGAAACGGCAGCTTGTCGTCCGGGGGCGAACTGCTGAAGCCATCCAACACGTCGAGCACGGTCCCGCCCGTGTGCCAGGTCATCGTCCCGCTGGGGGAAGCGATGTTGTCGCCGCCCATTCCGGACACGGGCAGGAACGAGTCCGCCTCGAGGCCAATGCCCGCGAGGAAGGCCTCATACTCCTTTCGGATGTTCTCGAAGACCTCGCGGGAGTGCCCCACCAGGTCCATCTTGTTGACCAGCACGGCCACCCGGCGGATTCCCAGCATCGCGAGCATGTACCCGTGACGACGCGAGTTTTCCCGGACCCCCTCCCGGGCATCGATCACCAGCAGGGCGGCCTCCGCCCGGGCGGCGCCGGTGATCATGTTCTTCAGGAACTCAATGTGGCCGGGAGCGTCGATGATGATGTAGTGCCGTCGCGGGCTCTTGAAGAAGACGCGGGCGGCATCGATGGTGATGCCCTGTGCCTGTTCGTCCTTCAGCGCGTCCAGTAGGAACGCGTACTCGAAGGGCTTGCTGGTTCGCTCGCACAGGTCCCGAACCTGCTCGAGCTTCCCTTCCGGCAGGCTCCCGGTATCCGCCAGCAACCGGCCAATGATCGTGGATTTGCCGTGGTCCACGTGCCCGACGATCACGATGTTCATCCGGTCCGTTTCCGTGACCGAAGGAGCAGGTGGGGAGAGCGGTGCGTCTTCTGTCATCCGACTCGACTCGAGTATCTTAAGTTACCCCGTGGCGACGGACGTGAGTCCGGGCATCCGGGTCCTTTGGTAATCTCATAGGCGCCGAGTGTACGTCGGCGGCTACATGTACCCTTCGCGACGCAGCGACTCCAGGCCGCCACCGTCGTCCTTGTCCTGGGCTCTTCCCGAGCGTTCCGCCACGGAGGCCAGCTTTCCGCTCCGGAGTTCCTCGATGATCTCAGGCACGTCCCGCGCGGTGGATTCTATGGGGCTGGTGCACGGTTGGCACCCCAACGACCGGTAGCGCCTGCCGCTGCCCTGGTCGTAGTAGAGGGAGACGGTCGGGATCCGTTCCTGGTGGATGTACTCCCAGATGTTCAGTTCAGTCCAGTCGAGGAGTGGATGCACCCGCACATGGGTTCCCGGAGCGAAGTCGGTCTTGTAGAAGCTCCAGAATTCGGGCGGCTGGTCGGCGATGTCCCAGCCCGCGGAACGATTGCGGGCCGAGAAATAGCGTTCCTTGGACCGCGAACCCTCCTCATCGGCGCGCACCCCGACGATGACGCCGGTATAGGGATCGGTGTTGCGGTCCTTCTCATAGCGGCCGGCCTGGTGGTTGAACCGGAAGCGCGGCCACGAGCCGTCGAGAGTGTGGGCCAGAGCCCGGGTCTTGAGGTTCCGACAACAGGTGAGCCGGTCCACCTTTCCGTCCGGAAAGGTCTCCCCCGCCTCAAGCGCCGCGCGATTCTCACCGTAAACCATGATCAATCCCCACTCCCGGGTCAACCGGTCCCGGTACTCGATCATCTCCGGGATCTTGAAATGGGTGTCGATATGCACCAGCGGGAACGGCACATGACCATAGAAGGCCTTGCGCGCCAGCCACAGCAGCACCGTGCTGTCTTTCCCAATCGACCACAGCATCGCGAGGCTCTTGAAGCTCGCGTAGGCTTCCCGGAGGATATGGACGGAGGTGTTTTCGAGACGCTTGAGATGCGCGGACATCGTGAGAGAGGGGATTGCGTGGGGCGGCCGTCTTAGATCATCGCGCCCTGGCCCATGTCCTGGTGGGTCAGACGATCAATGTGCTCCAGGATCCGGTCAACGGCCGTCTCCACGCGAAGGACGCTCGTATCGACCACAAGCTCGGGACTGGTTGGAGCTTCATACGGACTGGAGATGCCGGTGAAGCTGGGGATTTCCCCCGCGCGTGCCCGGCGGTAAAGCTGCTTGGGATCCCGGGTCTCGCAAACGGCCAGGTCGCACTTGACGTAGACCTCCTGGAATTCGCCCGGCGCAAACAGTTTTCGCACCCGCTCGCGGTCCGCGGCAAACGGCGAGATGAAGGCCGCCAGCACCACCACCCCGGCCTCGACGAACAACCGCGCCACCTCGCCCGCGCGACGGATGTTCTCCTGCCGTTCGGCCTCGCCAAACCCGAGGTCCGAATTCAATCCGTGGCGCAGGTTGTCGCCATCCAGGACGTAGGTGTGCCAACCACGGCGGAAGATCCTCTCGTGGACGGCGTACGCGAGCGTGGACTTGCCGGCACCCGACAGCCCGGTGAACCACAGTGCCATGGACCGATGGCCGTTCCGGCGACAATAGTCCTGCTTGGTGACCACCCCCTGGTGACGCACCACGTTGGAGCTCCCGGTGCCTTTCATCCCCGCACGCCCTTCTTTATGGTATTATCGGCAGGCGGGGTCTCCCGACCGATCGGGATTCGGGCCCAAATACGTTCATGCAGGAAATACAGGAAGGTCTTGCCGATGACCTCCAGGGATCCGACCCCGACCGCCAGATCCCCACGCCGGGTGAACAGCCAGACGATCAACGTCGTGGCAAGACTCCCACAGAGGCGCCACGAAAGCGCCTTGGCCAGTGAACGGCTCCGGGTCTCCACAGTCATCAGGCTTCAGGCAGAGTGAGGAAAGGGGCCTCAGGACGCCGCCTTCAAACTGCGATAGGATCGACTCCCCCGGGCCAACTCCGGTGGCAGGGACTCGTCGTCACGAAGATCAAGGCATTCCAGCCTCTCGCCCGACGACCCGATGGCCCGGTAACGCATCCCCGACTCGGGGCAGGTGAACACACCCTGGTCATCCGGTCGGGTCAGAACATGGCCGTGCCGGCTCATCCAGCCCTTCTGCCGGGCCGGGTTGCCAACCATCAACGCATAGTCCGGTACGTCCTTCGTCACCACGGCACCGGCGCCAATGAAGCAGTAGCGACCCAGGGTCACGCCGCATACGATGGTGGCGTTGGCCCCCACGGTCGCCCCGCGACGGATCAGGGTCTTCTCGTAAAGGCTGTGGCGGTTGACCTGGGACCGGGGATTGGTCACGTTGGTAAGGACACAGGAAGGCCCCAGAAAGACGTCGTCCTCGATTTCCGCCCCGGTGTAGACGGACACATTGTTCTGGATCTTGACGTTGTTTCCGATCTTCGTGCCCCCGTCCACGTTGACGTTCTGACCCAGGACACAGCGCTCTCCGATCTGCGCCCCTTTCATCACGTGGCTGAAATGCCAGATCTTCGTGCCCTTTCCGATCACGGCGCCCTCGTCCACCACGGCGGTTGGGTGGACGGAATAGTCGGACGACGGAGGGCAGAGGGCGGAGGACGGATCTGCCGTGGCGCGCATCGGTCTTCGGTCTTCGGTCTTCCGTCCTCCGTCTTCGGTCTTCCGGCCGATGGCTTCGCCGTCCCGCTCCAAACTCTGCTGGGCCATTTGCAGGACGCGCAGGACGCGCAAACCCTCCTGGCCGTCGCTCCTCGGAACGGTGCGGTCCCGGCTGCAGTCCAGAAAGTGACGGCACTCGTTCCGCAGCGGTTCGGACTCCTCGACCGCCACGACTTCGGCCGCCTTCTTGTTCGGGGTCGGCACGCTGCCCTGCGACCACGTCAAGTGGTTGCGATAGACCACGAGTTTCTCGTTCCACGGCTTGGTGTCATCGAACACCGCGAGGCCTTCGGACCCCACCACGGTGAGCTTCTGCTCCTTGAAGGGGTTCAGCCAGCTCACGTAGATGTGCGCCCGAAGACCGTTGCGAAAGCGAAACGACGTCAACGTGGTATCGGCCACCCCCTTGGTCAGGTAGTCCTCCCCGACGCACCGGACCTGCTCGGGCAGGGTGTCGCCGGCCAGGCTCAACAGCACGGAGATGTCGTGGGGGGCGAAACTCCAGAGGGCGTTTTCCTCAGCCCGGATCTTGCCCAGGTTGAGGCGGTTCGACGTGACGTAACACAGGCGCCCGAGTTCACCCGCCCGCACCATTTCCTGCAGCCGGACCACGCAGGGGTGATACTGGAGCAGGTGACCGACCATCAGGATGCGACGGCGTTCCTCCGCCAGGCGGATGAGTTGTGATGCGTCGGCAGGATCCAGACAGAGCGGCTTCTCGACGTAGACGTCCTTGCCGGCCTCGATCGCCGCCCGGGCCAGGTCAAAGTGCAGGGCGGCCGGGGCGGCGATGGCAACCTGGGAGATCGCGGCATCCCCCAGCACCGCGGCGTAGTCCCCGGTCTTGACGACCCCTTCATACGGGGCGCCGTAACTGCCTAGCACGGCCGGGCTGGGGTCGCAAAGCGTATGCAATGCCCCCAGCTCATGGAAGTTGCGGGCGAGGTTCTTGCCCCAGTAACCGGCGCCGACGAGGGCCAGGGACGGGGGGGTAGGTGCGGTGTCAGCCATAATGTTCGCCAATCCTGAAGCCGGTGGGGGGAATTTCGGGAATGTTCACCACGCGCCGCACCGCTTCAGTCAGGTCCTGCTGAATTCGATGCGGCAGGGAAGGGAGATCCCCATCTTCGAAGAAGGTCAGGGCCTTTAGCGGCAGGGTGGGATTGAAGGTCGGCCCGTAGACCGCCCGGGCGGTGGCCAAGCCCTCCGACAAGGTGAGCCCCGTATTCAGCAAGGCGTGTACGTCGAGATAGTCTTTTGCCTCCGCCCGCTGGAACACCACGTTGAGCTTGGCCGCCAGCAAGTCCCGTAATCCGGCCACACGAAGCCCGGTGTCGGCACAGGCATCCGGTAACTCGATCGGTGAAGCGTGCAGTCCGCCAAGAAAGGAGACAAGAACCCCATCGCCACCCGGGCAACGAATCGTCAAGGTGTTCTTTTCCACCTGTACCACTTCGGAATCCGCCGCAAACGGCAATCGGCTCCGCAATTCCTCGGGCCCAAACGACCGCGCTGAGAAGAAATCGAAATCCACCGACTGTCGGTGCCCCAATCGCAACGCCAACGCCGTGCCACCATACAGCACGAAGAACCCCGGCACGGCACCCAGCTTCGGCCAGAGGCGCCGCTGGAAATCAGGCAGGATGTCCAGCCGTGGCTCCAATGTGCTCACGTCAGGCATCGGCGCGGCAGCGGAGGCACCGGCTCCAAACCCAGCATGAGATGCCAGTAGGTCCAACTCCGGCGGTCAAACACGCCGGGCGGAGGTCGACGCAAAACCTCGCGAAACTCCTCCTCGCTCCAGTGGCGACGAGCCACTTGGATATCATCCCATGAGCCCAGCGTCATCACCTGCGCCAGCAAGCGCCCCGGCCAGCGCAGGGCCTCCTCGGGTGATTTCCACCAAAATAGTCGGCGGGCGAGGCGGACCAAGTCAGGGGCATTGCCTTTTGGGAGGGAATCCATGCGTGCGAACCGACGGCTCCCGTAGGGCACCATCGGAGTTGCGGTCTCACTTACCAGCCAGCACTTTTTTAAGCGAATCCACGATCCGATCCTGATCCGCCTCGGAGAGGAACGGATGCATTGGCAGGCTGATCACCTCGCGGGAGGCCTTCTCCGACTCCGCCAGTTCCCCGACCACCCGGGAGGCACCCCCGCCGAAGACCGGCTGCTCATGGAGACACTTGGGATAATAGACCGCGGTGGGGATTCCCGCAGCTTTTAGTTTCGCTCCCACGGCATCCCGATCCGGCACGCGAATGGTGTACTGCGCGTAGACATGCGTGTTGCCCGGCGCCACCTCCGGAACCGTGCAAAGTCCGCGGAGCTGTTCGGTATATCGGGCACCGATGCGCCCGCGCTCGGCCACTTCCCACTCAAAATGGGGGAGCTTCGCCAGCAGGACCGCCGCCTGGATGGTGTCAAACCGGCCGTTCATCCCCAACAAGGGGTGATGGTGACGTTCCAGTCCGCCGTGGGTGCGGATGGCCCGCATCTTCCGCGCCAGCTCCTCGTCGCCGGTGAAAAGCGCTCCGCCGTCGCCGTAACAACCAAAGGGCTTGGCCGGGAAGAAGCTGGTACTGCCGATAGTGGTGACCCCGCAGCTCCGACGTCCGTTTTGCGTGGCCCCAAAACTCTGCGCGGCATCCTCGATCACCGGCAGACCGTGCTGTGCGGCGATCTGGTTGAGGCGATCACAATCGGGCATCTGCCCGAACAGGCTCACCGGCATGATGGCCTTCGTCCGCGGGGAGATCGCGGCTTCGATGCGGTCGAGGTCTATGTTGTAGGAACCCGGCTCGATGTCGACAAAGACCGGTGTGGCGCCCACAAGCCCGACCACCTCGGCCGTGCTGATCCAGGTGAAGGGCACTGTGATCACCTCGTCGCCAGGACCGATGTCCAAGGCCCGGAGGGCGATTTCCAGACTGTGGGTACCACTGGCGACGGTGATGCAGTGGGAGACCCCGACGTACGCGGCCAGGGCGGATTCCAGTTCGCCGACCTCGGGGCCCATGATGAAGCGGCCGTGGTTCAGCACCGAATGAATGCGCTCATCAATCTCGGTTTGATAGCGCTGGTATTGGGTTTGCAGGTCGATGAATTGCATGGTGATGGTTCTTTCCAGAGGGGATTCAGTCCTCACTGTTGGCGGAGGGGGCAATACCAACAACTGCAGGACTGGCCCCGTCGCTCAAACGCCGTAAAACTCGCGGTACCACTCCACGAATCGGGCCACCCCCACTTGGATTGGGGTGGAGGGCTTGAACCCGACGTCGCGCGTGAGATCATCCACATCGGCGTAGGTCGCGGGGACATCCCCGGGTTGCATGGGCAGCATTCGCTTCTCCGCCTTGCGCCCCAGACACTCCTCGATCACCTCGATGAGCCGCATCAGCTCGACGGGGTTGTTGTTCCCGATGTTGTAAATCCGGTAGGGCGCCCGGCTGGTTCCCGGGTCCGGCTGGGCCCCATCCCACGCCGGGTTCGGCTCCGGTAACCGGTCCGCTGTGCGCACCACGCCCTCGACAATGTCATCCACAAAGGTGAAATCGCGCCGCATCCGGCCTTCGTTGAACACGTCGATGGGTCGGCCCTCCAAAATGGCCTTGGTAAACAGGAACAGGGCCATGTCCGGACGTCCCCAGGGCCCGTAAACCGTAAAGAAGCGCAGCCCGGTGGCAGGCAGGCCATAGAGATGGCTGTAGGTATGAGCCATCAGCTCATTCGCCTTCTTCGTCGCCGCATAGAGGCTCAACGGATGATCAACGTTGTGATGCACCGAAAACGGCATGCGGGTGTTCGCGCCGTAGACCGAACTGGACGAGGCATACACGAGGTGCCGTACCTCCTGGTGCCGGCACCCCTCGAGGATGTTGGTGAAGCCGACCAGGTTGCTGTCGACGTACGCATGCGGGTTCTGCAACGAATAGCGAACGCCCGCCTGGGCTGCCAGGTGGATGACCCGCTCGGGACGGACTCCGGCGAAGAGCGCCGCCATTCCCTCGCGGTCCGCAATGTTCAGGTGCCGGAACTCAAAGCGGTCGCGCCCCTGCAATTGCGCCAACCGGGCCTCCTTGAGACGCACGTCATAATAGTCGTTGAGGTTGTCCACCCCAACCACTTCATCCCCACGGTCCAGGAGGCACCTGACGGTGTGGAAGCCAATGAATCCGGCGACGCCGGTGACCAGGAGTTTCATGCTGCAGAGAGGAGAGAGAAGGCGGAGGGCAGAAGGCGGACGACCATTGTCGGCCTGGTGTTGATTTGCGCCGACTGACGTCGGCGGCTACGGCGGGGGAATCAGGCCTTCCAGACCTTCGCCTTGGAGGGCTCGACTCCGTTCATCGCGTTCCGGGTGTCCACAATGCACCCGACCCAGCCCGCCAGCTGGGAGTAGTCCACCGAGGCGTGGTTGGTCGCGATGATCACGGCATCGAACTTCTGAAGCGTGGCCTCGTCCCAGGAAACCGACCGCGTTCCCGACCATTCGGCATGCTCCCGGCTTTCGTGGATCGCGGGAATGTAGGGATCATAGTAGGCCACTTCGGCGCCCCTCGCCTTGAGGAGGTCAAGGAGGATGAAACTCGGGGATTCCCGGTAGTCATCGACGTTCGGCTTGTAGGCGAGGCCCAGCACCAGAACGCGGCTGCCGTTGACCGGCTTGCGGTCGGCGTTCAGGGCCTCGGCAACCCGGTTGACCACGTATTCCGGCATGGACGTGTTGATCTCGCCGGCCAGTTCGACGAATCGGGTGTTCTTTCCATACTCCCGCGCCTTCCAGGTCAGATAGAACGGGTCGATCGGAATGCAGTGGCCGCCCAGCCCGGGACCGGGAAAGAAGGGCATGTAGCCAAACGGCTTCGTCTTGGCGGCATTGATCACCTCCCAGACATCGATGCCCATCGCCGCGTAGACCACCTTGAGCTCGTTCACGAGCGCGATGTTCACGCTCCGGAAGATGTTCTCGAGCAGCTTGGTGGCCTCGGCGGCCCGACACGACGAAACGGGCACCAACCGCTTGATGGCAGCGCCGTAAAGCGCGGTCGCCTGCTCCAGGCAGGCCGGGGTCAACCCACCGATGACCTTGGGTATCTCGGCCACCTTGCTGGCAGGATTGCCCGGATCCTCGCGTTCCGGGCTGAAGGCGAGGTGGAAGTCCTTGCCGGCCACCAGCCCCGAGCCCTCCTCCAGGACCCGCCGAAGCTCCTCATCGGTCGTGCCCGGGTAGGTGGTCGACTCCAGCACGACCAACATGCCCCGCTTGAGGTGCGGGGCAATCGCACATCCAGTCTTCAAAACGTAGCTGATGTCCGGCTCCCGGTTGCGGTTCAGCGGGGTCGGCACGCAGATCACCACCGCATCCAGATTCGCCACCACCCCGAAATCCGTGGTGGCGGTCAAACGGCCGGCCTCGACCATCTCCGCAATGTCCGCGGATTGGATGTGCTGGATGTAACTTCGCCCGGAATTGATCGCCTCCGGCTTCGCCGGATCGACGTCAATTCCTGTCACCTCAAGTCCGCTCCGGGCAAACTGGAGCGACAGAGGCAACCCCACATAGCCCAAGCCAACGATTCCCAGGGATTTCATAAATGATGGTTTGCGGATTTCACCGTGTTCGTGCGCCGTCAGAGATACTGCTCCACCAGCGGCACGACGGTTCTGAGCTGCTCCTGCAAACGCCCCACGCGCTGCAGACGGGAGGCACAGAAATCATGTTCCTCCGGGGTCAACCGCCCGGCGCCAAGGTCCTCCTCGAGAATGGACTCGAGTCGCGCATGACGTTTTTCCGAGGCATCGAGTCTGGGCCGAAGAAACTCCGCGTACGCCCGCCTGACGATCTGGCGCAGCTCCGGTACCGCCTCGAAATGGTCCCGACGGTTCCCAGGCACCCACACCTGCCGGACCGCGCCCCAGGCGATCAGTTGCCGTGTCCCCACACTGGCACTCGCCTTGCTGATTTCCAGCATCTGGGTAATGTCTTCCAAGGTCAGCGGTTTGTGCGAAAGGAACAGCAGGCCGTAAATCTGCCCGATCGACTTGGGCAACCCCACTTTGCGGCAGAAGTTGCCACCCGCCTCCACGAAGGCCTGTCGTGCCTTGGAACGAATCACGGCTGTGGAAAGGCCTTTCGGGGAAACACTTCGTGCCGGTCAATTCGCAACCGGGGTTCGGGTTGGCGCCCCGAGGCCCGGCGAAGTCGACAGCCAGCGTTCAAATCGGACTGAACGTAACGAACAAACGACACCGTGGCAAGCGCCAACTTGGTCCCCCACTCCCCAAGTGCCCACTCCCGGGACGAGTTGCACAAAAACATTGAAGGACCCCGCCGAAAGCCCGTTGATTGCGGGCGCGATTTTCGGACCACACACGCCGTGAAACCAACCGACCTGCGGGGCATCCTCCAGTACATCCCCCGGTTCCGCGAAAAGACCTTCGTCATCAGCCTCGATGGCGCGGTCGTCGCGGACGAGAACTTCGCCAACATTCTCACCGATGTGGCGGTGCTTCGCTCGCTCAACATCAACGTGGTCCTCACCCACGGCGCCGCGGAGCAAATTCGCCGTCTCGCTGCCCGCACGGGCCTGACCCCCAGCAACGACGACGGCTCAGGCGTGACCGATCAACCGACGTTCGAGATCGCGCTCGACGCAGCCCACGAAGTCACCCACCGGGTCATGGAGGGCCTCGCGGCACAGGATCTCCGCGCCGCAGCTCCCAACGCCATCACCGCCCACCCGGTCGGCATCCTCCGCGGCATCGACCACCAGCACACCGGCAAGGTCGAGCGCGTCGACGCCCCGTTGCTCGAGATGCTCCTGGGCCAGGGCGTCATCCCTGTGCTGCCACCGCTTGGTTTCGACGGTGAGGGCCGCACGTTCCGGGTCAACTCCGACGCCGTGGCGGTGGCGGTGGCAATCGCCATTGGCGCCGCCAAGCTCATCTTCGTCACCGGTTACGACGGCCTGCTCGCCGGCGGCCAGCTCCTGCGCCAGGTTCTGGTGACGGACCTGGAACAGACCCTGACCGGTTCGCCGACCGCCTTCGCCCCCGAGCTCATCTCCAAGGCCCGTCACGCGGTACAGGCGTGCAACGCCGCGGTGCCACGCGTGCACGTGATCAACGGCCGCATGGACGAAGCCCTGCTGTCCGAGGTGTTTTCCAACGAAGGCATCGGGACCCTCGTGTTCGCCAGTGAGTACCGTGAGATTCGCCGGGCGATGCGCAAGGACGTCCCGGAAATCCTGAAGCTCATCCGCCCCTCCATCGCCAAGGAGGAACTGGCCCGGCGCACCCGGGCCAACATCGAGCGCAACCTGGCAGACTATTTCATCTACGAAATCGATCACAACCCGGTCGCCTGTGTGGCCTTGCACGTGTACCCCGGCGATTCCCTGGCGGAAATCGCCTCGCTCTGCGTGAAACCAGCCCATGAAAACCAGGGCATCGGGCGGAAGTTCATCCAGTATCTCGAACAAACGGCCCGCGAACTGGGGATGACCCGCTTGCTGGCCCTGTCCACCCAGGCCTTCGCCTGGTTCCAGCAAAAGGGCGGGTTCGTCGAGGGCTCCGTGGACAACCTCCCCCCCGCCCGCCGCGAGCGCTACCTCCAAAGCGGCCGCAATTCGAAAATCCTCATCAAGAACCTGGGTTGAACCCGTGGTCTGATCCAACACCAGTCAGCCTGACGCGCTGTGGATTCGCAATGAACCCCTCACGCTCGAAACCTCGCGCAATACGACGGAGCCCGGCGAACGCCAGTTCGCCACCACGGGACTGCGCGGGAGCGGGCAGGGCGCGACTGCCGGACGCCTTCCGGATGGCTTGTCGTCGGTGGGACGTGGCCCCCACCCGGTTTCTGCTGGTGGTCTCCATTGCGCAGCAATCGATGTCGTTGTGGCGGCGGGGCCGGCCGGGTTCGACCTACGCCATGCAACGCCGCTACGTGGTCTCCACCTCGCGGTTCGGCATCGGTTCACAACGCAACACCAACTGCACACCATTGGGCCTGCATCGCGTCGCACGCAAGGTGGGCGGCGGGTGGCCCCAGGGGGCCGTGTGGAAGAGCCGCAGGCGGGTGGGCTGGACCTGGCAGGGACGACCCGAGGCACCGATTGCCCATCGGATCCTGTGGCTGGACGGATTGGAACCAGGACTGAACCGCGGGGGCAACGTCGATACGTTCGCCCGTTACATCTACGTTCACGGCATCGGCAACGAGATGACGCTGGGGCGACCGGCCTCCCACGGCTGTATCCATTTGTCCGCCACTGACATCCTCCCGTTGTACGATCTTCTGCCCGTGGGGACGCTGATCTGGATCGAGGTCTGAACCGTCACCGAAAACGCTGAACACCCGGGGAGATCACCTTGTGAACCGTCCCGCGGACAGACCGTGAGCAACCTCCCTAAATCCTTGCCGCGGAAGTGCTCCGCGAATGGGGAGAACTTTCCTGCAGAATCTCCTTGCTACCACAACCTGTTGTATTAGCCTCAAACCACTGCCCCAACCAATAGGGTATCAGACCGGCGGCTCGCTCGGCAGAAACGGCACAAGTTCGAGAGAGGGTCGCCCCTTTTTGTCCGAAGATTTTGAACCATTGCCAGCCACCACAACCAACAACCAACCTGCCATGATTGACGCCCCCAGCCCTCTCGTTGAAAGCCCCGCGCCCGCCGCCACCGCGCGCCGTGCCCGCCGCCCCGCCCCCCCGCGCGGCCGCAAAGCCGGCACCGGTGGGCGCCCGAAACGCCTCAAGCTGGAGCGCGTCTTCAGCAGCCCGGGCGCGGATCCCTTCGACGAGGTGGACTGGGAACGCCGGACCGCCGAAATCACGGATGAACGCGGCAAACCCATCTTCCGCCAGGAAAACGTGGAGGTGCCGAAGTTCTGGACCCAGCTCGCCACCAAGGTCGTTTGCTCCAAGTATTTCTACGGCGACCCCGCAAAGCCCGAACGCGAGCAGTCTGTACGCCAGTTGATCCACCGGGTCACCCGCACCATCGCGGACTGGGGCGTTCAGGACGGCTACTTCAGCAAGGAGGACGGTGACCTGTTCCATCAGGAACTGGCCTGGCTCTGCCTGCACCAGTATGGGGCGTTCAACTCACCGGTCTGGTTCAATGTCGGGCTCTTTCACCAATACGGAATCGGGCGGGATTCCGACCGTGGCAACTGGTTCTACGACCCGAAACAGGGCGAAGCTCGGCGCGCCTCGACGCAGTATGAATACCCGCAGTGCAGTGCCTGCTTCATTCAGAGCGTGGAGGACAACATGGAGTCGATCATGCACCTGGCCTACAGCGAGGCCATGTTGTTCAAGTTCGGGTCCGGCACGGGCAGCGATCTCACCCCCATTCGGTCCAGCAAGGAGAAGCTCTCCGGGGGCGGACGTCCCAGCGGACCGCTCTCCTTCCTCAAAGTTTACGACCAGGTTGCCAACGTGGTGAAGTCCGGCGGCAAGACCCGGCGAGCCGCCAAAATGAACACCCTGCGCGACTGGCACGGGGACATCGAGGAGTTCATTGAGGCCAAGATGAAGGAGGAACGGAAAGCCTGGGCACTCATTGAACAGGGCTATGACGGGAACTTCAACGGCGAGGCCTACGGCTCCGTCATGTACCAGAACGAGAACCTCTCGGTCCGGGTGAGTGATGAGTTCATGGCCGCCGCGGTGAATGGCGGCGAATGGTGCACCCGGTCCGTCACCACCGGAGAACAACTGGAAAAGAAGGACGCCGCCCGGTTGCTCGACAAGATCGCCGAAGGCACCTGGGTGTGTGGGGATCCGGGCCTCCAGTACGACGGGGCCATTCAGAAGTGGCACACCTGCAAGGGCACCGAGGCCATCCACAGCACCAATCCCTGCAGCGAATATGTCTTCCTGAACAACACCGCCTGCAACCTGGCCTCCCTGAACCTCATGAAGTTCAAACGGGCTGACGGCCGGTTCGACGTGGAACGCTTCCGCGCCGCCGTGCGGTTGTTCATCACCGCCCAGGAGATCCTGGTCGACAACGCCAGTTACCCGACCAAACAGATCGCCGAGAACTCCCACATCTTCCGCACTCTCGGCCTGGGCTATGCCAACCTCGGCTCCCTCATCATGAGCTATGGCCTGCCCTACGATTCCGACGAGGGCCGCGCGCTGGCCGGTGCCATCACCGCCATCATGACCGGCACCGCCTACGAGCAGTCCGCTGAACTCTCGCGCCTGACCGGCCCCTTCGCGGGCTATCGCGACGCCCGCTGCGCCGGGGTCGACCAACCCGTTGCCAAGGACAACGCCGGCTCGATGCTTGAGGTCATCGAGCAGCACCGGGAAGCCGTGGAAGGCATTCAGCCCAGCGAGGGCTTCGGCTTCCTCAAGGATGCCGCGCGGGAATGCTGGGAGCGCGCCCTGGCCGGGGGGCGGCGCCATGGCTATCGCAACGCCCAGGTCACCGTACTCGCACCCACGGGCACCATTGCCTTCATGATGGACTGCGACACCACGGGAATCGAACCGGACATCAGCCTGGTGAAATACAAGCTGCTGGCCGGAGGCGGGAACCTGAAGATCGTCAATCAGACGGTGCCTGACGCCTTGAAACGCCTCGGGTACAATGCCGAATCCATCCGGGCCATCAGCAGTCACATCGAGAAGTTTGACACCATCGAGGACGTGATGGATGGCGAAACCCCCATCCGCAGCGGGCTCGAGCCGGAGCACCTGCCGGTCTTCGATTGCGCCTTTCGCCCGTTTCGCGGCGAACGCAGCATCCACTACGTCGCCCACCTCAGGATGATGGCGGCGGCTCAGCCGTTCATCAGCGGCGCCATCTCAAAGACCGTCAACCTGCCCGAGGAATCCCGCGTCGGTGACATCCGCGACGCCTACATCCAGGCCTGGCGCATGGGCCTCAAGTGCGTTGCCATCTATCGCGACAACTCCAAGCGCTGCCAGCCGCTCAACACCAAGAGCGGCAGCGGCAGTGGCAGCGGCACCGGTGGGAAGGACGGGGGGTCGCTGGACGCACGCATCAAGTCGCTTGAAACCGAACTGCAGGGCCTCCGCGAACAGGTGGGCAAGCCGCTGCGCCGTCGGCTCCCGGAAATCCGCGCCGCCGTGAACCACAAGTTTCACATCGCCGGACACGAGGGCTACCTGAACGTCGGCCTCTTCGAGAACGGGACCCCCGGCGAGTTGTTCATCACCATGGCGAAGGAAGGCTCCACCATCGGGGGCGTCATGGACACGGTGGCCACCCTCACCAGCATGGCCCTGCAATATGGCGTGCCCCTGGAAGCCCTGGTGCGAAAGTTCTCCCACCAGCGCTACGAACCCTCCGGCTTCACCAAGAACCGCGACATCCCGCAGGCCTCGTCCATCACCGATTACATCTTCCGCTGGCTGGCCTTCCAGTTCCTCCCCGGCTACCGGGAGCAGCACGCCCCCGATCGGGGCCAGCGCGAACTCCCCATGCCCGACCTGCAGGAGGAAATCCGCCGGCACGTGGACCGGCCCGTGCCGGAACTCCCCCTGAGCGACGAGGAAACCGCCATCCTCGTGAAGGAAGCCACCCCCAGGACCGCCGCCAGTTCCCATCCGGCTTCCGCCCACGGCTCCCGCTCCGAGACCACCTTCGTCAACCAGCTCGATGCCCCCCCGTGCAGCCGTTGCGGCCACGTCATGATCCGCGCCGGTGCCTGCTACAAATGCCTGAACTGTGGTGAGAGCGGAGGCTGCAGCGGCTAGAACCAGCTTCCCATGGAGCGCGGACGGCCTCCCTCCCCGCCGTCCGCATCCCGACCCCGCCGGCGAGGCCCTGGACCCTGGTGACCCCGTCGGCGGGGTCACTTGTCCTCAGCCAGCCTGCAAAGCACCCGGAAGGAATCGGACGACCGACTCGCTCTCAGCCCGGGACTCCTGCCGGACGGCTTGATCCACCGGGCATCACGGGATCGATTCTCCAGGCCCAGGCGATCTGCGTGGCTCCGTGTCCATCCGGGGTTCAACAGCCGGCTCCGGACCCGCGGCGGAAGGCCACGGTACAAAACGTCAACGCGGCGATCGGAGCCCATGCTCCGATTCCGCGTTGTCGGTCCTGCTGAAGGTGCCGGAAGACCGGCAATGCTGCCGCCAGCCGGCTAGGAAGAGGCGGCGCTCCGCCGCTTTTCCTTCACCGCCAGCGCACTCTTGCCGATACGCTTGCGGAGATAGGTCAGCTTGGCCCGGCGCACCCGGCCCTGGCGCTCGACCTCCACCTTGTCAATGCGCTTGGAATTGACCGGGAAGACGCGCTCGACGCCTTCGCCGTAGCTGATGCGCCGCACGGTGAAGGTCTCATTCACCCCGCGGCCCCGCCGTCCAATCACCACGCCGGCAAAGACCTGGATGCGCTCCTTGTCGCCCTCGACGACGCGCGTGTGCACGCGCACGGAGTCACCCACACCAAAAACCAGCGGCTCGGCGCGAAGTTCGGCGGCCTCGATTCTGTCCTGCAATGCCTGATTCATGTCGTCAAATCTCGTGTCTCTCTACTCGCCGTCCGGCGCGGAGCTCCCGCTCCGCAGCAGATCCGGCCGTCGCAAAACTGTGCGCTGCCTTGCCTGGTCCGCCCGCCATCGGGCGATCTCCGCGTGATTCCCGGACAACAGCACTTCCGGCACCTTCATGCCGCGAAACTCAGCCGGACGTGTATAATGCGGTCCTTCCAGCACTCCGGCGCTGAACGACTCGTCCGCCGCGCTTTCCTCGTGCCCCAACACTCCCGGCAACAGCCGGGTCACCGCGTCGATCAGCACCATCGCCGGCAGCGCCCCGTTCGTCAGCACATAATCCCCGATGGAAACCTCGTCATCCATCAGCACCTCGCGGGCCCGCTCATCCACCCCTTCGTAACTCCCGCAGACCAGCAACAAGTGCGGCAGCTCCGCCAGCTCCCGCGCCACCGGCTGCGTGAACACCCGGCCCGATGGACTCAGGAGCACTGTCCGGGTTCCTTCCCGGCGCAGGGCTTCCACCGCTTCAAAGATCGGCTCCGGCTTAAGCAACATTCCCGGTCCACCCCCAAACGGACGGTCATCCACCGTTCGGTGCCGGTCGTGGGTGTAATCGCGCAGATTGTGGATCTCCAGATCCAACCGCCCCGACTCACGCGCCCGCTTGATGATGCTCTCGTCCAACGGCCCGACGAACATCCCCGGAAACAGGGTGAGCACATCGATTCGCATCTTCCTGCGCGTCAGCGCGCCCCGCCGGTAGAGGCGCTCTCCGACCTCAACCAGCCTCGGTCACGTCGTCGTCTTCCACCAGGTCCACCGTCATCCGCTCGCCGCGCCGCGCACTCCCCACCTGCAACAGTGCCCTCAACGCGTTGATCGTCGCCCCCTTGCGCCCGATCACCTTGCCCGCGTCGTCTGCGTGGACCCGCAATTCAAAAAGCGTCAGCCCGTTTTGTGGAACCGGGGTGACGCGCACCTGCTCGGGATGATCGACCAGCCCCTTGACGACGAATTCGAGCCAGTCTTGCATTCCGGTGGGAGGGCCGCTCAAGCGGCCGCCGGGGCTTCCTTCAACAGCTTCTTCAGGAAGCTGCCCACGGTTTCGCTGGGCTTGGCCCCAACCCCCAGCCAGTAGCGGGCGCGATCCAGGTTGACCGACAGCCCGTCGACCTTCTGCAACGGGTTGTAGTAGCCAATCTCTTCAATGAACCGACCGTCGCGCCGGTTGCGACCGTCGGTCACCACCACGCGATAGCAGGGGTTGTTCTTGGCCCCGCCGCGCTTCAAACGAATACGAACCATAATCTCGATGACTTGCCGGGCTGCCCGGCACCACGCCGGTCCTTCTGGCAACGACATGCGCCAGACGCCCAAAGAGCCGCACAGTTAGCCACGCCCCTCTCGGGTTGGCAAGTGCCGATTTTTGGCTGTCTACCACTGCCGCCGCCGGACTGCGGCACATCCCGAATCGAATCCGCGGGAGGGGCGCTGGCATGAAAGACGCGGCCAACCCCGGCCGCGACAACCTGCATGGCGCCACACAGACCTGGCGCACCAGCGGACAGGACGGGCGGCGAATGCGGGTAGAAAGCCCCCCTCGATGGAGGGAACGTCACCTCGCCACCTGGGGTGGTACCCCCACCAGGAATTGAACCCGGATCAACGGTTTAGGAAACCGCTGCTCTGTCCATTTGAGCTATGGGGGCAACCCGTTGTTGCCGCACGTCGCGGCCGGGATCGGCAAGGGGTAAGCATCGCGGCGGCCCCGAAACCGCTTCCGCCAGTCAACCGGGCCCCAAATCCTACGTCAGAGAATTCACGCCTGCCCGGGCTCATACCCAATCCGTCCAATCGGCTCAGCCATGCACTGAGCCGCCCCAGCTTTGGCGGAGCCCCCCCCCGATGGCAAGCCCGTTCGGCACTCCGTTCGCGGGCCCGCGCGCATCCCACCAATTACCACCATCGAGCCGCCGCCCCCCCGCTCGCCCTGCTCGTGATCGCAACCCCCACGCTTCACCAGCAGCGGTTCCACCGAAGCCACGAAGACCAGCCCCGGCTCGATGCTCGCGAATCGGCGGTCTCACTTCGCGAAACCGTACCGGATCAGGGCGAGCGACAGGGCAAACAGGTATCCGTAAGCAAACCGATCGATCCGCAGCAACGGTTGGCCTCGTCGGGTCCTCCAGGCACCGACGGCGCACATGAGCAGGCCCACCGCAACCGGGGTCAGCAACAGGTTCGCAAAGCGCAGGCCCTCCGTTCGCACCAGATGCGAAGGCATCACCCACAGGCTGAGTCCACCTGCCGCCGCACCGAAGATCCCATACCCAATGGCCGCCAACCACGGGTTCCTCGGCCTGCGAAACGGGGCCGCGATCGAGCGCAACCCGAGTTCTGCCAGTGCCTCAAAGACCACCTGCAGGACGAGTTCACCCAGGATCTCCAGGAGGAATTCAAACATGCCTTGTCATACCCCGGTTGCGGAACGCCCACGCCCAGGCCCTCATCCCAAGCGCGTCCGGACCAGCGCGAAGTACAGCACCAGCGCGAATCCCAGCACATACAGGGGCCAGCTGACTTCCCGCCCCCGGCCGGACAGCAGTTTGACCGCCGGGTACGCCACCAGACCCAACGCGAGACCGTCGCCCACGGACAGGGTCAGCGGCATGCCCAGCATGATCAGGAAGGCGGGCAGGGCCTCGGTGGTGTCGTCCCAGTCAATCCGCGACACGGTCTTCATCATCATCGCTCCCACCATCACCAGGGCGGCCGCAGTCATCGGGGGATAACTCGCCACCATGGCGATGATCGGACTGAAGCAGAGGGCCACCAGAAACAAGGCCGCCGTGGTGATCGCCGTCAACCCGGTCCGACCTCCCTGCTGCACACCCGCGGCACTTTCAATGAAGCTCGTCACGGTGCTGGTGCCCATCAACGCCCCCGCGACCGTCCCGGTGGCATCGGCCAGGAGCGCTTGTCTGGCGCGGGGGATTTGCCCGTCCTTCGCCAGCCCGGACTGTTCGGTCACCCCGATCAGCGTGCCCATGGTGTCGAACAGGTCCATGAACAGGAACACGAGGATCAGCGGCAGCATGGCGAGGGAGAGGGCGGCCCCGATGTCCATTTGGAACAGGGTGGGAGCGAGCGAAGGCGGGGCCGCCACGACGCCGTGGGCCCATTCGAAGCGGGTCAGCAACTGAGACCCGGCAAGGAAGGAATTCGCCTGCGCGGCCGGCGGCAGAAGCGTGACCGCCAACCTCAGGCCGGCCGTAGTGATCCCGGCCGCGACGATTCCCCAGAGGACGGCGCCCCGGACGCCCCTCGCGAGCAGGGCGCCGGTCACGAACAATCCCAATGCAAACACGATCCGGTCGGGGGAAAGCCATTGTGGATCCAACTTCACCATGGTGCCGGGGTCCGCCACGATCACCCCGGCGTTGTGCAGGCCAAGGAAGGCAATGAACAGGCCGATCCCGGCGGCGATGCCGCTCTTGAGGCTGGGGCTGACGGCGTCGATGAGGCGCTTGCGGAGGCCGAGCAGTGACAACCCGAAGAACAGAATGCCGGCCACGAACACCGCCCCCAACGCCGCCCGCCACGGTTCTTCATGTCCCAATTTGGCCGCCACGGGAATGGCGGTCAGGACGAAAAAGAAGTTCTCGCCC
Source organism: Verrucomicrobiales bacterium (assembly GCA_024233215.1). Classification (GTDB taxonomy): domain Bacteria; phylum Verrucomicrobiota; class Verrucomicrobiia; order Limisphaerales; family J093; genus J093. Next base: position 11,296 of record JACKPW010000035.1, on the reverse strand, counting down.
ATGCCCGGCGCCAGGGCGATGGGGAGTCGGGCCCACCATCCCATGACCAGTGTGGCCAGCGCGGCCGACAGGCAGGTGGCGGTGGTGACCGCGCCGAAATCCATCCCGGTGTCCCCGCCGAACAGGCGCCCGCTGAGCACCGCCGGTTGGAGGAAGATGATGTAGGCCATCGTGAGGAACGTGGTGACGCCCGCAAGCACCTCCGTCCGCACCGTGGTGTGGTTCTCCCGCAGCCGAAACCAGGCCGCCAATCGTCCGTTCATCTCTCGTCTCTCCGGTCTTGTGGTCTGGGACGAGTCTGCCGCGTGTCCCGCCCGTGAACAAGGCTTCCCTGCCGGGGCGCTTGACACGCCCGGGAGTGCGGGGCTGGAATCGCACGTGTCCCATCGCGTGTGTTGAGCAAGCACCCATGAATGCAAAGCAGATGATCTTCCGTGGCAGCCTGATCGGGTTGCTGGCCCTCGCCAGCCAGGCGGCCGATGTCCCTGATGCCAGAGCGCGTCGCGGTGGCGGGGCTTTTGGCGGCCCCGTGGAATTGGGACCGGACGACAAGGCCGCGTTTGACGATCCGCCGGCGGGGATCGTTGCCGAACGCGCTGATGTCCCCCACGGGAAACTGGCGATGATCGAATACGAGTCGAAGAGCGTGGGAACGACGCGCAAGATGAACGTCTACACGCCGCCAGGCTACAGCACCGACAGGAAGTACCCCGTTCTTTACCTGCTGCATGGCATCGGGGGTGATGAAACCGAATGGCAACGCTTCGCGACACCGAATCTCCTCCTCGATAACCTCATCGCCGACGGCAAGGCCATGCCGATGATCATCGTGATGCCCAATGGCCGGGCCCGGCAAAACGACCGCGCCGAGGGCAACGTCTTCGCCTCCGCCCCGGCGTTTGCGGCGTTCGAGAAGGATCTTCTCGACGATGTCATTCCCACCATCGAATCGCGATACTCGGTGCAGGCGGATCGGGAACACCGGGGGCTGGCCGGCCTGTCGATGGGCGGCGGGCAGTCGCTCAACTTCGGTCTGGGACACCTCGATGCATTCGCCTGGGTCGGCGGCTTTTCCTCGGCGCCAAACACCAAGCCACCGGCCGAACTGGTGCCGGATCCCGAAGCGGCGACCCGGCAATTGAGACTCCTCTGGCTGTCCTGCGGGAACCAGGACGGATTGATCCGGATCAGTCAGGGGGTGCACGCCTATCTCCGGGAACACAATGTGCCGCACCTCTGGCACGTCGATGGCAACGGGCATGATCCGACGCACTGGCGGAACAGCCTGTACCACTTCGCACAACTGCTGTTCGCCGGCACGGCCGCGGGCCCAACGAGTTCCTCCGACACCCCCACTCTCAGAGCGGCCTTTCGAGATTGCTTCCTGATCGGCACAGCCATCAACCGGGGCCTCACCAGCGGGGCCGGATCCCGCTGGAGAAGCCAGGAACAGGTGGACCGCGACATCGCACAGGTCACGGAGCAGTTCAACCAACTCACCGCCGAGAACGAGATGAAGTGGGAGCGCATCCACCCGCGGGAGGGGACGGAAGGCTATGAGTTTGGCGCCGCCGATGCGTTCGTGGACTTCGGGTTGAAACGCGACATGTATCTCGTGGGACACACGCTCGTGTGGCACAGCCAGACCCCCAACTGGGTGTTCGCCGGCACCAATCCACCCCCGGCAACCACCGGCGAAGCGCCCCGTCCCGGCCGGGCGTTTGGTGGCTTCGGGCGTGGCTACACCGGCCCACGTGCGTCCCGTGACGAGTTGCTCGAGCGGATGCGCGATCACATTCACACCGTGGTGGGGCGCTACCAAGGGAAGATCAAGACATGGGACGTCGTGAACGAAGCCATCGCCGACGGCGGGAGTGACGTGTTGCGGAACTCGCTGTGGTTGCAGATCATCGGTCCGGATTTCATCGCCAAGGCTTTCGAATTCGCCCACGAAGCCGATCCGGAGGCCATCCTGCGCTACAACGACTACGGCCTGGAGAACCCTGCGAAACGCCGCAAGCTCCTCACCTTGATCCAGTCCCTGAAGGAACAGGGCGCGCCGGTCATGGCGATCGGAACCCAGGCTCATCTCAACGTTTCAGGAGCGAACTTCGAGACCATGGACGCGTGCCTGACCGAGTTGGAGGCCTTGGGCCTGCCCATTCATGTCACCGAACTCGACGTCAACAGCGCCCAAGGCGGCCAACGCAACACCGGCGCGGACATCGCCAACAACGCGTCGGCCACGCAAGGCGGGTTGGTGGATGAAGCCAACCAGCGACTAACCCAAGCCTATGAAGGCATCTTCCGCGCCTTCATGAAACACCGGGCCTCGGTGGAGATGGTGACGTTTTGGGGACCGAACGACGCCAACTCCTGGCGCCGCAACGGCAGCCCGTTGTTGTTCGATGTCAACGCCGAACCCAAGCCCGCGTTCGACGCGGTCCTCCGCGTGGCCGGGAAGAAGTAGTCGCCGAAGCCCTGGCCAGGACCTTCACCCCTATCTTCGTAGTCGTTGAAAGCCGTCCGGAGATCGTCCTCGGCATCTCGCAGGAAGACGGTTTACCAGCTCATCGCGAGGCCGGAACGCGCTGCTTCACCTGCTCCCAGGCGGCCACGTCCTCCGGGTTGCGCCGATCCGCTTCCAGTCTTGGCTTCCCGCAGGCCCCCCCAGCAGTATTCTGGAGCCCATGAACACGACACGATTCCTCCCCATCGGGAAGGCTTCCTGGGTCACGCTCCTGGTGCTGGGGTTGTTCCCGATCACCGCCCTTGGCGAGTGGCAGCGGGACGACACGAGCCTGGCGAGGGTCAACGGAACGAATGTCTTCTGGCGCTTCAGCTTCGACCCCGCCCGGGGCAAGCCGTTCTTCCATCCGCTGGCCCCCGGCGGGAATACCTCCCTGACCAACTTCCGGCCAACCGACCATCCGTGGCATTACGCGCTCTGGTTCTCGTGGAAGTACATCAACCACCCCGCCGACGGCACTCACGTCAATTACTGGGAGGAGAACAGCGCCGGCGCTGCGCAGGGCCGGACCCGCTGGGACCCACCAACGATTGAAACGACGCCGGACGGAACGGCCACCATCCGCCTCGCACTCCGTTACGTAAATCCTGCCGGCGAAACCGACTTGACGGAACTCCGGGTAATGCGCGTCTCCGCCCCGGCGCCGGACGGCGGCTTCTCCATTGATTGGCTGGGCCGCTTTACCGTGGGAGACCAGGACCTGGTGTTCGATCGGACACCGATGCCGGGCGAACCGGGAGGCCAGGTGAACGGCGGTTATGCCGGGTTGAGCGCACGCATGGTTCCCCTGCCCGTCACCATGTCGGTGGTGACCACCGCCGGTCCCGTGGAACGTTTCGTCAGGAATCGCGCCCGACCGGATGCCGCGGCGGTCGCCTGCAATTTCAGCGACGGGGCAAGCGATCTTGGCAGCCTCGCCATCCTTTCCGACCCCGCCAATGCGGGCGGCAACACGGCGTGGTACATCATCGATTCCAATCAGATGCCGTTCTTCTGCCAGGCGTTGCTCGCCCCCAAACCGCTATCAGTTCCGGCGCATGGCGAGTTCACCCTGCACTATCGCGTCGAGGTCAGGCCGGGAGCCCGGACACAGGCGGGGTTGGAAGCGGCGCTGAAGGAATGGCTGAAGACGAACTGAGAACAACGAAAAGGAAGTGCTTATGAAACCAAAGTGTACCATCCCCGCGCGAAAGCAGGAACAAACCCACCACCACAACCTGTCGCGGCGGCGGGCGATCAAGTTCCTGGCAAAGGCTGGTGCGGCCGGTGTGGCGGGCTTCTCCATCGTGCCGAAACACGTGCTCGGCGGCGAGGCCGCCCCCAGCAACACGGTCGTCATGGCCGCCATCGGCACCGGCAGCCGGGGACCGGCCGATATCGGAGGCCTGGCAGGCTTCAGCGATGTCCGATTCGCGGCGGTGTGTGACGTGGATCTGGCGCGGGCCCAACAGAGCGCCAGGCGCCTGAGCCTGGAGGAGAAGGACGTTTACCAGGACTATCGCCCGCTGCTGGAGCGTAAGGACATTGACGCCGTCGTCATCGCCAGCCCGGACCATTGGCACGCCCTGCATTCCATCGACGCCGCGCTCTCGGGCAAGGACGTCTATGTGGAAAAATGCATGACCCTGACCGTCGCCGAGGGACGGGCAATGGTTAAAGCCATCCGTCAGAACAAGCGCGTGCTGCAGGTGGGGAGCCAGCAGCGTTCACAGGCCAGCTTCCACCGGGCCTGCATGCTCGTCCGCAACGGCTACATCGGCAAGGTCACCAAGGTGATCGGGGTCAACTTCGCCGGCGCCTGGGAGTGCAACCTGCCGGGTCAGCCCGTTCCTTCCACTCTCGATTGGGATCAATGGATGGGACAGGTGCAACCAAAACCCTTCAACGAGAACATCCGCACCAGCCGCTCGCGGCCAGGGTGGCTCTCGATCAAAGACTTCTGTGGCGGCGAAATCTGCGGCTGGGGCGCACATGATCTGGATCAAGTCCAGTGGGCGCTCGGCATGGACGAAAGTGGCCCGACCGAGGTGTGGGTCGAAGGGCAGCCCTACCAGCCCTGGGTTGCCGACGAGAACTCACAATACGGCCGGTTCTTCGGCGCCAAGGAGACCATCATCCACATGAAGTACCCCGGGGACATCCCCCTGGAGCTCTCGGAAGATGCCAATCCAAACGGCGGCGCCCTGTTTATCGGGGAGAAGGGACAGATCCGGATTGACCGTGGGCGCTTCGAGGTGAGCGAGCCCGGCTGGAAAACCCTCCCGCTGGAACGCCTGCCGGTCCAGCTCTACACCGCCCGCAACCATTACCGCAACTACGTGGACGGCATCAAGGAACGGAAACGGTGCGTGTGCGATGTCGAGATCGGCCACCGCTCGGCCACCGTATGTCACCTGGGTAACATCGCCCGCTGGGTCAGTCAGGTGACCGGGACGGTCGGCACCCGACTGAAATGGGATCCGGTCAAGGAGCAGTTCACGAACAGCGCCCTCGCCAACTCGATGTTGGAGCGCCCGCGACGCAAGGGATTCGAACTGCCGAAAGTCTGAGCTGCCGCAACAGAGGCTGAGACGGTGCCGACCGTCCCCGATCCGCGGGAGCTTGCCAGCACGCCATGACCACGCCATAGTAATGCCATGATGACAACGGTTGAACTCGACGCCTCCAACCGGATCGTGCTCTCGCGCGAGTTGCGGCGGATCGCAGGGATTCCGCGAAGGCAGAAACTCATCGTTTCTGCCACGCCCGGCCGAATCGTGCTGGAGATGGAGCCCAACGCTTCAGGCCACATCGTGAAGCGCGGGAAACTCAGGATTTGGAAGGGTGCAGTGCCGACCACACCGATTGAGGAGGCCGTGGACCGGTCACGTCGTTATACCCGATGACGTTTCTCGATACCGGGATCATGGTCGGCGCGCTTCTGGAGTCACATCCGGAACATGGGGTGTGCCTCGAGGCATTGGAGGGCTCCGAAGACCCATTCACAAACGCCCACGCACTGGCCGAGACGTTCGCCACGCTCACAGGTTTCTACCAAGTGCCGACGGAGGCCGCGACGGAGCTGACCCTGAGCCTGTGCGATTCCATTGCGGTGGAGGCATTGACGGTGGCAGACTACGTGACAGCCATCCGGGAGGCGCGCAGTCGGGGGGTCATGGGCGGAGGCATTTACGATTCCCTCCACGCCACATTCGCCCGCAGGAAGCGGGCAGGACAAATCGTGACACGCAATCCGTCACACTTTCGCCATGTGGCACCGGACATTGAAATACTGACGCCGTAGGTTCGGATCGGCCGGGCTTTGGAGGCCGGCGCACGTTGCCGGGGAGCCCGCGGTCAAGACCTGATCTCCCACCACAACAGACCGCGATCCGTTATGCCCCAGGCAATCCTCTCCCGTTGCTTCCTGGCCCCGCTGCTCGCTGGCAGCATGCTACCCAGCATCGCTGCTCCACCGCATTCTTCCAGCCTTCCTCCTGCCGCGCAACGGCACTGGACGGCCGACAACGGCAACGGCACCTACTCCAACCCGTTGTTCTACGAGGAATTCGAGGACCCGGACATCATCCGCGTGGGGGACGAGTATTACCTCGCCGGGACGACCATGCACATGAACCCCGCGGTTCAATTGATGCGGTCCAGGGATCTGGTGAACTGGGAGCTGGCGGGCTATTGCCTGGACCGGCTGGACTTGGGTCCGGCCTTCCGGCTCGAAGGCGGCAACATCTACGGTCGCGGCATCTGGGCGCCGTGCCTCCGTCACCACGAAGGCATGTTCTACGTCTTCTCGAACGTCAATGGCGTCGGCCTCCAGGTCTTCCGCTCCAGGTCGATCGAGGGGCCCTGGGAACGCAACCAGTTGCCCGGACGCCATGATCTCTCGGTGCTGTTCGATGACGACGGGAAGGTCTACCTCATTTCCGGCAATCGCAGTCCCTATCCCATCGAGGAATTGACGCCCGACCTCCGGTCGTTTGTCCCCGGCGTTCGATACGAAGTCGATGCCCGCATGGGTGAGGGGCATCATCTCTACAAGATCAACGGCAAATACATTGACGTGTCGGCCATTCCCGGCGGCCCCGTGGACCAGATGGTTGCCGTCGCGGATTCCATTCAGGGGCCGTGGAAGGCGACCCTCATGGTCCAGGGCGAGTCGCTTGGCGTCACGGCTGCGGCACCGGCACACGCGCGGCCCGATGATCGCGGTCTCTGGCTCCACCAGGGCGGCATCGTCGACACTCCCTCGGGCGAATGGTGGAGCGTCATCATGTCGGATCACGGCAGCGCGGGTCGCATGGTTTCCCTGGTTCCCATCACTTGGGACGACGGTTTTCCGTTGATCGGATTGCCGGGCAACTTGCGCAAAGCACCCAATACCTGGATCAAGCCGGACACCGGCTGCACCCAGGAACCCCGACCGGCATTCATCCATGACGACGACTTCAACGGCGACCGACTGAATCCGCACTGGCAATGGAACCACGTCCCAGACGACAGCAAGTGGTCACTCTCCGAGCAATCCGGGGTCCTTCGGCTGCACTCGTTGCCCGCCGCTGACTTCTATTCCGCCCGTAACAGCCTGTGCCAACGACCTCCCGGACCGGAGTCGATCATGACCGTCGAGCTGGGGACCGACGGGATGGTTGCGGGCGACACGGCGGGCCTGGCGCTGTTGAGTTCTCCCTATGCATGGATTGGTGTGGTGCGCACGGACGAGGGCCTGCGGCTGCAACGCCATACGAGCCCGGACATGGGCCGGGGGTTCGGGCGTCGAAATGCCACTCCGCCGACCGCCTCCCCCCCGGTCCTTGGCCCGGTTGAGCCTCCCCCCCGCCTCTGGCTCCGGGTGCACTGCGATTTCGACACCGACGAGGCGGTCTTCAGCTGGAGTGCCGATGGGCACCAGTTCATCCCGTTGGGCGAACCGTTCGTGATGAGGTTTCAACTGACGACCTTTCAGGGAGTCCGCCCCTCGCTGTTTCACTACAATACGTCCGGCCATCCCGGAGGTTACGCGGACTTCGACAACTATACAGTTGATGAGCCTCGTTCCCGTGGCATCGAGCGCGAGATTCCGCTCGGAAGGACCATCACGCTGACCAGTGGCGCGGATGGCAGCGTGATGGTCGCGAGAACCGACAGTGACAAACTCGTGAATCTCGCCGCGGTGGACGGCGGTGTTTCCCACGACGCACAGTTCCGGGTCGTGGATCTCGGGCTGGGGCGGGTGGCGCTCAAGGACCTCAGGGGTCGGTTCCTGGCGGTGGCCGATGGGGCCGTCACGCTGAGAGACCTCAGCGGCGCACCACCGGGGAAAGGGGAGTCCTTTCAATGGATCAACCTGCTGCGTGGCGACACGCTCTTGATGGCGCTGGCAAACCACCGCTACCTGACCACCGAACCCGGCAAGCCGGGACCGGTCACAGCAACTGCGACCGGCCCGACACCGGCCCGAAAGGGCGGTGCCTGCTTCAAATGGCAGGTTGTTGAGTAGGGCCCCGGGTTGCCTCAGCCATGCAGTTGCCGGGGGCGGTGAGTTTGGAGCAGGCCCCGTCCTGCCGTGGCGGAGCGGTCCACTGCTCGATCCCACTTCACGGCTCCGCCGCTTCGGGCGCAAACGCACCACCATAGCCCGGTTCGTAGAGCGCCAACCCCAGCACCGGCTTCATCAGATCGAAGTGATGGTCCCTCGCATAAATCCGGCAACCACGTTCCACCGCCACGCTGGCGATCAGCAGATCGTTCCATGGCACGCTCAAGCCCCCGTCGTGCAGGCGCCAGCAATGATCCACCGCCCGGCGCCAGGTGTCGGGCGTCACCTCGACCCACGGAAGAACGCTGAAGGCGTGCGACAGGAGTCGACGCTCCGGTGCGCGGGCGCCTCCCAATACCTCGAGCCGGACCGGCGGACAGAGGGTTGCCTCGTATTCCTCCAGCAATCCCTCCAAAGCCACCTTGACGGCGATGTCCCCATTCCGGCGAGCGGCTTCAATCCAAATGGACGAGTCAACGAGAACCATGCCTAACGGTCCAATGCCTCGATTTCGTCATTCGTCATGGGATAATCGAGCAACCCCTCCCGGAGAATCCGCCCGAACTCCCTGGCTTTCCGCCGCTTGACGAACTCATCAACCGCCTTGGCAACCGCCGGGCTCTTCTTTCTCTCACCGGTCAATTTCACCAGATCATCCATAATTTGATCATCAATATCCACTGTAATCCTCATTTAAGGCTAAGAAATGAGTCTCTTGGAGTCTTTGTCAAGGCTCATCATGCGTGAATTGAATCCTTATGGCCCAATTTCACGATGTCGCGGGGGATACCACAGCCAAGCATGAACAGGTGAATCCAAATCCCACAAATCCCCAGGAACGGGTCAAATCGGCCTTGCCAAGGGAGAGCCGCTGGCCTTTACTACGCCTCCCGCCGACATGGCTGGATAGCTCAGTTGGTAGAGCAGAGGACTGAAAATCCTTGTGTCCCCAGTTCAAATCTGGGTCCAGCCACCACTTCTACAAGGACCTACGCATTCCCCCTCTCAGACCGCCGTTCTCATGGCTTATGTTTGGCTTGGTTCTGCGGCTCGGAAGCGATGCCTCATGATCGCGGGGCCAGGAAGAGCCATCCAAGGTAGAAGGTGCACGACTTTGCTGCGTGAGCCTACAGGGGCTCGTCATGCTTGAGGCGCAGGCCGGGGATGAAGTCGATGTTCAGCTCCTGGAGGCCGTCGTTGTATCCAACGCGTGGGTCCGGCCCGAAGGTCTTGCTCTCCGGCTGAAACGCACGGCCGAAGCGACGGAGCTTGCCGGCAGCAATCTGGAGGACTTGATATTGGTTCGGGATCTCCTCAGGGCGGGTCCTCGCGTCGAGAGCGGCACTGCCAGTGGAGATGATCGGGATATGCTGATCCAGCCAGCCCAACTTCGCTGCATGGGTACCGCCCCGCCACTGAGCGCGCGCACGGTAAATGATGGTGGGCTGATCGGGTTTGGTGATGGAGGAGGGTGAAGGGGAGCTGGGGGGGGAAGGAGAAGGGGGACGCTGTCCCCCCGCCCCCCTGGGATTTAGCGCATTGAGCTGCACCAGCAGAGGAGCACCAAAGAAGCGGATGGCCGGACGACCCTCCCGGTGAGGGGAGGATCGCCCGGCGTTTCTCACTCCTGCTGTCTGCAGGTTCCGGACGGCGCTCGGGTCGCATCCCTGCGTTGCCCTATCCTCCGCCGGAACAGGGGGCCCCCGGAGGTTGGGAGGGGGCGAGGGGTTTCCCGTTTCCGTTACCCTGGGGGTCCTTGGGGTGGGAAACGGGGAAAGGCGGGGCCGACGCACCGGACACGAGGGGCAAACGGAGTTGGTAGCCGCCGGCCTCGCGGAGGACGAGGCCCTGGCGGGTGAGTTGGGCCAGGGAGTCGCAGAGGGTGGCGGTACGCATGGCACAGAGCTGGCGCAGTTGGGCCACCGGGACGGGCCGATCCAGACCGGCCAGCGCGTCCCGAACCCGCTCGACCGGAGTCGGGGCCGAGGCGGCTGGTGGGTCGGACGGGGCCCCGAGGACCGAAAGGGCGAGGGCCGGACCGTGCTGAGTCAACTGGAGGGCGAAGGGATCGGCGGAGGGGGCGGCCCGGTGCTCGGTGGTGAGGGTGAGGGATTGCTTGTGGCGGCGGAGGTAGAGATTGGAGTCGCCCCAGCCGTGGAGTTCGCTCGAACCGCGCAGGGCCTGGCCGGGCCGGGTGGCGTGGGCATCCTTGCGGGCATGGTGCACGACGAGCACGGCGAGCTGGAACTGACGCTGGAGTTGACGCAGGAAGCTCAAGAGCGGGGCGACCTGGGAGGCTTCGTTCTCGTCGATGCGATGGAGACGGATCAAGGGATCGAGCACGAGCAGGCGGGGACGACGCTCCGAGACGGTCCGTTCCAAACGCCGGCGGTCGGCGGGCAGGTCCAGGCGCAGGCTCGGGGCGGTGATGACATCGACCGGGAGGGAGGCGAAGTTGACGCCGGCGGCGGCACAGATGCCGAGCAGGCGCTGGCGGACGACGGCGTGGGCGTCCTCGGCGGGAAAGAGGAGCACCGGGCCGGTAAGGACGGGGCGGAACCGGCGGAGGCAGAGGGCTCCGGAGGCGACGCTGACGGCCAGGTCGAGGGCGAGGAAGCTTTTGCAGCACTTGGGTTCGCCCCCGAGGATGCCGACGGCCTGGTCGCACCAGAGATCCTCGACGAGCCAGGAGGTGAGGCCACCGTGGTCCTCGGGAAGTTGGCTGGCGCGTTGAACCGGGAGGGTGGTGTTCATGGGCGTTTGGTCCGGGGCTTGGGCTCGGAGGCGAAGACCTCGAAGTAGAGTTTCTCGTCGAGGAGGTCGCGTTCCTGGCGCAGGGCGGCCTGGAGAAGGTCGTTGCCGAGGTTGATGAGGAGGCGGAGGTTGCCGGCGGCGTGTTCGCTCAAGGTTTGGAGCAGTGCGGGGGAGAGGAGCTTGGGATTGCCGGCGGCGTTCAAGAGATGTTGGAGGCAGGCCAGGAGTTGCTGGGGTGAAAGGGCCTGGGTGCGGAGGCGACTGCGGATGCGACTGGCCAGGGGCAAGAGGTCCACGGACTCGAGGCGGCTGCCCAGGCGGGAGTCGCCGGCCAGGACGACGGTGAGGATGGAGCGGCTGTCGAGATCGGCGCTGGCGAGCAGGCGCAGTTCGGAGAAGACGGCCAAGCCCATCTCCTGGGCTTCGTCGACGAGGAGGAGGGGCCGCCAGCGGGAGCTTTCCTGATGTTGGAGCCACTT
>JACKPW010000034.1 GCA_024233215.1 Verrucomicrobiales bacterium | reverse complement strand
GTTCGGTTGAAGCAAAGGAGGAACGGGCGCGGACTTCGGTCCGCGCCCGGTTTCGTGGGGTTGGCACCGGCCGAATGAGGAGCAAACGCGGAGTGCCGGTCTGCGATTGCCCCGACCGCGACTTCAGGGGGTATACGAACCCGGGCTCCCCGCGCTCAGGCCGCGCCGATGGCGTGGGTGCGCTGCGGGGCGGCCTGCGTCCGGGCATCCGCCAGGAGGGACTTCACCCGTGCCACCGCGGCTTCGGCGGTCAACCCGTACTTCCGGCGCAAGTGGCCCACGCCGGTGGCGTGTTCGATGAACTGGTCCGGCCAGCCAATGCGCACCACCCGCGGGTTGAGACCGAGATCACCGAAGTGTTCCATGACCAGCGACCCGTAACCGCCGGGCAGGACGTGGTCCTCGAAGGTCACGACGACGTCCGCCAACCGGCCGAAGAACTCGTGCGTGGCACCGTCGAGCGGTTTGGTGAACCGCGGGTTGATCAGCGCCACATCGCAGCCTTCCTTCGCCAGCATGTCACCGGCTTCCCGGGCCAGGGAGAACATCGGTCCCAGTCCGAACAGGGCAACCTTCGGACCGCCCTTGCTGGAAAAGCTCTGCACCACCTCGGCCTTGCCGACCTCCAGCAACGCGGGTTGATCCTTGATCGGCACGCCCTCGGCGGTGCCGCGGGGATAGCGGATGAGGCAGGCATGGGCCTGGCGCGAGGCGGTGTACATCATGTCCACCAGTTCGTCCTCGTTGCGCGGCGCCATGGCAATGATGTTCGGCACGCAGCGGAGATAGGCGATGTCGAAGAGCCCGTGGTGCGTGGGGCCGTCGTTGGCCGAGAGACCGGCGCGGTCCATGCAGAAAATGACCGGCAGATCCTGCAGGGCGACGTCATGCAGGATGCAGTCGTAGGCGCGCTGCAGGAACGTGGAATAGATGGCGACGACGGGCCGGTAGCCCATGGTGGCCATGCCGGCGGCGAAAACCACCGCGTGTTCCTCGGCAATGCCGACATCGTAGTACCGCCCGGGCATCGCCTTCTCCAGCGCCTTGAGGCCGGTGCCGGTCGGCATCGCGGCGGTGATCCCCACAAGCGTCGTGTCCCGCTGGCAGAGCTGGACCATCGCGTCCCCGAACACGTCCTGATACGCGGGCGGGGTGCCGGGCTTGGCCGGGGCGCTGTCGCCGGTCTCAACGTCGTAAGGGCCGGTGCCGTGGAACTTCTCCGGGTGCTTGAGTGCGGCGTCGTAGCCCTTGCCTTTCTGGGTGATGATGTGCAGCACCACCGGTTGCTCGCAGGCCTTCGCGTATTCGAGGCACTCGACCAGCAGTTCCAGATTGTGGCCGTCCACCGGACCGAGGTAGCGCAGGCCGAGTTCCTCGAAGATCAGGCTGCTGCCGAAACCGCCGCGGCCATCGGCGTCCTCCCCCCGTTCGGTGGGGGCCAGGGAGACGCCGGCCACCGCGCCCTTGATGGCCTCCTCCGCCTTGCGGCCGAGCTTGATCGCCATGTCGCCCTTGGGGATGCGACGGATCCACTTTTGCAGGTCCTTCTCAAAGCGGGCGTAGCGGGGATTGGTGATCAGCCGGTTCAGGTAGCCCGCAATGGCGCCGACGTTCTTGGCGATGCTCCACTCGTTGTCATTGAGGATGCCGATGAAGCGCTTGGTGGTGTGCGCAATGTTGTTCAGGCCCTCGTAGGAAATGCCGTTGGTCAGGGCGGCGTCGCCGAAGACGCAGACCACGTTCTCATCGCTGCCGCGTTGGTCCCGGGCGGCGCACATGCCGAGCGCCGCGGAAATCGCCGTGCCGGCGTGGCCCGCGCCGTAGGCGTCGTGCTCGCTTTCGGAACGGAGCGCGAAGCCGTTCAGGCCGTCGGTCTGGCGGATTGTGTGGAAGCGCGCCTTGCGGCCGGTGAGCAGCTTGTGCACGTAGCACTGGTGGCTGACGTCCCAGACAAACTTGTCCTTCGGCGTCTCAAACACCCGGTGGAGCGCGATGCTCAATTCCACCACCCCCAGATTCGGTCCCAGATGGCCGCCGCTGCGGGAGAGGGTATTGATCAGTTCGTGACGGATTTCGTCGGCGAGCTGCTGGCATTGCTCGGGGGTGAGCTTCTTAACGTGCGAGGAGTCATCCACCATGTCGAGGTAACGGCTCATGGAGCTGGGGGACTGGGTTTTCTCGGAATCGGGCATCAACGGACCTCAGGTCAGGCGTCTGCGGGGTCGTCCAGGGAGACCGGCTTCGTGGCCAGGTCCCCGTCGGCGGTGCGTTCAAGCTGTTGGATGCGGAGCTCGGCGTGGGCGAGGCGGGACTGGCAGAGGTCCACCAGCTTCCGGCCCTCCTCGTAGCGCGACAGCAGGGTTTCCAGCGGCAGATCCTCCGCTTCCATCGCTTCCACAATGGACTCCAGCCGGCCCAACGCCTCCCCGTAGGAAAGGTCGTCGTCGGCCGGTTGGGATTCGCTGGGTTTGCGGGCGGGCTTTGCCATGCGTCATCAACGTAGGTTCCGGAGCGCACTCCGTCCCACCGTTATCCCGACTGGGCTTTCCCGGGGCAAGCCTCAACTGCCGGGGAATCGGGGGTCAATCCGAGTTCGCGGGCGACCTGCCGGACAAACACCGCCACCTGACCGTGCAACCGGCGCTGGTCGGCCAGAAGCAGCAGGCTGATGCCGAGCGGAAGGAGCAGCCAGAGCCATTCCGCCCAGCCGCCGTCCTCGTGCAGGCCCATCAACGTCACCGCCAGCCCCGCCGAAACCCAGACCGCCATCCGGGCGGGCAGGGTCCGGGCGATCCTGAGCCGGCACCGGATCCAGGCGCGGCCCCCGGGCTCGTACTCGCTGGCGGTGATGAGTCGAAGCTTGCTCCAGCGGCTGCCATAGACCTCGAGGTCGAACGGGCTCCAGCCCGAATCGACGTTCATCCGCCAGCCGTCCCGCTGGAGGCGGCCGACCAGGCGGCCGAGCAAATCCTGGCGATGCAGGCCCTCGGGGGCCCGAAAGACCAGTTCGCTGCGTCCGTCGTCGGGCGTCTGCTCACTGACGGAGCGGAAGCTCTCCCGGACCTTGCGGGGGGTCTGTCCGAGAAACAACCGGCCCTGGTAACGCGCCCAGCCGCGGACCAACGGCTGGAGCAGGAACAACAGGGCCACCAGGGGACGCGACCACACCCGGCGCTTGCGCTGGGGCAGCGCCACCTGGAAGGCGGCCGTCGCACTGGCCACAACCGGCACCAGCAAGGTCAGCACCACCATGGGAAGCAGCCAGCGGAAGACCGTCCCCAACACCGCGAGCGGCAGGACCATGAGCACATAGTACTCCAGCGATGTGGCCAGGGTGAGCACCCACGAGGGATCCGACCGGTAGATGGTCTGGAACAGCGCCGTACCAAAGCGTCCATGGTAGATCATGGGGGACCGGGTGACCGCTCCCGCCTGTGGGCCGCCATAGATGCGCCCCCGCCACCGGCTGCCGCCGAACCGGTTGAAATGACCCGGGTGTTTGCGCTCCAAGACCGCCTCGGCGTCGCCGTAGCCGTGCTGTTGCCGCAGGTAGGCGCGCACGGTCGACCGCCGGTAATGCCAGACGAAGCCGCCCGGACTGAATCCCAGTTTTCCGCCGTGATTCTGCAGTCGCCAGCAAAGGTCCACGTCGTCCCCCGCCCGGCGGAACACGGGGTCGAATCCGCCGACCTCCAGCAGGGTCGACCGCCAGAAGGCCATGTTGCAGCCCGGCAGGTGTTCCGCCTCGCGATCGTCCAGCATGACCTGCAGCGGGCCCCCGGGCGCGGCCATCACCGCGGCCGCCAGGGCGGAGTCGTCGGGAGGCAACAGGTTGTGACCGCCGATGCCCGCGGTGCCCTGCGTCACCAGGTCATGCACCAGGTGGTCCAGCCAGTCCTCGTCGGGCCGGCAGTCGGCGTCGGTGAAGGCGACCACCTCGCCGGTGGCGAGCTGGATTCCCGTGTTGCGCGCCTCCGACAACCCCAGGTTTTCCGGATGGCGCACGTAGCGGACGGTGGGGAATTCCCGCACCAGATCCGCCGTGCCGTCGGTTGAACCGTCGTCCACCAGCAACACCTCGTAATCGGGGTGGTTGAGTTGCTCCAGGGCGCGCAGACAGGTCCGCAAGGTGCGGGCTGCGTTGTAGGCGGCCACCACCACCGACACCCGTGGGGGGGAGGCGACCTTGAGGTGGGGCGCCCCGGCAAACCCGGTCCTCACCCCGGCAAAGGCCGGTTTGGGTTCGCGATTGCGATGCGTCAGGCCGAAGGCCCAGTCGGTGACCTGGCGTCCGCCCCGGTGCCAGTCGTCCGTGAAACTGAAGACCACCGTGCCGGCCGCGCCCCCCTGAAAGGCCGCCTCCACCTGCCACCGGAGCAGATCCGCCTGCCGCTCCTCGCCCTCACGCAGGCTGTCCACCCCGGACTCCCCGATCAGGAGCGGCCGGGTGTCCGCCAGCATCTGGAGCCGCGCCAGGTAGTTGTCGAAATCACGCCGCCGGTGGAGATAGACGTTGAAGGTCGGGAAATCGATTTCCCGGGGATTCAGGTATTCGGTGGGCGGAAAATTCCCGAACGTGGCCAGGCAGTCCGGGTTCGCGTGCTTCACCAGGCCGACCAGTCCGTTGATGAAATCCTCGATCTCCCGGGCGCCGCTCCAGCGGACGACGTCGGCGGGAATTTCGTTGGCGACGCTGAGGGCGAAGGTGGCCGGGTGCTGGGCGCATTCCTCGGCCGCCCGGCGCACCGTTTCCCGCGCGGCGCGACAGCGGGTTTCATGGCCGATGAAACAGGCCTGCTGGTGCCATGGGACGTCGATGAGCAGCCGGAGGTCATGGGCGATGACGAGGTCGAGGAACCAGACCGGCGGCACGGTGTAGACGCGGAGCACGTTGGCGCCCAGAGCGCGAACCAGCTCCAGATCGGCCTCGACCCGGGCCCGCGGGGGATAGGGGGAACCTTCGGAATCCGGGCCGAACGGCCCGTAGGTCACGCCCTTGACGAGGAACTTCCGCCCGTCGAGCCGGAAGAATTTGCCGTCCACGACCACCCTTCCCCGGACCGTGCCCTCCGCTCGCCGGGCGGGCGAACAGGATGCCTTGCCCGGACCGGCTCCGTTGGGTCGGGTCGGCGGCACGGTCAGACGGGCGGAAACGCTGTCAAGGCGCGGTTCATGTCCTGGCTTGGACGGCACGTTGGGGCGGATTAATCACCGCTTTCTCCTGTCGCCGCAAGGCTGGAGTGGCTACTTTGGCGGGGTGTTGAAACCGCTGCCCCGAACGCGAAGCTGCTTCGTCTGCGGCCTGGAGAACCGGGCTGGCCTGAACCTCTCGTTCCAGGCGGACGGGGACGCGGTCCACGGCCGGTGGGTTCCGCGACCCGAGTTTGCCGGATACCACGACGTGATCCACGGCGGGCTCACGGCAACCGTCCTGGACGAGGTGATGACCTGGGCCTGTGCCGTGGCGGCCCGACGCTTCTGTTATTGTGCGGAGCTGAGCGTCCGCTACCTGCAGCCCGTGCATCCGGGCGAGGAACTCACGCTCCGGGCCGTGCTCACTGCCAACCGGCGGGAGCGTGTGTATGAAGCCACCGGCGAGGTCATCGATGCCCGGGGGCAGGTGCGGGCCAGCGCCCGCGGCAAGTATCTTCCCATCCCCACCGGAGCGCTGGCCGCGATGGCGGCGGACTTCGTGGGGGACGCCTCGCCCTATCTCGGGGCCACCCCTTCCGTCGACCGCGATGGCGGCGAACCCCGTCCTTCGCAACCGTGACACCCGAGGTCTGTCCCAACTGCGGTGCCGCCGTGCCGCCCGGCGCGAAGGCCTGTCCGGCGTGCGGTTCCGACGAGGAAACCGGCTGGTCGGAGGAGGCGTACGCCGGATCGCTGGGGTTGCCGGATGAGAACTTCGACTATGACGATTTCGTGGCCCGCGAGTTTCACGGCCAGGGCCGGGCCGCCCGGCGCGCGGGAAAGGGCCGCTGGATCGCCGCCGGCCTGCTGGTGCTCATTCTCCTCTGGTTCCTGATGCGCTGATGAAATCCCTCCTCACGCTGTTTTCCCTGCTGGCCTGGAACGCCACCGCCGCGGAGCCCACCCCGGCCCCGGAGCCGGTGGCCATGCCGGACATTCCCTTCGCGCAGCCGGTTTCCCGCCAGTATCCGAACCATGCGGAGCTGGGGGACGTGACCTTCCGGCGATTGATCGTGGACCGCGAGGACCGGGTCTACGTGCTTTCCGACCGCGGCCTTTGCCGGGTGCTGGGCGGACAACTCGCGCTCGATCGTGAATTCCGGCCGCTGGTCGACCGGGTGGCGCGCGACATCACCCTGGCCCGGGGCGAACTCTGGCAGTTGTTCGACGAGGAATTCCTCTGCAACGCCCTGACCGGGAGGTTCGTCGCCGCGCTCGGTCAACGGGACTTCCGCACCTTCGCCGTGGGGCCGGATTTCAGCGCGCTGCTGGTGGGCCCCACCAACGCCGTGCTCTTCCGGGAGCCGCAGTTCCTGCCGCTGGTCGCCCCCGGTTCCCTCGGGGTGGAGCGGGTCTATGCCGGCCTGGACAACTTCTACACGCTATCGTCTGACACCATCCGCCGGGTTCGCGGCAATCGTCTCGACTTGTTCCACGCGGGCAGCGGGCTCCGGGCCCTGGCCTTTCGCACCAACCAGGTGCTGGTGGGCACCCGCAACGGCTACTACGGCCTGGATCCCCGCACCGGCGGGGTCACCCTGCCTGTCCAGGACCGCCTGCCCTGGAACGAAATCTCCTCGCTCGCCGTGGCCACCAACGGCGTCTGGGCCGGCACCAGCCGGGGGGTCTTCCTCCACGCCGGCGTGGGGATGTTCCGCTACTTCGCCGGTCGCCGCTGGCTCAAGGACGACGACGTGATCGACCTCGCGCCGGACAGTGCGGGAAACCTCTTTGTGCTCACCCGCAGCGGCCTGACGGAAATCGCCTTTCCCCGGATGACCCTCGAGGAGAAGGCCCGGCACTTCGAGCGCGAAATCCGGCAACGCCACATGCGCTACGGCTTCTGTTCCGAGCTGCACCTGCGCGCCCCCGGGGACCCGGCAACGGCGGAGCTGGTCGACACCGACAACGACGGGTCATGGAGCAGCTATTACCTGGCCAGTCAGGCCTTTCACTACGGCGCCACCCGGGAGGAATCCGCCCGCCAGAATGCCTGGGAAACCTTCGCCACCCTGGAACGTCTCCTGGCCATCACTGGCATCGACGGCTTCCCCGCCCGGACCTTCGAGCGCACCGGGTTCAAGGTGTCGGATCCGGATCGCTGGCGGCCGGCAGCCGATTCCCGCTGGGAATGGAAGGGCCACACCAGCAGCGATGAGATCACCGCCCAGACCTTTGCCTTTGCCGTGCTCTTTGAGACGTGTGCGATCACCGCCGACGAACGCAACCGCATCGCCACGGCCTACGACCACATCATCAGCCACATCCTCCGGAACCGCCTCACCCTGGTGGACGCGGACGGCCAGCCGACCCTGTGGGGGCGTTGGCACCCGGACTATGTGAACAGCTATCCGCCCACCATCGTGGATCGCCGGCTCAACAGTGCCGAGATCGTCGCGTTCCTGCAGTTCGCCCACCGCGTCACCGGCAAGGATGTCTACCGGCAGAGCGCCACGGAACTCCTGGTCCAGCACGGCTACCTGCAGAACATCACCAACACCATGGCGAACATCCAGGTCACCACGGGCCACGTCTACGAGGGACACGACATGGGGGACAGCTGGAACCACTCCGACGACCTGCTGGCTTTCGTGAACTACTGGACCCTTTGTCGCTACGCCCTGACGGATCACCTGCGCCGCCAGTTCGCCGCCGCGGCGCGCGATCACTGGGACATCGAACGGATCGAGCGCAACCCGCTTTGGAGCTTCGTGCTCGCCGGCACCGGCGACCGGGAAGGCGACCTGTTGGGAGCGCTCTGGACCTTGCGTTCGTTCCCGCTCGACCTCGTGACCTGGGATGTGCGGAATTCGCAACGACTCGACATTGACCGGTTGTCCTCCAACTTCCGCGGGCAGGAGACCCGCAGCCTGTTGCCGCCGGGCGAACGCCCCATGATGCGCTGGAATGGAAATCCCTTCCGGCTCGACGGCGGGGACGGCGGGCACACGGAACTGGCCGGTGACGAGTTCCTGCTGCCCTACTGGATGGGCCGCTACCTGCGCCTGATCGCCCCACCCGAGTAGGGATCGGGCATGGCTTGCGCCGGCGGGGTCGGGTGTCGCAGACTGCGCCCCAGTCAGACACATCGCTCATCGTCCATCTCATATGAAAACCCCCCTTCTGCCCGCGCTTGCCCTCGTCGTCCTGGGGACCGGCCTGGTCGCGGCCCAACCTTCTCCCGGTAATCCGCTTGCCGGGTTGGCCCAACTGAAGCAGTTCGAAACCCGGCGCGCCTCCTCCTCCGACCCGGACTGGAAGAACGGCAACGCCGATGCGCGTCCGATTGCCCCGGGGGACACCCTCACGCTGGCGGAGTTGGACGGCCCGGGGGTCATCACCCACATCTGGTTCACCATCGCCCACGACGCACCCTTCTATTCCCGCCTGCTCACGTTGCGCATGTACTGGGATGGCGAGGAGCATCCGAGCGTGGAGTGTCCCGTCGGCGACTTCTTCGGCATCGGTCACGGGGTGGATCAACCATTCATCTCGCTGCCGGTGCGGGTCTCTTCCGAGGGCCGCGCCCGGAATTGCTACTGGCCCATGCCGTTTCGGAAGACGGCGCGCATCACCGTGACCAACGAGAGCGACCGGCGCTGCCATGCGTTCTACTATTACATCGACTGGCAGCAGCACGATTCCCTCCCCGCGGACACCGCCCTCTTTCACGCCATGTACCGGCAGGAACATCCCTGTGTGATGGGGCGCAACTACCTGCTCGCGGACATCGTGGGACGCGGCCATTACGTCGGCACGGTCCAGAGCGTCTACCATGTGTCCGGCGGTTGGTATGGGGAGGGCGACGACTTCTTCTTCATCGACGGGGCGAAGGAACCGCAGTTGCGCGGCACCGGCACGGAGGACTACTTCTGCGATGCCTGGGGGTTCCGGCAACAGGATGGTCCCTTCTACGGCACCCCGCTCTGGGAGGGCTACGGCACGGGCGACCGCAGCACCGCCTATCGCTGGCACATCCCCGATCCGGTGGTGTTCACGAAGTCCCTCCGGGCCGAGATCGAGCACAAGGGCTCCCAGACCTTCCCAGACGGGAAGGTGGACGGATTCATCGAGCGCGACGACCTGATGTCGAGCGTGGCCTTCTGGTATCAGACCGAACCGCACAAGCCCTGGCCGGCACTGCCGGCAGGTCCCGACCGGCTGCCTTTCACCGAGCAGACGCTGGCGGTGGGGCACCAACTCGTACCCGAGGCCAGAGGCTCCGGGGCGCCCATCGAGGTCCAACCCGTCGGCGGTGCCACCGACAACCGGCATCTCTGGTTCAAACCGACCGCAGAGGACGCCTGGGTTGAGGTTCCGTTCACCACGGACAAGGAAGTCACGGGCGAACTTTCGGTGAAGCTCACGCACTCCTGGGATTACGGCACCTACCGGGTGAAGCTGGACGGCCGGGAAGCCGGCACCTTCGATCTGTTGAACGCCAACGTCACCCCGACACCGCACAAACTCGGCACCCAGACGCTCGCTGCCGGGGCACACACCCTCCGCTTCGAGTGTGTGGGCAAGGCGGAGAAATCGAAGGGTTACTTCTTCGGCTTCGATGCCCTGAGCGTCCGCGTGCCGGTGTACTCGCGGCCGGCAAGCAAGGACCTGCGCGAATTGCAGCAGCCACGGGCGCGATGACGATGACCTCCCGCGAACGCGTTCTCGCCAGCCTGAACCGTCAGCCGATCGACCGACCGCCCATCGATCTGGGCGGGACCCGGCAGAGCGGCATTTCGGTCTTCGCCCATGCCCGGCTGCGGCGCCATCTCGGACACGAAGATGCCCCGTCACCGCGGGTGTTTGACCTTTACCAGATGCTCGCGGAAATCGAACCCGAGATTGCCGGACGTTTCGGGGCGGATGTGGCCGGGTTGAACCGTCGCTGTGTCGCCTTTGGCATTCCGAATGACGCCTGGAAACCGTGGACCCTCCACGACGGCACCGCCGTGCAGGTCCCGGCCGGCTTCGATCCCGACACCAACGACGCCGGTGATTGGGTGCTGCGTCGCGGCAACGAGGTCATCGCCGCCATGCCGAAGGAGGGTTGGTATTTCGATCGGCTGGAAAAGTATCCCGGGGCGTTGCACCCGGACCTCGACGCTTGGGAAGCCCCACGGCTTGATGCCGGTGAGATCGCCTACCTTGCCCGGGAAGCCAAACGCCTGCGCGAGGCCACCGGGCAGGCCGTGATCGCCCCGTTCGGGCCGCCGTACGAACTGTTCTACGGACTCGGCACCGGCGGGTTCGAGGATTGGATGATCACCTTCGCCAGCGAACCGGAGTACGTCCGCCGCCTCTACGACAAGCTCGTCACAGCGTGGATCGAGAATCTCGAGGCCTTTCACGGTGCGGTGGGCGACCGCATCGACATCCTCCAGGTCAATGACGACTTCGGCACCCAGCGTGCGCCCTTCCTCTCGGTCCGCGCCTTTCGCGAACTGGTCATGCCCGCCTACCGGCGCGGGCTCGACTGGGTCCATCAACACACGGACTGGAAGGTGTTCCTGCATTCCGACGGTGCGTTGGTGCCGCTGTTGCCCTCGATCATCGAGATGGGGGTGGACATTCTCAATCCGGTCCAGACCACCGCCGCCGGCATGGATCCGGCGATGCTGAAGCGGGAGTTCGGGGAGCATCTGGCGTTCTGGGGCGGGAGTTGCGACTGCCAGGGCACGCTCACCCGGGGCACGCCGGAACAGGTCGCCGCCGAGGCCCGCGCGCATCTGGACGCCCTTCAACCGGGTGGCGGCCACGTCTTTGCCTCCGTCCACAACATCCAGGCCAACGTGCCCCCGGAGAACATCGTCGCCCTCTTCGACACCGCCTTGAATTACCGTCCCGCCCGCTGAACCTCGTGCCATGAGCCGCCTCTGGAAGATCGCCGGAATCAACTTCGACCACATGCACATGGGCGACCTGTTGCGCATGGCCCACGAGCATCCCGAGGCGGAGATCGTCGGCATCTGCGACGCGCAACCCGCGCGAATGCAGTGGTCCATTGAACAGTTCGGCCTGATGCCGGACCGCGTCTTCACCGATCCCCGCGCCTGCCTCGAGCAAACCCGGCCCGATCTGGTCATCCTCTGTCCAGCCACGGCGCATCACGCCGAATGGACGGAGCGAGTGGCCCCCTTCGGAGCCCATGTGCTCGTCGAAAAACCCTTTGCGGCAAGTGTTGCGGAAGCCGACCGCATGATCGCCGCGCTGGCCGCGACCGGACGACAACTCGTCATCAACTGGCCGTTGCGCTGGGTGGCGAGTCACGTCACCGCGAAACGCCTGCTGGACGAGGGCCTCATCGGAGCACTCACCGAAGTGCACTACTACGACGGCAACCGCGGTCCCCTGTATCACACCGCTGACAAGATCGAGCTGGAGCCGGCCGCCGCGGACAAGGCCGCCAGTTGGTGGTACCAACGCGAACATGGCGGGGGGTCGTTGCTGGATTATCTGGGCTATGGGGTCACCCTGGGAACGTGGTTCCACAACGGTCGCCGGCCGGTGGAAATCACGACAGTGGTCGATCAAACACCGGGCCTCGAGGTGGACGAACACAGCATCACCGTCGCGCGCTATGATTGTGGCCTGTCGAAGTTCGAAACGCGGTGGGGCACCTTCACCGATCCCTGGACGCATCAACCACAGCCCAAGTGCGGGTTCGTCCTCAAGGGCACCGATGGCACGATCAGCAGCTACGACTACGAGGCGACGGTCCGGGTCCAGACGCGCCGGAACCCTGCCGGCGAGGACCTGCCGGTGGATGAGTTGCGGCCGCCCTTCCAGAACCCGATCCAGTACACCCTCCATTGCCTCGCCGAAGGACTGCCGGCGGATGGCCCGCTGTCGCCTGCCACGAGCCGGATCGGTCAGGAAATCGTCGATGCCGCCGTGCGGAGTGCCGCGGAGAAACGCACCGTCTCATTGAAGCCATGAAACCAGGTCTCCTCCTTGCGTTGGTTCTTCTCTCCCTGTCGGGGCTTGCGACAGAACCGTCACCGGTCCTCCCCAAGGTTCAGGTCTCGCCGGATCGGACCGGCTTCGAGACCAACGGCGCTCCGGTGGTCCTGATGGGGGTGAACTACTTTCGCCCCGGCACCGGCTGGGCGCCGCAGGTCTGGAAGCAGTTCGACCCCGAAGCCACCCGCCGGGATTTCGCCCGGCTCAAGGCCATCGGCGGGAATTGCGTGCGCGTCTTCCTGACCTACGGCTCGTTCATGGCCGAACCGGGCGTGGTTTCGGAGGCCGCGCTGGCGAAGCTCGACCGGTTCCTGGACCTCGCGGAGGAGGCCGGCATCTACGTGCATCCCACCGGGCCGGACCACTGGGAAGGGCTGCCCGCCTGGGCGCAGACCGACCGCCTCGCGGACGAGACGGTATTGCAGGCGTTGGAACGGTTCTGGGCCACCGTGGCCGCCCGTTACCGGGGTCGCAACACGCTGTTTGCCTGGGATCTGTTGAATGAACCGATGGTTGGTTGGGACACCCCGGCGATGCGCGCGAAATGGCAGGACTGGCTGCGTGATCGCTACAAGGCCCTCCCGGCGCTCGCGAAAGCCTGGAGTGTACCGGAGGATTTGCTGGAGTTTGGCAGCATTCCGGTGCCGCCGAAGAACGAGCCGCCCGGTCCCCGGTTGCTGGATTACCAGCATTTCCGTGAGTCGATTGCCGTCGAGTGGACCCGTCGCCAGGCAGCGGCGATCAAGTCCGCCGATCCCACGGCCCTGGTGACCATCGGACTCATCCAATGGTCGGTGCCCGCGCATCCCGGCCCGCCGTCGCAGTACGCCGCGTTTCGCCCGGCTCAACTCGCGCCGATGCTCGACTTCATGGAGGTCCACTTCTACCCGCTGGCGCGGGGGTTCTACGAATACGGCGGCGACGAGGACGAAGGGCGCAACCTCGCCTATCTCGAGTCCGTGGTGCGGGAAGTGGCGGCATGCGCCAAGCCGGTGCTCCTCGCGGAATTCGGCTGGTACGGGGGCGGCAAGCTCACCCTGGATGGCGGCCGGCACCCGGCGGCCACGGAAGCGCAACAGGCGCGGTGGTGTCGGCGCGTGATCGAAACCACCGAGGGCTACTGTCGAGGTTGGCTGAACTGGGGCATGTACGACCATCCCCAGGCGGGGGATGTGACGCAGTTGCTCGGCTTGTTCACGGTGGATGGACGAACCAAGGAATGGGGCCGGACCTTCGCCGAACTCGCCCGGCGTGGTCGCGCTGAAGGCTTGTCCGGCCCGCCACAGTGGGAGCGGCCCCCGCTGGACTGGGACGGGTGCATCCAGGATCGCGCCGCGATCGAGGCCTGGCAGGAGGCGTACTTCCAGGCGTGGACGACGGCGCACTGAGGTTCGGCGAGCGGGCACTCCGGTTGAGGCGAGCGATTGCCTGGCCGTAGCCACTCGGTCCAACCACGAAGTACACGAAACACACGAACACGATAGGAGGAGCGAGCCACGGGTTGGTTGAGTCCCTTGCGCCTGCAGGATGAGCCCCCGTCACCATGAATGGACCTCGACGACAGGGTCACCAAGCGGTTGTTTCCCAGCGTTTTCGTGTGATTCGTGTCTTTCGTGGTTTGCTCAATTGCATGGAGACGGCATGGGCGAAAAGCCCTTCTGTCATGGTGAAGGTCAAGCCTCGTCGTAATCCGGCCGGCGCCGTTCAACGGGTCAGTGTGACCTCGCCGCCGATGATCCGTTCCAGGTGGCCGTGCTCGGTTCGCACCAGCAACGCGCCGGCGTCATCCAGTGACTCCGCACAGCCCCGAATCTCGCGGGAACCCGTCCGAATGCAGACGTTGCGACCGAGCGTGCCGCAGCGGTCCGCCCATTCCGCCGCCAGTTCGTCGAAGTGACCCTGACCCAGGCGCGCATAGCCCTCGTCGAGGTGGTGCAACAACGCCACCAACAGGGCCGCCCGGTCCACGGCCACTCCCAATTCGAGCTTCAGCGAAGTCGCGACCGACCGCAGTTCGGGCGGCAGGTCGGTGGCCTCGAGATTCACATTCACCCCGATGCCGAGAATGACGTGGCGCACCTGTTCCACCTCGGCGTGCATCTCCGTCAGAATCCCGGCGACCTTGCGGCCCCGGAGCAGCAGGTCATTCGGCCATTTGATTTCGGGCTCGAGCCCGGTGGTGTCGCGGATCGCGCGGGCCAGGGCCACGGCCGCCAGAATGGTGAGGCGCGTCGCCTGCGACGGCGCCAGCCGGGGACGCAACAGCACCGAGCACCATAGCCCCCGGCCCGGCGGCGAAACCCACTTCCGCCCCAGTCGCCCGCGGCCGCGCGTTTGCGATTCCGCCAGGACCACCGCCCCTTCCCGTACCCCGTCACGGGCCAGCTTCTCCACGATGTCGTTGGTTGAGGCGGTCTGTTGGAACACCTGAATGTCGCGGCCCACCACCCGTGTGCCGCCCAGTTGGGCCAACAGGTCGTCGCGCAGCAACAGGTCCGGGGCGCTTTCCAACCGGTAACCCAACTGGGGGCTGGCCGAGATGTCATAGCCGTGCAGCCGCAGCTCACGGATTCGATTCCAGATGGCTGCGCGGGTGATACCGAGTTGCTGTGCCAGTTCGGCTCCCGAAACGTGTCCCTGGGGATGGGCACGCAGGGCGCGGAGAATCGCGAGGTCGGTGGTCGTACTGGAATCAGCGGGGCGCGGGGTCATGCAAAGTCGAAATCGAGCCCGATGTCCACCGCCCTTGCGGAATGGGTCAGCGCCCCCACGGAGATGAAATCCACCCCGGTGCGGGCGATGGCCGCCACCGTGCGGATATTGACTCCGCCGCTCGCCTCCGTTTGCGCCCGACCCGCCACCCGCTTCACCGCGCGCCGCAGCACCGTCGGCGGCATGTTGTCGAGCAGGATGATGTCCGCCCCGGCCTCGACGGCCTGCCGCACCTGCTCCAGGGTGTCGGCCTCCACCTCGACCTTCAGTTTCGGCCAGGCTTGACGGGCGCGTTGCACCGCGGCGGCGATGGCATTCGGTCCGGCGTCGCGAAGCGCCACGAGATGGTTGTCCTTGATCAGCACCAGGTCATACAGGCCCACCCGGTGGTTCTGTCCACCGCCGCAGGCGACCGCATATTTCTCCAGCAACCGCCAGCCCGGGGTGGTCTTGCGCGTGTCGAGAACGCGGGCCCGGGTCCCGGCGACCTTGGCCACGAAGCTCGCGGTCAGGGTGGCGATTCCGGAAAGCCGCTGGACGAAATTGAGCGCCACGCGTTCGGCGGTCAGCAGGGCCCGGGCCGGACCCTTTAGTCGCAGCAACGGTGCGCCGGCGTCCAGCCGGTCGCCGTCGGAGCAGCAACGCTCGATTTCCACCTTCCGGGACAACTGCCGGAAGGCTTCCTCGGCCAGGTCGAGCCCACAGACCACCATCGGTTCGCGGGCGGCCATGATCGCCCCTGCGCGGGCGCGCGCGGGAACGGTGGCCAGGGTGGTGGCATCGCCCGGGCCCACATCCTCGGCGAGTGCCCGGGTCACCCCCTCCCGCACCAGTTTCCTGGCAAGTTGCTGCATGACTGCTGCCTACCCGAAAACCTCCGGAAACCGAAGCCAAAAGCACGTCCGCTTTTGACCGAAGGACGGATTTCCCGCACTCTCGACCGATGCGCTGGCTCATTGCAGTTCTTTGGCTGTCGGCCACCGCCCTTGGCGGGGCGACCGACGACTTCCTGGTTGCGGCGAAAGCGAAACATGGTGAGTTCGGGGAACGCGCCGCCCGGTTTCTGGTGGACAACATGCCACCGGGCGACCGCGACAACCTCTCCTTGGAGTTCCTCAGCCAGAACCTCGACCTGGCCTTGCAGGCGCGGGAGGAGTTCCCCTGGGCCGCAAAGGTGCCCGAGGAGATCTTCCTGAACGACGTCTTGCCGTATGCCGTCTTCGACGAATCCCGCGATCCGTGGCGGGAGGAACTGCACCAACTCGGACGCGAACTGGTTCAGGGAGCAAATACGGCCTCGGAGGCGGCCCAGGCGTTGAACCGGCAACTCTTCAAGCGAATCAACGTCCACTACAACACCGGTCGCAAACGGCCGAACCAAAGTCTCAAGGAATCGCAGGCGATCGGCATGGCGACCTGCACCGGGCTCTCGATCATCCTTGTGGAGGCCTGTCGCGCGGTGGGGATCCCGGCCCGGGCGGTGGGCACACCCATGTGGACAAACAACCGGGGCAACCACACCTGGGTCGAGGTCTGGGACGGGGATTGGCACTTCACAGGTGCCGACGAATACGATGCCAACGGGCTGGACCGCGGGTGGTTCGTGGGCGACGCCGCGAAAGCGAAGGCGGATGTGCCGCGTTATGCCATCTACGCCACCTCCTGGAAACACGAGGGATTGAGCTTCCCCATGGTCTGGGCCCGCCGCAATCAGGGGGTCGCCGGCGTCAACGTCACCGCCCGTTATGCCGCCGCGTCCGCATCCGAAGCCGGGCCGGCCCGGTTGGGCGTGCGTCTCTGGGACCGGCGGAACGGCGAACGCCTCGTCGCCACCGTCCGGATCATGGACCGGGAATTTCATCCGCTGGGGACCGGGGAAACCAAGGCGGGCACGGCGGACCTCAATGACATGCCACGGTTCGAATTGAAACCCGGCTCGCAGGGCTGGCTCCGGTTCACCCTCGGAGAGGAAACCCGGGAGATGGCGTTGGAACCGGTGACCGGCGGCGATGCGACGATTGACGCGCTCTGGCCTGACCTGCGGAAAGCCGCGGCGGTGCGGGCCGGCCTGCAGGCATGGCTGGATCAGGCGACGGAACAACGCCCGAAGGACTCGCCGGTGCTGCAACTGCCCTTGTCACGCGATGAAGCGGCCCAGGCGCTGAGCGTCCTCACCGCCGACCGCATGGCCCAGCTTCAAACGGCACGTAAGGACGAGCTGACCGCGCGGGTCTTCACCCTCGGGGACAAGACCATGAAGTGGACGGAAACGGTCTTTGGCGACACCCCCGAAGGCGGTCACAGCCTGTGGATCTCCATGCACGGCGGCGGCAACGCCCCGGCCCGGGTCAACGACCGGCAATGGCAGAACCAGGGCCGGTTGTATGAGCTGGAGGAGGGAATCTACCTCGCACCCCGCGCTCCCACCGACACCTGGAACCTCTGGCACGAGGCCCACATCGACCCGATGTTCCAACATCTGATCGATACCTATGTGGCGTTGCGCGGCGTCAATCCCAACCGCGTCTATCTCCTGGGTTACTCCGCCGGTGGCGACGGCGTCTGGCAACTGGCCCCCCGCATGGCGGACCGTTTCGCGGCGGCCGCAATGATGGCGGGGCATCCCAATGAAGCCTCCTTGCTGGGACTGCGGAACCTGCCGTTTGCACTCTTTGTGGGAGGCAACGACGCCGCCTACAACCGCAACCGGGTCGTGGCAGAACGGGCCGCGCAACTCGATCAACTCGCCCAGGATGACCCCGGCGGTTACGTGCACTTCTTCCGCTCCTACGAAGGACTCCCCCATTGGATGAACGGCAAGGATGCCGAGGCATTGCCGTGGATGGCCGGGTTCGAACGCAATCCGTGGCCAAGGAAGATCGTCTGGCAGCAGGATGACGTGGTCCACCACCGCTTCTACTGGCTGGAACTCCCCGAGGACGCGGTGATCGGCGATCGACCCAGGATCGTCGCGCAGGTCGAAGCCCAGTCGATCGAGGTCGAAGGCGCCGTGCCGGCGAGTATCTGTCTGCGGCTCTCCGACCGGTTGCTCGATCTGGACGTCCCGGTGACGGTGCGGATCAACGGTCGCGAGGCCTTCCGCGGCCGGGTTCCCCGCCGTGCTGCGGCAATCGAATCCTCCCTGACTGAACGGGCCGATCCCACCTCTGCAGCGACTGCGTTCCTCTGTCTCCCGGGGAATCCGTAGCGCCTGTCAGAAGACGCATTCAGCTCCCCTTCGACCGTGCGCTGCCGTGCTTCGCCGAAGTACAGCAGCAGCAGCATGTCGAGCATGGCGTCCCTCAGCCCGCCTGGACGATCACGATACAAGTCGGAGACCGGATTGTTGGCGAACACCTGCGGCTCAACTTCTTGAAATGCTCCGAATGCCGTCAGGGCGCGCATCGCCCGCGTCAGGGTGAGGGCGTGCAGTCCGGACCGCCTGGCCAGTTCCGCTGCGGGGAGGGGATCGGGGTGGAGGTGGTCCGGTACCCGGCCCTTGATCAGCGATACGAGCGTCGGCGTCAGGTACAGGTGCGACAACAAGCCGATGGCGGTCAGGAATTCCTCGGGTGCGGTCCTGGGGGTTGCGGAGTCCGGGTGTCAGGGCCAGTGACAAAGTCAGCGCAAGTCGTTGGATCGTAGCGCAGATATCTGATCTGCTGTATCGCCGAACTCAATTCGGCAGACCGTCCGAACCTCCGAACGCTTGCGGATTTGGAAATCCGCGGTACAGCAGACTTGGAAATCGCCGCTACGACTTTGTCACTGGCCCTGGTCTGGGTGTTGAAGCGGCGCGTTGTCGCGGGGTTCGGGTGCATCCGTTCGTTCGGCATCCGTGATCTCACGCAATAGCCATCTACATAGCACAAAACAAAGCCCGCTCCAGGCGAACGCGCTCGCGACGAGAACAAGCGAGTACATGGGTTGCGGGAAGGTTGGGATGAGCGTGCTCATCAGGACAACAGGCAACCCAAGCAACAAACCGCAGAAGGCCAGGAATCGGCCCTGCCACCAATCTGGCTTTCCAGCGAATGGATAAAGGAGTGCCTGCAGCGTGCAGAAAAGCACGACGGAGGCGACAATAGCCGCAGCGAGGCTCTCCGACTGGAAATGGAGTCTGCGCCTTTGTCGTGAGCGGGGGTTGCTATGCATGGCTGCTTGACGAACCACCAAGCTCAGGCAGAGCCGCCGAAAGCGGGCGTGGCCTGCAATGATGGCCTTCGGGTTTCATCAATCGATCAACTGCCCAGCGCGGGAGGCCCTTGCCTGCAGCGGCTGGTCGGCATTCGATGCGTCCGATCTCATAGTCTCGGTAGAGCTGCCCATATCCCCCACGCGATAAGCACCGCGAAATGAACGAGAGAGTGCTTTCGAAAACGCCTCCACGTCAGCAATGCAGAAATGCCGACAATGATCATCACCGGAACGCTCACGTCATAAAGATAACCAAAATGGAACTTGTCACCCCAGACCGAACCGGTGAAAAGCAGAATCCAAAACAGCGCCACTAACGCGAGACTGAAATACTCGACAGTCTGAAAGCAGAGACTGAACACGCGATCATTAGTGGCTGAGGGATTGCTCATGGTCCTGCCTGACGTCCCGGCTCGGCGAGACCGGATAAATGGTGTTCGATTGTTAACTGAGACGCGATCCCGGCGTTCGGGTGCATCCGTTCGTTGCACGAAGCCGCTGCGCGGCGATGGGGATCGGGCGCGCTGGGAGCGGAGCGCGGGTTTGCGGTCAGTGGCACGGGCTGAGCCTACTACGGTGGCGGGGATGAAAACAACCACTCACCCCTCCGGGCGGCGCTCTCAAACCGCAACCGCAACCGCAGCTGCAAGCCCAGCGCCGTCCGCACCGCCGGGCGCGATTCCGTCAACCCGGTCGATTACCGGCATCGTGCGCGCCTCTGGTGCAAGAACGAGTTCTCAGTTCCGCGTCGTTCCGGTCCGGGGGGTGAACTCCCAGGAGCAGCGGGCCCGGAGCCCGTCCTGCTCGAATTGCACGCTCAGGTCGAGGGACTGGACACGGCGAAGCACTCCGAAATCGCGGTCGCCCATTTCAAACGCGGGTTGCTGCTCGGCGCCGAAGCGGCCGAATTCGGTGCTTTGGAGCCGCTGATCGACGACCTGGAACTCGCCGCCGTTGGGATGCACGGGGGCAAATCCGAACAACCTGGCGTGCCGTTCCGTGACGGCGGGCAGGTCGTCCCCAGCGGCATCCAGCACAGGGTAGAGCATCGCCAGGCCTTCCATGGCGGCGTGGCGTTCCTGTTCCTTGGCGGCAGTGAACAGCGCCGGCAACAGTTGCTCTGCCGCGCGGGGGGCCAATGCCAGGCCGAGCCCGTTGTTGGGGGCGCTTCCGCCCTCATGCACCCGGGGAGCCTGGGTCAGCGGGAGGTTCGAGATGACGAGGTAGCGATCCTGCAGGCTGAGTCCGTAACGCAGCTTCAGCATGCCCTCGATCGAGAGGGTGAAAATCCACTCGTCGCGGCCGGCGATGCGGTAGAGCGAGTTCTGAAAGGGAAGGAAGCCCCCGCGCCGGGGAAGATCGCCCGTGGGCAGCCGCAACAGTTCGGCCCGCACCGCAGCGGGATCCTTGAGTTCCACCAACAGGCTCGTGGGCCGGGTCAGCATGGAAATCATCATCGGCAGGATGAACATCTCGTCGTTGAAGCGACGCCCGCCTCCCGCGAAGCTCGCCAGCAGATCGCCGCTGCCGGTGTTGATGATGGGATCGGTGTCGGCCAGCGCCACGTGCAGCGAGGGGCCCAGATGATCCAGCACGGAGGTGTGAATCCCCACCGCCTGCACGAGCAGGTCGTCCATGTTGTCCAGCCACTCCAACCAGGCCTTGTCCGTCAGGTTGACCGAGAGCATGGCCACCGGCTCGGGGTCCAGCCTCGGCACCCGCAGGGGCTGACCGCTCTCCGCCGTGGCGACAAACCCGCGAAAGCCCGAGTAGAAGGAGCTGTCAATCAGCGGCAGGATGAAGGTCTCCAGCTCCATCCGGTCGTCCGCCGTCTGGTCCAGGCGGATGGCAATCGGGTCGAAGAACTGGCGCCAGAAGCGCTCGTAGTTCTGGCGATAGTCGTTGTAGGCCTTCGCCTCGGCGGCGGTGGCGGAATCCAACGGCTGGTCGAGCAGGGTGGCCAGGCCGGCCGCCGGTCCGTAGGTGGTCGAAACGGTCCGGCCATCCGGTTCCAGACGGATGCCGCCGTACCGCCGCCAGACATCCGGCGCGTAGCCCTGTTGGACGAGGGTTTCGTAATCGGTCGCCGGCCGCCCGTGATCTCGTTGGTAAAGCAAGGCCCCGGCACTCGCGGCTTCCAACTGTCCCCGCACCACGACCCGTCGGAACTGCCCGATCTTCACCTCGGGGCCGGTCAATCGACGGAGGAAGGGATCGGAGAAGTAGAGGTAGCCGCGGGTGATATCGCGCACCGGCAGTTGCGTCAGCATGTAACGAAACTCCGCACTGCGGCCGAGGCTTCCCCGGCCGTCGGCCGCGGCCAAGCCGAGCGCGCTTTCGAGCTCGCTGCGCCGGCTGCTGATCAACAACAGGTCGCCGCGTTTCGCCCAGAAAACCTCGTGGCCGGTGGCCGTCGTGCGGGCGACCACCTGGCTCAGGTCTCCCATGCCCACCAACCGCAGCATCAAGGCAACCCGGTCCATGTCGCGCATCCGGGCCACGACGGTCACGTCCGTGCCATCGATGAAGTGGAGGTCGGGCATGAACAACGCGACCTCGGCGAGGGCTTCGGACTCGAGCAGCGACCGCATGAATTCCCGGGTCATCCCGAGCCGGGCCAGGTAACGGTCGAGCAAATCGTAGCGGAGGCTGCTGCCGGTAAAACCGCTGGAAAGGTGGAACAGGAAATCCGTGCCTGAGTCGAGGAACTGAACCAGCGCGGAGGGTTGGGGGAAGCAGGCCAGGAACCGGTCATGCGGAACCACCTCCACGAGCGGCAGGCGTCCGCCCGGCTGGCCGTTGAGCATGGCATCGTAGTCGTGTGCCTTGACGGAAACCCCGGTGATGGCGCTGAGCGGCACGTTGGTGCCGCCGGTGTCGGACTCCGCGGAGCCGGCGATATCCTGCAGTTGGAGCGTCTCGCGGATGGCCGCCCGTCCCCCCAGCACGCCGAACAGGGTGGTCTCGTTGCCGGGTCTCCGCCGGCCTTCCCCGGAGTCGTCGCTTTCGCCGGCCAGGTAGAGACCCCGGGCCTGCTGGAGCCAGACCGACAGGGCAAGTGTGGGGCAGACATCATTGATCCGCTGCCAGACACCCACGCGCAACCGACCCCAATCCCGCAGCAAGGCCTGATCTCCCGGTTGGAGGGAATCGAGCATCCACTCCACCTGCACCCGCTGCCCGGAAAGCTGGTCGCGCAGCTCGATCGACACCGGCCCGTTGCCGTCACCCTGCCGCCGGGCCAGCAATCGGTAGCGGGCGGTTTCCCCCAGGCGCGAGAGCTGTTGCTCCCGGGAGAGACCGCGCGGCACGATCTTCAGGTCGTATTTGGCCACGCGTTCCGGGTCGATCTCCTCGCGCAGCACGCGTCCGTTGTTCCAGGCCACCCAGTGCTTTCCGTCATCGATTTCCGGGCGTACCTCGAAGGCGAGGGGTAGGAGTTCCACCCCGTTCTCGGGAACCTCCCAGTTTCGCTCCGGCAAGGGCACCTTGGGCGCCAGCACGTAGGTGGCGCGGAACTGCTCGTTGGTGGACTGGGCAAAGTGTTTGGGGTCGAGGTCTGCGAGCGTCGCGGGTCCGATCCCGTCATGGTCCGAGGCGTATTGGCGGCAGGCCCAGCTCAGGCGTGAGAGGTCCATCCGGCCCTTTTCCAGGGAGCGCCGTTCGTTGATGTCTCCGAGGCGTTCGCCCTCGACCGCCGTCCAGACGAGGGCCGGCGCATCCACGAACACCTCCCGCAGCGGGCCGGCCTCTGCTCCGGACGTGGCGAGTACCCAGAGGGCGCGCGAGGGGAGTTCGAGCTCACCGGCAACCACGGTGATCCCGGTCCGGGAATCGGTGAAAGACCGGGTGGCCTGGACGGAGGCCTGGAGTGGCGGGGTTTCGGCGGCGACGGGCCGCGGTCCGGCAAGTGGCTCCGCGAGCAGGAGGGAGAGCAGCAGGCATGGCTTTTTCATGGCTCACAGCCTACCACCGGACCGGGCGGCCGCATCATCGAATCTGAACGTGGGGCAATCGAATGAGTCGATGGCCGCCACCTGGGGGCGGGAGACTACTTCTTGGTGGCCTCCTCGATGATTTGCTCAAGCTCCGCGTTGCGGGGCTGGCCGCCGGCCACCGCCTTTTCGTAATGAAACCTGGCGAGGGCGGGCATGACCGGTTGCTGCCGGGCGTAGACGACCGCGAGATTGTAGTGGGCCTCGGCGTAATTCGGGTCGATCTCGATGGCTTTGCGGAACGCGGTTTCGGCCGGCTTGCGCAGACCCTTCTGGCTCAGGGTCACCCCCAGGTAATTCTGGGTGAGGGCGCTGTCGGGATTCACCTGCGCGGCCCGGCTGAGTGTCTTCTCCGCCTCGTCATAGTGTTCCTGCCGGAACTCGAGGAGGCCCTGAAGGGAGAGGGCATCGGGATCCATCGGGTCCTTCGCCAGCGCCTTCTTCAACGTGGCTCCCGCCTCGGCCAGTTTGTCCTGTTGCAGTTGGCAGGCCGCCAGGTTCGCGAGCAGATGGACGTTGGTGTCATCCGCGGTCAGGGCTTCGGTGTATTTCTGCTCCGCCTCGGCGAAGCGCTCCGCCCGGAACGCGCGTTCGGCGTCGGACACCAATGCCGCCACCCCGGCGGGCAGGGCGGCGGTGGGCAGACGGGCGGTGTCGGTCAGATTGCCGGTACCGGGTTTGGCACTCAGCAGGGCCATCTCCTCGGGGGTGAAGGGAACGGCCTGGGCCTCGTAGACCTGGATCCGCGCGCGGAGGACATTGAGTTGTTCGCTGATCTGACGCGCGGCTTCGTCGCCCTTGGCCACGTTCTGCTCGTCCAGTTGGCGGGTCAGCATGTTCACGCGCCGCAGCAGGGTGTCGCGCTCGTTTTCCAAATCCTTCACCCGCTGGTTGGTGGCGACCTCCGACCGTCTTGAAGCGGTCTCGCTCACGGTCTTCAGCTCCTTCTCCAGATCCGCCGTGCGGGCCTTCTCATTGGTCAGAGCCTGGTTCAGCGCCTCGATCTGGCTTTTGGCGGCCTGCAGTTCCGCCGGACTTGCCGTCGGCGGGGTGGTCGGCGGGGTGACGACCGGGGTGCCCGCCAGTTTCTCCTGCAAGGCATCGCGCTCGGCTTCCACGGCGGTGAGCCTGGTTTTGAGGGCGTTGAGCTGCTGGCTCAGATCCGCCACTGCCTGGCGGGCCTGTTCCAACGCCTGTGCTTCGGGGGTGGCGCTGGGAGGGGGCGTCGGCGTGGTGGGGGCCTGGGGGATCATCGCTTTCAGGGCGGTGTTTTCGCGCTGCAGTTCGGCTACCCGCGCCTGGGCCTGCTGGAGGGCCGCCTGGTTGCCGGCTTGCGGCACCAGCGCGGGCTGGGCGGTCAGGGCTTCGCGCAGTCGGGCTTCCAGTTGCCCGCGTTCCGCCTGGAGCCGAACCACCTCCTGCCGCAACGCCTCCAGCTCCGGATTCAACTGGGGAACGGGGGCCGGGCTCGTGCCGGGTGTGGCGGTGGCGGGTTCCTCGGGTTCGGTGCCGACCCGCGCGGTCAGGTATTGGCGGCGGTACTCCACCACCCGGCGGTTCCAGTAGGGATACTCCTTCTCCAGTGCTTCCAGGGCCTTCAACGCCTCCCGATACTTGGCTTCCGCATCAATGTCGCGCCCGGTCTCCTTCAGGGCGTCGGCCTGCGTGATCAGATTGTAGACCTGCACGAAGAGCTCGTCCGGCGTCTGGGCCGCGAGCGATGGCGCCCAAAGCAGAACGGCGCCGAGGAGCAGCATGCCAAAGCGTTTCATTGCGCCGAGCATAAGCCCTCCCGGCGGGCGTTGGCAATCGGTTTGCCGGCTCCCCTGCCGGCCGGGGCGCACGACACCGAAGTTCACATCGCCGGGGCAATTCAGATTCTCACAGGAGGGAACGAAGAAAACGAAGCCAGGCAAGGCCTCGGGATTTCCCCATCGGACGGGCCACCGTTCCCCTCAATGGGGTCCGGCTATCCTCGGCACTTTACGCTCTTCCGCTTCCTTCCGAGGGTGCCGCGCCGGGCCACGTTGGGGATGTAGTCCGGGGCGAACGGAACCTTGCAGGCGGTGTTTCCCATGTCGATTTCCAGCCGGCCGATCGCCTCACCGGTCTCGGTGGCGAGCCCGGTAAGCGCCGGTCGGCACCCGCCGTGCGCAGGCGCCTGGACCCGGCCCGTCGGTTCGGCCCGTCTTCAGGGTTGAGGTTGGAGGGTTTGCGGGCAAAGTGGGTTCATGCGAAAGGACATGGGGTCCCAGGCATCCGCCGGACGCGGGCGCACCTGCGCGTTGATGTGGATGGGAATGCTATTGGCGTGGTTGCCCACCCCGACGACGGGAAAGGCAGCCGAACCGCCTCGAACGCTTTCGCACTGGTGGCCTGATTCCGGGACAAGCACGAAAGCTCCCGTGGCGCCAGGGGCGCAGGACCGTCCTCGGGGCCGTTTGTTCGACGCCCCGGCGGCCCAGGCCCAGCCCATGATCCTCCCGGCGATGACGCCGGACGGCACCCTCCGCTTCGATCCCCGGGAGGGAGCCATCCGGCTGGTCTTCCGTCCGGAGTGGAGCAGTCGTCAGCCCATCGTGCTGCCGGGCGACCTTCCCGGCGAGGGGCCCGGTCACCTGGCACGTCTCTGGCAGATGGGGGATTGGACCGACGATGCCTCCAGCGTGTGCCTGGCGCTGGCTTTCGATCCGGCGGGCACCAATCTGCTGGTGCTCACCCAGGACGGTCATGGAGGCACCGCGACCAACTTCGTCGCAGCCTTCTCCAGCCGGAGGCCGCAACCGATGCCTGGACGCGTCCTCCCGACGCCGCGCTGGTATGAGGTCGCCGTGAACTACAGTCCGGCCCGGGTGGAATTGATCCTCGACGGGGCATGCCTGCAGGACGCCCGCAACCGGATGCCCTACGGACGCGGGATCGCCGGGTTGCCGGCGGATACGCGGCTGGCCATCGGGTCCGCCCCGGACGGCACGGGCGCTTCGGGTTGCTGGATCGAGGAGGCGCAGATTTACGGTGCCTCGATTTCAGCGCTCGAGTTGAACCACACCCGGATTGGCGCGGACCTGTGGGCCCGGGTGGAGGCCTCGCCCCCGGCGGTCAATCTGCACTGGTGCGCCGACCGGGGGGTGTCCCTGCCGGTGCAACGCCGTCTGCGCGGCGCCGGTGCCTGGACCGAGCTGGGGGCCACGGCGCAGGGTTCCTGGCGCGACACCGACCCGGGCCTGCGTACAGGTGAGGTCTACGAATACCGTGTGGGGGACGAGAACCGCATTTGCGTTCCGCTGGCCGCCCGGGCGGTCGAGCAGCGCGGCGGGGTCCTGGTCCTGGTCGACGAGAGTGTGCGTCGGGACCTGCGGGAGGAGCTGGAACAATACGCCCGGGATCTGCGGGGTGACGGTTGGACGGTGCGGCAGGAGGCGGTGCCCCGTCACGACGATGGCTTCTGGCAACGCCGCCCGGTGAACCCGGATTACTTGGAGGATCTCGATCGGGTAAAGTCGCTGATCCGGCGCGAGCATGCCCGGGCTCCCGGAGGTCTGCAGGCGGTCGTGCTGGTGGGGCACGTGACCATTCCCTACTCCGGCGCCGGGGCGGAGGATGGCCATGCGGAGCATCAGGGTGCCTGGCCGGCGGACGCGTGGTACGGGGATTTGGACGGGGACTGGACCGATCGTGTGGTCACCACGCCCCCGCGGATTCGTGACGTCACCCTCCGCAACCTCCCGGGGGACGGCAAACGGGATCCCAACCGCTTTGACAAGGACATCGCTCCCGCCGGCGTGGACCAGGGTGTGGAGATTGCCGTGGGCCGGATTGACTTCGCGAACCTGCCTGGGTTTCGCGGGCAGAGTGAAGCGGACCTCCTGCGCCGCTACTTTGACAAGAACCACGGGTATCGCCTCGGGCAACTGACCTTTGCCCATCGCGTGGCGGCCGGCGCGTTCTTCTGGTCGACCTTCAACCAGACCGGTCGGGCCCTCTACCGCAACGCCACGGTGGGCGCGAGCCGGCTCTGGCCGGACGGAGCGGACACCGCGTTTCTGGCCGACGCCTTTGGCGCCAGGGTGAATTCACTCTGGGCGATGCAGGGG
The DNA here is from genome assembly GCA_024233215.1 of Verrucomicrobiales bacterium. GTDB lineage: Bacteria > Verrucomicrobiota > Verrucomicrobiia > Limisphaerales > J093 > J093. The sequence continues at coordinate 9,373 of JACKPW010000034.1, read as the reverse complement.
GGGTACGGCGCCGTGGATGCGCTGCATAACAGTCGCGACGCCAACCGGATCCAGGGGACAGACCGTTATAGCACCGCCTGGTTGGCGGACCACGCGACCGGTCCGCACTCCGGCTTCTACCTGCTGATGGGGTCCTATTTCGGCGATTGGAATCTGGCGAAGGACAATTTCCTGCGCGGCTGTGTTGCGTTGCCGGAGGCCGGGCTCGCGGCGATGTGGGTCCGGGACCAGCGCTGGGCGTTCGAGTCGCTCGGAGCAGGCGATCCCCTGGGGCGCATGCTCGTGGAAACCGCCCGCGGCCATGCCAGTACGCGGACGACTTACCTCATCGGAGATCCCACGCTCCGGATGCAGGTGACCCCACCCCCGGTGAATGTCATCGCGGCGCGGCAAGGGAGAGAGGGAATTGTGCTGGGCTGGTCCCCCTCAACGGAGGTTGGAGCCTCCTATGCCGTGTATCGGTTGCCGGAGGAAGAAGAGGCCTATCCGGAACGGCTGAACGCCACGCCCCTCGGGGAAGCCCGGTTTGCCGACGCTTCGGCGGCCCGCGGACGCCGGACCTATCTGGTGCGTACGCTGGTTCCGGTGACCACGGGATCCGGCACCTTCACCAACCTCAGCCAGGCGGCGTTTGTCCAGGTGCGTTAGTCGCCCCCCGACTCGGCGCTTGCACGCGCCCGGCGGCTGGCCAACCTTTCCCGCCCATGCGGTTCATCCGGGACATCTACAGCGAAGCCCGCGCGGCGGGGCGCCCCGCCATTTCGTTCGAGTTCTTCACCCCGAAGACGGACGAGGGCGAGCAGCGCTTTTTCGAGCAGGTCATGCCCGCCCTGGCGGCGCTGCGGCCCGACTACTGCTCGGTCACCTACGGCGCCGGCGGCAGCACTCAATCGCGCACGTTCAGCATGGTGGACCGCATCCAGCGTGAATTTGGCATCCCTTGCATGGCGCACCTGACCTGTGTGGGAGCCACCCGTGAGGCCATTCGCACGTTGTTGCGCGACGCCCGCGAACGCGGCATCCGGAACATCCTGGCCCTGCGGGGGGATCCACCCGAGGGCGCGGACGGATTCACGCCGGTGGAGGGCGGTTTCCGCTATGCGGCGGAACTGGTGGACGTGATCCGGGAACTGGGGGACTTCGGCATCGGCGTTGCGGGCTTCCCCGAGGGGCACCTGGAGAATCGGGAGGGCAGGCTTGCGGACTGGGGACACCTCCGGGCGAAGATCGAGCGCGGGGCGGACTTTGTGCTGACCCAGATCTTCTTCGACAACCGGTTCTTCCACGAGTTCCGGGCGCACCTCAACGGCGCGCTGCAGGTGCGGGTGCCGCTGGTGCCGGGCATCATCCCGATCCTGAGCGCGGGCCAGATCGAGCGGTTTACAGCGTTGTGCGGGGCCACCATTCCCGCCGCCCTCGCCCGCCGGTTGGAGGCACTGAAGGACGACAATGCCGCTGCGGCCGCCTTTGGGGTGGAATTCGCCACGGAACAGTGCGTCGATCTCCTGCGCGCCGGTGTGCCGGGACTGCACTTCTACACCCTGAACAAGGTCGCCTCGACGCAGGCAATTCTGGCGAAGCTGGGCTTGAGTTGAGGACGGTCCCGGGTGTTTCCTCGCGGACGGACACTTCAACCGGATTGGAACTGAGCATGTATCTCACTGGGATCGGCGACGAAGCGGGCGCGTGCATCGACGCGCAGATCAAGGCCACGACGGAACTCGGCTGGAAGAGCATCGAGGGCCGCAACGTGCAGGTGGGGGATTTCCCGAAAGGGAACTTCCACGATGTGCCGGACGCCGCGTTTGACGCCGTCGTGGCGAAACTCGAGGAGGCCGGGCTTGGCATCTGCTGTTTCGGTTCCACCATCGGCAACTGGGCCAAGAAGATCACCGACCCCTTCGAGCCGACGCTTGAGGAGGTCGCCCGGGCGATTCCGCGGATGCAGCGACTGGGGACGAAGTTCATCCGCATCATGAGCTACGCGGTGCGGGAGGATTCGGATGACCAGATGGAGGCGGAACGGTTCCGCCGCCTGCGGGAGATCACCCAGCGTTTCCTGGATGCGGGCATCCAGCCGGTGCATGAGAACTGCATGAACTACGGCGGGATGTCCTGGCGCCACGCGCTCGAGCTGCTGGAACACGTTCCCGGTCTGAAATGGGTCTGGGACACCGGCAATCCGATCTTCAACGCGGACCGCAGCAAGCCGAAGCCGTGGCCGCGCCAGGACCCGATGGAGTTTTATCAGAAGGTCAAACCCTGGATCGTCCACGTGCACGTGAAGGACTGCCGGTGGGACGAGGACAAGAACGACGCCGACTACGTCTATCCCGGGGAGGGTGATGGCCAGGTGCGCCCCGTGCTGCGGGACCTGCTGGCCGGTGGTTATGACGGCGGGATTTCCATTGAGCCGCATCTGGCGGTGGTGTTCCACGACGCCAGCGTGACCTCGGACGCCGGGCGCGAGTATTCCACCTACGTCGAGTACGGCCGGCGCCTGACCCGGATGGTGCAGGAGATCCTGACCGAACTGAAGAATCCCGCCTGAGCGCCGGCCGCAACGAAATCGCCCGGGTGGTGTTCAATCCACGCATGACAACAGGCAGCCAGCCCAAACTCGGAATCGTCCGGTTGGCCCGGTGGGTGCGCCGGGGCACCGGGCTTGCGCTGCTCCTTGGGGTGACTGCGGGGGGCACGGCGCGGGGAGCCACGCCGGGGGGGCCGCCGGTACCGGACCCGGGCCCGGATACCGCTGTTCCGGGGGTTGAGAGTCCGGTTGCCGGGGCCGAGTCGTCACCTGTTACCCCGGACCAGCCGGCGAACCCTTATCTTGCGGTGGTCGCCCGGAACCCCTTTGGCCTGAAAGATCCTCCGGAACCCAAACCGCCGGACCCGGAGCCGGAACCCGAACCGGAGGTCGAACCCTCCGCGCTGAAGCTGAGTGCCATCAGCTCGTTGCTTTCCACCAGGCAGGCGATGTTCGTCCTGCAGGAGAAGGGGCAGCCCAAACCGGTCTATTCGGGACTGGTGGCCGAAGGTGAAACGGATCCCTACATCCCCGGGCTCGAGGTGCTGGCGATCGATGCCACCGGGGGATCCGTCCGGGTGCGATACGGCGGCAACGAACTACTCCTGGACTTCAAGAACAACGGCCTCGACATGCCCAAGGCCGCCGCCGCTGCCGGACGGCCCGGCGCGGGGAATCCCCGCGTGGCGGGGCGGGGGGCGGTCCAACCAGGTGGGCCGACGGCACGTGCCGGTCAGGCCGCCGCCGGGTCCTCGCGGGTGGGGAATTCCACGTGGACGGCCGCGGGAGGCGGTCGCGGTTCCACCGTTGTTCCCTCCCGCAATGTCCGGTCCAGCGCGAATCAGAATCAGGCTCAGGTCCTCTCCCCCGCCCAGCAGGTGCTGGTGATGCGGGCTCAAGCAGAGGCGGCCCGAAACCAAGGCATTGACATGCCGCCCTCGCCGCCCATCCCGGGAGTCGATTTCCCTGGGGGAACCGACGGAAGCGTGCCCGATCTCCCACCGCTGCCCGGCCAGTAGGCGCCGTCCCTCGTTCCCCCTCAACCCGGCCTCCGGTCTCACCCGGTGCCGACCCCGGGGATCACCTTGGATAGCGCCCAGCAGGTCAGCACGCCCACCACGCTGCTGGTGGTGGCGATGATCGTCCAGCTCTTCAAGGTCTCCTTCTCCGTAAACCCGCTCAGCTTGCACACCACCCAAAACCCGCTGTCGTTCATCCACGACAGCGTGAGCGCCCCGAATCCGATGGCCATGAAGACGTAGACCGGGTTGTAGGGCAGGTCGGGCGTGAGCAGCGGTGTGACCATCGCCGCGGCGGTCATCATGGACACCGTGGCGGATCCCTGGGCGACACGGATGACGGCGGCCACCAGCCACGCCAGCAGGATCAGGTTGAGGTTGCGGCCTTCCGCCACCGCCTTCACGGCATCGCCGACACCCGCGTTGCGGAGCATCAAGCCAAATGCTCCGCCGGCACTGGTGATGAGAATGATCACCCCGGCGGTTTCCAGGGGCGCCCCCAGCATCCGGCCGAGCTTTCGGAACGTCAGCCCGCGTTGACGCAACAGCACCCCGACGGCCAGCACGGTCCCGATGAGCAGGGCGACGTTCCGGTTGCCGGCAAAATCGATCAGCGTGTAGAGGCCGGGATTCCGCACGCTGAAGCCCTCAATGGCGGCGGCGGTTGACGCAAGCGAGATCAGCAGGATCGGGGCGATGACCGGGGCGATGCTGGCGAGAAACCCGGGCAGCTCGGACTCCGGCTTGTCAATGATGGCCTGGAGGTCGGCGACCCTCGAGATGGAGGAGTCGCGCAAGGGGATTTCGGTCCGCCGCGCCAGCCACTTGGCGATCTGCCACGAACAGGCCACCGGCACCAAACCGACCAGGGTGCCGACCCAGATCGTCAATCCGAGATCGACGTGCAGCAATTCGGCCATCGCCAGAGGTCCCGGATGGGGTGCGATCAACGAATGCGTCACGCTGGCCCCGGTGCAGATCGCCAGCACGAACAGGAGGTAGTTCTGCCGGGTGCGGATGGCCAGGGCCTGGCCCAATGGCAGTAACAGCATGAAGAAGGTGTCGAAGAAGATGGGAATCGACAGCAGGTAACCGCTGAAACAGATCACCCCTCCGGCCCGTTTCTCGCCGAACACGGCCAGAAACCGGCGAACGACCTTGTCGGCGGCGCCACTTTCCATCAGGCACATGCTGATGATCGACGCGAGCGCAATGACGACCGCCACCTTGCCCGCCGTGCCGCCAAAGCCCTCGGTGGTGAGTTCCACCGCCTGGACCCAATGGTTCGCGGTCTTCTGGCCGGGCATGGTGATGACGGCGTTCGTGGCCGTCAACGCCCCGGCGGGCAGGGCATCCCCGCTCGCCTCCACTCGCAGAACTCCGTCCCGGTCCTGCCAGGCGGCCATCGGCGGTTGTCCCGGCCTTGTCCTGGCCGTAAGCGTGGCCGGGTTTTCGCCTGGCAACGACCCGACCGGTGAAAGCAGTCCGGCCACCATGGCCGCGAGGATCAGGGCCACGAAGGCATGCAGCCGCACCACCGTGATGAGCACGATGATGAGCACGATGCAGATCGCGAGAATGGCAAAAGGCCACCACCCGGCGGAACCACCGGCGGCCGCGGCAAACAAGGGCATGAACGCTGTCATCGGACGCTTGAATCGAATCGGGCTGACGTGTCGCCGCGGACTAAACCAACTCACCGCCCATGCGGCAACGCGCAATTGCCGGCGCAATTGCCGGCCCGGTCGTGGCGACGTTGCGGCGAACGGGTGTTCGCCGAAGGTCCAGGAGGTGTACGCAGGAGCCCGGCGGATACCAATCCGCCGCTACGGGGGACGAGCCGTCCCCCGCTCCGCTGGCTACGGCCGGCTGGCTTGGGCGTAATCGGTCAGCACCCGGACGTTTTCCTCCGGTGTGCCGCGGGGGATTTCGCAGCCGGCCCCGATGATGTAGCGGGGAGCCGCGGCCTGGTGGCAGGCCGCAATGGCATCGCGAACGATGTCGGGCGTCCCATCGCGCAGGATGCGGACCGGGTTGATGTTCCCGAGCAGCACCTGGTCCGGTCCCATCGCCGCCCGCCCGTCCGCCACCGGGGAGGGATAGTCGAGATCCACGATGTCGCAGCCCAACCGTCCCATGCCGCCGAGGATCGACCGCGTGTTGCCGCAGATGTGCAGGCGCACCTTGGTGCCGAGTTCGTGCAGGCGATCCACCAGCTGCTTCTCATACGGCCAGACGAACTCCTCGTAGATGGCCGGTCCGACCAGCGAGGCCGCTGCGTCGCCCACGCCGATCAGGTCCGCTCCGGCTTCCACCTGTGCCCGGGCAAAACGGATCTCCATTTCCACGGAGAAGGCGAAGAGGTCCCGGACGAAACCCGGATCGTCGAAGAAGTCGAGCATCAGGGTGTTGATCCCGCGCAAATCCGCCGCCATGGCACAGGGGCCTTCGACCCAGCCTTCGATGAGCTTCCCGCCAGCCACCTTCTCCTTGAAAAGGGCCGATGCCTGAACGCGATCCAACATGCGCCCTCCGGCCAGCGGGTCCGGCACCGCAGTCCTGGCCAGGGCCGCCTTGTCGGTGAGCAGGGCCTCGGTCTCCACAATGGCCGGCGGTTGGTCCGGGAAGAACTCGACCTTCGCCCCGAGATCAGCGGCCTCCCGCGCCGGGTCGGAGATGACCGACACATAGTCGAAGTCGTACAGGTCCGCGATCCTCAGCTGGGCTTCGACCAGGAGCCGGTGGTCGCGGGCGTAATCGCCGTAGCGAATCCCCGCCAGATCGCCGGCGAACATCATGGTGATGGGCATCAGCGGCAACCGGTCCACCGGCTGGCCCGCCAAGTGATTGAGAATGCGTTCGCGTCCGTTCATGGCATTGGAGTCAATCGGGGTGAATCCGTGCGAATCCGTGTCTTGTCAGGCCGGCTCGGGACCCTCAACCGGCAGCCAGAGCACGGTTGATTCGTCCGATCGCTTCGTCGATCTCCGCGGTGCTCTTGAAGCCGAGGACCACGGCATCCGCCAGATCGTTCTGCATGACCCAGCGGATCGATTTCTCGCGTTCGGCCGGATCCTTGAAATCACCCTCGCCCAGCACCTTCATGCCGATGACCCCATGACCGCGGTCGCGCATGCGCTTCACTTCGGCGACCACCGGCGGGACGTGCTCCGGATTGCTTGTGGCATTCCAGGTTTCCGCTGGCGTGTCCATGTGCGCCCCCTGCGGGTTCATCCGTACGAGGTGCACGTTGACCCAGTCGAGGGTGGTGGCGAGCTGCAGCGCCGGCAGACTGTGGCACGAGACTCCGGATGCCTTGACCCAGCCGCGGGATTGCGCCTCGCAGACCGCGTCGATGAGACCGGCCCGTTCCGCGCCCCAGTTCCGGGTGGTGGAACAGTGCACCAGCAGACTGTCGAGGTAATCCGAGTTCAGCTCCTTCCGGAATCCGTCGATGATCTCCAGCGCCTTCTCGCCGCCGCCGATCTTGGTTTGTATGAAGAGCTTCTCCCGCGGCAGACCCTTGACTGCCTCCCGGATCATGTCGTGGATGTGATAGCTCTGCGCGGTGTCGATGAAGGTCAGGCCCTGATCGTAGGCATGACGGATCAGGCGGGTGAAACCCTCCTGCCCGAGGCCGCGCTGGACATTGCCGCCGTTGCTGCCGGTCCCCAGGCCCAGGCGACTGCACTTCAGGCCGGTCCGGCCCAGCACAACCTGATCCGCCGCGGTCCGGTTCGGGGCGGCGGCGAGGGAGCCACCGGCGGTCAGCAGGCCGCCGGCCGTGAGAGCGGTGCGGCGGATGAAGTCGCGGCGCGTGACTTGGGATGAGTCGCAGCTGGCTGGTGTGGTCATGACGTCTCCTGGGATACGGGATTTGGCGGATTTCAAGGACCCGATGGGAGCACGAAAACGGCGGCAGGGCAAGTGCGGGGAATTGGGCGGCAGGAGCCAGGGCAGGGTCGGCCCTCTTACATTGATTCCCCGCATCTGGAATTCCCCCGGGCGGCCGGTTCTGGCAGGCTGTGCGCCATCAAGTTCGAAGCACCGTTTACGTTCATGTCATGAAAAGACTCGTTTGCCTGGCACTGTTCACAACCGCGATTGGCCTGACCCACGTTCTGGCGGCCACACCCCTCGTGCGGATCACCATCCGGGATTTCACCTCCCTGGAACGGAACCTCAACGCCGTGGTGGATGCCGTTTCACCGGGTGCCGGGGAGGAGGCGTTGCGGGGGTTGGGCGCCAGCCTGGGAGTCAACAGCCTGGAGGGGATCGACCCAAGCCGCCCCTGGCAGCTCGATCTCTGGGTGGAGTCCGTGGGCGGCGCTCCCTGTGGGAGCCTCCGGGTGCCGGTCAACGACTACCCGACCTTTGCTGCGGCTTACGCGGCGGACGGCAGCCGTCGGGTGATCGCGAAGGTGGACGACTACGCCAGCATCTGGATGGCCGGCGGATCGGAACAGGATGCCGCCCACGCCGCGCACGATGCCTGGAAGACCAGCCAGCTCAAGCCGTGCACGGACACGGTGCGGGTTGAAATCACCCCCAACGAGGTGGTTCGCGGTTTCGCGCTGCAAATGGTGGGGATGGGCCGGGCGTCAATGGCGGCCGGTCTCGGGGCCGGGGCGGGCGGTCAGATGCCCGGCATGGACATGCAGGCCCTGACAAAGCTGATGGGGGTCTATTTTGACGTCTTCGAAACCGGCCTGAAGGGACTCGGCAGCCTGACGCTGGGACTGGATGTCCGCGACGATGCCCTGCAGGTGCACGAGCAGGTCGTCCCGCTCGCCGGATCGGTCCTGGCATCCTGGTTCGAGAATGACGAGGGCACGCTGGCCGGGGTCGCGCCCTTCCTTTCCTCAGACGGGTCCGCGGCGTTTGCGATGCGACTGCGCAAGGCTCCCGCCTATCTGCCCAAGCTCAAGGAATTTGTCACCCTCAGCATGCAGATGCAAAAGGCGCCCAACCCGGAGCAGACCGCGGAGGAGATGACGGCGATGCTCGACGCCATGACCCCGCTGAGTTTCGCCGGGAGCCTGTCCTTCGATCCGGACATGGACTTTGCAGGCCTGTATCAGTTTCCCGATGCCGATGCCGCGGCGACCGCGTATGACACCATGCAGCAGTTTCTCACCGGCGCGATGCAGTCGCAGGTGGGCGCCGACCGCCTCTACCGGCGCATCGATTTTACGAAGGCCCAGCGCAACGTGAACGGCACCCCGGTGGACCGCGTGGTCATGGAAATCAACCTCGACTCGCCGCTGTACCAGATGCCGGGCCAGAAGGAGATGGTGGAAGCGATGTGGAACGGGGGCCGGATGGAGTTCGACTACGCCCTGCAAGGCAGGGAACTGGTGGTCGGCTCCCCTGACCGCATGGCTGCCGCCCTGCAGCGCGCCCGGAATGCCAAGGCCGCACCTGCGGTCGTCCTCGGAAAACACACCGTTCTGTTTGCCCGCTTCAACCTGCTGAAGCTGGGTGCCCGGTTCATGGAATCGAATCCCGGGATACCGGCAGACGCCCGGGCAGTCCTCAAGCGGCTCAATCCGGCCGGAACCGACGTGGCCCTTCGCGCGGACCTCGACGGGACACTGGACACGGACACACGGATTCCCCTGGCCTTGTTCCGTTCCATTGGCGACGCGATCCGGCAGTAAGCCGGGGCGCCGGGGTCGGAGCCTGTCCGAAGCCGTGTCGGAACGCAAAGCGCCGGCGCGGCATTTGGGCTGCCTGAAAGCTGAACTCCGAACCGGGGGTGTTCGAACAGGCCGCTGCGTTCCTCCCGGCCTGCGGGTGACGAAAAGCGCCCCCCATGCCAGGG
>JACKPW010000033.1 GCA_024233215.1 Verrucomicrobiales bacterium | reverse complement strand
GTTCTGCGCCCAGCCCGGCAGGCGGTACAGCTGCACATCGCGCCAACGCCGAAAGAAGAGGTCGTTCTTCTGGAACACCAGATCCAGCACCTTCCGCGCCTGGCTGGTGATGGGGCCTGCGTTACCCGCCAGGTTCACTCCGGCGGCGAGCGCGTCGCTGCTGAACTGACCAACTGCTTCTCCGTCGATCGTCACGTCATACTCGCCCGCGGCCAGACCGGAGACCTGGAGTTCATACCGGCTCAGGTCTTCCAGGACCGGCGCCAGTTTCAACGCGGCTTCCGCCCGCGTGTCGATGGGCATCGGCAGCGCTTCGTCCTTGCGGTCGAAGGCGACGCGGCCGTCCCCGACCCTGAGGCTTTCCACGTTGCACCGTTCGGCCTTTCCGACCTTGCCCGAGGCCGTGTCGATCTCCACCCGCGAGACCAGGGCGTCGGCGTTCAGGCCTTTCAGGATCGCCCAGGCCATGAGCGTGTGGCCAATGGGGCCCGGATGCACGGCGTCGCCACCGCCGATGAAGGCCGCGGAGTCCTTCGCCCGCGCGTCCAGCATGATCTTCATGTAGGGATCGAACTGGTCGACAAACCGTGCGCCGCGCTTCTCCGCGACGTTTCGCAAACCGTCGGAGAACCTGCGGAGGGAGATGTTTCGCACGTCCTGGTCCGGGTCGGGACGCCGGTCTTCAATCGGTTGGGGCGTGAGGAAGGCCAGCCGGGCGCCTTCGCCCTGGAGCACCTGGGCCAGCCGTTCCTGGCTGCGCACATAGGCTCCGAAGATGTCCGGCCGGAACGCCTGGTAGGAATGATCGTTCATCCCGAACTTGATCGTGACCGCGGTCGGACGCAGCGGCAGCACATCCCGTTCCAGGCCCTGTTGCACGGCTTCGTTCACCATCGCCTGCTGCTTCTCGGGATCCGCGGCAAACAGGGCGCGCTCGTCCGGATGTGCCCGTTGCCGGAGCCAGGCAGTGTCCCCGCCCCAACCGACGTTGCGAAACATCAGGTTCCACTGCGGATACCGGGTCAGCGCGTAGGCCTCGAGATAGGTCGTGTACAACCGCTGCTCGGTGATGCTGTCCCCCAGGAACACCACGCGGTCACCGTCGCGGAAGAAGAAGTCACCGGCCTGGCCTTGAACGAACAGCAGCGCCGTAGCGGCGCCGAGAATCAAACGTCGTGAAGCAATCATGATCAGAGTGCGAGTGATTTGAATTCCTGACGTGAACGACCGCCCGAGGACAGTGGTTCATGGGAGGCAGCATGAGGTCGCCCGCCGCCGGATGACAAGGTGAAAGCCCGGCTTGGAGCGCAGACAGCCTGCCTGCTTCACCTCGACCTGATGACTCGCGGACTCGGTGGTCCGCGCTCCCGGTTACCGGCACGGATGCGCCGCGGATTGCATCCGGACGAAACCCGCGTCAGGATCCGGCCTCATGAACCCTTTGCTTGCTCGCGTCCTTACGTTCCTTCGCCCGGGCCTCGGACATCCCGCCTGTTCCCCCGCCGCGTGGGCGGCGCGACAGCTTGGCTTCCTTTGTTGTGTCCTGTCGGCCTTGGCTCAGGACAGTTCGGCGGTCATCGATGCCACGACCTATCCCGACGACGCAGCGGCACACGCGGCGTGGCAACCCATGAGCGGCACGGCTCCGGTGGTCGTGGCCGAACTGGAAGGCCGGCCGGTCCTGCGGTTTCCCTGCAACTTCGCCGGTACGCGGATCGAACGCGCCTCGTGGGATCGGCACGTGGACCTCGATCTCACCGGTTGTCGTGGCGTCAGCTTCGAGTTCTTGTGTCGGGATGCCGCCCCGGTCTCGCACTTCAGCCTCTACTTCCAAAGTGGCGAAGGCTGGTATGCCGCAACCTTCTACCCCGAATCCTCGGGCTGGAATCGCATCACCATCGAAACCTCCGACATGTCGTCCGAGGGCCAACCGGCCGGTTGGGCTTCGATCCGGACGATCCGCCTTTCCGCCTGGCGCGGCAGTGACACGGCAACGGAGTTCTTCCTCGCCGATTTCCGAAAGGTCGGGGTGCCCGGCACCGACACCCTGGTCACCGTGATCCGATGCGATTCGGCGAACGAGATGAACCCCGGGGAGTCGGAGAGTGCCCGCCGCTTTCGGAGCACGGTGACCGACCACTTGCAGGCGCTGGGCATCGAGCATGCCACGCTCAGCGATCTCGACCTGACGACCTCCGCGCTGCGTCACTCGCAGTTGGTGGTGTTGCCGCACAATCCCACGATGCCGGAGGAGGCTGTCCGGGTGCTGGCGGACTTTCTCGAGCAGGGCGGACATCTGCTGAGTTTCTACGGCATGCCGGATGGGCTGCGAGACGCGGCGAAGATTGATGCCGGGCCCTGGCTTCGGCCATCGGAACCCGGAGGATTCGCGGCGATGCGATTCGTCGATGGCGCCCTTCCCGGCGCGCCTGCGGTCGTGAAGCAGAACTCCTGGAACATCCGCGAACCCCGGGCCGTTCCCGGCGCGAGCCGGGTGATCGGTGAATGGCTGGACGCGCACGGAGCCCCCACGGGAAAGGCGGCGGTGGTCGCCTCCGCCAACGCAATCGAGATGGCGCATGTGCTGCTGGATGACGACACCGCGAACCAGCGAAGGATGTTGCTGGCGATGGTGGGTTACCTCGTTCCCCGGGTCTGGCAGCAATCCTCCGAGGCGGCCATCGCACGGATTGGGCGCTTGGGCGGTTGCCGCGATTTCGTCCAGGCGGAGCGGGAGATTCGCCGTCTGGCGGCCGGGGATTCCGCCGCTTTGCGACCGCTTGAGGAGGCTCGTCACCTCCGCGAGGAAGCCACTGCCCAACAGGCGGACGGGCGGTATCCGGAAGCCGTCGACAGCGCCGGGATGGCCGCGGGGCGGATGCTGACTGCGTTTGCCGCCGCCCAGAAACCGCTGGCGGGGGAGTTTCGTGCGTTCTGGTGTCACAGTGCCTTTGGTGTGGCGGGCCTGACTTGGGACGCGGCCATCGCCCGGTTGGCGGACAACGGCTTCACGGCCATCCTGCCGAATCTGCTCTGGGGCGGCGTGGCCTTCTATCCCAGCGAAGTTCTGCCGGTTTCCCCCCCAGTGTCGACTCGCGGGGACCAACTCGCGGAATGCCTGGCGGCGTGCCGCAGTCACGGCCTTCAAATCCATGTCTGGAAGGTCAACTGGAACCTCGGGTCGGCGCCGGCCGAGTTCATTGATCGGATGCGCCGCGAACACCGTCTCCAAGCCGGTTCCCGCGGTGAAGTCGAACGCTGGCTTTGCCCGTCGCATCCGGACAACCGGAAGCTCGAGATCGATTCGCTGGTCGAGGTGGTCCGGCGCTATCCGGTGGACGGGATTCACTTTGACTACATCCGCTATCCCGACGGCGACCACTGCTTCTGCGACGGTTGCCGGGAACGGTTCCAGCAGGCCATTGGGGCGGGGTCCCTGAACTGGCCGGGGGATGTCCTGCGGGAAGGCCGCTTTCGGGAGGAATGGCTCGACTGGCGGCGGGATAACATCACCGCCGTGGTGCGCGCCGTGAGCGAGCAGGCCCGAGCGATCCGGCCGGGGGTTCGCCTGTCGGCTGCGGTGTTTCGCAACTGGCCGGCCGACCGCGACGGCGTGGGCCAGGATTGGAAACTCTGGTGTGAACGCGGCTACCTCGATTTCGTTTGTCCAATGGACTACACGACGAGCGATGTCCAACTCCGGAACTGGGCCGGGAAACAGTTGGAATGGGCGGGTGACACCCCCTGTTACCCGGGGATCGGCGCCTGGAAACTGACCCCCGACCGTGTCATCGGCCAGATCCGGATCACGCGGGAGCTGAACACGGGCGGCTTCGTGTTGTTCAACTACGACCCGGCCGCCGCGAATGAACTCGTGCCCTTGCTCGGCCAGGGCCTGACACGGAAGGTGGAATGACGAGGTGGACAGGCGAGACTGGGCTGGGTGTCTCAGTTGTCACGACGCATTCAAACGGGGGGACCGCACGCGGCTCGCGTGCCGTGGCCGGCGGCCCGCCGGCCACAGCCACAATGGCCTGAAGTCACGTTTTGGTGAGGGTGCTTCAGTCCGGGGACCAGGCGGCGAGCCGCCGACTGGAGCAGCCGGGACGGCCGCGCTCCCCATGGATACGGCTCGGAAGCTCCGGCACCGTTGGAGCATTGATCTTTCTTTTGACAGATTTGATCGACAGCGCGAGCCTGCGTTCATGCAGTCGACCCTTCGCATAAGCGATGAAGTCTATCGGGCCGCCAAGGCGCAGGCAGCCGTGGAGGGGGAGACCTTGACGCGTTTCATCGAGCAGTCGCTTCGCGAGCGGATTGCACGATTCGCAGCGGGCACGGCGTCCAACGAGATGCGGGAACGTGACCGCTTGATGGAAGCGATGCTTCCGCGGTCGGCGTACTTTCGGATTGGCCGCAAACCCAGCCGTGAGGAAGCCCGTGAGTAAATCACAATGTCCTGCACGGTAGCTTTTGCCATCGCGATCATTGCACTCGGTGGCTGGCTGACGTACGCCTGCCGCTGGGACCTGTTTCACGCGTGGAAGAGTCCTCGTTGGCCCACCACGCCCGGGTGGATCAGTGGAACTGTGGTTTACGAGGGAACCGCGTTGGGTAGCGCCACGGACGGGACCAACGCTCCGACCATGGCAGAGTTTCGCATGAAGGAATGGGTGTTCCGTTACGAAGTTGCGGGGCAGCATTACAGCTCCACCCAGTTCAGCTTTTCCACCAGCGGATGGCGGGAGAACGACCGCTTCTTGCAGGAGGGAGATGAGGTGAAGGTTTACTACTGTCCGTCGAATCCGTCCGTCGCGGTGCTCCGTCCCGGATTGAACGCCGGACTCTTGGCGGGCCCGATGGTCCTGTTCTTCGGGGTGATGGCGCTGGCCCTGGGCGGCGTGGCTTGGCCGTAACCATTCAACTTCTTACAGAAGGAAACGAAGAACACGAAGAGAGGCGGCAATCGTGAACTCATTGTCGAACGCACCACCTTCCCCCCGAATGATGACCGGTTCTTGACCGTCCGTGGCGTGTGTTCGCCTCCGCCCCGCCTTTGTTTCTTTCGTTTCCTTTTGTGGCTGACGGCATCGTTGACACCTTCAAGTCGCGGTCCAATTCCTTACGACCGGGCCGCCGCCCCGGCGATGGCGAGTTTCAATTCGACCGTGTCCGCCACCTTGTCGGCGGGGGCGCCAGGGTTGATTCCGTAGTCGGCGCGTTTCACGGAGAACTTCGCGCGAATGACGAGCAGATCGCCCTGCATGGCGCCGTTGGTGCGGTCGGCGAGTTTGTTGGCCAGGTAGGTGAGCGTCACCGGAACTGTGATTTCCTTTTCCACGCCCTTGAGCTTGAACCGGCCCACTGCCTCGGCCCGGATGCCGTTGCCCTCGGTGCTGACGGACTTGAGACGCACGACCTCGAAGACGACTTCGGGATGACCTTCGGCGTCCATCCACTGTTTGCCCAGCATATGCTCCTTCATCATGGGATTCGGCACATGCATCGAGCCGGTTTCGACCACGATCCGGCCCTTGGTGGCGGCGGGATTGTCGGGGTCGAAAGTCACCTTGCCCGAGATGCCGTTGGCACTGCCGTTGATGGCTTCGAGCGGTGCGTCGAGGCTGAAGCTGACGTTGTTGACGCCCTTGGGATCCTTGAAATCGAAGGTCAACGGGGCGGCCCCGGAGGACACAGTCAGCGCCAAGCCGAGGGCGAGGGTCAGGGTGGGGGTGGGGAAACGGAGCAACCGGGTGGCTTTCATGCGTTCGTTGTCAGGTCTCAGGTTGTGGTGTTGTCGTTGGATCTGGATCTGGATTTGCGAAAGAGGAGGGAACTGCCGGCCAGCAGGGAGGCGGCGGCGGCGGATACCCCCAGAAAATCGATGCCCGGGACGAAGCGGGGTTGGTAGTCCACGCTTTCGATCCCGGTGATTTCGTCGATCACCGGCACGGGCACACTCGTTTTGGTGAATCCCCGGTTGAACCCCCGGGCCCCCCACCAGGTGGTGGCGAGCAGAGCGATGAAGCAGGCGGCGTAGCGGAGGTTCCTTCTCATGACTCGTGACGTCAGGTCCTCAGAAACCGACGGCCGGCTCTCGCCGCGTGTTCACGCACATCCCTCCGCCGTGGCGGATAGTTGAGCTGCTTCAGGATGCTATTCACTGTGCTCATGAGCGATATAGAGAGCCACAAGACCCGCAGAATGCAAATCGACAACCACAAACCCGGTGCTAGATTGCCCGGCAGGACAACCCTACGTCCGGCTGTGAAGCCGGGTACAAGCAAAGCCATGAGCACGTTCTCCTTCCTTGCCAGCACGTTCAGCGGTACACCGAAGTTCAAGTTCGATCGCCTGAAGGCGGAGTGGCGCACGACCCGCGAACGATTGGAGGCCGTGAAGGCCCGGGAAGCCGCCCCGGCGGTTGCGTGGTGGGCGGCCGCGGCGGAACATTCCCTGGCGAGCGCGGAGACCGCCCTCCAGGAACTCGATTTGGACGGCGGCTGGGGGGCCGTGCATGACGCTCAGCGGTTCCTGGTTTTCGGGATGAACGATGCCGAACTGGTGGCGCAATTGGCCAGCCTGAGCGAGGAAACGCGGGTCAAACTCACGGGTTGGCGGTTGAAGGCCACCACCCGCCTGCTGCCGGACCCCGCGACGGTCGCGGCAAAGCCGCTCGACGACGAGTCCCGCGAACGGCTCCGGCAGGCCTTGGTGGAGTCCCTGGCGGTGCTGCATGGCCACAGTGACAACTCCTATCATCAACTCCGGCTCGTGGGCCGGCAGCTCAACTACCTGGTGGTCGTCTGCGTGCTGGTGTTGCTGGGGATCTTCGTTGCCTCATCCCAGTTTGCGGAGATCGACTCCTCGCTGTCGGTTTCGGCCCTGCTGCCGGTGGCCCTGGCGGGGGCCCTAGGAGGGATCGTCAGTGCCATGTGGCAGCTCAGCCGGGTGGGACAATCCCGCATTCCTGAGGCCTGGCTTCAGGGCGTGGTGACGTCTGGCCGGCCCCTGGTTGGGGCGGCCTCGGCCCTCTTCATCTATGCCGTGCTGCAATCGGATCTCATCCAGTTGATCGATGCCTCAAAAGTGGGTTTCTCCGCGGCATTGGTGCTCGGCTTCGTGGCCGGGTTCAGTGAGAAGTTCGTCCTGCGGACCGTGGAGAAGGTGGCGGGTAACGACGGGAAGAACGCGACCGCGTCGGAACCTCTCAACCTGACCGGGCGACCTCGTGGCGGCAGCGAGGCCTTGGAATCGGAGGCAGAAGCCCGGGATCGCGAGGAATTCCCCCAGGGCCAGGAACCCGCGCCGGTTCCCCAGCCGACACCCAAGAGCGCCCCGGGCAAAACAGCCCGGTCCTCCCGGGCCGCGGAATCCGATCCTGAATCCTGAACTTGCATGAAGATCGCGATTCTCTCCGACATTCACGACAACCTCCCGGCCCTGCGCCAGGCCCTGAAACAAATCGCCGATCGGGGCGCTGAGGTGCTCATCTGCTGCGGCGACCTGTGTTCGCCGTTTGTGGCGAAGGAACTCGGGCTCGGTTTCGGCGGCCCCGTCCATGTGGTCTTCGGAAACAACGATGGCGACCGCTGGCGGATTGGCCTGAACGCCGTGAACCACCCGCACCTGCAGTTGCACGGGGAATTCGTGGAGTTGGAGCTGGGTGGTCGGACCTTTGCGGTCCAGCACTTCGACAACATCGGCCGGGCGCTCGCCAAGGGGGCCGCGTTCGATGTGGTGTGTTTCGGCCACAACCATCGATTCGAGATCAGCCAGGTCGGCGACACGCTGCTGATCAATCCGGGGGAGATCTACGGGGGATTGACCGGCGCGTCGACCTTCGTGATCTACGACCCGGCGCTGCACCGGGCGGAGCGGGTGGAAGTGGAGATGAAAGCGGAAGCGCGAGAGGGGTGACTCCCCGGGGCCCCGGCCCCATCCGCGGTGCGGCAAAACCGCGCTGGCCAGCGGGCGGGCGCCCTGACACTATTGGGCCGGCACGTGAGCGATCCTGCATTCACACAACTGGTTGGAGCCCACCACGAGGGGTTGTACCGCTTCGCACTTGCACTCACCCGGAGCGAGAGCGACGCGAGTGACCTTGTGCAACAGGCGTTTTCGACGTGGGCACAGACGGGGCGGCAGTTGCGCGAGGGGGCGCGGGCCCAGACCTGGCTTTATACCACGCTGCACCGGTCCTATCTCGAAATGCGGCGCCGGACCACGCGCCTGGCGGGGCAGCCGGTTGAAGTCGGAGAGACCGGACCGCCGTCGGTGTTGCCGGAACTTGCGGAGGCCGCCGACCGGGACTCCGTCATGGGTGCGCTGGCGAAACTCGACGAGGACTACCGGGCGCCGCTCGTGCTTTTCTATCTGGAACAGCATTCCTGTCACGACATCGCGGAGATCCTGGATCTTCCGGTGAAGACCGTCCTCCAGCGCTTGTCCCGGGCCCGGATGGGATTGCAGCGGGCTTTGAAGGAGGCGGTTTCGTTGCCCCCAAGCGCCGTAACCCCGTCTTCTGAATCCCCAGATTCGCCATGACCCACGAGGAAGCCACATTGCTCCTGCAGGCATTTCGGCCCGGTGGAGGGGACGATCAGGATGGGTTTTTCGAGGAGGCGCTCGATCAGGTACAGCAGGATCCCACCCTGCGCGAGTGGTTTCTCTCGCAGCGGAAGTTTGACCGGGCCATCAGCCGACAGTTGGCTGGAGTTCCGGTTCCTGCCGGCTTGACGGAGCGCTTGCTGACCAGCCTGGTGGTGGTGAAACCGGGATTTCGGGAGACCTACATGAACTGGGTGGCGCTGGCGGCGAGCCTTGCCCTGCTGGTGGTGGTGGCCTTGAACTGGCGTCCCAAGGCAGTCCCGGCGGACTTTGCCGAGTACCGGGCGTCGATTCCGTCCCTGGCAGTCGCCGCCCGGGCTGATCTCGAGGTCCTTGACAGCGATCTTGCCGCGCTGAAGCGGCGGCTCGCGGAGCGCGGGGCGCCGGGGCCGGAGTTCCTGCCCGAGAGTCTCCAGCAACTGCGGCCCATCGGGTGTGCCGTGATCGACTGGGAAGGGCACAACGTCGGTCTGGTGAGTTACCAGAGCGAGGGCATCGAACTCAACCTGCTGATGGTCGAGCGGGCGGGTTTTTTGGGGGCGCCGGTGGGGGATGCGCCCGCGGTGGCCCAAGCCGGGGCCTGGACCACCGCCGGCTGGACCGATGGCCAGACGCTCTACCTCCTCGCGGCCAAGACGACGCCGACGCGGCTTCAGAAATACCTGTGAACCGCGCCGGGCGGCATCGCCCGGGTTGCTCAGACTTCGGCCTTCGGCGGTTCGTGCAGGCCGAACACCGCGCCCAGCGGATCCTGCACGACAGCGATCCGGCCCACGCCGCCGATGCTCATCACCTCCATGAGCGCCTTGCCGCCGAGTTCCACGGCTTTGGCCAGTGACGTGTCGACGTTCTCAACCATCACGTAGGGCAGCCACAGCGGGGGCATCGTCGGCTGGGGGGACTGCACCATTCCTGCCGTGCCCATGTCCTCGGCGTCGGTCTTGAACAAGGTGTAGGGCGGCCCGCCGGGGGCTGCACCCGGCGGTGTAAAGGGGGTGGCCTGCCAGCCGAACAGCCCGCCGTAGAACTTCGCCGAGGCCTTCGGGTCAGGGCTGATCAACTCGTTCCAACTGACGCGTCCGGGTTTCCCACACTGGGTTTCGTTGGTCTCACTCATGGTCTGCGCTTTCCGATGGGCTCAGTTCACCCGGTTCCCCGGGTCCCTGCCACGGCGGATCTCGGGAGAACGTGGACTGCTGAATGTTATATGTCGGACTAATCGCACATCCCGCGCAGGAGGCAACCGGGCGTTTCGAGGAGCCGCCCGGGTGCCGCTGCTTTCCCCCGCCCGTCGGTTCCGGGGGTTGACTCCTGAAGGTCAGCGCGGATTGACGCCCAGCCGACCGAGGAGTTTGGTCACCCCATCGAAGATCGTCTCCTCGGCGCTGTCGGCCAGCGGGCCCGGTTGGCCGTAGTAGATCATGCTGGAAACCGGTTCATAGCCGCCCTCGGCGATGATTTGCCGCGTGCAAATGTAGCAGGCCACATCGTTGCAGTAGCCGGCCACCACCAAGTGGGGCGTCTCGAACTGATGTTTGGCGCGTAGCGCATAATCCACCACGGTCTCGCCTGCCAGCGCCAGGAGGGTCAAGTCGTCGCCCAACCGCACGGCCTGGATCGGGTAAGGGAGGTGGCGCACCGGTGCTCCCGCGTCATCCGCCGCCAGCATGGCCCTGGCGCGTCTTTGACGGAAACGGTCAGGGGACTCCGCCTCCGTCTCGAAGGTCGCCCGCTCCTGTGGTGCGAAGTCGACCCGCAAGGTGTCGAACCCGGTGCGAATCGGAGGGGCGAGTTCAGTGAGGTGCCCGTTCAGGACGCGGTCCACTTCGGTGGCGAGGGCCTCTCCATGCTGGATCGCCAGTTCCATCGTACCGCGTGGATGCGGGTTTTGGTCGCCGCCACAGAGCATCAGAAACATCGCCGTGGTGCCTGGATGGGCCGCCTCGAGGGCCGCCTGAGCCCGGCCGGCGTAGTCCCCGTGAACCGCGTAGCAATCCCCGCCCAGAGTGGTGTTGTGACAGGCATAGCCGAAGACGACGGCCAACAGTTTACCGGATTCCGAGGTGACCCGGAGCACCGGGACGGAATGGTCCATGGCGCCACTGGGGTTTACGCCGATCCGAACGCCGTCCGGGGTGAACTCGCGCCGGTTGGTGGCGAAGCCGGCTTCGCCCTGTCCGAAGGCAACCTGTGCGGCAGCGAGATTTCCCACCGCCTGGGATGCCACCTCCGTCAGTTTGTGTGCCAGCGTCCGGGCGTAGTCGCGAGCCCGGGTTTCGTCCTCGGGGTTGAGGTCGAACATCACCTGGAGATTCGCCCAGATCATGGGGCCGGCGTGCGTGTGCGAGGCGTTGAAAAGCACCTGGTCCCGGCGCCAGTCCGTGCGTTGCCGGATGGCGGCGGAGGCTTCCTCGCAGATGTAGGCCGGGATGCCGATCAGATCCGTGGTCACCAGGACGATCCGGCCTCCGTTCCCATCGTCGAGCGCCAGGGCCTTCGCCGAGATGCGCTGGGCGACGTTGGTGGCGGGGCGGGAGCGGCTCGCATAACCGGTGAGCCAGAAGGGCAGATCCGGCGTGATGTCGATCCGGGCCACGCCCGCGCGCAAACCGGCTGCGGCGGCCTGGGAGGGGAGGAAAAGGGCGAGGCAGAGCAGGAGCAGGGACGGCTTCATGATGGGATGGCTGGATACCGGGTGCGAGGAACCGCCCGCAGGTCGGGGCAGAGGTGGGTGCGCCGGCGCGGTTCAGGCTTGGAGCGCGCCGGCATGATGCTGGATTTTCCGGATGGCCGTGGCGATCTGGTCCATGTCGCTGGGTTCGCCCAGCAGCATGTTTTGCGTGAACCAGACCGCGGTGCGACAGAGTTTCTCGTTTTCGGGACAGGCGTTGCGGTCGGCCCACTGGTCCAACAGATCGGCGGGGTAGATGCGTCGGTAGCCGCGGCTGTTCAGGGTGGCCTGAATGAACGCCTCCCGGTTCAAGGGGGAGTAGCCCGGGGAGGCGGGGATCCCCTCGGCCCGCAGGGCGTCGAGGAAGCGTTCCCGGGTGAGACCGGCGAAGGCCGCCGGATCGTAGCGGAACATGTAGAGGTGCCAGGCATTGCGGGTGCAACCGGGCAGCATCCTTGCCGGGTGGATGCCGGGAATCTCATTCAACAACCGGGTGAGGTGGGCGGCGTTGGTCTCCCGGGTACGGGATTGCGCCTCCAGTCGCTCCATCTGCGAAAGCAACAGCGCGCCCTGGAATTCGGTCAGGCGCAGGTTGGCGGCGCGGCCTCCCTGATAGCGGAAGTCGTAACCCTGAACGTGCCGGGCCCGACCATTGTTGTGCCAGGCGTAGCAGCGCACGGCGAGTTCGGGATCGTTGGTCAGAATGGCGCCGCCCTCCCCGGAATTGAGATTCTTGCTGGCCTGAAAACTGAAACAGCCGGTGTCCCCCAGGGTTCCCACCCGCCGGTGGCGCCACTCGGCGAGGTGCGACTGGCAGGCATCCTCGATCACCCGGATCTTCCGCCGCTGTCCGACCTCCAGAATGGTGTCCAGATCCGCCGTGCCACCGCCGAGATGGACCGGAATCATCGCTGCCGTGCGATCCGTGATCGCCGCCTCGACTTTCGTGGCATCGATCTGAAAGGTCTCAAGGTCCGAATCCACGAACACCGGGAGGGCGTAGTGGTCGAGGATCACGTTCAGCGTGGCGACGAACGTGTAGGGGGGCAGCAGGACCTCGTCGCCCGGACCGATCTCCATCCCACCCAGGGAAGCCAGCAGGGCGCTTGTTCCATTCGCCGTGGCAACACAGTACTTCGCCCCCACGAGCCGGGCGTACGCCTGTTCAAACTCCTCCACCTTGCGGCCGTTGCCGCGAAACCATCGGCCGCTGCGGACGACGCCCGTCACCGCCTGCTCGTCCCGGTCATCCCACTCCGGCCATCCCGGGAAGGCAGCCTGGCGAACCGGTTGGCCGCCCAGCAGGGCAGGGCGGGGAGGGGCGGAAGGGACGGGGCCCGAGGCGGGAAGGGCGCCGGTCACCGGGGACAGGGTCGCGGTGATTCCCAGACCGCCGACCGTCGTCGCGAGAAAGCGGCGCCGGGAGAGCGCGAAAGGTCCCTGCGGTCGTCCGGGTCTGGTGTCGCCATGCATGACCGTCGTGTCCCGTGGTTCAGCCGGGTTCCACGCTCACTCTCACCACTCTGCCGGGGGCGCACTCAATCTCCACCTCGAACGGGCGACAACATTGTTCGCAGTCGATGGTCAGGTCGTCCGTGGGCGCGGTGGTGTCGATGGAGATCTCCGTGCCATGCCCGCAGAAGGGGCACCTGATGGATTCTGTAACTTCGATGTCCATGGGGGGTGTCAGGGTTCAACGCGGGTCAATCGGCCCCCCGCCAACGGGGCTTGCAGCACGCCGGAAAGCGCTAATGTACGTCGTCCCGCGGACGAGGCCGGGGTGGCGTTGTGCTTCAAGGTTCCACGTCGTTTCATGGTCGTAGCTTGCCGGACTGCAGTCACTCTAGCTCACGTCCCGTACGGAGGCGATACCGAAGTTTGCCGTTGGCAGGAACGTGGAGACGGGCCGGGGTTAAGGCCCGGGGGGATTCCCGCACCCGAAGCCCGCGCGGGGGTCAATCCGCGGCCTGCCGGACCATTTCCAGGGATTCGGTGGAAAGCAGTCCCGCCCGGTGCAGGGCCAGGGCGTGATCGAGCTCCCGCGGGCCCACCCGGTCGGATTTCTGCCGGTTCAGTTCCTCGGGCAACAGTTCCAGGTTGGCCAGTTCGTTGCCGATCTCGGGCGCGAGACTGACGGGCACCACGTGGTCCACCTCGGCCTGCTGACCGGCGTGGGGACCCTGCGTCACGATTGCGGCGCCTCCGTGCCGCAGGCGTTCGCGATTCTCCCGGGTGTAGAGTCCGAGTTCATCGGCAATTGCGACGTTCCGGGCCAGTGACTCCGCCACCAACCGCGCTCGATCGCCGAACACGCCGTTCAAAGCCTGCGCCGTCAGGGCGGTGGTCTCGGGGGGAAGGCCTCGTTCCCGCGCTTCCCAGAGCCAATAGACGATCTTGTTGAGGCGCGGATTGGCTCCGCGCTTGCCGAGCGTGGCGAGTTTGGCGGGGTTGCTCAGTTCGCGGACGCTCCAGACCGCCTTGGCTGGCGAGAAGGCGTAGCCGAGTGAGAGCAGTAGCAACAGTACCAGGCCGGCAAGCGAGGTCCGGCGAAGTCGGCGGGGCGAACGGCGTCGGCGCATGTGCGCCATGCTTGGGGGCAGGTAGGGGTCGGGCAAGGGGAAAGCGACGGGGGTGCCCCCCCCGAGGCGGCTACGGGTAGGACAGTGCCGTGCAGACGGGGTGTGGCTACAATGCCCCCGGGACGCTGTAATTGTGCGGTGGCCGGGAATTCGGCAAGACTGCCCCTCATGAACTCGCAGATTCAGGCCGACGAAGCCCCCGACCTTGATCCCCTCTGCCCGCATTGTGAGAAACCTGTCCGCCGGTTGTTGCTGAAACGGATCCAGTCGATTCTTGGGGTCCGCTTCCTGTACTTCTGTCCGGAGTGTCGCAAGACGCTGGGCATTTCGCATCGGAAGGGTTTTTGGATGGGCTGAGCGGCCGGTTTGTGCATACTTGCCGCTGACGCCGGATGGAACCCCGAGACTGCCGCTGGATCGGGTACGGTCACCGCAACTGCCATGAACTCATCGGAGAATGAACCTCCCCCTGCGGAGGAAGTCGTGGAATCCTCGCAGGTTTCGCGCATGTTCAACATCTACGCCGTGCCGTCGGAGTCGTTTGACGCGCTGCGCAATCGTCCCACGGACACCGGCAACTGGCTGTTGCCGGCCATTCTGCTGATGGTGGTGGGGTGGATCGGGAGCTTCCTGATTCTGTCCCGCGCCGACATCATGGCGCCCATCCGACAGGCTCAGGAACAGGCCATTCAATCGCGGGTGGACGCCGGGAAGATGTCGGCCGAGCAGGCGGAGATCGCCCGGGTGGCGAACGAGAAGTGGGCGCCCGTCATATCGCGGGTGGCGGCGGTGTTCGTGCCGGTGCTGCAGGCATTCGCCATTCCCTTCTGGTGGGGTCTGCTGCTCTGGCTGTTCGGGGGCAAGCTGCTGAAGGGCGGCTTCCGCTACATGAAGGCGGTGGAGATTGCCGGCCTGAGCAGCATGATCCTGGTGCTGGAATCCGTCACCAAGACGCTCCTCGTCCTCGTTACCGGGAACATCATGGCAGGCCCTGGTTTGATCATGTTGATCCTCAAAGAGTTCGATCCAAAGAACCTCGGTCACGCACTGTTGGCCAGCGTGCAGGTGACGACCCTCTGGGTCCTTGCCGTGCGGGCGATTGGCATCTCGCGACTGGGGGCGGGTGGGTTGGGCCGGTGCGCGGCGCTGGTGTTTGGTTTCTGGATTGTGTGGACGGCCTTCTGGGCGCTGGTCGGGCATCTGCTGGCCGGCCTCGCGCCGTAGCCCGCCACCGGTCTGCCGTCGCTTTTGCCGTAACGATTCCGCTCCTGCTCTGTCTCAATCCTCCCAACTGCTCATGACGAAGCCCAAACCCAGAAGACGCCGCAAATGGCTGGTTTTCGGCGCGATTCTCGTTGTCCTGATCGGCCTCTCCGCCACCGCCGTTCTCCGGAAACGGGAGGTGCTGGTGTCGGTCCAGACGGAAAAGGTCCAGCGTCGCGATCTCACCGAGACCGTGGTCGCCAACGGTCGGATCCAGCCGGTGCAGGAAGTGAAGATCAGTGCCGAGGTCAGTGGGGAGATCATCGAACTCCCGGTCAAGGAGGGGCAACGGGTCCAACGCGGCGACCTGCTGGTGAAGATCAAGCCGGACACCTACCAGGCGAACGTGAAGTCCGCCCAGGCGGGTTACGAAAGCTCCCTGGCCAGTCTGGCCAACAGCGAGGCCTCACTGCGCCGGGCGGAATTGGAGTTCCAGAAGAACGAGGACCTGTTCCAGAACCAGCTCATCTCCGAACTCGACTTCCTGGCCATCAAGACCAGCTACGAGATCGCCAAGTCCCAGCGTGAGGTGGCGACGCACCAGGTCAGTTCCGCAAAGGCTTCGCTGGACCGCTCGAACGAGGAACTCTCCAAGACCACCATCACCGCGCCGCTCGCCGGCACCATCAGCCGCCTGAACTCCAAGCTCGGCGAGAAGGTGGTCGGCACCGCGATGATGACCGGCACGGAAATCATGGCCATCGCGGATCTTGAGCAGATGGAGGCCCGCGTGGACATCGGTGAGATCGACGTCGTGCTCGTGCAGGTGAACCAGACCGCGAAGCTCGAGGTGGACGCCTTCCGCGATCGCGAGTTCAAGGGCACCGTGACCGAGATCGCCAACTCGGCGAACCTCGGCGCGGGCGGTGGGCAGTCGCAGGACGCGATCAAGTTCGAGGTGAAGATTCGCTTTGACGAGAAGGAGACGTTCCGGCCCGGCATGTCCGTGACTGCCGAGATTGAGACCCGTTACCGCACCAATGCGCTGACCGTGCCGATCCAGAGCGTCACCACCCGGCCGCCCAAGCCCAAGGACAAGCCGAAGCCCGGCGGCACCAATGCCGTCGAGGTCGCGAAGGCTGCGGACGGCACGAACACCGTCGCCGACCCCGGCGCCACGGGCGAAACCAACGCCCCGGTGAAGGCGTCCGCCGGTTCCGCCACCAACGTGACCGACTCCGCCTCGACCCCCTCCACCAACAAGACCGACAAGGCAAAGCCGGGGGATCGTCCGAAGGCGGTGGAAGTGGTGTTCGTGGTCGAGGGCGACCACGTCAAGATGGCGCCGGTCAAGCGCGGCATCAGCGATGACAATTACACCGAGATCACGGAGGGCGTGGAGGAAGGGCAGGAAGTGGTTTCCGGTGGCTACCGCGCCATCAGCCGGGATCTGGATGATGGCACCAAGATCACGAAGGGCGGCCCCGGAACAGGGGACTTCAAACCGGGTCAGGAGCCACCCGGGCGCTAGCCCGTCGAACCAAGGAGAGGTTGCCCCGGCCTGCCATGAGTTTGATTTGTCTCACCAACATTGCCCGTCGCTACGTGATGGGTGCCGAGACCATCCACGCGCTGCGGGATGTCTCCGTCAGCATCGAGCGCGGGGAATACGTCGCCATCATGGGGCCGTCCGGTTCCGGCAAGTCCACCCTGATGAACCTGCTTGGCTGTCTCGACACCCCCACCGAAGGCACCTACGAACTCAACGGCGAAAACGTCAGTGACATGGACGACAACCAGCTCGCGGACATCCGGAACCGCGAGATCGGTTTCGTGTTCCAGACCTTCAACCTGCTTCCGCGCGCCAATGCCCTGCGCAACGTCGAGCTGCCCCTGATCTACTCCGGCATGCGCCTGGACGAACGGCGGGAACGGGCGCGGGAGGCATTGCAGCAGGTGGGTCTGGGCGACCGGGTGACGCACAAGCCGAACGAACTTTCCGGTGGGCAGCGACAGCGCGTGGCCATTGCCCGGGCCCTGGTCACCCGACCGTCCATCATTCTCGCGGACGAACCCACCGGCAACCTCGACTCCCGAACGGGCGAGGAGATCATGCAGCTCTTCGCCCGGCTTTCGGAGGCGGGGAACACAATCCTGCTGGTGACCCACGAGGAAAGCATCGCGGCCCACGCCCGGCGGGTGGTCCGGTTGCTGGACGGCCGCGTGGCCGCGGATGAAGCCAAGGGGGGCGACAGGTCGCCGGAGGCTTGAGTCGGAAAACCGCCGATGGACGCGGATAAACGCAGATGATCGCCCGACCTGAGCCTCTTCCCCCCGCCTGCCGCCCCTGCCCGAAGGGGGAGGAGGACCGGCGGCGCATTCGTGCCAATCCGTGCCAATCCGGGTCTCAAGAGCGGCTTCCGGGATGAACTTCCTCCTCGAGCTTGGCGAAGGGTTGCGGATCGCGCTGGAGGCGATTCGCGCCAACAAGCTGCGCTCCATCCTCACCACCCTCGGCATCATCATCGGGGTGGTGACGGTCACCCTGATGGGCACCGCCATCGACGGGCTGAATCGTGCGTTCATGCAGAGCATCGCCAAGCTGGGGGTGGATACCCTGTACATCTCGCGCACCGGCTGGTTTGTGGAGACCTACGAGGACTGGACCCGCCTGCGAACGCGACCGCAGATTACCCTGCGTGATGTGATGCAACTCGAGAAGGAGGTGCATACCGTCCTTGCCGTGGCGCCGATTGTGCGGAGCATGGCCGGCGTCAAGTACCGCGAACGCTCCTCCCAGAACGTATCGATCGTGGGTTCCACGGACCAGATGGTGCTCACCGGCGGGCTGGGCATTGAGACAGGGGGGCGGTTCTTCACCGCCGAGGAATCCGACGGCGGGCGGCCGGTGTGTGTCATCGGTTCCGATGTCGCGACCAACCTGTTTCCGCGACTCAATCCCGTGGGGAAGCAGGTCAAGATCAACCTGCGACCCTACGAGGTGGTCGGGGTGCTCGAGTCGCAGGGGATGTTCATGGGTGCCTTCAGCCTCGACAACCAAGTGATCATCCCGGTGCGCCAGTTCCTCACCCATTTCTGGCACGATCCCGATTTTGAGATCCAGGTGAAGGTTGGCGATGTCGCCCGGTTGGAGGAAGCCAAGGACGAACTGCGGGGGGCGATGCGCAAGGTGCGGCGGTTGGAGCCCGGTGATGCCGACGACTTTGCCATCAACCAGCAGGAACAGATCGCCGAGCGCCTGCGCGTGGTGTCCGCCACCATTGCCGCCGTGGGGTTGTTCATCACCGGCCTGTCGCTGTTCGTCGGCGGCATCGGTATCATGAACATCATGTTTGTGTCGGTCACCGAACGCACCCGGGAGATCGGCCTGCGCAAGGCGCTCGGGGCGAAGCGCCGGACGATTCTCGTGCAGTTCCTGATTGAGGCGGCGGCCATCTGCGTCGTGGGCGGCCTGCTGGCCCTGGCGATTGCCTGGCCGGTGACGCTCGTCCTGAAGCATTTCATGCCCGCACAGTTGTCGCTGCCGCTGGTGGGCATCGCCCTGCTGGTGTCCGCCCTGACCGGGCTGATCTCCGGCTTCCTCCCCGCGTGGCGGGCCGCCCGCATGAACCCCGTCGATGCCTTGCGCAATGAGTGAGCCCGTCAAACGTTCCGGCCGCCGGGTGCTGCTTGCGGAGTTCCGCGAAAGCCTGGCCATGGCCCTCGACGCCATCACCGCGCACAAGCTGCGTTCGGCCCTCACGCTGCTCGGCATCCTCATCGGCGTGTTCTCGATCGTGATCGTGATGACGGCGATCCGGGTCCTTCAGAACAACATCGAGAACGAACTGAGCCAGTTGGGGGCCGACACGTTCCAGGTGGATCGCATGCCGGGCGCGTACTTCGGCGGGCCCGAGGGCTACATGAAGTTCTTCCGCCGCAGGAGCATCACCTACGACCAGTGCATGGCTGTCGTCCACGAGGCCACCCTCGCCCGCAGCGTGGGGTTGGAGGAGAACTTCTGGGCCGGCCAGGCCGTGTCCCGTTACGAAAAATCACCCCCCAACATCCGGCTCATCGGGGCCTCGCCGGGCGTGTTTCCCGCGCGGGACTGGGAGGTCGATCTGGGCCGGCCCATCCTGCCCGCCGACATCGACAGCGGACGCTATGTCTGCGTCCTCGGCAGCGGACTGGCGAAGAAGCTGTTTCCCTATGGCGTGAAGGAAGACGACCGCATCAAGCTCGACGGGATCAACTACCGCGTGGTGGGCGTGCTCGCGTCCAAGGGGGCGATGTTCGGCGAGGATCAGGACAACTTCGCCGTCATTCCGATCACCACGGGGTTGAATCGTTACGGCGGCCGGGCCTGGCGGAGTCTCGCCCTGCTGGTGCAATCGCGGAGCCAGGAACTCTACGACGACACCGTCGAGCAGGTTCGCGGCATCCTGCGGCGGGTGCGCAAGGTCGAACCCGGTGACGAGGACAGCTTCGAGATTTTTTCAAACGACAGCATGATCACCGCCTTCAAGAGCGTCACCCTGGCGGTGCGGGCGGGCGCGGCGGCGATCAGCTCCATCGCCTTGCTCGCGGCGGGCATCGGCATCATGAACATCATGCTCGTGAGCGTGACCGAGCGGACGCGCGAGATCGGCATCCGGCGGGCCGTCGGCGCCCGCAAGCGCAACATTCTGACGCAGTTCATCATCGAGGCGGTTGTGCTGTGCGAGGTCGGGGGCCTGATCGGCGTGGGCCTGGGAGTGGCCGGGGGCAACATTGCGGCGGTCCTCCTGAAACTCCCGCCGGTCATCCCGCTCGACTGGGTGTTGATCGGCCTCCTGATCTGCTCCGCCGTCGGGATGATCTTCGGCACCTACCCCGCCTTCAAGGCCGCCAACCTCGATCCCATCGAGTCGTTGCGCTACGAATGACGCGGGTCGATCACAGGCCCTTCCTGCGAAAACTCAACGTGCCCGGGAGGCCTCGGCTCATCAGAGGCTCATTCAGAACGACACCTCAGAGGCCCTGCGCGAGCCGGCGGTTCATCGCCGGACCACCCGGTAGAACTCCTGATCGTCGGTGGCAGCTGGCACGCGGACTTGAAGCGTGTCGTCGGTTGCCCAGACAGGCAGACCCAGATCGCTCCAGCCCCCACCGGTCACTCTGCTGTTGGACTGGAGCCGGTATGCCTGTCCCGGAACGGTGTTCCAAGTCAGCAGCAGCCCGCCGGTGCCGGCGGCTTCGATCCTCGTGAACGCGATCTGGTCCGGCGGCAGGTTCGGAATCGTCAGGCTGTCCAGGTTCAGCCAGTTGGCGTTGCGCGCGCTGGAGTCGTAAACCACCGAGATCATGTGCCGTCCCGCATCGAACTGGCGGGTGATCGTTCGGGTTTGGTAGACGCTCCAGGAACCGGTGTCGGTGAACGGGAGGTTGGGAATCGCGGTCGCGCCATCCACCCGGATGAGCCGGCTGGCATTGCCTGCCCCGGCCGCGTAGCGGAACTCCAGCGTGTAGCTGCCCGCCGCCGGAAAATGCACCTCGAAATCCACCGACTGGCCATCGGCGTTCCACGCCCCGACATACCCCCATCCCGTATAGTCTCCGCAATCCGCCGCCAGTGCGATGTGGTGGACCGTGGCGTTTTCCGCCTCGAACCGGTTGTGCGGGATGCCGGAACCCGGGTAATCCTCATATTGCTGGGCGAAACGACTCAGCGCCGTGCAGGCGGCGTTGACCCGGCCCTGGTCCACGTCGGATTGTGCCGGTCCCGACCAACTGGTGGAGAAGATTGTGCTGATCGGATTGCGCGCCAGTTCCCAGATGGCATCGGCGCTGGCCTGGAGCACCGCGAGATACTGGGTGTTTGACGGGTCCAGCTCATGGAGCCGCATCAACTGGCGATACGCCGGGCCCTTGAACTGGGAGCAGTCGCCGCCGCAACTGCTGTTGGTGCCATCGTACAGCACGTTGCCGTAGAGGGTGGGGGTCACTTCGTTCGCGACCATGAAGTTGGCGATCCGACGGGCCTGGTTCATGTACTCCTCGTCGCCCGTGGCCTCGAACAACTCCACACCGGCACCGATCATCAAGCCCTCGTTGTAGGTGAACCGCCACCAGACCTTGGTCCCGTTCGTCTCGAAATGGTCCGCCACCTGAAACGTCGAAGGGCTGACCATGTTGTCATACCAATAGGAATACGCCTGCTCCGCGAACTCCAGGTAATGGACCTCCCCGGTGCGGAGATACAGACGGGCGCCCGCCAGGGCGGCACCGGCGTTCGCGGCGGTGGCCTTTTGCGTGTGGGCCCGGTCCCACCACAGCCCCCCGGGAGTCGCCCCGCAGCAACCGGTGTCCCAGGCGCTCATGATGTCGGCGTAGAGCTCGCGGGCCTTGTCCAGGTACTTCGCCTGCCCCGTCAGATCGTACGCGTGGATCAGGGCCTGCGTCATCCAGCATTCGTCGTCGTAGTAACCCGCGTACCAGCCTCGCTCGTCCTGGCCGAGGTAGAAACTCTCGATCAAACCGCGGTACTGCCGGCCACCCGTTCGCTCAACATTGTCCAGTAACGCCTCCCAGCCATTCGCATAGGTCCAGTAACCGGTCAACGCGCCCGTATCCGGGTAGTTGTGGCGAAGATACTGCCGTCCGCCGTCCCAGAACCGGAGCAGCAGACTCTGCAGCGCCCGATCCGCCCGATCATGATACGCCCCCGCCGGTTCCGCAGCCGCGGTACCCACGGTGGACAAGCAGGCTGCGGCGAGGCAGACGGCGCGAAACAAGGTGCCCGACAAGGGACTGGTGTGGGGGCGAGACATGGCCACTTTGTATTGAGTCCTGCCTTCAGCGTCAACCGGGCAATCCGGCGCCCGTCGGGTCGTCGGGTCGGTGGACCGTCTCCGGGTGGTTCCAGGCAAAGCATCGCCCGCCCCGCAGCGGCGACAGGAGATTCAATGTGCCCATGAACGCGATGGGCCCTTGTTGACTCTTTTCGCGAGCGGAGCGCCTACCAGAGGGTTTTCAGGTCAGGGTAGCTGCAAATGATCTGGTCGGGAGTCAACAACGTGCATTGGTGCTCAAGGGCGATGGCGATGAGCAACCGGTCGGCGGGATCCTGATGAATCGGGGGGAGCAACGTGGATCGAACGGCAGCCGCTCCGTAGAGCGGCATTTCGGTCACTTGGTGGGTTTCGATCATCCGGGGCCACCACGTCCCCAACGCCTCGGGCAGAGTCAAGCGCTCCTTCCCCGCCTTGAGTCCGATCTCCCACGCGGAAACGGGCGAGACGTAAACAACCCACGCCTCGTCAATTGCCTGCCTGGCCACCCGCGAAAGGCGGTCCGCAGAGTTGACCAGCCACAGTATGGCGCAGGTGTCCAGCAGCAGGTTCATCGGAAATCGGCGGGGATTTCGTCGTCACGCAGGGGCTCCGCCGGGTCGTAGCCGGGAGCGAATGCGACCTTCAGGGCGGGATCGCCCTCCAACCGGCTGTGTGACTTCGGCCGGGCCGCCACCAACGATGCCGCCAGTTTGCCGTTCCGGCAGATGAAGACGGTCTCTCCACGCTCCTCCACCGCCTTGACCAACTGCGAGAGCCGGGATTTCGCTTCGTGCATATTGACCGTAATCATGGTTGGCTAGATTAGCTAAACCTGGGTGGTTCAGCAAGCGCGACAACGTGAAAGCGCGGCCGTGGCCGACTTGCCGAAGAGCAGCCAAGGGGGCGTGGGACTTGGGGGCTGGCTCACCCCACTGGAATTCCTCTCGTGGAGCGAAGAAAGGCTGAACTCGACGCCGGGTGAGAACCGGCATCTCAGTGGAGTGACGCGGGGAGCAGGGTGCGTCTGCCTGGGAGGCGAAGGTGACCGTGCTCGCGCTTCCCGGCCTACTGTCCGAACACCCGCAACTCCAAACCGGGCACCCTCCGGAAATGCTCTTCGTCCTTCGCACCCACCCAGACGCCGAAGCCCAGGCTTCTCGCCGTGGCCGCCACCGCGATGTCATTCTGCGGGATGGGCGTTCCCAGTTTCAGCAGATCCGCATACAGGTCCGCGTAGTGTTCCGCCACAATGTCGGTGAAGGGTTCCACGCCCGTCACCCGCCGAATTGCCTCCAGCCGGGCCAATCGCCGGGCCGCCCGCGTCGCACTGTCCGCCAGTCGCACGCCGGTGAGCGCCTCCGCCCAAACGATCGCCGGGAGCGCCAGCTCTTCCCCTGCCTCCATCACAACGTCCAGCCCGGCCGCGGATGCCCGCTCCCAAGCCACCAAGGCCGACGTATCGATCACGAGTCCCATGGATTCTCCCCCGTTGCGTCCGCCTCGTTCACCCGCTCCAAGTCATCCGCGAAGCCGGGATCAACCGCGAGGCCTGCCAAAGCCTCGCGCACTTCCCTCCAGCGCGCCCGCCGCTGGCCACCCACCGGCACCAGCTCAGCCACCGGCTCTTCGTTGCGCGTGATCACAAAGACCTCTCCCCGATACTTGATCCGCGCCAGGCAGTCGCCGAATTGCCGCACCGCCGCCGTGCTCGTGATCTCCGTCTTCATGCGGAATTCTGTAAAATGCAGAATCGCGTGTGTCAAGCGGGATGTGGGCACACTGCCCTGTTGGAAATCCCTGTTACTTGGCACGCACACTGCTTGCAAGTTGAGCTATGCAGACGCCGTTTCCTGGCATGCACGCGAGCCGCCTCTGCGTACGAATCGCGATGACCGCCACGATTCGCTTCGGGGCGCTCGTGCTCAGTCTGGTGGTTGCCTTCGCGGATCTCCAGGCGGCGCAGGCGGGCAGGGTTGTCGCCTGGCATCGGATGACCATGCCGAAACAGCCGGAAGGTACGCGATTTGTAAGCATTTCGGGCGGTGTGACTCACGCGCTGGCGGCTACCGCCGAGGGCACGGTCGTTGCCTGGGGGGACAACGATTACGGGCAGTGTGACTTGCCCCCGGGATTGCGTGACGTCGTGGCGGTTGCGGCAGGATTCCACAGAAACCTCGCACTGACACGAGACGGGAGAGTCGTCGCTTGGGGGAGCACTCCCGACCCCGTGCCCGAAGAGGCGACCAACATCCTGGCGATCTCGATGGGCGGCAACCACAGCCTTGCGTTGAGGGCAGACGGCGGGGTTTTGGCGTGGGGGAGCAATCACCGGGGGCAATGTGACGTACCTGAGTCCCTCACCGGGGTGATTGCCATCGCAGCCGGAGGCAACCGAAGCCTTGCTCTGCAGGAAGACGGCGAGGTGGTGACCTGGGGAGCTGTTTCCCCCGGCTATCCTTCCGGACTGAGCAACGTCGTGGCGATAGCTGCAGGCAATCGCCTGAGTCTTGCGTTGGATCGTGACGGAAAGCTGGTGGAGTGGTCCGATGACGACAAGACCCAATGCACTGTATTGCCGGGCGAGTCCGAGTTGATCGCGATCGCGGCTGGCCGCGAACATGCTCTGGGTCTGAGAGCGGATGGTCTGGTGCTCGCTTGGGATACGCTTTGCAGAACCGATTCGTCACAGCAGTTACGAAGCATGGCACCCGCCACCGCGGTGGCAGCCGGGTATGATTACAGCATGGCGCTCCATCCCGACGGGAGCATTACGGTATGGGGGATGGGGCAGTACGGACAGGTCAGCGTGCCGGAAGGGCTTGACGACGTGGTCGCAGTGGATGGAGGCGAGTACTACAGCGTTGCTTTGAGGCGCGATGGCAGCGTTGTGACTTGGGGGGAGAGCCCGTTCCCTGTCCCTGTTGGGTTGCGATGGGTCAAGGCTGTTGCCGCCGGTTCTCTGCACTGTATGGCGCTGCGAATCGACGGGACGGTCGTCGAGTGGGGACACACGGAGGGGGGCATGCCTGCCGGCCTTGCCAGCATCAAGGCGATTGCTGCTGGTTGGCGGTTCAGCCTGGCATTGAGAACTGATGGCAGGGTGTTCGCGTGGGGAACCAATGACAGAGGGCAATGCGACCTTCCAGACGATCTGGGGGAGGTCACATCCATTGCCGTCGGTCAGGCGCACTGTCTGGCGCTCAGGGCTGATGGAACGGTCGTTGCTTGGGGAGCAACGAGCGCGGTCCCGAACGATCTCGCCGACGTGGTGGCCATTGCCGCGGGACCCGCACACAGTCTGGCGCTGCGCCGCGATGGCACCGCCGTGGCATGGGGCGGTCAGGTGGGACCGAAGGAAATGCCCGGCGTGAGGAGCATCGCTGCAGGCAGCCTGTTCAGTCTCATGCTGATGGAGGATGGGACAATCGCCTACGACGGATACAGCGGACGGATGGGAGGGATTTACCCACAAAGCCTGCGTGGAGTGATTGGGATCGGAGCGGGGTACTACCACGGCTTGGCAATCGTCGCGGAACCTCCCCGACTGGGAATCCCACGGTGGGGGAACGACGGGACGGTTGAGATCAGTCTGGACGGCACCGTGGGGAACACCTATCGGGTCGAGCGTTCGGCGGACCTGGTATTCTGGCACAAACTGGATGAAGTGACCTGCAGCCAGCCCACCGAGACCGTTTCCGATCCTGACACCAGCGGTTCTGCCCGGTTCTATCGTGCCTGGCTGGCTCCCGAGTATCAGTGAGACCCTCGCGGGAATGGATTCGCCCGGCCTCGACGAACCTCCGCGAGCCCGATACGTTCCCCCCCATGATCGCGCGTTATTCGCGGCCCGAGATGCGGGCCATCTGGACGGATGAGAACAAGCTCAACAACTGGCTTCGCATCGAGTTGCTCGCCAGCGAGGCATTGGTGAAGGAAGGGGTTGTGCCCAAGGCCGACTTCGCCCGCATCAAGGCCGGTTGCGACAAGTGGTTTGCGGATCTGTCCGGCCTCGTTGCGCGCCAGAAGGAACTCGAGCGGACGCTCAACCACGATGTCATCGCCTTCACCACCGCGGTCGCCGAGAAGATCAACCACAAGGCCAGTCGCTGGTTCCACTTCGGCCTGACCAGCAGCGACGTCGGCGACACCTGTTACGGCGTGCAGATGACCCAGAGCGCGGACATCCTCATCGCCGACCTCAAGACCCTGCGGAAATCCATCGCCAAACAGGCGCGCAAGTACAAGCGGACCCCCTGCATCGGCCGGAGCCACGGCATCCACGCCGAGCCGACCACGTTCGGGCTGAAGCTTGCGTTGATGTATGACGAATTCGGCCGGGCGTTGCGGCGGTTGGAAGCGGCGCGGACCGCGGCGGCGGTCGGCAAGATCAGCGGGGCCGTGGGGACCAGCGCGCATCTGAGCCCGCGGGTCGAGGCGTTCGTCTGCAAGAAGCTGGGGTTGACGCCCGCGCCGATTGCCACGCAGGTGGTGCAACGCGACATCCATGCGGAGTTCCAGACGACGCTGGCATTGATCGGGGCGAGCATCGAGCGGTGGGCGGTGGAGTTTCGGCATCTGCAACGCACCGAAGTGCTCGAAGCCGAGGAACCTTTCACCAAGGGGCAGAAGGGGAGCAGCGCGATGCCGCACAAGCGCAACCCGATCACCTGGGAACGCCTGACCGGCCTGGCCCGGATTTTGCGTGGGAACGCGGTCGTGGCTCTCGAAAACGTCGCGCTCTGGCACGAGCGCGACATCAGCCACAGCTCGACGGAGCGGATCATCTTCCCCGATTCCTGCTGCTTGCTGGACTACATGTTCGGGTTGCTGACGCGGCTCATGGACGGCCTGGCGGTCTATCCGGAGAACATGAAGAAGAACCTCGGCATCTCGCTGGGGATGTGGAACAGCCAGACCGTGCTGTTGGCGTTGATTCGCAAAGGCCTGACGCGCGAGGAGGCCTATGAGCTTGTGCAGGACGCCGCCATGACCACTTGGGCGGTGAAACACGCGGGTCGCGACGACGCCGATTTCCTCGAGGCGCTCAAGGCGGACAAGCGCGTCGCGAAGCACTTCGAGCTTGGTGAACTGGAGCGGCTTTGCTCGCTGAATTTCCATTTCAAGGAGGTGGCCAGCCGGTTCAAGGCGGTGGGACTTTGAGGTGCCAATTTGGCATTTCAAGTTGGATTCAACATGAGTGAGAATCCCGTGACCCAATTGGTACCGATCGAGCAGGTTGAGAAACTCATCCATCTGGTCAGGGGCGAGAAAGTGTTGCTTGATGCCGACCTGGCAATACTTTACGGCGTCACGACGGGCAATTTGAACAAGGCGGTGAGCCGCAACCCGCAGCGATTCCCGTCGGACTTCATGTTTCAACTGACCCAGGAGGAAGCCGCCGACTTGATATTCCAATTTGGAAGATCAAGGCAGCACGGCGGCCGTCGCCGGTCGTTGCCTTATGCCTTCACCGAACAAGGCGTGGCCATGCTCTCCAGTGTATTGCGTAGTGAGCGGGCCGTGCAGGTGAACGTGGCCATCATGCGTGCCTTCGTCGGCCTGCGGCGAATGCTCGCGGACAACGAGGCCCTGGCTCGCAAACTTGCGGAGTTGGAGCGTCGGCTTGAAGGTCACGACCAAGCCATCAAGTCCCTTTTCGAGGCCATTCGGGAACTGGCTGCTCCCCCGGCGAAGCCCCACGGCGAGATCGGTTTCCACGTGAGGGAAGCGAGCGGGACCTACCGGGTGCGCCGGAAGCGGCGTCCCTTGGCTTCAGGGTGAATCCGTCTTCCCGGGCTCGCCACAGCGACGGAACCACGTTCGATTCAGTCCATCAGATGCATCCCGACGTGTCGCTCCACTGCCGTGCGACCCCGCACTCCCGCATTGCCCGGACCTGACTTCCCCGGCAATCTTTCGCTCATGCCGAAGGCCAGATCGCGTCCCCAGCAATCAAGTTCAAAGCACGACACCGCGCCGCGGCAAATCCGTGCGCG
Source organism: Verrucomicrobiales bacterium (assembly GCA_024233215.1). Lineage (GTDB taxonomy): Bacteria > Verrucomicrobiota > Verrucomicrobiia > Limisphaerales > J093 > J093. Next base: position 12,626 of record JACKPW010000033.1, on the reverse strand, counting down.
TCGGCCGCGCAAGGAAACCTCAGGCAACTCGGAGGCGGAGGACGAAATCCACCTTCCCCCGCAGCACGACTGGCGCACGACCGACGAGGACGAGGTCAACCGCCGCCGCTTGCGCGCCCGGGAGGAGTCCTTCGTCATTCGCAACCTGGACACGCGCTTTCCCATCTTCTCGAACTTCTCGGTGGGCTCGGGCAGCGGGTTGACCTACGCCGTCGAAATCCGCGACGTGGCCGGGCGCCAGTTCGCCTGCACCTGCCAGGACTTCCGGAAGAACGGTCTGGGCACCTGCAAGCATGTCGAGGCGGTGCTGCTGCATTTGGAAGGGCGTTTCCGACGGCTGTTCGGCCGGGCGGTGAGCGACGGCTCGGAGCGGATCGATCTCGTTCCCGACGCGGAGGCCGGCGGGATTCGGGTCGAACGGGGGTGGGACCGCCTGTCTCGGACGATCCGCCGGGACTTCGACAGTGAAGGACGCTTGAGCGGAACCTCGATGGAGGAGGCGCTGCCGCGGTTGGAGAAGCTACGCATGGAGAGGTTGCCGGAACTGCGGCTCTCCCAGGAGATCGCCCCGTGGCTGGAGGAGCGTCGGCGCCAGCAGGAGCGCAAGGCGTTGCGGCACGAGTACGAACTCAGGGTGCAAAGCGGCGAATGGCCGGCCCACGAGACCTGCGTCCCGCTGTTCCCGTATCAGCGCGAGGGCATGCTGCATCTGGCGTTCACGGAACGCGCGTTGCTGGCCGACGAAATGGGCCTGGGCAAGACGATTCAGGCCATTGCGGCCTGTGCCCTGCTGCGGCGCTTGGGCCGGGCGCAGCGGGTGCTGGTGGTGACCCCCGCTTCACTGAAATCCGAATGGGAGGAGCAGATTGCCCGGTTCACCGAGTTGCCCTGCCGGCTGGTGTTCGGCAAGCCGTCGGACCGGTGGGAAGCCTACGACGCCGGGACCTTCTTCACCATCGTCAACTACGAGCAGATCATCCGGGACGCACTCGAAGTGAATGCCCGGTTCCGTCCCGACGTCGTGGTGTTGGACGAGGCCCAGCGCATCAAGAACTGGAGCACCCAGACCGCCCAGGCGGTGAAACGACTGGAGAGCCGCTACGCATTTGTCCTCACCGGGACGCCCATCGAAAACCGCATCGACGAGCTGTATTCGTTGATGGACTTCCTGGAACCGCGCGCGCTCGGCCCGTTGTTCCGCTTCAACCGCGACTTCTACAAGTTCGACGAACGGGGTCGCCCCGAGGGCTATCAGCACCTCGACCGGTTGAACGAGCGCATCGCTCCCTACATGCGGCGGCGGCGCAAGAGTGACGTGGAAGCCGAATTGCCGGATCGCACCGACCGCCAGCACTTCGTCAAACTCACCCCAAAACAGCAGGCGGTGTACGACGAGAACTCGGAAGTGGTCGCGCGTTTGGCCATGATCGCGAAGCGACGGCCGCTGAGGAAGCAGGAGCAGGAGCGCCTCATGATCCATCTCGCGATGATGCGGATGGTCTGCGACACGACCTACATCCTCGATCAGAATGTCCGCGACTGTCCGAAGCTTGCCGAGTTGGAGAAGGTGCTCGAGGAATGCCGCGACAACGAGGGCGTGAAGGTGATCATCTTCAGCGAGTGGGAGAAGATGCTCGAGTTGGTGCGCGACCTGTGTCGGCGGTTGAAGATCGGCTTTGCCTGGCACACCGGTTCGGTCCCCCAGCAACGGCGACGTGCGGAGATCAACGCGTTCAAGGGCGACCCCGGCTGCCTGGCCTTCCTGAGCACCGACTCCGGTTCCACGGGATTGAATCTCCAGAACGCGAGTGTGGTCATCAACTGTGATCTGCCCTGGAACCCGGCCAAGCTGGAACAACGCATCGCCCGCGCCTGGCGGAAGCATCAGACCCGCCCGGTGACGGTCATCAATCTCGTGGCGGAGTCGACGATCGAGCATCGCATGCTCGACACCCTGGCCAACAAACAGGCCCTTTCCGATGGCGTGCTGGACCGGCGCGGCGATCTCGAGACCATCCCTCTCCGCAGCGGTGGCCAGGCGTTCCTCAGCCGCCTCAAACAACTCGTGGCCGAGCCGTCCAAGCCGGCGGACGCCGATCTCAAGTCTCCAATCTCAGATCTCAAACCGGCGAAGCCCACAGACCGACCGCGCGCCTTCGCCGAGGAGGCCCGCCGCCAGCTTGGTCCGGCTTTGGTCTCCTGTGAGGAACGCTTTCCCGCCACCGGCGTGGATTCCGTGCTCTATGTGGTTGTGGAAAGCCAGGTCCCCCTGCATCGCAACCGGCTTGAGACGCTGCACCGCGACCTTTGCGCCGACCTGGAATCGGTGGCTCCGGTGCGGCTGGAGGTGATTGATCGCGCCACGCACGAAGCCCTGGAACGATTGATCGCCGCCGGGCTCATTGCTCCCGTCAGTCGCGCGGCACGCCCGCTGTCTCCTGAGTCGGAAGCCCCCATCCCGTTGAGTGCCGCCGAACAGGCCCGGGCCAAGGAGCAACGTGAGCTGGCTGCCCGGAAACTCAAGATGGCCCGCCTGCTCGCCGAGGGCGGTCTGTCCGAGGAAGCCCGCCCACCGCTGTTGGAGGCTGTCCAAACCGTTGGCGCGGCCCTTGCCATCGAGGGCCGTTTGCCGGCACCCGGCACGCCCGATGAAGCCCTGTTACCCCCGCTGCTCGCTCAATGGGGCCTCCACGCGACAGCTCTCAAGGCGGTGCTCGAATTGCCCGACCGCGATCTCTCCCCGGCAATCCGGGCCCTTGGCGAGTTGCTGACGGCGTCCTGACCCCGGGGCCGGTCCCGCAGGCCCCGTGGCTTCGCCTACACCACCTCCACCGGGCACCCCGGCAGGGCGTCCAGAAACGCCTGGCCGTAGCGCTTGGTCAACACCCGGTTGTCCAGCACCACCACGATTCCGGAATCGGTCTTCGTGCGGATGAGCCGACCCACCCCCTGGCGAAAGCGCAGGATCGCCTCGGGCAGCGAGAAATCACGGAACGCATTGCCGCCACGTGCCTCGATCTGTTCCACCCGCGCCTCGATCAGCGGATGATCCGGCACTGCAAAGGGCAGTCGTGTGATGATCACGTTGGTCAGGGCGTCGCCGGGTACATCCACTCCCTGCCAGAAGCTCGCGCTGCCAAAGAGCACCGCATCGCCGCCCGCCTTGAACTTCTCGAGCAGGGTTGACCGAGGTGTGCCGGTGGCTTGGACCAAGGACTCGACGCCCATTTCGTTGAATGCCGGTTCCAAATCCTGGGCGACCTCCTTCATCAGCTTGATGCTCGTGAACAGCACGAAGGCGCGGCCATGGGTCTGCCGGACAAAGTGCAGAATCCAGCGTCCCAGTGCCTCGCGATAACCCGGCTCACGCGGGTCGGGCATCTTGCCCACCACGTAGGCGTGCATCTGTTTCGGGTAGTCGAACGGGGAACCGACCTGCAACTGTGCCGCCTCGTCCGCGCCCACGCGGCTCACGACGTAGGCAAATGGCGAATCCTTGGCGTGCCGGCCCGCCGGCGCGAAGTGCAGGACCGGTGGCGCGGGTGTCGCCTCGTCCGCAGTCCTGCCGGTGGCGGGATCCACCTGGGGGGAGGAAGGCGCGCCATCGGATCCGGGGGGCGGGCCGGGCGTCCGTTTCGGGGGGCTTGCGGCCGAGAGGCGTGGGGCTTGTCCGGCCCGGGTTCCCAGGGTGGCACTCGTCAGGATGACGGGTGTGTCGCAGCCGAAGAGACGTCGACGGAGGAAGGCGGAGACGTCCAGTGGCGCTGCGCTGAGGGTGAGGTTTTGCCGGGTGTGACCTCCACGTTCCACCCAGTAGACGTGCTCGTCCACGCTCTGGCCGATGAAGATGCCGATGGCCTGGCGCAGTTCCGCGAGGCGGCGGTTGCACTCCAGCAGTTCGTTCGCGGTGTCCCGGTCCTCCGCCGATTCGATCAATTCCCGCACGGCCTCGCTCACGCGCCGGAGCGGCAGCGTCATGGTGTCCTCCACCAGGTCCGGGCGGCGGATGCGAAGTTCGGTCCACTCCCGGCGCCGGCCACCGCCACCATTCTCGTCGGCACCTGAAGCCCGGCGGGGCTGACGGCGCGGGGTCGCTTCCTGAAGCGCCTCGCAAGCGCCCTCCACCGCCTCGAAGAAGGTGTCGGCTTCGCGGAAAACGTCCGCCACCATGGCGACGGCTTTTCCCTGTCGCAGCAGCGCGAGCAGGCCCTTCTCCGTCCGGGGATTCCACAGGCGCTGGAGTGAGTAGCGCAGTTGGCCGCTGGAAACGCTCAGGCCGATGTGCCGGGAGGCGACCTGTTCCACGGTGTGGGCCTCGTCGAGGATGACGAAATCGTTCTTGAACAGCACGCCGCCTCCGCCGGGATTCTCCTCCAACGCGCCCAGGTGCATGAAGAACAGCGTGTGGTTCAGCACCACGACGTCAGCCGAAAGCAGCCGGCTGCGAATGGTCTGGAAGAAGCAGGGACGGCCGCCGGCCTTCACGAAATCGGACTGGGGCCCGCAGCTCTTGGGCGAGCAGAGGCCCCGCTCGGAGCAGACCTGAGCCCAGACTTTGGGATCGGGTTCCAGGTCGAAATCCGAGAGGCTTCCGTCACTCGTTCTCTGCGCCCACTCGTGGATGCGGGTCAGCTCGGCTTGTTCCGGCGAGGTGAACAGCTGGTCGCCCTGTTGCAGTGCCTTGTGGAGCCGGCGGGTGCAGCAGTAGTTCTGCCGCCCCTTGAGCATGGTGTAGGTGAAGGGGACGGGGAGGAGATTCTCCAGCAGGGGGAGGTCCTTCTCCACGAGCTGCTCCTGCAGGTTGATGGTATGGGTGCTGATGATGGCCTTCTTACCCTCCGTGACCGCATGCAGGATTCCAGGCACGAGGTAGGCCAGGCTCTTGCCGACGCCGGTGCCGGCTTCCACCACCAGGTGTTCTCCAGTGGTCAGGGCCCGCGCCACGGCCTCGGCCATGGCCTGTTGTTGTGGGCGGTACTCGAAGTTGCTGGCCTGCGAGAGGACGCCCTCGGGCGAGAAGAACCGGCGGACCTGTCCCACGAGGTCGGATCCTGCCGGTGAGGTGTCGAAAGTGCTGATCAACAGGCCACTGAGGATGAACGTGTTAGCACTATTCCCTGTACTCTGGTGGTCCAGTGCCGGGATTCCACGACTCAGGTTTCCCTGGGGCGCTGCATCACCACCTCGATGGCGGCCTGGTTCTTGGCCAGCAGATTGGCCGGCAGGATACCTCGCCAGTTGACGCACGGGTAAATGATCGCGTTTCGGCCGAGAATCGAGCCCGGATTCAACACCGCGTTGCAGCCCACCTGGGCGTGATCGCCGACCAGCGCCCCGAGTTTTCTCAGCCCGGTGTCGAAGGGGCGCCCTTCGAGTTCCACGGTCACGTTCCCGGCCAGGACCTTGAGGTTCGAGATCTTCACCCCGGCGCCCAGATGGGCCCGGTGGCCGAGAATGGAGTCGCCGACGTAGTTGAAGTGCGGCACCTCACAGTGGTTGAACAGGACGCAGTGCTTGAGTTCGCAGGCGTTCCCGACCACGCAACCGTCCCCGACAATCACCTGTGAGCGGATGTAGGCGTTGTGTCGGATGAGGCAGTTACGGCCGATGATCGCCGGCCCCTGGATCATCGCGCCGTCCTCGACGACCGTGCCTTCGCCAATGGACACCTCCTCGCCGATCCAGGCCACACCGTCGCAGTGGTTGTGCAGCCCGGGCCTGAGGTGCGTGGCGAGATAATCCTGGAGTCGCTTGAGCGCGTCCCACGCATACTCACAACCTTCGAACAAGGCGGCATGCTCGGTCTGGTGGAGATCAAACAGGTCGGTCGGTTTGAACATCCCGCAAGACTAGGCCGAGCGGCTTGGAGGCGGCAAGCGCGTCAGCACTCCCGCCCGGAGCGCGGACAGCCTGGTCCGCGAGGGTGGGGATCCGGTCGGGAAGGGCCGCCGGCCACTGCACGCCATCCGCCGGCGCTCCTCCTGTCTGAACGTCCCGGTTTGGAGTCCCGCCTGGAGGCGTAGCTCCGAACCGTGCGCTGCCCCGGTCATATGCCGCCTTGGACAGGTTCATCGCCGGATGTTTCCGGAAAGCGCAAACGCAGTCTTGCCTCCCGTTCCGGGTTCGGGATCAGGCCGGGGAAGTCCGCCAGCAAGCGGTCCACCGAAGGAGACTCGCCCCAGGCGGTGACCGTGAACACTTCGGTGAGTGGACGCCGGGGGAGGCCGAGCCGGACGTTTTCCCGCTCAAAGCGGGTACGCAGCTCGGAGCTCCACTCCGCCGGGCTTTCCGGTGCGTTCATCTGGTGGCGTCCCACCCAGGGAAGCCATTCGCGGATTTGCGATTGATGGCACCAGCTCATCCGGGCCACCTGCTCGAAGACCGGTTCAATGTCCACGGCAAGGTCGAAGGCGTTCGCCCCGGCGAGGTAGGAGTCGAAGACCGTCAGGATCACCGGCACCCTGCAGGACCGTGCCTCGGCCGATTCGTCGGGATACTCCGGCGTATAGGCATGCGGGACGTTGATCAGGTAGGCCACATCGCGGATGGCCTGGGCGACGTCCGAATGGTCCAGGTGCACTCCGGCGAGGGGATCCACGGGCAACGGGGGGCAGAACAGGTAGTCCGGCTCGAACTCACGAATGGCCCGCCAGAGGGCGGCCAGGAGGGTGGGGGTATGGCGGAGACTGGTTTCGCGGGGAATGGTGCCGTCCGGCAGGCGGAGGTGTTGGAACTCGTAGCCTCCGATCCGGGCGGATTCCTCCTGTTCGGCCAGGCGAACACGGCCGGTTTCCTCCCGGGATAGCCGGTGATGGCCTGCCTTGCCGTCGGTGCAAACCAGAACCCGACCTTGGAAATCGTCTCGAAGCTGCCGCTGCCAGAGCGCGAATGTGCCGGCAGCAGTGAACTCGTAGTCATCGAAGTGCGCGTGGACGAACAGGGCTTTCATGGGTCTCGAGGGCGATCGCGGCCTTCTACCGGAAACCGGAATGGGAGTCTAGACAGGGCCGGAGTGGACCGCAATGCCTTGGTGGTCAATGATGCACGCTCTCGGCTGGCACTGGGTACAAGAAAAAGGCGCGGGATAATGCCGGGCGACATCTTACCCGCGCCTTAAGGTTCCTAACCTACCTCCCTGTCACTGGTTGCCTTAAGAACGAGACCACAATGTCATATCACTCGTGAGTCATCAATAAAAAAACGCAGCCGTTCGTCATTTTATAACCGACACCTGAGCCCAAAGCGTTGAAATGGCCCTTGATAGTGGCTTCGGATCGAAATTTGGACGTCCTGACGGGGGAAAGCAGTCGGTGTCAAATTAACAAGACACCGATCTCATGAAACTCGGAAGTCCAACTTGATCATTGGCTTGCGAAGCGGGAGGACTGGAGGGGGGGCGACCGACAGAAAGGGCAGCCAAGCGATCAGGACGCGATGTCCATTCCTTAGGACGAAGGCATCTTGTTTCCGCCCAGGAACTTGCCAACTGCTGCCGTGGCACCCGACACGTGCAGCTTCTCGTAAGTGCGATGGAGGTGAGTGGTGACGGTGGGCACGCTGACGCCGAGTTTGGCGGCGATTTCCTTGTAACGGAATCCTTGAGACAGCAGTTCAAGAACCTCCAACTCCCTTGGCGTCAATACGTTGAGTTCAGAATCCACCGAGGCGGACCCCGGCGCGCGGAGGACATCCAGGACGCGCCGGGCGATGGGGGCGGACATCGGGGCACCCTTGGCGTAGATCTGCACAATGGCGGCCACCAAGTCCGCCGGAGGCACCGGCTTGGTCAGATACCCGTTTGCCCCTGCCTTGAGCGCCGTGAAGACCGAGTCCGGATCATCGTGCACCGTGACGACGATCACCTCGGATTTCACACCCCTGTGGCGCAGTTCCGTGACGACGGCATCACCCGTCATGTCGGGAAGTCGCAGGTCGCAGAGGATGACGTCCGGTCTGAGCCGCGGGATGCTCTCAAGGGCCTCCTTTGCGGTGTCAAAGCGGCCTGTCACCTTCATTCCTGGAGTCCCTTCCACGATCGCAGCGGCATTGGCGAGCACCTGCGGATCGTCCTCAATGATCGCGACTTTGATTTCCGGATTCATGCCTGGTCTGTCGTCAATGCCGGTCGGCCCCGATGGCCTCCCCACATCCGCCACCGGCAGGAAGCGCATTCCTGTCGTAACCGCTTGAACGTCCGTGGCGCCGGCGGCTGGACCGCATCGCCGGTGGCAGCCCGGCCACCCTAGTCGTCGGCGAAGCTCCGTGCAATCATGATCAGCCGAAGGAGTTCCAGTACCGAGCTGATTAAGGCGGCCACGTAGGTCAGGGCCGCCGCGCTCAGAACGCGGCTGACCGCCTCGGTCTCATGGCCGCCGATGAGTCCGAATCGCAGAAGCACCTCCCGCGCCCGTCGACTGGCATCGTATTCCACGGGGAGGGTGACGAGCTGGAACAGCGTCACCACGGCGTAGGCCCCGATGGCAAACGGCAGGATCCGGGCAAACAGCTGCGGGTGGATCATGCCGAACATCGTCAGGAGCAGACCCCCGACGAAGATCAGGAAGAAGGCCCGGGTGGCGAAATTCGTCGCCGGTACCAGCATCATTCTGAGCTGCAGGGGCGCGTAGGCCGCCTGGTGTTGCAGGGCATGACCGGCCTCGTGGGCGGCGACGCCCACGGCGGAGATCGACCGGCCGGCGTAATTGGCCTCGGAAAGGAACAGGGCGCGTTTCAGGGGATCGTAATGGTCGGTCAATTGACCGCGTACCGGTTCCACGGGCACGTCATGCAGCCCGGCCCGGTCCAGGATGATCCGGGCTGTTTCTGCGCCGGACAACCCGGTGGACACGGGTTGGCGGAGGTGGCGTTGGTAGGTGGCCATCAGTCGCATCTGGGCCAGGAGACCCAGGAGCAGGCCGGGCAGGAGCAACCAGTCCCACGGCATGAAGAAGCCGAAATATCCAAGCATCATCGTTGTTTTCTCCGATTCGCCCGAAGGCAACCACCGCCACCGGGTGCACGAAATCTAGCCTGTTGCCGTCGCAGTTCAACTGCTTCCGGCGGGAAACGAAAGGCCCGGCGGCCGTTCGGGGAACGACCGCCGGGCTGCGAAACAACACCGGTCGGGTCAGTGCTTCCAGGTCGATTATTGGAAGCGAATGGTGACCTGGCCGCCCTGGGCCTGGATGTCCTGGATGGTGCGGGCCGCCGAGCTGCGGATGCGGTAGAACCGGGCCGGGCCGCCCTGGCTGGTGGTGAAGGTGTCCCCATTCAGGGAGGCCCCGGCGTCCTCCTCGAAACCGCCACCCAGCTGGTCGGCGTACTCGAGGACGTCGAGCACCACGTTTTCAGCGTCGAGGTAGGCCTTGACCGCCCCGGCGTCGCTGCTGTTGATCAGGACCTGCGCACCACTCGATCGGTCCACCGAGTACCACTCCACATGCGCGCCGCCCCCACGCTCATACCAGACCAGCCGGAACGGATAGAAGCCGGCCTGCGGTACCACGAAGTCAAACGCCTGCTGATTCGCGGTGCCGCCACTGCGGAAGGCGAGTGCCGGGATCGAAGGATTGTTCACGAGCGTCCCGCCCACCACCTTGAACCCGTCGTCGGAATTCACGGCGAACCGATGAACCCCCGCGGTCAGGTCCAGCCAGGTGGTGGCTTCCATCGCAATGTCGTCATCGCCGTTGGCCGTTTTCTGAAGACCCGGGATGAGCGCGTCATTTCCGAACACGCCGTCCGAACTGCCGGGGCCGTTCTGCGAGTAGTTGATGACCTGGTCGGTCACCGTGACGTCGTAGAACTTCGGAATGCTGGAGTTGGAGGCCAGCTGTTCCTCGGCCCGCAGCAGGCTGCTTTCCAGGTCAGAACCCTGAGGCGCCTGCACCACCCGCACGTGCATGCCGCGGTCGATGCCGGGGCCGGTCCGGGCCGTGGCGGGATTGAGCGCGCTGTAGAGAATCTTGAACGACCAGGAGGTGACGATCTCGACGTCCTGGCTGTCGCGGTAGGTGAGACGTGCGTTCTGCACCACTCCCGCAGGGGGCAGGGGGTCCATCACGTAGGCAACCTGGGCGCCGCCGGCCACGGGGCTGACCTCCGCCGCCACGATGGCCCCGTTGAGTTCGAGTTGGATCGTCTCCGTCTTCACGCTGGTGTCGCGATTGGCGATCTCGACCGCAATGGCTGGTTCCACGGTCCGTTCCTCGGCGTCGGGGGCCGGTTTGAGCAGCACGATCGCCGCCCGTTGCACCCCCGGTGACGGGACCCGCACGAACACCAGGTAGTTCTGGAAGCGTCCGCCGTCGCCGGGATCCGCCGTTATCTGCCGCAACCGGAGCGTGGTCACGCCGGAGAGCTGCAGCACCGTCTTGTTCTGGGCGCCGTCGGTGAGCGGGAAGTTCCGGAACTGGAAGCCGGTCTTGCTGCCGAAGAACGTGCCCAGCGAGGTGGCGGCGGCATTGGGGGTCGCCGGATCCCCGGTGACCTTCTCCAGCACGCTTTCGCCGGCGAGCATGTTCACCAGCGATTGGCGGAGGTAGACCTCGTAGCTGCCCGGGGTGAAACTCCGTGTGTATTGCAGCCATTCGCCGGTGGCGATGTCACCTACATCGTAGTCGTAGATTCCCACGTCGCCGCCGCCGGCATCCGCGTACTTCTGCCGGCCCACGTCCAGCGTGTGCCGCATCCGCACATAATCGGCACTGCGGTAGGGTGTGTCCTCCCCGGCGGGTGCCGTGCGGGTGTCGTGGTAGTCGGTGGACTCCAGGCCCTCGTGCTCGCCGTAGGAGGTGTCGTTCCACCAGCCCTCGGGCCACGGTTGCGGATCGTTGATGTAACTTCCGCCCCAGAAGTTGTAGTCCTCCACCTCGACCACCATGTCGGTGCCCGCGAAGGTGTCGTAGTAGAGGGTCTGCGTGGTCACGAGCCCCTCGCTGTCCTCCGCGCGGAGGACGACCACGTAGTTCTTGCTGCCCTCCAGGCCGCCGGTGAGGGTGCAGCGGACCTCCGAGCCGTCCGGGGTGACATCCGTGACGGCAACGGTTCCGTCGGCGGGGGCCGCGCCATTCAGCGTCAGGGTGATGTTGTCCTTGGGCAGCGGCTTGTCGTCCGCCACCTTGAAGGAGACGGTGGTGTTGGCGGCGAGGAAGTTGGCGTAGTTGGCCGGGGTCACCTCAGAGATGATTGGCGCGATGTTGTCCGCCAGGGGCGGCGCAATCAGGATGGCGTTGTCGTAGGCGAGCCGGTACTGCGGCACGGAGGGATTGGACTGCTGGTAGCAGTACAGCGTGAAGTAGCCCGTGGTGATGTAGGGCGCCGCCGGGTCGTCCGTGCCGTCCGACATGGGGTCTTCAGCGGGAGTGTCCACCACGGTCCGCTCCCACAACACGGCGTTGTTGTCATCTTTGTCCAGAATCCTGCCCGTCACCAGGACGCTGCCGTTCTTGACCTCCAGACCCAGCGAAAGGGTGACATTCTCGTTCTTGAGTTCCGCGGTGACACCGTCGTCGGCGACGAAGTATTTCTGGATGCCCTTGGTGATGAGCACGTCGTCCGGATCCTTGGCGATGCCGTAGCCGGCGAGGGTGCCCGGGCTGTTTCCTCCGGTGTTCGGGATGAACGCCAGAACAGCAAAGGTGTCCATGCCGGTGGATTCGGCGATATCGACGCGGAGTTCCGTGCGCTCGCCTTCCACCAGTTCAATCGTTCGCGAGACCTTCTGGCTGGCGCTGAAGATGTCCTGGCCGACCGCCGGTTGATCGAACACGAACCGGCCGCCGGTTTCCGTGGGCAGACCAAACCCCGGGATGAACGTGAAGTCTTCCCAGTCGGTCTTGGTATTGTCGTTGAAGTTGTCCAGCACGGTCTCGTCCATCACGACCACCTGGGCGTTGTCGAAATGCGCCACATACGTGGTCTCCGAGGGGTCGAAGTTCTGGTAGCAGTAGAGGGTGAAGTAGCCGTCGCCGAGATACGGTGTGGACGGGTTGATGTCCTCGCCCGTGTCGAGCACGTCCGCGCCGGGTGTGTCCGTAAAGGTCCGCTCCCACAGGACGGCGTTATCCGCGTCCTTGTCCAGGACCTGGCCGGTGATCTCCACGCTGTCACCGCGCCCGGTGAGGCGGAGGACCATGGTGACGTTCTCGTGCTTGATCTTGGCGGTGGGACCGTCGTCATCAATGAAGTACTTCTCGATGCCCTTCACGATCAGTACGTCGGTGGAGGACTGGGCCAGGCTGTAGCCGGCCAGCTCCGCCGGTGACCCGGGGATAAACGCGAGCACGGGATAGGAGAACTCGCCGCCCGCCTTGACCACGTCGACCCGGAATTCCACGGTGCGTCCGTCCTGAACGGTGAACACCTCGGACTTGAACTGGGCGGAGGTGAAGATCGCCTGGCCGGCAGCCGGCTGATCGAATCGGAGTTCGCCGCCGGTTTCCTGGGCGATGCCGAAGCCCGGCACGAAGGTGAAGTCCTCCCAGCCCGTCTTGGTGTTGTCATTGAAATCGTCCAGCACGCGGGCCTGCGCCGGACAAATGAGGAGCGCCAGGGAGGTCAGCGCTCCGAGGATGGAGACACGGGATGCGGTATGAGCCTGTTTGAACATAAGCCTGTCTGGTTTG
>JACKPW010000032.1 GCA_024233215.1 Verrucomicrobiales bacterium | reverse complement strand
ATGAGGGCTAGGTGCGGAGGCCCTGGCGGCGGCGTTCGAGCCGTTGGAGGAACACCTCCAGAACGCGACGGTAGAGTTCATTCTTGAGAACCTGGTCCTCGACGCCGCTGTCGATGGAGGGATTGTCGTTGATCTCGATCACGTAGACCTCCTTCCCGATCTGCTTGAGGTCGACCCCATAGAGGCCGTCGCCGATCAGGTTGGCCGCCTTGAGCGCGCTGCGAACGACCGCGGCGGGGGCGAGTTCGATGGGCAGCGTCTCCCAGCGTCCGTGGCGTTCCTTTCCGGGTTCGGTGTCGTGGTTGATGATCTGCCAGTGCTGCCGGGCCATGAAGTACTTGCAGGCGTAGAGCGGGCGCCGGTCGAGGATGCCGATGCGCCAGTCGAAGTCGGTGGGCACGAAAGCCTGGGCGAGGACGAGGTCGGACTTGTCCAGCATGGCATCAGCGAGGGCGATGGCCTCCTCGGTCGTGTTGGCCTTCTTGACACCGGCGGAGAACGAACTGTCCGGGGCCTTGAGGATGCAGGGCAGTCCGAGTTGGGGCACGATCTGGTCCACGTTGTCCTTGTGCACGATGAGGGTTTTCGGCGCGAGGATGTTGTGGCGGTTGAGGATCTCTGCCAGGTAGACCTTGTTGGTGCACTTGAGGATCGACTCCGGGTCGTCGATCACCACCAACCCCTCGGCCTGGGCGCGTTGGGCGAACCGGTAGGTGTAGTGGTTGACGTTCGTGGTATCCCGGATGAACAGGGCGTCGTATTCGCCGACCGAGCTGAACTCGTCACGCGTGATCGTTTCCGCCTCGATGCCGAGGGAGTCGGCGGCGCGGACGAACCGTTTGACGGCCGTTTCATCCGACGCCGTGGAGGCGTTTTTCGGGTCGTAGAGAATCGCCAGGTCATACCGGGAGACCTCGCGTCGTCGGACGCTGAACCGGCGGTGTGCGAAGAACTCGGTGGCGACCTCCAGTACGAAGGGGTGGTGACTGTCCGGGATTTCCCGTTCGGAGATCGGGCCGACCCGCTGCAGACTCCAGCCGTGCTGGTCGTCGTGTTCGAAGTGCGCCCGCAGGAAGGGGGCGTGGAACATCTGGAAGAGCTGGCCCGCCAGACGGTCATGCTTGCGGGCCAGGTTGCGGCCGAAATAGATGCTCAGCGGGAACGTGGGGGACTTGATGTCGGCCAGGCTTTTCTGGATGAGCTCGTCCATCTCCTCGGACGTGAGACGCACGATGGAGGGCGACTTCATGTCCTGGATGGTGGCCAGGTTCGGGATGGGTTTGTGTCCCCGGGCTGCGGCCAGGAGGGAGACGTAGTACCCGACGCTTTGGTAGCGGTAGGAGCGGCAGCAGTTGAAGACCCGGGCGCCGCGCAGGGCGGCAAAGTCAGGCCGGGTCAGGTAGTCCCGGGCGGCCACCACCTCCACGCCGGGGACGTGGAGCGGCCAGTCACGCGGGTTGTTGACGACCATCAGGATTGCCATATCAAGGACTCTTGGATTTCGGGCGGATGAGGAGCAGGGTGGCGTCGTAGGTCAGGATGCCAAGCAGGATGGCGCAGATCACGCGGTCGATCTCGACCGTGTAGCGCTGTTGTTCGCGGGCGGCGGGGTTCGGGCGCAACGGATCGGCCACGTCCACGGTGCGGGTGTCGCGGTTGTATCCTCGCAGGACGACGAAATGGCCGGACGGTTCGCCCCGGATGTCGTCGTAATCGAGGTTGGGGCCGAACTCCCGGGCACAGCGGTAGAGGTAGGTGGCGCTCAATCCCGTGAGAATCGGGACCCGCTGGTTCAGGTGGTGGCGGATCAGTCCCCGGTTCAGATCGTTGAAGCGGAGTTCGCCACCGAGTTGCAGGAAGCGCAGATACCCTTCGCTGGCGGTCCGGAGCTTTTCGTCGGTCCGTTGGGCGATCTGTTCCTCCAGCTTCCCGATGATGCGGGGGCGGTCCAGGTCGAACCAGGTGGGGTCGAAGACTTGAACATTGTAGGAGTAGATCCGGGCGCGGTAACCCCGCTTCAGGGCGTGGCAGCCGAGCAGCACCGACAGGGTACCGCCGCCATCGAGCATGGGCACTTCCCGGATGACCTGGTCCAGAGGGATCGAATCGCCGAAGTAATCGTAGACGGCGTGGAGGCAGGTGGGGCCGCAGGTAACCTCGTCCGGCTGGGGCTGAATCCTCAGGTCAAGTTTGACTTCCATCAGGTGCGTGACGACGCGCGCAGTGCACGGGCCGCATTTAGCACAACGGTGTCGTGACGCAAGCGGGATTTCGACCTGAATCAGGGCAGGCTGGTTTCGCCCATGAGGAAGCGGTCGCATTCGCGGGCGGCCTCGCGGCCTTCGTTGAATGCCCAGACCACCAGACTCTGGCCACGCCGACAATCGCCCGCGGCGAACACGCCGGGTACGCTGGTGGCGTATTTGCCGTACTCCGCCTTCACATTCGTGCGGGCGTCGCGTTCGAGCGAAAGCTGGTCGAGGATCGCCTGTTCCGGGCCGAGGAAGCCCATGGCGAGCAGGACGAGTTGGGCCGGTCGACGCTGTTCGGTGCCGGGCACTTCCTTCGGGGTGAAGCGTCCGTTGGCGTCCTTCTGCCATTCGATGCCGACGGTGACGACCTCCTTGAGCTGGCCGGATTCATCGCCCACAAGTTCCTTCACCGTGGTGAGGAAGACGCGCGGGTCGGCGCCGAACAACGCGGCCGCTTCCTCCTGACCGTAGTCGGTGCGGAAGATCTTGGGCCATTCGGGCCAGGGATTGTCGGGCTGCCGGGTTTCGGGTGGACGGGGGAGAATCTCGATCTGGGTGACACTCTTACAACCCTGCCGGATCGAGGTGCCGACGCAGTCCGTCCCGGTGTCGCCGCCACCGACCACGATGACGTCCCGGCCTTCGGCGGAGAGGTAGTCCGGGGTGGGGTTTCCCTCCAGCAAGGTGCGGGTGTTGCCGGTCAGGAATTCCATCGCGAAATGGACCCCCTTGAGCTGGCGGCCGTCCAGGGGGAGGTCGCGGGGTTGGGTGGCGCCGGTGCAGAGGACGACGGCATCGAACTCCTCGCGGAGCCTGGCGGCCGGGTAATCATCGCCGCCGATGGTTGTCCCGGTGCGGAACTGCACGCCTTCCTGGGAGAGCAGATCCACGCGGCGCTGTACCAGCGCCTTGTCGAGCTTCATGTTGGGGATGCCGTACATCAGCAATCCGCCGATGCGGTCCTCGCGCTCGAAGACCGTGACTTCATGCCCGGCCTTGTTGAGTTGGGCGGCGGTGGAAAGGCCGGCGGGGCCGGAGCCGACCACGGCGACCAGTTTGCCGGATCGTTTGGTGGGGGGGGAGGCGACCACCCACCCTTCGTCCCAGGCGCGGTCGATGATGTGGCACTCGATGGCCTTGATGGTGACGGGTGGCGAGTTGATGCCGACGGTGCAGGACCCTTCGCAGGGTGCGGGGCAGACCCGGCCGGTGAACTCGGGGAAGTTGTTCGTCTTGTGGAGCCGGTCAATGGCTTCACGATGGAGACCGCGGTAGACGAGGTCGTTCCATTCCGGGATCAGGTTGTTGATGGGGCAGCCGGAGGCCATCCCACTGATCAGCTTGCCGGTATGGCAGAATGGAATGCCGCAATCCATGCAGCGCGCGCCCTGCTCCCGCAGCTTCGCCTCATCGTGGTGCAGGTGGAACTC
Source organism: Verrucomicrobiales bacterium (assembly GCA_024233215.1). Lineage (GTDB taxonomy): Bacteria > Verrucomicrobiota > Verrucomicrobiia > Limisphaerales > J093 > J093. Next base: position 38,077 of record JACKPW010000032.1, on the reverse strand, counting down.
GTTCCAGTCCTTGATTCGTTCCAGGGCCGGCCGGTCCAGCGGCAGCTCCCTCAGGTAGTCCAGAAATCCAGTCGGTTTTCCCATCTCGCTATGTCGCTTCGGAAATGCTCGTCAATCGGTGACGTGTGACAGTTGACCTTCACCACGAATCGACACGAATGAACACGAATGAGGAACCATCCGATCCTGCGCAAGGCCGCTGTCGGGTAGCCCAAACAAGGCCCAATACCATGCCTGATCAATCCGGCTGTCCGGTGTCTTGGTCATTCGTGTGGATCCGTGTGAATTTGTGGTTTCCATTCAGACTAGTTCCCGCCGACGCGGGCGAGGTCACGCGCATTGGCCTCGAAGGCCTCCATCCATGCCTCGTCGCCGCTGTGGCCGGCCTGCTGCGCGGCCTGGAAGGCTTCGAGGACCCGTTTGTAGTCGTGCGGGATGACTTTGACGAACTTCGGCCGGACTTCATCCCAGCGGGCGAGCAGTTGCAGGGCGTGCTCGCTCCGGGTGGATTCCGCGTGGCGCTGGATGAGCGTCCGAACCTCCTCGATTTCGGCGGCGTCCTCGAGTTGCTCCAGGGCGACCATCGCCTGGTTGCAGCGCTTGGCGGCAAAGTCCCCGGCGGTGTCCAACACGTAGGCGATGCCTCCGGACATGCCGGCCGCAAAGTTTCGTCCGGTCGGTCCGAGCACCACCACCCGTCCGCCGGTCATGTATTCGCAACCGTGGTCACCCACACCCTCCACCACGGCGTTCACGCCGCTGTTGCGAACGCAGAACCGCTCGCCGGCGGTGCCGCGGATGAAGGCCTCGCCCTTGGTGGCGCCGTAGAAGGCCACGTTGCCGACGATGACGTTCTCCTCCGGGACGAAGGTGGAGCCGCGTGGCGGGAAGACGATCACCCGGCCGCCGGAGAGGCCCTTGCCGATGTAGTCGTTGGCGTCGCCTTCGAGCACGAAGGTCATGCCCGGCGGCATGAAGGCGGCGAAGCTCTGGCCGGCGGAGCCCTTGAAGTGGATCTTGATGGTGTCCTCGGGCAGGCCGGCCGGGCCGTGGCGCCGGGTCAGTTCGCTGCCGGTGATGGTGCCGACGACGCGGTTGATGTTGGCGATGGGCATTTCCGCCCGTACGGGCTCGCCGTTCTCGATGGCGGGGCGGCACAGGTTCAGGAGGACGGTGTGGTCCAGGGACTCCTCGATGCCGTGATCCTGCTTCATGCGGCAGAAACGTCCGATCTCCGGCCCGGCGTCGGGGCGGTGCAGGATGTTGGTGAAATCGACCCCGCGGGCCTTCCAGTGACGGATGGCGTCGTTGGGTTCGAGGACCTCGGTGTGGCCGATCATCTCGTCGATGGTCCGAAATCCGAGTTGGGCCATGAGTTCGCGGATTTCCCGGGCGACGAAGCGGAAGAAGTTGACCACGTGATCCGGGTTGCCGCTGAACCGGGCCCGCAGGCGCGGGTCCTGGGTGGCCACGCCGACGGGGCAGGTGTTCTTCTGGCAGACGCGCATGAGGATGCAGCCCATGGTGACCAGCGGTGCGGTGGCGAAGCCGAATTCCTCGGCGCCGAGCAGGGCGGCGATGACGACGTCGCGGCCGGTCTTCATCTGGCCGTCGGTCTCGACCACCACGCGGCTGCGGAGGTCATTGAGGACCAGGGTCTGGTGGGTTTCGGCGAGTCCCAGTTCCCACGGCAGGCCGGCGTGCTTGATGCTGGTTTGGGGGGAGGCGCCGGTGCCGCCGTCGTAGCCGCTGATCAGGATCACATCGGCGTGTCCCTTGGCCACCCCTGCGGCGATGGTGCCCACGCCGACCTCGGCGACCAGCTTCACGTTGATGCGCGCGCCGGTGTTGGCGTTCTTGAGGTCGTGGATGAGTTCCGCGAGATCCTCGATGGAGTAGATGTCGTGGTGGGGGGGCGGTGAGATCAGTCCCACGCCGGGTGTCGAGTGCCGCACCTTGGCGACCCAGGGATAGACCTTGCCGCCGGGCAACTGGCCGCCTTCCCCGGGCTTCGCGCCCTGGGCCATCTTGATCTGGATTTCCAGGGAGTTGACCAGGTAATGGCTGGTCACCCCGAAGCGGCCGCTGGCCACCTGCTTGATGGCGGAGCATTTGGAATCGCCCTGCTCGTTGGTCCAGGTGAAGCGGTCGGGGTCCTCGCCGCCTTCGCCGGTATTGCTCCGGCCGCCGATCCGGTTCATGGCGATGGCCAGGGTTTCGTGGGCTTCCAGGCTGATGGAGCCGTAGCTCATGGCGCCGGTCTTGAACCGGCGGGTGATCGCCTCGATCGTCTCCACCTCGTCGATGGGCACCGGAGTCCGGTCCTTGAACTTGAGCAACCCGCGGAGCGTGCAGAGATTCTGGGCCTGGTCGTTCACCCGCTGGGCGTAGGCCTTGTAGGTCTCGTAATCGCCGCCTCGGGCCGCCTTCTGCAGCAGGTGAACCGTCTCCGGGTTGAACAGGTGGTACTCGCCGTCCTCCCGCCATTGGTAGGCCCCGCCGGTGGGCAGGGTGCTGCCGTTGGTCTGACGATCCGGATAGGCGGCGCGATGACGCAACCGGACCTCCTCGGCAATGCCGTCGATGCCGATGCCCTCGATGCGGGATGGCGTCCAGGTGAAGTACCGATCGATGACCGAGTGGTGCAGCCCGATGGCTTCGAAAATCTGGGCTCCGCGATAGCTGGCCACGGTGGAGATGCCCATCTTGGACATCACCTTGACGATGCCCTTGACCACCGCCTTGACGTAGTTCTTGTGGGCCTTCTCGGGGGTGATGTCGGTCAGGAGCCCCTGGCGGATCATGTCGTCCAGGGTTTCGAAGGCCAGGTAGGGGTTGATGGCGCTGCAGCCGTAGCCGATGAGCACGGCGTAGTGGTGGGTTTCCCGGGGTTCGCCGGACTCCAGGACGATGCCGACCCGGGTGCGGGTGCCCTGGCGGATCAGGTGATGATGAAGGCCGGCGACGGCGAGCAGGGCCGGGATGGGGGCTTTCTGCGCGTTCACCCCGCGATCCGAGAGGATCAGGATGTTGACGCCGTCGGCGATGGCACTGTCGGCGGCGGCAAACAGATCTTCCATGGCCTGCTCGAGGCCCTTGCCGCCGGTTTCCGGATTGAAAAGGATCGGGATCGTGGTGCCCTTGAATTCCCCGTGCGAAACGTGCAGGAGTTTCGCCAGTTCCTCGTTGGTGAGCAACGGGGTCCGGAGCTGCACCATGTGACAGCTCTCTGGCGACGGTTTGAGCAGGTTGCGCTCCGAACCGATCATGGTCTGGGCCGAGGTGATCAGTTCCTCACGGATGCAGTCGATGGGCGGGTTGGTGACCTGGGCGAAGAGCTGCTTGAAGTAGTTGTAGAGCAGTTGAGGGCGTTCGGACAGCACCGCGATCGGGGTGTCGGTTCCCATCGAGCCCACGGCTTCCACCCCGTTTTGTGCCATGGGGCTGAGCAGCATGCGGAGTTCCTCGAAGGTGTAACCGAAGGCCTGCTGACGCTGGGTCACGGTCTTGTGGTCGGGATGGGCCACCGAGGGTGGTTCCGGCAGATCCTCCAGTCGAACCAAATGCCGGTCCAGCCACTCCTGATAGGGGTGGGCGGAGAACATCTTCGACTTGACCTCTTCATCGGCGATGATCCGTCCCTCCTCCATGTCCACGAGAAACATGCGACCCGGCTGCAACCGGCCCTTGAGCAGGACGTTTTCGGGTTCGACGGGCAGCACCCCGACCTCGGACGCCATGATGACGAGGTCGTCCTTGGTCACGTAATAGCGGGAGGGCCGCAGGCCGTTGCGGTCCAGCACCGCCCCGATGCAGGAGCCATCAGTGAAGGCGATGGAGGCGGGACCATCCCACGGCTCCATGAGGGCGGCATGGTAGTGGTAGAACGCCTTCTGGGCGGGGGCCATGTCTTCATGATTCTCCCACGGCTCGGGGATCATCATCATGACCGCGTGGGGCAGGGGACGACCGCCCAGTGCGAGGAGCTCCAGGCAGTTGTCGAACATCGCCGAGTCGCTTCCCCTCAGATTGATGATGGGTCGGATCTTGTCGATGTCGGCCCCGAAGAGCTCGCTTTCGAACAACGCCTCGCGGGCGCGCATCCAGTTGACATTACCGCGCAGAGTGTTGATTTCCCCGTTGTGGGCCACGTAACGGTAGGGGTGGGCCCGGCTCCAACTGGGGAAGGTATTGGTGCTGAAACGGGAATGGACCAGCGCCAGGGCGCTTTCCATCAGGGGATCGTTCAGGTCCGGAAAGTAGCGGTTGAGCTGCTCGGACATGAGCATGCCCTTGTAGACGAGCGTGCGGGAGGAGAGGCTGGTGAAATACCAGTATTCGCAGCCAGGGAACTCCCCTTCATGGATTTCGCGGTGAGCCCGTTTCCGCAGGGCGTAGAGTTTCCGCTCGAAGGCCAGGAGATTCCCCATTCCCGGATTGCGACGGACGAAGACCTGACGAACGAATGGTTCGGAAGCCAGGGCCGTCTTCCCGATCATCGAGTTGTCCGTCGGCACGGTGCGCCAGCCGATCACCGGCACGCCTTCCTCGGCAGCCAGACGCTCAAACAGACGTTCACAGGCATCCCGTTCACCGGCGTCCGGTGGCAGGTAGAGCAGGCCCACCCCGTAATGGCCGGGGTCGGGCAGGTCGAAACCCTCCCTTGCCACCGCAGCACTCAGGAACTGGTGGGGGATCTGCAGGAGCAGTCCCGCCCCGTCACCCGTGTTCGGCTCCGCTCCGCAGGCGCCCCGATGAGTCAGGCGCAACAGGATCTCCAGCCCCTGCTCAATGATCCGATGGGACTTGCGCCCCTTCATGTGGACCACGAATCCAACGCCGCACGCGTCCTTCTCGAACCACGGATCGTACAGGCCCTGCTTTGGCGGAAAACCGGTCCGTGAGCGGGGACCGGTTGCCGGGTTCCTGTCTTTGCTGGTGCTTGTCTCAGTCTGCCTAACCATTACTTCTCGCGTTAGTCCGCAATCTAATCCGTCCAAAATTTCGAGAGTAGTATCAAATGGCCGGCGGGCACGCAATAGGTGAGGGCCACATTTTTCCCCGACGCCTTCTTCTCCTGCCGGCGGCCAATCCTGTCCCGCACGGCGTGTCGTGCGCCAGAAGTAACTGTCTCCGGGGCGAAGTGCCGGGGTCGACGGTTCTTGCTGGCGGGAAGCCGCCGTCGCGCTACGCTCCCGCCATGAATGACTTCTGGCTGGGGTTGCTGAGCGCGGCCTTCGCGACGAATCAGGTGGTGGCGGTGAGCAATCATGTGGCGCAGGCCACCGGTGTCCACCTGCCCCTGGTGGATCCCGACAGCCCGACCGAGGTGGCGTTCGAGCGGCTCATGCAGGCGGACCAGGATGCCCTGGACGAGGTGGATCGTTGGATTCTGGAGGAGCGGCGCCTCGCCGATCAGGGGGTGGGAATGGAGCCCCTGTCGTTGCGCGCGCGGATTGCGGAACGGTTCAAGCCCGTCGAACAGGCCTACCGGGACTTCCTCAAGGACCATCCGGAGCATGCCCGGGCGCGACTGGCCCTGGGCAGCTTCCTGAACGACCAGGGACGGGAGGAGGAGGCCGTGGTGGAATGGGAGAAGGCGCGGGAGATGGCGCCGAACAACCCCGCGTCCTGGAACAACCTGGCGAACCACTTCGCCCATCGCGGGCCCGTTCTGAAGGCCTTCCCCTATTACGAGAAGGCGATTGAGCTGGATCCCACCGAACCCGTCTACCTGCGGAATCTCGCCGGTGTGGTGTTCCTCTTTCGGAAGGACGCCCAGGATTACTACCATCTGCCGGACGATCAGGCGGTGCTCTGGAAGTCCTTGGGAATGTATCGGGACGCGCGTCGGATCGAGCCGCAGGACTTCGCCCTGGCCTCGGAGGTGGCCCAGGTCTACTACTTCCTCAAGCCCCGGAACCCCGACGAGCCGGATGCCGCCCGAAAGCTGACGGATGAGAGCCTCAAGGCGTGGCAGGAGGCGATGGCGCTTGCGGGGAGCGATCTGGTCAAGGAGGGGGTGGAGATTCACATGACCCGGGTTTGCCTGAATGCCGGGCGGCTTGACGAGGCCCGCAAGCACCTCGAGAAGGTGAGCAGCCCGGCCTACGACATGGTGCGCAAGGCGCAGGAGAAGCGATTGGCCCGGTTGGAGGCCGGGGAACCGGATGGCGGCGAGTGAACCCGGAGCGCCGAGGGGCCGGAGATCAAATCTCAGATTTGAGATTTGAGATTTGAGATTGGGCTCAAGGAGAGGGTCGGGGAGGTTCGCCTTCCATGCGGAGCTTCTCGGGGGAGGGTCGGGGGAGGAGCCGGGACACCGCGGTGCGGGCATCATCGAAGAACGTGTAGAACACGGGCACAACCAGCAGGGTCAACAGCGTGGCGGTGGTCATGCCGCCGATGAGGGTGAGGCCAAAACTCTTGTAACTGAGCCCGATGTCGCTGGGGCGCTGCAGCGTGAGGGGGACCATGCCGATGATGGTGGTGAGGGCGGTCATGGCGATGGGCCGGAAGCGCCGGTCGGCGGCGAGGAGCAGGGATTCGTTTCGACCATGCCCGTCGGCGCGCAGGCGGTTGACGTAGTCGATCAGCACGATGCCGTTGTTGACGACGACCCCCACGAGCAGCACGCCGCCCACGGCGCCGAGGAAATCGATGTCCCGGCCGGCGAGAGCGTGAATCCACACGACCCCCAGACTGGCGAGCGGGATGGTGAGGATGATGGAGAGCGGCAGGATGAAGCTCTCGAAGAGGAAGCCCATGAGCAGGTAAATGAAGAGGATGGAGATCGAGCAGGCATAGGCGAGGTTGGCGAGCTCCTCGTTGAAGCCCAGGCGGCCCGGTTGGCCAAAACTCACGCCTTCCGGGAGGTCGAGGCTCCGCTGCAGCAGCATGAGCCGTTCGCGGGTTTCCTTCGCCTGGTCCTTCTTCAGTTCCACCTCGATCCAATGGGAGGTCTTCTTGTTCGCGCGGAAGATGCCGCGGGGAGCGTGGAGCATCTCGGGTTGGGTGAGGGCAGACAGGGGAAGGAAACTGCCGGTCATGGTGGGGACCTGAAAGGCGCCCAGCTCCGTGAGGCTTTCGCGGTCGGCCTCCTCGAACCGGATTCGCACCGGGATTTCGCGGCCGCCGTCGTTGTATTTGGGCAGGGAACTGCCGCGGAGCGCGTAGCCGATCAGGAACGCCACGACCTCCGGGTTGACTGCGCTGGCGTTGACACGGTCGCGATCCACCACGAGGGCCATTTCATTGGGGCTGGTTTCCTCGCTCTTGCGAATGCCGAGGACGCCGGGGATGCTGCGGATGACGGGTTCCAGGCTGAGCGCGACCTCCTCGAGGCTGCGGGCATCATCCCCCTCGAGGCTCAGGGCGAAGACCTCGTTGCCCTTCGCCTCCTCGTTCCGGTTTTCGTGGCCGTAGAAGAGCTTCATGCCGGGCCATTTGGGGAGTGCCTTCAGCACGCGTTCGCCGATTTCCTTCGCCGTGAGGGACACCTTGCGGGACTCCTTCAACCACCCCTCCACCCGTCCCCAGCGCGGGCCGTGGAAGGTCAGGTAGCCCTTCAGGTCGAAGTCCTCCTCCATCTGTTTCATGACCGCCTCGACCTCGCGGAAATACTGCTCCAGATCCTCGAAGGTGTATTCATTCGAGACGTCGATGGAAATGGTGAAGCTGGTGCGGTCCTCGTCCTGTTGTTCGACGAAATCGACGCGCTTGAATGCTGCGAAGAAGCTGACGACGAACACCAGGAGAAGCAGCATGACGAGGTCGAGTCGGTGACCCAGGGCCCAGGCCAGGGCGGCGTTGTATGCGTGATTGAGGCGGTCGAAGGTGAGTTCGTAGAGGCGCCCGAGGAGTTTGCCCAGACGTTCGTGGGACCAGCGCATGAGGCGGTTGCCGCGGAGGCCGCCGTTGCGGGGCAGGGTGAGGTAGACGCTGAGTGGGATGAAGGCGAGCGCCACGAAGAGCGAGCCCAGCAGGGACACGGACACCGGGAGGGCAAGGCGGATGAGGAAGAACTGGCCCTGACCCTCGACCAGTGCGACCGGCACGAAAACGATCACGGTGGTGAGGGTTGCCATGGTGATGGCGAGGGCAATTTCGCCGGCGCCGAGCACGCAGGCCTCCCGGCGGGGCAATCCCTCCTCGTGATGGCGATGGATGTTCTCCGCCACCACGATGGAGTTGTCGACCAGCATGCCGACGCCGATGAACAGGCCGAGGATGGTGAGGATGTTCAAGGATTCGCCGCTGAAGTACATGACCACCAGGGCGATCAGTAGCGAGAGGGGAATCGAGAGGGTGACGATCGTGGTAAGGCGGAACCGCCGGAGAAACAGGAACAACACGAGTGCCGCGAATCCGCCGCCGATGCAGCCGCCACCCACGAGGTTCATGAGCGAGTCCACGACCACCTTGCCCTGGTCGAAGATGCCCTCCATGTAGACGTTTGCCAGGCGCGGGTTGTCCCGCATGCGGGTGAGCTCCGACTGGATCCGCCGGCACACCTCGACGGTGTTGGCCTCCCCCTCCTTGAGGACGAAGACCGCCACCGCCCGGCGGCCGTTCACGCGAACCGAATAGCGCTTCTCCGGTTCCTCGTACTTGATCCGGGCGACATCCTGGAGCACCACCGACGGACTGAGCCGACGGTTCTCCACCTCCTCCAGGGTCCGGTAGGTGGCCACGGAGCGCAGCAACAGCTTTCGGTCGCCCTCGCGCACGTGGCCGCTGGCCATGGTGAAGTTGTCCCCCTGAAGCTCCTGCGTGATCTGGTAGAGGTTGAGCCCGTTGGCCTCGAGGCGCTGGCGGTCGACCTCGATCAGGATCTCCTTCTCCTCCAGGCCGTCCACCCCCACGCGGGCCACGCCGTCGAGCCGTTCCAAGGGCTGGATAATCTCGCGCTTCAGCAGGTCGTAGTAGTCGATGAGGTCGGGGTCGATCACCACGCCGATCACGGCCACGGGAATGCCGCTGGCCTCCTCCTTGCGGATGTAGACGCGGTCCGCGTCTTCGGGCAGCAGGGTCCGGGCGCGTTCGACGCGATCCCGCACCTCACGATAGGCCACATCCATGTCGGTGCCCTGTTTGAAGTTGAGGAACACGGTGCAGCCGCCGGTGCGGGTGAAGGAGTTGAGGTTGTTCAGTCCGCGCACGGTGCTGAGCTCCTCCTCCATCGGGTAGGTGATCTTCTCCAGCACCTCCTGGGAGGGGGCGTTGAACCAGGGGACGTTGACCATGAGGTTCTGCCCGGTGTAGCCGCGGGGAAAGATCTCCAGGGGGATCCCGAGCATGGCAACGATCCCGACCACCAGAATGCTCAGGAACATCACGAGCACGGTGATGCGCCGCTTGAGAGCGAACTCCGTGAGCCCGCTGGCGAGGTGTTCGGCCTGGTCGCGACGCGGGTTCATGAGGCCTGGGCCGCTCGGATTGCGAACCCCCACGAATGGACGCGAATGGACCCGAATCGAGGGGCCCTCCGTGCCGATCCATGCCAATCCGTGTCGTGGCTCTTCATCGAAACACCTCAGGCGGCGGGCTTGGTTTCGGCGGGGCCGGTTGCCACGGAGGCCAAGACGCGATCCCGGGCGAGGCTGACCCAGTAATAGACGATGGGAATGATGACGAGGGTCAGCACCGTTGAGGAGGCGAGGCCGAAGATCACGGTAAGCGCCATCGGGGTGCGGATTTCGGCGCCGTCGCCCAATCCCAGGGCCATGGGCAGCAGGCCGAGCACGGTGGTGGCGGTGGTCAGCAGGATGGGCCGGAGGCGGACCCGGCCCGCGGTGGCGATGGCTTCCTCAAGGGCGAGTCCCCGGCCCCGGAGGGTGTTCGTGTAGTCCACCAGGACGATGGCGTTGTTGACCACGATGCCCGCCAGCATGATCAGGCCGAGGAACACGACGATGGAGACGCTGACCCCCAGTAGCCAGAGTCCCAGCACGCTGCCCAGGAAGGCGAGCGGGATGGTGATCATGATGATCAGCGGGTGCAGCAACGACTCGAACTGGGAGGCCATGATGACGTAGACGAGGAACAGGCTCAGCCCGAGCGCGAGGTACAGGCTGCCCTCGCTTCTTTCCCATTCCTCGTTCTGGCCGGTGATGGCAAACCGCATTTCAGGCGGCCAGTCCACCTCCGCTTGCAGGGTCTCCCGAATGCGCCGCACGCCCTCCCCCAGGGAGCCCTGGCCGATGCTGGCCTGGATCAGCGCCACGCGTTGCCCGTCGATGCGCCGAATCTCACTCGGCCCCTCGCCAACCTTCAGTTCGGCGATCGCGCCGAGCGGGATGGGTTCCGGCGATCCCGGATTCACCGTGATGCCAGCGATGTCATTGATCCTTTCCCGGTCGGTTTCCTCGAGCCGCACGACGATGGGAACGCGCCGGTCCTTGAGATTGAAGCGGGTGGCCTCGTAGCCTTTCACGAGGTCGCGCACCTGGCGGGCCACGGTGCCGATGTTCAGCCCGTAGGTCAGCAGCCGGTCGCGGTCGTAGACCACCTCGATTTCCGGGGCGCCACTGCGCAGGGTGGCCTCGACGTCGGCGAGTTCGGGAAGCTCCGCCAGGGCGATTGCCGCCTGTTGCGACACCCGCTTGAGCGAGTCCAGATCGTCCCCCTCGATTTCCACCACGATGGGCGCCTTCGAGCTGAACAGCACCGGCCGGGTCAGGCGCACCTCCAGGTCCGGGACGTCGAGAAACCAGTGTCGCAACCTTTTCAGCACGCGGGCTTCCGCGGCGATCGGGTCGCGGTCGGGGGTCAACAGCACCTTGAACCGCGCCGAGTGTTCCCCTTCGTCGGAACGTTTCATGTTGGTGACGTCGTAGCCGAACGTGACCAGCAGTTTCTCAATGCCCTCCCGGTCGGCGAGGATGGCGGCCTCCACTTGGGAGAGGAGGGCGTCGGTTTGTTCGATGGGGGTGCCAACCGGCAGGCTCACTTCAAACGTGAACTCGCCCTGGTGCACCTCGGGCAGCAATTCATAACCCAGCCGGGTGGTGGCCTCCCAGGCCAGCCAGCCACAGCCAACCACCGCCAGGACGACCCCGAGCGGCTGCCGGATGGCTGCCCGGATGAGTCGCGGATAGATCCCGGTGAGGGCGTCCAGGGTGGCGCGTACCGAGCTGGTCAACGGTCGCAACATCCAGCGCACCAGCCGGAGGATGGTTGGTCCCAAAGCACGTAAGACCAGCCACATCACGCCTGCGACGAGGCCGAGCAGCAGTTTGCCGAGCAGTTCCAAGGCGGTTCCGATCGCCAGCCGGAGCACCCACCAGGGGGCGAGCACCCGCAGCCAGGGCCGGGCCGGCACCCTCCATTGCCTGCGGAATTGATCCCAGGCCGCGAAACCACCCCGTCTCGCGGGTGACTCCGGGGGGCCGTTCGTGGAAGTCCCCTCCCGCAGGTGACCCCGGCTTGCCAGCATGGGGATGAAGTAGATCGCCACCATCAACGAGGCCAGTAACGAGGTGACCACCGCCACCCCGAGGTCGGCAAACGCCTGCCCCGCGATGCCCTCGACGAACACCAAAGGGAAGAACACCGCCACCGTCGTCAGGGTGGAGGCCACGACCGCGCTTCGAACCTCTCCGGTACCGCGGATCGCCGCCGGCACGAGGTCGTCGCCCTCCTCCCGGCAACGGTAGATCGATTCCAGCACGACGATGGAATTGTCCACCAGCATGCCGACCCCCAGTGCCAGGCCGCCCAGCGACATGATGTTCAGGGACAGGCCGAGCAGGTTCATCGGGGCGAATGTGATGAGGAGGGACATGGGGATGCTGACCCCGATGATGGCGGTGGTGCGACCGTCTCCCAGGAAGAGGAACAGCACCGCCACTGCCAGCAGGCCGCCGAGGATGGCGGTGTTACGGACCTCATCGATGCTGCTTTCGATGAACCGGGAACGATCCGCCACCACCACGATCCGGGCGGATTCCTCGCGTTGCAGCTGTGCCGCAAGCCCGGCACGGGGATCCCGGGCGGGTCCCGGACCTGTCTCCGGTTTCGACGGTTCGACCGATCCCAGGGCGTGGGTGACCGCCTTCGCCACCGCCACAATGTTCGCGTCCGCCTCCTTGTAGATGTCAATCTGCACGCTTTCGCGCCCGTCGGTGCGGGTGATGATCTCGCGGTCATGCTGTCCACGCACCACGCGGCCCACGTCGCGCACGCGGACGTCGCGGCCATCCGCCCGGGTCAGGATGGTGGCGGCGATTTCCTCCAGGCTTTGATACTCGTTGAGCGTGCGCACCATGTACTCCGCACGCCCCTCCTTCAGTGTGCCGCCCGCCACGTTGATGTTCTCCTGGCGGAGGCGGTCGATGACCTGTTGCACGGAAAGGCCCGTGCGGACGAGGGCGGGCTTGTCGAGCCGCACCTGGTATTCCTCCTCCAACCCGCCCCGGACGCGCACCGCCGCGACCCCCTTGATCGGTTCCAGAGCCCGCTTCACCTGGAGTTCGGCGATGCGCCGGAGCCGTCGCAACCCGGGTTCCCCCTCGTAGCCGACGCCCTCGCCGGACAGGCTGAGTTCCATGATCGGATCCAGGGCGGGGTCGAAGCGAAGAATCAACGGGCGCTCGGCTTCGCGCGGCAGGAACACGAGGTCCAGTTTCTCGAGGGTTTCCTGCGCGGCCTTCGACATGTCCGTGCCCCAGACGAATTCCAGCACCACGTCGCTGATGCCGGCGCGGCTGATACTGCTGATCTGGTTCAACCCGCCGATGACCCCGAGCGCTTCCTCGATGGGCCGGCTGATTTCGTTTTCCACCTCCTCCGGGGCCGAGCCGGGGTATTCGGTCCGGACGGTCAGGGTGGGGTAGGTCAACTCCGGCATCAGGGTCACCGGCAGCCGGTTGAAGGAGAAGTAACCGAACACCACCGCCGCAGTGAACACCATCAACACCGCCACCGGGCGGCTGGTGGTGAAGTTCGACGCCGGGACGCGCGGGTTCATGGATTGGTCTGCGGGCCGGCGTCGGCTTCGGGCTGTGACGCGGTATCCTCTGCGGCCTTCTCCCCCTCATCCGGCTTCCGGTCCGGGGGGGGCGATTGTGCCTTCTCCGTGGCGTCGGCGGGATCGGGATCCCCGGGCAGGCGGACTTTGGCGCCGTTCTTCAGACCGGTCTGGCCGGCCACGACCAGTTGATCTCCCACGGCAAATCCCTCCGCCGGTTCGACGTTGAACTCGTCGGCCAGGCGGGGGACCACCGGGAGTCGCTCCACGGTGCGATCGTCCTTGAGGCGGTAGACGAAGCGGAGGTCCTGGTCGAACACGAGCGCCCGCTTGGGAACGAGCAGCGCGTCGTCATGCACCGCGGTGATCAGTTCGATTTCCGCATACATGCCGGGGCGGAGGGGCCCGACCTCATGAAAGGCGACGGTGACCTTCACCATGCCGGTTTGGGCGTCCACCACGGGGGCGATCCGGGCGACGTACCCCGGGAATATCCGGCCGGGGAGGGCAGTGGGCTTGACCCGCACCTCCTGGTCGGGGTGGAGGGAGGAAAGCTGTTTGTCGGGGACGTAGACGCGGGCGACCAGGGAATCGAAGTCAACGATGGAGAAGAGGTGCTGGCCCACGGTGATCAGGTCGCCTTCCTTGACCATCCGTTGGGTGATGGTGCCGGCAATGGGGGCCCGGACCCGCGTGTACTCCAGTTCCCGCCGGGCGTCCTCCAGGGCGAGTTCGAGTTGGCGCAGTTCGAACTTGGTGTCGGTGAAGACCTGCTCGCTAACGAGTTGCTGCTCGTAGAGTGCCTCCAGGCGGGTGAATTCCGCCTGGGTCTTCTCGACGCGCGCCGAGGCCTTGTCGACCTGGGAGGTCTGGGTGTCGTTTTCCATCTCCAGCAGGATCTGGTCGCGCTCGACCCGGCCCCCCTCCTCGACGAGCAATCGGGTGACGCGGTTGGAGGTGCGGGCGATGACGCGAACGTCCGCCTCCGCCTCGAGTCGCGCGGTGGAGCCGATGACCTCCTGGATCATGCCGCGGGCCAGCGGGGTCACCTGGACCAGCACGGGCGGGGGTTCCTTCTCCTGGTTGGCCTTGCCTTCGTCGCCTGGCGCGCGCCGGCATCCGCTGCTCCCGGCCGCGATCAGCAGCCCGGCCATGGCGATGTTCCCAATCCTGCTTTTCATTCGCTTCAAGTCACCCGGAAACATGCCCGTGACCGTACGGGCCGGAACGGCATGTTCTGTTGAGACACCGGACCCTCCGGTTGTGTTTCAGCAAATCCCGGGGCGACGCGCCCGTGCTCCGGCCACTCACAGCTGGCGGTTGGGCGGTTTTCCGGGTTGGCGGACCGGTTTCAGCCGGCCTTCCACCAGGGCTGATCGGGCCGGGCCCGCGGCGTTCTGCTGCGCTTCCAGGGCGCGTTCCATGAAGGCGGCCTGACTGTCCACCGTGTTCTGCGGGGCCGGGGCTTTCACCCGTTCATAGCGTCCGTCGCGCCGGAGCATCCGGGCCTTGACGGTGTCCGCCAGTTGCAGGGTGAGGATTTCGCTTACCACCCGGTCGCGGAGGTTGCCGTCCTCCAACGGGAAGACGACCTCGATCCGCTTGAAGAAGTTGCGCGGCATCCAGTCCGCACTCCCGAGGTAAAGCTCGGGCTGGCAGGCGTTTTCGAAATGAAACACGCGACTGTGCTCGAGGTAGCGGCCCACGATGCTCCGTACCCGGATGTTCTCGCTCAACCCCGGCACCCCCGGGCGCAGGCAACAGATGCCGCGTACGATCAAATCGATTTCGACCCCCGCCCCGGAGGCTTCGTACAGGGCGTCGATGATCTCGGTTTCCACCAGGGAGTTCATCTTGGCGATGATTCGGGCGGGCAGACCACGCCGGGCGTTGGCGGTTTCGCGCCGTACCAGTTCCACCATGCGACGGTGCAGGTTGAACGGGGCGACCAGGAGCCGCCGGCCGGGGCGATGACGGCAGAGGCCCGTGATCACGTTGAACACCTCCGTGGCGTCTTCCCCGTAATCCGGCCGGCAGGTGAGCAGGCCGATGTCCGTGTAGATCCTGGCGGTCGTGGGGTTGTAGTTACCGGTGCTCAGGTGCAGGTAGCGGCGGATGCCGTCGGGGTCCCGCCGGACCACCAGGGTGACCTTGCAATGGATCTTGTAGCCCACGACGCCATAGACCACCTGGACTCCGGCCTCCTCGAGTTCCCGGGCCCACTTGATGTTGTTGACCTCGTCGAAACGCGCCTTCAGTTCCACCACCGCCGTCACTTGCTTCCCGTTCCGCACGGCTTCCATCAACGCGCCGGTGATGCGGGGGTCCCCGCCGGTCCGATAGAGCGTTTGTTTGATGGCGAGCACCTCCGGGTCCTCCGCGGCCTGCTGGAGGAATGTCACCACCGTCTCGAAGCTTTCGTAGGGGTGGTGCAGCAGGATGTCGTGCCGGCGCATCGCCTCGAAGAGGTTCGTTCCCTCCGGCAGCTTCGGGCTGAGCGGTGGCAGATACGGCCGGTCCCGCAGCTCGGGGGAGTGGTCTCCCGCATAAACCGCCATCAATCCCCCCGGGCTGAGCGGACCGTCGATGACGTGGAGATCGTCCCGCGAAAGCCCGTGGACCTGAAGCAGGCGTTCCGTGAGTTCTGCCGGGCAACCCTTGTTGACCTCGATCCGGACGGCGGCGCCCTTGCGGCGGTTGTGCACCTCCCGTTCCACCGCCTTGAGGAGGTTGCCCGTGTCCGCCTCGTCGATGTAGAGCTCGCTGTTGCGGGTCACCCGGAAATTCCAGGCGCCGAGGAATCGGGAACCGGGCAGGAGCCGCTCCAGACGGCTGCCGATCACCTGGCCCAGGAACACGAAGCGCCGGGTGCGTCCCTCGGGCGCAAGCTCCACGAGCCGGGGCAGCACGCGCGGCACCTGCAATACCACGATTCGTCGCCGCAACTTTTCCCCATCCTCCACCTCGCTCAGGGCGATGAGGTTCAGGGCCTTGTTGTGGATCAACGGAAACGGATGCGCCGGATCAATCGCAATCGGGGTGGTGACCGGCCGGACTTCCGCGTCGATGAACTGGTCCAGGCGCTGGTGATCCGCCGCGCCCAGCTCCTCGATCCGCAGCATTTGAAAACCGCGGGCGGCCAGGGCCGGGAGCAGTTCCTTGCGCCAGCAGCGATACTGGTCCGCCACCAACCGGCGGGAGCGGGCGGCGATGTCCAGGAAGGTCTCCGTGGCGGTCCGTCCGTCCGGGGAGCGTTCGACGGCTTCGCTCTCGATCTGCTGCTTGATGCCTGCCACCCGCACCTCGAAAAACTCGTCCAGATTGGAGCTGACAATGCAGAAGAACTTCAGCCGCTCGAGCAGGGGATTCCCGGCGTCCAGCGCCTCGTCGAGCACGCGCTGGTTGAACTCCAGCCAGCTCAACTCGCGGTTGAAATATCGATCCTGAACGGTCGCTGCCATGGTCTGTGCCGCCTTCAAGCCATCCCGCCGGGGAACCCTCCCGGTGATTTGCGGGGACGAAGTCATCGTCGCCGGGCGCCTTCAATCTCGCGGGAAGCATCAAGGGCGCGGCCAGTATAGGCCGGGTCTCCGGCTTGGCGAGTGGCAAAAGACCGTGGGATTCTCCCTGCACCGGGTGACGGGCGGCACGCCTTCACCCCATCCCTCTCCTCCGGTGCCGCGAAGTGTTACGCACCCGTGCCGGTGGCCGAAGCCGTTCAGGGGCAACGCTAAGGACCGGGTGGCTGCGCTTCCCCGACCGGCGCGGGCGTGCTGTCGTTCGGCTCGTCCCCATCCTCCAGCCAACCCATCGCGGCAACGATGAGCGCCACGTTCACCAGCACCAGCAGGATCATCACCCAGAACAACAAGCGTCTGGCCCGGCGTGCCTCGGCGGCCTGTTCCTCCGCGGCGGTTGCGGGGGGGGGCGGCGGTTGCGGAGGCATCGCGAGTGGGTCCGTCATTCGCGCCGTTTGCTGTCGATGACGATCGTCACCGGACCGTCGTTGATCAGCGCGACCTTCATGTCCGTGCCAAACTCCCCCCGGGCCACGCGCCGTCCGAGTTCGACCTCCATCCGGCCGAGAAACGCCTCATAAAGGGGAATGGCCACCTCGGGACGTGCCGCCTCGATGAACGACGGCCGATTGCCCTTCTTCGTGCTGGCGTGCAGGGTGAACTGGCTGATGACGAGCATTCCGCCGGCGATGTCCTGCACGGAGCGGTTCATCAAGCCGGCCTCGTCGCCGAAGATCCGCAACCGGGCGAGCTTGCCGCAAAGCCACTCCACGTCGTCCGCGGCATCCGCCGTCTCGATTCCCAGCAACACCAGCAACCCCGGCCCGATCCGGTCCTTCACTTCACCGTGGATCGTCACCGACGCCTCCGAGACCCGTTGCACCACCGCGCGCATGGGATGATGACACGACGACTCGGCGAGAAATGCAACGCGCGAGCGGGTCGATGACGACAATGAACAAGCAGGCGGTTCTGGCTGACATACGGGCTTGACGCGAGTCCGGTCATGACCTATTGGAGAGCCCGCAACCGGCCAACTTAAGAACATGAAGACCAACATGCAGCGAATTCTGGCCCCGGCCTTCGCCGGGATCGTGCTCAGTTCCTCCCTCCACGCCGCAGTGGGCGTTTCCAACCTGGGCGAACTCGGTGCCGGCTTTGGCTACCCCGTTGACATGACCTACCGTGTGGGCATGAGCTTCACGACGGGGGCGGGAGCGGGTTGGTCGCTCCAGTCGGTGGACATGAGCCTCTTTTCCCTCGCGACTTCCGGGGGCGGAGGAGTCCTGACCCTTTCTCTGAACGCCGACCTCGCCGGTCTGCCGGGTGGGCATCTGGTGACGCTGGATACCCTTTCCCCGATTGTGTCGCTGACGCCGACAACCTACAACTTCACCCCAACCGCTCCCTTGTCGCTCGCCCCGCTGACCACCTACTGGCTGCTGGCGCCGGGTTCGGGCGCGGATTTTGTCGACCCGGGCATCAACTGGCAGAAGACCGGTTTCCCCGGATTTGGCGAGACGGGCCTGCCGGGCTGGACCATTCTGGATGGGGTTGCAAATTCCTTCGACGGCGGTGCGAGTTGGTACGCGATGCCCCAGTACGAACCCGCCATGTTCGGCGTCAATGTCAGCGACGTTCCCGAGCCCCAGGTGTATGCGCTGTTTGCCGGACTTGGACTGGCGGGCTTCGCGGTCCTGCGTCGTCGTCGACGCTGAGAAGACTCCCTCTGCTCAGACCAAGGACTCGCGCGCCCCGGCATTACCGGGGCGTTCCGCTTTCGGACGGCCCTTTCTACAAATCGCATTGCCCCGACCGCGGCGTCGTGGAAACCTGCCCGCATGCGACGTCCGTTTTCCCCCGTCTGCGTTCCGCGCCGGGTCCCGTGCCTGCTCGCCGCCGGCCTCGCCGTTGCCGGTCTCACCCTGCTTCCTGACACGACAGCGGCGGATGGCTTTGCCGACCTCTCGGCGGCCTATCGCGAGCAACTGTCCACCAAGGTCCTGCCTTACTGGTACGACACCGCCATCGACTGGCAGCGCGGCGGCTATGTGCTTGCGGACGACGGGCAGGGCCATCGGGGTGACGCGAAGGAGAAGCAGATTGTGACCCAGGCGCGGATGGTCTGGGGATTCTCCGTGGCGCAGGAACAGGGCTGGAGCAGTGCCCGACGCGATTACCTCAAAGCCGCCGAACACGGCTACCGGTTTCTGCTGGCGAAGTTTCGGGACGCCGACCGCGGTGGCTACTTCTGGTCGACCGACCTCGACGGCAACCTCCTGAACGACCGCAAGAACCTCTACGGGATGTCGTTTGTGGTTTACGCCTTCGTGGAGTATTTCCGCGCGGGCGGCGAGCAACCGGCGCTCGACCACGCACTGGAGCTTTATCGCGCCATTCAGGACCATTGCCACGATGCCGTGCACGGCGGCTGGGGCGAGCATTACACTCGGGACTGGCAGTTGGTCACCGCGCAGGATGATCAGGTCGTCGTGGAACTTGCCGGGAAGAAGAGCGCCAATTCCCACCTGCACTGGATGGAGGCGTTGAGCGAGCTCTACGAGGCGACGCGGGACCCGGGGGTGCGGCGGTCGCTGGAGGAGGCGCTGGAGATCAACCGGACGTGGTTCTACCCGATGGACGCGGCGCGGGCCGCCTTTCACCGCGAATTCAACTGGGCCCGGGCCACGGGACCGCGGAGCGAGGGGTTGTCCTACGGGCACAACGTCGAGTTTGCCTGGCTCATGGTCCGTGCCGAGCGGGTGCTCGGTCGCGAGCCCTCGTGGGCGCACTTTGAGGCGCATCTGGATCACGCGTTGAAATGCGGCTTCGATCACGAGCGCGGCGGCATCTTCTACACGGGCGCCGGCAACGACCCGGCGACCAACCGTGACAAGGTCTGGTGGAGCCAGTCGGAATGGGTGGCGGCGCTGACGGACGCGCTGCGGCATGAGGAGAATCCGGCCTATCGTATGGCGTTGTCGAAGACCCTGGAATTTCTTGACCGGCATCAGATCGATCCCGCGGACGGCATCTGGTATGACACCGTGGCCGAGGATGGCTCGCCGAAACGGCCGTCCAAGGCTCACAACTGGAAGGCCAACTACCACGATGTCCGCGGGTTGGTGAAGTTCATCGAGGCGTTTGGGGGATGAGCGAAGAGATTCTGAAGAGCATCGGGGTGATTCTGCTGTTGGGCATCGGCGCCCAGTGGCTGGCCTGGCGGCTGCGCCTGCCGTCGATTCTGCTGCTGCTCATCGCCGGGGTGGTGGGCGGTCCGGTGTTTGGCTGGGTGAAGCCGGACGAACTCCTCGGCCCGCTGCTCATGCCCTTCGTGTCCGTCTCGGTGGCCCTCATCCTGTTCGAAGGCGGGCTCACGCTGAAGCTCTCGGAATGGCGGGCCGTGGGAACGGTGGTCCGGAATCTCGTCACGCTGGGGGCCATGGTTTCCTGGGTGGGCACCACGATGGCGGCGCACTGGCTGCTGGGTTGGAGCTGGCAGCTTGCCACCCTGCTGGGCGCCATTCTGGTGGTGACCGGCCCCACGGTGATCATGCCGTTGCTGCGCCAGGTCCAGCCGTCGCGCAACCTTTCCTCGGCGTTGAAATGGGAGGGCATCCTCATCGACCCCATCGGGGCCCTGCTGGCGCTGCTGGTCTTTGAGGCGATTGCCGCGAGCAGTCTGGCGGACGTTCCCGGTGATGCGATCCGGAGTTTCGGTCTGACGATGCTCGTGGGCCTCGTGCTGGGGGGACTCGGAGCGGCGCTCCTGACCTTCGCGTTCAGCCGCTATTTCGTGCCGGACCATCTGCAGAACCCGGTCGCCCTGACCCTGGTGGTCGGTCTCTTCGTCGCCTCAAACCTGATCCAGCACGAGTCCGGCCTGTTGACCGCCACGGTCATGGGAGTGTTGCTGGCGAATCAGAAGGCCGTCGACATGCATCCGGTGCTGCACTTCAAGGAAAACCTCCGGGTGTTGCTGATCTCGCTGCTGTTCATTCTGCTGGCGGCGCGGATCGAACCCGGCGAGTTGCGCTCGCTGAGTTTCGCCGGGCTTTTCCTCCTGCTGGCGACGTTGGTCCTGGTGGTGCGCCCCCTGTCCGTGCTGGCCGCCACGTGGGGTTCCAAGTTCGCCTGGCGGGAGCGGTGGTTCCTGGCCGGTCTGGCGCCTCGAGGAGTCGTTGCCGCGGCGGTGGCCTCCATCTTCGCCCTGCGCCTGGCCGAAAACGGGATGGAGCGCGCCGGGGAACTGGTCTCGGTCACGTTCTTTGTGATCATCGGCACCGTGACCGTCTACGGCCTGGGTGCCGGCCCCTTCGCCCGCTGGCTGAAGGTGTCCCAGCCGAATCCCCAGGGCGCGCTGGTGGTGGGGGCCAACCCCATCGGTCGGGCAGTGGCGAAGGCGCTGCGCGATGAGGGATTCGCCGTGCTGGTCGTGGACACCAACCGGGAACATCTCGCCGCGGTTCGGATGCAGGGCGGGTCCACCTACTACGGCAGCATTCTCTCCGAACTGGCGATGGAGGAGATCGATTTCACCGGGCTGGGACGGCTGCTCGCCATGACCCCCAGCAACGAGGTCAACTTCCTGGCGTCGGTCCGGTTTCGATCCGTCTTCGGCAGTTCCGAGGTTTACCAACTGGCCGGCCTGGCGGCGTCGGACAACAAACGGCACCGCGTCTCACGCGATCTTCGTGGGCGCTGTCTCTTCGGCGACGGATTGACCGGCGAGTTACTGGAGGAACGGATTCACCAGGGGGCGACGGTGAAGAAGACGAAGCTGTCGAAGGAGTTCACGTTTGAGAAGTTCCGGGAGCGTTACGGGGATCACGCCGTTCCCCTGTTTACGGTGAGTGAGAAACGGCAGGTCCAGTTCGCCACCCGCGACAAGCCCCTGAGTCCTCAGGCCGGACAGACGCTCGTCAGCCTGGTGGATGCCGGCTGGCCACCGGAGAAGTAGCCGCCGACGTGCCGTCGGCCCAAACTTCGGTCCGGGCGAAGGCTGTGAAAGCCGGGGCGGAGTCCTGGCGGGTTGGATCGCTGGGCTTCCACCAACAAATGCGCGGACTGACGTCCGCGGCTACGGGCGGTTCGGTTACGGCGTCGTCGACACCGGCTGCATGACCTTCTTCCGGACTTCCTCCAGCAGTTTCTGGTACGGACCACGACGCAGTTTGGAGAGCTTTTGCTCGTCCTCGATGGCCGAATCGTTGGCGTTCCGGACCATGAAGCCCTGGCTGGAGACCAGGTAGGAGGTCGGCCCGGAGGAGGAGATCTGCACTTTCACCCGGATGGTGACCTCTCCGGGGGACCAGCCGCCGTAGAGGATGTTGTCCATGGAACCGCCGGATTTCTCGAAGATGAGCATGTCCGTGCCTCCCATCGCGGTGACGTAGTAGTGCGAAGTGAACACCGCGATGGCGGCGCGGCGAATCTCGTCCGTGGTGTGGTTGTCAATCACCACGCTGGCAAAGCTGTTGGGGCCTCCGCGGGCGGCGGTGCTGCAACCCCCGGTCAGGAGTGCCAGGCACGTCGCCAGGCCCAGCATGGCCAGGAACTGCCGGCCGCGGGCCGAATTTCTCCGAATGGCAGGGTTCATTCGTTCGAGGCTGGTTTCGTCGGCACGGCCGCCGGGTAGGACGCGAGCACGCGCTGGAGGGTGTCGCTGATCTGCACCGCTTCATGGGCCCGGTTGGGGGCCTTAGGGCTCGTGGCCCAGCCGACCCAGACCATCTTCTTGGTGTGGTTGTCGTAGACCTCGACGATCAGCGTGCCTTCCTCGAACGTGTGCGTGTCCGCCAGGTTGTACCCGTAGGCGTAGGGATATCCCTTGGTCCAGCCCATGCGCCCGTAGTAGGGCAGGTAACCCCAGGTGGTGACGTCGACGTGCGGCACGATCTTGCCCCGGACGTAGACGGCGATGTCGGCCGCCCGCTGGGAGGCCGGCTTGTAGCCCTTGCGCTCAAACGCCTGGGTGACAGTGTCCGTGATTACGGGGGCCACGCGCAGGGCGAGGTCGGGATCGGTCTCCGAGATTTGATCCGGCAACGGCAGCAGGACGAAGGTCTGATACGGGCTGAGGTCAGCCTGAGGGTCCTGCGTCGTGCGAACCTTGGCGGGACCCGTACATCCTGCCAGCCAGAGCACCAGCGCGGCGGCGGCACATGGGTGAAACCATTTCATGGCGGGGATGGTACGGGCTGGGCTGGGAAAAGCAACGGCGGGGTGGGGGGGACTGCTGGAGCCGTAGGGAGTCACAACAGGCGATCAGGTCGGTCCAGCGGTCGGGCTGCTATTCCGGGGGCAGTGGGGGATGCGGTCTAGTTGGAATCCCGAATTGCTTCCGCCCCTCCTCGATCACTGTCGCCAAGGACGGGCGGATTCGTTGTACGAAGTCCGGAAGATTCGCCTCGGCTTCCGGGTTTGCGCGGATGGCTTCCGGGTAAACCACGATCAGGTTCTCGTCTGTGTTGTCGGTTGGGATGAACACCCTCCAAAGACGTGCCTCCTTCTGTAGCCAGTCCTGTACGAACTTGAGAAGACCGAAGGTCAGGGCTTCCGCAACCGAAACGTAGATTGTCAGGCTTCGTTCTGGTCTTGCATAGTCACCTTCCACACTCAGATGCCGCTGTTTATCCACCATCCAGTCAACGGCGTAGCGCTGGCGTAGCCAATGGCGAAGCGAATTCCAGTTGGCATTCCACTCGTCGTCCGTCATCAGGGATGCATTGGGAGCGGCTTTCCAAAACCCGCTCCACTCCGACTGGCGGAGTGGGCCAACGCGGAAGTCCGATGTATCACTCATTGTGTTCCCTTTGAAGCTAGCCTCCGATTCCGTCCGGACAATGTCACCTCGAGAACAGCCATTGCCCGAAAGGGCGGTGGCGAGGTCTCCTGAGTTGTGTCAGCCGGGGACGCTGTGCGGCAGGTAGTGGGCTGGACAGCCGCCCCTGACAAGCGATTGGTGGGTGAATCTGCGTTTCACGCTTCGGGTTTCTGGCCACTCGGCCCCACGTATCCCGCTCAGCGGGAGCGTCACTCTCCCAGCCGGGCGTCCTTTCGGTTGTCGGGCAGCGGCCTTCGGGCTTGATTCGGACCTCGGATTTCGGGCTTCGGACTTGAAGCATGGGACTCGTGGAACTCGTCCCTCCGCTGGGTCACTCAAGGTGTTCGAACTTCGGCCAGAGAGCTTGCCACGTGGCGTCAAAACCTCGGGCCGCCTCCTCCGAATCCGCTTCCGAATCGCTCCAGTCGTCACAACAGTCGACGAGCATCCCACAGTTTTCACCGATCGGGCCGATCACGATGGGGTTCATCGCCGCGTCAAAGCCGATTTCCCGTTGCGGAAGGCCGTCGTCATCGATCTCGAGCCACCAGATGGAGGTCCGGGCGTAGTAGGGCTCGAGGTCCGGGTTTGCGGCGGGGAGGGTCTTCCGGAGGATGCGGGCCCACCAGGGGGGCGGTTCATCCGGCCAGGGACCCGCCTTGATCTCAAGGTATCTCATCGCAAGCTGACAGGGGGCCACGGGCCGCACGGCTCGGCTGGTAAGGAGCTTTCACCGCGTCGCTTCAACGTCCCTCCTGCAGGCATGCAAGTCCGAGCATCCGTGCGGTGGCGTCCATCACCCTGACGAATGACTCTTTGGGGAAAGGGGCAATCCGCCGCAGAATTCTGGCGCAATCCACGCCCGCGATGCCCAAGACGTTCACGACGGACTCTTGGCGGAGCCATCGTGGTTTGGGAAAGGCGATTTCGCACTCGCCACCGCGAATCTCCGTGGTGAGGGGAACCACGACCACAAGATTGCGCCGCCGGTCCGGTTCTCGAATCGAAACCACCACGCACGGTCGGACCTTTGCTGTCATCCCCAAGTCCACCAACACCACGTCTCCCCGGTCAAAATCCTCCCTCGTCAACCTCCGGGGCGGGTCCGAGCGTGGCCCACGTCTCCGCTACCAGCGATTCCGTCTCGGGAGTCGGGGGGCTTACCTTCGGGGCGGGCATCACCCACCAACCGCCTTGGTCCGCGGTTACCATGTACTGCTGGCCCTTTCTCGTTCCCCGGATCAGGATTCGCCCCTTCTCATCAGCCTTCACCAGGGTCAGTTGCTTTGGCATGTGGGAAAAGTCCCACGCAGGCAGCGCGCCTGTCAACCCGACGCACGACAGGAATGCGACCGCGAGTCCACGCACTCCTGCTTCCTGTGGCTGGCAGCAAGCCGACCGGTTTCGTCCTTGGCGGAAGCCGGAGGTGCGGGAACTGCCATCACTCCGAGGGCGGTGGCGGATGGAACTGGTCGGTATCCCGAATTGTCTCCTCCCTTCTTCGAGCATTGCCGCGGTGCGTGGTCGGGTTTGCGGGGACTTCACCTTCCGACTTCGGTTTTCGGAGTTCGGAGTTCGGATTTCCGCTCAGGCGCCATTGGCCTTCCCGGCAAGCGGGCGGTACATGAGTCCGTAAAGCGCTTCCAGATAACGCCGCGATTCCTCGCGCTCGATGTTTGAGATGTATTTCCAGAAGCCGTAGACGCGGGAAAGGCTCAGCAGCCGGCGAGCGTAGAGTTTCCACGTGTAGCTTTGTTCGACCCGGGTGATGGCTCCCTGCGAGAGCTTCTCCCAGTGGCCCGGCTTCTTGCGGCATTGCCGGAGGAAATCCGCCATCAGGGCGGCCGCCTGGTTGCCGTGGTTCGGATCGATGTGAAAGCCGGAGACGCCGTGCTGGATGATCTCCAGCGGACCGCCGTAGCGCGTGGCGAACACCGGCAGACCGGAGGTCATGGCCTCGATCACCGTCAGACCGAAGGCCTCGAACAGTGCCGGTTGTACGAACACGCCCCTTTGCCGTGCGACCTGCCGGTAGAATTCGCCCACCCGGACCTTGTCCGTTTGCATGACCACCCAGCGGACCCGGCCTTCCAAACGATGGTCACGGATCAGTTGGTGCAGATGCTCGATTTGCTGGCGTTCCTCGGCGTCATTGGATTTGGCGGGATCAAACTGGCCGCCCACGAGCAGGAGGTTGGCCTCGCGTTGGAGTTCCTTGCTGCGGCCGTACCATTCCACCAGTCCGGCCATGTTCTTGATCCGGTCCAGTCGCGACATGGCGAAGAGAAGCGGCTTCTCCTTCTCGGTGAAACCGCCCATGGCGTCCCTGCGGGCCGTGCCAAAGATGCGCGTCCGCACCTCCTCGCGAACCTTGCGGGGCACGCGGTTCTTCTCGCTGTGAGGGAAGAACACGTTCGGGTCGGCACCGGGGGAGACGATGTTGAACTTCGGATCGAACGGGCTGATGCCGTTGATGACGCGGTAGAGGTCGGGCAGGGTGAAGTTCATGTAGCTTTCGTACTGCCCGATGGAGTCCTTCGTGCCGGCGATCTCCTGGTAGGTGCTGGTAATGATGAAGTCCGCGGTGTTCATCGCGATCAGGTCCGCGGTGAACTGGCAGGCAAAGTGGTGTTCCTTTTCATGGTCCTTCCAGTAGAGGTCGGAGTAGAGGTATTTCGTTTTCTCCAGGGCGTGGGCGATGTTGCACTGCGTCACGCCGAGTCGGTCGGCCAGGATGCTCGCGACCAGGTTGCCATCGGAATAGTTGCCGATGATGAAGTCCGGCCGGCCCTCCAACCTCCCCAGCACCTCCTTCTCAACCTCCCGGGCGAATCGCTCGAGGTAGGGCCAGATCTTGAATCGCGAAATCCAGTGCGGCACGACACTCCCGTTCGCCTCGCGAAAGGGCACCCGGATGATCCAGGCGTGTTCCGTGCCCTCGACCCGCTCCTCCGCCTGGTCACAGGTGGTGCCATTGGCGTCGGGGATCAGGCGGGTGACGATCAGGATGCGCGGCTCGATGCCGGCCAGACCCTGCTCGCGCAGTGACTGTCGCATCGCCTGTTCCAGGGCGCGGACCTGGTCGAGGATGTAGACGACCTGGCCGCCGGTGTCCGGTTTGCCCAGGACGTTGGCCTGGCCGAAGAATCCGTGCGGCGACAGGATGACCAGGTTGAAGATCATCGGCAGCCGGCTCAGGAACCGCTCGATGCCGGCCGGATCGGGCGCTTCCAGGATGTCCGCCAGCAGGCTCATCGATTCCGCCACCCGACCGGCGGTGTCGCCCCAGCCTGCTTCGAACCCCAACGGACGCAGGCGGGGTTCCAGTTCCCCCCACGGCGTGGCGGGATCGGTGTCATCGAGCAGGTCGTGGGCCTGGCGCAGGGCGTTCCGGAGTTCCGCGACCTCCTTGACGGACTGGCTCAGCATGAGGTGCTGCCCGCGGTATTGGTGGAGCCGGAGGAACTTCAGCCAACGACCACCGCCCTGTTCCTTGTCGGAAAAGAGTTCATGCGAGAGATGGCGGTTCAGGAATTCAACGCCCCGACCGATGGAACGGGAACGTTCCATTTTGGGGAACTCCCGCTCGAACGGGCCGAGGTCGATTTCCAGCAGCCACTCGCCGGGGTCGCGATGCGGTTCGCGCAGGCGCTCCTTCACCCGCAGGAACTTCGCCGCGGTGGCCTCGTGTACCTCCAGCGTGTCCATGTCGAGGGAGGCAAACTCCCAGCGCGCCACGGCAGGGCGCGAAGCGACGTGAAGGCAGTGTTCGCAGACGACCGCCTCCTGCGCGGCGAGAAACAACTCCGCCAACGGGCCCTCGTCGAGCGGCTGTCTCGGGTCCTCCTGGCAATGGCTCTGAAAGACCTCCACGAGGTCGGATCGCAGCAGGAATGTCTTCTCCAGGTCGCGATAGCGCCCCAGCAACTTGCGCAGTGGCCCGGCGCACCGGGCGACCTGCTCCGCCAGCAATGTTTGGGTAACAGCCATGTCGGACGCGGATGGTCCGGGAATCCGGCGGATGGGTCAACTTTGAGGGGAGCTTCACTCTCCTTTGCCGGTGTTGCTTCGGATTTGAGATTTCAAATCTCAGATGTGCGGAGATCGTCCCTCCGAGGGGCGGTTTAGCCCGTCCGCACGCCCACGGTGCGCAGGGCTTTTCCCGTATGGCTGGCTTCGCACGCGGCCACGGTTTCCGGCGGACCCGCCACCACGAGATCGCCTCCTCCGGCGCCTGCTTCCGGACCAAGGTCGATCAGCCAGTCGGCGCACTTGATGAGTTCGAGATTGTGCTCGATGACCAGCACCGAGTGGCCGGCGTCGACGAGGCGTTGAAACACCTCCACCAGGACGCGCACGTCCTCGAAATGCAGGCCGGTCGTCGGTTCGTCGAAGAGGAACAGCGTGGGACGGAGGGCGCGTCGACCGGGCGCCGCGTCCACGCCGGCTTCGGCGAGGTGGGCGGCCAGCTTGAGCCGCTGGCATTCGCCGCCGGAAAGGGTGTTGATGGGTTGACCGGCCCGCAGGTAGCCAAGCCCCACGTCGCGCAGGCGACGCAATGCCCCGGCGGCCCGTTGTACCGGGCGTTCCTCGCCAAACCCATCGAGCCACGTGATCACGTCCTCCACCGTGGCCTGAAGCACGTCGGCCACCGACCATTCCGATCCTCCGCCCGGCGGCGCGATCTTCACTTCCAGGATGTGCGGGCGGTAGCGCAGACCGTCGCAGTCCGGGCAGCGGATGAACACGTCGCTGAGGAACTGCATCTCGATCTTCTCGAAACCTGCGCCGCCGCAGCGTTCGCAACGGCCTTCCGTGGAGTTGAAACTGAACGCGCCGGTGCCCAGCCCCAGCCGGGTGGCTTCCTCGGAACGCGCGAACAACTCCCGAACATGATCAAACGCCCCGACGTAAACCGCCGGATTCGACCGCGGCGTGCGGCCGACCGGCGATTGATCGACCAGCAGAACCCGGCCCAACGAATCGCCTCCCCGAAGTTCCGCGCCGTCCGGTACCGTTCCATCGGCAAATTCCTCCTCGCCATCGCCGTCGGCGTCTCCGTCCGCGCCCGTGCGTGACGGAGGGGTCAATCGCAACCGGGCTTCCAGCGCGGGATGCAGGACGTCGCGGACCAGAGTGCTCTTCCCCGATCCGCTGACGCCGGTGACACAGACGAAGCGGTTCAGCGGGATGCTCACCGTCAGGTTCCGCAGATTGTGCCGGCGCACATCGACGAGGGTCAGATGTTCCACGGGGTCTGCAGGGTCCGGTCCCTCCGGCGATGCCGGAGAGCCCCCGCGCAGAAGCGCGCTGCCCTTGACCACACGTCCCTGGCGCATGAGGGCGGTCAGGTCGTTCGGTTCGCCCCGCGTGGCGGAACGGCCGGCCCTTGTGCGGGAGGCGGGCTTGGTCTGATAGACCTCCGCCGCGGTCGCGTCACGGAGAACCCCCACAGGTTCCGCCTGGCCCGGGGGATGCGGCCGAGCCGGCTGCACCGGTCGCCGCTGCGGAATCGAAATCTGCTCGCGGCCGCTCAGATACGCCCCCGTCAGCGAGCGCCGATCCTTCAGCAGCTTCTTGAAAGTCCCCTGGAAGACAACTGCGCCGCCGGTCTCCCCGTGGCCGGGACCGAGATCGATCAAGTGATCCGCCGCCCGCATGACCGCCGGTTCATGTTCCACCACCACGACCGTGTTGCCGGCATCGCGCAACCGTTGGAGAATCCGTACCAGGCGCTCGGTGTCGCGCGGATGCAGACCCACGCTCGGTTCGTCGAGGACGAAGAGGGTGTTGACCAGCCGCGTCCCGAGGCAGGTGGTGAGGTTGACCCGCTCGGTTTCGCCGCCGGACAGGGAGCGGGTGGGCCGGTCCAGCGTGAGGTAGCCAAGGCCAGCTTCGACCAGATATCCCAGACGGGCGACGACTTCCTCCAGAACCACGCCGAGCGGGCTGCGACGATCTTTACGGAGGCTTTCACGCAACGCGCTGGCCAGTGCGTGTGCATCCTGGATGGGAAGTGCCTGGAAGTCGGCCAGTGTCAAACCGCCCGCGTTGGCGGGAAATCCGACATCCGACATCCGACATCCGAAGGCCTGCCCGGACGCCCCGCCTGCGTTGGGAGGGCGAGGCTCCCGCCGGGCCATTGCTGCCGGGGATTCGAGATTCGAGATCCCAGATTCGAGATTCCGCCCCCATGGCTCGCGGTCTGCATTCGGGCCGCACTTGCCCGGAGTTGGCGCCTCGGACAATGCCGACACATCCAGCCGGTAGAGCAGTGTTTCGGGTTGGTACCGCCGGCCACCGCAGGCGTGGCAAGGGCGATAGGCCCGATAGCGCGAGAGCAACACCCGCACGTGCATTTTGTAGGACTTCGACTCGAGCCAGCGGAAGTAGCCCTTGACGCCGTACCAGGCGCGCGGCCACTCGTGCTCGGCATCGCTGCCGTACTCCGGGTCGCCTTGGATCACCCAGGCCTGGTGTTCGGGGGACAATTCCCGGAACGGCACGTCGATGGGAACCCCGGTCTTGCGACAGAACTTGAGCAGATCCTGCTGGCACTCCGCGCTCGTGCCACTCTGCCACGGCTTGACGGCGCCGGCTTTCAGGGAAACGGAGCGATCCGGTACGGCGAGCCCGTAATCGATCTCGATGACGCGCCCGAATCCGCGGCACTCGGGACAGGCGCCCATCGGGTGGTTAAAACTGAACAGCGCGGGAGTGGGTTCGCGATAGTCGATGTCGCAGGCGGCGCAATGCAGTCCGCGCGAAAAGGCGAGCGGGGCGCACCAGGCTGGGAGGGCAGGGTCATGGGTTTCCCGCAGGGCCGGCCACACCTTCAGCCGCCCTTTGCCGAAATGGTAGGCCTGTTCGCACGCCTCGATAAAGCGACCCCGATCCTCCGGCGCAATACGGATGCGATCCTGGACCACGGTCAGGGACGTCCATTCTCCGGGCAAACGATCTCCGGCCTCCTCGAGTCGCCGCACCGTGCCGTCCAGCAGAAGGCGTCGGTAGCCCTGGCGCTCAACCAGTCCCAGCGCCTCGGAAACCGCGAGCTTCTGCGGGAGGGGCAGGTCGAAGGTGATGAGGACCTCGGTCCCGGTGCATTCTGTTCCGACCCGTTCCCAGACCCGTTCCGGAGGTTCGCGCCGGACCGGTTGCCCGCAACTCCGGCAGTGCAACTGGGCCAGCCCGGGCCAGAGCACCTTCAGATGATCGCACAGCTCGGTCATCGTGCCCACGGTGGAGCGGGTTGTGCGGACGGTGTTGGTCTGCTCGATCGCGATGGCCGGCGGGATGCCCTCGATGGCGTCCACCTGCGGCTTGTCCATGCGGTCGAAGAACTGTCGGGCGTACGGGGAGAAGGTCTCGATGTAGCGGCGTTGGCCCTCCGCGAAGAGGGTGTCGAACGCCAGCGAACTCTTGCCGGAGCCGCTCAGACCGGTGACCACGATCAACCGGTGCAGCGGCAGGTCGAGGTCGAAGTTCTTCAGGTTGTTGTGCCGGACTCCGCGCAGGCGGATGACGGCCTGGTTCGCGGCGTCGCTCATGGGACCGCGAATGTAGAGCCGGCCGGGACCGTGTCAATGAAGCGCCCCCCGACAGGGCGCGGTCGAGTCCCCGTCGCGGGACCGGTTCCGGGGGCGCTCCGCGGTTTGGCGACATCGACGGGTGCACGGTCAAGAGGCGTGAACCGCTTCTTGATGCATATGTGTCAGAGTTTTGTCCGTCCCAGGGCGCCGGTCGCCCGCTGTTGCCGCCTTCCGCTCATCCGTTTCCAAAGCGGGTTGCAGGAAAAACCGCTTTGTTCCATCGACTTATTTGCTACAGTAGCCGGACATCTATGGCACGGATATCGACATGGCGGATGGTGCTGGCGGCTTGTGCGGGCGCTGCCGCGGCGGCCTTTGCCGGGGCGCCGGAACGGCCGGACTTCGAGCGCGACGTGCAGTCGATCCTCTCGGACAACTGTTACGCGTGTCACGGCCCGGACGACAAGGCGCGCAAAGCCAGGCTTCGGCTCGATGTGAAGGCGGTCGCGCTCAAGCCGTTGTATGACGACGTCCACGCGATTCTGCCGGGTCACCCGGACCAGAGCCTGGTGGTCGAGCGCATTGAGACGGCCGACGAGGACGACCTCATGCCGCCGCCCAGGACGGGCAAGACCCTGACGGCGGATCAGAAGCTCATCATTCGGCGCTGGATCGAGCAGGGGGCCGACTGGCCCGAGCATTGGGCCTTCAACAAGCCGGTGCGGCCGGAGCTGCCGGTGCTGGGAGAGGACGCCGGGGTACGGAATCCGATCGACCGGATTGTGCGCGCGCAGCTCGAGCACGAGCAGTTGTCGCCCGCCCCCGAAGCGTCGCCCGCCGCCCTGATTCGCCGGGCGTCGCTGGATTTGACCGGTCTGCCGCCTACGGTCGAGGAGGTGGATGCCTATCTGGCGGATGGGAGCGAGGAGGCTTATGACAAGCTGGTGGACCGGCTTCTGGAATCCCCGCGGTACGGTGAGCACCAGGCGCGTTACTGGCTCGACAACGCGCGTTATGCCGATTCGCACGGATTCCACATCGATGCCCGGCGGGACATCTGGGCGTATCGCGAGTGGGTGATTGAAGCGTTCAATGAGAACAAGCCGTTCGACCAGTTCACCGTGGAGCAGTTGGCGGGCGACCTCCTGCCGAACCCGACCACGGAGCAGCGGATTGCCACCGGGTATCTCCGGTGCAACATGAGCACCGGCGAAGGTGGGGCCATCGAGGAGGAGTATCGGGCCAAGTACGGGTTTGACCGGACGGAGACCACGGCGACGACGTGGCTGGGGTTGACCATGCTCTGCGCCCGTTGCCACACGCACAAGTACGATCCCATTCCGCAGCGGGAGTACTACGGTCTGTTCGCGTTCTTCGACAACCTGGACGGTCCGATCATGGACGGGAACCGACCGAATCCCGATCCCTACATCCGCGTCCCATCCGAGGAACAGACCAGACGGCTGGACTGGCTCAAGACGCACATCGACGAGGGCCGGAAGCAGGTGGACGGTGCCGATCCGGGGTTGGATGCCGCGCAGGTTGGCTGGGCGCAGGACTGGCACAACCGGTTGCAGGACGGTTGGCGAAACCTGCCCATCGGCGTGGTGCGGTCTACTGCTGAAACCGGGGCCAGTCTTTGGGTGCAGTCGGATCATTCGATTACCGTGACCGGCGGGAACCCGGCGAAGGACACCTTCGAGCTGCTGCTCCGACCGGAGACGGGCCGGTTGGCCGGGGTGCGGCTGGATGCCCTTTCAGATCCGGGACTGCCCCACGGCGGGCGGACCCGGGCGGAGGACGGGCGGTTCGCCCTGTCGGAGATCGAGGCGGAGCTGGTCCTGCCCCCGGCTGGAAACGACGCGGCACCCGAGCCGCGGAAATTGAAGTTCACCCGGGCACTGGCGAACGCGGCGGTGAAGGACGGCGAGGTGGGCCGGGCCATGGATGGCAAGCCCGAGACGGCGTGGAGCGTGGCGGGCGATGTGGACGCGCCGCCGACCGCCTTGTTCCTTCTGGACCCTCCGCTGGACATTGCGGACGGGGTGACGTTGCGCGTGCGCCTGCGGTTCGAGGCGGATGAGGCGCACCGGGCGCTGGCCCGGTTTCGGGTCAGTGCCGCCCAGGGTCCGGAGTTGCTCGCCAACCTTGGAGGGTTGGAGTTCGACGACTGGCAGGTGATCGGCCCGTTCGCGACCGACGGTCTGGAGGAGGGCTTCGCAAGGGTGTATCCGCCCGAGGAGAAGCTGGATTTCGAGGCCTCGTACGATGGGGTGCGCGAAGCCGTCCGCTGGCAGAAACGGGGGGATCTGCGGGACGGCGGCACCCAGACTCTGGTGGACGAACTCCACGGTGTGCACGGGGCCTACTTTCTGCACCGGCGCATCCAGGCTGCGCAACCCACGGTGCTCGACCTCAGCCTGCGTGCCGACGACCTGTACAAGGTCTGGCTGAACGGCCACCTGATCGCGGAGCAGGCCACGGTGCGGGATCCGGCCGGGGTGGCGGGGCGTTTCCGGGTGAGCCTGGAACCCGGGGAGAACTCGTTGTTGGTGAAGGTGGTGAATCACCAGGGCGCCAAGCGCTTTGCCTTTGATGCGCAGTTGGGGGGGCAGGACCGCCTCAGCCCGGAGGTTGCGGCGATGCTCTCCGTTTCCGCCCAGGCAGCCGGGGAATGGCAGGCGCCGGTGCGGGGCTGGTATCGCCGGCAGCATTCGGACGTGTTCCGCGCGCTGTTCGACGACCTCGCCGCTTGGGGCGAGGAACGGCAGGCCATTGACGCCGCGATTCCCACGACCCTGGTCGCGAAGGAACGGGCAGAGCGGCGCGAAACGCACTTCCTCAGCCGCGGCGAGTACGACAAGCCCGGTGAGGTGGTGTCGCCCGGAGTGCTCTCGGTTCTGAATCCCTTCCCGCCAGGGGCGCCGACGAACCGGCTTGGGCTCGCAGAGTGGATCGTGTCCCCGGAGAACCCGCTGACGGCGCGCGTGATCGTCAACCGCTTCTGGCAGCAGTTCTTTGGGGTCGGCCTGGTGAAGACCGCCGAGGATTTCGGGGTTCAGGGTGAGCGCCCGTCGAATCCCGAGCTGCTGGACTGGCTGGCAACCGAGTTCGTTGAAAGCGGCTGGGACATCAAACACCTGCACCGGCTCATCGTCACCTCGGCCACCTACCGACAGTCCTCCCGCGTGACCCCGGCGCTGTTCGAGCGGGATCCGGAAAACCGGTTGCTGGCGCGGGGACCGCGGTTCCGGGCGGACGCCGAGGTCCTTCGGGACAGTGCGCTCTACGTGGGCGGGTTGTTGGTCGAGAGGATCGGCGGCCCGAGCGTGAAACCGTATGAACCGCCCGGACTATGGGAGGCGGTCTCCTACAACAACGCGCAGAAGTATGTGCCGGATCGCGATGAGGGCCAGTATCGGCGCAGCCTCTACACCTATTGGAAGCGCCAGAGTCCGCCGCCGAACATGCTTCTGCTGGACGCGCCCACGCGGGAATACTGCGTGGCGCGGCGGCCCCGCACGAACACGCCGCTGCAATCGCTGGCGTTGTTGAATGATCCCCAGTTCGTGGAGGCGGCGAGGGCCTTTGCGGCGCGCATTCTGACCGAGGCCGGCGCGGATGCCTCGTTGCGGTTGACCTGGGCCTTTCGCCAGGCCACGGGACGTCAGCCCACCGATGCGGAGCTGGCGGTCCTGTTGCGGACCTTGCGCGGGCAATTGCTGGATTTCCAGGCGGTACCGGACCGCGCGCGGGAACTGCTCGGCGTGGGGATGTCCCGTCCGTCCGCCTCGCTGGACCCGGCGGAACTGGCGGCCTGGACGACCGTTGCCGGCATGATTCTCAACCTCGACGAAACCCTCACCAAAGGATGAACCCGCTTCGCGAACACGCGCTGGGATTGACCCGGCGACACTTTTTTGGCCGCCTGGCCACCGGCATCGGTACCGCGGCCCTCGGCTCCCTGCTGAACCCGCGGTTGCTGGCCGAGGTGGCGGCTCCCGCGCCCGGGGGACGGACGGGCGGATTGCCCGGGGTCCCGCATTTTGCCCCAAAAGCGAAGCGCGTCATCTACCTGTTCATGGCCGGCGGGCCGTCGCAGATGGAGTTGTTCGACTACAAGCCCCGCCTGGCGGAGTTCCACAAGCAGGAGCTGCCGGCCAGCGTTCGCATGGGGCAGCGCATCACCACGATGACCTCGGGGCAGAGCGCCTTTCCGGTGGTGAACCCGATGTTCAAGTTCGCCCAGCACGGCCAGAGCGGGGCGTGGGTCAGTGAGTTGCTGCCCCACACCGCGGGCATCGTGGACGATCTCTGCTTCATCAAGACCGTCAACACCGAGGCGATCAATCACGACCCGGCGATCACGTTCATCCAGACCGGCTTCCAACAGCCCGGCCGGCCGTGCATTGGGGCCTGGCTGAGCTACGGGCTCGGCAGTGACAACGCGAACCTGCCGGCGTTCATCGTGATGATCTCGAGCGGCAAGGAGGCCGATCAACCGCTCTACACGCGGCTCTGGAGTTCAGGTTTCCTGCCCTCGAAATTCCAGGGCGTGCAGTTTCGCGGACAAGGGGATCCCGTCCTCTACCTCTCCAACCCCCCCGGGGTCAGCTCGCGGGTGCGTCGGCGCATGCTCGATGGCCTGGCCGAACTGAACGCCCTGGCGGGAGCGGAAAACGGGGATCCCGAGGTGCAGGCGCGGATCGCCCAATACGAGATGGCTTTCCGGATGCAGACCTCGGTGCCGGAGTTGACCGACATCAGCCGGGAATCCAAAGAGACGGTGGAACTCTACGGGCCCGACGTGGAGAAGCCGGGGAGCTACGCGCGCAACTGTCTTCTCGCCTGCCGCATGGCCGAGCGTGGCGTGCGGTTCATCCAGCTCTACCACCGGGGCTGGGATCAGCATGGCAATCTGCCGACCCGGATTCGCGAGCAGTGCGCGGATACCGACCAGGCCAGTGCCGCGCTGGTCCAGGACCTCAAGCGACGGGGACTGCTGGAAGACACCCTGGTGGTCTGGGGCGGGGAGTTCGGACGGACGGTGTATTGCCAGGGCAACATCACCGCGGACAACTACGGTCGCGATCATCACGGTCGTTGCTACACGGTGTGGATGGCCGGGGGCGGGGTGAAGCCGGGCCTGACGTACGGTGAGACCGACGACTACTGCTACAACATCGTTCGCGACCCGGTGCACATACACGATCTGAACGCCACGATGCTGCATTGCCTGGGCATCGACCACGAGCGCCTGACGTACCGTTTCCAGGGCCGCGATTTCCGCCTGACCGATATCGCCGGCAAGCTGGTGCGTGGCGTGCTGGCGTGAGGCGGTGTTCCCAAATGCCCCTTGCGTTTGGTACGGCCGCTCCTAGACTGCCCAGCATGAAGTTTGTTCGGCAGATGCTCTTCGGGGCGTCGCTTCTTCCCGGTCTCGCCCTGGCGCAGATCTCCGTCACGGTGGAACTCGACCAGGAGCAGTACCTCGCTCGCGAACCCATCATCGCGGCCGTGCGGGTCGTCAACCTGACCGGCGTTCCGCTGACCCTTGGGGCCTCGCAGAACTGGTTGAAGTTCGACGTGGAAGCCACGGATGACACGTACGTGCAACACCTGGCGGATCCTCCGGTGGTCTACGAATTCACGGTGCCCAACGCCGGTCGCGGCACGCGGCGCGTGGACCTGGCCCCGTATTACAAGGTGGACAAGGCGGGCCGTTACAAGGTGGTGGCGCATGTGCGCATCGACGAACTGGCCATCGAGGCGGTGAGTGAACCGGCCTACTTCAGCATCATCGGAGGGGCGGTGATCTGGGAGCAGGCCTTCGGCTGGCGACCCGTCATCGACGGGGAACCTCGTGAGGTGAGTTTCCGGCGATACGCCTTGGTGCATGCCATGGATGGCCGGCAGATCATGCTCTACGCCCAGGTGAGCGACCGGGAAGGGCTGGAGATTTACCGCGTGACCAAGCTGGGGCGTTATCTGACCTTCAGCAAGCCGGAGGCGATGATCGATCGGGAGAGCCGTCTGCACGTGCTCTGGCAGACCGGGGCGAGAGTGTTTACCTACGTGCTCCTGGATACCCGGGTCGAACTTCAGGTGCGCCAGACCTTCCAATACACCTCCTCGAAACCCGCCCTGCGCAGCACGGAGGACGGCACCGTCAAGGTCCTTGGAGGCACCCGGATTCCCACCGCCTACGATCTGCCGGTCAAGGACGAGACGCTCCCCGCGCCGCCCGCCACCGAGGTGCCACCGGCAACGGGTGCCCTGCCGACCTTGCCTCCTCCGACCGGCGCCCCCCCGGTGCCGGCCACGGAGTGACGGGTCGACATCGGCGCTTGTGTGGTGGGCTGAGGGGAATAACCTCCCTTCCATGACCTCCATGAAACGCCGTTCCTTCGTGAAGCTGGCTGCCGGCAGCGCGGCCGCATGGTCCGCCGGTTCCGCCGTCTGGGGTGCCGCGAATCCGTACCCCGGCGCCAACGATCGCCTGCGGGTCGCCATCATCGGCATCCACGGCCACGGCTTTGCCCACCTCCGGGAGTTCTCCTCGATTCCCGGGGTGGAGGTGGCCGCCTTGTGCGATATCGACGAGAGCCTGTTCGCCTCGCGAGTGAAATGGCTCGAGGACAACGGCAAACCGGGACCGGCCACCTTCACCGACCTCCGCAAGCTTTACGAGGACGGCTCGATCGACGCGGTCAGCATCGTGACCCCCAACCACTGGCACACGCCGGCGGCGATCTGGGCCTTGCAGGCCGGCAAACATGTCACGGTCGAGAAGCCCTGCTGCCATACGTTTCGGGAGGGCCAGTTGCTCGTCGAGGCGGCGCGCCGCTCGGGCAGGGTGGTCCAGCATGGCACGGAAAGCCGCACGAACCCGGTCTATCAACGCGGCATGGAGTTCATGCGGAAGGGCGGCTTGGGGGAGGTCTATCTGGCGAAGGGACTCTGCTACAAGTGGCGTGACACCATTGGCCGCGCCAAACCCGAACCGGTTCCCGAGGGCGTGCATTACGACCTGTGGGTTGGCCCCGCCCCGATGAAACCGTTCACGCGAAACCGGTTTCACTACAACTGGCACTGGCAGTGGGATTACGGCAACGGCGACATGGGCAACCAGGGGGTTCATGAAATGGACATCGCGCGCTGGGGTCTTGGCGTCGACCTGCCCACGCGGATCACCGCGACCGGCGGGCATTTCATGTTCGACGATGATCAG
>JACKPW010000031.1 GCA_024233215.1 Verrucomicrobiales bacterium | reverse complement strand
AGGGTCAATGCTCCCGTTTCGAGATCACGTTGCCGGGGACTGGGCCGGCAGCAGACGGCGTAAACCCGCAGCCACCGTGAGCGTGACGGTGCAGCCGATCAGCGTGTACCACGGCCAGAAGACGTTCAGTCCGGTGTGAATCGCCGCCATTGCCAGGAAGGCCGTCAACATTCCCACCACCACCGGCAGCGCCCGGCCATGCCGCCAGACGACGGCCAGGATCAATCCCCCAAGCAGCGGTCCGCTGGTCAGGCCGTTCAAGGCGAACGCGGCGTTGAGCACCGAGGTCACCTGGCGGGTCAGCAACGCCACCAGAATCAGCAGGACCGCCCAGATCAACGTGGATTGCCGGCTCAACCGCAGATACCACGTCTCGGTGCGTTCCCGCCGGAGCAGCGGCTTCACGAAATCCATGGTCGACACGGACGCCAGCGCCGCGAGCGCCGCACTGACCGAGGACATGGCCGCCGAGAGAATCGCCACGATGAGCAGTCCGCGAAGCACGGGCGGCATGGCGGTGATGATGAAGATCGGGAAGACGTAGTCGTTCTTGCCCACCCCGGGACGGGCTTCCGGAACCGCGATCGGGAACTCCGGATTGGCCTGGTAGTAGACCCAGAGCATCACCCCCACGAACAAGAACATCAGCATCAACGGAAGGATGATGACCGCGCTCAGGATGAGAGCCTTGCGCCCTTCGCGCACGTTGCCGCAGGCAAGCACACGCTGGACGATGAGTTGATCCGCACCGTGGGAGGACAACACCTGAAAGGTGCCTCCGAGGATGCCCATCCAGATGTTGAATGGGGCGGACAGGGTGAAACGGCTGTTGAACCAATCCAGTTTGCCGGCGTCCCCGGCCGTGGCCAAGGCGGCGCTCCAACCGGTGCCCAGTTCGCGAGTGATGAACCAGAGCGTAAACAACCCACCGGCAACAAAGAGACAGAACTGGATGGCATCGGTCCACACCACGGCCTTGACGCCGCCCACGTAAGTGTAGATGAGCGAGAGCCCGACGAAGAGAAGGATGGCCCAGAAGATCTGGCTTTCCTGGAGCCCGAAGATCAACTGCACCGGAATGCAGGTGACATACACCCGCACCCCGGCTGCCAGGGTCCCCGCGATCAGGAAGAAACCCGCCGCCGTCCGCCGCGCCGCCGGTCCGAAGGCGCCCTCGAACAACTGGTAGGGCGAGTAAATGTCCCCGCGGAAATAGTGCGGCACCATGACGATGGCCAGGACCACCCGGGCAATCACGTAGCCCACAATGACCTGGATGAAACCAAGGTTGCCGCCAAACGCCACCGCCGGCACGCCGATAAACGTGAGCGCGCTGGTCTCGGTCGCCACAATGGCCATGCCGACGCTCCACCACGGCAGCCGGCTGCTCCCCAGGAAGTAGTCGCGCGTGTCCTTCTGACCGCGCCCGAGCCAGACCCCAAACGCAATGATGCCGGCGAGATAGAGGACAATCACCCCCCAGTCGACCGGATCCAGACGGCTGCCAATGGGCACGTTCATCGGCAAATCAACAGGGTGGGCGGTTGGTTCGCGTCGCGCTTCTCGAAACGCAACGTGCCGGCGACCGGTTCGGACGCTTCCTCGAGCAACGCGTCGCATTCGGCGAGCCGCAGTCGCAGGGGGCCGGCGGCCCGACCGATGAACCCGCCCATGGTCTGGCGGGCGTAGGTCAGGGTGCCCTGGTGCAACGGCAGCGAGAACAAGCCAAGCACCACCCCGTAGACCAGCACGTGCCAGCCGTTGGCCCGACCGCTCTCCACGGCCCGGTAGTAGCGCTGCACGAGGCGCTGGTCGCGCATCGGGAGCAGGCGTCGCAACTGCGACCGCCCCACCGCCCGACTCGCCGCGGCGAACGGCCGGATTTCGGGGGCCCGCGCCAGAGCCAGGTCCAGGGCGATCAGTTCCCGGGGTTCATAACGGGCGAAGTGACCCCAGGCATGACGGATCGATGGCATTTCCACCGGCAGCAGGAGTTCCTCCCGGTACCAACCGAGAAAGGCGCGTAACGACGCCCGGTCACGCACCCGCGGCATCCGGAGCAGCAGACCGCGTCCGGCCTCCGCGATCTCGGGCGACGCGAGACAGGCCGCCAGCGGGTGAAGGTCACCCACCAGCCGCTCCGCGGCGCTTTGCGCCACCTGCAACTCTTCGGTCTGAGACATGCGGTTCTTCGCCGACTCAATCACGTCCCCGACCGGAAGGCGGCCCGTCCGGAACGCGGGTCGACCTTATCCCCGGAACCCGGCCCGTCTCCAGCGTAAAGGCGGTCTCTGCCATCGCTCTGCCATCGCGCTTGCGGGGAGCCCCTTCAACCGGCACCCTCGCGCCAGCTTGATCCGTGACTCCGCCGCTTCCGGCGACGGTGCCCCGGACCTCCGACATGCGGCAGCGGCTGGACAGATTCATTCATCACAACGTCACCGAGGCGATCGTGGGAATCCTGATCGTCCTGAGTGTGGCGCTCATGGTGGTGGAGCGGTTCACGACGGAGGCCGCCGGCATCCGGGTATTCTGCGAGGATCTGGGTAACGCCATCACCGCGCTGTTTGTGGTGGAGTTGAGCATTCGCTGGTATGTGGCACGGAGTTCCCGCTGGTTCTGGCGGGAGTATTGGCTGGACGTCCTGGCGACGCTGCCGCTGGCCCGCCCGCTGCGCATGCTGCGGGTGCTGCGTTTGCTGCGCCTGATCCGGCTGGGCATCCGGTTGAGCCGGCGGACCCGGCGGCTGACGTTGCTCTTCGAGGAGGGGATCAGTCAGAACCTGGTGATCATTGCCTCGCTGGTGATGGTCTTCCTGTTCGGGGCCATCGGCATCAGCCTGGTGGAACAGCAGAACCCGAACTTCGGCAGTTTCGGGCAGGCCATCTGGTGGAGCCTGGTCACAATGATGGCCGGGGAACCGATCGGCGGAGAACCGACCACCTGGGCCGGGCGGCTCGTCACCCTGGCGGTGATGCTCGGCGGCTTCACGATTTTCGCCATGTTCACCGGCGTCATCTCCGCCGTCATGGTGGCTCGACTGCGCACCGGAATGGAGGCAAAGGAAATGGAACTCGACGACTTGCAGGATCATTACGTCATTTGCGGGTGGAACCGGGCCGCACCGCGGATCATCGCCGAATTGCAGGCGGACCCGCTTACCCGCAACCAACCCATCGTCATCGTGGCCGAACTGGAACATGACCCCGTGCTGCCCCGGGAAGGCATCAACGACGGCCTGATCTTCTTCGTGCGCGAGGACTACACCTCCGCCGACGTGTTGCACCGTGTCGGGTTGGAACGGGCGCGCCGCGCGATCCTGCTGGCGGACAAATCGCGCCACCGCTCCGACCAGGACCGCGATGCCCGCACGGTGCTGGCGGCGCTGACCATCGAGAAGCTCAACCCCGGCATTCACACCTGCGTCGAGTTGCTCAACCGCGCCAACGGCAAAGTGCTGGAACTGGTGGGCGTGGAGGAAATCCTCGTCGGCGACGAATACATGGGGAACGTCATCGCACACGCCACCCGCACCGCCGGCCTGGTCCGCGCACTGGACGAACTGCTCCGGGCGAATGTCGGCAACCAGTTCTATCGCATCGCCCTTCCACCCGGTCTGGCAAACCAGCGGCTCGATGAAGCCCTGATCCGGCTGAAGCACGAGCGAAACCTGCTCATTCTCGGAGTGGAACAGGCCGGGAAACGGGGGGACGACGGCGGCGCCGAGGAGAAACCCCAGCTTCTGCTGAACCCGCCGCCGGACCTGATCCTCAGGCAACCCGATCACCTGCTGGTAATCGGGACCGGGGTTTAGAGCAGTTCAATAAGCTCCGTAGCCGCGGACGTCGGTCCGCGCACTTCGATTCCAGCTGGAAATGTCTGCGCCGACTGACGTCGGCTACGGCTTTTCGGGAAATGCTCCAGCCTCGCAAGAACCGGGCGGCTCGGGAACCCCCCGCGCCGCGCTACTCGACCAGAACCACGCGGTAGAAGGCCGGCTGCCCGGCATCCCCCGCGGGCGCGATTTGTGAGCACACGTCAGTCTGCGCTGCCGTGGCCGATCCAACGTCCCTCCAACCGGACGCGCTGACAGCCCGGTTGAACTGCACCTGATAGCGGCGCCCGGGCACGGCAGCCCAC
This sequence comes from Verrucomicrobiales bacterium, assembly GCA_024233215.1. GTDB lineage: Bacteria > Verrucomicrobiota > Verrucomicrobiia > Limisphaerales > J093 > J093. The sequence goes on along the minus strand of JACKPW010000031.1, from coordinate 40,447 downwards.
TCGATGAAGACGATTCCGTCGCTCCGGGGGATCGCCCGTCGGACCGCCAGGACCGAGCCACGATCCCCGGGATCGGTACCGCTCAGAACCTCATGCCAGTCGCTCTGGTGGTCGCCGTCGGTGTCGCGATCGAACCCGGCCCCCGTGGCATCCACGATGACCGCCACGCGGCCCTCGTCAATCGAGGCCGAGGCAACCCGCAACGCGCCGGTCACAGCCTCATCGGCCGTGACCTGAAGCAGTGCCCCCAGTCCGTGAACCGCCTGCGCTCCCGCCATACCGACCCGCAACCGGCCGCTCGATTGGTTGTTCGATACCACCGCGAGCGCCGCCGCCAGCGGACCGGGCTGAACTGCCAACCCGTTCTCCGGCGACTCCTCGAGGGTCAGTTCCAGGTCGAGACTGTGCAAGCCGGCTCCCGGCACGCGTGCGAGCAACCACCAATGCGAGGTTCCATCGGCAGAGCCATCCGCCCGCCGGACCGAGAGCACGACGGGATCGGCCTCCGGCGAACCACCCGCCACGCCCATCGGAACTCCCCAGTTCCCGGAAACATCACCAATCAGCACCGCCGTGAAGTCCTGCCCGCTCTGATCGCCTGAGAACAGTGCGTAGCTGCGTTGCGCCGGATCAAAATCCCAGACCTGACCGGCGCCAGGGAATGGCGGGGTCAGCAGCCCAACCGATGCCTCGAGCAGGTAGGAAGCATCCATGGCGGACACCAGACCGTTGCGGTTCACGTCGGCAGCAAGCGTCTGGTGGGCGCTGAGCGAAAGCGTCCCGGCGGCGGACTGCAACACCAACGAAGCGTCATAGGCGGTAATCCCTGAGATGTCATCGTCCTTCGCTGGCAGCAACGTGTAGGAAGCCGTCGGAAGATCGGTCAGGAGGAAGCTGCCGTCCCCTCCCGTGTCCGCCGTGTGCGTCCCTGCGCCGATGAGGTCGAGCCCCACCCCGGGCACCGGGCGGGCATCCTGGAAATAGGTGACGGTGCCGGTCATTTGCCAGTTGCCGTTCACGGCGAACTGACCGTGGCTGAACTGGCCGGTGAGGGCCCCGTCGTTCAGCGTGGCGGCCTGAATCGTCAGGGCGGTGGAAGCGGGAGACACACCGACAACCTCGAACCGTAACATCGCCAGGGCGCCCGAAACTCCGGCCGGCTCACTGCCGGCCAGCGTGAGGCGCAATTGGCCGGGGACGTTGAGGTTGGCGGCCAGACTCCAATCGGCGACCAGCGTGCCCACCCGGGCATCGACCGGCGTCAGCACGGTGGGATCAAACGCGAGGATCACCTCGGCGGCGCGCAGGCCGGCGGCGTTCCCGGCGGAAAGCGGCAGTTCCACCACCGTGCCGTGATCCCCGGTGACGGAGGGCAACGCGAGCGTCAGCCCCGACGCCTCGAAGCGAAACCCGTTCAACAAGACCGCCTGCGAACCGTCCGGGTTCAGCACCTTCACGTCCACCTGCGCCGGGATGTGGCCCGGGGTGACACAGGTGATCTGGTTCGCGCTGACGAGGGTGACTTCCGCCGCCGCTTCCGCGCCAAACCAAACCGAGGCGTCCGACTGGAACTGGATTCCAGCCAGGGTAACGGGGGTGCCGCCGCCGGCGGGGCCGTGGTTCGGGGTGACCGAACTCAGCGCCGGCTGGTTCTCCACCAGGACGGTGTGCGGGGTGGCCGCCGTGCCGCTCAAGACCTCGTTCAATCCGTCGCTCGCGGAGAGATAGTACTCCAGCCCCGGAGGCTGAACGGAAGAGGCGGGAATCGTGGCCGACCAGAGGTTGCCGCTCGCGTTGAGCATGGCGGCAGCGATGTAGGGATCCGCGCCGCCCGCCGACCGGTAGCGCAACCCGACCCCGGTCACCTGGACGTTGTCCGTGACAGTCGCCGTCAATCGCAAGCCACGCCCGGCCACCGCCGCCACCACCGGCGTGTGCATCAGCACCGGAGGCAGCGTGTCGGCCGCAGCGGCGGAGACAATTTCGGATGGCTCCGATTCCACCGAATCCGTCGTCATGACGGTGAACCGGTAATACATCCGAACGGCGGGTGCCACGTCCATGTCCACGTAGCTTTCCTGCCCCTTCGGAATGATGGTGCGGTTGAGCCGGGTCCATTCGCCGTCCGGGTTGTCGCTGCGATAGAGGTTGTAGCCTGCGAGAAGATCGTAGTCGTCCTGCATCCAGCTCAGGTCGATGCGGCCCTCGAGCCCGTTCGCCTGCAGCGTCATGGACTCGAGAGTGCTGGTGGCCACCTTGAACCGGAATCGGCCCACGTCGTAGCCGGAGACCAGCCACGGATCGTCCGCCGCCACGGCACCGGAGATGCGCATCAGATGATAGCCATTTCCCGTGACCGGTGTGATCCATGCCTTACCCTCCCAGGTTCGGGCATCCACCCAGCCACTGGGAATCTCCATGAAGTCCGCGTCCCGCGCCTTGATCTGAAAATCCGTGTGCGGCGGCGACGGGCCGAAGGTCACGAACGGCTCGATGGACTGGTCCATGTCCCGGTTGAAAGCCAGGCGGAACAAAGCCAGACCACCCCCCAACGCCGGCACACTCACCGCGTTCTGGCCGTTGATCTCCACCCGTTGGACAAACGGATAGGTGGTCGGGTAACCCTCGGTGGGCGGTGTGCCGTAGGCCAGCCGGGCCCGGACAAAGCCGTCGTAATAATCCTGGATCGCGTAGTCAATGAGGGTCGTGGAATCCGTCCCCAGGTAGTTGTCCCGCAGGAGGGAATAGGCCGTGGGATCCGGGGGCGCCCGAAAGCGCATCCAGTGGTTGAGATTGGGATCCCAGTAGGGGTTAAGAAAGGCGTTGTGCCGCCACTGGCCGGGGTACTGGTCGATCACGTACGCCAGCATGCCCCCGTCCAGAATCGGAGCCTCCAGTGCCGGGATCGTCCAGTTCCCGGGAATGCGAAGCAGGAACTGCTTCCACCACTCCGGTATGTTGGCCCCATCGCGGTGGTACCACTCCGTCTGCGAGTACCAGTCCCCCCACTCCTTCCCCGGCCCCAGGTAGTAGTCCAGGCCGGCCACCACAATCCGGTCGCCGGTCCACGAAGGCACACCCGGCTCCCCGGCCTTCCATTCCGTGAGCGTCACCGGCGAACCATCCGTCCACTCGAACTGGCCGGGATGGTCCAGGTCGGACAATCCCACGACATACCAGTCGTTCGCCGTCGCAATCCTGGGGAGCGGGGCAAGCCACGACTGGATCAGATTGTACTCCGCCTGGTCGCGAAGGGAGGTCACGTGTCCGCCGTAATATCGGGCCATGGTCTCCGCCAGCCGCAGCCCGCCCCGTTCGAGTGGCATCACGACGTAGGTACTCCCGTTGGCCTGCATCGGCCGGTAGAAGAGATCGGGGGTCGTGAGTTCCCGGGTGAGTTTGGCCGAGAATCCCCACGGGACATCGAACTGCAGGGGGCGCAGGTTCTCATTGTCCTGCAGGAATGCGCAGTCGACAAACCGCGTCCCCTCCGGTCCCGGGTTGATCCACCCCGCATCGAACAGGCAGCGTTCGAATCCGTCCAGCGCGGACAGCTCCCCTCCCCCCCGGAACTTGTGAAAGATCGTGTCCCGCACAGTGATCGCATCAACCTTCGAGCCAAAGGCGTCCCACTCGAGATAGCCGTGATCGATCGCGTGGATGCCGGTCAGGTACGGGTTGCGCACCTTGACGTAGCCAAGGTCGGCGCGCCCGTCACCGTCCACGGTGATCTCCACCTGCTGGCCCGAGACCAGGTAGGAAGGAAAGAAGCTGGCGGGATTCCCCGCGGAACCGGCGACGATCAGATCGCCGCGCACCAGGAGGTAGCCATTCTGCGGCCCATAATTGTAGGGATCGTCACTGACCGCACCCCACTGAACCTGGGTCCCGGGGCCGATGGTCAACGTGGCCCCCTCCTCCACCAGGACCGGCCCGCCCACGATCCAGTACTCCTCCGCATCCAGCGTCAGGTGCGTCCCCGAAGGCACGACGGTCGGCACGTTCTTGCCGCGCTGCACGATGTAATTGAACCGCGAAATCCGGGTATACCAAGCGTGATTCGGATCCCACCCGTCCTCGAAATCCACGGTCAACACGAACGGGATGACATGGTCGTTCGGGCAGTCCGGTGAGACGGAAAAGACGAAAGGCTGCTCCACCCCGGTAATGACCCCTTCCTCGTTGTAGCGAAACCCGTTGTCCTTCTTGATGAACGGTCCCATGGGTCCCCAGTCCACCAGAGGCACATCGATTGACACGTAGGGATCGGGGAGGGTCGCCCCCGCGTTGATGGCTTCGAGCCGGGCAATGACCTGGCTGGCATAGCCCGCCCGATTGATCAACTCGATCCCCAGATGCAGCGTTTCCCCGGAATCGACCCGCCCGTCCGGATCATTGTCAGGATCGATCCCCGTGTCGTCGAACAGCCAGTTCTCGGATAGCGTCACCCCGGGCGCCGGCAGTTCGGTCAACGCCCGGTACGCGTTGCCGCCGGAAGCCCAGAGCCCGCCCATGAGGAACCGCACCGACCAGACGTCGCGCTGCCAGTAGTAGGACCGCATGAGGGCGGCGATTCCGGAGATCACCGGCGTGGCCATGGAGGTGCCGCTCCACTTGGCGTAGGTGTTCCCCGGGAGCGTGCTCCAGATGCTCTCGCCCGGCGCGCCGATGTCATAGCCGTAATTCGAAAACCAGGCCAGGCCGCCGTCCGGTTGCAGCGCCATCACCCCCATCACGTAATCCAGGGCCGCGGGATACAGGGGGTATTCCGCCTTCCGCAGACTGTCGTTGCCCGCCGCAGCGATCAAGGCCGCCTGGCTCAACGCAACCTCCAGTGTGTCCTCCATCACCTGCGAGCGCAGGTACCCACCGAAGCTCATGCTGATCACCTCCGCCCCGTTGTCGATGGCATACAGCACTCCCTCGGCGATGTCGGTCGTGGTGAGCGTGCCCGAATACTGCGCCGCCCGGATCGCCATGATCTGCACGTTGAAGGCCATCCCCGCGCCCCCCGCCTGATTGAAAGCCGTCGCCGCGATGATCCCCGCGACGTGGGTGCCGTGGCCGTGGTAATCCGACGATTCACCGGAGTGACTTTCGATCGCAGACACCACGCTGCATCCGTGAATGTCATCCACGAATCCGTTGCCGTCGTCGTCAATGTCATTCCCCGGTATCTCGGCGCTGTTCGTCCACATGTTCGCCACCAAGTCCTCGTGGGTGTCGTCCACGCCGCTGTCAATCACCGCGACCACCACGTCCCGGCTGCCACCGGGGTTGAGGCCGCTCTCCTTGAGGTAATTCCAGGCCTGTTGCGCACGGGAGAAGGTCAGATGCCATTGATTGGTCATTCCCGGGTCCGTCGTGCCGTCGGGCAGGCCGATAATGGGGGGCGGAATGTCGCCCGCCAACCGGTACTGAAGGTTGGGTTCAGCCACCTCCACGTCAGGCGCCTCCTGCAACGCCGCCACCGCGTCCCCAGGATCCACCCCCTCCGCCAACCGCAACCGGTACCACCGGAACAACCCCTTCCGCCGGACCTCGTCAATCGCCGGCTGCCCGCCGAATCCCATCACCCGGACCCGCGGCGATCCCGGCAGGTCCGCCACGCGAAACACCGGCTCGATCTGTCGGACCCCCGCCAGGCGGAGGCTCTCCCGAAAACCGCCGTTGTCCAGAGACTGCAGTCCCTTCGCCCCAACACCCCCCCACCCTCGGAGCGCCCGCGCCGTCGCCGATCCTTCACGGAGTTTCACCAGCACTTCCCCCGGCTCAAAGCGGGTCGCCGCAGCCCCACCGGGAACGGAGTTCAATGCAGTGGGTCGCGCGAGCATCTCCGGCAACGGATGGGAGATCGGCACGTCCGGGCCGGCCTGCCCCGCCACCGCGGCAAGCAGGGCTGCCAGAATCGGAGCACGGGACAGGAAGGGGACACCGGGACGGCGGTTTCCGCTGACTGTACGCGAAGGGCTTCTCCAGAGCCGCTCCGCCGCCTGAAGCAAGGAACTCATAGGGGGTGTGATGCTGTGTTGACCGGCTGGATAGGATGAGTATCCGCACTTCCCACCCTGTGAATCAATCACCAAGACTGGTGGAAGCGGTCACGGTCACGGCCACCGCCCGGGGTGCGCAGACGCACGGATGATGGCAGGCGACCCCAACCGACCCCGGAGTGTGCCGGAGCACAGGGTATGGAACGAGCCTGCGCCCTCTCTTGTTGCCCCTGCAACAAAAGGTGGTGGGCGGACGCAAACAGCCCTGCTCATCCCCCGCGCCGGGTGGAGGTGGTGGCGCGGCGGGGAGAATGCCGGTGGAGGGGACGGGCGGGCTCTAGCGAAGCACCGCCTTCTGCAGTTTCAGGTAGTCGGTGAGCGTGCTCACCCCGCCCTTGACGATCGCGGTGTCCAGGTCCTGGTCGACGTTCAACTGTCCCCATTTCCACATCTCAGCGTGACCGTCCGCGAACGAGAAGACCGTGGACTGGTTGTGCCGGGTGGAAGGCGAGTTCTGCCAGACGGTCTGGGTCGCCTTCATCGCGAAGTAGCCGTCGTCGATGGTGATGATGCTCTCCTCGAGAAAGACAAACGCCTCGGAGGGGGAGGGATTCACGATGCTGGAAGCCTTTTTGAACATGGGATACGCGCTTCCCATCACCCAGGTGGTCGAAGTGGCTCCGTAGAGGGAGGCGTCGGAGTCGTCCGCCCCGCCCATGCGACCACTCATGCTGTAGCTGCGCACCCGCTTCTGGCCCTGCATGGCGGTCTTGATGTTATCCGGCACCCGGTTGTCGACCGGACATCGATAGATCTCAAGCGAGGTATTGTAGGGAAACAGCTTGCCGTTCTCGACGTCGAGGATGTTGGTGGCGCCGGGCAGGGCGGCAATGTTCCCGAAGATCCACGCCCGGTTCTGCGCCGCTGCGCCAATCCAGTTCAGCGCCAACCGGTCGTCGTAGTCCCCCGAGTACATCGTCCACGCCAGGCTGAGTTGCTTCAGGTTGCTGAGGCAGTTGATGCTGTGCGCCTTGGCCTTGGCCTTGGAAAGGGCCGGCAGGAGCATGCCCGCCAGGATCGCGATGATCGCGATCACCACCAGAAGCTCAATGAGGGTGAAGCCCGCCACGCGGGAGGGACGCCGGTTTGAAGCAGTCGTTTGCATCGATTTACGGGAACGCGTTTTGTTGTTGGTGGCAGGCTAGGACCGCGGGACGAATCGGTCAAGTCCCCAGCGCGTCCCCAGCACGTCCCCAACCCGTCGCGCCCGTGAGTCATGATCCGGCAACCGGGAACCAGTTTTCCGTCGCGTCGGTCCACCCATTCCCGTAAACCTACGGGGCATGACTGACGGCACACCCCGCCCCCGATTCTACGTTCCCTTTCTCCTGGGGGACGCCCTGCTGCTGATCACGGCCTGGGGGCTCTTCTCCCAGGGGAACCGTCCACTTCAAGCCTACGAGATGGCCGCGGTGGGCGGTTGCGTGGCGCTGGGAGCCTGGCTGGGCGTGTGGCCCTTCCTGCTGGCCCAGCGCGCCGCGATGCGACGCATGGAGACCACCGACCTGAAGGCGGCGGTGGACCGCATCAATCAATTGGATGAAGTCGCCCGCCGGGTGGACATCGCCACGAACAAGTGGCAGACCGCACAGGATGCGGCGGATCGCACCGCACGGGCGGCCCGCGAGGTGGCCGAGGCGGTTGAAACCCGGCAGACGGCCTTTCAGGCGTTCTTGCAGCAGGCGAACGACGCCGAGCGACAGAACCTTCGGCTCGAGGTCCAGAAACTCCAGCAAACCGAGGGCACCTGGCTGCAGATCCTGGTGCACCTGCTGGACCACACCTTCGCCCTGTTCACGGCGGCCCAGCGTTCCGGACAACAGCGTGTGACGGACCAGATTGGCCGGTTCCAAAACGCCTGCCTCGACGCCGTACGCCGCGTGGGCCTCACTCCCCTGCTCGTTCCACCGGGTGTGCCCTACGACCCCGACACCCAGGATCTCGCTGACGAAGCCCCGAGCCTGCCGGAGGGCACGGTCCCCAACGTGTCGGCGACCCTGGCACCGGGCTACACCTACCAGGGACGACTGCTCCGAAAGCCGGTGGTGGCGCTGGCAACCCCGGGCGAAAGCCTGCCGGAAGTCGCGGAGGGTTCCCCCCAACCGCAGCCCCCCGTCAAACCCGGCAACCCGGCTGAATCACCCCAAACCCGACAGCCGAAGATGCGGGCTCCCGAATCCGGCCTGATCGACCCCGACACCTCCGAGGCACCTCCTTCGCCGTCCTGACCGGGGGCACAAAGGCTGTTCCGCATCGCACCGCGACGCTTGCCCCGGGTCCGGCAACGGCCGGGGCAAAGGCACGGACTGACATCCGCGGCTACGGGCGGGGTGGGAAATCAACAGATGCGCGGGAGTTGTTCCCCGCTGAGCAGGTCGAGGATCCGGGCGGCGCCGATCTGGCTGCGCAGGGTAACCCGTCCCGGCATTTCCGTCTTCACCTCGCCAATCCGGCAGGCCGCCACACCCGCGTCGTGTTTCCGGAGGATCGCCACCGCCCGATCCGCATCCGCCGGCGCGACAAACGCCACCAGTCGCCCCTCGTTCGCCACGTAGAGCGGATCGAACCCGAGAATCTCGCAGGCACCCCGCACCGCGTCGTCCACCGGCACCGCCGCCTCGGCAATGTCCACCTGGAGCTGTGCGGTCCCGGCAATCTCGTTGAGGGCCGACGCCAATCCGCCCCGTGTCAGGTCCCTGAGACAATGCACCTCGACGCCGGCTTCCAACAGATCCCCCACCATCGCCGCCAGAGGAGCGCAATCGCTTTCAATCGGGCTCTCGAACTCCAGGCCCTCACGCATGGACATGATGGCCATGCCGTGCCGGCCGACGTCGCCGCTGAGGATCACCGCGTCGCCCGCCTGGACCGCCGCCGGCCGGATGTCGCGGTCGGTCTCCAACACCCCCACGCCGGCCGTGTTGATGAAGAGCCCGTCGCCCTTGCCCTTGTCCACCACCTTGGTGTCGCCGGTGACAATCCGGACGTCCGCGGCGAGGGCGGCGTGTTGCATCGACTGGACCACGCGCCAAAGGGTTTCCATCGGCAACCCCTCCTCGATGATGAAGCCTGTGCTCAGCCAGCGGGGACGCGCGCCGCACATGGCCAGGTCGTTGACGGTGCCATTGACCGCCAGGGCCCCGATGTCGCTGCCGGGGAAGAAGAGCGGGCGCACGACGTAGGAGTCCGTGGAAAAGGCCAGGCGACGTCCGGCAGGGTCAAGGCGGGCGCCATCATGGCGATCGTTCAAAGCGTCGTTGCCAAAGGCGGTGACGAACATCTGCTCGATGAGCTGGTTCATCAACCGCCCGCCGCCGCCGTGAGCCAGGGTCACGTGCGGGTACCGGCTGATCGGCACCGGGCAGCTCAAGGTGAAATCGGTGGGCGGGACGTCCGTCATGCCAGGAGGAGTAACCGGGTGAGGGCGAAAGATCAATCGCCGGATAGCAGAGAACAAAGCGCCGGTGGCCTTTCGACCACCGGCGCCGCGTGTCTCCCTTTTTGGTCAGTCTCCCAGTCCACTCACAGACAGACTACCGCTCGGCCACCGGCTGGAAGTACGGGTAGGCCGGCATACCATGCTCACCAACATCGAGCCCCTCGACTTCCTCCTCCTCGCTGACGCGCAGTCCAAGCACCGCTTTCACGATCCCGAAGACCACCAGGGAGAAGAAGAAGGCAAAGGCCGAAACCGCCAGGGTCCCCACCAGCTGCGTCATGAACTTGCCGCCGCCGAAAATGCCCACGGCAATTGTTCCCCAGTTGCCACAAATCCCATGCACCGAAACCGCACCCACCGGATCGTCGATCTTGATCTTGTCGAAGAACAGCACGGCAAAGACCACGAGCACGCCCGCGATGGCCCCCACCGCGACGGCTCCCCACGCCGAGGTGGTGTCGGCCCCGGCGGTGATTCCCACCAGACCGGCCAGGATGCCGTTCAGCGTCATCGACAGATCGGGCTTCTTCAGGACGCCCCAGGAAGTGAAGGCCGCCGCCAGGCCCCCTGCGCAACCCGCGACGGTGGTGGTGACGAAGACCAGCGAGACCCCCGCCGGATCCGCGCTCAGCACCGACCCGCCGTTGAATCCGAACCAGCCGAGGAACAGCAGGAACACACCGATGGTGGCCAGCGGCATGCTGTGGCCGAGGATCGGCCGGACCTTGCCCCCCACGAACTTGCCCTTGCGCGGTCCGAGCAACAGAACGGCAGCCAGCGCGGCATAACCGCCGAAGGCGTGCACCAGTGAGGAACCGGCAAAGTCGATGAACTCCGCACCGAACATCTTGTCCAGCCCGCTGTTCAGCCAGCCGCCACCCCACTCCCACGATCCCGTAATGGGATATCCCACCAGGACCAGCACCGTCGCCCCCACCATGAAGCTGCCGAGTTTGATGCGTTCCGCCACGGCACCGGACACGATGGTGGCGGCGGTTGCGGCGAACATCGCCTGAAAGATGAAGTCGGTCCAATAGGTGTAGGCCGGGTTATAGGCATTCGTCAGGTTCGCCACCCCGTCGGCGGTCGCGGGATCAAAGGAACCCGGTATCGGACCGCCCAAGGCGAAGATGCCGCTGATGGTCCAATTGTCCCCTGGATACATCGAATTGAACCCCCATGCCGCGTAGGCCAGCACCCCCATGCAGACGATGAACACGTTTTTGAAGAGGATGTTCACCGTGTTCTTGGACTGGGTGAGGCCCGTTTCCACGGTGGCAAAGCCGGCGTGCATGATGAACACCAGCGCCGCCGAAATCAGGACCCAAAGGTTGTCCACCACAAACTTCGGAAACGCCGGCGTGGCGGTGAATTCCTCATAGCTCGATACGGCGGGTGCCGCCGTAGCCGCGTCGGCCACCGCCTCGGTGGTGGCGGTGACGGTTGCAACGACCGCGTCGGCGGCCGCTGCCACCGGTTCGGGGTCGGCCGCAAGAACACTCATGCTGGCCACGGTGGCGGCCAGGCCCAGGATGATCAGTAGTTTCTTCATGATGGTCATGATGGATCGGTTGTGCTTGACGCGCATGATGCTCAGAGCGCGGATTCCCCCTTTTCCTCGGTCCGGATGCGGATCGCCTCCTCGATGGCGGAGATGAAGACCTTGCCGTCACCGATCTTCCCGGTCCGGGCGGCCTTGACGATCGCCTCGGCCGCAGCCTCGGCGCGCTCATCTGCAATCACGAGTTCCACCTTGATCTTCGGCAGGAAGTCCACGGTGTATTCACTGCCCCGGTAGATCTCGGTGTGACCCTTCTGGCGGCCAAACCCCTTGACCTCGGTCACGGTCATTCCCTCTATGCCCACTTCCGCGAGGGCCTCCTTGACGTCCTCCAGCTTGAACGGTTTGATGATGGCTTCGATTTTCTTCATGTCAGTTCCAGGTTGGCATGTCGTCGGTGGCTCCGGTCTGCTTCGCAATCAGCCGGCACGGCCGGCAACCCTCGCAGGGCGGGTGGCGTGATCGACGCACGCTTCAGTCGGGGCAGCCGCATAGCAACAGGAATGCCAATCGTGAGGAACGGACCCGCGCCGGAGTCCCAAGTGACTGGCAACCAACAGAAAAAAACTTCAATTGAGATCGGCCCCACCCCTCTGCCAGCATCGCCGGGTACGTGTGCCCTGTTGGTATTTGCCCAGCGAAGACAGTTCCCGACATCCAGGGAAAGCCCGGCCCGGGCAAGACACGCAACGGAGGTTGCTCAGGCGCCTGAGCGAGGGGAGCATGCCCAAGCTGGCAAGACACCAGGCGGAAGGCCTGCCCCGCGGTAGCGGCGCTCTGGCGAGCGCCGAGGGAGGGATCAACTCCCGCGGAGATTCGTCCGCCGGCGCTGTTGGATGTCTCGGCAGAAGGCGGTTCGCCGGAGCGGCATGATGGGGTGACGGCGGAGCTTCGGCGGACGCCAGTTCGCCGCTACGTCGAGGAGGTGGGAAAACACAAAGGCGCCGGGGAACCGGCGCCTCGAGGGGTGATCGCGGGGCAATGGAGGAATCAGTTGCCTTCCGGCGCAGGTGCGGGTGGAGGCTCCGCCGGCGGGACAACCGGTGGGACTGCAATCGTCTCCGCAGTGGGCTTGGGAGCCTCCGCCGCAGGAACATCGGCGGGTTGGGATTCAGCCGGTTTTGCGTCTGGTGCCGGTGGCGGAGTCGGTGGCGCTTCGATGGCCGCCGGCTTGGCTGTATCGGGAGGCTTGATCACGTCCGTCGCGTTGACCGGCGCCGGAGGCGGGGGGATGGGCTGCAGATCGGGGACGATGGGCAAGGCAGAGGCGTCCGGCATGAGATCGATTCCGGGGTCCGCCTCCGTCGACCCGGTCTCCTTGGCATCCTCCGCTTTCATCAACTCGGAGCGCTTTTTGAGCACGGTGTCGAGCGTCCACTTGGAAACCCGATAGGTCCAACCGTCCAGGGCCTGTTCGGTTTTGAGTTTCTCGTCCAGCTTGTCTGTCTTCTCCTTGAACTCCTGGTCGAGCTTCTCCTTGTCCTCCGGCTTTTCATCCGCGCCCGGCGTGCGTTCCCTGGGGTAGGCGGCGGATACAGTGACCGTGAGGTAATAGTCGTCCCCCGAATCAGACTTCGCCGCCTTCAGATCGTAATTGAATCCCTCAAAGGTCTCGATCTTCACGGAGACCGCGTTGGTAAACAGCGCTTCGACCTGGGGGTTGTTCTTGCTGACGTCGTTGAAGCTCGGGTAACCGAGGGCGCTGGCCACGCTTCCGGCCTTGCTGGTATCCAGCGTCTCGCCGGGTAGCGGATTCTCCAGCGTCATGGTGCCGGTTTCGGTTTCCCGGGCGAGGGTCCAGGAATTGGTTGCCTCCGGCCAGGTCACGCTGACGCGTTTGCTTTTCTGGACCTTGAAGAAGTCCTTGTTGAGCCATTGGTCGGGTTTCGGCTCGATGTTGGCAAAGGTCTCGGACACGAGGCTCAGGGTGTCGAGCTTGCCGGGCACCATGACGTAACGGCCGTCAGGCCAGCCTTCATCGCCGCCCATTGGGCTGGGGGAAGCGGGCTTCTTCAGGTGCTTCTTGCCGAGCAGCAGGCTGGCCAGGGTGGAACCATCCGCCTGCTTCAACTCCACCAGCATGCCGCCCCCCGTGTCGCTGTCCGGCGCCTTGAGTTCCAGTCGTCCCAGCTGGGATTCCCCGGCCTCCACGGCCTGCGCGGTCTTCAGGTCACCCAGGTTGCGGATGAACTCGCTGATGGTGCCAAAGTTGGCGGGGTAGGCATCCCGCTCGGCCACGGTCCATTTGCCGTCCTGCTTGGCCAGATCCAGCTCGTTGGTGCCATTGACGATGCGCACCGCGACGGTCTCGTTCACGTCAAAGTCCCCGAGCACCTTTTGCCCCATGCGTCCGGCAGCCGGCCGGTATCCGGCCACCTGACTGTGACGGACCCAGAGGCCCAATCCGCCGAGCACCACCACGGCGGCCAGAATGAGTGTCAGTTGTTTCCGATTCATTTGGCAGCGGTCTTCTTGCGTTTCACCAGGGCCAGTCCCAGTCCCACGAACGTGACGACCAGCGGCATGCCGGCGATGTTGATCCATTTCAAACGGGTCTCGAGCGAGTCCACATCCTTCCGCAGATTGCGGCGCACCTCACGCAGTTGCTTGTTGGCATCGGCCACCTTGGCGTTGAGGTTCTTGATCTCCTGCTCCGCCTCTGGCGGCAGAATGAACCGCTGGTCCGCGTCCTTCTTCGCCGCGCTGCTGAGGTCGGTGATGCGCTTCTCCGCGTCCCGCACGTCCTGCTGCAGTTGCTGGATTTGCGCCGTGTAACGTTCCTCGGCCGCGGCCTGCATGTCGCGGACAACCGTGAACGGACGCGATTTAACCGCCCGGCTGCGCACGGCGATCAGGTCGTTGTCGCCCATAACCTGCTCCACGACGTTCTGGGCGAACGCGAGATTGCCGAAGATGGGGGAAACCAGCTGCTGACCGAAGAAGTTCTGGATTCGCACGCAAAACTGATCGAAGACCATGTCGGAATCGCCGATCAGCACGACGACCCCGTCGGTCGCGGATTCCTTCAGGGAGTCCGCCTTGGCCTCATCGGTCGCCTCCTTCTCTGCGGGGTCCGCGGCGTCCGCTTTGGGGGCGCCGTCGGGGAAGGCGGTCTTGAATTTGCCGGTCAACCGCACGGCCAGGGCGTATTCTTTGCCGGAGGGTTTGAAGTCATTGTTCACGTTGGCCCCGAACTGGACCATGGTCCGATCCATGAGATCGGAGTTTTCGGAGGACTTGAGCAGCACCGTTTCGGTCAGGCCTTCGGCCGCGGTCCCGGTAAAGGCGCCGGCCGTCGGCATCAGGAGGCGGTCGATGTCCGCCGTCACGATATCCGAGGTGTTGATGGCATCTCCCTGCAGGGTCAGCCAGGTGGGTTCATCCACCGGCTGGTTGCCCCGGCTGATCTGGCTGAGGTAAACCCGGTCGGCGAGCACCTTGTTGATGTCGAAATCGAGTCCCCAGGCCTTGAGCAACGGCCCCAGCGTGGAACCCTGGCGTTGCATCATCATCTGCATGTTCATGGCACTCCGGCTGTCCGCGATGGACAACGGGTCGAGGAACGCCACCAGCTTGCCTCCCCGCAACACGAACTGGTCGAGGGCGTAGAGCGTCTTGTCCCCCAGGTTCGTCGGGTGGATCAACACCAGCACGTCGAGGTCGTCGTCAATCTTGTCCACCGAGGTGGCCACCTCGCGCACGTCAAAATCGCGCTTCAGCTCCTGGATGAAGAACCAGGGCGGCGCACCGCCGCCCCCACCCATCATGGGATTGGGGTTCGACTGACCGAACACCGGCAGCCCGCTCATCACGCCGATTTCCTTGCGGGTGTCGGTGATGACCTTGGAAATCGCACGGGTGATGTCGTATTCGAGCAGTTTCTCACGCGAGGGATCCAGGAAGGGAATCGCCTCCTTGGTTTCCACACAGGTCACCGCCAGTCCCAGGTAGATGTTGTTCTCGAGGCTGATCAAGCCACCCTGATTCAGGCTGCGCCCCTCCACGCCGTCCAGGCGCGCCGAATCCTCCGCGGCCGTGTCCGGCTTGGGATCGAACTTCTGGATCGTGATCTTGCCGCCGGAAGCCTGCCGGTATTCGCCCAACAGATCCTCCACGCGCTTGGCGTAGTTCTTCAGGAACACCGGCATGTCGTTGTCCGACTGGGTGCAATAGAAGTTGATCTTCACCGGCGAATCGATCTTGGCGAGCACCTTGCGCGTGCCGTCGGAGAGCGTGTAGAGCTTCTCCTCGGTCAGGTCCACCCGGACCTTCGCGGCGCTGCTGATGGCGTTCACCGCCAGGAGGATGACGAACACCCCCGCCACGCCCGCACCCGAATAGAGCCACGGCGCCCACTTGTTCTTGTTCGTTGTCATAGTCTCGGCCACTGATGTCGTTGTGGGTTCAGGTTCAAGTCAGCTCAGCCGGCCCGGTGTCCGCGGATGATCACCCCGGTGGTGAACAAGGAGAACACCATGATCGAAAGGAAGTAGATGAGGTCGCGGGAATCCAGCACGCCCAACTGGACCGAGTCGAAGTGGGTCACCACACTGAAGGCCGCCACCGTGTCCACCAGGCCCGGGTCCGCCCACTTGATCAACATTTCCAGCACCGGCGGCCACCCGGCCAGGATGAGGAACAGGCACAGCACCACCGAAATGATGAAGCTGACCACCTGGTTGCGCGTCAGCGCCGAGGTCATGCAGGTAACGGCCAGGTAGGCGCCCGCCATGAACAGGCTGCCGATGTAACCGCAGAGGATCACGCCGAAATCCGGATCCCCGAGGTAGTTCACCGTAAACACCAACGGAAACGTCAGCACCAGGGCCAGGGCCAGAAAGGCCCACGAGGCCAGGAACTTGCCCACAATCGCCTGCCACGGACTCACCGGCATCGTCAGCAGCAGTTCGATGGTCCCCAGACGCCGTTCCTCGGACCACAACCGCATGCCCACCGACGGCACCAGGAACAGGTAAAGCCACGGATGCCACAGAAAGAACGCCGCCAGCGACGCCTCCCCGCGGTCGAAGAACCGACCCACCATGAAGGTGAAAAACCCGGTCAACAGCAGGAAGATCACGATGAAGACATACGCCACCGGCGAGGCGAAGTAGCCACTGATCTCGCGTTTGGCGATGGTCTTGATGTTATGGAACGCCATGGAGTGTTCTCCGCGCTCCCCGCTGGCCTGGGCAACTTGAGTCTCGCCGTTGCTCATTTCGATTCCTCCGTCTTGTTCGCTGCCGGCATCGTGTCGGGCAGGGTGATGCTGCGGAACACCTCGTCCATCCGCCCCTCCTCGGTGCGGAGTTCCGCCAGCTTCCAGTTCTGGCGCACGGCCAGTTCAAAGAGACTCTCCTGCAAGGCGCCGTTCCGCCCGTCCGGATTCGGGTAGGCCCGCACCGTGGCGAACCCGGCCGCCTCCGCCAGCACCTGGGACTTCCTTACCGTCGGCAACTCGCGCAACTTCGCCGTCACATCGGCGGCGGGAATCCCCGCCACACGCAACGCCACCGCCCCGGCCTGTTCGGAACGGCTGCGCAACTGCTCCGGCGTGCCGTTCGCCACGATCTTGCCCCGGTCGATGATGATCGCCCGTGTGCAGGCCGCATCGACCTCCTCCAGGATGTGCGTGGAAAACACGATGGCCTTCTTCTCGCCCATACGGCGAATCAGAGTGCGGACCTCGTGTTTCTGGTTCGGGTCCAGGCCGTCCGTCGGTTCATCCAGAATCAGCACCGGCGGATCGTGGATGATCGACTGGGCGAAACAAGTGCGGTGCCGGTAACCCTTGGAGAGCGTGTCCACGCTTTGGTGCACCACCGATTCGAGAAAACACATCTCCACCACGCGGTTCACTGCCTTGCGCCGTGCCTCCCCGGTCAAACCGCGCATCTCCGCCGCGAAGCTCAGGAAGCCCAGCACCGTCATGTCAGCGTAGGCCGGCGCGTTTTCGGGGAGATAACCGATCAACCGCTTCGCAGCGATGGGCTGATCCACCACGTCATGCCCGCCGACCGAGATGCGACCCGCCGTCGGGGGGATGAATCCCGTGACCATTCGCATGGTGGTGGATTTTCCCGCGCCGTTCGGCCCAAGAAAGCCAAGCACCTCCCCGCGCTCGACCGTGAACGAGATCCCGTCCACGGCCCGCTTGGGACCGAAGGTCTTGACCAGATTGTCAACCTTGATCATGCCAGATTCTCCAACTCAACCAGCCGCTCCCGGCTGCACCCGCCCGTCAAGGGCCCGGTGAAAGCCCGCAATCTAACGCGAAACCCCCGGTCGCCTGTCAAGACCCGCTTGCGAGGGAACCACCAGGGCTGCTTCCCCACCGGGCGAACCGGGAGAGCGTCGCGGGGTTTGATGCGCAGGAAACGAGATCGTTCAAAAAAAAAGCGGGCGACGCTCCTGGCGTCGCCCGGTCGTGAATCAGGTCGCAGCAACGGCTATTCCGCCGGGGCCTCTGCCGGTGCCGCCGCCGGCAGCGGAATGCACTTCGAGGTCATGCCGAGCTTGGCGCAGACGAAGTAGACCACGGCCCCGACGATGAAGGCCGAAACCGGCGCACACGGCACGTCCACCCGCAGGGAAGCAGGCAGGAGTTGGTTCGGGAGAATCCCGACCAGGAATCCCAGCGCCCACGCAATCCAGCCAGCCGGGTTGAAACCGGCCCGCGGCCCGGCCCACTTGCCGCCGGCAAGCAGGTAGTCCACCAGCATGGCACCGCAGATCGGACCGAAGGAGGCGCCGATCAACCCGAACACGCTGGGCAGTTTGCTGGCCGCACCGGTCACCGCCAGGATGATGCTGACCACCGTGCCGATGCCGACGGAAACAAAGGGGTTCACCTTGGGCATCACCGTCTTGAAACTGTTGGCGGCGATGAACGAGGAGAAACACGCTCCCGGGAAGGAGGCAATCGTCAGACCGATCATGACGATGGCAAAGAAGCCCGGAGAAAGCTTCTTCTCCAGCGCCACGGTCATGTTGGTGACCTCAGGGTCGACCACGCCGGACGCCCGGGCACCGGCGACCGCAATCACGGAGATGCCGGCGGTGAACACGATGGCAATGATGATGCCCACGATACCCCCCATGCTGACATCCTTCTTGTCACGACCGCTCATGCAAATGTCCACCCCCGCGGCTCCGGCGGTCGCAAAGAAACCCACAATGGCAGCAATCATCAGCAGCATCGCCTGCAGGCCGCCGCCCGAACTGCCGGTCGCCGCGGTCGCCGCGGCGGCAACGGGCTTGTATTCCCAGGCGCTCCCCCCAAAGAGCACCAACCCGATAATCAGCACCACAAGCGGGATGAGCGGCAGATAGGTCGCCACTTTCGCCACGTACTGGATGCCCTTCAACCCGACGAACGCCGCCGCGAGCGCCCAGACCACGCACAGAGGGATGTAAAGCGCCGGCGTGTGGAAACCCTTCGCCAACGCGTCGGCGGAACCAAAGGTGTTCACGCCCAACCAACCGAATTGCAGCGCCCCCATCAGGAAGCCCGGCATGATCAACCCCCCGACAGCACCAAAAGTGGACGTTCCAACCACATAGAGCGGGAGCCCCGTTCCCACGCCCAACAAACCCGGCACCAAGTAGAAGAGGAAATGGCAGATGATCCCACCCAGCACGATTCCAATCAACGTGGGCCACAGCCCCCCAAGCGACAGGCCGTTCCCCGACATCGAATCCCAGAAAACGAACCATAGGAAGATGCCGGCGTAGGTTGGAGCGATGTTCTTGTGCCAGGGCGCACGACTTGCCGCCGGGTTTGGTTTGGCGGAGGTGATGTACGCAGGTAACTGACCAGATGCTTGCGACTCGTGGTTGCTCATGGGCCCGATGGTTATGGCGATTTCTTATGCCCAAGCAAGCGAAAACCGCCGGCGCTGTTGCTCACGTCGCACCGCCAGAACGCTTGTCGCCCCTCCCTCCAAGGGCACGCCTCCGGGTCTTCCTTCGGGGCTTTCGAACATCTCCCGTCAGCGAATCCCCCAAGCCCGGGTGGAAGCCGTTGAGAAGGCCCAGGATGCAGGTTTGAGGCCGCGGCAAGGGAGGAGGGGCATCAGACACCATCCGGGCATTTCCCTCCCGCCAAAAGGCAAAACCCCGGCCGAAGCCGGGGTCGTGCAAACCGGGAGACGAAGCCCGGGGCAAAAGCGGATCTACCTGATCGGCGCGGAGGTTCGCTCGGCGATCCACACCCAGTCGGCGCTTCCAGGAACCGCCAACCTCGAGTTGTTTCCGGTGCGCATCTTGGTGGAGGGCACGCTCCACTTCTTGATTTCCGAGTGGCCGTCGGCAAAGGCGAACCCGCAGGCCAGGTTGTGGTAGGTCCCCGGCCAATCGATCCACTCGGCCGTGTTCATTCCAACAGCAAAACCCGCATCATTGAGGCTGCCCGCCTCCTCATCGATCAGCACCCAGGTGCTCGAGGGACCGGGTTTGGTGAAGGCCCCAAACTTGCCGTAAGTAAGGTACGTTTGGCCGAGCACGTGGCTGTGGTTGTTGTTCAGCCAGGGGCCATCCACCGCGGTCTTGCCCGAGCCCTTGTTGGGGTTGGTCCCGACGGCCTGGCTCATCGAGAACGTCCGGGCAGCCGGCACGCGCTTGCCAACGAGGCTTGCCTCGGTTCCCGTGTAGGTGCCTTCGCGCTTGTCTGCCGGGCACTTGTAAAGGGAGGTATCCCCTCCGATGTAATTCGCCAGCAGGGCCAAGTTGGGATCCTTGAGGATGTCCGGATTGAACTCGTGCGCACCTCCAACGCCCGCCTGGCCCGGGCACCAGTTATGGTAAGGCGTGGTGTTGCCGTCGTCCGGATTGGGCGGCAGGAAATCCTCGAAGTCCCCGGCGTAGAGGAACAGGGCCTTCATCATCTGGTTGCCGTTGTTCATGCACAGGATGCCCTGGGCTTTGGACTTGGCCTTGGACAGGGCGGGCAGAAGCATTCCGGCCAGGATGGCGATGATGGCGATCACCACCAGCAACTCGATCAGGGTGAACCCGCGGGCCACCGCGCGTCGGGCTCGTTCATTTAGCATGGTTCGCATTTTCAATGGACTGTTGGTTAAGACTGATTACAGCGCGCGGATACTGAGGCAGCGCGACTCAACGGTCAAACGGTAATAGACATCGAGTCGGTTGGGAATGTGCGTCAACGCGCACAGAAGCCGGTCTCGGAACGGGGGACGTGGGGGGCGTGGACGAGGACGCTCCGGCTCCCGCCAGCCCACGACTCCGCCGGTAACGCCGGGAAAACTGGATTGCCACCGCCACACAGGATACCGCCCCAAGCCGGCCAAACCGGGCAGGGGTCGCCGCACCGGCCTTCCGGCTGGGAGCCGCAAACCACGGAGGGCAAGTGCTTAAGGGGAATGAGCGGAGCAAAAAGGGGGTTGACGTCCCGTCGGGTGTGAGGTAGAAATAGCGCGGTTCACACGTGAACTAGCTAGAAACACAAAGCAACCAGGGTAAAACAAGATGAAAGCAAAGAAGCTACTAGTAGTCATTGCGGGGGCAGCGATGCCCTTCATCGGGAATGCGGCCTTCGTTATTGGGCCCGAGACGGACACCTTCTCCACCGTTCCTCCGGTGGGAGGCACGAGCGACACCGGTGTGGCCAAGTACAATGGGCCCTACACGCTGTTGGGCGTGAAACTCGTCATCGGCGGCACCATGTCGGGCAGTTTCGAGACCATCAGCACGGTCAGCGGCAACAACAGCGTTGAGCTGTGGTGGAAGCCCTCCACCACGGTGTCGGGCGGTGGCCTGTCGGCCGGAACGTCGGGTGACCTCACCTACGGTCCGATCGTTCTGACGTTCAACGGTGACTCCACCGATTGGGGCAGCCCGCTGGACTGGAACTACAGCGCCGATTCGGGTTGGGTGAACACCCCGGCAGTGTTGGCGGCATTCAGCGGCCCGGGAACGGTCTCGTTCTCCATCGCGAATGACACCGACAACGGCATCGACTCGAAGGGTGGCTATCAGCACTTCGCTGATTTCGCCAACGAAGGCTCGATTGAGGTGTACTACGAGGTTCCCGAGCCTCAGACCTACGCCTTGCTGGCCGGCCTCGGTATGCTCGGCTTTGTGGCGATCCGTCGCCGCATGCGCTAACTGAGCAACCAGCTCGTCAGACCAATCGCAGCGCGGGCATTAAGCCCGCGCTTTTTCCTTTTTTTGTGGACCGTCTCTCGGGCTCTCCACGAACCGTCTCAACCACCAACGGAGGGCCGAGTTACACGAGGCCCTGACTTGATTCCAGGGACTCGCGGAGCTCGTCCCTCCAAGGAGGGTTCCAGGTCCCATTGCCTGCGCATCCGCGAAACGGGGCTCTCCATGGACCATGCCCGCGCCGTGGTTCAACGCTTCCTCGTTGGCGAGCCCCTTGGCAGCCTCCTTGGCAGCGAGGATCCCAACGGGATTCCGCCTCAAAGCCCGAGGTTGCGGGACAGGGCTACCTGTGGTGGGCGTCCCAAGCCGGCAAGGATCTCGCCTTCCGGGACAGCGATCCTCATATTGGCACCTGAGCGCCGCCGCGACCATTCACCCTGGAAACCGCAGATGAACGGGGATGAACGCAGATAAGTCCCTCGACGTGAGCCCCCCACGTCCGCCGGATGTCTTCACCCATTGGGTGTGACGCGAAAATCGCGCAAGTCCTTGGGTATCTGCGTCTATCTGTGTCGATCTGCGGTTCAACTGCTTTTTCTAAGTTCAACTTTCTACCGCAGGAAACGAAGAGAACGAAGAGGGCCAAGACCTCGGAAGATCATTGTCCAACACGCCGCCATTCCACCGATTGCTGACCGGCTCCGGAGCGCCCGTGGAGCGCCTTCGCCCTCGTCCGGCCTTCGTTTCTTTCGTTACCTTCTGTAAGGCCTGAACAGAGACGACTCGGGATCGAGGCAGGCGGGTAGGATTGCCTGTGTCGCTGGATATCCGCGTGAAACTGCGGTTGCCGGGCTCAGGGAACGTCCTGGCTGAGTGCGACGCGAAGGCCCTGGCTGCTCCGGGCGCTCTCCGGGGGGTCGGGAAACCGAAAGGCCGAACGGCAGCCACGCGCGTAGTTGTCGTAGCTCCCACCCCGACAGACCCGAGCCGAACCCGAAGCGGGACCCTCGGGGTCCGTGACGCTTCCCCCGGCGTAGACACCGTAACGGTCCGCGCACCATTCCCGGACATTGCCATGCATGTCATACAGCCCCCAGGCATTGGGAAGCCTGCTGCCCACCGGCTGAGGCCGGCCACTGTAGTTGCCGCACCAGACCATCCAGCTGTCCATTTCGGCACAGAAGATGCAGTTCCGATCATTGGAGCATCCCAAGGCGTCCCCGAAATAGAACCGGGTCGTCGTTTCCGCCCGACAGGCATACTCCCACTCAGCCTCGGTGGGCAGGCGGTAGGCGTAGCCCGCCGGCAGGCGGCCCGCCAGACGCTCGCGTTCGGTCAGGGCCGCGCAGTAGGCCACGGCATCGTGCCAGGTCACCTGCTCGACCGGACACTCGAGGTCACCGACAAACGCCGAGGGATTCACGCCCCGCAGTTCGAGATACTCCCGCTGCGTCACCTCACAACGCCCCAACCAGAACCCCTGGGTCAGCGTCACCTCCATCTGCGGCCCTTCGTCATCGTAACGACCCGATTCGCCGCCCGGGCTGCCCATTACGAACGTGCCCGGAGGGATCCAGACCATGTTCCCAAGCGGTTGCAGTCCCCCCGGCAGTTCCACCACTCGGAAGAACCGCTGTTCATCCGCCGTAGGCAGGTTGACGGACAACTCCGAGCCACTTGCGATCAGCACCGGAGGCGCCGTGGGATGGATCACCCACGACAGAGCCAGGTCGGTGGTGCTCACGACCTGATAGGTCCTTCCCGGCACCGAGGACCAGCTCAGATGAACCTGATCAGGGGGAACCAAGCTGGCAGTGGGCTCGATATCCGTGCCGGCCAGCACATGACACGAGCCCAGTAACAGGGACGTTGCCAGGACGGTAATAGTCTCAGACTTGACGCACATCGTCGGACTATCCGACCTCCAACCGGGCCGGTGCGCAAGTCGAATCCATCGCCGACCGAAGTCGTGCGCTGTCCGGCGGCCTGCCGCCGCTATTATTCGGCGCGGCGCCGGTGCCGGACGAAGGCGAAGAGCATCAAGCCGAAGGCGGAGAAGGCGCCGATCACCGCAGGCTCGGGGACCAACGTTATCGTCGCGACGAAGGCAAATTCGTAACCCGTCGTGGCGCTACGCGCGATGCCGGAGATCACGGTACCATCGGCGCTGACGCCGGTGGCCGACACCAACCGGTAGTCCTCGTAACCGACCATGACCTCGGACAACAGGCTGGACAATTCCACCGGCTCAACGCTCGAAGGATTATCGGGGTCCATGAACCAGACAGCAGCCCGATCCGCTCCAGCTTCGTCCGCATATTCAATCCCGCGTCCCTGGCCCACCACAACCCGCCCATCGGCACTCACGCCAGTGGCTTCGGCCCAGAATTGACCGAAAGGGAGGTCCCCCAACCCTATCATCGTCCCTATCGAGCCGTCCGGATTGGTGGATCCGTCATCAACCCAGTAGAAGGCGTCCTTGGAAAGAGATTGCCCTCCGCTGTTGGAATAGGCCCATCCGACAACGATCTTCCCGTTATCCGTGAGATCATTCGCAAGACTGTCGTAGGCGCCTCCGGTCAGAGTTCCCAAGTCCTGGGGCGTGTTGGAAGGATTCGTGATATCAAGCCGAAAGGCCCGGTCCGGCCGGTTGCTTGCGTCGAGCAGGAGCGGCGAGGTCCCCACAACCATTGTCCCCGCTGGGTTGATTGCCAGCGCCTGGGCAGTCCCGCTCCGAAGTGGATCCATCCTACCCCAGTTGGTCATGGATCCGCCGCCAATCGCATCTGTGACGATGGTAGGAGTGTCGCCGAAAGTGCTGGAACTGGAGCCTCCAGCAACCACCCCGGCAGTCGAACTGGCCCCACTGACCCCAAACGCCCGACCGTGAGTCAATCGTGTGCCAGTGTCGTTATAGCCCGGCAGGATGGTGAACACATTCCCTGACGGAACGTAGGTAAAGGCCTGGAATTTCCGCGAGAGGAGATTTCCACTGATTCGGTTCTCAGCAGTGCCTACGATGACGCTGCCATCCCAGTTGGCCCCCAGGCCCACGCTGTTGTCCGCGCTGTTTTCCGCCGGGATCGTGACGTACTGGTTCGCTGTGCGGTCGTACGTGAACGCGCTGCGAATACCCGCCGAGCTCCAGGTGGTGCCCACCACGACGTTCCCATTGCCACTGACTGCACTAGCCCAACTGTTTGTCTCACCACTCAGCCCAAGTAGTTGGAAGCTGGCTCCCTGGACCGGGAGCATAAGGCCCCCTGCCAGGCACCCGAGAATCAGACCTGAGGTCCGTGCCGTCAGGACGAAACGTTCCCCCGGACGATTCCGTCGCGTTTGTGACATCGCGCTTTTATGCTTCATATAGTGGTTCGGCATTGCTGGAAACCCGCCGGCTTGTGTGTCCGCCCGCCCGAAACCGGCACCCGGGTATCCAACCAGTGTTCAAGACGTTTATCTCAATTGGCGAGTGACCTGTCAACCCTGCTAATTCATCTTGGCGCCCCGTCGGCCCTTCGCTGTCGGCGAAAACACAAGGGGCCGGCTTGCGCCGGCCCCGCGTGAGTGCTGACGGATGATGGCTAGAAATTGAAGCCCACACCCGCGGTGTAGACAAACGAGCCGTCGTCGAAGTTGTTCGTCAGGCTGTCGCCGTCATCGAACAACCAGTTCCAGCCAAACGTGCCGAAGATGAAGGTCTTGGGCTTGACGTAGTATTTCAGGCCGCATTCGAGCCCGGCCGCCAGACTGTCGTTCACGTAATCCCCATACAGCCCGCCGAAGGTCACGCCCACAAAGGGACGCAGCTTCTGGCCGACCCGGAAATGGTAGTCGAGGGCGCCATAAGTGGCCCCGCCCACCGCATCCTTGACGTCGCCACCGACCGTGAAGTTGATGCTCTGCCGGAGGGCGAGTTCGAAGGCATCGGACAGGAAGTAGCCGACGGTGGCATTGAAGCCGCCGGTGTTGGTACCGAAATCCTTGTTGCTGGTCCCGTTGCCGCCCAGGGTAAATTCCCAATCGCCCTTCACCGGGCCCCAGTCCCCGAGTCCGGCCGCCTGGGTGGCCCCGGTGGTCAAAGCCACGGCGAGGTAACCTGCTCCAAGTGCGAGTGTCTTGCCGATCTTCATAAGCTATTACGCGCTGTTTGCGATGTTGATGTGTTGATGGCCTCGAGGCCGGCGCCGGGGCATTCGCGGAAGGTCTTGTCCAGATTCACCCGGAACAAGCCGCGGGCCCAATCCCGCCGGCAATCCCGAAACCAAATGCCTTCTAGAGTCACACCCCCCCGGGGTCAAGCCCAGTCAAAGGGTCCAGCCCTCCCGCCACGAAGGACGGAGGAGCGCTTCGGCCCCGGCATGGTTGGGAATGCGGAGCCGGGGGGCGTCCCACTCCAACGGTTGGCCGGGAAAGCGCTGGGCGATCACCCCGAGCATCGCCACCTCCGTCAGGGGGCCACCGTAGTCAAAGCTCGAACTGGCCGGCTCGCCTCCCTTGCAGGCCAGCAGCCAGTCCTCATGATGCCCGCGCGACCGGGGAATGCTGGGCGCCGGAAGTCGGTAGTCCTGCCACCGGGCCGCCGGCAGGAGTTGCGCCCCCGCCGCACCGTGGGATCCGTGCAGGATCGTGCCCTCCGTGCCTACGATCAGGGCACCGATGCCCGGCAGTTTGCGGTCCGGTTCAAGCGCCGCCGGGCGGGGCACCGGGCGGTTGCCCTCGTACCAATTCACCACCACGCCGGGACGATCCCCCTTCGCGGGAAACTCGTAGCGGATCAAAGTGCTGGGAGGACAGGTTTCGGCGCGCACCTGCGGATCGGTGTAGTCGTCCGGAAACGCCACCACCCGCGTCGGCGCCCCCAGGTCCAGGGCCCAGTAAATGGGGTCGAGCACGTGACAGGTCCAGTCCCCCGTGACCCCGGTGCCAAACGCCCACCATCCGCGCCATTTGCCCGGATGATAGAGCGGGTGATAGGGCCGGGGTGCGGCCGGGCCCAGCCACAAATCCCAGTCCAGTCCCTCGGGCACGGGCGGAGTCGCCGTGGGACGCACCCGGCTGGGAGGACAATAGTTGCTGCTGACGAAGGCATGCACCTCGGTCACGGTCCCGATGGCGCCGGCCCGGACCATCTCGACGAATTCGCGGATCGAGTTCGTGGAATGGCCCTGGTTCCCCAACTGGGTCCGGACGTTGTGGGCCCGGGCCGCCTCGGTGAGGGTGCGGACCTCCTGCATGGAATGGGCGAGCGGTTTTTCGCAGTAAACGTGCCTGCCCCGCCGGATGGCGGCCATCGCCACGGGGGCGTGGGTGTGGTCGGGGGTGGCCACGGTCACGGCATCGATCTCCCCCTCCAGCGCATCGAACATCCGGCGAAAGTCCTGAAAGAACCGGGCTCGGGGGAAACGTTCGCGGGTCTTCGCCGCCCGCCCGACATCCACGTCGCATAGGGCGACGATGTTCTCGCGGCTCACCCCATTCACGCTGGCCTGGCCCCGCCCGCCCACGCCGATGCAGGCGATGTTCAGCCGGTTGTTGGGGGACTGGGCACCCCGGCCCAGGACGCCGGCCGGGACAATGGCGGTTCCTGCGGCCAACGTGGAGCTGAGGCGGAGAAACGCCCTGCGATTGACCCGACTGCGGGCAGGAAGGTGGGAGGAGTTGGACTGGTTCATGTGCGTGCCGCCGACTCTACCCCGGGTCACCGCACCCCGTCATGCAGGAAACCAGTCACGCAAACGAAGCAGCCGAACCGGGGACCGGTCCGGCTGATGAAGAAACGGGATGGGACAGGAGCCGGTTTGGGAGGCGGCCGTCGTGGGCTGCCGGCTACCAATAGCCCCGGATCGCCCCGAAGGGAATGGTGGCATAGTGCTCCACCATCTGGGATTGAGGCCGCCAGAGCACGGAGCCATCCAGGCTGCCCACATTCCCCCCCCGCGAACGGATATCCTCCGGTTCGGGCAGTTCCCCCACGGCGCTGCGAACGGGACCGGTCGGACCGTGCGGTGCGGAGGTCACGTTCGGGGTGACGGTGCCCTTCTCGATCACATCCGCGATCATGGGCCACTGCGGATTGTCGGTGTCCTTGATCGGGGAATCCCAGGGGGCCGGCCCCCGGAAGGGCGGTGTGCGGGAGCGTGTGTCGTCCTTCGTGCTGTGCCCCCAGAGGAAGTAATAACCCAGACGATGGCCCACGCTCGGTTCGTAGCGGTACCAGTCGCGTTTGTTCGGGCAGGTGATCGAGTTGGTGGACATGGAGCCCACATTCTGGATGTACTCGTAGACTTCCGAGGAGATGAAGGAGAAGTGCTCGAAGTTGTTGTTGCGAATGCCGCTCGGGAACTTCCCTTCGTTGTCCCCGGAATACATCAGCATCGTGATGATGATCTGGCGCTCGTTGTTCTTGCAGACCGTGCGCTTGCCCTGCTCCTTCGCGCTGCTCAAGGCAGGGAGCAACATGGCGGCCAGGATCGCGATGATGGCAATGACGACCAGCAACTCGATCAGGGTGAACCCTGGCCCGGCGCGGCGCCCGCTTGTTTCGGCTTTCGGTTTCATGACGTGAGTCCTGATGGGAGGGACGCGAAGCGGAGGAGGCGGACGGCCCGCCTCCCCCGGGCTTCGGTGCTAGCGGGTGACCCGGTAGAAGGCGGTCCCCGTCACGGATACCGTGTGCGGACTGGCGGCATCCGGGACATCCGTCCAGTCGCCGGTCACCGCCGGGGCGCTTTGCAGGCTGCCTCCACCGGTCCAACTGATGGTGACCGTGCCGTCACCGTTGGCGACGAGGGAGAGTTTCGGCAGTGGCCCGGGTCCGCCCGGCACCACGCCCTGCCCCTGGGCGAGCGCGGTGAGTTCGGCCTGGGTGAGCGCCCGGTCATAGACCCGGACATCATCCAGAAGTCCGAACCCGGGGCGAAGTGAGCCGCCGAAGCCCATGGCCCCGCCACCCACCGTCACCACCGTCCCCACGCCGGGTGTGATGTCCGTATCGACGGCGTTGCCGGTGGTCCCGCTTTTGACCTCATCCAGCACCCCGTCGATGTAGTGATCGGTCTCGCCCACCGTCGTGGCGAACTCAGGGAACACCGCGGCGATGTGATGCCACTCCCCGTCGTTGACCGTGACCGCGCCGAAGTTGTTGCCGCCGGCGTTCTCAGTGCGGAGCGAACCGTTGGTGGTGTTCTCGAGTTTGAAGTGCCACCGGCGGGTGTTGGCATTCGATCCCCAACCCACCAGGGCGGTGTTGCCGTTGGCCACATCGAGGTCGGTCTTGATCCAGAGCGAAATGGTGCGCGGGTTGGCACCCCCGATGCCCATGTAGGCCGGACAGCCCAGGAAGTAGGTTCCGTCAAAGTCCACGGCGCCGGTGAATTTGCCCTCATCCCACAGGATGGGGAGCCCACTGTAGGCGGCCACGTCGTACATCATCGCATCGTGCCCGTACCCTGAAAGGTCCGCCGCCACCGGACCGACACCGTCGTCAAAGGTCAGGTAGAGTTGGAGCCCATAGGCCAGGTTCTGGCTTGAGGCGGTGAAGGTCCGGGACGTTTCAACCATGACATTCCCGTGTTGATCCGCCACGTTGCGGACGGTCACCGTGTACTCCACGCCGCTCCCCTGGGCTGCCGTGCTGAGCAGGACTTTCTGACCGTCCACGACCACCGCATTCACCGCAAGCGACGGGGTGACGCTGTAGTTGCCCATGGCTTCCCCGGTGGTGACGTCCACTGGCTCGTTGAAGATCACCTCGATCGCATCCAGCGCCGGGCTGCCGCGCACCGCCCCGACCTCGGGGGGATCGCTGTCCACGATGATGGTCACCGGGGCCGACAGGGCCACCAGGTCATCGTCATCCACCGCTTCCGCAGTGAGCGTGTAGGTTCCGGCCGGCACCGCGGGCCAGAGAGTCTCGAAGGGCGCCTCCGTCAACTGCGCGATCTCGACGCCGTCAACAAAGAACGTCACCTGCTTCACAAAGCCATCCTCATCCGAGGCATCCGCCACCACGTTGATGTCGCCGCCGGTGGGCAGAATCGCTCCGTCGGTCGGGCTCGTGATGCTGATGCTGGGCAGGAACGAGGTCTCCTCGGCGGGCACGAACATCAGGAAATTCGCCTCGAGGTTCGCGTTGGCATCCACCGCCGTCAGGCGGAGGGTTTCCTGGCCGCTGAAATTCACCGTCAGTTCGGTGCCCCCGGCCAGGTCGGTCAGCGGCACAAAAACGTAGCCCGAAGTCCTGGGCACGAGGAAGTACCCCACCAGACTGAGCGTCTGATCCGGCGCTGCGGGATCACTGGTGACCCGATCCAACCGGACCGTCTGGGCGGCCCCGGCCGCAACCCGCAGAAACACCGAGTAGGTTTCCGTGGCGAATGTCCGCGTGTAGTTGGCCCAGTCGTCCGCGTTCAGGCGGTCAATGTCGTAGTCCATGATCTGGCCCCCACTGCCCCACTGATTCTCAAACTTGGTCCGCACCACGTCCGCGGAGATGAAGGTGTCGAATTCCTCCTCCCGATCGGCGCCGCCGCTGGAATAGCGGTAAACGCTCAGCAAATCGGGATCATCATCCGTGAAGCCGTTTCCGTCGAAGGAATCCACCCCCGGCACACTGATGCGGTCGAAGTAACAGGACGGTTCGCTGCCGTAGGTGTTGCAGAGGATCGGATTGTCGATGAAGTCACCGCCCGCGAAGTTGTAGTCCTCGGCCTCGATGGTGAAGTTGTTCTCGTTGAAGGTGCTGAACGCGATGGCCCGCCGGCTCGAACGCCCCTCACTGTCGGTCGCTGAAATCTCGATCGCGTACCGCCGGTCGGCCTCCAACCCGTGGTAACTCACCGTGAGTTGGGTCCCGCTCCCGGTGATCGCCAGGTCGCCCGAGACGTCCGTTCCGTTCGCCAGCATCCCGACATCCCCGGCACTGAGGGTGGCGCCGCCGGTGGAACTGATCGTGGCGGTCACTCCCTGCGTGGCATCGTAGAACGGCGCCCCAACGAGGCCGTCCGGCACCGAAATGGCGGGAGGCGCCCCGGTCACCACGCCCTGCCCGGCGGCCAGGGCAGTGATTTCGTCCTGATTGAGCGCGCGATTGTAGATGCGCACATCGTCCAGCGTCGCGGTCGTGTAGCGGAAGCCGGTGCCAAAGGGCGACCCACCGATGCTCACGGGCGGGGCAACGGCCGGGTCCACGTTGGTATTGACCGCATTGCCCACGCCGCCGTTCTTCGCCGTGTCGAGCACCCCGTCCACGTAGTGGTCCACATCGCCGATCACGGTCCCGCCCTCGGGAAAGACGCACACGATGTGGTGCCAAAGGCCGTCGTTGACCGGGATCACGGCGTAGTTGTTGCCCCCCTGGTTCTCGGTGCGCAGGGCCCCCACGCTGCCGGCATCGCCCGAGAGCTTGAAGTGCCAGCGCTCGGTCGCCACGTTCGGCCCCCATGCCACCATGACGCCCTGGTTGTTGGGCACCCAGTCCGTCCGAACCCACGCGGAAATGGTCCGCGCGCCCGTGCCGCCAATGCCGTAGTAGTCGTCCGCCGCGATGAAGTAGGTGCCGTCGAAATTGATCGCGGTGCCAAAACGCCCCTCCGTCCAGAGAATCTGGGACTGGGCGAACAGCGGATCATTCCAGATCGCGGTGTTGTGGGCATTGCCCGACACATCGCCCGCCGTGCCCCCGGTGCCTTCGTCGAAGGTCCAGTAGGCCTCAAGGCCCGCATTGAGATCCACGTCCGCAGCCTGAACGAGGGGAAGTGAGACAGCAGCGAGCACGCCGCTCAACGCGATCATGGCTGCCACGCCGGCATGTTTGGGTTGTTGCATACGGGGGAGATTCTGCCCGGTGGATCGCGGTCGGGCAACCGCTTTTCACCCGGTGGCGCACGGCAGGTGCCTCGTCCCCCGGGACATGAATCGAGCCCGGGGACACCGGGTCTCCGACAACTTGCCCGGAGCGTGTTGGAAAGTTCCCAAGAGCTGGGTGATGCAGATTCCGACAATTGACATCATTCTAGTCGACACGCATCATACTTGTCATGAGAACCACGTTAACGCTGGATGATGACGTGCAGGCTCTGGTCACCCGCCACGCGAAGGCACGTGGGCTCTCGCTGGGCCGGGTGGTTTCCGACCTGATCCGTCGCGGTCTCAACGCCCCCACGCCATCGAGGGAGCGGGACGGCTTGGTGGTCTTCCAACTGCCCGGTGACTCGCCGGAAGTCACCACGGAGGATGTCCGACGCATTGAGGCGGAGGGCGCATGAACCTGGAAACCGCAGATGAACGGGGATGAACGCAGATAAGTCCCTCGACGTGAGCCCCCCACGTCCGCCGGATGTCTTCACCCATTGGGTGTGACGCGAAAATCGCGCAAGTCCTTGGGTATCTGCGTCTATCTGTGTCGATCTGCGGTTCAACTGCTTTTTCTAGGATGAAGGGTTATCTACTCGACACCAATCTGC
Source organism: Verrucomicrobiales bacterium (assembly GCA_024233215.1). GTDB lineage: Bacteria > Verrucomicrobiota > Verrucomicrobiia > Limisphaerales > J093 > J093. The sequence continues at coordinate 8,803 of JACKPW010000031.1, read as the reverse complement.
TGATTGCGCTCCTGTGGCCATCCCATGCGCGTCATCAAACCGCGGTGAACTGGTTCACCCAGCACCGGGCGATTGGCTGGGCGACGTGTCCGATCACGCAGGCGGGATTTGTGCGGATCGTCTCCAATCCCGCGTTTTCCCGCGATGCCGTGCACCCCCGCGACGCGGTCGAAGTGTTGGCGGCGAACACGGCGGCCCGTGACCACGCCTTCTGGGCGGATCAGGTGCCGTTTGCCCGGGCAGTGGCGTTCGCCGGGGAGCGGTTGGTGGGGCACCAGCAGGTCACGGACGCCTATCTGCTGGGGCTTGCCATCCACTACGGCGGGAGGCTGGCCACGCTTGACCCGCGCATCGCCGAGCTTCCGGCCCCGCAATCTGCGGAGTGTGAGACCTTGGAGGTGATCACCTGAATCACCATCATGCGGGGATCGCGGAGGAACACCCGGAATGTCTATTCCAGTCCCACCTGCAGTTGGAGGAACAACCGGCCCGGTTCGCCAGGCAACGGGTCGGTCCGCACCCGGACCTCTTCCAGCAACTCGCCGGACAGGTCGGGCCAATCCCCAACCTCACTGACGGTGGGAAGGTTCCATTCCTGCAGGTCGGGCGAGCCGCGCGCCTGGTAGTGGACCTCCGGGTCACGGGCTCGCGGACGCCGGTAGCGCATCTCGAAGCCATCGCCGGACATCTCACCGACGGGCCGGATCACGTTGGCGTCCGCGACGTGGGGTTGACCGCCCAGGCCGTATTCCAGCAACCGGTTGGCGCCGTCCCCCTCGTCGTCCGCACTCCAGGCCAACGGGGCGTTGCCAAAGAACCGGCGGTTCCAGGCGGCCCCGACCTGGCGCGTGGCGGCCGCCAGTTCCGCGATTTCCGCAGGGCCAAGCGCGCGGCGATAGATACGCACCTCGTCGATCAGACCGTCGAAATACCGGCTTTGGCCGTCCACCCCGATGGTCACCGGCACATTCGTCCCGTCGGTGTCGACGGTCTGGCTTTGGGAAGCGCTGATGGTCTCCGGCCCACCGTCCACATAGAGCCGGACCTCGGTCACGTCCGGGGTCCGGTCGCTCAGGAAGGTGCAGGCGACGTGGTGCCACAGGCCGTCGCTGAGATCACGGGTTCCAATGACATAGCCGCCGCTCACCTCGAGCCGGAGCGCGCCGGTGTGGGGCGCCGCGTTGTCGAGTCGAAGGTACCACTTGCGGGTCGCGGCGTTCTCGCCCCAGGCGACGATGGCGCCCGTTGTGCCCGGGGTGGCCTGGATCCAGGCGGCAAGGGTGCGGGGCTCCGCTCCGGCAGGTGGCACATAGCTCGCATCCAGTGTGATCTGCTGACCGGAGCCATTGAAGCGCGCCGCGCGACCGAAACGGCCCTCCACCCAGGGTCCCGTCGGATCGCTGTAACCACCCAAGCCGCCCACCTCCCGACCGCCGGATTCGACAACCCGCAGTCCGCTGAACTGGTTGAGCGGTAGCCAGAGCAACTCGGGGTCTTCGAAAAACACCTCGACCCCCACCCGCGCTTCGGCTGTCGCCGCCCCATCCGTGATCACGTAGCGGAACGCGTCCCGGCCGAGAAACCCGGCGTTCGGGGTGTAGCGGATGCCCCCCTCCACGATCTCGGCAGTCCCCCCGGCCGGAGAGTCCACGCTGACAATCCTCAGCCCTTCCGGGGTCCCGTCGTCCTCATCATTCGCCAGCACCGGGATGTCAACGGGTTCCTCCTGCGCGGTCGACGCGGAATCGTCCCGCGCTTCCGGCGGTCCCGCCGGCGGGGTGCCATCCCGGCGGAACGCACTCGCGGGGATCGGTTCCTTCGCAAACCCTGGCCCGCTCCACTCGAAGGACAAGGCGGGCGTACCGCTCGATCCACGGACATAATACAGCCGGAACGGATGCAGACCGGCCTTTAGTTTGATGGTCCCGGACACCCCGCTTCCGGGGGCATGACCGAAATCCGCGTCAATGAGCGTGGCCTCGTGGATGCGCAGCAACGCTCCCGTGTCCGCTGTCAGCGTGAACGTGTAGTCGCCTTCTGCCGGTGCGCTGAGGTAGCCGGTGAAGAGCAGGCCAAGGTCGTTGTCACGCGGCCGGACATCCAGGGTTGGCAGGTCTGCGGCCCCTCCGGTTTCCGGGGCCATTGCGGTAAACTCGGGCACCCACGGAAAGGCCCCGCTGAAGGCCCGCCACTCCACTCCGGGTGTGACCGGCGAGACGGTCACCCCGGGCACGGGGGCGGCGTCGTAGGGCCGCGACGCAGAGCTGTTGGGCCGGCGCAATTGCAGCACGCGATCCTTCATCTGCTGGTTGAGTCCGCCATGGGCCGCGGTGCGGACCAGATTCGTCAACTGCTGCGGGTCCTGGACGATGTCGTAGATCTCGAAGTTGTCGGCCGGGGAGTTGACGTTGTAGCGCAGGCCCACGATGTCGCCCAGCCGGATCATTTGCATCTGGTTGCGACGACGCCCCCGATGGACCGGCGCAAAGTCGTCGTAGGACGGGGTGGTGCCGTTCTGGTAATACTCGATATAGACCGTCGGCGGCACCTGCACCCCCACACCGGTCAGTGACGGCACGAGCGAACGGCCGTCGGAACGCGCCGGCACCGGCACTCCCGCCAACTCGGCAAAGGTGCTCAGCCAGTCCCACGCCCCACAGGGAACGTTGGAGACCCGGTTCGCCGGGATCCCACCGGGCCAGCGCGCCAGGGCTCCCACGCGAATGCCCCCTTCCCACACGTCCCGCTTGATGCCGTCGAACGGCCCGAAGCTGTTGAAGAAGTCCGGATGGTACGGTTCGTCCAGGTAGGATTCCTGACTCGGCCCGTTGTCGGTGGTAAACACGATCAAGGTCCGGTCGTCGATGGCGAGATCCTGGAGCAGTTGAACGAGGTCCCCCACGCAGTCGTCAATTCGCCGGACATCCGTGGCGTAACGGCGATACACGTCCGGCCAGGCCACTTCCGGGGTCGCAGGGTCGTGGTCGTGGTCATAGGTGGCGGACGCGTAGTCCGGATGGAGGTAGGAGTCGATCGTACCGGAAGCGGTGTTGATCATGTGACCCGGTGTGCCGAGCCACTGCAGCCCGCCCGTGAGTCCCGCACCCGTCGGATAGGCCTGGGTGGGGAGTTCCAGGACCGCGTGCGGCGTGTCGAAAGCCAGATACAGGAAGAATGGCTGGGTTGGTTGGGCTGCCTGATGATCGATGATCCACTGCTTGGCCCGCGCGGCCCACAGGTCCGCCGTGTAGCACTTGTCGAGCGTGTCGGAAACCTCCGTGCGATTCTCCCAGACCTCCTTTCGTCCCCGATACAGACCCTCCTTGGGATAGTGCTCGTGGCCGTCGACATGCCGGATGTAGCCGAAGTAATCGTCGAAGCCGCGGTTCAAAGGGTGCGCCGGCCAGTCCGGGCCCGATCCCCCGCCCTGCAGGCCCCACTTCCCAATGGCGGCCGTGGCATACCCGGCCCCACGGAGGACTGTCGCCAGGGTGTGGTTGTTCTCCAACTCCTTGTCGAACTGGTTGTCCCGCACGTTCGCGTGCCCCTGGTGCACCCCCAACAGAAGAGAAGCCCGTGACGGCGCACAGACGGGCGCAGGACAATAGTGGTGCGGCAGCCGCACCCCTTCCGCAGCGAGCGTGTCCAACCGCGGCGTCATGTGCCACGGCTCGGCCGGATCGTTCCGCGTGCGGCGCAGGTTCTGGAAGAACACCCCCAGGTCGCCGTAGCCCAGGTCATCCACGAGCACGAAGATGATGTTGGGGCGCGCCGGTTCGGCGGTTGCGACAGGCGCCACGCCGGCCAGCAGGCAGAGGGCGAGCGCGGTCAGTTTCGTTCGCAGCATCATGGATTCTCCCGGATCGCGTCGAAGAGGGTGAGGAAGCAGTTGGCCGATTCGGAGCCGGAGTTGCCGGACACCGGTTCCCCGGGCTTCAGGTCGCCCAAGGCACCGGCGAATCGGGACGGACCACACCACGTGGTCTGCAGCATCCCAAGCGCATGGGCGGCCACCGCCGGATCGTGCCCGGCGCGGAGACCCTGCAGTTCCTTCAACTGCGCCAACGCCACGTCCGGTTTGCGCCACGGACAGGAGACCACGTCAAACCCCTTCTCCGCAAAGAGCCGTGCGGTCTCCGGAGCGTTGTTGTAGTGCCAGTCGCAAACCACCAGATCCTTCGGCACCCGATCCATCGAACCCTGCGTCCCATTCTCGCTGGCTTCCCATTTCCCCAGCCCGGTGGCACTCCCATCAAGAAACCGGTCGCCCCAAAGCCAGGTCCGGCAGCCGATCTCCTTCAAATGCGCGTGCAACCTCCCAACCTCGTCGGCAAACAGCACCGCCGGGTCCTCCCCCCGGCAACGGGGACAATCCGGGTCGGCCAGAATAAAAACCTCGTCCAGACCGACATGAAAGGCCTTCGCCTCGCACGCCACAGCCAGTTCGTCGATCAAATCGAATAGAACCGCATGGACCTCCGGATGCCGGGGACAGTAGCTCCGGCAGTAGATCCCCTCGTTGTCGGGGTATTTGCCGGGGGTTTCATCGAACTCCGGGTGCTTCTGCAGCAGACGATCGTTGCGTTTGGCCCACGACTGATGACCGAGACAGTTGATCTGCGGGATCAGTTCGATGCCATTCTCCCGGCATGCCGTCAGGATTTCCCGAACCTCCGCCTTGCCAGGCGCGGAGGGATCGGCGAACTCGGGTCGTGACTGGTAATCGAACCGATACCCGAACTCCAGCACCAGGGTGTTGACCCCCGCTTGCGAGAGCGGTCCGCGGATGAACCCCACCAGGGCGGCCACCTCTCCCTTGCCCGGTCCGGACAAATGCAGGCCCCGCACGGGGAGCCGGTCGATGGCGCGTCCGTCAGGTTCCGCCCCGACACACGGGGCGCCCAGACAGGCCAGGCAGGTGGCGACTCCGACCAGAAGACGCCGGTGGGCACCCCCTGAAGGCCGGGCAACCGGCACGGAGGGAAGCGGAAACGGGGTTGTGTTCATGGTGCGAATCATTGAAAAGACCGGATGGCGAATACGCAGCGAGCGTGCCGTTCGGGAAGCCGCGAGGCAAGGCTGAGCCGTAGCGCCGTAACGATTCAGTTCAGCGTCGGAACCACGAATGAACGCGAGTCCATACGAACGGAACTGCGTTCGGCGGTGGAAACAAGGGCTGCACCCAACACCATTTGGCCAGGGTCTGCAGGAGTTCCCGTCGTCCGGGAACAAGGTTGTCACGCCGTGCGCTCCCGCACGGCAACGACCTTCCCCTCCCAGGCGAACCGCAGAACAACAAACAACAAAAATTCCGTGGATGCGGCGTTGACAGGGGACCATTCCTCTGGTTCCATCAGCGGCTCTTTTGAAGGAAGTTGCTATGTACGCAGTGGTTCAGACAGGTGGCAAACAATACCGCGTCAGCCCCGGAGACACGCTGGAAATCGAGCGTTTGGGTACCGAAGCCGGCGGGTCCGTGGAATTGAATGACGTTCGGTTGCTCAACCGGGACGGCGAGGTGACCATTGGCGCGCCGACGGTGGCGGGAGCCTCCGTGGTGGCGGACGTCGTGGAGCACAAGCGCGGCCCGAAGGTGGTCATCTACAAGATGCGCCGCCGCAAGGGTTACCGGAAGAAGGCGGGACACCGCCAGGAACTCACTGTCCTCAAGGTCAAGGAAATCAAGGCTTAACGTTATGGCACATAAGAAAGGCGGCGGCAGTTCCCGGAACGGACGCGACAGCAACAGCCAGCGGCTGGGCGTGAAGGCTTTCGGCGGCGAAAGCGTGCGGGCCGGCAGCATCATCGTGCGGCAGCGCGGCACCAAGTTCGTCGCCGGCTCGAATGTCGGCACCGGCCGTGATTGGTCGCTCTTCGCCCTCGTCGATGGACGCGTCAAATTCGACAAGGCCGGGCGCCGGGTCAATGTGGAACCGGCGGAAGCGGCTGCCAACTGAGCGCCCTCCCGGCAACGAATCACGGCGAGGCTCCGCGCCTCGCCTTTTTCTTTGGCCCCCGCCCCCGCCCGTGATTTCCTCCCACCCTCATGTTTGTTGACGAGGTCAAGGTGTACGCCCGCGCCGGCCACGGCGGCCGGGGCTGTGTGGCTTTCCTCCGCGAGGCCTTCCGTCCCAAGGGCGGACCCATCGGCGGCGACGGCGGCCGCGGCGGCAGCATCATTCTCCGCGCCGACCACGATGTCACCGACCTCACCAACCTCCACTTCACCCCCCACCTCCGCGCGGAAGCCGGCGGCCCCGGCATGGGTAAGGGGATGAACGGCAAGGCAGGTACCGACCTCATCATCAAGGTCCCCCGCGGCACCCTGGTCTGGCGTGTCAAGGACGCTCCGGACACGGCCAACCTCCTCCGCCCGGATGCTCCATCTCCGGACGACGAGGAAGGGAGTCTCTCCACGGAATCCAACGAATCCACCGGAGCGCAATCCCGGGCCCTGCCAATCGGCACCGCCGCCCGCCCCGTCATTCATCACGCGGGCGGAGCGCCGGCGATGGAGGTGGACCTCGAGCAGATTGAGCCTGGAAGCGGGTCGGACCGGGAGGTCACCGATGCGGAACTGGTGGCGGACCTGACGGACCAGGACCAGGAACTCGTGCTCTGCAAGGGAGGTCGCGGCGGCCTGGGGAACCGGCACTTCGCCACGGCACGCCGCCAAACCCCGCGGTTTGCCCAACCCGGGGAACCGGGCGAGGAGGGCACATTCCGGCTCGAACTTCGGCTCATCGCCGATGTGGGGCTCGTCGGATACCCCAACGCCGGCAAGTCCACCCTGCTCACCGCGATCTCGCGCGCCCGCCCCAAGGTGGCGCCCTACCCGTTCACCACCCTGCACCCGCAGGTGGGCGTGGTGGAATACCCCGACTGGCACCGGGTCACCGTGTGCGACGTTCCAGGACTCATCGAGGGAGCCCATCGGAACGTCGGACTCGGCCACGCCTTCCTGCGCCACATCAGCCGCTGCCAGGCCCTCGCCGTCATCCTGGACATGGCGGGCAGTGATGGGCGAAAGCCCTGGGACGATTTCCGGCAAATCGTCAGGGAACTGGAACTCTACGACCCCGCCCTGCTGGATCGCCCCCGACTGGTGGTGGCGAACAAGATGGACGAGCCGGCCGCCCCCGGCCTCCTCCGCTCGTTCAAACGCCGGATTCCCCGCACACCCGTCGTTTCGCTGGCGGCCGCCTTCGACGAGGGCATCGACGACTTCCGAAAAGCCATCCGGAAACTGGTTGGGGAAACCGGCCGCTGAGTCGTGCCCGGATTCGCTGGGGCAGCCCCCCGGGGAACCCGCGAAACCAGGCAGAGGAAGGCTGGTTCTTCTTGGGGGGGGGGCGGCTGCGGAAAAGCGGTGAAGGCTTCGCTTTTCACCGCACTCCAAAACCTCGCGAAGCGGCTTGGACGGATACGGTCGCTCTCGCTCCGGTCTCCGTGAAATCAGTGGCGTTCCCGACTCCCCGGAATCGATCGGCAGGACTTACGCCGTGCCCTGGATGATTTCCTCGCGAACGTGCTCAAGCAGACGCTTCGTGGCGAGGATCCCATCCGGCTCGCTGAGCCGGCCGCCCTCGTACTCCACCCCCACGTAACCGCGATAACCGGCGTCCAGCACGATCTTCATCATGCGCCGGTAATCCGTGTGCAGCTCGTTCCCCTTCTCGTCGAAATCGTGGCTCTTGGCACTCACCGCCTTGGCAAACGGCATCAGTTCGGCAACCCCCTGGTAACGGTCGTACTCCTCGCCCTCCTTGATCCGGAAATTTCCAAAATCCGGCAGGGTCCCGCAATTGCGCAGGCCCACCTTCTTCATGACACCGGACAGCCAGACGCCGTTTGACGAAAGCCCTCCGTGATTCTCCACCAGCACGTTCAAACCGTGGCGGGAGGCGTATTCCGAAAGCTTGCGCAAACCATCGGCCGCACGGTCCATCTGCTCCTCAAAACTGCCCTGCCCCCGCGCGTCCGCGTTCACCCGGATGGAATGACAACCAAGCGTCTTGGCGGCTTCCACCCACTTGAAGTGATTCTTCACCGCGGTCTCCCGCGCCGCATCGTCCGGATCCCCCAACGCACCTTCGCCATCGATCATGATCAGCAGAATCCGCACGCCCGATCCCTCAGCCCGCTTCTTCAATTCCTGCAGATACTTCTGATCTTCCGCCTTGTCCTTGAAAAACTGGTTGACGAGTTCAACGGCCTCGATCCCGTAGGTCTCCTTCGCGACCCGGGGAAAATCGAGATGGTCGAGCCGCCCACCGAACAGGGTCCGGTGCAGGGACCACTCCGCGAGGGAGATGACGTAGGGAAGCTTGTCGGTGTTGGCCCAGGAACCCGCAGCCCGAGCGAGGGACGGCAGGGTGGTGCCAGCCACGGCGAGCGCGGCGCTTTTCAGAAATGTGCGTCGTTCCATCATGCTGTTGTTAGATCGTCGCTTCAGTTGCGGCCGACGTTTCTGTCGGGGGTTCCTTCCGCTCACGGAAGATCAAGGCAAACAGGATCAGGATCACGAGCGCCCCATAAGCGGGAATCTTCCAGATCCGATCCCACAACGGCAGCGGTTTCTGGAGCGAGGCAAGCGGTACCGATGCCACCTCGCTGCCTTCCTCAAACCCGCCTTCCGCCTTCGGTTGATAGATTCTGACGCTCGCGGTGTTGTCGGCATTCGCTTCCGCGATTTCCTCGATCCTGCCAAACCGGGCCTGGCCGGCGTCATCCCACTTCACGAAGTTGCCCGTGTTCCAGGCTGAAACGTCCTCGACCGCCTGGAACTTCTCCGGCGTCACCT
>JACKPW010000030.1 GCA_024233215.1 Verrucomicrobiales bacterium | reverse complement strand
ATTCTTCCGGAGCGTGAAGTAGGGAGAACAAGCGGGACCGGCAGGGGCCGCTGAGGCGTCCTGCCGGGCCTGACGAAACAGGGCCGGGAAGGCATCCAACCTTCCCGGCCTTTTTGTCTTGAGCAGCGGTCTCGTGCAATCACCACCACGCCGGTTGGGACGGTTTGGTTGCGCGGTTTTCCAGCGGTTCCGGAGGTCGTGACCTTGCCGGAGGGGATTCAGTCCATGGTTGCCCCTCGTGTTTCCGCCCTCCGCCCTCTGACCTCCGCCCTCTGATTTCGGAACTCGGATTTGCCCGGAGCCGGGGCTTGCGGGATACTGAACGCCATGCGGAAGGCGGTCCTCAACGAAATCTGGATCATGCGCCGGACGGCGATTGCCTGCGGGGCCGGCCTGGGGTTGGTGCTTGCCGGTGTTGCCGATGACGGTGTCGCCACGAAGCAGGACTGGCCGATGTTTCGTGGCAACCCGGCGCTGACCGGCATTGCCGCCACGGGGCTTCCGGAGCGTCTTTCGGTTCGCTGGAAGTTCCAGACGGACGATCCGGTGAAATCCTCCGCCGCCATCGTGGGGGGGCGGGTGTTTGTCGGGTCGGACGACGAGAACGTCTATGCGCTGGACCTGGCCACGGGGAAGAAGCAATGGGCGTTCAAGACGGACGGACCGGTGGAATCCTCCCCGCTGGTGCTGGGCGGGAAGGTGTACGTCGGGTCCGGCGATGGGTTCCTCTACTGCCTGGATGCGGCGGATGGCGGCAAGCGCTGGGCCTTCGAGACCATGGACCAGATTCCCGGCGCACCGAACTGGGTCGCCCGGCCGGATGGAACGGGCCGGTCGATTCTGGTTGGCAGTTATGATGCGCGGCTCTACTCGATTGACGCCCTGACGGGGCAGACCAACTGGCTGTATGAGACGGGGAACTACATCAATGGCGCCCCGGCGGTGGCAGACGGCGTGACAGCTTTCGGGGGGTGCGACGCAATCCTGCACGTGCTCGATCTCGAGAAGGGCACGCTGCGCAAGGAAATGGAGGCCGGCGCGTACATCGCAGGGTCGGTGGCCATCGCGGACGGCCGCGCCTACTTCGGACATTACGAGAACGAGTTTCTCTGTTTCGATCTGAAGACCGGGGAGAAGGTGTGGACCTTTCAAGACCGCAATTTCCCCTACTTCTCCTCACCCGCAGTCACCGCCGACAAGGTGGTGTTCGGTGGGCGCGACCGGCGTCTGCATTGCGTGCGACGCGATACCGGGGAGGAACTGTGGCATTTCGCCACGCGGGGCAAGGTGGACAGTTCCCCGGTGGTGGCGGGCGACAAAGTGGTGGTCGGTTCGGATGACGGGCGGCTGTATCTGGTATCGCTTGAGACCGGCAAAGCCCTCTGGAACTACGAGATCGGCGAAGCGATCACGGCGTCGCCGGCCGTCGTGGGGAACACGGTCGTCATCGGCAGCGAGGATGGCTGGGTATACTGTTTTGAGGGCCAATGAAGCTGAAACCAAACCCCCGTGACCGTGAGGTCGGGCAGACGAGACGTTGGATCTCCGAGGGGTGCCGCATCGAATCGAGTCGAGGCAAGCCGTCGTGCACGGTCGACGGGGCTGAGCAGCGTCTGTCACGTTTGCCTGCCAGCCTGGCGGGGGTTTCGGGGGGAGGGCAGAACAACGGGCGAGGACGTTCAGCCCACTGGACGCGGAGCATGGGAGGATCTTTGCCATGACCCCCGAAGCCGCGCTGGAAGCCCAGATTGAGAGATACCGACAAATGACGGGTGATGAGCGGTTGGTAATTGCGCTGAGACTCCACGAACTGGCCTGTGCCGTGGCTCGTGACGGCATTTGTGCCGCGGAACCGGGGTTGGGGAGTGAAGAGGTGGAGGCGCGATTGCAGGAGCGGATTCGCTTGAGCTACGAGAAATGACGGAGGCCGACCTGTTGAAGGACTGCTTGGAGCGGCTCAACCGCAGCGGCATTGATTACATGGTCACGGGCTCCATGGCCAGCAATTACTGGGGGATACCGCGTACCACGCACGACCTGGACTTCGTCCTTCAACTGTCGCCGGAAGCGGTCCCGAACCTCGTCCGCGCTTTCCGACAGGACTTCCACCTCGACGAGGAATCGGTTCGAGCGGCCGAGAAACCGCCTTATCAGTTCAACGCGATCGATCTTCGGTCGAGCTTGAAGGTGGATTTCTGGCTGCCTCGTGGATCGTTGTTCGACAGGGAGGTCTTCAATCGGCGACTCCCCCGTACGATGCTCGGCGTTGCTGCCTGGGTTGCCACTGCGGAGGACGTGATCCTCCACAAGCTCCTCTGGAATCAGTTGACGCCTTCTGAGCGACAGTGTCGGGACGCGGCGGGAGTGTTTCAGGTTCAGCGCGGACGGTTGAACCTCGACCACATCGAGAAGTGGTCTAAGTTGATTGGCGTGAATGAAGAGTGGCAGGCGATCCTTGAAGGCAGAATCCGGCCCAAGCAGACTTGAACATTGATCATGCAAGTTGGTAATCCGAAGCCAAAGCCATCCGTCGTTCCCCCCCTGCAAACGCAGACCACGGTGGGCAACTACTTTGTCACGAACTATCCCCCGTACGCGTTCTGGAAGCCCGACTTTGTGCCGGAACTGGAGGCGGCGCTGGAACGGCCTCCGAGGCCGGACACGTCCCTCGGCGTCTATGTCCATATCCCGTTTTGCCGGAAGCGCTGTCACTTCTGCTACTACAAGGTCTATACGGACAAGGACTCGGCGCAGGTGCGGGCCTACCTTGATGCGGTGTTGCGGGAGTTGGGGCATTACGCCTCAAAACCGTTCATCGGGGGGCGCACGCCACGGTTCGTCTATTTCGGCGGGGGGACGCCCAGCTATCTTTCCGAGAAGCAGTTGCGGCATCTCACCGATGAGATGAAGCGGTTGCTCTCCTGGGAAGCGGCGGAGGAGATCACGTTCGAGGCGGAACCGGGGACGCTGACCGACCACAAGCTGGCGGCCATCCGGGACATTGGGGTGACGCGGCTCAGTCTCGGGATCGAGCACTTTGACGATCACATTCTGGAGATCAACGGCCGGGCGCATCGATCAAAGGAGATCGACCGGGCCTATGCGTTCGCGAGGGCAATCGGGTTTCCGCAGATCAACATCGACTTGATCGCCGGCATGGTGGAGGAGACGGAGGAGCGCTGGCGCGAGACGGTGGCGAAGGCGGTGGCCCTGGCGCCCGACAGCGTGACCATCTACCAGATGGAGGTGCCGTACAACACCACGATCTACCAGCGCATGAAGGCGGAAGGAAGGCTGGTGGCGCCGGTGGCGGACTGGGATACCAAACGCGCCTGGGTGGACCATGCGTTTCGCGAGTTCGAGAGGGCCGGTTATGCGGTGAACAGCACCAGCACGGTGGTGAAGGATCCGGCGAAGACGAAGTTCGTCTATCGCCATCAGCTTTTTGCCGGCGCGGACCTGGCGAGCGTGGGCGTTGCCAGCTTCGGGCACATCCACGGCGTCCATTACCAGAATCACCACGAGTTCGATCCCTACCTGGCGGCCTTGGATGCCGGGCGTTCCCCGGTGTATCGGGCGCTCACGCCCACACCGGACGAGCTCTACATCCGGGAGTTCATGCTGCTGTTGAAGCTCGGGCAGGTCAGCCGGGAGTACTTCAGAAGCAAGTTTGGCACGGACCCCGTGGAACAGTTTGCAGGGCCGTTGGAAGCGCTGAAGGCCACGGGGCATCTGACGGTCGAGGGCGATGCGATTCGTTTGGACCGGGCGGGATTGCTAAAGGTGGATCTGCTGATTCGTGCGTTCTTCAAACCGGAACATCAAGGGACGAAGTATGCGTAAGCGGGGCCAACGCGGGGTGGGGGGAGCGATCAGCCGTGCGGAGCAACCCGGAGGGTTGGCAGCGATTAGCCGGGGGTTGAGCGGCAGCGACACCCCCGGACGGGCATCCGTAAAGGCACCCGCACCCCGGAGGGGTGGCAGAAGGCGTGGCCCCTGAGGACATGTGATGGCATCCACCTATCTCAGCCTGCATTTCCATGTCGTCTTCGGCACCAAGGACCGCCGACCGCTGATTCGCCCCGAGTGGCGCGGTCAGCTTCACGAGTACCTGGGTGGCACGATTCGGGGCTTGGAGGGCTTTTCCGAAGGTATCGGGGGTGTGGAGGACCATGTGCATCTACTCGTGGGGTTGAAGGCAACGCACCGGTTGGCGGACTTCATGCGGGAGTTCAAGAAGGCGTCGTCGATGTGGGCGACAGAGAAATACGAACCGGAATTCGCATGGCAGGACGGTTACGCGGCGTTTACGGTCAGCGCCAGCCAGTTGGAGACGGTTCGTCGCTACATCGCGAATCAGGAGGAACATCATCGGAAGCTCGGGTTTCGCGAGGAACTAATGCGGCTCTTGGAGAAGAGCGGTGTTCGGTTTGAGACGCAGTACTTACCGTGATTTTGTATGCAGATCAAAGGTGAATTTGGAAGGTGCTGGCACCCCTTCAGGGTGCGAATCGAGGCGGTGCGGATACCGGGGGTCTCCGCTTCGCTGCGACCCCCGGCTAATGGCTGTGACCCCTCCGGGGTGGGGGGGGCGCGGTGCCGTGCGGAGCAACCCGGCGGGTTGGCAGCGATTAGCCGGGGGTTGAGCGGCAGCGACACCCCCGGACGGGCATCCCTAAAGCCACCCGCACCCCGGAGGGGTGGCAGAAGGCGTGGCCTGTCTTCGGCGCTTCTGGCGAGCTTTGCCCTGCTTGCGGCGTCTGTTGTGTCGGTCCAGGCGGATCTCCATGTGTCTCCTTCGGGCGACGACACGAATCCCGGTACTGCGGAGCGGCCTTTTGCCACGCTTGAGGCCGCACGGGATGCGGTGCGTCATCTGAAATCCCAAGGCGACCTTCCTGCCGACGGCCTGACGGTCTGGTTGCACGAGGGTGTTTACTTTCGCGACCGGGCCTTGGGGGTGACCGGGGCGGATTCCGGTACGTCCGACGCCCCCATTGTCTGGCGGGCCATGCCCGGGGAAACCGTCCGGCTGACCGGCGGGCGGACCTTGACGGGGTTCGAGAAGGTATCGGATGTCGACCTCCTTGGCCGGCTTCCCGAAGCCGCGCGTTCACATATCCTGCAATGCAACCTCCGTGCCCTCGGCATCGACGATTTCGGCGAGATGAAATCCCGCGGCTTTGGGCGCCCCACCGCAACTTCTCATTGCGAACTGTTCTACCAGGGGCAGCCCATGACACTGGCCCGCTGGCCGAACGAGGGGGAGTTCGAGAAGATCGCCGGGATCCCGGAGGGCGCCGGTCAGAACGACGGTCACGGCCGCCAGATGGGTGACCTGAAATCCGGGTTTCTTTACGAGGGGGACCGCCCTGCGGGCTGGCGCCGGGCCGACGACATCTGGGTGCATGGTTACTGGGCGTGGGATTGGGCGAATTCCTACGAACGCGTGGCGTCGCTCGATCCTGCGAACCGCCTGATCCGAACCGCTCCGCCGTATGGTCAGTACGGCTTCCGACCCGGCCAGCGGTTCTACTTCCTCAACGTCCTGGAGGAACTGGATCAACCGGGTGAGTGGTATCTGGATCGTGCCACAGGCCGCCTCTACTTCTGGCCGCCGGCAGAGCAGGATCCCGGCGAGGTGCGGTGCCAGCTTTCACTGCTGGACCAACCCCTGCTCAACTTGACGGGCGTTTCCCACGTGACCTTCCAGGGCCTGGTGCTTGAAGCGACGCGTAGCAACGCCGTTGAGATCCGGGACGGCTCGGGCAACCGCATCGCCGGCTGCGCCATCCGCAACATCGGCGACTGCGGCGTAACCATCGAGGGCGGCCACGACCACGGGGTGCTGGGTTGCGACATCCTCGATACGGGCGACGGCGGGGTTTCCCTCCAGGGCGGTGATCGGCAGACGCTTGAGCCGGGGGGGCACTTCGTCGAGAACTGCCACCTCGCCCGGCAGGGACGCTGGTCGAAGTGCTACGTACCGGCCATTCACATGAACGGGGTTGGACTGCGCGCGTCCCACAACCTCATTCACGATCATCCCCACTGTGCGATCCTCTTCGGCGGGAACGATCACTTGATCGAGTTCAACGAGATCCACCACATCGCATTGGAAACCGGCGACGTCGGCGCCATCTACGCGGGTCGCGACTACTCGATGCGCGGGAATCGCGTGCGGCACAACTTCATCCATCATACGGGCGGCGTGGGGATGGGATCGATGGGGGTGTATATGGACGATTGTTTCAGCGGCACGGAGATTTCGGGGAACATCTTCTACCAGGTGCAACGCGCCGCATTCCTCGGTGGTGGCCGGGATCATCAGGTCGTGAACAACATCTTCGTCGACTGCAATCACGCGGTGGAAATCGACGGTCGCGGTTTGGACAAGTCGCCCGTGTGGCACAACCAGTCGGACCGGACCCTGCGTGACCGGTTGCACGCCATGCCGCAGGCGCTCTATCGCGAGCGCTATCCCGCGATCAAGGACCTTGACCGCTACTACGGTCCGCCGGACGGCCCCGCGATCACGGGGGATGCGTTCAGGGGAGTTCCCCCCGAGCACAACGTGGTGGAGCGCAACGTCTGCGTCGGGAAATGGCTGAACATCTACTGGAACGCGAAGGCGGACCTCCAGCGAATCGACCATAACTGGACCGGGGACGATCCGGGTTTCATGGGGTGGATCGGTGAAGAGTCCCGACCGGCGGACTTCCGGCTCGAGCCCGGTTCCCCGGCGTTTGCGGTGGGATTCGAGAACCTGCCGGTGGAGCGTATGGGGCTCCAAGCCGACACGTTACGGGCCGGGCTGCCGAGTGAAGAACGATGAGCGCCGCATCGCAAACAGACAGGGCAGGGGACCTTCGGGTGACTGGTGGTACATCCGGGGACAATCCGCTCTTCCCGCTGGACGCGTTTTACCGCCGGGAAAGGCGGTCGTTGCCCCGGATCGACCTGATTCCAGGCGACACCATGCCGGAGCCGTATCGGTCTCTGCTGGTGCATGAACGGGACATGACGCCGACCCTGGAAAAGCACTATCACTGCGACATTCACATTGAGGTGTGGGGGCGGGAGCGCACCGGGAACGATTACTGGCGTGAGGTGGTCCTGCGGTTGGACCGCGATCAACAGCCGGTGGAGTTCGGGGCCAACCGGATCAATCTCGGCCTGTTTTCGTTGCACGAAAGGCAGCTTATTCTGGACGAATACCTGCCCTTGGGTCGCATTTTGAACCAGCGCAACCTGCCGCATTCCGGCGGTCCCACGGCGTTCCTCCGGATCGAGGCGGACGAGTTGATGGGCCGGGCGTTCGGGCTGCCGGCCGGGGCGGTGCTCTACGGGCGCCGGAACACGATCGTGGACCCGCAAGGCCGGCCGCTGTCGGAGATCGTGGAGATTCTGCCGCCGGCGGCTGCGGACTGAATGGTCGGGGCCTCCTGCCCTCGCGTGCCCTCGCGTCAGGATTCTTGCCAACGTCATATTCGGCACAAGCCGGAAGACCGATCCGGACGAGCTGGAAGAGATCGCCCAGAGCTACCCGGGGGCCCTTTACCATTGCGGCCAGCTGGGTGGGGAACACTTTCTCACCTGGACGGGAGGTCGCCTGAACGCCCACGTCGGTCTCGCCGGCCGGGGTGCGACCCGGTTGCGCCACCACTCCTCATACTTTGACTTCG
Organism: Verrucomicrobiales bacterium; assembly: GCA_024233215.1. Taxonomy (GTDB): domain Bacteria; phylum Verrucomicrobiota; class Verrucomicrobiia; order Limisphaerales; family J093; genus J093. The sequence goes on along the minus strand of JACKPW010000030.1, from coordinate 43,486 downwards.
AGTGCGATCGCTGCCGGCTGGTTTCCGATCTGGGGGTGTCAACCGACGGAGGCCGGAACGCCCGAATCGGAGAGTTCCGCAAGGCGCGCAGGCCGCCCCAGACGGTCTGATGGGGCGTTTGAACTTCCCGGGCATTCGCATTCGCGGTCCAATTCGCCGACAAGTGGCACGCCCCCTGCTCATTACGGGGGGCATGAAGCGTTTACGAGCCGTCCGGCCGGTGATCCGCCCCGCGGGGGAGCCTCCGAGGTCGCCGCGGATTCGTTTTGGTGCCGGTCGCCAGTCGCTGGTAGCCTCCGGCGTGCGCCTGACGATCACGATCACGCCGGTGGTTGAGGAAACCCTGTTCCGGGTGCTGGTGCATCCGGCCCGCCCACCGCGCGAAGGGCCGCCCTGAGCTGAAGGACGCGACATGCCGCAAGCCATCATGGATCCCGAGGAGGTCCGGCGCTTCGCCGACGAGTTGAAGCGTTTCAACGGGGATCTCCAGAACCGCATGAGCCTCCTGCATGCCCGGTTCGCCGCGCTGGGAGACACCTGGCAGGACCAGGAACACGGCCGTTTTGCCGAGGACTTCAAGCAGACCATGAAGGCGCTGAAGAAGTTCGTGGAAGTCTCCGACCGCCACGTGCCGTTCCTGTTGCGCAAGGCGCGTCGGATTGAGGAATACCTGGAACAGCGTTAGCCGATGGTTCCGCGTGCCAAGGTCCGGTCGGTGGAGGTCCTGGAGCAGTTCCGGGCGAGCCTGCTGATCTACCTGACCAAGGCGGGGGCCACCCTGGACGAGGTGAGCGACGAGGTGATCCGTACCCGGAACTGGATCGAGGGGGACCGCCGGGCCCATTGGGAGCGCGAGCGGCGTCGGCGTCGGCATGACCTGGAGCAGAAGGAACAGGAACTGTTCAGCGCCCGGATTTCCGGTTTTCACGACGACCTCAGTCCGCGGCAACACGCCGTCAGCAAGGCACGACGGGCGGTTGAGGAGGCGGAGGAGAAACTGCGGCGCATCCGTCGCTGGAGCCAGCAATACGACAGCCGGGTGGCTCCCCTCTTCCGACGTACGGAGCACCTTCGGCATACGTTGATCCACGACATGGGAGAGGGCGCGCGCTGGCTTGGACAGGCCGTCCAGACCCTGCAGGCGTATGCGGAAGTGAAACCAGCGGGGGAGCGTCCCGCGGACCCGGCAGCCGGCACGCCCACGCTGGCGGCCGGTGCGGGGGAAGCTTCCCAGGAGGACCCGGCGGAAAGCCCGGGTGGAAAGCCGCAACCGGGAGGGGCCCCGTGAACATCCACGGCAGTCGTGCTCGTTTGCTGGCGCTCACGAAGGAGCTGCAAGGGCGTTGGGAGTCCACGCGGGATTCCTGGAACGATGCGAAGTCCCTGGAGTTCGAGCAGCAGTATCTCTCCGAACTGTTGGCGGGGGTGAACCGCGCGGTATCCGATCTCGAAAACCTGGATCGCCTGTTGCACCAGATTCATGCCGACTGTGACTAGACCGCCCACTGCGAATGAAACCGCCGATCTCCTGGCCCGCCTGGGGGAGACGGTGCGTGCCACCGTGGCGCGCGAGACGGATCTGGCCGGGGGGTTGAAATCCGCTTCGGAACGGCGGGAGCGACGACGGGCGGCGACCGCCTCCCGGTTCCGGCAGGAACAGGAGGAGGCGCTGCGGGAGTTGCGGGCGGAGTTCTCCAGGCAGCGGGAGGAACTGGCCGCGAAGGCGGCCGCCCGGGAGGAGCGCATCCGGCGGGCCACCGAGGCTGCCCGTCGATTCCGCAAGCAGCAGATTGAGGAGTCGGAGGGGCGGGCGAAGTTCCGCATCCAGCGCGAGCAGCTCCAGAACAGTCGCAACCACGAGGACGCGCTGAAGGAGGCACAGCAGACGCACGAGACGTTTCTGGGAGAACTGGCGGCGGAGGAACATGTCCTCTTGACCCTGGAGGCGCGGGGCCGTGACACGCTCGCGGCGTATCGCGGGCTGGCGAGGCGGCTGGACCATGCGTCGACCGGGGAACCGGTTGCGCTTCCCGGTGAACCGGAAAAGCAGCTCGACGCTTTGCGCGGCGAGTTGGTGAAGGCGGAGCAGGGGCTGCGCCGGATTCGCCGGCTGCTGCTGCCCGTGCTGTTCCGCCATTTTCCGTTGTGGCTGCTTTGGCTGCTGGTGGTGGGGGGGCATGCCGCGGCGGTGTACGCGCTGCCGCAACTGGGGCGCTCCGGCCTCACGCTGGAACACGCGGGAATCTCGCTGGCGTGTTTCACGGGGGCCGTGGTTGCGTTGTGGGGACTGGGACGCGGGTTGAGCGCCGGGGCGGCCCGGGCGCTCGCGAAAGCCCTGGCGGCCGGCCACGACTGCCGGGCGTCGATTGAGGCGAACGCCGTGGAACGCCACGCGGCGGCGGTCCAGCGGATCGAGGCGCGGAACGCGGCGGTGGTTCAGTCGCTTGATGAACGCTGGACCTCTGCGCTGGCCCAGGCGGAACAATCGCGGCTCGCCTGGGCGGAGAACCTCGCCGCCAAGTCCGGGCGCGCGGAGGATCGGCGGCGGCGGACGGTGGCGGGCCTGGAAGCCGGACTGGCAGCACGGCAGGCGGAGGCCGAGGCCGGTCTGCGCCAGCAGTTCGAGGCCCGAGCCGGCGAGGCCGATGAGGCGATTCTGCGCGAGGAGGCGGATGGCGCGTCGGGGAAGGCGGCGGACTGGACGCAAACGGCCGCCGGGTGGGAAGCCGGGATGGCTGAGTTTTCACGGACGTTCAGGGCCGGGCAGGAGGCGATGGAGGCGGTGTTCCCCCCGTGGACCGCCCCGGTCTGGACCCGCTGGGAACCGCCGGTGAAGTTCGCGCCGCAGGTCGGGTTCGGCCGGCTCCGGGTGCAATTGGCGGAACTGACCGGCGGGATACCGGCGGGGTCACGCCTGCAGTTGCCGTGGTCCGGCTCGCTTGAGCTGCCCCTGACCCTGATGCTGCCGGAGGCGGGCACGCTGGTGCTTGAGACCGGCGACGCGGGGCGGACGCAGGCGCTGGATGCCCTCAATGGACTGGCCCTCCGTATGCTGGCAACAGTGCCGCCCGGCAAGGGGGACTTCACCCTGCTGGACCCGGTGGGGCTTGGCGAGAGTTTCGCCGGCTTCATGCATCTGGCCGACTACGAGGAGCAACTCATCAACAGTCGCATCTGGACACAATCGGGCCAGATCGAGGAACGGCTGGCCGCGCTCAACGCCCACATCGAAAAGGTCACGCAGATGTATCTGCGCAACGAGTTCGCCACCATTGCGGACTACAACGCAGAGGCGGGGCGGATGGCGGAGAAATACCGTTTCCTGGTCATCGCGGACTTTCCCACCGGCTTCACCGAGGTGGCGGCGAGCCGGTTGCTCAGCGTCCTGGCCAGCGGACCGCGTTGTGGCGTTTTCACGTGGCTGCACTGGGACCGGCGCAAGCCGTTGCCCGCGACGGTGGCGCCCGGGGACTTGCGTGATCAGGCGGCCAACGTCCGCCATGATGGCGCTCGCTTCCTTCTCGCCGGTGCTCCCCAGGACGGTGTGGGGGTCGAGTTGGACAGTGCCCCGCCACCGGAGCTGGCCATCGAGCTGCTCCATCGCATTGGGAGATCCAGCATCGACGCCGGCCGGGTCGAGGTGCCCTTCACCGAGATCATGCCCGAGGAGAGCTCGATGTGGAGTGAAACGACCGGTGAGGAATTGCGCGTCCCGGTCGGACTCACCGGGGCGACCAAGCGCCAGTTTCTGGCCCTCGGCAGGGCCACCCGCCAGCACGTGCTGATCGCCGGCAAGACCGGGTCGGGCAAGTCGAACCTCTTCCACGTCATCATTACGAACCTGGCGCTGTGGTGTCGCCCGGACCAGGTGGAATTCTACCTGGTGGATTTCAAGAAGGGGGTCGAGTTCAAGTGCTACGCCACCCACCGGCTGCCGCATGCGCGGGTGGTGGCGATTGAGAGTGATCGCGAATTCGGGCTGAGCGTCTTGCAGCGGGTGGATGAGGAAATGCGGCGGCGCGGCGAACTTTACCGGCGGCTCGGGGTGCAGGATCTGCCGGGTTACCAGCGCGCGGGTGGGGAGGAATGCCTGCCGCGGACGCTGCTGATCATCGACGAGTTTCAGGAGTTCTTCACGGAGGACGACCGCGTGGCGCAGACGGCGGCGATGTTGCTGGATCGCATCGTTCGCCAGGGCCGCGCGTTTGGGATTCACGTGCTGCTTGGTTCCCAGACCCTGGGAGGTGCCTACACGCTGGCGCGGACCACGCTTGGCCAGATGGTGGTGCGCGTGGCGCTGCAATGCAACGAAGCCGATGCCTACCTGGTGATGGACGAGGACAACCCGGCGCCTCGCATGCTGTCCCGGCCCGGCGAGGCCATCTACAACGATGCCTCCGGGAGGCTCGAGGGGAACAGTCCGTTCCAGGTCGTTTGGCTGGACGATGTCACGCGCGATGGCGCCCTGCGACGGGTTCGGGAGCGGGCCGCCGCCGCCGGGCTGACGGATTCGGCGCCATTGGTTTTTGAAGGAAACGCGCCTTCGGACGTGCGTGAGAATTCTCTGTTGCGGCAGGCCCTGGCGAAGCCGGCACCCGGGGCAACCGGGGTGGGCCGGGCCTGGTTGGGAGCGCCCAATGCGATCAAGGGCCCGACCGAAGCCGTCTTCGAACGCCAGAGCGGCAATCACCTGCTCGTGGTTGGTCAGCGCGACGAGGAGATCCTGACGATGCTCGGGCTCTCGACGATTTCACTCGCCGCCCAGTTCCCCATTGGAGGGGCGCAATTCGTGGTGCTCAGCCGGGCTCCGGCCGATTCCGCCGAACGGCGTTTCCTGGAGCGGGTTGCGGCGGTTGTGCCACAGGGAGTGGAGTTGGTGCGGGGCGGCGGGGTTGGTGAGGCGTTGACCGCCCTGGTGGCGGAACTGGATCGGCGGAGCGATCCGACGTTGGCCGAGACGGCGCCCCCGGTCTACGTGCTGGTGCATGACCTCGCCCGGTTCAAGGAGTTGCGGCAGGAGGACGAGTTCAGCTTTTCCCTGGAGGATTCCGGCGGGGCCCCGACGCCGGCGGCGCAGTTCCAGAGGGTGGTGAGCGACGGTGCGGCGCATGGAATCCACCTGATCTGCACGTGCGATTCGGGCAACACCCTGGGGCGATTCCTCAACCGCAAGGCGATGAGCGAATTCGAAATGCGCGTGGTGTTTCAGATGAGCGCGAACGACTCCGCGCTCCTGATCGACACGCCGAAGGCGAATGCGCTGGGACTCTACCGGGCCATCTTCCTCGACGGTCAGGAGGGTGTCCTGGAGACGTTCCGCCCGTATGCGATGCCCGGTCCGGATTGGCTGGATGAGGTCGCGCAGGCGCTGCGGCAGCGGGGATGATCCGGCGAAAGGTCCCGTTCGGGAGGGGCCCGCCGAAGCGTGCGGGTTGGACACCGGCGATCCGGCAGGTAGGATGTTCGCCTACGAGCAGCGGTGTGACCAACGAACAACTTCGGGAGGCGGCGATCACGGTGAGCCGCCTGGGCGGCGAGGTGTTGCTGAAGCACTTCGGCCAGGTGCGTGGCGTCCGGGCGAAGGAAAGCTGGGCCAGCGTGGTGAGTGAGGCGGACCTGGAGTCCGAGCGGGTGATCCTGGCCTGGTTGACGGAGCGCTTCCCCGAGGATGGGATTGTGGCGGAGGAATCCGGCTTTCGGCCGGGGCGTTCGGGGCGGACCTGGGTGGTGGATCCGCTGGACGGCACGTCGAACTTCATCGCCGGCCTGCCGTGGTTCGGCGTGATGGTGGCGGCACTCGATGGTGTCGTCCCGGTGGCTTCGGCCATTCACCTGCCGGTGGATGGGGTGACCTATGCTGCAGCGACCGGGCAGGGGGCCTGGCGGGGGGACCGGCGTGTGTCGGTGACCGCCGGAACCGATCTGCGCAAACTGCTGCTCGGCTACAGCTTCGACCCGGCCTTGGACGAGGTGGAGGCCCGGCGCCAGGGCATTCTGCTGGCGGGGTTGGCCCGGCGGGTCCGCAACGTGCGGGCGACCAATTCCATGCTCGATTTCGTCCTGACGGTGGATGGTCGATTTGGGGCCTGCCTGAACCACGCGACGCGCATCTGGGACATCGCGGCAGCCGTGGGCCTGTTCGAGGAGGCGGGCGGCCGGATGACCCATCTGGATGGCAGCCCGATTGAATTCGCGCTGACACCGGCGGGAATGGGTCGGACTTTCGCTGTCCTGGGGGCCAGCCGGGCGCTGCATCCGGTGCTGGTGGAGGCGATCCGGAGGGAGACCGCCGCGTGATGCGGTTCATTAGTTGGTTTCCCTCGACACCGTCCCCGTGGCTTTGGAACAGTTCCGCGCCGTGAAGCAGTCGATTGTGACGCTGGACATGGAAGGCGTGCTGACGCCGGAGATCTGGATCGCCGTGGCGGACAAGACCGGCATTGCCGGCCTGCGCCGGACCACCCGCGACGAGCCGGATTATGACGTGCTGATGCGGGGCCGTCTGGAGTTGCTGGCAGAGCACGGACTGAAGCTCTCGGACATCCAGGCCGTGATCAGCACCCTGCGCCCGCTGGAGGGGGCCGTGGAGTTCATCCGGGGGCTGCGCGAGTTTACGCAAGTGGTGATCCTGTCGGACACCTTCGAGCAGTTCGCCCTTCCCCTCGTGCGCCGGTTGGAGTTTCCGGCGCTGCTTTGCCATCGGTTGGTGGTGGAGGACGACCGGGTCGTGGATTACATGCTGCGTATTCCGGATCAGAAGCGCCGGGCGGTGGCGGCCTTCAAGTCACTCAACTACCACGTGATTGCCGGCGGGGATTCCTACAATGACACCACGATGCTGGCGGAGGCGGATGTGGGATTGCTGTTTCGGGCACCGGCGAACGTGCGGGAGGAGTTTCCGCAGTTTCGCGCGTTCGAGGATCACGCGGAACTCCTGGCGGCCATTCGCGACGTGGTGACCGCCGCCTGACGGGCGCGCGCTTCGAGATCCGTCGGACGCAGCCGGGAGCGCACTACTCGGCGGGGGGCTGCGAAGCCGTTCCCGTGAGGAGTTCCTTGGCCCGGCGCTCCATTTCCTCCGGAGTCAGGTCTTCAATGTGCGTCGCGACGGTCCACTTGTGGCCGAACGGATCCACGAACGTCCCGCTGCGATCCCCGTAGAACTGGTCCTTCACTTCCATCAGCAGTGTGGCACCGGCCGCCACGGCGCGCCTGACCACAGTGTCGACGTCCTCGATGTAAAGCAGCAGGTTTACGCTGGTGTCACCGATCGTGAGCGGGCTGCGGGCCTGGACCGCTTCGTTTTCGTCCGCCAGCATGACGCACGAATCCCCGATCCTCAGTTCGGCGTGGGCCACCTTGCCGTCCGGCGTGGGCATCCGGCACGACTCCGTGGCACCGAAGACCTGGCCGTAGAACTCGATGGCCTTTGCGGCGTCCTTGAGGATCAGGTAGGGCGTGACCGAGTGGTACCCTTCGGGAACGGGTTTGACGGGAGTGCTCATGGTCTGTCTATCGGCTTGCAGCTTTCTCGTTGGAGCGAAGCAGGGTGCCCGGCCCTCGGTTTGGAGTGATCAGGCGTTCGGCGGCGACGGGAACCGGCTCGCGAGGATTGCGGGAATCCTGATGCCCTCGGCCACGGTTGCGGGCAGGTCGGATGTCCGGTTCGATCCGGAACCTCCAGTCCTTGTCAGGCGTCCGGACGGGGAGATGCGGAGCTTCGCCCCCCTCGTCCGAAAAGCATGGAACCGAAATGACTCGATCCGCAGGACCATCGGCATGGGGGCACTACTAGCACCGTACGCTCTTCCACGCGAAGACTTTCTCCGGTGGGGCTCACGACGGCGGGTTGATGGGGAGGATGCTTGCGGGTGTCTCCCCTGCATCCTCGTCCCGGGATGAGCCCAAGGCCGGGCCTTGCGGCTTGAAGCCGCCGTGCCTCCGGGGGCATGGTCGCGCCGTCACAAGATGAACACCATGGTTCCCCGATGCCTCCTCCTGCCCGCGCGATGGCTTGGCGCCGCTGCGCTCCTCCTGCTCTCCCCCGTATCGCCGGTCGCGGGCGCACCCGTTGCCATCGAGAACGCCGTCCTGCGCGTCGCCTGGCAGCCGGAGGCCGACACCTTCACCCTGGTCCACAAACCGACCGGGAGGCTGTTTGCATCCAGCCTGACCGTGGCCGGCTCGGGCGGTGGAATGGCGCGAATCGTCGCTCGGCCGGCCGGCCCCCTGGGAGCGGGGCAGGCCATCGAGGTGCGGCAGTCGGACAGTTCCGGCGGTCGCGTGACTCTCTACCCGGACCAACCGTTCGTCTTCGTGCAGGCGTTGCTGTCAAACCCCACCGCTGAAACACGGCGGTTCAACACCGTTCCGGTGGTGCGGGCGGGCCTCGATCTCGGTCGACCCGCGGACTCACTCAAGGCCCTTGGTACGGCCGGATTGACAGCCGTCGATGGCCACAGTGGCAGCTATGTGTTCCTGGCCATCGCCGATCCCGGCAGCCGTGCCGGCGTGGTCAGCGCGTGGCTCACGCATGATCGCGGCTGTGGCGTGTTGTTCTCTTCCGTGACCAACGGCGTTCCCATCCTGCGCGCGCCCATCGATTATGGCCGGTTGCTGGTGTCCGCCGGGCAGAGCACGGAATCCGAAACCCTGGCCATCGGCTGGTTCGAGGATGCCCGGCTCGGGTTGGAGCAGTACGCCGATGCCGTGGCTCGTTGGTACGACATTCGCCTGCACCCGCAACCGGACGGCTATTGCACCTGGTACAGCAATCCGCACGGCGGGGCCTCCGATGCGGTTCACCTCACCGAACTCGCTGACTTCGCCGCGCGTGAACTCAAGCCGTTTGGGTTCGGTTTCCTCCAGATCGATGACTACTGGCAGGACGGGAAGCGCCGGAACGGCCCTGCCAAGATCTTCATTCGCCAGAACCCGGAAGGCCCGTATCCAAACGGCCTCAAGCCGGTGTCCGAACATCTCGCAAAACTCGGTCTGACCACCGGCCTGTGGTGGATGCCCTTTGCCGGCGATCGGGACGATCCGTTCTTCGCCGACAAGCAGGACTGGTTTGTCCATCGCCCGGACGGCACGCCGTATTGGGCCCGTTGGGGCGGCACCTCGCTTGACATGACCCAACCGGCCGCGCGCGATTACGTGGCGGAGGTTTCCCGGCAGATCAGCCGCGATTGGGGCTGCAAGTACTTCAAGATGGATGGACTCTGGACGGGCACGGCCGCTGAACTCCTCTACGTGAACAACGCCTACAAGCCGGATGACCTCGGCGAGGCCGTCTTCCATCGTCCCGAGGTGACGCCCATCGAGGCGTATCGCAGCGGCCTGCGACTGGTCCGGGAGGCGGCGGGCGACGACGTCTTCTTCCTCGGCTGCAACGTGAGCCAGAACATGCGGTCGTTCGGGGCGTCGATGGGCCTGTTGGACGCGATGCGCATCGGCCCGGACAACGGCTGGCAGTGGAACGGTCTGACCCGCGGGCCCTGGCATGGTGCGAATCGCTGGTTCCTGCACGGCCGGGTCTGGCACAACGATCCCGATCCGGTCTATTTGCGTGCCTCGATGCCGATCGAGCACGCCCGTCTGCTCTGCTCGTGGGTGGCCATTTCGGGCCAACTCACCGTGGCGAGCGACTGGCTTCCCGAGTTGCCGCCGGAGCGCCTCGATTTGCTGAAGCGCATTCTGCCGAATCACGGCCGGCACGCGCGGCCCGTGGACGTCTTTGAGCACGACATGCCCGAGGCCTGGTTGCTTACGGATGAGCAAGGCGACGTGCGACGCGACGTCGTGGGCCTGTTCAACTGGCAGGAGAAGGAACCGGCCGAAATCGAGATCAGCGCCGAACGCCTCGGGTTGCCGACGGCGGAGTCGTATGTGGGCTTCGATTACTGGGCCGGCGAGTTCCTGCCGCCGTTCCGCGGGAGCCTGCAGGCACACCTGGAGCCGGGAACCTGCCGGGTCCTCGCGATTCGCCCGGCGTCAACGCATCCCGAGATCCTCAGCACCTCGCGCCACGTAACCCAGGGGATCGTCGATCTCTCCGAGGAACGCTGGGATGCGACTTCACGAACGCTGAGCGCCACCAGCCAACTTGTGGCGGGCGATCCCTGCGAAGTCCGGATCGCCCTGCCGACTGAAGGTCGCCCGTGGCGGGTCTCTCAGGTGGAGGTGATCGGTGCGGATGACGGGAAGACGACGGCAACGGTCAGTGAAGCAACGGCGGGCGTTCGTCTCACACTGAACTCCTCGTCCAGTGGCAAGGTGCGGTGGCGGATTCAGTTCGCAGGCGGGCTCCACTAGCGAGCCAATGCAAAGCACAACGCAGCCCGAAGGCCGGCCAGGCATTGGCGCACTTCATTCAGTTACGTCGCCGCGGACGTCCGTCCGCGCCTAGGAATATCCTCCCGAATCGATATGCGCCGACTGATGTCGGTGGCTGCGGGTCTTCCGGGGATGCCCTGGCCAGCGCTCGGAGCGTGCCGAGCCTTCCCCTCCCCCGCGTGGCGATTCGCCGCGTTCCCGACCGCGAATGGGGTCACAGAACCTGCCGGGAGCGCGGACAGCCATGTCCGCGGGTCAAGCGCGGGAGACCGGTGGCGCTCAGGCCACTGCGCGGGGTGAACGGAAAGAACGAGCGATGAGACAACCCAGGCAATCGTGTGAATCTCGCCAGCAGGTTACCGGCAAGTCTGCCGCTGTTTGTGCAATTCTGCCATGGCGGAGTTCACGCGGTTGCCCAAGGCGTCGGCTTCATGATACGCATTCCTGTTATGGGCAACCCACCGATCGCTCCAACTCCATGAATCCTCACTCGAAGCCCGGCAAACCTCGCGGTCGGCACTGGCTCATGGCCGGTTTCCTGGCGCTCCTCGGTTTAGGGTGGCTCATGCGCGAGCCGGTCCGGCGTGCGATTACCGAACATGCGATTCTGGCCAACGACGCCCCGGATTCGTCCGCGTTGCTGGAGGTCATTCAGGACGCTCCCGATCCCGCCCGGATGCTGCTGGCGGCCTGGGATACCGGGAAGATCGTTCATCGCGAGGTGGCCATGCGGGCGGTGCCGGCGTTGCTCCGGACGGGAGGAGGGCTTCCGCCGGAGATTGAGCGCATCGTCCTGGTCGGTGCGAAGGACCCCGATCTGGCGGTGCGCCAGGTGGCGCTCGGGGTGCTGCGTGATCTGCATCATCCCGGTTATGCCGCGCTGGCGGCGGCGCAGTTGTCGGATGGGGATCCCGAGGTGCGCCTGTTGGGCCTGCAGCATCTGCGATTCCTGCCGCCGAGCGGTGTCGTGCAGGCGGTTGCCGGGCGGTTCGATGACCCCGATCCGCTGGTCGCCGCCATGGCGATCAAGTTGTTCGAGAAATGGAGCGGCCAGGAGTTCGGAGTGAAACTCAGCGAGACGACCCCGGTGCGGAATCCCGACAACGGACTCGCGGAACCGCGCAAGGGCAGTATCGCGGTCTTGCGATCGGGGGCCGAACGTGCCCGGACCTGGTGGCGGGCACACCAGACAGACCCCGAGTTCGCGGGGCAGACGGCGGCGCTTGAACCGGTGATCGAACACGCCCCGCTGCGGGCCCCGGGTTTTGAACTGCCCACGCTCGATGGCCGCACCGTCCGGTTGAGCGAGTTTCGCGGGAAAGTGGTGTTGCTCAACTTCTGGACCACCTGGTGTACCGCCTGCGTGGCCGAGATCCCGGCCCTGATCGAGCTGCAGCAGCGCCAGCCCAAGGACGTTGTCATCCTTGGCGTTTCGCTCGACTTCGTGCCGGACGACCACGGGCACATTGGCGGAATTCCCGCCGTGGAGGATCAGGGCCGGGAGCCTGGACAGGACGAGGATGCCGGCCCGACCGCAGAAACCCTGAAGCGCGTGCGCCAGCGGATCGCCCGGGTGGTCAGGTCGCGGGGCATGACCTATCCCGTGCTGCTCGATGAGCACAACGAGGTCGGCGGGCAATACAACGGTGGCGAACTGCCGACGACAGTGATCATCGACGCGGAAGGGAATGTGCGACGGCGGTTTATCGGCGCGCGCAGCCTGGAGGTGTTTGAAGCGATGTTGCGGCAGGCGGGGGGATGAAAGCCCGAAGTCCGAAATCCGAAATCATGACGGCCGGTTCTTGATCATTCGTGGCGTGTTCCGGCTCCCGTTCAGCCTTCGTTTCCTTCGTTGCCTTCTGTGATCCCTGAATCGACACGGCTGACCTGCATCCGATTCGAGCTTGCGCACGGACCCCGCTTCGCTCATCCAGTTGCCGGCATGACCGAGGAACCCGAGAGAACGGTCGACGGCGTTGGCGCATCCCAGTCGCAAGGGCGGGGGAAGGGTTGGGGTTGGATGGTGTGGGTCTTGCTGGCGGGGGCCTTGTTCATCGCCGTCAAGCTGCTGCCCGTCCGGACGTGGTTTCAGCAGGCCCTGGATGGCATCGCCGGGCTCGGGGTCCGGGGGGCGATCGTGTTCATCGCGCTCTACGTCGTGGCCGCGATCCTTCTGGTTCCGGGATCCGTGCTGACCCTGGGCGCCGGGGCGGTGTTTGGTGTGGTGCGTGGATCGATCATTGTTTCCATCGCGTCCACCCTCGCGGCGACGGCGGCGTTCTTCGTCGGGCGATATCTGGCCCGGGACGCCATCACCCGGCGGGTTGAAGGTAACCCGAGGTTTGCGGTGATCGATGCCGCCGTGGCCCGCGAAGGGTGGAAGATCGTGTTGCTGACACGGCTTTCACCGGTGTTTCCCTACACCTTCCTGAACTACGCCTTCGGACTGACGCGTGTGCGACCGGTACACTATGTCCTGGCGTCGTGGATCGGGATGATGCCGGGGACCGTCATGTACGTGTACCTCGGTTCACTGGCGCAGGTGGTGGGGGAGCGGAGTCGGACGCCCGGTGAATGGGCGCTCTATGGGGTCGGTCTCCTGGCCACGGTGGCGGTGACCGTGTATGTCACCCGCATCGCCCGGCGCGCGCTGGCCGGCCGCATGGATTCCGCCGAAGCCCAATGAGCGGAACACCCGGCAAGGGGTCGACTTGGAGACACCCCCATGCAGTCCCACCACGAATAGACACCCATCCACACCCATGAAGATGTGGCTTTCAGGAACCGTGCGGCGGGCTCACGGGGCCAACCCGGGGGTGACCGACATCGAATGCTGCTTTCCAGCGAAATCTGCTCTGGTCGGTTTCGATTCGGATTCACTCGTGGTTTTCCACGGATTCGTCACGACTGAGCTACCATGACCGTGCCTCGTTGCCGCCTGATCCTGTTCACCCGATATCCGGTGCCGGGTCGGACCAAGACGCGGTTGATCCCGCGGCTCGGAGCCGAAGGGGCGGCGGCTCTGCAAAGGGAGATGACGGCGCACGGGGTCGGGACGATGCGGCCGCTGCGGGCTCATGGCATCGAGTTGGAAGTGCGCTTCGATGGGGCCGACACGATGACGATGCGCCGTTGGCTGGGTGGCCGGTTGCGGTACGCCTGGCAGGGTCAGGGAGATCTTGGGGAGCGCATGCACCGCGTGTTTGAGGAAGCGTTCACGGCCGGCTTCGAACGGGTGGTGGTCATTGGCAGCGATTGTCCGGGCTTGTCCGCAAGGCACTTGTTGGAGGCGTTCGACCAACTGGGATCGTCCGACCTCGTGCTGGGACCGGCCGTGGACGGCGGCTATTACCTGATCGGTTTGCGTCGGCCGGCGCCGGGCCTGTTCCAACGGATGGAGTGGGGTGGGGCGGGGGTGACGGCTGAGACCCTGCATCGTGCCGGCACCCTGGGGTTGAGGTTTGCCTGCCTGGAACCGCTGGCCGACGTGGACCGACCGGAAGACCTGAGGATTTGGGAGGAGGCCTGGCGCCGGGGATCGACGTTGGCGGTGGTCATCCCCACGTTGAACGAGGCGGCGCATCTCGTCCCAACCCTGCGCGCGGTGGCGGTCGGAGAGCCTGAGGAAGTGATTGTGGCGGACGGCGGCAGCACCGACGGGACCGCGAATATCGCCGAAAGCCTGGGCGCAAGAGTGGTTCAAGCCGACCGGGGACGTGCGTGCCAGATGAATGCGGGAGCGGCGGCGTGTTCAGGTGGCACGTTGCTCTTCCTGCATGCCGACACGGCTCCGCCCGCAGATTACCGGGCGTGCGTACGAGGTGCCCTGGGGAGGCCCGGTGTGGTGGCGGGGGCTTTCCGATTCGCCCTGCGCGAGACCGTGCGTGGCCGCCGCTGGATCGAGCGGTTGGTGGCGCTGCGGTGCCGGGTCTTCGCCGCTCCCTACGGGGATCAGGGACTGTTCCTGCGTCGGGAGTGTTTCGAGGTTCTTGGCGGTTTTCCGGAGTGGCCGATTCTGGAGGACGTGGAGCTGGTCCGACGCCTGAAGGGGCTTGGCCGGCTGCATCTCGATTCCGCGTCGGCCGTCACTTCGGGCCGGCGCTGGCAACGCCGGGGTCTCTGGCGCACGACCTTGATCAACCGCCGCATCATGCTGGGGTATCACCTCGGTCTACCGCCGGAGCGATTGAAGCGACTCTACGATTGAGACCCGGTCGGACGGGAAGGGGACGCGAGAAGAGACCCCAATCGCGGCCGGGCGGGCGGGACGGTCGTCGTGTCCCGCACGGTTCGGCATTCGTGTCGGCACACCCGGCTTGCCCACACCGGCCCGGTGGGGGATAAGCTGAGCGCGTGGTGCAGTCCTCGGGATGCCAGCGGGTTGTGAGCGGAGCAGTTCGGGCGCCGGCGATCCCGGCCAGGCATGCGGTCGGTGGCCTGCCGGCCTGGCACTCCATGTCCTGCGGTGCAGTGGTGGCGGAACCGTCCTTCGGGACCTTTGAGCCATGATGAAGAACTCCACGAAGAAGAGGCAGTCGCGTCGGTCTTGCCGGTTGCTGCTCGTCGCCCTGCTGGGTCTGACCTCGAGTTGCGGAACGACCAGGCCCGGTCGGAATGTCCAGGGGAGCGGCTCCGTGCCGGAGGGATGGGCGTTTCCGGCAGACCAGGTGGCTGAGACAATCGGTCGGGGCGGAATGGTGGTGACCACGGATCGCGTGGCGAGCGAGGTCGGTGCGGAGATCCTCCGGCGCGGTGGCAACGCCGTCGATGCCGCCGTCGCGGTGCACTTCGCCCTTGCGGTGGTCAACCCGGAGGCCGGCAACATCGGTGGGGGAGGCTTCATGATTCTCCGCCTGGGGAACCACAGCTTCGCGCTGGACTTTCGTGAGAAGGCCCCGCTGGCTGCGACCCGGGACATGTTCCTCGACGAGAGTGGCGCGGTGACTGATCGATCCCGGGTGGGACATCTGGCCGCCGGCGTTCCCGGTTCGGTTGCCGGCATGTGGGCGGCCCATCAGCGCTTTGGCACGCTGCCCTGGGCGGAGTTGCTCAGGCCGGCGATCAACCTGGCGGAGGGAATCGTGGTTCACGAACGCCTGGCCAGTTCGCTGAAGCAAAACGAGGACTTGCTGCGGACCTACCCGGCCACCCGGGTCGCTCTTCTCCCGGGCGGGCGCGCGCCCCGGGTGGGGGAGAGACTCGCGCAGCCCGATCTCGCCGCCACCCTGGGGCGGATTGCCGAAGAAGGCATGAAGGGTTTCTACACGGGGCGGACCGCCGACCTGGTGGTCGCCGAAATGGAGCGGGGCGGCGGGCTGATCACGAGGGAGGATCTGCTCCGGTACGAGGCGGTCTGGCGGGAACCGATCCTGTTTGAGTATCGGGGGGCGACGGTTGTGGGGATGCCGCCCCCGTCATCGGGAGGCGTGACGCTGGCCGAATTGCTCAACATTCTCGAAGGCTATCCGCTGGCTCAACTGGGTTTCCAATCCGGCACTCACGTTCATCTTTGGGTCGAGGCCGCCCGGCGGGCTTTCGCGGATCGGAACTCCTGCCTGGGCGACCCTGACTTTGTCCAGCAACCGGTGGCCACGCTGATCTCGGACTCCTACGCGGCGGGACGCCGTGTGGGAATCGACCCGGTCCGGGCCACGTCGTCTGCCGAGGTTACCCCGGGGATAGAGGCAGCAGCCCCGGCGTCAGGAGCTGAGGGTGGGAATACAACGCACTACTCCATTGTGGACGGTTCAGGCGATGCGGTTGCCGTGACGACCACCATCAACTCGTTGTACGGCAGCCTGGTCACCGTGTCCGGGGCCGGCTTCCTCCTGAACAATGAGATGGACGACTTTGCGGCAAGCCCGGGGAAGCCCAATCAGTTTGGGCTGGTTCAGGGCGACCAGAACGCGGTCGAACCGGGGAAACGGATGCTCTCCTCGATGTGTCCGACCATCCTCCTGGATTCCCGGGGACGGGTCCGGCTTGTGACCGGCTCGCCCGGAGGCCCCACGATCATCACGAGCGTGGCGCAACTGATCTCCAACGTCCTCGATTTCGACCTGGACCTTGCGGCCGCCACCGGCGCCCCGCGATGGCACCATCAGCACCTGCCGGATGTGCTGTTCTACGAACGTGGGGGGGTGCGGCCGGAAGCGGCGTCGGAGTTGCGATCCATGGGCCATGCCCTTGAGGAGCGGGAGGGGTATCAAGGCGATACGCAGTCGATTCTGGTGGTCGGTGACGGGACCCTGATCGGCGTGTCGGATCCGCGGGCCGGGGGGGCGGCGGTTTCCGTGCGCCGGGTCGACGAGGGGTTGCGGTGAGGGAATGGTGCCAGAGGACGGATTTGAACCGCCGACCAAGGGCTTATGAGTCCCCTGCTCTACCGCTGAGCTACTCTGGCAAAACCAATTGAAGCACAACGCTTTGCGCGCTGGTTTTGAAGGTCCGAAAACGGGTCTTGTCACCCGGTTTTGTCACCGTAGTATCCAGGCATGCAAACGGATACCCCACAGCCGACGAAGAAGGCGACCCAATCGCCTTTCCGCCGTGTCGGTGAGAACTTGTACCGTTACGAACCATCGGGGCGCTATTATGCGTTGGTCAAAAGGGGTGACAAGCAGTTTCGCCGATCCCTCCGCACCTCGGACCGGAAGCTCGCCGAACGCCGCCTCGCAGACATGCGCCAGCAGGTCGGGAACCTCAGTGCGGACGAGGACCGGAACGTCGGCTTCGTCGAACTGGCGGAGCGCTGGCTGGCGACCGTCCAACACAGGATCAAGCCCAGCACCGTTGCCCGTCGTCAGCGCTGCATCAAGGCCTTGGCGCCTTTCTTCCGGAACCTGACGATCCGCAACATCACCCGCCGTCACTGCGAACAGTGGCTGACCGAACGGGGTGGGGACATTGCCCCCCAGACCTTCGCCCATGAACTCGACACGATGCGCGCGGTCTTCAACTTCGCCATCAGCCTCGGCCTGATCCTTGCCAGCCCCAGTCAGGACATCAAACGACGCCGCATCGTGGCGAAACTCATCCAAGTGCCAAGCCGCGAGGAATTCCAGCGGCTCATCGCCGCGATCCGCGAATCGGACGGTCGCGACAGCAGCCAGGCCCAGGCGAAGGAGGGCGCCAACCTGGTCGAACTCCTGGCCTACTCCGGCTGCCGGCTGGATGAAGCACGGAACCTCCGGTGGCAGGATGTCTCCTTCGAGCACAAGCGGATCACGATCACCGGCGGGGAGAGGGGGACCAAGAACCACGAATTCCGGACCGTGCCAATGACCGACGCCCTCCTGCAACTCCTGGATCGGATGAGCAAGGAGCGGCCCGTCGAACCCGCAGAGCGCGTCATCGGCATCCAAAGCGCCCGTAAATGCCTTGAGACCGCCTGTCGCCGGCTCGGGTTCCCGGCGTACTCCCACCACGACTTCCGCCATTTTTTCGCTACCACCTGCATCGAAGCCGGCGTGGACATCCCCACCGTCAGCCGCTGGCTCGGCCACAAGGACGGCGGCGCCCTCGCCATGCGGGTTTACGGCCACCTCCGCCAAGAACACTCCTACAGCCAGATCCGTCTCGTCAGTTTCTGAGCCCCTGCCTAACCGGCCTTCGCGCCGTCATCGCGCTTGAATCGCCAGGCTGGCGGCCAGAAACACAGCAAAATCCCCAATGTCTTTTCGGTCTTCGCCGATTCCAGCGCGCCAGGAAACGTCCCTTCCTTCTTTCGCCAGGTTGCGGGTTAGGATGTTCAGGGCGTCGATAAGCGCGTTATGGCAGGCGGTTCGTTGGTCGTCCATTTCCTGCCGCTCTCGCGAATCTGAAAGTATCCACTCGGCCCTGATCGCTGAATACCGGATCGCCAGCCGGTAGAGATCCACACGCACCTCGTGCTGGGTTGCCTCGATTGCCTCGTAGATGTTGCAGGCTTGCTCGTAGGTCATGCTCGATACTGTGGGATCAGCGCCATCGCCTACGCGAGTGCCTTTTCCTGCGACGGCGCTTGTAGATCCGAACGTAGGGTGGTCCGAACACCCGGTGCCAAAGGCCCATCGCGAACTCCTTCGCGAGGAGTGTCGCCAAGTGCGACCTGTGACCGCATGCCCGTCCACCGCGCAGGAAGAGGAAAGGAATGCGCATGAGCAAGACCATGAACACGCATACAAGCAGGAGTGAGAGCATGAGTCGTCCTCCTAAACCTTGATCCGAACACCGTCCGATGCACGGTGGACAGAGAGTAGCTTGACATGCCGGTTCTTTCGCTTCCAAGCGCTTGGATTCGCGAACTGGGGTGCGAGCACTACGACCACCTTCCCGTTCTGAAGCGTGTTGTAGCCGTGTTGTAGCAGGAATGCCGTCATGGCCGAGTTGTCCTGCCGTACTCCTCGCCTTTGACACCAGGCCGCGTAGCGTGCCTGCATCGGAGGACCCCAAAAGCAGGTCCGCCCGAGTTTGACCAAGCACTTCAGGTAGACCCCGGTGCTTCCAGCGTATGTTTTTGCGGTCGTGAGGTCGGTCGCCAGGTAGATGCCGTCCCCAAGGGCATTTCCACCTCCGGCCATGAATCCGTCGCGGAAGATACTCCGTGCGTTCGACGCTGAGGGCGTTCCGTGGTAGGCGATGACGCGTCCTTGGATCAGCCGCGGGCTTGACAGGCCTTTCAAGAGGCGTCGGAGGCCCTGTGGCGGCCTGCGCTTTGATGCACGCGGCGGCCTGCGGTGATTCAGTCGCCGCTGGCCACTTGGGCGAGACCCATGGCGGCGCCGTGCATGGCGTGGCGGGGTGGCAGGACCCAGCCACGCTTGGATCAGCCGTCGCCACAAGTTCATCCCTGCCGCCTCCTCCGGTTGCGCCGTCCGGGGTGCTCAAACGCCGTGATCGATTTCCGCACCGTCCATGTGATCGTCCTGCGCAGGGTGATCATCCTGGAGTGACCTGCACGCCGCGGGAACAGGTGCTCCGGCCGGACGTGGCCAAAGATGACCGCGATTGCCAACAAGCGCGCCTGCCAGCACGATTCGTGGAAATGGTGCCGGATTTCCTCCCGGTGATTGTGCAGCTGCTGATGCTCCTTCGCCAGCTCGCGTGGTAGCCAGCCACAGCACCACTGGCAGCGACGAGGGTTCCTGTTCATGCGAGCCAGCGCGTGCTCGAAGTTGATTGGCGACATGTAATGGCCGCGGCCGAGGCTGCCGGGGGGCAGTTGTCGGCCATCGTGGAGATCGTAGCCGTGGCGCGCCCGCCTACTGGTGACAGCCTGCACGAGCTTCCGGTGAGCCGGTGAGCCGAGATGAGGACGAAGGTGCGTCAGAGGGACGGGCAATGCCTGCACCGTCTTCTTGCTGAGGATGTTGTAGTCACACATGGGATTCTTCGTTTTGGGTTCAGAGTTCAGTTCGAAGCATCGAATGGCCGGGTCAAATCGCGCCCGAGGACCACATGCGCGTCAAAGAGATCATGCCGGGTCCGAAGCTGCTGACTTGCGCTCCCGGGAACTGCCAGCGTCACGACGCGAACGTCGGGCCGATGCCGAGCCGCCGCGCGGGCAATGCTGACGCACGTGTCGCCATCGCCACTGACGACCGCCAGAGTGTCAAACGACATCGCCGCGAGCCAGCAGCCGACCTCAAGGCACAAGTCCATGTCCGCATTGGCGCGGAGACGGAGGCCGTTCACTCCGACGCACATCTCCCGCGGCATCACCAACGTCCGCCAGCCACGAGTTTCGAGATAATGCTGCCGGCCCTGGTCGCCGGGCAGCGCAGTGACGACAGCCAAAGCCGTAACCACGCAGCACTCGCTAGCGACGCGTTCCAGCATGTTGCGGTAACTGAAGCGGCGTCGGTGGCGCTGTGTGGAGATGCGGACGTTATCATCGTCGGCCACGAGGGCGACGCGGGCTCCTCGCAGCGGCGTGAGGTCAGTGTGGCCACGAAAGCCCTGGTGCGGTCGCAGGCCATCCAGCGACTGGAACCACACCCAGCCTTGGGAACTCGATGCGCTCGCACCGAGGCCGGCCTGTCCGACCTCGCTTCGGCTGGTCTTCAGGAAGTTCGGATTGAATCTCATGGGGCAATGTTCGGTTGAAGTGAGGGGGGAGGCGGAGGCAATCCCCCGCCGCCCCGCTGCTTGCATTAAACCGCGCGCACCTCCCGCGCCTGGATGCCTTGCGGGATTTGAACGATCTGCGCCGTGAGGCGCTGGCCAAGCCTGAGCGCACTTGGCCCGCGCAAGTGCCGAATGTGCAGGAGGACGCCCGTCAATCCGAGAGCAGGGCAGTCGGCAAAGCCGAAGCCCTTCGTGCCAATGGGCCGGGTGACCACCAGAGTATGCCGCGAGTCCTTCGACGCGAAGATGCTGCCGGTCTGCCGGCCTCCAGTCTTGCGCGCCTGGCTGTTGGCGAACTCGTCACCCTGCCGCCGACGCAGCGCTTCCGCCGGCGACCAGTTGAACTTGAGCAGGTGCTCATACTGCGCCGCGTTGCCGTTCTTGTTCTGGACAAGGACGCGGTGGCTGGTGACCAGCCTCTTGTCGATCACCGGCACCTCTGTGCCGCTGGACAGCCCACCGGCCTTGCCGTCGGCGTGTTGGCCGAAGTTGATCTTCACCTCGGCCACAACTGTCTTGTCCGCCCCCAGCAGCTCAAGACTGATTCTCTTCAGGTTGTTGAAGGCCAGGAAGACCCCGACATCATTCAGCCATTTCCTCTTTTCCTCCGGTGAGCGCCAAATGCCTAGCGCGTAGGCGCGGTCCACCAACGTGAGCGTGTGGATGGCCTTCTCGGTTTCCAGCCTCACCTGCGCAGGCATGATGAACGGCGACGGGGCCGGCGGTTGGAGGGTAGGTGTTGGCGCAGGCGGCGACACCTGCTTTCTGTTCAGTAACGCCTTCAGTGAGTCGATGAGTTCTTGGATTGGATTCATAGTTTTGCGGTGTGGTTGTGCAGTCGGGCGGTCCTCGGACCCCCCGACTGCTCGTGTGCTAGTTGCTGGAGTGAACGTCGGTCGCGGCAGGGCCTCTCGGATTTGGGCACTCCCTGAAGGTCACTCGTGCCCCAGAAACCATTGGAGCGGTGCGGAATGCCGTCCTGTGCGCGAAGTAAGGGCGCCCGGTACCGTCCTCAATGATCTCGCTGAACCGGCCCGACGGGTGAACCCGGGAAATGGTGCCGCGGTGGCGCACAGACGGAATGCTCGGGCTGGCTGGGCGGCAACCGCTGTTCAGTCGAGCGTCGGCGCTCGAACAAACACGGGGGTCACGGCCGAGGGTGGTGGCGTGGCCGCTGGCGCTTGCCCATGCAATGTTGGCGCGCGGGAGGGGCCCCTCTCCGAAGGTCAGGTTGCCGATGAAGACCACTTCGCCGTTGAGCGGTGTGTGGCTGATGACGAAGGAACGATGAGGAACCATCACCTTCGAAAGCACGGGATTGCCAAGCACAGTCACGAGGCAGAAGTCGCGTGAACCCGTGGCCGAGACCACGGCCGGAAAGACGGGGATGGCCTTCCCGTCCGCGAGGTTGGAGTACAGCGTCCCCCCGCTTTCACGGGCGGGACCGGATTTCATCAAGAGCCCGCTCCCAGTCGGAAGCGAATTTGGCATTTTGTAGCTTAGCATCATACGTTGCACTTTCTGTTCTGGATGGCGTCATTACCATCCACCCAGTTCCGGTGCTACGTGTGATGCTGGTTCTTGCTACCGATTTGCTACCTGCCGAGTAGCAACCTCCTCAGTGTCCCACTCGTACTGCCCGCGATATTGAGGCCACCAGGCGAAACAATCAATGCCATGCGTAGGGTCCCCGAGATGTTCTCCGAGCCTCGGACAGTGAATCCTCAGATAATCCACTGCTTGTTTCATCGCTTTCCCGACCGCTTTCCGAGTCCTGTCCTCCAGAACCTCCTGAATCGACTCTGGCGGGAGTCGCCCCCCAAGTCGAATCTCTTTTCTCTGTTCCTGCTGCAGCTTCTCCTTGCTGGCCTCCAACTCTTCTGCTCTGGCTCGGTCCCCGGCCTCGGTTGCCTCAGCGATCAGACCATCAATTTGCTCGATGGCTTCTTTCCACTGCGTTCTCGATGCTTGTGTGGCGAACTTCTGTTTGGGGCCATAGCCCTTCTCAATGTCGTGTAGCAGATTCTCCAACTGGAGGCGGGCACTCTCATCTGCCGGTTGCTTGCAGTTAAGCCTCAGTTCGACGCAGTGCGTCGGCTGTGCCCCACGTCGGAGGAGGAACGCGATATACAGAAAGCCGTCCCTGTGCGTGTGACTGCAGCCATAGTCTTCACCGTCGTAACGAAATAGCCACAGACGGCCAGTTCGCCTGAACACAAAGCGGCTTCCAACCGCCTGATGATCGCCAGGAGAAGGAGCGGCGCTGCCATCCACCGTCGTGAAAAACTCCCAGAAGAGGGCCCCGACCTTCTTGCACGTGGCCCCCTCACGTACCGCCACGCCAGTGAAGCACAATTCGTTAAGGGTTCGTATGTTCAGAGCGGGGTCGAGGCCAGCCGCTCGAAGAACGCTGGAGGCTGATGGTCTGGTTGCCGATGACCCAGCCGCCAAGTGTGCTGCCAAGGCCTTCGCCTCCGTCGTCAGCCCGTCGTACCATCGCCGCATCAGTTCCTGCTTGCCGGTACAGAAATCAGCAACAGTAACTCGACTGTCGAAGTTCTTGGCAAGTAGTGGCGATGCGAGACGCGTGAGTAGCAACCAGGAAAGACCGGCGTGTCCGCCGCAGACCCGCAGCACCTCGCGGACAACTTCCTCGCGCTCGCCAAGACCAAGCGTGGCAGCCATGTCCCCAAGCCCCTTGATACCAAGGTTATCAAGATACACTGTGGCGGAGCGTGTTCTCAACGGTGTTGTGGGGTCTAGGAAGAAGGCGTACAACTCTTGTGCACCAGAGAACACCATGGCCACCTTGCCAGAAACGGCGTGCCTCGCTCCCCAGAGCAGATGCACCAGGTTGTCCTGAAAGCCTCGGGGAAAACCCGTCATCCGTTTACAATCGTCGAGAAGAAAGCAGAGATTACCCACCAAATCACTACATCTTTCCAAAAGGTCCCCCAGGAATGCTATAAGCCCCCGAACGTCGGAAACGGTCCTACGCCTCGTGGCCGGAAAGCCAGGTCTTACAAGGTGGGGCCGAAGAGCACTGGCCGCCAGATCCGCTAGCAGCTGCCAAAAGCCCGATGGAGTGAAATCCTCGCCGAGTTGGCGAAGCTCCACCAGAACAGGAACGGGGTGCGCGATCAGGTTGGTCTCGGAAAGGCCGATGGGGGAAAGGGCGTCATGCACCTGTCTGAGCACCGTTGACTTTCCTGCCAACGGCCCACCGAAGAGAAAGGCGGCTCCGTCTTCAAGGGCAGCGCGGGTCAACTGGTGGCACACAGACTCGCGCCCAACACACTCAGCTTCCGGACAGGATGTCATCAGTAAGATAGCTCCTTCTCAACCAGCGCCGCATAAGTTCCATGGAGAGCGTCACCGCCGAGGCGTCGGTTTGGGCGAGTTGGTACCCTATCAAGTGTCGCAAGACAGGCCGAACGCCCTTCCGGCTATCGGTCAGGCCAGCGATCGACATTGGTGCGTCCTGTCGAGCCAACTCTAGGCAGATATCCCTTTCGTCCGGGTAGTCTCTTGAGATCCGCTCGAAGATCTCGTTGAAGTCTTTGTCTCCGCGAAGGTCGAGGTAGTCGTCCACAGCCGCCTTGACGGTTTCGCTGGTCAGACGCAGAGGGCGGTCGGGATACTTCTCAGCTAAAAAACTACCTAGTTGTCTCGTGATGAATGGATGGCCACCAGTGAGGGAGTGGATCAGTTCGCAGGCGCCGCTCTGGAATGCGATGCCCATCCCCCGGCCCAACTGGGTGAGCATCTGTCTGCACTCCACCAGTTCGAAGAACTTTAGGTAAACCTCCTTGAAATAGTTGAACACCGGATTATCTCTACCGGCAAATTGTGCGGTCTCCTGGATGCCCGGATTTGCCGCGGTCACGATCATTGTGAAATCCCCCGTTTGCTGTGAGAGGCCTCTAAAGTAACTGAAGAAACCAAAAAACCCCCGAAAACCAGGTTCTCCCAGGCGCGTTGGCAGAAGACGCTCTACCTCGTCGAGCATCAAGACCACTTTAGGACGTGGCGTAATGGTCGCGTCCTCGATGATGCTCAGCACGCGCTTGAGGTCGGAATCGAAGGCGGTAGCGACTGGGAATTCCGCAGGAATGGCCAGGTAATCCGTGAAAACGCCACCAAGCCGCCATTGAAAACTGGTGTCAACAAAGTGCTGGCTCTTCGTGCGCAGTTGAGTCCCCAAGTCCCAATATAGCCATCGCGTATCCGTAACATCCTCGGGTAGGGCCAGCAAATCTAGGTATAGGACGATGTCTCCCGACTCCGCAGAGCGACGCTCGATTTCATGCAGCATGGACGTCTTGCCAACCTTCCGAAGCCCGAAGATCCCAACGGGCTTGCTAGCCGAGATGGCGTCCCTGATCTCCGCAATGGGATTAATGCGGCCGAAGAATCGCGCACCGAAGACAGGGGCATTTACGGCGAACAAATCCCGCTTGAACAGCCACTTGTCTAAAGCACCTCGAAGTGCGTTCACTTTGTCACTTGACCGTTCGATCTCAGCTTGTGAGATCGGGACGATAGCTGGCAAGTGCTCCCGCCGGTTGGCGATCCTGGCGTAAAGAGCGCGCTCAATGTCGGGGGTTAAAGAAGCCACTAGCAAGAGTGCCACCTCGCTATCTGCGATCTGAGACTCCCGACAGCTTGCCAACTTCTGGTCGAGGTGTCGGAGCTCCTGAATGCCAACATCGGCTTGGAACATGCAACGCACTAGTAGTAGCGATGAGATGCCGTAACTTTCGGAGAACTCTATGCCGGGAGCTTTGACGACAAGGTCACCGAAAACGGTAGAGCCTTTAGGAAGGTCTGCGCGAATTATCTGGAATCCACATTCTTCAAAGAAGTGTCCCGCCAGGGCGCCACGCTGATGTTGTGAGCGCAATCTCGCAAGGTTGAAATTCAGGATATCGCGTTGGAAGGGAAGTCCGCGCTCTCCGAAGGCCCGCTCTGCTTCTTCGAAATAGGAAATGGACTTCTGGAGTGAGGTGGCGTCCCCCATTCTGAAGTATGTTCGTGCGAGTGCTAGCAGCACCCCCTTCTCTCCGGCTTGGCCTGGCTCGCGGGACAGTTTTAAGGCGTTCTCCAGAAGTCCGAGTGCCTTGATGGGTTGCTTCAGCGTCGCAGCGAGCAGACCCGCGTCCTCATACAGCTTGGGATTCCTAGGGTGGCGCTTCATCCCTCTTTCCAAAATGGCGAACGCCTTGTCGGGCGAATGTCGTTCCGCTTTCTCCATTGCAGCGTAGCTCAGAAATACAGCGGCGGCGGGACAGCCCTTCAGGGCCGCTTCGTAAATCTGGGCGGCATCGTCAAAACGTCCTTCTTCCCTCGCTAGCAGTGCTTTTGCAAGAAACCCCTGTGCTTGCTTGTGGAGTCCGGCGTCAAGGCGACTAGACGGTTCGTCTGTCTTTGCAATTTGACAGGCGCGCAGCTCGGCTGCCCCAAGACGGACCTCGTTTTCGCCGGTGAGGCGGTTGATCGTCCGGCGCTCGAATAGGCGAGCACTGACCAGAGCACCTGGAAGGGGCACCCTGGCTGGGTCTTCGAGATCAGAAAAGTGGAACAAGGCCGTCCTGCCATCTTCCGTTTCGAGTATGCCGAACAGCCGCTCAGGATGGAGATTTCTGACTGTTCCAACGGATCTGCCCTCAGATTCGGCGGCTTCGGGGGTGTCGCCGTAAGCCACGTATACGTCGGTAGCGAGATCGCCACGTGGCGTCTTCTCCGTAGAGAAGTAGACGCGGTCGCCGAGCTTGATGTGCGTAGCCGGACTTCTTAGTGAATGTGTGCTCACAAGAACAAGGCGTCCGTCTGGGTCAGGATGGTCCGGTCGGATGTACCCGTGGTACCCGTATACCGTGCTGTACTGCCAAGAGGAGATGACACCGCGGCGGTGGCGGCGTTCAGCGGTGGCTTCGGCGGTGTTCATGCTTGTCGAGGATGGGAACACCAACTCGCCACAGCTGCAAGCCCTGCGTCAGGGGAGTCGCCGTTTCCGCGGGGGGCTCTGTGGTCTCGCCGGGAGCGCTGCTCTTTTTGTTACACCCGCTGGCACTCGGCAGAAGATGAGGACCTGCGGAGTCGCTTGGTAGAACAAGCGAGCCCTCGGATCCAGCGTCGGCCCCTCGCTGTCGGTCCGCCGGGCAGCGATCGTGCCCGGGTCTCGCTGTGCCAGGAGAGGGCATTTGCCCGAGATCAGTCTGCCTCTCGCTTCCTTTCCGAAGACGGTGCATCTGGACCGTGCCAAGGCGTAGAGGGACGGCGAATTGCTGTTGTCGGAAGACGCGCTCACGGCTCACCCAATTGGGCAGCTAATGCATTCGTCCAGGCTGGGATCAAGTAGTTTGTCCAAACGCGGAGCCATTGGCCTGAAGGTCGCCGTGACTTCTGTAGCTGTCGCGCAGTCGGCATAGGACCGCGCCTGGATACTCGCCGCTCCGCTCGGGAACGATTTGGGGTTCGCAAACCGTTTGAGGGTCGCGCAATATCGCCGCGCATGGCTAAAGCGAAGGCGTTGACGGATGATGCTCCGAGTGCTCCCGCGCTGGCGGAGGGCATGATGACCGACTTCATCACCGGGGAGCCGGTGAAGGAGACGGAGAAGGAGAAGGTCCGGCAGGAAGTCGCTCGGCAGCTCATCTTCGAGTACCAGATCGCGCCGGAGCACATGGCAGCCGATTTCCCGATGAAGGTCGAGGGCCGGCGGAAACGGGTGGACATCGCGGTGTTTGAGGCCGGAGAGGAAGTCTCGGTCGAGAGCCTCCGCAGGGCGGTCATCTGCCGGCCGTTCCCGAAGGTGGGGAAGAAGTCGGCCATCAAGATCCGCGATTTCGCCCAAGCGGGGAAGGACCTCGAAGACCTGAAGGGCATCATGATCGCGGCCGATGGCTGCGACTGGGGCCTGTGGACGAACGGGTTGGAGCGTTTCTTCCTCCGCAAGGAGAAACGCCGTTTCGAGGTCCGATTTGCTCCCCACGGCGACTGGCCGATGGCGGACGGAACCATGAGCACCCCTGACATGCACGAGGAGACCTACGTGCGTCCAGGGGATGAGAACGCCCTGCGCCGTGCCTTTCAGCGCTGCCACAACTTCATTCACGGGAACGAGGGGATGCCCAAGGACGCCGCGTTCTGGCAGTTCCTCTACCTCATCTTCGCCAAGATGTACGACGAACGGGCGAATCGCGGCAAGGAGCGCAAGTTCTTCGCTTACGCGGACGAGCCGTTCAGCGAGGAAGGCCGGATGAAGATCAGCGGACGGATCAAACCGCTCTTCGAGGCGGTCAAGAGGCAGTATGGCGGCAGTGGGCTCTTCCGCCCCTCTGACGAGATCACCCTGTCCGACCGTGCCCTGGCCTACATGGTCATGGAACTGGCCCGGTACAACTTCAGCCGGTCGGATGTGGACGCAAAGGGGGCCGCCTACCAGGAAATTGTCGGGGCGAACCTGCGTGGAGACCGGGGGCAGTACTTCACCCCGCGTCGTGCCGTGGACCTGGTGGTCCGCATCCTGGACCCCAAGGAGCACGAGAAGGTCTTCGACCCGGCTGATGGCACTGGCGGCTTTCTGGTAGCGACGCTTGCGCATCAGCTTCGCCGGTTCCGGGCGGGGTACCAGCGGGAACTCGGAGACAGAACGCAGGAGAGCGTTCTGGACCGGCTCCGCGATTACGCGAACAAGAACCTCTTCGGCGCAGATTTCGACCCGTTCCTAGTAAGGGCCAGCACCATGAACGTCCTCATGGCAGCGAACACGGAGGGGCACATCTTCCACATGGACTCCTTGGCGTTCCCGAACGGCCACCTGCCCGGCAACGACCAGGCAAAGCGGCATGTTCCGTTCGAGTCCGTGGACGTGCTGATGACGAATCCACCGTTCGGTTCGGAAATCCCGATCACCGAGCCGGCCATCCTCCAGAACCACCAATTGGCCAGACGTTGGACTCGCACCAAGGACGGGCAGTGGATGGAACAAACCACTACGCAGAACGCCGTAGCCCCGGAAATCCTATTCATCGAACAATCTCTGCGCTGGCTCAAGCCAGGCGGGCGCATGGGCATCGTCCTGCCGAATGGCATCCTCGGGAACCCCGGCGACGAATACATCCGCCGCTGGATTCTACGGAACGCCTGGGTCTTGGCCTGCGTTGAAGTGCCGGTGGAAGCTTTCATCGTCGAGGCCAATGTCGGCATTCTCACGAGCTTGCTGTTTCTGAAGAAGAAGACCGATATGGAGATGGATGCCGAGGCGCAGGGCCACGTGACCGAGTATCCCATCTTCATGGCGGTGGCGGAGAAAGCAGGGGTGGACCGACGCGGCAACGCGCTTCACAAACGCAATCCCGACGGCACGGAGAAACTGGTCACGCGCATTTACGAAGAGAAGGTCAAGGCCAACGGCGAAATCGTTACCCGCCAGCGCAAGATCATTGAGCCGGAGATTGACGACGACTTTCCAGCCATCGGCGACGCCTACGAGGCGTTCCGAAAGAAGAACCAGGAGCCCGGCGCATGATCACTTGCATCGAAGCCCATCGCTACCGTTGCTTTGAACGGCTCAGTGTGCCGCTGGGCGGTTACACCGTGCTGGTCGGCAGGAATGGGGCCGGCAAATCCACCCTCATCGACATCCCGGTGGTGCTTGGCGAAATGCTTCAGCGCCAAAGCATCCACAGCGCGTTCTTCAGTCCCACACCATCGCATCCTCGCGCACGGGCCGATGGCGCCCAGGACTTGGTGTTCAACCGAGCCGGTCCGTGGTTCGCCCTGGCCGTCGAGGTCAGCCTGCCTGACGAGGTTCGTGCCCGGGCTGGCTCCGAGTGCGCCCGCTACGAACTGGCTTTCTCGGTCGAAGGCAGCGCCCTTTCACTTTCCCAGGAGGCGCTGATCCTCTTCGATAAACGGCCGGCCGTGGACGAACTGCCCCAGGGTCTGTGGGCCACCAGCCATCTCGCGGAGAACAACGGCACCCGCATCGTCCTCTCCCGCGAACGGGGAGGACGCACCGAGTTGTCTCGGGAGCCGCGTCTGCGCGGACCCAAGCCGCCGCCCACCGTCTTCGATGCAGCGTCGGAAGCGCCAGCGCTGGCTTTCGTCCCGCCGGACGCTGAGCGCCATCCTGCCGCTACCTGGCTCCGCGCGTTCCTCGGTCGCGAATGCGTTCTCTACCAGCCGTCGCTGACCGCGCTCCGGTCAGCCCAACCCTCCCCCGGTCGTGACTTCCGCATCGCGCCGGACGCAGGCACGCTCGCTTGGTCGGTGCTGCGCCTGGCGGCCGAAGACTCGGTCCATTTCAAAGAGTGGAATGAACACGTCGAGAGCGCGCTGCCGAACCTCGAGCGCGTTGAGGCTCGCCAACGGGAGGACGACCAGTTCGCCTACCTCCGCGTCCATTACCGCAACGGCCTCGTCGTCCCCGGCCACGGACTTTCCGACGGCACGCTCGCAGTGCTGGCCTACACCATTTTGCCTTACCTGGCAAACGTGCCGCGCTTTCTTGCCATCGAGGAACCGGAAAACGGCATTCACCCCAAGGCCATCGAGGCGGTGCTGGAAACGCTTCAGGTCATTGACGGCACCCAGGTCTGGGTCACCACGCACTCCCCCATCGTGGCCGCCGTCACCGAACTGCGGCACCTGCTTTGCCTTGGCCTCGCCAAGACCGGTGGCGTGGAGGCGGTGCCGGGCACGGAGCATTCCCTCCTCGCCCATTGGCACGGCCAGCCCAGCCTGGGAACGCTGCACAGCGCGGGAGTCCTCTGATGCGCCCCCTCGTCTTCCATCTCGCGGACAACACCATGGTCGAGGGGCTGAAAGCCTTCTTCCGGCGCGACAACTGGCAATCTGCCCTCGACTGCGCCCGCTTCGCGCTCGATCCCGACAGCGAGCAGGACTTCTTCAAAGTGCCCGGCGAAAACGACCAATCGGTCTGGAAATCTGCCCACGAACACCTCGCGCCCTTCCGCGAAACCCACGAGCGCGCCCTTGTGCTGCTGGATGAATCCTTCGATCCCTCGCCGGGGGCGGCTCAAATTCACGCCGACATTTGCCGGAGCCTCACCCAGGCCGGTTGGGACCGCGCGCGCTTCGAGGTCATCGTCATCCAGCCGATGCTGGAGTCCTGGCTCTGGATGGATAGCGACCACGTCGCCAAGGCGTTCGGCTGCCAGGACTATGCCAATCTGCGCGATCGGCTCATTGCGGAAGGACTGTGGCAGGCGGGGAGTCCGAAGCCTTCGGAATTGAAAGCCGCGCGCGACCGGGCCGCGCGACTCGGCGGAAGCAAGAGCGGGCGCGCGGTCTTTCGCAACGTCTTCAGCGCCGTCTCCCGGCGTGCCATTGACCGATGCGAGGAGCCGGGCTTCAAGCTCCTGCGCCAGACGCTGCAACACTGGTTTCCGAAACCGAAGGAGGCGTGGGAACAGTGAAGACCGCCGTCATTCGGAGTTCGTGGATGGAGGGCTACGGCTACCGCCTTGATTGCTCTCCTTACCTCGGCGGCGCGCTCGAAACCAAAGTCCTCCTCGAAAAACTCCCGCTCCGCAAAGACACACTTAAAGAAGTAACCACCGCCATCTACCACGCTGGACGCGAGTCGCGGCAGTGGGTGGAGTCGCCTGAATATGGCGTGCCGTTCATCAGCGGCAGCGACCTGCAGAAGGTAGATCTGAGCAACCTGCCGCTGATTTCCAAAAGGCAGGTGGCAAAGACGCCACACTTCACCATCAGGGCAGGCTATACGCTCATCACCCGTTCAGGCACCATCGGCAAGATGGCTTACGCCCGGCGTGACATGGATGGTATGGCGTGTTCAGAGCATGTGCTCCGCGTAGTGCCCGACACAGAGAAGATTCCATCCGGCTACCTCTACGCCTACCTCAGTAGCAAGTTTGGCGTTGCCCTGGTCGTTTCTGGCACCTACGGTTCGATCATTCAAGGTATCGAGCCGGAGCATTTGCTACGTAACGATGTTGTTGTGCCGCGCCTCGGCGACGCCCTGGAACACGAAGTCCACACCCTCGTCGAGCAGTCGGCAGAGCTGCGGACGAAAGCCAGTCTGGAGATCAACGAGGTCACGGGTTCCTTGCGCGAGTTCCTAGGCCTGCCGCGGCTTACCCACACAAACGTGCGTGGCTTTGGTGTCAGTTCGGTTCGTTCAGAGGAGTTGAACTGGCGATTCGATGCAACGTATCACTCGCCTGCCGCCGTGGAGGCGGACGAAGCCTTGCGTCGCTGTTCTGTTCCCGTCCGTCAGCTTGCTGACGTAACCAAACGACTGTTCAAGCCCCCGATGTTCAAGCGACTCTGGGTGGAAGACGCCCGTGAGGGCGTCCAATTCGTAAGCGGCAACGATGCCTACAAGTTTTCAGCGGATGATGTGCGTTATGTGAGCTTCCGCACACCGGCCTTCAAGGAGTTCGTTGTTCGGGAAGGCTGGCTAGTCTTCCAAGCAGCCGGACAAATCTACGGTTTATTCGCCCGACCGCTGTTGGTTCACGGCTGGCTTAACGGCCTGTTCGTCGCTGACGACATGTATCGCGTGGTTCCGAACGAACCGGAGGACGGCGCGTATCTTTTTGGGTTCTTCCGGACGGATGTCGGGCAGGTGCTCATCAAACGGCAATCGGCCGGGAACAGCATTCCGCGCGTATGGGACCCGCAGATGACGCAACTTCTCGTGCCCTGGCCGGAGAAGACGGAAAGGCATCGCTGCGGAGCGCAGATTATTTCGGCCCACGAGAAGCTCTTTCTAGCTTTGAAGAATGACGAACGCGCCGTTCATCTCGTCGAGGAGGCAATAGAAAGGCGCAGTTGAGGTATGGCCCAAATCATCCCCATCGGCCAACCAGCGAACGACCCCGAGCGGGAGGCAATTGCGTATCTACGCGACCATCTGCCAGGCGACTACCGCGTTATCCATAGCTTTGAGCTGCGCAGCGGCGACGGGCAGTGGTTCGAAATTGACGTGGCAGTGGTGGCACCGCACGCGGTTTATCTCGTGGACGTGAAGTCCACCTATGGCGAAATCCACGTGGCGGGCAGCAAGTGGCATCCGGAGGGCCGCACGCCCTTCACCTCGCCGCTCCCCAAGCTCCGTCATCACACCCGGCTGTTGCACGGTCTGCTCTCGAATGCAGCGAACCCACCACACCAAGCCTTGCGTCACGTGTGGATCGAAGCAGTGGTCCTCCTCACGGCTCCGGACGCCGCGCTGCGCGACCCAGAAGGGCGGGACCGCGATCATACGTGGAAGCTGGCGGGTTGTGAGCGGAGGCTCATGGATGTGTCGCTGTTGCCCGACCGGGCTCCGCCACCGGCCCCCACCGCACCACACATTGGCCACATCCTCTCGACCATCACCGGCAAGGCTCGAGCCCAACAGGGCCTGCCATTGTTGGGCCGATCCTGGCAGTGCGAAGAACGCCTCACGGCGAACGATTTCTACACCGAATACCGGGCACGAAACGCCTACGCCTCCAGTCCGGAGCGCGTCATCGTCCGGGTCTACCGCGCTGATCCCTACCTGCCCGCGAACGAGCGTGCGCTTCAACGGGAGAGGATCTCAAACGCGTACACGGCACTCGATCGGCTGCCCTCGCACCCGGCCATCCCGTCTGCCCGAGACTTCTTCCCCACCGAGCGGGACGACGCCTACGTGCTGGTTTTGAACGATGCGCCGGGAAATTCGTTACGTCTACATCTGACCAAGCCCGGATTGCAGCTCACGATGGATCAGAAGCTGCGTCTGGCCCGTGAGCTTCTGTCGGCGCTGGCGCATTGTCACGCGCATGGGGTGCTGCATCGTGCCGTTTCGCCGGCCACGCTGGTGGTAGGGAAAGATGGCCAGACACGCCTGCTCGATTTCGACTTCGCCCGGCCCGGCCCACCGCGCGACCGAACGCTGGCGCACGAGTTGCCCGAAGTGGTTGAGCCGGCCTATCTCGCGCCGGAGTTGAAGGAAGACCCGCTGAAGAGCAGTGTGGCTTCAGACGTGTACGCCGCCGGGGCAACACTCTACGAGGTGTTTACGGGGAAACCGACATTCGAGGACCTTGAGGAAGCGGTTGCCGCGACGCAGGTCTTCCCGGAAAAGGTCTCGTCGCTCGTCTTGGGACTGCCCGAGGGCTTCGACGCCTGGCTTGAGCGTTTGTGCCGGTTCGCGGCGGATGAACGGCCTTCAGCCGCAGAGGCGTTGACCGGATTCGAGGAGCTGTTCGCACCGCCCCCTCCTTCGAGTTCGGAGTCCGAAACGGAGATTCCACCGCCAGGGACCCCGCTCGACTATGCCAACCTGCAATCGGGCACGTTGCTCAAGAACAAGTATCTGGTCGAGGCGGCGCTCGGAAAAGGGGGCTTTGGCCGGGTCT
The DNA here is from genome assembly GCA_024233215.1 of Verrucomicrobiales bacterium. Classification (GTDB taxonomy): domain Bacteria; phylum Verrucomicrobiota; class Verrucomicrobiia; order Limisphaerales; family J093; genus J093. Next base: position 9,659 of record JACKPW010000030.1, on the reverse strand, counting down.
ACAGGGTCATCGATACGTTCGGCGACGTAACCCGGGCTCTGAAGGTCATCACGCTGGATCGCACCTCGACTGCAGAACGGATGAAGCAGGAATACCGGACCCTGGCGAACTTGCCTGAGCACGCCGGGGTGGTGCGGGTGTATGACGGCGACTTCCTGGAGGGGGACCGGGTCCCCTTCCTGGTGATGGAGTACGTGGAGGGGGCAAACATTGCGGAGCTGATCAGTGGCAAGAAGTTGTCGATCGCTGACGCGCACCGCATGGGGATCGGCGTGGCGGAAGGATTGGCGCATCTCCACCGACACGACGTCACGCACGGAGACATCAAGCCCGCCAACCTGATGTGGACCAGCAAGGCGGTGAAGATCGTGGACTTCAACGTCTCGATGCGGGCTGGAGACTTCTTTGCTCGTGGCGGGGGCACCCGGCGCTACCTGCCACCGGACCTGGACCTTGCGGCGGAACTGACCCTGGCGGAACGGGTTGACCGGGACATCTACGCGCTGGGGTTAACGCTCTACGAGGCAGTGACCGGAGAGTATCCCTGGCCAGGGGAGGTGATGCCGCCCAAGGACAAGGCGATGCGTGATCCGAGGGAGCTGTCGGGCTCCGAGGATCTGTCTCCAGGCTTTGTGGCGGTGCTCGCGAAAGCAATCGCCCCGCACCGGGCCGAACGCTTCGCCAGTGCCAATCAACTGGCGCAGGCCCTGCGGGAGATCGCCACGCTTCGCCAACCGAATCCAGCCAGAGATCAGCAGATCAGCACGCAGAGCCTCCAAGCTCTCGCCCCGGCCGGCCCTCCGAGAGCGAACACGAATCCCTTCGTCTCCTATTTGCTCACCCTTTACAGCCAAAGCCGTCGGACGAATGCCGGGACGCGTGGGTTGGACGACATGGGCCGTTTGATCTACGTCCCCACCGCCCTCGATCAGGCTCTCCAGCCTGCGACGCTCAACGGCGATTTCAGGCTGGTGTTGATCAGCGGTAACGCTGGCGATGGCAAGACCGCGTTCATCCAGCAGGTTGAGGCGGAGGCCCGGAACCGGGGCGCTGCAGTGACTCCCTACGGCACCGGCAACGGGACCCGCTTCGAGTTAGGGGGACGCGGCTTCCTAACAAATTACGACGGCAGTCAGGACGAAGGAGAAAAAGTCAACGACGAGGTACTTCGTCAGTTCTTCGCCCCGTTTGCTGGAGCCGGGTCCTCAGCCTGGCCGGAGAGCGAGACACGTCTGATCGCCATTAACGAGGGGCGGCTGATTGATTTCCTTGAACAGTTCGGCGCGGAGTTCCCCAGGTTGAGGAGGATCGTGCAGCGTGGCCTGCAGACCGGCACGCCGGAGGATGGAATCGCCGTGGTGAATCTGAATCTCCGCAGCGTGGTTGCAGCCGACGACGGCGTGTCCTCGATACTGGACCGTCTGGTGAGGCGTATGGTCGAGCCCAAGTTTTGGGCACCGTGTCGAAACTGTGATCTAAAAAAGCGCTGCTATGTCCATCACAACGCGCAAACCTTGGCGAACCCGACAGCGGGACCGCAAGTGCTGGAACGACTCGGCCTCTTGTACCGTCTGGTCATGCTGCGCGCCCGACTGCACATCACGTTGCGTGACCTGCGGTCCGCGCTGGCGTTTACGATAGCCGGCACTCGGGACTGTGAGGAGATTCACGGGATCTACGAGCGGGGGGAACGGGATGAGATCGCCCGTGGATTCTATTTCAATAGTTGGGCTGGCGTCGGAATGACGCAACACGACCGGCTGTTGCGATTGCTGTTCGAACTCGACGTCGGCGAAACCAGCGACCCAAAGCTGGACCGGGCCTTCGACTTCCACCCGCCCGATCCGGCGCCCATGCTCATGGACTTCGCTCCGCGCGGACGCTACGACCGCGATCTCCTTCAGGCAATCTACGCAGCTTTGCCCAAGGAGGTCACGAGCCAGCACAACCTGCGGAGATTCGAACGCCACCGCGATTACGTGGCGATGCTGCGGCGACGTCATTTCTTCGAGGCGCGGGATGATTCCTGGCGAAAACTCATCCCTTACGGGGCTGCTTCCAAGATGCTCACGCTGCTCACCGAGCGCCCCGACCCACACGCAGCGGCGCAGGACATCCTTCGGGCCATCAACCGGGGCGAGGGCATATTTGACTGTCGTCGACTTCGAGGAAAACTGGCTCTTCAAGTGCGGCAGGTGGAGGCGGCCACGGTGCGCAGCTATCGGGTCTTTGCCGGGGACCGTTTCGAGTTGGTCCCTCAAGAACCGGCGAAGGCCTCTCCCTACCTCGAACACGGACCGAACGCGCTGGTCTTGCGATTTCGGGACGGCTCGGATCTCCAGGCGGAGTTGGTCATCAACCTGGATGTATTCGAGATGCTGGACCGCCTGAACCAAGGCTATCGCCCAACGGTCGATGAGATGCAGGGCTACTACCTCAGCCTCGCGGTTTTCAAGAACATCCTTGGTTCCGCGCCCTACCAAGAAGTGTTGCTCACCCCAACAGGCCACGATTTCTACTCCGTCACCCGATACCCTGAAGGACACCTGGAGATGCGCCTCTCCGAGGAATCAGCGAACTATGGCACTTAAGAGCAGGGACAAGCACTTCCGGCTGCCGAAAATCAGCATGCTGGATTTCAAAACGCTCGAAATGGACCGCGTCCTCACCGGGTTGTTCGCTCGCATCCATCACAAGGGAGAGGACAGCCGGCTCTACAAGAAGGACACAACTCTTGAGACATTCGAGGGACACTTCTTAGAGCACCCTGAGCGGTTCAAGGACTTCAGCAAGTATCCAGGAATCACGCGCGGCTGGCTTCAAACACATCTGCTGGATCTGGTCAATCGAGGCAAGGTCGGCAAGGAAGCCGTGGCGGCCCCCCGCCCGCTGCACGGTTACACCTATCGGTTTCGCAACCCAAGACACTGTCGAGACTACGGGGCGGCACAACACCTGTACGAAACGCTGTGGCATGCCCGGAATGACCTTGGCAAACGGGCCTTGGAGCGCTTGCGCTCGTTCTTTTTTGAGGGGATAGACCCCAACACCCAGCAGGAAGACAGCCGGGTGACGGTGGATGTCGAGACACAGGCGCTGATGAGCTTGAACCAGTCCGAAGTGCTCCAGGACGCCCCGGTGAAGGGATCACGAGAGGCCACGGCACCCTTATGCCTCGGCTCGGCCGATCTGATGGCAGACGACATCGTGCGCCTCATGCAGTATCGCACGAGGATTCCGAGGTCGGTCATGGTGGAATACCTGAAGATCCTGCTGGCCTTTCATCTTGCCCTTTATCACCTCCGGCTCCTGAAGTTGCTGCCAGCCTTGGTCCGGCGGAAAGGCATGGACTCCACCTGCGAGGCCGGCCGATGCCCGATGCGACCCGGTGCAGAGGAACGACCGCACGGTGACTGTCCTTACCCGATCGGCTTGTTCGTGGACGTGCGCAACCATCCGGGAACCCGCGGGAGCGAGCTGGCAGAGATCAGTGCAGAAGTACATTACCGGCGGATTCCCGGTTTTGTGCGGGCCTATTTTCTGACCAAGAAGTTGGATGAGTTCGGCCAGCATCTGCTCCAGTTCGGACGGCTGCAAGGCGGCTCCAACCGACAGCTCAGTGTTTCTGATGTTCTCCGCCTGCTGGACGACCCGCACGCCGAGGATCGCGAGCAGTACTTTGGCTCACGGTTGCTGAGCTTGAAGGAGGACATGGCGGGTGAAGACGACACCCTGGATCCGGAAATCCAGGCGACCCTCGGCATGGGCCTGGATCAACTGAACACTTACATCGAGTGTTTAATGGCGTTGCGTGGCGATTTTCATCGGAGCTTCATAGTCAAGGCGCTGGATTCGCTGATGCTCAAGAATCGCCCGGGTGCACTGCTCGCCCAGGCGCGTTCGGCGAGGGCTCCGCGGCGGTTCATCCTGGACAGCCGTCTGCTGGAGGTGCTACTCCAACTTGCAGTACTCCGATATGACCCCGGCAGCGGCCGTTATTTCTCCGAGGAAATCCAGATTGACCGACTGCTGGCGTTCTTGCGGGATCGGTACGGGATCTTCATCGATTCGTTGCCCCGCGGAGAGGGCTTCGGGGAGCCATCCATCGCCGACCGCGAGGCTCTGCGGCAGAACAAGGCAGCCTTCAAGGACAAGCTGCGCGAGATCGGCTTCTTCCAGGATCTCTCGGATGCCTATGTCACCCAGCACGTCACGCCGCGTTATTCCATCGGACACGAGCACATGATGCCGGTAGGAGGAACCGCATGAGCCAGGATTTTCGGGGAGTCACCGCGGACGACGTCAATGAGGAACTGCGCCTCGTCATCGAGGAACGCCTGTGCGAGGTCATCGCGGCGCGCCATCCCGGTCATTGCATGCGGGTGGGAGACCTCGAGACGCCTGTGATGCTGGAGGCGGCGAGGAATCTCCGCGCGCAACTGGGGGCACGGGCGCAGGTGCATGTGCTCGCCCATGAGGCCTCTGGCAAGGATGCACTATTGATCACAAGCAGCAAACTGGTCGAGCTGCGTAATCCGCCGGCGGAGGGCGAACAGCGCCCGCCTTTGCTGGTCTTTGTCCCGAATGATCTACGAACCGCGGCGGAGGACTCTTTCGCTGAGGCCACTTTCGAGCACATTTCCGTCGCCGACGCATTTCCGCTGCTCCGGACACGTCTGGTCCAGCAACTGCCTGCTGAGTTGCGGGGGGCGGTAGAAGAAGTGTTAAGGCTCGTCGAAGAGCGGGGATGGCGATGGGCTGACGCCGTCGCTGTGGTGCGCTTTCTTCTGAGTATTCGAGTCAATGGAGCTGAGGGAGAGGTGGTTGGGGCCTCGCTGTGCGAGTTGGGTCTGGCCCCGGATTTTCACCTCCTTGAGGATCCCGCCAGCGTTCCAACGCGCCTTACCAAGAACCTGGAATGCGTTGACCGGCTGACCTTCTCGACCAAGTCCGAGCGCGGTCGGGTGTTGGACCTGAAACTCGCAGACCACGGGTTCCGTGCGAGACTGAGCGATTTCTTGTGCGAAACGGGAGTCGAGGATCCGACAGCCTGGACTCGTCGGATCGTGATTGAGAGATCTCTATGGCCGCTGTCTTTCGATAAATGGGAATTCGAGGATGGAGCGGGATTTACTCAACAAGTGAGGGTTGAGGTTCTCGAACTCGGATTGCCAGTCATTGGGGAGGATGAACCCGATGCGGACCTCCGCAGACTTCTTGGCCAGCAAGTCCTGGTTGTTGGCAGAAACGGTCCGAAGAGCTTCAAGGTGAAGTTCCGCTGTGACCCGGCCCCCGAGAGCGTGCCGGGAGTTGACCACTTCCGACTGCAGGTCGTCTCTCGGGAGAGCGGCCCAACGGCCTTCACCAAGAAGAAGAAAGCCTGGGCCACCGCGCGACGCGACGCCTCGGTGAGCTTCAGCAAGCTCACCTCCGTGGACTGGGAAGATGGGTGGCACTTCGTAAGGGTACTGCCTTGCACCGCTGAGGGCGACCCCATCCCCATCGTCGACGTCGAAGGTCAACCAATACCTCTTGGAGGAAGCGCGGAAGGGCATCAGTTGCTGAACGAGAGCGACGCCTTCTACGTTGTGAAGTCCGATGATGTGGAGGTGGAAGTACCCCAGCGGGCGGTGCCGAAGTTCCCCAGCTACGGACATGCCCTGATCCACTTCTGGTTCAAGGCCGTGGCGGAAGGGCACGAGCTTGACAGGATCCAGTGCACCCACTGCGCGTGGGTCGACGGCGACGATAGCAGGGGTAAGGGGGAGATGCTGGAGTTCAAGTTCGCCGGCGAGGGCCTGATCCACGTCCCCGTTTCGCGGGCGCTTAAGGTGCTCGAGCAACGCATGCTCTCTTCCGCCACTCAAGACACGCTCTCCTGGCGCCTGGCGGTCTCTGTGGCCCAAGCGGCTGAGGTATTCGAGGACGCGTCCGGCTGGCCGGCCTTGCCGGGAATCGAAGACTTCCAGGCTGCACGGCAGGAGTTGTTCACCAAGCTGCGTGGGCCAGATGGCCGGCAAATCTGCCAGGGCGCGGACTTGTTCCCGTTGGTTGAGCCCGTTGCTGCTTATGCGGAGCAGTATCTGGGGCTTCTCTCCCACGGGCTTCGACTGGCGGAGGCCGCTCCGGCGGACCAACAACCGGAAGCCATTGCCCGGCTCCGCAGACTGCTGGTCTTGGACACCGTCAGAGTGGAGCTGGCAGACCAGCGCGGCGGATGTCGGACCGCATTGATCGTTGGCCCCTCCCACCCCTTGCGACTGCTGTGGTTGGCCACATGGCTGACAGTGGGTCGACGTTGGGCAGAACAGGCAAGGCGTTCGTCCAAGGAGTCCCTCACTCCCAGCCGCGATTCGTTGCTGGAGCGACTCAGTCTGGTTAATTTCCCGGCTGTGCTTCCCATGGGAGGCGGACAACTCCTAACAGCGGTTGACAACCTTCACCCTTACTGGACGGTGTACGCTTCGCTGGCGGAGAACAATCCAAGGGGGTTGATGGCGGAGCTATGCACGGCCCTCGGATTGCCCGAACCCAACGTGGGGAGCTTCACGTTGAACGGTCGCTTTCTCGCCGACCGGGTCCGACGATACGTCGTCCAACACCCTTACATCCGCACATTGCGCATGAATTGTTTCAACGCGGGGCGCGGGCGACTGCTGGCCGACATGCTGCTGGAGTTGGAGAAAGCGCCGGATCTCCGCGGCTTGCGCTACAATGTGCGCCTGTTCGTTCCCGACCCGGATGCTCCTGGCGCGGGAGAGGACTTAAGCGAACTGATCTCCCCCGGGAGCACGCTCACCGTTCCGGAAGCGGACGCGTTTGCGGTCCCCACGGGGAACCACCTGGCCCCCAAGTTGACGTTTTCGGTTCGCGACGTCGCCGAGTTCCGCAGCAGCGCCTCGGAGTTCCCGGCCCACCTGACCCTGCTGTTCGACGTGTTTCCTGCGCAAAGCATCAGCGCGAAGACCCCGCGGCGCGAGGATGAGATCTCGCCCGTGCATGGCTTGCTCCAAGACTTCGCCGTCAACTACGTGGAAGATTCGGAGTTGGTTGCCTGGCACCGGCGCCCCCGACATGGACTTGCCTGCCAGATTCCCGATGCGACGGAGTTTTCTACCCTCCTGGCGAAATTGGGGGAGGTGATGTCCACCGCCTCTGCATGCGTGGGAACAGGACAGACCGGGCTGGCACTACGACCGGTTTCCACCCTGGCTCTGGACCCCGAGCAAAAGGCTCTGCTGCACCAGGTGCATGATGTGAGCGACTGGGTTTTCACCATAGACAAAAGCCTTGGCATTGAGTTCTTCGACCACCACCCGGCCAGCCGCCGACCGGAATACCTCATTGACCATAGCCCGGACCTCTCCTCCAACAGTGGCCGCAGAGTGGTCATCACTTCCAGGTCGCAGACAGAGATTCGAGTCCTCTTTGAGCGCGTCTTGGAGGGTTACGGTCTCGCAGGATTTCGCGACCGCGCCCATGCCCTGCTCGGCGAGTTACGGGGGCTTTCAGGCCGACTGGCGCTCAAGCTTGCCTCTTCGACAACCCACCGCGCAGAAGCCTTGGGCCTTGCACTCGCGAAGCTATTCTTGGAATTCCAGGAGGCCTTTCGAGACCAAGCGGTGGTCCCGCTCGACGCGCACCTGGACCTGTATCGGGCGCTTCAGCGCAGTGCTGACGAATTGCAGGATGAAATCAGCCTTCGTCGGACCGACTTGGGATTGTTTGACTTCGATGCCAGAAATCGCGTTCTGACCTGCAGCCTGGTCGAAGTAAAATGTTACCGAGCTGCTGGAAGCCTTGAGGGTCTTCAACGCCTCAAGCAATCCATTGCGGAGCAGATACTCCAAAGCGAGCGCACGCTCCGACACCACTTCGACCCTGCTCACGGCGGCGCGGTGGACCGTCCGGATCGCATCATGAAGACGCAGGAACTGGTCAATCTGCTCGAGTTTTACGTCGACCGGGCGTTCAGACTCAATCTGCTGTCACCTGAGGGATACGAGGAGGCGAAGTTCTTCCTCCGCACCATGGAAAGCGGATACGCGTTGCGCTTTACGCGCAGCGCACTTGTCTTTGATTTCGACAAAGAGGGCACGGAGGAGTTCGTTGAAGAGAACGGTGTGGAATTCCACCGCATCGGGGTGGACTTGATCCAGAAACTGCTCGATGCGCTCCCTGCCACTCCGGCAGAGGACGAAACGCGGTTGCTCCCCGAGCGAACTCGGGAATCTGCGGAGGCAAGCGAAACAGCGACGCGCCAGCAGCTCGAACGGCATCTCCCGAAGATTGGCAAAGCTGCATTCCTGCCCGAGAAGCGGGACCACACCGTGTCTTGGGACAGCCTTCGCTCGGGCTCCAGTGGTTTCATTCTTCCAGACGCAACCACCGAAGCAAGGATGCCGGTCGTACCGCCGCACCCACGAATGGAGCCCGTGGCGAAGACTGAGCCACAAAAGCCACAAGAGAATCTGCCGGAGGCAAGTGCTCCAGCACAAGAAGAGCGAGGGGAATCGGTTGCTCCTAGCGCGGCTCATCGGCCGCCAGAACACGATACAAGCGACGACGTCGCCTCAGCGCCTTCCGCTCATGCTCCGACCGTCGACATCCTCTTGGGAGCACCTGGAAGTTCGCCACAGTTCGGAATCCTCGGCAAAACGATGGGTCGAACCGTGGCACTTGATCTTAACCAGACCCACACCGTGAGCTTGTTCGGCGTTCAGGGCGGAGGAAAGAGCTATACTCTGGGCTCGATAATCGAGATGGCCTCGCTCGCCCTGCCTGGCGTGAACCTGCTTCCGCGCCCGCTGGCTACGGTGGTGTTCCACTACAGCCAGACGCAGGACTACAAGCCGGAGTTCACCTCCATGCAGCGGCCCAACGACGACGCTCGGGCCGTCGATGTGCTTAGAGAGGCGTATCAAGCGCGGCCCGCTGCCCTGAAGGACATGCTGCTGTTGGTTCCGGCCGGGAAACTCGAGGCGCGCCGTGCTGAGTATCCCGATATAGAGGTGCTCCCGCTCAAGTTCGCCTCCAGCGAGTTGCAGGTGGGGCACTGGCGCTTCCTGATGGGAGCCGTCGGGAATCAAGCGACCTACATCCGGAAGCTAAACCAAATCATGCGGTCTCTGCGGAACGAACTCACCATTGCCGGCCTCCGTGGCGCACTGGACCAAGCGGGCCTCCCGGACAATCTGAGGGAACTCGCCGCCATGCGATTGGATCTTGCCGAAGACTACATCGACGACTCCGCCCACCTTAGCCAGGTACTTAAACCCGGTCGCCTGGTCATCGTTGATCTGCGAGATGAGTTCATTGAGCGAGATGAAGCTCTCGGCTTGTTCGTTGTCTTGCTCCAACTCTTCGCCGATGCCACTTTCGAAGGACGACCGTTCAACAAACTGGTCGTTTTCGACGAGGCTCACAAATACATCGCGAACTCTGACCTCGTGGATGGTCTGGTGAGTGTCGTCCGTGAAATGCGCCACAAGGGGACGAGCATTCTGGTGGCAAGCCAGGATCCCCCCTCCGTTCCGGTCGCGTTGATCGAGCTGTCATCACAAATCCTCCTTCACCGCTTCAACTCTCCGGCTTGGCTCAAGCATGTGCAAAAGGCCAATGCCGCGCTTCTCGGCCTGACGGCGGAACAGCTGGCAAGG
>JACKPW010000029.1 GCA_024233215.1 Verrucomicrobiales bacterium | reverse complement strand
GGAAAGTCGATGGCGGTGTTTCCTGATTCGGTGTGCGGTGGGAAGAGCGGTGAAGGCTGGCGCTTTTCACCGCACTCCAGGACCTGGCGGAGATTCAGCGGCCGGCGTTTTCGGCTTCAATCCGCACGCGGCGGGGCGCAGAGTTCGTTCCAGACGATACCCGGAATCGAACCGCAGCACGCATTGTCACCCATTCCTTCCATGAACTCCTCCCGTCTCAATCGCCGCTCCTTCCTGCGCCAAACCGCGGGCGCGCTCGCGGTGACCACCCTGCCGACCCTCATCCCGGCTCAGGTCCTGGGCGCCGACGCGCCGAGCAACCGGATCCAGATCGGTTTCATCGGCACCGGCGATCACGGCACCGGCTGGAATCTCCGGCGTTACCTCACGCTGCCGCAGGCCCGCGTGGTGATGGTGTGCGACGTGGACCGCACCCGCATGACCCGGGCCCGCGACATCGTGAACGAGCAATACCTGTCGCAGGATTGTGCCATGAGCCGGGATTTCCGCGAGGTGCTGGCACGGGAAGACATCGATGCCGTGATGATCTCGACGCCGGACCACTGGCACACGCTGATCAGCCTGATGGCCCTGCGCGCCGGGAAGGATGTCCAATGCGAGAAGCCGACGTTGTCGATCGACGAGGGCAAGATCCTGATTCGCGAGGTGCGCCGGTTGAACCGCGTTTTCCAGACCAGCACCGAGGATCGTTCGGTGCCGGTCTATCATCGCATGGCCGAGCTGGTCCGGAACGGCCGGATCGGGAAACTGCAACGCATCGAAGTAATCCTGCCGAAGCAACCCAACGTGCCCGGCGATCCCACGCCGCAGCCGGTGCCGGAGGGGTTGGATTGGGAGATGTGGCTGGGCCCGGCGCCGTTTGCGCCCTACACGAAGGACCGGGTGTTCTTCAACTTCCGGTGGATCGAGGATTACTCCGGCGGGATCATCTGCGACTGGGGCACGCACCTCTTCGACACCGCCCAGTGGGCCAACGACAGCGAACGCAGCGGCCCGGTCGAGATCGAGGGCACGGGCACTTATTGGGAAGGGGGTCTCTACAACACGGTGAAGGACTACGACGTCACGTTCCGCTACGCGAACGGCGTGGTGATGACGTGCACGCCGGGCGATCCGAGCATCAGGTTCATCGGGACGGACGGCTGGGTGGGCAACACGGGCTGGCGGGGCGAACTCCAGGCCAGCTCCGACGCGATCCAGCACGCGAAGATCGGTCCGGAGGAGACCCACCTCTACACGAACCTGGAAGGTGAGCATCACGATTTCCTGAAATGCGTGAAGAGCCGTCAGGATCCGTACTTCCCGGTCGACATCGGTCATCGCGTCTCGAGCGTGTGTCACCTCGCCAACATCGCGATCAAGGTGGGGGGCAAACTGCGCTGGGATCCGGAGAAGGAGGTCTTCATCGCCAACGACGCGGCGAACGCCCTACGCCGGGTCCGGCCGATGCGCAAACCGTGGACGTTGGAGGGATGAAGGGGCTCGCGAAGTGATTGGCGCGGACCACATTCTCCTGGGTTTGCTGCGCGAAGGAGACGGATCGGCAGCTCGCGTGCTCAAGCGCCTGGGTATCGACGCCAAGGATTGCCGTCAGCAAATCCTTCGTGAACTGGACCCAAACGGGCCGTCGGCGGGTCCGGAGCGGAAAGGGAGTGGAATGGGACAGGAAGCCGCGGTTGGCAGAGTGCCGGTTGATACCATCGATACCAGCAAGCGGTATGACGTCTATTGCCGGGAAGGCGGTCGGGAGCTGGTTGTCTATCGCAACGTGCTCTTCAAGGGGAGACGGTGGCTGCTGAGCCCACCCAAACGCGATCCCTACGCGGAGTTCCTGGAGCTGGAGCTTTCGAATGGTCAGACCGTCTATCTGTCGCCGCTTTCCATCGGGAAGTTCTGCGAGGACGGTGGAGAGACGGATGCGGAGGAGGAAAGCTGATGCCGCTTCGGATCGCAGTCCCAAGCCAGGTGTCGCGCCGATCGCTCCAAGCGCCGGATTCCACGGCAGGAGGCATGCGTCTTGCGAGTGTGACACGCGCGTAATACCATCGAGCACATGAAGACGGTTTCCGTCAAATTGCCTGAGACGTTGGCCTCCTGGCTTTCGCAGCGGTCGAAGGCATTGGGTCGGACCCAATCTGATCTGGTGCGCGAGGCCTTGGAGCAGCAACGGACCGGAGCAGGCGAGCCGTCCTGCCACGATCTGATGCAGGATTTCTGTGGGAGCTTCGCTGGCCCGGTTGATCTATCAACAAACCCGCGTCATCTCGAGGGTTTCGGGCAGTGAAGGTAAACCTGCTCGCTCTGCTGGCTCCTTGGTAGGCTTCAGCCTTTCGTTTGCACTTTTCGGCGGGGCGGTCGCTTGGCATCGTTTGTGCTCAGCCTTGTCTGGTTTCCCGGCGATTCCAGCGAACGCTTGTTGCACCGCCATGAACATGGACGACATCGAACCCGCCGGCAGGCGGACGGACCTCCGCGGCCGCCAGGATTCGCATCCAAAACCCTTGGCGGGGATCTGGGTGCAGTCGCCCCGCCTCGCCGGCTTCCGAGGCGGGTTGGGGATCTGCCTTACGCTGCCCCTGCTTGCCGCCGGGACCGCGCGGGCCGATTTCACCGCGTTCAACGATCACGTGCCCGGCGCCGGCACGAGTCCCAACGCCACCTCGTATCGTGTGGACCAGACGGCCTCCGGGCGGTTGAGGGAAATCACTACGGGCGAGGACCTGGACGTGACGCTGACAGTCAGTGGCAGTGGCTACAACATGGAGGGAACGAGCGGCGAACCCCCGGCAGGATCGGACGCCGCAGGGGTGTTCAACGGTTTCGTGGATTTCGGGTCCGGGTCGGGATCGAGCATTGCCCTGACCGGGGAGGGCCAGTACACGCACACCTTCAGCGGTTTGGCGGCCGGTGAGGTGTATGAGTTCGCGGGGACCACAGTGCGTGGGAATTCGGGTTACACGGACCGCTGGACGCTGGTCACGTTGGAGGGAGCGGAGGCGTTCACCCCGGATCACACGAAGGCGATTGGCGTTGTCACCGACGGATTGGCGGCCAACCAGGTGGCCTTCTGGTCGGGGGCGAATCAGGCGGCCGGCCAGGGCTGGGTGGTGCGCTGGAAGGGAATCGATCCGGGCGTGGACGGAACGTTCTCGGTGGTCTCTTCCCGTTACACCGGACCGACGCCCGGTGTCGGCAGCGGCACGGCCACGGGCAGCAAGGCATATGGGCTGCATGGCATCCGGCTCCGGGGAACGATCGTGGCCGGCCTGCCGGTCGTGGCGAATGTGCCGGCAAGGGAGGTGAAGGAAACCCGGGCCGAACTGGGTGGCGAGGTGCTGGACATCGGTGATTCCGTGCCGGACGTCGTGCTCTACTACGGCGCGGACGACGGCGGTGCGGACCCGGCGGCCTGGGATCATGCGGTGGCGTTGGGCGGGCAGTCCGGGGCGTTCTTCACCCTCGTCGACAACCTGATCCCCGGGAGGATCTACCACCACACGTTCCGCGCGACGAATTCCCGCGGGACCCGCTGGGCCCTGCCGTCCCTGTCGTTCACGGCAGCGGCGCTTCCGCCGGAAATTGCGGTGGCACCGGCGACGGCGATTGGTTTCACCTCCGCCGATCTGCACGGGGAAGTCACGGCCACAGGCGGCGAAATTCCCCAAGTCACGGTGTGCTACGGGACGGCCGATGCCGGCACCGACCTGGCTGCCTGGGGATCTGTGGAACCCATCGGGCCCCATGACGGCCTCTTTGATCTGACTGCGGAGAACCTGCAGCCGAACACGGTCTATTTCTACCGGGTGCTGGCGCAGAACTCGGCGGGCGCAGTCTGGTCCGCCGGGGCCGCGACCTTCACCACCCTGCTCCTGGAGTTGCCGGGAGTGGTCAACCGGCCGGCCGGCAACGTGGGAGCGGTGGCGGCGGTGTTGAATGGCACGGTGACCGTAACAGGCGGCGAATCGCCCCTGGTCGTGATCTTCTACGGCAGCACCGACGGCGGCACCGTGGAGGCGCAATGGCAGCACCGGATCGATCTCGACGTGCAATCCGGCGACTTTTCGGCGGTGGCGACCGGGTTGGAACCGTCCACGACCTACCATTTCACGGCGCGCGTCAGCAACACGCTCGGGTCGGTCTGGGCGCCGGCGAGTCTCTCCTTCCGCACGGCCGAACTGTCCGACGTGTTGATCACGGAGTTCATGGCGGCGAACGACCGGACGCCGATTCCCGGAACGGCGGCCGGGACGTATGTGGATTGGATCGAATTGCACAATCGCGGTGACGAGGCCGTGAACCTCGGTGGCTGGCATCTCACCGATAAACCGGGCAACCCGGACAAGTGGGCGTTTCCGCCGGGCACGATCCTCGGAGCCGGCGGCTATCTTGTTGTGCTGGCCACCGGTGAGGGCAAGCCCGATGCGTTGGGCAATCTGCAGACCAATTTCACCCTGTCGAAGAGCGGCGATTACCTTGCGTTGGTGCGGCCCGACTTGACCCTGGCCCAGGAATTTGCGCCCGGTGGCGCGGACTTTCCGTCGCAGGACGATGACATTTCCTACGGCCTCGCGGGCGCCGATCTGGCGGTGGTTTACTTCGACGAGCCGACTCCCGGGGAGGCGAACCCGGCGGACGGTTTTTCGCGGGTGCGGGACACGAAGTTCAGCCACAACCGCGGGTACTACACCCAGCCGTTTGAAGTGACGATCACCACGGCCACCGGCGGGGCGACCATCCGATATACGCTGGATGGCAGTGAGCCGACCGAAGCGGGTGCCGGGGCGCAGACCTACAACGGCCCCGTCCCGATCGGCACCACCACCGTGCTTCGGGCCCGGGCCTTCAAGAACGGTTATCGCCCCACCAACACCGACACGCAGACCTATCTCTTCGCGGAGGACATCGCCGGTCAAACCAGGCCGTCCGGGTATCCGGGGTCGTGGGGTGCTGAACCGAATGCGGATTACGATGTGGACCGGCAGATCACGGAAAACGCGCTGTATCGCGAGCGTTTCCTGGAAGGACTGCTGGATCTGCCCACCCTGTCAGTCGCCGGGAATGTCAACGACCTCTTCGGGCCGTCCGGCCTCTACTCGAACCCTGAAGATCGCAACATGATCCGGGCGGTTTCGGCCGAGTATTTCCGGCCCGCTCGCGGGGGGGAAGGCGTGCTGGACGAGGCGGGCTTCACGGTCGAGGCGGGACTGAAGATCCAGGGTGGGGCGAGTCGTCTGCCTTCAAAGGCGATCAAGCACTCGTTGAGCCTGCGGTTCCGGTCGGCGTATGGGGTGGACACGCTGAAGTATCCGTTGTTCGACGGTTCGCGGGTCGAGGAGTTCAACAGCATTCATCTGCGCGCGATGTACAACAACTCGTGGATTCACTGGGACAGCGGCCAGCGCAAGCGGGGCACCCTGCTGCGCGACCAGTGGATGCGGGATTCGTTCATCGCGATGGGCAACGCCGACGGTGGCCGGGGCAGCTACGTGCATCTCTTCCTCAATGGCCTGTATTGGGGCGTGTACAACCTGCACGAGCGGCTGGAGAACTCCCACTACGCCAATTGGAATGGCGGCGACGAAGACGAGATCCTGGCTTACAACCCGATTGATCCGGAGCCCGCCCAGTTCACGGCGCTGCGAACCTTGGTGGCCGGCGGCAACTGGGCCCAGATCCAACAGGCGATGGCGGTGGACAACTTCATCGACTGGTACCTGATGCAGCACTTCGGTCACAACGACGACCTGAAGAACAACGGCAACTGGCGGGTGGCCGGCGCGGGTCCCAGCGGGTTGCCCTGGCGCTTCTACCTGTGGGATTCCGAACGCGTCCTGGAAACGGCGAGCAACACCGGGCCGCTTGCGAGCGCGCAGGAACCGGCCGGGCTCCTCGATTCCCTCGACAACCTGGAGGAGTTCCGCGTGCGGTTCGCGGATCGCGTGCAAAAGCACCTGTTCAACGGCGGCGCGCTCACCCCGGAGAACTGCCTGGCCCGGTGGCAGGCGCGGGTGGCGGCCATCGATCGGGCCATCGTCTGCGAATCGGCGCGTTGGGGCGACAACCGGCCCGACGGACAGTGGCTTGGCAACTTCACCCGGGACATCGAGTGGATCACGGAAGTGACGCGCATCGCCGGCCAGTGGTTCCCGTTGTCGGAACCGAATCGCACCAGCACCATGATCGCCAAATTCCTCCGTGAATCCTGGCCGGGACGCAGTGAACCCAAGCTTCTGGCCGTTCCTGCACCCGTCTTTCAGGTCGGCGGCCGGGTCCAGCACGGGGGTCGCCTGGCGCCGGGGGAAACGTGGTTCGCCATCGCCGATTCCGGGGATGTCTGGTACACCCTCGATGGCTCGGATCCCCGGCTCGAGGGCGGTGCCATCAATCCGTCGGCCCGACAGCTCACTTCCGGTGCGACGCTCGAGGTCAGTGGGCTCATCCGTGCGCGGGCGCGTGAGGGCACATCGTGGAGTCCGTTGGTCGAGGCGGATTTCATGGTCCATCCCGGACCGCAGCCCGGCGATCTGCTCATCACGGAGGTCAATTACCACCCCGTGAACCCCTCCATGGAGGAGGCAACGAGGGCCGCGTTGCTCACCCCCGCATTAGAACTGAACGACGAGGACTTCGAGTTTCTGGAGGTGCACAATGTTACGGATCAGTGGCTGAACCTTGCCGGCCTCCGTTTCAGCGCTGGCCTTGACTTCGCGTTCCCGAATCTCGACTTGCCGCCGGGCGGCTACGCGGTGATCGGTCGCCGCGCCACCGCCTTGAAACTGCGGTACGGCGACGCCCTGGAAGTGGCCGGCGAATGGTGGGGGGCCCTCGACAACGGTGGGGAAACCCTGACGTTGCTGAACGATGTGGGGGCGGTGCTGACGACTTTCAAGTTTAAGACCGGCGGTCGTTGGCCGGGTCGGGCCGACGGCGCCGGCAGCAGCCTGGAATGGGCGGACACGGGACTTTCGGCGGATGATCCGCGGGCCTGGCGGGCCAGCAGCGAATACGGCGGTTCCCCCGGTCGGCCGGGTCTCGGGCCCGACCGTCGCATTCGCATCAACGAGGTCTTGACTCACACCGATCCGCCGATCACGGATGCCATTGAACTCCTGAATCCCGGAGAGGCGACGATTGATCTCAGCGGCTGGCTGCTCAGCGATTCCAGCGCGCGGCTCGCGAAGTTCCGCATTCCGTCTGACACAACCCTTCTACCCGGTGCCTTTCTGGTGTTCGATGAGAGCGACTTCAACCCGGCGGTCGGGCACGCGATCCAGAACTACGGGGGCGGCGACACCCTGGTGGTGACGAGTGCTGCACACGGGCTTGAGACCGGCGACACCATCACCATCCTCGGCTACGGCGGACATCCGGCCTACAACGCCACCTGGCCGATCACCCGGGTGGATGCCGACCGCTTCACCGTGCCGGTGCGCTACCTGGACAACCATCCCACAAAGGGAAGCTGGGTGCCCGGAGAGCCCTTCGCCCTGAGTTCCTGGGGCGAGGACGTGTGGCTGGTGGAAACCGATGGCGAAGGGTACCCGTCCCGGTTCGTGGATCACCGTGAGTTCGGGGCCGCCGAGAACGGCCGATCCTTCGGCGTCTTCCTGACGGCCGACGGGGAGGAGCATTTCACCGCGCTGGAACAGCGCACTCTGGGCGGACCGAATGCCGCTCCGTTGATCAGTCCGGTGGTGATTTCGGAAATCCTGTATCACCCGGCGTCAGGCGACGCGGAGTTCATCGAGCTGCACAACGGGGCGGAGGAGGGAGCGGCGTTGTTCGATTCCGCGCACCCCGCCAACACCTGGCGCCTTGAGGGGGCTGGATTCAGCTTTCCTCCCGGGATCACCCTGGCGGCGGGCGAGACCGTTGTGGTTTGTGCCGGCGATCCCGTGGGCTTTGCGCAGACCGCCGGGGTTCCGGCCGGGGTGCGGGTATTCGGTCCGACCGGGGCCCCGCTGGACAACTCCGGCGAACGCTTGTCCCTGCAGCGACCGGACACGCCCGATGGGGACGCAGTTCCCTACCTCACTGTGGACAGCGTGCGCTATGAGCCATATCTCCCATGGCCTATGGAGGCGAACGGAGGCGGACCTTCACTGGAACGAAGTGAGCTGGCCGGCTTCCCGGATACCGCTTTGAACTGGCGGGCGTCGACCGCGGACGGCGGTACCCCCGGCCGGGTGCCCGGGGAAGGAGAAACCCACCCGATCCCGCGCTCGTGGCTCGAGCAGTATTACACCGGGGTGGACCTGGACAATCCCGAGGTGACCGGTCCGGATGCAGACAGCGACGCCGACGGGTTGCGGACTTTTGTGGAGTACGCCTTCGCCTCGCGGCCCACGGTTGCGAGCCGGGAAGATCTGCCTGCCGCGGCGGTGGAATGGGTCGAGGTGGGGGGCACGAGGGAGGCCTTTCTCACGCTCACCTTCCGGCGGCGCACGGATGACGCGGGGTTGGGCTATGGGGTCGAAGCGACCGGCAGTCTGGCGGTGCCGACGGCCTGGGAGGATGCCTCGGCCGCGTTCGTGGAGGAGTTGCTCGTGGATCATGGCGACGGCACCGCGACGGTCCGTTGGCGTGAGGGGGTCCCGTTCGACCGGGGCCCTGGCGAGCGCTACCTGCGTTTCATCGTATTTCGACCATGACCCCCACGCCTGGCACGGCCGCGACCCCGCATCGGCGAACCGGCGAACTGGCGTTCGCCGCGGCGCTGATTCGAACGACGAATGAACTCGTGATGAACCTGCCTTCACTCTTCCTGCGGTTGCCCGGTTCCCTGATCCTGGCAGTGATGATGCTGACAACGACGACCGGCCAGGCCGCGCCCGGCACGGAAGCTCTCGATCGCCAGGTGGCGGCCTTGGGCGAGAAGTACTCGATTGTCGGCTTGAGCGCGGCGGCCGTGCGCGACGGCACCGTGGTTTGGGAAACCTATCAAGGCCGGGCGGACGTGACGCGGGGGGTGCCGGTGACGCCGGAGACGAAGTTCCGCATCGCCTCGATCTCGAAGGTCTTCACCGCGACGGCGTTGATGCAGTTGTGGGAAGCGGGGAACCGCCCCGGCGCCCCGGCGCCGTCTTCCCCGACGGGAGATTCGGGAGGAGGGCGGAGGGAGCCTTCGCGGTCTGTCGTCGGCTTCGATCTGGACGATGACGTGAGCGACACCCTGGGGTTCAAGCTGCGCAACCCGCACCATCCGGATGTCCCCATCACGTTCCGGCAACTGCTCACGCACACGGCCTCGTTTGCCGATGGTGCCCCTTACGACGACTTCCTGATGTTCACCTATGACCACCCGAACGAGGCACCGGCGATGTCGGAACTGCTCTGCGAGGGGGGCGGGTTCTACCGGGATGGAGCCGTCTTCTCCGAACATGCGCCGGGAACCCACTATGCCTACTCGAACCTCGGTTTCGGGCTGCTGGGGACGCTGGTGGAACGGTTGTCCGGCGAACGGTTCGATCACTATTGCACCCGGACCATCTTCCAACCCCTTGACCTGAGCTGCCGGTTTAATCCGGCGGAGCTTGGGGTGGCCCATCCCTTGGCGGTGCTCTACTCATCGTCCGGCGGGCAATGGGAGCCCCGTTGCGACGATTATCATGGAGCGGCTCCGCCCGAACGGTTGAAAGACGGCTATCGGACGGGATGGAACGCCCTTCCTTGTGCGCCGCAGGGGGGACTGCGTGCCAGTGCCCGGGACCTGGCGAGGTTCTCCCGCGTCTTCACCGATCCGGCCTTCGCGAGAAAACACCACATTCTGCGGGCGTCCACCGTGACCCTGATGCAGTCCACAAAGCCGCTGACGCTGCATCGCTCGGAGAAACTAGTGCCCGGCGAGCTGTGGATCGGACACACCGGCAGTGCCTATGGCCTGCTGAGTCTCATGTTCTGGGAGGAGTCCGGCCCGCTGACGGTGATCGTCCTGACCAACGGGTCGAAACCGGGTGCCGAAGACGGCGGCTGGACACCGATGGAACGGGAACTGGTGGGAACGATTGTCAGCGGGATTCGGAGCATGGGATCGCTCTGAAGCCGTTCCCCCCCAAACGATGCATTCCGGAAAGGAGAGAGGGCGCGTCTCGCGTGCCGCGGCCAGCGTCCCCGCCGGGGACAACGGAGTCGGGGGGATGACCGTTCGGTGACCTGTTCCCGGGTGGGAAACCAGCCGGCGCGACGCTGACTGGAGCAGCCGGTAGGCCGCGCTCCCCAACGCCGCTGCATTGTTACGGGTCAGGGGTTACAACAGAGGGGTATTGGGTGGGGATTCGGGACGCTGTGTAATACCCTGTGCCGCAGGCCCGGGTCAGTCCCTGCGTGCCCGGCGGCGCAACGCGATGCCGACCAGACCGAGCAACGGCAAACTGGCAATCGCCCAAGCCTCCGGCTCCGGCACATAGTAGTACGTCACTGTGGCAGCGCCGTCGGCGGCTATCGGGTTGAATTCGCCAGCCGCACCGCTGATGCCTGAGATATTGAAGGAAGTTGTGACGGCCGCAGTCAGTTGGAACGTGCCGGTACCGATGTAACCCTTCGCGCCAATTGTCCACAGCCCGGAGTTGACGAAATCACCCCCCGAGGAGGATTGCGACTGTCCGATGAGGGTGTACCAGTCGGTGCCGGTCGTCTGGACTCCCGGGCCATCTCCGTCGTCTGCGGTCAGGTATTGGGAGCCGGTCGTAACCGCCTGGACATTTTGCGCAATCGACTGGAAGGAGCTGTTCAGGAGCAGCACGTCCGTAGAACTCAAGCTCCCCGCGCCGCCGATGGTGATAGTGACCGTTCCCGGGTTGACCCCGTCGTTGTCTGCCGTTGCGTCACCGCCCGACACGTTAAGGGTGAGTGACACCTTCACGGCCGTGAGCGTGCGGCGTCCTCCGAGGGTGTCGAATTGATTAAAGGTCAGGTTGACGTTGTAGTTCGGGGTATTGGGTCCGAACGACTCCATCTGGACGATCTGAGCCGCCTGAACCTGTGCGGGCAAGCAAAGACCCACCACCACCGCCAGCGCGCCCAATCGCACCGCTCTGCGCGCTGACCGCTGAACTGTTCCTAAGGTCATAGGCGCGAAGATTGCTTTGGTTTGATCGGCGCTGTCAAGGAATAAGACGGCAGACAGATGGCTGTCTTTGTAATCGGGATACCCCACCGCCATCCCCTCAGGCTTGGAGGGGAAGTCACCTCCGGGCTGGAGGCTGCCGGGAGGACACCATCCAGGCAGGTGAATCTGCCGCTTGAACGGGCGGGTTTCCGGCGCGGTCGGGCCTGTCAATGGACTATTAGCATCCCTCAAGAAATGGCCGGTTCTAGGCAAGAAAGGTTGTGACCCCTCTTGACAGCCCCGGTAGCATGTCGCAATGACACTAACCAGCAGGGGCCCGGCTCCCAAGGCTTTGGCTGCGACGTTACAGGTTCGCGCCGAAACCGCTTGCCGACTCTTGCTGCCGGGGGCCAGCGCGCCCAACCGGGTGGGGGGGACGGGTGAGACAGGGACGCCCGGGGACAACTCATGAGCGATCGCAGGCTGGCCTTCATCTATGCACCGGAGATAGAGGAACTCCCCTATCCGGAAGACTGCCCGTTCAAGACCCAGCGGGCGGGGCTGGCGCGTCAGCGGTTGCGATCGTTTGGCTCACTCGGCGGTGGAGATCGGCTGGAAGTGACGCCGCAACCGGCTGGGATCGAGGATTTGCAGCGCTTCCATACGCCCGCCTACCTGGAGCAGTTGCAGCGCGCGGCCCGGGGGGATTTGACCGTCGAAGCCCTGCATCTGGGCCTGGGCGGAGCCGACACCCCCGTGTTCCCCGCAATGTTCGATTACGGACGCTGGGCTGCGGGGGCGGGTTTGACTGCGGCGGACCTTCTGCTGGAGGGACGCGCGGATATTGTGTTCAACCTGCTGGGGGGATTCCACCACGCGTTCGCCGCCCGCGCCGGGGGGTTTTGTTATCTCAACGACGTGGTGCTGGTGTGCGACCGGCTGGCCTCGGCCGGCCGCCGGGTGTTCTGCCTGGATGTGGACGCCCATCATGGCGACGGCACCCAGGCGGCCTTCTACCAGCGCGCGGATGTTTTCACCGTCTCCATCCATGAAAGCGGGCGGACTCTCTATCCCTGGGGCGGCTGGGAGTCGGAGATCGGGGAGGCCGGGGGCGAGGGGTTCAACGGCAATCTGGGTCTGCCGGCCGGCTGTCACGACGCGGCGTTTGTGCGGGCCCTGGACGAGTTCGCGCTGCCGCTGCTGAAGGCCTACGCGCCGGATGTGGTGGTGGTGGAACTTGGCATGGACACGCTCGCCGGCGATCCGTTGACGCACCTGGCCATGACCAACAACGTGTGCGTGGAACTCGCGTCGCGGCTGCTGGCCTGTGACCGGCCGCTCTTGATCATCGGTGGCGGGGGATACCACGTGGAGAACACGGTGCGCGCCTGGTCGCTCGCCTGGCGGGCCTTTGCGGGCGAGGAGGAGGAGCACGACCTGAGTCTTGGAATGGGGGGGGTGTTCCTCGGCAGCAGCGAGTGGGCGGGCGGATTGCGCGATCCGGAGCGGCCGGTGGATCCCCGGCAGGGCCGGGAGGTGGACGCCGCGCTCGACCAGGCCCTGACCCGTGCGCAAGAGAAGCTCTTTCCCCGGCATGGTCTGCCGGCGGGCCGTCCGTCCGTCATCGGGCAGCCGGAGTGAAGCGTTTGACTGGAATCCAGTAACCGAACAACGAGAACCGACATGAGTGAACCGACCCAACCCGTATCCACCAGTTCCCTGTTGCAGGAAAACCGCACGTTCCCGCCTTCGCCGGAGGTCGTGAACCGCGCGTTCATCAACGCCGCCCAGTACCAGGAGATGTACGACCGCTCGATCAAACAGCCGGACAAGTTCTGGCTGGAACAGGCCCGGACTCTTGACTGGACAAAAGCGCCCACCGTGGCCCGCCGCTTCACGTGGAAAACCCAGGAGCGCGTGATCAAGCACACTTGGTTCGAGGACGGCGAGTTGAACGTCACCGTGAACTGCCTCGACCGGCACCTCACCACGCGCGGCGACAAGGCGGCACTCGTCTGGCAGGGCGAACCGGAGGAGGACGTGAAGAGCGTCACCTACCGGCAACTCCACGAGGAGGTCTGCAAGTTCGCCAACGTGCTGAAATCTCTGGGGGTCAACAAGGGCGACCGGGTCGCCATCTACATGCCGATGATCCTCGAACTGCCCGTGGCCATGCTCGCCTGTGCCCGGCTCGGCGCCATCCATTCGATCGTCTTCGGCGGGTTCAGCTCCGACGCCCTGGCGGACCGCATCAATGATTCGGAGTGCAAAGTCCTCGTCACCGCCAACGTCTCGCTCCGCGCCAGCAAGCACATCCGCCTCAAGGCCATCTCGGACGAGGCGCTGAAGAAGACTTCCAGCATCACGAACGTCGTCGTCATCAAGCGCAACGAGGAACCCTGCGACATGACCGACGGGCGGGACCTCTGGTATCACGACGTGATGGCGCAGGCCTCTCCCGAATGCGCTCCTGCCACCATCAAGGCGGAGGATCCCCTGTTCATCCTCTACACTTCCGGCTCCACCGGCAAACCCAAGGGCGTCGTGCACACCACCGCCGGCTATCTGCTGCAGGCGGCCCTGACCCACAAGTTCGTCTTCGATGTCCATGAGGAGGACATGTACTGGTGCACGGCGGACATTGGCTGGGTCACCGGCCACAGCTACATCGTCTACGGCCCGCTGGCGAATGGCAGCACCAGCCTGATGTTCGAGGGCGTCCCGACCTACCCGGATGCCGGGCGCTTCTGGCAGATCGTCGAGAAGTTCAAGGTCAACCAGTTCTACACCGCCCCCACCGCGATCCGTTCGCTCATCCGGCTGGGCGAGGAATGGCCGAACAAGTACGACCTCAGTTCGCTCCGCACGCTCGGCACGGTCGGGGAACCCATCAACCCCGAGGCCTGGATGTGGTATCACCGCGTCATTGGCAAGGAGAAGTGCCCCATCGTCGACACCTGGTGGCAGACCGAGACCGGCGGCCACATGATCACGGGCATGCCGGGCGCCCACGTCATGAAACCTGGAAGTGCGAGCCGCCCGTTCTTCGGCGTCGAACCGGTGGTCCTCCGCGATGACGGTACCCCCTGCAGCCCGAACGAGGGCGGCAAGCTCTGCATCACGAAGCCCTGGCCCAGCATGATGCGCACGATGTGGGGCGACCACCAGCGCTTCATCGACACCTACTTCACGATGTACAACGACCTCTACTTCACGGGCGACGGTTGCCGCATCGATCCCGACGGCGACTACTGGTTGATGGGCCGCATCGATGACGTTGTGAATGTCTCCGGACATCGCATCGGCACCGCCGAGGTCGAGAGTGCGCTGGTCAGCCACCCGAAGGTCTCCGAGGCCGCCGTGGCCCCGATGCCGCACGACGTGAAGGGCCAGGCCCTCTACGCCTTCGTCACCCTCAAGGAAGGCGTGGAACCGAGCGACGCGTTGAAGAAGGAACTCGTCACGCACGTGCGCAAGGAGATCGGCCCCATTGCCGCACCCGACAAGATCCAGTTCGCCCCGGGGCTCCCCAAGACCCGTTCCGGCAAGATCATGCGCCGCATCCTTCGCAAGATCGCCGAGGGCCAACCCGAAGCGATTGGCGATACCACCACGCTGGCGGATCCGCACGTGGTGGATTCCCTCGTGCAGGGACGCCAGTAGGCCGCAAACCCGCGGGCCCTTGGCGCCGCGAATGCCCCGCCGGTCGGGTCCGATCCCCGGCCGGGGCGGGGTAGGGGGGGCGCCGATGACGGCCTGGCCACCCCAAGCACACTCCGCGTTTGCCTGTTTTCGTTCACGACCTCTCAGCTTCAAGCTCACCACACCATGACCACTGAATCGAATCCTCCCGTCACGTCGGAACCTCCCAATCGCGGCTGGACCGTGACCCTGGCCGGCACCGGCATCAACCTCGCCCTGGGCGTGCTCTACACCTGGAGCGTCATCAGCAAGGGCGTTCCCGAGGAGTGGGGATGGAGCGAGACCGACAAGTCGCTGCCCTATTCCTTCGCCTGCCTGATCTTCTGCCTGATCATGGTTCCGGCCGGCCGGATGCAGGACAAGGTGGGCCCCCGACTCGTGGCCACCATCGGCGGTGTGCTCGTAGGGTTGGGCATGATTCTGGCCAGTCAGACGACATCGCCCATGGGTTACATCCTTGGCTTCGGAGTCCTGGCGGGCGCCGGCATCGGATTTGGCTACGCCTCCGCCACGCCTCCGGCCGTGAAATGGTTTCCCGCCGCCATGACCGGCACGATCGCCGGCATCGTGGTCTCCGGTTTCGGTTTGGCGAGCGTCTATGCGGCGCCCCTGGCCAAGTGGGTGATTGGTCAGCACGGCCTGCCCACGATGGTTATGTCCTTCGGGATCGGCTTTCTCATCGTGGTGGTGGTGTTGGCGCAGTTGCTTGCCCCGCCGCCCAAGGGTTACGTGCCGGCAGGGACACCGGCCGCCAAGCCCGGCGCCGCCGCCGGCCGCAAGGCGGACTTTGCCCCCGGCGAAATGCTCAGGACCTGGCAGTTCTATGCGCTTTGGTTCATGTACGCGTGCGGCGCCGGGGCCGGGTTGATGATCATCGGCAAGCTCGCCAAGATCGGACTCGACCAGGCCGGTCTGAGCCTCGGCTTCGTCCTCGTGGCGGTGCTCGCGGTCGGCAATGGTGCCGGTCGCATCGTCGCCGGCATGCTCTCCGACAAGATCGGCCGCCAGACCACGCTCTTCCTCTGCTTCGTGTCCCAGGCGGTGCTCATCATGTTGCTTTCTGTGACCAAGGAAGGCAGTTTCCTCGCGCAACCGGTGGTCCTCGCGGTGCTGTCCGCCTTCATCGGGGCGAACTACGGCGCCAACCTGGCGATCTTCCCCTCGATCACCAAGGACTACTACGGGCTGAAGAACTTCGGGGTGAACTACGGCCTCGTCTTCACCGCGTGGGGGCTGGGCGGCTTCATGCTGGCCCTGCTCGCCGGCAAGGTCTACGACGCCACCAAGGCCTTCACCTTCGCCTACTACTGCTCCGCCGGCCTCCTGGTGGCCGCCGCCATCGTGACCTTCCTGGTCAAGGCACCCGAGCCCGAGCCCGCCGCCAAACCCGCCGAAGCCTGATTTCCGTCCATTACCCCCTGAAATCCGACACCATCATTATGGAACGAATTGCCCGACTCCATCGAACGGGGTGCCCCGCCGCCATCCGCCTCAGCCTCATGGCCTCGTGCCTGGGCCTGCTCGCGTCCGCCGCGCTCGCCGACTGGCAGCCCACCACCAACCTCACCTTCAAGGCGGCCGTGGCCGCCAAGGTTGCTTACGACAGCAACGTCTATCTGCAGGACACCGATCCCGCCCCCGGCGTGCCGGGCGCCGTGCCTGCAAACCACGGTTCCTGGGTCTTCTCCGTCATGCCCCAACTGGGGCTGGACTACCAGGCCTGTGAGGCGTTCAAGCTCACCACCGGCTATTCCGGGGAATACAACTGGTTCAACAGCGCCTCGAGCGAGGATCACATGATCCACCGGTTCCCGCTCAATGCCTCGGGCAAGGTCGGCGAAACCGACTGGAAGATCGGCAACGCCTTCACCTACATCGATGGCAACAACCTGGGACCCATCTTCGGGGCCCCCGGCCAGATTCCGGCCATCGGCGGCATTCCCATGCGCGACCGCCGCGATGCCCTCATCTACAAGGGCAACCTGGGCGTCCAGCAGCCGCTGGGCAAGGGCTGGTTCATCCGACCCGAGGCCAGCGCTTATGTCCACGACTTCTACGCCGAACAACACACCAGCCCGCCGGGTGGGGCCTACGAGAACTACATTGACCGGCAGGAAGTCACCGGCGGCGCCCACGTGGGCCACGGCATCGGCCGCAACACGACGCTCAGCCTCGGCTACCTCTACGGACGCCAGGACCAGTTCTCACTGTTGGGCGCGAACAGTCCTTACGACAGCAGCATTCATCGGGTGCTCGTCGGGTTGAAGGGGACGCCCTGGAAATGGCTGCGCCTCGACCTCCTGGCCGGTCCGGACTTCCGCGACTTCGACAACTCCATCGCCGGATTCGACGATGAGGAAGTGGTGGGCTACGTGCTCAGCACGGTCACTTTCCTGCCCACCAAGAAGGATAGCATCGTGCTCTTCAACAAACGGTATGAGCAACCTTCCTTCGCCAGCATGGGCATGTATGAGGATGTGACCTACAAGGGCGCCTGGGTGCGCCAATGGTGTCCGGCACTCTCGTCGAGCCTCAGTTTCCAAGCCTATCTGGGCGACTGGAAACCGCCCGCCAAACGCGTGGACTGGATCTACACGCCGGCGGCCTCGCTAACCTACGTCTGGAACAAGAAGGTGACGATGGAACTCGCCTACTCCTATGACTGGACGGATTGCGACTTCAACGATGGCCGGAACTTCAGTCGGCACATCGGCAGTTTGATGGTCGGCTACCGGTTCTGAGCCGCCCGCCGGTCTTGTGCTTCCGCGCCCCGCCGGTCTTCGGCCGGTGGGGCGCATTGCTTTTCCCGGTGGCTATTACTGCTGGAGCAGCTTTGCCTTTGCCGCGTCATATTCGGCCTGCGTCATTGCCCCCTGATCGAGTGCCTGTTTGAGGTCGATCAGTTGCTGGCCGGTGGTGGGCGTTTGGATCGGGTGCTGTTGCTCCACGCGGTCGGCCTTGCTCGGGGATCCAACCGACCAGGCGCATCCGTTGGTGAGAAGGAGTGCGAGGATGCCTGCCAACAGGGCCGTCAGGCTGGCCGTAACACGATGCTTCATGGCGTTTCTGCCTGTTTCTTCGATCCGCTCCGCCCGGCAAGATCACCCAGGGCTTCGCGGATCCATTCCGGGTTCATTTCGTGGACGTCGATCCCGTGTCCCAGATCGCGCAACAGGGTGACCGTCAGGCGGCCCCCAAGGTGTTCACGGAAATCGTTCAATCCATTCAACACACTGAGACGACCATCCGTTTCAGCCAATTCGAGTTCCGGAGTCCAAAGGGGAAATCCAAGCCGCTCCAGCAGTCCCACGACCCGCCCGGCATCCGCGGGGGCCAGGAGGCCGGCGCGGGCGGAATAGAGGGTGTCCAGGGCAATGCCGATCGCCACCGCGTCGCCGTGTCCCAGTCGGTAGCCGGACAGGCACTCGAGTTTGTGGGCCGCCCAATGACCGAAATCCAGTGGACGCGCCGATCCCCGTTCAAAGGGATCGCCACAGCTCACGATGTGCTGCACGTGCAGCCGGGCACACCGAACGATCAACGCCTCCAGCGCCGTGGGCTCGAACGCGGCGAGAGCGTCCGCCTGCGTCGCGATCGTCTCGAAGAAATCGCGGTCGCGGATCAGGGCGATCTTCACCGCCTCTGCCAGCCCGCCGCGTTTCTGGGTTGGCGGGAGCGCGGTCAGCAGCGCGAAGTCGTTCAACACTGCCAGTGGGGGGGCGAAGGATCCCACGAAGTTCTTTTGTCCGAAGGCGTTAATGCCGTTCTTCACCCCCACCCCCGAGTCGGCCTGGGCGAGCACGGTACTCGGCATCCGCACGTGTCCCACCCCGCGATGAGCGGTGGCCGCGGCAAATCCCACCACGTCGAGATGGGCCCCGCCCCCAATGGCGAGGACATGCGAGTGGCGGCAAATGCGGTGGCGATGAATGAGCTCGTGGACCGTGCTTACCTGGGACCATCCAGATTTCGCCTGTTCGCCACCGGGCAGCACCACCGGGGGACAGACAAGGCGAGGCGTTGCGGCACCTTCGCTGAAGTAAGTCGTGATCCTTTCCTCCAAAGAAGGGTACGAACCGGCTACTCCCTGATCGAGCGTCACCAATAGGCGACCGGCATCCGCGTGTTCGGGTCCGACCAGGATGTCTCGAAGCCACGGGTTACCGGGATCAAACGCGTTTCGTGTGAAGTACACTCGATGCCGATAAGCGACCGAAAACTCGTGATCATAAAGGGACAGTTCATACTGTTCTGCTTCTGCGGGCTCGTTCATCGCGGTGTCCCCGGGCTTCGATTCAATGACGGCGGAGTTGCAGGGTGTGTTCCATCCGCTTCTGCTGGGAATACTCCAGCGGTGGCAGATCAGTGGTGGTCGGCGATTCGGTCTCGTCCAGGGTCTTCCGGGCCAGGGCTCGCAATCCCTCCCAGCGATCCCAGTCCAGCGGTGGGGCATGCGCGATCTGGCGCAGAGTACTCCGCCACTCGATGATCGCCCTGTCAATGTCGCCAATCCCAAGTTTCTCGGTCACCCAGAGATGCTTGGTCTCCGGATGGCGGTGCACTGCCGCCACGATCGCCTCTGCGCCCGCGCCGTAATCCGGCGGCACTCCATTCTCGAGGTATCCCGGAAAGCTCTGGATGCCATACGCCTGGTGGCAGGCGATCGCGAGCCGGCCGCCCCAGCGATTCTCGTCCCCGGCAAACCGAAATCCTCCGTTCAGGCAGGCGACGTCATAGACCAACTCGTCCAGATGATAGTGCCGGTCCTCCAAGGCGGCGGCAATCGCAAGACCGTCGCCACCGGAAAAGGCACTGACCAGACGCCCGCGCCGGGTCGGCACCCCGGCCCGGTCCACCAAACGCAATCGTCGCCACACGCTGGCCGTGCCCGTGGCTGGAGAGAGTTCCCGGCAGACCCCCCGTACTTCGCAATCCGCGCAGGATGCCGGGACAACCTGCCGGGCGGGGGGATTCCAGAGCGCAACCCCGTGGGAATCCACCACCGCCTTGAGGGGCAGCGAAGCCAGGCTGACGGCCGCCGTGATCTTGTGCTCGCCCTCGCGGAACGACACCACGGGCGTCCCTCTTTTCGCCAGGCCGTCGCTGAGCAGGTCCGCAACCTGCTCCCGCCACTGCTTGGTGGGAACCTGTCGGCCATGCCAGTTGGTCAGTCGGCGAACCCACTTTCCCAGGACCACCCGGTCGTCACGCAATCGCTCCGCCACCACCACCGCCCGTCCAAAGACGGGGTTCCCGTGATTCTCTTCCAGGACGCAAAGGGATCCGGTTCCGAGTTTCTCCAGCGCCCGGGGCTCGCTCAAAACGGGTCGAAGCGTCGGGCCCCCCCGTGCCCTGGCAGAACCCTGTTGCGCATCAGATTCCGGCGTCTCATGGCTCTCATCATGCAACCTCACTTCTCCCGCCGGCACCATGCGCTCCGGCGGACGGTCCTCCCACTCCCCCAGAGAGTTCAGAAACTGCGGAATCCTCCGTCGCACCAGGCGTGCGCGTTCGGCGTCGGTCTTCAATCCACAGGGCCGGTCAGGATCGCTCAGGGAATGCTCCACCCCCAGCCAGATGGGCTTGCTGGTGAACAGTCGTTGCTGGGCACGGACGGCGGTTTGAAATGGGTCCAAACCCTGATCAGCGGCCGCCGCCATGAGGGAAAGCAGGGCGGGCCAGTCCACCATCCCATTGCGGGACAAGTAATTGGAATGTGCATCGACCAACCTGATCTCGTTTTGCGTCACGAGCACATAGCCGGTTTCGTCAATCCCCCGGCGGCCGGCCCGGCCGAACATCTGGAGGATTTCGTCGGAGCGAAGCAGGTGCTCGGCCTCATCGCGGCGATAGGAATCCCCGGCCAACGCCACGGTTCTCAACGAGAAATTGATACCGGCCGCCAGCCCCATCGTTGCCACCACCGCGCGCAATTGTCCGGCTTTTGCCAGGGGTTCGATGACTCCCGCCCGGGCGGCATAGCTGAGGCCGCTGTGGTGATAGCAGATGCGCGATTTCAGCAGGCTGGCGAGATGGGGCCCCACGAGCTCCTTCTGTCGGGGGGTCAACACCAGCGCGTCCGGCACCGGCAACTGGCGTCCCAACTCCGCGGCCAACGCCTCGGCGCCGGCGCGGCGGGGAGCAAAGAGGAGGATGGGCCCAAGACCCTCCGCCAAGGCCCTTGCGACGACTCGTGGCCAGTAGCCCCGAATCTGAGCCGGGAGGCGGAACCCGAGTGAACTCGCATGCACCTCTTCCAGCGGTACCGGCCGTTCCTTGTGCTGGACCACGACGGCATCCCTCCCCAGGCGGCAAAGCCACTTCACCAAGTCATGAGGGTTGCTCACGCTTCCGCTCATGAGCAGCAACTGTGTTTGAGGGGGCGCCATCGCGATCGCCAGCTCGTAGTTCAGCCCTCGATCGGGGTCACCGATCATTTGGTATTCGTCCACAACCAGAAGGGTGGGCCCATCACCACGGATGAGACGATTCTTCTGGGTCTCGAGCGTGGCGACCAGAATGGGCGCATCAAGGTTTTCGGAAAGGTCCCCGGTGGCGATTCCCACGTCCCAACCCTTGGCCTTCCATTCCGCCAACTTGTCATTGGCGAGAGCCCGGGTGGGGACGGTGTAGATTGCGCGTCCTTTCGGGCGCCCGTGGTTTGCCCACAACTCAAAAACCAGCGTCTTGCCGGCCCCGGTGGGGGCATGGAGCACCACATCCTTGCGTTCGCGCAGGGCGGTTACCGCCTCCTGCTGCCAGAGGTCGGGGAGCAGCATCTGCGTCAGCCCCGCCTCGGCGTTGAGCTGATCACCGATGGTCTGCATGGCCGATAGCATAGCGGGTCCGCGAGGAATTGAAACCAGGAACCTGACGCCATCCCCGGCTCGTGCGCATCTCACCCTTTTCCACGCGCCAACTGCCCAGCGAACGCCCGCGGGTCCTGCTCGTGATCCTACTCGGAATCGCAATCCCCCGCTTCTCGAGTAACGGTTCCAGCCAAGCCACGAAAGCGCGTTTCTCGTGTTCAAAGACGGGGTCCAAGAGATTACGATTCGAATTGCCGCGGCTATGTGAACTTCGGTGTCGTGCGCCCGCGGTGACGTCGGTTCCTGCATTGCCATTGGCGTTCAAGTGACGGACAGGTAGAGTCTGGCTCGTGTTCGAGTATCCGCAGCGGTATGATGTGATTGTTGTGGGAGGGGGGCACGCTGGCACTGAGGCCGCGTTGGCCGCCGCTCGCATGGGGTGCCGGACACTCCTTCTCACCATCAATCTGGACACGATTGGCCAGATGTCCTGCAATCCGGCGATCGGGGGTCTGGCCAAGGGTCACCTCGCCCGCGAGATTGATGCCTTGGGGGGTGAGATGGGGCGGAACACCGACCTGACCGGCATTCAGTTTCGGCTTCTCAACACGCGCAAAGGCCCTTCGGTTCAAGCACCTCGGGCGCAATGCGATAAGAAGGCCTACCAATTCCGACTGAAGTGGATCTGCGAGCAGCGGGAGAACCTGGAACTTCAGCAAGGTCAGACCACCCGGTTGGTCGTGCAGAAGGGTCGGGTGATCGGAGTTGAAACCAGCCTGGGGGTTCGGTATCTCGGCCAAACGGTGGTGATCACCACGGGGACCTTCCTCCGCGGGTTGATGCATGTCGGCGCGGCGAAGCAGACCGGGGGGCGGGCGGGCGAAGGAGCGGCGATGGAATTCTCCGAGTCGCTGAAGGCCGCAGGGCTTCGCCTGGGCCGATTGAAGACCGGCACTCCGCCGAGGTTGCATGGAGGATCGCTGGATCTGAAACGCATGGAAGTTCAGCCGGGCGAGGAGCCGGTGCCTTGGTTCAGTTTCTGGCGTGATCACTGGGATCGCGAAGCGATGTTCCACGTGGAACATGCCGCTACCTCAGCCTCTGCTGCTGCTGCGCCTTTGGGCTCCATGTTCCACGTGGAACACTCCAGGCGCTACCCGCCTGAGTCGGTGCTTCAACGGATGGGGCAGCAGCTGCCGTGCTATCTCACCCACACATCCGCTGAGACCGCGGAGATCATTCGTCGGAACCTCCATCTATCGCCATTGTATTCCGGCCAGATCGAAGGGGTCGGGCCTCGCTATTGTCCGTCCATTGAGGACAAGATCGTTCGTTTCGCGGACAAGGAGACGCACCAAATCTTCCTGGAACCCGAGGGAATGGCCACGGAGGAATACTACGTCAACGGTTTCTCCACCAGTCTTCCCTTTGAGGTGCAGGTGCAGATGGTCCGATCCATAGCCGGCTGCGAACGCGCCCAGATCCTCCGTCCGGCCTACGCTGTGGAATACGACTTCGCCGATCCCACGCAGCTGCAACCGAACTTGGAGACAAAATGCTGCGAGAACCTCTATCTGGCCGGCCAGATCAATGGAACCTCCGGCTACGAGGAGGCCGGGGGACAGGGCATCATCGCCGGCATCAACGCCGCCCGCAAAGTACAGGGGCGTCCCCCCCTCGTCCTGCGGCGGGATCAGGCCTATATCGGGGTGTTGATTGATGATTTGGTCACGAAAGGAGCCACCGAACCCTACCGGATGTTCACTTCCCGGGCCGAATACCGCCTGCTGCTTCGTCACGATAATGCGGATGATCGGCTTGCTGCGATGGGCTATGAGGTGGGGCTCCTGCCAGCCCGGCACTTTCGGGCCTGGGAGGCGCAGCAGTCTCTGGTTCTGGAGGAACTGAAACGGCTTGAGTCCACGCGCGAGGGCGGTCAGAGCCTCGCGCAACTGCTGCGTCGACCCGAAGTGAACTATCGCGACTTGCCCGGGGGTCGGGCTGACCTGTCCGACGCCGTGACCCGAAAGGTCGAGATCACTCTCAAGTACGCCGGGTACATCGAGCGACAGCATGCCGAAGTTGCGAGGTTCCGGGCGCTTGAGGATCAGGTCATTCCGAACTGGCTGGAGTACGACGCCATTCCTGGATTGCGCATCGAGTCCCGGCAGAAGCTCAAGGCAATTCGGCCAGGGACGCTGGGCCAGGCGACCCGGATTTCCGGCGTGTCACCCGCCGACGTGAGTCTGGTAATGGTATGGATCAAGCGAGGGCCTCGGGCACAGGGGGGATGACCCACTCCGTCTATTGCCTGGTTATCAGGCCCTTTTCGACCGCTGCACCCTCGACCTTGGCGACACCGATCCGGCAGTGGCGGCGATGACCGCGGCGGAGCGTTTGCAGGCA
The DNA here is from genome assembly GCA_024233215.1 of Verrucomicrobiales bacterium. Lineage (GTDB taxonomy): Bacteria > Verrucomicrobiota > Verrucomicrobiia > Limisphaerales > J093 > J093. The sequence goes on along the minus strand of JACKPW010000029.1, from coordinate 36,756 downwards.
TTGCGCGATGGCGGAGCAGATCCGGACCTGATCGAAACCTACTTCCAGTTTGGGCGTTACCTGCTCATCGGCAGTTCGCGTCCGGGCAGCCTGCCGGCAAACTTGCAGGGGCTGTGGAACGACTCGCTCGAGGCACCGTGGAATGCCGATTACCACATCAACCTCAACCTCCAGATGAACTACTGGCCCGCCGAGGTCACTGGACTGTCCGAACTTACGGAGCCGTTCTTCCACTTTATCAACGAGTTACGCCGTGATGGGCGGGATCTGGCGCGCAAGTTGGGTTGTCGCGGCTTTGCGGTATCGCACACGACCGACGCCTGGCAATGGGCGGCGCTCATCGGGTCGCCCGGCTACCGTATGTGGCCGTTGGGGGCGGCGTGGTCCATGGCGCACGCGATGGAACATCACCGATTCACGGGCGACGAAGCGTTTCTGCGTGAAACCGGTTATCCGATGTTGCGGGAGTCGGCGGAGTTTCTGCTGGACTGGCTCGTCCGTGACCCCGCGACCGGCAAGCTGGTTTCGGGTCCGACGACGTCTCCGGAGAACAGCTATCTATGTGAAGGCCAACGTCTGACACTGGCGATGGGGAACGCCATGGACCAGATGATCATCTGGGAGAACTTCAGCAAGGTGTTGGAAGGCCGGTTATCGCGGGGCGGTGGTCACACCGGCTGGAGCCGCGCGTGGATCATCAACTTCTATGCGGTGACAATCCAGTCACTGCTCGGCAGGTCCTGCCAGGTGGCAGCGGGCGGGCACCGTGCGAGTTTCCCCACGGCGATTGGCGAAATCCGTCGCCTGGACGGAAAGCTGCGGTTGGCCGAATAATCCGCAGGGCCCGCCGGGCCGGGACGCGACTCCGAACGCAACCGACGCCTGGGACACCATCATTTCCAGACAGGCCCCAGCGGGGGTCAGACGGCGCCCATCGATTCCGGACGGAATCCAGAGGCGCAGACTGACGTCCGTGGGCTATGGAGCTTGTTGAAGTGCCTTATCGGCGCCGTCTTTTCCACGCAACGCCCGTTGCCAGGGCAGCCAGCCCGAACAGTGTTCCGCCATTGACTTCAGGTACCTCCAGAATGGTGACCGTGCCCTCGAGGCGGGCGATGTCACCGCCGCCCGAGAAAGCGAAGCTGAGCGTCGTCTGCATGGTCGTCCAAGGTCCCGGGCCGGGCCCGGCGAGCGGCCCCGCGGAGAAGGCCCCGTACGGGTAGGTGCTTGGTGAGGTTTGGGTTGGCGTTCCACTGTAAGCGACCTCCGGGCCAAGATCGACACCCATGTTGGTGTTGGGCGGACCGACCAGGCTGACCATGGCCAACGGACCCCCGCTCGGCGTCAACGAAATGCCGTCACCCCCGACGTCCTCCAAGGTGCCGACGAGCGTTGCCGAAACGACGTTGGGAGCGCCAGTGGGCACGATGAGTTGGCCGAACGTGAAGGTGAACACCGACGGAGTTCCGAAGTCGGTGACCGTCACGGAGAAGCTGATTTCGGGATCCGGGTTCAGGTACCCGCTCATCGATACCGGGGCGTCCGGTTGGTCGATGCCAAAGGAGAAGCCGTAGCCTTTGGAATCGGGCCGCACCTCGATGGGATACTGCGAACCATCCACCACCAGCAGCACGGAGGGGTCAGTGATCAGGGAGCCGCCCGACGCGGTCTGTAGGAGCGATGCAGCAATTGCACCCAGCAGCACTGCGGCGCGCGGTCGGGACGAGGTGATGTGGTTCGCGATGGTATTTGTCATAAAGCGTTTATGCGTCGTCCGAGGTTTGAACGGAAGTTCTCCCGGGGGGCAATCGATTGTCAAGTCCGATGTTCGTCTGATGTTATTTGTGTGGCGCGGTCCCGATCCTGCGCGATCACCCCGACCGCAGGATGCCCGAGCGACGTCACCACGCTCGGGCTCCCGGCCGAGCATTTGGCTGGCGGGCGCGAACCCGGGTGACTAGCTTCAAGGCATGAAGAGTCACCTTCGGTCCTCTGTGTCGCGTTTCTTCTTGGCGGCGCTCGCAGGCCTCCTTGGCATTGCATCCGTGACCATCCAGCCCTTGGCGGCCACGGCGCCTGAATTGCTGGCGACCACCCTCACGCGCTTGGCCAACCTGATCGAACCGCCCGCCGGTGCCGATCCGCAGACGTTGAGTTGCTCCGTGCGGGTGGTGGAGGCTGAGGGGAAGCTGGATGAACTGGCGGGGCAGAGGGCCGGTCTCGCCTTTCAGGCGCCGGATCGCGCCCGGCTCTCCGTCCACGTCGATGGCCGGACCTTCGTGGTGGGCCGAAACCGGGGGGAACTATGGATCACGGCGCCCGAGAAGCATTTTGGCGTGCTGGGGTCCCCGGAGGTTCCCCGTTTCCTCGGAAAGCGCGACACCGTGGAGGACACGAAACTGCCGCCGTTCAAGTTGCCCTTTGACCGGCGGCAACTGCTGCTGCTGCCACTGGCGTGCGAGGTGACCGCACTGGGGGCCGGGGAAGTGGCCGGGCAACCGTGCTCGGTGGTGCAACTGACCCCGCGTCCCGCGGCCGCCTCGATGATTGATCTGCCCGCAGGCGAATGCCGGCTGTGGATTCGCGACAGCGATTCGCTCCCGGTGCGGATCGCCGTGAAGGATGATGACGGGCATGCGTTGACCGTGGAATTCGACGATCTTCGCCTCGACCCGGCGCACGCGGATGCGGTCTGGGAACCGTCGTTGCCGGAAGGTTCGCACTTGGAGCGGGTCGCGCTGGCGCATCTGGTTCGGTTCCTGCCGGCAGCCATCTCGATCTTCCAGGTGCACACCCCCACCCTGGGACCGGTCACCGGCGAGCGTCGGTTGCTGGCGCGTTCCGGGGAGGGGCGGCTGGAGGAACAAGACGGCACGAAGGTGCTGTTCCTCAAGGGCACTCCGGAGGAGATGGGTCGTCAGCACGGCGAGTTGCTGCGTGAGCGCGTGCATGACCTGGTGGCCAAGGTGCTCTACGGCGTGGGCGTGGGGAGTTCCTTCGAGAAGGGGCACTGGTTCTTCGGTGAAATCGAGGGATGCCAGGCCCGCATCGAGCCGTTCATTGATGGACGTTACCTGCGTGAGATGGATGCCCTGGCGGCGGCGGTGGACCTTGATCCGCAGGAGGTCCGGCTGGCCAACTTCTTCCCGGAACTCTTTCACTGCAGCGGCTTTGCCGTCTGGGGCCAGGCCACCACCGACGGCCGGCTCTATCACGGTCGGGTGCTCGACTACATGAAGGGGGTGGGCCTCGAACCGAATGCCGTGGTGATCATTCACCAACCGGATGTGGGCCACGCCTGGGCGAACATCAGCTATGCCGGATTTGTCGGTTCCGTCACGGCGATGAACGAGAGGCACATTTCCATCGGTGAGATGGGCGGTCGCGGCGAGGGCAACTGGGACGGCAAACCGATGGCGCAGTTGATGCGGGAAGTGATGGAAAAGGCGGGGTCGCTCGAGGAGGGCCTTGAGATCATGCGGCGCGGCCCCCGGACCTGCGAATACTTCTACGTCCTGGCGGATGGCAACCAACGGCGGGCGGTGGGAATTGCGGCCACGCCGGAGACCTTTGAGGTGATCGAGGCCGGCATGGCGCATCCGCGATTGCCGCACGCGGTGCCGGATGCCGTCCTGCTCAGCGCCGGGGATCGCTACGAGAAACTCGTGGCCCGTGTGACACAGGACTACGGAACGCTGGACGCCGGAGGAGCCCGGCATCTCATGGACCGGCCGGTGGCGATGAAGTCGAACATCCACTCCGTGCTGTTCGCTCCGGAAACCCTGGACTTCTGGGTGGCGAACGCCGACTCGCGTGACCTGGCGGCGCACACGCGTTACACGCATTACAACCTCGGTGAGTTGCTGCGCGAGGAAGCCGCCCTGATGGCGCAGTCGTCCGAATAGGAACCGAGGTCGCGAAACCCGGGGGACTACTTCTTCAGGAAGAACCCGCGTTGTTTGGCGGAGATCGGCAGCTCGAGCTTCGCCATCACCTTGAGCATGTCCTCCCAGACCTTGCGTTTCTCAGTGAGGCTCTGGTTGCGCAACAGGTAGGCCGGATGGTAGGTGACCATCAGCGGGATGCCCCGCCATTCCAGCCAGTCGCCGCGGAGCGATCCCATCGTGCGCCCCGCCACCTGCTGGCCCAGCAGGCCCTGCACGGCGGTGGCCCCCAGCGCCACCATCACCTGCGGTTGGATGATCCCGATCTGCTCCTCGAGATAACCCAGGCAGGTCGCCATTTCCACCGGGGTGGGCTTGCGATTGCCGCTGGATTGCCCCGGCGTGTCCGGACGGCATTTCAGGATGTTCCCGATGTAAACCTCGCCTCGCTGCAGGCCCATCGTCTCGATGATCTTCGTGAGCAACTGCCCGGCGCGCCCGACGAACGGTTCGCCCTGCGCGTCCTCGTCCGCGCCCGGGGCCTCGCCGACGAACATCAACCGGGCATGCACCGTGCCCACGCCAAAGACCGTCTGGGTGCGGCTTTCGGGCAGTCGGGGGCACTTCGTGCAACCGGTCACCCGCGCCGCCAGGGCCCGCATCGCCTTTTCTTTCTCCGCTCCCTGAAGCGGGGTTTTCGAGGACAACGGAAGGGAGGATGATGGAAGAGTCCTCGCGGCCGGCGTCCCGGCCTGGACCCGGCCCGGTGCTTTGACCGGTGCGGCCGGTGCCGGGCCAGCGGCCGGCGCCTGGGTCTTCGCAAGCGGTTTGCGCAAGGCCTGCAGGGTCGCGGGGGTCACCGCCACGTGCCGCGCGCCCCGGGCCTTGAGCCCCTCCAGATGCTGGATGGTTGCATCAAGCAGGGTATGAAACTCGTTCGCCATGGCGGCCATGCTACCCGCGACGCTTCGCAGCGCACGCCCAAAGCAGTGGCCGGTGTTGTTGCTCGCGCCGTTGCCGGCGACCAGGCGGGCTCAGGGGACACTCGTATCCCAGCGCACTGTGTTCGCCGAAGCCCACCAGTCCACCATTGAAACCGTGCGTCGGATGCGCGACCTGGATGGCCAAACGGTCCTGGCCACCAACCGCTACGTCGAACTCGCCACCGGCCTCAACCGCTGGGACGAGACGCAGCAAGGCTGGGTGCCGGCCGTGCCCGAGTTCGAGCAGACCGAGGCCGGCTATTTCGTGGCCCGGCAGATGGATCCGGCCCATGTGCGGGTGCAGGTCTACACGGAGTTCTTCGATGCCCCGGAACCCGACGGCCAGGCGGTCGTTCTGAAACGCGCGGATGCCGTCACCCGGGCCCAGCGCGTTTGGGAACCGGACCTGACCGACCGGGAACTGGAGTTCGGCGCCACCACCCGGATGATCCCGGGGCGGGCTTTCGCCGCCGGGAACGAGCAGCCGGAAGTCCCCGTGGGCATGATTGCTCAAACCAGTGGCAGCGGTACCGCCCGAACCGTGGACCTGAGCTCCACCCAGTTGTTGCTCCCCTCCAACAGCGGTAGCCACTTCAGTGGCGGCGCGGCCACGTCGCAGCTATCGCTGCGCGACTGCGAACTCTACAACGGCCAGATTTCCTTCCAGGCGGCCACCGCCATCAACCGCACGCTGACGTTGAACAACAACCTCTCCGTCCTTACCCTCAACCTACCGGAGCGACACCGGCCTCAACGGTTTCGGCCTGCCACTCGAGGTTACGACGGAGACGGCCTATGTGGATGACAACGCGGCCAGCGGGACGATGTACCAAGTTCGAGCCTGCCGGTTGGCGAGGACCGGGTCGGGAAGTTACTGGGACCTCAGCCAGGGAGCCTTCGCTGAGCTCGAATAAGGAAAGGAGATCACATGAACTGTCGATTTGGCATCACCTCAATGCTGCTGGTTACTTCCCTACATGGTGCCCCGGATCTGCAGAATGGCTCGTTCGAGGAAGCCGCCAGGTCCTACATGCGGGAAATGTGGCAGATGGGTCCAACAGGGCGACTACTGCCGTCTTGGGAATCCAGCACCGGAGGCACCATGTACTACGACGGCGGTCAGGTCTTCTATGGGAACGTGATGGTGTACGACAACACGGCGCGAGAACGCGATGAACTCCTTGGTACCAGTGGAGTTGCCGCATTACCCCTCGCCGGCGATGTGGCAGTGGGCGTGATCCCGAATGCGTACACGTCCTTCGGTGTTCTGGCACCTCCCCCCTACCTTGAGCAATCCAGTCTGATACCGGTAGAAACGCGAAGCCTCTGGTTCCTGTGGCAGGGAGAACGGCTGGACTTGCGCATCAACGGGAACCTTGTGCCGTTCTCCCTCGCGGAGCAGCGGCTCACGGAGGATCCGTTCGTCCCCATCCACAACTACTACGCCGCAGACATCCGCGAGTATGCCGGGCAGGAAGCCACGATCCGCTTTGAGTTCTACGCGTACGAAGTTCACGCCGAAGTCCCCTGGCCCGGCGCCGTCCAGGCCCTGGACGACATCTACTTCTCCCCCATCCCCGAACCCAGCCCGGTCACCCTCCTCATCCTGGGCAGCGCCCTGCTCGTCGCCGGCCATCGCACGCGGTCTCGGCGAGGGGTCGGTTCTTGATATTGTCATCTGGGGACAGGTTGCCAAGGCGCACTCCCACCCGGCGGACGCCTTCCTGGAATTGCCGTGGAGCAGCGCCATGGACCCACCCACGGCGCAGAGCGCGCGTAATCTTGACCGAACAGGCTCGGACGGTATGTTGCGCATCATGGCGCGTGGTCCAAGACGGAAAGCAGATGCCGGGCCTCCAGCGGGAGCGCGCCTGCAGAAGCGAAATATGACAATATCAAGAACCGACCCCTTTCTCGTCGCCGGGTTTGTCGGGGCTGTCTTCCTCGGCGCGGTGGTGCCGCGTATCCGGGCCGAGGCCTGGCCCGCTTATCGCGGGCCCACGGGCGACGGTGTCTGTCACGAAGCGATCGACCTCGACTGGCCGGCGGGAGGGCCGCCGTTGCTCTGGCGCAAACCCCTCACGGATGGTTTCAGTTCAGTGACCGTCGCCGGGGACCGGGTTTTCACGCTCATCCGCCAACGGACCCCCCAGGATCGCGAGCTTTGTGTGGCCCTCAGGGTCAGTGACGGAACGACGCTCTGGAGCACCGACGTTGGGCCCGCCGGTTACGACAGCGGCCCGGAAGGGGTGTCGGGCGGCAGCGACGGTCCACGTTCCACGCCGGTGTTCCACAATGACCGCGTCTACGTCTATGCCTCGCACATGGAGCTTTCGTGTCTCGATGCGGCGACCGGTGCCATGCTTTGGGACCACGATTTGATCGGTGAGTTTGGCGGCGTGAACATCCCCTGGCAAAGCGCCGCGTCGCCGCTGATTTGCGAAGGAGCCGTGCTGGTCAACTGCGGGGCGGCCGGGCAATCCCTGCTGGGCTTCGATCCGGTCGACGGTGCGCTGCTCTGGAAGGGCGGCAGTTACAACTGTACGCAGGCCACACCGGTGGTGGCGGACTTTGGCGGACGGGTGCAGGCGGTGTTTCTCACCCGCCGGGTGGTGGTGTCCGTGGCACCCGCCAACGGCGAAGTGCTGTGGGCGCACAACATCACGATGAACGCCACCTCAACCGCCGCCTCGCCCGTGACCTCCGGCGATCTGGTGTTCGTCTCGTCCGGCTATGGCACCGGGGCCGCGGCGATCCAGGTGGCGCAGGATGGGGAGGCACTCGCAGCCTCGGAGTTCTGGCGGAAACGGGCGGAGTTGATGAGCCATTGGATGACGCCCGTGGAACACGAAGGACATGTGTACGGGCAGTTCGGCTACGCCGATTACACCACCGCACCGCTGCAATGCATCGACGTCCGTACCGGCATCATCCAGTGGACAACCCCGGGCTTCGGCCACGGCGGGCTGATTCGGGTGGGCGACCAGCTCCTGGCGATGACGGATCGCGGCTACCTGGCCCGGGTTGAAGCGACACCGACGGCCTATCACGAACGGCAACGGTTTCGCGCGGTGAACTCCGGCGTGGTGTGGAACGCCCCGGCCATCAGCGACGGACGGCTCTACGTCCGCAGCACGAAGGAACTCGCCGTCTATGATGTGAGCCTTGCCCCTCCGGCACCGCTGCGGCTTGAGGGCGAGTTGACCGGCCCGGGCTTCCTGCGACTCCGCATTGGGAACGCCGACGCCACACCGGTCGATCCCGGTCGGCTGGGAGGGATCGAGGTGCTCGCGGCGGACGATCCGTCGGTCTCCATCCTGGAGTGGGAAGCGACGGGTATCGTGCCAACCTGGGTGGACGGCGCCTTCGAGTTCGAAGAAACGATCCCGGCCGGGACGGCCCGCCGGTTCTATCGGGTGGTCGAGGATTGACCCATTTTCAGCCGGCCTTCATCGAGATCAATGAACTCGAACATGGTCTCCACGGTTCCCGCCGGCAGTCCGATTTCCGCCAGCCGCTCGTTGAGTCGGCGGGTGGCGGCATCGCGCCAGCCACGTTTGGCCATGAACCCGTTCCAGATTTCGATCTCGTGTTCGTCCGGCCGGCGTCCGTGCTGGAACGCCCATTCGAGCAGTTCCTCGTCGCTGCGACCACCTTTGAGGGTTTCGGCCTCGAGGGCGGCGTAATCGACCTTGAGAAAGTGGCAGCAGCGCCAGTCGAAGCTGCCGGGCATGTTCATGCCACGGGCCACCTGCCAGGCCTCGGGGAGTTGGCCCGCCGCCGCGAGGCGGATCTTGTCCAGCATGCGACCGAAATACACCAAGCCGTTGACGAGGTCGGACGGGCTGCGCAGCCCGGGGATGAGGGTCGGATACGAATTCGACATTCCGGAAGAAAGCAGTGTTCCGGCGCGGACTCAAGCGTGTGAGCAAATGCCCTCGGGCCGAGGCGTTGCATCCGCCGACGAGACTGTATCGGTGGAAAGGCGAGGCCACTGCCGCGACGGCGGTGCGAAAACCGCCTTGAGATCGGCTCAGCCGGAGATCCAGCTTCCCAGGTTCAGTGATCTCCCGCCGACGGGTGGGGGATTCACTCCCGGGTCTTGAAGACCAGGTACACGGGGCTTTCGGCCACGGGGACGCTGAGACTTTCGGTTCCTTTCGCTATGACGAGCGGGGCCGGGGCAGCGGTCAGGGGCATTTGTTCGGCGCGTTCCAGTCGTCCCGGGAGCGCCCCGAGCTCGCAGTTGAAGTGCCTGCCCTCGCCCGTTTGCGACCAGACCGCCCAGATGATTCTCCCGGCATCACTGCGGTATTCCTGTATCCGAAGTCCCGCCGGCTCGTTTCTCACCACCCGGCTGAAGCGGGTGTCGCCCAGCATGCGCTGCAAGTGGGCGAGTGCGTGGAAAGCGGGTTTCGGTTGGAAATGACGGGTGATCCCGGAGCTGGCATGCACCCTGGCGTGGTCCTCGTCATTGAAGAAGTAGATGCAGGCGCGTTCCACCGGCATCGCCGAGAAGACGAGCAGCGACCGCACCAGCCATTGGGCCTGCTGCTCGTCGGTTACCCCCACCCATTTCGCGAACGTGCCGGCATCGGCCTGCGGCTGGGTTGTGGCGTCATAACCGAACTCCGTGATCCAGATCGGCTTGCCGGGCATGTGGCTATCCCGCCACTTCGCCAATGCCTGTACGTCCGGCAGGTACCGGGCCAGCCCGGGGTCTTCCGGAAAGCTGCGACGCCAGGTCGGCCAGCCCTCCAATTGCGCGTAGGTGTGGAGGGTCAAGACGTCAACCAACCCGGGACTCGGCTCCACGCAAGTGACGCTCTTTTCATAGTCGCCACTCGCGCCGGTGGTCAGGTTGCACGTGGCGATCTTCAGCTTCGGATCCCCGGCCCGAATTCCCCCGGCCATGGCTCGGAACATCTGCGCGTAGTCCGCGTCGCTCCATTTGCCGGGTTCGTTGCCGATCTCAACGGCATCGACAAGCCGGCGTGGTCCCGATGGCCCGAACTCCCGGGCGAAGGCCCGGCCGTACTCGCGGGCATCCGTCTCGAGATCCCTCCATTTCGGTCGCTCCACGGACTCGAACATCAGACAGACATCAATCGTCCAGTCCGCCTCCTGCCAGGATCCGTAGACCCGACCCCAGTCCACCCGGTTCTTGGCGAACGGGAAGTTGGGCAACACCGAGGTATCCCCGGCGAGATCCCATTCCACCGGATGGTAATCGCGTACCACCCGGCAGACCGGCCGGTACAGCTCCGGGTTGAACTGCACCGTATGCCCGTTGATGCCGATAAACTCCCGCATCAACGGAGCGGTCGTGGCTGCGCCTGCGGGGAGGCAAACGGCAATCAAGGCCAGCGAGGCCCCCAACCCGACGCCTGAGGAGATGACGCGAACGAGACCTGGGAATGTGTGTGACACAGGCACGCCGCGAGGATGCCCGGGATGGCGCAACGAGGGAAAGCCAGGAACCGCCCGCTCTCAATCAGGCCCGGAGCGCTGTGTCCGCTGGGTCAGCCGCAGGACGTCCCGTCGAAGCCAGGGATTCGACCGGGTGGTGCCCCCTTCTCCTCTCCGTGCGTCAACTTGCAGCGGATGAGGCTTCGCTCACCGCCACCCTCCCCCCGCAAAAGACAAACGAAGGCTGCGCTCAAGTCGCTGGCAAGCATGGCTACTTCGTGCGAATCTATCGCCTGATGCAACGGGGCGACGCAATCGGGCGATGCAATGGACTCCAACCCACGAAAACATGACCACTGAGAGCAGCGGGACGGTGCGACTTCACCGGGTGCTTCGGGCGACGCCGGAGCGGGTTTACCGGGCTTTTCTGGATGGCGATGCCATGGTCAAGTGGCTTCCGCCGAACGGCTTTACAGGTCGGGTGCACCACCTGGATGCCCGGGAGGGCGGCACCTACAAGATGTCGTTCACCAATTTCAACACCGGCACCAGCCACTCCTTCGGCGGCACCTTCCTGGAACTCAAACCCCACGAGTTGCTCCGCTACAATGACCGGTTCGACAATCCCGATCTGCCCGGTGAAATGGTGACGACGGTCCGACTGACGCAGGTCTCCTGCGGTACCGAAGTGAGCATCATTCAGGAGGGGATCCCGGCCGGCATCCCGGTTGAAGCGTGCTACCTCGGGTGGCAGGAATCGCTGCTGGCTCTGGCGAAACTGGTTGAGCCGGAGATCCCGGATCAGGGATAGCTGCCCGCCCGAGGGCGTGCCCGCTGCCGCCGCCGCCCCGGAAGATCGACCCCGGCGAAAAGCCCTTTCCCTTTCGGGGCGACGGCGCATACGCTCGGGTATGTCCGTTGTCTTGGACACACTCTGTGAGCAGGCGACCCGGGAATACGCGGCCGGCGAAACGATCATTGAGCAGGGCACGCGCACCGGGAGCCTGTTCGTTCTGGCCGGGGGAAGGGTGGAGGTGGTGAAGGACGAGATTATCGTGGCGCGGTGTGACGAGGCCGGGGCGGTCTTTGGGGATTTGGCCGCCCTGTTGGACTCGCCGCACACGGCGAGCGTGCGTGCGCTGGTGCCTTCGAGGCTCCACGTCGTGCCGGAAGCGCACGCCTTTCTCGAACAACACCCGGCGCTTTGCCTGCACCTTTGCGGACTGCTGGCCCGACGGCTCGATTCGGTAAACCAATACCTGGTCGATGTGAAGAAACAGTTCACCGGGCACGATCACCTGGCCATGGTGGATGAGATGCTCGACACGCTCATGCACCGGCAGCCGCGGAGGCGGGTGGTTCCCCGGGCCTCAACCTTGCGGGACCCCGAGGTCCTGGAGTGATCGTCCCTCGATGGACTCCCACTCCGCCGTCCACGCGTCGAGATCGATGACAATCGTGGTCGGGCGAGGCCCGATCTGGCGGCCGGGATTGAACACCCAGGTTTTCCCAATCCGGTCAATCCACGATCCCTCGGCGTAAAAGGGGGCGTTGTGGATGTGCCCGCTCAGCACCAGATCCGGCTGGAAACGTTCGATCCAGCCCCGGAGGGATTCGTCGCCGATGAACTTGCGCCCGGTCCAGCAGGTCTTGGCCCCTTCCGGTGGCGCGTGATGGACCCAGATCCAGCGCGATTTCGGGTGCGCCGCCTCGACCTCGAGCTGCCGTTGAAGTTGTTCCCGTGAGAGACTTCCATCCCACCACGGGCACACGGTAAACCGCGCCCCTCCCAGATCGAAGCTGTCTCCATCCACGTACATGCCTTCGGCTCGCATGTCCTGAATCCACGCGGCCACCGACTCATCCGCGGCATTTCGACTGTCGCCATCGTGATTGCCTGAACTCACGGCCACCGGCGCCCCGTGGCGGAGGAACCGGAGGTATTTCTCCACAATCGCGATCTGAACATCCGCGTCCAGGGCCGAACTGAGATCCAGCAAGTCACCGCCGATCAACACGGCGTCAAAATCGGCCGCGTGCTCCTTCAACCAGTCGAACTGCTTGAGGGAGTAGTGCAGGTCGGCGACAAAAAGCAGGCGCATACGGGCGGAAGACTAGCCGCCCGCCCGGTCCGCTGGCCACCCGGGAATCCAACGTGGCGCAGAGACGGATGAGCAACTTCCTGTTGCACCTGCAACACGAAGTTGATGTTCGGGCGGCGAAGTCTGCGGGGTCGGAGGTCGAGACCGGCACGCTGCGTGTCCGTTCGAACGCGCCATCCATCTCTGCTGCCTGAATCTCGGTCAGCGAATGCCGATGGCTTGAAGCCACTTCAGCGCATCGTCCGGCCAGGCACGGGCCTCCTTCTCGCAATGCAGTCCGTAACCGTGACCGCCGGTGGGATAGAGTCTGAACTCGTGAGTGACCTTCGCATCGCGGAGGGCGGCGGCGTACACCTTGCTGCCGACCACGTGGGTGCGATCATCCTCGCTGTGGACGATGAGCGTCGGCGGGATCCGGGCCCCCAGGTCGAGGTCCGGGGATGCGTGCCCCTGCTTGTCGTCGAGGTAGGCCGGGTAGACCAGCATGGCGAAGTCCGGCCGGCAGCCATGCTCGTCGATGGCATCGATGCCGGCGTAGGCCGGTTCGCCGAATTGTGTGCTGGCCGTGGCGGCGAGGTGACCGCCGGCGGAGAAGCCGATGACCCCCACGCGCTGCGAGTCGATGTTCCACTCGTTGGCGTGCGCCCGAACAAGGCGGATGGCGCGCTGGAGATCCTGCCGGGCGCCCTCACGGTTGTCCGGCACGCGGTATTTGAGCACGAGGGCCGTGATGCCGGCGGCGTTCAACCAGGCGGCAATCTCGGAGCCTTCCTTGTCCACCACCACATACCGGTAACCGCCACCAGGACAAACGATCACGGCCGGCGCGGGCCGGGAACCTGCGCGCTGTGCCGGGAACAAGGTCAAGGTGGGGTGGCTGACGTTCGTGATGCGGTGGAAGCCATCGTTACGTTCCACCGTCGATTCCGCCGCGTCCGCGCCCTGGCCGGGCATCCTGCCCGCGGGCCAGACATTGACCACGGATGCAAGCGGCCCTGGCGTCGGCGCTGCGGAGATACGGCTGTTTCTGAGCGGTTGCCCGCCGGTTCCGGAATCCCGTCGCGTTGCGGGGAACCGCACGATGGTCAGGGAATGCGGGGGCAGGCTGACAACGCCATTGGAGAAAGGCAGTTGGGCGTGTTGTGGGGCAACCCGTGTGGGATGCTCGAGGTCGTTGTAGGCGTCCGGTGAATCGCCGGCCAGGAGGGTCGCGGGAAAGGTGCCATCCAGTGCGGTGGTCCCCAGCCGGACCCTGCAGGCGGTGTACTGCGAGGGATGACGATTGACGAGCGCCACCGCCCACGTGGTTCCGTCAGCGTTGACGGTGGCGATCCCGTCCACGACAGGCAGCGTTGCGTTGCCAAGAGCCAGCGGTGTGGCCTCGATTTCGGCTCCGGCCACGCGGTCTTCCAGTTCGTTCGCGTAGAGTGCGAGCGTGTGGAAGGTGGTGCGTTTGACGAGACCGCCCGGATGGACGAAAAGGGGGCCTCGGGTGTTGACGATGGGGGCAATGTTGGCCAGGCCGACGTCCGCGGCGTGACGCAGGCAGGCATTGAGGAAGGAGGCCGAGAACAGGGCGTCGGCCATGGTGTATTGCGAGGCGATCGCGTTCTTTTCCCTGGCTTGGATCAACGCGGCCGCGACCGCGTCGTCGGGATCCACCGCCTCCTTGCGGGGAAACCCGGGATGATGCCAGCCACGGAGGTTCCACTCGTCGAAGGCGATCCTGATCCGGCCGCGAACACCGGCTTCCTCCAGGATCTCAATCACGCGGGTGATGGTGTCTTCCGGACCGCCGGAATGCGCGATGCAGGTCGGGTAATCCGGCGTGAGGTTCTCGCCCCAGCAGGGCAACCAGTATTCGTGAATGGCCACGTAGTCCAGTTGATCCCCGGCGGCCCGGAGCAACGGGAGCGTCCAATCGCGATTCGGCGTGGCGGCCGCGAGCAACGTGAGGGTCGGGTCCACCGCCCGCATGAGCGCTGCCGATCGGGCCACCAGCGGACCCCATTCCTGCGGCGTCTTCGCACCGATTTCGTGGCCACCCCAGTTTTCGTTTCCGATGCTCCAGAACCGGACATCCCTCGGTTCGGGGTTCCCGCTTTCGGCGCGGAGGCCGGCCAGCGGGCCGGTGCGGGCATTGCACCAGGCCACCCAGTCGCGCATCTCCTCCGGGGTGCCGTTTCCGGCGTTCGAGCAGATGTAAGGTTCGCAACCGACGAGCCGGCACCATTCCACAAATTCATCGGTGCCGAAGGTGTTGGGGTCCACGACACCCCAGACCGGATCCGGCACCGGCCGGCGCGACGGACCCACCCCATCCCGCCAGTGATAGCCGCTGGCAAAGCAGCCTCCCGGCCAGCGCACGACCGAGAGTTTCAGTTCCTTCAGCGCGGCGATGACGTCCTGGCGGAAACCGCGCTCATCGGAAAGCGGGGAACCGGGCTCGAAGATGCCGCCGTAGATCTGGCCGTCGAAGTGCTCGATGAACCCACCGAAGAGCATCGGGCTGCGCGGGACCCGGGGGGCGTCGGGGTTGATTGTGAGGGTGGCCTGCGGTCGATCGGCCCAGTCCGCCGGCAGGGGCTCCAGCGCGACATCGTCGAACCACGCCTGGCCGGTCGATTGTCCCCAGCCGCCGAAGAGACAGTTGATTTCCAGAGCGGATTCCGCGCCGCTGAGGAAGACCGTGCTCACGTGGGTCCAGTCGGTGGTTCCGGCGACGCGCGGCGTTCGGACCGGCTGCAGGTTCTGGACGTTCAGCAAAGCACCCACCGCGCCCCGGACCTCCCGGGTCCTGATCCAGCCCGAAAGGCGATAGGCCGTGTTCGTCTTCACCGGCACCATGGCGGTCCAGGCGGCATCGCTTCCGTTGCGTGAAAGGATGGCGAGGCACCGCCCGTCGGTTCGTCCGGGGGAATCGACGGCCCATTGGCAATTGGATTCGCCGCTCCACGCGCGGGGTTTCCAGTCGGCTGCCTGGTTGGCGACACCGTTCTCGAACGAGGGGTTGGGAAGCAGGTTGGCGGCAACGGATGCATCGGGGGCGGACGTGGAGTCCTCCAGGATTCCATCCAGCCACGGGGCGACCTTGTCCGCCCAGACGGAGGCATGGACGCGGAGACCGGTCGCGCTGAAGTGCACCCCTTTGCCGTGGTTCTCGCGGAGGTCGCCCTTCAGGGCATCGCTGTCCGGACCGGGCAGTGCGATGCCGTCGGTCCCCAATGAAGCCTGGGCCGCCCGGATGTCCGGGGAGGCTTCGTCGCCGGGAACATGATAACTGACCTGCGCGACGAACCACGGGGCGTCCCAGCCGATGGCCCGGCGCGATTCACGGATGAGTCGTTCGAGGTACTTGCGGTAGAGCGGACCCGGAAGGGTGCGCGTGGGATCCTGCTGGTTCGCGTCGCTCTCGCCCTGATGCCACAACACCGCCCGAAAACCGCGGGGTCCCAGTTGCCGCATCCGTTCCACCAGCATGTCGAATGCCGCACCCTTGCTGGCCCACTCACCGTCGGGAAGTTGCTCGACGCGCCCGGTCAACGTGGGTGGATTGGGAAAACGCGTTCCTCTTGGCAACCACTCACGAACGCTGGTTGCGCCAATGCCGCAGGCCACGAAGCCCACGGGAACCCCGAACCGCCGGGCCAGGGCATCGCCGAGCGGCGGGAGGAAGCTGCCGCCGTTTCCGCTCGCTCCGGGTTGGGGATCGGTGCAGTGCTGCCAGCGCCGCCCATCGAAGGTGACGACTTTGTCCGAAGCCGCGCTTTGTCGTTCCTCCCCGTGATTGGCTGCGTTGGACTGGCCGGCGACGAAGAAGACCTCGCCGATTCCCACATGTTCCACAGTGGCGGTGGCCAGGATGCCGGAAGGTCCCGAGGCTCGCATCTCCAGCCGATGCCAGCCTCCTGACGGAGCGGTCAGGGTGGTGGAGAAGTTCCCGTTGGTGAACGTCGTGTGGAGGCGGCGCCATTCGCCGGCCTCCCCGTTCACCACCAACCGCGCTTCCAGCGAGGTTTGGTCGGGCACCGCGTCCTCCAGCCTGCCCTGGATGGGGATGAGTCCGCCCACTCGGTTTTCACGCTGACAGACCTGATGGTCCGACGGCGCCGTGAGTGTAAGGGGGGCGGCCTGGGGGTGCTCCAGCGGCAACAGCAGCAGGCACAGGCAACGGGCAACCTTGAGGTGGTTCATGAATCGGGCTTGGGCCATGCGTGCGGGGATGGTCTGGGAGCGGCGATCAGGGGTGGATCTCGGACAGGTCGAGCAGTGCGCCCAGCAGGGTGCCGACACCATCGGTGCTTTCGTAGTACGGCTTGGCGGCGTGCCCCTTCAACCAACCATTCTCCGCCAGTCGGTCCAGGGCTTCATCCGCCAGTTGGCGCGCGGTGACAAGATCCGCGGGATCCTCGGTGGCACGATGCAGGTGCACGAAGAAGGAGATCGCTCGGCCGTAGCCATCGGCATACGCCCCGCCGCGAGACGCCAACTCCGGCATGGCGGCCAGAAACTCCTTGCGCCACCGACGGCCGACGTCGGGCGGCAGGGAACCTCGAACGTGCCGGGCCCATCGGAGGGCGCCCGCCAGGAGCTCGGGATCGTGCGTCGTTTCGTAGGCCCGGATGCAGGCCTGGGCGGCGATCAGCGGGAATTCGTAGCTGTACATCGTCGCCGGCCACGTGTCCGCATGACCGGTGGGCATCCAGGCGTCATAGCCCGGCCCCTTCGCCTGGTCGGGCACGGGCGTACCGTCAAGCTCGAGCGCCGCGAAGAACCTGCCCGCCGGTTCATCCCAGGCGTATTTCAACCACGCCTTGATGTGGCCGACCGCCATGTCCCGAAAGAACGGGTCCTTCGTGAGGTCGTAGCACGCCAGCAACGCCAGCGCGTGCGGGCCGCAAAGGGTCGTGAAACAATGCGTCGCGTCGTAACGATCACCGGTCGACGGCGCATCCGGGGCAAGGTTGGTTTCGTGGTTGCGATGCTGCCAGTGCCAGTTCGCCACGAGCCTGGCGCGATCGAGCCAGGCCCGTTCGCCTGTCTTCGTATACAGGAAGGCGAACGCGTGGGCGAAGGAGCCGCCCGCGAAGGCGAAGTCGCAGCCCACCTGCGCATCGTCGTGACGGTTGTGCTGCCCGGTCTTCGGGTCGACGATGTGCCATTGCCAGATGCCTTCGATCTCCTGCCGCACGATGTCGGGGGCCACCCGCCAGAGGGCGTCCCACCGGGCCAGGTGAATCAGGATTTCGTGCGGGTTCCCGTGGCGGTCGTCGTCGATCTGGTCGGTGTAGGCGTTGTAGAAGAGGTGGGAACCCCAGGCCAGGAGGCCGTTCGGTTTCCGGGCACGGTCGAGGAACGAGCGGATGTAATCTTCGGCGGCCTGCCGGTAGCGGGGATCGCCGGATAGCTCGCTGTAGCGGAGCAATACGTCGATCAGCGGTTGGTCGTCCCAGAGATCGGAACCACCAGGATTCCGGCGTCCCGGTCGTCCCTCCGCCCGGACCATGCCATCCAGCAGGATGGGTTCGGCTGGGGCCTCATTGCTGTGCACGTCGATGATGCTCATGAGCATCGGGGTGTGAACCGGACCGTAGTGATCGGTGCCGTACTGGAGCAGGTGGTCGAGGCAGGTCCCGACAGCCGCTCGATAACGATCGGGTGCCGCGGCGTGGAACTGGGGGAGGAAGACCGTGACGAGCAGAACGGCCAGGGTGCCAAGGGCGAACCTCGCGGGTCGGGCCCGACGGGAGAAGGTCGGCCCCAGGCGCTCCGATGCAGGGGAGGTCGCGCTGGCCATGCCGCGACATTCCCACAGGACCCGGGGTGAATCGATGGCAAACTCGTCTTCTGGATGATTGACGGGGCCCCGGCGCCGCGCCACAAATGCGCGAGTCACATGCACAACGCGTTTCACTCGACCGAGACCCAATCATGAACACTTCCTTCAACTACCCGCGACGACGTTTCCTGGCGCAAACCGGCAAGGCCGCCGTGGCCGGGCCGATACTGGGAGGACTGGTGCTGGGTCGGGGCGCGGGCGCCGCAGCACCGGCGAGTGAGACGGTGCGCGTCGGCTTGATCGGATGTGGCGGCATGGGTCGGGGCGATCTGGACACGTTCTTCCTGAACTCCGAGGTGCAATGTCCGGTGGTGTGCGACGTGGACGACGCCCACCTGGCGCACGGGGTGGAACTGGTGGAGAAGCGCCGGGGGGCGAAGCCGGAGACGACCAAGGACTTTCGTCGGGTGCTCGACCGCAAGGACGTGGATGCCGTGATCGTGGCCACGCCGGATCACTGGCACGCGCTGCCGACGGTGCTGGCCTGCCAGGCGGACAAGGATGTCTACGTGGAGAAGCCGCTCGCCACCAGCATTGCCGAGGGGCGGGCAATGCTGACGGCCATGCGCCGGCACAGGCGCGTGGTCCAGATGGGCACCCAGTGGCGCAGTGGTGAGTACTTCGCCCGGGCGGTGGAATTCGTCCAGTCCGGCAAACTGGGCAAGGTCGGTCTGGTGCGGGGTTGGGCGTATCTCGACTGGGTGGGAAGCATTGGGAACCCGCCCGATGCCGATCCGCCGGAAGGGGTGGACTACGACCGCTGGCTGGGCCCCGCACCGGCCCGCCCGTTCAACCCGAACCGCTTTCACTTCAACTTCCGCTGGTTCTGGGATTATGCGGGCGGCCTGATGACGGACTGGGGCGTCCACCTCATCAACGTGTTGCTGTGGGCGATGGGCCCCGAGCCGCCCCGGGCGGTGATGTCGAGCGGTGGCAAATACGTGTTGGATGACAACTCGGAGACTCCCGACACGCAGATCACGGTCTATGAGTTTCCCAGTTACACCCTCATGTGGGAGCACAAGGTGGGGGTGCACCTCGGTCCCTACGGGCGCGAGTGGAGCATTCTGTTCACCGGAACGGAGGGCACGTTGATTCTGAACGACGCCGGGTGGGAGATCATCCGCGAACCCAAGAAAGACAGCCTCCGCTCGGAGAAGTTCCCCGGCAGTGGCGATGCCCGGCCGGCCCACGTGCGCAACTTCCTCGACTGCCTGAAATCGCGCGAGGCTCCGGTCGAGAATTTGGAGGTGGGCCATCACGTGTCCACCGTCGCGCACCTCGGTAACATCGCCCTGCGGACCCAGCGCAAGATCCGCTGGGATCATCAGGCGGAGCGGGTGATCGACGATCCGGAAGCGGATGGCCTGGTGTCGGTGCCCTACCGCGCTCCCTGGAAACTGCCCTATCATCCGCGCGCGTGATTCCGTGTCCCAATCTGCGACCGCGGCTCAGGTCAGCCGGTTCGCGCCTCGAGCCGGCATGTGCGGCAGCGCGTGTGCTTGCCCTCCCCGGGCCTCGTTCCGGTCCGAACGCGCTTTCGGACCCGCTCTGCAGTAACCCGAGTTCCCCATGATACCCCTGCCGAGACTTCTTGCCGTCCTTGCCGGCCCGTGCTGGCTCATCGTCCCGCAACCTGCCTGGGCCGACGCTCCCGGCGCCGCGGTCGCAACCCCTGCACCCCGGAACTGGACCACCCAGGAGGACCATCAGGACATGATGAACCAGTTGGGCATCGTGCGCCTGCGTCCGGGTCCCAGCGGGCGACCGGACGCGCCCAACGCCGCCAACTACGATCCCGCGAAGGCCAACCCGTATCCGGACCTGCCGGAGTTGCTCACCTTGAAAGACGGACGGCGGGTGACCCATGCCGCGGATTGGTGGGATCACCGACGCCCGGAGATTGTCGAGCACTTCGAACGCGAGATCTACGGTCGGGTTCCCGACTCCGTTCCCGCCGTCACTTGGACGATCCTCACCCAGGCAACGGACCGGGTGGTGGGCGAGATCGCCGTCAACGCCCGCCGGCTGGTCGGGCGGGTGGACAATTCGGCCTGTCCGGAGATCGAAGTGAACATCGATCTGACCTTGGTGACCCCGCGGGATGCGAAAGCCCCGGTGCCGGTGCTGATGATGTTCGGGGGCTTCTTCGGGGGGATGGAACTGCCCCGTCGCGCGGGGGAGCCGGCGCCGGCCAACCGGTTTCGGGGCTTCGGCAACGTGACCTTCAGCGATCCGCCGTCCACCGAGCAGTTGGTTGCCGCGGGCTGGGGCTACGCCGTCCTCAACCCCGTGACCGTCCAGGCCGACAACGGCGCGGGACTGACCCGGGGGATCATCGGGTTGGTGAACCGGGGGCAGCCACGCCAGCCCGAGGACTGGGGAGCCCTGCGCGCGTGGGCCTGGGGCGCGAGCCGGGGGCTTGATTATCTGGAAACCGATCCAACCGTCGACGCCCGCAAGGTCGGCATCGAGGGGGTCTCCCGTTACGGCAAGGCCGCCCTCGTCACGATGGCCTTCGACCGGCGCTTCGCGGTGGTGTTGGTCGGCTCCTCCGGCGAGGGTGGCGCCAAGTTGCATCGGCGCAATTTCGGCGAGGCTGTGGAGAACCTGACCGGGTCCGGTGAATATCACTGGATGGCGGGCAACTTCCTCAAGTACGGCGCCGCCGAGGCGGGGTTTGGCAGCATGAACGCCGGCGACCTGCCGGTGGATTCGCATGAACTGATCGCCTTGTGTGCGCCGCGGCCGACATTCATCAGTTACGGCGTTCCGGAGAAGGGAGATGCCAACTGGCTGGACCAGCAGGGCAGCTACATGGCCGCCGTGGCGGCCGGACCGGCGTTCCGGTTGCTGGGTGCAAAGGACCTGGGCGACACGGACGACTATCGCGTGGCGACCCTGCCGCCCGTGAACACCGGACTGCTGGAAGGAGCCCTGGCCTGGCGCCAGCACGACGGCGGTCACGAGGACCGCTCGAACATGAAGCACTTCCTCGCCTGGGCGAACCAGCGTCTGGACCACACACCGCCCGACGGGCAATGACGACGGCGGGTTTGCCATCCCGGTTCCAGGCAGGTCCACTCCCTGGCGGTGGGGGAAAGCAAAAGGGAGGCCGGGCCAGGCCCGACCTCCCTGTGTGAGTCAACCTCGCGGTTGTCCGTTTCGGATTACTTGCGAATCCGCCCGAACACCGCCGCCTCGCTGGGCGTGAAGGTGGCGGGGCTCGTGGCCCCTTCGACTTCCGCCCACGGTCCCGTTACTGCCGGGGCCGCTTCCAGCACACCACCGCCACTCCACGTGACCGTGACCGTGCCGTCGGTATTCTTCACGATGCTCACCGGACCCAGCAGTTCCTGCGGAGTCGTCACCACCACGCCGTACATGTTCCGGCCGGAGTTGTTGGCCTGATACAGCTGGAAGGTGCCTGCCGCAAACTGCTTGCGGTAGACCGAATACCATTGGTTGATGGTGTCGTCCGCCCCCTCGTCAATCGCCACTTCGTCGGCTTGACGCGTATCATGGCGCCGGTTGCCCGCGGAGATGACCGGTTCCCACCCGGCAGCGGGATCGATCCACTCCATCGCCCCGGTGCCGGGGCCGATGTTCGGGGGCGCTGTGTTGCTGCCATCGGCCTTGTTGGTCCGGTTGTCGATGAGCATGTAGACATCCACGTCCTGGGACACGGTGACGTCGAGAACGTAGGCGTCGTTGTCGCGGTTGTCGTTGCCGCTCATGATGTATTCGCCGCCCACCAGGTAGGCCGGGACGGGCAGGTTGTTGCCGGCGTCATCGAGGTAACGATGGTTCCGGTCCACGAACGCCGGCGCCGCGCTTTCGAAATAGCCGACCGTGTAAGGATCCTCCGCCCCACTTCCAGGAATGGGTTCGCCGGCGATGCCGTTGACGAATGTCTGGCCGGTCCACTGGGCCACGATGGTGTCGGTGGGTTCGTTATCCCCGCCGGTTTCCACCACGCTGATGATGAGGCCGGTGGGCATCTCGCCCTCAATGGTGAAGGACCAGGTGCGGCTGTCGCTGCCGCCGGCGGTATCGCCGTAGGTCAGCTCCACCGTGTGCGTCGTGCCGTCGGCCAGGCCGCCGGGGGCATAGCTGACGTCCGCGCCCGCGGCGGTGTCCTGCACGGTCAGCGAGGCGGTGACGTCCGCACCGTCGAAGAGCATGGCGATGCTCCCGGTGCTGACCGGATTGTCTCCATCCATCAGGGAGACCATGATTTCGGCATCGCCGGGGACTTCCGTGGCGTCCGGTGCCGGGCTGACGGCGCTGGCCCACGGCAGGGTGGATTCGGCCGCACCGGCATCGGCGAAGAACAGGAAGTTGTGGTTCACGTCATTGGCCACATCCGTGGCGGACAACCGGATCGTGCTGGACCCGGAGAGGTTCACCGAACGGGCCACCCCGAAAGCGTCTGTCAAAGGCATGTAGCGATAGGAATAGACCGTACGCGTCTGGGTCGCCACGAACAGTCCCAGCGGCTTCGTGGTCTGGTCCATCTGGGACGCGTCGCTGGTGACCTGGTCCAGTCGCAGTTGCCGGTCGGCCCCCGCGCCGGCGCGCAGGTAGGGGGTGAACACCTTGTTCGGGAAGGTGCGCGTGTAGTTCAGCCACTCCCCGGTTTCAATCTCGGTAACCTGGTAATCCGCGAAACCTGAGCCGGTGAATTTCTCCCGGGTGACATCGGTGTCGCTGTCCATGTCCACCCCATCCGAGCGATAATCCCCGGTGGTGTCCATGGTGGTGTCGACGAAGTCCACATCGGGCGTCCCGGCGATGCCATAGAAGGTGCCGGGGGGCGGGTCATCGATCCCGAGCCCGTAGTAGTTGTAGTCCTCGGTCTCGATGGTCAGGCCACCGGTTTCCACGAAGGTGTCAAAGTCGGAGGTGATCTCGGTCACCAGCCCCGTGGAGTCCGTGACGCGAACCACCGCGCTGTATTGCGTGTTCGGAGTCAGGCCGTTGTAGGTGGCCGTGCGGAAGGCGTCCGCACCGCTGCCGGTCAGGGTGAGCTGCCCCGTGATGTCCACGTCATTGAGAATGACCTCGAAACCGCCGTCCGGGATGGTGCTGCCGGGCATCAGGGCTTCGACGTCCACCTCGAGGCCGCCACCGGCCTGGTAGAACATGGTCCCGCCCACCGGCGTGACGATCACATCGGGCGGCACCTGACCGCCTTCGGGAAGCACGAACCCCTGCTTGTAGCCGTACCAGTCAACGTCCAGCGCGAAGTTCTGTCCGGTGGCGGAGCCGCCCGTGGCGATGAAGGAACCCGCGTTCAGGTCCGAGCCGTCACCCGCGGTCACTTTATGGGAGGTCGCGATCAGAGTGCCGTCCCGCCACACGAACACGTCGTGCGTGGCGTCGGCCTTGACCGGATCACGGGTCTTCCGGATGGCGATCCAGAACTCGTGCCAGTCCGTGGGGTCCAGCACGAAGTTGTTCTCACCGGAGCCCTCGCCGAAGTCGACATTGCCGTTCGGCGTGGACCCGTTCCGCTCGTTCATGGTGAGCCCGGAGAAGCCGGCCTGACCGGAGTTCGGATTTCCGCCCGGGGTGTCGGTCGGGACGGTGAGGGAGAGTGCCACCGCGCCGCCCGGATGTTCCGCCGTGCCGTCACCGATCTGGCGGATCACGAAGTTGCCCTTGGCACCGTCGCTGGTGAGGTAACCATCACCGCCTTCCGGGTAGGGAACCACGCCGTTGTCCGGGTAGTCACCGGCCGTGTTCTGACCGTCCCGGTGCAACGGATCCAGTGGTCCGCCTGCCTTGGCCGCGGTTGGGATGCGCGCGCGGAAGGTCAGCGTCACGCCATTGTCGAGGATGGCCAGGGTATCCGCCTCCTGCAGGTCCTGCGAGAGGTAGTGGCCGAAGTAGATCTTCCGGTTGCTCGGATCATCCCATGCTGCTGTGGCTCCATCGTAATCCCGCGGATCACCCGTGTCCTGAATCCGCAGGTATTGGGTATTCCCTTCCGTGAGGAGGTTCGCACCGCCGGGGTTGTTGTCGGGGTTGTTCACCGGGTCCAGTACGCCGCCGATCTCGTCGCCCCCGAAGGCGTCCGAGCCGTTGTCGTGGGTCCAAGTGCCGTCAAACGCCGGTTCGCCAGTCTGCAACTGGTCGCCGGTGTAGAGGTAGGTCCAGCCACCGGCCGGGTTCGGAAATGCCTCGGCGGCTTGGGAGGAATGTTGCCACGCCAGCAAGGTACCAGCGCAGACAACAATACAGAGTACGGTCTTGTTCATCTTGTTTTCGGTCGTTTGGTTGCTCTTGAAGCGATGTTAGTCTAGTCATGTGGGGTCCTGAAGCAAGGCGAAAGTGCCCGGCAAAAGTGCCCCGGGCCGGTGACAAGTCCAGCGCAAGTGCTTGTGACGCAGCGTGGTCTCCCTATCAGCGGGACTCGCGAACCCTTGCGGTCGGAGGGGATTGGAAGTTGGCGGCAGCGCGGCCACGGCAGCCCACACCGCAGGTTGTGACCCCGTCACTGCAGGGAGATTTCAGTGAGGACTGCCGCCTGGCGTCGTCAGCGCGGCAAGGACCGCGGCGCGTCGGGGCGGGATGCGCCCCAAATGGTAGATCAGGAAGCCGTGCAGAAAGTGGTTCAGCGCTGCCACTGCCGCGGGCGCCGGCGGGGGGGGAGTGACGATACTCGGGGAATCGGCCAGCTGTTCTGCGAGTTCCCTCACCGCAGGGGCCAGTCGTGCTTGGGCGAGATCGGGGGCGAGCCCCAACTCGTCGAGCATTCGCAGTTCAAAGCCCAACACGGTGGCCGCTGAAGGGGGAATGTGCGCCAGTGCCTCCAGCAAGTTTACGAGGAGCTCGAAGATTCCGGGGAGCGGTGTTTCGGGTTCGGTGGCCTGTTCGATGAGCTGGGCGGCGTAAGCCGCGGCCCGCAGGCTGGCGTACTCCGTCCGGAGGCGCGGATGGGGGTCAGCCAGCATCACCTCGGTCAAGGTGTGGAGATCCGAGCGCCGGCTTCGGACAAACGCGAAGTCGGCCCGGTAGAAGGCGTCGAGCTGGCCGCGAAAGGCGGACTTCGGCCGCCTGGCCCCCTTGGCCACGGTGGTAAGCCGGCCGTGTTCCCGGGTCAGCCAGTGGACGATCAGGCTGGTCTCGCTGAGCGGGCGGCAACGGAGGACGATGCCATGGGCGCGTTCAGCCGGCATGATCGGCCGCGGGAGAGGCCACGGTCACCGGGGCGCCTGCGGGAGCGGTCGGGAGCTCAGGGGTGGCCCGGGGAGATCTTACCGGGGCGCGAAACGAGGGCACGACGGAACCGAGGCTGATGATGAGCTTGATGCCTTCGGCCACGCTCATGTCCAGCAGGGTGACGTCCTCCTCGGGGACCACGAGCAGGTAGCCGCTGGTCGGGTTGGGGGTGGTGGGCAGGAACACCCCGAGCATCTTTCGGCCGAGCTTGGCGCTGACCTCGGGATGATCCTCGCTGGTGAGGAAGGCGATGGAGTAGCTGCCCGGATGCGGATACTGGATCAGAACCACCTTCTTGAAGGCGGCCCGCTTGCTGCTGGCGAATGCCTCGTTCACCTGCTTGATCGTGACGTAGACCTTGTTCAGCAGCGGCACCCGGACCATCAGCCAGTCGACCAGTTCAACGATCTTGCGGCCGACAAAATTGCGCGCCAGCCGGCCGATGGCCGCCAGCAGGGCCACGGTCAGGAGCAATGCCATCAGGCTCCAGTACCAGAGCACCTCCCCGGACCCCTCGGCGGACCGGGTCAACTCCGGGGGGAGCACGTAAAGGAGGACGTCGGTCACGCCGGAGACCGTGCCGAAAAGCCACTTGACGATTGCCAGCGACAGCACCACCGGCAACACGACCGCGAGACCGGCGAAAAAATCCGCCCGCCACCGCAAAGCCTGTCGTCGCAGTTTCATCGTCCTGTCGGTCTCTCCAGACCCGCCGGGTCCAGTCCGGTTTTCAGCCGTCTCACCAGGCGGTTCTCGTGCCTTTTCATCACGGCGCGGGCCGCCGGTGCCAGATCGTCAAACCCGCTCAGATGCAGCAAACCGTGCACCAGATAACGGAGAACTTCCAGTGCCCAAGTCGTGCCGTACGCTGCGGCCTGCGTCCCGGCAACGTCGAGGCAAATCAGAATCTCCCCCGCCAATCTCCGCCCGCGGCGGGAACCGCCGCCGTGGCCCTCCGCGGGCGGGTTGGTTCCCAGGGCTTCACCCGGCCGTCCGGGCGTTTCCGCCCCGGCTTCGTCGGTGTAATCGAAGGTGATGACATCCGTGGGGCCCTCGTGGCCCAGATGGTCCTGGTTGATCCGGGCCATTTCCCGGCTGCCGGTGATGACAATCCCGACCTCGTAACCCCATGTCGCGTGATCGGCGATGGGAGGTTCGGCGAGAGCGGCCCGGGCGAGCCGCCGGAGCAGCGCCGCGTCCAGCCGCCGGGAAGGGTGACGGTTCTGCACCCTGACCGTGCCCGTGCCCGTGCCCGGTCTCATTGGGAAACGCCGCGGTGCTCCTCGTAGGCGGTGAGGATGCGTTGCACCAGCGGGTGGCGGATGACGTCGCGCTTGCCGAGCATCACGACGGCCACACCGTCGGTGCGCGCCAGGGCGTCACGGGCCTCGAACAGGCCGGAACTCTTCTGACGCGGCAGGTCGATCTGGGTGAGGTCCCCGGTGATCACCGCTTTGGAGTTGAAGCCCAGCCGGGTGAGGAACATGAACATCTGCTCCTCGGTCGAGTTCTGTGCCTCGTCGAAAATGATGAACGCATTGTTCAGGGTGCGCCCGCGCATGTAGGCCAGCGGCGCGATCTCGATGACCCCGCGTTCCATGTTCCGCTGGATCTCCTCGGCCGGCAGCATGTCGTGCAGGGCGTCGTAGAGCGGTCGGAGATAGGGGGCCAGTTTCTCCTGCAGGTCGCCGGGCAGAAAGCCCAGCGCCTCGCCGGCCTCCACTGCCGGACGGGTGAGAATCAGGCGGTTGACCTCGCCTGCCTTGAGTGCCGCCACCGCCGCCGCCATCCCGAGATAGGTCTTGCCGGTGCCCGCCGGGCCGATCCCGAACGTGACGGCATGGGTGCGAATGGCTTCCAGGTAACGCCGCTGGCCGACGGTCTTCGGCAGTACGGTGGCCTTCTTGGGGGAGGGCTGGAGCCGTTCGGTTTGGAGCCCTTCAAGGGCCTCCGCCCCCTCGTGCTTCACGATGCCAAGCGCCACGGCGAAGTCGTGTTGCCGGATGCTGCCGCCACCGACCACGGTCCGCTCGAGCAGCCGGAAGAGGTCCCGGGCCCGGGCCACGGCATCGGCTTCACCCTCAAGCTTGATCCAGGCATCACGGGCGACCGCGTGGACACCGAGTTCCTGCTGGAGGGTTTCGAGGTTGCCCGGATCGTTGCCCAGCACCTGCAGGGCCACGCGGGGATTGTCGAAATGCAATGTCTCCGAGTTCATGACGGGTCACTGCCGGCGGTGGTTTCGGGCGCCGCCTCGTTCAACGCGGCGCGCAACCGGGCGGCGACGTCGGCCAGGGCGTCCGGCACCACCGAGGTGTTGGCGAGCACCGGCATGAAATTGGTGTCCCCGTTCCAGCGGGGGACCACGTGGAAATGGAGGTGATCCACGATGCCCGCACCGGCGACGCGGCCGAGGTTCAGGCCGACGTTGAAGCCGTCGGGTCGCATGGTCTGCTTGAGGGCGGCGATGCAACGGCGCGTCAGCAGCATGAGGTCCCGCAGTTCGTCCTCGGTCAGGTCGGCCAGGTTGTCGGTTTGCTTGTAGGGCACGACGAGCAGGTGGCCGCCGTTGTAGGGATAGCGGTTGAGCACGGCGTAACAGGTGCGCTCGCGCTTCACCACGAGATTGGCCTCGTCATCCGAGGAGGCCGCGATCTCGGAAAACAGCGAGCGCGGCGAGGCCGGCGGCTTGGGCGCCAGGATATATTCGATTCGCCAGGGCGCGTGCAGATATTCCATTGCGATCACGCTAGTCAGGGCGTCGGGCCTTTGTCAAAGCCGGAGCCCGGGCCGGGCGAAGAAGAGCCCGCGAAACACGCGAAAGACGCGAAAAGGGAGGGAGGGGGAGTGATCCTGGAAACCGCAGATGAACGGGGATGAACGCAGATAAGTCCCTCGACGTGAGCCCCCCACGTCCGCCGGATGTCTTCACCCATTGGGTGTGACGCGAAAATCGCGCAAGTCCTTGGGTATCTGCGTCTATCTGTGTCGATCTGCGGTTCAACTGCTTTTTCTAGGGTGATGGGTGCGACGGCAATTCTCTCCCTGACCCCAGAGCGGCCCCCAGGTTCCAAGGCACCGTGCGCGCGAGCAGGTTGCTGGGCCGTCTCACAGCGAGGGAGACGGCCGGGTGACTTGGGCGTTGGCATCGAGCCGGGTGGATCCTCCAGAGGGAGTCACGTACAGGTGGCCATCCCGGATTCGCTCTGCTGGTCGCCATCCGGCAGATTCGGGACCAATCCCCTCAGGTTTCTGTCGTCGCCCCCAAGGTTGCGTTCAGCTCCCGCAGCCGCCGCTCCACTTCCTCGCGTTCGGCGGTGATCCCGGCGATGGCAGCCGCCGCTTCCTCGATCCTCCCCCCCTTGGCGAGCGCCTCGGCCTCGGCGCACAGCTCGCCCAGCCTCCGGGCGCCGATGTGACGGGAACTGCCTTTCAGGCTGTGCGCCGCAGCGTGGAGTTCCTTCGCATCCTGATCGTCCGCGGCGCGCTGCAGGCGGGTGTTCAGGTCGCCGGCCGTGCGCATGAAGAGTTCGGCCAGGCTGCGGGCGGTGGCGGGGTCAAAGGAACGCAGCGTGGCGGGATCGAAGGAAGCCGCCGATTCATCCGCGGCCGGCGAGGCCATTGCAGCCGGGGGAACGGGAGTTGTCGCGGGTTCCACCGGCACCGGCGCCAGGTGGGCCTCCGCCTCGCGCAAGGCGGCATCCAGGCTGGTCCGCACCACGGGTTTGCTGAGGAAGTTGTCCATGCCGGCGTCGAGGCATTGCCGGCGGTCCTCCTCGGAGGTGTTGGCGGTGACGGCGATGATGTGAAGTCGGGGAGCGGCTGCTCCGGCGACGCGGTGTTCCTCCTCCCGCTGGCGAATGGCGCGGGCGGTCGCGTAACCGTCCATGACGGGCATCTGGCAGTCCAGCAGCACGGCGTCAAACTCCCCCTGATCCAGCGCGGCCAACACCTGCCGTCCGTCCGCCACGGCGGTGGGATGGTGGCCCAACAATTCGAGCTGCCGCACCGCGATTTCGCGATTGAAGTCGTTATCCTCCGCCACCAGGACGCGCAGGGCCCGGTGATTCGGCGCGGTTTCCACCAGGGAGAATCCCTCGGTACCCGGGTCGCAGCGTTGCCAGGCCAGGAGGAGGCGGTGCAAACGGGCGGGTGGAGGGGGTTTGGAGAGGCACCGCAGCAGTCCGTCCGGGGCCTGCCCCGCCAGTTCGAGCCGACAGCCCATGGAGGCCATCAGCAGAACGGGAACGGCGTCCGGCATCGAGGCGAGGCGCGTGGCCAGGGCTTTGCCCGGCTGGTCGGGCAGGGTTTCGTCCACCAGCACCGCCTGAAAATCCCGGCCCGCCTTTCGCGCCCCGGCCCATTGTGCTTCCGCTTCGGCCGCAGTGCCCGCCGTCGTGACCCCCGCGCCCCAGCCCGCAAGCCAGCGTTCCAGCACCTGGCCGGCAACCGGGTGATCCTCCACGAGCAGGATCCGAAAGCCGTCGAGACCGTCCTGATGCAACGAGTCCGGCCCGGGGGAGGTCGCCCGGGGCAGCCAAAGATCGAAGGAAAAACTGGAGCCGCGGCCGACCTCGCTCCGGACCCGGATGTCGCCGCCCATCCGCCGGACCAACTGCCGGCAGATCGCCAATCCGAGTCCCGTGCCGCCATAGCGCCGGGTGGTGGAAGCGTCGGCCTGCTCGAAGGCATCAAAGATCCGCTCGCGGGCCTCGTCCGGGATGCCGATGCCGGTGTCCTCGATTTCAGCCCGCAGGAGGACCTTTTCCGCGGTGGCCTCCGGGGCGGTCAGTCGCAGCAAAACATGACCGTGTTCCGTGAACTTGATCGCGTTGGCGATGAGGTTGATCAGCACCTGCTGGAGCCGGATGGGATCCCCGCAGACGCGTGGGAGTGGGGCCGGCATGTCGCCGATCAGTTCCACCTGTTTGTGCAGCGCGGACTCCGCCAGTCGCTCGATCACATCCCAGGCGATCTCCTCGGGATCGAAGTCGTGCGACTCAAGCCTCAGGCTGGCGGTGTCGCCCCGCGAGATCTCGATCAGGTCGTTGATCATGTGGAGCTGCCACTCGGCCTGGCGGCGCATGGCGGTGAGGAGCTCGCGTTGTTCGGCGCCCAGCGGGGTTTGTTCCAGGACATCCGCGCCGGCGATGATCGTGTGCAGGGGGGTACGGAGTTCGTGGCTGATGTTCCCGAGCAGGACGTTCTTGAGGCGGGTGGATTCGAGTGCGGCGTCGCGGGCCTGCTCGAGCTCCCTCTCGATCTCGATCAGCTTGGTGATGTCCTTGGAAATGCCCAGGGTGCCGATGATGTGGCCGTCCTGGTCGCGGAAGGGCATTTTCGAGCTGAGCACCCAGCTCTCCCGGCCGTCGCGCCAGGTTTCATGCTCCGGCTTCCCGAGCAGCGGTGTGCCCGTCCGGATGATCTCCTGCTCGTCGTCGAAGGCCTGCTGGGCGTGATCGCCGGAGAAGAGGTCGAAGTCGGTCTTGCCGCGCAGATCTTCGGGCGAGGCCACGCCCACGCGGCGGGCCATTTCCTGGCTGCAGCGCAGAAAGCGGGATTCCCGGTCCTTGAAGTAGATGGCGTCCGGCATGGTGTCGAGCAGGGCGCGCAGCAGGTCCCGCTCGTAGGCCAGCTTCTCCTCCATTTCATGGCGCTCGGTTTCGTCCCAGAAGATCCCCTGAATCCCCACCACGTGGCCCTGATTGTCCTGCAGCGGGCTCTTCAGCACATGCACGTAGAGGAACGTGCCGTCGGCGCGCCGGTGCCGTTCGACCTTCTCCATGGGCAACCCCGTGCGGATGACCTGCCGGTCGTCCGCCTGGTAGGCGACCGCCAGGGCTTCGGGGAACAGGTCCGGATCGGTCCGGCCAATGATCTCCTCCACCGGCCGGCCCACCGTCTGGGCGAAGGTGGAGTTCACGAAGGTGAACCGGCCCTCCAGGTCCTTGCGGAAAATGTTGTGCGAAAGCGATTCGACCAGGGAATGGTAGAGCAGTTCCGAGTCCCGCAGCCGCTGCTCCGCGCGTTTGCGGGCGGTGATGTCCACCACGGTGCCCTCGTAATAGAGGAGGTGGCCGTTGCCGTCGTGGACGCTCCGGGCATTTTCCGAGATCCAGATGCGCCGGCCGTCGCGTCGGTAGACCTCGGACTCGAAGCCCACGACCTCGTGATTGTCCCGGAGCAGGGACTCGAATTCCTGGCGTCGGCCGGGCTTGACGTAGAGTTGATGACCGATCCTGCGGATCGCCTTGATCATCTCCTCCTTGGTGGCATAGCCGTAGATTTGGGCGAGCCGGGGATTGGCGATCCGGTAGGTGCCCTCCGGGGTGGTCTGGAAAATGCCCTCGGTGGAGTTCTCGAAGATGCCGCGGAACTGCCGCTCCGCCTCGGCCAGGTCGGCCTCGGCCTGCTCGTGTTCGTGCACCAGGTCCTTCATCTGCCGCAGGTTCCGGCGGAGGTCGAGCTGGGTGACAACCTGCCGGCCGAGCACCTCGAGCGCGTTGTACTGGGCGGGATCGAGCTCCCGCCGTCCGGGGGCCATCACGCAAAGCGTGCCCACGATCATGTTGCGCCGGCCGATCAGGGGAATCCCGGCGAAGAAGCGTAGCCCGGTTTCCCCGGCCACCAGGGGATGGTTTCGAAAACCCGCGTCCTCACTCAGGTCGGTCACGGTGTAGGGCCGGCCCGCCCGGATCACCCGCTCGCAGATGGCCTGTTCCCGGGGGATTTCCCGGCAATTCAAGCCAACTTGGGCCTTCACCCAGACGCGGCTTTCGTCGACGAACCCGATCAGGGCGATCGGCGTGTCGCACAGCTGGGCGGCCAGCCGGGCCAGGTCCGTGAAGGCATCCTCAGGCGCCGTGCCAAGGATCTGATACTCGCGCAGGACCGCGATGCGCTCGCGTTCAGCCGGGGAGGATGGGGTGGGGGATGGCATGAGTCCGAATCTCGTGAAGCAGTCCGCACCAAACCGCTGTGGCCGGCAAGACGGAAATCCTCTCAGGCGGATCCAACCGCCGGTGGGGAGGGCGGTTGGACGGCCCCCCACCCCACCGGCTGCCGGCGGCCGGGGTCAGATTTGGGAGCCCTTGACCGGGCGCAACACGAGGTTGGTGATGTTTGAGACCGTGTCGGCGTAGGTCGGGTCGTTGCGCAACTGGAGCCAGCCGGGATCCTTGCCGAACTTCCCCCACCCCTCCTTCATGGCAGCCTCGTTCTCGAAGCCCAGCGCGTAGGTCAGGTTGGGCAGTTTCGTCCCCACGAGTGCCTGACCGAAAAAGACGGGGTTCATGCCGCAACGCCGGAAGATGGCGATCTCGCCGCCTTCGTTGAACATTGCGATCTTCGCCAGCGCGCGCTCGTCACTGTGGCTCTCATAGATGCGCAACTGAAGCAGCCGGTCCGCCGCCAGGGTGGGTACCTCGACCTGCGGGGCGCCATCGAAGGCCAGGAGCAACGAACTCTCGAACCGCGTGTAGGCCGGGGAGTCCTTGGGCGCCATCAGGGTGCCGGCCCCGTCGCTGGTGAACCACGAATCCCCGGACAGTGTCTTCACCAGGCCGGCGACCGAGGCCGGTGATCCGTGGGGGAGGAGCACGTAGAGGTCGGTGCTGTCGGCCTCGAGCTTCAGGCCGGGGTTGTCGTCCTTGAGCAGCCGCCAGGCCCCGACCGGTTTGACGCCGGCCCGGTTCAAGGCAGGGATGGCCGCGGTTGCCAGGAAATCCACAAAGGCCTGCTGTTTGGCGGCCGAGGCGAAGTGGTAGGTGCGCAGCTCGAGCAGGGCCTTGGAACCGGCTGTGGCGGCAGTGGCGGTGCCCGGACCCAGGGTGGTGGCCGCCATCCCGAAGGTGGCGGCAGCGGAGGAGGTGAGGAAGTCGCGTCGTTTCATCGTCGTCGTGTCATGTGTGATCGGTTCAGTCGACCCACCCGCACCCCGGAGGCTGCCCGGGTGGCAAGGGCGGGATTGCGACCAAAGCCTTTAGTCTTTCGGCGGGCGGGGAGGCAAGGCTTTCCGCGAGGGGATCGGCAAGGCCCGGGACGCTTCCCACGGCCCGCGACCGACCCGGAGCCTCTGGGCGGTTGCATCCCGGGATCCGGCGTGGGCGGCCGGCGCCTCATGGGGTGGCGCGGAGAACCGGTGGCCAGGCGGCAGCCACGGTTGCATCCGGTTTGGCCGGGTGGTAGCTTCCGCGCGAGTCGAGAAGGCAATGTCCGATCAGCGTAAGAACGATAACAAAGACGGCGAGAAGCGCGGCCCCGAAAACCGGGTGCCGCCGCGCACGTGGTTGCTTTGGCTGGCCATCCTCAGCCTGATCCCCCTGTTGGTGTTCTTCCGCGACCGGGCGGAGGGGCGTTACACGGTGCCCACCCACAAACAGTTTGTGGATCTGGTGAACAGCAACCTGGTGGTCGAGGCGGTCATCCAATACAACCCCCAGTCCCAACTGCGCGAGATCAGCGGTACCTTCAGAGAATCGGCGGACCCGAACGAGAAACCCATTCCCTTCCGGCTGGAGACCCGGCTGACGGACGAGTTCGAGGACAAACTGCTGAACACGGGCCTGTTCAAGGTGCATGAGCCGAGCACCATGTTGCTCAGCCTGCTCTACGGAGTCCTGCCATTCGTGCTCATCGCCGCCCTGGTCTACTTCTTCCTGATCCGTCAGATCCGCATGGCCGGCAAGGGCGCCCTCAGCTTCGGCAAGAGCAAGGCCCGGATGCTCAACAAGGAGAAGAACCGAACGACGTTCAAGGACGTGGCCGGCATCGAGGAAGCCAAGGACGAGGTGTCCGAGTTGGTCGAGTTCCTCAAGGATCCAAAGAAATTCCAGCGGCTCGGCGGCCGGATTCCCAAGGGCATCCTGATGGTCGGGCCTCCCGGCACCGGCAAGACGCTGCTCGCCAAGGCCATCGCCGGCGAGGCGGATGCCGCGTTCTACAGCATCAGCGGTTCGGATTTCGTGGAAATGTTCGTCGGCGTCGGCGCGAGCCGTGTGCGCGACATGTTCGAGCAGGCCCGCAAGAGCACGCCGTGCCTGGTGTTCATCGACGAAATCGATGCCGTGGGCCGGAGCCGCGGGCACGGTCTGGGCGGTGGCAACGACGAGCGCGAACAGACGCTCAACGCCCTGTTGGTCGAGATGGATGGTTTCGATACCCAGGAAGGCATCATCATCATTGCCGCGACCAACCGGCCGGACGTGCTCGATCCCGCCCTGTTGCGTCCGGGACGGTTCGACCGGCAGATCACCGTCAACCTTCCGGACGTGCGTGGGCGCGAGGCGATTCTCAAGGTGCATGCCCGCAACGTGAAACTCTCCCCGCAGGCCGACCTGAGCGTCATTGCCCGGGGAACCCCCGGCTTTTCGGGCGCCGAACTGGCGAATCTCCTCAACGAGGCGGCCCTGCTCGCGGCACGCGCCAACAAGAAGGCGATCACCCTGGCCGAACTCGAGGAGGCGCGGGACAAGGTCCGTTGGGGCCGGGAACGGCGCAGTCTGGCCATGACCGAGGAACAGAAACAGAGCACCGCCTGGCACGAGGCCGGTCATGCCCTCGTGAACGTCCTGCTCGAGCACACCCACCCGCTCCACAAGGTCACCATCATTCCCCGCGGCCAGGCGCTCGGAGCCACCATGTACCTGCCGAAGGAGGACATCCTCAACCGCAACCGCAAGGAGATGCTCGACGCCGTGGCCGTGACCATGGGGGGACGGATCGCCGAAGAGCTCATTACCGGGGACATTTCCACCGGTGCCGCGGGCGACATCCAGCAGGCCACCCAGATGGCGCGGGCGATGGTCTGCACGTTCGGCATGAGCGACAAGCTCGGCATGGTCCAGTACGGCGAGGACAGCGAATACGTGTTCCTCGGCCGCGACATGGTCCGGAGCAAGGACTACAGCGAAACCACCGCGCGGGACATCGACGCCGAGGTGAAGCGGATCATCGACGAGAGCTACACGCGGGCGAAGGAACTCATCGAGCAGCACCGGGACAAGCTGGAGCTGATTGCGAAGGCGCTGTTGGAATTCGAGACGCTGGAGGGCAGCCAGGTCGAGGAGATCATCAAGACCGGCAAATTGCCGGAGCCGCCGCCGAAACCGCAGACCGGTCCTCCCACCGGTGCCGAGGCGGCGACCACAACCCCGGAAGTGCCCAAGCCCGTCCCGCCGAAGCTGCCGCCCGGGCTCACTTCACCGGCGCCCGCTCCGGCGGGGTAGGATCTCCGCTCTCCGCCGCCCGCGACCATGTGGCACGACGATCCAGCCATGTGGTAATCCGAGGGCCGGTTCGCCATAGGATTGGTGGTCCTGGTTACGTTCGCAGTCCTGGTCGGGAGCGCCTTCTCGGGCGACTGGAGCCTGATCGTCAAATGCCTCCGGCTTTGGGGCTTGATCACATGTGCAGTTCTCTGTGCCGGCATCGTGGCGTGGGTGTGTGTCCAAGCCATCCGGTTCTTCCTCAGGCTGCTCCAGGGTCTGGTTGGAAGTGGGTGAACCTCGGGTTACGGAACCCGGTCCCCCCCCCGGCAAGTTCGATCCTGCCCTGACTAAAACCAGCACTGGCAGCCCACCTTCCCCCGTCCGCAGATCCGCTTTGCCATCGACAACTTCATGTTGCAGGTGCAACAAGAAGTTGTCGGCGCGCACCGGCATTCCGCTGCGACCCGGCGGAATCACCGACTTCCAATCGTGCCCGGTGGTCCGGCTCGGCCGGGAGTGACGCTGAGCCAGGTTCCGGGCATGTTCATCTTGCGTGGTCGCGCGATGGGCTCACCTACCTCGTGCCGTCACACCCTTGAGCGGGGCCGGTCAGTCCCTCCGCCAGAGTTCCCATAGGAGGAAGCCCAGTGTCGCGGCTCCAAGCAGGTAAACCGTAGTTCCGATTGCGACCCAGAGCCACATTCCGTCCCTGTGGGTCATTCCATACAGCTCAAGCAGAATCCAGCCCGCCATGAATCCGCCGATGATCCAGAGGATTCCGAACCCTCCCCAGAAACCCATCTCGATACCTCGCTGCCACTTCTCTGGGAGCCTGGCGTAGGCAACGAAGAAGGGCGCTCCAACCACCACGCAGAGCGCCAGGGTCAGCCATCGCTTCGGGTCGGCGGCGAAATAGGGCAGTCCTTCCAATACCAACTCGTGGATGATCCACAACACGGTGCAGCCGAGGATCGAAACCCCCACAATGCGC
Organism: Verrucomicrobiales bacterium; assembly: GCA_024233215.1. Lineage (GTDB taxonomy): Bacteria > Verrucomicrobiota > Verrucomicrobiia > Limisphaerales > J093 > J093. The sequence continues at coordinate 113 of JACKPW010000029.1, read as the reverse complement.
TTCCGAACACTCGGCCGCTGTCGTTGCTCCGGTTCCTCGCTCATGGTCCCGGCGCCGGCGTCAACTCCACCCCCTTCGGCTGGACGATCCCCGAATCGCCCGTCAGGAAACCG
>JACKPW010000028.1 GCA_024233215.1 Verrucomicrobiales bacterium | reverse complement strand
ATCGGATCTGCTGTCTCGCCGAATTCCATTCGGCAGAGCGTCCGAACCTGCGAACGCTCGCGGATTGGAACTCTGCGCCACGACTTTGTCACTGGCCCTGTTGGGGCGCCTGGTGCGGGGCTTGGGGGAGCGCGACCAGGAAACAACCTGGCCCGGAGAACAGAACCACAGCAGGTTGAGCTGCGATGTGATGTCGCATCGTGCGGTGGCTTCGTGATGGGTTGACGGACCGCAAGACCGCCGCGGTTGGAGCCTGGGTGCCGCGGTTTCCTCCCTCAAGGCTCCCGGGGGGGGGGCAGGCGCGGACACACACAAGGGGTCGCGGTTGGCCGGGGAGGAGGTGGCCCTGCGAGGCTTCGCACCGGGTGACGGTTTGCACTTCGCCCGGGTGGGCGTGGGCGGCTAGAGTCCGCAGATGATGACGGCACTCACGGAGCACGTGGCCGCAGGTGAAACACTTTCGGCCGAGCAGATCGTCGCCGCGGTTGAGGCATTGACGCGGGAAGACGTCGCGCCCGAGACCAAGGCGGATTTCCTGGTCGCGCTCGCGCGGAAGGGTGAGACGGCGGAGGAGATTGCCGGGTTTGCCCGCGAACTGCGTCGCCGGGCCACGCCTCTGCCGCTCCCGGGTGCGGTGCGCGCGGGGGGGGTGCTGGATGTCGTCGGCACCGGGGGGGATCGCCTGGGGACGATCAATCTCTCCACGGCGGCCGCACTGATCGCGGCAGCGGCGGGGGTGAATGTGGCCAAGCACGGCAACCGCGCGGTCACCTCGAAAGCCGGCAGTGCCGATGTGCTGGAGGCGCTCGGCATTCCCATCGATCTCACGCCCGACGAGGCGGCCGTTCGGCTGGCGGAACGGGGGTTCGTCTTTCTTTTCGCACCCCGCTATCACCCGGCGTTCAAACACATTGGCCCCGCACGGAAGCTCTGTGCCGAACGTGGCCGGCGGACGCTGTTCAACTTTCTCGGTCCCTTGCTGAATCCGGCCCATCCGACGGCGCAGCTCATGGGGGTGCCCCGACCGGAGCTTTGCGAGCCGCTGGCAAGGGTGCTCCGCGAACTGGGTGTGCGCCGTGGCCTGGTGGTCTGCGGCCGGGTGGGTGAACGGGACGGCCAACCCCTTTACTGCGATGAGATGTCGCCGCTGGGCCCGACCACGATTGCGGAGTTCCACCAGGAGCGCGGGTTTCAGGTGTCGGAATTCGCACCGGAAGCGCTGTCGCTGCAGGCGATGACGCTGGATGATCTGCTGGGGGGCGAACGCGACGAGAACGCTGCGGTCCTGAGGCGCATTCTGTCGGGCGAGGAACGCGGGCCGAAGCGCGATGCCGTGCTGCTGAACGCCGCCGCGGCGTTGTTCACCGCGGACCGGGCCCGGTCGATTCAGGAGGGCTGGGACCTTGCCGTCGAGCTGGTGGATGGCGGAAAGGCGGAGGAAAAGCTGGGGACCTTGACCGGCTGAGTCGAGGGTGACGAATCCGTCCGAAGAGGCGGATTTCAACCTAGAGAAAGCAGTTGAACCGCAGATCGACACAGATAGACGCAGATACCCAAGGACTTGCGCGATTTTCGCGTCACACCCAATGGGTGAAGACATCCGGCGGACGTGGGGGGCTCACGTCGAGGGACTTATCTGCGTTCATCCCCGTTCATCTGCGGTTTCCAGGTTCAAGGATTCCCAAAGAGTTGCGTCCTCGTCCTGTCACGTCCCTGAGGTGGAGACACCCGGTGGACAAGGGGGTTCCGGCGGGAGGGCTCATCCGGGTTCACCTCAGGGATACGGGTCACCGCAGGCGGGTGAGCTTGACGCGGATCACGCCCTTGCCCAGCGGGGCGAGCCGGGCAAACGCGGCGCGGCTCAAGTCAATGATCCGGCCCTGTCGCACGAGGTTCTTCGCGGGTCCCCGGTCGGTCACCACCACCACCACGTAGCGGCGTTCGTATTGGACGTGCAGGCGGGTGCCGAAGTCGTAGAACCAACTCGCGCAGGTCAGGCGGTTCGGGTCGAAGGGCTGGCCGTTCGCCATGGGGCGTCCCTTCAGTTCGTCACCATACCAACTGGCGGTGCCGGTTGCGCTGGAGGCCCCGAACAGGTTGGCCGGCAATCCCTGGGAGCCACCGCCTCCGCTCGACGGCGTGCCGCAACCGGGGAGGAGCAGGAGCACGGGGCAAAGCCACAAGAGCCGTCGCAGCCGCTTCATCCTAGCAAGAGCCGTTGAACCGCCGATGGACGCAGATCGACACGGGTTCCCAAGGAGGTCTGGAAACGCCCCGTTTCATCCGTCGGGTAAAGGCATCCGACTGCCGTCGCAGCCTCAGGCTGAGGGAGTGATCTGTGTTCATCCGCGTTCCTCCGAGGTTCCCAGGTTCATTCGCGTGTGGGGGGATGGTCGGCCCCGGTTGGGGGCTTGATCGTAACCCGGCCCGTGGCCGCCCATTCCGTGCCGCGGGTCAGCAGGGCCTGAAAACCGGGATTGTCCATCGAGGGTGCGTTGTGACCGAGCAGCAGCGTGAAGCAGCGGCCTTCACCGAATGGAGCCGCCAGCGCGGTCGGTTCCCATTGCCCACTGCCCTGCGGGTGATCGGCGGAGGCGTAGGCGGATGCGAGCACTTGCGCGCCGGGTTGGACGGCGGGGCGGACCCAAAGTTCGTCGGTCGTGTGGAAGTTTCTCAATCCGGCGACCACCGGGTGATCGAGTGAATCCAGGCGCACGGGAAACTCGTGCATCGGACCGTGCTGGGTTTGCCCCAGGCCCCAGGCGGCCAGGCCGGCCTGCTGGTAGTCGGGCCAGTCATAGAAACTCGAGGCACCGGCGTGCACCATCACCTGCCCCTTGCCGCCGCGGAGGAAGGCGACATACGCCTCCCGCGTGGCGGCGGGCCACTCCTTCACCGGGGCGGAGTCCGGTCCGCTGCCCCAACTGTTCCAGTTGCCGACGATGACATCGAAGGGGGCGAGTCTTTCGGCGGTCAATTGCTCCGGGTGTTCGGTCACCTCCACGGCGAAGCGGCCGGTGGCTTCGAGGATGGACTTGAGCTTCGGGGAGGTGGTGGCCCAGTCGTGGTTGTTCTGGCCGCTCAGGAGCAGAACGCGCCAGGGCGCCTCGCCGGCGACCAGTGCCAGGGAACCGACTCCCAGCAGCAAGAGCCGCGCCATCGCGCGACGAGCCCGGACGAACCAAGTCAATGGGTGGATTCTCATGAGCTGTGCAACAGCCACAACAGTAAGTCGGACAGACCGGCCCGTCGATGAGGATAAAGCGGGGGCGCGGCGGGCATCGCGATGGTGCTGTCCCGCACCTGTTGCACCGCGGGTCTCGGCCTGCCCCGCCAGTTTCCGCAGTTCTGCCATGCCCCGCGCATGACTAATGAACAGTCCCCTCTGGTCCTGCAACCACTCTCCAATCCTCGCTCTAAGAAGGTCCGACAGGCGCCTGGGGCCGCAGCAGAAACCGCATCACGGAATCGCCGTGCCGCATCCGCTTGCGTTCCTCCCAGTCCGGCGGGACCTCCACCTGATCGCGCGCGGCATGGCCGAGGACCACGATGCCGCCGGTTACGAGCAGGCCCGGCAACCGCGGATCATCCAGTAGCTTCTGCGACAGCGATTCCGACCGGGTACCGTGAGTCTTCGGGCCAAAGGGCGGGTCGGCGAGGATCAGGTCGAAGGTGTCGCCCGCCTCGGTGAGTTGTCCCAGTGCCACGAAGACATCCTGTACCCGCAGACTGAACCGGGCGGAATCGAGGCCGGCCTGGCGGACGTTGCCCCGGATGAAGTTGGCATGGCGGCTGGAAAGCTCGACGGCGGTGACATCCACCGCGCCGCGGCTCAGGCATTCGAGTCCAAGCGCCCCCGAACCGGCAAACAGCTCCAACACCCGCGCCCCGGCGACCACCGGCCCCAGGCTGTTGAAGATGGCCTGCTTTACCAGATCCGGCGTGGGCCGCACGTCGAGACCCTTCGGGACCTTGAGCAACCGTCCGCCTGCTGCGCCTCCCGTGATTCTCATTGGCTCACGTCATCCTCCGTTGCCGGCACACCTCATACAGAAAGGCCGCCGCCGCGTGGCTTACGTTCAGGGAATCCACATGGGAAGGCATCGGAATCGCCGCCACCTCATCGCATCCGGCCAGCACGGCATCTGAGATTCCGTAACCCTCGCTGCCGAAGACCACGCAGCAATCGCCCGTCAGGTCCACCTGTGAAAGACGTCGTGCTTCCGGACGCGGATGGGCCGCGATGATCCTCACCCCGGCACGACCGAGTTTGGCGAGGGAATCCACGAGTGCTTTGGATTCGATCACGGGCAGTTTGAACACGATGCCCATCCCGCTGCGAACGGCGCGTCGCAGGTAGGGGCTGCTGGAGGTTTCTCCCACGAGCAGCGCCTGCACGGCGAAAGCCCCGCAACAGCGCACCACGGCGCCGATGTTCTCGGAATTGGTCAGGCCATCCACCGCCACGAAGAACCGGGGCGACGGCAATCCCAGCAGTTGCTCCAGCGGAGGTTCCTCCGGCATCCGGCCAACCGCCAGGACACCCTGGAACATCGAGAAACCGGTCAACTGCTCCACCAGCTTCTTCTCCGCCACGTAAACCCGGACCAAGGGTTCGGGACGCCGCTCCAGCAGTTCTCGGAATTCCTGCAGCCACTCCTCGGACAGAAGCGCGGAGATCACCCCCAGATCGCTTTCGAGGAGACGCCGGACCACCTTGACGCCTTCGGCGACGAAGATGCGCCGGGTCTGATGCTCCCGGTGCCGGCGCATGGTCCGGTAGGGCGCCAGTTCCGGCAGGTCGAAGTCGCTGACTGGTTGAATGTCCAGCATGGCTGCCGGGGATGCGGACAGCCCGCGGGAAGTTCAGGCGGTGGCCGCCGGCTGGTCGATCATGCCGGATTCGCGCGCGTAATCGAACAATCCACCGGCATCGATGACCGGCCGGACGTCTCCCAGCGGCTTCAGCGGAACCACCCTCCCCGACGCCTTGACCGTGACCGTGGCGGCGTCGAGATCCACCGTGACCTCGTCGCCGGTCTTGAGTTCCTCGCACAGGCGCGCGGTCAGTTCGCACGGATAGAGCTCGCCGGTGGCGATGCAATTCCGGAAGAAGATCCGGGCGAAGCTCTCGGCCAGGACCACGCCGCAGCCGGCGGAGCCCAAGGCGATGGGGGCATGTTCGCGCGAGCTGCCACAACCGAAGTTGCGGCCGGCCACAATGATCGGAAAGGTGCTGTCAAGCTGGCCCTCTGCCACGTAACGCGTCGGGTAGAGGGCATCCGGCAGGCCACAGAGGGCGTGCGAGCCCAGGCGCTCGTATTCCTCGGCGATGGTCGGCACGAGGTTCAGGAACTGCGCCGGGATGATCTGGTCGGTGTCGATGTTGTCGCGGACGACATATACCGCACCGGTGAAAACCGATTGCATGGCCGCACTCTGCCGTGTGGCGGCGTCCGTTTCAAGCCGGACCCAATCCTACATTTCCGTAGCAAGCCTGCGACCAGCCCGACATGGCGGTGGGATTCGGCAGGGGGGTTGCCGCGTCGGCCCGGGCCCGGGCGGTTTGGTGGCACAGAATTCTCCTCTGCTGTTTCCCGTTGGCGAACAAACAGTTGGGGCATTCCAACCGATCGGCGCCGGTCCCGTGATCCACTGGTCGCTGGCATTTGGCACGGTTCGTGATGAAGGGATTTCGCAGCGGGTGCCGGTCGGCCAGTGACCAGCCCACCCGCCCCGGATTCGATAACGACTGTTGTACCATGAGAAAAGTAGCGATCTACGGCAAAGGCGGCATCGGCAAGTCCACCACCACCCAGAACACCGTTGCGGGGCTGGTGGAGATGGGCAAGCGGGTGATGGTGGTGGGCTGCGATCCCAAGGCGGATTCCACCCGGCTCCTCCTCGGCGGCCTCGCCCAACGGAGCGTGCTCGACACCCTGCGCGAGGAGGGGGAGGACGTCGATTTGGAGGACATCTGCAGCGATGGTTTCGGGTCGTGCCGCTGCGTGGAATCCGGCGGGCCCGAGCCCGGGGTGGGTTGCGCCGGCCGCGGGATCATCACCTCGATCAACATGCTTGAGCAGCTCGGGGCCTACGACGCCGAACACGAGCTGGATTACGTGTTTTACGACGTGCTGGGCGACGTGGTTTGCGGCGGGTTTGCGATGCCCATCCGGGAGGGCAAGGCGGAGGAAATCTATATCGTCGTGTCCGGGGAAATGATGGCGATGTATGCCGCCAACAACATCTCGAAGGGCATCCTGAAGTTTGCCCAGACCGGCGTGGTGCGACTCGGTGGCCTGATCTGCAACAGCCGGAAGGTCGACAACGAAAGGGAGATGATCCAGGAGTTCGCCAAGCGGCTCGGCACCCAGATGATCCACTTCGTGCCGCGCGACAACGACGTGCAACGCGCCGAGATCAACCGCAAGACGGTGATCGACTGGAACCCGCAATCCACCCAGGCGGCGGAATACCGGGCCCTTGCGAAGGCGATCGACGGGAACGACATGAAAGTGGTTCCCACGCCCCTGAAGATCGAGGAGTTGGAAGGCCTGCTGATGGAATACGGCCTGTTCAACTGAAGCCCCGAACCACCCCCAACCGGAAGGAGCATTCCCATGGTCATGATTCGAGCGATTGTGCGACAGGAGAAGGTCCAGGCGGTGGTCTCCGCGCTGATGGACACGAACTACTTCGCGATGACGAAGTTCAGTGTCTTCGGGCGCGGACGCCAGCGAGGTCTGCGGGTCGGCGGCATCACCTATGACGAGTTGCCCAAGGAAATGCTCATGCTGGTGGTGCCCGCGGCCGAGCAGGAACTGGTCTGCCAGATCATCATGCGAGCGGCGCGCACGGGCGAACAGGGCGCGTTCGGCGACGGCAAGATCTTCGTCACGCCGGTCGAGGCGGACTACACCATCCGTACCGGCGAGAAGCTCACGGCAACCGAGACGGCAACCACCCTTGAACCGGTCGCGGCATGAAGGAGATCTACGCCATCATACAGCCCAACCGCGTGCAGGCCACAAAAGCGGCCCTGGCAGAGGTCGGTTCCTATCCGCTCAACGCCTTTCCCTGCATGGGCCATGGTCGCGGCCAGATCGACCCCCAGTTGCTCGACGCGGCCCTGGACGGTTGCGAGGAGGCCCTCGCGGTCCTGGGACAACACCCGCCCCTCGTGCCCAAACGGAGCCTCTCGATCTTCCTGGCCGACGACCAGGTCGAGCCCGCGGTCCAGGCAATCATCAAGGCCAACCAGACCGGCTCGCACGGCGACGGCAAGATTTACGTCTGCCCGCTCGCGGAAACCCACCGCGTCCGCACGGGCGAAACCGGTGAAGACGCCCTGTGATTCCAGCAACTTCAACCCGATCACCTTCCATGAACCGCCAACGGAGGGCCGAGTTACACGAGGCCCTGATTTGACTCCAAGGACTCGCGGAGCTCGTCCCTCCGAGCGAACAACACTTCCCATGTCTGACACTCCAAGAAATCCCGTTCCCGATCCCGCGGTGGTCCGCGAGGAGATGCTCAAGGCCTATCCCGCGAAGACCCGCAAGAAGCGGGAGAAGCAGATCGTCCTGAACGACCCGGACGCCCCGCCGCAAATCGGGGCCAACACCCGGACGATCCCCGGCATCATCACCCAGCGCGGCTGCACCTATGCCGGTTGCCGCGGCGTGGTCATCGGGCCGATCTACGACATTGTGCACATCACGCACGGTCCCGTGGGCTGCGGCTATTACTCCTGGCTCACGCGCCGCAACCTCGCCCGGCCCGAGGAGGGCCAGACCAACTTCATGCAGTACTGCATGAACACGGACATGCAGGAGGACGAGATCATCTTCGGCGGCGAAAAGAAGCTGGCGGCCGCCATCCGCGAGGCGTACGCGCTGTTCAAGCCCAAGGCGATCTCGATCTATGCCACCTGCCCCATCGGGTTGATCGGCGATGACATTCACACGGTCGCCCGCCAGGCGAAGGAGGAGCTTGGCATCAACGTGTTCGCCTTCTCGTGCGAGGGTTACAAGGGGGTCAGCCAGTCCGCCGGCCATCACATCGCCAACAACGGCGTGTTCAAGAACATCGTGGGCCTGGACGACACCCCGGACTCCGGCGAATACCGGATCAACATCCTCGGCGAATACAATATCGGCGGCGACGCGTTCGAGATCGAGGAGTTGCTGCGGAAGTGCGGGATCACCTGCACCGCCACGCTTTCGGGGAACGTCAGCTACGACCAGATCGCCCGCTGTCACACCGCCGACCTCAACTGCGTCATGTGCCACCGGTCCATCAACTACATGGCTGAAATGATGGAGACCAAGTACGGCATCCCGTGGATCAAGGTGAACTTCATCGGCGCCGAATCCACCGCCAAGTCCTTGCGGAAGATCGCCGCCTACTTCGGGGACAAGGCGCTCATCGACCGCGTCGAGAGGGTCATCGCCCAGGAGATGCTGGCGCTGAAGGCGACGGTTGAAGAGGTGCGACCGCGTTGCGAAGGGAAGCTGGCGGCGTTGTTCGTCGGTGGTTCCCGGGCCCATCACTATCAGGACTTGTTCAAAGAGTTGGGGATGCAAATCGTGAGTGCCGGCTACGAGTTCGCCCATCGCGACGATTACGAGGGACGCGACGTGCTGCCGACCATCAAGGTCGACGCCGACAGCCGGAACATCGAGGAACTGGACGTCGAGGCCGACCCGCAGCGCTTCAAGGCGCGTCGCAGTCCCGAGCAGCTCGAGGCCCTGCAGGCGGGCGGGTTCACCTTCTCGGATTATGAGGGGATGATGCGGGAGATGGACCGGCGGGCGTTGGTCATCGACGACATCAGCCACCACGAGATGGACCAGTTGATCGCGCTGTACCGGCCGTCGATTGTCTGTTGCGGCATCAAGGAGAAGTACATCGTGGAGAAGATGGGCGTGCCCTGCAAACAGCTTCACAGCTACGACTACGGCGGTCCCTACGCGGTCTTCACGGGTGCGGCGAACTTCTACCGGGAGATCGACCGCATGGTGAACACGCGGGTCTGGAGCATGATCATGCCGCCCTGGCAGAAACAGCCGGAGCTCGGGGCCCGCCCGGTTTTCACGCCAAAACCCAGGAGGTCCCGGGAAGAGGCATCGCCCGCGACGCGGGGTCGGGCCGTGCGCCCGGTACCCACGGAGACCGCCACCACGAACTGAACCTGCTCGAGAGGAACCCTGCCATGTTGAACGCAACCACAGCGGAACACACCGAACGCAAGGCGCTCCGGATCAACCCGGCCAAGACCTGCCAGCCCATCGGCGCACTCTACGCCGCCCTGGGCATCCACAAGTGCCTGCCGCACAGTCACGGTTCCCAGGGTTGCTGCGCCTATCACCGCAGCCAGTTGACCCGGCACTTCAAGGAACCCGTCATGGCCACGACCAGTTCCTTCACCGAGGGCGCCTCCGTGTTCGGCGGCCTGTCGAACATGACCCAGGCCCTGACCAACATCTTTGGCATCTACCAACCGGACGTCGTCGCCGTGCACACCACCTGCCTGTCCGAGGTCATCGGCGATGACATTCCGATGATGTTCAAGAAATTCCGCGAGGACGGCAAACTACCGGAAGGCGCGCAGCTCATCCACGCCAACACGCCGAGTTTCAAGGGTTCCCACGTCACCGGCTTCGCCAACATGACCGCCGCCATGGCGCGCTATCTCAGCGAACGTTCCGGCGAGGTCCGGGACCAGTTGAACCTGATCCCCGGTTACCTCGATCCGGCGGACATGCGCGAGGTCAAACGACTGGCCACCGAGATCGGCGCGCGGTTCGTCATGTTTCCAGACACCTCCGACGTGCTGGACACCCCGCAGGTCGGCCGCTTCGAGATGTATCCCAAGGGCGGCGCCACCGTGGCCCAAATCCGCAGCGCCGGCGACAGCTTCGCCACCCTGGGCCTGGGATTCTGGGCCTCCGAGGCCGCCGCAAAGGAACTCGAGAGCAAGTGCGAGGTTCCCTATGAAATGGGGGAACTGCCAATCGGCCTGGGCGCCACCGACGCCTTCGTGGACGCGATCCGCCGCCTCGCAGCGAAGAGTGTGCCGGCGAACATCGAGCGCGAGCGCGGCCAGCTCATCGACCTGATGAGTGACATGTCGCAGTACCTGCACCGGAAGCGGGTCGCGGTTTTCGGGGATCCGGATCATGTGATTCCGCTGGTACGGTTCCTGGTGGAACTCGACATGCGGCCGGCCTATGTGGTCACCGGCACGCCCGGCAAGGCGTTCGAGGAAAACGTGCGACAACTGCTCGGTCCCGCCGGAGCGGACGCGAAGGTGAAGGCGTACGAGGACCTCTTCTCGCTGCATCAATGGATGAAAGCGGAACCCGTGGACCTGCTCATCGGCAATACCTACGGCAAGTACATCGCCCGCGCCGAGGGCAACCTGCCGTTCGTCCGGTTCGGATTCCCCATCCTGGACCGCGTGGCCCATCGCTACTTCCCAACCGTGGGGTACCGGGGCGCGATGCGGTTGATCGCCGCAATGACCGACGCACTCCTGGACCAGAAGGACCGCGAATGCCCCGAGGAGTTCTTCGAGCTGGTTCAATAGACGGTCGCAACCACAACGCAAACCTCCACCGGCACGACGCGTGATCAACGTCCTCGAACAACGCCGCGCCCAGATCCACCGCAAGGGGGAGTCAACCGCCCCGCTGGTCTGTGATCGCAAGAGCGTGGCCGGGTCGGTCACCCAACGCGCCTGCGCCTTCTGCGGCTCCCGCGTCGTGCTCTATCCCATCGCCGACGCCCTGCATGTTGTGCATGGCCCGATTGGTTGTGCGGCCTACAACTGGGACATTCGCGGCGCCCTTTCCTCCGGGCCGCAACTCCATCGCAACAGCTTCTCCACGGACCTCCAGGAGCTGGAGGTGATCTACGGCGGCGAAAAGAAGCTGAAGCAGTCTCTGGGTGAACTCATCGATCATTACCGGCCCAAGGCGGCCTTCGTGTATTCCACCTGCATCGTCGGTGTGATCGGCGATGACGTCGAGGCGGTCTGTCGTCAGGTGTCGCGCGAGAAGGGCATCGATGTCATCCCGGTGGCGTCGGAGGGGTTTCGGGGCACGAAGAAGACCGGTTACCAGGCGGCGTGCGAAGCGGCGTACAAGCTGGTGGGCACGGGCGACACGTCGTCGATCGGACCTTGCGGCATCAACATCCTGGGAGACTTCAACATTGCCGGCGAGTCCTGGTTGATCCGGCGTTACTTCGAGGAGGCCGGTATCGAGGTGGTGGCCACGATCACCGGTGACGGACGCGTGGACGACCTGCGACGCTGCCATGGCGCGAAGCTCAACCTGGTGCAGTGCTCCGGCTCGATGACGCACCTGGCGAAGCTGCTCGAACGCGACCACGCGATTCCGATGCGGCGGGTCTCGTTCTTCGGCATCGAGGACACGGCGGCCGCGCTTTATGAGGCGGCGAAGTTCTTCGACGACCCCGGCGTGTTGGAACGGACCCAGGTGCTGGTGAATCGCGAGGTGGGCCGGGTTTATCCCGAGCTGAAGCGCTACCGCGCAATCCTCGAGGGAAAGAAGGCGGCGCTCTATGTCGGCGGCGCGTTCAAGGCCTTCTCGCTGGTCAAGGCCCTGAAGCTGCTCGGCATGAAGACCGTGCTGGCCGGCACCCAGACCGGAAGCCCGGAGGACTACGCGTTGCTGCGCGAGATCTGTGATGACGGCACGGTCATCGTGGACGATTCCAACCCGGTCGAGCTCGCCAAGTTCATTCTCGAACTCGACCCCGATCTCTTCATCGGCGGCGTCAAGGAACGGCCCATTGCCTACAAGCTCGGGGTGGGGTTCTGCGACCACAACCACGAGCGCAAAATCCCCCTGGCGGGCTTCGAAGGGATGCTGCACTTCGCCCGCGAAGTCCACGCGAGCGTCATGAGCCCGGTCTGGCAGTTCGTGCCCCGCCGGGCAGCGCGCGCGGTCGGCCAGCCCACCCGAACCCCTCCAACCCCGGTCAACCACCCTGCCCATGCACCGGGCGATGGGGGCCGTCCTGCATCTATTGACGGCGCTCTCCACGTCAATAGTGAGGACTGACCCCGTGGCCTGCAGTCACCACCCAGGCGCCAACCCTGTCAACCCCATGAATCCACCCACCACAGCGACGCTCAGCATCCCCATCGCCTGGCAGTTCCAACCCGGTGTCCCGGACGCCCAACCGGCGTTGGGGGTTGCCGGGGAAGGTCGGATTGCCAGCGAGGCCCCGATTCACGAACCCCGGGCCGCCACCCGCAACGCCTGCAAGGTCTGCGCCCCCCTCGGGGCCTGCGTTGTGTTCAGCGGCATCGAGAACTGCGTCCCCTTCCTGCACGGCAGCCAGGGCTGCGCCACCTACATCCGGCGCTACCTCATCAGCCATTTCCGGGAACCGGTGGACATCGCGTCCTCGAGCTTCAGTGAGGAGGACACCGTGTTCGGCGGCGCGCGGAATCTCCGGCTCGGCCTCGCCAATGTGGCCGGGCAATACACCCCGCAGGCGATCGGCGTCGCCACCACCTGCCTGGCCGAGACCATCGGCGAGGATGTCCCCCGAATCCTGGCGGAACACGGCGCCGCGAATTCCGGAGGTCCGGAGTTGGTGCCGGTCAGCACCCCGGCCTATGCGGGCACCCACGTGGACGGATTCCACCGCACCGTCCGCCGGGTGGTCGAGCATTTCGCCACCCCGACCCCTCCCCATGCCGGCATCAACCTGTTGCCAGGGTTCGTGTCCCCGGAGGATCTGCGGCATCTCAAGGAACTGGTGGCCGCCTTCGGTCTGCCTTGCACCCTCCTGCCGGACTACTCCGACACACTCGACGGCGCCAGCTGGCCCGAATATCAGCGGGTCCAGCCGGGGGGCACCCCGACCCGCGCCATTCGTCGAATGAGCGGAGCCCGGGCAACTCTCGAGCTGGGGCACACCCTGCTCGGTTCCGGCGCGGACACGGCGGGCAGGTGGCTTCACCAAACGCATCAAGTACCCCGCATGCCGCTGGCTTTGCCCATCGGATTGCGCGAAACCGACGCCTTCATGGCGGCGCTCGGAGAACTGGCCGAATCCGGTTGTCCCGACGACATCCAGCGGGAGCGGGGTCGCCTCGTCGATGCCATGGTCGACGGCCACAAGTATGTTTTCGGGAAACGCGCAGCCCTGTTCGGCGATCCCGACCTGGTCATCGGCCTCTGCTCCTTTCTTGATGAGATCGGCGTTCGCCCGGTGCTTTGCGCCAGCGGCACCCGTCAGGCCGCGTTTGAACCCGCCATTCGGGAGGTCCTCGATCACAGCGAGGCGGACGATCTGCAAATCCTGACCGGTGCCGATCATGCCCGAATCAGCGAAGTGGCGCGTGAGGTTCGCCCCGACCTCATCTTCAGCAGCAGCAAGGGTTACCCGCTCGCCCGCGAACTGGAGGTTCCGCTCATCCGGGTCGGCTTCCCGGTGCACGACCGCATCGGGGGCCAGCGGCTCCTCCACGTGGGGTATCGCGGCGCCCAGCGGTTCTTCGACCTGATCGTCAACACGATCCTGGAACGGCGGCAGGACCGCTCCGAAACCGGCTACAGCTACCTCTGATGAACCCGAACCCCCCCGATCTCAGCCGGCATCCGTGTTTCGATGCGGACACCCGACACACCACGGCGCGCGTTCATCTGCCGGTGGCCCCGCGCTGCAATGTCCAGTGCCGCTTCTGCAACCGGAAGACCGACTGCCTCAACGAAGGACGCCCCGGGGTCACCTCCGCCGTGCTGACACCGCGGCAGGCGTTGGGCTACCTGGAGAAGCTCACCGGGCGACGGGGCAACATCGCCGTCACCGGCATTGCGGGTCCGGGGGATCCCATGGCGAACCCGCAGGAAACCCTGGAAACGCTACGCCTCGTCCGTGAGCGATTTCCGGAGATGCTTCTCTGCCTCGCAACGAATGGACTCGACCTGGCCGTGCACGTTCCCGCCCTCGCCGCGCTGAGGCTCAGTCATGCCACCATCACGATCAATGCCGTCGATCCCGCCATCGCGGCCCGGGTCTACGCCTGGGGGCGGCACAACCGGCGGGTGCATCGCGGGGAGGCGCTCGGACGCCTGATCGTGGAACGGCAGTTGGCGGCCGTGAAGTCGCTGAAGGAGCATGGGATTCTCGTGAAGGTGAACGCCATCATCCTGCCGGGCGTGAACGATCATCACCTCCAGGATGTCGCCCGGGTGGTCGCCGAGTTTGGCGCCGACCTGATGAACTGTCTGCCGTTGTTGCCGGTGGCCGGCACACCGTTCCACGCGTTGGGTCATCCGGATTCGCGGATGGTCGCCCGGGTCCGTCTGCAAACCGGTCGCTTTCTGAAGCAGATGACCCATTGCGCCCGATGCCGGGCCGATGCCGCGGGTCTGGTCGGGGAGGATCTATCGCCTGAAACCGCCGGTCTGCTTCAGGAGGCCGCCGGTCACGGGCAGGATCCTTCCCGGCAGTTCGTGGCCGTGGCCACCCTGGAGGGGGCGCTGGTGAACCAGCACCTTGGCGAAGCCGCCGGGTTCATGGTGTTCGGTCCCGACCCCTCCGTCCCCGATCGGTTCCGCTTTGTCGAACGCCGCCTTGCCCCGGCCTGCGGGGGCGGGGACGAGCGCTGGCTGCAACTTGCCAGCACCCTGCAGGACTGCCGGGCCCTGCTCGTGTCCGCGGCCGGTCCGAAGCCGTGCCAGGTGCTCGAGGCCACCGGCCTGAAGGTCGTGCAGATGGAGGGGCTCATCGAGGAAGGCCTGGCGGCTGTGTTTGCCAACCGCCCGGTTCCCCCGGCCCTGTCACGCCAGTTTCAAAGCTGCGGTCGCGGTGCCACCTGTGGCGGCACCGGCACCGGCTGTGGCTGATCCGGAACAACCCGAACCGATCACCCCGAAAACCCGCTTCATCATGACCAAACCCACGCACCACATCTTCGTCTGCGGCAGCTTCCGCGCCACCGGCGCCCAGGGCGTCTGTCACAAGAAGGACTCCAGCCAGTTGCTCCAGTACTTCGAGGAGGAGGCCACCGACCGCGGACTCGACGGGGTCATGGTATCCAGCACCGGCTGCCTCAAGCTTTGCGACCGCGGGCCCGTCGTGGTGGTCTATCCCGAGGGCACCTGGTATCAATCCGTCACCGAGGAGGTGGCGGACGAAATCCTGGATGCCATCGAACAGGACACTGTGGCCGAGGCCCACGTGCTCGCCTGATCCTCCCCTGTTCGGCGGAGCATGAGCCCCATTCTCCTCGACACCACCCTGCGCGACGGCGAACAGGCCGCCGGCGTGGCGTTCACCCGCGCGGAGAAACGGGCGATTGCCCGGGCGCTCGCCGACGCCGGCGTGCCGGAAATCGAGATCGGGATTCCAGCCATGGGGACCGCGGAGATCGACGACATCAACGCGGTTGCCGCCCTTGGGTTGCCGTGCCGTTTGTCGACGTGGTGCCGGGCCACGCGGGCGGACCTGATCGCCGCCACCCGGTGCGGTGTGGATACCGTGCATTTCTCATTGCCTGTGTCCGACATCCACCTGGCCGCCTGGCGCAAGACGCGGGCCTGGATGTTCGAGGCCCTGGTCGCCCTGACCGGCTTCGCCCGTGAACGGTTTGGCCGGATCACGGTCGGGGCCCAGGACGCTTCCCGGGCCGAACCGGAGGTTCTGGCCGGCTTCGCCTCCCAGGCCGGGGCTCTCGGAGTTACCCGCCTGCGACTTGCCGACACGGTGGGGTGCCTGAATCCCGGACAGACCACCCGGCTGATCCGCTCAGTGAAAGCCGCCGCACCTGACTTGCCCTTGGAATTTCACGGTCACAACGACCTCGGCATGGCCACCGCCAACACGGTGTCCGCCCTGCTCGCCGGTGCCGAGGCGGCCAGCGTCACCGTCAACGGCCTGGGCGAACGCGCCGGCAACGCCGCGCTCGAGGAGGTCGTGATGGCGTTGAAGGTCTCCTCCTCCGTGGACGCCGGGGTGCGCGCTGCTGCCCTCGGTTCCCTGAGCGACCTGGTCGCCGCCGCCTCGCGCCGCTCGCTTCCGGAAGCCAAACCGGTGGTCGGTGACGCCGCGTTCCGCCACGAATCCGGCATCCATTGTGCCGGTCTGCTGCGGGATCGTCGCACCTACGAGAGCATCCATGCGCCCGAGGTGGGCCGGGGCACGCCGGCGTTCGTGCTCGGCCGGCACAGCGGGCACCACGTCGTTCAGGCGGCCCTGGCGGCTGCCGGCGAACCGGCGGATCCCGATGCGGCTCGGAGGGTGCTTCGCGCCTTGCGGCAGCGCTGTCGCGGAACCCAGTCGGCCCCCGCGCACTCATCAACCCATCCCGAGCATTCTCATGAACAGCATCCGTAACGAAATCGAAGGCACCATCAAAAGGATCACCTCCGACAAGGTCATGTCCGAGGTCATCCTGGACACACCCACCGGCGAGCTGGTTGCCGTCATCACCACCGGCTCCGTCAAGCGAATGAAGCTCAAGAAGGGCATGACGGTGAGCGGCGTCTTCAAGGCGACCAACGTCTCCCTCAAGAACTGCGACTGCGGCAGCCACTGAGCAGGATCCATCCGGCAGTCATGGGGAGCGCGGCCGGCCCGGCTGCTGCAGTCGGCGGCCCGCCGACTGGTTTCCGGCGAAATGCACTGTCACCGAACGGTGGCCTCGGCACATTTCGAATGTGCCCGGCGGGCCGCCGGCCACGGCACGCGAACCGCGTGCGCTCCCCGCTGGCTGCATCGCTACGACAAACCGTTGAATGATCCCGACGCACTGCCTGAGAGGTGTTCAAGCGGGTCCTCAGACCCCCTGACCAATACGCGCAAATCACGACAGCCCGCATCCGGCACAGGCTGGCCAAACTTCGCCACCCCATGCCTCGTCCAACGGTCATTCCACGGGCCGCAGGCCGGCCATCTCGCTGGTTTCACCCGAATGACACCACAATCTGCCTTGTGACCGGCGCTTCGGCCGGAACTGGCATCCCGGATGCTGCGGTCGCGTTGACTGGATGCGGACAACACTCGACACCTACCCCCGGGCCTGTGCCCGGGTTCTGGATTCCACCGTCCCGGCGGGCGCCGACCCGTGTCGCGTGATCCAGGATCTCAGCCTGCTGGTCGAGATCGCGCAGACCATGGAAAGCAGCCTGGAAGTGCGCGACATCGTCCGGCCCACGCTCGCGAAGATGGCCTCCTCCATGGGAATGACTCGCGGAGCGATCACGCTCCGGCGCGATGACCAGGCCCCCGCCGTCGTTCAGGCGGTCGGTCTGGATCGTCACGAGAGTCCCCAGGATTACTGGGGCCGGGCCCGTCCCCTCTTCGACCAGGTCATCGCCCGGGGGCGGGCGGTGGTCGTGACCGATATGGCGAAGGACGAGCACTTCGGGAACCGCCGGTTCCCCCTGGGTGAGCCGATGGCCTTTCTCTGTGTGCCGGTCAAGCACGGCGACGACACCCTGGGAACCCTTTCCATCGAGCGCTGCGCCCATCCGCGATCCACGCTGTCGGCGGACGTCAACCTGTTGCGGCTGATTGCCCGCATGATGGCCCAGGCCGTTCATTTACGGGAGACGGCGCGCAGTCGGCTGAAGGCCCTGCGCGACGAGAACGCGCGGCTCCAGGAGCAGATTCAACGGGCGTTCAAACCCGGCAACATGGTGGGGAACTCCACCGCCCTGCAGTTGGTCTACCGTCACATCGAACAGGTGGCGGGCAGCGATGCGACCGTCCTGATCCGCGGGGAGAGCGGTGTCGGCAAGGAACTCGTCGCCCACGCGCTGCACCAGCAAAGCGCCCGCAAACCCCGCAACTTCGTGAAGTTCAGCTGTGCTGCCCTGCCGGAATCGATCATCGAAAGCGAGCTTTTCGGCCATGAGAAGGGGGCCTTCACCGGTGCCATCGCCACGCGCCGCGGACGCTTCGAGCTGGCGGACGGCGGGACCATCTTCCTCGACGAGATCGGCGACCTCACCCCCGCCACGCAGGTGAAACTGTTGCGGGTGCTGCAGGAGCGGGAATTCGAGCGCGTGGGCAGCAGTCAGGCCATTCCTTGCAACGTCCGGGTGATTGCCGCCACCAGCCGCAACCTGGAAGCCATGCTGGAGGACGGCCAGTTCCGCTCGGACCTCTACTACCGGCTCAACGTCTTCCCGATCTACGTCCCGTCCCTGCGCGAGCGAAAAAGCGATCTCCTGCCGTTGACCGACCATTTCATCGAGAAGTGTGCCCGGCGCTGCGGCAAGCCGGTCCGACGGATTTCGACGGCGGCCATCGATCTCATCATGGCCTATCACTGGCCGGGCAACGTGCGCGAGTTGGAAAACTGCATCGAGCGGGCTGTCCTGCTGTGCGAGGGCGATTCCGTCGAGGCGCAGCACCTCCCTCCCACCCTGCAGATGCCGGGTCCGGAAGGCCGGCAACCCTCGGGAGGCACGCTCCGGGCGGCCCTCAACGGACTCGAACATGAGCTCATCTGCGCCGAGTTGAAGGCCACCGGAGGCAACATGGCGGAAGCCGCCCGGCACCTCGGCATCACCGAACGGATCATGGGACTCCGGGTGAAACAGTATCGGATCGACTTCAAGCGCTTCCGTCCCCGGACCCCGTCCTGACTCCCCGGAAATGCCTTGCGCCCCCGGGGGATATCGGGCATTTCCCGAACCATGACGATTGCCTCAATCCCCGTGCGGCTGGCTGCCGTGCTCGCCATGCTCGGCGGCCTCGTCGCCGGCGACCTCCGCGCCGCGGACCCCGTCCCCGCAACCCCTTCCGGCTACGCCCTCGCTTCCAACCTGTCCTACCTGCCCGACGGCGTGGCAGCCACCGATTACCAACGCGAGCGCTGCCACCTGGATGTGTACTATCCCGAAGGCGCGGAGGGATTCGCCACGGTGGTGTGGTTTCACGGTGGCGGATTGAAGGGCGGCGAACGCTCCGTTCCGGAGGGCTTGAAAGGACAGGGCATCGCCGTGGTGGCCGTGAACTACCGGTTGTATCCGAAAGTGTCCTGCCCCGGATACCTTGAAGACGCCGCGGCCGCCGTGGCGTGGACCTTCCGTCACATCGCCCGTTACGGTGGTGATCCGCACCGGATCTTCGTCTCCGGTCATTCCGCCGGGGGTTACCTCACCAGCATGGTCGGCCTCGACAAGCGCTGGCTGGCCGCCTGCGGGATCGATGCCAACCGCATCGCCGGCCTGATCCCGCTCAGCGGCCACACCATCACCCACATGACCGTCCGCGAGGAACGCGGCATCCCGGACACGCAACCGGTGGTGGACGAGTTCGCCCCCCTGTACCACGTCCGCGCCGATGCCCCGCCAATCCTGCTGGTCACGGGCGATCGCGAAATGGAAATGCTCGGCCGCTACGAGGAAAACGCCTACCTCATGCGGATGTTGAAGGTCGTCAAGCATCCGGACGTGACCCTGTACGAACTGCAAGGCTACGGCCACAACATGGTCGATCCCGCCCTGAAACCGATGCTCGACTGGATTCGCAAACATCCGGGTTCGGGCGGGGGGAGGTGACCCGGTGACCGAAGCAGAGGGCAATGGCTGTAACTCCCGCAACGCGCCCGGTGTCTTCCCTGCCGTGATGCATCGTTCAGGTACGCGTTTCCCGGCCTCAGCCGCCGGCCACGCGGGCGTCCGGCCTGGCGCCCTGCCCGGCCTCGCCCTGGGGCTGACCCTGCTGCTTTCGGGCTGCAAGAAGCCCGCCCCTCCGGCGGCCATCCCGGGGGCCGCGAGCCCGGACGCGGTCCGGACCGTGATGGAGGGCCTGACGGAAAACCGGCCCCAAGTGCTCTGGGAGGCCCTGCCCCCGAGCTATCAAGCGGACATCCGCGGATTGGTTGCGACGTTCTGCGATCACGCGGACGCCGATATCTATGACCGCTTCTTCCGCATCCTCGGCAAGGGCGTCCAGGTGCTGCAGCGCAAGAAGGAGTTCATCTTCAACAGCCCGATGACCCTCGACAATGTCATCATCGACTCGGGTATCGGCCTGCACTGGAAGGAAGCCGTCGGGGTGCTGGACACCTTGGTGAACAGCGAACTGGCGTCGATTGAATCGCTGCGTCGGCTGGATCCCGGCAAGTTCCTGGCCTCCACCGGCAGCCGGTTGATGAGCGACATGGAAGAACTGGCGGACCTCGCCCAGCGTTCGCCTCGCGGCAATCCCTGGGTCCGGGCCCGCGAAGCCCTGGAGAAGGCGCAAATCACTTTCGTGCCGGGCGACGGCAACCAGGGCTTCCTCACCTTCGCCACCACTGAGGAAGCCGACGGCCGGGAGGTCGAGATGACCCAGGTCGAGGGCCGGTGGATTCCGGCGCAGATGGCCGCGGACTGGAAGACCAAGGTCGCGGAGGCCCGGGGTCGACTGGCAGGACTCAGCAGCCCCGAAGCTCAGAAAGCAAAGCCCATGGTCATGATGATCCTGAACGGGCTGGAAGGTTCCATGAATTCGCTCCTCGCCGCCCGCAGTCAGAAGGAGTTCGACGAAATCCTGCGCGGTCTCAAGTCCATCGGCGACATGGCAAAGGCGTTGCGGCCGGATGCGCCGCCGTCGGGAGGTCCGCAGTGATGCCAGCAGGCGGCGCGATTGTGGGGCAGACATTCCTGTCTGCCGGTCTGGGCAACTTTCCAGTTGCCCGCCCCAGGTTTCGTCGCGGAACCGGAACCACCCGGGAAGGAGGCCCGGCAGTGTTCGGGACTGGAAAGTGCCGACAACCGGCAGGCTGGAAAGCCCGCACCACACACGCGTTCACGCTTATCGAGCTGTTGGTGGTGATTTCCATCATCGGCATCCTCTCCGCGTTGCTGTTGCCCACCCTGTCGCGCGCCAAGGAAAAGGGCCGCAGCATCAGTTGCCTGTCGAACATCCGCCAGCTCGAGATGGCGCTCCAGATGTACGCCGGGGATCATGAGGATCACGCGCCGCCCCGATCGTTTCCCACCTTGTGGACTTCCCGGCTTTACCCCTATTTCGGCGACATGACCCTGCTGCACTGCCCGTCGGACGACCACGACTCGCGGCGGAGCTACATCATCAACGGGTGGAACGATTACTTCGAGCGGATGCTGTCGGCGGACGAGTTCGAGGAGTTCAAGCGCTTCCAATGGCCGCAGGGAATGAAGCTCTCGGCGGTGCCGCTCCCGACGGAGACGATTACGTTCGGCGAAAAGCAGACGGGATCGCCGCATGCCTACATGGACTTCGTGCAGGGAGTGAAGGGCAACGACCTCGAGGAACTGGAACATGCCCGGCACAGCGCCCGGCCAAACCGTCGCGCCGGCAGTTCGAATTTCGCCTTCACCGACGGCAGCGCGCGCTCCCTCGGCTTCGGCAAATCGATCACGCCGGTCAACCTCTGGGCCATCACCGACAAGTGGCGGAACGCACCGCCGGTTCCGTTGGAGAACATCCCCTGAGCTGTATCGACGCCGCAGCCATGGGGAGCGCGGCCGGCCCGGCTGCTCCAGTCGGCGGCTCGCCGACTGGCTCCTGTGCAAGGGGACCGTCACCGAACACTGACCACTGGCCCTCCCGGTAATGTGTCCGGCGGGCCGCCGGGCCCGGCACGCGGGCCGCGCGCGGTCCCCAGTGGGGCTGCCTCGGCGTGGCTACGGGTCGGCGCCCGGTCTTTCGGCTGGCTCGTAGTGGCAGGGCCCGGTATTCGTGAGGCAAGGTGCGCGCCGCTGCAAAACCGGAATCCCGCCGTCGCCGATGGGGCTTTCGCATCGGGGCGATGCTCGTGGGCCTGCTGGGCCTCGGGGTGGTGGAGGTGGGATTGCGCGTCCTGCACGTGGGCGAAACCGCGCCCAGCGTCGATCCCTTCGTGAGCTTCCGGTCGGTCGAGCCGTTGTTCGTGCCGAAGGGGGCCAGCGGCTTGATGGAGACCTCGCCCGACCGCCGCCGTTGTTTCCAGGCGCAGACCTTCGCGCGACCCAAGGCCCCCGGCACGTTCCGCGTGTTCTGTTTCGGCGGTTCCACCGTGCAGGGCAATCCCTATGGCCAGGAGACAGCCTTTCCGCGGTTTCTCGAACTGGCACTCGGGACCGTCGATCCGTCCCGGAGATGGGAGGTGATCAACGTGGGTGGTCTGTCGTACGCCAGTTACCGCGTGGCGAACCTGGTCCGCGAATGCCTGGCCTACGAGCCGGACCTGTTCGTGTTGTGCACCGGTCACAACGAATTCCTGGAGGACCGGACCTACGGGAAACTGAAGCGCTCACCCGCTTGGATGGCGCGAGCCGTGCGGTTCGCCTCGCAGTTGCGGCTGTTCAACGTGATGCGGCAGGTTGCGGGCGGACTCCGCCGGGATCGCCGTCCCGTCCTGCGTGAGGAAGTCGACGCCCTGCTGGATTATGAAGGCGGGCTGAAGGCTTATCACGACGATCCCTCCTGGCGCTCCGCGGTGATCGCTCATTTCGGGAACAACGTGGCCCGCATGATGGCCATGAGCCGGGACGCCGGAGTGCCGCTGATTCTCGTGACGCCGGTCTCGAACCTCCGCGACACACCGCCTTTCAAATGCGAGCATTCGCCGGCGCTGGCAGGAACCGATCTTTGGCACTGGACGAACCTCGTGCAGCAGGCCGAAACCGACCTGTCGCACGGCCGGCCGGATTCCGCGGCCACGGCGCTTGAGGAGGCCACCCGCATCGATCCGCGGCACGCGCAGGCCTGGTTCCGCTTGGGGCAGGTGGACCTGGTGCTCAGTCGCACGAACGACTCGGTGACCGCCTTTCGGCAGGCGCGCGAGACGGACGTCTGCCCGCTGCGCATCCTGGGTTCGATGGAGTCCGCAATCGCGCGCCTGGCGCAGGAACACGACGTGCCGTGGATCGACTGGCAGGCAATGATCGCCGGGCGGAGCCAATCCGGGATTCCCGGCAACGACTGGTTGTTGGACCACGTGCATCCGACGCCGAAAGGTCACATGCTGCTGGCGGAGGCGCTGCTGGTGACCATGCAGGCGCGGGGCTGGGTGACAGTCCGGGGCGACTGGCTGAGTGCGTGCCGGGCGCGCTGGGAGGAACATGTGGCTGCACTGCCCGCGGACTATTTCGAACAGGGCGAAGAGGCGCTGGCGGGGCTGCGTGCCTGGACGCAGGGCCGGGCCTCGGGACCTTCCATCGATTACCGCCTGTTCAATCGCGGGAAGACCGACGGCGGAACCGGGCGCTGATGCGGCGGCTTCGACGAAACCGCAGGTCAATCGACAATCTCGAGCTGGTAGGTCGGCGAGAGCTTGCTGTCGCGACGCGGGATGGGGATGGCGTTGTAGAGGTAGTCGAACTTGAACCGGTAGTTGAAGAAGCGGGCGTCCGCGGGGCCCGGAACCAGGGCTTCCCACCGGTTCTTCGTGTTGGGCGTGCGCTCCATCGGGTAGAACTGCGTGCCGATCATCACCTTCGGCTCGAGCGAGTCCGGTCGGAGCGCCTGTTCGTTGCTCTTCCAGCGGGCCTCGACCAGATACAGGTTGTCCGGGGTGCGAACGGCCTGGCGCGGGGTGAGGTTGACCACGCTGTTCGAAATGCAGCCGCCAAGCAGCAGGGGCAGGGAGAGGACCGACAGCACGCGCAGAATCGACATGGGCCAATCCTTGGGCCGAGGCGAGAATGTCGCAAGCGTTTTGGCAAAGGGCACACCTAGGGGTGGCTGGTGCAGCTCAAGCCGAACGCGGTGCCGCTTCCCGCACTCAGGCTCCAACCGCCCCCGTCGCGGCGATAGCCAAAGGGAACCCGTAAGAACGGATCCACCGGTACGCCGGGGAGCCAGTCCGGCACCAGTTGCTCCAGGGACTCCGGCCAGTCCCCTGCGCGGTCGCGATACAACCGCAAGGCCAGCGTCAGCCGGCAGACCTCCACCGTTGCCAGAAAGTCCCCGGTTTCGTTGAGAATCGTCTCCGGGAAGGGCACTTCCCCGGTCGACTCCCAGACGGCCGGGCGGTCGAACCAGCTGAACCAGCCATCCGGGCGCAACGGGAGCCGGGCGAGCTCCGCATCGTGCGGGCGGGCCTGGAGCTGGCTGATCCGGAACTGCCAGATCCGTTCGAAATCCTGCTCGCGGGCCAGCTTCTCCTGTCCCCAATCGGCAAGGGCCGCGAGCATTCCCCGGAGATACCGCCGGCCCTGAAACTCGGGGAATCCCGCCTCCGCCCCTCCCCACCAGCGCCCGATCCGTTGCGGCATTTCCCGCGTGTCGTGCCAGAACAGGCTGGCGGAGAGGGTGAGTGTCCGCCCCAGTCCCGTCACAACCCGCTGGTGGTCCGCGTCGCGCCGCGCCCGCGCCTGCCTGACCCGCATTGCCTGGACCTGCTCAAACGGTGCCACGTCATTGGTCACCTCGATCAATGCCCCGAGCAACGCCCGGCCGGTCGCGGGATCAAGGGTCGGACCGTTGATCACCACCCGCCGGAACGTCCGGCCGAGAGTGGCATCCACCTCGCGCGGGCCGCGTTCGTCAAATACCCCGGCGAACTCCCTGGGAGGGGTCAGCCGGGCATAGAACCGGAAGCCCCGGATCAGTTGGGACAATGCCTCCTCCGGTCGGGCCGGGACGGTCTGGGTGGGGCAGGCAAGCATGGCCCGGGCCAGCGGTGCCAGGCGCAGCAGACGCAACACCGCTTCCACCGAGTGCGGCACCTCCCCCGGCAGGGGCGGACGCGGCGCATCCAGGAACCCGTCGAAACACCGTTCGATTTCCCCGCCATCCGCCATCCATTTGTCGAGGCCTGCCACGACGTTTCCCCGCAGTACGCCGGTTCGCATCCAGGCCGACGACAACAACTCCAGCAGTTCCTGCGAATCCTCCAGCCACGGTTTGAGTCCCGGCTGCACTGCCATCCGCCACACCGGTTCCCACGCGCAACCGGGCGGCAGGTGAATCCACTCGACTGCTTTCACCTCCGGCAGCCGCACCTCCGTCACCGGTTCCGGCAGGCGGGTGTAACCGTAACGCCAGCCCCAGACTGTCCCGAGCATCAGCAGCGCCAGGAACGCCCCGACAAGAAGCAACGCACGCTTGCGTCGACGGCGGCGGCGGGCCGCCCGCTGAAACGGGGTCTCGGAGTGATGCGAGGCCGGATTCATGCGTACCCCACCAGTCTCGGGGGTGGGGCAATCCAGGCAAGCTCGAATGCGCCTGACAGTTGCGTCTCCCGGCAAACGCAGGCACGTTGCAGCCGTTCTTACCCCGGTTGCCATGAACAGCCACGAATTCAGCGAGAAGCGCCACCAGGATCTCTGGATCGAGCAGAGTCGTCAGGTCGGGCGCTGGATCTTCGGCATCAGCGTCTTTGCCGTGCTGGCCTGCGTGAAGGTGCTCGGCCCGTTTGCCGATTTGTCCGAGCGCCAGGTTCAAGCGGCCCGAAACCAACGACTTGCCGAAACGCGCCTGGCGGCGGCCCAAGCCGACCTGGAAGCCTCCCAAGCGGCGTTGAAGACGCAGACCGGCACCCTGGCGGTCGTCAATGGCGCCGCCGCCGTCCTGAAGGAGGAGCCCTGGGCCGGGCGCAAGACGGAGCTTCAGGAAGCGTTCCGACGGCTGCGAACGGACTATGAGATCCTGGAATCCACCTCCCCGGGCGAACGGCGCGAGTGGTTGGAGGAGACCGGGCCGGACTCCGGTTCCGCTGCGCCGCCGGTCGGGCAGTTGCCGCCGGCGCTGCGCCGCGAGGGATCCCGGGGGGAGTTCGGGCCGCCTTTGGCATCGAGGAGCAACCTCGCGGCCCAGGTTCCACCGGCGTTGCTGGAACCGGGCCCCGGGAGCCTGGCCGAAACCCGTTCGCCCGTGCTCGCGCGCCGGGCACGACAATGGGAGGCCACCGAGGCTCTCGGCATCGGCCGGGAACAACTGCGCCAGGCGGTCGCGGCGGGCAGCGTCGACCCGCTGCTTCGCGAGCAGACCATCGGCCGGTTCGCGGGGGAGGCCAGCAACACGGTGCAACTCATCTCCTCCGACATCCGCCAGCAGGTGCTGGCTCCCCTGGCCCAGCGGACCCGCGATCTGGGTGGGTCGGAGTCCCTTGACCAGGCGGTGACCGATATGGACCGGATTCTGGTCGACTGGCAAACCCATGCCGCAACCTCCGCAGACTGGTGGCAGACCGTCCAGGGCAAGGAGTCGGTCATTGGTGCGATTGGCGATTCCCTGGAGCAGTCCCGGGTCAGATTGGAGGAGACCTTGAAGGCGGAGAGCGAGCGCCTGGAGGCCGGCGTGAAGGCCGAGGCCAGGCGGGTCCGGGAACTGAGCGCCCAGGAGACGGACGCCGAGGCGGCCCGGCAGCAGCACGCCGGGGAGCGTGCCGCCCTGGAGCAGGCATTGGACGACCTGCTGCCTTCCTGGCTGCGCGGACTGGTGTCGATCGAGAACCTGTTCCAGGGATTTCCCCTGGCGCTGCTGGGACTCGCCGTGTTTGTGGCTTTCAAACTGCTCAGCGTGCGGCGCCACTTCAGCTGGGTACAGCGCGCCAACAAACTGAGCGGAGCGGCCCTGGCCGACCCGGCAACCTCCACCCTCTGGACTCTGACCTGGCGTGGACCCGGGGGCAGTCTGGCGACGGCGGCCGGGTTGATGGCCTTTGTCCTGCTGTCCTGGGCGCTGTTCGAAGTGGGATGGCGTGAGCTGGCCGCGGGACTGCAGTGGGTGGACCCGGCGGATCGCTGGTTCGGATCGGGATTGCTCCGGCCGATCCGCTGGGCGGCCGCGCTGGTGTTTGTGGTGATGCTCGTCGGCATCCCGACCCTGCTGCTTCGCAGCCGGCACCGGGCCCGGTTGGCCGGGTGAACGCCTGCCCCGCCGCCTGGCAGGGGCAGGCAAACGAGCGGCCGCCGGGTGTTCTGCCCGCAAAGCTCAAAGCAAAGCTCAATCTGGACGCAAGCGGTCCGCTGACGCTAATCTCCCCCCCAGTCAAGACAGCAATTCTGTCCCGATTCAGGATACTACCATGATGAAACGTCCATTGAACTTCCGCGCAACGGCGGGATTGGCGACGGGGCTGGCGACCGGCCTGCTGCTGGGACCCGCCAGTGCCCAGCCCAAACCCGATTTTCCCCCGCACACCGAGGTGTACGAGGGATACAGTCAGGTGATCTCGACCATCGACCAGGCCAAACCCCTGCTCTCGCTCTGGACCCGGCCGAAGGACAACCAGGCCCTCGCGGCCTTTCCTCCCGGCTTCGAGAAGAAGCGGTTCTTCATCGCCCTGACGGTGGCGAGTGGCGAGGACTACGCCGGTCTCCAGGCAGGCGAGATGTACGTCTACTTCCAGCGCCACGAGAAACGAATTGTCATGATCGCCGAGAACCTGGACATCCGTTCCACCGGCGATCCTCAGTCCAAGGCCTCCGTGGCCCGGTTGTTCACCGACCAGGTCGTCGTCGACATGCCCATTCTCACCATGCTGACGAACTGGGGCCCCACCATTGACCTCGACGAACTGCTCGTGGACCGGGCGGAGAAGTTCTTCGGTCCCATGACCGCCGGCGCCCAGAAGGGACTCGCCACCCTCAAGACCGCCAAGGCCTTTCCCGGAAACATCGAGGTGGCCTACGAGATTCCGATGCGGAACGGCACGCTCAAGACGCTGCACTACTCCATCAGCGAAATCCGCCCCAACCCCGCCTACAAAGCGCGCAAGGCCGACGAGCGCATCGGCTATTTCACCACCGGTTACGCCGACCTCGGCAAATACGAGGTCACGGACACCCGCACCCGGTTCATCAACCGCTGGCACCTCGAGAAGGCCGATCCCAGCCTGCAGGTGAGCCCGGTCAAGAACCCGATCATTTTCTACATCGAAAACACCACCCCCATCCGATACCGCCGCTGGGTTCGCGAGGGCATCCTGATGTGGAACAAGGCCTTCGAGAAGGTCGGGTTCGCGAACGCCATCGAGGTCTATTATCAGGACGCCGCCACCGGCGCCCACATGGAGAAGGATCCCGAGGATGTCCGCTACAATTTCGTCCGCTGGCTCAACAACAACGTTGGTACCGCCATCGGCCCGAGCCGCGTCGATCCCAACACCGGCCAGATTCTCGACGCCGACATCATCCTGACGGACGGCTGGATCCGCCACTACTGGCAACAGTTCAACGAGGTGATGCCGCAGTTGGCCCTCGAGGGCATGTCGCCGGAAACGCTGGCCTGGCTGCAAACCAAACCGCAGTTCGACCCGCGCGTGCTCATGGCCGATCCCTCCAGCCGCGCGGCCATCACCGCCAGCATCCTGGCCCACGGCCCCCAGGCTTATGGAGGTCATCCCCTGGCCACCGCCGACGCCGCCATGCTCGGCGATGAGGAGTACGACGGCCTCGTGCATCGTCACAGCCAGGTGAACGGTTACTGCCGCGCGGCGGAGTTCCGGGCGCTCGACATGGCGCTCATGCGGTTCAACTTCGAACTGATGGGATCCGCGCTCGCCGATGACGACGGTGAAGGGGACGCCGAGGGATCGGACGGGGAACCGCCGAAGGAGGAGGCGAAGAAGCCGGCGAAGAAGGAGGAGAAGCTCGACGGCATTCCCGAGTGGTTTGTCGGACCGCTCGTCGCCGACCTCGTGGTGCATGAAGTCGGCCATACGCTCGGCCTCCGCCACAACTTCAAGGCCTCCAGCATCTACACGCTGGCGGAGATCAACAGCGACGAGGTGAAAGGCAAGAAGCCGCTGGCCGGCTCGGTCATGGACTATTTGCCGATCAACATCAACCGGTTGTCCAAGGACGATCCCCAGGGCGATTACGGCATGATCGAGGTTGGCCCCTACGACATGTGGGCCATCGAATACGGCTACAGCCTCAGCGACAACCCGAAGGACCTGGCCAAGATCGCCTCGCGGGCCGCCGAACCGCAGCTGCAATACGGCACGGACGAGGATACCTTCGGCCCGGATCCCTTCGCGCGGCGTTACGACTTCGCGGCCGACCCCCTCAGCTATGCCCGGCACCAGATGGAACTCGCCCGGTACCATCGCGGCCGGCTGCTGACGGACTTCGTCAAGGACGGCGAGAGCTGGGCCAAGGCCCGGCGGGGTTACCAACTGACGCTGGCCCTGCAGACCCGCGCCTTGAGCATGATGGCGAACTGGATCGGCGGCACCTTCGTCCATCGCGACAAGAAGGGCGATCCCGATGCGCGCCCGCCGTTGACCGTGGTCCCCGCGGCGGACCAGCGAGCCGCCCTGGACTTCGTCATTGAAAACGCCTTCGAGGATGAGGCCTTCGGCCTGACGCCCGAACTGCTGAGCCACCTGACCATGGACAAGTGGCTGGATGACTTCGACACGGCGATGCAGGACTCCACCTGGCCGGTGCACGACCGGATCATGGGCATCCAGGGTTCGACGCTGACCATGATGCTGAACCCCACCACCCTGGGCCGGGTGTTCGATAATGAACTGGCAACGCCCGCGGACGAGGACGCCGTGACCCTGCCGGAGATCTTCGCGAAGCTCCATCGGGCCATTTGGACCGAGGTCGTGGAAACGCCTGAAGGGGAATTCACGGCGCGCAAGCCGCTGATCTCCAGCCTGCGCCGCAACCTGCAGCGCGAGTATCTCGACCGCCTGATCGATCTCAGTCTCCCGCAGGGCTGGCGCAGCGCCTCCCAGAAGCCCGCCGCCAACCTGGCCCTGACCCAGTTGCGCGAGTTGGATTCCGAGGTCGGCCAGTTCCTCGCCGCCGAAAACGGACGGCTGGATCCGTACACCAAGGCGCACCTGTCGGAGGCTCGCGCCCGGATCGAGGAGGCACTGGACCTCCAATACGTGCACAACCTGCAGTAGGATCGACATTCAAGATCCCAGATGGCCGGCCGGCCGAGGCTGCGACACAGGATTTCAGTGGCAGCCCGGCCGGCTTTGCGGGAGACTCCGGTCCATGCAACCGGGTCTGCGGATCAAGGATCTGCCCGCTGCCGAACGGCCGCGGGAACGGTTGCGCGCGCAGGGCGCCGATGCCCTGGGCAATGCTGAGCTGATCGCCATCCTGTTGCGCACGGGCACTCGCGGCAGCTCGGCCGTGGATGCCGCCCACCGGTTGCTGGCCCGGTTCGAGCGGCTGGAACAACTGGCCCGGGCGCCCCTGGAGGAACTGCGACGGGTGCCCGGCGTGGGCGCGGACAAGGCCGTCACCCTCAAGGCCGCCTTCAAACTGGCGGAACGGATGGCCCGCGAAATTCACGCCGAGGCCCCCGTCGTGGACAGTCCCGAGAAGGTCGCGGAGCTGCTGCGCGAAGAAAGCCGGCTGCATGAGACCGAACAGTTCCAGGTCATTCTGCTCAACACCCGCCGCCGTCTCATCCGGGTGGAACGACTGGGGGCCGGCACCCTGGATGCCGTTCACGTCCATCCGCGCGACGTCTTTCGCGCCGCCATCGCTGCCAACGCCGCGGCGGTCATCGTCGTTCACAACCACCCCAGCGGCGACCCCTCCCCGAGCGATCCCGACATCCGCGTGACCCGCGACCTGATCCGCGCCGGGCACCTTCTGCGAATCGATGTGCTCGACCACGTCATCCTCGGACGGCGCACCGAATCCCGCAACAAGGACTACGCCTCCCTCCGCGAGTTGGGCTACTTCAGCACCTGACCCTCCCCTCATGAACGTCCATATCCATCCCTCAGCTGTGATCGATCCGGCCGCCCATCTGGACCCCTCCGTGGAAGTCGGGCCGGGCGCGGTGATCGACGCCGGGGTGACGCTGGGTCCGGGCTGTGTGGTGGGCCCCCATGTCCACCTGACCGGCCGGACCACCATCGGGCCCGGCAACCGCTTCCACGCCGGCAGTGTCATTGGCGACGCCCCGCAGGACACCAAGTACCGCGACACCCCCACCGGTCTGGTCATCGGGGAGGGGAACGTCTTCCGCGAGCACGTCACCGTGCATCGTAGCAACACACCGGAGGAACGCACCGAAATCGGTTCCCACTGTTTCCTGATGGCGAACAGCCACGTGGGACACAATTCCCGCCTGGGCGACCACGTCATCCTGGCCAACGGCGTGCTGCTCGGCGGACACGTCGAAGTGGGCAACGCCGCCTTCCTCTCCGGCAACAGCGTCGTGCACCAGTTCGTCCGGGTGGGGGCGCTCGCCATGTTGCAGGGAGCGTCCGCCGTCAGTCAGGACCTGCCGCCATTCGTCATGGCGCGTGGGCGCAACAGTTCCAGTGGATTGAACACCGTCGGCCTCCGCCGGGCCGGGATCACCGCCGCGGTTCGGCTGGAACTGAGGCAGCTTTACCACGTGCTCTTCCTCGGCACCGCACCAATGCAGGAGCGACTGGCCGCCGCCCGGGCGGTCGCCCAGAGTGCGGAGGGCCGCCTGCTCGTGGACTTTGTCGCCTCCAGCCGACGGGGCTGCATCCGCGCCCGAAACCGGTCGCTCGAGGACCTGGAATAGGCCCGGGTCCGGAATCGCCGCGGAGGCGGGGGTTGCGGGGGCGGACCATCAGTGCTTTGCTGCCCGGGTCGGCACAGAGACTGCTGCGCCGTCAAACCATGCGACTCGCGAACCGGACAGCTTTCACGCTCATTGAACTGCTGGTGGTG
The DNA here is from genome assembly GCA_024233215.1 of Verrucomicrobiales bacterium. Taxonomy (GTDB): domain Bacteria; phylum Verrucomicrobiota; class Verrucomicrobiia; order Limisphaerales; family J093; genus J093. The sequence goes on along the minus strand of JACKPW010000028.1, from coordinate 32,573 downwards.
ATCGCCATCATCGGCATTCTCGCCGCCCTGCTCCTTCCCGCCCTGGCCTCGGCGAAGGAACGGGCCCGGCGAACGGCCTGCCAGAGCAACATCCGGCAGTTCAGCCTGGCCGCCCACGTGTACGCGGGGGACTTCGAGGACCACCTGCCGCGAGGGCTCACGGACAATCGGGCGCCCAATGACACGCACACCCCCATCCTCTCCACCGCCACCCGGGATGTCTTCCTCAACTACAGCGGCGGCATCAACGTGCTCGACTGCCCGAACCTCGCGCAGTCATTCAAGCAAAACGACGGCTGGCGGCTGCACACCGACTACGGAATCGCCATCGGCTACCACTACCTCGGAGGGCACGCCAACACGCCCTGGCCCCTGCTCGGCCGCGCGGAAGCCACGTGGGTATCGCCGCAGCGCACCGCCGAGGATCCCCGTCTCGTGCTGGTCGCGGACCTGAACGTCTACTGCCACAGCTTCCAGCGGATCCTCGCGCCGCATACGGCGAACGGTCACCTCGTCCGCGAGGAAGGCTATTTCGAGAACAACCCCGCCGCCTGGGACGAAACTCCGGTGGACATCGGTGCGCGGGGAGGAAACGTCGGCTTGCTGGACGGTTCGGTCGCCTGGCGGGGCGTTGACCGGATGCGCATCCACCGGGCGTCGCAAATGTGGGAGGAGGACGGGGCGTTCGGATTGTGGTGACCATCCGACTGGCTAGAGGTCCTCCTCCAACGCCTCCTCCGAACCCCGGCGACCGCCGGCGCGCTGACGAATGGTGGCACAGCTCAACACCCCGCCCAGCACGACGAACAGCAACCGGACCGGCGGGGAAAAGAAAGGCCAGTCGATGAAGGCAAGCACCAGGCAGGCAGCCAGGGATGTCCACAGCAGCACCACGAAACCCTGCGGCATCCGGATGCCACCCTTCAACAGGGGGCGCCCCAGCACCACGCCCGCCGCCAGGAGCAGCAACATGCTGCCCGGCAACCCGAAGGTCAGCAGGAACTCCAGGTAGTCGTTGTGCACATGCATCTCCTTCAGTCCCCGCAGCCGGACCGGACTGACCGCGTAAAGGCCGGGAAACGTGCCCGGCCCGGAACCAAGCAGCGGCGGCACGCCCGCCAGGCGGCAGGCCTGGAACGCGCTGGCACGGATGTCCCCCCGGCTGAGCGCTGTGCCGCCCTTCAACCAAAGCAGTGAGCGCAGCCCCAGCCGGCTGTAGTCAAAATCCACCAGCGGCTCGGGGCTCTCGGGGTCGGACTCTCCCGCCTGCAGCTTCAACCACCGGCTCACCGTGAGGGGGGAAAGGGCCCGGTCCCACAGCACCGCCCGCTGAATGCCATCCCGGCCTCCCCCGCGCACCTGGACCCCCTGGCCCACATTCATGAACCCGCCGGCGAACGTCGACGGCCACAGCACCTTGCCCGTGACGTCCGGTTCGACGTACTGCACCAGCTTCCCGTTGACGAACAACCGCAGTCCCTCGTGCACCACCACCACCAGTTCCACCAGGGTCCCCTTGTTCTTCTCGATGAAGCCATCCAGCGGCTCATCCACGCAGGTCTGGCGCTGGCTGTTCCACGCCATGAGCGACAAGGTGCCGTCCGGGCGCAAGCCCAGCCAGACCGCCCGGGGCCGCCCCATGCTGTCCCGCCGCAGCTCGGAAACCCCCAGGAGCAGACCCTCCATCCGCGGGGCTGCCGAAAGATCCAGCACGCCCGCCAGCGTGAACTCCGCCAAACCCTCCGGCCGCTCCAACGGGAGCGAATGGAACTCGGACTGCAACCGCTCCACCACCATCGGCCAGAGCGCAAAAAAGAGGCCGGACAGGATCGCCAGCAACCCCCCAATGCTCGCCACCGTCCAACCGGGATTGCGGGGCAGGTACTTCGCCGCCGTCAGCACACAGACCACCAGCACCGTGAGGAGACCCACCGCCCAGGCACCGCGACTGAATGTGCTGACCGCTCCCCCCAGCATTGCCAGCCCGCAAAACACCAGCACGATCCGTGGCGAACTGCCCAGCCGCGTGGTCGCCTGCAACCGGCCGCTCCGGCCGCGACCGCCAAAAAGCCACAGCCCAAACGCCAGCGGCCACAGCAGGATCAGGTACTGCGCCGCGCTGTTGCGGGAGGCGAAGGGACCGAAATGATCCAGCCCATCCCGCCCCAGAATGTCGGGAAACACCCAGAGCAGCCGGGACGTGCCGGTGGCCCGCTGGAAGATGGCCAGCAACACCAACGCCGTGCCGCTGATCGAAAGTACCCAGAGCAGTTGATGCAGCGACGGCAGGAGCGTCCGGGACAGCCGCCGCTTGCGGTTCCGGCCAAAGGTGTTGCCCTCGTCCTTCTTCAGGTCGCTGGTACTTGCCGCCAGCAGCCAGTTCCGGGTCCCCCAGAAGTACCCCAGCAGGCCCAGACCGGTGAACAGCGCTGCCCAGGTGGACGGACGATCGTAACTGTGCGGCAACCAGGAAATGAAGCTGCCCAGCGCCGTCCATTGCTCCCGCTTCAGGTCGACCGCCCCAGCCGCATTCAACGCACTCACCAGACACCAAAGGCACAGGGCCAGCCCCAAACCCGCGACCGACCAGCCCACCCAGCGCCCGGATTCCACCCCCTCATCCAGGGCTGAAGTGCCAATGCTCCGTTGATCCAGCCAGCGCAGAAGCTGAATGCTGCCCAGCAGAATCCCCAGTCCATTGACCACCCAGATCGCCCACGAGGGCTGCGAGGCCGCCGCCCAGACCGACGCCATCAGGCCCGCGTAGAGGAGCTGCCGCGTCAGTGAACTGAGACTGGCCTCGCTCCATGGGAGACGACTCTTCTTCTTGCGCTCCAACACAAATGCCGGAGCACGCGGGGTTCTCCCGCGTCCACTGTCCGAGGTGCCGGGCGGCCAGCTCTTGTCTTCAGCCATGTTCGCGATTTCGCATGCCGGCTCCGGAGGAACCGGGGTGGCGGCGACGGTAACAAGGGGTCCTCTCCAAGTCACCCCCCGTTTTGCACCGGGCAACTCTCTGTTGCACCTGCAACACGAAGTTGTGTCGGGGTGCAACCGGAGTGCCTGCATCCCGGTTCGTCGGAACTGCCACCCTCCGGAGGGGTTCGGAATCCCGGATCAGTGCGGGTGGATGGGGTTGCCGGCCGGGTCAATCAGGGTGGCGGTGACGAAGATCAGCAGGTTTTTCCGGACTTCCTGCGTGCCCTCGCTGCGGAAGAACTCTCCCACCACCGGCAGATCTCCCAGGGTCGGTACCTTGTTCGCTGCGCGCCGGCTTTCACGTGCGGGCATCCCACCCAACACCACGGTCTGGCCGTCCTTGATGCGCACCTGCGTGGCCACCTGGCGAATGCGGAACCGCGGCAGGGGTGTCGGTGCGGCGTGGTTGGCGGTCAGTGCCTGAAACTGGCCGGGATCATCATAGCCGATGAACTCGGTCAGCATGGGGAGCAGCGTCAGGTTGATCGTCTCGCCGTCGGCGTCGACAATCGGGATGACGTCCAGGGTGGGGCCCACGGGAATCTGGGCGGTCTTGAAGGGCGGCGCATTCGTCGTCCCAACCCGGACCGGTTTCCCTTCCTTCACGGCGTCGAGGTCCAGGCCCGTCACCACGGTCTGGAGGTCCACGACCTGAATCTGCGCCTGCCGGCCGGACAGGGTCGTCACACGGGGTGCGGCAAGGACGTCCACCCCGGGGCGTGCCTCGAGCGCCTTCAACACCGTCCGGTACTGGGCTTCACTAAGAATGCCGGTCACCTTCCCCGTCACCCGCTCGACCAAGACATTCGTAGCCCCGTCGAGCAGCGCCTTCACTGGTCCTTCCAGGACCATGTTGGTCCCGCCTGCCGGGGTCAGTTCGGGCCAGTTAAGCCGCCCTTGGTTGAGCCGTGCCATCGCGGGGTTGCCGGCAGAGCCGACCTGGTGGGTCATCGTGCTTGGATCGGGCGCCGTCCCCGGAAACACACCACCGGATTCAGCTTGAGCGGCGGGCGCGCGCGGGCCGGTCAGGGCGTTGGTGGGCGTGCCGTCCGTGATCGCCACCCCCGGCGACAGGATGGTCTTGTCGTCGATCGAAGCGTTGCCCAGGTACCAGTCGAAGCCCAGGTTTTCGTAGTCATCCCCGGTGATCTCCAGGAACTTCACCTCGATCGTCACTTGTTGCGGCTGCGGATTCAGGAAGGCAAGCGCGCGCTCGATCCGTTCATGGTCCTCGGGGTTGGCTCGAACCAGCAGGTCCGCGGTGCTGTGGTTGAGGTAAATGGCAGGGCGATTGGCGCCCTGTGGCCTTGCCCCGTCGACGCCGGATTCGCCCGGGTCCGCAAACCCATTCGTTCCTCCCCAATCCAGGCCGGCGAGTTCGAGCACTCCCCTCACAACATCGAGTGACAGCCCGTTCGTCCTGATGCCGGAGACTCCTGCTTCCTGCAGGGACCGCACGACCGTGTCCGGATTCACCCGGTAGAGGCGGGTAATGAGGTTCGTGGGGGAGCCCGGTTCAGTCGGTTTCGGGATGGAAGCCGATCCAAATCCAGCCATGGCCGGGGCCGGAGGCGCAACGGCGGGCTGCTCAGCGATCGTGCCCGGCGCCGGGTCCTCCTGAGCTTCGCCGGACGGTTGCGTGCGCAGGCTGATGCGGGTGATGCCAATCGCCGTGAGCCGGTCGAGGACCGGCACCAAGGCGGTCATCTGGGTGGCCTTGCCGGCACCGAGGCGGACGACCAATCCCGGGTCCTTCTTGTGCATTTCGGCGAGGGCGGCACACAGATCATCCAAGGAAACCTCCGCTTGGTTGAGTAGCAATCGATCCCCCTGCAGGACCTGGACGTCCGCGACCTGGGGATCCTGAGGATAGGCGGCCACTATTGGAACGGGGGCGACGGGTGCAACTGAATCTTGTCGTGCCGAATCCACCTCCTGGAGGGGCGAGCTCCACGAGCCCGGCGAATCCGTGTCAACATCGGCAGTCTCCGGAGAAGAAGTGGGCCTCGCGGAGCTCGGCCCTCCAGGGGGTGACGAGACGAACGCGTGCCGGGCCGCCGCCAGCAGCGTCGGCCGGCTATCACCTTGCTCTGGCAAAGCCCATGCGGTCACCGCCAGCAGGGCCCCTGCCCCCAGCAATGCCAGACTGCCGGTTCCCAGCCAACCCATGCGGGACTGCCGCCACGAATGGCCCTCCGCCGGCAACGCCAGCAACCGCTCAACGCGCCGGCCCAGCTCCGAGCGAAATCCATTTCCCGCCATGCCCAGCCAACCGATTCGTTGTCCCTGCAACCGGGCGCCCAGAGCCACGAGACAGGCCGCCAGTTCGGAAGGGCCGTTCTCGATCAACACGCTGGCTTCGTCCGCCGCCGCTTCACTGGCCGACCGCAAGCGCCCCAGCGCCCACCACGCCAGCGGATGCCACCAAAGGGCGGCCACGAGGAGTCGCGCCGTCCCGTGCCAGAACGGGTCGCGCGCCGCCAGGTGGGCCAGTTCATGAGCCAGCATCGCATCGCGTTCCCGGACGCTGTGGGCCGAGTCGAACTCCTCCGGCACGAAGACGGTGGGCCGCCAGGTGCCATGGGCGACGGGGCTGAGCAAGCCGGACACCATGCGCACCCGCACGCGTCCCCGCATGCCCAGTTCTGCGGCCAGTTCGTGCACGCGTTCCCGGAGGTCGGCTCCCGCGGCATCGCTTTTGCGGCGAATCACGAGGTCAAACACGATCCGCTGACCGGCGGTGCGGGCGAGCACCAGGACAATTCCCCCCAGCCAAAGCCAGGCCGGCCAAAGCGTGTTGGTCGGTCCGGTCGCCGCCCGCAGGACGGCTTCCGGCGGTTGGGAAAAGTCCTCGGGCAACGGCGTGACGGTGTTCCCAGTGGCGGCGCTGTCTCCGACCGGCAGGTTGTTTCGCACGATGAAACGGGGTTCCGGACGTGGCGGAGGCGCTTCATCAACGTAACGCCAGCGACTGGCGCCGGAGGCGAAGGCCGCAAGGAACAGCCCGGTTGCGACGAAAGCCGCCAGCCAGACGGCCCGCCGACGTTGACCGGAGCGGAATCGTGCCACGAGAGCCGCGGCCCCGCCGAACGTGACGATGACCGCCAGCGCCAGCACGATCACTGCCTCGAGCCAGAAGGAGAGGGTGAGTGGTGGCGTCATGGCGTGCGTTTCCTTTCCGCGATGAGGCGTTCCAGTTCCGCGAGCTCGTCGCCGCTGACCTCGCGGGCGGTCAGGAGGTGACTGACCATCGTGGCGAGACTGCCCTGGAACAGACGATCCAGGACATGCTCGGCCATGTTGCGGCCCACGCGTTCCTCGGCCACGGCGGCGCGGTAGATGAAGGTGCGTCCCTCGGTGCGGTGGGCCGCGAGGCCGCGGGCCTCCATCTTGCGGAGCATGGTGGCGACGGTGGTGTAGGCCAGCTTGGGACGCGCGCCGAGGGCGTCGTGGACGTCAGCCACGCTCGCTTCGCCGCGGTCCCAGAGCACCTGCATGATCCGCAGTTGCAGATCACCCAATCGATGAAGTCGGACGTTTGCCATGGGGCGTTTCAGTTTCGACGACCGAGTTAATACTACCACGGTAGTATTGTCAAGCGGCGGATGATGGGAAGCGGGGAGATGCAGGGCGTTTCGGGTCGCGGTCCGATCCCCGTCCGAAACCTAAACCTAAACTCAGACTCGAACCTCAACCGACCAGACGTTGCGCGGCAACTTTGAAGAGCCGTGGGAGGGAGAGAGCTTAAGTTCAAGTTTATGTTCAGGTTTGGCTTCGGGACGGCTTGACAATCTCGCTTTGCAGTACAAAGTTCATCCCGGTCATTCCACCGGAGACGGTTCCCGGCGCGGTTGAATTGCCGTCATCGTTCGCACACCACAACACTTCACAGAAAGGAACCTCGAGATGAACCCGACCCTAGTTCCCGCCCTGATGATGGGCGCAATCCTCGTCAGCCTGACCCAGGCCGCCTCGCCTTTGGAACCCCCCGCACCACTGAACCTCGACAAGGCCCTGGAGGAGATCCAGGCGCACTACTCCAAGGCGCATCCGGAGGTGCAGGAATTCGTCCGGCTCACCGCCACCACCTTCGGACGCAGCGGTTACTGGCTCAATGCGGACGCTTTCGCCGCACTGTCCGACCAAGCCCGTGAGGCCAAGGTCGTCTACCTCGCGAAGCTGCTGGATGAGAGCGAATACGGGCGTCACTTGTGCAACGGCCTGGCTGAGGCGAGCGCGTTGAAGGACGCGCGCCTGCTGCCCGGTTTGATGAAGGTGGCCGGCTATCATCGCGATGACCGGGACTACGACTGCCGCCCGAAGTGGATGGCGGTCGCCGCCCTGGCCCGGCAGGAGTCCGGCAAGGCGGTGCCGCTGCTCATCAGCCTCGTGGACCATGGGAACCAGAACACCCGCATGTGGGCACGCGCAGCGTTGGCCCGCATGGCTGGTGAGGACCTGGAGGGGGACAAGCCCGCTTGGGCGAAGTGGTGGGAATCCCAAGGCCACGACCCGGTGAAGCCGGACTACCTCAAGCCGTGGAAACCGGTCGGCCAAGCGGAGGGAGCGGCCGAATAGTCGCTGCGTTGCATTCCCGTTACTGGGTGGACCAGCCGTCCTCGCCTGCCACCACCAGTCGCTTGCCGCCATCCCCGCTCACGAGCGCCGCGGGTCTTCCCGCCACCAAGGCCAGGAGTTCGTCATCGGTAATGGCGAGGTCGCTGGCGTCGCTGCTGGAAGTCCGAACCACGGTAATGCGGTTCGCGACGGACCGGACGATATCCGAAGGTCCCATCCGCGAACTGACGAGCACCTCCCTGCCCAACGGCACAGTGCGCACGATCAAGCGATCGGCCGGCGGGGTGGGGGAGGGATTGGGGTCCTCCGCGAGCGATGGCGCAGGCGGTCGCGGCCAAAGCACGATTCCGACGGCCAGCAGCGCCGCCGCCGCACCGCCAGAGCGGCGCATGGTTCGGACCTGCCGCCGGCGCCGTGCGCCTTTCACCACCAGTTCGAGGGTGGTCGTCCGCGCTTCGGTGGCTTCGTCGAAGAGCGCGTGCAGGAGGCCTTCCGATTCAGTCTTCATGATGCAGTCGTTCGAGGATCCAGGTCTTCAGTTTTCGGCGGCCGCGGCCGAGGCGCGATTCAACGGCTTTCTCGGTGTCGCCGCGCTCGGCGGCCATCTCCCGCACCGAGGCGCCGGCCAGGTACTTCTGTTCAAGCAGTTCCCGTTCCGCTGGCGGGAGTTCGTCGAGGCCGGAATTGAGCAGTTCAAGCAGCAATCCGTCGGCATCTCGGGGCGGCGGCCCGGTCTGCCCCTGACTCGAACCCAGGAAGCGGTCGAGGAAGGCGCGATAGCGCGAGCGCTTGCGTTGCTCGTCGATGACGGCGCTTCGGGCCAGGACGGTCAACCAACTCCACAGGGCCGCTTCGGTTTCGAACCGACGGATGTGCCGGGCAGCGCGGACGAAGGTGATTTGAACCGCCTCCCGCGCCGCCTCCTCCTGACCGCGGGTCACCACGATCTGGTAGCGCCAGAGCCGGTCGAAGTAGCGGTTGTGAAACTCCCGCCAGGCGTCCTCGTCGCCCCGGACCATCCGCTCCGTCAACGCACGGACGTCCGACCCGTCGCCATCGGCGACGGGAAGCGCTTCGGTCGTGACCGGGATGGAGAACTGGCCCACCGGGACAATGGAACGGCGGGTTGTGTTTGCGGCCTGAAGCCTATTGCGGCGGTTGCGGCACCGGCAGGCGCGGCGTGGGCGGAACAGGTTGCATGCGCACCGCGCGACTCTGAACCGTCGTGGCCCCTGAAGGCAGTCCATCGCGGAGTTGGGCCAGCACTTCGTCCACGGTTTCGAGCAGTTCCGGATCGCCGACCGCGATCAGGAGCTTGGTTTCCTCGTGGAACTTCAGCCTGGGCTGGTCCTCCGCCTCGAGCAGGTCCCAGCCGGTGCGGATGGCGGTGGTGATGTCCTCGACGTTGAACGTGTCCAGGTAGCTGGCCAACTGGTAGAACCGGACCCTCCGAACTGGTTTCGGTTGCGGCAGTTCCGGAGGGTCGTTGCGGTAGAAATGCCAGATCGCGTTCTCGTCCGGGTCCGGTTCCGAACCTCCCATTCGACTGACGCCCCGGGCGCTCGGGGAACCGTCGGTCACTCCATCCGCCGTCGTCCGAAAACCGTAGCTGGTCTCGAATGACTGATAGCCGCCCATTCCCCGGATGCTCTGCGAGCGGTAGAGGGTCTTCCGACTGGCGACTTCAATCGCTTCGAAGAGCTGCTTCAGTGTGACGTTCTTGACGCTCATCGCGGGGATTTGGGTATCCGCAACGTCCTCGGGGATGATCGCATTGACCGACAAGCCGGCCATTTCGTGAATGACTCTGATCAGGAACTCCGGCGGGCCGCCGGGGAAGTCGAGGTCAAAGCGGCGGGCCTCCTTCGCGGCTGGCGAGTCCCGTTCCGGAATACCGTAGCGTTCCATCAATGCCCTGCTCATTTGGGCGGTGCCGCGAGCTGTCTCCGCGGCAGCCGCCGCTTGAGGAGACGGTGGAACGGGAGTCAGTTCAGCCTGTTGGGCAAATGCTCCCTGGGCCAAGCCCAGCGCGAGCGTGAAGGGGAGGATCGTCTTCATGGCAGATGTTCGTTTGTGTCTCACACCAGGATACACGACGCCCGTGCCGGATTCCCGCACGGATTCTGCCATGATCTTCGCAAGCAGGAGTGGGTCTTGGGGGGATCGCGGGGCATCGTCGTTTGGCCGGACTCCGGGGTGAGATGAGGGAGATCGGAGGTGGAAGTGCGGGACAAAGAATGATGCGGCGGCATCGTTTGTTGTCCGGCAGGTCCCACTTGGGAGGCGCACGGGATCCGTTTACCAATTCAGTCCGAGCCGGGTCAGGCCTTCGCGCATGGTGGAGAGGTCCCACACCTGCAGGAGTCCGTCCTCCGAACCGGCGGCCAGGAGCCGGCCCTGCGGGCCGAACTCCAGGGTGCCGAAGGACGTCCGCGGTCCCCGCCAGCGGGCAACCTCCTCGCCGTCCCGCGAACGACAAAGGCGCATCAGGCCGTCCTTGGCGGAAATGGCGATGAGCACGCCCTTCGGTTGCACGGCCAGCGCGGTGATCTCGCCGTCGGCGACCGGTCGGGCCAGGAGCAATTCGCCGGTGATGCAATCCACGCCGCAGAGCCACCCGGCCGCGGTGCCCGCGAAGAGGCGGCGTGAGTCCTCGGCAAATTGAAGCACCCGGACGACATGGCGGGGCATTGGGGGGCGGGTGGTTTGCAGCATCCGGCCCAAACGACCGGTGGAGGAGTCCTGCTCTTTACCATCCAGCACGAGGCGTTCGCGGCTGCCGGTGGCGGGATCAATCAGCTCAAGTCCCGCGGTCTGAAAAAACGCGCTGGCCACGTGGCGCCCGTCCGGGGAATAGACCGCCGGTCCGCCACTGGCGACTCCCGGTGTTGCGGGCCAGACCGCCTCGAGTTTCCCGCGCCGGGGATTCCACAGCTCGAAGTGGTTGGTCGCACCACTTCCATCCCGGGATTCCGGCCGCAGGATTCCATGGGCCAGGAGCAGGCGCTCGCCATCGGGGGCGAAGACCAGGCGGGTCAGGTCGCCGTTTTTGGGGAGACTGCGGGTTTCGCCGGAGGCGGAGTGCAGTTCCAGCGGCAGGGTGCCGGCCACAAGGGTCTGGTCAACGCCCCAGGTACCGCCCGCCGAATCGGGTCCACAAACCAGGCCCGGCCGCAGGGCGTCCGGGTCGAGGAGTTCCGGCGGCCCGTCCGGATAGCGCACCTGGATGCTGCGGTTGCCGGCGTCAATCCGGTTCCCGTCCGGTGCGAATCGAATCTGGGGCACCGGGGTCTCGAGGCGCAGGTTGGGTGCCGGGACCCGGAGGCTCATGACCTCCACGGTTTCCCTTGTCGGGGCGGCTTCACCGGACCGGGTGTCGCGGCGGGTTACGGCGAGCCGATGACCGTCCGGGGACCACACGGGGCCTTCCCTCGCCGCCAGGCTGGCCAGCAGCCTTCCCTCCTGCAGGTCCTGTACCTCGACGACGGGGTCGGGGTTGCGGATGGCCACGGCAAGGTAGCGACCGCTTCGGGTAATCGAGGAAGCCAGGTCGCGGTCCGGACTTGCGGGATCCAGCGTGGGCATCCGTTGGCGAAGCGAAGGTGTGATGGCGGGGATGCGGTTCTCCGGCAGGGGAGGAACGGTTCCAAACCTCGCTCCCGGCAGGCTCAGCGAGCCCAGGTGCCGGCGGTTCGCCACATCCAGCACCCGCAGCAGGGAGGGGTCGAGCCGGTCGCCCACGAATGCCCGCGTGCCTGCGCGGCGAAACAGAAACGGCGGACCGATCGCCCCGGGAGCAAGGCCTTCGGGACGCCAAAACTCCGCCTGATCTTTCAGCGACCGCAGGCTGACCGAGGCCGCGCCAACGGGGGAGTCGGGGATCAGCCACGCCGCGAGCCCGGTTTCCGGGGAGATTGCCAGCAACCGTTGACCGGGGCCCGCCATCGGACCACACCGGCCCGTCGCGAGGTTCCAGTTCATCACTTCCTCGCCTTCGCGCACGAGCAGGACGTCATTGTCGGCCCAGGCAATGAGCGTGGCGTGTTCCAACCGGCCCTCCTCGAGCAGGGTTGAGAGTGCATACACCACGATGTTGGAGGAACCGATGGCGAGTCTCCGTCCGTCCGGGCTGAAGAGTGGAACGCCGCGGGCGCCGAGCCGAACGGGAGGTTGTGCGGCCCGGGGGGTCCAAAGTGCCGTCCCGTCCGGCTGGGGCACGACCAGCCAGGGTTCCCCGGGATGAAACACCGCCGGCCCTTGATCCACCGCCCACGGCAGCTCGCCCAAGGACCGGTCGCCGGACAGGTCGTGCACAAGCACCAACGGCCGGGGGTCTGCCGGGAATCCGCCTTGGGGGGTTCCGCCTGCAGGCGGCAGGGCACCCGAACCGTCCGGAGGCGAAACTCCGAACGATGCGCTGCTCGATTCGGAGTCCTGTTCAGACGCGGTCTGAGCCGGACGGCCTGCCGGGACGGGTGAGGCGAGGGGGTTACCGGCGATGGCGACCAGCGAGCCGTCGGCGCTGAATCGCACCTGGCAGGCCTCGTTCATGGGGATTCGGGCGAGCGGTCGGAGTTCGGGAACCACCAGGGTCTCGATGGCGGCCTGGCGGCTGGCGGCATCGGGACGGAGGTGGGCGGCCCGGGCGATCTGTTCCAATGCGGCGGCGCGGCGGCCGACGAGGCGATTCGCGGCGGCCTGTTCCAGCAACAAGGCTGCGTGCCGGCTGCGCCAGGCTTGCACCTCGTTCAATCCCACCAACGTTGCGGCCGCCAGCCCGCCCGCAACAAGGATGCCGGCGAGGGTGGTGCCCGGGTGTCGACTTACGAAACGGGCAACCCGTTGGAGCCACGGACGCCGGGAGGCCGGTGAGGACTCACTGCGGAGGAACCGTGCCAGTTCCGCCGCGACCTCGGCGGCAGTGCCGGGGCGTCGGCCGGGTTCCCGGGCGAGGCATCGTTGGGCGAGCGCCGCAAGTTCCCGCGGCACCAGCGGGTTCTTTGATTCCGGTGAGGGGACCTCGTGCTCAAGAACCAGCCTCAGGGTTTCGGCGCGTGTCGCCGCCCGAAAGGGCGGGCTTCCGGTAAGCAGGACGTGGAGCAACATCCCCAGCGAATGGACGTTCGACCGCACCGAAGCCGCTGTGTCCGCATCACGGGCACACTCGGGGGGCAGAACTCCCAGCTCGATCGCCGACCGGTCGATGTCCCCCGGCGAATCCGCACGGTCGAATCCGAGGACATGGATCTCATCCGTGCCGTCGAGCAGGATCGGGTGCCGCGTCAGGTCGGGGTGGACCAGGCCCAGTTGGTGTGCGGTGTGGAGGGCGCGGGCGAGCCGTTCCACCGTTCGTGCCGCCAGACTCGGGGGGAGGGGAGGCTGGCTGCCATCCAGTCGCACAGGGATGCCGTCGACCCATTCCCGGATGAGGAACAGCCGGCCATCGTGCTCGCCGGTCTCCCGGATCCCGGGCACCGCCGGGTGGTGCAGCTGCCTGAGCGACTCGAGGCGTTCGCGCAGGATGTTCAGCCCGGTCGGATCCGCGTTGTCGGGTTGCAGGAAGAGCTTGGCCACGGCGGGGGTGCCGTCGCGGTAGTCCCTGGCGGCCAGGATCAAGGCCCGCGGGCTTCGGGCAATCAACGCGCCCAATTCGTGGTGTCCCAACCGGGTTCCGGCGGGTGGGGTCAATAGCTCGGGGGTGGACGGGGGTGGAGCAGGTTGCGGGTGGGGGGAGGTGGGGACTGCCGGATTGCCGGGCCGGAGCAGGGCGCCGCATTTCGGGCATTCGGTGCGGGAATGTCCGCGGGGGAGGAAGCCTCCGCAGGCAGGGCATTTCCGTCGCGCAGCCATGTCAGGGGGATCAGTAGGTGCGGCGCAGGTGGGAGGGGAGGATGTTCATTTCCGTGCGGTACTTGGCCACGGTGCGACGCGCGATCTTGATGCCCTTCTCTTTCAAGCCCTCCTCGATGGCATCGTCCGAGAGCGGTTTGCGGGGATCTTCCTGGGCCACCATGGCGGAGATCATGTCCTTGACACTCCGGTTCGAGAGGTGTTCTCCGCCCTCGGTTTCAAGACCCGAGGTGAAGAAGGACTTGAGTTCGAAGACGCCCTGGGGGGTCTGCGCGTATTTGCCCGCCACGGCGCGGCTGACGGTCGTCTCATGGACCCCCACGGCCTGGGCGATCTGGGCCATGGTCATCGGGCGCAGGTGACCCACCCCGTGGTCCAGGAACTCGCCCTGCCGCCGCACGATTTCCATCGCGATCTTGCGGATGGTGTCCTGTCGCTGGGTGATGCTCTTGATGAGAAACCGGCCCGCCCGGATCTTCTCGCGGATGTACTCGCGCACCTCCTCGGAGCTGTCGGCCTGCGCCATGAGATCCTTGTAGGTGTTGCTGATGCGCAGTCGGGGGATGGAGTCGTCGTTCATGACGACCTGGTAACCGTCATCGCCCTTCTCGATCATGAGTTCCGGGGAAACGTAGGTTTGCCCCCCGGTGACGAAATCGCGGCCGGGTCGGGGTTCCAGGTGGCCGATTCGTTCCACCGCCGCCTGGATGTCCGCCACGGGGCGCACCACCGCCCGGGCCAGGTCCGGCAACCGACGCCGGGCCAGCAGGTCCATGTGGTCCCGGATGATCCGGTACTCGAGTGTGTCCGTGCGGTTGGCGCGCTCGAGCTGCAGCATCAAGCACTCCCGCAAATCCCGGGCCGCCACGCCCACCGGGTGGAAACTCTGCACCGCCTTCAGCACTGTCTCGATCTGTTCCGGGTCGAATCCGGTGGAAAGCACCAGTTCGTCCACGCTGGCCTGCAGGTAGCCGTGGTCGTCGATGTTTCCCACAATCAACTCCGCCACCCGGCGTTCCTCCGGCGGGAGATCGCTCATGCGGACCTGGTCGAGCAGGTGTTCCTGCAGGGAGGTCTGCGCCACGAGCGAATCGAGCATGAACTGCCGGCGCTCGTCCTCGTCCTCGCGGCTGCGCATGGGGAGGTTGGTCTGCGAGAAATACTCCCGCCATTCCTCATCCAACTGCGCCAACCGCTCGAACTCGGCTTGAAAATCGTCCACCGGCTCGGAGGACCCTTCACTGTCCCCGGTCGCTTCGTCCCGATCCGCATCGTCCGACGCCCGCTCCTCGCCGGTCTCCGAGGTCTCCGAATCGGAGGGCGCCGTCTCTTCCAGCACCGGATTCTGGGCCATCTCCTGTTCCACAAGGGCACGCAGCTCCATGACCGGCGCCTGCAGCAAAGCCAGCGACTGCTGGAGCTGCGGCGCCAGCACTTGCTGGAGCGCCATGCGTTGGGACAGATGCATGCCCTGCGACATGCGGCTCATGGTAGTCTTGAAACCGGCGGGCTCAAGGGACAACTGGCACAATTCCTGCGTACTCCTGCCGCAGCACGGTGCAACTTCGTGTTGCAGGTGCAACACAAGATTGCACGAGCGGCTGGGCTTCCGGGTGGGTCCATGCCCCATCCGGTGCTGGCGCAATTCGCCCGGCTCCTCTCCTCGGATTTCCATTCGCTCCGACTGCGTTGGCTGGCTACACTCGCCTGCGTGCCGGTTCGATTCACCATCCTGGGCAGCGGCTCGAATGGCAATTGCGCCTATCTGGAAACGGACGCGACGCGCCTCCTGATCGACGCGGGCTTCAGCGCCCGCCAGATCCGGCAACGCCTCGCGGGCATCGGGCGTTCCCCGGAGACCCTCGACGGCATCCTCATCACGCACGAGCACTCCGACCACATCCGCGGGCTTGACGTGCTCTGCCGGAAGCTGGACATCCCCATCTACTGCAACCGCCTGACCCGCGATGCCATCGCGTATCAGATGCGGGAATGCCGGCTCAACTTCCGGGTCTTTGAAACGGGTTCCGCGTTCGAGTTGGGGGAGGTGGAGATCGAGGCCTTCTCCGTGCCGCACGATGCGCAGGATCCGGTGGGCTACCTGCTGCGCACGGCCGCGGCAAACATCGGTTTCCTCACCGACCTCGGTCACGCCACGCGGTTGGTGTTGGAACGGGTGCGTCCGGCGAACGTGCTGCTGCTGGAGGCCAACCACGATTTGCAGTTGCTGCAGGACGATCTCAAGCGCCCGTGGAGCGTGAAGCAACGCATTCTCAGCCGGCACGGCCACCTCTCGAACGGCGCCGCCGCCGATGCCCTGACCGAGTTGATGAACGCGGACCTCCGCCACGTGTTCCTGGGGCACCTCAGTCGCGACTGCAACCGCCCGGATCTGGCGGAAGGTTGCGTGGCCCGTCGCTGTGCCGAACTCGGTGCCGCGCATGTGCGATTGGAGGTCACCTCCCAGGATGCACCGGCCTCGACGGTGGAACTTGGAGTGGTCCCGGTGAGTGGGTGAGACGGGTTGACCGACGGCTGGCGCGCCGTGGCTTCAACGCCACGCCATCGGATCGAGTTCCCGGAACAGGTTGTCCTTCGCTTCCAAGTCCGTAAGCAGCCTCGATCCAACGCCCCCGCCTTCCGGCGATTCCAGCAGCCGACGGAAGCTCTCCAGATGATGTCGGACCCGGTCTGCGGCGTACCCGGGACTGGTTCCCGTATGGAGGATGAACGGCCAGTCGCTGGCTTGGGCCAGCAGGAGTTCCCGCGCGGCCTGGCGCAGAATGCGGTCGTTTGCCACGGTCCCCGCGACACGGCGAATCGCAGCGGGCAGTTGCGGCGAAGCCTCCGCCAATGCGCGTTGGATCCACTCATTCTCCGGTCCCAACCAGACTCCGAGATGACCGCCCTTTCCCCAGGTGGATGCGAGCGGTTCGCCGGTCTGCCATTCGCCACCGTTCACGGTGACTTCGCCGGGAGTTCGGAGTTCCAGTGCATCACATTCCGCTGCCCGCCGCATCACGGCTTCCAGGAAATCCGGGCCCTCGTGCCACCAGTGACCGAACAACTCCGCGTCGTAAGGACAGAGGAAGACGGGCGGTTCCGGCAACACCCCCGCCAGCAGGCGCACCTGGGCCAGGCGGGCGCTGACGAAATGCCGCGCATGCTCCACGACCGCCGCCTGAGCCGCCTGCGGGTCATACACCGCCTTGGGACCGACTCCGCCCGTCACCGCCCGATAACGCAGGCCAACCGGGCCGCGCGCCACCGGAGTGGATTGGTACGGACGCAGGTATTCCGCCTCCCCTTCGTATCCGAGGTCATGGTGGAAATCGCGATAACGCGGGTCGCCCGGGTAACCGATGGCCCGGCTCCAGACCTGCTGTGCCGAGGTGGGTTCGCGGCCGAAGGCGTGGAGTCCATCGGGAGTCCTCAGCGGTGCGAACACCCCGCGTGTCGCGCCCGCCTGCATCAGGCCGTGCGTCTCGACCACGAACCACTCCACGCCGGCTGCCTGGAGAAAGGGTCCGAGTTCCGGTGCCCACGCGCATTCCGGCAGCCAGAATCCGGTGGGGCGCCGGCCGAAGACGCGTTCGTGTTCCGCCAGGCCGATTTCCACCTGGGCGCGCACCGATTCCGGCGAATGGCTCGCGAGGAGCGGAAGCACCGCGTGGGTGGCGGCGGTGGTCAGGAGTTCGAGACAACCAGCGCGCTCCAGTTCGGCAAACGCCCCGGGAAGGTCACCTTCCACCGTGTCCCAGAGGGCGATGAGCCCTCGCAACTCCGCGGCGTAATCCCCGGCCAGTGCCCGCTCGGCCGGTTGCCAGTGGTGTCGAATGACCTCCTGTTCGGCCAGCTCGATCAGCGCTTCGTGCCGGCGTCGCCAGCGGTCGCACAGCAGCCGATCGCGCAGCATGGCGACCAGGGTCGGCGACAGCGACAGCGCCAGGCGGAAGGGAACCCCTTCATCGCGCAACCGCCGGAGACGTTCGAGCAACGGCAGGTAGACCTCGGTGACGGCTTCATGGAACCAGCTTTCCTCCAGGAACCTTTCGTGCTCCGGGTGCCGCACAAAGGGCAGGTGCGCGTGAAGCAGGAGCAGAAGCCGGCCACGCATGGTCTGAAGCCCGGCTCAGGCTTCGGGTGGGGACGGGAGGTCCTGGGCCGGCGGCTGGATGCCGACGCGTCCGCCGGTGCGGGTGCCCCGCAGGAACCTCAACCGGGCAGTGCGATCCTCGTTGGCGTCGGCGGCGGTGGCCTGCAACTCCAGCCCGTAGCTCCCATCCGGCAACGCGAACCGCAGGGTGAATGTGCCATCCGGTCGCAACGCCATCGGCTGACCATCCACGGTCAGGCGGGCGTCGGGAGCGGTCGCGCCATAGACAATCAGCTCGGCGTTGACGTTGAACCAGAACCCGCGCGGCCCGGCCGTCCCGGAGTCGCCGACGGAAGCCGTCAGTTCCGCCGAGGAAACCGGTCCGCCGGGGGGCGCCGCATCCGCCGATGCCGGAAGCAAGCCCGGGCCGACCGCGGAATCGGGTCGGGGGATACCATTGTCCGTAGGAGAACTCGGGGTTTCGCCGCGTCCGGGGAAAAGTCCCGCAGGGATCCCGAACTGCATCGCCAACGCCACGGCCTCCGCCAGGGCGGCGGCATCCGGAATGCTGGCCGGCGGCGCGTCAGGAACAGATTGCGGGCCCGTCATCCTGAAAACCGCCGATGGGGGCTGAGGAACGCGGGCAGTCGTGCCGGACTCTGCCGGTGGGGCTGTGGAGGTCGGCTTTGCTGGGGCCGGACTTTGCGGCTGCGCTGCGGAGAATTGGTCAACCGCCACAGTGTGATGGGTGGGTTCGGAGGGGGTGGCAGCAGGCGTCGGGGCGGCGTGGATTCCGCACTGGGGTTCCGGAACGGGGTCTGGCGGATTGATGTGGGGCGGCGTCGGTTTGGGAGGCGGAGGAACCGACAGCCGGAGGGGCGCGGATTGAGTCAGGGTTTCAGCGGTGCCATCGGGCCGGATCCAGACCAGTTCCGCCACGCAGGTTGGGACCCCGGTGCCGATTTCCAGGAACGCGGAACGGGCCCCCGACGGAAGCGTTTGTTCGACCAGTAGGGCGCGATCCGGTTCCGGGCCCAGCAGCCGCAAGCGGATTCGGCCGGCGACGGTGGCTTCGGCAAGCCGGGAACCCCCTTCCGGAGCCACTTCCCAGAACGCGAACACACAACCAGGATCGCGTGCCAGCAGGCGGAGCAGGAGCCCGCCGGGTCGCGCGGGACCGGCGGCCGGCGCGGGCACGCGGGGCTCAGGCGCAACCGGAGGTGCGGGAGGTGTGGTGCGCGCGCCGAGTGGGATCAGGGGGGGGCGATGTTCGGCAACGACCTTGGCGGAAGGAGGGGGAGACGTCGCAGGCGGGTTTTCGGCGGGCGCGGACTTGATTGGCGGCGGCAGCGCGGGTTGTGGAGCGGGATCCGGTTCGAACAAGACGGCGGGGAGGAGGCTCCTGCGGGGTGCCTTCCGGCGACGCGGCACCGGCTTTCGGGGAGCGGCCTGCTTCCCTTGTGTTTTTGAGGATGTCGCAGCCGCGCGGCGCGCCCGACGCGGTCGCTGAGGTTTTCCCGATGGGGGTGATGCCTGCTTTTCCCTGTGACCGCGTCTCATCTGGGCCGCGAATGTAGGAACCGCCGCCACTCCTCCGCAACGCAAAACCCGCAAAAGGCCGGAGGCACGAAGCCAACCCCGTCTACGCCGGGCGGATCAGCGTGGTGTTGGCTGCGGGGATAGTGGACGTTGGTGCCGTGCTCTTTACGCGTTCTCCTCCTTCTTCGGGATCCAGTCGGAGATCACGCGGGAAAGGAGAGCGAACGCGGCGTCGCCGAAATCGCGATCCTCCATATGACGGCTGACGATCCGGTGGTTGGCCGAATCCGATTCTCTTGGGTTCACTGTGACCGACAGCGGCGGGACTGGACAACGGGTCGGACAGGACCTATCCGGAGACCCAACCCGCCTGTCGAACTCGGTGCTTTACATCTACACCGGCTCTGGTTGGGTCGCCCCATAAGCTGGCTCCCGGCAAAGGTGTCCGGTTCGACGTCACAGAGCGTCAACCAGTTGCACCGCCCGCTTGAGGGAATCCCAGGGAGAGAGCGTCAGGCCCCCCCACCGTCGCGCCGTATCCCGGACGGCGCTTCACAAAAACCTCACTTTCCCGGGAACCTCCAGGTGTCCTCATGCATCGCATTAGCATGAGTGCAATCTCTGGATATCTCGAAAGCGTGGTGTGCCCGGCCGGATCGCCGGCGGGCGGCAAGGTTGGGTCGGTCGGACTCCGGCAACCGGGGCGGAAGAATCGACGCGGCGGACCGCAACCCCGGGAACTGGCCTGGGGGGCGGCGTTTCTCCTGGCGCTGGGGAACGGCGCCGGCGCGTCGGTCCGGGGGGAGGAGGTCACCCTGCCGGTGGTGGCGGACGCGTTCATCAGCAGTTACGCCCCGGGCAACAACGCGGGCGGGGTCGGCTGGGTGGATGCGGGCGGAGACGGCCAGGGAGGCGTGCGCCGGGGCCTGTTGCGCTTTGATCTGAGCGGCGTTCCTTCGGGGGCCACGGTGACGTCAGCGGAGGTCCGGTTGACCCTGAGCAAGGCTCCGCCCTTCGGTCCGGCCACGGTTGGGATGAACCTGCATCGCTTGAATGTGGCCTGGGGCGAGGGCACCAAGACGGGGAACAACGGCGCCGCGGCGACGACCGGGGAAGCGAACTGGACGGCCCGGGTATTGGGTTCGGAGATCTGGACGGAGGTCGGTGGGGCTGCGGATGCCGAAGCGACTCCGAGTGGGTCGGCCAGTGCGGGAACTTCGGTGGGAAGTGTCGTCTCGTTCACGAACCCGGGTCTCCAGGAGGACGCGCAAGGCTGGATTGACGATCCCTCGCAGAACTTCGGGTGGCTGCTGCGCTGCCCGGACGAGGCGACTTCCCGGAGCGTGCGGGCCTTCAAGTCACGGGAGGGCGGTGTCGGCATGGCCACGTTGACCATCATGTACACGTCCCCCCCGGTGGTCATCGAGGATCCGATCGCCGAACGCATTCCCCTGGGGGACCAGGTGATCGAGCTCCGGACGATTGCTGACGGCATGACGGCACCGTTGGGTGTCACGGCGCCTGACGACGGCAGCGAGCGAATGTTCGTGCACGATCAGGACGGGCGCGTCTGGGTGGTGACCGCTGCCGGCCGTTCGCTCGCACCGCTGATTGATGTGAGCGACCGGTTGGTCACGTTGGGGGCCTATGACGAGCGCGGACTCCTGGGCTTCGCCGTGCATCCCGATTTTGCCGGACATCCCCGGGTCTACACTTACACCTCAGAGCCGCGGGCCGGTGAAGCCGATTTTGCGAACGGGTTGGGCGAGGAAAACAATCACCAATCCGTCATCGCTGAATGGCGGATGAGCGAGTCGGACCCCGACCGGGTGGATCCAACCTCACGCCGCGAGCTGCTGCGGATCGATCAGCCGCAGTCCAACCACAATGGCGGTGCGATGCACTTCGGTCCCGACGGGTTCCTTTACGTTGCCTTGGGGGATGGCGGCGCTGCGAATGACACGGCGCCCGGCCATGCGGAGGGCGGCAACGGCCAGGACATCCACGGCGTCTGGGGTTCGCTGCTCCGGATTGATCCGGACGGCAGCAACGCCGCCAACGGCCAGTACGGCATCCCCGGAGACAATCCCTTCGTCGGCACCGAAGGGATCGACGAGATTTACGCCTACGGATTCCGCAACCCCTTCGCATTCGGGTTTGACCGCGCCGGCGGCCAACTCTACCTGGCGGACGTGGGCCAGGGCAGGATCGAGGAGGTCGACATCGTCCACGCCGGGGGGAATTACGGCTGGAACATCAAGGAGGGCACGTTCTGGTTTGACGGCACGGGGAACATCGTGAGCGCGCCGGTACGTGAGGTGCCAGCGGGATTGGTCGATCCCATTGCAGAATACGACCACGACGATGGCTCGGCGGTCATCGGCGGCACCGTCTATCGCGGCGCGGCGTTGCCCGGTTTGGCGGGACGCTACGTATTCGGCGATTGGGGGTCCTTTGGCAGCCCCAGCGGCCGGCTGTTCTACCTCAGTCCCGAGAACGAGGTGCGCGAGTTCCAGATCGGCTTGTCCGCCCGTCCCTTGGGGCTCTGGCTGAAAGGCATCGGTCAGGACGCGGCGGGTGAACTCTACCTGCTCGGATCGCAAAGCCTCGGACCGGCCGGCATGACGGGACGCATGCTGAAAGTGGTGCCGGCAGCGGAACCGCTGGAAATCACCGGGGTGATCACGGCGGGACTCGGTGGTCTACCGCTGGAATGGTCCGGAGGCATCGGCCCCTTTGCCCTGCAAACGAAGAACGCGCTGACCGATCAGCTCTGGACGGACGAGTCAGTGACCGGCGAACCGGTCTCCACCGCGACAACCGCCGGCAAGGCGACGGGGTTCTATCGCGTGGCCGACCTTGCCTCGCTGCCGTCGATTCCCCTTTCCGCCTCGCTGAGCGGAACCGCCACCCGCCCCAATCCGGTGGTTACCGCCGCCGGCGGTCTGGGCTTGTTCAGTCTCGCAGGCAACACCCTGACCTTCTCGCTGAGTTACCGGGATCTCAGCGGCGTCGTGACCGGCGCACACATCCACGGGCCGGCGGACACATCCGGCAGTGCGGGGGTGCTGATCAATCTGGAGCCCTACAGCAACGGTGAGTTCGGTACGATGGGGAGCTTCTCCGGGGTGGTGGTACTCAGCGATCAGCAGAGGGTGCTCCTGCTGGGCGGCCATACCTACGTGAACATCCACACGCCCTCGCATCCAGCTGGCGAGATCCGGGGACAGATCGTTCCCGCGCTGATGCAGGTCGAACTGAATGGCGGCCAGGTGGGGCCCGAGCCGGTGGCAACCGCCGGTCATGGCGTGGGCACCCTGCTGCTCGTGGGCAACCATCTCTCCTTCAACCTCACCTACGACGGCCTCAGCGGACCGGCTTCCAACGTCCACATTCACGGCCCCGCCGCGGTCGGCGAAAATGCCGGCGTGTTGGTCGGTTTGGCCCCCTATGCCGACGGCGGTCTTGCCGATCAGGGCGGCCTGTCCGGCAGTGTGCCGCTGACGCCGGAGCAACTCGACGCCGTGATCAGCGGCCGGACTTACATCAACTTCCACACCGCAGCCCATGGCGCGGGCGAAATCCGGGGCCAGATTCTGCCCAAACCCTCTGCCGTGCCGCTGACGGTGGCCATGAGCGGTCAGGCGGAGAAACCGGAACCGGTCGAAACCACGGCGACGGGGTCCGGGACACTGATGCTGGAAGGCGATCGGTTGACACTCAACCTCCAATACGCCGGACTCAGCGGGCCCGCGACCGGCGCTCACATCCATGGGCCGGCGACTGCTTCCGGCAGTGCGGGGGTCCTGATCAACCTGGCCCCGTTCAACGCCGGGGGATTCGACACGGACGGTGTGCTGGCCGGATCGACCGTCCTGACGGCGGACCAACGGCAACTGATCCTCTCCGGGCAGACGTATGTTAACATCCACACCGCGGCCAACGGCGCTGGAGAAATCCGGGGACAGATCGCCCCGGTCCTGATGACCAGTCAGCTCGACGCGGCGAACGAGCGGCCATCGGCCAATGACTCCCCGGCGACCGGCGTGGGCGTGTTCCTGCTGGCCGGCCGCACTCTCTGCCTTTCCGTGGGATACCAGGGACTGACAGGAACCGCCACCGGGGCTCACATCCACGGACCGGCCAGCGCCTTCCAAACTGCGGGCGTGCTCGTCGGGCTTGAGCCCTTCAACGGGGGAAGCTTCGGGGAATCAGGGTTTCTCACCGGATCGCTCGACCTGGATGCCGGCCAGCTCGGGAGTCTGATCGACGGCCAGACCTACCTGAACATCCACACCGCGGCCAACAGCGGGGGGGAGATTCGCGGACAAATCACCCGGTAGGGAGATCCGCCTCCACCGACCTCAAGGGCTGTTCCTCGCGGCGACATACCGCGGGAACAGCTCTTCACCTTTGGCGCTGAGCAAACGGACGGAGAGGCTGTCCGGATCGGCCTCCACCACCATGACCGTCGCCTGCTCGGCATCCGGACCGCCCCCGACCAGGATGGGGTAGGGATTGCCGAGGGAACCGGCGGGGTGGAAGGCCGGCCGGTGTGTGTGGCCGTTCAACGCCAGGTCCACGTGCGCACCGGCGAGAAGGTCCGCCCACTCCTTGCGCCAGCCCTTTTGGTAATCCTCGTTCCGCCGGGCGGAATAGAGCGGGATGTGGTGCACCAGCACGCGCCAGCGGGCGGACCGAAAAGCCTCCGAAACCACCTCGGCCTTCAGCCATTCGGTCTCCTCCTTCCGGAAGGAGTCAAAATCGACGAGGCCGGAATACGCCGGGTGTTCGTCGGGCTTGTCCTCGCCGTAGTCGAGAATCACCCAGCGGACCGGACCGGCAGTGAACGCGAAGTACGGGCGGTGCCCCGGCCAGGAGAAGTAGTCGGGCAGGCGGCGCGCAAAGGCCCCCCGCGTTTCGTGGTTGCCGCGGATGAAGATCACCGGCCGGGAACCCGCTCCCACCTCCGGAATGTAGGCCGACAGTGGAACCAGGGCGTCGGCGGCGGTGGTCGGGTCGGCCAGGCAATCGCCGTTGAACATCGTGAGGTCGGCGTCAACGTCCCGCACCGCCGCCTGTACCGCCTGCAAGGTCGCCGGGCGACTGTGGAGATCGTTGTAGATGATGGCAGTGACCGGATCGTCGACCCCGGGCAGCGTGCGTACGATGGCGATCTCCGTGGATTGCCCTGGGCCAAAATCCACGCTGTAAGGGGCAAACTTGTGGATCGGTTTGGAGGTCACCCGGTAATGGTAGTCCGTGCCGGGCCGCAGTCCCTCCAGGACCACCCGATGCGTACGGACGTTCGCTTCGAGCAGGCCGTGGGTCGCATTCACGGCGCGACGCCCCAGCGTCTCCGTTTCCCCGTACTCGACCCATCCGAACGACGGTTCCGCGGTTTCCCAAGTAATTGAAACCACACCGGTCCCCAGCGGTTGCACGAACGGGGGCACCACAAACGGCGATTGGGTGGCGGGTGGTGGTTCGACATCGCCGGCCCACAAAGACGAGGTGGCAGCCAGTCCCAACCAGAACGAACGGAGCATGCGGGTATTCATGACTTCGGGGCCTCCAGGTCAAGGGCACCGGCCACCCCCTGCAGGGCTCCGATCACATGCGCGATGTGATCGTCGAGAGGCAACCCAAGCAAGGCGGCCCCCTGCTCGATGTCAGCCCGACTCACGGCGGCGGCGAACGATTTCTGCTTCATCTTCTTCCGGACACTCGACGGCTTCATGCCCACCAAACGTTCGGGCCGGACATAAGCGACCGCGGTGACGAACCCGCACAACTCATCGACCGCGAAGAGCGATTTGCGAATCGGCCGGTCCAGCGGGTAGTCTGCCTGGTTCCATTCAGCGTGGGAAAGGATCGCGCCGATGATCTCCTCATCCACCCCGCGTTCACGCAGGATCCGGGCGCCTTCCCGCGTGTGATCGGGCGGGTTGGGCCAACGCTCGTAATCGAAGTCGTGGATCAACCCGACCAGTCCCCATCGCTCGACGTCCTCACCGAAATGAGCCGCGTAATGCCGCATCGCGGCCTCGACGCTCAGCGCGTGTTTGATGAGGGACTCGGAGTGGGTGAACTCCCGGAGCAGGTCGAGCGCTTCGTTGCGTGTCATGGGCAGATCCTGGTATTGGGCATCTCTGTTTCGTAATCAAAGCACGGTGATGGGTGCAAGCCAACCTGCCAGTTTGCCGGGCGCGATTCAATCACGGAGCCGACGCGTTCGCGAAGCGGCGAAGCAGTCTCCTCCCAGGTGCCCATGCGCCCCCTGCCTCCGGGCGACCCATCCTGCCAGCCGAGTCAGCCATGGCGAAGGCAGCAGAAGCCAACGACGGCGGCGCACGCTCCTTCCTGGGTCAAAGCCCGTGCTTCGAGTATGACGATATTTTAATTGCGTAACACCCATTGTTCGCTATGCTGCCCGCCGATGTCCGGCCCGGCACATGGCAGACCAAGCTCCCGAGTGCGCCGCCCGCCCCTGCGTGCGGCCTTCACCCTGATCGAGTTGCTGGTCGTCATCGCCATCATCGCCATGCTGGCGGGCATGCTGTTGCCGGCGTTGTCCGGGGCGAAGCGGATGGGCAAACGAACCGCCTGCCTCGGGAACCTGCGGCAGATTGGACTCGCGGCTCAGATGTGCACCGACGAAACCGGCTCGTATCCCCCCGCCTGGATCGACTCCACCACCCGTTGGATGGACCTCCTCAAACCGTTCATCCCAAAGTCATCGGGCGTTTACCTGTGTCCCTCGGACCGGGAAAAAGTTGCGGTGACCTGGGACCCGGACATCTTCCTGAGCTACGGCATCAACACCTTTCGGTTCGCCGATCAGGGGAGTTGTTTCTGGTACGGAGTCAAGGCCTCGCGAATCCGCCGCCCCTCCGGGGTCATCGTCTTCGCCGACTGCACGCCGGGGAAGTACTACTGCGGCGGCGGAAGCACCTTCAAGGAACCGGTGGTGGACGTGGATTACCGGCACGCGAGAGAGAGTTTTGTGGCCGTCTTCTGTGACGGTCACGTGGAGAGCAAAACGAAAACCGAACAGGAGGATTGGGACGCATCCCAGTAGACCCCATGATGAGACAGCAACCGAACCCCTCGAACTTCAGGCCGGCCGGCCGTTGCGGTCGGGTGGCTTTTCCCGCCATGATGGCCCTCGGCGTTGGCCTCGCCGTGCCGATCAACCCCCTCCAGGCTGAGTTCGCCGCCGAAGGTCACGGGATTCAGCCGGTGGTCCAGGGCAGCGTGGCCAATGGCGCCTTGTTCCTGGAATCCAAGGCCACCTGGCTCAACGCCACAACGCCGGACAAACCCTACGTCGTTGAGACCACATTCACGCTGCCGCCCTGTGACGCCGTCGTCGTGAGTCGGCTGGTCATGACGGTCTGGGGCGGTACTCCGGATTACACCTGCGAACTGGGCGTGCAGGTCAACGGCGTGGATGTGCCGATGGCCGCCCCGCTGACCTTCGGCTCCACCGGGGACGCCAACGCCGTGTTCAGCGCCAGCGAACCCAGTGTTTACGGCGCCGGTTCCGGGGTGTGGCTGGTCGGGTTGCCGGTACCCTGCGACCTGCTGCAGCAGGATGGTTCTCCCAACCCGGTCCGGTTCACCGTCAACACGCCGGATGGTTTCGACGGTCGCATCAGTCAGGTGACGATGCTCGCTGTCTACCAGGCGGAGGCGCTGAACAACACCTTCGATTACGCCGTCGCGGAAGGCAGCGGCGACATCTATCGCTCACCCACCGACACGCGGGTGGATGCCCGCACGGTCACCCTTACCACTGGAGACCCTGCGAACGCCACGGCCGCACGCCTTCACGCGCTCTACACTTACGCGGACATCGGCCAGAATGACCTGCTCCGGA
Organism: Verrucomicrobiales bacterium; assembly: GCA_024233215.1. Lineage (GTDB taxonomy): Bacteria > Verrucomicrobiota > Verrucomicrobiia > Limisphaerales > J093 > J093. The sequence continues at coordinate 5,649 of JACKPW010000028.1, read as the reverse complement.
TCAACGGAACCCAACTGGGCGGGGACGACCTTGCCGGCTGGGACAAGACCGGTTCCGGCCTGGACTACGGTCCGAACCTGTTGGGTTTCGATGTGCTCGACAACCTCACGTCGGACAACGCGGTGACCTTCTCCGTCTCGGCGACAGACCTGTCGGACACGCGGGAATTCAGCCTGCGTCCACAGCTTGCCGTGCTGGAAGTCACGCGGCCCGCCGGCCCCCCCGCATTGGCCGCCGCCTTGAACCTGGTGATCACCTGGCCGGTGTCCGCCGACACCTACCAACTCGAGTTCCGTCCCGAGGCCGACACCGGCGAATGGACACCGGTCGACACCCCACCGGAGGTGATCAACGGCTTGAACACGGTGATCCTGCCGCCCAGCCAGCCGCGGGAATACTATCAATTGCGGAAAGTCGACTAAACCTCCCCGAACGCCGGCGCAGCAGGGCCGATGCCACCCGCGACCCGGCCGGCCGAAAGATGGGTCCGCGACGTGAACGAGCACTTCGATCCGCGGGACCGCCCAGGCGGGTCAGGCAGCCAGGTCCTTGCCGGTGCTGGTCACCGTGAGCTTGCCATGTTTCACGCCCTTCGCGCCGATCAGTTCGTCGGCGATGCGCTTGACGACTGCCGCCTTGCCCCGGACGGCCAGCACCTCCAGGCAGTTGTCATGGTCGAGATGCGCGTGGAGGGTGGCAATGATGACGTGGTGATGGTCATGTTGGATGTCGGTCAACGCCGTCTGAACGCGCTGCTTGTGGTGGTCATAGAGCAACGTGATGGTGCCGGCGATTTCCCTCTCGGCGAACTGCTGCTGGTGTTCGACCAGTTCGGCCCGGATCATGTCCGCGACGGCCAGCGACCGGTTGTCATAGCCTTTCTGGGCCACCATGCGATCGAGCTGCTTCGCCAGGGCCTGGGGGAGGGAAATGCTGAACCGCACCGCGCCCGCGCCTTTGACCGATTTCATGGGGGCCAGCCTAGCCGGCCTGTTCCCCCGGTCAACCATGGGAAGCAAGGGCAGGGGGGGATCCGAGCGCCGGAAGGCTTGGCTGCCGCGGCCGGCAATCAGCTCCTGCGATCCCTATTGAAACAGGCTGGCAACGCGCAGGACCGCCCCCCGGGATTGTCTTTGAGGTTGCCGGATACCCTCCGCGGCACACAGAATCTCCTCTGCAACGCCTTGCCACCCCAGCCAGCGGGAGAGGGGGCCACCGCGCTGCATGAGCGCTTCCCGAACCTCACGGTGAAGAAGATCCCGAAACAGGTCCTGTCCCGCTGCGAATGGGGTCGCGACGACTACAGACTCAAGGTGGAGAACCTCCCCGCGGCGCCGCCCAAACCGGGGCAGATGGAGCTGCTATGAATGACTCACGCGAAGACGCGAAGACGCGAAGCACGGAATGGAACGTGGAAGAGGTTTCCGCGATTGTCGTGGACTGCGCCTACAAGTTGCATGTGGAAGCCGGACCGGGACTGCTGGAAACCGTGTATGAGGTGGTGCTGGCACGGATGTTGACCGAGCGTGGACTCCGCGTGAGACGGCAGGTTCCGGTGCCGGTTGAGCTGATGGGGATGAAGTTCGAGGAAGGGTTTCGGGCGGATTTGATTGCCCACGATCTGGTGCTGGTGGAGTTGAAGTCGGTGGAGACGTTGGCCGCCGTTCACTCCAAACAAGTCCTGACCTACCTTCGCCTGCTGAAGATGCCGTTGGGATTGCTGATCAACTTTGGCGCGGCCACCTTCAAGGAAGGCGTTAGGCGCATCGTCAACCAGCATCAGGACTTCGCGTCTTCGCGCCTTCGCGTGAACCAACCGGGAGGGGCATCGTGAGCGGCGAGCCGGCGCCTCGATCCGAAATCGTCCTTTACAAGACGGAGGGCGGCCGGAAGGTGTCCCGCAAAGTGCTGCACCGCACCTGTGGCGGGAAACCCTGGACCTACGCGTTGATTCCGCACGATGCGATTGCGGAGAACATCACACTTGACTGGTTGGTTGCGCAGTTCGGTTTGAAGGAGCGGTGACGCCAGCCGATTGGTGGTGGTTTGCCCAATGACGGACTGCGGTCAATTCCATATTCTCAGGCCTGCATGACGGCGGTTGATCAACTCAGGGAACTGTTTCACTTCGTGGCCGGACTGCTGGTGTGGCCGGTGCTTCTGGGCCTGCTGGGACTGATCGCCGCGATGCTGGTTGCGCTGGGGGCCTTCGCGCGGGAGGCCTGGCAACGTCGCCGCGGATGCCGGCCCCTGCTCGACCGTGCCCGGGAGGGCCTGGACCGGATCGCCGCCGCAGGAAGCGGCGATGGTCTCGACATCCAGCTCGAGGAACATCTTCAGACCACCGAACGCGAAGGCTGGCGCAAGCTCGGCCGGTTGCGGCTCGCCGTACGGGTGGGGCCGTCGCTGGGGCTCATGGGCACGCTGATTCCGATGGCGGACGCCCTGCAGGGTCTGGCGGACGGGAACTTGCCGGCGCTCGCGAGCAACATGGTGACCGCGTTCGCGGCCACCGTCATCGGACTCACCGTCAGCGTCATCGCCTACCTGATCGCCGCCGCCCGAGAAAGCTGGGTCCGGGCCGACAGCCAGGCCCTGGCCTTCCATGCCGAGCGGCTTCTGCGACAAACCTCAAGCGTCCCGTCCGCGGACAAGGCCAGTGACAAAGTTGGCGCAAGACGTTGATTGGTGGCGCGGGAATCCCATGCGTTTGTTTGGCCTGACCATTCCGCCGCGGAAGAAGACCGATGAGGAGATCGTGGCAAAGACGCGCAACGGCCTGCGATTCTCCGTGGAGCCGTTTCGGAAGCAGCACCTCCTCGTGGCGTGCTGGGACGCGGCACAGACGTTGAAACCGGTGCTGCCTGCCCAGCAGGACGAGCGCGTGGGGGGACGAAGCCGTCAACCGAAGTAGCGATCCAGCATCCAGCGCAGACTGACGGTTTGCACCGCGATGGCGGTGATCAGGGTGACGGCCCGGACGACCGGCCCGCACCTTGGCTGGAGCCCCGTGAAACCCAGCCAGGCCACGATGCACAGCGGAACATAAAACGGGATCAGGTACCGGCCGTGGAGGAATGCGCCGGTCATTACCGAACCCAGCGCCAACGCGATGAGAATGGCGAGTGACGTGACGAAGAACGTCAGCAAATAGACCCACTTCCAGCCCCGGAGCCGCCACATCAACGCCATCCATCCCACCCAGAACCCGGTGGCCACGGACCAGACGAGTCCCCAGGGAGGATTCCCGTCCAGCCAACCGAACCCCCACCAGTAGCTGATCGCAAACGCCGAGTCCTTCGCCCCCGGACCGAACGAGCAGGCAAAGGTGAGGAGAACCTCCCGGAGGTAATCGACCAGGGGGGGCGTCTGGAGATTGCGGGCAAGCGCATGCAAGCCCGGCGGTGCGAGGAACAAGGGCGTCAGCCAGGCCCCGCTCAAGATCACCATGCCAAACCACTGACGCGGTCCTATTGGGGGTGCTCGGCGGTCTTCGGGCCCGTAAGTGCGGCCGCGGCGAATCCAGCGCAGTTCAACCCGCGTCACATCCACAAAGGCGGGGAACCCGATGAGGACGAAGAGTTCCACCAGGATCGCACCGGCGTGGTATTCCACCCCGACGAGCCGGGCGGCCGCTTCGAGGTCCTTCCCCAACTGCCCCTCAAATCCTCCCATCGGCAGGAAACCAAGCACGGTGAGGATGAGCAGGAAGGCGGCCCACACGGCGGCCGCCTCATTCCTCGCGGCTCTTCGGGACCGGTGCCGGGACTGTACCGAAATCAGCCGCGTGATGAGGAAGAGGAACAGGGGATAGGCCAGCATGGGCAGACCCGCCCGGGAGCTGGTGATGCTGATCAGCACTCCCGTGGCAAGGATGACAGCCATTGCCAATTCCACCCCGAAGGTCCCACCGGGACGGGAGGTCACGCGCATGTCGGAATCTCTTGAGAGGAGCGGCAGCGCCACCGCCATGCCAATGAGGACCGCCCCACCCACCGCCAGCGAATAATTCGAGCAGGGGGCCATGAAGAACGGGAGCGCCGGCACGACCGCCAGGACCGCCGCCGGATGGAATCCCGAGACCTCCACCCGGGCCACGAACCGCAGCATCCCGATGCCGAAGCCGATCAGGAGGGCGTTTAACAGGACGTTGATCAACCGGATCCGCAGGAGGGCCGGCCCGGCCTCGAGGGAGCCGGCCCAGGCGGCGAGCCTCCAGATGGGCCAGACAACCCCGCTCTGGATGTCCGCGTCGTAGCCATGCCCCACCTTGTCACGCCACACAGGGTCCAGCGGTTGCCGTGCCGCGTCGCTGCCAAAATGTTCGTATGATCGGGACCGGAGCCTCCCAAAATGCCCCACATCCCCCAACGCCTCAACGGATTCCACCCGTTCCTCCATGCCCATCACTCGCAGCAGCGCCGCGAAGTTGCGATTCTCATCGGCCCCATGAAACGGGGGAATCACGATTACATAAGGCAGGGCGAACCCGACCACCAACGCGGCGGCTCGCAGGACGGACATCACGCCGGATCTACGAAAACCTCGCGTCTTCAGCGGCAGGGCGATCCCCACGAGGAGAGCCAGGAACGCCACCCCGAGCATCCCCAGAATCGTCCGCTTGCCAATGGTCCCGCCCCACATGCGGGCGAGCAGTTCCAGCCGGGAAAGCGGGGGGGCGGATCCGGGGGCAATGGTCTGGCCAACGATGTAGACCGGTTCAACATCGGGAATGAACGGGCGCGAATGCACCGCCCGCAGACCGGGCAGAGGGGTGGCGGGTCGCCGGCGTTCCTGCACCCCTTGCAGACCAAAGATGACGTCCTGACGCGCGGGCTCGATCAGAAGCCGGATGCGCTTCCCCGGCCCCACCGGAGCGCCGGTGGCATCAAAGCGGCAGCCAACAAAGGAACCGCGGCGTGTGAGGTCACTCCGCCAGTCCGATCCGAGGCGGAAAAGGACCGTTCCCGCGCCGTCCTCAATCCAAGCGTCCGTCATGAGCGGGTTCCTCTCAGCGGTCCCCCATCGGATCATTCGCCCCTCGGCATCAGAATGACAAATCCGAAGCCGGATTGACTCCAGGCGCTTGGGGAACAGATCGCCCTCGATCTCCAGGTCGATCGACTGCCGGTCCGGGTCCCCGGTCGGCGTCCCGCTGGGCACAATGACATGGGGTCCCTCGGGACTCCGCCACAGTTCCAGCGGCAGAGTGCGCTTCGCGGAACCGGTCCCCGCCAGTTTCTCACCGACGAGGAATGCGCCGACCCCGAGACAGACGATTGGAAGCAAGGGCCAAAGCCAAGGAACCCTGCGGGATGGTCCGACGCCCATGCTGTCTCTCCCAGGGCCGGAGCCCGCTTCAGGATCAGAAACGCTCCCACCTCCCGACCCACGTCCGGCAAGCCCGGCCGAAGGATCGCCCAGTTCGGGGGCTTCCCAGTCCGAATGAGGGTGCTCGTGCTTGTCCGAACTGCTCACATTGCGGATCGCATGACTGGCCGCATCCGCGAGCGGAATGGCGCCGACCGACGGCGGCGGCCACGTCCCTTCCCGAGAGTTGTCATCTGGCCGCTTACTCCTTCAGTCCGCTCAGATCGATCTCCAGCTTCTCGTTCGTCCGCAGCAGATCGGCGAAAGTCAATTCACCGT
>JACKPW010000027.1 GCA_024233215.1 Verrucomicrobiales bacterium | reverse complement strand
TGTATCCGCGGTGCAATTGCTTGTTCCAGGCTGGCGGCTCCCGGTAATCACACGCTCGCCCCGGCCAATTCCGTGAAGTTCGACAGAGGACCGGTTGTGGGATTGGGCCACAGACCGAAGCCGAGGCGGCTTGGGTCGGCCACCTCCACGTGTGTTCGAACTGATCCCCGGCGGTCATTGCTCCCGCCGCATTGCGGAAGCGATGCATTCGGCAACGAATCTGTGTCCGCGGGGTGTGAGGTGTCCATCGTGAGGATGGAACCAGCGCGGCTGCTCCAGTGGAGATCCCTGGGACATCGCTTCGGCGAGGTCCAGTATCGGGAGGCCGTGGCGGTGGGTGGTGTCGCTGACGGATTGCCTGAAGTGCTCTTGATATTGCGCTGAGACACTTCCGGGCTGCAGCACGTAAGACCGTCCAGCCATCAGGATCAGGCGCAAGTCCGCACCGGCCTGCTCGCAGTCCAAGGACATGCGCGTGAGCAGTTTATCGAACAGAACGTCGGCCGAAGCGAAGCGTTCTTTGAATTCGGTGGTGTGATCGGGTTCCTTACGGAACCGCTCGCCCAACAACCTGGCGAATGCCGAACGCCGCTGAATCCGCTCGAGGAGGCCCCTCGGGCTGCCTTGGGGGCCCAAGACCGCTTCCTGCAGCGCGTTCCGGGCGTCGATCGACGGTGTCGGAGAATCTGACACCGGGGAATTTCGCAGGGTGAGTTGCCCGTCGACCCACTCGAAGAAGGGCTTTGGCGCCCGCACCTGGAGTGGGGTCGGACGTTGGTTGTCGAGGAGGTCGTTAGCCACATAGACGACGAGCCAGACGGCGGCCGGTTTCAACGGGAGGATTTCCTGCTCCAGGAGAAGCAATTCCTGGTCGGTGCTGTAGCCCGGGACGGCAAAGTTCCGAAAGGGCCCCTGGTCAGGCAGTTGCTGATTCAAGTAGTGCACGAAGGTTTCATCGTCGTCGACCCCGAGGCCGAACGTGAAACTGTCGCCCAGAACGGCAACGAAGGGACGCCCCGCCGGGTTGGTTGGGGGGCGGAAGTCGGCGCGAAAGCCATCGGGGCCGACCTGGTAGTGGACCTGAAAGTCATGGTGACGATGGGCGCCGGACCAGCCGGGGTTGAGCCGCCAGCCCAGCGTGGGGTCGCGTTGGACCATGCCCGGCTCCAACTGGTCACTTTCCAGGATGCGGCGCTGCTGCCAGCGACACACGCACTCCGACAAGACGAGACCGGCAGACAGGACGAGAAACACGGTTAGAAGGCGGAAGCACCATTGCCGGCCGGGGGCGCTTCTCGGACCATCCGGCGGGGTGGGGGCAGGGGTGGGACGCATTGGGTGGTGGGTTTCCGGTCCGGACCTGGATTCAAACTGACGATTTCCGGAACAGCATGGAGCGTGCCGAATCGCGAGCTGCACCGGGGGCGACGGGGAGACTGACCCGGGCATCAGGTGAGCCTATGGCTGTGCGTGAGCTTCTTCTTGTTTTCAAGGGAGGCATCGGTGAATATGACGGCCAACACCGAGCGAGGGTGCGAAGCGCGGGTTGTGGGCCGGCGCGCATCGGGATGCCCGGAAATGCCGGGGGCGCTGACCGGTGCCAGGTGCTGCCCCGCCGAACGGAGATTTTCTACCATGAAACGGAGTCAATTCAGCCAATTCCTGCTGACGGCGGTGGCCGTCCTGATGCTCCTTCCGGGATGTTCCCAGGAAGGGAAGCGAGACCGGCACCTGGCGCGGGCGGAGCGCTACTTCTCCAGTCAGGAGTACGAGAAAGCTTCCATTGAGTACCGCAAAGCCCTGCAGTTCGAGCCCACCAACCGGGTTGCGCTGACCGGCATGGCCCGGGTTTTCTGTGAGCAGGGTGCTCCCATCCGGGCGATGCAGTTGTTGCAACAGGCGGGGATTGAACCGGAGGATGCGGTGCTGCGGTGCCAACTGGCGGAGTTCCGACTCGCCCGCGGGGAACGCGACAAGGCCCGCCAGGATCTCCTTTCGGTGGTGGCGCAGTCCCCGACCAATCTGGAGGCCCTCCGGTTGCTGGCGATTTCCGCCACTTCGCCTGAGGAAACGACGAACACGCTGAGCCTGCTGCAGGACCTGGACGCGAAGCATCCCAACTCCGCGCCGGTGCTCCTTGCCCGATCGATTCTCGAGCTGCGGCAGGAGGAGACTGACGCGGCCGAGGACTCGCTGCAGCGGGTGTTGGCCCTGGCGCCGGACCTGGCGGAGGCGTACGTCCAGCGCGCGCGTCTCGAGCAAGTGCGGAGCAATGTCGTTGCGGCGGAGAACGCGATGGTACGGGCGGTGGAGCTGGCCCCCACCCGATCCCGAATACGGGTGGCCTATGCCGGCTTCAAACTGATGACGGGCAAGCAGGAGGAGGCCCGGGCCATGGTGGAACGGCTGCTCAAGCTGGCTCCCGACTACAATCCGGCGGTGCTTCTGATGGCCCGGATTGAGGCCCAGGCCGGCGACTATGAGCAGGCGCTGGCCCGTACGGCCCGGGTTCTTGACCGTGACCCGCTGAATCTGGAGGCCAGGCAGTTACGGACGCAGATTCACCAGGTCCAGAAGGAACCGGGGAAGGCGGCCAGCGAGTGGGAGACCTTCGACCAGGGGCTGAGTCCCAATCCATTGATCAAGTTCCAACTGGCGCAGACCTACGCGGCGGGGGGGGAAACCGCCAAGGCGATAGGCACCCTCGACCGGGCCATCCTGCTCAGTTCCAACCGGCTGGATGCGGTGGAGATGCAGGCCCATCTGCTCCGGGCACGCCTCACCATGCAGACCGGGAACGCCGGCGGCGCCGTGGAAGCGCTCAAGCAACTGTTGAGCCAGGCGGCGAGCCGGACCAACGACGTGGATCCCCGGCTGCTATTGGACACGCGGCTGCTGCTGATCGACGCCCAAACCGCGGCCGGTCGGCTCGATGACGCGGTGGCGACCTGTCAGGGACTGATCCAAGTCGCGCCGGAAAATGACATGTTCCAGTTCTTCCTGGGGCGGCTCCGGCGGCAACAGGGCCGGGTTGAGGATGCCCGCGAGGCGTTCCGAAAGAGCCTTGAAATCGCTCCCGGCAACCTCCTGAGCCTCTATCAGTTGGTGGACATAGAGATCGCGGCCACCAACGCTCCGGTCGCCCTCAAACTCGTGCAGGACCAGCTCGCCAGTCAGACCAACTCCGCCCCGCTGAAGTATCTCGAGGGACGGGTGCTGGCAGCGCAGCGCAAGTGGCCTGAGGCCGAGGCGGCCCTGCGGGAGTCGCTTGAACTGAATCCGGAATTCTCCAACTCCTACCAGTTGCTTTCCGGCATTTACCTGGCAAAGACCAACCTGGTCGCGGCGGCGCGGGAACTGGAGACCCTGGTGGGCAGGCGCACGAATGACGTGGGTTCGATGCTCGTCCTCGGCACGTTGTATGAGGGCATGGACCAACCGGAGAAGGCGCGGGACACATACGAAAAGATCGTGACCATCCGACCGGAGTTCGGGCCGGCCTTGAACAACCTGGCCTACCTCTACACCACCCGGCTGCCGAATCTGGACCGGGCCTTGGAGCTGGCGCAGAAAGCCCGGCAGCTCTATCCGCAGGACGGTGCCATCGCGGATACCTTGGGATGGATTCTGTATCAGCGAGGCGACCGTCAGGCCGCCCTTCCGTTGATTCGGGAGGCGGCGGAGGCGCTCCCCGGCCAGCCCGAGGTCCAGTACCATCTCGGCATGACTCAAGTCATGTTGGGCCAGGCCGACGTCGCCGTGGCCGCGCTGGAACAAGCGGTGAGTTCGCCGCAGGAGTTTCCCGGCAAGGCGGAAGCCCAATCCCAGCTGGCGCTGCTCAAGCAGACGACCGGTGCCGCGGGACCGGTCGATCTGGCAACCTTGGAGAAGCTGGTCCGGGACCAGCCCGGGAACCTGAGTGCCCGGGCCCGCCTGGCGGCCCTCCACGCCGCAGAGGGGCGGCCCGCGGCGGCGGCGGCCCAATACGAGGAGATGCTCAAGCAGAACCCGGCCGCGGCGGGACCTGCGCTGGAATTGGCCCGGTTGTATGCCGGTCCGCTGAACGATCCGGTTAAGGCGCTTCCTGCGGCCCGGCGAGCCCGCCAACTGGCTCCGTTCGATGCCGCGCCGGCAGCTCTGCTCGGGCACTTGTTGCTCGCAGGCGGGGAACACCGGCAGGCCTACGGCGTGTTGCAGGGGGCCGCACGACATTTCAGGGATGATCCGGACGCGCTGTTCGACCTCGCATGGGCCAGTTACGGTGTCGGCCGGGTTGAGGAGGCCAACACGACCATGCAGCGCGTCCTGGAACTGGCGCCCGAAGGGGGACATGCGGCAGCGGCGCAGACCTTTGTCGCGATGACCCGGATTGTCCTGGCACCATCCGTTCCGGCGGACGCCGAGTCGCAGATTCAGTCGGTGCTCGGGCGGGATCCCTCGGATACTCCGGCATTAATGGCTCGTGCCGCCCTCCTCGAGGCTCAGGGTAAATCCGGCGAGGCGATCCCCCTCTACCAAAAGGTGCTGGCGGCGTTGCCTGAGTTTACCCCGGCGAAACGCGGCCTGGCCCTCGCCCTGGCCCTGGATCCCGCGCAGTCGGCGAGTGCTTACGAACGCCTGCTTGAGCTGCGCCAGACCGGACCGGAGGACGTGCAGGTGGCGCTGGCGCTGGCCCGACTCAGCTACCAGAAGCAGGATTACCGATACGCCGTCACCCTGCTTCAAGGCGTGGTCCGGGCCCGGCCGGAGGACGCTGAGGCCTTGTTCTATCTGGGAATGGCGCAATGCCGGTCCGACAACGAACCCGAAGGACGCAAGCAGTTGCAGAAGGCCGTCGTCGCCGGTTTGAAGGATCCGATGCTGGCGGAGGCGAGGAAGATCCTCAATGAGGGCTGAAGGCTGGACGGGCGTCCAAAGCATCATCGCAGTGGAGGCGAGGAGACACGGAGTCCCGGGCATGACGTGGCCAGAAAAGCCACAAGGTGCCTTGTGACTTGGGCGGGTGGGGGAGGGCTGCTTGGCGAGGGTCGGTGGCCGGGGTTCTCCCCGGAGATCAGGACGCCTGACGGAGGCGACGCCGATGCCAGAGTACCCAGGCGATCGCGGGCCCCATTCCCATCAGCCCCCATTCCGTCGGTTCCGGAACGATGCTCACCATCCCATTGACCACCGTGGGGGCGAACTGCCCATCCAAGGTCGTGTAATCCGTTCCGCCGGTGTGCGGATCCCCAAGAGCCTTGCTCATGCCGGCCAGCCGGAGCGACCAACTCCCGCTGCTCCATCCCGTGGTGTCGAAATTCAACTGAGCCAACCGGGTCATACTGTCGGCCTCCAGGATGGTGACCTCGTTCTCGTCAAACAGGGAGCAAAACAGCCTCAGATCCCAATACTGCGGCTCGCTCACAACCGGCAGTTCGGCGGCCACCCTTCCTTCCCAGGGCGTTCCGGTTACCGCATCCACGCTCACGAGTCCCGGTGCCCCGTCCGCGCCCGTCCCATCCCCAATCTGAATGCGGAGGTTCAGTCCCCGGGTTTCCAGCGGGGCATCGCCGGTGTTCGCGATCCACAGTTCGACGCTCTGCCCGCCGGTGCGAGGCTGCAACTCGAACTCTCCCACCGTGATGGTCAGCGCGGGCGTCGCGGCGAGAAGGGCGCCGGCCATGGAGGTGGCGGCGGCGAACCCAAGGAACGCCCACCGGTTTCGCTGGGCCCGCCTGGGAAGTCTCTCAGAGTTCATGGCAATTCAAGGGGTTTGAATGAGGGGTATTCGTGAAGACGGGTCGGACGGTCCGGCTAGTTCTTGTCCTCGCTTTCGTGAACCGCCCGAAAGAACAACGCGTCGGCGTCAACGGGCGTCTCAATCCACCACTGCAGCCCCTGCGAGTACCGCAGGGGGGAGTCGGGCAATGCCTCCCAGCCGGCGCGTGCGGGATCACGCGTCCATTGCAGCTGCCAATCGTCCCGTTCTGTTTCAAGCCACAGCATCAGCCCGCCAAGCTTCGCTCCCTCACGCCAGAGGGCGATTCTCAAGGGCGGCGTCTCAGCGGGTACCGGGACAAAGTCGTCGATGCGCCCATCGATCAGCAATTGACGGAGGCCCTTCTCCGAGACCGGGTACGCCTGGCCGAATGATCCCGGTACGTCCCCCAAACCCACCCCGCCAAGGTTCAGCAGCACCAGCGCGGTGGGACCACTGGTTTGATGGTAGAACGGCAGAAACACGTCCGTCGTGTCCACGGTCTGGTCGCGATTGATGTCGTAGGGTGAGGTGATCGGTGCCGCGCCCCCCGGGGTCTGATTCTGGAAAGGCAGGAAGACGTCGAAGATGTCCACCAGCGCGTGCGCCGGACTGTTGCCCACCTCGCCCACCGCGTTCCCGAAGTAGAAGACATCATCGACCGCCAGCCCGGTCTCTTCCGTGGCCTTGACGGTCACCTGAAGCCATTTCTTCGCGACCGCCTCGTTCGCGTCAGCGACCGCGTCCAGGTTGCTGTCGTTCCAGATCAGCGTGACGCGGTCAGAGCCGTCCACACCGGCGCCGGCGCGGACCGTGATGCTTGCAGGAACCGGGGCGGTGCCCCAGGTGGCCGGGCTTTGATCGTTCCCCGACCGGAAGGAGAAGTCCGCCAGCGTGGGGGTGCCACGCAAATCCGCGACATCTATCATGATGCCGTTCAACCCCCGGCTGTAGCTGCTGTAATTGGCGAAGGTGGCCACGTTTCCGGGTAACAGCGCACTCTTGTCGGTGGCGATGCCGAGGTCGTCGTCGGCAGTGGCGGCCGGATCCAGGTTGTCCCAGACCGAGTGATTGTAGAACAGCCAGCGGGCCACGACCGATGCCTCGGGGGGGGGCGGAACGGTGTAAGCGACTTCGTTCGAGGGGCCGCTTTCGGCCTCGGCAGTGTTATAGGCGGTGACCACAAAGTAATACGTGGCTCCCGCGGTGAGATTTGAGACGGTGACCGAGGTTGTGTTTCCGACGTCCTGGGAAAAGTCATACTGGCCGGAAGCCGGGCCGTAGTGGAGGTGATAGCCCGCCAGATCGACCTCGGTGTTCGCGTCCCAGGCGAGTGTGACCTGTTCGCCGGACGGGGGAGAGGCTGCATAGACGGGCGTCGCGAACAGGGCGAGGGCTGAAACGATCAGGGAGACCATCCCACTCCGGAACCAAGAAACCACCGGACGCACGCCGCTGGTGGTGGGGGCGCCCGGAGGAGGCCGGACGCCCTTGGGATCACGGCTGGGGTTTTGCCGGCGGCATGCAGGCAGGATGAAGCGAGTACGAGTCGCAAACCCTGCTGCTTTCAACGCACGCCGGCCAGCACCGAACGTCGCGACAATGTCACGCAGCGTATCCACTTTCTTAAGGCGAGGCCAAGAGTAGGGCTGAAATTGACAAGCTTCAAGAAGAATCTCAGGTAATTGTGATGAAAGTGGGCGTTATACGTTTGTATGACGCCTGTGGGCCCTGGTGGTGCATATCATGGCATGTATAATAAGGCATAAATACGTATAACACCTTAAGACGTACAGTGGGATCCTGAGTGGTGACAGACACAAGAAGGGATACTGTTGTATTCATATCAAGCGGGTTTCGACCGACCGACATGACCGGGTGGGTAGCCCTCCGCACTATGTGTCGTTACAGCAGTCTGATGGGTTTCAAAATGCGTTGTGTCACGAGAAGGAATCGACGGCGCTTGCATGGGGACGGGGGCGTGGGGCAGGGTGGTTCACGGATGCTGGAAGCAGGGCCTGGGGCTCTGCGTGGAAGTGGTGGACTGCCACGTTCCACGGCCACGGGAAGAAGAGCGACGGTCGGAGCTTCCGGCCGGTCCTTTGAACCGGTCAACAACAATGAACTGCCAATCACATCAATTGCTGGGCCGCCTGCTGCGGACCACTCATGGAAGCCGCCGGAGGTTCGGAGTCCCGTCGCGGACGCCGGTTTTGTGCCTGGGGCTTTATCTTGCCTCGGGACTGCTGTTCGGGAGTCTGTTCGCTGCCGTTCCGGTGCTGAAGATCGATGTGGGAACAATCCCCCTGCAGCCCAACCTGGCGGGTCAACCGGTGACGTTGGACCTCAAGAACGAAGAGCCGGGCACGGTGCAGGTTCAGGGCTTCGCGTTTCGGGTGGAAGTGGTTGAGGCCGGCAGCACGCCCGCCATCACCGGGGTGGAACTCGTCGACGGAACGCCTTGGCAAGGTGTCTCGCTGTGGTTCCCGCCAGTTTACAGCTCCCAGGAACCACACTATTGGGACGTGCAACTGGCGGCTAACCCGTCGACTGGGGCGCATGCGGAGTTCGCCCCCAGCAGCCTGACGCAAGCCGCGTTGTTGACCTTCGACACCACCGGATTGTCGAGCGGGAGCTGGGAACTGCGTCTGACCGATCACATTCTCTACCCGGGGGACACTGCCTACAGTCCCTACGACCCGGGCAGCACCATCCCGGAAGACGAGTGGCCGGTGGTGGCGGTGAACGGCCAGATCGTGATTGTTCCGGAACCGGCGGACACAAGCCTGATCCTCGCCCTCATTGCGGCGGGGTGGTGCGTGGTGGGCAGGCGAGCCGCCCGACGACGCCACGACTGACCCGGACGGGCCGTGGGCGTGCCTCAGCAGTCGGATGGTCCGGCCGTTTCCCGGCGCCGGTTTCTGCAGGCGGCCTGAGGAAACTCCTGTTCGTCCCGGTCAGGCGGCCTCCAGACGAGTGCATCGGATGCCGATCTTCCGACAGGCATAGGGGACTTCGCGCAGGTAGTCGCCGTAGACCATGATCCAGTGCGAATCCCTGGCCTCCGCAAGCAGGTCCCGCCAGTTCCCTTCGATCTCCACGTCCTGCTGCGACCGGCAGATCTCGTAGAAGGGGTTGCCCCGCACCACCCCTTTGAAACTCACCCACCGGTCGCTGCTATACCGGGGATCGAGAAAGGTCACCGCCTGCCCCAGCGGGATTTCCACCTTCGGTGCCGCGCCGTAATCCGACTCGTAATGCGTCAGTATCCTGGTGGGCGCGTAAGTCCTGCCATCCAACCTCCGGGGACAGGTGCAGTGGGCGCAGGTCACGACCCCGCCATGAGGGAAGGTGGAGTTGTGCAGGAAAACCGGTTTATTCGAAAGATACCGCATCAGAATGCCGGCGGGGATGATGACGAAGTCGGATTCGCAGAACGCCATGGGCCCCTCGTCGTTCAGGAGTGCCAGTGAGAGGCATGCCGTGGTCTTGGACATGGGGATGATGGTTCCCATGCAGCTCTTGATGGTAAACACGGATGCCGAGTGCTCTTCCAACAGTTCCTTGAACAGTTCGTAGAGGACGAAGGCGTTCACCACGAACGGGCGCTTGGTCTCCAGCGTGGTCTGGGGGAGTGACAGATACTCTCGCGTGCAACGTTCCGCCCGTTCCATCCGCGCGCGATCCGCCAACGCCTCCCGCAGGCGCACCTCGAAGGTATCATAGCCCACGTCCACGATTCGCAGGCCATACCGTTCCCGGGCCACCTGGGGCGCATCCGGGGCGTACTTTCCCCAGGCGCCGCCAAGCGCGACCACCGTGTTTCCCAACATGTTCTTCACCGCAGCCAACGCGCGAAGGCGCCACAGCAACTCCGGATACTCATCCACCACGACGTCATCCACATGCACGTCCGGCAGATCAGCCTCCTGCCCGGCATTTTCGGGGACCTCGTCCGTCCGCAGATACCGCACGCTCAGCGCCTCATACCAATAGTAGATGGGACCCGACTGATGCCTCACAAACACCAATCGATCGCGCCCTCCCTTCAGACACGCCCGCAACATCGATCCCGATCCCGAACAGGCGTACACGAGCACGACATCGGTGTCCTGATCTGCCCGGTTCTCCGCATCCTCAACCGAGCCGACCCGTTCGACCGGGAGGATTTCGAGGCCAAACTCCGCCTTGCCTTGCAACGTCTTCAACTCATGGTCGATCCGTTCGATCTCCTCCACCACGGCTGCCTCGGTCTGTACGCCGCCCCACGACCGCCAGGAGGCTTCCTCCCTGGGTGTCGGGACTTGGACCATGAGGATCGGCTGGACTTTCAGTGGGCGTCCGATCAAGGGGAAGGAACGTCGCGGATCCCACTCTGCCGGTTCCCGGGCAGCCAGCGTTCGCGGCATCCACCCCATGAGGCCTCCGGCAAGACCAAGAGCGGTGTGGGAGACGAAAGTCCGTCGGGTGAGGCATGGTGCATTCATGTTTCCTTTCCCAGAGCCGATGACGCTCTGCGGTGGCTTGATTGCCGGCGAGCCTCTCCGGATTACCCGGGCTGGGGCAAGCGGAAAGACCGCGCCGGAGGACCGCACATTGTAATGGCAGGGCGGTTCTTGTCGACGCATGGTGCTGCCCACAACCACGCTGGGAAGCGAAACCATGAACACCATTCGACGTTGGATCGATTTCTGGGATCGCAAGGTCCCGCTTCACCACAAACCGTATGGTCATCAATACTGTCCATGATGTTCCCATGAATCCCACCAACCTGCCGCATTCCAGCATCAAGCAATCCCGTCGCTCGTTCCTACACACCAACCTACTGGCCCTGGGTGCCGGGGCGGTCAGTGCCCTCAACCTGGAACCCCGTGGTTGTGTCGTCGCGGCTGAAGCAGCGGCGACGCGCACGTTCCCACGCCGGATCAAGCTTGGCGTTGTCGGCAATGGTGGACGCGGTGCGTGGATCGCGGACCTCTTCAGGCAGCATGGCGGCTACGAGATGTGGGCGGTGTCGGACTACTTCCAGGAGGTTGCCGAGGCCTGCGGTGATGCGTTGGGGGTGGACCCGGCCCGTCGTTTTTCCACCTTGTCCGGCTATCAGCGATTGATCGAATCCGGAGTCGAGGCAGTGGCGCTTGAGACACCGCCGGCTTTCTTTCCCGAACACGCCCGGGCCGC
The DNA here is from genome assembly GCA_024233215.1 of Verrucomicrobiales bacterium. GTDB lineage: Bacteria > Verrucomicrobiota > Verrucomicrobiia > Limisphaerales > J093 > J093. The sequence goes on along the minus strand of JACKPW010000027.1, from coordinate 54,003 downwards.
GGTGGAAGCGGGGTTGCACGTCTACCTCGCCAAACCAGTGGCGGTGGATGTGCCGGGCTGCCTCGTGATCGAAGCTGCCGCGAAACAGGCCACCGCCCGGCAACGTTGTTTCCTCGTCGACTACCAACTTCCGACGGACCCGCACAACCAGGAAGTCATGCGACAAGTCGAGGCGGGCGCGATCGGCCCGGTGGCGACGGTGAACAGCCACTACTACGCCGGCCCGTTCGCAGACCCCGCCTTCACGGACAGTTACGCCGACCGACTGCGCCACTTGATCTGGTGCAACGACGTCGCCATGGGAGGAGGGTACCACGTCAATGCCTGCATCCATGCGGTGGACGCCGCGCTCTGGGTTGCCGGGAGCCGTCCCGTCGCGGCCATGGGCGTGTCGCGGCGAATGCGGTTCAACCCGCACGGCGACAGTCACGATGTCTTTTCCATCGTTCTGGAGTTCGAAAACGGCCTGACGATCAGCCACCGGGGCGAACACCTCGACAATCAATCGGATTTCAGCGTCATCTGCCAGATTCAGGGGCAGTCCGGTTACGCCGAGACGTGCTACGGGGGCAAGGCGTTCTTCAAGGGCCGCGACGACGGCTACAACGGACAGGTTGAAAACCTCTACGAGGCTGGAGCGAGGCGGAATATCGCGAGGTTCCACGAGGACGTCCTGGCGGGTCGCTGCGAGAACCCGACGGTCCGACGAGCGGTGGACGGCGCGCTGACCACGATCCTCGGCCGGGAAGCCGCCCTCCGGCGAACCCGGCTGACGATGCTGCAGCTCCTTCAGGAGAACCAACGTCTCGAGGTCGATTTGCGTGGCCTGAAGCGCTGAGCAGTCGGAATTCCCCCGTGGTCCGCTCCATCCGGGCACGGACGAAGGCCGCTTTCGTTACGGAGCCGGCGATAGGTGTCCGTTATTCAGTGCCTGCGGGCACGGGGAAGCCGCGGTCCCGCATCAACGCCGCGATGCCGGCGTCCCGTCCGCGGAAGTCGCGGTAGGCTTGGGACGGGTCTCTGGTGTTGCCCGTGGAAAGCACGAACCTCCGGAAGTTCGTCGCGACCGTTTTGTCGTACAGCCCGCCGGCTTCGAGGAAGGCCTCGGCCGCGTCCGCTGTCAGGGTGTCCGCCCAGAGATAACTGTAATAGCCGGCCGAGTATCCCTCGCCGTCGAAGATGTGGGCGAACTGCGGGGTCCGGTGCCGCATCACGATCTCGGTGGGCATGCCGGCGTTGGTCAGCGTCTCGCGCTCGAAGACCGCGGGATCGACAGGTTGGTCGCCGGCAAGATGGAGTTTCATGTCCACGAGGGCGCTGCCGAGGAATTCGGTGGTGGCGAAACCCTGGTTGAACTTGGACGCCTGCTTGATGCGCTCGACGAGCGTGGGCGGCATGGGTTGCCCGGTCTGGTAATGGAGGGCGAAACGGTTCAGCACCTCGGGAGTGGCCAGCCAGTGCTCCTGGATCTGTGACGGGAGTTCAACGAAGTCACGCGCGACGCGGGTGCCGGAGAGTGACGGGTAGCTTACCTCTGAGCACAACCCGTGCAGGGCGTGGCCAAATTCGTGGAACAGGGTTTCGGCATCGTCCCATGAGAGCAGGACCGGTTCGCCGGGGGCGCTCTTCATGAAGTTCGCGTTGTTCGAGACCAGCGTGGTGACCTGCTGTTCGAAGCGCTCCTGGCTCCGGTAGGCGCTCATCCACGCGCCCGAGCGTTTGCCGGGCCGCGCGTAGGGATCGAAGTAGAACAGCCCGACATGTCGGTCGTTGGCGTCTGTCACTTCCCATACGCTCACGTCCGCATGATAGACCGGGACGTTCGTGACGGCTGTGAAACTGAAGCCGTAAAGCTGGCCCGCGGTCCAGAACATGGCGTCCCGCAGTTTGGCGAGCTGCAGGTAGGGCTTCACCTCGTTCTCGTCGAGGTCGTACTTTGCCTTGCGGACCTTCTCAGCGTAGTAGCGATAATCCCACGGCTCGATCCTGATGCCGGCATTTTCCGCGTCGGCGAGTTGCTGCATGTCGGCGACTTCCTCCTTCACGCGGGCGACCGCGGGACGCCAAACCGCCTGGATCAACTCCATGGCGCGTTCGGGGGTCTTCGCCATCGAGTTTTCGAGTCGCCAATGGGCGTGGGTGGGGAAACCCAGAAGCCCGGCGCGTTCGGCGCGCAGTCTGAGAATCTCGGTGATGAGCGGCTTGTTGTCGCGGGCGCCGTCGTGGTCGCCGCGGTTGACGAAGTTGCGCCAGACCTGTTCCCGCAAGGCGCGGTTGTCGGCGTAGCTCAGGAATGGCGCGGCGCTGGAACGCGTGTTGGCGACCACCCACCGGCCCTTCGAACCCCGCCGTTCCGCTTCCGCGGCGGCGGCAGCGCGGGAGGATTCCGGCAGGCCGGCCAGATCGGCCGGGTCGGTGATCATCGTTTCATACCCTTCCTCGTCGGCGAGGAGGTTCTGGCTGAAGGTCGTGTACAGCGTGGCCAGTCGTTGGTTGATGGCCGCAACCCGCGCCTTGCCGGTCGCGTCCAGCTTCGCCCCCGCGCGGACGAAGTTGGTGTAGTACAGCCAGACGAGGCGTTGCTGTTCCGGCGTGAGGTCCGCCTTCTCCGGAGAGAGATACACGGCCTCAATCCGGCGGAAGAGCCTCTCATTCTGGTGCACCTCGTCCCGGAACGCAGCGAGCTGCGGTTCGACGTCCTGCTCGACCGCCCGAAATTCCGCCGAACTCATGGCTGAACTCCACACGCCGTACACCGCCTCCAGGCGATCGAGCGTGCGGCCGCTGCGTTCAAGGGCGGCGATGGTGTTTGCAAACGTCGCCGGGGCCGGGTCGTCCGTGATGGCCTGGATCTCCTCGCGTTTGGCTTCGATGGCACTGGAGAAGGCGGGCTTGAACTCCGCGACGACCACCTGGTCGAACGGGGGCAGACCGCCATGTGGGCCGGCCCAGGGTGCGACGAGGGGGGACGGCGGAGGACCGTCAATGCCTGACGCGCCCTTCAGCTTGCTGGCAGTAGCGGCATTTCCAGCGATCTCACCCGCATTGGCGCGGTTGCCCGGACTCTTGTTTCCATCGACCACAAGCAGCAAGCATGGCACGACCCTGAAATCGATGTCGATTTCCTTGGCGGAGGATTCGTGGGTCCTCTCGCGGCTGTCCCAGAGCACCTTGTTGGCAAAGGAATCCTCGGTGTTCTGGAAGCCGTTCCGACTGGTCCAACCCGTTGGCGGCGTCGGTGCCAGACCGGGGTTGGCTGCCCCGGCGCCCGTTGGGCAGATGAGCAAGGTTGCGACGATACAGGCAGTGCTAAACGATTGAGGCATGGCTTCGTCAGGAATGGTTCACTTCAGCGGCTGATGTGTCCCGGAGGTACTGCCGTAGAGCGGATCCGATTTCAACTTCGTTTCCAGCTCGATTTGGGGCCGGGGATTGGGGCAGGGTGGGGTAATGAACAAGCCGCTGAGCCTTCTCCCTGGCTGCCTCTCGCTACTGCTGGTCGCGGGTTGCCGGCATGAACCCACGCGTCAGGCCGGTCCGAACGAATCCGGTGCCTACCTGGTTCCGACGGACCAGTGGCTTCATCCGGCGGGTCAAACCCTCGAGTTCGGCGGTCGCCCCGTGGATCTGGTTCTCTCCCCGGATGCCCGCACGCTGTGGGTGAAGGACATGCGCGGGTTGTTGGTCGTTGATGTTCCCACCTGGTCCATCCGCCAGCGGCTCGACTTTCCTGCCGGTGGTGCTTCGACTCACGGGATCGTGGTGACCCGGGACGGCCGGCACGTCTATGTGACAACCGCGCAGGATTCGCTTTGGGAAGCAATCATCAACGAACAGGGCACCGCGGAATGGGGGCGTCGCATTGTCCTGCCGGGGCCAGGCGGCCGGGGCAATTCGCACCCCGCGGGCATCGCGCTCTCTTCGGACGAGACGCAGGCCTGGGTCTGTCTCTCGCGCAATAACAGCCTCGCCCTCGTCGATCTCGTCGCGGGCGACGTTGGCGTCGAGATTCCCGTCGGCGTGGCCCCTTACGACGTGGTGGCGGTTCCCAACGGTGGACTGGGCTTTGTTTCCAACTGGGGTGGGCGCCAGGCGCAACCGGGTGACCGGACGGCCACTTCGTCGGGGACGGAGGCGGTGGTGGACGAACGGGGCGTGGCCTCAACCGGAACGGTTTCGGTGGTGGACCTGGCTGCGGGCTGGACGGTGGAGGAGATCGCCGTCGGGCTTCATCCCTCCGACCTGTTGCTCGCGGACGACGGTGGGACCCTTTATGTCGCGAACGCCAACTCCGATTCCGTCAGCGTCCTGGACGTTGCGAGTCGCACCGTGCGGGAGACGCTGGCGGTGCGTCCGGAGGCGAGCCTGCCGTTTGGCAGCGCTCCGAACGCCCTGGCGCTGGGACCTGACGGCACCACGCTGTATGTGGCGAATGGGGGCAACAACGCCGTGGCGGTGTTCCGTCGAGGAGACGCGGGATCGCACTTCCTCGAGGGTTTCATTCCGACGGCCTGGTATCCGGGAGCCCTGGCGAGCGACGCCACCTCGCTGTTCATTGCCAACGTGAAGGGGTTCGGCTCCCGCAACCGGCCGGAGAAGCAGCAGGGCTACAACAGCCACAACCACCTCGGGACCGTGGGCCGGGTGCCGGTTCCGGACGACGACACACTGGCCGGCTACACGCGGCAGGTGCGGCAGGACGCACGGGTGCCGGAGATGCTGCGCGCGTGGGAGAAGTCCCGAAGTCCGCGCGCCCCGCAGCCTGTGCCGCAGCGGCTCGGTGACCCCTCGGTCTTCGAGCACGTGGTTTACATCATCAAGGAGAACCGGACCTACGACCAGGTCTTCGGCGATCTGCCCCGGGGCAACGGCGACCCGTCACTGTGCGTATTCGGTCGCGAGACCACCCCGAACCATCACGCGTTGGCGGAGCAATTCGTGCTGCTGGACAACTACTATTGCAATGGAGTGCTGTCGGCGGACGGCCACGCCTGGGCCACGGAGGGTTACGCCACCGACTATCTCGAGAAGTCCTTTGGCGGGTTCACCCGCAGCTATCCCTACTCCGGCGATGACCCGCTGAGTTTCGCCAGTTCCGGGTTCCTCTGGGACAAGGTGTTGCTCGCCGGGCTTTCCTTTCGCAACTACGGCGAGATGAGCAAGTCCTGGCCGGTGCCCCGGGACGCCACTTACGAGACGATCCTGAAGGATCATGAGACCGGTGCCGGAGCCATCACCTTCGACCACAAGATCTGGATCGATCCCTTGCGGGCTTACAGTTGTCCGAACTCGCCGGGATGGAACATGCGCATCCCCGATGCCATTCGGGCGGAGGTGTTTCTCGACGAATTCCGGGATTATGAGCGGCAGGGGACGTGGCCGAACCTGGTCATCGTTTACCTCCCCAGCGACCACACCTCGGGGACCAGCCCGGGCAATCCGACGCCGCGGGCCCAGGTGGCGGACAACGACCTGGCCGTGGGCCGCATCGTGGAGGCGGTGTCGCAAAGTTCCTTTTGGGCGACGACCTGCATCTTCGTGATCGAGGATGATCCACAGGCCGGGTTCGACCACGTGGACGGGCACCGATCGCTCTGTCTCGTGGCGAGTCCCTACACCAAACGCGGGAAGGTCGTCAGTAATTTCTACAACCAGACCTCCGTGTTGCACACCATCGAGCGCATGCTCGGGGTGTCGCCCATGAACCAGATGGACGCCCTGGCGCCGCTCATGACGGAGTGTTTCACCCGCCGACCGGATCTTACCCCCTACACCTGTCAGCCCAACCGGATTCCGCTTGATGAAATGAATCAGCCGTTGAGCGCGCTGGAGGGTGCCGGGTTGCACTGGGCGCAGGCGAGCCTCGCGCAACCGCTGGACGACGTGGATCAGGCGGACGAGGACACCTTGAACCGGATCATCTGGCATTCGGTGAAGGGGGTGGACGCGCCGTATCCGGCCCAACTCGCCGGCGCCCACGGAACCGGCCTGAAAGCCCTGCATCTGGTCACCACGGGCGAGGATGACGACGACGACTGAGTCGTTGGGGGGATCCCCAACCGGTGCCTATACCGTTCCCGGCACGAGCCACGGAGCGCGGTAGGCCGGCCGTTTCAGCAGGCGGTTCGCTTCGGGCGAGTCCGGGAAGGTCTCGGTTTGCGCGTCGAAGACCAACCGCGGATTGCCCGCCTGCCAGGCAATGTTGGCGAGGTGGCAGAGCAGGACCGACTGGTGACCCTGTTCGACGTCCGCATTGGGCCGGTTTCCCGAACGCACACATTGCAGAAAGTTCTCGATGTGATCGGCGTCACCCTGGCGCCCATAGGATTCGGCGATCACCTTGTCGTTCCCATCCAACACCTGCCAACCGCCTCCATGCCGGCCCACTCGCATGAAGTCCTTCGTTCCCAGGATCTCGATCTTCGTGGAGCAGAACTCCCAGTCCGGGAATTGATCCGTGTTTCGGGTTTCCACGGGGATCTTCTTCATGTAGGGCGTCCAGAGCGTGCCCTGAAACAGCAGGACGAAATCGTCGTATTCGTAGGTGGCGTACTGGCTGTCGGGCGTGTCCCGCCCGTCACGCAGCACATGGATGCCGCCCTGGTGAACGACGCTCTTCGGTGGCGGCGGATCCCCGAGCAGGAACCGGGCGAGGTCGAGTTGGTGAACCGCATCGCCCGGGATCGGGCCACAACTGTACTCGGCGAAGTTCAGCCAGGAACGTTGGGCATGGTAGGGCAGCAACCGGGCCGGGCCGGACCAGAGGTTGTAATCCAACTCCGCGGGAACCGGTCCTTCCGGGCCGGATTCCCGGAACGGGTGCTCCATCATGTTGTAAACCCGGACCAGGCGGATGTCGCCGAGCTTGCCGGATCGGATGATCTCCCGGGCCGGCTGCACATACGGGGCGCTGCGACTTTGCATTCCCACCGTGACGACCCGGTTGTGCTTGCGCGCCGCCTCAACCATCTTGCGTCCTTCCCAGACGTTGTGCGCCATCGGTTTCTCCACGTAGACATGCTTCCCCGCCTGGCAGGCCAGGATGGTGCCGAGACCGTGCCAGTGATCGGGGGTGGCATTGACCAGCACATCGACCGCCGGGTCATCGAGGATTCGGCGGAAATCCTGAACGCACTTGACCGGGCGGCCCTGGGCCTGCTCGATGGCGGCCTGGGTCCGGCCAAACCGGCGGGTGTCGGCATCGCAGAGGTAGGCGATCTCAACGTCTTTCCGGCTGGCGAACATCCCGGCGAGCGCGGTGCCGCGTCCGCCGAGTCCCATCACGCCCACCACCACGCGCTCATTCGCCCCGGCTGCCCTCGCGTGAGGCAGGGCGGCGAGGGCCGTGGCTGCGCCCATCGATTGTTTCACGAATTCCCGACGGTTCAGAGGTTTCATCATGGCTCTTGCTGCAGTGGGTTTCGGTTCGATGGGAGGCAGTCTTCGGTGGCGACCGTGGTGAGGCAAGGGAAAACCCGGGCAGGATTGGAGGGGTTGGAGTTTGAGGTCGGGGGAGGAGCGAGGGGGAACGCGCGCCGAATCGCTTCGCGGCCCTGAGAAAGCGGCGATTGGGATCGCCGCAGTCCAAGACGCTTCGCGAATCCGCCAGGTCTTGGACTGCGGTAGTCCTCTACCGCTTTGGCGGCGGGGTGGAAAGTCAGTCAGAGCCCGGCAGAAACGGCGGGCGTATCGTCGAATCCCACCGTGAGTTGTCGGGCACCGGCGGGCCAGGGCACGGTCTGGGTGCGTCCTCCGGGCCATAGCACCTGCAAGGCCTGCGGGTCTTGCGCGTGGCCCAGTATGAGCGTCGCTCCGTTCTGGGACCAGTAACCACCGCCGGCCTGTATCTCCTGACGTGGGCCGGCGCCATTGGCCGTGATCAATCGTACCGAAGCGCCAATGGCGGTCACGTTCTGGCGCGGTCCGATCAGATGGACCGTGAGTCCCGATGGCAGGGATCGGTTCTCATACAACCGCGTGGCGCCCCGGTTCTGGCTCACCACGAGGTCCAGTCGGCCGTCGTGGTTGTAGTCAGCGGCCGCGGCACCGCGTTGCTGTCCGTAGATGGTGATGCCACTGAGATGGCCCGGCACTGGACTGAGTTCGGAATGGCCGTTCCCGCGCAGCAGCAGACCCCGCCCCGCGTCAAGTCGAGTGGCGCCGGGTTCCACGCCAAAGAAGTTCTGCGCGAGGAAGGCATCCATCGATCCATCGGCATCGAAGTCGCCCACCACCACGCCGAACACCGGCGCAACCTGGCTGGCCGGTGGCAGGGGTTGGCGGGAGACGCGGTCCTGTTCGAGCCGAAACAGCGAATGTTCGAAGCAGCTTGCCGATTTGTGACGGATCGTGTCCGGTTCGCCGGGGAGGATCGCTTCCACGTTCGCCCGGGCAAACGCGTGCCACGTCGGAAACCGCTCGACGAGGGATGGCAGGGTTTCGCGGAACACGTCGTAATCCCGCCACGGAAAGTAACCCGGCTCGCCCGGACGACCGCAGGCCTCGACCGCGTCGAGTCCGCCATCTCCCAGGAAGTCCCCGTAGTAGACGCGAACCTCGTTCGAGGCAAAGCGCCGGTAAAGGTGGTTAAGACCCCAGTTCCCCGCGAGCAGTTCCATTTGACCGTCGCCGTCGAAATCGCCGGTGACCAGGCCGGTCCACCAGCCGGGGAAATGGTCGAGTCCCAGTGCACGGGTTCGCTCGCTCAGCCGACCGCGTTCGTTCCAGAAGAGCCGGATCGGGCCCCACTCGGTTGCCACGGCAAGTTCCGGAAACCCATCCGCGTCCCAGTCGCTCCAGACCGCGCTCGTGACCAGGCCCAGGTTGTGGAATTCCTCTGGTGTGTCCGTTGCCGGAGTGAACGCGCCGCCGTCCTGCAACAGGAGGTGGGAAGCGACGTCCTCGGGATACCGCCCCGGCGCGACGCGCCCCCCGACGAACGCGTCCAGATCGCCGTCGCCATCCACGTCGGCAAGGGCGATGGGCCCGATCGATTCCGGCCCGCTCCACACGGTGACCGGGCGGGAGGCGTCCTTCCCGAGCGAGGTGTAGTGGACCAGGCGGGAGGGTGTGCCGGGCCCGGGTTCGTAGTTGGAGAAGCCGACCAGAAGGTGGGTTGCGCCATTGGCGGTCTGCCACGAGGCGAGGCCGGTTTGGTCCGGCACGGGGCCGAGCTCAGCGGGTGGCAGCGGCACAGGGTCGAAGCCCGCTCCCCCGCGGTTCTTGAACAACTGCGGCCCCGCCCCTGCCCCCGAGCCGATCAACAGGTCCTCCCAGCCATCGCGGTCCCAATCCAGCCAGATCAGGCCCGGGCCCAGTTCACTCAGCTTGCGGCTCATGAGTCGCTGGCGGGCGGCATCGTCGTAGGGCGGGTCCTGGTGAACGGGTGCCAGCGGAGGGGAGACCTCGGCGAACTGGAACGGGGAGACCACCGGCGGAGGGGCAGGGGAGTCGTCGCCGGCATCCCGTTGATCGAAGACGAAGTGCGAGTTCGGGGCCGGGTTGGTGAGCCGGGTGATCCGGCCGTCCGGCCAACGGACTTCGAGGACGGCTTCGGACGATGGCAATCCGACGGCGGCGAAGGTGCGTGCCGGCTCATCGGAGGAGAGATACCTCCCGCCCGCCATGATGACCTGGCTTTGCGGATGCCCGGGCGTGCGCAGAGTGATGCGGCTTCCGACACCGGCGGTGTTCGGAGGCACACCGCGCAGGCTCACGCGAATGCGCGGAGCGGTCGATTCGTTCCGAAACAGCACCGGTGGCTGGTTCAGGTTGTGCACGACCGCGTCCGCGTCACCATCACCGTCCAAGTCGGCCAGCACCAATCCCTGGGAAACCCCGGCCAGACCGAAGTTCCACTGGCTCGTGGCGTCTTCAAACCGGCCATTCTCCACGTTGTGAAAGGCCAGGTTCGTGGTGTTCAGGGGAGGGTAATTGGTCAAGGCCGCCGCGCCGTTCACCGGGCCGGCTGTGGACAGGCGCTGCAACCGGGCGATGGCGTCGGAATCCTGCATGTCAAAGACGTGGCCGTTCACGCTCAACAAATCCTCCCGCCCGTCGAGGTCGACATCCAGGAACGCCGCGCTCCAGGTCCAGTCGGAGGCTTCGATGCCGGCCTGGCAGGCCACTTCGCTGTAGGTGTTGTCTCCGCGGTTGAGGAACAGGTGGTTCCGCATGGTCTGCGGCCGGTCGTTGCGAAGGTCGTCGTCCAGGACGGTGGGGTGGGCGTTGCCGCGTTGGACCATCCGCCGCACCGGATCCGGACTCAGCATGTCGGCGACGAAGATGTCGTCGACCCCGTCCTGGTTGACGTCGGCGACATCAAGGGCCATGGACGACCAACTGGTGTGGCGGATGGCTTGGGGCGCGATCGCTCGAAACACCCCGGCGCCCTGATTGATCCAGATGCGATCCGGGGTGGAGAAATCGCCGCAGACGTACAGATCCGGTGTCCCGTCACCATTCAGGTCCCGAAACATCGCCGAGAGACTCCAGTCCCGCGGTGGCGCTCCAAGGGGACGCCCGGCTTCATCCAGGAACCGTCCTCCGGTCCATTCCGTGGCCTGGAAGCGACCCGTCCCGTCGTTCAGGTAGAGAACGTCGGGTTCTCCCAGCTCAACCAACGATCCCTGTCCGTTCCCCACAATCTGCACGACAAAGCGGTCTTCGTAAGGAGGCGCGGCGACAAAACCTCCGTCCACCCTCCGCAGGCGGACCCGCACCGGATTGTCCCGCACGGTGGTGGTCCGGTAGTTCGCCACGTAGAGGTCGAGATCCCCGTCGCCGTCGATGTCGGCCAGGGCGAGCGAATGGCTGCCTCCCTCGCGGATCAGGCCCGCCTGGGAATCCTCATCGAAGACACCGGTTCCCCGGTTGCGAAACAGCCGTGTTCCTCCGCCGACGGAGTTTACGAGCAGGTCGAGGTCACCATCTCCGTCGATGTCCGCGAGGACGGTGCCGGTTGATTGCGGAATCTGCGTCGGCAGATGGGCTGCTACCGTGACATCCTTGAATCGCCAGTCACCCAGGTTGCGGAACAACCGGCCGAAGCCTGAGACGCTGGCGAAGTAGAGGTCGCAGCGGCCGTCACCATCGACATCGCCGGCGGCCACCCCGGCGCCGTTGAGGAGAATCTGGTTCCGGGCGGTGGTGGCGGCATCCATGCGGTTGGTGACTTGAAGGCCGGTTACCGAAGCCGGCAACGGGGTGAAACCCGGACCACCGCCCAGCGCAGCCGGCAGCGGGGTGCCGGTCGTTTCGGCATGACCGATCCGGTCCGGTACCACCATTGCGAACAGGAGCACGGCAACCAGACCGCACTGGACGAACCTGCTGGCGTGCGTATGGCCCGGTCGCATCTCTCCTTCCGGGCCTTTCAAGCATGGCTCAAGCCTCCGATGCCCGACTTCGATTTCTGCCATGGATTCCAATACTCAAACCCGCTGCCGACGTTCGCCGGCAGCGGGTTGCAGCGCTCGATTGCGTGTTCCTGCTATTCCTCGCGCAGCCGGAAGTAGCTGGTGCCGCCGGAAATCGGGATCAGGAAGGTGACCTGCCCGCCGCCGATGCTGGGACTTCCCGGAACCTGCGTCCAACTGATTGGCGGAATGAGACTCCCCGTGCCTTCCACAACGAAACTGCCTGCCGAGTCAGGCCAGGCCAGGATCAACGTGCTCCCGCTTCGTGACACCATGAGGGTCGGAGCGGTTACGGGCGGGGCGGCGACGTAGTCACCGAAATCCCGGTAGCGCACCTCGATGAGGGAGCCGGCCTCGTCGCGGTCGGCGTTCGTGTTCAGGCCCACAAACAGCGTTTCGGGGAGCACCACCTCGCCCTCACTGATCTGGTTCCATTCCCGTCCGTCCGCCGAGCGCCAACTCACGAAGTTGTCTCCGACGCGCTGGAGGCGAATCCACTGCGGATAGGCCAGCCCCGGACTGGTGCTGGGGTTGAACTCGGTCGTGCCTCCGCCCTGTGAGGGTCGGTAGAGGTATTCGATGTATTGCCGGGTGGGCACGACGTTGAGCGACACGTTGGCGCTGCCCGCAGTCAGGTTTTCCCGGGCCATCAGGGCGGCCTTGGGATCGCCGCCGGGGTTCCCCAGTTGGCTGGCGGCGTCGACCCGAACCTGCACATCGAAATCGCCGGTCTTCTGCTCGTGAATGAGCGTGAAGGAATCGCTCGTATCCCACGTCCGCAGACCGCCGGCCAGGACGTCGATGTCGCCGGGGCCGTCCGGGGTGACGGCGTAACCGGTTTCCACCGGGTTGCCGATGTCGGTCAGGGTCAGCCCCATGTCCGCCAGCGTCAGGTAAGTCGAGGTGTCTCCCAGGCCACTGTAGCTCACCGAAAGCAGTGAGCCGGCCTCGTCGCGGTCGGCGTTCGTATTCAGCCCCACCAGGAGGGTGTCGGGCAGGTCAACCGTCCCCGAACTGATGCGGGTCCAAGCGGTCCCGTCCTGGGAACGCATGCTCGTGAACAGGTCGCCCCGCCGCTGCAGTCGCAGCCAGACCGGCAGTTCCAGGCCCGGACTGGTGCTCGGATTGAATTCCGTGGTGCCTCCGTCCTGGGTCGGCCGGTAGAGATACTCAATGTAACTGCGGGTGGCGACGGCGTTGAGCGACACGTTGGGGCTGCCGGCGGTGAGGTTCGCGCGCGCCATGAGCGCCGCCTTGGGATCGCCTCCGGCAGCACCGATCTGTTCCACCTTGTCCACACGCACCTTCACGTCGAAATCACCGGTCTTCTCGCGATGCACGAAGTTGAAGGAATCGCTGGTGTCCCACGTGCGCAGGCCGCCTGCGACGACCTCCACCTCGCCGACCTCGCCGCCGAAGGTGGCATGGCCGGACTCGACCGGGTTCCCAATGTCGGTCACGGTGTAGCCTTGAGTCGAGGCGATCGAAAAGCCGCTGTATTGGACACGCAGCCGTGATCCGGACTGGTCCCGGTCGGCATTCGTGTTCAAGCCCACCATCACGGTGCTGGCGAGCGGCACCTCGCCCTCGCTGATCTTCGTCCAGTCCTCGCCGTCCTGGGAACGCCAGCTGACGAAATTGTTGTCCACACGCTGGAGTCTCAGCCACACCGGAAACTCAAGGCCCGGGCTGGTGCTGGGGTTGAATTCCGTGGTGCCTCCGTCCTGGCTGGGGCGGTAGAGGTACTCGATGTAATTCCGCGTGGAAACCGCGTTCAGCGACACGTTCGGGCTGCCGGCGGTGAGGTTTTCGCGTGCCATGAGGGCCGCCTTGGGGTCGCCTCCCGGAGTTCCCAGTTGTTCCACGCTGTCGATCCGCACCCGGACGTCGAAGTCGCCGGTCATCGGTTCCCCGTGGACAAAGGTGAAGGAGTCCGAGGTGTCCCAGGTGCGGAGACCGCCGGCCGTCACCTCGACTTCGTCCGGGCCGAACGCATTCGCGGCGCCTGCCTCGACCGGGCTGCCGATGTCGATCAGGGTCAAGTCCTGCACTGCGCCACGAACCAGGCCGGGCGCACCCATGACCACGCCGTTGGCGTCCTTCAGGTCCTCGGCCATCACGGTGAACGGATTGCTGAGGGTGGAGGGCAGGTTCAGGACCGGAATCACGGTTGCCGGGTCATTGCCCGGGGCGGCGCCGGTGACGGTGACGATCTGTCCTCCCGCGAACACCTGGTAATTGCCGGCCTCCGAAACCGTGGCCGGGTCCAGCGGGCTGTCGAACCGAAGCCCGAGTTGCACGCCGTCGAAGCTCCCGGCCGAGACGAGTTGCGGTCCACCCGCCCCACCACCCGGCAGCACCTCGATGGATGCCGCTTCGGAGGTGGCCTCGCTGTAACGGTTACTCACCTTCACGGTGTAATCCCCGGCATCGTCCAGGCTCACCCGATCAATGACCAGGCTCGCGTCGGTGGCGCCGGCGAGGTCCACGCCGTCCTTCTGCCATTGATAGGCGTAGGGCGGAGTGCCCGACGCTTCCACGGTCAAGGTAAGTTGGCTACGTTCCAGCACCGTCTGGCTCGCCGGCGGCGTCTCGATTGCGATCGGGCCTGAGGGGATCAGCGTGGAGAGATTGGCCGAGCCGATCAGTTGGGGTTCCGGCCAGCTTTCATGCTGCCAGGCCGCCGACAGATGCCCGCCGCCCCACTGGACCTTCCCAAGGACTTCCAGGTAGTACTTCTTGCCCGCCTCGAGGGGGAAACTCCCAAACCAAGGTTCCGAGAAGTCCTGATACCCACCCTGGCCACGGTTTATGATTTCCACCTTGAGTTCCGGGGTTTCGTCCAGACTGAGGAACAGGCGGGAATCGTCCTTGCCCGAAAGACAGAAGAAGTAGTAGCCGTCCAACTCGGGGTGGAGGTAGCCGACAAATTGCATGCCCCGCAGCGCGTTGGATTCATTGTAGTCCACGCTCTCCGCAAACCGGGTCTGGGTGGGCGAATCCGGATACGCCTCGCTCGCGAGCAAGTCGTCCACGCTGCCGCCGAAGACCCCGTCAAACAGGTTCAGGCTGATGGCTCCCTGCGCGGTGCTGACGAACAGGGTGGCCGACCCGGACATCAGGTTGGGGGGCGTGGCAACATCCGCGACCCCGTGCACCGTGAGGTGATAGACCTTGGCGGGATCGAGTTCGGAAGTGACCAGGCGGACCTGATCGGCTGCGACCCGCGTCGCGCTGGTGATGGTGGCACCATTGTCCAGCGAGTAGTTGGTCTTGGTCCCGGCCGAGGCCTCACTCACCTCCTCCGAGAAGCTCACGATGATGCTGCTGGTTGCGCCGTAGGTTTGGGCGCCGAGCGCTTCCGGCGGGGTGGTGTCCTGAGCCCTCGTCAGGCTGCCTCCGGCAAGGGCCATGGAAAAGAGGATTGAAATCCGACTATTCAGTCTGTTCATAACATCGTTTTCGGATCCGGGGTTTCGGTGCGACTTGCTGACTTGGGGCAGAATGGATGATTTGAGGGGTCAACGTCAAGGTTGGACCGCGAGCCGGCGGCGCGGGGGAGGTGGCTTTTTCCCGGATGACACAACCACGTCACATTCCCGGAGGTTCCGTAACGCGATTGGCACCAACTGCGGCTCCGACGAGCGAGAGTCTTGTCCCCGGTCGGGGACGATCAGTGACCCTCCAGTTCGCGCAACCGGGACGCCTCGGCGGCGGAGAGTCGGCACACGCTTCCCTTGCGGCAGTCGCCGCGGCAGAATCGCTTGATGAGACTGGTCGTATTGCTCCTGCCGATCTGCCTCGGCATGGCTGGCGCATTCCCCGCGGAATCGGCGGAACCACCAGCCCAACGGCGGACCGTGTTCATTTCCGGCCCGGAAGCCGGCGACCTGCCGCGGGTGCTGGCTGACAACGGACTGATCGTGCGTCGGTTTGACAACCCGACTGACGCGGTCGACGTGGCGGTTCCGGGCGGCGCGGTGCTGATTCTCGCCGGGGACTATCCGGCGGAAACCACCGACGTCCCGGAACAGCTTCTGAGCCTGGCGGAGGCGAAGGGACTCCGACTGTATCTCGAATACCCGCGCGCCTTGCCCGGCAGGACCCTCGGTTCCGGGCGGAGCCCCCGTTGGGAACGTGTGGTGGTGGCAACCGACTTTTTCGGCCCCATGCTGCCCGCCAACCGCATCCTCGCGATGCATGACTGTCACATTCTACCGACCGAGGCCGCCAACGCCCCGCTGGTGCTCGCGCGTGTGGCCGGGTTCGACACCGCTGTCTACGGATTGCCGCCCGAGACTGTTCCCGTCCTCTTCGAGCATGACGATCACACGCTCGTGGCGACCACCTGCTTGAGTGGCTTCGTCACCGGGCGGTATGCCCCGGTGGCTGCGTGGGGCCGCGTATGGACCCGCATTATCGAGTGGCTGTTCCCGGGGCAGACCGTGCCCGAACTCCATTGGACACCCCCGGTGCGCCCGTCCTATGGCCGGGACGAGGCTCTGCCTGCTGACGCCGAACGGCAGGCGCTGCGGCGCGGGGTCGCATGGTATGAATCGGCACGCATGCTCGTGCATCCGTCCTGGAAGGACACCTATGACACAACGGCCTCCGGGTGGCCTGACCGCGTGGGGCCGGCCCCCTCCGCGGATCAACCGTGCGGGGACGGTTCGTTGGGGGTGCTTGAGGGTTTCAGCAGTCAGGTCGGGTCTGATGGTGCCCAGCCCGTTCGGTGGTGGCGGCGGCATGACTGCAACGGCGAGGCGGCGGGCGGCATGGCGTTGGCGGCCAGGGCCCTCGACGATCCGCGATGGGCTGCGCGGGCGGGTAACGTGGCCGACTACCTCTACACCCGGTCCATTCTCTCGCAGGGCCATCGGGCCAACCCGGCGCATCCAGCCTTCGGGTTGTTCGGGTGGAACGATGTGCCGCGTTATCACGGCGACCTGGACGGTTACGGCGTGTATTACAGTTCCGACAATGCCCGCGGACTGCTCGGAGTCATTGCCGGTGCGGCGGCCCTGGAGGTCGATCGCTGGGACCGGCGGATCTTGGAGGGACTGATGGCCAACCTCCGACTCGCGGGCACCCTGGGTTTTCAACCGAACCGGATCGATGAACCCGAGTTGGTCCGTCGCGGCTGGCGGTACTTTCACGAGGCCGGGACGGTCTCGCTTCAACCGCATTACCAGGCGCACATGTGGGCCTGCTACCTGTGGGCCTATCGTGCCACCGGCCATCGCCCGCTCCTCGACCTGGCGAAGTCCGCCATCGCGAGGACGATGGCCGCGTACCCGGATGGTTGGCGCTGGACCAACGGCATCCAACAGGAGCGGGCGGTCATGCTGCTTTGTCTGGCTTGGCTCGTACGACTGGAGGACACGCCTGAGCATCGCGACTGGGTGCGTTCCGTGGGGGGGGATCTGCTGAAGGGGCAGGTGGCATGTGGCGCCATTCGGGAGGAACTCGGGCCGCCTGGGCGCGGTGATTACGGTCCGCCTGCTTCGAATGCGGCCTACGGCACGAACGAGGCGACCTTGCTGCATGCGAACGGCGATCCGGTGTGCGACCTGCTGTACACGTCGAACTTCGCATTCCTGGCATTGCACGAAGCTGCCGCGGCCACGGGCGAGACCGCGTACGCGGAAGCCGGCGACCGGTTGGCGCAGTTTCTCTGTCGCATCCAGGTCCGGAGCGAGGTTCGGAAGGAACTGGACGGCGCCTGGTTCCGGGCCTTCGATTTCGATCGCTGGGAGCATTGGGCCAGCAATGCCGATGCCGGCTGGGGGGCGTGGAGTGTCGAGACCGGCTGGACCCAGGGCTGGATCATTGCCGTGCTGGCAATGCGCCAGCTGGACACGTCGCTCTGGGACCTCACCGCCGGCAGTCGGTTGGGCCGTCACCTCGACGAGGTCCGGCGGGTCCTGGGGACGGAATGATCGATTTCCCCAAGCCGTCTTCATACAGCTGGGCAAACCACGAAACACACGAATCACACGAAGACGCGGGGAAACAATCGCTCGGTGACCCTGCCCGTAAAGGGGATCTCAGGGTGACAGGGGTTCAACCAACCAGTTCCTCGCTCCTCCTTTCGTGTACTTCGTGTATTTCGTGGTTGTACTGACTTGTTACGGCTGATTGGGTAGCCGAAGTGTCCGGGCGCGGAAGGGCAGAGGCGTTGGCGATTGGACGGTCCGCTGGTCGCACCGATCCGCCCTTTCCGGTGAGTGAGGGCAGGGGAGGAGCGAATCGATGATTGTCCTTTGCCATCGGAAACCCGGCGGGCCATGTTGTGGGTATTTGAAACCATGAACCGGATCTTGAACCGCTCATTCCGATGCTGCCGCCACCGCGTGGTGCCGCTTTGTCTGCTGATCCTGGCAGGGTGCTCTGTCCTTGAGAACCTCACCCCCGCCCGGAAACCCTCGGCGCATGTCACCCGCGCCCGGTTGGACTCGATTGATCTCCAGTCGGCGACGTTGCAGTTCGATGTCGCCGTCGAGAATCCCGCCTCGGTGGCGTTGCCGTTGGTGAATGTGGACTACCGGTTGGCCAGCGGTGCCGCCTCCTTTCTTTCGGGATCGGCGGCGTTGCAGGGCGTCGTGCCGGCCGGCAGCAATCGGACGGTGACCCTGCCGGCGCGGGTGGTTTTCGCGGACCTGCTGCAGCTGGCGAAGGGGATCAAGCCGGGGTCGGTGGTTCCTTACACCCTCGAGGCGGGACTGTCGGTCGATCCGGGAATCGCGGGACCAATTCGGTTGCCGGCCACCTGGTCCGGTGAACTGCCGGTGCCCGTGCCGCCAACCCTCGAACTGAAGGAGATTCGCTGGGATCGTTTGACGCTGGGGGAGGCGTCGGGGCACCTCGATCTCGGGTTGGTGAACCCCAACGCCTTCCCGTTCGATCTGCGCAGCATCGACTATCAGTTGAAGCTGGGCGGGACCCAGGTGGCTGCTGCCTCGCTGGCCCAAGCGGTTTCCATGGGGGCGTCGGGGGGGACCGGTTCGGTCCGAATCCCGCTCTCGTTCTCGCCCACGCGCCTTGGCCTGGCGGTGTTCCGGATGTTGACCGGAAGCCAGGTCAATTATGATTTCTCGGGGAACCTGGCGGTGAGCACGCCATTTGGGCCCATGACCCTGCCCGTGGGAAAGACCGGGCAGACTGCATCGCACGGGCCCTGAGCCTCATCGATTCAGTGTGCCCGCCAGATATTTCCTGACGCTCAAGGAAGACGCCGCCGCGGTTGCCCTCGAACTCGGTAACAGCCCGCAAGTGCTGCTGACGCATTACCGGGAGCTGGTCACGCGGGAGCAGGCGGGGGGAGTTCTGGGGCATCAGGCCCGAATCAGCCTGATGGTGCGGTTAACCACGCCGAGCGACGGCGCTGTCGTCCGCAGGACTGCCATGGTCCGGAACGCTACGGCAGAAGCAAGCGGTTGGTGAGGTTGGGAGGTTGCCGCAGGTAGTCCTCGAGACGCGCGGATGTCAGTTGCTGGGCGGAGCCGTCACTCATCCCTACATTGCCACAACTCCCATGACGGTCCTTACCGTAGCCCACGATCAGGTTGGTCCGGGGAACCAGCCAGCCGGATCCCACGGGCACGTTGTTGGTGGTCAGGTTGTCGTCGCCGGCGAGGATCATCCGCGGCTGCATCTCGTCCGCCCCCATGCCGATGAAGTAGCTGATATTGCTGGCGGTCAGCGTGGTGAAGTTCGTGGCAGGGACCATGGAGTCATCGGGGCAGACGAGCAATTTCGGGCTGGCCAATTCGTTGGACAGGACCCGGAAGTGTGCAACGACGTCGGCATCGAACTCCAGAGTTCCGCCTTCGTTCGTCGAGAGCCGCTGCGGGAAACGGTCGTTGTGATCGGTGGCGAAGAGCCGGAACGCGATGCTGATTTGCTTGAGCTCGTAGACGCAGCTCACCGGTGAAGCTCGGCGGTAGCGTCTGGCGAGTTGCGGCAGAACCACCATGGCAAGCATCGCAAGGATGGCCATCACCACCAACGTCTCGATCAACGTGATGCCGCGACAGCGGTGCCGGTTCTCGTAAGGAACCGCGCGGTTCGTAGCGCTCGTCTTCATCTGGGGCTTGCCACGGAGACTTCAGCATCACGCGTGCCAGGCCAAGGGGATTTTCGGGCGGGCCTGCGGGTCAGGGGGGGCAGTCGGTCGCTGCCGGAGGCTGCTTTGAGTCCTCGACGGTGCAGTCAGCGGAAGAACACGTCTGCCCCATCCTTCAATTCGACCCCCCTCCACCGCCGCGAGAGCCAGTGCTTGCGATGGTAGGTGACCTCCGGGGCGTCGGGTGCCGGCTGAACTATCATGACATAGAACTTTTGCTTGCAGAAGCACGCATTCGTGTCTGGGCCTCCGACTGATTCGATGAATGCGGGAACGCTGTTTATCCGGTTCGGCAAGATGTGGAGGCCCGGTTTCGCGATGTATCCCCCGACGAACACTCTGACGTGCGCAGTTGGCTCCGGCAGCGGCTGTGGGTGTGGGGCACGGCATGACGTAACCATGCTGCAGCAGAGCAGTAGGAACGCAAACGAGCTGATTGCGGAGGCTTTCATGTTCGGGGTCGGGAAACCGGATCACGCGGCTGGCGCAGCAGCCCATCGCTGTCCTTATCCACAGCAGCCGCACCACAGTGATTCATCGTGCCCTTCATTGCTGATCCCGGAGCCTACCGCAGCGGGCCGCGGTGGGGCAAGGTGGGCCGGTGTGGCAGGTAAGAGTTGCTCATTGCCGGTCGCCCGGTTCAGTGCTCGGCTCAGCGGAGTAATCCTCGAACACGGTCAGCCGATAGACGACATCCAGGGGCGGCTCGGCGGCGGCAATGACCTCCCGGAGCTTTGACAACTGCACCTGCGTCCCGAGCGAGCCGCTGATGAGGAAGCACCCCGTCTTCGCATAGCCGACTCCAACCTGAACATCCCGAAACTCCGGATGCGCATACAGCACGTTGGTGATCTGGGGCAGGAACTCGCGTCCGACCTCCATCCGCCGGGTTTGCTTAAACACGGTATCTCCAAAGTACACCCAAGCGGCAAATCCTGCGATCAGGGTGAACAGGACGGCAACCGCAAACGCGACTGGGATTCTACGTCGCATGTTGGCTCACCTGGAATGCCCACGCTCACCACCCGCCACCCGACCCGCCCCTCCGGCTGCTGGTGGCGTTGGTGCCTTGTACTTCATTGCTGATCCCGGACCCTACCGCAGCGGGCTGTGGTGGGGCAAGGACGACTGAAGTTGAGAGTGAAGAGCGATTCAGTCGGCTGGTTGCGGATGTTCTGCAAGGGCTTGCGTTCCCGCAAGCTTGGTGATCTTCGACCCATTCAGCTCCCAGAAATTGCTGAGAGCGTGTCTGAAAAATGCATGACGCCCGGGTTTACTCATGCCAGCCGCCTCAACTGAATGCGGATCAAGGCAAGCTGGATCCACGCTTCGGCGCTGGAGTCACTCCGTTCATAGTCGCGGACCAACCGGCGATGTCTCATCAGCCATCCGAAGGTCCGCTCCACCACCCAGCGACGTGGCAGCAGTACGAAGCCTTTGAGGTCCGCAGAACGTTTCACTACCTCGACCTCCAGCTTCGACCATCGCTCCTTGACCCAGTCGTGGAAGGATTCCCCACTGTAGCCGCCGTCGACCCAAAGCCGGCGCAGTCGTCCGAACCAGCCAGCCACCCGATCCAGGACGAGTTGCCCGCCCTCCCGCTCAGGGCAATCCGCCGGGCTGACCACGGCCCCCAACAGCAACCCGTTGGTATCGACCAGGAGGTGGCGTTTGCGTCCCTTGATGCGTTTGGCCGCATCATAGCCGACCTTCCCGCCATGCCCATCTGCCTTGACGCTCTGGCTGTCCAGAACCGCGGCACTGGGCTCGTCGTGTCGCCCCAAGGCCCGCCGCAGACATACTCGCAGCGCGTCGTTGACGGCGGCCCAAGTGGAATCGAGGCTCCACTGGCGGAACACATGGTAGACCGTCTGCCAAGGCGGGAAGTTCGTGGGCAGGAGTCGCCAAGGAATCCCTCCTTTGAGCACGTAAAGAATGGCATCGAGGATTACCCGTCGGTTTGTGGGCGGCCGACCACGTCGGTGCGGTTTCGGAAGCATCGGTTCCAGGTAGGCCCACTGGGCGTCAGTCAGGTCGGTAGAGTAGTTGGACGTTTTCACCGCCCAACTGGCGGCTTTGCCGCGAGTGTGGCCGCACCCTGCACAGCCCCATGTCAAGACAGAATCTCACGTCATGTCACATTTCTTTGCCTTACTGCTCCGAGGCAATGTTCCAGAGGCGGAATCCCCATTTTTCAGACACGCTCTGAGCGAAAGCGAGCCTTGACTGCTCCACCATTCCTCCTCAAGGACCGCAGCTGCGTCCTCCGGCCGCGACTCGAAGGCTGCTACGATCTGATGCAAGACTTCGCGCGGCTGTGCCATCGTTTCCCATCCTTCGGCAAACCGCACATCATTCAAAACGGTAAGAAGCGCAGATGTGGCGAAGCCGCCATCCGCATCGTAGCCGGCACCGAAGAACCAGCCGTGGTAACTCTGTCCGAACTTCATCAATACCCAGTGATGCGGGCAACTGGGCGTTCCATCCGAGAAGAGCCGCCTCGACGTTTCAGTCTGACTTGCAGTGTCCTTCCTCCAGTAGGCGATACCAGCCTTCTTCTTGATGTAGAGCGTTCGCAGCATGCCGCACGAATCGCAGACAAACTGCTCGTAAGACGTTGCCGATGAACTGCCCCAGATCAGGAGCACGACCACCGCGATCCCAGCCACTGTCAGTGCGCACTTCATCCTCATGCTGCGGGTCCTACGTGGGGAGTCGCGTCTGGACCGCCGGGCCGGCCGGCTGCTGGTGGAGGTGGTGCGTTGTTCTTCATTGGTGGTTCCGGAGCCTACTGCAGCGGGCCGCGTCCTGCCAAGCCCAGCCGCGGACCCGCAGGACGGGTGGGTGGGGATGCTGGGGGAGGCAATGCCGCAGCCGGGCAGATCGGCCACAGTTTCACACACCTCTCAAGTGCCAGATGAACCCTGTCAGGATCACAGAAATGGCGCAGGCCATCAAGAACCCGACACGAATCACGATCTTGTCCAGGGACGTCAAGTGTCTCCCTCGCCGCATGAAGATGATCGCGACGCAAGTCCAATAGGCAAGTGCAGCATAGCTGAAGACCTGCAATACCCTGCCACCGTCCAGGATGAGGCTGCTCATGCCCAACACAAGCAACTGCTGCACCAGCGGAAAGAGCAGGCTTACACGGCGTGTGTCATCCCTGGCATTTGAACCTGTGAGCCTGAATGAGCGATGTGCGTGCATGCGACCAACACTAGATCAGCTTACCGCCCGCCACCCGAACGGCCCGGCCGGTTGCTGGTGGCGTTGGTGCCTTGTCGTTCATCGTGCTGATCCCGGACCCTACCGCAGCGGCCGGGGCGTCGCAAGGTGGCGGAATCGACGTTGATGTCATGCCGCATCTCTGGAGTTGCTGAAAGCGCAGGCTGATTCTTGCGCTTGCACCCGCTCCAGCTTCTCCCTCCACGCGTTGTTCGCGTAGTAGCCATAGACACTGCCCAAAACCGCCACGACCAACGCGGCCAGCGCAACCCGCCTTCGAGGTCCCTCAGCAGCCAGAAAGGCCAGAAACGCGAAGCAGGCAGAGATCCAACAAAACGTCGGCTTGCGGTAGACTCCCAAGCCTGTGTCCAAGCCATGCAACAGGAAGAGGACGCAACCGAACATCGCGAGACAGAAGACCGCGAGCTTCAGCTGTTGAGTCCACTCAGACCGGCCATGGGGGAGCAAGCTCATCGTCTCGGCGTGTCGGAAGGGCCAGCCTTACCACCACCCACCGCCCTCGCCGCCCGGCCGGCTGCTGGTGGCGTTGGTGCGTTGTCGTTCATTGCGGTTCCCGGACCCTACCGCAGCGGGCCGCGGCGTGGCAAGGGGTGCGGGACCGTACTGGTTGAACTGGATATCACCATGCGCCGTCTTTCGAGAACAGCCACCGGATGCCACGCGTCTGTGGCGTGAGCCACTGGTAGCCGAATCCACCATCGCAAAAGGGAGCGACGAAATCCGCTGCCTGTCTCCATCCTTCCGGTGCAAGCACCACCTCGAACCTGTTTGGAGCTGTCTCGACAATTCCACAATCTCGATCGCTGCGAACGAACGTAAGCTGAGAACCGTCAACTGAGGTGACCGACTCCAAACCGACTCGCTCAACGCCACCCGCCGCAAGCGCATCGAAGGTTTGTCGCAAATCACGTGCGTCGGCGGGGTCAAACTCGTAGAGCCGCACGAGCGGACAAGCATCCGAGCCATCCTGGAGATAATCGAGTTTCACGAGTTCATCGGCTCCAACTCACCACCCACCGCCCGGCCGGCTGCTGGTGGCTTTGGTGCGTTGTCGTCCATCGTGCCGGTCCCGGAGCCTACCGCAGCGGCCGCGGTGGGGCAAGGTGGACCGGCCGTACCGGGCGGTGCTTGTGGGTGGCGGGGAGAGGATCATTCGCGACGGCCCGGCCAAGTCTTCTGCTCTTCGAGCCTGGGCAGTGAGAATGGGATGTCGGAGGACTCCCAGCGCTTTTCCAGCAGAGCGATCAATCCGTCACGCTGCTCAGCCCCGAGGCCTTGGCCGGCAAAATCGTGCTTTCGCCAGAATGGGTAGTGACAGTAGATGATCTTGCGCTGGACGTAGGTCTCGCAGGCAAAATCCATGCCGCTGTAATCGGCGGTGCGATGGAGGCAGGCGAACTGCTCCACCGCGTTCTTTCCTCGTAGGCCGGCCTGATCTGGGATCAATCCCGAGAACCCATCACCAAAGTACGCGGCATCAACCTCGATCAGGCCGTCGACATGGTCGTTGAATTCGTTCAGTTCTTCGGCGGGCACCCAGAGTTCCTCGTGCTCCCTTCCTCCAACAATCCTGCGCTCGAATCGAGACACGTAGTCGTCATCGACCCCAAAAGTCGTAACGTAGCCAGCCATCGATCCTGATGTCGTGTTCCAGTCCCCTGCAATCTGACGAGCGTATCCGAGGTTGGTGACGGGGTAGAATATAGGCTGCTCCGGAAGGCGCGGAGGAAACGCCCTCATTCCGCTGTCGAAAACGAGTGCCAGCTCTTCGATTCCGACTGGACGGTAGAGGATCGTCCTAATGCAGAACGCGGTCACCGCCCACCGCCCGACCCGCCCGGCCGGCTGCTGGTGGTGTTGGTGCCTTGTGCTTCATTGCTGATCCCCGGACCCTACCGCAGCGGGCCGCGGCGTGGCAAGGCGGAGTGGGGCTGTAGGGGATGGAGGGAGAGGTGGTCATAGACGCGTTTAGCCCTGCTTCTTGAAAACCAATCTCGCATAAATCGAAACACCAGATCCGCCGGCAATCGCACCCGCAACGAAGAATGATGGGTGCATCGGCCAGTGAAACATCACAAAGAAGAGCAACATAGCCAGGAGCCCACACAGCAGTCCGACTAGGAATCCGCTCAAGGATGACAGGCTCCACCGCCTGCGACGCAGCCACGCGAAGCTAGGCAAAACGAGAACGAGGAAGGCGATAGTAGAGATGACAACGGCGTAGAGCAACACAGCGGGAAACTCCGCGAAGGGTCCATACGATGACGGATGCCAAATCGCGAAGTAGCTCTGGAGCACCAGCGAGCCGGCTACGGTCGCACTCAGAGCGTGTCTGAAAAATGCATGACGCCCGGGTTTACTCATGCCAGCCGCCTCAACTGAATGCGGATCAAGGCAAGCTGGATCCACGCTTCGGCGCTGGAGTCACTCCGTTCATAGTCGCGGACCAACCGGCGATGTCTCATCAGCCATCCGAAGGTCCGCTCCACCACCCAGCGACGTGGCAGCAGTACGAAGCCTTTGAGGTCCGCAGAACGTTTCACTACCTCGACCTCCAGCTTCGACCATCGCTCCTTGACCCAGTCGTGGAAGGATTCCCCACTGTAGCCGCCGTCGACCCAAAGCCGGCGCAGTCGTCCGAACCAGCCAGCCACCCGATCCAGGACGAGTTGCCCGCCCTCCCGCTCAGGGCAATCCGCCGGGCTGACCACGGCCCCCAACAGCAACCCGTTGGTATCGACCAGGAGGTGGCGTTTGCGTCCCTTGATGCGTTTGGCCGCATCATAGCCGACCTTCCCGCCATGCCCATCTGCCTTGACGCTCTGGCTGTCCAGAACCGCGGCACTGGGCTCGTCGTGTCGCCCCAAGGCCCGCCGCAGACATACTCGCAGCGCGTCGTTGACGGCGGCCCAAGTGGAATCGAGGCTCCACTGGCGGAACACATGGTAGACCGTCTGCCAAGGCGGGAAGTTCGTGGGCAGGAGTCGCCAAGGAATCCCTCCTTTGAGCACGTAAAGAATGGCATCGAGGATTACCCGTCGGTTTGTGGGCGGCCGACCACGTCGGTGCGGTTTCGGAAGCATCGGTTCCAGGTAGGCCCACTGGGCGTCAGTCAGGTCGGTAGAGTAGTTGGACGTTTTCACCGCCCAACTGGCGGCTTTGCCGCGAGTGTGGCCGCACCCTGCACAGCCCCATGTCAAGACAGAATCTCACGTCATGTCACATTTCTTTGCCTTACTGCTCCGAGGCAATGTTCCAGAGGCGGAATCCCCATTTTTCAGACACGCTCTCAGGATGGATATGATGTCTCTCACAGCGCCTGCAGCTGGCTAACATCCAGTCGCCCTCCCCGCCGCAACCGCCCACCCGGCTTCACAGGTCTTTGGTGCGTTGTGGTTCATTGCTGATCCCGGAGCCTACCTCAGCGGGCCGTGTGCTGGCAAGGTGGGCTGGTGTGAGCGGCGGGAAGTGGCATTGCCGGCGGAGCGATCATGCGTTTGGTCGTTCCTTTCTCAGGAGCTCGTCAAGCGCCTTGATCAGTTCTTCCCCGGTCCTGGCAGAGAGCGCAAATAGGGGAGAGGGACCGTTGCAGCCGAACAGCTTTGTGCCGCCCTCGTCTAACCAGGTGAACAACGGCACGATGGCCGACGTATCCCCGTCCGTCACGACCACGACGGCAAACGCGGTGGCGGTTTGCGGAATAGGGGTTATGCGACCGATGTAGGCGCGGCTCGGGCTGAAAAACGTCTCACACACTGACGGGTCGCCTTCCCCCGCCTTCATCGGCTTGGGAGTATTAAAAACACGCCCGCTAGGGACCGGTTGGACTGTCGGGGCGAGACCAGGCGGTGCAACTGTCAGCGTGAATACCGCGTAGTGGTAGTGCTTGTCCTTGCCGCAACCTGCAAGCAAGCCGATCGACAGGCACATCAGTAGACATCTCACAGCGACATTGCTGGCACAGCACACACGCTCTCCACCACCCACCGCCCGACCCGCCCGGCCGGCTTCACAGGTCTCTGGTGCGTTGTCCTTCATCGTGCTGATCCCGGAGCCTACCGCAGCGGGTGGACGGATTCGACACGCGGCCAAGCGGGCACATGGGTTTCAGCTGTGTCGGCAGTGCATGAGTGGCTGAGCGCATTGTTATGTGTTTTCGCTTTCTCTTCTGTTGCGTCTGGCCGCGGCGAGAACGCTGAACAGGGCGCTGATCCAGAAAAGCAAAGGACACAGCATCGCCGACAACTTTGGGGTGGTCATACCTGGTTGGTTGCTGGGCCAGGACACGAAGCCGCTCAAGCCACCACCAACGATGCCAAGCGGCTCATCTATCCATGGGGTCAGGTATGTCAGGACGAAAGCCGTTGCCATGACGCACAAGAGAATGGGCCAAGGCGTTCGTATCCTCTTGGCAAGGTATGGCGCCAAAGCACCGCAAAGCACCGCAAAGAGCGGCCAGGTGAGTGTGGCCAACGGGTAAGCGAAGTCATCGACGTGGTGCGCGTTTCCGGCGGCATCGATGTAGCCTCTGAAGGCGATATTGTACTTTTGTGCGACTAGCCTGAAAGGAACGTACACGAGCGGGATGCAGACGAGTCCCCCGGCAACGAGTAGAACTTTGCGGGCGTGTAGATGCACTTTAGGCAGAGCAGGTATTGGGCCAACCCGAGTGCGGCCCAGCAACAACGCCGGCTTCCGGGATTGGCTTCATGACGAGTTGACCCTAAAGAGCTTACGCCAGCATTTCAAGCGTGTAGTGCACCCTCCCCATGACCGCCCTGCAGAACCGCCAACGCCCGCTCCCGATCCCTCCGGCACGTCTTCGCCGTCATGCCTTGGAGGATCTCCCGTACCTCCTCGATGGCCGGCTTCCGGCTGCCTTCACCCAGCATCTTCGGCATCGCCTGGAGGATCGCCTGACGGAAGTCCTCCCGGCCGGCCCGGAAGTAATGCTTCAGGACTACGGCCACGGTTCGGTGGCCCGTGACGCGCTGGACAAGCTCCAATGGCACGCGTGAGGATGAGGTGGGGAACTGGTAACAAAGGTGTTGGCTCGTGCTCTGACGAGCAGTGGCTCGCATTCTCATTAACGCCAGCGGGCCTCCACCCAGGTGCAACGGCGACAGCGTGGTAGCAAGGGGGGGGTGGTTCAGCAAGGGAACGGTTGGGCCCTTAACCCCGTTACCAGCCCCTTCCCGTCCAGCATTGCCCGGCCCCCAATGAGGCTGTCATCGCAGAGGCGTCTCATGCGACCACGCAGGAGGATCCCCGAGATCGGTTTCGGCCTTGGCATGCGCGGACGGTCTCCCCTATTTTCACCCAAGCAAGACGCACAGTGCGAAAGCCCTCTCACCGTGGCGACCGCCCTTGTGGTAGCATGTGCCATGCCGACAACGAATCCTCAGACTGAAAACGCCGGCCCGAAGGGCCGGTCCGGATGGACTTCCCGACGCCGGTTGGGCCAGGCGGTGAAGTGGATTGTCGCCGCAGCCTTGGTCGCTGCGGTGGCCTACAAAGTGAAGTTCTCCCCGGTCCCGGTCACCGAGCACAAGGCTCACCGCGGGCCAATCGTCGAGGAGGTCATGGGGACGGGTACGCTGGAGCCCCGGGTTGAGACAACCGTGAGTCCAAAGATCCAAGGGCGGCTGGTGGAGGTGCTCGTTGACCAGAATGACGCTGTCGTGGAGGACCAGTTGTTGGCCCGGTTGGACGATGCCGATTTGCGGGAGCAGGTGGCGGTGGCGGAAGCGGCGCTGGAAGCGGCCAAGGCCACGGTCGAACGGCTGCGAGCCGAGGAACACCGGGCGGCGGCAGTGCTCAAGCAGGCGCAACTCGATCACCAGCGTGCGTTGGATCTGCGGGAAGCTCAGGTTGCCGCGGAATCGGATTTCGACAAGGCGGTGGAGGGGATGCGGGTCGCTGAGGCGGAAATGAGCCGGGCCCAGGCCGGCATCATCGAGGCGGAAAAACAGCAGGTCACCGCCGAGCGGACGCTCCGCTACCACCAAGCCCGCCTGGCAGACACAGAGTTGAAAAGTCCCTTGAACGGCTTGGTGGTACGGCGGGACCGGGATCCCGGGGACGTCGTCGTGCCGGCCAGCGCCGTTCTGCAGTTGATCGCCACCAATGAACTGTGGCTTTCAGCCTGGGTGGATGAAACCGCGATGAGTCGGCTGGCGGCAGGGCAGAAAGCCAGAGTGGTATTCCGCTCCGAGCCGGATCAATCCTACGGTGGAGAGGTGGTGCGGCTGGGACGGCATACCGACCGGGAGACGCGGGAATTTCTCGTGGATGTCCGGGTGGCGCAGTTGCCTGCCAACTGGGCTGTTGGGCAGCGGGGTGAGGTCTACATTGCGACGCGTAGCGATGAGTCGGCTGTGCTCATTCCCAGTGGATTTGTGGTCTGGCGTGACCGCCGCCCTGGAGTATTCACTAACGCCAAGGGCCGGGCAAAGTGGCGGCCCATCACGCTTGGTCTGAAGGGGATGTCGATGGTGGAAGTCGCGGAGGGCCTGGAAGCCGGTGAGACAGTGGTCCGGCCGGTCCCCGGGGCCCGAGGGATGCTTCGGGATGGTCAGCGGGTGAGAGGAGCATGAACCTCGCTGCCCAGGACATCCGGCACAACCTCGGCCGGTTTGCACTCACCGCCATCGGGATCGGTCTGCTCCTGATGATCGTGCTGGGAATGAGCGGGATCTATCGGGGCATGATCGACGATGCCTTGGTGGTGGTCGATGGAATCGGCGCGGACCTCTGGGTGGTGCAGCGCGGGACTCGCGGCCCCTTCGCCGAGATCTCCCGGGTGCCCGCCAACTTGGAGGACCGGGTTCGGGCGGTTCCCGGCGTGGAGCGAGCCCGGAGTTTTGTGTCCCACAGTGTCCAACGCGAGCATCACGGCCAGCCTTTACGAATGACGGTGCATGGACTGTCCTGGCCGGAGGACAAAGGTGGGTGGACGAAGCTGGCGGCCGGACGGCCCCTGGCCCAGGCGCATTACGAGATGATTGCGGACGCGTCGCTTGGTCTGGGTTTGGGGGAACAGGTCCGGTTGGGCAAGGACTTCTACACCGTCGTGGGTCTCACCAAGGGCATGGTGTCGTCCGGAGGCGACGGAATCGCGTTCTTCACCGTCTCCGACGCGTTGGCGGTTCAGTTTGATGCCTCCGGCGAATCGATCCGCCTGGAGCGGGCCGCCCGGTTTGGCCGCGCCTTGGGGCAGGATGTGGGACAATCCCAACCTGCCTTGGCGGAGCGAGG
Source organism: Verrucomicrobiales bacterium (assembly GCA_024233215.1). Taxonomy (GTDB): domain Bacteria; phylum Verrucomicrobiota; class Verrucomicrobiia; order Limisphaerales; family J093; genus J093. The sequence continues at coordinate 23,955 of JACKPW010000027.1, read as the reverse complement.
CAAGGGGTTGGCCACTGGCATCCCTGCGCTGGGCCCGCCGCAAGTCAGCGCGGTGACGGTCGCCGTGGCGCCCGGAATCGATCCTCAGGCCGTGGCGGAGGTCATCGCGGCTTGGCCGGATGTCTCGGTGCATACGCGGGATGCCCAGGAACAGTTGCTGGTGCGGGGAATGATCGACAAGGCGCGGCGCCAGATCGGCCTGTTCCGCATCCTGCTGGTGGTGATCTCGACGATCATCATGTCGCTGATCCTCTACACCCTGACCCTCGACAAGATTCATGACATTGCCATGCTCAAGCTGATGGGGGCTCGCAACCGGATGATCATTGGCCTCATTTTGCAGCAGGCGCTGTTGCTGGGGGCACTTGGCTTCGGCATTGCCTGGCTGCTGGGCGGCTGGGTGTTTCCAAGGTTCCCACGCCGGGTGCTGATCACTCCGGGTGATCTCTGGACCCTGGCGGTGGTGGTGATCTTGATCTCGGTGCTGGCCAGCTTGGTGGGGATCTGGAAAGCCGCACGCGTCGAACCCAACAAGGTGCTGTCGTGATGCAAAGGCTCCAGGCTTCGTTTCCCGCGATCGAGGTGTCCGACCTCACCAAGGTCTATGGCAGCGGCAACACCGAGGTGGTGGCGATGCGCCAGGTGAATCTTCGGGTGGCGCGAGGTGAGGTGGTCGCTCTGCTGGGGCCCAGCGGAGCGGGGAAATCCACCCTCCTGACGGCGATGGGCTTGATCAACCCACCAACGAGCGGCCGCATTGTCATTGGTGGGGTTCCGGTTCAGGAGGGTCCCCAATCCCTCGTGGACCTTCGGGCCTTTCGTCGGCATCACCTGGGATTCGTTTTTCAGAAGGCAAACCTGATTCCCTTCCTGAGTGCGCTTCAGAACGTGCAGGTCGCCCTGGAAATCAACGACGTGCCGCCGCGAAAGGCCCGTCGGCGGGCGTTGGAACTGCTGGACTATCTCGGTGTGGCAGATCGCGCCGGCAACCTGCCCGAGGCACTTTCCGGGGGGCAACAGCAGCGAGTTGCCGTGGCGCGCGCCCTGGGAAACGACCCGGACCTCATTCTCGCGGACGAACCAACCGCTGCCCTGGACAGTTACCGAGGTCGTCAGGTCATGGAACTCTTTGCGAAGGTTGCCCATGAACGTGGGGCCGGAGTTGTCGTGGTGACGCATGACCACCGGGCACTCGACACGTTTGATCGCACGTTTGAAATGGAAGACGGGAGACTCCGCGCGGAGTCCGGGGTCGCTGCGTAGTCGCGTCCAAGCGGCGCCCATCGACCGGCCACACTGGCTGGCCCCCGTCCTGCAGGACCTCCAGGTGACGGTTCCCAAGGACAGATTGAAGCAAGCTGGAGAAGAGAGTCTCGCCCCACTCCAAATCTTCGATGAACCGCTGACTTCACGGCGGGCCGCGGACGGATCGCCACTGGACTGAGTGCCGACGTGCCGTCTACCAGCCCGGCTGTCGTGAAGACTGATGTGGTACCAGACACGACACAATCCAGTGCCAAACCGGCGTTAGCCTTCCGGCTCCATCGGGCCTTCGCTTGCGTCGGGGCCAGCGTTGTTGGATAAATGCTGCGCACTTTCCCTCCGATTCGCGCATAGGAGAATGGACAGTCGCCGGACACGCGGCAGCCGCGGACGTCGCTCGGCACGGGCAACGACAGGCAATCAACCTGACCGCGGCGAGGTAAGACGAAGGGCCTGGGAATGCTCGCGTTGTCCGGCACTGGCCAGGGTCCGAATCAGCAAGACAGAAATCTCATGAACGCGGCCTGGCAGTCCCAGTCCTCTTCGGAAGCAGGGCCAATGCAGCTGGATGAAGCCACCCTGGTCCGCCTGATGCGTCGAGTGGTCCGCCGGGCATACATCCTGGCCACCGCCGGGTGTGTCGGCCTGTTCTTCATCAGCTGCTTCCGACCCGTGAGGGGCGGGTTCGCCACGGACGCCTGGCTGATGGTCGCCATGTCCGCGGGGTTCGCTGTTGCGTTCATCCTGATTTGGGGCGGCGGCCCGCTGGCGGCGATGGCGGATGAACGACGCTTCGGTGATGCCGGCTCCTGGCTTCGGCAGTTTCGCAACCTGGCCGGGCTGCTGGTGGTGCTTCAGGTGGTTGGCGCAGTGCTTTCGGCCGCACATGAAAGCCGGTTCATTCCGTGGTTTCGAACAGGGCTTATGGGGGTCCGCGTGCTGATGGGTGTCTTCTGGCTGGCGCAGGCCCTGGACTGTCACCGGGCCCTCACCATGGCGGCGTTGGGCTCGCCGCGCGAGGGCGGGGCGAATTCGGCGGGCCGTCCCAACCTCCCGGGGATCTATGTGGTTTGTCTGTTGCTGGGAACCTGGACGTCCTGGGCGGTGAATCACGCGGCCGGCGCCGAAGGGCAGGGAGTGGTGTTCGGGGTGCCAATGATCGCTTGTGTCTATTGGGGGGCAGTGCTCGCCCTGCATCGGCGGTTGCAGTTGGGGGCGGTGGCCTGGCTCGCATTCGCCGCCGCCGCGATGGGGTGTGTGCAAACCCTGGGTTGGCATGTCCACACGGAACTCCGGGTGCCTTCGATGTTCCTGGCCGGAAGCGGAGAGGAAGCCGTTGCACATGCACGGATGCTGGAGGTGAGGGCGGTGAGGGCGGCGGCAAGTGCGGCGATGTTCGGGCTGATCCTCCTGGCAGTGCAGGCAAGACCTCCGGAACGATCAAGGCCGGCCGGCCGTGGCGTCGCCCGCTGGCTTTGCGCCCTCTTGGCCCTGGCAGTATCGGCAGGACATCTCTGGTGGATACAGACCAATCCGGCCTTCAAGGAGGGACGCTGGATCCCCTTGGCTCACGGCGTGCTGTTCGGGGTGGCCTTTGTCGCAACCCTCGCCCTGGGCACGCGTCGAAGCGGTCGCGAAAACAGCCTGATCCTGGGGGCGATGGTCTGCGTGGTGCTGGCAGGTCATGTGCCAACGCAGTGGATCGACCCTCTGCAGGAGCGCTGGGGATACTTCGCCGGGCTGGGGTTCACCTGGGGGCTCGGGCTTCTGGCAGACCTCCCGCTGATTGCACTGTTCTGGCTGGCGCTGCGTCGTTCGGAAGCCGCGCCAGATAGGCTCTGAGTGATTGAGAAACAGGCAAAAGTGTGCGCAATCCGGGCGTGGATGGCGCATTGGCTCTTGGGCCTCCCAGTGAGGCGGTCGGCGGGAGTCGAGGGCACTGGTTACTACGCGTGATCAGGCTTTGCGATTGCCTGTCGCGGACCCGGGGTTAAGCTACCGCAAATCCCACCCGATGAAACGATGAGCGAGGCGTCCAGACGTGAGACCATGGCGCGTGCCAGGGAGTTGTTTGCCCAAGCCCATCGTCTGCCTCGGTTGGGGGATCGCAAGGCCTTTCTCGACCAGCACTGTGGTGCTGACGGTGTGGTTCGACGTCTGGTGGAGGACCTGCTCCGAGCCCATGACGGCGTGGCGGTGCGAGCGAATGGGGAGGCCACCTTTACTCCGCTAAGCCCGCGGCAACCGCTGGCCAGCACGCCCTACGCCCTTTACGCGATGACACCGGCGGGACCCAAGGGAGACCAAGGAGAACCCGGTCCCCAGGGGCCGGAGGGTGCACAAGGTCCTAAAGGTGGCCAAGGCGACGTTGGACCGCAAGGCCCCCAGGGCAATCCGGGGCCCACAGGGCCGACCGGACCGAAGGGAGACAAAGGCGACAAAGGGAACGCTGGCGTACAGGGTCCGCAGGGGCCCATTGGCTTGACCGGCCCAGCCGGACCTCAGGGATCGATTGGCCCAGCAGGAACAACCGGACCGGAAGGTGTACCGGGGGCTGATGGCGTTTCAATCACGTGGCGGGGCGCGTTGAGTGGCCCGCCGGCAAACCCGAAACTCAACAATGCCTACTACAACACGACTGCGGAGACGGCCTATCTGTTCGATGCCGCCAGCGAATGGCAGGTTCTCGCCAAGGACGGTGCCATCGGCCCACGGGGCCCGGTTGGCCCCGCGGGTTCGCAGGGTCCCCAGGGCACTACGGGGGCAACTGGCCCCCCGGGCCAACAAGGGGCCCAAGGGCCGATCGGGCCAGCCGGCCCAGAGGGTCCAGTCGGCCCCGAGGGACCCGCGGGATCGGCAGACGCCTGGTCGCGGACGGGAAATGCCGGCACATCCCCCGAAGTGAACTTCCTCGGCACGACCGACAACCAGCCCTTGCAGCTACGCGTCAACAATGCCCACGGTCTGCGACTGGAGTTCCCGCGGAGCGGGAGTGTACCGAACTTCATGGGCGGCTATTCTGGTAACACGGTGTCCGGCGGAACCGAAGGAACCGTCATTGCCGGTGGTGGGCTGGAGCAAGGTCCGAATACGGTTGGCCTCGATTCTGACTTCAGCGCGATTGGTGGCGGATCCGACAACAACATCGCAGAGCATGCGCCTGGGGCAAGCATTGCGGGGGGGCAGCTCAACAGCATCGCGGACAACTCAACGTTGACCGTGATCGCGGGAGGGTACCACAACGACATCGGCACGGATTCTGATTTCAGCACCATCGGCGGGGGGTATTACAACAGCATCGCTGCCAATTCGAGATATGCCACCATCGCGGGGGGCTGGAACAACGACGTCGGCACCAATGCGGACGTAAGCATGATTGGCGGGGGAAAGAACCACAACATCTTGAACGATGCCAAATATGCGACCATCCCAGGAGGTTATGACAACACAGCCGGTGGTGACTACGCCTTCGCAGCCGGATATCGCGCCAAGGCCACTCACACAGGGGCGTTCGTCTGGGCGGATTCCCAGAACGCCGACTTCGCTTCCACTCTGGCCAATCAGTTCAGCGTGCGTGCATCCGGAGGTGTGCGTTTCCAGACTTCCTACGTGGAGGTCAGTGGGGGCGGCAATGAACAGGCCTATATGGGGGGGGATGGCACGGGCGGCGACATCGAAATCGGGAGCCGGAATGCGTCGATCATGAACGCGGGTTTTTGGAATTCGGCAGCTGGTAGCCACATGAATGTCTACGCGTTGAGCTTCACCCCGACATCCGACCGAAACGACAAGGAGAACTTCCAGCCCGTCGATCCGGAGCAGGTCCTGGCAAAAGTCACCGCGCTGCCGTTAAGCGAATGGAATTACCGGGCGGATGCAGGCACGCGACACATCGGCCCCATGGCGCAAGATTTCTATGCCGCTTTCGGCATCGGCCCGGATGACAGGCACATCGCCACGGTGGACGCCGATGGCGTGGCTCTAGCAGCCATCCAAGGACTGAACCAGAAGCTGACCGAGGAGTTGAAACGCCGGGATGTCGAGAGCGCCGAGTTGCGCAAGGAACTTCAGGCAGTCAAACAACTGCTCTCAAATCTCACGAACAAAGGAAACCAGTGATGAAATCCAAACACATCCACGGATCAACTGCCGCGCTGTTGGGCGTGGCGCTAATGGCGGGAGCTGAGGCCCAAGGCACCGCCTTCACCTATCAAGGACACTTGCGCGATGGCGGGGACCCAAGCGGAGTATCAAGCGGTAGGCGGGGTGAATCCTTCATGGTACAAGGGAGATCTCGATCTTCCGGTGGAGAATGTGCTTTGGGAGGACGCCGCGGCCTACTGCGAGGAGTTGACCCAGCGGGAACGGACAGCGGGACGGCTGTCGGAAGGCTGGGAGTATCGGTTGCCGACCGAGGCGCAGTGGGAGTATGCGTGTCGGGCGGGTACGACGACGCGGTTCAACTTCGGTGATGCGCTGGGCTGCAACAACAACTCAAACTGCAGCTTCTGCGCTGAGATGGACCAGTGCTTGGTTTGGTGTGCGAACAGCGGCGGTCAGACGCAGCGAGTTGGCTCACGGCTGCCCAATCCGTGGGGGTTCTATGACATGCATGGAAACGTGGGGGAGTGGTGTTCCGACAGGTATGCCGACAGCTACCCCGGCAGTACCGTCACCGATCCTGCCGGACCGGCGTCGGGGGCCCACCGGGTTTTCCGCGGCGGGGCCTTGAACTTCGAAGCGCAGTACTGCCGCTCTGCGGCTCGTTACGCGGTTGCCCCATCATCCTTCAAGGGGGGCAACGTCGGTTTCCGTGTGGCCCTCGTTGAAGTCCGCTGACGACTGCCACGCTGGCCCTACTCTTTGGAGAGATTCCGGTCGGAGCCGACGCGGTCGCCAAGGTGGGGCTCCACGGCCCAAGCCGCCCACCTCCCGGACCCGTCAGGCGGGGCAACGGTCGATTCCGAGGCGCGGGCGGCCTCTTCCGCAAGCCCATCCCACACAGACACTCACTCCATTCTCAGCCCAAAGATCCCGCCCGCCACATCCTGCGTGCGGCTCTTGAAACGGATGCTCACACGCTCCACTGGCTGACCGTAATCATCCGTCCGGCCTCGGATCAATTCCCAAGGAACGTCATAGACCTCTTCATAGAACTCGCCCGGACGGTTGTCCTGAAGGCGTTGGGTTCGAAGCACCCGGTCGTTGGCAAGCACGTCAAACACCCGCCCGATGTCCCCTCCCCAATACATGACCACCAGCTTTCCATCCTTCCCTGGCCGCATCTTCAGGGTGTAGCTGAAGTCGCTCCCGTCGCGGTAGGTTCTCTCCTGGAACTTGCCCACGGATCCTCCTTGGACTCGGTGGCTCGCCTCGGATTTTCCGTCACCAATGAGGACGTAGTCCACCGCATGCGCGTACTTCTCCTTTGCTTGCGCCACGGCCATCATCCGCTCCTTAAAGGCGGGTGAATCCGCTCCCTGTAGCCAAACGGCATAGGAATAGGCCGCATCCTGCGGATTGGGTTTTGCCTGCCCTGGACGATACCAACGCCCGATATTTGTGAATGGCACCATCAGCGTGCGCACCGATTCTCCAGAGGTTTCCACGAACGCCACTTCGTAGGCGGGACCCACGATGCCATCCGGCTTCGGCACCTTCTTGACATGGGACAAATCCGGCACCACGGCGAGATCTCCCCCCGCGTTTTCTGGAGGGGGAAGTCTCGAACCACTCCACCAGAGTGTGTCCACGGCGTAGACGACCGGGCCGCGCGTGAGCGCCCATGGCGGCGTGTCTCCAGGCACAGGCTGGTGCATGATCTCGCCCCCCGGTAGCCGCGTTTCCACCGTGCGCCATGGCGCGTCGGAGCGCACCCACTTCAGTTCCATCGGAAACTCCAGCAGGATCAGGTCGCCACGTTTCCAGGACCGTTCGATGCTCAGGTAGCTGCCCGGTGTCAGCTCATTCTGCGAAACGCCGTTCACGCGGACTTCGGGTTGCCCACACCAACCGGGAAGCCGCAAACGGATCGCGGTCGGCGCCTCCAACGTGGAGTCCACGGTGATCGTCACCGTCGACGACTCCGGATACTCCGTTTCCTGGCGCAACCGGATCACCCGGCCATCCGACAGGGTCACCTCCGCCGTGGTCGCACCGTATTGGTTGACAAACACCCCCTGGTCATCCTTGCCGTAGAGAAACGTGGGCATGAGCGACACCAGACGATGCCCACTCGAGGTGCAGCAGTCCGGACCGTGGAAATAGCCGGCCGGCTTTTGACCGTTCGGCGGCGTATGATATCGGTAGCTGTCACCATCGATGGCCTGCGACGCAAAGACGTGGTTCCACAACAGCCTTTCCATCGCATCGGCGTATTTCGAGTCCCCGGTCAACTCCAGCAGATACTGTGTGACCTGCAGCCAGGACATGGTGGCACACGTCTCCACGGCATGGCCGGACACTGGCTTGATATGCCCAGCTTCATAATGCTCCGCCACGCTCACACCGCCGGTGATGTACATCTGGCGCGAGGCAATGTCGTCCCAGGCGCCCGCAACCTTGCGAAGGTAGGACGCATCCCCGAAGAACTCGTAGAGCCTCAGAAAACCCAGGAAATTCATCTGGAACGTGTGCGAATGCACGTAGGGTTGCACCTCATGAATGCCCATCGTTCCGGCCGCCACTTCGTCGAGCTTGGAAAAGCTGTTCCACCCGCTCCACCGGTCGATTCTGCCGGCCACCCACTGGCTCCAGTCCGCATATTTGCGGTTGCCCGTGACCTGCGCCAGGCGGGTCATCGGATCGATCAACAACGTCCCTTCCCAGGAGTAATGCACGGAGTGCCCGGCAATCTCACTCTGCCCAGCCAGCACTTCACCACGGTTGGCAGGCGGGCGCAGCTTGCCCGGCCAGAACTCGGCCTTGCCGGGCGCGATGGACGAAACGAAATAGTCGCCCAGTCGTTCCGCGGCCCGCAGCGCCTCCTGGTCGCCCCACTGTTCGTAGGCGGTAATGAAGGCGTGCAGGGTAAAGTAAAGCTCGTAGGGATCCATCCCTCGCAACGGCTTCGCAGGCGTCCGCATGTCCCGGGCCGTAATGCCCACATAGCCACCCGGTTCCTGGCTTGCGATCACCCGCCGCAGCATCCGTTCCGCCTCTTCCCGCAGTCCCTTGTCGGAGTGAGCGGAAGAAAGCACCGCGCTCTCGATCCATTTTCCAACCTGCTCGCCGATCCACCACCAATCCCGGTGCTGGCGCTCCTCCACCATTCCCACGTATTTCTCGATGTCGAACTCATGCAACGACCCCGTCCGGTTGGCCTGCCAGCGCTCTCCCAAGTATCCACGCAGCTCCGGCACTTCGTTGACGGTCAGCGGCTGTTGAACCCTCGTCGCCACGGGCTGGGCAGAGGCAACCGCGCACCAGGCGGCAAGGCAGAGCGCAATCGCATGCTTCATCATGCTGTGAATCTCCACGGCCCACTCAACCCCACCAAGCCAAAACTCCCGGCGCAGGCGGCAATCCAGATGATCCGGGCGACACTCGATGCCAGGGAATCGTCGGAGGTAGCTGAGTGGACTGGCGCGTTCTGCGAGCACATTGGCATGTCCTGCTAGTGACAGAATCCCGCCCCACGCTACCTTGGAACCGTGACAGCGACCAAAGTCATGACCGACCGATTCAAGGTTCCAAGCCTGCTGGCCCGGCAGCTCAGGGAGCATGAAGTCTCCCTGCCCGCCGTGTTGCGCCGGGCCGAACTGCCGACGGGCTTTTTCCAGCAGGACAAGATCTACGTCACGACCACTGAGCTGTTTGCGCTCTGGCGGGCTATCGGCGAGACCAGCCCCGATCCCGCCATTGGCTTGAAGCTGGGTGCCGAGCCCCGGCTCGAACGCTACCAACCCACCGCCATCGCCGCCGTTTGCAGTCGCACCTTCCGCGATGCCTTGCAGCGCATTGGACGCTACAAACGGCTGACCTGCCCCGAAGAAATCCGCGTTCGCACCTCAGGGGACGAAGCCTCGGTGGAGTTTGTCTACCTCCAAGCGGAGGCAGCGCAACCCAACGTGATGGTCGACCTGGTGCTGTCCTGGATTCTGGGGATTGGCCATCGCGGGACCGAGGAACAGATCACCCCGCTGAGGCTGGAACTCACCCGCCCCATCCAGAACCGGGAGTTGTTGGAACACCACTTCGGCTGCCGCGTGCGGTTCAAATCCTCCCGCAACGCCCTGATCTTTCGGAACTGTGACCTCGACCGCCCGTTCGTTACCGAGAATGAAGAGTTGCTGCAGGCGATCGGTGCCCAGTTGGAAGCTGAACTTCAGGAACGCACCATCGCCGGGAACGTTGGCGTTCAGGTCAGGCATACCCTGAAACGCTCTCTCGCAGGCAAACGCCCAACCTTGCAGCAGGTTGCCCGGGAACTCTGCATGAGTCCGCGGACCCTGCAGCGTCGCCTTACCGATGCCGCCCTCACTTTTCAGCAACTGGTCGAGGAAACCCGCCGAGAGCTGGCACGCCATTACCTGCGGCACAGCACCGTCGAGCTGAACGAAACCGCCTTCCTGCTGGGATTCGAGGATGCTAACTCGTTCTTCCGGGCCTTCCAGACCTGGGAAGGCACTTCACCGGGAGCATGGCGCAGCCGTCATTGCGTGACCGGCACCGCCGCGTGACCCCCTGGCAGGAACACGACCCCAGGATTTCCTGGCCGGGCTCCAAGCCCGTCCAAGTAGAACAACACCAACATCAAGAAATCATGACCATGAACAACAACATCAAAGGAAAAGTCGTCGTCATCACCGGAGCGAGCAGCGGACTCGGCGAAGCCACCGCCCGGCTTCTTTCCGCCGAGGGGGCAATCGTCGTGCTCGGTGCCCGCCGCGCTGACCGCCTGCAGGCTCTTGTGGACGAGCTGTCCAGCAATGGCGGCAAAGCCTTCGCCCTCGCCACCGATGTGACCCAGCAGGAGCAGGTGAAGAACTTGGTCGACGCCGCAGTCGAGAAGTTCGGTCGGGTTGACATCGTGATCAACAACGCCGGCCTCATGCAGCAATCCCCGCTCGAGCGCCTCAAGATGGACGAGTGGGACAACATGATCGACATCAACATCAAGGGTGTCCTGTATGGGATCGCAGCGGCGTTGCCCCACATGCAGAGCCAGAAGTCCGGCCACATCATCAACGTCTCCTCGGTGGCGGGACACAAGGTGACCCCCGCCGGCACCGTGTACTGCGCGACCAAACATGCCGTTCGCGTCATTTCCGAAGGTCTGCGCCAGGAAGTGAAGCCCTACAACATCCGCACCACAATCATTTCCCCCGGTGCGGTCGCCACCGAGCTGCCGAACCACATCACCGACCCGGATGCCGGCCCCGCCATCCAGGCGTTCTACCAAGGCTACGCCATTCCGGCCGATTCGTTCGCCCGCTGTGTGCTTTTCGCCATCACTCAACCGGAAGACGTGGATGTGAACGAGATTCTCTTCCGCCCGACTTCCCAGGAACTGTGAGGACCGGCCTACGATGGACGCCTCCACGCCTTCACGCCGAGCCTTCCTGCAACTCACGGGCGCCTTGCTCTGGACCTCAATGATCGGGCGCGCCCAAATCAGACAACCCAATAGAATGAACATGAAAATCACCAGAATTGGCTCCCAACCCTCCATTCAAGGACCGAACGATTGGTTCACCGGAACGGTGAGGATTGACCCGCTGTTCAATGCCCCGGCACCGGCGCGAGCCACCGCCGCAAGCGTCACCTTTGAGCCGGGCGCGCGCACCGCCTGGCACACCCACCCGCTGGGACAGACGTTGATCGTCACTTCCGGCTGCGGCTGGGTGCAGCGGGAGGGGGGACCGGTCGAAGAGATCCACCCAGGCGATATCGTCTGGTTCCCCCCCGGCGAAAAGCACTGGCACGGGGCCGCGCCCGCCACCGCCATGACCCACATCGCCATCCAGGAAGCCCTCGATGGCAAGGCCGTGGATTGGATGGAGAAGGTCAGCGACGAGCAATATGAGCGCGCCCGCGGTAATTGAGGCTGGCGCAGTGGATGCTGATCAAGGTGGGTGAGGGAAAGGCAGGGGGCACCCTCGATTTGGGTGATTGGGAAGCGGGCGAGAAGGGAGGATGAAGTCCCCGCGAGGCTTGCCCCGCGGGGACTTGTTCTATGCGCTTTGGGTTGTGGGCTCAAAAGCGGCAGAGAACGGGTGCCGGAAACAGCCGGCGGACCAGTGCCTATACCGGTTGCTCGAATGCGTCGATGAAGAACTGGCGCAGCGGGTAATGCCTCAGTTATGCCCGGCAGGCGGGGGAATCAGGAGGAGTCGCAGCGGAAGAGCAGTGGGTAGAGATCGAGTTGAGGTTCTTGGATCAAACGATCCAAGGCGTCTTGGAAGGTTGCGGTGACATCCCCGGTGCGCTTGCGCATCGTGTGAAGCACACTCATCAAGACTTCCCGCGTACGTGCGCCCGCTTCGGACTGGGAGCCGAAACTGATCTTGCGGGCAATGACCAGGGGGCGCAGTTCCCGCTCGGCGCGGTTATTGTCGGCGGGATGTCCCGGTTCTTCGCCCAGTGGTAGAGCCGGTGGCCCTTTTCGCGGAAGATATTCTGGAATTTCTGAATGGCCGGGTGTTGAGCCTGGGCCTTCGTCACCGCTTGATCTCGGCGCGGGTCTGAGCGGCTTGCTTCCGGAATTGCGCTGGGGTCAGTTGCAATCCCCGCAAGTGCATCGCCCGGGCCAGGAGCGGAGCCAGGGCGGCCACAAATCGCTGGATCTCGGGCTGATCGGGGAACTCCTTCTCCAGGTCCCCCACGTCTCGTAACAAGTGCGCATAGCAGCACTGGAGGGCGCAGGAGACCGGTTGTAGCCGTGGTAACGGTCCACCACCAGCACCCCGCCCAATCGCCGGGTCCCCCAGCACCTGGTGGGCGACCTGGGCGGAACGGGTCTGCCGAAAGCGAAACAGACTGATCGTGTCGGTGCAGAAGAGCCAGGCGTAGCCGTTGCGCCCGTCGGTCCGCCACCCGGTCTCATCGGCGTGCTTGACTGGGGCCTGGCGATACTCCCGGACCAGTCGTTCAATCACCGGTTCCAAGCGGCGGGCCAGCTGATGCAACGCCCCCATCAGGGTGCCGTAGCCCACGTGCAACTGGCTTTCCAACTGCCCCAGTGTCACCCCGTGGACATAGTGCTGCACCGCGACATGCGCCAGCAGCCGGTTGCCCAGCAGGTGCCGCGGCAGAACCCCGGCGCTCGTGCGGAGACGGCCTGACGACAGTGGGGACAATACTTCTGTTCTAGCTGATAGTGGAGGGTCTGGCGCCGCAAGGGTTCCACGTCGAGCACGCTGCGCGCGGCGACGCCTTTGTCCTGCAGCGGTCCTCCGCACTGGGGACAATGCGGGCCAACCGGAATCCGCTGCACCCGGTCGGCTTTGGGCAGCGCTCACCGTTCCACGCCCGTGCCCCTGATGACCGGGGCGGGCACCGCCCCGGCGCGGCGGTTGGTCCGGCGCTGCACTCGGCTTGATCGGGACTTTCGCCGAGGGGGTGGAGGAACCGAAGGACCTTCCGGGCGCTACGCTCTTGGTAACGGAGCCGGCCTTTAAGGCGGGCGTTCTCCTCGCGCAGCCGATCGATCTCCTGCTGCTTCTGGAGACACTGCGGACAGTAGTTGAGGCGATGAAGACTCGTGGGCTCAGCCTTTCGATTTCCTTGGGGCCGCATCCCGTTGCTGCCGCCAGCCGCGCAACCAGGTCGGTCCCAGTTCCGCCAGCCACTCCTCGAGACGGCGGCCGTTGTCCAAGCCCTGGCGGACTTGCGCGACCAACTCAGCGGGAACGTAGAGACAGTGCCGGCGACCCTGGGCGCGGAAGGTCCAGAGGAAGGCGGGATGTTTGTCGCCGCGCGCACAGGCGGGGCAGTTGGGACGGATGCAGGGCTTGCGCACCTCGGTCAGCGAGCCTTTGAAAGGTGGCCAGAGGGCGGCGAGTTGATCGAGGAACTCCCGGTGAAGAGTGTCGGCGGCACGCGGGCGAGCAGGCATGAGACATGTATGCCATACAACATACATACACCACAAGAAAAAAAGAACTCGGCACCCACCTCGGGCAACCGGGCATAACTGAGGCATTACCGCAGCGGGTGCGGGCAGGAGGGTGCAGGCACTGCGCCGAGGGGGTGCTCCACCAGGCTCATTACGCGCGCAAACCCCGCGGTGGCCCCGAAGAGTGGACCAAGCGCCAGAGCTTCTGCTGCGACCGGGACGGTTGCCGGCGACGCCACACGCCCCCGTCGGTGCGGTTCCTCGGGCGCAAGGTCCATGTCGGTTTCCTGGTGGTGCTCAAGACGGCGCTGCACCAGGGACTCAAGCCGGACCGTTTGGCGCAGTTGCGCCGGGTCGTGCCGGAGATCGACCGGCGAACGGTGGCACGATGGCGGCAGTGGTGGGCGGAGCACTTCCTGGCCACCGCCTTCTGGAAGGTCGCCCGCGGCCGTTTCATCCCGCCGTTGTCGTCGGAGCAGGTGCCGCTGGGATGGTGCGAGCGTTTCCCCGTCGATACCCCCCGACGGACTGGTCAAGTTGCTGCGATGGCTCAGCCCGATCACCACCGTTTCCACCGTCGCGGAGGTCGTTATGTGAGGGGGCGGATTTTCCCGCAGAGGATGCCACTGGCCCGATGGTGCGGGGGGTCAATACAAGGAGCGCGTCGCCACCGATGGGCGCCAAAAATGAACGACGCCGCTTCTCTCACTGATCCGAGTTGTGCTCGCACTCCCGAGCGGTGGGCCCGCTTTCGCTTCGGCGTGGTGGGCCAACTGCTGGCCGCCCGCCGGCGCCGGGGGAACTTCAGGCGCAACTCCGAGTTCTGGCCGCCGAGTCCTGGCGGCACCCGGTCACCGGCCAGCCGGTGCACTTCGGCCTTCCACCATCGAGCGTTGGCATTTATGCCGCCCGGGCGGCCCGCGATCCGGTCCAGGCGCTCACCTGGCGCCCGCGCTCCGATCAGGGCACCCATCGGGCCATCTCCTCCCGGGCCGCCGAGTGGTTGAGCACCCAGTATCGGGAACATCCCAGTTGGACCTACCAACTCCACGCCGACAACCTCGCCGTGCGTCTGGAAGCCGATCCGGCCAGTGGGCCCATCCTCCCTACGCTTCGGTCAAGCGCTTCCTCCAAGCCCACGGCATGATCAAGCGCCCCGGCGGGGCCGGCCAGGAGTCCCGGCGCCCGCCAGGCCGAGACCCGCCACGAGGCCCGCGAGGTGCGCAGTTACCAGAGCGAGTATGTCAACGCTCTCTGGCATCTGGACTTCCACCACGGCTCGGTGCGCGTGCTCCTGGCCAACGGCCAGTGGGCCTATCCGCTTCTGCTGGGCATCCTCGACGATCACTCCCGCCTCGGCTGCCATGCCCAGTGGTACTCTCACCGAAGGGCCGAGGAACTGGTTCACGGCCTGGGCCAGGCCTTTCAGAAACGCGGCCTGCCCCGCGCGCTCATGAGCGACAACGGCTCGGCCATGATCGCCGCCGAGACCCGCCAGGGCCTCGAACGGCTGGGCATCCTGCACGAACTCACGCTGCCCTTCTCCCCTACCAGAACGGCAAGCAGGAAACCTGGTGGAACCAGGTCGAAGGCCGCCTCCTGCCCATGCTCGAAGGGGTCCCCTGACCTCACCCTCGCCCAACTCAACGAGGCCACCTCGCCTGGCTCGAAATCGAATACCAACGCCGCCCTCACCGCGAACTCGGGCAGCGCACGCCCCTCCAATGCTTCCTCGAAGGCCGTGATGTCGGCCGTCCCACTTCTCCGGTGACGCCCTCCGCGAGGCCTTCACCGCCGAAATCACCGCTCCCCAGCGCCGCAGTGACGGCACCTTGAGCCTCCTGGGGCGCCGCTTCGAAATCCCTTCCCGCTACCGTCACTTCGCCCGCGTCCACGTCCGTTACGCCGCCTGGGACCTGAGCCACGTCCACCTCGTCGATCCCTCTCCGGCACTCTCCTGGCCCGGCTCTATCCCTGGACAAGGCCCGCAATGCCGAGGGCCAGCGCGCCCCCAAACCCGCCCTCATCGACGCGCCCACCACCGAACCGGCCTCCGGGATGGCGCCTCTGTTGCAGAAGATCCTCCGCCAATACGCCACCACCGGTCTGCCTCCGGCCTATCTGCCCAAGGACGACCTCCCACCCCTTCCCCAACCCCATGAGCAAGAAACTCCTCGCCCTCTACGGCCTCAAGTTCAATCCCTTCAGCTCCCAGGTGCCCACTCGACGCCCTCTGGTCCCGCCCCCAATCGAGGACTTCTGCTGGCGCATCGAGCAGCAGATCGGCGAAGGCGGCTTCGCCCTGGTTACCGGCGACCCGGGCACCGGCAAGAGCGCCGCCCTGCGTCTCCTGGCCCAGCGCCTGGCCCGGGTGCGCGATCTCTCCTCGGGGTCCTCACCCGGCCCCAGGCCTCCCTGGCCGACTTCTACCGCGAACTCGGTCACCTCTTCGGCGTGGCCCTTTCGCCCCACAACCGCTGGGCCAGCGCCAGGGTCTTGCGCGAAAAGTGGCTCCAACATCAGGAAAGCTCCCGCTGGCGGCCCCTCCTCCTCGTCGACGAAGCCCAGGAGATGGGCTTGGCCGTCTTCTCCGAACTGCGCCTGCTCGCCAGCGCCGATCTCGACAGCCGCTCCATCCTCACCGTCGTCCTGGCCGGCGACTCCGCCTGGGCAGCCGCCTCGAGTCCGTGGACCTCTTGCCCCTGGCCAGTCGCATCCGCAGTCGCCTCCGCACCCAGGCCCTTTCACCCCAGCAACTCCTGGCCTGCCTCCAACATCTCTTGAACGCCGCCGGCAATCCCAAGCTCCTCTCCCCCGCACTGCTCCAAACCTTGAGCGAACACGCCGCCGGCAACCTCCGCCTCCTCATCAACCTCGGCAACGACCTTCTCCAGGCCGCCCTGCGCCAGGAACGCGACCTCCTCGACGAGAAACTCTACTTCGAGGTCTTCGCCTCCGAGCCCAAGCCCCGGACCAAACGCCCATGAACACCACCCTCCCGGTTCAACGCGCCAGCCAACTTCCTGAGGACCACGGTGGCCTCTCACCTCCTGGCTCGTCGAGGATCTCTGGTGCGACCAGGCCGTCGGCATCCTCGGGGCGAACCCAAGTGCTGCAAAAGCTTCCTCGCCCTCGACCTGGCCGTCAGCGTCGCCTCCGGAGCCCTCTGCCTCCGCCGGTTCCGCCCGTCCTTACCGGCCCGGTGCTCCTCTTTCCCGCCGAGGACGCCCACGCCGTCGTCCGCCAGCGCCTGCTCGGCATCTGTGCCGCCGCCGGCGTCAACTTCGCCTCCCTCCCGGTCGATGTCATCACCGCCCCGAGCCTGCGCCTGGACCTGCCCGCCGACCGCCGGCGTTTGGAACGGACCGTCTCGGAGCGTCGTCCCGCCTGCTCGTGCTCGATCCCTTGATCCGTCTCCATCGCATCGACGAGAACGAAGCCTCCCAGGTCGCCCCGCTCTTGAGCTTCCTGCGTCAACTCCAGCGTCAGTTCCAGCTCGCCGTGCTCGTCGTGCACCATGCCCGCAAGGATGCCCACGCCACCCGGCCCGGCCAGGCCCTGCGCGGTTCGAGCGAACTCCACGGCTGGGGCGACTCCAATCTCTACCTCCGCCGCCACAAGCAATCCCTCACCCTCACCACCGAGCACCGGGCCGCCCCTCCGCCGATCCCTTCGCCCTCCAGTTGACTCAGCACGGTCCGGCCTCGCCCTTTCGGTCCTCGGGGCCCCGTCCGACCCACCAGCCGCCTCGGCCCTGACTCCGGTCGAGCGGGTTCGGGACGCGCTGGCCGGTCTGGATCGGCCCGTCCCGGTGGCCCAACTGCGCCAGCTCTGTGCCATGCGCACCGCCACCCTCTGCGACTCCCTGGCCCAACTCACCCGCCAGGGCCTCGTCCTCCGCGAGGCCGGCGGCTACCAACCCGTTTGCCCTCGTGTCCGGTGCGTCGGGCCCTGCCTTTCCCCGTTTCCCACCCCAAGGACCCCCAGGGTAACGGAAACAGGAACCCCTCGCCCCCTCCCAACCTCCGGGGGCCCCCTGTTCCGGCGGAGGATAGGGCAACGCAGGGATGCGACCCGAGCGCCGTCCGGAACCTGCAGACAGCAGGAGTGAGAAACGCCGGGCGATCCTCCCTCACCGGGAGGGTCGTCCGGCCATCCGCTTCTTTGGTGCTCCTCTGCTGGTGCAGCTCAATGCGCTAAATCCCAGGGGGCGGGGGACAGCGTCCCCTTCTCCTTCCCCCAGCTCCCCTTCACCCTCCTCCATCACCAAACCCGATCAGCCCACCATCATTTACCGTGCGCGCGCTCAGTGGGGCAAGATCACCAAGTCCCAGTGCCGAATTGAGCCGTGGGATCAGGAGAAGACCTCCCGAGGGATCGCCTACTTGACCAAGTTGGAATCCTACCGCGTCCCCCATTCGAGATACTTCGGTTCGGACTACAGCCACTGGAAGATGTCTTCGTCGCTTAGGATGAGAATCATTAACCACAGGAAGGACAACAATAAGACACCATGAAGAAAAACACCAAGAAGAGACAAAGAAAACCAAACACAATCCGTGTCAAAGGCATACTGTTTCCAGAGTGCCAACAGCGAGAGGTTCTTGAGGCATTCTTCGCAGGTCTTCCACTGCCCAAACCGAAGAAGATCGAATGACAATGGCTTGGGAAGCGGAATTGACAATGGCGATTCGGGCGAGGTTGGACGAGGAACTTGCCGAACTCTTGGGCGAGCTTTGCCAACTTCGCTCGGATCGTCTTGCGGAAGGCGCGGGGTCATCACGTGAGGCGTACCTGAGGCGTCGGGTGGAGTTGGCGCGGGACAAACTGGACTTGGCGCGAAGGTTGCATCGCAGGGAGAAGGAAGTTCAGGCTCGCCGCCGCGAAATAGAGCGGGAGAACGACCGTCGCCATCGGAGACGTTCCGAGCGATCCAAGAAGCAAGACGGGTGATTGCTTCTGAATGGACGAGAAGCTCTTTCTCGATTTTCGCTCGTCCCCCGTCTGCGATAGGCGGGCGGTTTTTTCATGGGTGCCCCGATGCTTCCCTACGCACTCGTGCTGGATGGCGCAATGATGTCCAAATCGTTATTGGTTAAGTAGTTACAACCACACGACACACATATTCTAAAGAATACGTGTTGACAAGGGCACAAAATGTGCGGAAACTGTGTTCGTGAAAACGAAGGCATTCTCCTACCTCCGAACGAGCGGCAAGGGTCAGGTTGGCAATGACGGGTTTCCGCGGCAGAGGGAGACGATCCGCCGATACTGCAAAGCAAACAGGCTGGAAATCGTTGAGGAGTTTAGTGACGAGGCGGTGAGTGGCACAACCGATGGGCTGGATCGTGCAGGGCTGACGGATTTATTCGTTGCGCTGCGGGCGAACGGTGTGCGGACGGTCGTTGTCGAGAATGCCACACGACTTGCCCGTGACCTGATGGTCTCCGAGATCATCCTTGCGGAGTTCAGGAAGGAAGGCGTGAAGGTCTTCTCGGCGGATGGCGGGATTGACCTGACCCTTGGGAATGATGATCCCACTGGAAAACTGATCCGCCAGATTCTCGGGGCGGTTGCCGAGTGGGAAAAATGCGCCTTGGTGCAGAAGCTCAGGGCAAGCCGCGTGCGAATCCGCCGTGCCGGTGGGCGGTGTGAAGGGCGCAAGCCGTACGGTCAGACAGAGGCGGAACAACAGACCCTTGGAACGATTCGGTCACTTCGGCGGGAGGGGAAGTCGTACGCCAAGATCGCCGCCCAGTTGAACCACGCTGGAATACCCGCACGGGACGGCGGCAAATGGCATCCCACCCAAATCACTCGGATTCTGAGCCGAACAGCGGCAAAACCTCAGACCTGAGGGGTGCGGACGGAAGCCTGCGAATTCGCACGGGATCGCCGCAATTCTCGCGAAGCGTCCCTCACAAACAGCCTCGCTAAGAAAACGATTAACGCAAGGCTGATGGGAAAGAAACCACCGAAGGAAAACACGAGGGCTGCTGGATCAAATCGCTGGGGATGAGCCATAGAGACCAGCCCAAGAAAGTTGGCGAACGACAGCGAGAAAACGCTGAACCACCCGACAAGCAATGGCATCGCGATACCAACCGCACCGATGAGAGCCGCAGGGGTGCGAAACGCTGATAACAACAATCCTCCAAGAGCGAACACAGACACCGCCAGAATCAATATCCAGCATCGATTCACGGCGAAGCGTGTCAGCACGGGCATGATGACCTCTGGCTGCACGTCTGAGCCCTCGCAGATCGAGCGGAATAAGCCAAGAGTGATCTTGCTCCCGAACCAAATTCCATACGCCAACAGGAATGCCAGAAGCACGAGCAATACCCTCAGGGTCGGTTTACTCATCGCTTGGGCACCATAGCTTCCGTCCGCTTGGGAGCCAAACGGATTGTTGAGGGCTGAGTGAACCACAGCGGCGGGTTGAAGGGCACGTCCTGCCGTGACCGGAGGACTTCGTTGCTTCCCCGCAAGCCGATGCGGTCATCTGCCAATCAGGATGTAGATGTTGTCCTTATCGACAAGCGTCCGACGTGCGCGATAAGGGACTCCGCTCGGCTTCGACTCCAACCACTCAAGCTCGACGGCCAACGCCCTGTCGGCGTCCTGCACGACGGCATCCAACTGTTCCCAGTCCAGCCAAGTCTTGGGAGGTGACTCCAAGTGAATCTCCCAGCAACATCCCCATCGCTGTGCAAGTTCAAGAGCTGCTTTCTCCTCGTCGGGAGTCCGTGCCGATTCAACCCGCCAGATCAGATAGCTAAACTTGACGGGCTGATAAACAAACGTGGAGCCGAACAATCCGATAATAGGCGACCAGAAGATCGCTGCAACGAGGAACAGTACTCGTTGACGGCGGGTGGTTCGCCACCAAGCCATGAATCCGCCAGCCACTGCGCCTGCGACCCCTGCCACAAAGATGCAGCTACCGTAGCCTTGGAAGAAGCAAGTCCAACTTGCGCCAATCCAAACAGCGTAGCCAAGTGCGGAAGCGAGTGAGCCCACCGTTGCTCCACCCAGCAGCCACCCAACCAGTTTCACAATGCGTTGGAATCTGCTCATGATGTCCGTCTGGCTCTGGATTATGGTAACTTTGGTGACGCTGGGAGCCAACCCCAACTTGCGGCATCTTAGAGGGCGAGCGGACTACCGCTCGAAGTTCGCTCAAGCAGGTCGTCATCGTGATCTCCGACCGCAAGGCGAGGTGCTTACCATCGGGCTCCTACATCGAGCTTGTGAGCCTTCACGATTTCGTGGAGGAGAAGCACCTGATGACGAGCTTTGCTGAAGCCTAGCCTGGATTTCCACGAAGGGGAATTGAATTAAGATTTGGGGGATTGAGCCGCGCCGGTGTAGGTGGTCAGGCGCAGGTGACGCTGATTCCACCAGGGGATCGCGACGGGCTGATCGAACAGGCCCGAGGCCAGGAGGATCGGCAGATGGGAACGGCGGTGGAAACTGACTTCGACCTCCTTCTCCGAGATCGTGACGGTGGCTGGTAGCTCCAGCAGATCCCGGAAGATCTGGCGGGCTTGGGCGTCGGCATACCCCCTCATGCGTCCAGCCAGGAGCCGGTAGAGCCCGCTGGCAACCACCAGCAAGGCCATGTCGAAATCCACTTTGAGTCCGACCGCCGAAGAGAGGGCGTCCATGTGGAAGAAGCGCACCGCGTCGGAAAGGGAGTTTTCAATGAGCATCCGCTGAGCATAGCGGGTGATGAGTCGCTTCGCCGTGGCCTGGCGCTGGTTTGTCAAGAGGATGGTCGGATCCTCGTGGCCCAGATCGTGCACATACATCTGGCGCAACTGGCATCCCACCACCGCCACGCTTTGTTCGTAGTAGCGCGGGGTTCGATACTGTCGAGTGGGCACGTCCAACTCCACGGTCCGCCAGGCCGAACGAGGCAAGAGCACGATTTCCTTGAGCAACTTGGGGGAGCGGCGACGCAGGGTGATGAAGTCAATGCCCATCGCGTCCAACCGGGCCAGGCCGGCATGGGTGGTGAGCTTGGAGTCAAACACGAGGTGGCGGGGAGGTGCCCCGTGAGTACGGGTCCAGAAGTCGATGAAGCGGAACACTTCCTCGGACTCCTCCCCCTTGCGCAGGTCGGCGTTGGAGTAGCAGAACGCGTGGGAACCGGCATCCTGGGCCAGGAAGACTAAAACGCTGGGCTGGCGCCGGCTGCGCATGGAGACGAAATGCTGCTCCAGGAGAGGATGTTGCCCGTAATAGGGAACGGAGTGGAAATCCAGATTGAACGATTCCCCGGGACCCAGGGACTGGCCCGAGATTTGCGCGTGCCAGGCGGCCAGCAGTTTCAGGGTCTTGGCGTGATCGATGCGGGAGGAATACTCGGAGAGAAAGCTCTTCTTGGGGAAGACGTTCAAACCGGTGAAGAGGCCCAAGCCCTCGTCGGCGACCAGGGCCATCACGTGGCTCTTACGTTCGATGGACCAGAGCTTCAGAGCGAGACAGGCTCGGAGGGCATGAGCGGCCGGGATGAGTTTGGAGCCAGGCAGGTGCGCCTGCGCAGCGAGGGGATCGAGATCGAGTCCGACCAAGTCTGGGAGGAACAGGAACAAGCCTCCGCAGGCCGTGGTAAAACGACGGGGCTGCCACTGAAACTGGCGAACGTCCGCGACGGCTTCGGCCGTGGCGCGCGGGTAGTTGGGTCGTTCCTCGTCGGCCCGTCGAGGGAGGGCGGCGAAGCCTTCTGCCTTGAGGACTTCGCGAACGGCGGTGGGGCTCAGCGACAGACCCTGTTCCTTGAGTTGGTGGCTGATCTCGTAGACGGAGTGGTTCTGTTTGCGCCACTGCACCACCAAATCCCGGGCGGCCGACTTCCTGGGTTGGGACTGGGGGCCGTGGCGGGGGGAAAGGAAGAAGGCCGGATGGGGATCCCGACGGAAGTGATGGCACAGGACGTGGAAGGAACCGGGGGAGTAGCCGAAGGCGGCGGCGACCTCTTTGGCGGGGCGCCCATCGAGGAAGTAGGCGCGCAGGGCCTCGTATTGGCGGTGTTTGGGGGAGGCCGGCTCGGTGAAGAAGCGCCGGAGCGAGATTATGTCTTTTGGTTGGCCTATAGGCACATTGCGACAGTGTTACATACCACATGTGGTGTCAAGGGCGATTGGGGGCACCAAGGGTGGTATTGCGCATAAACGCCAATACTGACGGGCCTGTGAGCGAGATGCGGCTCACGGGATGCGGAAGTCCTATCCGGTGCTCCAGGAGCACGTCACTCCGGGCACAATGCGCTTTCGGAGCACCAAATCGCTAAGCGATCCAGGCAGTAATAGGACCGGAGACGCTCGTCGGGGCAGCCCGCAAGGACAGTCCTCCCCTTGATGCTCTGATCAGTTTGTCAGGGACAATGTCGGGAAAACCTTAGGGGAATGGTTCTCCGTGGAAATCCAGGCTAGGACAGAATGCATGACGGTAGACCAAGGCGTTCTCCTACCTCCGAACGAGCGAGCGGGAAGGGTCAGGTTGGCAATAACGGGTATCCTCGGCAGCGGGAGACCATCCGCCGCTACTGCAAATCGAACAGGCTGGAAGCCGTTGAGGAGTTCGGTGACGAAGCGGTCAGCGGGTGCGAAGGACTGGATCGCGCAGGGCTCACGGATTTATTCGTTGCGCCTCGGGCGAACGGTGTGCGGACGGTGGTTGTCGGGAGTGCTATGATTGCCGCCCAGTTGAACCATGATGAGATTCCCTCGCGAGACGGGGGAAAACGGCATCCCACCCAAATCAGTCGCGTTCTGAAACGACTGGAAGGAAGACAGTGAGAGTCGCGGTCTGAACCTCTCGGGCTACTTGCGCCCCTCCTCGGGGTTTCTGCATCCGTTTCTCACCAGATCTTCCACCATGGCTTCTTAGGCTTCTTGGAAGGGCGTCCAAGCGAGACCCACTCGTCGTATCGTGTGTCCATGACCTTCTGGAGACGGGGGAAATCATAAGCCTCTTCCGCAGCGGAGAGCAGCTTCCCACGGACGAGCAGTTCGACATCGGAGATGTAGTCGCCGTTGTAGTAGTAGGCAGTAAAGGCGTTGGCCTCATCAACGAGCAAGTCATCAATGAATTTGCTGTCGCACCAGTCGTTGAGAAAAGCAGTTCCTGTCAAAGAGCCCGATCGAACCTGTTCCACTCGTGCAGCATCCTCGTCCCCTTCGAGCAGAAGAGGGCTAGCCCATCCTCTCACCAAACACCATTTCAGGTACACGCCGATATGGGCCGCCGCTGCCTTCCACCGTTCGTCTTCCGACCCTTCTGGAGTGGACTCAAAATGCCACGATGCGTCGTCGTATTTCATTGAGCTGAGAACCGTAACTGGGCGAATGATGGTTATCTCGTCTGGCTAGCTATGAGGGATTCTTTCATAAGCCTCTCTCGGACACAAGGTTGAAGTTCCGTCCGCTCCTCGCTGGAGAGAGAACGTATCGTGGAGCGTAGCGGTGTACTCGATGTCGCCTTCGGTAGGCAGCCAAGCGGCTGGTTGTCCGTCTGGCTAGCTTGGTGTACTACCTCTCAAATTTCATCAAATCCACACTCAAACTGGTGTTGATTGGGATGTTGAGACCTCGAATGCAAAAACACGGGGACGGTCTTGGGGACCG
>JACKPW010000026.1 GCA_024233215.1 Verrucomicrobiales bacterium | reverse complement strand
AGTGCTCCGGCTTTCGGGTTGTCTGTCGCCGCCAAAAGCGCTACTTCCTTTCTGCCGGACACCTTGCCATACGTTGGGATCCACGGAACAGCTCAGCCAATGACTCTACCGACCTTTTTCGACACCTGCGTCCCGCGTCCCGACGTGCTCGACGGTTCCATCGCCGACGCCGATTTTGCCGCCGATCTGGCCAAGGTCATCCGCGGGGTCGCGTCGGACGATTACCAGAAGCCGAAGCGATTTTTCGCCAACACCTACCCAACCCAGGGCCTCAAGAATCTGTTGCAGAACGTCCTTGCCCGCCTCTCCGGCGACAGCAGTTCGGCGGCTGCCATCTTCCGGCTGGACACCAGTTACGGAGGTGGCAAGACCCACGGTCTGATCGCCCTGGCGCACGCCGCCAACGGCATGCAGGGAGTGGCCAACGTCGGGGAATTCGTCGATCCGAAGCTGGTTCCCAGCGGCACCATTCGGATCGCCGCTTTCGACGGCGAGAACGCCGACCCGGCCAATGGCCGCAAAATGGCCGACGGCGTCCTCGCTCACACCCCATGGGGTGAACTGGCCTTTGCGCTCGCTGGGACGACCGGCTACGACCGCGTCCGGAAGAGCGACGAAAGTCACACCGCCCCCGGCGCCGAAACCCTCGCCGAACTGTTCGGCGGCGAGCCGTCGCTGATTCTCCTGGACGAGCTTTCCGTCTACCTCCGCAAGGCCCGTAACCTCCACGGAACCGCCGCCTCCGACCAGCTCAGCGCCTTTCTGACCTCGCTGTTCAAGGCCGTCGAAAGCAATCCCCGGGTGGCACTCGTCTACACCCTGGCCATTGGCAAGGGTGGCAAGGCCAACGACGCCTACACGCCCGAGAACCAGTTCATCGCCGACCGCATGGCCGAGGCCGAGAGCATTTCGGCGCGCAAGGCCACCCTGCTCAACCCCACCGAGGACAGCGAAACCGTCCAGGTCCTGCTCCGTCGGTTGTTCCAATCCATCGACACCGCGAAGGCCGCCCCGGTGATCGACGCCTACCGGGCGCTTTGGTTGAACCACAAGGAAGCCCTGTCGGCCGACGCCACGCATTCCGAGACCCTCGAAGCCTTTCGCCGGGGGTATCCGTTTCATCCGGACGTCCTCGAAACCCTCACCACCAAGACCGCCACCCTGGCCAACTTCCAGCGCGTCCGGGGCATGTTGCGCCTTCTGGCCCGGTCGATTGCCCAGGTCTGGAAGTCCAAGCCGGCGGATGCCACGGCTTTTCACCTGCACCACATTGACCTCGGCTGCGAACCCATTCGCCAGGAGATCTTCACCAAACTCGGGCGCAACGAATTCATCCCAGCCGTCAATCACGACGTCGCCGGCGGCGCGAAGAAACCCCTGGCGGTCGAACTCGACACCCAGCACTACGCCGGCCTGCCGCCCTACACCACCTATGCCGCCCGCACAATTTTCCTCCACAGCCTCGCCTTCAACGACCAGCTCAAGGGGCTCGCTGCGGAAAGGCTGCGCTACTCACTGTTGAGCCCGGCCCTCGACTTGAGCTTCATCGACGCCGCCTGGAAGCGGTTCCGCAGCGAATCGGCCTACCTCGACGACCGCCCCGGCGTGCCACTGCGTTTTCTGGCCGAGGCGAACCTTACCCAGATCATCCGCCGGGAGGAAACGAACGTCGATTCCGGCCAAGTGCGGGCGGAACTCAACGACCGCATCAAGACCATTTTCCGCGGCACGAGCACATCCGTGTTCGAGATGGTCCCCTTCCCCGCCGGGCCGTGGGATGTCTCGGACGACGCCGGCGACGGCCGGCCACGACTCGCCGTCATGTCGTTCGAGGGGGTTTCGGTGGGTGCCAGCGTCGATGCCGTCCCGCAGTTGATCAGCACCATCTTCGAGCGCAAAGGCGCCGACGGGGCCGGTCTCCGCAGCCTTCGCAACCACCTGGTCTTCGTGCTCGCCGACGAGGCCCGCATCGAAGAGATGCGGCGCAAGGTGGCGCGCCGGCTCGCGCTGGCCGAGCTGGTCAAACCCGAACGGATCTCCGAACTGGCCGACCACCAGCAACGCAAGGTCCGCGAGCTGGAGCAGAAATCCGAGATGGAGGCGGCCGCGGCCATCCAGCAGTGCTACCGCCACCTGTTCTACCCTTCGCGGCATCGGTTGCCCAACAGCCCGGTGGACCTCGCCCATGCCGCGGTGGACATCCACACCGCTTCGGAGAAGCCAGGCAGCGGCCAGCAGCAGATCGTGCGCACCCTGCGCGAAAGCGCGATGCAGAAGCTGCGTCTGGCTGAAGACCCGCCGGAATCCCCCGGCTACATCCGCGACCGCACCCCGCTCAAGAAGGGGCAGATCTCGACCGCCGGCTTGCGCGATGAGTTCCTGAAGGACCCGGCCCTGTCGATTCACGCCAAGGATTCCGTCCTGATTCGTGCCATCACCCAGGGCATCCAGCAGGGCGACTACGTCTATCGGCGCGATGACCTTCTCTGCGGTCCGGGCGACCCGATGGCCAGCATTCTGGTGGACGAGCAATCCTTCGTGCTCACCATGCAGTTCGCCAAGGAGAAGGGCATCTGGCCGCGTCCGGCACCGCAGCCTACGCCCTCCGAGTCCGGCAAACCCGGCGGAGGCACCGTCTACCCTCCTGGGCAAACAGGACCCGTTCCCATCAACGAAGGTGGCCCGCCGGCTCCGCCTCCTCCGACACCGCCCCCCCCGGGGGCACTCACCGCCGAAGGCATCCTCAAGGCCGCTCTCACCGAGCTCTGGGAAAAGGCCCGCAAGGCGAAGTTCGCCCACGTCCAAGTGCTCTCGGTCCGCCTCTTCGACGCCACGGATGGATTCCGGATGCTGGGCAGCGTCAACGCGGAGAAGGGCTGCAGCAAGAAGGTCAAACTGGCCGGGGGCTACGTCACCCAAGGTGGGGGGGAGTTGCAGATCGAATTCGATGGGCCACCCCAAGACGCCCTGCCGGTCAAAGACTTTCTGGTTCCCCAGCTCAATGCCGCCCGGGAACGAGATGTCCAGGCCACGTTCATCCTCACCTTCGACCCCGGGCTTGCCCTGTCCGGCGACGAACCGGAGCGCCTCACCGAAAGGCTTGCCAAGTTCGCCAGCGGGGCGGCTTATGTCGCGGCAACGGCAGAAGCCACTGCATGAAGAACCGACGCCAACAGCCGCCAACGACCGCCAACGCCTTCGTGACCGCCGCCGGCCGCCTCCGACCGGCGGCCCGTCGCGCCCCGGCCGATCCGGGCATGGCGCTTCCCCGTTACGAACTGCGTGCCCGAGCCCTCGGGCCGGCCGACACGGAACTCGAAGTCTGGCAGCTCCCCTCCCCCGCCTCGCCCAAACTGCCCGCCCCGATCCGGGTCGCCGGCTTACGCGGCCGCAATCTGGAGCTGGTCGAGCACCGAATCACCCGCCAACTGAAACAGGCCGGCGTTCCTTACGAACTGCCGGCGCTCAGGATTTCCCAGGCCTGGTCCCTGCCTGAGGAAGCCGCCCTGACCCTCGGCCTGCTGTTTCGCACCCTCGCCCCCATGCGCAGCCGCGACAACCTGCGCGTCGTGGCCGAGGGCATCGAGGCCATGGGCAAGGAAGAAGCCGCCTACTGGCTGGGGATGGCCATGCACCGCAAAAATCCCCGCCGGGTGCTCTCGGCGCTTCGACTGCTGTTCACGACCCCAAAACGCGCGAATCGGGCTGGCGCGTAAAGCCGGATTGCAGTTGTCTAAAGCCTTAAAACGACGTATTTTCCGCGAGGCATGACCATTCGTCCCGAGCTGACTCACAAGCCCCTTGTCGAATCCATTTTTGAGATTCGCTGGGAGCTGACTCAGCCTGCCCCCGGCGTCCGAATTGACCCGTTCTATCGTCTCCTTCCCGGACGCCTGCACGACCGGATCCAAAGCGAGTATCAGGCCTACGAACAACTGCCGACCGCCATGCTCTCGGACGACATGGTTCCCCAGATGGTCCAGCATCGGTTCCGGAAGACAGCGGGGGGCTGGCCCCTCATCCAGATCGGCCCCGGCTTGATGACGGTTAATGAAACGCAGAACTACGTTTGGGACGACTTCCGCCAACGCTGCGAATACGCAGTCGCCACACTCTGGGAGGCCTATCCCAAGTCGGAAGAACTCCGAGTCGAAGCCATCTGCCTCCGATACCTCAACGCGGTTGACATGGACCCATCGAAAACAAGCGCATTCGATTTCTTGAGGGAGAACATGGGCGTTGGAGCGGGCCTTCCGGAATCTCTTTTCGAGAGCGGAAGCATCTCACCGCTCCCCATCGGGTTCTCCTCGCGTTCCCGACTACAGTGCTCCCGGCCCAAGGGGAACGCCTCAGTTCAATTCGACACGGGGCTGAGAGAAAACCGTCCGGTCTTGCGCTGGGAGACCACCGTTATCTCCTCCAAAGAGGATGTTCCATCGCCTTTGCCGGATTCGATCGGCAAATGGCTCCATGAGGCCCACGAGGTTATCGACGATTGCTTCTATGCCCTCGTTCCAAAACAGTTCAAATCCTCACCAGAACCCGTTGCATGAACAGATTCGACCCTCTCTCCCCATACCGAGACGAGCCGCTTGCTGAATGGGAACTCAGCACCCCTTCCACCGACCCCGGTCCGCTTGGCTCAACTCGATATCGCTCATGGCCCGGCTGCGATTCCTTGAGGTCGTTGGGTGCTGCTGCGCTTTTTGCCGCAGCAGCAACTTCCCCATGCTTTACACCCCAAGCTGGAATTCCAATCGGCACCTCGACCGAGGCAACCCTCACAATTGCCACTCTGAGTCCGGTCGCCCCCAAGCGGCGCATTAGCCTCACAGAAGCACGCCAGCGTGCCTTGAAAACACTGGCTTCTGCCGAAGGCAATCGACGGCGTATTCGCGATGAAGAAGCCCGGCGGTGGCAGTTGGCAGATGCCTTGGCGTGATTTACGAGACAGTCAGCCCTGAGGCCCCCATTCGCCAGGGAGACATCTTCTCAGCGGTCCCCCGTATCGAATTGTCTCTGCAAGACCTTTCCGTGCTCGGGAAAGAAGACTCGCTCACCAGCGTGAACTGGCGGGATCTGGTCTCCGGACAGCATGTTCCAGCCACGGTGGTATGCGCTGTCAGGCCAGTTCCAGCAATCGTCATCACTCAAGACTGCGACGCCTTGCGGGCAGCGGATATCACCCTCTGCGAGATTCTCCCCTTGGCCGAGGTGGATGGTACTTTCAAGAATCCTGGCAAAAGCGGTCCGGATTGGTGGGCCAAGATGATCCCCCGCCAGTGCCAAAGGAACCTCAAGTGGTTCTATCTCCCGCCAGACCCTGCCGTTCGGTTGACCGAACGCATGGCAGTCGACTTTCGCGTTACCGTCCGCGTGGCCCTTTCCGACCTGCGCTCACTCATCCACCTACGGTGTGGTCGCCTCAACCCTGAAGCGGATGAACACTTCCGGGAACGCCTTTCCGAGTTCTTCCGCCGTTATCCTTACGACGAGTGGTATCCACTTACTCCCGAAGAGTTTAATGCGTATCGCCGAGATGCTCCCGAGGCAGAGCCAAAAGCCTGGCAAAGCCCGACCCCATAACCACCTTGCCGGTAGCTTCGTTGGTTGCGTGTGCTTGAATCCGAATCCTCAAACGAATGAACGAACCGTGAATTTGGTGGTTTGGTTTGTAAGCCTCACGGCCCAACCTTAAATTCGTCGCCGCAAACCGATGACACGAGGGCCGACCGGATTCTGCTTTTCCACCTCTGACCAGACAGAGAAGCCCCGCGCTTTCCTTCAACCTTTCGCCTGAAAAACAATCGCTTGCCCTCCCTTGCCAATCCCGAAAACGCAGCGCCCGCAGACGTCCGTCTGATCGAGCGCTGGCTGCCCATTGCTGAATTGGGCGAGGAAAGCCTACGCGAGCGCCGCTCGATGACGGCGCTTCCTCCGATCTACTACCTCCACGTGTGGTGGGCTCGCCGGCCGCTGGTGGCTTCGCGGGCGGCGATTCTCGCCTCACTGCTGCCCGGCGATGCCGATCACGAGAAATTCAAGCGCGTGCTGGGAATTCACGGGGACCCGGTGAAGGCCAAACTCCAAATCGAGCGCGCACGCCGCACCGGAATTCGTGTGAAGGACCCCTATGGATATCCCCGAGCCTTCGGCTACGTTCCTGATGCCAGCGACCGACAGTGGCTTCTTGAGCAACGGAATTCGATGCAGGCCGCCGTTCTCGATCCCACTGCCGGCGGCGGAAGCATCCCGTTTGAAGCTGTAAGGCTAGGCCTGAACACCTCCGGCAATGACCTGAATCCCGTGGCGACTCTAGTTCAGCATGCGACAGTCAAATGGCCAGCAGAGCTTGGATCAGCAGTCAAAGCCAGGTTCGCCGAACTCGCAGCCGAATGGCGCAAACGTGTTGAGGTCCGGCTCAATGAATTCTTCCCACAGCATCGGGCCCCCGACGAGATTGACCTCACCTACCTTTGGGCCCGGACCATTCGCTGCCCCTACTGCGAAGGGTTGGTGCCCCTCTCTCCAAATTGGCGCCTGGCGCCCGACGGGACAGGGGTTCGCCTGGTGCCGAACGAAACCAAGAAGCCCGATGAGCGCCGGTGCGACTTCCAGATTGTCAGCAAGGTAGCCGAGCAGTCTCCCGGCACCGTAGCCGGCGGCGACGCCACCTGTCCCTTTCCCGGCTGCGAACGCGTCATCGACGGCGATGAGGTCAAACGGCAAGCCCAGGCCGGCCAGATGGGCGAGCAACTCTTTGCTGTGGTCTTCAAGCAGCAGATCAAAAAACAAACGAAGACGGGTCGCACCCAGCTCAAATGGGAACGCCGCTACCGGGCTCCTCGTCCGGAGGACGACAACTCCACCGCCATCGCCCAGCGCCTTACCGAAAAGATGCCCGAGTGGGAGGCATTGGACATCGTGCCGAACGAACCACTCCCGATGGAGACGGAATCCTGGACTCACGGAAACACCCCGGCCCAATATGACGCACGCCAGTTCGTCGACCTCTTCTCACCTCGCCAGTTGCTCAGCCACGGAATCTCCGTCCAGGTGTATCGCGAACTGCTGGAGCAACATCGCTCCACCAGCCAGCTCACGAAACTAGCCGCGGCTGCTTTTGGTTACCTCGCCATAGCGATTGACCGGCTAATCGATTGGGATTCACGACAGTGCACGTGGGAACTAAGTAAATTGCGGATGGCTCACACCTTTCACGCCCACGCTTTCCCTCACAAGTGCTCGTTCGCTGAAATGAACCTCCTCGTCGACGGCGTCGGCTACGATTGGTCCATACGACAGACGGCAAAATGCATCCAGGAGTTGGTCGAGTTGAGCCGTCCGCCTGAAGCCGAACGCGCCGAGGACGGCGAATTCAATTTCTCCGGCGAAACCTGGTCGCCTCCGCCCATTACGCTCAGCTCGAAGTCCGGCGATGCCCTGGACCACATCGAGGACAGCGCCATCGACTGCATCGTCATGGACCCGCCCTACTACGACAACGTGATGTATGCCGAGCTGTCCGACTTCTTCTACGTCTGGCTCAAGCGCACTGCCGGCCTGGTCTTTCCTGAGCTCTTCCTCCGCCCCTTGACCGACAAGGACAATGAGGCGGTGGCCAATCCCGCCAAGTTTCGCGGGAGAAGGGAGCCAAGGCGCTCGCCGGTCGCGATTATCAGGAACGCATGGCCGGCATCTTCACGGAGTGCCGTCGCGTCCTCAAACCGGACGGCATCATGACCCTGATGTTCACCCACAAGGCCACCGGCGCCTGGGACGCCCTGGCCAAGGGGTTGATCGAGGCCGGTTTCATCATCACCGCCAGTTGGCCCATCAACACCGAGGCCGAAGGCAGCCTTCACATCAAGGACAAGGCCGCCGCCAACAGCACCATTTTTTCTCGCCTGCCGGCCCCGCACGGTTGCCGCGGAAGACACCGAAACCCGTTACTGGGAGGACGTGGAACCGCTGGTCGCCCAAGCCGTCCGTGAGCGGGTGACCGAGTTCCAGCAAACCGGCATCCGCGGGGTGGACCTTTACCTGGCCAGCTTTGGGCCGGCCCTGCAGAAGTTCTCGGAGTTCTGGCCGTTGAAACGCGGCACCCCAAGCCCCTTCCCCGCCCAAGCGCAAACGGCAGAAGGAGCTCTTCGAGGAGCCTTGGGACCCTTTACGAGGTCGTTCCTGAGAGGACGCCCTCGACGCTGCCCGCCGCGAGGTCAAACGCTGGCGGCTCGAACAGCTCACTCACCCACAAACGCACGGAGGTCGAACTCGACCCGAGAACATCTTGGTTTGTGCTGGCTTGGGATGCCTTCCAAGCGCCGGTCTTCCCCTACGACGAGGCGCTACGCCTCGCCCGGGCCGTCGGCGTCGACCTCGACAAGGAAATCGTCGGCAGTCTGTGCCAGAAAAAGGCGTCGAACCTCATCCTTTGGGACAGTGCCCAGCGGGCCGCCAAATCCGCCCTCGGCTCCGCCGACGGTTCCAGAGGCATGATCGACGCCTTGCACCACGCCGCCCACCAGGCCCGCACCCGCACCTTGGAAGCCGCTCGCGAACTCCTCCAACGGGCCGAGGTGCTCGACGACCCCAATCTGCGCACCGCGATGCAGGCCGTGCTCGAAGTGCTGCCCGTCGGCCCGCGCCTTCAGCGGCGTCGAGCTACCGGATGACGTCGTAGGTGCCGGCAGCGACTTCGAGGCCATCGAAAACTCCGCCGCCTGGCCTTCGCCGAACAGGTGGACGCCCGCGGCAATTGGACTTGTGGCGAACCGAACCGGAAACCTCCGCCTGACGACGGGATGTCCGCCCCGAAACCAATCCAGGCCGTCCTGACATGATTCGCTTCACCCAGGGAATCTGCTGGACGCCCAAGTCGAAGCGCTGGTCAACACCGTCAATACCGTCGGTGTGATGGGAAAAGGACTGGCCCTTATGTTCAAGCAAGCGTTCCCGGAGAACTACGAGACCTACCGGGCAGCGTGCGAACGGGGGAAGTGACCGTCGGCCGGATGCTCGTCACCGAGAACCAGGTCCGCACCGGACCCCGTTACTTGATCAACTTCCCCACCAAGAAGCACTGGCGACACCCCCTCCCAGATGGAATACGTCACGGAGGGATTGAAGGACTTGGTCGCGGTTATCAAGTCCAGGGGTATTCGGCCCGTCGCCATCCCTCCTCTCGGCTGCGGCCTGGGCGGATTGTCCTGGCCCGCGGTCAAGGGAGCCATTCAGGCCGCTTTCAGTGACGTCGCCGAAGTCGAGGTTTGGCTCTACGAACCGACCGCGGAACACCCGCACAAACCCAAGGGAGCCGGCACCCAGACGCCAATCCATCGGCGCGTTCCTCGTCCGATGGACTGACCGCTGCGAGGCCTCGAATCCCGACGCGGGCTCGGTCTGTGGACGCAGGGCACCCCGGAAGGCTCATACGGTTGACATGGTTGATTTGGTTGATTAAACTCTGACCATGCCAGTTGAAGCAATCGAAAGGCAGAAACGAGGGGTCGACGTGACGTCAGGTGTCGGTCAACTGGCGGATGCAGTGGCCCCGAGAGTGTTCGGCGCCATGAAGGCCATCTTGGGCAGCCTCGACCAGAAGGCCACCCGCCAACGATTGCTGAAAGCCACGGAGCAATCCGGTTACTCGGAAGCGGAATTTGAAGCCGCCTTGGAACGCCTCCAGCAGACAACGGTTGAACCGCCAACCGTCGATATCGCGGACACCACGCGGGTGGAATCTGTCGAAACGTCCGGCGCCTCCGATGCGAACGCCTTCGACCCTCATGCTGCCGGCGCTGCGTTGGTCGAACAATTCAAGGTTGCCGAAGGCGGCGCTTGGACCGGCGCTGATTTTCAGGGCCGTTTCGGATTGAGCGCCGCCGTCCTTCACCGGCGACGGAAGGAACACCGCATCCTCTATTGGCGTGATGCCAGGCACGAATTCCATTATCCAACATGGCAGTTCACCGCCACAGGGGCGCTACTGCCCGGGGTGCAGGAGGTTCTCCAGATCTTTCGCAGCGTCGATGAGTGGCGGCTGATGGCCTATTTCCTGAATCCCCGGCGGCAACTGGACGACAGACGTCCATTGGATTTGCTTCGGGGCGGCGAGAAGGACAAGGTTCTGGCGCACGCCACGCTGCATGCGAAGGAAAACACCTGGTAACCCTCAGGCCCCGCCGCCTCAGGATGAATTCGACCGCCTCGACCTGGTATCGCTTTCCACTCCGGTCGAGGGTGTCTTCTATCGCGTCCACGGTCTCAATGCCTCGACCGGCCAGCCCTATCCTCCGATTCATTTCAGCCAACGTGGAACCTCCCGCTTCGACCCGAAGAGTGGCCCTGGCACACTCTGCCTTGCCGACAGGCTCGCCGTGGCCTTGCTGGAAGTCTTTGATGATTCATGGGGAGCAGTCGGTACTCCGCAGCGCGCGCTCACCACATCCCAACTGGAGCAATGGTGGGTGTCCCCTGTGTGGCTGCCCCAGGCCCGGGTGTTCGATGCCCGTGGCGCCAATCTCTCCAAAATTGGCACCGACCTCCAGTTCGTGGCCGGCCGACATTCCACCACCCGGCGCTGGGCGTTGCAGTTCGCCCGCTACCCCACCCTTCTGGATGGCCTGCTCTATCCCTCCCGGCACACGACGACCGGTTTCAACGTGGCTTTGTTCCAACGGCCGCGCTTCACCCAGGCGGTGTCTGATCCTGCACTCTCGTTCCAGGTGGCTCACCGCCCACGCAATCGTCACCAGCTTGCCTTCGGGACAGCAATCCGGCTTGATGCACATCCTGAGTTGTATCCAGTTCTAACCCAGCTTCAGGTGGCGATTCTTCCATTTCTTCCATGAGTCTCCTCAGTGACCATACCTGGAAGCTGAAATACACGCCCGATGACGGCGATTTGGTGAAGGGCTTCTACGTCCCCGCCCTCGAATGCGCCGTCCGCTACGACCGGCTCACCGGTTACTTCCAGGCCCGGGCCTTGACTCTCGCCGTCCGCGGCATCGAGGGGCTGGTCCGCAACAACGGCCGCATGCGGTTGCTGGTCGGATGCACGCTCGACCAACCGGAAATCGACGCCATCGCAAAAGGGGTCGAGCTCCAGGACCAACTTCAGGTCCATCTGCTCGCCAACCCGCTCAAACCGGGAAACCAGCGCGAAGTCCAGGCGCTCGAGTTGCTGGCCTGGATGGTGGCCAACCAGGTTATCGAGGTGCAGGTTGCCGTCCCCTGCAACCACGCCCGCCAGCCGGTGCCGGGCTTGGGCATCTTTCACGAGAAGGCCGGTATCATCGAGGACAAGACCGGTGACCGGCTCGCCTTCAACGGCAGCTTGAACGAGACGGAAGCCGGTTGGTCGCGGAACTGGGAAAGCCTCAACATCTTCCGCTCGTGGCTCGGTGACGACCCGCGGGTCGCCGCCGAGGAAGCCAATTTTGCCAAGCTCTGGGCCGGCGAATCAGCGCACGTGCTCACCATGCCGGTCCCGGATGCGGTGCGTGACGACTTACTCCGTTTCCTCCCCGAGAAGGATCTTCCTGCCCGCCTCAAGAAGGCCGAGCCAGAACCGGAAGAGCCAGAAGTCCCGGAACCAAAGCCGGCACCCGAACCGGAGCCCTTGTTCGACCTCCGCCAAGCCGTTTGGTCCTACATCTCGCAAGCCCCGAAAGCGCCCCATGGCGGCGAGCGGGTGGGCGAAGCCACCGCCAACGTCGAGCCCTGGCCCCATCAAGTCCGGGCTTTTGACCGTCTCTACGGCAATTGGCCCCCGCGACTGCTCATTGCCGACGAAGTCGGTCTGGGCAAGACCATCCAGGCAGGGATGCTCATCCGCCAGGCTTGGCTGGCCGGCAAAGCCCGCCGGGTTCTCATTCTGGCCCCTGCCAGCGTTTGTCCACAGTGGCAGATCGAGCTGCGCGAGAAGTTCAATCTGAACTGGCCGGTTTACGACGGCGACGAATTCCACTGGCTGCCTGTCCCTGGCCGGCAGGGCCAGTTGGTCGAACCGGTGTCTCGTTCGGATTGGCACAAGCAACCGTTCGTGATCGCTTCGAGCCACTTGATGCGCCGTCGCGACCGGGCCGCAGAACTACTCGACCAGGCCGAACCGTGGGACATTCTGGTGCTGGACGAGGCGCACCACGCGCGCCGCAAATCGCCGGCACTCGCAACCGACCGCCGCCCCAACCGGCTCCTGGACCTGCTCCAACGCCTCAAAGACCGTGTCCAGGCGCTGCTCCTGCTCACGGCCACCCCGATGCAGGTCCATCCGGTCGAGGTCTGGGACTTGCTGTCGTTGCTGGGATTGCCGACCGAATGGCACGAGCAGGCCTTCTTGCGCTTCTTCGCCAAGGTAGAATCCCCTGCCCCATCGCATGACGACATGGAATTCCTGGCGGCCATGTTCCGGACTACCGAACAGCACTACGGCGCGTCGGACGTCGCCGCCGTGAAGCGCGCTGGCGCCACAAGCGGCTTGCAGGCGAAACGAGTCCTTTCCGCCCTTCGCGACGAAGCCGCCATCCCCCGCCGGCAGATGACCCCGCAAATGCGGACCGTCGCGCTGAGGCTGATTCGTTCCCATTCGCCAGTCGGCCGGCTCATCTCCCGCCACACCCGGGATCTTCTCCGCCGCTACCACAAGGCCGGCAAGTTGGAAACCCCGATCGCCGAACGAGCGGTCGAGGACCGTTTTGTCGAAATGTCGGCCGCTGAATCCCGGATCTACGCCGCCGTCGAGGACTACATCAGTTCGACCTACAACCAGGCCTCCGCCAAGCGGCGAAATGCGGTTGGTTTCGTGATGACGGTGTACCGGCGCCGGCTCGCCAGCAGCTTCCTGGCCTTGCGCTGCACGTTGGAAGACCGTCTCGAGGCCATGACCAACTCCAACCTGACCGGTTCACGTCAAACCGAGGAGGAGGTCGAGGATATCAACCTCGATACCGAAGGCGACGTTCTATCCCCCGACGAGATCGCTGAATTCGAGCAAGCCAGCCTGGCCGAGGAGGAGAAGTCCGAGATCGCCCGCCTCCTTGACGACATCCGTCAACTCCCGCCCGACTCGAAGGCGGATCAGCTTCGTGTCGAACTCGAGGCGCTCCGGTCGGCCGGATACCCGCAGGTGATGGTCTTCACCCAATACACCGACACGATGGATTTCCTCCGGGACCAGCTCGCCATCAACACCGAACTCAAGGTGATGTGTTTCTCGGGGCGGGGTGGCGAAACTCGCGGTCCGGACGGAACCTGGCAGCGGATCTCCCGGGAGAAGGTCAAGGCGCTCTTTCGCAGCGGCCAAGCCGACGTGCTGGTTTGCACCGACGCGGCCGCCGAGGGACTCAACTTCCAGTTCTGCGGCGCCTTGATCAATTTCGACATGCCTTGGAACCCAATGCGGGTCGAGCAGCGCATCGGCCGAATCGACCGTCTTGGCCAGCAGCACGCCAAGATCCGGATCATCAACCTGCACTACCAGGGCACGGTCGAAACCGATGTTTACATGGCGCTTCGCCGCCGCATCAACCTGTTCGAAAGCGTCGTGGGCCGGCTGCAACCGATTCTCGCCAAGCTCCCTGGCGTCATCAGCGGCCACGTGCTGAATCCCCACAGCCGCGACCCCGATGCCCGTTCGGCATTGACCGGCGACCTCGAACAGGAGGCGGAGAAGGCCCGGAACGAGGGCTTCAACCTCGATGAAATGGTCGAAGCCGACCTCGAAGAACCGCCTCGGCCCGCTCCAACACTCACGTTGGAGGACCTCGACTTGGTCCTGCAGCGGCCCGACGCCCTGCCACCCGAAGTTGCCGTCAAAGCCCTCCAAGCCGGGGAATACGCTTACCAGCTCCCCGGAATGCCGGAACCGGTCCGTGTCACCACCCGCCGCGACTACTTCGACGCCCACAGCGAAAGCGTCGAGTTGTGGTCTCCAGGCAGCCCGGTTTTTCCCGAGGTCCCTACTGGAGAGACACCCCAGACCGTCGCGGAATCCATTGACGAGATCCTTCGCCGCGCCCCTTGACTCCTTGCTGCTTCTGTCCGCAGGCCGACATTTCGACCCCACTCACTGCATGGTAAAGAGTTACGTCGGGGCGTGCGCCTCAATCCGCGAGGTCGGGTTACGGCAACTGGACGACGCGGTAGTAACGGGGGGCGGATTCGCCGGGCGCGTCCACATGGCTGGTCGGGACGCCGGCACCGGTCACCTCCGTCACGGGGTCCCACGTGCCACTCCCGAGATCGGCGGTGGCTTCGAGCCGGTACGTCTTTTGGGGAATCGTGTTCCACTCCAGTCGGACGGTTCCCTCCGCCTGCCGGAGGATGGTCAGTCGAAGGTCCTGCTGGAACCGGTTGGGCGCCCCCGGGGTCGCATGGCCCGGAAACGCCATGACGCTTTCGGCACCGTCGGGATAACGGCCCTCGGACACCCCCTCGCTTTGCGGGCCGAAGGTGACCAGTTCGAACACCACTTCATTGGGGCCGCTGAGGGCGATGGATTCGCCCCCCGCCGAGAGTTTGAAAGCGACGTGATCCGCCCCGGCCCCGGGGTTGTTGTCCGCCCGGAACTGCCGGAATGCCCCGGCGCCGGTCCCGATGAACGACAGGGCCGGAAGCCGGAGGGTCGGGGGGGCGGTTGGCGAATCGCTGAAGCCAAGTCCTGCCAGCGCCACGGGTTGGGAGGTCGGATTGAAGACCTCGAACCAATCATCCCCCTGGGCGGGATCCGCCATCCACTCGTTGATCTTCAGGCCGGTGTACGGTCCGGTGGCAACGGCTTGATTGAGTTCCCCCGGAGTGGGGAGGCCTGCCTCCCAGGTTCCGTTCCCATCCGGGATCCGGCCGATGGACCAGTCGGCTGCCTGCAGCCCGAAGGTGACCTGGTCCAGCACGTTTCCCGAGGGGTCCAGCAGGAACAAGGCCTCCCCGGTCGCACTGAGTCCGAAGCCGGTGTTGCGCTCGTCGGCGGGACGCGTCGGGTCGCAATCCACCGTCCAACGGGCCCCGGGGTCCAGGGTGAGATTCGCCGGGAAAACCCAGCGACGTGGCTCGTCCACCCGGTCGGTCAGGCTCATCCCCTCCAGGAGGACGGGGCTGTCCGTGAGATTGATCAGTTCCACCCAGTCCGAGACCACACCGCCGGTTCCGGGGAAGGAACGGTTGTCGGCGAGGATCTCGTTGAGAACCACCGGGCTCTCCTCCGCTCCGACCAGCGGCCGGCCACCCGGCGTGGGCCACGCGAACGCCACCACTTCCCACCCCTCCGGGTCGACCCGGCCGGCGGACACGCCGGGCCACTGGAACTCATAGACGACCTGATCGATCAGTGCCCCCTGCGCGTCGGACAAGGCCAGCATTCCCTGGTCCGCCGCGAGGCGGAAATCGAGGTGGCGTCCGCCCGCCCGTCCGTCGGCGGTCAGCAGGAGATAATCCCGCCCGGCCAGGAAGGTGAGCGGGGGCAGGACCGCCGCCCCCGGGTTGCCAACGGGTTCGTCCGAGAGCCACAGGCCTCCGATGTCCACCGGCAGCTCCTCCGGGTTGAACAGCTCGACGAAGTCCTCCCCGTCCGGCAGGAGCGGATGGGCGAGCCATTCGCTGAGCCGGACCGCACGCGGGTCGCCCGTGGGCACGAAGGTGTTCGGGCCGCCGAAGGTCGGCAGGGCCAGCCGCCACGAGCCGTCCCCGGCGCGCGCCACCGGGAAGTCCGCGAGCTGGGGTCCGAAGACCACCCCGTCCAGGGGCACATCACCCTCGCCCGCCGGCGGCAGCAGGTGGAGAGCGTCGCCGTCCGAGTCCAGGGCGAACCCAAGCAACACCGCCTCCGGCGGTCCGGAGTCGGCAGCCAGCACAACCAGGCGTCCGCCGGGTGCCAGGGCCGGGCCGGCGGGGAAAGTGAACCGGGCGGGCACGGCCAGATCGTCGGTGAGGCGGAACCCCTCGAGGTCGACCGTTGAAGGGCCTTCGTTGACAAGTTCCACGAGGTCGGGGGTGGAGCCGTCCGCCATGGGCAGGGATCGGTTCCAGGCCAGAATCTCGCTCAGACGCAGGCCGGGGAGCCCCGGTTCGACGGTCCAGCTGCGGGAAACGGTGGCGCGACTTTCCGGCTGCCATTCGCCGGCCACATTCCGGCCGATCACCTCGACCCAATGCAGACCGGCGTCGAGGCCGTCCAGGGTCAGCGGTTCCGAGACCGGGGCGGCGGAGCTCCAGTCTCCCTCGCCGTTGAGGCGCCAGCGGTATTCCACGATGGCGGGTCCACCGATGGCGAGGGTGGCGGACGTCCAGCCGGTCAGGTCGGCCGGTTCGCCACTGATGGAAGCGCCCGCCGGCACCATGGCGCCCTGGTCAAGCCCGTTGGGCCCGCTCCCGATGGCCGGGGAGCCGGGGCTCAGGTGCAGGTCACCCGGCGGATTGACGAAGCGGGGATCGCCTTCGAGGTTCCCCTCGCCGGGCCAGGTCAGGCCGGGCGGGAAGAGGTTCTGCCAGGTGTCCAGGGTCAACGCACCGCTGGTCAGGGTTTCGGGGTCGAGGTTGCCGAAGAGGAGGCTCTCGTTGGCGAAGATGTTCCCGACCAGCTCAACGGTGCGGGCCGGTGATTCCCATGGCCGGCCGGGCTCGTGGAATCCCAGGGCCGCCTGCGTGTGGCCCAGGAAGGTGTTGTGCTCGATCCACGCCTCGGCCCGTTCCTTCAGCATCATGCCGAAGTCGTTGTTCTCGAATACGTTCCTGACGACGGTCAACCTTGCGGGATACCCGGCGTACTCGCCCCCCGCAATGGCGGAGGACTCGCTGGCACTGGTATTGTCCTTGTGGAAGTTCCGGAAGAAGTTGCCTTCCACCAGGGCTGCCGTGCCGTCGAGATCCACGCCATCATCGCCGCCACCGGTGAAGACATTGTTCCGGATGATCACAGGGCCGCTGGTTTCGTTGGTGTCGGTGATGTCGATGATGTCCGTGTAACCGGTGGTGACTCCGAACCGGCAGTCCTCAATGAGGAAGCGTCCGCCGGGCAGGGTGCCGACCCCGGCCACGACCTCGCTCCATTGGGTGTTGGGAAACCGGCAGCGCCGTGCCACCAACGAACCGTTTCGGACCTTGATGGCGGATCCGATGATGGCGCCCCAGGTGCAGTCCTCGAGGACGAGCACGGAGTTGGTGACCAGGAGGGTCTGGTTCTCCGAGTATTCAAAGGTGGCGTGGGACAGGCGGTTTTCGTTCGTGGCATTCTGCAGGGTGATGCTGGGCCAGAAGCCGTAGGTTCCGGGGGACCGGGCGAAACAGATCGGATTGGTGGCCAGGCCCTCGGCCAGCAACCGGCCTTCCACCCACAACGAGGCCGCTCCGTTGAAGAAGACCGAACTGCCCGGCTGGATGGTGAGGGTGGCCCCGGGCCGTACGACCAGCTGGCCACTGATTACATGGGGCCCCTCCGCCGCCGCCCAGACCGTGTCGGCGTTCACCTCGCCCAGGTGCGTGTGGCCCGCCTGGTCGTTGCGCCAGATGCTCCAGCTCTTGGAGGCCACCTCCCGGCCGGCGTCATCCACCGCCTGGACGAAGATCCAGTTGACGCCCGGCTGCAGCGGAAGTTGGGGAATCGACCAGGTGCCCAGGACCGGATCCCAATCCGCGGCGACGCCGTTGGCAAAGACCGCCCGCGTCAGCACGGGATCCGCCGAGCCGACCAGGGAGGTCGTGGGAGTGGGCGTGTAGGAATACGCATTCCACGGCAGCGTGGCGGTCACCTTCAGTGCCGGGGCGGGCAGGCTGGCCTTTACGAAGGCGAGCCGGGCCGCCATGAAATCCTTGATCTGCCTGCGGCCGGCAACGTCCATCCAGGGGCCGAGCAGCTGGTCGATGAGCGGATCGAGCCGCCCGCCATCCAGGAGGTCGCCCATGAGCCGCCACATCTCGGCGTGATAGAGCGGAGCAAACTCCGGATGGGTGAGGAAGCGCTCCACGGTGGCGAGCCGTGTGGCGCGCCAGATGGGCGACTCCAGACCCCCGACCACCCCGCAATAGGAATCCGAGTCGTAGGGCACCGGCACAAACCGCGGATCGTTCACGCCCCGGTACATCGCGAAATCACCGGCCTTGCCCATGCCGAGACTGGTTTCCTGATTGGAGAGCAGGGTGTTCAGGGCGAAGAAGCGGATCCATGCCGGCACGTCCCAGACCCGGTAAACCTCGGACACATACTGGTCATCCGGCGTTTCGTTCAACGCCTGGAGGAGGTCGATCAGGTCGCTCCAGTCGTCGGCGCTGGTGTTGGTGTGCTTCACGTAGAGCCGGTTGTCACGGTAGAACGCGGGATCGTCTCCCAGGTAGCTGAGATCGGAGTTGGAGCGATACACGTTACCGTTGCTGTCCAGCGGGAACTGGCGACGGGCGAAGTCGCTGTTGATCACCTCCGCCTCGACGTAAACCCCGCCGCCGGTGCGGTCGGCGTTGTTTTCGCGCAACCGCACGGCGCGGGCGGTGGGCGCCCCGAGTCCCGCGAGGCGGAAGATCGCGGCCGCGAGCTGCTGGGACTGGGGGAACGAGGCGTTGACGTTGATGGCGCGCAAGCCGTGCCAGGGCCGGT
This sequence comes from Verrucomicrobiales bacterium, assembly GCA_024233215.1. Lineage (GTDB taxonomy): Bacteria > Verrucomicrobiota > Verrucomicrobiia > Limisphaerales > J093 > J093. The sequence continues at coordinate 54,528 of JACKPW010000026.1, read as the reverse complement.
CGTTGGAGAAACTCACCCGACGGTTCTTGACGGCGTTTTCGCGGCTGGTGGTCCCCCGGATGCGGAAACCGGTCTGATACCGGACCTCGAACTCGCCGGCCTCCTGGCTGATGAACGTGGCATTGAACAGGGCGTCGCTGCTCACCGACCAGCCCCTTGCGTCGTTCTCCTCCACTTCCGCCAGTTCCGCCCCGGTCAGCACGGTTCGAAACAGCGGGAGCGTGCCCTCATACCCGGTGTTGTCCACCTGATAGAGGCAGTTGGCGATCTGCTCGCCGTCGGGCTGGACCGCGGCGGGCCAGGTGCGCACCAGCCCGCCGGCATCCCGGGCCTCCACATAGAACTCGACGATGGTGGATTGGGGTTGCGCCGGCAACACGGCGCCGAACACCTGGTCGAACGGCCGGCCGTCACCATGCTGGCCGTCATCCGCCATCGGGAGGGACTGGAATTCCGGCGCCCGGTCCACGCGCCAGTGCAGGACCACGGACACGCCGATGAAGTTCTCGTCGGTGACCTGGGCGGTGATCCATACCGGGTCGGAGGAGCCGGGAACGGCCGGACGATGTTCCACCTGCGCAATGAACGGAGGCCCGTTGCCAAGCGCCACGGAGTTGGCGGTTCCCGGGGTGCCCCCGGCCACCAGGCTGGCGGCCCAGTTCTGACCCACGTCGTTGGAGCGATGGGTGCCGATCAGCTCCAGTGAGGATCCGCCCCCATCATGGGGCACGCTCCAGATCCAGCCGCGGTGTCCCAGGTCGTTCGGACCCCGCACCCGCACGCCCCAGTCGCCTTCGGTGGCATAGGTGACGGAATTCACCAGCGCGCCGGTGGCATCGCGGAGCCGGATTTCCTCGCCGTTGTCGCTGAGTTGGCCGGTCCAACCGCCGAGTACCCCGGTGACCTCGGGATGCCGGGCCGCGAACACGCCGGGGTCAGCCGCCACCACGCGGTATTCACCGGGTTCGATTGTGATCGACGGGAAGGTGAAGTCCACGCCCCCGCTCAATCGCCAGCCGTTCAGGTCGCAGGGCAGTTCCCCCCGGTTGAAGACCTCCACGTATTCCTCCCGGACATCGTTGGAGGCGGGGTGGTACATGATCTCGCTGATGACGAGGTCCTCCGCCTGGAGCGCCGGGGCCAGCCACACTGCCAGCAGGAAGGGCAGGAGGTTGGAGCGACCCGCTGGGACGCGGGCGGGCCGCGGCTTGGGTGCCGGCAGGGTGGATTGAGTGATCAACATGGCAACAGGTTCTTATCCGAGGCAGCTTGGCCCCGACACACTAGGGTTCGGAAGGCAAAAACCGGAAAAAGCGGGCCGCGCCTTCGGGGGCTTCGGGGCGGGAGTAACGCAGCCGCCCCGAGGCATTGGCCTGCAACTCACCGACCGCACGCCAAGCGCGCAGATCATCGGATTCCTCCACACGCCAGGCGCTGTGGGGGAGGGCGTCGAGCAGCGTTTCGAAACCATTCGCTCCCCCGGTGACCGACTGAACCACGGCGACGTGCGACCAGCGTTGTCCGTCAACGTGGATGTCATCCAGCCGCAGGAAGGCGCGCGCGCCGGTGGCGCCGGTGGGGAGGGCGTGGTATTTCCAGCGCAACTGCACCAGCAGTTGGTTGTCTGCCTCGGCCGGCAGCGTCACCGGACCGAAATGGGTCTCATGCCCGGCGTCGGAATGGCGGAGGTACTCCACGGGGCGGCCCGTGGCATCGAGGACATCCTGCCAGCAGGCGGCGTCACCAACCCGCCATTGCAGGCGGAGCGCATACTCCCGGCTGTTGGGCAGCACGGTGCCCCCGACCCAATCCACCGTCACCCCGGTCACCCCTGAGGTCTGCAGGGACAGGCGCAGCGCGCCGACAAATCCGCCCCCGTCCTCAATCCGGGCGCTGCCGGTATTGATGAAGCCCACCCCGTCCCCGTCCAACCCGACGATCCGGCTTTGCGAATCCAGGTCGTACGGCAGGGACCAGAGTGCCGTGGTCTCGGCATCCAGGGACGGGTCCTTGACCGGAGTCTGTCGGAATTCCGCCGAGGTCGGCTGACTCCCGGCCGGAGTCTGGGGGCCAAAACCGTCCAGCTCGTAGCGACTTGACCACAAAGGCCAGGGCGGGGGTTCCAGGGTGGCGGGATCGAAGTCGTCATCGGCATCGAAACGTGCGGTGAGCTGAAGCGGTCCGGAGGGCACCACCTCGATCACCGGGGAAGGTTCCTCCGGGTCGTTCCACCCGAGGAACCGGCTTCCCACCCCGGGTTCGGCGGTCAGCCGCAGGAGCACGCCCGCGGGCCAGTCGAACTGAATGGCCCCGCCCGCGGGCTCCAGCGGTTCGCGTCCCAGCCAGAGCCGGCCCCGCCATCCGCTCACCACCTCGACCGTGACGGACACGATGCCGGGAAGTTGGAAATAGTCCACCACCTGCTGGCGTACGGAACCGGGACGCACGCCGGCGACCGTGCGCAATTCGTCCAGCTTGGCGAACCACTCCTCCATGCTGGGCAGCGGCGGCCAGCCCGGTTCGTTGGAGTTTGCCCAGCGCGCGATCTGCCAGGGCATTTCCGGCGTCAACAGGGCGGCCACTTCATCGATGTGTGCCCGGACGGTTTCGGAGGAGAAGCGAGTCGCCAGCAGCCCGGCGAACCGTTGCAGAAACGCCTCCCGTCCCTCCGGGTTGTTCAGCAGACGCCGGAACAGCTCCGTGGAGCGTCCGCCGTAAGCCCCAAGTTCCACCGGGGCGGCAACCAGCTCCAGCGTGGGTCGTTCCGCACCCTCTCCCGAAAGGGAAAAGGAACTGTCCAAGTCATTCAGGATCCATCGCCACCGCCCCTCCGGCCGCCGCGGCCGCCAGCAGCGCACGTTGTGCCCGGGCCAGTCGCGGTTGTCCACGAACAGCTCCGTGCAAATCCAGTCGAGGTAGTTGTCCAGGTCAATCCAGTTGAGGAGCGCCGCATAATCTTCCGGGTCTTCCAGGGTGTGGCGGTCAATGAAACCGGCGAGCTTGAGGAACTCGGTGAGGTCCCCCTCCAACGCCTTCTGATCGTCCTCGATCAGGTCCACGGCGTCCTCGTCCGGGATCTCGGGATGATGCCCCATCAGGTAGGCCCCGTCCGTGCGCTCCCGGAGATTGAGGATGCCCCAATACTCGCCGTTAAGGAACACCTGCGCCGGCCGGAATGCGGTCATGTCCACCGCGGTGCCCCGCATCAGGCCCTGCAACAGCCCGTCGCGCATGCGGGCGTGCCGCCAGTCATTCCCGCTGTTCCGCAACACCAGACTGTCAAAGCTCTGCAGTGCCAGCTCCGGGAACACCCGCCACGCGATGCGCCCCCGGCCGTAACGTTCCCGGGCCCGCAGCGAAAGCGACTTCTGTGGCGCCGAACGCGACCATCCCCCCTGGACCCGCACCCCCACGCCGCCGTGCTCGACCACTGTCCCGTCGGGTTCCATCACCGTGAGCCACCCCTCCCGTTCCCAGTCCCGCCAAAAGTTCGCGCCAAGGTAGGGAGCGGACGGACTCGCGTTGGTGCCCAGGACCAGCAGGCCACTCTCCACGCTGAACAGATCCGGCGAATCCACCGCCAGGGACACCACCGGCAGGCCGGAGGCAAAGTCCAGCACGTACGTGCGGATCGCCTCCCCGCCCGGCACCGTCCCTTCCGCCACCGTCACGGCGCGCACCACCGTCGTTGCGTCCAGTTCCAAGGCTTCCTCGTAGCGACGTGACCCGCCGGCGTGCTGCGTCAGCCGCCCGCTCCGATCCCACAACACCTCGCCGCCAAAAGCCAGGAACGTCATCCCCGACACGCGGGCCGAATCGCCGAGCCCGACATCCGCCGCCGCCACCTCCAGTCGGGTCCACTGCCCCGCGGGCGGCAGGTCCCCCGCCCGAAATCGTCCCGCCGTGCCCGGCAAGCCCTGCGCAATCAGATTCGCGCCCCAGTAGGCCCGATGATCCGAACTGCCGTCGTACCAGGCCATCATGACCTCGGACGGGGGAGCTTCCGGGTTGAGCCACACGTCGGCAAACAGGCGGTCTTCCTCCCGGACCAGCAACGGCGGATTCGCCCCGTAGAGGTAGTGATGGCGAAGGCCGGGATCGTTCGGGGAACGATGCGCCAGGCCCCCCGCATCCCCGGCGCGCACCCACTCCCAGCCCCGACCCTGGTCCGTCGTGCCGGCCGCCCCCGAAGGCAGGGTGTCATCGAGCCAGAGCACCTCTTGGAGAGCCTCCGATGGTGCGGCCGGAGCGCTTCCGTCCAGGGTGTAGTAGATTTCGCTTCCCGGCCAGGGAGGGGTCATGGTCACGGTCACCCCACCCACGAAGGACCCGCTGGGGGGCTCGACCGCCGGAGGTGGGGCAAATCCCGGATACCCCAGCCCGTTTGCGGCTCCCGGGGTCGGAGTCACGAAAACCGACCACTCCTGTTCCGGCGCGCCGTCCTCCGGCTCGGACCGGCCATAGGAACAGTCGGGGGGCACCTCCGGACAGGTCGTCCAATCCACCAGGCGGCCCCCGGGCGCGGTCAGGGTGATCAGGGCCGGTTCGTCGGGCAGTTGGAAGCGGGCATGTGGCGGGAGTGCCGGAAGTCCCCATTTCGCGGCCAGGCCGGAGCGCAGTTCATTCATCTGGCTGTCGCTCAGCGGCTGGTCATAGACCAGCACTTCCGCAAACTCGCCCGCCCAGTTGGGTCCCGGCCGCAGCAGCGAGGTACCCAGTGCATCCGCCTCCGTCGGTCCCGTGGTCCGACACTCCACCACCGCCCAGCCGGCCGGCAACCGCGCCGTCAGCGGATCCACCCGTTCCCCGTTGATCCGAAAGACACCTTCCTTTGCGTGGTACGAGGCGTTGAGAACGGAGAGCAGCACGCCTTCGCTGCCCCGGAGGAACCCGAGCTTTGCCGTGTCGCCCAACAGGGCGCCGTCGTCCAGGCCAGGGCCCGTCGTCTGGTGCAGCACCCAAAAAACGGTCCGGATACCGGTCATGCGTTCGGTTTCCAGGAAGTCGTCCTCCCCGTCGAAACGCACCACCGGCATCCCCAGGAAGGGGTCGGTCAGTCGTACCGGTTGACGCCATGCCACCGCCTGGGTGGCATCCGTGGTGCGGGTTTCCGCACCGGGGGCGGCCAGTCCCCACTTGGTTTGCAGGAACGCCTCGATCCCGGCCCTCTCGTCCGTGGCCAGGGCGCGATCGAACAACAGCAGTTCCCCCACCTCGCCCTGCCAGAAGGTGCCCGGACCGCGGGCGTCGGCGCCGAGGCGGTCCAAGGAGCAAGGCTCGAGCAACTCGGTGCTGAGCACGACCCAGCCCGCCGGCAGGGGGAACTGGGTCGGCACCACCCGGCGTCCGTCGAGCCATACCCGGCTGCTTCCCCCCTGGGTGCCGAAGTCATCGCCGTAGATCGTCGCCCGCGGTCCCCGGAACAGCGGTGATGCCCCGCCCACCCCCAGCAAGGTGCGCCGCTGGATGCTGGCGCCGGCATGTTCCCGAATCACGGCAACCACCGTGCGAACCGTTTCCAGCGCCGGGAAATAGAGCAGGTCATCCGTCCCGTCGAAGAACACCGCCGACCGGCCGCTGGCGGGGTCGCTTTGCAGGACCGGCCGCTGAATCTCGATGCCCGCCGAGGCGGTGATCCCCTCGCCGCGAGGATCGTGCCAGCTGAGGACCCGATCCCCCTCGAGCTGGAGCGAGGCGGGATCGGAGGCGTCCAGCCACCCCACCAGGCCCGGTCGCTCCGCCGGGTCCAGGGGATTGGGCGTCGTGGCCCGTGAGGAGCCACTCTTGTCCCGCCACCGCGCGACCGGTCCCACAGCCGCCTCGAAGGCATCCTCATCCAAGCTGTCCAGCCACCAAATCAGGCCGCCGGCTGCCTGGGGATCGAACGGCGTCCCGGGGGAAGGGGCGTGTTGACCGGGACGATCCTTGCCGGAAGTGAACACCAGCATCCGTTCACCCGGTGCGAGCACGCGGTCTGCCAGCACCCATTGAAACGGCTCCGAGGGCTGCAGGCTCAGTCCGTAACCCCGGGTATTGACCGGGCTGCCTCCGTCGTTCAACAGCTCGATCCAACCGGAAAACTCGCCATCTTCGTCGGCCAGAATCCGACGATCTTGCGGCACCACCTCGACAACCCGGACCTCGGCTGCCGCCGGCCAAGGCAGCAGCAGGGCCCAGCTCAACCACATGCACCGCCCCGTCAAGCCGCCCGGACCAGGAACCCGCAACCTCTTCCCTTTCAATGTCAAAGGCAGGCCGTGAGTTACCGCCGCACAAGTTGCATTCCCCATTCTTCTGTCGCTCCGATGCAAGGCTACGTTTAGGCCACGGGAGGTGCAAGCGGCAAATCGTAGCCAAAGCGTTACTCAATTGTCACCGATTGGGTCCCTCCTCCCGCCTTGGGCCACACCGGATTTCGCCCGCCGTGGCGGCGTGACCGACAAGCCGGCAGGATGTTACGGGCCGGTGACGTTTCGGTCCACACCGCCCATTTGGCGCGCGGACCCCGCGCTGGAGCGCCCCGAATCCAGGCCGGGGGAGGGCCAAACCGGGGATTCTGCCGGAACGGTCTTGCCTATCGTTGTCGGCTTCAGACATAATTTGAGCACAGCCTGTTACGCCGCCGCACGGATGCGGGATGGCATGGCTTCAGGGCCCTGAGGGAGACGGGTCTTTCGGGTCCTGGCAGCCGGCAGGCGAACGAGACACAAAACCAAATGCACAACCAAATGAACAAGAAACTGTTACAGGGACTCCTCGCCCTCACCCTGGGGGGGGCCTGGGCAACCGCCCAACCCTTCCAGGGCGTGGAACTGGGAACTCCGGGTACGGACCCGCTCGAGCCGGGCTCCTTTTCGGTGAACGGCACTCAGATCACCGTGATCGCCGGCGGCTCCGATATCTGGGGCACCGCCGATCATGGTTATTACTACTACGCCGAGAAGACGGGAGACTTCGATGTCAAGGTCCGGGTCGTGGATCTGCAGGGACCGAACACCTGGACGAAGGCGGAGTTGATGATTCGCGTTCCGGACGGTTCCGGACAGCCCAAGGCCGGGGATGCCTTTTACGCCCTGATGGCCACCCGCACCGCCGGTCAGAACATCGTGGGCCCGCAGTGGCGGCCCGCCAACGCGGGCAATGCGGTCAACACTGCCGCGGTAAACGTCAGCCCGGTCGCCTACCCGAACCAGTGGCTTCGGGTCACCAAGACCGGCACCCTCCTCGAGAGTTACTCCAGCAGCGACGGCGTCACTTGGTTCAAGCATCAGGCGATGGATACCGCGACGGATGCGACGTGGACTACGCCCATGCCCGCCAGTGTCTACGTCGGCCTGGTGGTGACCTCCCATGACAACGCGGCGGGTGCCATAGCCACGGCGACCTTTGACGACCTGCAATTCCTCACGCCGGCAGCTCCCACGATTGTGACGTCTCCGGCGAGCCTCACGGTGAACGAAGGGTACAGCGCCACCTTCACGGTGGTGATCAATGAGGCCACGGTCAGCCCGCTGCCGCACTACCAGTGGACGAAGGATGGCACGGATATTGCCGGGGCGAACACTGCCACTTACGTCCTGGGCCGGACCGCCGCCGCCGATGATGGCTCGGTGTTCGCCGTCAAGGTCACGAATCCTTCCGGCTCGGTCACGAGCGCCGGCGCGACGCTGACGGTCATCGCCGACAACGAAGCTCCCACCCTGTCCGCCGTGACGGGTTCGGCCGTCTTCACCAAGGTCAAGGTGACCTTCTCGGAGCCGGTGGATCCCGCCACCGCAGAAGTCGCCGCCAACTACAGCCTGACCGGAGGCGTGACTGTTTCGGCCGCACAACTGGCGGTTCCCTCCGGTACGCCCGGGGACAACGTGGTGATCCTGACCACCAGCCAGCAACCCGAGGGAACCATGCTGACACTCACCGTCAGCAACGTGACCGACATTGCCGGGAACGCCATCGCGGCCGGCTCGACCTTCGAGTTCAGCACCTGGATCTGGAAGGAAGGCATGGCCCTGCACGAGTTCTGGGAAGGCGCCACCGCCAACGACATCCCCACCTTTATCGCCGATCCGCGTTACCCGGATTCGCCGACCTGGGTGGGCCTCGAACCGCGGACCGAGTATGGTCGCAACGGCGTGAATGAGTCGGGGTCCAATTACTGGAACAAGATGAGCTGGTGGTTCCTTCCGACGCAGGACACCTACTACGAGTTCTACGTCTGTGGCGATGACAACGCGGAACTGTATCTCAGCCCGGATGGCGATCCGGCCAACCGGGTGTTGATCGCCGTTCAAGGCGGTTGGTCGAACGCGCGAAACTGGGTTACCCAGGGGGGTGGCACCGGCACGATTGAGGACAAGCGGTCGGGTCTTTACACCGGCAGCCAGTGGGATCCGGCAAATCTCATCATGCTGTCGCCCGGCAACAAATACTACATGGAGGTCCTTCACAGTGAGGGCGGCGGCGGCGACAACGTCGGCGCCACCATGAAGATGCCGTGGTTGGGTGACACGGATCCCGTGAACGGGGACGCGCCCACGTTGGAAGGCAGCCTGATCGGCGTGTATCTGGATCCCAACGGGGCCGAGGTCAACATCACCGAACCGCCGCAGGACACCACGGCGCCGCAGAATCGCACCGCCACCTTCTCAGTGGTGGCCGACGGCATGTCTGCTTACGGGACCACCCTCACCTACCAGTGGCAGATGGCCCCGGCGGGCAGTGCCACGTTCACCGACATTGCGGGGGCCACGGCGGCTACCTACACCACTCCGCTGCTCTCACTCGCCGATGACGGCAATCAGTACCGCGTGGTCTGCAGCGTGCCGGTCCTGGACGTGACCAGCGATGCCGCGGTGTTGACGGTCAGCTCGGATGATGTCCCGCCGTTCCTGGTGTCCGCCGGTGCCATTTCCGGTGACAATCAGGTGGGTGTGCAGTTCAACGAACTGCTCGACCAGACCAGCGCCGAAACCGCGGGCAACTACACGGTGACCGGTGCCACGGTGACCGCCGCCCGCCTGGTGGGCACCCACGTCGTCCAGCTGGACCTGGCAGGCACCGCGCCGGCCAGCTTCACCGTGACGGCCAGCGGAGTGACGGACGCTGCCGGCAATCCCTGCGACACGACGCCGGTCAGCGGGGTGATCAGCACGTTGATGGCGATGGACATTGGCACCCCTGGGACGGATCCCGTCCAGTTGGGGAATGCCTTCTGCTTCGGCGAAAACGCCTACGTTGTCACCGGCGGTGGCTCCGACATCTGGAACGCGGCCGACGCGTGTCACTATCTCTACCAGGAGTTCACGGGAGATTTCGACTGGGTGGTGCGGGTCGAGAGCTTGACGGGTCCCAACACCTGGACGAAAGCGGAGTTGATGATCCGCCTGCCGGCCGGCTCCGGCCTGCCAACGGCGCCCGATGCCTTCTACGCCTCGATGGCCACGCGCACCGCCGGGCAGAACATCGTCTCCCCGCAATGGCGTCCGGCGAACGCCGCCAATGCCGCCAACAACGACGCCCTCAACGTCAGCCCGGTGGCCTACCCCAATCAATGGCTCCGCGTGGTCAAGACGGGGGCCGTCGTCGAGAGTTACTCGAGCAGCGACGGGATCAACTGGCACAAGCACCAGGAGATCAACACGGCGACGGACACGACCTGGACGACGCCCGTACCCGAGACCGTCTACATTGGTCTGGCCGTGACGGCGCACGACAACGGTGCGGCCGTCGATCTGGGTGAGGCCATCTTCCACTCGTTCTCCGAGTATCAGGAAGCCGGGGACCCGAACCTGGCCATCACGACCCAGGACGGCAACATCGTCATCACGTGGGACGCGGGCACCCTGGTGTCGGCCCCTGAAGTGACCGGTCCGTACACCGCCGTGCCGAATGCCACCAGTCCGTTGGTGGTGACGCCTGCGGCGGGCGCCAGCTTCTATCAGGTGGCGCAGTAGCCGGCCGGGACAGCAAGGCCATTCAACAGGGGGCCGGGATTTGCCCGGCCCCTTTTTTCATTTCTTTTCTGGCCATTCCATTGACCGCGCACTTGGCGTGCCTCCTGCTTTACCGATACTGTTTGCGGCGTCCCTCAGGACGGATGACCAGGGCTCGAAGGAACAGATCATGACACAGTCAGACAACTCTCCCCGGGAGGTTTACGCCCGGTTGCACGAAGCCATCACGCACGTGATCCGAGGCCAGGACCGTGCGATTCGGCATTTGCTGGCCGCCTTCGCCGGGGGCGGCCACGTCCTGTTGGATGACTTCCCCGGCACGGGCAAGACCACCCTCGCCAAAGCCCTGGCCCGGGCGCTGGACGTCCGGTTCAAGCGCATCCAGTTCACCCCCGACCTGCTGCCCTCCGACATCCTCGGCGTCGCGATCTACAACCAGAAGGCGAGCGAGTTCGAGTTCCACGAGGGTCCCGTCTTCACCAATGTCCTGCTGGCGGACGAGGTCAACCGGGCCTCTCCCCGCACGCAATCCGCCCTGCTCGAGGCCATGGCGGAGAGGCAGGTAAGTGTGGAGGGCGACCGTCGCCATCTGCCCGAGCTGTTCCTCGTGATCGCCACGCAGAATCCCGTGGAATTCCGCGGAACCTATCCCCTGCCGGAGGCCCAGATGGACCGGTTCGCCGTCCAGCTCACGCTCGGCTACCTCGAGCCCGAGGAGGAGGCGGCCCTGCTAGAAGCCCAGTCCCACCACCACCCCCTGGACGATCTGACCCCCTGCGCCACCCTGGAGGACGCGTTGCAGCTGCGGCGCGCGGTCAACGACATCCCGGTCAGCCCGGAGCTCCGGCGATACATGGTCGATTTGGTGGCGGCCACCCGCAGGACCGTCGGGGTGCGGTTGGGGGCGAGCCCGCGCGCGTCGCTGGCGCTCCTGCAAGTTGGCAAGGCGCTCGCGTTGTTTGACGGGTCCGGGTTCGTCACGCCGGACCACATCCAGGAAATTGCTGTCCCCGTGATTGCCCACCGTTTGGTTCTGGATCCCCAGGCCCAGTTCTCCGGCCAGAGCAACCGCGGAATCGTCGAGGACATTCTCCGCCAAACCCCGGTGCCGGCCTGACCGTGTTGATCCGCCTGCTCCATCGTCTCTACCTGCACGGCCGCCGGACCGTCGCCTGGTTGCGGCGCCGCACGACGTGCGCCGGCGCGTTCGTGCTCGTGGGATGGATGCTGGCGTTGAGTGCCTCGGACCCCGAACAGACGCTGTCGCTGCAGATGTTCGTGGTGCTGACCGGCCTGATCGCCATGGCGCTGGTGATGACCCTCTTTTTCCGGCTGCCCTTCTCGCTGGAACGGCATCCGCCCCGCTTTGCCACGGCGGGTGAGGTCTTTTCGCTGCGGGTGCGGCTGACCAATCTGTCGGCGAAGGCCCAACGGGGTTTGGAGTATTTCGAGGAACTGCGGGATCCGCCGGTGACACTGGCGGAGTTTGACGCGCGGCTCCGGCCCGGTCGGGCAAACCGCAGCTTCCGGCTGAGTGACTCCCTGCCGCCGATCCGGATGGCACAGACGCGCCCGGAAGCACTGCCCTCCCTGCCGCCCAAAGGAACGGTGGAAGTCACGGTCCGGGTGCTGCCTCATCGACGGGGCCCGCTGGTGTTGACCGGCGGACTGGTGGCCCGACGGGATCCGTTCGGTTTGTTCCGGGCCTTTTCGCGCGTGCGCAAACCCCACACGGTGCTGGTGCTGCCGCGGCGTTACCCGCTCCCGCCGCTGGCGCTGCCGGGCCGGACCCAATACCAACGCGGCGGGGTGGCCATGGCGGCGGGCGTCGGGGAATCCGAGGAGTTCATCTCGCTGCGGGAATACCGCCAGGGTGACTCCCTCCGGAGAATTCACTGGCGCAGCACCGCGCGGCGCGGCGAACCCATCGTCAAGGAATTCCAGGACGAGCACTTCACCCGGCACGCGCTGGTGCTCGACACGTTCTGCGAAGCCGCGCATGACGCGCTTTTCGAAGAGGCCGTGGCCGTGGCGGCCTCGTTCGCCTGCACCATCCCAGACCAGGATTCGTTGCTCGACCTGATGTTTGTCGGGCCGGACACGGTCTGTGTCACCACCGGCCGCGGGGTGGGACACGCGCAGCAGATGCTGGAAGTGCTCGCAGCGGTGCGTCCCTGTCGGGAAAACCGGGTCGGCGATCTCCGCACCCTGGTGTTGAACCATGTGGAGCGGCTCAGCGGTGTCCTCCTGGTCTGTCTGGAATGGGATGACGGACGCCGGGATCTCGCCCGTCGGTTGCGAGCCCTGAACGTGCCCACCCTGGCGATGGTGCTGGTGCGGCCGGGCCGGGTCACCCCGTTCGACCCCGGACCGCCGGATGCGCAACCGGACCGCCTGCTGCTCCTGGAATCCGGCCGCGTTGGGGCCGGTTTGCGCCAGCTGGAATCCGCCGCATGAGCGACACCGTGGACAGCCCCGGACTGCGTCCGCCGCCACCGCTGGTGGTGAGTGCGGCCTTGTTGCTCTGGGGATGGCAGGCGGGCCATCCACTTCTGGGCCTGGGAGCTGCGGTGGTTCTGGAACTCCCGCGGTTCCTACGGTTCCGGCTGGACCCCGGCCAGGACGACTTCAACCGGCTGTGGAACTTCACGATGCTGTTGTTCCTGGGCGTGGGGTTGTACGTGTTTCTGGCCCGGGATGGCATCGGCACGGTGAACACCGTCGTCAACACGGATTCCCCCGGCGCCCGGATGCAGGGCCTGCGACAGATTTCCTACACGGCGCTGATGTTCCTCCGCTGGCTGCCACTCGTGCTGCTCCCCTTCACCGCCGCCTACGCCTGGAGCAACACCCCGGGGCTGCCCTGGACCACGTTCTCCTTCTACCTGCGCAAGAAACTCCAGTCGGCCCCGCGAACCCCGTCGCTCCCGCCCCTGCGGGTCAACCCCTTGTGGCCCTACCTTGGCCTGACATTGTTTACCGCGAGCGGCACGACCGACCACGGCGCCGAGTTCCTGCCGCTGATGACCGGGATCCTGGCCGGGTCCCTCTGGCCCTGGCGCAACCGGCGTTTCCGCTCGCTCGTGTGGGTGGGCCTGGTGCTGTTTCTGGTGGCGGGCTCCTTCGCCGCGGGGCCCGGACTCGCCCTCGCCCGGCGACTCTGGCAGGACTGGGAGAATCGCCTGATCCAGAACACCGGCGCCTCGGAGTTTGATCAGTTGACCAGCTATACCGCCATCGGGTCCGTGGGGCGTCTCAAGCAGTCGAGTCGGATCGTTCTCCGCGTGCGCACCATGCCGCACGAGGATCCCCCGAGGCTGCTGCGCGAAGCCGCGTTCAATGTGTTTCAGCCCAATTTCTGGCGCGCCAGTGTGCGCGAATACGACGAGGTGCTGCCGTCCGTCGAGGATGGCGTGTGGTGGTTGTCCACCAATCGGCAGGCCGAAACCAGCGTGGTCATCTCGCGCTATTCCGCGCGGGGCGAAAGCCCGCTGGCACTTCCCGCCGGTGCCCTCGCCCTCCACAGCCTCACCGCGCTCAGGCTGGAAACCAACCCGTTGGGCGCGGCCCGGGTCAAGGACGCCAGCCCGCTCCTTGTCGGTACGGTGCAGTACGGCCGGTCCAATGGCTTCGGCGCTCCTCCCTTGAAGGAGGATCTCTCCCTCGATCAGCTGCCGCCCGCCGAGCAGCAGGTCATCAACGAGGTGGCGGAGGAACTGGGTCTGCCCACGCAATCACCGGCGGAAGCCATCCGGACAGTCCAACGCTACTTCTCGGCGAACTTCGAGTATTCCCTGTGGCAGCCCGATCCCAAGACCTCCGGAAACTCCTGCGCCTTGGAGGCCTTCCTCCGCACGTGGCACGCCGGGCATTGCGAGTATTTCGCCACCGCCACCGCCCTCCTCCTGCGCCAGGCCAGTGTCCCCACCCGTTATGCCGTCGGCTTTGCCGTGCATGAACCGCGCGGCGACGAATGGATCGCGCGCGCCCGCGACGCCCACGCCTGGTGCCTCGCCTGGACCGGCGACCACTGGGAACAGGTCGATACCACCCCCGGCGTCTGGTACGAGATGGAGGCCGCCCGCACCCCATGGTGGGAGGGCATCCGGGATCGCTTCTCCGACTGGTGGTACCGCTTTGCCAGATGGCGGCAACAAGGCGGCAACTGGCAGATCTACGTCCTCGCCGCCAGCCTGATCATCCTCTCCTGGCTGGGTTGGCGACAACTCCGGGGCAGCCGATGGCGACAGGCGAAACGCGCCAAGGCCAGGACAGCGGGCGGCTCCCCGCCGGGCCACGATTCGGAGTTCTACGCGGTGACCCGGCGACTCGAGACGGCCCACGGCCCCCGCCCGGCCCATGAAACGCTGCCGGCGTGGTTGCGCCGCCTCCACCTCGCCGGCGGACCCGGAAGCGAAGGACTCGACGAGATGCTCCGCCTGCACACCCGGCTCCGGTTCGACCCGGACGGTCTCCCGTCCGATCGGCGCGCCGAACTGGTCCGGCTCGCCCGCGAATGGTTGGCCCGGCAACAGTAACGTTGTGGGTCTATGCGCCAAGCCACGGCCACGGCCGGTTCTCGCAATGCCCTCTTGCCAACGCCCCGGGGTGCGACCTCCCCAGGAACCGAGCGACGGGGTCAGTCCTGCAGCGATTGACGGCGCTCTCTCCGTCAATGGTGACAACGGATCCCCAGAGCGGCCAAACTGGCTCAGGTTCCCATTGCCTGCGCATTCGCGAAAGCGGGCTCTCCATGAACCGTCAACCGCCAACGGAGGGCCGAGTTACACGAGGCCCTGACTTGATTTCAGGGACTCGCGGGGCTCATCCCTCCAAGGAGGGTTCAGGTTCCCATTGCCTGCGCCATTGGGGATGGAGGCTCCACAGGAACCGCCGGTTCAGGGAGCATGATCGAACCGGAACCGCAGGAAATGCCGGGGAGCGGTCGCCGCGGGAGTCGGATCCGTAAACGTCAGGGTCTTCAAGCCATCGTCCGGATCGGGATCCGAAATCACCGGCTGGATGGTGGTCACGGAGGCAAAAGACAGGTCGGCACTCACCTCGGCGACGACCGACAGTTTTGGATCGTCGTCCCGGATCTGGAGTGCCTGGGTCAGGTGGCCGCCGTTGTCCAGGAGCGGCAGCGGAAATGGAGAGGCATCCGCGCTCTTGGGGAGAAGACCCAGGGCATACTCCACCAGGTTTCTGATCCGATCCCCGTCCGGGTCCGCAGCGGGTTCTGCCAGGTTGGCTTCCCCGGGCAGGTTGAAGCACAGTGCCTGCCAGACCTCGTAACCCGCCCCAGCCCCACCTCGGAAGAGGAACAACCGACCGGTCGTCCCTCCCAGAATCAGGTCCATTTCCCCGTCCCCGTCCAAATCCCCCACGGCAGGAGCGCAGGAGCGCTCGCCTTCTTCAAGCGAATACACGGGATACAGGAATTGCCCCGATGGGAGGGGTTCCTGGAAATAGAACGCCCCCCCAGGGGCCCAACAAAGATGGGGATAGTCGTTCGCGAACGTGCCGAAGAGCAGTCCCTCCGGACGTCCGTTGCCGTTGTTGTCCACCGCACACGGTGCCAGATGGGAGCCGACACTCACGTCCTTGAAGCGGTTCGCCAGGCCACCCATCCACGTGAAGACGAGCTGACCGTCGTGGCTGTCGTTTTGAAAGTACTGCATCTCCCCGTGAACGTCGCCGACCACCACATCCATCCGCCCGCTGCCGTTCACGTCGGTGATTGTCGGGCACGTGTAGTTGCCCCAGTAGCTGGCGTCCCCTTGATACCCGCTGAAAGGATCCGCATCGCCCGTTCGAAGTGCGAACGACGCCTTGGTGATCGTTCCTGTGTTCTCATAGAAGAACAGCCGGTAGTCGTCGCACCCGATCAGGAGATCCAGGTCGCCATCCCCGTCCAGGTCTCCCAACGCCGGCGCTGCCTCGTTGCCGATGTCCAAACCGGAAAGCAGGCTGGAAAACTTGAACACCCCCTCGGTCGGCGTGCCAATGTTCTCGTAATACGTGAGCCAGCCGTTTGCCCCGCCGACCAGCAGGTCCAGGTCGCCGTCGTGATCCAGGTCCGCCAGCGTCGGCTTGCTCCGGTCTCCGACGTCAATGGCCGGCGCGTGGCCGTCCTCGTTGCTCCCCAGCGGCACGTTCTCTGCGATCCGCTCCAGATACTGGAAACTGGCCATCTGCATGAACCCATGGCCGACGGTGGCCGGCTGGCCATGGAGGAGCCCCTGTCCGGAAAGCAGGAGAAGCAGGGCCCACCAGACGGTCCGGGGAGCAGGCATGGGGGACGGGCTGGAAACGCGGCTTTGGAGGATCATGACTCGACGTTTGGTTCAGGAAGAATCGCCCCCCCCGCTGCAGGGTTGGACCGGGTGGGCGGAAGGGAGGCTGAAAGGATGCCGACGCTCCCCGGGCCGACGGGCGCCGGGAAAGTGACGCTCGGAGCGAAGGACCGCCTGGGCGGATCCCGCTGAGCGGCGGGCATCGGGTCCACCACCATTCACGACGGGACGGTATGGCGGGGGAGGATGAATTGCAATCATAGCTTATCATAATGATAAGCCAACGCTACCGTTAGACCTTCCCGCCCACGCTGTGGTCAGTGCCAGGAGTGCTGTCTTGACAGCATTGTTCGCGGTGCCATCATGCCTGTGTGAGAACGACGGTTACCATCGATTCGGATACGGAGGCCTTGCTGAGAGGCGAGGCGGCCCGTACCGGGCAGTCCTTCAAGGCGGTCCTAAACCAGGCAGTGAAGCGGGCCTTGGGTCGCCGGTCAGGTGAAGACCGTGTGGAACCGCTCTTCTCCGCTCCGTTCCCCGCCGAACTGCTGCCGCAGAGCTTCAATCGACTCGCCGCCGAATGGGAGGACGAGGACACCGTGAAGGAGCTTTCCTCGTGATTCTCCCGGACCTAAACCTGCTCCTGTACGCCTACAACCCACACGTGCCGCAGCACACCCCGGCACGGCGCTGGTGGGAGAGGGTTATGAACCGGGATGAACTGATCGGGCTGCCGCTGGAGGTCGCGTTTGGCTTCGTCCGGGTGGCCACGAACCCTCGTCTGGCCGCAGCACGAGTCGCCCTGGCGGACGCGCGTCGCGTGGTGGAGGGCTGGCTCGACCTGCCACAAACGCGTGTGCTTACCCCCGGGGCGATGCATTTCACCCGGGTAATGAATCTGATGGCGTCGGCCATGGCTGCCGGCCCCGTGTTGTCCGATGCCATTCTCGCAGCCTACGCCGTCGAACACCGGGCCATATTGTTTACCAACGACGGGGACTTTGCGCGGTTTCCGGGGCTGAAGTGGGAAAACCCGCTGCTCAAGAGTTGAACTCCGGGCCTTCAGCACGAAAGCCAGGCTTGCCGGCACTGCGCTCCCCCCGCCGGCTCCCGTCACGAGGCTTGCAGCGGCCCATGCTGCGGGCTGCAATTCGCTCCTGTGAGCAATCCCAGCCATCGTCTTGCCCGTTGTCCGCCGAAAAGCACGTGCGGGGTGATCTCCAGGTTGCGATCATCCCTCCCGTCATGAGATTGGTTTTCCGAACGCTGTGCTTTGTCGGCTTGGCCTACCTGGCCACCAGCATCATTTCGCCTTTCACCTTCGGTTCGCTGATGGCTCCCGCCCGGGTGACCTTCGGGCATGAGAAGATTCAGTCACTCGGCAACCTCCTGACCTCGTCCGCTCCTGGCAGTCGTGCCCTACCCTGCCGACGTGTCGCTCGGACACGCTCTAACCAAGTTGTTCCATTGTCACGACCGGCAGGTCCTTGCCGGGGGCGTCCTTGAGGGGCGGGATGCTGGTGCGGTCAACAGCGTAGCCTTCCGGGCCCAACGGCCAGACGATGGGGGCCAGGCACATCACGGCCGCCGCAAAGCCCTGGACCGTCGCGCCCAGGTTGCCGGTGTGGGCGGAGTTGGCGCCCTCGTTCTCAATCACGAAAGGCCCGCTGAACCCCCGTTCCATCAGCACCTCCAGAAATGCGCGCCAGTCCATGCTGTCATATCCGCCGAAGCCGGGGAGCATCGGCTCGTAATGGTGGCGGTCCCACTCGTTCGCCGGGATCGGCACGCCGGCCTTTTGCGCCAGTTCCGCGTTCACCGACTGCATCGGGTACAGCGCACCCCAGTGAATCCGCGCCGGGGTCTGGAGGTTGCGCGTGCCCTTCACGTGGACGTGCTTGATGCGCCCCATGTCGCTGGCCTTGATGACGTCCACCGGATTGAGGTTCTGCCAGACATCATGCGAGGGATCGTAGGTTTCGCCGTGGGCCGGGCTTGGGATCAGGGTGTACATCAACTTCCGCGCGGCGAGGGTGCCGGGGAGGTTGTTGTAGGTGGTGGGCGTGGTGGCCGGCATCCAGCCTTCCATCGGACAGTTCTCGTAGATCACCGTGACGCCAAGGTCTTCGGCATACTTGACGATGGGACCGAATACCCGGGCGTATTCCTCAAGGTTCTTCTGAAACCCGTTGTCCTGGATGCCCAACTCGTGGTTGTAGCCGACGAAGGTCCCGACGTTCACCCCGTTCGCGCTGCCGCCGCAGAGTGCGGCGATCCGGATGAGCTGGAGAATGTGGTTCTGGTTCTGGACGCGATCGGCCGGGTCGCCGCCGATGAGGTTGTCATAGGCACCGACGGAGAATCGCAGGCCCGCGGCGTTGCACTTCGCAATGAGCTTCGCCGCATCCTCGGGACCGAACGCCTCATAATCGAGATGCGTCGCCACGTGGTCGGTGCGGGAACCGCCGCGACGGAAGACACAGAGTTCCATGCCCTGCGCGTTGACGGCCTGGGTTTTCTCGATGATCTGGTCGAGGGTCAGCGGCTTGAAGGCCGAGGTCATGACCCAGATGGGATTGTTCATGGGCGTTCTTATGCCTCAGGAGCGACCGGTCGGAACAGAACAAACGAACTCCGCCAGGTCGTGGAGTGCGGAGAAAAGCGAAGCCTTCACCGCTTTGGCGCGGCCGGACCGAAGCCTCAAGCCCGCGTGCAGAAGTCGGAACCCCGGAACCCCACGGCCCCGGAAGAAAGCGGCGATTGGGATCGCCGCAGTCCACGACGCTCCGCGAGGTTTTGGAGTGCGGAGAAAAGCGAAGCCTTCACCGCTTTGGCGCGGCCGGACCGAAGCCTCAAGCCTGCGTGCAGAAGTTGGAACCCCGGAACCCACGGCCCCGGAAGAAAGCGGCGATTGGGATCGCCGCAGTCCACGACGCTCCGCGAGGTTTTGGAGTGCGGAGAAAAGCGAAGCCTTCACCGCTTTGGCGCGGCCGGACCGAAGGCTCAAGCCTGCGTGCAGAAGTCGGAACCCCGGAACCCACGGCCCCAAGAAAGCGCGATTGGGATCGCCGCAGTCCACGACGCTCCGCGAGGTTTTGGAGTGCGGAAAAAGCGAAGCCTTCACCGCTTTGGCGCGGCCGGACCGAAGCCTCAAGCCCGCGTGCAGAAGTCGGAACCCCGGAACCCCACGGCCCCGGAAGAAAGCGGCGATTGGGATCGCCGCAGTCCACGACGCTCCGCGAGGTTTTGGAGTGCGGAGAAAAGCGAAGCCTTCACCGCTTTGGCGCGGCCGGACCGAAGCCTCAAGCCCGCGTGCAGAAGTCGGAACCCCGGAACCCACGGCCCCGGAAGAAAGCGGCGATTGGGATCGCCGCAGTCCACGACGCTCCGCGAGGTTTTGGAGTGCGGAGAAAAGCGAAGCCTTCACCGCTTTGGCGCGGCCGGACCGAAGCCTCAAGCCCGCGTGCAGAAGTCGGAACCCCGGAACCCCACGGCCCCGGAAGAAAGCGGCGATTGGGATCGCCGCAGTCCACGACGCTCCGCGAGGTTTTGGAGTGCGTTCGTTACTCCGAGCCTCCGGCGTCCGATACGGCCTGGGCAGGCGCCGGATTGAGCAATCGGGGTTGCCGTTCGTGGAGCGGCAGCCACAGGCGGAAGGTGGTGCCCTGGCCGGTGTGGCTTTCCACTTCGATGGTGCCCCCGTGATCACGGATGATCCGCTGGACGATCATCAGGCCCAGGCCGGTTCCCTTCTTCTTGGTGGTGTAGAACGGCTCGAAGATCCGGGTGAGCTGTTCCTGGCTGATGCCGCCGCCGGTGTCGGTCACACTGACCCACACGCCGTCGCCCGCCTGCCCGGTCTTCACAGTGAGCACCCCGCCGCGGGACATGGCCTGCATGGAGTTCTTCACCAGGTTCACGAGCACCTGCTTGAGCTGGACGGGATCGAAGGCCGCATCCGGCAACGCGCGCGCCAATTCCTCCTGGACCATCTGCTGGCGGTTCTCGAGTTCCGGTCGAAGCAGCTCCAGCGTTTCCATCACGACTTCGTTGAGCGAGGCGGCCCGCACGTTTGGCTGGGAATGCCGCATGGCCTGGAGGAACTGCGTGATGATGTAGTCGAGCCGCGTGATCTCGCCCTTGGCCACCTCGAGATACTGCTTCGCCTTGTCATGGAAGGAATCGATGTCGTCCACGCCGGGCAGCCGGTGGGCGCGTTGGCGTCGGGCGGCCGGACTGGCCGGGGCGCCCCGGGTGAACTGCTTCAGCCGCCGCACCTCGCGTTCGAGCAGTTGCAGGTGGATGTGCAGCGCGTTCAGCGGGTTGCCGATCTCGTGCGCGACGCTGGACGCCAGCAGGCGAAGCGCCTCGGTGCGTTCGCTTTCGATGGCTTCGAAGGTCTTCTGCCGGGCCTCGGTGGCATCGTGAATCACCAATGCCACGCCCTCCCGTCCGCTCGATTCCACGTCCAGCGGCGCGACGAACACACTCAGAAACCGCGGTCGCGGGTAACTGATCTCCACCTCGTGGCGCACCACCCCCTTCTGGCCCGGCGCCAGCACGCGGTCCCAGTCGACCTCAGGCAGAAAACGCTGGACCTGCCCGCCCTCGGCTTCGCGCGGGGAGAGTCCAAGCAAACGTGAGGCGGCCTGGTTGAAGTAGTCGATTCGTCCCGCGGCATCCACCACCACCACGCCGTCCTCGATGGTGTTGAACAACGTGTCGAGCAGGCTGCGTTCCTCGGCAAGCCGGTGGACGACCTTTTGCAGGTCGCCGGCGTCCAGGCGGTCGAGCCGGCCGAGGACCTTGTCGAGAAAGCTGGAATTCGACGCCGGCATGCAGAGGGGTCAGAGCCAGTGCCGTTTCTTGAAGTAGAGGAAGGTGAGAACCGTGGTGATGGCGGTCAATCCCACCGCCACCAGGTAGCCGTGCGCCAGCTTGGTCTCGGGCATGTCATGGAAGTTCATCCCGTACCACGTTCCCACCATCATCATGGGCGCGGTGATCACCGTGATCATCGTGAGCAGTTTCATCACCTCACCGGTCTGGTTCGACGACATGCTCAGGTACACCTGCAGGATGCCGGTGAGGGAGTCGGTGTAGGATTGCGCCAGGCCGGCGATGCGAAAGAGCCCGTCGTAGACGTCACGGAAGTAGGGCAGCAGATGGGGGCGGATGAGCTTGAACTCGCCGCTGGCGAAGCGGGCCAGGACCTCGCGCTGGGGGCCGATGATCTGGCGCAGGTGGAACACCTCCTTCTTCACCTGGATGAGCTTGTTCAGCGTGTCGCGCGTCGGTTCGATGAGGACCTTCTCCTCCAGCTCCCCGATCTCCATCGACAGCTCGTCCAGCGCCGGCTTGTAGCCGTCCACAATCAGGTCCAACAGCATTTGCGCCACCCGGTCCGGCGCCTTGGCGGCGTGGACCGTGCCCCGCACACAGCGGTCCGCGGTCAGGTTGACGCTCTTCAGGGGGGACTCGTGGTAGGTCACCAGGAAGTTGCGTCCGAGAAAGAAATTGAGCTCGCTGGTGGCGAACACGCCGTCCTGCCGGCTGTAGTCCACCGCGTGGATCACGATGAAGAGGTAGGGCGTGAAATGGTCGCCCTCCTTCGGTTGGTACTCCTCCACCTTGGGCGAGGAATTCTCCACCACGCAGTCCTCGATCGACAGCGGGTGAAACCGGAACACCTCCTCAAGGTAGAACTTCGTCTCCTCCGGCGTCGGATCCTCCAGGTCGACCCACAGGAACAGATTTGTGTCCGCCAGCAACGTCGGCATGAGGAAGGCCTCGATGTCCTTCGTGTGCAGGCGGCCCTGCGTGGTAAATGCAAACGACCGGACCATGACCGTGCGGGTTCAGGGGCTGTGACACGCGGCACCACGCCGTGCGACCAGCGATGTCCCCGAGTCTAGGCGGCCCGCGGTTCCCGGCAAGCCCGGGATTGATTGGCCGGGAACGCCATAGGCCGCCGAACCTGCTGCTTTCTTCACAGGGGTCGCAACTGCGACTTTCTGCCGGTCGCTCTCGCTGGAAGCCGCCAGCGATGGTAGCCGGTCAGGTTCCAGCTGCGGAGGGTGGGGCCTCCGATGGACAATACCCCACAGACCAAAGCGATCACGGCTGACTCCACAGCCGGGTGCCACGATCCCGAATACCGGATCGCCACGGCTCCGACGATTGCCACCAGCACCGCTGCGAGCGGCGTCAGCAGGATCTTGTCGAATCCGGGCAGCACGATCCGCCTGCTGGCGATGCGGCCCGCGAGGTTGAACGGTGGCCCCCACCTGTCCCGGTAAATCCCCCACCGGAAGAACGCGGCAAACAACGTGAGGAACAACACGACTTCCGGGACCGGCTCGATCTCGAAACGAAGGATCAGGCAGAAACACCACCAGCCCATCAACGCACTCAGCAGGAGGCCCGCCGCCGTTGAGATGGACCAGTAATGGACCTTCGGGGACAATGCCTGGAAGGGCCAACCCACCTGGAGCTGCGGCACGGTTGCCCGACTGCCACCCACCGGGAACTCGACTTGTAGAATGGAAGCCACCGGGGGTTCCCCGGGAGACAGAGGTTCCCAGGGAAATGCCTTCAGACTCCCTCGGTGTCCCAGCCAGACCACCACGACGATCGCCACAACCAGCGTCGCACGGACCGGCTCATCCAAATCGGGCAGAAGCAGTGCCGGCCACAGGAATCCCAGTGCCAGTCGAGCCAGCCTTCTTCGGGTGACCGCGAGCAGGGCAGTCATCAGGATCAGATAGGCCAGACCGAAGCTCTTCAGAGGCAGGGTCGGGTCGGCGTGAGCGCGCCATCCCGCCAGCACGACAAGCACGCCGAGAACGACGGCGTCCTGCCAGACCGGATGCACCGGACCCAACGGAAGCGGCTTTCCGGCTTTCCACGGCGTCAAGCTCAACCACCTCGCATAGGTTGGCTGGCAGGCCGGATGAAACCAGCCCAATCGATAGATCGCGTACGCCACGGCGACCCCGCACAAAGACACCGTCCGCACGGTCCTCACCTCTGCCAAGTCGTTGAAAGACACCCCACGGTCCCTCAAGGCAATGTCAATGAGCATGAGACTCGCCTCGTAATGCCTCAGTTATGCCCGGCAGGCGGGGGAATCAGGAGGAGTCGCAGCGGAAGAGCAGTGGGTAGAGATCGAGTTGAGGTTCTTGGATCAAACGATCCAAGGCGTCTTGGAAGGTTGCGGTGACATCCCCGGTGCGCTTGCGCATCGTGTGAAGCACACTCATCAAGACTTCCCGCGTACGTGCGCCCGCTTCGGACTGGGAGCCGAAACTGATCTTGCGGGCAATGACCAGGGGGCGCAGTTCCCGCTCGGCGCGGTTATTGTCGGCGGGGATGTCCCGGTTCTTCGCCCAGTGGTAGAGCCGGTGGCCCTTTTCGCGGAAGATATTCTGGAATTTCTGAATGGCCGGGTGTTGAGCCTGGGCCTTCGTCACCGCTTGGATCTCGGCGCGGGTCTGAGCGGCTTGCTTCCGGAATTGCGCTGGGGTCAGTTGCAATCCCCGCAAGTGCATCGCCCGGGCCAGGAGCGGAGCCAGGGCGGCCACAAATCGCTGGATCTCGGGCTGATCGGGGAACTCCTTCTCCAGGTCCCCCACGTCTCGTAACAAGTGCGCATAGCAGTACTGGAGGGCGCAGGGAGACCGGTTGTAGCCGTGGTAACGGTCCACCACCAGCACCCCGCCCAATCGCCGGGTCCCCAGCACCTGGTGGGCGACCTGGGCGGAACGGGTCTGCCGAAAGCGAAACAGACTGATCGTGTCGGTGCAGAAGAGCCAGGCGTAGCCGTTGCGCCCGTCGGTCCGCCACCCGGTCTCATCGGCGTGCTTGACTGGGGCCTGGCGATACTCCCGGACCAGTCGTTCAATCACCGGTTCCAAGCGGCGGGCCAGCTGATGCAACGCCCCCATCAGGGTGCCGTAGCCCACGTGCAACTGGCTTTCCAACTGCCCCAGTGTCACCCCGTGGACATAGTGCTGCACCGCGACATGCGCCAGCAGCCGGTTGCCCAGCAGGTGCCGCGGCAGAACCCCCGGCGCTCGTGCGGAGACGGCCTGACGACAGTGGGGACAATACTTCTGTTCTAGCTGATAGTGGAGGGTCTGGCGCCGCAAGGGTTCCACGTCGAGCACGCTGCGCGCGGCGACGCCTTTGTCCTGCAGCGGTCCTCCGCACTGGGGACAATGCGGGCCAACCGGAATCCGCTGCACCCGGTCGGCTTGGGCAGCGCTCACCGTTCCACGCCCGTGCCCCCGATGACCGGGCCGGGCACCGCCCCGGCGCGGCGGTTGGTCCGGCGCTGCACTCGGCTTGATCGGGACTTTCGCCGAGGGGGTGGAGGAACCGAAGGGACCTTCCCGGGCGCTACGCTCTTGGTAACGGAGCCGGCCTTTAAGGCGGGCGTTCTCCTCGCGCAGCCGATCGATCTCCTGCTGCTTCTGGAGACACTGCGGACAGTAGTTGAGGCGATGAAGACTCGTGGGCTCAGCCTTTCGATTTCCTTGGGGCCGCATCCCGTTGCTGCCGCCAGCCGCGCAACCAGGTCGGTCCCAGTTCCGCCAGCCACTCCTCGAGACGGCGGCCGTTGTCCAAGCCCTGGCGGACTTGCGCGACCAACTCAGCGGGAACGTAGAGACAGTGCCGGCGACCCTGGGCGCGGAAGGTCCAGAGGAAGGCGGGATGTTTGTCGCCGCGCGCACAGGCGGGGCAGTTGGGACGGATGCAGGGCTTGCGCACCTCGGTCAGCGAGCCTTTGAAAGGTGGCCAGAGGGCGGCGAGTTGATCGAGGAACTCCCGGTGAAGAGTGTCGGCGGCACGCGGGCGAGCAGGCATGAGACATGTATGCCATACAACATACATACACCACAAGAAAAAAAAGAACTCGGCACCCACCTCGGGCAACCGGGCATAACTGAGGCATTACCTCGCCTCGAGAACACCGTACAGGACCGCGATCAGCAGGGTTGCTCCCGGGGGTGGCCAGACGCTGTTGGAATGGAGGAGACTCAGCCGCTTCATGCCTTGGGTCGGTTGAAATAGTGTTCGATGTGCTCAAGCGTTCGAGGATGGACAAGCTTCTCAAACACTTCGGGCAAGGCGCCTTGACAGTCCGCCCTGGCGCGTAGCCCATCCAGGGTGTCACAGGCGATGAGGCGCGTGCCGCTCAGGACGGCGATGCGATGGGCCAGATGCTCCACCATCTCCGGGATCTGCGAAGCCATGACCACGGTCACATCCTCGCGGTCGGCCAGGTGCTTCAGAACCCGGCGCAGGGCCAGGATGGCCGAGGGATCCAAGCCGCCGGTGAACGGCTCATCCAAGACCAGTATCGGCGCGTCCGTGACCAGGGTTCCGCAGATGGCGATCTTCTTCTTCTGCCCGTTGGAACAGGAGCGAATCGGTGCATCCCCCTTCTCCGTGAGTTGAAAAAGCTCCAGCAGTCGCCCGATGTGGTCCATCAGCCGGTCGGCATCGACGTCATACAGCTGGCCGACCGCGAGCAGCCATTCGCGGACTGTCAGCTGGTGCGGCAACCAGGGATGGTCCGGCAGGAAGACCATCTGCCGGCGGATCTGCAGCTCGGTTCCTTCACTGGCACGCCGGCGCAGGCCGTTGATTTCAACGTGACCTTTGGCAGGTGCGATCAGGCCGGTGATCACACCGAGGAGCGTGCTTTTGCCCACCCCATTCGGCCCCATGATCGCGACCAGTTCGCCGCGCGAAACACGGAGATCGAGGTGGCTCAGCACCGGGCGCAATCCGTAGTGATGACTCACATCCGCGACATTGATCATGAGACGCCTTTCCAATGAATCCGACGTAACCGGGAAACCGGGGTGGTTCGTCAGCGGCAATTGTGCCTGCGGCCGACCGGCAGGCCACTACAAACGGGGTGGGGTGCTGTAGGAAGACTCTTGCCTGGGCGAAGTGCACCGTTACCGCGTCGCAGGGTCATGGTGGACCTTTGGGGGTTCGTGGAGGAAGCGCCGAGGCGGACTGACAAGGCCCGGGCAGGCGGTGCTGACAATTCGACCGCCGGAAGGCACTCTCTCCCCATGCTCCTCACGCTGACGACGACACACCGGCCGGCCACCGACCTGGGTTACCTGCTCCGGAAAAACCCGGCGCGGGCTCAGTCCTTCAACCTGTCGTTCGGCCGGGCCCACGTGTTCTATCCGGAAGCAGGCGAGGAACGGTGCACGGCGGCGTTGCTGGTGGAGGTGGATCCCGTGGGCCTGGTGCGCAACCGGCGCGGCCCGGCGGGGGAAGGCGGCCTGCTCGACCAATACGTCAACGACCGTCCGTATGCCGCGTCGTCGTTTCTCAGCGTGGCCATCGCCGACGTGTTCGGGACCGCGATGTCCGGAGCCTGCAAGGAACGCCCCGAACTCGCGCAACACCCGATCCCCTTGCGGGTCGTGCTACCCGCCGTTCCGAGTCGCGGGGGCACGGACCTTCTGCATCGGCTCTGGGAACCGCTGGGTTATGAAGTGCATGCCACGCGCCTGCCGTTGGACGAGCAGTTCCCCGACTGGGGCGAAAGCGGCTTCCACCGGTTGGAGCTGGAAACCACGCAGCCGCTCCACCAGGTGTTGAGCCACCTCTACGTGTTGATTCCCGTCCTCGACAACGACAAGCATTATTGGGTGGGCGATGAGGAAGTCGCCAAGCTCATGCGACACGGCGAGGGATGGCTCTCGACCCACCCCGAACGCGCCGCCATCACGCGTCGGTACCTCAAGCACCAACGCGGGCTGGTCAACGACGCCCTGGCCCAGCTGGCCGATGACGCGGGAACGGACCCGGACGAAACGGCCGGGTTGAAAGCCGCCGAGGAAGCGGCCCTGGAATACAGTGTGGAAACACTCCCTCAGTCGATCCCGGCCACACCGCCTGAAGGTTCGCCCAAAGAGCAGGAACCGACGCCAGAGGAGAGGGCCCCCTCGCTCAATGAGCAACGGCTTGGCTCGGTGCTGGCGGTGCTCAAGGGGAGTGGCGCAACCTCGGTGGTCGACCTCGGTTGTGGCGAGGGCAAGCTGCTCCGGGCGTTGCTGAAGGAGCGTCAGTTCACGCGCATCCTCGGAATGGACGTGTCGCATCACTCCCTCGAAACCGCCGCCGACCGGCTGCACCTGGACCGCATGCCGCCGAAACAGAAGGCGCGTATCGGGTTGTTGCACGGCTCGTTGATGTACCGGGACGCACGGCTGACCGGCTTCGATGGGGCGTCCGTGGTGGAGGTGATCGAACACCTCGATCCGCCGCGGTTGGCGTCGTTCGAACGGGTGCTCTTCGAGTTCGCCCGGCCCGGCACGGTCGTGGTGACCACACCCAACCGGGAGTACAACGTGAAATGGGAAACGCTTCCCGCCGGTAAATTCCGCCATCGCGACCACCGCTTCGAATGGACCCGCGCCGAGTTCCAAACCTGGGCCAACGCCGTGGCGGAGCGATTCGGCTACCGTGTCCGCTTCCTGCCGGTCGGCCCGGAAGACGCGGCCGTCGGTGCCCCGACCCAGATGGGGATCTTTGAGAGGCAGGCGACATGAGTCCCTTTTCGGTGGTTGGTTTTCAAATCGGACGACTATTTGAAAGTCCACTGTATGTTTTGCCGCGGCCAAACCCCCCTGGCGCTGGAGGACCGCGTCACCGCGCTTCCCTGGTTTTGCCTGTGAGGACGAAGCGTGGCCGAGATAGAGGTGTTTGAAAGGAATGAACGATGAACAGCCAACCCAATCCTGGCTCCGAATTCCGTGACGATCCGCGCTCGACGGACGAGTTGCTGGCGCTGGCGCTGGCGAGTGATCCGGACCGGGACGACGAGGGCTACTGGAAGCCGATCGCGATCCTCCAACGACGATTACCCTGGATCCTCAATGAGGTCCAAGCGCTCAGCCGGAGCACGGATCTCCGATGTCGGGAGGCGGCGGCAACCATCCTCGGCCAGGGTTGGGTCGGAGAGAAGTTCGCCGGGCCCAAGTGCGTCGGCATCCTGCTGCAAATGTTGCCGGTGGAGAGCGACCCCTTGGTGCTGGCCTCGATCGCCTCCGCCCTGGGCAGCCACCGGGACGCAAGGGCAGTCGAACCGCTGACGCGACTGAGCACGCACGCCGATCCCAAAGTCAGAGTGGCGGCCGTCTCGAACCTATATGGCTATGACGACTCTCGGCTCATCACGGCGCTGGTCGACCGCACTTCGGACCCGGATCGAGACGTGCGCAACTGGGCCACCTTTGGTTTGGGCTCACAAGTTGACGCCGACACGCCGGTCATTCGTGAGGCCCTGCTTGCCCGGACTGAGGACGAGGACGCCGAGATTCGCGGGGAAGCCATCGTCGGACTCGCCCGGCGGGGGGACGTCCGCGTGGTCGCCGCACTGTTGAAGGAGCTCGAGTCCGAGGAGGCTGATGTCCTGCGCAAGTGGGTTCTCATGCGGGACGCGGCTGACGAGATCGTGAGCCATGCGAGTGCAACCGGGAGCCCCGAATGGACACCAGTTTTGACCAAGCTAAGGGAGCTTGAAATCGGCGAGGCCACTGCCGTCTGCGCAGCGTTGGATCGCTGCACCCCCGCAGCCCCTTGACCCGATCCATCTCCCCCCCCCCTCGCAACGCTTCGGAGATCTTTGGACCGGATTCTCAGGAGTGACTGGGTGGTACCGCGGGAATCCTGATCATCCTGTTGATCCTGTCCTGGCAATGTTGGGAGAAGCGGTTCACGATTGCCTGCTGAGCGGTCTCCTGTTGAGCATCCGTCATCTCAACCGCCGATAAACCCAAGAGTGAACCCGATCACGCATCTTCTGGTTGGCTGGAGTGTGGCGAGCGCCGTTCCGCTCAACCGGAGGGAACGCGCCTGCGTCACGTTGTCCGGCGTCGCTCCGGATCTGGATGGTCTGGGCATCGTGGTGGATACGGCCACTCGGAACCTCCCTTCTGCGACCGCGTGGTGGGGAACGTACCATCACGTCCTGGGCCACAATGTCCTTTTCGGGTTGTTGCTGTGTGCTGCCACCCATGCCCTCGGCGAGCGCCGACTACGGGCGGCGATGCTGGCTCTGGTGAGCTTCCATCTCCATCTTCTGGGAGACATCATCGGAGCCCGCGGTCCCGATGGGGAGCAGTGGCCCATCCCCTACCTCCTCCCGTTCTCCGATTCCTGGCAACTGGTCTGGTCGGGGCAATGGCAACTCAACGCCTGGCCGAATTTCGCCATCACGGTCCTCCTTATCCTGACGACGTGCTTCCTGGCCTGGCGCCGGGGGTATTCGCCGCTCGAGCTGATCTCCTCCCGCGCCGATCAGGCGTTCGTGGCCGCCCTTCGCAACCGCTTCGGTTCACCCACAATCCCTGCAAATTGAGCGACGCGTGCTCAATTTGCACTCACGTGAATCTGCGCCAGAAGAGGGTCCGGGCAGGTGGGAAAGCCAGCACATTCTTGAAAATCGGTTGTCAGATCGCGGATTTTCAAGGATCATCGACCAGTGCTTGAGCGACAGGACTATGCGGAACTTCTCAGGCGGCGGCTTGCCGCCAACCCGGTCGTCTCGCTGCTCGGCCCGCGTCAGGTAGGGAAGACCACGTTGGCCCGGCACATCGCCAAGGAGCATCAGCCTGCGCATTTTCTCGATCTGGAAGATCCGCGGGATGCCAACTGGCTGCGGGAACCGATGACTGCGCTGGAGCCGCTCACGGGCCTCGTGATCCTGGATGAGGTGCAACGCCAGCCTGAACTGTTCCCGCTCTTGCGGGTCCTGGCGGACCGGCGGCCGTTGCCAGCCCGCTTTCTCCTGCTGGGCAGCGCCTCGCCCACTCTGGTGCGCGGCGTTTCGGAGTCGCTGGCAGGTCGCGTGGGCTTCGTGGATCTGCATGGCTTCGACCTGGGCGAGGTGGGAACGACGAAATGGCGGGAATTGTGGTGGCGTGGCGGTTATCCCCCGTCGTTTCTTGCCACCACGGAAACCCAGGCACGGGACTGGCTCAACGCGCTGATCCGCACCTTGCTCGAGCGTGAGGTGCCGCAGCTCGGACTCACCATTCCCTCGGCCACGTTGCGTCGCTTCTGGAGCATGGTGGCACACTCTCATGGGCAGACCTGGAATGCGGCGGAGTTTGCCAGGTCCCTGGGCTCGTCCGAAGCCACCGCCCGCCGCTATCTGGACACGCTCACTTCGATGTTCCTCGTGCGGCAATTGCCACCCTGGTTCGAGAACCTGGGCAAACGGCAGGTCAAGGCCCCCAAGGTCTACGTGCGTGACTGTGGCATGCTTCACGCGTTGCTGGAACTGCCGTCGGCCACCACATTGGCGGGACACCCCAAGCTCGGTGCCTCATGGGAGGGATTCGCCCTGGAGCAGGTACTGGTGCGGGCAGGGGAACGGAACGCCTGGTACTGGGCCACTCACGGCGGCGCGGAGTTGGACCTTTTCGTGCAGGTGGATGGACGGCGATTCGGCTTCGAGTTCAAACACGCGGACGCGCCTTCACTGACCAAGTCCATGCACATCGCTCACCAGGATCTCCAACTCGAACGCCTCGTCGTTGTGACCCCTGGTACCCGGTCCTACCCCCTGGCGGAATGGGCGGAGGTCGTGGGGATCACGGAACTCATGCCGCGACTCGATCAGGTCTTCCCCCGACGAAACCCATGACCCTCACCATCCCCGAACTCTCCCTCGTCGCGCTCGTCGGTGTGTCCGGCTCGGGCAAGAGCACGTTCGCGCGCCGGCTTTTCAAGCCGACCGAAATCCTCTCCTCCGACACCTGCCGCGGGTTGGTGTCCGACGATGAGAACTCCCAGCCGGCAACCAAGGACGCGTTCGAGTTGCTCCACTTCATTGCCCGCAAACGGCTTGCCGCCGGGAAACTCACGGTGGTGGACGCGACCAACGTCCAACCGGAATCGCGCAAGCCGCTGGTGCAGCTGGCCCGGGAGTTCCATTGCCTGCCGGTCGCCATCGTCCTGGACGTGCCGGAAAGCATTGCCCACGCGCGCAACAAGGCGCGTCCGGACCGCGAGTTTGGGCCGCACGTGATCCGGCAGCAGGCCAGTCAGTTGCACCGGTCATTGCGCCGCCTGCAACGCGAGGGGTTCCGCAAAGTGCATGTGCTCCGTTCGCTGGAGGAAATCGAGGCGGCGGTCATCGAACGCCAACCGCTCTGGAACAACCTCAGGCACGAGCACGGCCCGTTCGACATCATCGGCGATGTTCACGGTTGTTACGATGAACTGGTGGAGTTGCTGCAGCAGCTCGGATACAGCGTGGGCGAGGCGTCCGGCATGTCACCCACCGACGCCCCCGAACCGACCGCCCCCCGAACCGGCACGACCTGTGTCCTGAGGGGTCCCGAAGGCCGCAAGCTGATCTTCCTCGGTGACCTCGTGGATCGCGGTCCCAGGGTGCCCCAGGTGCTGAAGCTGGTGATGGGCGCGGTGGCTTCCGGCACGGCGCTTTGTGTCCCGGGCAACCACGACATGAAGCTGATGCGCAAGTTGCGCGGAAGCAATGTGCAGATCACCCACGGACTGGCCGAATCCCTGGAACAGCTCGCGGAAGAGCCGGAGGCCTTTCAGGAACAGGTCGCGGATTTCCTGGACGGTCTCATCAGCCATTACGTCCTCGATGACGGCCGGCTCGTGGTGGCGCACGCCGGGATGAAGGAGTCCATGCAGGGACGCGGCTCCAGCGCCGTCCGCGATTTCGCGTTGTACGGGGAAACCACGGGTGAGACTGACGAGTTTGACCGGCCCATCCGCTACAACTGGGCCGCCGAATACCGCGGAAGCGCCACGGTGGTCTATGGTCATACCCCGGTGCCGGAACCGGAATGGCTCAACCGCACGATCAACATCGACACCGGCTGCGTCTTCGGCGGTCGCCTGACCGCCTTGCGTTATCCGGAAAACGAACTCGTCTCCGTGCCGGCCCGGCAGACTTACGCCGAGCCGCGCAGGCCTTTCCTCGAACCGGCCGAACAGGCGCCGGGATTGTCGGCGCAGCAGGAGCACGACGATGTCCTCGACCTTGCGGATGTGACGGGCAAGCGCCTCATCAACACCCGCCTGCATGCCAGCGTGACGGTGCGCGAAGAGAACGCCACCGCCGCCCTCGAGGTGATGAGCCGGTTCGCCGTCAACCCGAAGTGGTTGCTCTACCTGCCGCCTACCATGTCGCCGTGTGGGACCAGCCAGTTGGACGGCCTGCTGGAACATCCCGCCGAGGCGTTTGCCTACTACCGTCACGAAGGCGTCCCGCGCGTGATCTGCGAAGAGAAGCACATGGGCTCCCGCGCCGTGGTGATCGTTTGCCGTGATGAGGCGGCCGCGCGGCAGCGCTTTGGCATCATGGAAGAGGGCTTCGGCGTGTGCTACACCCGCACCGGCAGACGCTTCTTCGACGATGAGCCCAAGGAAACCGAGTTCCTCAGCCGGGTCCGCGACGCCATCAACGTCGCCGGCTTCTGGGACGAATTCCAAACCGACTGGGTCTGCCTGGACTGCGAACTCATGCCCTGGTCCGCCAAGGCCCAGGCCCTGCTCACCGAGCAATACGCCCCGGTGGGCACGGCGGCAAAGGCCATGCTCGCCCACGCGACGGACCTTCTCGAACAAACCGGGACGCGAGGCCTGGACGTGGAGGAGCTCTTGGCCCGCACGAGCGCCCGCCGGTCGATGGCGACCGATTATGTCTCGGCGTATCAGCGTTATTGCTGGCCGGTGACGAGTGTGAACGATCTTAAGCTCGCCCCGTTTCACCTGCTTGCCACGGAGGGCAGGGTGCACACGGACAAGTCTCATGAATGGCACATGCATACCCTGGCCAGGCTCGCCGGCGGAATCCTCATGGCCACCCCTTTCCGCATCGTGGACATTACCGATCCGCAGAGTGAAGTCGATGCCACCCGCTGGTGGGAGGAGCTGACAGCCACCGGTGGCGAAGGGATGGTCGTGAAACCTCTGGACTTCGTGGCGCGAGGCAAACGCGGCCTGATCCAGCCGGCGGTGAAGTGTCGGGGGCGCGAGTATCTGCGGATCATCTACGGTCCCGAATACACCGCCCCGGAGAATCTCGACCGGCTCCGCTCACGCGGCTTGAACCGCAAACGCTCGCTCGCCTTGCGGGAATTCGCCCTGGGCCTGGAAGCGTTGGAACGATTCACCCGCAGGGAACCGCTGCGCCGCGTCCACGAATGCGTCTTCGGCGTCCTGGCGCTCGAAAGCGAGCCGGTCGATCCGAGGTTGTAGATCTAGAACCGCACTCCAGCGATGCCGCAAACGCCCGAACCGATCTTCGCCGGAACCCAGGTGGTTTCGTTGGTGGAGGTGCGGGGTCCCAACAGTTCCCTCGTCCATCCGCGTGGCGCCGTAGGCGTGGTCACCCGGACCCCGGCCGTTGAAGGGGAGAAGTTCCTCGTCCGGTTCCCGGACGGCTTCGAGTTCTCACTCCGCCGCGATCAACTCGACATTCTCAAGCACTTCAAGGACCGCCTCGGTGCGAGCGAACCGCCGGGCCGTCCCCTGCCTTCGCCCGCTCCCGACGGGGGAGAGGGTCCAAGTGAGGCGGTGCCTCCTGCACCTCCACCCTTCCACCTCGAATCCACCATCCTCTACCGCTGCGTCGTCGGCTCCCGGGCTTACGGGCTCGAACACGCCGAATCCGACACCGATCGCCGTGGCGTGTACCTGGCCCCGGCCGAACTGCATTGGTCCCTCTTCGGTGCGCCGGAACAGTTCGAGGACAACGCGGCCCAAAGCTGTTACTGGGAACTGCAGAAGTTCCTGATCATGGCACTCAAGGCGAATCCCAACATCCTCGAATGCCTTTACTCGCCGTTGGTCGAAAAGGTCACATCGCTCGGTGAGGAACTGCTGGCCCTGCGCGGGGTCTTCCTCAGCCGGATGATCTTCCAGACCTTCAACGGCTACGCGCTGAGCCAGTTCAAGAAGATCGAACAGGACCGACGCAACCACGGCGAGGTGCGCTGGAAACACGCCATGCATCTGCTGCGCCTCCTGCTCACCGGCACCGCGACGCTCCGCGAAGGCCGCGTGCCGGTGCGTGTCGAAACCCATCGCGACCACCTCCTGGCTATCAAACGCGGCGAACTCGCCTGGACCGAGGTGGACACCTGGCGCAAGGAACTTCACCACGATTTCGAGCGCGCGCTCATCGCAACGAAGCTCCCCGAACGCCCCGACTACGAAGCGGCGAACCGGTTCCTCATCCGGGCACGCCGGGAAGCGGCACGGTGCAATCGGCTTTGAATCCGCGATGGCGGCTGGCATTGTAGCCAGAAGCAGATCGAACCGGTGAACCTTGAAACCGCAGATGAACGGGTATGTGGTTTGTCAAGAGGTTGATTCTGGAAAATGGACTGGCTTCGGGACTAGGTTCGCCTTGCGGCCGGGAGGATAGGGCTCTGCAGGAGTGCAACCTGAGCGCCCGGTCGTCCGTGGAATGCAGGGATGCATCCCGTCCGGGTCGGGGGACTTTCTCCGGCCCGGATGCCCCATGCATTTCATGGTCCAAAGCGAAAAACTCACCCCTCTTTCGGCCGCAGGCCGCATTTGTTGGTGGGGAGCGGTTTGGGAGACCATCGCTTGGAGCGGTCGAGCACGTAAATGCGGGTGCTCTGGAGGGATTCGACGATCTGCTGGCGGAAGGCGGGGCGGGTGGTGCCGAGGTTCTGGAGGGCGCGGGGGCCCGCCTGGGTGATCATCTTGCCGACCTTGAGGGAGAGGCGCGCATCGATCTCCTCAAGAGGGGTCCAACGGCCCATCATGAGGTACCAGGCGGCGACGGTGAGCTTGCGTGCCACGGCGGCGACGGCGAGGTTAAGGGAGCTTTTGCGGGCCAGGAGCTGCTTGCCCCAGCGGGTCAGGGGTGTGCGACCGGCGCGCAGGATGGAGTGAGCGGCTTCGATGAGCAGGGCACGCAGGTCCTTGCGGCCATGCCCGCCGATTCCTCCTCGCCATTGACCCTGGCCGCTGTCATCGAAGGCGGGATTGAGTCCGAGGTATTTGACCAGGTTCTTGGGGCGGGCGAAGCGGTGGATGTCCCCGACGAAGGCGGCCAGCCCGAAGGCGACCATTTCTCGCACGCCGCAGAGCCGGCTCAAGGCAAGGAGCTTGGGATCGGTGAGGACCTCCTGGGCGATGAGACTGCGCCAGCTCTGGCGTTGCTCTTCGGCGTGGCTGAATTCGAGCAACAGTCCCTCGATGAGTTGCCACTGCAGGAGCGACCATTCTCGAGCTTGGCGCAGTTGAGCCTCCAAGGGCTTGAGCTCGCTGAACCGGGTGCCCCGAGCCAGCCGCACGCCGTTGTCGCTGAGGTAGGAGCGGAGGCGATTGCGCAGCTGAGTGGTGCGTTTGACCGCCTTGCGATG
Source organism: Verrucomicrobiales bacterium (assembly GCA_024233215.1). Taxonomy (GTDB): domain Bacteria; phylum Verrucomicrobiota; class Verrucomicrobiia; order Limisphaerales; family J093; genus J093. Next base: position 18,858 of record JACKPW010000026.1, on the reverse strand, counting down.
AGCGTGGAAGAGATCGCGGCGTTCCTGGGTCTTGAGATCCGGCACCCAGACCTCCTTGGCGGTGCCGGCCAGGTAGGCTTTGGCGATGCGCACGGCGCTGATCGGGTCGTTGTTGGCGTGGGCCTCCTTGAGTTTGCCCAACTGGGTGCTTTCCAGGACCAGGGCCCGACGGGGAATGTCGGCCAGGGTGCGGACAGTTTGGAAACTGTTGCCCGAAGCCTCCAGGAGGATGAGGTCATCGGGCTGGGTATGCTTGCGGGCCCACTGGGAAAGGCGGCTCATCGGCACTCTGTTGTGCATCTGCTCGACGAAGGCAGCGGCCGGGGTGGGCCCCTGGAGGATCGCGGCGGTGAAAGTATCGGGGTGAACGTCCAAGCCGATCACCCGCTGGACAGGACTGGGTTTTGGATTCATGCTCTCATTCGAGTTATGCAGGCGGACGGAAACGGGCCAGGCGCCTTCATGCACTCAGGTATGCGGGGCGGTCCCCATGTAGGTGCGTTGCGCCGATGCTCATTCACAGAAACGGAGATTAGCTCCAAGGTTCATCTACGAGCGTCTCCCGGAGGCCCACCTGCTGGTTCGCAGCCAACAGGTCCTGACGGTGAACCCGTTTCCGTCCGTTCTGCAAGTGCGACCCGAGTGTGTCGGGACGCCCCGTGGACAAACCTCATACCCTCACAGATGAACGCAGATAGGTCCCTCGGACTGAGCCCCCAACATCCGCCGGTTGTCTCCACTCGATGGGTGAGACAGCACGATTGCGTCAGCCCTTGGGAATCTGTGTCCATCTGTGTCTATCCGCGGTTGAACTGCTTTTTCTAGGGTGAACATCCGAAAGACCATCGCACTGATCAATCAGATGGAGGCCGACGGCGTCATTGAACGCTACGCGATTGGCGGCGCCGTGGGTGCTGCCTTCTATCTCGAACCGGTGGCGACCCTGGATGTGGATGTGTTCATTGCCTTTCGATCCCAACCCGGAAGCTTGTTGGTCAGTCCGCAACCCATTCTCGACTATCTCAAGTCCCGCGGAGGCCGGATGGAGGGCGAATACGTGGTCGTTGCCGGCTGGCCGGTTCAGTTCCTTCCCCCCCCGACGCCGCTGGTCGAAGAGGCGCTTACCCAGGCGGTGGAAACCGACGTCGAAGGCACGCGGGCGCGGGTGTTCACCGCCGAGCACCTCGCGGCAATCGCGCTCCAAACCGGCCGCGCCAAGGACAAGGCCCGCCTCCTCCAGTTCGTGGAAGCCGGCGTGCTCGATGTCGGTCGGTTTCAGGCGATCCTGTCTCAGCACGGATTGGTCGAAGCCTGGCAGCGTTTCGAAAACCAGTTCCTTGAGGGAGCCAAATGACCTTTGATCTCGCCAAGATCCTGGAAAGCAAACGCGAATTCCGCCGCCGCCTCGCCGCCCGTCCGATTGCGGAGAAGCTGAAGATGCTGGACGCACTGCGAGAACGCGAGTTGACGCTGCGCGCCTCTCAGAACAAGGGGAACGGCGGCGAAGTTCACGAGGCCCCTCTCCCACAACCAAACGCCGCCGCCGCCGCGAGATGAGCAACCCATTCCGAACTCGCAATTCCCCCGTGATCCCAGGCGAATCTTCGCTGAAACTAAGCTCCCCGAACGCCCCGACCAAGAAGCCGCGAATCACAGCTTCGTCACGCCGTGGAGCAAGATCGCACGATGAAGACGGAGCGAACGGACTCTGAGCTGCCAGAATGCGTTTCGCAGCGTTGGTGGTGGCGTCGTCTTGTGTTCTTGGAGTTCGACGAGCTCACGCACACGACAAAGTGGAGGCGCTTGGTGAGAGAATACCCCTCGTACGGCTTTTCGGCCGAGTGGAACTCGTGGCACCGACGAGAGGAGCTTATCGCCTTCCGACTTGAACTCCTGCGGAGAACGGATTTTTCACAGCTACCCGAGTGGCACTCGGTCCCTGTCTGGCAGGCTGCTTGGATTCGAGGGGTGATCGCGCCGAAGCCGGAAAGGGCCGTCTGCGGGATCTTCCCGCCATCTCTATCGGCAGGATACGCATCTCTAGGAAGACTCATGTGGGACTTGACGGCCAGCGATGAATCCCTTTGCCGGCTCTTCATATCCTGTATCAACGAGGAAAGACGACGGAGAGGGCTGCCGGACACGGATGACCCTTTCACCAGAATCACCGTCCCAGCCAATAAGCACACCGAAAAGCGTCGGGGGAAAAGAAACCGTCAGGTTTCGTGGTTGGCAGTCGAGGCACATGATATCCGGTCGTTCGGGATTCGGCCCCTGACTGCCGGGGAACGGTCGCGAGTGTCGAAAGCTCGGCGAGAACTGGCCGCGTTTGTTGAACCCCTGAGACGCGCCCTGGAAAATGCCGAGCACCTCACTCCCAAGGCAGACAAGGCTGCATCGAGTGGGGAGAGCCTCTACGCTCGCTTCCTGCGTGAGAATTTCGTCCGGCGGCTGGCGAGTCGAACACCCGACAAGTAATTGACTCGTGGACAGGCACACGAAAGGCGCGTAGCTGATTGTCATGCATGATCAGCGATCATCTCGCCCCGGTCCCTCGGAGTTGCCGACAGCTGGACGCCAGCAGAAGACGGTAAGGCGAACGACAGTCAAGGCTGAGTGCGCCGGCGTTTTTCGATTTAGCGCCAGCGTAAGGTCAGAGGTTCAATCCGTCGGCGATGCTGACAGAGGTCGAGTTGGGCAAGAAGCTCGCTCTGCACACAAGTCGCGTCCCGTGGTCAACAAGCGCCCAGAAGGCAGTCTCCGGGCGTGGTTTGGAGGTTGGCTTGAGATCCTTGGCCAGCTTTCCCGGTTGGTGCTGCAGTGGTTAGCTGCATTCACGAACATAGACCGCACCTGAGCGTCGCCCCCTCAATCAGCCCAGCGTCGCAGCAGAACCCGATAGGCTGTTGTTCACCCACACAAACGTGATGCACCTCCCATGGGCTGCGTTGCCGAGCTCGGATTCCCCTCTGCCCTACCCGTGTCCCACAGGCCCGAAAAGGGCGTGCGGAAACCGGGCCGGCGGGGCACGCTTGGGAAGGCGTGTGAGTGGTATGAGCGTCAAGAATCAAGAGGTTCTCCGTGACCATTGACCCCCGTCTTCAGCGCATCGTGGCGGCGCAGCCGTATCCGTTGTTGTTTGCCAGCATCAGCGGGGCGCATCTGTATGGGTTTCCGTCGCCGGATTCCTCTCCATGAACGAACGCGATCACCTGGAACGATGCTTCGCCGGATTGCTGCTGGGCACGGCGGTGGGCGATGCGCTGGGGCTGCCGGCGGAGGGGCTTTCGCCGGAGCGGATCCGGCGGCGGTGGAAGGGCGATTGGCGGATGCGGCTGACGTTCGGCCGGGGGATGGTCAGCGACGACACGGAACACGCGTTCTTCGTCGGCCAGTCTTTGCTGGAATCGCCCACGGACGCCCGGAGGTTCCAGAGCCGGCTGGCCCGCCGGTTGCGTTGGTGGTTTCTCGCGCTGCCGGCCGGGGTCGGCCTGGCCACCGCCCGGGCTTGCTTGAAGCTCTGGGTCGGGTTCTCCGCGGAACGGAGTGGCGTGTTCTCGGCCGGGAACGGTCCGGCCATGCGGAGCGCGATCCTCGGCGGCTTCTTCGCCGATGATACGGAACGACGGCGCGACTATGTGCGGGCGTCCACCCGTCTCACCCACACCGATCCCCGGGCGGAAACCGCGGCGCTGGCGGTGGCCGAGGCGGCCGCCGGCATCGTCCGGCAGGAATCCGAAGCGGAGGAGTTCCTGGCCCGTCTGCCGGCGTGCGGAACCGGAGAGGAATGGCTGGGGTTGTGCGGAAGGCTCCGTGAAGCGCTCGCGCGGAAAGATCCCGTGCCCGACTTCGCGACGTCGCTGGGACTGCAGCGCGGCGTCACCGGCTATGCGTTTCACACCGTGCCGGTGGCCCTTTACGCTTGGCTCCGTCATCCGGGGGATTTCCGGAGAGCCCTGACCGCGGCCTTGGATTGCGGCGGCGACACCGACACCGTGGGCGCAATCGTCGGGGCACTGGCGGGAGCGGAGGCGGGCGTGGAGGGAATCCCGTCGGACTGGCTGGACGGGCTATGCGAATGGCCCCGTACGCCGGGGACGTTCCGGCTTCTGGCCGCCCGACTGGCCCGCACGAAGGAGGAAGGCCAACCGCAGCCCGGCGTCCGGTATTGCTGGATTGGCGTTCCTCTCCGAAACATGTTCTTCTTGGCCATCATTCTCGCTCACGGACTGCGGCGCACATTGCCGCCCTATTGAACCAACCGGGAGAAGCGGGACGGGGTCAGTCCCGAGTTTCATGCTTTTTCGCCCCTCTCCACGCTGCCAGTGCGCGATACTCGGGACTGACCCCTGCTCTCCGACCGGCGCTGCAATCGGAAGGTCAGCTGCAGTTCGCCGAGCATGGCACGCAATCGTTCGTAGGTCGTCCAGTCCAACAACGCCTGATCATCCAGGCCGGTGATCAACTCCACCAGTTGGGGTGAGTCGAGAAACGGGCTCAGGGTCATTGGCTCGTAGCCGGGAACCTCGGCGCGCAACCGGACGGTACCGGGCACCGTGCAAGTTGCCTTGCCTGCGTGGACCTGATGCTGCCGACCCGGCCGCCGCAGCGGCCCGGCCAAGGCGACTTCGGTGACCGTGCCGGCGAGGGGCTTGCCGGTGGTCGCGTCCACCAGGGTGATCTCGACTTGGGGCTGCACCGGTTCGGGTGGCTGATGTCCGGCTGACTCAAACCAGAAGGCCCCCGTGATGGCCTGCTGTGTGCGCTCCTCCCCACCCCAGGCGCGGACGCAGTACCAAGCCGTCTCGCTTTCCCTGAGCATCAAGTTCGTTCGCCACGAGGGCTGCGGCGGGTCCAGTCGGAACGTGTGTTCTGGAATCCCGTTTCGCAGAAGCTCGACGCGGGTCAGTCCACGGGAATCGGTCCCCGAGGCCCAGGCCTCGATTGACAACTGCTGAACCGCGGCACCGGCCGGAAAGGAGGTTCCCGGAGGACTGCCGTTGATGCTTGCCAGGAGCAGCGGTCCCGTCGTGACGAACGTATGACCTCCGGCCGTGGCACGGGTGACCTCGGCCAGGCTGAAATCCCCGTCGAGGTGGGTGTAGACCCGGGGCACTCCCGGAACCGCGCCGCCCGGCCGGTCGAAGCAGGCGTCGGAGGAACCGGTGGCCGCGAGGCGGTACCCGTGATTGAGCAGCAGGCACCAAAGCTGAAAGGCCTTCGCATTCGCCGCGTGTTCTCCGGCGCCGGTGATGACGTCGAGCCCGTCGAACGTCGGCCCGACAAGCACATCCAGCGGCAACTCGACCGCCATGTTGGAGATGCGCATCTGCTCACGCACGGGGTAGCCGCCGTGGCCGCCCCAGGAGCCGGTCCACCAGCGCAGGGGATGGGTGTAGAACACGGCGCCGCCCTGTTCGTGAATGAGGCGGTGCGACTCGAAGTTCGCGTACGGAGGCTTGGTCGATTCGTAATCGGCCGCGCTGGCATCGAGCAACAGCGGGATCACGTTGGCCCCGTCGATCGTGCGGCCCCGTACACCGAGCCCCCAGCAATGACCGAGACAGCGGCCGGCATCACCGAGGTGGTAGTTCTTCGGCGCCTCCAGATTCCAGGTGAGCTGGCAATCGGGCCGGCTTAAGGGCTGCAGGATCCCATCCAACGCTTCCGGGGTGGGATCAGCCAGCTGCCAGGCATGGCTCAGGGACAGGTAATGCAAATCCTCGGCCCCGGCCGCCAACGCCACCTCCTCGAAGCAGACCGGCACCGTGCGTTCGCCGTGGATCATGTGTGCATGACTGTCCCCGGAGAACCAGCCGCGAGACCGCAGGTCAACGATCCGCTCGAGGGCGATGCGCAGATCCCGGGTTTCGCCGGCATGGAGGTCCAGGGTCCGCTGCTCGGCGCGGTATTCGAATCCACGTCGCACCCGGAGGGTGGTGTTGCCGGGCGGCACGGTTTCGGTGAACTCCCCAGCGCAACGAAAGCCCTGCCGGTAGCCGGCGCCATGGGTTACCCGTTGCCCGGTGACATCGGTCAACTCCACCGTGCAGGGCAGCAGTTGACCGGTTTCAGCATCCACCACCTCGCAATGAAGCGTTGCCAGGTCGGCACTCGTTGCGGTGCTGAAGGCCGCCAGCGGGAACGCCAGCAGGATTACGGCCCGGGCGCATTTTGTGTTCACAGCGGCCTTTGTTCGCACGAAGTGGAAACCGGCGCAATCCCCGGCGTGGCCATTGCGTGCAGCTCACTGCGTAGCACCCGGGCGCGCACGCGCCCTCGCGTGCTGTTTTTGGCGCCCTCGCCGAAAACTCCTGCCGTAGCACCCCATCGGGTCCGCAGCAGGGTGCAGGTGCGCCGGTGGGAGAGGACGGCGGGGGCGCCGTCCGATACACCCGGGGGCGGGTGTGCTCCCCGGGACGGCAAGCGCAGCCCGGAGCGGTGTCGTGCTTCGCGTGCCACTGCACTCCGTAGGAGGAGACCCGAAAACAGTTGCCCGCCGGCCGCATCGTCACGACCATGCGCTCATGTTCAGAATCAACGGCACTCACCGCGGGTCCTCCCCGCGACTTCCCTTCATCCTGGCAGCTGCCGGCATCCTGCTGGCCCAGGCCGTCGGCGCCGGGGAATTGCGCGTGGCCACGTTTTCCTGCGACGTGACCCCGCCGATTGGTCATCCCCTGTGCGGTGGCTGGATTAAACCGCTGGAGGCGGTGGATGATCCTCTGCTGGCGAAGGGGGTGGTCCTCGAAGACGGATCGAATCGTTACGTGCTCTGCTCGGTGGACTGGTGCCTCCTGCAGACCGGCGCGTTCGAGGCGTTTCGGGATCAACTTGCGGCCGGGGCGGATGTGTCGCCGGACCACGTTTCCGTGCACACGGTGCATCAGCACAATGCGCCCATTGCCGACGCCAACGCCGAGCTGCTGTTGCGTCGGACGGAGGCGCCTCCGGCGCACCTGGATTTGGACTTCCTCGCGGAGGCAACCCGCCGCCTCGCCGGCACGGTGCGGGAGGCCTGTCGCCGGTTCGAGGGGTTTGATCAGGTGGGTTTCGGACAGGCGAGAGTGGAGAAGTTCGCCTCGAACCGGCGGTTGCGTCGCGAGGACGGCTCGGTCTGGGTGCGCTACAGCAGCACGAAGGACCCGGCCCAACACGCCGCACCGGAGGGGCTGATTGATCCCTGGCTGCGGACGATCACGCTTCTGCACGGCGACCGGCCGCTGGTCCGGATGCACTACTACGCGAGCCATCCCATGAGCTACTACGGTGACGGCCGGGCGACCTCGGACACGGTGGGATTGGCACGAGCCCGGCTTGAACGCGAGGAGCAGGTGCCGCAGATCTATTTCACCGGTTGTGGGGGCAACATCACGGCCGGCAAGTACAACGACGGTTCACCGGAGGCGCGGGTTGCCCTGACGGCGCGCATTTACGGTGCCATGACCCGTTCGGTTGCGGCCACGAAGACCTTTCCCGTCTCACGCGTCGGATGGCGCACGGCAAACCCCCGGTTCTTCCTGCGAACCGAACCGGAATGGTCGGAGGAAACCGCCCGCCGGGTGATCGGCGACACTGACGCCTCCCCGCAGCAACGGTTGAACGCGGCCTTGAACCTGGCCTGGATCGAACGGTTCCATCGCGATCCGACCATTGAGTTGCACAGTCTCGAACTCGGTCCGGTCACGAGCCTGTATCTGCCGGGCGAATCGTTTATCGAGTATCAACTCTTCGCCCACGGGCTCGCTCCGGACCGGCCGCTCGCGGTGGCGGCGTATGGGGAGAGCGGTCCCGGCTACATCTGCACCGACGTCGCCTTTGGCGAAGGGGGGTATGAGCCGACCGATTCGCGCGTCGGACCTCCCGGCGAACTGGAGATGAAGCGGGCAATCGGAGAGCTACTCCGCGGTGGTGATGAACTCAAGCAGGTCGGCCACCGCCGGGGGGTGGAGGTCGATCAACAAGCCCTCGGGCATGATCGACTTGCCCTGACTCCGCATTGACGCAATGCGGGATCGCGGCACCACGGTTTCCATTCCGTAGGCCTGTCGCAGCGTCACTGCCTGGTCGGTCTCGTTCACGACGATGCCCAGCATGCTCTCGTCGTCCGTGGTCTCGATCTCAAACGCCAGGTATTGCGGCAGCATCTCGCGATTTGGATCGAGAACACTGACCAGCAGTTTGTCCTTCCCCGCAGTCTTGACCGTCGAGAGCCGCGGTCCCAGGTCGGTTCCCTCGCCTCCCAGGCGGTGACAGGACGCGCAACGCTCGAGAAACAGCGTCTTCCCTTTTTGGGGATCGCCGGTGAGCGACGCGGCGGGGAGCAGCGCGGACAACGTTTCCTCCAGGTCGGCGGGCTTTCGCGAGGCGAGCAACCGGATGGCTTCGCGCTTGATCCCGGCATCGCGGTGATTCATCAGGAAATCGACCTGCACCGACGACAGATCGGCCGGCCGCACGGTTCCGGCCTCGATGCCGGCAAAGAGCGCGGTGATCCGTTCGGGGCGGGCCAACAGAAGCGGGGCCACCGCCTCGCGCATGCGCGGGGTCCAGGCCCGCCACCGGGCGACCAGCCCGGGCCCCACCTCCGGCGCGGTGAAGCGACCCACCGTGCGAATGGCAGCCAGTTGCACCTCGCGCGGCTGCGTTTGCGTCAACAGGGAGAGCAGCGTTTCCCCCACCGTTTCAAACGGTCGGGCCCCCAGAAGCTCGATGGCCTGAACCCGGGTCGTCACCGGGGCGTCCTGGGCCACCGCGAGGTCGGCGGCGCGATCCAGCAGTGCCTCCATGCCCGTGAGGTCGAGACTCTGGTTCGCGCGGCGAAGACCTTCACCCAAGGCATGCACGAGCGTGAACGCAACGGCGGAATCGGCCTGGCTGATGTAGGATCGAACCGGAGCGATTTCCGCCGGTCGGTTGCGGGCACCGACCAGCTCCACCAGCTGGCCCAGGAATTCGTGCTCCGCCTGGCCCGGCGCCGGGGAGGCATCAGGCGCGAACCACGCCACCACTCGGGCGAACATGGCATCGACACCATCGGTCAACGAGTTCAGGACGGCCGCGCGCGTATAGGCGCTTCCCGCATCGATCCGTGCAATGTGCGCCAGGGCGTCGATGCGCCGGGGGTCCTTCAACTCGCCCAGGGTGAAGGCGAGCTGGAAGCGCACCCGGGCCGAGGGATCCCCGGCGAGGGCGAGCAGCCCCTGCCGCAGTTCCTCGTTGCCCCCCGAATCCAGAAAGCGCTCGGCCAGTCGAACACTGTGCTCGCGCACCGCGTCGTCCGGATCCTTCAGGCCGCTTTGCAGGTGGCCCGGCGCGAGCGCCTGCAGGCCGTCCAGTGCGTACAAGGCGTGAAGGCGTCCGAGAGGCGAAGGCGAGGTACTGAGCAGCGCTTCGAGCAAGGGCACCGCGGCAGGGTCCTGTCCCTCGTAAAGCAGCCGGGCTGCGGTCTCGCGGTGCCAGGCATTCGGATGGGCGAGCGTGCCGACCCATTCGGCGGTGGCGGCCTGGCTCAGCTGCGGGTCCGGTCGGCGTCGGAAGTTCTCCGGCACGATGCGGTAAATGCGGCCACGGTCGTTCCCGCTGTTCAGGTCGAGTTGTTCCTTGATGCCCGGTGGCAGCGACCACGGGTGCTCGATGATCTCGCGGTACATGTCGATGAGATACAGCGTGCCGTCCGGGGCGTTGGCGAGCTGGACCGGCCGGAACCACGTGTCCGTCGAGGTGAGGAACTCCGTGCGTTGCTCGTCGTCGGGGCGCTGCGCGATGAGCTCGACGCCGTCGGCATGAACCCGTTTCCGATGCAGCAGGTTGCTGCCACAGTCGGCAATGAAGGCGTCGCCGACAAAGCCCGGCGGCCAGGCGTCGCCGCGGTAGATCATGATGCCGGTCGAACTGGTGAAATAGCCGCTGGCCCGGCCGCCCCCTTCGATGGGGCCCGGCACCAGGCCTGCCACGCGCCATTGGGTGCGCAGGACCCGCCAGGGTTCATCCGGACTGGTGCGGTAAACCGGCGCCGCCGGGCCGTCCGCGGCAATGCTCACGAGCGCGCGCGGCAGGTTGAAGTCCGGGTTGTGCCCCGCGTAGCGGTCGTCGAAGAGGAATGCCCGAATGTGGTCGCTGTTGTTGCAGGTGAAGCGGATGCCGCGGTCGTTGAAACTCAGGCCATACTGACCGCCGCCGGCCTCGGACATCAGTTCGAGCGTGCGCGGGTCGAAGGCGAAGTCGCGTCCGCGGACGTTGACCGGCTTGCGTTCCGGATGTTTGAGACAGGTGATCTCGCCGCCGTTGGGGGCGGTGCAACCGTGGATGCGATTGTCCAGTCCCCAGCGAAAGCTGTTCACCATCGCCTGCATGTTGAGCTGGTTCGTCCGGTACGGCGCGTAGTCGATGGCAAAACCGGTGAAGACCTTCTCGCGTCGATCGGCCACCCGGTCCCCGTCGGTGTCCTTGAGGTAAAACACGTCCGGGGTGGCGGCGACGAACACCCCGCCGTCCCAACAGATCACGGCCGTCGGCCAGGGAAGGTCGTTCGCATAGACCGTCGATTTCTCATACCGGCCGTCCCCGTCGAGGTCCTCGAGCAAGCGGATGCGGCCCAGATGCGGATTGGCGTCGCGCAACTCCGAGTAATCGATCATCTCGACAACGAACATCCTGCCATCGGCATCGAAGCAGAGTTCGATGGGATCGCGGACCTGGGGTTCATGGGCGGCAAGTTCAATGTGAAATCCTGGGCGGAGCTTGAAGGTGCCGGAGGCCTCGGCCACTGCGACGGGGGGCAGGTGAGGCAGTGTGGGCGGATCGGTGGGGGCTTCGGCGCCTGCCAGCATCGTGGGTGACGAGGCAAGAGCAAGGAGCAGGGCGGTTGCCAGCCAACGCGGGCTCACAACGGCTTCGGCGACACGTTGTTTGGGGCGACGCGGCTCAGCGATCGGCGTGGTCGGCGTCGAGGGTGAGAGGCGAATGGGCGATCCGCAGTGTGCCATGCCTCTGATTACATTTGGATTGCTCCACAAGGAAGCCGAATCTGGCAATGGCCTGAAGGGAAGAGGCATCCCGTCTTCGCGCCAGGAGCGCGGCCCGCCGAGTCCGCGGGTGAACAAATCCGGTTGCACCTGGCAGGCAATGAACGGGACACCGAGACCTCCCGGCTGACTGGCAAGGAAGTGAGACGCGATCCTCCGTCGGGAGGGCATTGACTCGATCGGTTGTTCTACTTCACCCGCCGTTGCTCCGGGGGAAAGAAAGTTGAACCTACCGTGAAAGATCGGCACGTTCGGGTCGTAGCAAAGGGAGATGCCGGGCGAGTCCGGTGGTGTGGCTTGGTATACGCCCGGATGCGGCTCCGGCGGAAGACGAGAAAGGCGCGACAATGCAGATCCGAAATCTCCTCAAGTCGGCGGATCATGAAGTGGAGGGAACCACGAAATACACGAATCACACGAAAACACGGAAAGAGAGCCAATTCGTGCCGACGTCGGAGGGGCCACGTACTGCTGACCACGCCGGTTTCTCCATGCGAACAACGCAGGCCCGAGGCACGTCTCGGTGTTCCCTTCGTGTGTTTCGTGTATTTCGTGGTTCCGTCGAATCAAACGGCTCTGCCTTCACGCTGATCGAGTTGCTGGTGGTCATCGCGATCATCGCGATCCTGGCCGGCATGCTCCTGCCGGCGTTGGGCCGGGCCAGGGCGAAAGGTCAGGGCGCCGCGTGTCTTGGCAACCTGCGCCAGATGGGCCTCGCCTGGCTGATGTACGGGGATGACAACCAGGGGCGCTTCCCCCCGAATGACGGTAACCCGCCGGGACAGGCAACCCGTGATGTCAGCCAGACCTGGGTGGTGGGTTTTCTCCTGCACACAGAACGATCGGGCCCGAAGGTGGAGGCGGAGACCCTGGATAACACCAACACCTTCTTTCTGACTGACAGCCTTTTGGGTCCGTATCTCGAACGGTCCACTTCGGTCTGGCGCTGCCCGGCAGACAAATCGATCTCCGTCCACGGTGGCCGGACCTACCCGCGGGTCCGCAGCGTCGCGATGAACCAGTATATGGGCCCGGACTCGCTGCTGCGAGCGACACCGCCGGCTCAGAACGGGGTTCGGAACATGACGAGGGAGGGAGATGTTCGCGAACCGAGCAACACGTTTGTCCTCATCGAGGAGCATCCCAAGACGATCAACAACGGCTTGTTCACCGTGGTGATGGCTGGTTTCAATCCCGTCAATCCGGCCTTGTACCAGTGGCACAACTATCCCGCCTCCAACCACGGTCGGACCAGCAACCTGTCCTTCGCCGACGGCCATGCGGAAGGAAAGACCTGGAAGGATCCCAGAACGCTGGCCGCGCCCAATCGGAGTGGCGGTCTAGAAGGTGGTCAACCGAAGGTCGAGAACCCTGACAATCCGGACGTTCGCTGGCTCCAGGAACGCACGAGCTACTCCTGGCCGCCCGGGCGCTGAGGCGGAGTCTTCGGTTCCGGTTCCAAGTCGGACAGCGCCGGCACATGGTAGTGATGGAGGACGAACGAAGCGTTGCCTCCCGTGGGCCGGGTGCCGATGTAGAAGTGCTCGCCGTTCTCGGACAAGATCAGTTGCGCGCTGCCCCGAGACAGCGGATCGGGCAGCCGCCCCACCACATCGAGGGTCTCAGTGTCGATGATCTCGATATGATCCGTCCCTTTCGCGTCCAGGATGAGCCGGGATTCGTCGGAAGTGAACACTGCCAGGGTCGATCCCGTCCGAAGCCCGGGCAACTGACGGCTCTCCACGACCCTCCATTTCTCCATCCGGTGGATGAACGAGCCGCCGGCGTCGGCGGAATATGCTATCGACCCACCGCACGCGTACTCAAGGGCGCCGTTGTCGGGTAACCCCAACGCGAAGGGACCCTCCGCCCGAAATGGTGGCCCAGGATCGAGGTGCCAGCGCTTCCTGCCACCTCCCCTGACCTTGACGATGACTTCGCGCGAATCGGCCGAGAACTCAAGCCAGGTCACTTGTCGGCCCGGCCCGGCCTCCAGCCGGACCGTGTTCGTCGTGCTGCAGTCCCACACGAGAACGCCCTGCCCGTTGTTCACGGGAAATGCGACCAACCGTTCATCGCGGGAGTAATAGAAAGGGTAATCGGTCGGTTCTGCTAGCCGCAGCCGTTTGATTTCCCTCGCTGTGCCACCAGCACATTCCAGTAGCCGGATTGTCCCGTCATCATACCCGACCACCATGCGGGTGCCGGACTGCTGTCCCACGTCGAACTGCCGCGGCAGGGGCACGTGTCCCTCCGCATCGGTGAGGTTCACGCGAACGACGGCTTCCGCCCGGTTGAAGTCCCAGAGGGTTGCTAGGTGGTTTGCATCCAAGCAGGCCCCATAACTGGCATGCCCCCAGTGGCTGCCCCACCAGGGATCCACCATGACCTCTGGCCTCAGCCCCTGGGCCGCAACAACTGACCCAAACCGCATCACCCCACCGGCCTGGTCCGCCACCAGCACGCCCCGGCCTTTCGGGAGCACCGCCAAAGCCTGGGCCTGACCTTCGACCGCGCCGACCACATCGGGCAATCCCTCGTTTGCCGCCTCCAAGTCCAAGGCTCGCAGGGAACCGTCCAGTCCCGTGCTCAGCAGCCGGCCGCTATTGGGATCATAGGCAACCGCCGTGACTCCGTTCTCGTGTGACTTCCTCGAGACGATTTCCTCAAGCTCGGGCAGGGACAACACCCTGACGAAACCCAACCAGTCCGCGACAACCAGCCGGTCCTCCCCCACGAAACACAGGTCGGCGGTCGATGCTTCGAGCTGGGCGGTGGTGGGTTCGGCCTCCAATTGGGTCAGGTCCAGCAGATGCACTCGGTTGTCCCCACCACCGGAGGCCAGCCAACGACCAAGCGGCGAGACGGCAACGGCATAAAGGTCCTCCATGTGATTCATGGGCAGGGTTGACATGGCGAAAGAGGTGAGATCCAGGCGGGCGATCGAAACCACGGCATCAGGCCTCGGGGGGGAAGCCTTGTGATCATCCCGGGCGCTTCCGGGATCCGAGAGGAAAGCCGCCTTCCCGTCCGGTTGGATCACCAACGGTGAGGAGCCATGCCGGCCTTTGAACTTCAGCGGGATGTTGGTGACGCATGTCCAGCCATCGTCCCGCCACTGCCAGGCGGCGAAACCTCCGCCACTCCCGACGGCGTAGAGGTGGTCACCGTTGGGCGAGAAGGTGACGGTCGCATCTCCTCCGACCGGAGATCCCAGGTCGGCGATGTTGTTCTGCAGGTCGGGTGTCCAGATTCCGATGCTGCCGTTGCCAAACCCAAGCGCGATCGATTCCTGGTTCGGCGCGACAGCGATGGAAAAGACACCATTCGACCAGTGGTGCATTTCCTTTCCCCGCAGTTGCCGCGCCACCCCTTCGAGATAGCGCCATTCCCAGCCTCGGAGGTCTGTGCCTCCGTTCGTGGGAACCTGCTCCCTGAGGAGCCGGAAGACCTCGGGCCAGCGTTGCCCCTCCGCCGCATAGAACGCCTCGCGCATCGCCCCGGCGTAGATCGCCATGCGGAGGCGGGTCAGCGCGTCCTCCTTCTCTGCGGAAGCCCGCTCGCTTGATCCCAGGGCTTCGTTCAGCCTGATCTCCGTCTTCCTCTGATTCTCAAGCGTGGTGTTTGCCCATTGCGCTGTTTCACGCCAGTACAGCAGGCCACCGGTGGAAACCAGCGCCGCGACCAGCAGGGTGGTAAAGCCACGAATCAACGTCTTCTGCCGCCGCTCCAACCATCGGCTCCGCCGCACCGAACGTCCCCCGCGAATCATGGCCAGGTCCGCGTGCATTTCCGCTGCCGAGTCGTACCGTCGTGTGGGATCCCCGTCGCAGGCCTTGTCCAGCACCGCGCTCAGTTCCCGCAACAACTCTCCTTCCCCGCTCTCCAGCACGGCCCGCGGCAGCGCCGGGAAGGCCTGACGCTCCTTCCCGGTGGCCAGTTCGTAGAGTACCTTGCCCAGGCTGTAGAGGTCCCCCTTCGGCGTTCCCGCTCCCTCCGGCGGCATGTAGCCCGGCGTGCCCGCCACCGACAGGCTCGCCTCCACGGTCGCCACCAACCCCACGTCCGCCAACTTCGGCACCCCGTTCACGAAGATGATGTTCGAGGGCTTGATATCCCGGTGCACCAACCCGTGCCGGTGCAGGTGATCCAGCGCCGTCGCCAGACTCGTGCCCAGCCGCAACACTTCGTCCACCGGCAACCGCCCGCGCTGATGCTGCTCATACTTCAACGTGCGAGGAAGGTACGTGTCGGGGTCAATCCCGCCGTAGCCGACGACGTCGGTCGGCGCAAGCGTCGTGCCGGGAGAGGACGGAGGAGAGATTTGCGCGGACTGACGTCCGCGGCTACCGGCATCATCCGCCAGTTCCATGACGTAGTAGAAGCAGCCGGCTTCCTCGTTGCGGCCGACGTGCAGGATGGCAATCTGGCTTGGATGCTCCCGCGAGACCGGCTCAAACCGCTGGATACCCTCGAACTCCCGCTCGAACGGGCGCTCGTGTTCGAACGCGTCCCGGTAGACCACCTTCACCGCGCGGTAGCCGCCCATGACTGTCCGGGCCAACCAGACTTCGCCAAACGCCCCCCGACCGATGCAGCGCAGCATCTCGTGATCCGGCACCGGCGGCGGCTCGTGGGGGAACAACGCCTGCCAAGTCCCGCTCGAAGGGGTGGTTTCAGGCCGCCGATTCTCTGGCCTCTCCGTGTTCATGGTAATAGGCGGTGGGCTACAGGCGAGCTTGGGCCCGTTCGGACGACGGAAGGAACCACGAAATACACGAAATACACGAAAACGCGAGGAGGGAGCGGGCTTGTGCCGCGGGCGGAGGAGCTATTTCCTCGTGACCATGCCGACCTCTCGATGCGCACGCCATAGGCTCAAGACCCATCTCGGGTTTCCTTTCGTGTGTTTCGTGTATTTCGTGGTTCCACTGAATCGTCAGGGGCAGCGGGGCGATGCGAGGGGGGGGAATGTCGAATATCGATGAACGAATGCCAAATCACGAAGGGGAAGACTGAAGGGCCGACTGCTCCCGGGCCAGGATCTCGCGCCGCAGCCGGAGCAGTTCCTCCTGCACCGCCCGGGCGACCCGGTGCCGGGCCAGGTACACCCTTGCCACGTTCACCTGCAGCAACCGCGCGACCTGTGGCGCGGACATCTCCTCATGGACGCAGCAATCGTAGATCCGGTAAGAAGCCGGAGTTACCCGTTGCTTGGTTCGCTCCAGAGCCACCTGCAACAGGTTTTGTTCCCAAGCCGTATCCCAGTCGCATTCAAACTCCTCGGCCGCGGGATCGGCCACCCGCTCCACGGTGGCCGTGCGGGGATCTTCATCGGTGGGATGAGGGTGATGCCGGCGGCCGGCCTCGCGACGGTTCCTCTCAAGCTGGTCCTGGATGCGCCAGCGGGTCAACTGCCGGAGCCACGCCTTGAACGAACCGCGTTTCGGGTCATAGACGAAGCCTTCCATGTGGCGCGCCACGGCGATGACCGTCTCCTGCACGACATCCTGGGCATCGGCGTCATTGAGTCCTGCCCGGCAGCCCGTGTGGTAGATCAAGCCCCAGTAGGTTTCGAAGAACTCCTGCCAGCCCCTGGCGTCATCCTTGTCACCCAAACGCCGTAGAAGGCTCTGCCGCGTCGCGATGGAATCCTCGCCCCAGGGCGCACCTGCGCCCGGGGGTCTTTGCGCCGGGGATCGGGTTGTGCTCATGGTTCTGCCCTCGCCGGTGTTCCTGGTCTCCCGCCGGTTCCGCCTGCAACCAACATTACGGCGTCAACCGGCAAATCTTGCACGAAAAGTGCGGCTTTCCTTGAACGGAATCTGCACCTGCTCAAGCGAACCAATCCAGCATTTCGTTTCACACTTCGTCGGGTCCAGGTGGCTGAACCAAGTTTTGGACCTAGTGCGGGACGCCGTGCCGGCCAGCAGACGTCCAAGTGCCATGCGCAAGAAGTCGAACTTCCCGTGAAAGATCCGCGCGATTGGCTCGTAGAGGAGGAAGAGCGTCACGGGGTGCGGCCGAAGTCGGAGGCACCGGGAGGAGGGCGTCGGCGCTGGAACCGCTCAGAACCGAGCAAAACGAACAATAACCATGAGGAACCCATACTGCCATTGGCGACGGCATCCGATTACCGCCAGGATGACCCGCAGCCCTTTTCTCTACACGGCACTGCTCGCGGGCCTGATCTCGTCGCCGCAAGCGGAGGTCATCGACAGTTTCGACGACGGACCGAAGTGGGACGGCATGCTCGACCCGAGCGGCATCATCGAGGTCGAGAGCGTGGACGGTCAGGCCCGTTTCCGCCGCCCGGCACCCAGCACATCGGATTTGACCCAGGTGTGGTACTTGCGGAGTTACGCCATTCCAGAGGGCCGAACGCTGGAATTCCGGCTGGACTCTGTCAGCGCCAGTTCCGACGAGGCGGCGACACCGTTCTTCTTCAGTGTCAAGGGCGCTCCCCAGTCGGCCGGCTACGCCATCCATCGTCTTGGCAACGCATTCTGGCTGGGCAAATACAAGTCGCCCTACCCGATGAGTTGGTATCATCAGCAAACCCCGACGGCCGTGGTAACCGAACCAGTGACCCATATCTACTCCTTTGCCCGCCATGGCGATAATGTGGAAATCCGCGCGAAGGCCGTGATGCGGGACGATCCGGAACAGGTAGTGGCGGAATTGCCGCCCGTGATTGACACTCCCGGGAGGGAGACCCTCTACGACGGTGGGCTTGAAGCGGCGGCCGCGGCCGCCCCGCATTACGGTCCCTCCATGTTTGTCGTCACCGGCATGGCCTTCCTTGACGGCAACCATAGTCCAGCCGAACTGACGATCGACAACCTCATCTGCTCGGAGGAACCGACGCCAACGAAGCTCGACGCCGGGCTTTCGGGCGACCAGTTGCAGTTGTCTTGGAGTGGGACCTGGACGGTGGTCCAGGCGGATTCGCCGGGGGGGCCCTGGTTGCCAGCTATGGCAGGGACGGATGGATCGGTGGGGGTGCCGGACAAGATCTGCCGGATCTCGCCGACCGGGTTGGCGAGGTTCTTTCGCCTCGTCCCCGGCCATGGGAGCGCCAACTCGTTCACAGACGGAAGCACAACCTGGCGAAGCTACGCGGCGACACCGGGCACCTCGCACCCCCTACTCTTGCGCGCCGGTGAGGGTTACCGGATCACGGCCACCGGTATCCCCAACCAGGACTTCCTCTTGCTGGACGCGGATGGTCAGATGCCTTGGCAGCGAGACTGCATTGCCTCGATCGACCTTGCCAATTGGGACGAAACGATGGCCGAAGCAACCTTCGGCCTGCTGCTGCGCGTTTGGGAGGAAGACCAGGTTTGGCGGGGCGCGGACGGCCTGCCCGAGGACCGTTACGAGGGGGCGGTCACCTTCCGGGCTGCCGGGGATCCAGCGGAATCCGCGCTGACCATCCGCGGTCCTGGTGGCGAGATCCTGGCTCAGACGGAGTTTCCGCTGATGGACCCGGCCAGGACGTATCGCCTGCGGTTCTCCGCCTTCGGCGACCAGCTGGATCTGGCCATCTATGACGCTGCCGTTGTCGATGTTCCCGTGGCAAGCTGTCACGCGACCGACACCCGGCTTCCGGTGGGGCTGCCCGGACTGCACGGGACGAAGTCCGCGGGGGACCTCTATGAGCTCACCGTCACGGACCTTTTGTTGAACGGGACCGCCCGATCATCGGCGCCCCGCCATGGAGCGCAGTAGGGGAACCAAGGGCTGCTCATCTTCGGTTGAGATGCTGACACGACACGACACTTTGGGCTGCAGACGGCATCTCAGATCATTTCGGGGAGTTGGTTTGCTT
>JACKPW010000025.1 GCA_024233215.1 Verrucomicrobiales bacterium | reverse complement strand
TCCCATCAGCGTCGTTGTCTTCTGCCTGCTCGGTCGTATCGAAGAGCCAGTGTTGCAGGTAGGAGAGTTCAGGGGTCGGTGAGGTTGCCAGGGCCGCCAGGGCATCCGCCACCGGAGCAGCGTTCGCCGCGATCTGCCCCATGATGAAGCGAGACGAATAAACGTCCTTGTCGCCCCACCTCGTTCGCGCCAAGGCGGCAATGCCCGAGACAACCGGCGCCGCCATGGATGTACCGTCCCAAGCAGCATACTCCTCCGGGGGCAGGGCGCTCCAGATGTCCACGCCCGGGGCCATGAGTTCGTATTCGTGGCTATCATGCGGCTTGCAGTCGTGGTTGGAGAAGGCGGCCATGGAACCACCGCTCGTTGACGCCATCACCCCCAGGACCCAGTTGTAGGCGGCGGGATACAGGTCGCGGCCGCCGGGGCAAGGGAGGTTGACCTTCGCATCATTCCCCGCCGCGGCCACCAGCACGCACTGACCGAAGGCCACCGCCAATGCGTCCTCCTCGATCTGCGAACGGACGTAGCCACCGAACGACATGTTGATGATGTCCGCTCCCTGCTGCACGGCGTAGTTGATGGCCTCGGCAATGTCCGAACTCGCCAGCACGCCCGAGTACTGCGCCGCCTTGATTGCCATGATCTGGCAGTTGTAGGCAATCCCCACGCCCCCCTCGTGATTCCCTGCCTGGGCCGCGATGATTCCCGCCACGTGGGTTCCGTGTCCGTGATCGTCGGAGGGGTCTCCCGTGTGCTCGAACTGGTTGTACACCACCCGGCACCCATGCACGTCATCCACAAAACCGTTGCCGTCATCATCAACCCCGTTCGTCCGTTTGTCCTGCCCTTGCGCATCCTCCCCGGTCTCTCCGCCATTGACCCAGAGGTTGGCGGCCAGGTCGGGATGCGACAGGGCCACCCCGGTGTCGATCACGGCGATCACAATGTCCCGATCGCCCCCGGGCGGCAGCCCCTGGCTGTCGAGCCAGGCCCAGGCTTCGAAGGCGTTCACGGCGCCCAAGTGCCATTGCTGGGCGAAGAGCGGGTCGGAATCACCACTCGGGATCACCGCGGGAGGCGGTTCTTGGGCCAGGCTGATCCGGTGACCGCCGACTTCAGTCGGCGCATTCTCCCCAGGCTCCCGGGATTTGCGCGGACTGATGTCCGCGGCTACGGGTTCGAGCGCCAGCGCTCGGAGGTAATCCGGTTCCACCACCTCAATGCCCGGCTCCGGGGAAAGCAACTCCACGGCGTGGGTGGTCGTGCTGGCGGACAAGGCGCGATACCAGCGGGTGAGGTCGGGTTCCGGCGGTTGGGTGGCAAGGGTGCGTTGGGCCGGCACTTTGGCGTTCGGAAAGACTTGGTGCAGACTGGGGATGCCGGCGGTGGCGAGGGCCCGGTTGAGGCGGCTGTCGCTGGTCAGGCCGACGTTCCCGCCCGTGCCGGGGCTTTGCAGGTTCACCTTGCGGTTGACAATGACTTCCGGGGCCAGCTTGAGGACCAGTTCCCCGTCGTTGTAGTCGCGGCCGGGCCCGGGCTGATAGGGCGGTGGCTGGTCCAGCTTGTCGAAGGGTGAGTAAGCGTGCCTGGGAAGGGGCACATCCGGGCTGGTGCGTTTGGGGCCGAACGTGGTTTCGGGGACGCGCAGCGGAGCCACAGTGGCCTCCTGGGCGGGAAGGGTGATCAGGGGGAGGCTACCGATCAAGGTGAGCGACAGACCAAGGAGGATGCGTTTCATCGTGATGCCTCTGGAGCCGCCACTGCCACCACCAGCGACGCATGCCGCAGCGCAAGCAGGGGGACTGGCTCGAAGCGAGATTAGGCAAACCCCACCCCAAGACAAGGCAGATCAACCTCCCCATGAAGCGGCAACGATTGAAGCTGGTTCAGACGCGGCAAGACAGGCACCTTGTCGCCATGAAACCGCTGTTGACCTGTCTGACCCTGTTGGTTGCCTGGCCACTGCTCGCCGCCGACCGACCGAACTTCATCTTCATCCTGAGCGATGATGTCGCCCAGGGCGACCTGGGCTGCTACGGCCAGAAACTGATTCAAACGCCGCATCTGGATCGCATGGCGCGGGAGGGCACGCGCTACCTGCAGGCCTATTGCGGCACGAGCGTCTGCGCGCCGTCGCGCACCTCAGTGATGGTGGGACAGCACACCGGTCACAGCCCGATTCGCGCAAACCGGGAAATCCAACCGGAAGGCCAGATGCCGTTGCCGGCGGGCACCTTCACCGTCGCCCGGTTGCTCAAGGATACCGGCTACGACACGGCGTGCATCGGCAAATGGGGCATGGGGATGTTTCACACCTCCGGCAGTCCGTTGAAGGTCGGTTTCGATCATTTCTACGGCTACAACTGCCAACGGCATGCCCACAGCTATTTCCCCACTTATCTCTACAACGACGACCAGCGCTTCGAACTGCCGGGTAATGACGGGGGCACAAAAGTCGATACCAAGGGCGCGATCTACGCCCAGGATCTCATCGCCAACGAGACGCTTCGCTGGGTGCGCGCCCATGCCAACCGGCCGTTCTTCCTCTTCCATTCGGTAACCCTGCCGCACGGCGCCTTCCAGATCGATGACCAGGGCATCTACGCGGACAAGCCGTGGACCGAGCAGCAGAAGAACTACGCCGCGATGGTGACCCGCCTGGACAGCGACGTGGGCCGCCTGCTCGACCTGTTGCGCGAACTCAAACTCGATTCGCGGACCCTCGTGATCTTTGCCGGCGACAACGGCTCCTCGTTTGATCCGTCCTCCCAGATCGGGAAGCTGTTTGACCAGACGATGGGAGGCAAACTGCGCGGCTTCAAACGCGGCATGTACGAGGGTGCCCTGCGTCAGGCGGCAATGGCCTGGTGGCCGGGCACCGTCCCCGCGGGGCGGGTGACCGAGGAGCCGTGGGCGTTCTGGGATTTCCTGCCCACCGTGGCGGAACTCAGCGGTTCGAGCATTCCGGCGGGCGTCCAAATCGACGGGCTCTCGCTGGTCGGTTTCCTGCAGGGCGGGCCGGCGCCAAAACGCGAGTACTTCTATTGGGAATTGCACGAAGGCACGTCGATCCAGGCCGTGCGGTTTGGCGACTGGAAGGCCGTCCGCAACGCTCCGTCGGCCGCCATCGAGCTGTATGACTTGATGGAGGATGTCGGCGAGACACGCGATCTGGCGTCGGCAAAACCGGAACTGGTGGCGCGCGCCGACGCCTTGATGAAGTCCGCCCGCAGCGAGGATCCGAACTGGCCGATGCGCCGCCGCCGCTAGCATCTCCGGAACGGGCGTGGCCGCCGACGTACAGTCGGCGCAGATCAACTGGAGAGGGAATCCAGGTGCGCGGACCGACGTCCGCGGCTACGGAACCCATCCCCCAAGTACGCCAGCCTCCACAGATGAAGGACCGCCGGCGACACCGACTCGACCACGCGACGAACGCGGTTTAACATCCGGTCCCATGAACAGTGAATCCACGAGGGCGACTTCGGACACGACACCCCATCCGAAGTGCCCTCCGCGGTTGGGTCTCCCGCATCTGGCCTTCCGAGCGGGCGCCCTGCTGGTCGCCATTGTCGGCACCGGGGCGACCTACGCGGAATGGCAGGCCCAGGTGTGGCGACCCGCCGAGGCCGCCCAACCGGCACTGGCCGGACCGACCGCGAATCCAGACGGTGACCGACTGGCCAACTTCGCGGAATACGCCCTGGGACGTGATCCCCTGAAACCGGACGCGACGGAGTTGTGGGGGAACCTGCCCGCCTTGGAGGCCAGGGACGGTTCGGCCAATGGATGGCTGCGCGCCTCCGCCGCCGCCAGCGAGGCCCGGCTCGATTTCACCGCTGCGGGGTCGTTGGCCGAGGGAGCCGCTTGGGACGCGGCACCGGCGCATGGGTTCTCCGTGACGGAGGCCTCCGCCGGCGCCGGCAGCATCGGGTATGCGCTGCAGATGGATGCCGCGGCGGCCGCCGCCGGATTCCTGCACATCGCCGCGGTGAGCATCGCCGCCCCGCCGTCGGGACCGAAGTGGGTTTGGTTCGAGGCGGAGGGCTCCTTCGGCGGCGAGAGCAACGTGGCGCTCTCCGCCGATCGCATGACCTGGGTGGGCCCGGACGGTTCAGTGCAGAAATCGGTGAACATCCCGTCCGCCGGCGACTACACGCTTTGGGTACGCAAGTTCTGGAATCCGCAGGCCATCCGATGGCGCGTCGGCACCGGCGACTGGCAGGAGGTCCGTAGCGCGTCGTTGACTGATCTTATCCTGCTGGACGGTAATGCGGGTCGCCGCGTGGGCTGGTTCAACGCCGGCAGCGCGGCTCTCGTCGCCGGCACGCAGAACTTCCGGCTGGAGGTGCTGACCGGCGACAGCAACACCACGGCCTACGACTGTTTCCTGCTGACCCGTGAAGGCTTCACGCCGCGGGGGAAACTCAAGCCGGACGAGGGTAGCGGGGTTGCCGAACCGGGTTGGTTCGCCTTCGAACCGGCGTCGGATCCGCTCACCTACAGCCCGATTGACCTGAGGTTTCTCAACGAGCGCCTGGCCGGTGAACACGGCTTCATCCGCACGCGGGGGCCGGACTTCATCCACGAGGGGACCGGTGAAGCGGTCCGCTTCTGGGCGGTGAACGTGGGACTCGGTTTCGTGAACAGCGCCGACGCGGATCTCGATCTGTTCGCCCGGGCGATGGCCAAGCGCGGCGTGAACCTGGTGCGCATCCACGGCGCCGCCTACGAAGATAGCGGGGCAAATTTCGGTCAGGTGAAACCGGAGCTGGTGGCCCGCGTGCACTACTTCATACACGCCCTCAAACGCGAAGGCATCTACTCCTCCTTGAGCATCTACTTCCCACTCTGGGTGACGCTTGGTCCCGAGAACACGGAGTTCCCCGGGTACAACGGACAGCACCCCTTCGCCCTGCCCTATTTCAGTGAACCGTTCCAACCGCTCTACCAAAACTGGTGGCGCGGCCTGCTGGAACCGATCAACCCGCACACCGGCATTGCGCTGAAAGACGATCCCGCCGTGGCCATGCTCGAGATGATCAACGAGGATTCGACGTTGTTCTGGACCTTCGATCCCAACGAGGGCGCGAGCGGCAACATCCCCGATCCCCAACGCGCGATCCTCGAGAAGCGTTTTGGCGACTGGCTGTTGGCAAAATATCCCGGCGTGACCCTCTCCCAGATCCGCAACGTGCGCTGGCAGGGCCTTGCCACCTCCCAGGACGACTTCGCCGCAGGACGCGTCGGGTTCCGTCCGCTGTGGAACATCGCCAACGAACGGCGCCCCCGCGACCGCGACACGGCGCAGTTCCTCACGGAGTTGATGAAGGACTGGCACACCGCGATCTATCACTTCCTCAAACAGGACCTCGGTTCCCGGGCGCTGGTCTATTGCTCCAACTGGAAGACCGCCTCCGAGCAATATCTGGATCCGCTCGACAAATACGCGAACTCGGTCGGCGACTTCTTTGATCGCCACGGCTATTTCGGAGGACGGCACGAGGGCAACAACGCCTCGTGGAACATCGAACCCGGCCAGCGTTACGATGATCGCGCGGCGGTGAAGTTTCGCAACGCCGCCGGCACCGGTGACGATTTCGGCAACCCACTTTGGGATCTCGGCTACAACGACCGCCCATCCACCATCACCGAAATAAACTGGCCGCTGCCGAATCGTTATCGCGCGGACATGGTGGTGCTGGGCGCGGCTTACGGGGCGTTGCAGGGCAGTGACGCGATCTTCTGGTTCGCGGCCGGTGAACCGACCTGGCAGGGCTTGCCCGGCAAGTTCGCGATCCAGACCCCCGGGGTGCTCGGGCAGTTCCCCGCCACCGCGCTGATCTACCGGCAGGGCCTCGTGCGCACGGGCCAGCGCGTGGTGGATATAGACCTGGGCGTCGACGATCTCTACGCATTGAAGGGCACGCCGCTGCCCGCGCCGCAGAACTTCGACAGTCTGCGTGGCAACGACGTCCCGCCGGGCGCGACCCTGACCAACGTCAGCGTCATCGATTCCCTGGCGTTTCTCGTCGGGGGCGTCAATGTGAACTTCATCGAGAACGGCACGCCGCAATCGCAGGTGCGCGATCTCTCGCCCTACATTGATCGCCCGGCGAAACGGGTCGTGAGTGAGACCGGCGAACTGCGTTGGGATTGGGACGCCGGCTTGGTGACCCTCAATGCTCCGGCGGCGCAGGGGGCGACCGGCTTCCTCGGTGCGGCCGGCAGCATCCAGCTTGACCGATTGGAGATCGAATCACCTCTGGAATACGGCTCCGTGGTGTTGGTGGCGATGGACGGCAAACCGATTGCGGAATCCGCAAGGCTGCTGCTTCAGGTCGCGAGCGAAGAGAAGCCGTGGCAGTGGGAAACGGAAACCGCCACCGGCCTGCGCACGATCACGAACCGGGGCACCGTCCCTCTCCTGGTGCGGGAAATGGCGGGCACAGTTCGATTGAAGCGCGCCGACGCGGCGAGCCTGACCGTCACCCCGCTTGATGCGAACGGCTACCGGGTTGGACCACCCATCAACGGCGCGGCCGAAATCACTCTTCTGCCGGACCGTCTCTACTACCTCGTCGAGCGGTAGCGCCTCCCCGCCAATCGCAATCCTCATCCTGCTCGTAATCGTGAACCTGTCCATGACTCATGAAACAACCTGATAACGGCTGTCGGACGCTGGACCATGCTCACACGAAATCGGGTTCGGGAAAGGCAGCCCGGTTGGCGGCGCTGATGATCGGCCTGCTCGCCGTGCCTCCGCTGACGGCGGCGGGCAGCGGATCCATCGGAGGTGCGACAGCCCGCCCTGCTTCCGAGACCAAGCCGAGGCCGGATGACAAACCCGGTGGCGCTGTCGTCGGCCGCCCCGGTTGGGAGGCACGCTACGTTCACGCAGGCAACGGCGCCCTGCCTGACTCGGTGGTCCGGGAGTTCACGCTCGCCTGGGGTCAGGTCGAGGAACGAAGGTCCAAACCCACCCAGTGGATTCGGCTCAGCGCCACCAAAGCCGCGGGCGAACGATTCACGGTCTGGCTGCTCGCCGATGGTTACCCACCGCCGACGCTGGAGGAGGCGCGTCAGGCCGTCTTTCGTTACGTCCTGCAGGAAGGGACGGGTGAATCGGTCGAGTTCAAGGAACGTGACACAGGCACGGTCGTTCTCCCCTCCTTGGGCGGTTGGCAACATCTGCTGCCACGGGCCGGGAGCCTCGACAATTCCATTCCCACCGAGGGACCCTTTCCCCGGACTGCGCGCTATCTGGGACATGCCTACCGGCTGATAGGGCAGCAGGAATCGGAATCCCCGGCGGCGCCGCCCACCGACCTTCGCGTCGTTTCCCTGTTGCCGGATGTCCTGGTCGGGGTTGCCGGCAACACCCGCCAGCGGGACGAGACCCGCCGCTACGATGATTCGGACTACGAATTGGTGCGGCTGACCCAGTCGGACTATCGGGAAATGGTGGACGCCGGAATGAACTGCCTGCGAGTGGACGCGGAACAGCTTTCGTGGGTGCGGGACTGGGAGGTTTTCTACTGGGGGGTCGGGGGAGCTGATCTCCCCTACCCCGAGTGTCTCTACCGCAGCCAGTATCTCGGGCCCGTCCTTTTTCTCGATGAACCGGCAGTTTGCACCCGCGATCACGTGATCCGGCCACGTCTCCGGGAAGACCCGCACCACCGAAAGACCATCACGCCGCAAAGTGCCTTCGATGCCTTCGAGCAGTACTTCCACGAAACGAGCCTGGAGCATGCGCCCTGGGCCTTGATGCGCGCATTGGAGGCCCGGCCGGATGTCGACCTCGGTCTTATGCGGTTCCGCCAGGAGAACCTGCACACTTGGGAGACCATGGTGAGTACCGCCGCCTACCAACTCTCGCAGGATCCGCGGGTGCCGTCGTCCGTTGTGTTTGAACCGCCCGGCCGCGTCGGGACCCTCCGCACCCTCCCGGAGATCGACATGAACTACGGCTGCCAGATTCCGGTGGCTGACCCGAACAACCTCCTGTCGATCCTCACCGGGTTCCTGCGCGGTTCCGCCCGCGCAACGGACAAATCCTGGGGCGTGAGCATCTATGGGTCCGTGGACCGTGCGGATGCCTTCTGGTATCTCACCCATGCCTACGATTTGGGGGCGACCCGGTTTCTGTTCTGGGATTCCCATCGACTCGCCTGCGTCCCTTACCACGAATGCCTCGCCCTGGCCCGCGCGCTGCAGAACCGCGTCGAGAACCGCCCCTACCGCGACCTGGACCGGCTCGCCCGCGCGGCCGAGGTCGCCATCCTGTTGCCGCCCGGTTACAATCTCGGACACGTCCATCTCGGCCGGGGAAACCTGTGGGGCGTGGGGGAACTCAACCTCGAGCGAGCCAACCGAAACGGTGTGATCTATCGCACCGTCATGGGCAACTTCTTCACCGAAATCGAGCGTAGCCTCCGACTCGGCGTCGCCTTCGATCTGCTTTGGGATTTGCCCGAAGTTCAACCGACCGGGTATCGCGAGGTGGTCCGCATCCGCGAGGATGGGAAGGTCGACATCCAGACCGAAAACGAACACTGCCTGCTGGATGGCCCCAGAGTGCCGGAACGGCCTGAAGGCGCGCCGCCGGGACTGGCGGTTGAGCTGTCCTCCCAAACCGGTACGGCACCACTGCGGATCGCCGCCAGGGCGACCGTGCGGGAAACGACCGCGCCCGTTTACTACACCCTGGGCACGGATCTGGAGGGCGTCTATCGGAACGCAGTCGTCGCGTGGGAACTCTACGGTCCCGGGGAGGAAGACAATCGCGACCTGCGCGCCCCGGGCCTGAAACCGCACGTGACCACCAGCGGTGCAGTCCATGAGGTGGAAATGCGTTTCACGCTGGACCGACCGGGACAATACCGTCTGCGAACCTCAACCGTGGACATGGCCGGTCGCACCACCACGGTCTGGAAATCGATTCGCGTTACCGAGTAGCCGCGGACATCAGTCCGCGCAAACCGGGTTATTGGCGCGGACTGACGTCCACGGCTACCGGTCATTGCATGGTCAAGGCTGAGCCGCTACCGTCGTTGCCGCCTGACATCGGCACGCGAGGTGCACGAAATCAGGACCAAATTGAACCATGCCTCTGCAGCAATCTGACTTCACGGTGGACCGGCTGGGTCCGGGCGAGTTCGACTCGCCGATGCGGAACGTGCCCTTCATTCGCGACGACCGGCGCGTGTTGTATGCCGCGGAGGCCGCGGAGGTCTGTGCCGAGATCGAAGCGGGCCGGAAACCCCTGGCGTTCGAGATCGCCGGTCCCCGGGAACGGCTCTTCTTCAAACCCGGCACAGTACGGGCCGGTCTGGTCACCTGCGGCGGACTTTGCCCGGGCCTGAACGACGTCATCCGGGCGGTCGTTCTGAGCCTCGAACACCATTACCAAGCCGAGGTCATCTACGGTTTCCGCTATGGTTATGAGGGATTGATCGACGACTACGGACACGAGCCGTGGCTGCTGGATTCGGAGGAAGTGGATCACATCGAGGATGCCGGGGGCACCATCCTCGGGAGCTCCCGCGGACCGCAGGACGTGGGGCGCATGGTCGACCGGTTGGAACAGCTCGGTATCAACATGCTCTTCGTCATCGGGGGCGACGGCACCCTGCGCGGCGGCCGTGACATGGCGGCGGAAATTCACCGACGCGGCTCGAACATCGCCGTCATCGGCCTGCCCAAGACCATCGACAACGACATCGGCTTCATCCAGATGTCCTTCGGTTTCCAGACCGCCGTGGCGGAGGCGGGCCAGGCCATCGCGGCGGCGCATGTGGAGGCCAAGGGCGCCCGGAATGGCATCGGCCTGGTGAAGTTGATGGGCCGGCATTCGGGCTTTATCGCTGCGCACGCGGCCCTCGCCGGCAGCCAGGTCAACTTCTGCCTGGTTCCCGAATGTCCCTTCACCCTGGAGTCCTTCCTGGGCACCCTTCAGGCCCGCCTGGAACGTCGCGGGCACGCGGTGATCGTCGTTGCGGAGGGCGCCGGCCAGGACTTGATGGAAGCCAACCTCGGTCGCGATGCCTCCGGCAACGTGAAGCTCGGTGACATCGGGTTGTTCCTGCGGGACGAGATCAAGGCGCACTTCGGCCGGGTCAAGATGCCGGTGGGTTTGAAATACATCGACCCCAGCTACATGATTCGCGGCGTGCCGGCGAACGCGTTCGATTCCGCCTTCTGCCTCCTGCTCGGCCACAATGCGGTCCATGCGGCGATGAGTGGACGCACCAACGTCGTGGTTGGGTTCTGGCGAAACGAGTTCACCCACGTGCCAATCCCCCTGGCCACGTCGGCGCGAAAACAAATCGTGCCGGACAGTCGCCTGTGGAGCAGCGTCCTGGCGTCCACCGGTCAGCCCCGCGAAATGGTCTAAACCTCCTTCCGCCATGCCCCTGCCCCCGCACAAGACCAAGATTGTCGCCACCATCGGCCCCGCCTCGCGTGAGTCCGCGATGCTGCAGCGGCTGATTCTGGCCGGTCTGAACGTCGCCCGACTGAACTTCTCCCACGCGGACTTTGCCACCCACGCGGAGAACATCACCCGCATCCGCTCCGCCGCAGCGGCGGTCGGCTCCGAGGTCACCCTGATGGCGGATCTGCCCGGACCGAAGATGCGGATCGGGCAGATTCAACCCGACCCGATCGATCTCGTTGCGGGCAACCCGTTCAGCCTGCGTCCCGGCAACGACACGGGGAATGAAACCGGCGCCTGCGTCAGTTTCGATCCCCTGCCGCGCGTCGTCCATCCCGGCGACAACCTCTTCCTCAACGACGGCCTGATCCAGCTCCGGGCCGAACGGGTCGAGAACGACGTGGTGCATTGCCGGGTTGTGGTGGGCGGTGAATTGCGCTCCCGCAAGGGTCTCAACCTGCCGGGCATCGACCTTGGTATGAGTGCGTTCACGGACGAGGACCGCGAATGCCTCCGCTTCGCGCTGGAACATGGCGTCGAGGCGGTGAGCCAGTCGTTTGTCGCGACGGCCGAGGACGTGCTTGCCGTGAGGCAAACCGCGAAGGAACTGGGCTACGCCCCGTTCATCATTGCGAAGATCGAACGGGCGGGTGCGTTGGAACGGCTGGATGAGATCTTGGCCGTGGCGGATGGCATCATGATCGCGCGGGGCGATCTCGGGGTGGAGGTGCCGATCGAGCGGATCGCCGTGCTCCAAAAGCAGATCATGCGGAAGGCCGTTCACGCGGGCAAACCGGTCATCACCGCCACGCAGATGCTGGAGTCCATGACCCAGAGCCGGCAACCAACCCGTGCCGAGGCGACGGATGTGGCCAACGCGATTCTCGACGGAACGGATTGCGTGATGCTCTCGGCGGAGTCCGCCATCGGTCGTTTTCCGGTGGAAGCCGTGAGCACGCTGGCGCGGATCGCCGCCGCCACGGAGCCGCATCGCAGCCGGCAGGAAGCCCGGGAACTCATGACGCGATCGGAAGCGGCCCGACCCTGTGCGATGTCCGACCTCATTTCAATGAGTGTGGAGCGGGTGTTGGAATCCGCCGATGCCGCCGCGGTGATTGTCCCGACCCGCAGCGGTGCCACCGCCCGACGATTGGCCCGCTTCCGATTGCCGGTCTGGGTGGCGGCCGTCAGCCCGGAGGCCCGGGCCTGCGCCGCGTTGCGCTTTTCCTACGGCGTGACGCCGGTTCTGCTGCCCGAGGCGCTGGAAGCTTGGGACGTGGCGGCCCGGAAGTGGATCCAGACCAACGAACTCCCCGGGGACCTCGCCGTCCTCGTGCAGGGCCCCTCCCGGCTGCGTCCCGACCGGAATCACACCCTGGAATTGATCCGCCTCTCCGCCCAATCCGATCCCGAAGGCGCGGACGGGTTTGGCTGAGCCGGTCCCAGTCAGGCGAATTGCCGGGCGATTCTCGTTCGCCCTCCGGGCTGGGGCTTCGAACCTCGCGGCCGGCGTCGTTCTCCCCTTGTCGCCCTCCCTCGCCCTTTTCAAAAAGAAGTGCAACGCCCGGTTCCGCGGTCTAATCTGCCCTCACAATGGATGCGTTGTTGAGGCTGCTGCGTGACGAGGCCCGGTCCACCCCGGAACGGCTGGCCAAGCTGCTCGGGATTCCGGCGGCGGAGGTCGAGGCGAAGATCGCCGCGTACGAGAAGGAGGAAGTCATTCTCGGCTACCGCGCCGTGCTGAACGAGGAGAAGCTCGGGATCGATACCGTGCGGGCGGCCATCGAGGTGCGGATCACCCCCGAGCGCGAGGGCGGCTACAATCGCATCGCCGAACGCATTGCGAAATACGACGAGGTGCGATCCTGCTACCTCATGTCCGGCGCCTATGACCTGCTGGTCGAGGTTGAGGGAACCGGCCTGCGCGAGGTGGCAATGTTTGTTTCGGAGAAGCTCGCCACCATCCAGGGCGTCCTCTCCACGGCCACCCACTTCATCCTCAAGCCCTACAAGGAACAGGGCATGATCATGAAGCCGGAACGCAACGAGGAGCGGCTGGCGGTCAGCCCGTGAGCACGGTCCACGCCATCAGGGCTTGACCAGTCGGTAGCAACGCCCGCTTTCGTGCGCCTCCAGAATCACCTGCTTCTCCTCCCCCACAACGTCCGGAACGGCTCCCATGACATTCCAACCGGCCGTCGTCACGCCGGCATTCTCCTGCAGGACGAAGCCGACTGAATCATCCGGCCAGGCCAGCAGGACTTGTCCCCTGCCAAGCAACTCAATTCGCAACACCGGCCCCCCGACGGGTGCGGTATCGCTAAAGGCGATGTCGTCCAGCCAGAGCAGGGACCCCGCCGGTCCGTCCAGGGTGAAGCTCAGGCGGGCCTGGTCCAGCCCCAACAACTCCGGAGCTTCCACCCGCAAACCCGTCGTCGTCAGCGCTTCCGCCACGCTCGCCGGCGCCGTCACGGTCCCGAGCAGTGTGGAATTGCCGTCGCGATCCTTCAGCGTCACCTCCAGGCTGCCCGTCGCGGTGCGGAATTCGTGGGAAAACACCACGTAGAAAGGCCCGGCCGGTGTGTCCAGATCCTGTGCCAGCGTGACAGGCGATCCGGACTTCAACTCCATGAGGGCATCACCCTCCGCATAGGGATTGGCCACGGCGGCGGCGGTGCCGCCACCGGAGATGAGGATCCAGTCGGACACGTCCCCCTCGGCAAACGCGCCGCTTTGCACCGAGGGGTTTGGATCGTAGGTGCGAAAGACAATGTAGGGCTCCTTCCCCTTCGACCCGTCCCACGGGACGCTGTTGCGGGACACAAACGAGACACTCGCACCGAAGACCGTGTTGAAATTGCGCAGCGCAATCGAGAGGAAACCGTCGCCGCTCCACCCTCCCAACTGCGCGCCGATGTCGAACTCGTGCCACTGGCTCGTACCGATGTAATCGGCGGACAGCAGATTGCTGATCAGTTTCGAGGCGAGGTAGGTGCAGTTCGCGTCCGCCGCAAAGGGAACCGCACCGTTCGACGCGTCGTTCCAGGTGTTGAACGAGTAGCGATACGCCCGGACATCCATCACCCCGGCGGCCGAGTTGCGACCGCCAAACAGGTTCAACCGGGCGCCGCGCAACTGGTAGGCGCTCAGGTTGCTGATGTTAAACTTCAGCACCACCCGTCGTCCCTGCGAGGAGCTTCCCTCCGAGTACTCGCAGTTGAGGCGGCTGCTCGTGGCGTCGCCGCTCCCATAAAAGCGATCCTGGCTCCCATCCGCCACCGGAAGCAGCTTGTAATCCACCGCCCACCCACTGCCGGAACCCAGAAGGGCACTTAAGCCAACCGTCGCCAACAGGACTGAATAACGCATCGGGTCTCCTTTCGTTTCAGTGATTTCTCAGAACACCATCGCATGGAACGGATGCGGCCCATTCTAATCCGTGAAACGACGTGGGCAAGGTGTTCCTTATCGCCGGACAAACCGCCCCGCGTTGAAAGCACACGCCATCGAGAGAGATCCACGTCATGCAGCCCAGGGACGAGGCCGACCGCTCGATGCCAACACCCCCCAGATGGAGGGACGAGTTCCACGAGTCCCAGGCTGAATTACGGAACGCCGGTCAGCTGAAACCCGTTTGGAGTTCCGCCATCAGGCGGCATGGCATGACACTCAAGACGCCTGATGGCGGAACTCAGAACCTTCCCCCGCTGCGTGGTTCATCCGCGTCCACCTGCGGGTTGCACGATCAATCCACACCGGACGAGGCTCCGCTCGCTGAGACGCCTACCACTCCAGCGGAAGTGGCGAGGATGCGCGGTCGACCTTGATCCCATGCTCCGCAAACCACGGGAACAGGTCGCGTTTCAGGGCGATGCTCAGGACCGTCACGGTGGCGTTGGCGTCGTAGCGCTTGATCCGGTCCGGCGTGGCCAGGCGACGCTTGGTCTGGAAGTAACGCGCGATGATGGCCGGCTCTTCCCGGCGCAGCTGTTCGAGAATCCAGAAGGTCTTACCCCAGTGGATGTCATTCGCCTCGCCCGCCTTCAATTCCCGCGCGCCTTCCACCCCCTTCCCATCGAGGTCGTAGCGTGTCATCGTGGGATCGAGCCGGGAGGCCCGGGCGATGGTCCGTTCAATCCGCCGCATGGCCTCGGCCTCGTGGCCCATGTCGATCATGACCAGGTTGCCGACGTAGGTCGCGATCGGCTCGTTCCAGATTTCGGCGAATGGCAACACCCAGGAATGGACGGATTCATGGGTGACGAACTCGATCATACTGTCCTCGCGATCCGGAAATCCGCCCCAGAACACAGCCAACCCAAGCATCCGGCCGCCCGAGAACCCGCCTCCGCCCGTCGCCAGCAATCCGATGGTGGACGCCATGCCCTCGGAAAGCGGCACGCCCATGCGCCGCTCGATCACCGGCCGGCAACGCAGGTACACGTCCGCCATCGATTGCGCATACGGCTTGAGGTAATCGCTGTAGAGCAACGTGATCGGGCCCAGGTCCTCCCGGTTTTCCATCTGGTCCAATCCGCGGCTGCGAAACGGCTGGTCGGGATCCACCCGCTTCCCGGCGGCCAGTTCGATCAACAAAGGCTGCCACCAGGCCGCGTTGATGTTGTCGCTGGCGTTGGGATTCTGCCCCGCCAGACCGCGTGCGGCCACAAGGA
This sequence comes from Verrucomicrobiales bacterium, assembly GCA_024233215.1. Classification (GTDB taxonomy): domain Bacteria; phylum Verrucomicrobiota; class Verrucomicrobiia; order Limisphaerales; family J093; genus J093. Next base: position 58,107 of record JACKPW010000025.1, on the reverse strand, counting down.
GGGTTCCCTTGCCCGAACCGCGCCGGGCCATGATGGGATCGCCGTTCGCATCGCGGATCAGTACCTGCCAACGCGCCGGTTCAACCAGCTTCAGGGTGTCGCCGCCTCCCTCGATCTTCCCGGTGATCGATGGGGAATCGGATCGCAGTGGCGACACGCCGCGCCTCGTGAATTCGCACCCCAGTTCGCGCGCCAGGGCGTTCTGCGGTTCGCTCGCCGACTCTCCGAGGAGCACCACTCCGCCGCCCTGTTCCAGGAAACCCCGGATCACCTCAACATCACCCGGGTTATAGGCGAGGTGCGGGTCGCACCCGGGCAGGATCAGCAGGTTGGCATTGGAGAAATCGTAATGGGTCAGAGCGCCCCAACTCGCTGCGTACGGCTGATCCGGCAGATACTGGCGGTGAAAGCGGCCGTCGGCGTAGAACGTGAATTGATGTCCCAAATCCACCACGGCATGCACGGGAAACCTCGCGGACCCGCCCGTCTCCGCACTCACCAACGGAACGGCGAGGGCCGCCAGGAAGAGACAACGTTCCAGTAACGACTTCAGTTTCATGATCGGAATCTGACTGACACGGGTGAGTGGAGATGGATGCGAACAGTGCCCCCCTCCCGGGATTACCTTGCGTGGGCCGACGTCGCGGGATCCGGCCGACGCGAAAGCCCGTCCCCCGCCCGGCCGCTCACTTCTTCTCCTCCTCCGGCCCGCTGAATTCACGCAACGTGAACCAGATCGTGCCGAGAACGAGAAAGACCGCTGTGATGATCAGCAGCGATGCGACGCTCCAGAGGGTTCCCTCGGCCTCCCAGCCGAAGCGGTCGGCAAACGCGGTGGAGTTGGCCATGAGCGTCCGGGCATGGCGCGACACCGAGAGCACGTTGATGTTCGTGGGAATCTGGCCGATCCCGACCTCGACGAGGAACCCATAGACCACTCCCAGGACGACATAGCGCCGGCTGATCAAGCCCAGCAGGGCGCTGATGGCGAGGAACGCCGGAACAACGAACAGTTGGGTCAGCAGCAACACGGGGGCAATCGACAGCCAGGATTCCACCCCGCGGACATACGCCACCACAACCAGAAAGAGGCTGTTCGCCCCCAGGATGATCTCCCCCCAGAACAACTGGCAGAGGTACTTGCCGAGAAAGATGCGGGCTCGCGAGACCGGCCGGGTGAGCAGATACCCCAGCGTGCCGGCCTGGGTCTCATCGCGGATCAACCCACCACCGGTCATCAGGCAGTAGATCGGGATCATCAATCCCAGGTAGAGATTCGCGGTCCATTCGAGCAGGGCTCCCTCCCGCTGATCCGGGATGCTGAACCACGCAAAGACCGGTTGGAGGAACAACAGGGCCAGCAGCCACGGAACCCGGCGTCCCGTGCATAGCGCGCCCCAGAACAGCGTCCATAATGCCCCCACCGAAGCGGCGAAACCGGGGCAGCGCTTCGGTTCGGACGCATCCCTCACAGGAAGAGTGGCGGGTTCCGGGTTCATGCGGTGACTCGCTCGAAGATTTGCCGCAGCGACCGGCTTTCGCTGCGGATTTCGTGAATGGTCGTGCCGCTTTCCAGCAACAACCCCAGCCAGCGGTCATAAAAGGCCGGCGGATCCTGGACCCGGAACCGGAGCAGCTTCTCATCGAGGTCGAGGTCGAATCCCAGCAACACACCGGCGTCGAACAGGTGCCGGGCCAACCGCTGCGGATCGTCGCACCGCACCAGCAGTTGTTCGGACCATTGGCTCAGGTCCGCCCGGATCTCCTGCCGGGTGCCGGAAGCCAGGATCTTGCCCCAGTTCAGGATCAGGAAATCGCGGGCCAACGCCTCGAGTTCGGCCAGAATGTGGCTGGAGATCAGGATGCTCTTCCCCGAGCGCGCGAGTTCCCGCAGGATCTGCGCCACCTCCTGGCGTCCCATCGGATCCAGCCCGTTCATCGGCTCGTCCAGGATCAGCAGGTCCGGATCGTGCAGCAGCGACTGCGCGAGTTTCACCCGCTGCCGCATGCCCTTGGAAAACTGGCCCATCCGCCGGTCCCACGCCTCCCGCGGCAGCCGGACCCGTTGCAGCACTTCCGCGATCCGCGGCCGAATGGCGTCCCCGGCCAGGCCCGTCAACCGGCCCATCGCCTTCAGCCAGTCGCGGGCAGTGACATCCTGGTGGACCGCTTCGCCCTCGGGGCAGAAGCCGAGTCGACGCAGCAGGCGCGGGTTGTTCCAGGGCACCTCGCCGAAGACCCGGAGGTCGCCGGAGCTGGGGCGAAGCTGGCCGGTGACGAGATTGATCAGGGTGCTCTTGCCGGCGCCGTTCGGCCCAACCAGTCCGGTCAACCCGGGGCGCACCTCGAAGCTGATGTGGTTCAACCCCATCACCATGCCGTACCACCGGCTCAGTTCCTTCCCCTCGATGATCGCGCTCATTCTCGTTGGATGCGTGAGCTGAGGACCAGGCCCGACGCGAACACCATGATCCCCAGAGCCAGAAAGGCGCTCCCGGCATCGTCCGTCTGCCAGCGGCGCGGACCCTGACGTGTCATCCGACGGACAATGTCGCCGAGAATCGGGATCTGGGTCTGGGCCCGTTGGAGATCCTCTTTCGGCTGGAAAATGGCCACGGCGGCCTGGTCGAGGTTGTGGCGGAAACTGAGGTGACGCAACCAGGGACGGGAGTGTTCGGCAAAGGGAACGAAGGCATTGCCCACCAGCCAGAGGATCAGCCAGAGCCCGATGGTCGCCCGGCTCCGGGCCGACACGGCGGACACGGCCAGGGCCAGCACCCCCAGGAAAAGCATTCCCAACCCTACGAACAACAGGGCGTGACCCAGCGCCGCCCGGGCGTGCCAGAAGAAGTGCCAGTCCGGCGCCAGCAGGTTCCCCAGGAACCAGGCCATCACCACCGGCCCCAGCCAGGTCAGCGTGAGCATGCCCACCACAATGCCGAGCTTGCCAATGACATAGTCCAACCGGCCCACCGCCTTTGAGGCATAAATCACGATGGCGTGACTCGATAGGTCCCGGGTGATCAGGCGCGGGATGGTCAACGTGATGACGATCAGGTTGAAGCTCAGCAGGAAGGTGGTGAACTGGTAGAAAAGGAGGTTCTGGGTGGTCCGGACCGACACCTCCGGATGTTGTTCCAGCCAGCCGGTCAGCCCCTTCACAAACGCCTGGATGGCCGCGTCCGTGTTGGGGATCAGGCGGACGATCAGGCTGTCCGCCACCAGCAACTGTCCCACGCAAAACAGCGCCGCCACCTCCACCAGGGCGGACACCCAGCAAACCACCAGCAAATAACGCATCCAGCGGTTCGCCAGACTCGCGCGAATGCCGTTCTCACTGATCACCCAGCGCCGCCACCAGAGCCCCTGGTGCCGGCCGGTCCAGTGTCGATACGCGGTGTCAACCAGGGCCATGACTGTTCTCCACGGCTTGCACGTACATTTCCTCGAGCGCGTTCGGGCTCGGGATGATCTCGATCAATGACGCCTTCTCCGCCCGTAACACCTCGAGCATCGGACGCAAATCCCCCGCCCCGTGCTCCACCCGGATCCGTCCGTTCGGCTGCAATTCACAAGCCCAACCCTGGTGCTCGAACGCGGTGATGGTTTCCTGTTCCCGCCCGTTGACGGCCACTTCCGCAGCCCCCTTACGCCGGGCCTTGAGGTTCTCCAGCGTGTCGTGCACGAGAATCCGCCCCTGCGCCAGCAGGAGGATCTGGTCGCATATCCGGTCCACGTCATGCAGGAGATGAGTGGAAAGCACCACCGTGATCCCGTGCACCTCCCAAAGCCCGCGAATGAGGTCCAGAATCTGACCCTGCCCCTTCGGGTCCAGGCCGTTGGTGGGTTCGTCGAGGAACACGATCTCCGGATCATGGACGATGGCCTGCGCCAGCTTCAACCGCTGGCGCATCCCGGTCGAATAGGTCTCGATCTTCCGGTAGCGCTCCTGGCCCATGCCGACGAAGTCCAGCATCTCGTGGGCCCGCTGCCGGGCGTCGCGGAACGGCAGCCCGGAAAGTTGCGCGCAGTACGTCACGTACTCGCAGCCGGCCATGCCCGGGATGTGGCAGTCCTGCTCGGGTGTGTAACCCACGCGGCGCCGGATCTCCCGACCTTCCTTCCGGACCGGCCGCCCCAACAGGCGGGCCTCACCGCTGGTGAACGACTGCAGACTCAGCAGGCACTTGATCAGGGTGGATTTGCCCGCCCCGTTCGGACCCAGCAATCCAATCGCGCCCGGCTCCAACCGGATGTCCACGCCATCCAGCGCCGCCAGGCGACCGTAGCGTTTCACCAGTTGCTGCGTCTCAATGACGGGATCGGACACGCGCCAAAGAATGGCGAAAAAGCGGGCTCTGACCAGCAGAGAATCGCGGGTCCCAACCAACCCCGTCGCTCCCGAGTCCTCAGGAAACTGCAACCAGGACCACGCGGAAGCCAATGAAGTTACGCCTGGTTGCCGGAATCGTTCCGGCACGACCCGCACAACGACACATCCGCGGAGGGTTGATCCACATCCCCCCCCGGCACACGCGCCCAATGCCCGTAGCCGGGCCCGTGGGATCGACCACCCCTCCACCGGCGTAGGGGCCCTGCCAGTCCGCACACCATTCCGACACGTTTCCGTGCATATCATAAAGCCCCCATGCATTGGGCAGCTTCTGTCCCACCGGATGCGTGCGAAGTTCGAGGTTGTCGCTGCCAAACCCAAACCAGGCGTACTGCCCCAGGTCGGAATCCTCATCGCCAAAACTGAAACGCGTCGTCGTGCCAGCCCGACACGCATACTCCCACTGCGCTTCGGTCGGGAGGCGGTATTCCCACCCCTCGGGCAGCCTTTCCGCCTCGCGTTCCTGCTGGGTCAGTTCCTCGCAATAGGCCACCGCGTCCATCCAGTTCACGTTCTCCACCGGCAGGTCCTCCCCCTCCCAACTCGAGGGATTGTCCCCGCGCACCGCCTGATACTCCGCCTGGGTGACCTCGCAACTGCCCATCCAGAATCCCGTCGTCAAAGTCACTTCCGTTTGCGGCCCCTCTTCGGGATACCGGCCCTCCTCACTGTCGGGGCTTCCCATCACGAACGTTCCCGCCGGAATCCACACCATTCCGGCGACGGGTTGCGGACCGGATTCGAGACGAACCACCCGAAAGAAACGCATCCCATCCTCGACGGGAACGTCGACGGAGAGTTCCTCACCCTCGGCGAGGAGAACCGCCGGATCGGTCGCATACACGGTCCACGCCCCGTCGATCTGCGTGCAACTCGTGACCTGGTAGGACTCACCGGCAACCGTGATCCAGGACAGGCGCAACTCATCGGGTGGAACCAGAGCGGCGGTGAGGTCCACCGGAGGCTCAGCCGTCACAGAGTTGAGGCTCAGCAAGCAACCGGTTCCCAGGGCAACGAATCCATCCAGCTTCATGACAAGGCGAATTGCACCCCGGTTGAGCAAAACCGGCAAGACAAAGCCTCAGATGAGAGAAGAATGATTACCCACAAAAAGAACTCACCGTGGAAGCGGACTTCTTCGTGAGGCGGTTCTTCAGTCGTTCGGCCTCGGTTCGAGGGGCCCCTTCACCCGCGTCGGGAAGCTCAAGCGGCCGGCGGTCAACGGCCTTCCACCCTCCAGGCCACCGACAATGCATTGACCCCCCGAAACTCATGCGCGGACGGACGTCCCCGGCTGCCGGCCCACGGGGGACGCAACTCTCACCTGACTTATGCTAGAGCAGGTCTTCTAATAGCTACGCATGGCAATAAAAGCTCACAGAATGACAAGCAGGGTTTAGTCAGGCGCCGTGGAATTCCCGAAGCTCCCCACGCTGCGTGCCACCAGGCGGCTGGCAGTGCTGGAAGCGGTCACTCCAGTCCGTCCGCCGGCAGGCCAGGTAACGATGACCGGATTCAAGACAAAGACCGACAGAGCATCGGGTGAATCAAGGAGGTCGCATGGCGCATAGCCTGACCACCTGCACGTTCTGCGGTGTCGGTTGCGGGATCTACCTCACCACCGCGGGTAATCGCATCACCGGCGTTTACCCGAGCATGTCGCATCCCTCGAACGAGGGGCGCATCTGCCTGCGGGGTTGGAACGTCCACGAGGTGGCCAGTTCTCCGGACCGGCTGCGGCGTCCGTTGCTCCGCCGGAACGGCGAACTGACGGAAGTCAGTTGGGAGGAGGCCTTCGCCTTCATCGCCGGCCGGATGCGGGAAATCCGAAAGGCGCACGGCCCCGAGGCGTTCGCCTTCTTCAACGCCCCCCGCTGTTCCAACGAGGAAAGCTACCTGCTCCAGAAGCTCGCGCGGGCGGTGATCGGCACGAACAATGTCAATCACGGCACCGGCGTGTACACCAATAACAGCATCGACGTTCTCGAGGAGATGCTCGGCTGGCCCGCCACCACCGGAACCATCGGGGATCTGGCTCAGAGCGAGGTCATCCTCGTCGACGGCGTGGATCTGGCCGTCCAACTGCCCACCATTGGGGGCTGGGTCATGCGCGCCCGGCTCAACGGCGCGAAGCTCATTGTCATCGACGCCCGCAAACATCGCGTGGCCGAAAGCGCCGATCATTTCCTTCAGCTGCGACCGGGCACGGACACCCTGCTGTACGGCGCGATGGCCAAGGTGCTGTTGGATCGGGGTCTGGTCGATCAGCGGTTCATCAGGGCGCATTGCCGCGATTTTGAGGGGTTCGCCGAAAACGCACGGGAATACGATCTGCTGGCCGTCGCCGAGACGTGCGGGGTGCCGGCGGACGAGATCGAGGCCGCGGCCCTGGCGTGTGGCCAGGCCAGGCGGGTGTCGATGCTCTATTCCACCGGCAGCGAGACCCGCCACCCGGACAGCATTCGTGCGATGGTCAACCTGGCGTTGCTCGGCGGCCACGTGGGGCGGCCCGGCTCCGGCATCTTCGCACTCACCGAGCAGAACAACCTCCAGGGATGCGGCGACATGGGGGTGCTGCCGGACCGTCTGCCGGGATATGCGAAGGTCGGCGATCCGACCGCGCGAAAGCGCTTTGAGCGGCATTGGAACACGTCCCTGCCGGAAACGCCCGGCATGGGCGCGCGGGCCTGTCTGCGGGAGGGCGGACCGGTCAGGGCCGCCTGGCTTTGCCGCTATGACCCGGTCACCACCGCCACGTTCTGCGACGCCGCCCGTGCCCTGGAACAGATGGACCTCGTGGTGATGCAGCACCTGTTCCCCGTGGCCACGATGGACTACGCGCACGTCGTGCTGCCGGTGGTGGCTTTCGGCGAGGAGGAAGTCACGTTCACCAGCACGGACCGCCGGGTTCAACTCACCGGCAAGGTGGTGGAACCGCCGGAGGGTCCCCTGCCGGCGTGGCGTCAACTGACCGAGGTGGCCCGGGCCTTGGGAGCCGACTGGACCTACCAGAGTGCCGCGGAGGTGATGCGGGAAATCGCGCGCGTGACCCCGATCTACGGCGGCGTGACCTATCGCAACCTGGCCCGCGACTACGGCCGGCAATGGCCCTGCACCGCCGACAAACCCCTCGGATCACAACGCCTCTTCGAGGAGGGCATCCCGGCGGGAGCATTTCGTTTCCGCCCCCTCCCCCGCCCCGTCCGGCACACCCCCCGGGGCAACGGCGAGTTTCCGTATGCCCTCGTGGTCGGCCAGTCGCTCTACTACTGGCACCGCAACGTGCTCATTCAGAACAGCGAAACCCTGCGTCGGGAACACAAGGTCCTGCTGCTCGACTACCCGGAAGGCTTCGTGGAAATCAACGATGGGGACGCCCGGGAGGCGGGCATCCGCAACGGGCAGCCCATCGACCTGGTCTCAGCCCAGGAACGCGTGCGCACCACCGCCCGCGTCACCGGCGAAGTCCGCGCCGGCACCGTCTACGTCCCGTTCTTCCTGCGTCACGTGAAACAAGCCCTCTGGCGGCACGGCGAAGTCGGCCCCGCCAGCCTCAGTGAACCGGTCTTTGTCCGGGTGGAGAAAGCCTGACCATGCGCGCCCGAATCCTCGCCAAGACCGATGTGCTCAAGCTGGTGGACCTGCTCCGCCGCGACTACGAGGTGATCGCGCCATTCCCGGGTCGGGGCCGCGACAGCGCGTTTGACGTCGTCACGGACGAGAACCGGCACAACATCGCCATCCACCTGCCGAACCCCTACTACCCGCCGAAGCGCTATGTGCTGCCGCACCTGGAGCAGCTCATGCGGATCAAGAAGACCGACGGCGGTTACCAACTCACCCCCAGCTACGACGAGACGCCCCGCGCCATCTTCGGCATCCGGTCGTGTGACGTGGCAGGCATCGTGCACCAGGACCGTTTCTACCTGGGGCGGGACTACCGGGACGACCACTACGAGCATCGGCGGCGAAACCTCTTCCTGGTGAACGTGGTTTGCAGCGATCCGGAACGGGACATCGACGAGAACTGTTTCTGCGTCTGCACGGACACGGGGCCGGCGGCGCGTGAGGGATTCGACCTGCAGCTGATGGATCTGGGGGACGTGTTTCTGGTGGCGGCAGGGACGGACCGCGGCGAGGCGTTGTTCGAGGCGCCGTTCTTTGTCAAGGGCACCGCCGAACATATCGCCCGCCGCCGGGCGATCCTCAGCGAGGTGCGAAAGCGCTTCAAGACCATGACGAGCTGGTTCGCCGCCACGGTCCGTTACGTCTCGCAGGGGAAGATCCTGGACAAGACCTGGCAGGAAATCGGCAGCCGCTGTCTCGAATGTGGCGGTTGTACCTACGTCTGCCCGGCGTGCACCTGTTTCACGGTCAGCGACCGGCGCATTGGCCCGGACGAGTTCGAGCGCGTCCGGCTCTGGGACGCCTGTGCCCTCAGTGGTTTCACCCGGATGGCCGGCGGCCACAACCCCCGCCACGCCGTGCATGACCGCCGCAACCGCCGCTTCTTCCGCAAGCTGGCCCATTACTTCATCCAACGGGAACTCTCGATGGCCTGCGTGGGCTGCGGCCGCTGCGTCGCCGTCTGCCACGGAGACATCGGCATGCCCAGCGTCGTCGAGATGATCCGCCGCGCCACCGTCGAAATCGAAGCCACCGATGTCGAGCCGACCTGACCAACTTTATCTGCCCAAGCTGGCCGTGCTGGACCGCGTGGTTGACGAGATCGCGGAAGTCCGGACGTTCTACTGGCACTTCGAGGACCCGGCGGAACAGGCGGCGTTCAAGCGTTTCAAACCCGGGCAATTCGCCCAGGTATCGCTCTTCGGGATCGGCGAGTTTCCCGCCTCCCTGCCCCCGAGCCCGACCGAGGACGAGACCTTCTTTACCATCCGGACCGTGGGTAGTTGCACCTCCGCCCTCCACGCACTGAAGCCGGGCGACCAGTTCGGCGTGCGCGGACCCTATGGCAACGGCTTCCCGATGGACGCCTACGCCGGCCGCGACCTCGTGTTCGTGGCGGGCGGCATCGGTTTGATCCCCCTCCGCTCCTGCATCATCTACGCGATGGCGCATCGTGAACAGTACGGTCGCATCCAGATCTTCTACGGGGCGAAGTCGCCGACGGAACTGATGTATCTGTCGGACCTGAAGCAGTGGGAAAAGGCCGCGGGCATCGAATGCCATCTGACGGTCGATCGCGCCGACCCTTCGTGGCAGGGTCACACGGGCGTGGTCGGCAGCCTGTTCAAGCAGGACGGGGTGAACCTGGACCCCGCGAAGACCACCGCCTTCGTGTGCGGTCCGCCCATCATGTTCCGGTTCGTGATCCAGGACCTGAAGGGGATGGGCTTCGAGGATCACAACATCGTTTCCACCCTGGAACGCTACATGAAATGCGGCGTGGGCAAGTGCGGCCACTGCTGCATCGGCGTCGCCTACGTGTGCGTCGACGGCCCCGTCTTTACCTTCGAGCAGATCCGCAAGCTGGGGGAGGAAATCTGATGAACGGCCTGCGCGAGCAACTCCGGGACATCCTCTCCCGCCCCGTGGCCTGGGTCGGCATCGGCAACCCCGACCTCGGCGATGACGGGCTCGGTGTCCGGCTCGCGGAAATGCTGCAGGAGGCGGGTTGCGGGAATGTGATCCTGGGTGGCAGCGTCCCCGAGAACCACCTGCACGCAGTGGAGGAAACCGACTGTGACGAGGTGGTGTTCCTGGATGCCACGAACTTCGGTGGCGCCCCCGGTTCGGTGGCGCTGTTCGACCGCGACGAGATCGTCAGCCGCCACCCGCAAATCTCGACCCACAAGCTGTCCCTCGGATTTCTGGCCACGATGCTGGAATCGGAATCCCACCGCCGCGTCCGGTTGCTCGCCGTGCAACCCGGGCGTCTGACCCCCGGCACCCCGATTTCGACCACGGTCCGGGAAACCCTTGAGTCCCTGACCCAACTCCTGATCAACCTCGGCGCCGCCGAACCGGTGGCGGTCCCGGAAGCTCCTTGCGTCTCATGACTCCCGGACAGGCATTGTTGACCTCGCTGATCGTCTGCCTCGCGGGCGCCGGATTGACCGCGCTCACGGCGTGTCAAAGGCGCCTCACCGGTTGGCTGGCGTTTGGCATCACCGCGGTCGCCAGTTCGTTGGCGCTGTATGCCGCCGGTTCCTCCCTGCGGCTCGGCGGGGTGGAACCGGAGACATTCCTGAAACTCCCCGCCCTGGGCTTTGCGCTGACGCTGCATGTCGATGGACTGAGCGCGATCTTCATCGGGTTGATCGCCAGCATCGCGCTGCCCGCGACCTTCTTTGGCATCCGCTACATGGATCTGTATCCGGAGTACAGCCTGCGGCGGTATCACCCGTGGTTGCTGGTCTTTCTCGCGGCGATGTACGGGCTGGTGAGCACCACGGACATGATGTGGTTCTTCTTCATCTTCTGGCAGATGATGACCCTGCCCGGCTACGCGCTCATCCGCTTCGAGCATCACAAGCCGGAAAACCGGCGGGCGGCGGTGAAGTTCCTCGTGATGATGCAGATTGCCTGCGTGGCCACGATGATCGGTGCCGAACTCCTCGCCACGAATGCCGTGCCGGCCGCGGGCGGTGCCACCCTCCGGTACGATTTCGATTCCATCAGCCGGGGTCTGCCGGGACTCCTGGAACAACGTCCCGGCCTCGTCGCCACCGCCTTCGCCCTGTTCCTGGTTGGGTTCGGGATCAAGCTGGGCATGTGGCCGTTTGGCCAGGTCTGGCTGCCGGACGCCCACCCCGCCGCGCCGTCGCCCATGAGTGCGCTCCTCTCCGGGGTCATGCTCAAGACCGGCGTCTACGGCATCCTCCGTTACTTCCTCTGGCTGGTGCCGGAATCGGCCCGCGACATCTACCCGGCGGGAGCCTGGGGCGCGTGGATTGCGGGACTCGGCACGCTGACGTTGTTCACCGGCACGCTGCAGGCGCTGCGCCAGGAACAGACGAAGCGGCTGCTGGCATTCCACAGCATCGGGCAGCTCGGCTACATCCTGCTCGGCATCGGGACCTCGCTGCTCATCCTCGGACACGGCGACCCCGCGCTGCTGCCGGTCGCAGCGGTGGCCTTTGCCGGGGCCCTGATGCACACCGTCTTTCATGGCACGTTCAAGAGCCTGCTGTTCCTCAACTCCGGGTCCATGCTCTGGGCAGCGCGAACCCAGAACCTCAACCAGCTCGGCGGACTGCTGCGCTGGATGCCCCTGACCGGCCTGACCGCGCTGGTCGCCGCGATGTCGATCTCGGGCGTCCCGGGCTTCAACGGCTTCCTCAGCAAATGGACCCTCTACGTCGGCGCCATCCAGGGCACGCCCGCAGGCCGCCTGCTCCCGGTCTGCGCGGTGATCGGAATCCTGATCAGCGCCGTGACCCTGGCCTCCTTCATGAAGTTCTTTGGTGTGAGCTTCCTGGGGCAGACCAGCCGGACCGTGACGAGCGCCGCGCAGGAAGGAAAGCGGCTTGAGGTGGACGGCCTCATGCAGGCGCCTCAACTCGTGCTCGCCGCTGCGTGCGTTCTGTTCGGACTCGTTCCAGGCCTGGCCTTCGGACTGGTGGCCAGGGCCCTCCTCGCCAGCCAGGCCGGTTACGCCGGGGTGCTGGCCGACGCCCTGGGCGGCGCCGGGAAGGTCCCCGGAATGCCCGCGGCCTTGGGCGGTTCCGCGGTCTTCCTCCCGCTCGCAATGCTGGCAGTCCTGCTGCTCCTCGCCGGACTCGCCGCCCTGCTGACCCGCTCGGGTGGCGCCTCCCGTCGCCGCGCCACACCGTGGCTGACCGGCTACCAGACCGCGGCGGAACCGACGCGCTACACCGCCCACGGCCTCTACGCCGAGTTCAAACGCCGATTCCGCTGGCTGGGCGGCACCCCCGGCAGCCCGGTGGCAAAGGACTCTGAACCCCCGAAAACCACTTGAGCATGCCTGACTTGTTCCACACCCCCGAAGCCAGGGTCCTTGCCGCGATGCTGCTGTGCCTCATCGGCGCAGGGGTGACGGTGGCTCTCGACCGTCGACGCCGCCTGGCCGGCTGGTTCAGCTTTGGCCTCGTGGCGCTGGCGTCCGCCCTGGTGCTTTCGGCGGTGGTCGAGGTCCTGCGCGTCGGGCCCGGGCAGCATGGCGTGACGTTCTTCGCCCTGCCGCCGATGGGCTTCGCGCTGCGGCTCTACGTGGACGGACTGAGCGCGGTCTTTCTGGCCCTGATCTCCGTGGTCGCGCTTTGTGCCACCTTCCACGCCATCGATTACATGGTCCGGGATGTGCCGGAGGGGTCGGGCCGGTTCTACCCGCATCTCCTCGTCTTCATCGCCGCGATGTTCGGCCTGGTCAGCACCACGGACATGATGTGGTTCTTCTTCATCTTCTGGCAGATGATGACCCTGACCGGCTGGGCGATGATCCGCTACGACCGCCGTGACGCCGCTCATCAGCGTGCGGCCTCCCGGTTCCTGTGGATGATGCAATTCGCGTGTGCCGTGACGATGCTTGGGGCCGCGATGCTGGCGGGCGACGAGGCGGTCGTGGTGGCCGACCGCGCGTTGATGCGGTTTGATTTCGACGCCGTGTCCCATCAGATGCCGATCCTGCTTGCCCGGCAGCCGGGGTGGGTCGGGCTTGCCCTGCTGCTGTTCCTCGTGGGCTTTGGCGTGAAGCTTGGCATGTGGCCGTTTGGGCAGGTGTGGCTGCCGGACGCCCACCCGGCCGCCCCTTCGCCGGTGAGCGCGATGCTCTCCGGCGTGATGCTCAAGACCGGGGTCTACGGGCTGATGCGCTATTTTCTCTGGCTGGTTCCGGCCGAGGCCCTGGACCGTTATCCCGCAGGCGGCTGGGGGCTGGCGATGACGTTGCTCGGCACGATCACGCTGTTCAGCGGCACGTGGAAGGCCCTGCGCCAGGAACAGACCAAGCGGTTGCTCGCCTACTCCAGCATCGGCCAGGTCGGCTACATCCTGATGGCCTTGGGCCTCTGCCTCACCCTGGTCAAGGACCCGACCCCCGCATCACGGACGCTCGCCGCCGTGGCCCTGATCGGCGCCCTGTTCCACACCCTGAACCACGGCGTGTTCAAGAGCCTCCTGTTCCTGGACGCCGGCTCCGTGCTGCACGCCACCGGCACCCAGGACATGAACCGCCTGGGCGGTCTGCTGCGATTCATGCCGTGGACCGGGTTCACCGCGCTCATCGCCTCCATGGCCATCGCCGGCGTGCCGTTGCTCAGCGGGTTCGCCAGCAAGTGGCCCATGTTCGTTGCCGGCATCGGGGGGCGCCAGGCCAGCGTCCTCCTGCCCGTATGCACCGTCATCGCCATCCTTACCAGCGCGCTCACCCTGGCGCTCATGATCAAGTTCTATGGGGCCGTGTTCCTGACCCGCGCCAGCGACCTCGTCACCGCCAGGGCCGCCGGTAGCCCGACCCTCGAGGTCGGCTGGAAGATGCGCGCGGCGCAGGCTTCACTGGCGGGGTTGTGCGTCACCGCCGGACTGGTTCCACTGCTCGGAGTCCGGTTCATCGAACGGGCCGTGACCGCCAGTCCGCAGGGACTCGCCACGCTCCTCACCGCCGCACCGGGCCTGAACGGCACCGCCAATCCGGGTTTGCTGCCCATCAGCGGAGCCGCGGCCTACGCCCCGGCGGTCGTGCTCGCGTTTGTCGCAATCCTGCTCGGCTTCACCACGCTGCTGACCCGATTGGGCGGAAGCCGTCGCCGCATCGCCGCGCCCTGGCTGTGCGGCTACACCCTGGGCAACGACTCCAACCGGCTCGCCGCCGCCCATTACTACAGCGAACTGCACCGCGCCGTCGCCCGACTGTCGCCCACGGCCGGCCGGTTGCCGGCCATCCCACCCCGCCGCCCCACCCCCACGACCGAAACCGCCCCCGCATCCGCATGGCTGCCCGAGAAAAACTGAACCTGCTGAAGGAACGCTTCGGCAACGCCATCCAACGCGCGGACATCCCCGCCGAGGACCGGCTGTTCGTGTTCGTCGATCCCCAATCGGTGCGCGAAATCTGCCGGCACGTCTTCCGTCATCTCGACGCCCGCTACGTCATCAGCATCGGCGCCGACGACCGGCCGCACTCCGGCGACTTCCTCGTCGCCCACCACTTCGCCTTCGACGAGGACCATCTGCTCAGCAGCATCCTCACCCGGATTCCGGCCGACGAACCGGCGTTTGACAGCATCACCGACGAGGTCCCCGCCGCGAACTGGGCCGAGCGCGAGATCCGCGATCTCTACGGCCTCGAGCCGCGGGGGCATCGCTACCTCAAGCGTCTCGTCCTCCCGGATGGCTGGCCCGACGGCGTCCATCCGCTGCGCAAGGACGTGCCGTTCGATCATGTGCCGGAGGGTTTCGATCCGGATCGCGAGTTCAAGTTCGACGAGGCGCCCGAGGGCTGCACCGTCGTGCCGTTCGGCCCGTTTCATCCCACCCTCGATGAACCGGCCCACTTCCGGCTCTACGTCGAGGGCGAAATGGTCCGCGGCTGTGAATACCGCGGCTTCATGGTGCACCGCGGAATCGAAAAGCTGGCGGAATCGGTGCTGACCTACAACGACATCCCGATGGCCGCCGAACGGATCTGCGGCATCTGCGGCTGCGTCCACAACGTGGCCTACGCCCAGTCCGTGGAAGGCGCGGCGGCCTTGCGCATCCCCCCGCGCGCGGAATACATCCGCACCATCATGCTCGAACTCGAGCGCCTGCACAGCCACCTGCTCTGGGTCGGGCTGGCCTGCCACATCGTCGGGTTCGACACCATGTTCATGCAGGCCTTCCGCATCCGCGAACCGGTCATGTGGATCGCCGAGAAGATCAGCGGCAACCGCAAGACCTACGCCCTCTGCGTCATCGGGGGCGTCCGTTGGGAAATCACCGACGACCTCCGCGCTGAACTCCGCCAGGTCCTCGACCAACTGGAAAAGGAATGGCGCCCGGTCGTCGCGGCCGTGCAGAAGGACCGCAACCTGAAAGCCCGCACCCGGGGGGTGGGCGTGGCCGACCGCCATCTGGTCAAGGACGCCGCCCTGCTGGGGCCGGTGGCCCGCGCCGCCGGGGTCGACATCGATGCCCGCCGCGACCATCCCTACGCCGCCTACGACCGCGTGGAATTCGACGTGATCACCGCCGACGGCGCCGACGTCTGGTCGCGCGTGATCGTCCGGGCGCTCGAGGTGTTCGAGTCGATCCGCATCATCCGCCAGTGCCTCGACCGCATGGAACCGGGGCCGCTTTCGCTCGACATCCAGGATGAGCTGCCGGTGGGCCGGATGGGGATGTCCTCGGTGGAAGCCCCCCGCGGCGAAAGTCATCATTTCGTCATCACGGGCGAGAACAACCGACCACGTCGCTGGCGGGTCCGGGCACCGACCTACCAGAACCTCCAGGGCGTTCCGGCGATGATCAAGGACCAGCAACTCGCCGACATGACAATTTCGCTGGGCAGCATCGATCCCTGCTTCTCCTGCACGGATCGCATGGAAACCATCGACATCCGGTCCGGCGCCAAGCGCGTCTGGAGCCAGGAGGAATTGAAGCAGCTGGCCCGGGGCACAAGGGCGTGAGATGAAATCCAAGATCCGAAGGTTCTGCTGATGGAAACACTCACCGTCATCCTCCGCGCGCTGGCGAACGTCGTCGTGGTGCTGCTGTTGGCGCCGCTGTTCGAGGGGGTTCTGCGCAGGGTCACCGCGCGCATCCAGTCGCGCCAGGGCCCCCCGCTCCTGCAGCCGTATTACGACCTCCTGAAACTGCTGGGGAAGGAGGACATCGAGTCGGGTGAATCGCCGTGGATGCAGCGTTTCGCCGTGCATCTTGCCCTGGCCAGCGTGCTGACGGTGGTCTGCCTGCTGCCGCTCGGGGCACCGTCGCCTTTGAACGCGGCGGGGGACATGATTCTGCTGATCTACCTGCTCACCCTCGCCGGCATTTGCACGCTGCTCGCGGGACTGGCCGCCGGTTCCACTTATTCGCTCATCGGCATCAGCCGCGAGATGATCACGATGATGGCGCTGGAACCGCTGTTCGCCATCACCCTGGTGATCGGGGCGTTGAACGTGAACTCACTGCGGCTGGACCAGGTGTTGGACGGCTCGGTCTATGCCGGCGGCGGTTTCCCCCTTTCCGGGTTGATCATGCTGGCCGTGATGCTGCTCTCGTTCCAGGCGTTCGTCCAACGGGTGCCCTTCG
Organism: Verrucomicrobiales bacterium; assembly: GCA_024233215.1. Taxonomy (GTDB): domain Bacteria; phylum Verrucomicrobiota; class Verrucomicrobiia; order Limisphaerales; family J093; genus J093. Next base: position 41,501 of record JACKPW010000025.1, on the reverse strand, counting down.
ACATCGCGGAGGCTGAGACGGAGATCATGGAGGGACCGCTGATCGAGTATTCGGGGCCGAAACTGGCCCTGTTCAAGTACGCCCAGATGATCAAGCTGGTGATCTACAGCAGCCTGTTCGTGGCCCTCTTCATCCCGTGGGGCTCGGCGCTGGTCTTTCCGTTCGGCTGGCTGTGGTTCTGGGTCAAGGTGCTCGGACTGGTGCTTCTGGTCACGGTGGTGGCCGCCACCCACGCCCGTTACCGGATCGACCAGGCACTGAACTACTACGGCGGCCTGCTGGGGGTGGCCTTCGTGGCGCTGATCCTGGCGGGTTTCGGCTACTGACTGCACGCATATGAACCTCGACGCCCATCAACCGCCATGTCGCTGACCAGCAAACTCCAGGAGGTCTTGGTCTGCCTGCGCGCCGGAAGGGTCACCCTGCCCTACCCGGCTCAGTCGGCGCCACTGCCCCCCCGTTTTCGCGGGCGCCCCATCTTTGACGCCAGCAAGTGCATCGGCTGCGGCGGCTGCGCCAGTAATTGCCCGGCCCGGGAAATCCTGGTGTACGACGTCTGCCAGGAAATCCGCATCCTGAAATACCTCGGCCGACGCTGTACCTACTGCGGGCGTTGTGCCGACGTCTGCCCGGAGAAGGCCATCACCATGAGCCACGAATTCGAGACCGCAACGGGAACCATCGGTGACATTCAGCAACGGCTGGACCTGTTCATGAGCACCTGCCAGCGCTGTGGTCGCTGCTTCACGGAGCCGTCCAAGCTCGAGGAACTCAAACTCAAGGGTTACCGCTACGACGACCTCGAAAACGAGCGTTGGATCTTCCGTTCCCAGGCCTATCTGGAAGGACAACCCGTCGTGGACGACATCGAAATCGAACTGGACTAGCGGGCTGCAGGCAGTTTACCCGCGAAACACGCGAAACATGCGAAAATGAAAGGCGAGCGAACCGACCTCATCTTCAAGGACGAATGCTACCGCATCATCGGGGCGTGCTTTGCGGTCTACCGGGACAAGGGCTGCGGATTCCTGGAACCCCTCTACCAGGAGTGCTTGGAGATCGAATTCGAACTGTCGGAGATCCCTGCGGTCGCGAAGCCTCGTTTGGCTCTGAGTTACCGGGGACGTCCATTGAAGCAGCACTACGAACCGGATTGTCTGCTTCGACCAGATCATTGTAGAGATCAAAGCCGTGTCCGCGCTCTGCGATGAACACCGCGCCCAAGTGCTCAACTACCTCAGTGCGACGGGGCTCCAACTCGGACTCTTGGTCAACTTCGGCCACTATCCCAAACTTCAATACGAGCGGATCGTGCGCACTCATGGATCCTCCCCCAACCTCCAACCTGGAGTCGGGAACTGATTCTCTTTCGCGTTTTTCGCGTGTTTAGCGGGCCATGCTAAAAAGTCTCTGCCAGAAAATGTTCGGACGGTCGTTGTGGGTTTACCACGCCAACAGCGGCGGTTGCAACGGGTGCGACATCGAGGTGCTCAACGCCCTCACTCCCTACTACGACGCCGAGCGGTTCGGCATCCGGTTGGTCGGGTCGCCACGCCACGCCGACGTCATGCTCTGCCAGGGCCCGGCGATGCGTTCGACCGCAAAGGCCCTGCAGCGGGCGTACGAGGCGATGCCGGCGCCCAAGCTGGTCTTCGCCATCGGTTCCTGCGCCTGCGGTGGCGGCATCTGGCATGACACTTACTCCGTCATCGGTCCGCTGGAGAAACTCCTGCCGGTGAACTACTACGTGCCCGGCTGTCCGCCCCGCCCCGAGGCGATCATTTACGGCGTGGCCGTGGCGCTGGGGTTGGTCGAAAAGAAGAGCGCCCCGGTCCAGTTCAAGCAGATGGAGTACCCCGTTCCGCGTTACCATCCGCAGGACCTGAAGGAGCAGGACGGCATCGTCGTTTACGAGAAGCTGGACACGGTCTGACCGGGGACCGCACGCGGGCCGCGTGCCGTGCCCGGCAGCCCGCCGGGCACATCCGAAGCGTCCTGAAGTCACGGTTCGGCGCCCTGACCTTTCCCCAAGACCACTCGGCGAGCCGCCGACGGGAGCAGCCGGGCCGGCTGCGGTCCCGATTGCCACCGCATGGTTACGGCGAACGGCCTCCGGAACGCCGCTCCACCAGTCGCATCGCCAAGCGGATCGCCGCGAGCATGCTGCCGGCATCCGCCCGCCCCTTGCCCGCCAGATCATACGCCGTGCCGTGATCGGGCGAAGTCCGAATGAACGGCAATCCCAACGTCCAGTTCACCCCGCGCTCGAACCCGATCATCTTCAGCGGCCCCAACCCCTGATCGTGGTACATCGCCACCACCACGTCGTAATCCCCCCGCAGGGCCTGGTGAAACAACGTGTCCGCCGGCACCGGCCCGACCACCTCCATGCCCTTGTCACGCAACCGCTCCAGGGTGGGCCCGATGATCTCGATCTCCTCGCGCCCCAACTCGCCGCTCTCGCCGGCATGCGGATTCAATCCGGCAACTCCCAATCGCGCCCGATCCAGGCCGAGATCGCTGCACGCCTTTGCCCCCAGTTCACAAGCCAGGGCAACAGCCTCCGACGTGATCGCGTCCGCCACGCGCCGCAACGGCAGGTGCGTCGTCACCAGCACCACCCGCAACCAGCGCCCGCGATCATCCGGGGCCAGCAGCATCATGGCCGTCTGCTTCGTCCCCGCCAGTTCGGAAAAGAACTCCGTCTGCCCGACGAACGGCACGCCCGCCCGGATGATCGCCGCCTTGCTCACGGGTGCGGTCACCACGCCCGCAAGTTCCCCGCGAAGACAACGTTCACCCGCCTCCTGCAGCCAGCGGACCGCCGCCAGCGCGGCTTCGGGAGCACCGGGTCGAAGAGTGTCCGGCAACGGCCGAACGGAGGGATCGTGGTATTGGAAACGCGCGGCAGAGGACGCGTCCGACATGGGTTGCAGGGGCAGGCCGAAATCCCGGTTGGCCCGATGAATGACTGCAGCATCGCCGACCACGAGAAAATCCGGCCCCGGTTCCCCGGCGAGAGCCGCCAGCGCCTTGAGAGTGATCTCCGGACCGATCCCCGCAACGTCCCCCAGGGTGATTCCGATCCGCCACGGGGCGGCCCTTCGGAGATCCTGACTGTTTAACGAAGCGACCACGGATGGAGACTGATTGACCCGAACATCACGGGAAACACCGCCCTTTGCCCCCCCGCAGGAGGCGGGAGCCAACCGTCTGTGCTGGAAACACCACGAGCCGACAAAACCGGTGGCAGCCCGAGACCCGGCAAATTCGTGTTCATTCGTGACGATTCGTGGTTGCTTCCCGACCGGACGCAACGCTCAGAAGTACCGCACGAAGGACTTTTCCTTCAGCCGGTCGATCCACTGTTGATGCAGCCGGTTCTGTTCCTGCGCCTTCAAGGTGGCCTCGATTTCATCCCGCACCTCCGGCAGCGTGCGCACGTGGTTCTTCCGCACGGCCTCGACGTAGAGCAGCCAGTAAGTTTCCCCAAGCGCGATCACGTCGCTGTGCCCGCCCACCGGCAGGGCAAATGCCGCGTCCGCCAGCTCCTGGCGCAACCCGTCGCGCTCCACCCAACCGCGGTCCCCGCCCTGTTTGCCGATGGTCTCCTCGGAATAGATCTTCGCCAGTTCGGCGAACGAAGCGCCCTCGTCCAGCGACTGCTTGAGTTCCTCCATCAACTGCCGGATGAGCGCGGGGTTGGGCTTGCCACGACTGGAAATCATGATCGACCGCAGCTTGACCTGGTCCCCCAGCTTGAACTCGTCCAGATGATCCGCGTAGTACTTCTCGATCTTGTAGGGCGAGATCAGGATGTTCTGGGACACATGTTTGGTGCGCATCACGCGGAGGATGAACTCCTCGCGCACCTGTTTGCGGAAGGAATCCAAGGTCAGCCCCTCGCTCTTGAGGGTTTGCGTCAGGGTCACCCGGTCCCCATGAAACCGGTCCCGTATGCGCGACTGCAGTTCTTCCTCAATCACGCTCTCCGGCAACGTGTAGCCGGCGGTCTCGAACTCGTGCAGGATGAGCTTGCGCTCGATCAACTGGTTCAAACCGTCCTGCTCCGCTTGGGCCCGTTTCTGCTCAAACACCTCCGGCTGGTCCCCATATTGGCGATACAGCAGTTCCATTGAAGGGAGCACGAAACGCACCACGTCATCCCGGGTGATGACTTCATCGTTCACCACCACGGCGATGCCGTTGACGCCCTGACCGGGGGATTGGGCCGCCGCCGGGCCCAGGAGAACCAGGCCCAGCAGGCCCGCTGACGCTGTCCGAATCATTGCCCCGCACCATAGAGAAGGCGCGAAGACCGGGTCAAGCCGGGCGGCAACCCCGCCTGGGAAATCCGAGATCCGAAATCCGAAATCCGAACCAAGCCCAAAGTCAGAAATCCGAAGCCCCACCGCGCTCCGGGAAGACACTTGGTCTTCAGACGAGCCGAAGGGAAGACCGCAGGTTCACGGTTTCAGGCGTCGGATCGCGACCCGGCAAACCTGCCCTGGCGCTTCGGCCCTTGGACAATCGGGCCTCTGGCCTGGCTTCCGATTTCGGATTTCGGGCCTTCGGATTTCGGGTCCTGGAACTGCTCAGAGCTCCGTCCACCCCCCCGGAACCGGCCAGGGGAACTTCCCGTTCGCATCGGCCAGGACGGGCGGCGGGCTGTCCGGGCCCAGCTCATCGAGGTATTCGCAGAACTGGAACCGGGAGTTGATCACCTCGTCCCAGGTCACCAGGCGGTTGTAGTGCGCCGCGGCCCGGCCCATGAGCGAGGTGTAGTCCGAATAGACCGCACGTTTCACCTCATTGTGCGGCCGGTCGTTGCGAATGCTGTCAATCAAATCGTTCCACTCATACTGCCACGGACTGTGGGCATCGGCCGTCGGGGTCCAGGCAATGTGGTCCTTCCCAATCCGTTGATCGCGGAATTGGTGCACCGTGGCGGCGTGCGTCTGCCCCGAGAACTGCGCTGCCGTCTTGGTCCCGTGAATCCACGTGGCAAACTCGTTCGTGGCCTTGTTCACCCGACGGAATCCACAAAAGGCCTTCGTACCATCCTCGAACGTGTATTCCATCGAGTAGATGTCGACGTTCTGTCCCAGGTCGGTGCTGTCAGGCGTCCGCCCGCCCATTCCATGGCACGAGATCGGCCAGGAATCCTTGATCCAACAGCATTCATCGATCTGGTGGATCAGGTTGTCCACCATGTGCCCCGACCCCACCCAGAGCAGATGGATCTTCCCGAACTCCAACTGGCTGGTGAAATCGTTCGCCTTGGGCCCCTGGTTGGACAACCACCGCGCCCCACCCAGCCGGTTCGCCCGGATCAGCGTGATGTCCCCAAGCGCCCCGTCCCGAATCCGATCGATCAACGCCTGTCGCGCGGGAGAATGCCGGCACTGCAACCCGGCCGCCACCTTGAGTCCCTTGCGCTCCGCCTCCTCGCCCGCCTTGAGCAGCCGATGAAGCCCCATCGGATCAGGCGAAAACGGCTTCTCCATGAAAACGTTGATGCCGCGGCTGATGGCGTACTCCACATGCACCGGCCGGATGTAGGCGCGGGTCGTGCACATGGCCACGTCGCCGGGTCGCAGGCTGTCAACCGCCTCCTTGTACGCCTGAAAGCCAAGAAACCGCCGGTCGCGCGTCACGTCCACCTTGTCGGTGAACTTGTCCTTCAGCGCGGCCAACGCGGCCAGCAGCTTCGATTCGCTCAGGTCGGCCATGGCATGCAGCTTCACCCCGCCACCCGGAACGCTCACGGCGTCCCCAACCGCACCCCGTCCGCGCCCGCCACAACCGATCAAGGCCAGGCGAATGGTATCGGAGCCGGCGGCAAACACCCCGACGGATGGCAGCACGGAGGCCGCAGCCAATCCCGTGCCGAGCGCGCCCCCCTGTTTGAGGAAGGTGCGGCGGTTGATTGCAGAGGGGGAAGATGAGGAAAGAAATGGCTTCATGATCGGGTGTGTTCGCTGTGTTCGGACGCAGTTTGCCGCCCCTCGCCGGATAGGAACAGCAGTTTCTCCGCCAGGTCGTGGAATACGGCGAAAAGCGCCAGCCTTCGCCGCTTTCCCCACGCCGCATCGGATCCGATCACGCCGCCGGACATCGCGTTCACGTCCCCGCCAGGCCGTTCTTCTCCTTGTCGTTCGCCCCGGCGTGCGGCATCAACATCTCATGCTGTATCTCTACGCGGCGTTGATCGGGCTTCTCAGCGGCCTCACCAGCGGGCTCTTCGGGGTGGGCGGCGGCATCGTGATGGTGCCGGCCATGGCCTTCCTGCTGAAGCTGGACTTCAAGGTCGCCGTCGGCACCTCCCTCGCTGTCATGGTTCCCTCCGCCCTGATGGGGGCGATCAAGCACTACGATCTCGGCCACGTGAACTTCAAGGTGGCGCTCGCCATCATCCCGGTGGCTTTGCTCTGCAGCTTCGGCGGCGCCTGGCTGACCGAAAACCTCTCAAGCGCCGTCCTGAAGCGCGGTTTCGGCGGACTGCTCCTGCTGGTCGGCATCCGAATGCTGCTGTCGTCGAAGTGACGCGCCACGCGCGCCCGCTAGCCCCGGGCCCAGGGCGCCTTCGCCAGCGTCCGCGTCTTCGCTTCCAGATCAAACAGGCGCCGCGCGTTGCCGTGCAGGATGGGATCGACCAGTTCCAGGGCATCGCTCAGGGACAGCCACCCTTCCGCGACCAGTTCCGAAAGCGCCTGAGCCACGCCGCGTCGCGCCATGACGGCATGCCCCAGAACCGGTTCGACCGGGATGTAGTCCGCGCCGAATGGCAACACCTTGTTGGCGGGCGCGGTGACCACGAACTTCTTGAGAAAATCCTTCGCGGCGATGGGATTGATGATCCATGACCAACACATGTCGACATGGGCGTTGGTCCATTGCTTGGCGACCGCGATCATCTCCTCGTAGTAGGGATACCCGATGTGCATGAATACAAACCGCGTGTCGGGCGAGCGACGGCACAGGTCCGTGGCCGAACCGGGGTTGCGTGCCAGACGTTCCAGCGGCATGGAGTTCTGACCGGCGTAGAACCCGGTGTGCAGCTTGACGGGCAGATGATGGGTCGTCGCCTGGTCGACCGCCTCCCAAAAGAGGTGGTCCTCCAGGCGCTTGCGCTCCTCCAGGGAGACTGGTTCCCCCTGCAGCACCTTGTTGAAAACCGGTTCCGCCTGCTCCGCCGCCACGCGTTCATAATCGATGTCGCGGCTGTAGGCGTTTTGAGATTTCACCGCCACGGCGTATTGCGCGTAGTGATCGAACCACCAGCGGATCACGCGATGCCAATCCGCAAGCGACCTCACTTCGATGCCCGCCTTGGGCGCGTATTGCCTGAAATTCGGTCCGGCGAACATCCCGACGATGCTGATGTCCTGCATGAGCAGCGTCGGCATCGCCGATTCCTTGAACGCCTCGCCGGTCAGGCAGTTGACCTGGCAGGACTCGATGTTCGCGAGATCGTTGAGGACACGACGATAGAAGCCCGGTCGCCGCAGTTTCTCGTAGCCTTCCTGCACCCGTCCGACCGTGGCATCCGTGAGTTCATCCACGCCGTAAAGTTCCCGGATCGCGATGCGCACGGCCCGGGCGTAGCCGGTGTTCTTCACCGCCTGCCACCAGGGCTTGAGCAGTGCCCACTTCTCCAGCGGATCGACGTCGGCGGAAAGGAACCGCTGCATCGCTTCCGTGGGCATTCCCGAGGTGAGCAAGTCCGAGTTCAGGTAGTGGCTGAACAACAACGCCCAGTCGTCACAGACCACCCGTGGATGCGCCGCCCCCTGGAGTCGGTCGGACTCCTCGATCAAGTGTTCGTGGGTATCGATCAAGGGCGCGGCCATGACGGCTTGCTCAATCTGACGGCGACTGCCGCGCGCCGGCCGGGTGGGCACGGAAGCCGGCGGTGCCTGGGCGGCGCCGAGGGCGGGTGCCGAAGCCGTACCGGCAACGGCCAGTGCCCCAACTGATCCCAGACGCTTCAAGAGGGCACGACGGGAGCAGGAAGTGGCGTATGTCTTCATGGCTCCGACGAGGATCGCCGCACGCGGCCGAAACGACAAGCTCGCAGGGTGTGTCGGCTGCCTTCCAACCTTGCGGCCCCCGTCTCCACCCGCGGTCCGGAAACGGGGCAGGTCCCCCGGCGAACGACACCCGGATCACTTGTGGTTCCGGAGCAACCCGTCCAGGCGGTGGACCATAACGTCCAACCGGGCTTCATCGACCTCACCCTGACCACGCCAGAGGATGTTCCCCTCCCGATCCACCAACCAGACCGCCACAGCTCCCCCCTCATAGCCCGCAGGGCCCACCACCGCACCGTCCCAGTCCAGCATCACCGGGTAATCCAACCCGGCGAATTGCCCCCGAACCAGGCCGCGCAGGAAGCCGGGAACCGCCCGCAGATCGGCCACGCCCTCGATGCGCACGGACTCTCCGAAACGCCGGCGAACCGGTTCGACCCACCCGGCCACCTGTTTGGATCCCGCACGGTCCGCCAGGGTGATCACCAGCGGGCGGTCCAATGGAAACCGCACCTCGCGTTTCTCACCGCGTTGATCCGTGAGCTTGAACGGATCGAGGATGGACGCCGTTCCATCGGTTGCCCTGGCAACGACTGCTCCCGGCGCAGGGTGGGCCGAATTGCCGCCGGCACACCCGATGAACAAACACGCGAGCAAGGCAACAAGGCAGCCGGCAAATACTGACGAGCCGGACCGGTTCATGCAGTCTGCTCCCCGGCGCGCCGCCGCAACGACAACGCCTCACCGGTGGCCGGAACCCCCGTCGCCGGATAGGACCGGCCCTTCCAGGTGGCGGGGCACCCAAAGAACGCCCGCCCCCAAGCCCACCATTGCAGGCCCAGAAACAGCGTGATGGCGACCGGGTGCAGGAGCGCCCAACCGGGCGACTGACGAAACCACCGCGCCATCAGGAGTCGCGGGAATCCCGACAACAGGACCGCCAGTGCCGCCAACTCCCAGTGGGGCGAGTCCGTGACCAACCCCCAGCCAAGCAGGATCCAGGGCGACACATGACCGCCCATCAGCAGCAATGTCGCCGGCAGAATCATGCGCGGTGCCGCCAGTCCTTCACGGGCATTCTTGAGAAGTCCGTTCACCACCCCGGCCGCGTTCCGGTACATCCGGCAACGGGCAAGGTCGTTCGCATTGAACAGATCGGTTCGCAACCCGGCGGCGCGAAAGGCCCGTGGCAGTTTGAGACCGTCATGCAGCGTCGATCGGATCGCCGCGTGTCCCCCCGCCTGGAAATAGGCCTTGGCCCGTACCATGAACAATTGCCCGCACCCCGCTCCAAAGGCGGGACTGGTCCGCCGTCGCATGCGCCGCAACGGCAGATGGCCCAGTAGCACGAACTCGATCAGCGGCAGCACCAGCTTCTCCAACCAGGTTCCCGTGATTTGCCTGGGAACCCCGCTGATCAGGTCCGCGCGGCCGGCCTGCAGGAATCCAAGCATTCTCCCGAGCGCATCGGGAGTCAGCCGCACATCCGCGTCCAGGAACACGAGGACCGGATGGCGCGCCAATCCCGCGAGCACGTGGCAGGCATGCATCTTGCCACACCACCCGGCCGGCAGGGGCGGGGCCGGTTCGAGACGAACCCTAGGATCGCGCGCGCTCAGGTCGCGCACCAGCTCGGCGGTTCCATCCTGCGACTGGTCGTCGAGAACGATCACCTCCAGTTCCACCCCGGCGTTGGCCAGAACCGAGTCCACCGCCGACACGATGTTCTCCTCCTCGTCACGGGCCGGAATCAGGACGGAAACCGCCGGCAACCGAATTCCGTCCGCCACGGGTGCAGGAGACCGCAACGCCGTCCGGTTCCGTAGGATCATCACCGCCGGAATGCCGGCGAGTATGAGTGAGCTGATTGCGAGGGCCAGGTAGATCATGCCGCCTCGTGATGGGGATCGAATCGGCGCCCCGTCAACCGGGCCCGGACCCAACGCCAGAAATCATAAACGCCCCCGACCCCGGCACGCCCCTGGAGGATTGTCGTGAAGTGGCTCGCCTCCCGGGCAACGGCGCGACTCGCAAGTCGGTCCTGCACCGCGGCCAGGTTCGCGGACAACCGGGCATCCCATTCCCGGGGCGCTCCCCCCAGCTCCCCCAGACCCACGGGGGCGCCGAAGTCCACCAGCACTTCCGGCAGTCGTTCCTGCCAGAACGTGTATTCAATCGCGACCGGCACTGCCAGGGCCGGAGACGGGTCCGCCGCGAGATGTGCCAGCCCAGCCTGGAACGTCGGAGGCCGCTCCCGAACATCGGCGAACCGGCCTTGAGGAGTCAGCCAAAGGGTCGTTCCGCCCTGGGAAAGCACCTGACGACCAATGCGCAGGAACTGTCGCGCCCCCGCCGTCGTCCCCTGCTCCACCCCAAAGAACCCCAGCCGGCCCAGAAACCGGTAGCGCTGCAAAGCCGCGGCGTCCATCGGCGCAAAGCCGGGTCGACCCGGGAAGAACCGCCGGCTGAGCAGCAGACAGATCAGCGGGTCCCACCACGAGGCATGATTGAGAAACAACAGCAACGGCCGGTCCGCTGCCAGACCCTGGATCGCCCGGGCATCGACCCGGACCGCATTGAAATGCCGCCGAACGTAGCGCCGCGCGTAAGCGTGGAACAGGGCGAGCAGCCATTCCGACCGGGCCGGCAGGCGCCCGGCCCCAGGAACACGTCGGGTGCAGGAAAACCGGCCCGGAGGAATGCCCCGCAGGTCCGGGGCAATCGGGGTCACTTGGCTGGAGGTGGTCATGGCCTGTTCGAGAATCCTCAAGCAGGGTTTGCCATCTCGGGCACCGGCCGTCCTGAGGTCACCGGTTGACCGCCCCGAAAGTCGCGATCCAGTGCGTCCGCCGCAATCCACCCGGACATCAAGACCATCGGCATGCCGGGCCCCGGATGCGCCGCACCACCCGCCAGATAGAGCCCCGCCACGTCAGGCGACCGGTTTGACGGCTTGAACGCCCCGGTCAGGCGACCATGACTCGACAGTCCGTAAATTGCCCCGTTCAGTACATGATAGCGTTCGTGGATGTCCTGCGGTGTCAGGGTGTGTTCGCACACGATCCGCTGCTCGATGTCCTCCAGTCCGGCGGTTCGCTTGAGCTTGTCGAGAATGCGCCGTCGGTAGTCCGGCAGCAGGCGCGTCCAGTCGTGATGCGGCCGCAGATACGGCGTGTGTACCAGCACATAGAGCGCCTCGCCACCGGACGGAGCCACCTCGGGTTCGGTGCGGGCCGGCGCACAGAGGTAGGCGGTCAGGTCCTCGGCGGGTTCTCCACGCTGGTAGATGCTGTGGAACTCCGCTTCCGGATTCGCCGAGAAGACGAAGTTGTGGTGCAGCAGATGTTCATACCGCCGGCGCAGACCCAGGTAGAGGACCACCCCCGAACAGGCGGCCTCGTACGGACGGCGCCGCTCAAACCGCCGGGCGGCCTTCCCTCCAAGCAATTCCCGGTGCGTCCGGACCGCATCGCAGTTTGACACCACCGCTTCCACCGGAAGCCGTTCACCATCAGCCAGGTGAACCGCGACCACCCGGCCTCCGCGCAACTCGATCCGCCGAACCTCGGCCTCGGTCCGAATCTCCACCCCCAACCGCCGGGCCAGGGCCTCCAACGCCTCCGGCACCGCGCGAATGCCCCCCCGCGGATACCACACCCCCTCCTCGGTCTGCATGTGGGCAATCCCACAAAGCACCGCGGGCGAAGAGTCGGGGGCCGACCCCACATACTGCGTGAAGTGATCCAGCATCTGTGCCACGCGCGCGTCACGCACATGGTGCCGGATCGCACTGCCGACCGTGCGATCCATCCGCATCGACAGGATGTCGCGCAACGTCCCGGGCCGCAGCGCACGGCGGAGGTCGAACATGTCGCGCAACCGGCCCACCGGACGATGGAAGAAGTAGCGATCGGAGATCCCATGCAACTGTTCCGACCACCGCATGAACCGCTCGTAACCTGCCGCGGCCCGCTCCTCCCCGGTGAAATCGCGGAGATGCGCCGCCATCTGTTCGACGTTCGCCACCAGGTCGAGCGTGGAACCGTCGTTGAAGAAGCACCGCCATTGGGGATCGAGCGGCACCAAATCGAGATGATCCTCGATGCGCTCGCCCGCCTCCGCGAAGAGACGGCGCAAGGTCGAGGGCAGGGTCAGGATCGTGGGCCCCATGTCGAACTGGAAACCGTCCTGTTGCCACCGGGCCGCCTTGCCCCCCAGCCACGGGTTGCGCTCAAGCAGGATCACTTGATGACCACGCGCGGCGAGCGTGCAGGCGGAGGCAAGTCCGGCCAGGCCACTGCCGATGACTGCGACGGAGTGTTGGTTGTCTTTCATGAACAGCTTGTCAGGAGGTTTGGGGATCTGGCTTCAGAGGGCCGGAGGAATCCGGTTGGGGTGTCCGTTCCCGTCCAAGGACGGGAATCCGCTTGAGCAGTTCGCGCAGGCCGGCGAGACGGGAACGAATGCCGTCGGCATGCACCACCCGGAGGATCGGCGGCAGCCAACGTTCCAGCCCGTTCGCGGGACCAAAGTGCGGACGCCAGGTGCCTCGACGCACCGAAATGACCTTCGAAGCCGTCATCTCCAACAGCCCTTCCAGTCCCCGCGTCCTGCCAAACCCGCTGGAGCGACGTCCGCCAAAGGGCAGGCGCGGGTCTGCCGTCGGCACAATCACGTCGTTCAGAGTCACCACCCCGACGGGCAGTCGGTCGGCGAGGCGCCTGGCCGCCTTCTCTTCCCGCGAGAAGATCGAGGCCCCCAGCGCCCATTCCGATTCCCGGGCAAACGCCACCACCTCGGACTCGTGGGTGTAACCGGTCACCAGCGCCACCGGACCAAAAACCGGCTCGTGCCACAGGGGCGACGCGACCGGAAGATCCGCGATCACCAAGGGACCCGCAATGGAGTCTTCCGTAATCCGTCCGGTGACGAGGCGCGCGCCCAGATGCTGCGCTTCGGCCAGGAGCGGACGCAGCCGGCCGGCCAGACCGTCCTCCAGGTGAATCGTCTCGCGGGTCGAGAACTCCCGCCGTAGCTCTTGAGTGAAGGGCGCCAGCACCCGGTTGGACACCCAGACGCGGCGGGGGGCAATGCACGTCGCACCGCCGTTCAAGGTGAGCCCGTAGGCGAGCGCACCGGCGGCCAATCTGAGATCGGCATCGGCCCGCACCACCATCAGGTCCGCCCCGGAAAGTTCCATGGTGGCGGGGGTCAGCGAATCCGCCAGCACACTCAACACGCTCCGTCCCGTCTCGGCGCTTCCCGTCAGGACGACCTTGTCGGCTCCCTCCCGCAACAGGGCCCGCGCCTCCTCAACGGATTCTCCCGCGACCTGCATCCCATCCTCCGGCAACCCGGCTGCGGCGAGCAGCATGGCCAGTCGCCGGGCCACCGGGGAGGTCCCCGGCGCCGGCTTGAACACCACGGTGTTGCCGGCCACCAATGCCTGCAGCACCTGACAAGCAGGCAGGAAGAGCGGGTAGTTGCCGGGGCCCAGCACCAGCACCACCCCCAAGGGTTCACGCCGAACCTCCGCCCGGGCGCCCACCAGCCAGGATGGCCGACCCCAGATGCCCGCGCCGCGCGGGGCCAGCACCCTCGCCGCGCCGCGTTCGAGAAACCGGCAGGCATCCAGCAGGGGCAGCAGCTCGGAAGTCAGCACCTCGGCCACCGGCCGTCGCCGGACCTCCGCCAACTCCGCGCCGACCGGCTCAAGGCTTTGGGCGAGGATCGCACGAAACCGCCGGACCACCCGCAACCGATCCCTCAGACTCCGGTCGCCCCAACCCCGCTGCGCGACCCGCGCACGGGGCATCATCGCCCGGACGCAGCGCGGAGATTCGACTGGGCGGTTGGCCGTCACGGTCGGGATTCGGGTTGCGTTCTCACACTGCCGGGACCGCATTCTCGAGCGACCCAACGGGCGAAGCCGCCTGAAGTCCTGCCGGAGCGGCTCCGACGCCTTCGATCTGCAGGTCCTCCAGCAGCAACCGGGTGCTGATCCGGGCCGACTCGAAGATCACCGGCAAACCGCTGCCCGGGTGCGTGCCACCGCCCACGAGATACACGCGATCCAGGTCCTCGAAGCGGTTCTGGGGACGCAGGTGCAACATCTGGTCGAGCGAATGCGCCAGGTTGAAAGTGGCCCCCAGATGAATCTCATAACGCCGATCCCACTCGGCAGGTGTGATGACCCGCTCATAGCGAATACGGCCCTCAATGTCGCCATAGCCGGCCCGGGCAATCTGCCGGAGCATCAGCCGACGAAACCCCTCGCGCTCGCGGGCCCAGTCGATGTTCGCGTGCTGGTGCGTCACGGGGGCCAGCACATAAAGGGTGCTGTGCCCGCGAGGAGCCAGGGACGGATCCGTCACGCAGGCGTTCTGCACGTAGAACGACGGATCCTGGCTCAACACATGACGATCCTCAATGTCCGCCAGGTTGGAGGCGTAGTCGTCAGCAATATGGATTGTGTGATGCGGCAGATCGAAGGTCCCCTCCACCCCCAGGTACATCATGAATGTGGAACAGGAGAACTTCTTCCGCGCCAACCGCCGGTCGGTCCAGCGCGTACGGAGCGCATCGGGCACCAACCGCTGCATCCCCCGCGCAAAATCGGCGTTCATCACGACGGCATCCGCGTGAATCGTCTCCTGCGCCGTGCGAACCCCCACGGCCTTGCGACCGGCAAACAGCATTTCCTCCACGGGTTCTCCCAATCGAATGTCCACCCCCAGGCGCTGCGCCACCCGGGCCAGCGCCTCGGTCACCGATGCGCATCCGCCGGTGGGATGGAACACGCCGTGTTCGTACTCCAGGAAGGAGAGGATCGAAAACAGGCTCGGACAGCGGAAGGGCGACATGCCGAGGTACTTGGACTGGAAACAGAATGCCAGCCGCACCCGCGGGTCCTTGAAGAACCGCCTCAGGTAGCCGTCCACGGACTGGAACGGGTGCAGTGAGGGAAGCACGCGCAGCAACTCGGGACGCAGCAGATCCCTCCACCCGGAGAACGGTGATTCCAGGCAGGGCTCCATCCGCGCGAGCTTGGTCCGGTTGTCCTGCAGGAAGCGGCGGAATCCTGGGGCATCCGCCGGCGAGATACGGGCAATCTGCGCCTCCATCGACTCCGGGTCCGGGGTGGCGTCGATCCGGCCCCCTGCCCCGAATTGAATCCGATACTGCGGGTCCAACCGGGTCATCGGCACCTCCGCCTCCAGACTCGTTCCCGCACGGCGAAAGATCTCCTGCAAGACGCGCGGATACAGGAAGAACGTGGGCCCCAGGTCGAAGCGATAGCCCCGGGCCTCGATGGCGGAGGTCCGGCCACCCATCACCGGCAAACGCTCAACCAGGGTGACCCTGACCCCCGCACTGGCCAGCAACACCGCGGACGCCAAGCCACCGGGACCGGCACCGATCACGACGACATGCTTCTCCCCACCGGAACTGCGCGATTTCTTCATATTGGAAGCCGTTTGAAGGTCGGGGTCAGGCGGCGGAGGCCAGCGTGATGTCCTCCTCGTACATCACCCGCAGCTTTTGGAGGGCACCATTCTGCAACTGCCGGATGCGCTCGCGCGTCAGCCCGAAGGCCGCGCCGACTGCCTCCAGCGTGCGTTCCGGACGACCGTCCAGACCGAAGCGCAACTTCAGGATCTTCTTCTCCCGCGGGTCGAGCCGTTCCACCAACGGTCCCAACCGTTCCAGCAGACTCTTCTGCTCCAGTTCCTCGGCCGGGTCCGAGGCTTCCTCGTCCGCCACCAGGTCGCCGAACGGACTGCTGTCATCCTCCCCCACCGGAGCGTCCAGCGAGGTCGGACGTACGGCGGCGGTGCGAATTTCCGCCAACCGTCCCACCCGCACCCCGAGCATCTCGGCCAACTCCTCCGGAGTCGGCTCCCGACCGGTCTCTTCACGGAATTCCGCGGTCAGTCGGGACGCCTTGCTGAGCTTGTCCGTGGCGTGAATGGGCAGACGAATCGTACGCCCCTGGTTGGCGATGGCGCGCCGTACCGACTGCTTGATCCACCAGGAGCCATAGGTCGAAAGCTTGCCCCCCTTCGCAGGGTCAAAGCGCTCCACCGCCTTCATCAAGCCGATGTTGCCTTCGTTGATCAGGTCCAGCAGCGGCAACCCGAGCCCCTCGTATTCGCGGGCAATCTTGACCACGAAACGCAGGTTGGCCCGGATCATGTGCTCGCGGGCGGCCTCGTCGCCGGCCTTGATCCGGGCGGCCAGTTCATTCTCCTCCTTCACGGTCAGCAGGGGCACTTCCCCCACCTCCCGCATGTAAAGTCCAAGTATGTTGTCGCCTCCGGGCGGCGCGGACAGCGAAACGGGCGCCACCTCATGCCGGGGCACCTGAATCGAAGCCACAAACCTGGGCTCCGTCTCGCGTCCGGCGGATATCGCGTGCTTCTTCCGGCTCGGGGGACTCACTCGCAACGTGGTGGTTCGGCTCTTGCTTGTCATCGTCTTGCTCGTTTTGTCTGGGAACAAGGTGTCTAACAAACGAGCATTTGTCAAAGATTTGTTTAAGATATGTTCAGAATTCGGTTTAACACCTCCTCCGGGTTTGTAGATGTTTGTTGACAAACTGCTTGCGAGCGTCTCATCTGGTGATCGATTTGGATTATGTCCAACTTGTGTCAACTTTCACCGTGAACGAGGCAACCCATTCGATCCGTGCCGTGTCCCGTCGGACCGGCCTGAGTCCCCACGTCATCCGCGCCTGGGAGAAGCGCTATGGCGTGGTGGAGCCCATCCGGTCGGAAAGCAACCGACGACGCTACAGTGAAGGGGACGTGGAACGTCTCACGCTGCTCCGCGCCGCCACCGAGTTCGGGCACAGCATTGGTCTGATCGCCACCCTGACCACGAAGGAGCTGCAGGACCTCACCGCGAAGACCCGGACGGTTGCCACGCCCTCCCGGGTGGGCGCACTCGCCAGCGGCGAGGTCATCGAGCGTTGCCTGGCGGCGACCCGCAATTTGGATCAACCGGCCCTGGAGGCCGCTCTCCGGGATGCCGGGGTGTCGCTTGGGATTCAGGGGTTGCTCCGGCAGGTTGTCACCCCGTTGACCGAGCGCATCGGGAATCTCTGGCAGCGGGGCGAACTCACCGCCGCGGAGGAGCATTTCGCGAGCGCCGTGATCCGGCTGCATCTCGCCGCCGCCGCCCGTCCCTACGCCGGTCATGCCTCCGCGCCGATGCTGGTGGTGGCGACGCCCTCAGGCCAGTTGCACGAACTCGGCGCCGTGCTGGTGGCCGCCGCGGCGGCGGGACACGGTTGGCGTGTGACCTACCTGGGAACCTGCCTGCCGCCGGCGGAGATCGTGGGCGCCGCACACCGCACGCAGGCCCGCGCGGTGGCACTGAGCCTGGTCTATCCGAAGGACGACCCCCGCCTGGCCGACGAACTCCGATTGCTCCGAGAACTCCTTTCACGGAAGGTCGCCCTGCTGGCAGGAGGCCGTGCCGCAGGCGCCTACCGCGACGTTCTGGGCGAAGTGGGCGCCCACACCGCGGCCGACCTCGACGACCTCTACGCCATCCTCGACTCCGTCACCGCCCCCCCGGGGCTGACTCAACACGAATAGAACCGGTGCGTCCCGTCGAATCCCGGCAACCCATGCCCCCCGGCGTCCACCGCCGACACGCGGTCTCCAAGACGTTGGCGGGCGGCCTCGCTCAGTAACCGCGACTGCGTCAGCCCTGCGGCCAATTTCTCCATCCGGAACACAAAATTCACCTCCGGACCAAACAGGCTCTCCTCCCCGAGAGAGGCCGCCCCGCCCAACATGACATCGCCGCAGTGCAACACCATGCGGAACGGCGGGTCGTTCGCATCCTGAAGTTGCCGCAGCGACTGTAGCGCACGTCCCACCCCCTCGATGGTGCGTTCGTTGGCCGGCCAGTAGGCGAGGAAACCGTCGCCCAGATACTTGTTCATCATCCCCTGGGCGGACTCGATTGCCTGCCGACAATGCAGGAACCAGCGCCCCATCTTCATGGCCTGCTGATCCGGTGGGTTATCGCGAATCTGCGCCGTCGACCCGATGACGTCCGCCACCAGGAGCCAGCAGCACGCCGACCTCAGATCCACCACCGTCATTGCCAGCGCGGCCTCCTCGACACTGTCGGTTGCGGGCACCTCGCCTTGTCGGAAGACCAGGCCGAACGGTCCCAGACCCAGTCGATCGCCATCCTGGAGCCGAATCGGCTGCTGCACCCGGCAGTCATTGAGGTACGTGCCGTTCCGGCTGCCGAGGTCGACCAACCAGAACTCCCCCTCGCCCTGCTGATGGATCAACGCGTGCCGTCGGGAAACCCGACCGTCATTCAGGCCCAATTCCGCCGGTTCCCCGCGCCCCAACGTCAGGTTCCCGGGAACCGCGACCCGCCCTCCCCGGGCGCTCTCCAGAAAAGCAGCGGTGGCAGTGTGACTCGTCATCTTCGGCAGCAGCCTAGGCCATGGGATGCGCCGGAGGAAGCCCGCACGTCGACGTCCGCCCACGCGCCCCGTCGCGTTCGCCTCCCGTCGCCTCCCGTCGCTTGACGTCGAAACCCTTGCTGCTACCCTCGGTGGCAAGAGATTATGAAACCGGAAGTCATCATCGAATACTGCGCGGCTTGAAACTACGAACCCCACGCCGTCGGTCTGGCGGTGAAAATCATGGAGTTCAAGTTGAACCTGGGATCGGTCAAGCTGATCCCGTCCATCGGGGGCGTTTTTGAAATCAGTGTCGATGGCCGGAGCGTCTACTCCAAGAAGGCGACGGGCCAGTTCCCGGACCCGGACGCGGTCGTCCGGGACGTCAAGAAGCTGCTTTAGCCGGAGTATCTCAGTACCGATCCGGGCTGGACGCGCAACTGCTTGGAGCGCAGATATCTGATCGGCTGTATCGCCGAATTCCATTCGGCAGCCCCACCGGAGCGTCGGGTGCTGGCGGACCGGAACTCAGCGTGACAGCGAACGCACCGAAGCACCGAAGCACCGGTGCACGAAGAACGTCGCGTTCGCCGAGGAGAGTGAAGGGTGCCTGGTGGCCCCCGCGGTCTTCAAAACCGTTGTGCCGGCGCGATCCGTCGGCAGGAGTGTTCGATCCGCTCCCTCTCCGCCAGTACCCTCCGGGTAACGAGACTTTTGGCGCAATTCGCGCCCTGTCGACGTTACCCAACTGGGGCGACTGACTGATCTCCGTCCGACAATCTCCCCCAAGGCGCGGAGGGCCCGGTACCCCTCGCGCTCTCTCGATGCCTGGTCGTTCCGGTTCAGTTGGTCACCCATGTTCAGAAATCCGCCGTGTCGACCGACGATCCCTCGCAAGACTTCCTTGAACATCAAAAGGTTTCCTTTTAGTTTTCAAGGAACGCAATTGAGCGATGATTGAACGAACACGGTATCTGGATACAATCGAGGGACGACTGAAGCGGTTCCCGGTCGTTTCCGTGCTGGGACCGAGGCAGGTGGGCAAGACGACGCTGGCCCGGACCATAGCCGGCAGGCAGCCAAGCCACTTCTTTGATCTGGAGGACATCGACGCCCGGGCACGACTGGCCGAACCGAAAGCAGCCTTGGAACGGTTGAGCGGATTGGTGGTACTGGACGAGGTGCAACGCCAGCCGGAGCTGTTCGCTCTGCTGCGCGTGCTGGCCGACCGAAAGCCGGTCCGAGCACGATTCCTCCTGACCGGCAGCGCATCGCCCGGATTGGTCCGGGGCGTGTCGGAGTCGCTGGCAGGCCGCGTGGCCCTGGTGGATGTGTCCGGGTTCAATCTCGAGGAAGTGGGCAACAGCAACTGGCGGACGCTCTGGTGGCGAGGCGGATTCCCTCTGGCGCATCTCGCGGCAACGGATGGTTCTAGCCGGGAATGGCAGGAGGAGTTCGTCCGGACGTTGCTTGAGCGAGACATGCCTCAACTCGGCATCACCATCCCGGCAACGGCATTGCGGCGGTTCTGGACAATGCTGACCCACTATCATGGGCAGGTGTGGAAAGGGTCGGAGCTGGCGCGGTCGATGTCCACCTCCGAACCAACGATGCGCAGGTACCTGGACATCCTGAGTTCGACGTTCATGGTGCGGCAGCTTGCGCCCTGGTATGAAAACCTGAGCAAGCGGCAGGTGAAGTCACCCAAAATCTACCTGCGGGATTCCGGTTTGCTGCACTGCCTGCTCCGGGTGGAGGAGTTTGCCGATCTGGAAGCGCATCCGAAACTGGGCGCGTCGTGGGAGGGCTTTGCGCTCGAACAGGTGCTGCAACTCACCGGGGACCGGGACGCCTGGTTCTGGGCAACGCATGCCGGCGCGGAGCTGGACCTGCTGGTCCACTCGAAGGGCCGTAGGTATGGCTTCGAGTTCAAGTATGGAGACGCCCCCTCGATGACGAAGTCGATGCACACTGCGTTGCACGACTTGCGGCTGGAACGGTTGTTCGTGGTCTATCCCGGCCGAGAGTCCTACCCCATGAACGACCGGACCGAAGCAGTGGGCATCACCAACCTGCAAGCACGGCTGACAGACGCAGGGATCGGAAACGCCCCGAGGGGATAGCGAGGCGGTGGCACAATGCGGTCCGAAACCGTTGGCTTTCTGCTACCGCTCCTTGCGGCCGTGGCGATAGTCGGACTGATCTCCACCCGCTTTGCTGCCTGATCAGCCGCGTGATGTGGTCGCGCCTACCGCGACGTACCGGCGCCCCTTTGAGGCCACCGAGGACCCAACCGATTGCGTTTTCCCCCAGCTCCCCGGCAAGAATGGGCTGTCAAGAATGGACTTGCCCCGTCCATGCGCCAACCCTAGCGTTCGCTGTCGTAATGATGATGAATCGTCTTACTTATATAGGAATTGTCGCCGCGGTCTCCTTGCTTCTTCCCGCAGAGGCGCTGGAGGTTACGATCTCCCAGTCGGCTGAGGGTGTGATCATCTCGTACCCCACACAATCAGGCTGCTTCTACGAAGTCTGGGCATCAACGAGTCTCGAGCCGGGTGGCTGGACCGGCCCCCACCACACATCGTTGGGAGACGGCTCACCGGAGACCAGGCCATTCCCAACGGATGGCCTCGCCGTGCGGTTCTTCCAAGTCCGGGAATTCGAGCTCGCGCCATCGCCGGCGGAGTTCGCTGCTTTTGTCGATGGGAAGAACATCCTCAACAACTGCGCTTCCGCCGATAATCGTTTCTTCTTCGACGGGGTCTCCGGCCCTGAACCCGGGAATTGGGGTTACAGCAAGACCGGGAAGGGAACGGGACTCCTGGTGCTCACTTTCGACGAGGATGCCAACAATCCGGCGATCTATCGGGAGGAGATCGGTCTGGTTTTCACTTCCGTTGACACCGTCGACTATGTTGTCACGATCTTCGATGCTGGCACCCCCACCCCGGTTGGCAACGGGACCATTGTCCTCTCGACTCTTCCGGAATGGACCGCGCCGACGGACCTCGCACCTGATGCGGCCGCTTTCGCTGGCGTTGTTGACGGAAAGAGCATCCTCAACAACTGCTTCTCAGCAAACCACCGCTTCTTGTTCGATGGCGCCCTGGGGCAGGAACCCGGCAACTGGACGTATACAAAAACTGGATCCGACACGGGGCTCCTGACCTTGACCTTCGACGAGGACGGCAACGACCCGGCCGCGTATCGCGAGGAAGTCTCCCTGACGTTCACCTCCGCCGATACGGTGAGCTACGCCATTGTGGTGTTTAATGCAAACAGCCCGCTCCCCGTTGGAGGTGGGACGATCACCCTGTCGACGTTACCGAACTGCGGCGACTGACGGATCTCTGGCCGAAGGCAAACTCGAACTGTGGTTGCCGGAAGCGACTCGAAGTCCCTTCGAGGAATTTGTTGGCAGGATCGGCGACACCCCCCTGCTGCAACACGAAATCCTTGGCACGGACTCTCAAGGGCGACGCATGTACGCGGTCTACGCCTACACCTTCACGGCGTAGGGATACCTGAATCTGACACCGCTGAAGCGTCGCGAATCCGCAGAGTGGTTTCACACCGCGCAGGAGGAACGTCAATGGATCGCGGAGCACCTGAACGATCCAGGCACCCGCAATGAGGCAGGATCCTTCGGCCTTGCCCGATCCGTCACAGGGGGCAGTCCTCAAGGTTGACATTCAGGAGAGGCCGTTCTGCCGCCGCCGTCGCAAGCTGCGGTTCGATTCCCCCGGCGCGACCCATCACCCTAAAGAAACGTGGCCGTCAGGCGCTGCTCCTCGCGCATGGGAACGAGGACCCACGGGGCCGACCTGCTGTCCCTCGATCGGCAGAAGCACGGGGAGTTGAGGGGTGAGCAGAGTTCTGCCATTCGCCAGGTCTGACTCCTTTCTGACTCCTTTATGGAGGGATTCTAGTCGGTGGGCGTTTGGTTTCCTTCTGGACCAGACGAGGCGCTGCCGTTCGTCTGCTCCTTCGCGTCGGCGGTCTTGTTTCCCTCGTACTGCCGCGTGAGCGTCAGCGGATTCTCGGGTTGAGCCCATGCGTACCAGTGCTGCCCAACGTGCTTGAAACCGCGAATGGTGTCGGGGAAGGCGTTCGTCTTGGGGTTAAGAGCCCGTCCTCCCCTCCGTGCACCCTGAGCACCATGACGCAGACCGCGGCCGGAATCAGAAGGAGAGCCAGCAGGCTCAGGAATCTGCAGCTTGCGATGGGCGGCCACCGGTGGTTCGTAGCCAGCCCGAAAGACCCGCGGCAAGCGCCAACGTCGCGGCCTTCTGACACTTCGGTCTGGGCACCGGCCTGCATGGAGGGACCGACCCTGCCCGTCTCTCATCGAGGAATCAAGTCAATCGCCGGTGCCAAAATGAGAACGGCTGCTTGGCCTGGCAGGCCGGGTGCCATAGGCTGCGGCCCATGCAACGAACGACGGAACGTCATGCGGCCGGTCGGGACCCACGCCCGGACGATTCCGGGGCTTCGGCCGGCCGACGTAAGCTGGTTCCCATTCGTTTGGCCGCTGCCGCCCGTTACAGGTCGGGGACCCCGGACGGACGGGTCCAACGAACCTCGCAAGCGCCGTGATGATGCGGATGCGCTGCTGGCATTTCGTTTCGATGGAAATGCGCCGACTGACGTCGGCGGCTACGACGGTTCGGGTTTCGAGCCTTCACGAAAGGAGGTGATGCACGATGACGCGGGAGGACATTCTTCGATTGACCACCATGGCCTCGTGTGCCGGCTGAGCGGCCAAGCTCGGCCAGTCGGCCCTGACGCAGGTCCTGCGTCGGCTTCCTCAGCAAACGGATCCCAGACTGCTCGTCAGCGCCTCCACCGCCGATGACGCGGGGGTGTTTCGTCTGGATCGCGATCGCGCGCTCGTGCAGACGGTGGATTTCTTCACGCCCATCGTGGATGACCCGTATGTCTACGGCCAGATCGCGGCCGCCAACGCGTTGTCGGATGTCTATGCCATGGGCGGCCGTCCGATCACGGCGCTCAACATCGTCGGCATGCCCGAGGACGAGCTTCCGCCCGAGGTGATCGCGCGGATTCTGAAAGGCGGCCAGGCCAAGGCGGCCGAAGCCGGCTGCCTCGTGGTCGGCGGTCACAGCATCAAGAACCCGGAACCGGTCTACGGGCTGTCGGTGACGGGGCTCGTGCATCCGCGGCGCCTCATTACGAATGCCAGCGCCCGGCCGGGCGATTACCTGGTGCTGACCAAACCGCTGGGCACCGGGATTGTCACCACCGGCATCAAGCGCGGTGTGGCGTCCCCTGCCCTCGCGCGCCGCGCCGTGAATCTCATGCGCGGGCTGAATGTCGTGGGTGCCGACCTGGCGGAACGCGGGCTGGCGCGGGCCGGAACGGATGTCACCGGGTTCGGTTTGCTGGGGCACCTGGGATCGCTCTGCCGGGCCAGCGGGGTGGGTGCCGAGCTGCATGCCACCAAGGTGCCGGCCATCGCACCCGCCGTGTGGCGATTGCTGGAGGCCGGTTGTGTTCCGGGGGGCACGAAGGCGAATCTGCGCACGGCGTCTGAATTCACCGGGTTCAGCCACCCGGTCAGCGAAGCACAACAACTCCTGCTGGCGGACGCCCAGACCAGCGGCGGCCTGTTGCTTTGCATCCGGCCCGGCAAACTCCCGGCCGCGCTGGCCGTGCTTGCGAGGTCGAAGGTCCTCTGCGCGGCCGTCATCGGCCGGATTGTGAAGTCGGCCAGGCCTCGTATTGTCGTCACGCCATGACGCGGCGCACCATCCCCTCCACGGACAAGGTCCTGAAAGCCCTGGGCCTGCCGGAACTGCCCCGCGCCCTGGTGGTGACCGAGGTGCGGCGCGAGCTGGAACTGGTTCGACGCAGCCTGTCCGGCGAACCAGCCGGCCGGTCACAGGCGGGAGGAGAAGTCGACCCGGATCCGGATTTCGACGCGGTGGTGGCCCGGGTTCGATCCCGACTGGAGAATCTGTGCCGGTCGCGACTGCAGCCGGTCATCAACGCCACCGGCGTCATCATCCACACGAACCTGGGCCGGGCCCCGTTGGGCCCCGCCGTGGCGGCCGCGCTGGATGCCGTCGCGCAGCAGTACAGCAACCTGGAATTCGACCTGAACACGGGGAACCGGGGCAGCCGGGGACTGTATGTGGAACATTGCCTGGCGCAACTCTGCGGTGCCGGCGCGGCCACGGTGGTCAACAATTGTGCGGCCGCGCTGGTGTTGATGCTCCGGCACTTCACCCAGGGCGACCGCAAGGAGGTGGTCATCTCCCGGGGGGAACTGGTGCAGATTGGCGGGGGGTTCCGCATTCCTGACATTCTCGAAACCAGCGGCGCAATCCTGCGCGAGGTCGGCACCACCAACCGGACCGATGCCGACGATTACGCCCGGGCGCTCTCGCCGCAAACCGCGCTGATCCTGAAAGTCCATCGCAGCAATTTCTTCATGGGCGGTTTTGTGGAGTCACCCGGCACCGCCGACATTGCGGCCGTCGCGCGCCGACGTCGCGTCCCCTTCATTGAGGACCTCGGCAGCGGCGCCGTGATCCGCACCGGGGACCTCGGGCTTGCCGACCCGGAACCCACCCCAGCCGGAATTCTGAAACAGGGTGTCGACCTCGTTTGCTTCAGCGGCGACAAACTGCTCGGCGGCCCGCAGGCGGGGATCATCGCCGGTCGGACGCGATTCGTGGGGGCGCTCAAACGCGACCCGTTCTTTCGGGCGTTGCGCTGCGACAAACTGATCCTCGCAGCCCTGCAAACCACCGTGGAGAGCTGCCTGGAGGCGACGTCCTCGAAGGAACCCGGTCCGTTGGCATGGGCATTGATCCGAACGCCCGTCGGGGAACTTCGTCGGCGGGCGGAACAGTTGCGGGCCGCCCTGGCGGAGTCGCCGCTGGAAAGCCGAATCTCCCGGGCTACGGCGCGAATCGGCGGCGGCACCCTGCCCCGGACCGGGATCGAATCCATCACGCTGGATCTCAAACCCTCTGCCCTACCCGTGGTCGGACTGGCGGCACAACTGCGGGACGGAAACCCACCGGTCATCGGCCACCTGGCAGGCGGTTGGCTGAGGCTCGATCTCAGGACCGTGCTGCCGGAGCAGGATGAGAAACTGGCAGCGGCAGTGCGATCCGCGGTTCCCCCCCATCGTCCCCCGTGCTTCACGGGCACAGTGAACCTGGGAACCACCGATGAACGCGGATAGGTTCTTTGGCCTGAGCCCGGGACGTCCGCCGGATGCCTTCACTCATTGGGCAAACCCGAACGATTGAGGGAGTCCCCGGGAATCGGCGTTCATCTGTGCCGATCTGTGGTTGACCTGCTCTGCTTGGGGGGGAGTCGCTGCAGCCAGGTGTTTGGAGGGGGGGGAATCCGCCGACCGGAAACAACGAAATATAGGCGCGCAAAAGAAAGTTGGTTGCGTCTAACTTTTCTCATGCTAATCTCGGTGGCAATCGCGGCTAACGCCGCTGTTGTGCGATGATGACGTTCGGACCGCCCAGTCTTCTGCCTGCAGCAGCCTACAGTCCGGCTCTCGCCCTGGGAGTTGGCGTGGTGGTGGCGTTGCTGTCCGTGGTCGCCTTCTGGCCCCATACGGGCTTGATCGCCCGCTGGACCCGGTTCCGTCGGGCCAATGCGCGGGTGTTGGCGGAAGACGCCCTCAAGCACCTCTGCAAGTGTGAACTGGAGGAGCGCGTTCCCACCCTGGCCAGCATCGCCGGCGCCCTGCAAATCTCCCTGAACCATACCGCGGACGTGGTCGAGTATCTGCAGTCGCACCGGTTGATCGCATCGCGGGAAGGCGAGTTCGAACTGACCGCCGAAGGCCGCAACTACGGCATGAACATCATTCGTGCCCATCGCCTGTGGGAACGCCACCTGGCGGATCAGACCGGTCTGGCCGAGGCCGAGTGGCACGGGGCAGCCGAACGGAAGGAACATCGTCTCACGCCGGAACAGGCGGACGCCTTGTCCGCCAGCCTCGGTCATCCCACGCATGATCCCCACGGCGACCCGATCCCCACTGCGGAAGGTGAGATCGCCCCGGCAGGCGGCCGATCACTCGCCGCCATGAAGCCCGGGCAGGCGGTTCGCATCACCCACATCGAGGACGAGCCCGAGGCGGTCTACGCGCAGTTGGTGGCGGACGGACTGCACGTGGGTCAGGTGTTGCGGGTCAGCCAGGTCGAACCGGATCGAGTGAGCTTTTGGAGTGAGGGTGAGGAACGACGCCTGGCCCCGGTCATCGCGGCGAACGTCACGGTCGCTCCGGTGGAATCCACGCTGGCGGAGGAACACCCCGGCGGGCGGGGGCTCCACACATTGGCCCCGGGTGAAGCCGGGGTGGTGCAGTCGCTCTCCCCGCTTTGCCGGGGGCCGGAACGGCGGCGCTTCCTCGACCTCGGAATCCTGCCGGGCACCCGGGTGCAGGCCGAGATGCGGAGCCCCGGCGGCGATCCCACCGCTTACCGGATTCGCGACAGCCTGATCGCGTTGCGCCAGGAGCAGGCACGTCTCATTCTGCTCAGCCCGGAGTCTGAAGCCGCATGAGCACCACGCCTTCGGTTGCCCCGGAAAGCGCCTGCACCGGTTGCCCGGCGCATCACCTCTCCAACCTGCGACGGCTTGGGGTCGAGATGGAGGACTGGGATTACGTGGTCGCCCTCGCCGGGAATCCGAACGTGGGCAAGAGCACGGTTTTCAACAGCCTCACCGGCCTTCGGCAACACACGGGAAACTGGCCCGGCAAGACGGTCACGCGTGCCGAGGGTGGATTCGAATTCGGCAAGCAACGCTACAAGATCGTCGATCTCCCCGGCACCTACTCGTTGCTGGCCACGAGCCCGGATGAGGAGGTGGCCCGGGACTTCATCCTCTTCGGCCAACCCGATGTCACGGTGGTGGTGGTGGACGCCACCCGGTTGGAACGAAACCTCAACCTGGCACTTCAAGTGCTCGAGATCACCCCCCGCGTGGTGGTTTGCCTCAACCTCATGGACCAGGCCCGACGACTGGGGCTGCAGGTCGACGACCGGCGGCTCGCCCGTGATCTGGGGATTCCGGTGGTGCCCGCCACCGCGCGGTACCGCGAGGGTTTGGACACGCTGCTGCAGGCGATCGCGGGGGTGGCCACCGGGGACATCGTGGGCAAACCTCACCGGAGCCTGCAGGAACCCCCGGCATTGCGGAAGGCACTCACCACCCTGGTGGAGCACCTCACCCAACTCCACCCCGGACTCCCCAATCCACGCTGGGTCGCCCTGCGCCTGCTGGACGGCGATGAACGGATCACCGCGGCGGTACGCAGTGGCGAGATCGCCGACCTCGCGACGGCGCAAGGCCGCCCCCTGCCAACCGCTCCGGCGGCGGCCTCCGCGGCATGAAGACGTCCCACCCCATCACGGCCGACCGGGTGCTGCGAGAGGCCCAGACGTTGCGCTGGAAGATCGGGGCGACGTTTCATGATGACCTGGTGGAAAGCCTCTACAAGGAGGCCTCACGACTGGCGGACCGGGCGGTCACCCGCCCCGGTGACACGCCCCGGTTTGACCTGGATCGAACCGTGGACCGGATCGTCACCAGCCGCGTCTGGGGGTTCCCGCTCATGCTGCTGCTGTTCGCGGGGGTGTTCTGGATCACCATCGCCGGGGCCAACGTGCCATCGCGGTGGCTTGCAACGCTGCTGCTGGACACCGTGCTTCCCCTGCTCAAGCAGTTCTCAGCGAGCCTCGGCCTGCCCCGCTGGATCGACGGCCTGTGTCTGGACGGGATGTATCGCGCCACGGCGTGGGTGGTCAGCGTGATGCTGCCACCGATGGCAATCTTCTTCCCGCTGTTCACGCTGCTGGAGGACTTCGGCTATCTGCCCCGCGTGGCGTTCAACCTGGACCGCTGGTTCAAGCGCGCCGGGGCACATGGCAAACAGTCTCTGACCATGATGATGGGCTTTGGCTGCAACGCCGCGGGCGTGGTGGCGACCCGCATCATCGACAGTCCGCGGGAACGGCTGATTGCGATGCTCACGAACAATTTCGCGCTCTGCAACGGCCGCTGGCCCACGCAGATCCTCATCGCCAGCATCTTCATCGGGGCCACGGCCCCGCCCCTGCTGGCCGGACTGGTTTCCGCCGCCGCGGTCGTGGGTGTCGCCTTGCTGGGGATCCTCGCGTCGCTCGCCACCTCCTGGGGACTGTCCCGAACCGTGTTGCGGGGCGAGGTCTCGACCTTCAGTCTCGAACTGCCCCCCTACCGACCGCCCCGCTTCTGGCAAACCATTTACACGTCGCTCATCGACCGGACGCTGTTCGTCCTGTGGCGGGCGGTGGTGTTCGCCGTCCCCGCCGGAGCGGTCATCTGGCTGGTGGCGAACCTTCAGGTGGGGGGTACCAGCGTGGCGGGTCATCTGATCGACTGGCTCAATCCCTTGGGAGTGTTGATCGGGCTGAACGGCGTGATCCTGCTGGCGTACGTGATCGCCATCCCGGCCAATGAAATCGTGATCCCCGCGGTGCTCGTGTTGACGGTGCTGATGACAGGCACGACCGGTGTGGGCGAAGGCGCCGGGGTCCTGTTCGAGTTGGACAGCCATCAGGCCACCCTGCAGTTGCTCAAGGCGGGCGGATGGACGCTGTTGACCGGGGTGAACCTGATGTTGTTCAGCCTGCTCCACAACCCGTGCAGCACCACGCTCTACACGATCTACAAGGAATCGGGGAGTTGGAGGTGGACGGTGGTGGCGGCCCTGCTGCCACTGGCTATGGGCCTCGTGGTCACCTTCTTCGTCGCGCAGGTCTGGCGAGTCGTGGCCCCGTAACCGCGCATCGACCGTCCGCACAAGCAAATCAACCACTCTGGTCCACCGGCACTCAGGGCATTCGGAGCATTTGCGCCGACTGACGTCGGCGGCTACCGCGGCCGTAGCCGCGGACGTAGAGTCCGCGCATACTTATCTTCCGCCACCCACCTTCCCGGCACCTCCGGGCAATCCGGAGACTTGCGCCGACTGACGTCGGCGGCTACCCGGCCGTAGCCGCGGACGTAGAGTCCGCGCATACCTATCTTCCGCCACCCACCTTCCCGGCACCTCCGGGCAATCCGGATATTTGCGCCGACTGACGTCGGCTACGGGCCGGCTGGTTCAGGCGTGATCACCACCAGGACGGCGGCCTCGGGGCGCAGGTATTTCCGGGCCACCTGGGCGGTCTGTTCCCCGGTCACCGCCTCGAATCGCGCATCCTCCTCGTCCACCCGCTGGTAACCCAGGCCGTATAGCTCGTCGAGGGCGGTCACCATGGCGTAGTGTCCGAGTTCCTGGCGGGCGATCTTCTTGTGCCCGACGACCTTGGCCTTCGCCCGCTGCAATTCCTCCGCGGTCAATCCCTGCTCCGCCAACGCAGCCGCCTCCCGGCGCAGTTCCGTCTCGACCTGCACCGCGTGCTCCGGCGACGTGCCGGCATAGAAGGCGAAGTACCCGGGCACCAGGCCGACGAAGCTCTGACACCCTACGTAATAGGCAAGTCCAAGTTCATCCCGGATGCGCGCGAAAAGCCGGGAACCGAGATCGCTGCACGCTTCCTGGATCAACCCCAACGCGAACCGGTCCTCCGAATCCACCGTCACACCCGGAAACCCCAGCACCAGCACCGCCTGCTTCTTGTCCCCGACCTCGGGTCCACCGTCGGCGGCTCCGTTGCCCGCCAACTCAGTCGCCGGTTTCCCCTCAACGGCTGGAATCGGGTCCGCCCCGGTCCAGCCCCCCAGACTCCGCGCCACGGCAGCTACAAGGATGTCGGTGCTGACCGCACCGTAAATGGCCAGCACCGCCTGGTCCGGACGTACCAACCGCCGATGCATCGCCCGCAAGTCGGTTTCGCTGAAAGTCTCCACCCGTTCCGCCGACCCGAGCAATTCCAACCCGTAGCCCTGCGCTCCGAAGAGCTTTCGGCGCATCGAGCGAAAAGCGGTCTGCAGCAACTGATCGCGCTGCGCCCGGATGGCGGCCAGTTGTTGCGCCCGCTCCCGGGCCAGGTGCTCGGGGGGGAAGGCGGGATTCAGGAGCACGTCGGCAAGCACCTCGAGCGCCAGCGGCAGGTCATCCTGCAACACCTCCGCGGAGACGCCGAAACTGTTGTTGCCGGCATACGTGTCCAGATGGCCTCCAACCGACTCGATGCAGGTGGCGATCTCGTCAGCGCTGCGGTTCGGCGTCCCCTGCAGGAGCATGCGCGAGAGCAGGAAAGTGGCGCCGTTGTTCCCCTGATCTTCGGCGAGCACTCCGCCGCGGAGCACACACTGCAGTTCCACAAAGGGCAGCCGATGATCCTCCTTGACCAGCAGGCGGAGACCGTTGGGCAGCACGTGCCTCGTGATGGCCTGCTCCCGGCAGGCGGATGCCGCCCGTTTCTCGACGTGATTGGTGCCCTTGGGGACCAGGGCATACCGGGTACGATTGGGGGATGTCAGGTAGGTGCGGGCCACACGTTGCAGTGCCGCAGGGGTGGTTTCGCGCACGGCGGCCAGGTACCGCTCGGAGAAGTTGAGATCGCCCGCAGCCATCCAGTTGCCTCCAAGATCCTGGGCCTGGCCCTGCATGGTCTTGCGCGTGGCGAGGGTGCCGGCGACGAACTGCTTCACCGCCTTGGCCACCTCGGCTTCACTGACGGGCGTCTCCTGTAACCGCGTGATCTCCGAGCGAATCGCGGCGTCGGCGGCCTGAAACTGCTCCGCCTCAAGCACCGCGCTCACGCCCGCCAACCCGGCATTTCCCGGGCTGTAGGTCCAGGCATCAATTCCCGTCACCAAACCCCGTTTCTGCCGCACTTCCTGGAACAGCCGCGAGCTTCGTCCCCCACCAAGCAACACCCCCAGCACGTCGAGCAACGGCACGTCCGGATGCCGGATATCCGGAATGTGCCACGCGTAGTGAACGTGCGTCAGTTCCGTGGCTCCCTCCTCGGCAACCTCCCGCGGCGCGACCTGTTGGGGCTCGGTCGGCGGCACGGTGGGCGGCAACGGCCGGGCCGGCACCCCGTCGAAGGCCTCGCGAATCTGCGCCACCACCGTCTCCGCCTCGAAATCCCCGACCACCACGAAGAACAGGTTGTTGGGGACATACTTCTCCCGGTAGTACGCCACGATGTCCTCGCGGGTCAGGCGGTTGAAGATGTCGAGGTATCCGATGACGGTGTAGCGGTACGGGCTTCGCGTATACGCCGTCTCGAAGAGGCGGCGCCCCGAATGGCGCGCGGGATCATCATGGCCCATGTCCATCTCGCGGCGGATAACGTCCATCTCCCGCGTCAACTCCTCCGGCGGCAGCGTGGCGTTGCGCATGATGTCGCAAAGCACGTCCAACGCCACCCGGGTCCCGGTGTTCGGCACGTTGATCCAATAGACCGTGCGGTCGAAGGAGGTGTAGGCGTTCATGTAACCGCCAGCCGCCTGCACCTCATGATCAATCCGGCCGGGCGGCCGCCGCTCCGTCCCCTTGAACAGCATGTGCTCCAGGACATGGGAAAGCCCCGCCCCCAGCCAGCGGCCCTCGTCAATGCTGCCGGCGCGGCACCACGCCTGGGCCGACACCACCGGCGCCGAGCGGTCTTCACGCACAATGAGGGTGAGACCGTTTTCCAGGGTCACGAACTGGACGCCGTCGGGCAGCGCGGGGATTTCGGCGGGGCGAGGGGCCGGGGAAAGGTCCATGCAACGGGGGGGGAATCAGCCCTGGCGCGGGCGCGGCGGAAGAGGGTGTCCGGCAACGGAACGAGCCGGTTTGAACGGCTTGCGGAAAGTCTCCTCAAAGTCATACCCGCCGGTGAAGTCCTGCCGGCTGTCGGTCTCGGTCTTGCTGAAAATCTCGTGGTCCACGAGGTTGAACACGATTTCGCCGAAGTCCTCGCAACGTCGGATGCCCCATTCGTGGAACAACGTCAGGGCCATCGGCCCGTACTGCTCGAGCGCAAAGGTCCGAATCCCGGCCAGCAGTTCCTGGCCGGTGACGTGGCGGGGCTGATTCTTGTTCGCCTTGCGAATGGCGTTCTGGGTGAACTCCACGGCCTCACGCATGAAGTCATAGGCCTCCCGGGGAAACCGGGGGTCCTGCTTCACGATGAGGTCCAGAGCCTCGTCCAAATCACGCGGTTGCATGCTTAGGGCGTGGCGGTCCGGGCCGCAACCGGCACCGTGGACGGCGGATGTGCCGTGCGCCAGGCCTTGACCGCCCAGCCCACCAGGAGCAGGCCGATCACGCAGCACAACACCAGTTGCTCCTGCTTCGTCAGACGCGCCACAAACGGAAGTCTATAGAATCAATGGATCACCAGCAATGCTTCCGTGAGCACTCGCACCCGGCAAGCCGGCACCCCTCCCAGGGTTGATCACCCCCGGGACTGCGATGCGGCAACGTGGCCTACCGCTTCACCCGGGCGTTCCCTTTCCAAATGCTCCAGATCTGCTCTTCGTCGGCAGGCTGCGCGTAGTCCGTTTCCAACGTGGTGACCAGGGCACCGGTGGCCCAACCGAACTGCACCCACTTCTCCGGTTCCCACCCCCGCAGCACGGCGTAGAGCATGCCGCCCACAAAACCGTCGCCGCCGCCGATCCGGTCCAGCACCGTGATCTCCCGCGGTTCCACCACGTGCCAATGGCTTCCCTCGGCCATGATGGCGCCCCATCGATGGCAGTTTGTGCTGACCACCTCGCGGAGGGTCGTGGCAAAGACCGAGGTGCTGGGAAACGCCTGTTTGGCGCGGTCGATCATGACCCTGAAGCTCTCGATTTTTGCCGCGAGATCCTTGCCACCGGCCTCGGGTCCCTCGATCCCCAGGCACAGTTGAAAGTCCTCCTCGTTGCCCACGAGAATGTCCGAGATCCCGGCAATCTCGAGGAACATCTCCCGCAACTCCCGCTCCCGGTTCTTCCAGAACGAGGCCCGGTGATTGAGATCGAACGAAATCCGCGTGCCGTGCTTCTTCGCCGCCCGGGCGAGTTCGAGACAGAACTTGCTCGTCTCCGGCGACAACGCGCCGATCAGACCCGACAGATGCACGATCTGCACCCCTTCCTGCCCGAAAATGCGGTCCAGATCGAAGTCCGCCACGCTGAGCGTCCGGCCGACTTCACCCGCCCGATCGTTCCAGACCCGCGGCCCCCGCGATCCCAACCCGCTGTCGGCAATGTTGATCTGGTGCCGATAGCCCCAAGGCCCGCCCTGCTCCACCTCCGTCGCCTCGCAGGTGATGTGTCGGCCGGCCAGGTTGTCCCGGATCATGCGGGCGATGGGACTGCCCTTGACGAGCGCCGTCAGCACCTTGACCGGCAGGCCGAGGTAGGAAGCCACACTGGCCACGTTGGTTTCGGCGCTGGTCACATCCATGCGGAAGCTGCTGCTGCAATGGACGGGCTGACCGTTGGCGGGGGTGATCCGGATGCCCATGCTGGTGGGAACCAGGAGGGCAAAGGCGCATTTCTGGCGGAACTCGATGCTCATGAAACCTGTGTGTTGTCGTGATCGTGCGGTCGCC
Source organism: Verrucomicrobiales bacterium (assembly GCA_024233215.1). GTDB lineage: Bacteria > Verrucomicrobiota > Verrucomicrobiia > Limisphaerales > J093 > J093. The sequence continues at coordinate 7,497 of JACKPW010000025.1, read as the reverse complement.
AACCGGTGTTTCGGGGCGCCCGGCCGGGGATTGTAGGGTGATTGGCGGGGGCATCAATGCCGGACTGCGGGTTGTTGAAGGCGCGCGGAGATCTGAGATCTGAGATCTCAAATCTCAAATCTGAGATTCCAACCACGGAGCCGGGAAATGGGGGATCAGGGAAAGGCCAGCCGTTTTGTCCCGCCGGGGTCTGGAAGTCGGATGTGCTCCTGCAGCCGTCGGCTGGTGAATCGCTGCCCGCTGCCGTCCGAAAGCCCGACATTGCCTTCGCCCACCGTCGAATAGGCCTGCGGGGAACGGAATGTGGATTCTGCTTTCACGGGTGGGACACTCGTCCTGCCGTCCCACGAAGGCAAGTGGCAACGCGACTGGGAACACGACTGCAAACGCTGTTCCGGTTTCGCGGCCGTGCAAGCGTGACCTTGGTCAAAGCATGCGCTCCTGCTACAAACACGCTGTGCGGTGTCGCTTCCAAACAGGCCGTGGTATCCTGGGTGCGCTGACGTTCCTGACCGTGGGCAGCAGGGCACAGGTGCTTTTCGACGGATCTCTGACAGTGCCTCCGGCCGAACAGGGCTGGGACTACGTCGCCCTGCCGGGGACCGCGGTATGGACGAACGCTGACGGCACGACCTGGCTGGATACGCTCGCCCTTCGCAATGAACAGGCCGGCATCGCCCGGCTGGCGCCCATGGCATTGGACGCGCAGAGCGGGTTCGCCATCGATTTCACCGTCCGCCTCGAGGCGGAGGCACATGTGAGTGCCGATCGTGCCGGCTTCTCCGTGATCGTGCTGGACCGGGAGGCCCGCGGCATCGAACTCGGGTTCTGGCAGGATCGCGTCTTTGCCCAGGCCGATGATCCGCTGTTCACGCATGCCGAGGAAGGGCCGCTGGACTGGTCGGCGGGCCCGTTGGACTTTTCGCTTGGGTTCAGCCGGGAGGGGTACCGACTCTTCGTGGATGGAGAATCCCTGCTCGCCGGACCGCTCCGGGACTACGCGGCTTTCACCGGTTTGTTCGATGTCTACGAGACGCCGGATTTTCTGTTCTTCGGTGACGACACGACCTCGGCGAGCGCCCGGGTGGAACTGCGGCGAATCGCGCTCGTCGGACCGGTGCGGTTGTCACTGGCCGCATCCCGCGCCGAGCCCGGGTCGGTTTCGCTGGCCTGGGAGGGGGTTGTCGGAACCGGTTATGGCGTGGAGATCAGCACCGACCTGCAAGCGTGGACCCGCCTGGCGACGGTGACGTCCGCCGATGCGCACTTCGCCTTCGATCTGCCGGCCCAGGAGTCCACCGGTTACCTGCGCGTGAGCCATCCGTAGGCCAGTCGAATTACTCCCCTTCCCGAAGTGTCGAAGCCCAGGGCCGCCTCGTGACCGGACCCATGAAGGAACTTGGCGACCTCCGCGTGTCAGGCACATTTGCCTGACGTGGAGACCCAACCGCAGCTCACAACGAATCCGGTGGACGACTTGCGCGCCGAGGAGCGGTTGACAAGGCGCACCCGGTGCCGGTACGCAGAAACGGCGATTCCCGCGCGGAATCGCCGTTCGCGAAATCGTGAGTCAGAGATGGCTTACAGCCCCTTGCTGAGCATGAGCTTCAGCAATTCGCCGACCCGGCAGCTGTAGCCCCACTCGTTGTCGTACCAGCTCACCAGCTTGAAGAACTTGCTGTTCAGGCCGATGCCCGAGCCGGCGTCGAAGATCGAGGAGGCCGGGTAGTGGATGAAGTCGCTGCTGACGACCTCGTCGGCGGTGTAGTCGAGAATGCCCTTCAGATAGGTCTCGCTGGCCTGCTTCATCGCGGCGCAGATCTCGTCGTAGCTGGTCTCCTTGACGGTCTTCACCGTCAGGTCCACGCAGGACACGGTGGGTGTCGGCACGCGGAACGCCATGCCGGTGAGCTTGCCCTTGACCTCGGGAAGCACCAGGCCGACCGCCTTCGCGGCGCCGGTGGTGGAGGGAATGATGTTCTGCGCGGCGGTGCGGCCACCCTTCCAGTCCTTGCGGCTCGGACCGTCCACGGTCTTCTGCGTCGCAGTGTAGGCATGGATGGTGGTCATCAGACCTTCGTCGATCCCGAAGCCTTCCTTGAGCAGGACGTGGCAGACGGGGGCCAGGCAGTTCGTGGTGCAGGAGGCGTTCGAGACGATGTGGTGTTTGCCGGCATCGTATTTGTCGTCGTTCACGCCCATGACCACGGTCAGGCAGTCGCCCTTGGCGGGGGCCGAGATGATGACCTTCTTCGCGCCGGCGTCGATGTGCCCCTGGGCCTTCTCGACCTGGGTGAACAATCCGGTGGACTCGATCACGACATCCACGCCCATGGCCTTCCAGGGCAGCTCGGCGGGGGTCTTCGCACTCACGACCTTGATCGGGGCGCCGTTGACCACCAGCGTGTCCTCACCCTCGTGGCTGACCTCGCCCTTGAAGCGCCCCTGGATCGAGTCGTACTTGAGGAGGTAGGCCAGGTTGTCCGCCGGGACGATATCCCCCACGGCCACCACTTCGACGTCGTTGCCGACCAGGCCCTGCTCCACCATCGCCCGATAGGCCAGACGGCCAATACGCCCAAAACCATTGATTGCAATCTTCGTTGCCATAACTACTTCTTGTTCAGTTCCTGTTTCGATTCAGTCAATCACACTTCCAATCCGAAGCCGCCATGTTACGTCGCCCCCTCCGACCGTCAACGAGTTTTCGACCGTCGGCAAAGGGGGGAGGGTGGAATCTCGCCGATGTTCGGTCTGTTTCTCCTGCCAAACCCGTTCATCACGGGAAACCGCACCGGTGGGATCGAGCTTCCCCTGGCCATTCTGTCCTTCTGCCTTACCCTGCTGGTGCTGACTGCCTTTGCCGTCTGGTCCATGGTCCGCCGGTCCGGCCGCTTCCCGGTCCCGTGCTTGACCGTCCGCCCGGCTTTGCGAAAGGTCTCCCCATGCTGAACCGACCGAGCGTGCACGGGCTGCTGAGTTCGTGTCTCATTGCCGGCATTCTTTTGCTGGCGGGCTGTGCCACGCCCCCTTCCGTGCCGCACCGAGCCCGCGTCGACACGCCCCCAAGGCCCCCGGCCGTCTTGCAGGAACATCTCCTCTGGTATCTTGCGCCCGCCACCGACTGGGAGAAGGAGGCGCTGCCCATTGGCAACGGCCGGCTCGGCGCGATGGTCTTTGGCCGTACGGCGAACGAACGCATCCAACTCAACGAGGACACCCTCTGGTCGGGCGGTCCACGCGACTGCCAGAACCCGGACGCCCTCAAGTTCCTGCCGGATGTCCGCGAACTCCTGTTCGACGGCCGCCCGGCAGAGGCCATGCAGATTGCAAACCAGTATCTCATGGGACAGCCCAGGACCCTCCGGCCGTACCAGACCCTCGGCGACTTGCGGCTCACCCTCCCCGGTCACGAGAACGTCGAGGACTACCGGCGCGAGCTGAATCTCGACACCGCCACGATCCGCATCAGCTATCGCATCGGCCAGGTGCGTTACACGCGGGAGATCTTCGCCAGTCATCCGGACCAGGTCATCGTCATGCGATTCTCCTGCTCGCAACCGGGCGGCCTGACCCTGATCGCCAGCCTGGACCGACCGGAACCCACCATTGCCTCGACCCGCGACGGCCACACCCTGCTGATGGATGGCAATCTCGACCACGGGAATGGACTGGACTTCCGGGTGACGCTGCGGGCACAGGCTGAGGGGGGGCGGATCTTCGCTCCGGAGCGACGCCTGGAAATCCGTGACGCCACGAGCGCCACCCTGTGGCTGGGGGCCGCGACGAGTTTCGGAGGACGGGATGCCAGCGGGGGTGCGGATGAGGCCGTGGCCCGGGCGGTGGAGAAGCCGCTGAGCACGCTCCGTTCCGCGCACCTCGCGGATTATCAGTCGCTGTATCGCCGCGTCCTTCTCGACCTCGGCGGCGAGGCGTCCTACCTACCCACGGACCAGCGCCTGGCCCGGGTAAAAGACGGTTTCGAGGATCCCGGCCTCGCCGCCCTGCTCTTCCAATTCGGACGCTATCTGCTGATCTCGAGTTCGCGTCCGGGCGACCTGCCGGCGAACCTGCAGGGCCTCTGGGCCGACGGCCTGAATCCCCCCTGGAACAGCGATTATCATCTCAACATCAACCTCGAGATGAACTACTGGCCCGCCGAGCCGGCCAACCTCTCCGAGTGCCACCAACCGTTGTTCCAGCTGATCGAGTCCCTGCGTGATCCCGGCCGCGAAACCGCCCGACGCCAGTACGGTGCCGGGGGCTGGGTGGCCCATCATATCACCGACGTGTGGGGGTTCACCGTGCCGGGCGACGGCGCGCAGTGGGGCCTTTGGCCGATGGGCGGAGCCTGGCTTTGCCAGCATCTCTGGGAACACTACGCGTTCACGCTGGATGAACGTTTCCTCCGCGACCGCGCCTATCCGGTCATGCGCGAGGCGGCGCAGTTCTTTCTCGACTACCTCGTGGAAGATCCCAAGGGACGTCTGGTGACCGGTCCCTCGATGTCGCCGGAAAACAGCTATCGGCTGCCCGACGGCACGACCGGGGTGCTCTGCATGGGGCCTTCGATGGACACCCAGATCGTGCGCGACCTGTTCCAGCACTGCCTCGCCGCAGCGACGGTGCTGGACCTCGATCCCGCCTTCCGCAGCCAACTGCAGACCACCCTGAAGCGCCTGCCGCCGACGCAGGTTGGCAAACACGGCCAGATCATGGAATGGAGCGAGGACTACGAGGAACCGGAGCCCGGTCACCGGCACATCTCGCACTTGTTTGCCTTGCATCCCGGCAGCGAGATCACGCCGCACGAGACTCCCAAACTCGCCCGGGCCGCCCGGGTGACCCTCGAACGACGGCTCGCGAACGGCGGCGGTCACACCGGCTGGAGCCGCGCCTGGATCATCAACTTCTGGGCCCGCCTGGGTGACGGCAACGAGGCCCGGCGACACCTGGTGGAACTGCTGAAGCAAAGCATCGCGCCAAATCTCCTCGACCTGCATCCGCCCTTCCAAATCGATGGCAACTTCGGCGCCACGGCGGGGATTTGCGAGATGCTTCTGCAAAGTCATGCGGGCGCAATCGAGCTGCTCCCGGCCCTGCCCGGAAGCTGGCCCGAGGGCCGTGTCTCGGGCCTGCGGGCCCGGGGTGGTTTCGAGGTCGACCTGGAATGGCACGAGGGTGAACTGGTCCGGGCCAGGCTCATTTCCCTGGCGGGGGCAGCCTGCCGGCTGCGAGTCGCGAATCCCGTCCAGATCCGGCGGAACTCCCCCGACGGCTCACGGGTCACCGTCGTATCCAAGGAACCCGGGCTCGTTGAATTCGAGACCCGCCGGGGCGGGCAGTATTTCGTGGTGCCAGAATGACGCCAGGACGTTACAGCGACGAGGACCGCGCCATGCTGCTGGAATTGGCGCGGCAGGCGATGGACGAGACCCTGCGCCACGGCCGTCTCCCGCACGTGGCCGGCGACCATGTCCCCCCTGGTTTCGGTGAACCGCGGGCCTGCTTTGTCACCCTCACGCAGCGCGGCGCCCTGCGGGGCTGCGTGGGAACCCTGGCACCGCGTTGGCCGCTTTACCGGGCGGTGATGGAGAATGCCCGCAGCGCCGCGACCCGGGATTCGCGATTTGAGCCCGTGAGCCTTGCAGAACTGCCGGAGCTCATCGTGGAAATCAGTGTGCTCTCGCAACCGCGGCGGTTGCGCCACGACTCTACAGAGGAACTGCTCGACCGGCTGCGGCCCGGGATTGACGGGGTGATCCTCAGTTCCGGTCGCCACAGCGCCACTTACCTGCCGCAGGTCTGGAACAAGCTGCCCGGGAAGGAGCCCTTCCTCGCCAGCCTCTGCCGCAAGGCCGGCCTGCCGGAGCAGGCCTGGCGGGATCCCGCCACCCGGGTCGAGACCTACACGGTGGAATCGTTCGAGGAGCAAGATCCGGTCCACTGAGGGAGCAAGGAACCTTCGCCAGTAAGCCTCCTTGCCAGCCGAAGCAACCGTTCAGGCTGGAAACCACTCTCGCAGCCGGGCGGTCAGTCGGCCAAAGGCAGCGTCGGTGCATCGCGCGAGGCTGATCCGGCGGGCCACTCTCAAATACAACGCCGAAGACCTCGGCAAGCCGGTGAAACGGAGCGCTGCTTCCAGTGCTTCCTTCGGACGTATCGGCTTCGAGTTCTCATCCAGTTCGAAGCCATTCCTCCGTAGCCATTCCCGCACATGCCTGCCTTCGCGCCACCCGATCTCGGGTTCGATCGCGTTGTCCGCGCCCCACACCCAGATGTCGACCTCCGGGTCAATGACGATCGCCTTGGCATGGGGGCCCCACGTCGGACGCAAACGCTCGTCCAACTCCGACTCCAGCTCTGCGGAGCCGGCCAGGCTCGTGCCTGACCCCTCAAAGTCCAGAAGCACGAGCGCGTGCCGGAACCGCCTCCGTTCGAGCGCGAGCACGTCTGCACCGCTCTTCCGCACCCCGCCATCCCGGCCGGCATGAACCCTGAGTTCGAACTCGACGCGCCGAATCCCCAGCGACTCGCATCTCCCCAAGGCGCCCGTGATGGCATACTGGGTGTTCTTGTCCGGTGTGAGAATGACCAGGTCCTTCATGGCCACCTCTCAGCTGAGAATCCCTGACGCAAACAGCATCCCCAGATCGGGTTCGCCCCTGCGCCACGTCTGCAACGCAGGATGCCTGTCACCTGGAACGATGTCCGTCGCCCCCTGAGAATCCTTGGCAAAGCAGAGCACCTCCGAAGGCTCGATCATGTTCAGGGCAACCGGGCTGTGGGTCGCCACGAGAACTTGGCTGCGGTAAATGGAGGACAAGGACTGGAGGACGGTTTCGATACCATGGGGGTGGATGCCATTCTCGGGTTCCTCAATCAGGAAGGTCCCCTCGATTCCACCGAGGTAGGCGGGAATTGTCAGCGCAAGCAGCCGCAGCGTGCCATCTGACACCAGCCAGGATGGAACCTTCGCCCCGTTGCGGTAAGTGATGACAAGGTACCGGTGCCTGTCCTCGGGACGCTCCACCGAGTCGAGGTCCTGGATATCATCCAGCGCGGTTCGCACATGTTCGAGCCAGCCCGTGAAACGTCTGCTATCCTGGCGCAGTTCAGCGACGACCCAGGGGAGATTGGAACCGTTGGTCTGAAATCGTCTCCCCAGTCCTGGAGGACTGGGCTGCCGCATCAACTGGCTGTTGAGCACAAACGGCTGGACTCCTTTTTCCAGCAAATCGCGAAACCAAATACTGACCGGAAAGCTCTCCATGTCCGCCGGAATGTTGGCCAGGGCGGACCTTCCTCGGCCAAGCTTGAGGGAGGGTTTGTAGGATTCTTTGCCTTCGGTATAGTAGTTGTCATTCCCTCCCGGCTTCTTCGACAAAGCCGCCTTCTGGCCCTTGCGCGACCGACTGAGAAGGCCGGGCGACTCGACCTGCAACGCAGGGAAGAACTCGCGTTGCGCCTTCTGGGGAGTGCTCGCGGGCTCCTGCA
>JACKPW010000024.1 GCA_024233215.1 Verrucomicrobiales bacterium | reverse complement strand
TTGGAGTGCGGTGAAAAGCGCAGCCTTCACCGCTCTTGCCGCGGGATGCCCCTCCCTCACGCCTCCGGTGACGAGTGATGTTCCTTCACCGGTTCGGGATCCTTGTAATGCCGTTTCAACCCGACCTCCCGCAGCATCCCGGCGGGCACGCGCGCGATAAACTCGGGGAAAGTGCGTTCCGCCAGGCGTTTGCGGAGCAGTCGTTGGCCGGTCTTCGACGCCCAGAAATCGCCCTCCGCGCGGTTCAATGCCATGCCACCTTCCTCCGGCGTGAGGGTTTCGTGACGGGCCAGCATCCAGACCATTTCGGGATCGCCCGGCAGACAGACCGGGAACGGGACGAACTTCAACGGCACCTCGGGATCGCCGGCTTCGAGTGCGGCGGCGGCCGCGGGATCGACCCGGATCTGGCTCAGCAGCTCGCTGCCATCGGGCAGGGTGACCTCCACCTCGAGCCGGTTGGTTTCGGGATCGGGTTCGAGGTTGACCTCGCCGTCGCCGAAGGAAGCGTTCAATTGCTCCTGGATACCCTCGAGGCTGGCCGGTTCGAGATCCGCCACGGCGAGCTTCTCGCAGAACTTCTCAAAGGCCTCGGCGCGGGCCCGGGCCTGCATGGCGGTTTCCACCGCCTGATAGATGCGTCCCGCCAGAGCGGCGTCGGGGGCGGCTTTGGACAACACCTGCTTCAACAACTCCAACAACTGGACCTCGGGCGATTTTTTCGTCGGCTTCTTCATGCGCAAAGGGGCGCCCGTTGTGCCAGATGCCGGAGGCGAGTGCAACGCCTGGGAGTGACGCGGCCCAGTTTTGTCCTCCCAGGACCGCCTATTGAACCGGTTCCGGCACCGCCGCGCCGTCCTTGCGGGGATCGCTGGCGCCGTAATTGATGCCCGTGGCGAAATTGCGCATCACGGCCTGACCGCCGCCCACGTTCTGCGAGAAGGCGTGGTTGCTCGTGATCTCATGACCTTTGGCCGCCAGTGCCTCCCGCACTTCCACCGGAATCCGATTCTCGATTTCCACCGCCTTTCCGGGAAACACCATCCGGGTGAACCGCGGCGCTTCCAGTGCGGCCTGGGGGTTCATGCCGAAATCGGCCAGGTCGGCCACGAACTGGGCGTGCGCCTGGGCCTGATTCCAGCCCCCCATAATCCCGAACGCAATCCGCACCTCCCCCTTCTCCATGAAGGCGGGGATGATCGTGTGCAACGGACGCTTGCGCGGCTCAAGCGCATTGGGATGGTCCGGATCGAGCGTGAACAGGGCACCCCGGTTCTGCAGTCCAAACCCCGTACCCGCTGCCACCAAGCCCGAGCCGAATCCGGCGTAGTTGCTCTGGATGAACGACACCATGTTGCCGTCCCGATCAACCGCGCACAGATAGGTCGTGTCGGTGCCGCTCCTCAACGGTTTGCCCGGCAGCACGGCTTCGGCGGCGTGATCCGGATCGATCAATCGGGCGCGCTCCCGGGCGTAGTCCTTCGACAACATCCCCGCCACCGGCACGTCGGCAAAGCGCAGGTCGCCCACGTAACGATGCAGGTCTGCGTATGCCAGTTTCTGGGCCTCGATCATGGTGTGCAGCGTCGCCACCGAGCCGTAGCCCCAGTCGGCCAGCGGGAATTGCTCGAGGATGTTTAGCATGACCAGCGCGGCGATGCCCTGTCCCTGGGGCGGAATCTCGTAAACCGTCCAGCCGTGGTATGTGGTGGAAATCGGCGTGACCCATTCCGGTTGGAACTCGCGGAAATCCGCCAGGGTCCAGACACCGCCGTGCTCCTTCGCGGAGAGCAGGAGGCGGCGCGCAATCGGACCTTCGTAGTAGGCCCTGCGGCCGGCCTTCGCCACCTGTTGCAGGGACCAGGCGAGGTCGGGGTTCCGGAAAACTTCGCCCAGTTTGGGAGCCCGGCCCTCCGGCAGGAACGTGGCTTTCGCGGCGGGATCTTCGCTCATCAGCTTTTCGCTGGCCGCCCAGTAACCGGAAACGATTTCCGTCACCGGAAAGCCCTCATCAGCCAGGCGGATGGCAGGGGCGAGCAGGCGGCTCAGTCGCTTCCGGCCGAACTTCCGGTGGAGCGCGTCCCAGCCGGCGACACACCCGGGAATCGTCACCGAATGAATGCCGCGCAGGGGAGTGTTCGTCAGGCCCTGACTGAGGAGGAAATCGCGCGTTAACCCGGCCGGTGCCCAACCGCTTGAGTTCAAGCCGTGCAGTTCACCGGTCTTCGCGTCCCGGACAATGGCGAACAGATCACCGCCCATGCCACAGGTCATCGGCGCCACGACACCCATCACGGCGTTGGCGGCGATCGCAGCATCGACCGCGCTGCCACCCTCCGCCAGGACCATCGCCCCGGCCTGCGAGGCCAGCGGATGTTCGGAAGCCACGATGCCGTATCGCGACACGATCATGGAACGGCCTTGGACCCGATCCGTTTCGGCGGTGGCGGCGAAAGTGGGGTGGTGGATGGTCATAACCAGAAGTGCAAGCCCGACCAGACGTTGGCGGTGAGGTGCGAAAGACCGGCGGTTCATGGCGGGCAGGGTAACGCGTAAAGGGGGCGGAAGCGAGTGTTGGGGACGGTGTTGGTGGGGCCAGGCGTGTGGCGGTGGGAGCGAGGCAACGACGCAACCCGGAGGGTTGCCAGCGATTAGCCGGGGGTCGCAGCACGGCGAAGACCCCCGGTGGCCGTGACCACACACGTCCCGAACCTGAAGGGTTCGCAGAGGGCCGGCCTGGCCTGTCGGACGGTTCTGGCACCCCTCCGGGGTGCATCGCCGTGAGCGTGCCACCCCCGGCTAATGGCTGGCATCGTGTCGCGATGCGGAACGCGGACGCGCGATGGTGGCGGGTAGGCTATGCTGCCCCGGCAAGGTGCATTCTCGACCGCGCCGCGAGAAATCCTCTAAGAAAGCGGCCACCCGAATCGTTGTTTCTTCAGACAGGCCAGCTCGCACCGATGCAGACCATCGACCAACCGGCAACCACGGATCCTGGCGCCGCCCCGGGAGAATCCCTTCTGGAGGCTTTCCACCAGTATCAATGCGCGCTGGTGGGTTACACCCGGCAGATCACGGGAGATCTCGACCTCGCCCGCGACGTGGTGCAGGAGGCTTTCCTCCGACTCGCCCGCGAACGCCCCCAGCCATCGCCGGACCGGCTTGCCCCGTGGCTCTACACCGTCTGCCGCAATCGCGCCCTGGATGTCCTGCGAAAGGAACGCCGTATGGAACCGCTCGAAACAACGCAACTGGAACTGGTGGTCGACCAGGGACACGACCCCGCCGCCGCCGCGGAATCGCGCGATGAGGAACGGGTGATCATGGGCTTCGTCGAAGGCCTTCCCGCCAACCAACGGGAGGTCGTTCACCTGAAGTTCGCCGACGGCCTGAGCTATCGGGAGATCAGCGAGTTGACCGGCCTCTCGGTCGGCAACGTCGGTTTTCTTCTCCACAACGCGCTGAACCAACTGCGCCGGCGCATTGCCCGCCAACTCCCCCAACCCTGACCGCCATGAAACTCTCTCCTGATGACCCCCGATTGACCGCCTACGTGCTGGAGGAACTCGACCCGGCGGAGCAGGTCGCCGTGGATGACGCCCTGCGGCAGGACCCGGAACGTTACCGGGACGTCCTCGATCTCGGCAGGACGGCGATGGCCTTGTCGGAAACGCTGCGTCAGGCCGCTGTGGGCCTCACCGAGACCCAGGAGGCCGAGGTGGAAGATGCGCTCGCCGGGGCCGGGGCCGGAGGCGAGGCTGAGCCGGCACCGGCGAATGTGGTTCGCTTTCCGGGGATTCTCCGAAGTTGGGCCCCAATTCTCGGGGGCATTGCTGCCGCACTGGTGGCGGCGTGGATCCTCTGGCCGGAGATGCCGAAGGAGCTCGATCTGGCGAGCGTGGCGAATCCTCCGTCGGCCGAAAGTGGCGCAACACGGAAACCGCCCGCGCAGCCGGCCCCCGAACCAACTCCCCCTCCGGCAACCGCCCGGACCACAACGCCGGAGCCCGCTGCCGGATCGTCTCGTCCGATTGTCCTACCCAATGTGGCCCCCTCCGGCCCCGGGGGTTCAATCGACCCTGAGTTGGTGGCCCGTTACGGACTGCTGTCGCCGGAAAGCGCACCGTTGCCTGCCGGCCGCTCTCCTCGCCCGGACACTCGGTCTGAGCACATGCAGTGGGACCCAGCAGTGCAGCCTCCTCGGGCTGCTCCTGCGCCATCCCTCGCTTCCCCCCAGCCAGCACCCCAGATGGATGAATTGATGATGCGGCGGTATGGGCTGATACCAGCGGAACGGTCCGGCGAAGGGGCCAACGATCCCGCCATGGATCCGAACTTCGACTGGTCCACTTACGATCCCAGTGCACCCGTCAGTGCAGCACCGCCGAAGGCTGCACCGGGGCCGCAAATGGACGAGTTGATGATGCGTCGCTACGGCTTGATACCACCTGCCAGCTACCAGATAGGCCATTCTCAGCCTGTCATGGATGCGTATGGGCGCTGGCGGATGCCGCCGCCCTCCTACGCGGACGAAAGCTACTCACACCCAGCCGAAAACCCCTTCCAACTCGCGCTCCAGAATCCCCTTTCCACCTTCGGGCTCGAGGTCGACACCGCGTCCTACGCGATCGTCCGCCGCTTCATCAACGAGAACCGGAGGCCGCCGGTTGATGCGGTCCGGGTCGAGGAGATGATCAACTACTTCACCTACGATTACCCGGCACCCGCGGGCGATGATCCGCTCGCCGTGCACCTGGAAGTCGCCGGGTGTCCGTGGAACAGCGCGCATCGGTTGGTGCGGGTTGGGCTGAAGGCCCGTGAGATCGCGCATGCCACCCGGCCGGCCTGCAACCTGGTGTTCCTCATCGATGTGTCCGGCTCGATGAGTCCCGAGAACAAGCTGCCGCTCTTGCGCCAGGGCTTGCTCATGCTCACCGACCGGCTGCGCGGTGACGACAGCGTAGGGATCGTCACTTACGCCGGCGGGGCGGGGGTGGCCCTGCCGCCGACGAGTGGCGGACAACGCCAGCGAATCCGCGATACCCTCACGGCGTTGCAGGCCGGGGGCTCCACGCATGGCAGCGCCGGAATCCGCCGGGCCTATGAACTTGCCCGACAGAACTTCCGCGAGGACGGCGTCAACCGCGTCATCCTCTGCACCGACGGCGATTTCAATGTCGGCGTCACGAGCCAGTCCGATCTCACCCGGCTTATCGAGAACGAGGCGAAAAGCGGCATCTTCCTGACCGTCCTGGGCTTTGGAGTGGGCAACTACAAGGATACCACGATGGAGGCGCTCGCGGACCGCGGCAACGGCCAGTACGCCTACATCGACAACCTGAACGAGGCGCACAAGGTGCTGGTGAACGAGATCACCTCGACCCTCGTCACCGTGGCCAAGGACGTGAAGCTGCAGGTGGAGTTCAATCCCGCAAAGGTGCAGGCGTACCGGCTCATCGGTTACGAGAACCGGTTGTTGCGGGCCGAGGATTTCAACGACGACCGCAAGGACGCGGGCGAAATCGGTGCCGGCCACAGCGTGACGGCACTTTACGAGATCGTGCCGCCGGGGGTGGCGTTCGTGGCGTCGCGGGTGGACCCGTTGAAATACCAGCAACCCGCGGCGGCCGACCCTGCGTTCGAGGGTCCGTCGAAGCGGTTGACCGACAGTCCCGAAATGCTCACCGCCAAGCTTCGTTGGAAAGCACCGGACGCGGAGACGAGTGTGCGACGCGAATTCACGCTGGTCGATACGGGGCGCCGCTACGGCCAGGCCAGCGCGGATTTCAAGTTCGCCGCTGCGGTCGCGGCGTATGGGATGATTCTCACCGACTCACCCAACCGGGGCACCACCAGCCTGGACGCCGTAATGGAACTGGCAGGCGAAGGACTGGGCCCCGACCGCGACGGTTACCGTGCCGACTTCCTCGAGTTGGTGCGCCGGACCAAGGCGTTGAGCTGGTAATCGTCCGGTGCTTTCGCTGCGGACTTCATAGCGCAGATTTCCAAATCTGCTGTATCGCCGGTTTCCAACCTGCAGCCCGCGGAAGGTCGGCAAGCACCCCCGGCAGGAAGTCTGCGGTCTGGCAGGTCGGCACCGGCAGCCTGCGTTGCTTGCGGACCGACTGGGCCGGTGATAGAGGTGCGGGGTGAACGCGTCCCTGTTTCGTCGGTTTTCCAGGTCCCTCGCGTGGGCGGTCCTGTTCCCCGTCTTCGTCCAGGCCGAATCCCCCGGGCGACCCCCGATCGTGCGTTACACCCTGCTCCCGGATAGCAGCCTGATTGATGACTGCGGCCCGTGCGGTCGGCCCACGCTGCTGCTGCCATTGCGTGGCACGCTCGACCTGCAGTTGATCGACGAGAATCCCGTCTTTGCGCATTACGCGATCCGCAACATCGATCTGCTGGCCGGCTGGGGCGGGGAGCAGCGTTATCGGGTGACCGGGGAGGGCGAATTGACCGTGGGCGGCGAGGTGGCCTTGACCCAGGCATGGCGATTGACCCTGTCCATCGACAACGGGAACGAGGTCCGCGCGACGGAGTTCACCAATCAGGAACCGACAGTCGAACGGCCCTGGCCGATGCTCAAGGCGCGTTTGGACGAAACCGATCCGGGCATCTTCTTCTACCGGATCGAACTCGCGGCGGCGCCCTTCCGCGAACTCTGGTTCTCGACCACCGCCGGCATGACGCCCGGGCTAACGGAGCCCTACAACGTCCATCTCACCGGGGGCGACCTGCTGGCATCCGATGGCCGGGTGGTGAAACGCAACGCGGAACTCAGTCGGAACCTGGGACTCATGCCGCTCGTGCCCGATCTGGGGCTGGATGCGGTGGATCTGTTGCCCGGCGGCGAGGTGGCCTTTTCCCTTCCTGACGGCGTCTTCAGTGAGAGCCTCGGCGATTTGCGCGACGGCGATGTGTTGTCGGATCACGGCCGCGTGGTGCGCACCCAGGCGGAATTGATCGGGGCATTCGGATCGGAGGTTCCGCCCGGCGGGGAAGGGTTGGATGCGCTGCAGTTCGCGGCGGGTGACGAGGTGTACTTCTCCGTGCGGAACGGTTTCTACTCCGGAACGCTCGGCCGGCAGATCGGCCGCGGTGATTTGCTTTCGAGCCAGGGCACGGTGCTCAGGACGAACGCGGAATTGCTGTCACGCTTCAAGCCGGTCGATGCGAAGACGGATTATGGGCTCGATGCGGTCCATGTGTGGCCCGGCGGCGAGGTCTGGTTCTCGGTGGAGGACGGATTTCAGGGGCCGAACTTCGAGAACTACGGTCGGGGCGACCTGCTGAGTGATCAGGGTTATGTGGTCATTCGGAACCTGGACCTGGTCGCTCCATTCTCGCCGTTGGAAGATCTGGCGGACTTCGGTTTGGACGCACTGTTCATCGTGACCGATCTGCCGCCGGCCGGGGGCGTGCTGCCCGCGCCAACCTGTGTGAGTCTTGCCGTCGACCCGGGCACCGGCAATGTGACGTTCGAGTGGAAAGCGCCGGGTCGGGTGTTTCAACTGGAACGGGCGGAGGACGTGCTGGGCCCGTGGTTGCCGCGGAGCGCGATTGTGACCGAACCGCCGGCGGTGGACCCTGGTGCCGCGGAGGGTTCACCGCGCGGGTTCTATCGGTTGCGCCAGTGGTGAGGTGAGGTGAGGCGAGGGAGGCTTCAAGCATCGTTGTCGGGAGGCGGACGGGTCTCGCGGAGCGTCGTGGAGTGCGGCGATCAGAATCGCCGCTTTGTGGCAGGGCGCGTGGCAGGTGGGGATGCAGCGGTGGAAGGGGGGTGCCGGGTTTGGCGGGGGAGGCGGGGAAAAGCGGTGAAGGCTGGGCTTTTCACCGCACTCCACGACCTGGCGGAGAACCGGCGCCGTTGGCGTGCTTCGGGCGGGAGCGGAGCCAGAGGCCGAACAGGCTGACCAGCAGGCCGGCAAGCATCAGGGCATCATCGTAGGGCTCGGATCGACGCCACGGGCCCCGGATGAGGGTGGCGGGGTCGATGACTTGGACCAACACATCTCTCCCTATGGTCAAGTCGATTTCTTCCTGCAGAATGCGCAGGCGTACGGTGTCCCGGATGCGTCGCTGTTCCTCGAGTTCGCGCTTCAATTCCAGGTAATCCTCCACCTCCTGATTCATCGAGGGGCGGGCTTCCGACAGCGCGGCAGCCTCGCTCATACTGTTTGTACCGCTCTCCGGAATCCCCAGTCTCTCGCGAAGGACTTCCAGCTTCGATTGCAACTCCTCAACCAGACGAGCCTGCTTCTCCAGGTTCTCCTTCAGCGGCGCGATCTTCCGGTCCATGATCTTCTGCTGAGCTCTCCTCCCCCACTGGACACAAGAGGCCGCGGTGAGATCCGCCAGTGAGACCGCTTCCTCGGCGATCGGACTGGTGGCTGAAATGCCGACTAAACAGGACCCCCTGCCTACCCTGAAGTCCAGATGCCGCCGGAGATACATGACCGCCTCCTGATCGCTCAGCAGCCTCCCGTCTTTCAATCCCAGGCGTCTTGACCAGACCGGAATGAAACGCTCATCCGGTCTCAGTTCTTCCCCAAGGGTATTCGTCCGCGAGTGAATGACCGGGAGGAGCACTCGATCGCTCTGAACGAGGTCGAAAGTCATTGGAATGAAACGGGGGTCGTACGACTCATCGTCCAAGTCCACTCGGGCCTCGAGAAGTGAACCCTCCCAACCCTTCAGGAACTCCACCCTGACCTCAGCTGTATACAACTCCCCCGACCCGAAATGCATCACCGACCCCACCAATACCATCAGCAGTCCCAACACCACCAGCGTGTTCCCGGTGATGTGCCCACTTTCCCCTTTTCGGGTTCCCGGGCGCTTGGTTTTCGGCGCAGGTTCGGCGCTTTGGAACCGGTCCATCCGCAAACGGTCGCGGTCGTCGAACAACCGGCGGGCGGTGACCCGGACGGCGAGGATCATGCCGAAACCCGTACCTGCGGCGATGAGCAGCCAGATCAGAATCTGATACTTCACCGCTTCCAGAGGCGGGCTGCCGGCGAGGATCTGGCCGGTCATCATCCCGGGCAGACTCACGATCCCCGCCACGGCCATGGCGTTGATCGTGGGAATCAGGCCGCCGCGCAGGGAATCCCGGACCAGGTCGGCCATGGCTTCGTGGCCGGTTTCCCCCAGCATGAGTCGTTGCTCGATCAATGCCCGTTGCTGCCAGACGCCCTGGCTCAATCGGTCCACGGTGAGGGCGATCCCGTTCATCGTGTTTCCCAGCAGCATGCCGAGGATCGGGATGGCGTATTGCGGCGCATACCAGGGATCGGCCCGCACGATGACCCCCAGCGCGATCAACGCCACGGCAAAGGAGGAGACAAACACCGCGCCCGTGCCGCTGAAGAACGCCCAACCGCCGCGCAGCCGTCGCTTCTGTCGCGCGAGGATTTCTCGGCCCGCCACCAGCAGCATCACCAGTGCCATCAGCGCGATCCAATACCAGTGAGCCTGCGCGAACAGGGCCTTCAACACATAACCAATGAGCGTGAGCTGCAATCCCATCCGGGTGGCCGCCACGAGAAGGTCGCGCCCCACGCCGAGCCGCAACCAGCGCGAACTTGCCGCCAGCGCGATCACCAGCAGCGCCGCGATGGCGAGGTCGACCGGCGTGAGCTGGACCAGGTTCACGAGTCCACCCCCTGCAGCTTGCCGGCTTCCAGATGCAGCCGGGTATCCGCCACCCGGGCGAGTTGTTCCCGCGAATGTCCCACCCAAAGAACCGGCACCCGCTCGCTTTGGCGATAATCCGTGATCAAGCGTTCGACCCGGGCCGTGCTGTCGGGATCGAGGTTGGCGGTCGGCTCATCCAAGAGGAGGCACCGAGGTCGGCGCGAAAGCAGGCGGAGGATGCCCAGGCGCTGGCGTTCCCCGGCGGAGAGGCGGCTGACCGGCCAGTCGAGGACATCCGGCTCGAAGCCAAGATCGGCGATCCAGCCAGCCACGGAGTTCCCGGAATCGGAAAACGCAGATGAACGTGAAGGAACGCTGATGAGGGCTTGAGCGCACGAATCCGTCGTCGAGGGTCCGCTACCGGGCGGCTCTCGAGATGCGTGTCCGTCAGTGTCCCTCCGGGGTTCAAAGTGGGGCCCGACGTGGTCGTGCCACCAGAGGGTGTCGGCGGGCAGCAACCCGACCTGCCGACGCCAGGCGGGACCGGGCAGGGCGTGTTGGGCGGTGCCGTCCAGGGTCACGGTGCCCTCGTGGGGATCGAGGTCGGCAAGGGACCGGAGCAGGAGGGTTTTACCGGCGCCGGAAGGCCCGCTGAGGCCGAGGCAGGCGGCGGTGGGGACGGTCAAATGGAACGGTCCGAACCCGCGGAAGCGGAGTTCGCGGGCCACCAATCCGGTGGGGGGTGGAGCGACCACAGGGATCGGATACGCCGGTGCGGCGCCCAAGTCAGTCAGGAAATTGTCTTTGTCGGCGGCTGGAAGGAGCGCCATAATGGCACCCATTAAGGGTTCGGGTGGAATAATGCGCGCATGAGAGAGCAGTTGGAAACTCTGGTTTCGGCGGGGAAGATCGGCAAGCAGCATGTCGATCCCCTGATGACTTTGTTGGAGTGCGGCTTCTGCCAGCACCGTGGTTGGGGGTTTGGCAAGATCCGGCAATTGGACCCGGTATTTGCCAAGCTGGTGATCGATTTCCCGGACAAGCCGGGACACGGCATGGACCTGACCTTTGCCCTGGGTGCGTTGCAGGCGATTCCCAAGGAGCACATCCTGGCTCGCAAGGCGGAGGATCTGGCGGGTCTGCGCGAACTGGCGGCCCGGGATCACAAGGCCGTGATCAAGCTGGCGGTGCAGAGCTTCGGCGGTACCGCCACGATTGATCAGGTGCAGTCCGTGCTGGTGCCGGACGTGATCGATTCCGACTGGAAGAAGTGGTGGGAGGTCGCACGGAAGGAGTTGAAGAAGGACGGCCATTTCGAGGTGCCGCTGCGCAAGACCCAGCCGTTGGTGTACCAGGAGAAGGTGGTGGTGCTGGACGAACGCCTGCTTGCCGAGTTCAACGCCGCCAAGGGTCTGAAGGCACGGCTCGTGGTTGCCCTCGAGGTGCTCAAGAGCGTCGGCGACATGGAAGCCCCCGGTCCGCTCGTGGCCGAGATCATTGCCACCCTGAACAAGGACATCAGCTCGCATCAACGCACCCAGCCGGCCCTGGCGCTGGAGGGTGTGTTCTGTCGGGATGACCTGATCGCTGCGGTGCAATGCGAGCCGGAGGCGGGTCAGTTGGACGCCAATGCCATCTGGGCGCAGGTGGACCAGGCGGGCAAGGTGCTGGAGGATGTGACGGCGCCGCGGCATGGCCGGGCGCTGGAGTCGTTCAAGGGCGCGCGACCCGAGGACTGGCAGGGCGCCCTGATCGAGGGGTTGAACGAGATGAGCGCCAAACTCTGCGGCGAGGCGGTCAAGCTGCTCGTGCAGGAGGGGTTGTTCGATGCCGTGAAAGAGCATCTGCAGCGTCTCATCAGCCAGCACAGCGCCAGCACCGAGTTGCTCTACTGGCTTGGCAAGGATCGCTCCGATGTGTTCGCCGACATCCTTGGGCCCGAGGTGTTCCGTGCCATGCTCACCGCCATCGAGCGCGACCAGTTCAACCAGAAGCGTTCCAGTCGCCTCCAGGATCTGGTGCTGGACGACAAGCGGTTGCTCGGCAGCCTCATCGAGTCTGCGGATGTCGAGGTGGTGAAGGATCTCACCCGGGCACTGCAGTTTTCGACCAGCTTCGATGACGTGGACCGGCGCTCGCTGCTGGCACGCATCGTGAAGCTCTTTCCCGCGGTCCAGTCCCTCATTTCCGGGGACAGCGGAGCCCGCCACGAGAAGGCCCTCTACGTCTCCTGGCCCAGCCTCGAACGGCGAAAGTCCGAGTATCAGGAACTGGTGGAGAAGAAGATCCCCGCGAACTCGCACGACATCGCGGTGGCGCGCAGCTACGGCGATCTCCGGGAGAATGCCGAATACAAGGCCGCCAAGGAAATGCACCGCCTGCTCATGCAGCGAAAGGCCGAACTGGAGCAGGACCTCGGTCGCGCTCAGGGCACCGATTTCCAGGGCGTTCCCACGAGTGCCGCCGGCATGGGCACGACGGTGGAGGTGACCGAGCTCGGCACCGGGCAGAAACTCATCTTCCACATCCTGGGCGCCTGGGACTTCGACGCAGACCGCCACATCATCAGTTACTTGAGCCCGATTGCCCAGGCGTTGGTCGGGAAGAAGGTCGGCGGGGAAACGGCCTTCGAGTTGGACGGTCAGAAGGCGAATTACCGGATCGAGCGCATCGTTCCCTGCGAAATGGCGCCACCCGGACAGACCCTGGAAACGGAGATGCCGGTTGCTCCCGAGGTGACCCCGGAGGCCAGTCCGGAGCCCCGCGAGACGCCCGGTGTCGAGGCGGTGGCGGCGGAGGCGTCTGAACCCGTGGTGGCGACCCCCTCCTTGGAGCCGGTTGCTTCCGGGGACCCGCTTGCGGCGCCGGCCGCGGAGCCACCAGCCGCCCCGGTGGAGCAGAAGCCCGAGCCGCCTGCCGCCTCCTGAGCCGAGTCGATTCCGAGCTCACAGCAGGAAACGAAGGCGGGACGGGGGTAAAGGCGCTCAACGCGCGGTCAAGAGCCGGTCAACATTCAGGGGAATGGCGGAACGTCCGAGTATCATCTCCCTTGGGGCCCTTTTAGTTCCCTTCGCTTCCTTCTCTAGTGAGTTGAATGGTTGCGGATGAGCCACAACCTGCGAGTGACCGGCAGCCGCAGATGCCAGGCCGGGGAGGCCCTCATGCGTTGGCTTGAGGAATGCGCGCATTGCAAATGCCGGGTCCGATGGCACAATAGCCCCCATGAAGTTTTTCATTAGTGTGTTTGCTGCCCTGGGAATTCTGGCGCTGACCGGTTGTGGCCCCCGGCATGCCGCTGCCGAACCCTCCGCAGCCGGCACAAATGTGACCGAGATCGTCCATGTCGATCCGGCCGGTGCGGCGAAGCTGCTGGAAACCAACCACGCCGTGGTGGTCCTGGACGTTCGCACCCCGCGGGAGTTCGCTGCCGGTCATTTGAAGGACGGGGTGAACATCGATTACAATGCTTCCGATTTTCGGCAGAAGCTGGCGGAATTGGATCCCAACAAGACCTACCTGGTCCATTGTGCCGTCGGGGGGCGCAGCACCTCGGCGTTGACCGCCTTCGAGGAACTGGGCTTCAAGAAGGTGGTGCACCTGGACGGAGGCATGAAGGCGTGGGAGAAGGACGGCGAGCCCGTGGTGAAGTAGTTGGTGCGATCCCATGCCGGTTTTCTACGATTGCCAGCGGTGTACGGCCTGTTGTCGCTGGCCCGGCGAGGTCCGGGTCACCGCCGCGGAAATCCGGCGGATGGCGGGATATCTGGGGTTGACGGAGGACGAGTTCATCCAGCGACACACCCGGGTCCGGGAGAATCGCCGCGGCTTGGCGCTGATGGAACGGCCGAACTTCGAATGCGTCCTGCTGGAGGGAGACGATTGTGCCGTGCAACCGGTCAAGCCACAGCAATGCCGCGATTTTCCCAATCTCTGGCGGTTCCCGGGATTCGAGCAGAGCTGCCGGGCAGTGCCGCGGGAGGTCAGCAAAACGGATTACGCCCGTCTTCTCCGGCGGGCCACCGGTCGGCGCTCGATTCCTCCTCAAGGCGGCACCCAGGACCGCCGGAAGCCGGAGCGGGGACGGTCGGTCCCCGAAACGTGATGTCGAACCTGCCGTTTTTCCGAGACGGGTCGTTGCCGCTCCGACTCCCGAGTTCATTTCAGCTCCGTGCCGGAAGGCGCAGGAGAAGGTTGCTTCGGACGGCGCCAGCTAGAACACTTCCCGCCACGGCATGAGCCAGAACGCTACCACCACCGCCGCATCGCGGGTCGCCCGCCCCAAGAAGGGCGCCTTTCAGCTTTTCCGCGAGGTGCTTGATCACGCCGGGCCGGGCTACCTCCAGTTCGCCATCACGAACATTTGCAACGCGGACTGCGACTTCTGCGGCTTCGCCCGGTCGAAGTTCGACCCGAAGGCGCGCCAGAGCGTGACGCTCGAGGAAGCCCGGGAGGTCATCGACATCTGCGTGCGCAACCACATCGGCTACCTCCTCTTCGTCGGGGGCGAACCGATGGTGCACAAGGATCTGCCGGCGATGATCCGGTACGCGGCGGAAAGGGGCATCAGCCCGATGATCTGCACGAACGGCGGGTTGTGGAATGAGGCCAACCTGCGGTCGCTGGCGGACTCCGGCCTCAGCAGCGTGATCATGTCAATCGACGCCCATGACGTCGCGAAGCATGAGCAGAATCGCGGTTTGCCGGATGTCTGTCGCAAGATCAAACGGGCCAACGAGTTCTTCGCGCAAACCGGCATCCAGACCACCGCCAGCATCACGGCCAGCCGATTGATCGACGATTACGACAAGCTGCCGGACTTCCTGAAGAACCTCGGCTTCACGACCTGCACGTTCAGTTATCCGCTCACCGCGCTGGGGTCGACCTATCTCAGCTTCAGCGACAGCGGGCTCGTCAACTACAGCCGGGACGAGCTCGTGGAGGTCTTCGAGAGAATCAAGGAGATGAAGCAACGCAGCGGTTTCCCGGTGGTGAACCCGCGCGAGTCGCTCACCGAAATGCAGCGCCACGTGCGGGGGGAGAAACAGCGCTTCGGTTGTCTGGCCGGCTTCAAGTATTTCTACCTCGACTGGAAGCTGGATCTGTACCGGTGCCACTACTGGGAGAAGCCGATGTGCAAGATCCACGAGTTCGACGCGTCGAAGCTGATCCGCGACGGCTGCCAGCGGTGCACGATCGACTGCTACCGCGATCCCAGCGTGCTCCAGTTCAACGCCGTCAGCCTGCACGACGCCTGGCAGAGCCTGAAAAAGGGCCGCCTGATCGCCGCCGGCAAATCCCTCTTCGACCGCCGCAACCTGACCTCGCTGAAGGCCGTGTGGGAGGACCGGCAGTACATCGGCGGGGTGTAGCGAGGCGCCCCCCAGCCTCAACGAGGCTGTTCCATAAACAGAGGAGCATCAACCGCAGCCCAACGGGCTGCCAGATACTAGCCGGGGGTCGCAGCCAGGCGGAGACCCCCGGTAGCCGTACGAGATACGTCGATCCTGGAGGGATCGCAGTAGGACAACCCGGGAGGAAACAGTCCTGCACCCCTTCAGGGCGCGGAACCGCTCGTTACTGATTGCACTAAGCCGAGATCCGCTCTGCTCATCATTAGGCCAGGCCAATACCTTGTGCGTTTGATCCACCCTCCTTTTGACAGAAGCGGTCACTCCCTACCTTCCGGAATCGCTTTCAGGTCACGCCGAAGACCATGATCCATGTCACGGTTTCGCCCCCTTAATCACCCGCTTCAACGCCTCATTCACCCTTTCGTGTCCCTCGATCTTCGTGTCGTTCCAGCTCACAATGAGGTCGAGTGACGGGATCACCACCACGGCGCGGATGTCGCCGTGACCGAAGCAGCCGAAGGCATCCGCGGGCACGTCCGGCCAGTTGCGGGTGCCGTCGCGACAAACGCCGTTGATCCACCAGGTGTAACTGTAGCTGCCCTCGTGATCGCACTGGTTGCCGCCGCCGCCGATGGAACGTTGATCCGGGATCATTGCCGCCTCCTTCCCCGACGTGCGCGGGATGCTCAACGGCAGTGGCGTCGAAACCGCCAGGCGCACCAGCTCCGGATTCAGCAATTGCTTCCCGTTCCAGTTTCCCTCGTGCAGATACAGCAAGCCGAACCGCGCAAAGTCGCGCGGGGAAATGGCCACACGCCCCGGCCGGTTCCCCGTGCCGAACGCCATGAAGGTCGGGTTGTCCTGGCATTGGAGAACGTCGGTCAGGAGCGGATGCAACACCTCCTCGTCCACCTTCTCCCAGGTCGTGCCGTAGACCTTCAGCATGAGGGTGTCGAAGAAGAGCGCCATGTTGCGGTCGTTGTAGTCGAACGCCGTTCCCGGCCGTTCGATGGAACCGTAGCAGGAGATCTGGTTGCAGACGTGTCGCCAGGTGATGCCGCGATCCTTGAATCCGAGATCGGGATTCAGGTCCTTCAGGCGCGGTTCCCAGCGCAGCAACGGCTCGTCGAAGCCCGCCACCTTCCCGTCCTCGACCGCCTTCAGCAGGAAGTGGGTGTAGAACGGCTTGACCGCGGAGGCAATGTCGCGCGGCCGGGAGATGTCGCCCCATTCAAACACGAGGCAACCGGCGCGTACGACGCAACCTGAACCCCCGCCGTACTCGGCAAGCGCCTTGAGACCGGACTCCCGCAAACCGGCCGCGGCAGGTGTGCGACGGGACCATTCCTTGCCGGGGAAGGTGGAGGAAAGATCGGCGGCGTGCGCACCGGCAAACAGGAGTGACAACGACGCGGGGAGCAGCAGGACTCGTTGAATCATGACGGAGAGGGTAGACGCGCAGGGTCCGCGTCGCCATTCATGTTTCGCGACACGCGCGATCTGTGCTGTTGCCAGATTCGTGGCCTGCATGTTTGGCTTGAGGCATGCACATTCGGGCGAAGTTCCGTGTGGATGCTGTGTTCTCCATTGAGGGCAGAGGAATCGTACTGCAGGGAATGGTCGTCGAACGCGCTGTCGCTTCCGGAATGCAGTTCGGGTTGCCTGGGTTGAGCGGGCGGTTCGTCATCGGGAGTGTCGAAGCCAGTCAAGGACCCAGGATCCAAAGCGGCTCGGTCGGTCTCGTTCTGGAGCAGGACGCTGCGGGTGGCCACTCCGAACTGGCGCCGATTATGGAAGGGAAGACGGTTGATCTCAATGCGGGGATCGATGGAAGCGAGGACTTGCACGGCCTATGACCTACCGCCTGGCAACCCAGGAGGACTGTCCCTGCCTGGCGCGACTGAACCACCAACTGGTTCAGGATGAGGGTCATCGCAACCGGATGACCGTCCCGGAGCTGGAGGTGCGAATGCGAGACTGGCTGTCCGGGGATTATCGAGCAGTGATCTTTGAGGCCGCGGCCGAGGTCATGGCTTACGCGCTGTTTCGAGAGCAGTCCACGGAAGTCCACTTGCGACACCTGTTCGTTGTCCGGCACCGACGCGGCCAAGGGATCGGCCGTTGGGCCGTGCAGACGCTGCGTTGGCACTTCTGGCCCTCGACAAAGCGGCTGACCGTGGATGTTCTGGTCACCAACAAGAACGCCATCGCCTTCTGGCGGGCCGTCGGCTATTCGGACTACGCACTGACGCTTGAGATCCAACCTGATGCCGCGGCTGGCCCCTGAGGACGCTGATGGTCAGAAGCGATGGCAAAACCACTCCGGAACGAAGCGACCCTGAGGTGCGCGATGAACGACAAGACAGCGACTCCTGACGCGGACGGACAAAGCGAACGCACGCCTTGCCGGACCACGCCCGGTTGGTTGGTCACTGCCCTTTCACTGCTCGTGGCCATTGCCGCCACCTGGGCTTGGCTTGGTCACGACCGAATGGCAGCACTTTGCGGGAAGGGAACGGCACACCGCCGAGGCAACTATCCTGCGTGATCGCGCCGGTCTTCTGGTGGCGATGTCGCTGCCTGCCGTCGGGGTCTGGCCGGAGGAGGCAGAGTATCGTCCCAGTCGTGTGCTGGAATACACCGCCTTCACGCAGGGGTTGATCTGGTTCTGTCCGGCGCCGGGGAGTGAGACGGTTCGGGGCATTGCCTGGGGAGCCCTGGCATTCATGGGGGTCTCCTTGTTCGTGGGTATCCTGCTGACCGTGGCGCAGGGCGTGGGTGGCCAGACGGCAAACGGGAGGTTCTTTGGCACGACGTTCCAGACACTGCTCCCGGTGCTGGCCCTGGTGATCGCGGTGCTTGCTGGAGTGGCCCGGCCGTATCTGGTCCACGCCCAGGCGGGCTACCTGGCAACGGACACCCTGATGTTCGAGCCGGACCGCGCCGGATTCACGAGGTTGGAAAGCGACCTGACCGACCGGTTGAAAGGCGAAATCCTGGCGGTGGCCACGCAGCAGCTCACGGAGTGAGACGAAACGGATGAGTGGGTGAGTATGGTCAGGACTGTCTGAAATGCATGGACACGGCTCACGTTTCGTAACCCCTTTGGCGGTTACGGACTTGCTGATTTGCGTCCCGCGGATATGGTCGTCCCATGATCTTGAACGCCGTCATCTCTGAAGCGGAAGAAGGGGGGTTCGTTGCCTTCAATCCCGAGACGGGCACCACCACGCAGGGCGAAACCGTCGAGGATGCCATCGACAACCTCCGTGAAGCGACGGCGTTGTACCTGGAGGAGTTCCCTTCCAGGGTTCGGAGGCCTTCCTTGGTGACGAGCTTCGAGATCGCCCATGCCTAAACTTCCGCGAATCAGCGGCCGCGAGTGCTGTCGGGCACTCCGGATACTCGGCTTTCTTGAGACACGCCAGCGGGGTAGCCATCTTGTGATGCGTCGCGGAGAGTCCGGTTGCGTGGTTCCGATGCACAAGGAGTTGAAGACGGGGACGCTCGCCGGAGTGCTCCGGCAGGCCGGAGTGACGGCGGAGGAGTTTCTCGCTGCATTGAACGGGTAGGTTCCTCCAATTGAGCCTTACCTCGCGGCGCCGGGATCGAACTCCCTTCCAGGCTTCTCGTCCCGCCCAAGGCGGCTCATACTCCCTCCCATGTTACGCACCTGCTCGATCCTGCTTCTCGCCGCATCGATTGGCACCACCGGCTTCGGCGCCGTCGTTCCCGTGCCCGCCGAGATCATCCCGGAACGGATTCCCGGCGCGAAACCGCGGAGTGTCGTGTTCATCCTGTCGGATGATCATCGCTACGACGCAATGAGCTTCATGGGCCATCAGTTCGCCAGGACGCCGGTGATGGACTCAATGGCAGCGAACGGCGTCCACCTGAAGAACGCCTTCGTGACCACGTCGCTTTGTTCGCCCAGTCGCGCCTCGATTCTCACCGGCCTCTACACGTTCCGGCACCGGGTGATCGACAACAACCGCCCCATCCCACCGGGCACGGTCTATTTCCCGCAGTATCTGCAGAAGGCCGGTTATGCGACGGCGTTCATGGGCAAGTGGCACATGGGCGGCGCGTCGGACGATCCGCAACCGGGCTTCGATCACTGGGTCAGCTTTCGCGGTCAGGGCAACTACCTGCCGCCCGGGCCGAACTACACGCTGAACGTCGACGGCAAACGCGTGAAGCAGAAGGGTTACATCACCGACGAGTTGACCGATTACGCGGTGGACTGGCTCAAGCAGCAGAAGCCCGCGGAGAAGCCGTTCTTCCTCTACCTCTCGCACAAGGCCGTGCATGCAAACTTCACCCCGGCGGAACGGCATGCGGGCACCCTGTCCGATCTCCCCTTCACCCCGCCGGCGAGCGAGGCGGACACCGAGGCCAATTACCACCTCAAGCCGCGCTGGCTCCGGGATCAACGCAACTCCTGGCACGGCGTTGACTTTCCCTATCACAGCGAGCTGAACATCGAGCGGTTCTACAAGAGCTACTGCGAAACACTCCGGGCGGTGGATGACAGCATTGGCCGCGTGCTCGACCAGTTGAAGGCCTTGGGCATTCTCGACGACACCCTGGTGATCTACATGGGCGACAACGGCTTCATGTTCGGCGAGCACGGGTTGATCGACAAACGGGTCGCCTACGAAACCTCCATCCGGGTTCCCATGCTCATGCAATGCCCGGCCCTGTTCCAGGGCGGCACCGTGGTGGACGAGGTCGTGGCCAACATCGACATCGCCCCGACCGTCATGGAGGCAATGGGATTGCAGAAGCCGGCGCACATGGACGGCGCAAGTTTCATCGGCCTGGCCCAGGGGCGGCAGATTCCGTGGCGCGATTACTTCCTCTACGTCTATTACTGGGAGAAGAACTTCCCGCAATCGCCCACGGTCTTTTCGCTGCGCGGCGACCGTTTCAAGTACATCACCTACTACGGCCTTTGGGATGCGGACGAGTTGTATGACCTGCAGGCGGATCCGGGCGAGACGCGGAACCTGCTGTATGATCCTTCATACCGGAAGACGGCACGGGAAATGGAGGACAAGCTCTACCAGATGATGGGTGAGTTGGGCGGCATGGACATCCCGGTGAACCAGCCGATGGGCGGTTCCCAGAACAAGCGCCTGGGTCCGCGCGGCGGCAAACACGCGGCCGATTTTCCGGATCCCCTGGTGCTGGAAAAGCCGGTCAACACGAACGCCAACTGACGGCTGGGCGCCCCGCAGCCGCGGACGTCAGTCCGCGCAAGCCCTCAGCCCGGGAGGGCATGGGTGTCAAGTTAAGCGCATTGCCGTTGGGTCGATCGGATTGGTTGCGGCCTCGACGCTGAGAAGGGCCGAAAGCCCGTTGCCATACCAGCCTGCGGTTCGCCGAACCCGGAGGGTTCAAAGCCATTAGCCGGTGGTCGAGCGAGGGAGGAGCGATACCACCGGAAACCGGTCGGAATGGACCCTGCATCCCGGAGGGATGCCAGTGGGGGCCAGGCTGCGATCCCGTCGGGATCGGGGGGTGCTTCGGGCGTAGGTCCGGGGGTGTCGCTTCGCTCAACCCCCGGCTAATAGCTTGCATCCCTCCGGGATTGCGAGGTCGGCTGGCAACAGGTCCGGTTTCCGATCGGGCGGATCGGGTTGGTCTGAGGCAACGGCTCGCGACTCCATCAGCCCAACCGCAGTGCCCTTAACTTGACACCCATGCCCTCCGGGGCTGGGGTAGGGGAACCGGGCGGGACGATGGCGCTTCCGAAGGGAGGGTGTCGGGGACGGGCAAGCGCAGCATACCCTACTCCGGCGCGTCGTCCGCGTCGTCTGGCTCTGGCGGGGGGAGGAGGCCGTAGCGTCTCATCATTGCCTCGTCCATTTGGGGCGGCGGCGGCGAGAGGGTTGCCGCCCGCGCAGCGGTTTCGGCATCCGCGGCGGCGACCTCCTCGGGGATGGCCGGTTGCGGCCAGACGAAGTCCTTCGCGTTCATCCAGTCCGGGTTGGCTTCGTCGACCGGCTCGGGTGAACCGCCCTGGTCGATACCATCGGCACCGACGGAGTAGAGCAGGTAGGAACCGTCGTCGCGAAGTCGGTAGCGCAGGGGCTGGCCGTCCATCCAATCGATGGGCAACTCCGGCAGGAATTCCGGTACGAGCGCAGCCAGTTCATCCGGCCAGTGTCCGTGCTTCAGCTGAAATCGCTTCAATGCGATGGCGGTGAGCATGACCTGGTTCCAGGCGTCGGCACGGGCGGGTTTGGTGAGGCTTCGCTCCAGTGATTCCAGGAACACCGACGAGAAAAGGTGCTTCGGCTCCGGTTGGCAGGCTTTATGGAATGTGGCCAAGTCGGCCGGACCGTTGAGACTGCCGGGCTGTGGATCTGCAATGTTGAAGAGTATCTTCAGCGTTCTCAGGGCATCCGCTTGGTGTCCGAGCGCGATCAGTTCCTGAAGCGACTCCAGGAACAACCGTTGGTCATGGGGTGCCCAGACGTGTCGCCACATTACAACCACCATCTCGTCAAGCATTGGAGGTGTGATGCTCCCGAGGATCTTGCGGGGTACAATGCCCTCCAAGGCGGCAAACGGTCCTTCCCAGCCGAGGTCCCACAGAAGACCTGCGTAGGCCTGCAGTAACTCGGTGCTGAATAGTCTTTCCCCTGGAAAAGACGCGGCCAGGGTCGCCCGTTCCATCTGCAAGGCGTTGATCGCCTGTGGTGTGAATCGCACCGACTGCCAGTCAGCCTGCAAAAGGGCGAGTTGCGGGTCGGTCCACCTCTTGGCTTGCAGCGCTTCCCAGATCGCCTCGGTAGTAATCGCTCCCATCGACACGCGAACGCGTTGATCGATCAGCAAGGGACCGGGCTCCAACCGGGCCGTCAACAGGGCGGACGCATGCAGGTTTTCAATGGCGCGATCGAGGTTGCCGGTGTGGAGGTCATAAGCGGCAGCCTGGCACAGCGCGATGCAGGCGCCCCTGAACGCCGACAGGTGAGGTAGCAGCAGTGCCGGGCCCTCGCCGTAGTCGAGGTCGATATGGAAGCTCTGGTTGGTGGTCTGATGACGAAGGTCGGGAAGTCGTTTGCGGGTGGTCTCGGTGGCCTGCAGATAGTCGTCCCAGGTGTATGTCCTTGCTGGATCGCCAGACCATCGGGCACGTCCGGATCTCGCCAACTCCTCATCAAACCACCGATCCCGTTGCCACGACACCACGGCCTTTCCCGGCCCAAGCGCCATCGCGAACCCGGGAAACTCCCTCCGCAACCGCCCGCCGACGTCGAGCAGCTTCTGCGCCTCGAACGCATCCAGGATCATGACGTTGGTGCCCTTCGGCAGGGGAGGGGTGAGCTCCTCGATGGTGAGCTTCTCGCCGCGGGCGATGAGTTGCCTCTTGTAGCGGGCGAGCAGCCATTCGCCCCGTAATCGTTCCTCACCCAGATAGAGCACCGGCAGCGCGGCCAGGAGAATCCAGGCGATCAGGCGTTTTCGTGAGCGCTTCCGCATTCGTCAAATGGACCGGTTAGCGTCGGTTTCGTCACGGTCGCTGTGGTAAGCAGGTAACGCCGGCTTTGCCCGATGGACTCAACGGCGCAGACCGCCATCGCCGGATGGGGGACGACCGCGACCTTGTGGAGTGCGGCGGCACGCGAAGCACGACGCCGCTTTCTCCTGGGGGAGGAAGTCGGAAGCGCATGGAGGGCGAGAACCGTCCGGCCCGCGAAAGCGCCGTCGTCGCTTCGCTTTGCCGGCGCAGTCCATGGGAGGGGCTCATTCTGCCAGCGGAATCAATCGTATCGCCTGACCGCCCTGGCGGGACATGACCATGGTCAGTTCGGTTGCCGCCGTGACGTGGCAGTGGTCGATCCGGACATGCGTCCGCGTCGGTAAGGTCGGATCGTCCAGGTAAATGCGGGCTTCATAGGTCCGGCCGGGTTCGAGGAAGTCGAGCGGCACCTGGAGCGATCGGGCCCCGCCGCTGTTCATGCCGCCGATGAACCACTCCCGACCTTTGCGACGCGCGATGACGGCGTATTCACCGATCTGACCGTGGATCACGCGCGTGTCGTCCCAGACTGTTGGCACGGCGTCGAAGAATTCCAGTTCCGGTTCGTCGCCGATCCCGGTCTGCGCGCCGCCGGCGCCGCCGATGTTGCCGGGTGATCCCGGGGGGCGATCATACCAATAGAGAAACTGCCACGGGCTGTAGAGGCAGACCGCCTTGGCGAGTTGATAGGCGTGACTGGCGTTCCGGGATACCCGGTCGTCGTAGTAACAGATCGTGTTGTCCGCCGCGCCGGCGAGCATGCGGGTGAAGAGAATCGTGAGGGTCAGGGAATTGACCGGTTTCGTTTCGTCGCCGGCGATGCCCTCCTGGGTCATGAGATTCGGGTAGGTGCGGGAGTAACCGGTGGGCCGGTATTCGTCGTGGATGTCGACCATGAGATGGTTCTCCGCGGCCTTTCGGACGGCGTCGTGCAGCCAGTGGGTCCAATGCTGGGAGCCCACGTTGACGAAGCCGTATTTCACCCCCGCCACGCCCCAGCGGCGGTAGAGTGGCAGGATCTCGTCGAGTTGCCGTTCCAACGCGCGCCGGTTCACGTAGAGCAGGATGCCGATGTCGTGGTCGCGGGCATATTGGATCACGCGCGGCAGATCGAGGGGGCCCTTGGAGCGCTTGGGATCGAGCGTGACGGTGGTGGCGTCGGAGCCTTCCGAGCCTTCCGGTCCGTACCATCCGGCATCGTACTCGACGTATTGCAGCCCGTGCTTTGCCGCGAAGTCCACGCACGCCAGCCCCCCCTGGGTGGTGAGAGTGACTTCGCGGATGACTTTCCCGGGTTCGATCCATGAGGTGTCGGCGATGGCACAGGGGGCGTTGAGATTCAGGAACAGGTCGTTCTGTTCCAGCAATTCGCCGGGGTTCCGGCCGATCAGGATCACGCGCCAGGGCGTGCTGAGCGGGAGGGCGGATGCCACCTCGCTGCTGAGGTCGCTGACGAGCGCGTTCGGGACGCCCTCCAGCGGGGCGAGTTTCATCCGGGCATAATCGACCAACGCGGCTTCGCCCACCGCCAGGTAGAGATCGGGCGCGGCCTCGATGGTGAGGGGCCGTTCGCAGCCGCGCTTGATCTGGCTGAGCGTGACCTTCGCGTAATTGCCCTGGGCGCTGTAGACCGCCCAGGCCGGGTGATCGGCGGGGAACCGGAATTCGCTGCGTTCGCGGAGGATGTGGATGGGGTCGGACTTGTCGGATCGGTCTGACCCGAGGAATGAAGTGCGGAAGGCCACCCCGGTGTCGTATGCCCGAAAGGTGACGCGGAGTTGCCGGTGGGGCTCGGTGGTTTCGCGGAGGTTGAGGGTGAGTTCGTGGTGGTGATCCTGAACCGTGGAGCGTTCGCCATAGACCGGTTGCCACGTGATGTCCGAGGAGAAGCTCCGGGTGTCGACGAGTTCCAGCGGACCGAGTTTGATGCCGGCGAGATCGAAGCCCAGGCGGGAGGGCTGCAGCACCGGGTGCTCGTCGTACGTCACGGAATAGACCGGGGCGGTGGGGGCGTCGTTCTGTGCCTCCAGGGCAATGGAGATCACGAGGTGCCCATCGGGCGATCGCAGTTGCACCGGGGTCGCGGCGACTGCGGACCCGACGGCGGTGATCAAGGCGAGGTGGCGAAGCTGCGTCAATGGCATGTCGGAGTGTAGCGGCGGGAGGCGGCGGAGGGCGAGTTGATCCTCACTTCGTGGTTCTCCACTGAATCGTTATGGCATAGCCTTCAGGCATCGTGAAGGCACGTCGTGCATTCGGGGATGAGGAACGGACGCATCCTGTGAACGAACCGCGGGGGCGTCCGGGCCGGGAGGTTGCCGGAGTGATTCTGGGGGGTGGCGCGGTGTTGCTGTGGAGCCTGTCCTCGGCGTGCATCGTGGGGGTCGGGCAACGGCTGGGGGCCTGGCAGTTCCTGGCGGTGGTTTCCCTGATTGGGGGAGGATTGCAGGTCGTTGGCCAGCGGTGCCTGGGACGCGAGCTTCGTTCCCTGCTGGTGCTGCCGTGGCGGCTCGGGCTGGCGGTGTTGGTGGGGTTTGTGCTCTACCTGCTGCTCTACACGACGGCCCTGGTGAGCGCGCCAACCGAGGTGCAGGCGATGGGGGTGAACCTGATGAACTATCTCTGGCCGACGCTGGCGATCCTGTTCACGACGTGGTGGGTGCCCGGGGAGCGGATGCACCGACGTCTGATGGTCGCGATTGCGCTATCACTGGGCGCCTTGCTGCTGGCGAATGGGGCCGATGTGTTCCGCCTGGATTTTCGGGACGGGATCCGGCCCTACCTCCTCGGGGGTGGGGCGGCGGTGTCGTGGGCGGCGTATTGCGCGCTGATGTCCCGATGGCGGAGTTGGGCCAGTGACTATGCGGCAACGCCCCTCGGGTTCCTGCTGGTCGGGATTGTCGCGAGCCTGGTGTGTGGCTGGCGCGGCGAGTGGCAGCCGATGGAGAAAGGGACGTGGGTTGGGGTGCTGGTCACAGCGCTGGGGCCCTGGGCGGGCGGATACATGCTCTGGGAGATGGCCCTGCATCGGGTGTCCGGGGTGACGCTCGGGTTGATGGGAGCGGTGACGCCGGTGTTATCGACCCTGAACCTGCTCGGGTTGTACGCGTTGACGGCACCGGGACGGGTCAGCGGCACGCGGGTGGTGGTCCTGATTGTGGCGGCCCTCCTGATGGCGATGGCGATCGCCTTGGGCGCATCATCGTCGCGGAGGACGGGGCAGCGGGATTTGGAAAGGAAAGGTGCCGGCTGAGGTCGGCGAATACGCCCCAGCCTGGACATCCCACGCCTGCTTTCGGCAGACCGTCGGGACCGCCGAGCGCTTGCGGATTGGAAATCCGCGATACGGCAGGTTTGGAAATCTGCGCTAAGCAAGGCGGCGAGAGATGTCCGGGTTCGATGCGGCCGTGCCGGTGGCGTGGGGGGACACCGGAAGCTGCAGGCGGAACACGGTCCCCCCACCGGGCCGTTCATCGACCCGGATGGTTCCCCCGTGTGCCTCGACGAAGGCCTTTACCAGACTGAGCCCCAGTCCGAGCCCGCGCTGGGAGCGGCTCTTGTCGCCGCGGTAGAGCCTTTCCCAGATTCGGGCTCGTTCGGCGGCCGGGATGCCGATGCCGGTGTCGCTGATCTCGAGCACGGCATGGTCCCGCTCGATCCGGCCGCGAATCTCAACGTGGCCCTCTTCCGGAGTGTACTTGATGGCATTGTCGAGGAGGTTGGCGAATGCCTGACGCAGGCGGGCGGAATCGACTTCGACCTCGCAGGGATCGTCGAACGTCGAGGTCACCTGGACGCGCTTGTTTTCCGCCACCATCTCATAGAGCTCGATCACCTCCTGCCACAGCGTGGCCAGGGAACAGCGGGACCGGTTCAGGGTTACGGCGCCGGTTTCGGCCTCGGAGATGTCCATGAGGGTGCGGAGCATGGTGAGCACACGGTCCGACTCCTCCACGCAATCGGCCAGAGCCTCGCGACTGTTGTCCTCGGTGGTGGTCTGCAGGGCGTTTTCGGCGGTGCCGCGCAACCGGGTGAGCGGGGTGCGCAGGTCGTGGGCCACGTTGTCGAGAGCCTCGCGCATGCCGGCGATGAGCTGCTGGTTGCGATCGAGCATGCGGTTGAACTGCTCGGCGAGTTCGGCGAGCTCGGTCTGGCCGCCTCCGGGGGGCACCCGTTTCGACAGGTCGCCGGTGTCGATGATGGACCGGGCCATGGCGACGACCTGGCGGACGGGGGCGATGGCGCGGTGTGCGGCAAAGGCGCCGCCCAGGACCCCGAGGAGCAGGGTGGGGGTCACGACCAGCAGGAAGGTGCGCCGGAACGGTTGGAGCAGGGTTTCGCGGTTGTTGGTGCTTCGGCCGACCTGCAGCACAGAACCGTCCGAGAGCGGCATGGCGGCGAGCATGAGATCGCGTTCCTCGTCGCGGGGCACGCGCAGCCAGAGGACGCTGGAGGCCTGGCGGCCCTGATCGATTCCCGCGGGATTGAACTGGAGCCAGTCATCGGGCACGGCCAACAGCATCACGCTGCCCCGGGGACCGGCGACGCGGACGAAGAACGACTTTTCCTTTCCCGACTGGCGGTCCCGTTCGACGAGCTGGTCGAGCGCCCGCAGGCCGCCGCTTTCGTAGACCACGGCGCATTCCTTGAGGCGGGCCTCGATCACTTCGCGGTCCTTATGTTCCAGCGCCGAGGCGAGGAGCAGGTAGAGCAGGCCGAACAGGACGGCCGCCCCCGCCGTGAAGAACGCGGCGTAACCCAGACTCAGTCGCAGGGCGAGGCTGCGGCCGATTCGTTCAAGCGGCTTTGAGGACATAGCCCACGCCCCGCATGGTCTGGATGAGCTTCACCGGGAAATCGCGGTCCACCTTCGACCGCAGCCGGTGGACGAGCACGTCCACGACGTTGGTTTGGGGATCGAAACTGAAATCCCACACGTGCTCGAGGATCATGGTCTTGGTGACCGGCCGACCGGCATTCCGCAGCAGCAATTCGAGCAGGGAGAACTCCCGTGGCTGCAAATCGATGCGTTCGCCAGCGCGGATCACCTCGCGACGGACCACATCCAGGCTGAGGTCGCCGGCGGTGAGCCGGGTGGGTTCCGCCACCTGGCTGGAGCGGCGCACCAGCGCCTGCACCCGGGCCAGGAGTTCCGAAAAGGCGAAGGGCTTGGTGAGGTAGTCGTCCCCTCCCGCCTGCAGCCCCTGGACCCGGTCGTCCACGCTCGCCCGGGCACTCAGAATCAGCACCGGTGTGAGGATGCGATCCGCCCGGAGTTGTCGCAGCAGCGACAGTCCATCCAGCCTGGGCAGCATGAGGTCCAGCACTGCGGCGTCGTAGCTCACCGTGCGGGCGAGGGCGAGCCCTTCTTCACCATCGGCCGCGTGGTCGACGGCATAGCCGTTCTGGCGCAGTCCATTGACCACGAACGACGCGATCTTCCCGTCATCTTCCACGACCAGCATGCGCATGGTGTTCATGGTAACGCAGTCCCTTGCTTCGGGCACGGAACAAAACCGCCCCTCGGCGCTGTGACACCGAAGGGCGGTCGGATTCCCGGTTGTGTCACCGGTTGCGCTTGCGGATCAACCGGCCCGGGTTTCGTCCACAACCAGGTAGTGGCTGATGCCGCGGCTCCAGACCTTCACCAGGGTAACGGGGTCCGATGGATTCTCGCAGGCCTTCACCGCTTCCTCCGCGTTCTCGACGGGCTTGCGGTTGATTTCGACGATCACGTCGCCGGGGCGCAGGCCGGCTTCGTAGGCGGGTGAAGCCTCGTCCACCTGGGTCACCACGGCGCCTTCGACCGCCTTCGGCAGATTCAGGCTGGCCCGGGTCGAGGTGTCGAGATCACCCACGCCGACGCCGTGCAGGGCGTCCTTTTCACCGTTCGCGCCGGGGTTGGTGTTCGCGGCCAGGGTTTCGCCGGGCAGCGTGCTGAGCCGGACCTGCAAGGTCATCGGGTCGCCGTCACGCACAATGTCGACGGGCACCTTGGAACCGGGGGGCGTGGATCCCACGGCGAGCTTCAGGTGGCGGCTGTCCTTCACGTCCTTCTCATTGAACTTGCGGATCACGTCGCCGCTCTTGAGGCCTGCCTTCGAGGCGGGGCTGTCGGGGGTGACCTCGGCGACGAGGGCGCCCTGTGCCTCCTGGATTCCGAACTGTTTGGCGAGTTCGGGGGTGAGGTCCTGGATGTTCACGCCGAGGAAGCCCCGTTCCACCTGGCCGTCATCCACCAGTTGTTGCATGACCCAGCGGGCGAGGTTCGTGGGCACGGCAAACCCGATGCCCTGGTTTCCGCCGGTGCGGCTGAGAATCGCGGTGTTGATGCCGATCAACCGGCCCTCGGCGTCGACCAGCGCCCCGCCGGAATTGCCGGGGTTGATCGCCGCGTCGGTCTGGATGAAGTCCTCATAGTCCAGTCCCAGCGTGGCCCGACCCTTGGCGCTCACGATGCCGCTGGTGACCGTCTGGCCGATGCCGAAGGGATTGCCGACCGCCAGCACCACGTCGCCGACCTCGATCTTGTCGCTGTCCGCGAGGGTGAGAGCAGGGAGATCCTTCGCATCGATCTTGATGACGGCGATGTCGGTCTTCTCATCGCGTCCGATGACCTGCCCGTGGTACTTGTGGCCGTCATCGAGGGTGACCTCGATCGTGTCGGCATGCTCGACCACGTGGTTGTTGGTCAGGATGTAGCCGTCCTCGGTCACGATCACGCCCGAGCCCTCACCGTGTTGGGGCGGAATGACCGGGTTTTGGAACTGCCCGAATCCCTGGGGACCCTGGCCGAAGAAGCGCCGGAAGATCGGGGGGATCTCCTGGCCGGAGGAGGACATCGGCTGGGCCTTGGTGGTTACCATGACCTGGACCACGCTGGGGGTGACCTTCTTTACCACGGAGGCAAAGCTGGTGACTTCCCCGCTGGTGCGGGTGACCGGTTCGTCGCTGGTCTTCAGGTGCACCGGTGGGGCTTCCGTCCGTTCCTTGGCCAGGCCCCAAGGGCTGAGCAGAATGGCGCCACCGAGAATACCCGCGGCCCCGGTCGCCACGATCACGCGCCGCCAGGGGCCCCGATTTGTTCCTGTCTGTGTCGTCTGTGTCATTGTGTTTCCTTTCCGTCCTATGAGTTGTCGTCTCAATCGTTGCGACAATGGACCACGCACACCTGACGGGGAGCTTTCCGGAAGATTACAGGTTTGAAAGGTCCGGCGGAACCCGCTCGGCGGGGTCCGGAAGTCGGAGCGGGGACGGCTCGTCTCCGGAAGGGGACGTCAATGGGTTTCCATTACGGTGACGGGCCGTCACCGCTCCACCGGGCGGATTCGTTGGGGCAGTTTCCGGTTGCCTCGGGAGGGGCCGTTGCTAGGCTTGGTGCCCGCAAGCCAAACCTGCCGGCGGTCTGACTGACCGGCGCGAACTGAAGCAGACACGACAGCATCATGAGCCAGCACACGAACTCCGCTCCGAAACTGCACAACGCCATGTGGCCGGGCCTCGTCGGCAAGGGTGACGGCGAGGGTCAGGAGCCGCCGATCAGCCTTGAGCGCATGCTCGATCTCACCGCCGCTGCGGAGGTGGACGGCCAGAAGTTCGAGGGCATCGACTACTTCCTGTTCCTGCCGCACACGGACCCCAACGCGAGCGATGACGAACTGAAGGCGATTGCGGACATGATCGCGGGCAAGGGGTTCAAGGTGGGTTCCGTCGTGGCCCCAGTGTGGCCCGGCACGGTGGGGGATTCCGCGATGGGGGATGACGCGGCGCGGGCGAAGTTCCTCGAAGCGGTCAAGGTGGGGTGCCGGATTGCCGGCGTGTTCAACCGGCACGGCGTGCGCCAGTACGGCTGCATCCGGATCGACTCCGCCGAGTTTGGCATCGCCAAGTGGCGTGAGGACGCCCCGGCGAACACGGCGAAGATTGTCGCGACCTTCAAGGAGGCGGCAAAGATCGCGGCGGATCATGGTGAGCGGTTGGCGGCCGAGGGCGAGATTTGCTGGGCCGGCATGCACTCGTGGAAGGACATGCTCGACGTCCTGGAAGGGGTGGGCATGCCGGAGACCCTCGGGTTCCAGGCCGACCTCGCGCACACCTATTTGTACCTGCTCGGCTACAACGCCCCCGAGCATGCCCTGCTCAAGGAGGGTTACTCGGACGCCGAGTTCTGGGCCGCCTACGGGCAGATGACCGACAAGCTGCGACCGTGGACGATCGACTTCCACGTCGCGCAGAACGACGGCGAGGTGCATGGCGCCGGGGCGCATGACAAAACCGGCAAGCACTGCCCGGCGGATGATCCGAACGGCAAGCTGGACATCGTGAAATGCGCCGGCTACTGGCTCAAGGACGCCCCGGCGCGCGGCATCAAGCACCTCTGCTGGGACGGCTGCATGTTCCCGAATGCCATGCTCGAGACGCCGGCGACGTGGAACACGATTCTGGGCAAGATGATGGAGGTCCGCGACGCCCACGGCTGGCAGGGCTGAGGCGTGGGAAGTCGGTGGAACCACGAAACACACGAAATACACGAAGGGAAGCGCGGCTGAGGGATCGGGTGGACGTCAGGTGCCTTGAGGGCCTGCCCTGCCCCCCCCCAACAGTGAGGTCTGGGTGAATGCCACGAAACGTTCTCATTTCTCCTGTTTTCGTGTGGTTCGTGTATTTCGTGTTCCTTTCCTCTGGATCGATAAGGCTGGGACTTCATGGCAACGGCCGCTCCCGGGCCAGGCCTGTTTCGGGCGACCGGAGTGTTGCCCCGTGGCATGAGCGAGCTTGAACGTCAGGTGGCGGAAGCCATTCAGCAGTGGGGGCCGTTGGAGGCCTTCCGCCGGCTGATTGCCGCCAATGATGCGGCGATCCGGCGGCCGGAGTTGGGGGACGGCTGCGATCTGGCCGCCCGCCGCACGGCCATCTACACCGGTCTGGTGCGCCATTGGGCGGAGACCCAGTTGCAGCGGCAGGGCTATAACAAGCCCTTCGCCGTGGCGGCGCTCGGGGGCACCGGTCGGGAGGAGATGACGCCCTGTTCGGACAACGATTTTGCGCTGTTGTTCGACGGTGCCCTTGAGGGCAACGAGTTCCTGGTGGAACTGCAGCGCCAGGCGATCAGTTCCGACGAGTTCGAGGACACGTACGGCTTCAAGTGCCATGCGCTGCCGTTCAGCCTCGAGGACGTGCCCGCGCTCGCCGGCAAGGACTTGAACTCCTTCCTCGACCTGCGCCCCGTGCATGATCCCGAGGACTTGGTGGAGGAGTTCCGGCAGCGGATTCAGGCCACGTTCGATCCGTTCGAGCATTTCCTGCACGTCCGGCGCTTCTGGCAGGCGCACTGGGCGGAGGCGGCGGCGGCCTTTGAGCGGATCGACCGGTTCGACATCAAGAACGACGGTCTGCGGGTCTTCCTGGCGGCCATCTGGACCCTGGCCGGCAAGGGCTTCTGTCACAGTCACGAGATCTACCGCAATCTCGACGATGCGCGTGACCTGGAAGCGTATTACTTCCTTCTGCGCATCCGGATGTTCATCCACTCCCGGCAACGGCGGGCACCGCGGGCCGGTGCCGGGGGGAATCACCCCGAGGATGTGCTGGGGTTTGAGGACTTCGATGCCTTTGGCGAGCTGCTCGGACCGACGGTGGACGAGCGGGCCCGGTTCGACTTTGCGAACGAGGTCCGCCGCGGGGTGATTTCCGCCCGCCGGCGTGTTGCAAGCTACGCCAAGGGCGTGATTGAGCAGGAACTCAAGAATGGCCGCGAAATCCGGCCGCACAGTCCCATCGTATGCGGCTTGGGCGGCCTGAGCCACCGGACCTCCTACTATTGCCAGACCCATCACGAGCGCAGTCGGGCCGCGCTCGCGCTGGTCCTGGCCGCCCAGCGTTACGATTTGCCCATCGACGCGACCGAACTCCAGGCCACCTTCCGCAATGCCGGTGACTGGCTCGTGCGGGTGCCGGAACTGGCGGAGTTGTTCTACGAGACCCGCGGGAGTCTCGCGAAGTCATTTGCCTTCCTGTCCCAGGTGGACGGGGCCGAGGATTGCCTCTTCCCCGGCTATGCCCGGTTTGAGTCGTCGTTCGATGAACGCGTGCACCTTGAGCGTCGTTCCCTGCGGAGTGCCCTGGAGCGGAACAAGACCGCGGCGTTGGAGGGGTTCGTGCAGGAAGGTCAGCAACGCCTCGCCGGTGCCATTGCCTCGGAACGGCCGGTGGCCACGACCCAGCACGAACTGGCCGCCCAGGAGGCCGCCCTGCTGGATGCCGATCAACTGGCCGCCATCAAGCTGGCCCTCAAGACGAAGCGCCTGCCGGTGACCACTCAGGACGAGGTGGCGTTGGGGGATCCCTCACGGGAATTCTACGATCGCTTTTCCACCGGGCTGTCCGGCATCCCGCTGTCGCGATACTACCGACCATTCCAGACCGAGGCGGGTTTTCGGCCCGAGACGTTGGAGTTGGTCGAATTCCTGATCGCCAACCACCGCCTGTTCAAGCAGTGCGCCCAGGCGGGATTGAGCGCAGAGCGGGAGGTGGCGAAGCTGATCCAGGTGTGTGGCGACGAGTCGAAGCTGCGCTGCCTGTTCGTCTTTGCCTGCGCCGACCGTGCCGAGTGGAATGCCGAAGCCACCGATCCCGGTCGCTGGATGATCACGCGCGAGCTGTACCAGAAGGCGATGGCCTGGTTCAAACCGGCCCCGGACCCGGCGCAGTCGCTTCGGGCCGCGGGGTTCTCCCCGGACCAGGTGACGATCCTGGAGGACCTGGGCAAGGACTTCTTCGACGGCGCCTACCGGCCGTTTGCCCGGCGGTTCGGTGCCCATCTGGCCAGGCTGGGGGAGGAGGAGGAGTTTGGCGAACCCCGGGCGATCCTGTTGAGTGCCGGCGTGGCTCCGCTGGTCGGCGTGGCGGCGCGGGACTACCCCGGGCTGGCGGCGACCATCAGCGGGGAGTTTGCCCGGCATGGCATCGAGTTGCGGCAGGCGCACTTTTTCTCCGCCGCGAGATACCGCCTGGCCCTGGATTTCTTCCACCCCGCCCTCGACGGCCCGCCGCTGCCGTCGGGCCTGTTGAAGTCGATCGAGGACGCCATTCGACAACGACTGCACATCAGCGCGACAGACGAGGCCGCCTTGCCGGGGCTCAAAGGGAAGCGCACCCTTGAGGCCTGGCATCCGGGACTGTACCGGCTGCAGTTCGAAACGGGCGAGGATCACAAGGGGCTGCTGTACGTGCTGGCATGCAAGGTTCACCGCCATCTCCGGGCGAACATCTTCGGACTGACCGCCCACGGGGCCCGGGGCAGGGCTTTCATCTCGGTCTATCACGACCTGCCGGAGGGGATGACGCTTGAGGAGGCGACGCGCATCGTGACCGACAGGTTCTGAGGTTCCGCGCGGGGACGTGGGGCTTGCCCCGGAATCGGGCGGGATTCCCCGACGATGATGGTTCGGATCACTCGGGCTGCGTCGCCGGTGGAGTTGCCCCTCCAGCCTGTGCTGCCGTGGCCTTGAGCCGCGCCTGTTGGGCGGCATGCAGGCCGATCAACAGCACCGGCAGCCAGCCCAGCACCCAGGGCGAGGGATGGCCCAGGCAGGCGACGGCGACCACCCCGCTCAGGAACAGCATGATGTTGCCGAAGCCGACCCCCCGCCCGTAAGCGGCCAGGTGCATCGCGGCGAGCCAGAGGCCCTCGAGGATCCGGGCCCAGAGCGGCCATTCGGGCGCTCCCAGCAAGCCGATGACCGCCGGCCAGGTGACGAGGGCGAACGCGAAAGGTTCGGCAAGAGGGCGGCGGAGAGGGTCCGGGTTCATGCGGTGTTGGCGGGGGTCGGTGGGGTCGTCAGTTCGGTCATGCGCGCCGTGAAAGCCGTCTGCACCGTGGTGACCTGCCCGGTCGTGAGGCCGCCCTCCCCGGGGATCACGCGTTCGCGGCGGCGGAAGTCGCCCCAGTTCCCAGGGGTGGACAATTCCCGCACCCGGTCGAGCAGTTGCTCGGTGCGCTGCTGGCGCAGGACTTCGCGGCGATGGTTGAATCGCTGTTCCAGGGCGCTGATCTGACTGTCGCTCAAACGCTCGTCCTCCGACC
Source organism: Verrucomicrobiales bacterium (assembly GCA_024233215.1). GTDB lineage: Bacteria > Verrucomicrobiota > Verrucomicrobiia > Limisphaerales > J093 > J093. Next base: position 41,425 of record JACKPW010000024.1, on the reverse strand, counting down.
TCCGGCGATCGTAGTCAGTTCGTCCGCGGATGAAGTCGCTCCAGGATTGGAGATCGGTTTGGGTGTCGATCCGGCGCTCCTCGACGTCTTGCACGCGCGTCTGATAATGCACCCGGAAGCGTGTGATCAGGGCACTGACGCGGGCAGCCTCCGCCCGCTCGAGGTTGTTGATCCGGCCGGAGCGACTGCCCTCTCGGCGAAACCGACTCCAAGTGATCGTGGGGTCCGAAGCCAGGGCGGTGGTCGCTTCATTGTTCAGTGCGGTGGATTCGGCCTCGACGTCGATCGACTGGATGCCTGGTGCCAGTTGGTAGGCCTCAGGGGCTTCGTTGCCGAGGTCGTTTGGGACCTGTTTCGTCGGGACGATCTCACTGCCGGCGTCGCCGTCTTCAGCCACTTCATGGGCCGTGCAAGTGACGGACAGGGGCACGTGGATCTCGGCCTCGGCGATCTCGGCCTTGACGGTTTCCCCGAGCCGGCGGGCTTCGGTGGTGTCCCTGGCGCTGCGCCCGTAGTTGGCGGTGACCACGAAGCGGATCCTTTTGCCGGCGTCCACCGCCTGTTTGACCGGGGTTTCGAAGGCGTGGAGCATGGAATCGCCGCCGCGGTTGTTGGCGTCCTGGGTCAACGGAGTGAGGTTGCGCCAGTCATCCCCCGGGCCTCCCAGGTTGTCGTTGAGGAGATGGCCGCGGACGTAGAGGGTCGAGTTGCCGCGATAACGCCTGCGGAGCTTGTCCCAATGGCCACGCGCGTCGACCAGGCCGCTGCGGGGTTCGCTGCCGCGTTGGTGGAGGCGGGTAAGGCGCTCGACGGTCACGGAATTCCCAAAGGCACCCGCATGCAGGCCACCGTAGCGGGGGGGAGTGCTTTCCTCGTCGGTGAGACCCGTCGGCATGAAACGGGCGGTCACCGTCGCCAACTCGTCGAGTTTTGCCTCGATGATGGCGGCGTGGTCGGTGTCCGGCCCGTTCCGGGCATCGTCAGGACGGGAACGGTTGCCGCGTTCGGCCCCCTCATTGGAAGCGGCCCGCATGGCTTCGCCCAGTTCGCCCGCCAGACGAATGGCGGTGGCCTTGTCCGACTCCTGCGCCGGTTCGACGGTGACCGTTTGCAGGAAGCGTTCGTAGCTGGTTGGGGTGGCGGACGCGAGCATCAGATGTGCAGACCGGCCGCTGCCTTCGACGTAGAGGTTGTGGGTTTCCCCGCCAACCCGGAATTCCTGCCGTGCCCGCCACCAGTCACGGATCCGCCCCACGGCGCCGCGGGCTGCGGAGACGCCGCGGCGGACCAGGTTGAGAACCGCCTGGCCGAGGCGGATGGCGCGGTCGATGAGCCAGTCGATGGCGGCATCGACGCGGGCGCGCAGGCCGCCCAGGATTTCCCGCAGGCGCTGGGACAGGCGACCCAGGCCGGCCTGGTTGGCGAGGAAGCCGATGGCAATCGGCAGGGCGCCGGCCAGCGCGTTTTCGAGGAACCCGGCGGCCTGCTCGATGGCGCCGCGGGCGACGCCGACAATGCCGTCGAGCACGCGATTCACGATTTCGAGGAGCTGCCGGAGGTATTCCATGAACGACTCGATGGCGCGATAGATGGCGATGAGGGTGTTGATGACGGGCATGATGCCGCTGATGTCCAGCAGGGAGAGCAGCCAGCGGCTGGCCCAGCCGATCACCCGTTCGGTGATGAAGCTGATCACGCCTTCGACGACGTTGTTCCAAAGGCTGGACAGGCGTTCCTGGAGTTCCCGCCAGAGACCGGCGGGGCCCTCGGTCACGAGGGTGGCAATGAAGGACCATACGCCGGTGGCGACATTCAACATGGTGCGCAGCCGGGCGACGGTGGTGGGGTCGAGGCGCCGGGCCAGGCGGGCGAAGATGTTGTCGACCGTCACGCCGAGGACTTCGAGCACGAAGCCGAGCACGGACCGCAGGGAGAAGTCCGCCGGCGGATTGATGCCGGCCTCCCTTACGGTGCTGAAGAGCCAGTTGGTGAAGCCGCTGAGGAGGTGCCGCCCGATGTTGCTGAAGAAGCCGGTGAAGCCTGCGCCCATCGCACGCAGCAGATTGATCAGAAAGCCAAGCGGGTTGGTCAGGATGTCCCCGATGGCCCCCGCCGCCTTGGCCAGAATCTGGACCACCAGTTGCGCCGGCACCCCGAGGATGCGGAGCACCGCCTGGAAGAACGCCCACGCGGCCCCCGCGATGTCGCCGTCGACGAAAATGCGTCGCAGGATTCCGAGCGCGGTCTGCTGGACCCGAGGCCACAGGGTCGGGTCGCTGAAGAACTGACCGAACACCGGGATGCGTGCGAGGATCTGGTGCTTGATGAAGTTCTCGATGGGATCCCGGATACAGGCCGGGACCCGCTGCCAGATGGAATTCAGGATGAGGAGCGGGAGTTGCAGCAGGTCGGTGTAAATGCGGATGACCTTGCGCACCGTTTCCAGGACCAGTTGCAGGAAGGGCGTGAGGGCGTCGAAGCCCTGCACCAGCCAGGTGAACAGGACGGCGACCTTTTCCCGGGCCCAGGCGAGCAGCGTGTTCACCGCCTCCTCCAACCAGGTGAAGGCAGTCGCGAGCCAGGAGAGGAGGTCGCTGGCGCGCAATCGGGTGATCAGGCCGGTCACCAGCGAGGCCACCCCGGCGATGCGCTCGCCGAGCCATTGTCCGGCTCCCACGATGATGCGGCGCACGGTGGCGATGATCTGCTGCACCGAGGGGAGCACGGAGTTCAAGGTGTCGCGCGATTCGGGGACGCCGTCGCCGCCATCCATGCCGGCGGCGGCGGAGTCGAGTTCGCCGGAGAGCTGTTGGGCATGTTCGCCCATCTCGCGGACGAAGGCGGGCGGAATGAGTTCGGCGACGCGGCTTGCGAAGTCGGCCACGGGCTGCCAGACGGGGCGGGTGCGATCCTTCACCCAATCCCAGGCCTCGCCGGCCTTCCGGGTGATCCAGCCGAGGACGCCGCCTGAGCTGTTGCCGCTCGCCTCCCCTTCTTCCGGTCCGAAGAGTGTGTCCTTGAACCAGTTCCAAACCCGGCTGGCAGCTTCGCGAACCGGACGGATCCATTCCCACAGATCACGGCCGAGTTGCTGAATGCCTTCCCAAACGGCCCCGCCGAAGTCGCGCAGCCACTGCACCGCCGGAGCTCCGAAGTCACGCCAGAGCCCGGAGAAGAACTCCCCAATCGGGCGCAGGAATTCGGTGAGGCGATCCCAAGCGACGCCGACGGTCCCGGTCACGAACGTCTTCAGTTCGCCGATTGCCCGCATCAACGGTTCGCAATTCCCCGAGGCGAGCGCGGTGACGATGGCGGCGGCACGTTCCACCAGGCCCGCGAACAGGTCGATCAACTGGCGTGGCCCATCGAATGGAACCAGCGCGCGCAGGGTGCCGATGTAGGCATCCCAGGCGCGTGCCACCTGGCGGCCCAGCCAGGAAAGAACCCCCTCGTCCACGATGGCCCGGACCGTGCGGGCGAACGCCGGGGAAATCGACTCGAGCAGTCGCCAGCCGAACTCGCGGATCTTGTCGATGGCCCAGTCGGCAATGTCGCCGAGCGTGTCCGCCACCGAGTCGTAAAGGTCGCCCCAGAAGCCCCGCCGGACCGGCCTGTTTTCGACCGGCCCTGCGGCTCCGCGTTGCTGGGCCACGTGGGCGAGTTCGTGGGCGAGCAGGAAGCGGCCGGGCTCGGAATCGGGTTGGTAGCGGCCCTCGTTGAAGGCGACGTGTTCGCCCACGGCGAAGGCGTGGGAATGCAGGATTTCGTTGAGCCGCGTGGCCTGCGGCCCCGTGTGGACGCGCACCGTCGACAAATCCATGCCGAAGCGTGCCTCCAGGTGGCGGCGCAACGGCGGTGGGAGCGGCTGGCCTCCGGACTGCATCGAGACAAGTTCGCGCTCGATGGATTCTGGCAGGGGCTGCTCTTCCTCGACGGGGGAGCGGAGCAACCCGTCGTCAGCTGCGGGTGTCAGCGCGGTTCCAAGAGCATTCCGGAGGGAGTGGGGCTGGGGGGGCGGGTAGCCGCCCAGCACGGGGGCGGCGGTTCTGCCCAGCGCCTGAAGGGCGACACGGTCGGCCTGCTTCTCGGCTTCGTCCTGGGTGCCGCCGAGCTTCAGCTTCGGACGGAGCGCCCGGCGCATTGCGCCTGCCTGGGCCGGCGGCGCCTGGGGTCGATGCGCCCGGCCGGCGGCGGTGGGCTGGGGCGCATGAGTCTTGACCAGCATGGGCGGCTGTTCCGGTCGGCCGCCCTCAGGTTACGGTGAAGGGGGCTGCGCTGCTGGGAACGTTGTTGTTGATCACCACGACGCCCCCGCGGCCGGCCCCGGCGGGGACCTCCACCACAATCCGTACGGCTGAGGAGCCAGCCGTCCCGGTGAATGCCCAGCTGACAACCCGGGCGTTGATCCCGCCGATGCGCACCGAATCGGCCGGGCCCTGGCCGCCGCCGAAACCGATGCCGGTGATCGTCACGCGGGTGCCCGCACCGCCGCGCCCCGGGCTCACGGCGGTGATCCAGGGTGCGTAGAGCCGGCAGACCTCGTTGGCATTCTCGGCCGCGATCTCGTCGTTCGGATCGATCACGGGATCACACGTGTGAAACATCTCATGGGTCAGGGTGTGGGCGATGGCGTACCGCCCGATGCGGATGCGCCGCAGGTTCACGGCGATGTCATGGGTGCCGTTGATGCTCGAGCCGAAGACGTTGTCGTCATGCGGCAGGAGGTAGACCCGGGCATTGTCGAACGCGTTGCGCAGGGCATTCGCCCCGCTGCCGTCGGTGCAGTGATCGCGGAAGTAGTTGCGGCAGTTGCGCGAGTTGAGCAGGCCGCGCACGATCCCCTCGGCCTGATCCACCCGGCGCCGGTGCTGCGGATCGGTGAGCAGCGCGAAGCCGGCCGGCGCCGGGGCGGCTCCGATGCTCCAGCGGCGTACCACGCCACTTTCTGCTTGTTGCAGCACATGGGTCAGTTCATGCGCCAACAGTTGTCGCCCGGACCGCGTTGCAGGCCGATATTCCCCCGGCCCAAGAAACACATCGTTCCCCACGGTGAAGGCCCGCGCGGCCAGTCGTTGGGCCAGGGTGGCGGACTCGCTGTCGGCGTGGACATGGACCTGGCTGAAGTCGGTGCCGAAACGCGGCTCGTAGAACGCGCGTTCCGCGGCGGACAGCGGCCTGCCGCCGCCCCGCCGGGCCTGGATGCGGCTGGCAACGTCGGTCGCGACGCTTGCCGACTCCCTCCCGCCGCCCGCAGCCTTGGTCTGCACCTCCTCCTCCGGCGGCTCTTTCCGATTCTTCTTCCGGTCCTCGTCGTCCTCGGGCTTCCGATGAACCTCCTCCTGATCCTCTTCCTGGCAGGCGGCGCACTTTCGCTGCACGACGCCCTCGGGCATCGCCATCACGCGCTCCGCCACCGCGTCCGCCTCGCGTTCGCGGGCATCGTCGGGAGCCCCTACCTTGAGCTTGGTTCGCACGGGGTGCCCGAGGACCTCCTGCAGCGCGGTGCGATGATCCTCGCCCCGGGCGTGGTGGACCGTCTTCGGGGGGCGGACCCGGTAGTGGCGTTGGACGAATCGGTAGGTTCTCATCGATGCCTCCTGAGCGAGCGGCTCCCGTCTATTGGGCTGGGAGCAAGTCGATGCCAAGATTGCTGTCGCGGTCTGACTTCAACAGGCTCTTCTGCACCGTGCTGGAGAGCTTCCCGTCGCCTGTCTCTCTCAGGTTGCCGTAGAAAGTCGCCCGGTCAGCGATGATCGATCCATCGCCGCCGGTGGCAAAAGTGTTGCCCTGACCGACGAAGCTGGCGGCAACCATGCGATTGTCGTGTTCCGAGACGCTGTTGTGGGCCAGGAAGAGCCTCTCGTAGCCCCTGACGGGCTTGGAGATCTTCCTGGCGTCGTCGATCACGTTGTCGGGCAGGCAGGCCTTGATCGCGACCAGGCGATTGGTCTCGATGTGCAGTTCTCCACCGCCGGTTTGGACCACGCCCCGGGGCAGGAGGGTGCCTATCGGATGGGTTTGCGGATCGGGGTAGTCCCCGATCCCGTTGCCGAGCAGCAACCAGCCGTCCACCTGATTGCCTTTCAGGATGCCGCCCACCTGCTCGCTCGCCAGCACCAGGGCGTAGTCCGGAGTGTAGCTGACCCACTGGACGATCAGGTCCTCGACCGCCTTGACCGCGTCCGCGAGTCCGAGGTCTTCCGCCTTGAGGACTTCACTGAAGGCACCTGCGGAGACGCGGCCGCCCGTGGGGATGAGGGCGTTGCCGACACCGGTAATCGCGAGGGGACTCGCGGTGGCGTCGGTGAAGCGGCCGGTGACGGTGGCGCCCCAACTGGTGCGCTTGGATTTCGGCAGTGAGATCAGGCGGGCGGCCGCCTTGCCGACGGCCTCGTCGTAGGCGGACTTGTTGGCGAGGAGATCGGGATTGCTGAACCCGAGCAGGATCCCGCTCAGCTCCGGATCGCCCACCACGTCGGGGCTGGCCCAGTCGGTGCCGAGCCCGGTGGTTCTGCGGATCTGGGCGTAGAGGATGTTCTCGTGCCATGCCAGACGGCACGATGTACTGCCGCGCCCGGCGACGACGACCATGGGGTCGGTGCCTTCACGGGAGCTGCTGCGGGCGATGCGGCAACTGCGGGTTTGGGAAGTGGCGGCCTCGATGCGCAACTGGCCGTTGCCGCGTGTGAAGCTGAGCGAGAGGTTTTCGAGGATGACCTCGTCCGCCTCCGCGGATAACTGGTCACCCGAGAACTTGATGGTCACCGCCTCCCGGCCGGCACCGTGGATGCGCAGGCTGCGTTTCCCGGCGATCCGTGGGAGGTCGTCCAACGCGTAGGTCCCGGGCTTGAGGCAGATGGACAGGTCGGTTTCATCGCTTGAGGAGGCGAACTCGAGCAGCCGCTCATGGAGACGGTCCGCCGAGCTGACGACCTCGGCGCAGCCGCCGGCGGACTTGTTGCACAACACCCGCAGAGCGTCCTGGACCGTCACCACGCCGCCGGCCTGGAGCTCGCTGCAGAGTGGATCGTCGTCATCCTTGAGAAGAGGCAGGTGGTTGGCCCGGAGTTCGCAGAGCAGCTTGTCCAGCACCGGGCCGACCTGGCTGCCGCCGGCCGTGAGGCCGAGCAGTTCCTGAACGCTGGCGCCGCCGGTCGCGCAGTCGGGGATCTCGTACGGCAGGCTGTCGGCGTTGAGTTGGCAGAGCAGGGTGTCGAGCGCGTCCTTGACGGTGAGTTCGCCGTTGCTGTCCGGGTCCAGCAATGCCTTGAGGTTGTCCTTGATGGAGGAGCCCTCCTGAACGCCGCAGTTGGGCAGCGGGTAGGCGATGTCCCCGGCGTCGATGGCGCAGAGGTTGTCGAGGGCCTCCTGCACGTTCTTCGCCCCGGCGAACAATCCGGCGCAGCGGTCGATGAAGCCGACGTCTCCGGCGGTGAGGTCGCTGAGCGGAGGGAAATTCATCCGGCGACGGAACGCGTCGTCCTGTGCGACGAGCTTCTTGTTGATGCCGATTTCTCCGAGGAAGAGGTAGTGATGGCGCACCCCGCGGGGCGGTTCGGCATCGAGCACGGTGTCCCCGCTGGTATGTCGGGCTTCGCGCACCCCGGCCTGCCAGTAATCTCCGGGGACGAATCGCCGGCCGGTGGTGTCGAGCCTGATCTCCATCAGCTCCAGGTTCACCAGGAGCACCCCGGCGGTGAGGTTGACCCGGCCGTGCCCATCGCTGTCCACGGTGCCGATGGCGAGGGTCACCCCTGGGTCACGGCCCGCGACCTCGCCGGTGGCGAGGTTGATCCGCAGGTAGCCGTCCCATTGGCGCACGTATTGCTGCGGCTCCTGGGCGTCGGTGGGCGTGACGCATTCCTCCTTGATCAGCCCGCGCAGTTTTTGCGGGCTCGAGGCGAAGTGATTTCCGAGGAGGCGCTCCGTGTCGTCGTCGAAGAACTCCCAAACGTACGGTCCCTGGTTGAACCCGGGGGGCAGGGCGTCCGTACGGCAGGCCTCGGCGCCGTTGTCCCGCGACCACTTCAGCGTCAGCCAATCCCCGTCCACGTCATGGACCTCCACGCGGAAGAGGTAGTTGCCGAGGCGCTCCTCCACATCGACCTGGCTGGCGCAGGGATCGCATTTGTCGCCACTGCTGGAGATCTGACGCAGCTTGAGTGTGAGGGGTGCGTCACCGAGCGGTGGGTTGGTGGCCGGGTCCAGCGGGTTGATCGTGTTGGCGCACCACTTGATCTGGAGCATGGTTCGGGTGCGCGTCGCCGTGTCGGCACCGTGCAGCGCGGCGTCCATGAGTTCCGAACGCTCCAGCGCGGTGACGGTCCGCTCCCAGACGTCCGCATACAGCCGGATGCTCTGAGCGGTGAACGTGGATTGGATCGGGTAGTCGGGCTGCTGGTCGATTGGAAGGGGGGCGTCGGCATCCAGCCGCGCCGGTACTCCATCCACGTAGAGTCTGCCGGGTTGAATGCGGATGTTGGTGGAGTTGTCGGGCACGGCCACCAACCGCAGTCCGTCCACCCGGGGCGCGCCGCCCGTGATGGCATCGCGCAGTGCGGCCACCAGGCGGGCCTTCTGGAGGTCGCTGAGTTCGTTCCAGTCGGCATCGAGGATCATGCGGCCCTGTTGCAGGTAGACGCCGGAGTAGGGGGCGTCGGGCTGGAAGGAGTCGCGGGAGATTTGGGTCTTCATGGCGGGCTCGGTTCAAGTGGCGGTGGGCGGTGGGCAGGACAGCGTCTCGTCGGCGACCAGTACGGCTTCCATGCCCACGGGGAGGAATTCCTTGAGTTTGTCCAGCACTGCGCGCTCGCGCAGGACATGACGGTGATTGTGGTAGGCGCCGAGTTCGCCGCCGTCCTCGGCACCGGCTCTGATGGCCGCGTCACAGTCGGGATGGAGCACTCCGCACCCTGGTTCCCCGAAAGTCCCCTGCCAGAACAACACCGGCCCGGTGGTGCAGGAGGCGACATGGCAGCGCAAAGCCGAGCGCCTGCCGTCCGATACCCAGAGCGGGTCGTTCACGAGTTCCGGGTCGTTCGCCTCGGGTGGCGGCGGGATGTGGAACAGGCGGCTGAACCGGACACAACCCGCCGCCGGCACGTCGTCGCTCCCCGACTCACGGCGCAGTGGTGGAACCAGAATGGAATCGCTGGCCGCGATCCGGTTGGCGAACAGGGTCTCCAGGACGCTCGCATATTCCAACCGCACCAGCCCACCGGTCGCGTCGATCTTCTTGAAGAGGCAGCCGGTGGCATCGATGACGGGGAGGTCCGGTTCTACGAGGGTGACCCGCAACTGCCGGGCGGCGCAGCCAACGAGTTCGACGGCGGCGGCGCTGAACTCCACGCGGTTCTCGAGCCAGAGGTTCTCGAAAAAGAAGAGGGCCGGTTGGTGGATCTCGATCACCCCGCGAAGCATCACCGGGGTGGGGGTCAACCCACGCAGGCCGATCTTGACGCGTGGGTTGCCGTGCCAGTCGCCGCGGCGGATTGTCAGTTCGATCAATCCCAGCGAACGGATCTGCACCCGGTCGGCATCCCATTCCGTGACGTCGGTGGCGAGCGCGGCGTCCACTTCCGCGGTCAGGCTGCTCCAATTGACCGTGGCGTGCACCCGGGCGAAGAAGCCGTCGGGCGGTGGGGCGTAGAGCAGCACGCGTCGCGGATGATGGAGTCCCCGGTGCCAGTTGGGGGTGCGGAGGTCCACGGTGCGGCGGGTGACATCCTGGAAGCTGTCCGGCTGGCAGGGAATTCCGTGGCGATGCACCTGGCGCCAGGTGAGGGGCGGCGGCGTGGCGGCGAAGGTGGTCTCGTGCGCCCCGGGGTTGCCGGGTTCGCACTGGACGGCCCGCGAGCAGCGACGGAAGTCAGGCGTTACCGCTGGGAGGCCCGGATGTGTCGCCCGCATGTCCGGGGTGGCGGGGGTTGGGATCGGCGTTTCCCCGTAGGTCGATTCGGGCAGCAGGGGGCGGTCCACACGCGGGGTGATGGCCACCCGCTTCCACCCTTCCTGGATTTCGACTTCGAACTGGCCGACTGCTTCGGCGATGCGCTCGATCGACACGCGGGTGCCCTTGCGCTGTCGCCAGCTCACAGCGTCGCGCAACTCCACGCGCCGCCCCGCTTCATCCGGAGAGACCAACCGGACATCCAGCAGGCGGGCGAAGTAGGGCAGGAGCCAGTTCTGGCAATGCTCCCCGTCGATACGCCAGAGCTCACGGGGATACACGTCCTCCAGCAACAGCCGGTTCAGGTGGGCGCGACCGGCTCCGGTGGGGTTGGCGGCCAACTGGATGCGCGTCTCCAGCCGCAGCAGCACCCCCGCGAAGGTCTGTTCTGTCCAAATCAACCCGCCGCTGATCACGACATTCAGGTCCGCCACCAACAACTCCTGCAGGGCGGGCGGCGGCGTGTCCTGCCCGGTCCAGTCCGCGAGGGCCTGCCGGGTGGCTTCGGTCAGACGCGCACTCAGACTGTCCGACACGCGATCCTCCGCGGCCGGGGCTTTCAGTCGGTTGGCGAGCGCCCCGGCGTCCTTCAGATCGGCGACCGACAGCGTTGCCACCGGGCGGTCCGGAAAGCCGTCCGCGCGATGCTGCAGCACGGCCGCCTGGAGGGCGTCGAGCAGTTCCCCGCAGGATTCCAACAGCAGGGTGAGATCGCCCTCGCGGCGGATCCTGCCGAGGGTGTCCCGTTCCGGGTTGTCCCGCTCCCGCCAGACGGCGGGCAGCCAGTCGCGCAGACGTTTGCCGTAATCGGGAAAGCGGCTCATGGCAGGTATTCCTCCACGGCTATGGCAATGGCGGAGGCGTCGTCACCATCGAGCACCAGACACTGGCCGGGACCGGGACGCGCCGTGAGAATCTCCGCCCCGATGCGCGTCACCCGGACGCCCTCGGGAACCGGATCGAGCACAATGCTGCAGTCGCTGTTCTCGACGCCTGGGATACCGTCGAGCACCTGGTAAACCTCCCCGCGGTAGAGTGCCTGACCCAGCTCCCGGGAGAGTTCCGAGAAGGCCTCCAGCAGCGCGGTTCGCACGCTGTCCATCACGGTCTGCGGATCCCTCACCGCGGTGTCGACCCGGACGGTCGCCGCGACGTGGAAGGTCAGCCGTACGTAATCCGTGACCGTGATGACGACGCCCGGTTGGGCCCGGGCCTGCAGGTAGGTCTGCACCTCGCCTTTGAGTGCGGCCGAGAGCGTTCCGCCCCCGGCGGCCATCACCACGACCTCCAGCCATTCGCGCTGGCCGAGTCCGGCGGGATGGCGGAAGGCGCAGGCCTGGCTGACGCTGGCGTGTCCCCGGGCGAGTTGGGTGTAGTCCTCCAAGGACACGGCCCGGTCGAGGGCCAGGAGGGTGGCCGGGGCGTTCTTCCTCAGGTCCTCGTTGCTTTCGCGGTCCGCGCCGCCGCTGCTCTGGATCGGTTGCGTGACCTTCTCGATCAATGCGTGCGGACGGACGAGTTGGGTGAGGGAGCCGGCGGGGAGGTTGCCTCCGCTGCCGGTTCCCTGGCGAAAGGTCACGCGGACGTTGTTGCTTCCAGTGGGGAGTCGCCGGCCGTGCCGGCCATCCCCGAAGTGGAACTGCAGTTGACCATCCTGATCGACCCGTACCTGATAATGCGGATCGGTCGCGCCGGAATCCTTCAGGTTCGACACCTGCGTCCAGGTCTCCCGAACCGGCGTCACCCCGCCGGCGGACCGCATCCCACCGGCCACCTCCACCTCCACAGCCGCCCGCACACCCGAACTCATCGTGGCATCGGCGACGAAGGAGGGATCCGCGACTTCCAGCGTGAAGTATTGATTGCCGAGGGTGCCGTTCCCGCTGCCGAGCACCCGTTGCGGACGGGTTTCGCCCTGGCCGGCGGGAGCGACGTTGCCGTGGATCATCAGGTTCCCGGCGGTGGTTCCGGCGGGGAGGGGATCGGCAAGTTCCAACCATCCCCCCTCCGGTTCAAGGTTCGCCAGACTGGTCTCAATTGACGTAACGCCGTTTCCGACGATCAACGCCCGGCCGGTTTTCAGTCCATCCGGCAGGGATTCCGGTACGACGCGCGCGCCCGCGAGCGGGGTGTCGTTCACGGTCCAATCGAGCACGCGAACCTCCTGCGTGAAGTGGCTGAAGACCCGGGTGACGGACAGAAAATACGGGCCGCCGCCGCGATCCGCCCACCCCGTCTCGGCGGTCAGGGTGGCCTCCTCGTGCTCCAGGTCCAGCGACACCGTGGCCAGGCGCGACCAGGCCATCTGTGCTCCCTTAACCACGACCGCAAAGTCCCCGGCGGCCGTGTGCTTGCAGAGATTGGTCACGAGGTCCGGTTGCAGGTGGTGGTCCTCGCTCTCGTTCAGGAAGCGATCGACGAGCCAGGGTCCCGGGGTTGGTGGAGGCGCCAGGAGGCTTTGGGGGTTGGTCAACCGCAGGTCGGTGCTGCCCGCCACACCGTCGGTGTCGGCGTGCCAGGTCAGGGTCAGCGCGGTGTACCCGGGGCGTTCGTCCGAGGCGACGCGGGCGTCGTCCTTGGTGACCGGCACATACTTGGCGTGCAGACAGTGATAGACGGGGAGGTATTCCCGTTTACCGGTCTTCCGGATGTCGGCCAGCCACTCGCCCGCGAGTCGTGACCAGTCGCCTGCGGCGTAGACCACGTCGACCACCGTGCCGTCCACCTCGATCTTGCGTCGTTTGGGCGGATTTGCCAGGTCGGACAGCGGTACGGTGACCGGGCGTGCGACGGTCGCACCGGTGAGCGTGAGCTGCCCGATTTCACGGTAGAACACCAGTCTTTGGGCGTGGACGGCCTTGACCCGCCGGTAACAGGGTTTGTCGTCACCGGACCGGACCACGACGATGTCGCCGGCGGCGAGGTCGTCCGGGGAAACGGCCAGTTGCAGGCTGTGGCCGGCGTTGGCGACGCCGGTCACGACGGGTTGAACGGGCGTGAGTTTTTCCTTCGGCAGGACGAAGACCCGGGTCCATCCGATGGTGAATCCCTTGGGGACGGCCGGGCTGATGGTCACCGTGGTGATTTTCCCGCCGGTGGCACTCGTGCCCAGGAGGGTCCCATGGACGAGATGGGCCGAGAGATGGGCCTGGCGTTCATCCACCAGCATTAGCGGTTCGCTGCTCTTGAGCTTGTCGAGATGGCCTTCCAGTACCAGGGTCCGGCCCCGCAGGGGGTGGGGATTGCGGGCGTGATCCCTGGCGTACAGCGTGTTCCACGCGGCGTTGGCCTCGAGATCCTCCAGCGTCTCGAACACCAGCGGGCTCCCACTGGCCGGACTGTGTTTCACCGGCAAACCGGCCGCGATCGTGCCGGCTTTGCCTTCCTTCAGGAACAGCGCCAGCGGGGTGCTGGCGGATGCCGGCGGGCGGGGGGCGTAGTCGAGCAGCGCCACCAACCGACGGAGGTTGTCCCACTGGCTGGCGGTGCCCAGGAAGGATTCGTTCGCGTACGCGTCGATGTGCGCGCCCAGCACATGGCAGGCACGGGCGAATTGCCGGATCAATTGCCACAACAGGTCGTCCGGATCCGCGGCGTAGACGGCCTCCAATCGCTGCTTTCGGGCCTCCTCGGTCTCCTGCTCGGGCACGGTCATGACGACCGGTTCCCACTCCGGGAAGCGTACTGCCAGGCTGGCCCGGAGATGTTCCAGGCACTCCGCCGCGTTCGCGTCGAGGTAATCGAAGCGGGAAAGGCCGGCACGGTTCCAGCGGGTCAGGTCGATCATCCCTTCCTCCCTCCCCGCAGCGTCAGGCCGTAATAGCCCCGGTCCGGACCCGCCGGGTCGTTGTCGCAGACCGCAACCTCCAGGCCTTCCAACACGATCCGCCCGGACGCTGCCTGGTCGGTGTACCGGTCACCCAGCCGCTTGAACCGGTTAAGGCAGACGTTCTCCACCCCCTCGAGGGCCATGAGCGCCTGGTAGATGTCGCTTGCCAGCAGGTCCTCGCCGAAACGCAGTCGGCCCGGCTCGAAGAAACCGCCCGGCCCGGTGCCGAGGGCGCGTTCGATGGCATGCCGGATTTCGGACTGGAAGTAGTCCCCCCGAACCTGCACCGAGACGGACATCTGGATGCCCACCCGCACCGCCTCTTCCAGGACCACTTCCTGGCCCACCATGCGATAGGCTTCCAGATAGGGGTAGAGCACGAGGCGGACGCTGGCGGTTTCATCCGGCGGAAGGAAGATGCCGCGGGCTGCGTGGAAGGCGACCGTCTTCTCCCACACCTCGTCACTGTAGTTCCCCGGGTCATCCAGCCCGAGGGATCCGGCGTCCGGCTGCCACGGAATCACCGCCACGTGGACCGTGGACCAGGCGCCGTCCCAGCTCTCCCAGGCATAGGCGCGGAGGACCAGTGGGTGCTCTGCCAGCCGGACCTCGAAATCCGCCAGGGTGACCATGCGGTGCTGGTCATGAATGGCCCGGGGGCCGTCGAGGCGCGCCAGGTCCATCTTCTCCGGATGATCCAGCCACCAGTTGTCGAAGCGCGCAAGATCCGCCGGCGTCAGCGATTCCCGCGCGGCCTCCGGGGCAAGCTCGTCAAACGGCTTTGCGCGCAGCCGTTTGGCCAGGCCGGCGGCGTCGTAGCCGACGAGCTTCAGCAGCCGTCGCAGTGATTCGGGGCGGCGGGCGGTCTCCAGACAAGTCTCCGCCGTCGCGCGGTCGAGGGCATCCGAGAGTTGGTCCAGTCCGTAGGCCAGCAGCTCGGCGAGGGCCACCTCCACATCGGCCGGAGTCCAACGTCTTCGCTCCGGAAAACGTGCGGACAGCTCCTGCAGCATGAAGAGGCGGAAGCTGTCGTAGTCGCGCAGGTCCCAGTCGAAGTCGTCGCCCACCTCCGGCGACGTGGCCGGCAATGTCACCTGGCGCTGGCCGCAGTCCGGGCAGCGTCCGTCGAAGAGCAGGTTGAGTTTGGGGTCGCCGGCCATCAGGAACCTCCGAGCTGGAACAACTGGGTGTCGCGGTGGCCCACGGCCGCCAGGGTGTAGCCGATGCGGATCGTCAGGCCCGCGTCCTCGCCCGTGATCTCGACCTCGATGCTTTTGGGTTCGACGTCGCCCTGAAGCGCCTGGGCGAGCGAGGCGAGAAGCCGGCGTTTCGTGATCTGCCAGAGCGGGGTGTCGTTGGGCTCGAAGACCAGTGCCTTCACGCCGGCTCCGAACTCGGGTCGGAACACCCGTTCGCCGGGAAGCGTGAACAGCACCTGCTCGATCCGACCCCGGATGTGAGCCGAGCGGTCCGCCAGGGCGGGAGAGCCGTTCGTGATGCGGAACGGGAAGGCGAGGTAGGGGGGATCAACGAGGTTGCGTGCCATGTCGGTATCCTCAACTGCACAGGACCTTGGTGGACAGACTCGTCATCTCGCCCTGCGGCACGGGGGGGCCGGAGGGGCCGACTCCGGTGGGATGCACGTGCGTGGCGAACAAGGTGAGGAAGCTGGTGCCCTTGATGACCGGTTCGCCACCGCTGCCGCCCAGCATGACCTGGCTGCCCTCCAGGGTGATGGTGGCGCTGGAGCTGACCTTCACCCCGGAGGCCGCCATTTCGAGCTTGTTGCCGTTCGCGTCCTCGAGGGTGGCCCCCTGGCTGGACAATACCAGGGTGTTCCCGTTGGCATCCTCCAGCACGGCCTTGTTGTGGGTGGCGTCCAGCGTCAGTCTGGCGCCATGGTTGTCTGTCAGTTCGACGTTCCCGTCGGAGTCGAGGTCCAGGCTGGCGCCCGCCGAATGCAGCAGTTTGACCTCCTCGGCGTCATCCTTGTCCTCCAGGAGCAGCACGTGTCCCTTCGCGCTTCGCCACACCTGAGTGGTGGGCTGGTCCTGCACGTCGGACGGCGGATCGCCCGATGTCTGCCAGAAGGTGCCGGTCCAGATGGGGAAATCCATGTTACCCCCCTCGAACTCGACCCAGACCTGGGCGCCCACGGGGGGGACGGTGAAGAACCCCTGGTTCGCCAGGCCGCCGCAGGGGAGGCAGGGAAGGGCCCAGCCCGTTTCGGCATCGCCGAGCAGTGCCGGAACCCGCAGGGTCACCCTGGCGAGTCTTTGGGGATCGTCGTTGTCCACCACAAATCCGCGATACTTCCCGAAGGCACGCCGCGTGGCCATGCCCTGTGCCAGTTGTCGTTGGAGGTTGTCAGGCATTACAGAACTCCCATGAGCGCGCCGGCCAGTCCCGAAACGCTGTCGAGGTTGTCCCCGTAAGCGTTGCGGAGGATCCGAAAGCGCTGCTTGTAGCCGGCGGCCGTGAAGCTGTGGCTGACGCTGTCCACGTAGTACACCCCGGAAAGCCGGTCGCCCAACCCGTCCACCGGCACCGGCAACCCGACCTGTAGCACGTGGCCATACAACGTGCCATCGAGTTCGCCCTCCCCCTGCAGGCGGTGGATGTCGAGGTCGTTCGCCTTCATCTGGGCCAGGACCTGCAGACGCTGGGCGTCGGCCCCGGCCTCGGCGGAAAGCTTCCAGACAAAGGGCTCCAAACCCGCCGCCTGGCTGTCCGCACGTTCGGTGCCCAGCAACGGCAGGTCCGGGTAAACCGTCTCCGGCGTGGTGGCATCCCCGCTGGCCGCCGGGGCGTCGTAGGCCACCGCGTCGGCCTGGTGTCCGTCGGCCCGGACGCTCAGCGTCAGGCAGTTGGTGTCCATCCCGGCGTAGACAAGCATCGTGTCCTGCGGATCGGCGGTCAGGCGCATCGGACCGAAGTAGACCCGCCCTTCGCGGAAGATGAGCTCATACCCGTTGAACTCCGCCCGGGCCTTGAGGAACTTGATGTCGGTGTCGTCCTGGGCGAGTCCCACGAGATTGTCCTGTCCGGAGCCGCTGTCGGAGTCGGCCACCAACCCGTAGGGCGCGAGGATTTCGTTGAGAATGAGCTCGTCACTGTAGGGGAGGTCCTCCGTGCCCCAGGTGCGTCGCCGATGTTCGCGGTCCAGGCGCGTGGAGTCGTCCTGGCAGTCCACCTTCACCCGCGCCGCCCCGGCATCCTCCGGGGTCTCCAGGCGGATTTCGCGGACGTAACCGCGCATGATCTCCTCGGTCCGGCTGCCAAACGCCGCGGAGATGATGATTCGGGCCCAGGGCTTCAGCACCTCCTCGTCCTGCACGCTCCAACGGCCGAACTCGTCCCGCCGCGCTTCGAATGTGAGCGAGGCCGTGGCGGCCTCCGCGCGGCTGAGTTCAACCGTCGCCTCGATCAAGAACGGGTAGAGATCGGCGATCTCCGCACCATCCACCGTGAGCACCAGTTCCGCCGGAGCGCGGTCCTTTGAGGAGAAGAGGTCAAGCAGCATGGCGTCCTACTCCTTCGCACGCGGAATCAGGATTGTCTCGCCGACGCTTTCCGGGAGGGAAAGCCAGGCGCCGTTGAGCAGGTCCGGATTGGCGTCCAGAATGCGCCACCACAGCCGGTCGTCGCCGTAGTAATGGCGGGCCAGCAGGTCCAGACGGTCGCCTTCGCGGACGACGTGCTCCAGGACGCCGGTTGCCGGACCGATGGCCCGGGACGTCGTGCCCTTGCACCGCACCGTGCCCGTGGGGTCGGGGTCGAACCGGCGGGTGCCCAGGTAGCGTGAATCCTTCAGCAGCATCAGAACAGTCCTCCGATGGCGGAAGTGACGGTGCGGGCGGTGTTCAAGCCGGCGCCGACCACCTGGCGCACCTTCTCGACCTCGTAGAAGGGGTTGTTGCCCTCGATCACCTGGAGGGTGAGTTTGACCGTGGCCCGGTAGGGGGTGAGGTCCGGCAGATGAGCCGACTCCCCGACCTCGATGCCCTTCAGGAACACCGGTAACACGTGGCTGCCCCAGACGAACAGGAGTACGGAGGCAGTCTGCGATCGTTGAAAGGCGCGTGATCCGAGCTCCCCCAGGCTCGCCAGGACCTGCAGCCCACCGGGACCCTGGGTCTTTGGTTCCACCATGCTGCGCAACGTGTCCAGCTCCGGTTGGATCCCCATCTCGCCGGCAATCGGATCGCCGTCATTCATCCGGTCCGTGGCGTCGAGCAGGATCTCCACGTCAAAGCTCTCCGGTTCGACCGCCACCCCCTGGGCGACGCGGGCGGTTTCGGTGGGGAGGGCGAAGTCGTAACCGCCGCGGGTGGCGGGGGTGCTCCCGAGCGTGAGGGTGACACTGCGGTTTCGGGTGAGGGTTTGCGGGTTGAAGTCGAACGCCAGCACCAACGGGGGCAGGGCGAGGGCGTATTCGACGAGAAACCCTTTCGTGGGGGAGAGCATGGTTCAGTGATTGCGGGTTTGCCGTTCGATGGCGAGGTGGATGTGCCGTGCGAGGTCACTTGCGATGGCGTGGTTGGAGCGCCGGGCATCGAGCTTGAGCGGTCCCACGTTGACCCGCGGGAGCCGGCCGGCCGGCAGTGTCCGTTCCGCGAGCGCCTCGCCGACGAGCCGGCCGATCCGGTGGGCCCGGCGTTCGAACCCGGGCGGCAGGGTGAGGCGCAGTTGTCCGATCTCAGTGCTCATTGTTCAACCCCCGGGGAAGATGGGCGGCGAGGGGCCCGAGATCCTGGGCCGCGACTTCCCGGCCTTCCTTCGCGAGTTCGCGGTACACCGCGTGGGCGATCTGGCCCAGCCCGATCACCTGTTTCATCCCGGCCGCGAGGTAGGCGGCGTGGAGGGCGGCATTGCGGATGCCACCGCCAGTGAGAGCCACCGCGTTACCCAGAAAGACCGGGTCGACCTCGGGCGCCAGCGGCGCGCGGGGCGGCAGCAACCGGCGCCACAGCTCGGCCCGTGAGCCGGCGCCGGGGCGCGGAAACTCCACGACCATCTGGAATCTGCGGGTAAAGGCGGAGTCGAGCTGCTTGCGCAGGTTCGTCGTCAGAATGCACGGCCCGTCGTGGGCCTCGATGCGGGTGAGCAGATGGCTGACCTCCATGTTGGCATAGCGATCGCGGGCCTCCTTCACCTCGCCGCGCTTCGAGAACAGCGCGTCCGCCTCGTCGAACTGGAGCACCACCGCCTGGCCGTGCGCCGCGTCAAACAGCCGGTTGAGATTCTCCTCGGTTTCGCCCACGTATTTGCTGACCAGACGTCCCAGGTCGATCTGATACAGCCGCCACCGCAGGGCGTTCGCAATCACGCTTGCCGCATAGGTCTTGCCGGTCCCGGATGGCCCGGTGAACAGCGCGACGGGTCCCCCGACCCGTTGTCCCCCCCAGGCCTCCACCACGGTGTCGCGGTGTTCAATCCAGAGCATGAACTCGCGCAACATGGCCAGGCGCCCCGGAGGAAGCACCAGGTCGTCCCAGGTTGCCGCCTGGTCCACCAGCGTCGCCCCCGGTGGAGGCACGACTTCCTGGGGACGCCCCGTCAGTCGCGTGACGACCCACGGCTCCGGGGTGATGGGCCGATAAGGGTCGTCCTGCTCGACGCGGAGGAGACGTCGCCGACGCAGGGCGCCCCGGGGGCTCAAGGCCTGGCGGAGGCTTTCCGATTGCTCGGGTTCCAGCGCGAACAATTCCTGTATGAGCGCGCGGCTTGCCCACGGTTGGGAGGCGCCGGCCTGCAGGTTCTGGAAGGCCCAGCCGAGACGTGGTTCCAGTTCCGGGCCAAGGGCGCAGACGAGGATGTCGTATTCGAGATGCCCCAGGCCGAATCCCAGCGCGGTTTCCCACGGTCCACCCGGCTGACGCAGCGATTCCACCTGGGTTTGCAGTTGCCGCAACGGGGCAATTTCCGCATCCCCCACCGGTTCCCCGCGGCGGCCACGCGAAAGGCACCAAGCCAGGAAGTCCAGCCGCTGCCATTCCACCTGGAAGGCAGCAAGCAGGGAGGTGCTGGATTGGGGGGCGGGCATCGGGGGCTATCCGGTGTACAGACTGATCAACAGGGGATTCGAGCGGACTGTCAACGTCACCCCGTCACTCGCCCGGACATATTCCCGCTCGGCATGGAGCAACATCTGGCCGCTGCGGTCATCGAAAGGCAGTGCCAGATCCTGGGTGCTGGCGTCCGCGACCGACGCCGGGTCGATGGAGGCGTCCTGAATGATGGCCTGGATGCCGGGGTTGACGGTCTGCCAGCCGTTGGCGGCTTCCCAGGTCTGCCACCGCAGCGTGACTGAATCCCCCGGCTTGCCGGCCAGCCAGACGCGCGGTACGAAGTCCGCCAGCGCCTGACTTCCAAGGGCGAAGCTGAAGCTGAACCCGCACGCATCCCCGTGGACGAGTGCGATCGCCGGCGTCCAGTCCGGCTGGGCGATGTTCGGGGTCATCCTCGGGACCTCCGGTGTGCGCGGCGACGCCGGCGGTGCCGAGGCATCGAGATCCGCCTGCACCGTCAAACCGAAACTGCCGGTCAGCGGCGAAGGCCGGGCCGCGTCGTTGGGGATCACTGGAGCCAACGACACCTCATACAGGACTGATGGCCGGTAAATCGTCTCTCCCTGGGTGGACCAGAGCTGGTTGAGTTGGTCGAGGGCCAGCGGCTGGAAAATGGTCTGAACGTGGTAATCCTGCCCGTTCACATTGCAGCGGAACACGGGTTTCTCATGGAACACCCGTACCACTTCGCCGATCAGTCTCAGGTCGTTCTCACCGGCACCGATGGTCGTGCCCGCACCTTCCGGACTGCCGTCCACCGGTTCCTCCCCGCCCTCCACGCTCTCGTCACAGGCGAAGGGGGTGATCAGGCAGAAGCCCCGCAGCCATCCGGTCTCCCCCGGCAGCGTGTCGGGAAAGAGGCCGGCCGGCTCGAACCGGAAGAAGAAGAGGTTCAGGCGATGGGTGCTGTCCGCCGCATCGGTCGAGGCGGCGTCGGCGGGAGTGCCCAGTACCACGGTCAGCTTGCTGCCCTCGGACACCTGGATCTGCGAGATCAGGTGATCGCGGATCTCCTTGCAGACCTTGGACAACGGGGAAGCCGGCAGCGCCATGTCAGAGCCTCCTCAGGTAGTTGCGGTTGAGGAAGGCCCCGTCCGGCGTCGGTGTTGGCGGTGCCTTGGAACGGGCCGGGGTATCCGCCACCACCACCACCTCCAGCCGGCCAATTACCAGCGTCGGTTGGGGGGGTGCCGGATCGCGCTCGCGGGGGAGGCGCGGCGCGGGGGGAGGGGCCGAACGCAGTCCGCCCCCGAGGGGGGCGGAAGTGGAAGGGGGGCTTGGTGCCCGGACCCGATTCGGCGGGGCGGACCCGGAGGGTGGGGAATCAGGGCCACCACGGCTTTTCGACCGGGCGGCCGGGGCGGGGGGGACGACGGAACTCCCGTCCTCCGCGCCCGTCCGGGGGACCGGTTCGGGAGACACTGGCATCGGGCCGGGCCGGAGCGCGGATGGTTCCTTGCGCTCCGGAGTGGAAGGTGATTCAGAAGGTGAGGCGCCCCGACCCGACAGCCGGCTCTGAGACGTTACTCCGTTTCTGCTAACAGATCGTTCACTGCCATCTGGGATGTTGGACTTATGCGTTTCGCGAATAGGCTCCGTTTCGACCCGCTCGGACAGACTCGCTGACGTGTGCGTGTTCGACTCGGATTTCACGTTGGCGGCCGCGATCTTGCCGGGACTTCCGTGTTCCACCTGTCCTGTTTCCAGTTCGCTTCCTCGGTTCACCTCCACGACGGAAATGCCTTCGTTTCCGCTGACACTTCTGACAGACGGCTCCGGTGTTCCCACCTCGGCCCCTGTTGACAAAGGGTCGGCAGTCAACGCGCCGGCTGTCCGGGCACGCGACCGTGGCGACGCCTCACGGGAACCGCCGGACGCTGCCGGCGCTTCCCCCTTCTGAAATCTGAACACCGTGTGCATGCCGCTGTCCGCTTCCTCCAGCGGTGCCTCCGGTTGCTCCAAGGGAGCCTCCGGCACGGGGGGCTCGGGCGACCGACGCAGCCAGGCCGTGGGCAATGGCCGGTGCGCATCGCGAATGGTGTCGCTGAAGAGGCCCATGGCTAGTGCGTCATCCCCCGCGAGCGATCGATCATCTGCAGGTAGCGCTGCCGGCGAGCGCGGGGGAGATCCAGGATGTCGGTCTCACGCCAGTGGTAGTGTTGGGCGATCGAGTGCACCTCCTGCAGCAGTTCGCTGCTCTGTCGGTTGATTGCCCGATACGGGTCGAGTTCGATCTCGTTGCGGTTTCCGCAGGCCGGGCAGTCGACCTGCAGGAGCAGCACGATGGCGGGCGCCATTGCCTCAAGCGCGGCCTCCGCCGCGGCAGCCACCCCGGGCAGGGCGTCCTCGGACAGTTCGCCGTCGGTTAGCAGGCGCCGAAGGAGCCAGGCGCGGTTTCCCGCCTCCGGTTGGGAGAGCAGTTCCTCCTGGTCGCCGCCGGTGGGCAGACGAAACCGCACCCGGGTTCCGTCCAGGTCGAGTTCCACCTCCGGAAATCCCGGACCCGCCTCCCGGACCGGCAGTTCACCGTAATGAACCTCGAAGTCGAACCGGTCCTCGCAATGCCGGCAATCCGCTTCAAACCAGCCACCCTCCGAACCGAGGTGGCGGTCGAGTTCCCGCATCAGGAATTGCCGGTCGGCCACGCAGAGACTGGCGACCCTGGCTGGGGTCGCGGGTTGTCCGGAGAGCTGGTCAAGCGCCAGCGACAGGGCCTGAGTCACCGCGTGCGGCGTGCTGGCGGCCGCCTCGCCGACCTCCGCCAGGGCCAGTTCCAGAGCGCCGGAAACGGGGCGAAAAGCCCAGTTCCGCCCCCGCTCGCCGTCTTCCACCAAGCCGCCCGGGAGTCGCATAGCGGTCCATGTCACGATTCGGACGGTTCGCTGACCGCCGTGTCACGCTGCCAGCCCTCATGCTGCAGGGTCAGGGTCTGGATCCCAACCGCGTTCATGGTACCCGCATCCATTTCAGGTAACGCCTGGTACTCAGAAACCCAGGCGCGGAAGACCTTGTACGAAATGGCGACCTGACCCTGCAGATTGAGGACGTTGATGACAATATCCTTGCGGAAGTTCTTCAGCGACATCGCCGCGTCGCCCTCGACGTTGTTTACCAGATTGGCCCAGGCCTCGAACCCGGGATCGTGCGACAGTCCCTGCTCCAGGGCGATCGGCTCGTAGGAAGTGCCGCCCGGCAGGATGCGTTCCTTGCTTGGATCGCCCGCGGTGCGCCACTTGATGGCCTCGGTCTTGCGTTTGAGCGCGCCCATCTTCTTGAGGCCGGCGACTGGTTTGCCGTCGATCAGAATCTGGAACTTGAACGTGCGATAGGGGTCGTGGCGGTGAGCGTTGACCGGGAACATGGGAGCAGCCATGGCAATGTCTCCTCAGGAGTTAGGACTGACCGACTTTTTGCTGGATACGAACAATGACGAATTCCGCCGGCTTCAACGGGGCAAAGCCGACAATGGCGATGACCTGTCCGCGGTCGATGTCGTC
The DNA here is from genome assembly GCA_024233215.1 of Verrucomicrobiales bacterium. GTDB lineage: Bacteria > Verrucomicrobiota > Verrucomicrobiia > Limisphaerales > J093 > J093. Next base: position 18,079 of record JACKPW010000024.1, on the reverse strand, counting down.
CTGGGTCATGGTGTCCCCCAGGCCGCAGCGGACGAAGTAGGCGTCGGAGGCCTTTTGACCTTGAAAGGCGCCGGCCCGGAACAACCCGTCCATGAAGGCCCCGATGTTGGCTCGCAGCGAGGACCAGAGACGGTGATCATTGGGTTCGAAAACCGCCCACTGAATCCCATCGAAGATGCTCTGCTCGATCATGATGGCCGTACGGCGCACCGGCACGTACCGCCACTCGGGGTCCGACTTTGTGGCCAGGGTGCGGGTTCCCCAGATCACCGGGCCGAAGCCGGGCATCATTCTCAGGCAGTTGACGCCAAGTGGATTGAGGCTGTCCTGCTCCTCGTTTTCCACGAGATACTGCAGCCCCGCCACTCCGAGGAGGGAGGTCTCCACCCCGGCCGGGGCCTTCCAGACCCCACGCCGCCCGTCCGTCTTTGCCCACATGCCGGCGGCCAAACCGGCCGGCCCGACCAGAAGCGTGGCGGGCACGCCCGGGTTGCTCTCGGCGTTGTAGAAGGGATTGGCCACCTTCGCCCACGGGTAATAGACCACCGAGTAAGTCTTCGGCTTGAAGTGGAGGTCGTTGACGCTCTTTTCGGTCTTGAGTTCGGTACCCACCGGCGGATCGATGATGACCATGCGGCTCTTCATCTTTTCGGCATGGGCCACCGCGGCATCGATGATGGCCTGTTCTCCCGCGGTGTTCCACGTCTGGTCGGGCAGGCAGACGATGCTGATGTCGCGATACTTCTCAAACGCACTGAAAACCGCGTCATAGGCAGCCTTGTCGGGCTTGGCGCCATTGGTGCCGCCAGACAGGGAAACCTCGTCCGCCGCGTCGGACAGCAGCAGGTTCAAGGATTGCTGCCCGGTGCGCTCCGTGCCGTCATTGGCAGTGCCCAGCAGAAGGTTGACCGAGCCGTCCGTCGCATCTCCCGGGCCGGTCACCACGACCGCCGACGTGGCCAACCGCGTGCCGGAAGTCAGCACCAACCGGTTGCTGTCCACCGCACAGGTGAAGTCCTCGACGGCGGGATTCGCGACGACGCTCCCCCGCACCAGTTCCTCGATCCGGTTCGCCACCTCGGTCAGGGTGCTGCCGTTGTCAAAGTCGTCCGCCGCAAAGGCAGCCGTCCGCGCCGTGCCGTCCACCGTGACCGTCATGGTCCTGCTGTTCAATACGCTGAAATCCGCCACCGCAGCGAGGTCCTGGCTGATGCTGACTCCAAGCAGGTGGGGGGACACGTCCTGAACCTCCACCTGCACCAGTTGCGAGGCGTCGTTGACCTTGCTTTCGATGAAGTCAACGGCGTTCTCATCCGCCACGGTCAGGTCGGTGAACCGCTCGAATTCCTTGAACTCCCCCTCGTTGTCCAGAACCCCGACCTTCAGGGTGAACAGGGTCGTGCTGTCCTCCTTCAGCGCAAAGCGCAGTTCCAGGTCACTGCCCCATTCTCCGGGATTGGCGGCCTCGAACTTGATCATCCGGGTCGCATCGTTCGGATGGATCAGGAATCCCTCGGCCACATCGGCCGAATCCGCCTGGGTGATCCTCACGATGTAGGCGGTGGTCCCCCCGTTGAGGAAGAAGTTATACACGGCAAACCCCATCGGATCGCCTTCACCCGACTTGCCGGTGTCGCGAAGCCCGCCAAACTGGCCATTATAAGTGTCCCACCGCGAAATCTTGGTCGGCTCCCCCATCGGTCCCTTGGTGGTGTAACCGACAAAGGCCGCCGTTGACGTTCCGACGCCCTCGATGGGCTTGGCGCCACTGGGGATTTCCTCGATGTAGACGCCGGGGTGTAGGTAGCTTGGCATGGGTCTGAGTATAGATTGTGCGCGAACGTTCCACAGGGGAGGGACTCCGTCAAGCGGCGGTTCTGAAAGTCGGGGTATAGACAAATTATATGCAGGGGAAAACAGGGCAGTCTCACCCTGCTGGCAGGTTGGTGATGAGCAGGTCAGTATTCCGCAACTCGGGAGACTTCGATGTTCTGGAAAATGCCTGAAGTTCTTTGCCGACAGGTAGAAGCGCGTGGTTCTCTATATAGAAAGGCGAATCCACTTTGGTTGGTGCCGGCCGCCCTCATGATTGTCGGGAACCGGCGGTGGTTCGGTGGCCATTGACGGTCCTCCTGTGTCGGGATGTGTGTCAAAGTATACGTGATAACGTAATCGCGCCGGTGATGCGCCGGGGTGGGGCTATGGCATTCCTCCCTCTTGCCGCTCGCAGGCCAGGGCCAGTGACAAAGCCGGCGCAAATCGTTGATTGGTAGCTCAGATTTCCAAATCTGCGTATCGCCGAATTCAGTTCGGCAGACCGTTCGAAACGTCAAGCGCTTGCGGATTTGGGAACCCGCGAGTCGGCCCGGGCTGCGCGGTGGCGACAACCCCGACCGCAGCAAGGGCCGGAACGCGGCACGTTGACGGCGTCGTGCCCGGGCGCAGGTGGCTGAGGCGGGGGGCCGGACGTCGTTGGGGGAGGCTCATCCGTTTTCCATCACCCCGCATCGCGCCCGTCGCGCAAGCGGCGGCTTGCGTTTCGTGTCGCCTTCGCCAAAGCTCCCGTCACGATTATGGCACACGTGAAGTTGTTCATTCCCGGACCGGTTGAAGTCAGTGCGAAGACGTACGAGGCGTTCTGCACGCCGATGATCGGCCATCGGAGCAAGGCGTTTTCCGGCCTCTACGCCGGCATCATGCCGCAGTTGCAGAGCCTGCTGAGCACGAAGCGTCCCGTCTTTCTCAGTACCTCCTCCGCCTGGGGGGTGATGGAGGGCGCCCTGCGGAACCTGGTCACGAAGAAGGTCCTGAACTGCATGTGCGGCGCGTTCTCGGACAAATGGCTCGATGTCTCGAAACGCTGCGGCAAGGAGGCCGAGGGGCTGCAGGTCGAGTGGGGCTCCCCCATCCGTGGGGAACAGGTTGCCGAGCGGCTCAAGACCGGCCAATTCGACGCCGTCACCTACGTTCACAACGAGACCTCCACCGGGGTGATGAGTCCGATTGAGGAGTTGGCGGAAGTGAAACGGCAGTTTCCGGACGTGATGTTCATCGTCGACACCGTCAGCTCGATGAGTGCCACGCCGCTGAATTTCGATGCCCTGGGATTCGATGTCATGCTCGCCGGGGTGCAGAAGGCCTTTGCCCTGCCTCCGGGCATGGCGGTGTTCGCCTGTTCGGAGGCGGCCCTGGCCAAGTCGGCGACGGTGGCTGACCGCGGGTATTACTTCGATCTGCACGAGTTCGAGAAGAACGCGGAGAAACACATGACCCCCAGCACGCCAACCATCGGGCACATCTACGCCCTCCAGTCGAAGTTGGAGGATTTCTTCGCGGAGGGGTTGGAGGCCCGTTACGCGCGACATCTCAAGACCGTCAAGATGACCCACGATTGGGCGGCCAAACATGGCTTTACCCTGTTTCCGGATGAGGGGTACGCGTCGGTCACACTGACCTGCGTCAACAACGGCGCCAAACCCGGTGGCCGGGTTATCGACGCCCAGAAGCTCACCGATCTGACCAAGAAGCGCGGTTTCCTGATCAATGCCGGGTACGGCAAGATCAAGGGCACCACCTTCCGCATCTCGAACATGGGCGACGAAACCGAGGCGAGCATGGTCGAACTCTTCTCCGCCCTCGACGAGTCGATGAAGGAGTTGGGGTAGGGCATCGCCCGAAGCAGACGCAGCCGCCGACGTCAGTCGGCGCGGGAAGCAGGAAGCCGGCGCACGTGAAAGCGGGGCAGTGGGCACATCGATGGAACCGCTCCGAAGGTGCCGTTGCAGTGGTCTCGACCTTCGCGCCCCGCGATGCGGCGGATTGCTCGATGGGTCCCGTTCCTACGACGATGTTTCCTGCCGATCAGCCATGAAACGCTACCACCTGGCCCAATTGGATGCGGTTCCCGGCGTCGAGTGCCCTTGTGGTGTGGCCCGGCGAGCCTTTGGTGAGGTCGCCGGCGCGCCGGCCTCGGTGCATCTCACCGAAATCCACGCGGACGCCCGGACCCATTATCACCGGCGAATGACCGAGATCTACGTGGTGCTGGAAGGCGAGGGTGAAATCGAACTGGACGGCGAGCGGTTCCCCCTCAAACCGCTGACCGCGGTGATGATCCAGCCCGGTTGCCGTCATCGGGCCATCGGCCGGCTTCGAATCCTGAACCTCCCCATTCCCGCCTTCGATCCCACCGACGAGTGGTTTGACGAGGGCTCATAGCCGGCGACGTCAGTCAGCGCGTATGGCCGTCGTCTGGTTCCCAGGCGATGCTCCGAAGCGCGGGCGGCTTGGTCCGCGCGCCGGGCTCGACGACGCGGCGGCAATGGCATTCACTGTGGGCGGAACGACAGGACGGACTTTTTGCCATGGCCCTGCAGTCAATGAACCCCACCAACGGCGGAGTGATCGCCCGGTACGAGGAGGCTTCCGACACGGAGCTTTCCCAGGCACTCGGCCGTGTGACCCCTGCATTCGCGGACTGGCGGACCCGCTCCTTTGCCGAGCGCGGCGGGTGGCTGCGGGCGGCGGCGACGGAACTTCGGGGAAGGGCGGCCGGGTTCGCGCGGCTCATGGCGTTGGAGATGGGGAAGCCGTTGGCCCAGGGCCGGGCCGAGGTGGAGAAGTGCGCCTGGGTTTGCGATTACTTCGCCGAGCAGGCGGAGGGTTTCCTGGCGGACCAGCCCATCGCGACGGAATGGCGGCGGAGCTACGCGGCCTTCCAACCGCTGGGCGCCATCCTGGCCGTGATGCCATGGAACTTCCCCTTCTGGCAGGTCTTCCGGGCGGCGGCCCCGGCGTTGATGGCGGGCAATGTGATGCTGTTGAAACACGCCTCCAACGTGACGGGTTGTGCCCTTGCCATCGCTGCCGTGTTCGAGCGGGCGGGCTTTCCCCCCGGCGTCTTTCAGGTGCTCCGGATCGGGGCGCAGAGCGTGGGTGCGGTCATCGACCACGACGCCGTACGCGCGGTGACGCTGACGGGCAGCACACCTGCGGGGCGGGCGGTGGCGGCAATCGCCGGTCGGGCCTTGAAGAAGACCGTGCTCGAACTCGGTGGCAGTGATCCCTACGTCGTGCTGGAGGACGCCGATCTGGAAGCCGCCGCGGAAGCGTGTGTCACGGCGCGGTTGATCAACACCGGCCAGAGTTGCATCGCCGCCAAGCGCTTCATTGTCGTGGCGGATGTGCGCCACCGCTTCGAGGAACTGGTGGTGGAGCGGATGCGGTCCCGCCGCGTCGGCGATCCGTTGCAGGAAGACGTGGATCTGGGACCGATGGCCCGGGTGGATCTGAGGGACGGGGTGCATTGCCAGGTCGTGGCCTCAAGGGATGCGGGAGCACGCGTGCTGCTCGGCGGGGCGGTACCGGAAGAGGCCGGGGCCTTTTACCCCCCGACCGTATTGACCGACGTCCGCCCGGGCATGCCGGCGTTTGACGAGGAGACCTTTGGCCCCGTGGCGGCGATCGTCGCGGCGCCGAATGAGGCCGCCGCGATCGATCTGGCGAATGCCACGCCGTTCGGGTTGGGCGCGGCCGTCTTCACGCGGGATCTGGAACGTGGCGAGCGCCTCGCCCGGGAGCGTCTCGAAGCAGGCTGCTGTTTCGTGAACGCCTTCGTGCGCTCGGATCCGCGATTGCCGTTCGGGGGTGTCCGGTTGTCCGGTTACGGACGTGAGTTGGGCCTGCTGGGCATGCGGGAATTCGTGAACGCGAAGAGCGTCTGTGTCGCGTGATCCGGGGAGGATGCCGCAATCCTGTCGCGCGCCGTTCCTTTCGCGTTGTTCGCGTGTTTGGCGGGCACACTGAATCGTTACGCCTGGGGGTGACGCTGGCGGACGGTTCCGGTTGACGGCGGCCTGGGGCGGCAGTGAAATGCCCCGCATGCAGAACCCTCACATCGCTTGCAGCCGCAGGCGCTTTCTTCACACGTCGGCTGCTGCCGGCGCCTTCTCGCTGTTGCCGTCAGGCGTTCTCGGCGCGCCCGGCCGACCGGGCGCGAACGATCGCCTGAACATCGCCTCGATCGGCGCCGGAGGACGGGCCGCCGACGACCTGGACGGCGTCAAGAGCGAGAACATCGTGGCACTTTGCGACGTGGACTGGGGCGGTGCCGCGGAGAGCTTCGAGCGGTTTCCCAAGGCGAAGCGTTACCGCGATTTCCGGATGATGCTCGACGCGGAGCCCGGCATTGACGCGGTGCTGGTTGCGATTCCCGACCACTGTCACGCGGTGGCGGCGATGGCGGCGATCAAGCGGGGAAAACACGTTTACTGCGAGAAGCCGCTGACACACACGGTGTACGAGGCGCGAGCCCTCACCCTGGCGGCCCGGGAGGCGAAGGTGGCCACCCAGATGGGCAACCAGGGGATGGAATTCGAGGGGAACCGGTTGATCAACGAATGGCTGGCGGATGGCGCGATCGGACCGGTGCGCGAGGTGCATGTGTGGTCGGACCGGCCAACGCATCGCGGGAAGCTGCCGCTTTGGTGGGCTCAGGGGGTGGACACGCCCACCGATACCCCGGCCGTGCCGGATCATCTCGATTGGGATCTCTGGTTGGGGCCCGCGCCGTGGCGACCGTATCATCCCGCCTACGCCCCGTTTCGTTGGCGGGGTTGGTGGGATTACGGCTCCGGGGGGCTGGGGGACATGGGAATTCACAACCTCGCCCCGGTGTTTTCGGCACTTGAACTGGGCGCGCCCACCCGGGTGTCCGCCAGTTCCACGCCTTTGTATCCGGACAGCGTGCCGGCGGCCAACCTGGTGCATTACGAGTTCGCGGCGCGCGGGAATCAGCCGCCCGTGAAACTGCATTGGTATGATGGCGGTCTCCTTCCGGAACGTCCTGAGGAACTCGATGCGGGGGCAATCCTGGATCCCGAAGACGGCATTCTGTTTGTCGGTGACACCGGGAAGATGCTGGTCGAGGGTTGGGGCGGGCGTAGCCCAAGGCTCATCCCGGCGGCGCGGAACACAGCCTACCGGCGGCCGCCCAAGACCCTGCCGCGCTCGGTGGGCCACTATCGGGAGTGGATCAACGCCTGCAAAACGGGTTCCCCGACACGGTCCTCGTTCGACTTCGCCGGGCCGCTGACGGAAGCGGTGCTGCTGGGGATGGTATCGGTGCGCATGGGCGGTGAGAAGCTGTCTTGGGACAGCGCCAACCTGAAGATCCCCAACCTCCCTGAGGCCGAGAGGCTTCTGCACTACCCGTACCGTTCCGGTTGGACCCTTTGAGCTGGCGGAACTCCGCCGTTGCATCCCGACCTTGGATTCGCCCACAGTTCGCGGCTTATGTCGGGCATGCGCAGACAGTATCCCTTTCATCTGATCGAACCGAAATCGCAGTCCCGCTGGGAGGCGGAGCAGACGTTTCGGGCCTTCAATCCTGGCGATGAAGTGCCGGCGGAACACCCGTTTGGCAAACGACACGATCTCGGAGGTCGCCAGGCCACCGCCGCTGAACTGCCGCCCAAGTACTACATCCTCGACATGTTCCCCTACCCTTCGGGCGCCGGTCTGCACGTGGGGCATCCCGAAGGCTACACCGCCACGGACATCCTGGCGCGCTACCAGCGGGCCCGCGGGCGGCACGTGTTGCACCCGATGGGGTGGGATGCCTTCGGCCTGCCGGCGGAGCAATACGCGATCCAGACCGGCCAGCACCCGCGCCTCACCACCGAAGCGAACATCGCCACCTTCAAGCGCCAGATCCAGAGCCTCGGATTCAGCTACGACTGGTCCCGCGAGGTGAACACCACCGATCCGGACTATTTTCGCTGGACCCAGTGGATCTTCCTAAAACTCTACAATTCCTGGTTCAACCCGGCGACCAACCGGGCCGAGCCCATCGAGACTCTGACGTATCCAAATGACTGCGACACGGAGTCCAAGCGCCGCGCCCATCGCGACGGCAAACGTCTGGCCTACGTCTCCGAAGCCCCCGTCTGGTGGTGCGAAGCGTTGGGCACGGTGCTCGCGAACGAGGAGGTGATCGACGGGCGGTCCGAGCGCGGCAATCACCCGGTGGTGCGCAAGCCGATGCGCCAATGGATGCTGCGCATCACCGCGTACGCCGAGCGGTTGCTGGCGGACCTCGATACGATCGATTGGTCGGATTCGTTGAAGGAAATGCAGCGGAACTGGATCGGACGCAGCGAAGGGGCGGAGGTGGACTTTGCCATCGCGCGGCCAACGGCAGCGGGTCTGACTGAAAGCGCCGGGGACCCGGTCACCGCAGCCTGCCTGGCGGAGCAGTTGACCGGCACCGACAAGATCCGCGTCTTCACGACACGCCCGGACACGTTGTTCGGGGCGACCTACATGGTCCTGGCACCCGAACACCCCTGGGTGGACGCGATCACCACCGCGGAACAGCGTGCGACGGTGGAGGCTTACCGAACGGAGGTGGCGAAGAAGTCGGATCTGGAGCGAACCGAGCTGGCGAAGGAGAAGACCGGCGTTTTCACGGGCGGCTATGCGATCAATCCGGTGAACGGCGAACGCATCCCGATCTGGATCGCCGACTATGTGCTGATCAGCTACGGCACCGGCGCGATCATGGCCGTGCCGGCGCATGACACCCGCGATTTCGAATTTGCCACCAAGTTCGAGCTGCCCATCGTGCAGGTGGTTCAGCCTCCCGTTGAACAGGCCGACTGGCGGGGGTTCACGGGCGATGGGACTTCGGTGAACTCGACCGGCCCGGAGGTCTCGATCACGGGCCTGCCCACGTCGGAGGCAAAGTCGAAGATCATCGCCTGGCTGGAGGAGCAGGGCCTTGGCCAGAAGACGATCAACTACAAGCTGCGCGACTGGCTCTTCAGTCGGCAGCGGTATTGGGGCGAGCCCTTTCCGATCCTGTGGCGCAAGGACGAGGACGGCGTGCCCTATCATGAAGCGCTTCCGGAGTCAGCACTGCCGCTCTTGCCGCCGGCACTGGATGACTACAAGCCAACGTCCGACGGCCAGCCGCCGCTGGCGCGCGCTCAGGAGTGGTTGAATCTGCCCGACGGCGCCACGCGGGAAACCAACACGATGCCGCAATGGGCAGGGAGCTGCTGGTACTACCTTCGCTATCTCGACGCCGCCAACAGCGGGTGCTTTGTCGACGGGGACGCCGAGCAGTACTGGATGGGTGTTTCAAATCCGAAATCCGAAATCCGAAATCCGAAGTCAGCAGCGCCTGGCGTGGACCTTTACGTCGGCGGCACCGAGCACGCCGTGCTGCACCTGCTTTACGCGCGGTTCTGGCACAAGGTGCTTTTTGACCTGGGCCACGTCTCGACGGCAGAGCCGTTCTACAAGCTGGTCAACCAGGGGCTTATCATGGGCGAGGACGGCCAGAAGATGTCGAAGTCCCGCGGCAACGTGGTAAATCCCGATGAGATTCTGGCCGAGTACGGCGCGGACGCCTTCCGCTTGTACGAGATGTTCATGGGGCCGCTGCAGGATTCCAAGCCGTGGAACACCAAGGGCGTCGAGGGGGTGTATCGGTTCCTCGGCCGGGTGTGGCGCCTGTTCATCGACGAGGCGGGGGAGAAGGACTTTGAGCAGCGTTGCATGGCACAACCCGGCGAGGAAGCCTCATTCCTGGCCGAACTCAAACCGGCGCCGCGCGTGCAGGAAGTGGCACCGACCGCCGCGCAGCTCAAGGGGCTTCACGCCTGCATCAAGAAGGTGACCGAGGACCTCGACGGGATGCGGTTCAACACCGCCATCTCGGCGATGATGGTGTTTGTCAACGAGGCCGGCAAATGGGAGATCCGGCCGGCCGGCTTGTTGAGGACCTTCCTGCAACTGCTCGCCCCGCTGGCGCCGCATCTTGCGGAGGAACTTTGGGCCAAGCTGCACGAGCATCTGGCCCAGGTCGCTCCAAGTCTTTCCTACGCGCCGTGGCCGGCCTTCGATCCCGCCCTGCTGGTGGAGGACGAGATCGAACTGCCGGTCATGATCAACGGCAAGGTGCGGGACCACATCCGGGTGCCGGCCGATGCCGACAATGACGCCGTGCAGGCGGCGGCGCTGGCTGCGGAACGGGCGAAGTCGTTCCTGGAAGGCAAGACAATCAAGAAGGTGATCGTGGTTCCCGGCAAGCTGGTGAACATCGCGGCGGGTTGACCCGGCGGCAGCAATTCTCATCGTGGCGGAGCACCGATCTCCGATCGGCCTGCCTCAAACGGAAAACCGGACGTTTTCCTGGGCTTCCAGGCCCAAAGCCGGCGGGACGCTGGCGGGACGGTGCCATGATGAGACTGCCCGGCAACCTGCTCGCGCGCACGGTGCCCTTGAACCTGGGGGCCGCTCCGGGGATCAGTCCTCACTCCTGGCGGAGGGAGCGCCGCCAACAGATGCTGGACTGACCCCGTCGCTCGGTTCATGAGGGGAATCGCTGACCCGTTCGGCTTGCATCTTGGCATCTGCGGTGGATCAATCCGTTGCCCTGAGCCCATGCCGGCCCGGTTCCGCGCGCAGTTTCGCAAGGCGGGGGTTCTGGCCCGGCGACAGGGGCAGCGGGACGGACGAAGTTCTTGCTCGCAGGCAAAACCATCCGGAAGGCGGTTGGTTCAGACCGACTCAATCGCCGGCGACCTGCAACACCCGGAAGTATCCCGTGCCGGCCGGGGTTGGAACGATCGCACTCGTTTGATCCGTGGGTTGGCCGAGGTCCTGCCACCCGACTGCGCCGAGGGTCGAACGGCTCTGCAACTGATAGGATGGTGCACCACCCGCCCACTGGATCCGCAGGCTACCGTTCGGTTGGGGCTCGATGCCGGTCAGGCGCAACTCCGGGAGACCGTATTCCCAGGTCTCGCGCCAGAGGGTTTGGTGCTCGTAGTCGGGCGTGCCCCCGAACAGGACCAATCGACCCCGGCGGGAATCGAAGGCGCCGGCGCCCACCTGGAGGGCGGGCGGGCGGGGTCCCGCAGGCGTGATCTCCGACCAGGCATTCCCATCCCATTGCCACAAGTCGTCAAAATACTTGTAGCCGTTGCCACCGTAAGGTGGGTATTGGCCGCCGCCGCTGAGAATGACGGTCTCGCGCATGGGGTCGTAAGCCAATATCGGAAACTGCCGGGCGCCCGACGGACCGCTGGCGGCCACCTGGTGCCACTGGGAGCCGTCAAACTCCCAGGTATCCACCGGACCGGTTCCCGTCGGTCCAAAGCCGCCGAAAAGGACCATGACCTGGCGCTTTGCGTCATACACCATCTGGTGTTGCACGCGCGTCGGACCGTTCGCACTGGGGACTTCCTGCCAGGACGTGCCATCCCACGCCCAGGTGTCCGAAAGAGCCTGGTTGCCCGCCAGGTCTCGTGACCCGCCTTGGAGCAACACACGTGTGCTTTGGGGATCGTAGGCCATGGCACAGCCGGCACGAACTCCCGGGCCGCCGCTGGTGGCGACCTGCGCCCAGGTTTGCCCGTCCCACTCCCAGGTGGCACCCAGGGCGGGCCGTGGCGAACCGTTTCCGAAACCGCCGTGGAGCACAGCCACGCCGCGGTCCGGGTCGAAGGCAAAACCGGCGGCGAACTCGCCCGGCCCCTGTTGGGTCAGGAGTTTCCAGGTGCGGCCGTCCCAGGCCCAGGTGTCGGTTTTCACCGGGCTGCCCGGCTCCGCCCCACCGCCGTGCACAAGGGTCACCCCGCGCGCACTGTCATAGACCATGCTGGGGGCGATCCGGGCGGACGGGGCCACCGCCGGCGTAACGGCCACCTGCCACCATTGAGCCGGCACCCATTCGGCCTCCCAGAGTTCCGTGTTCAACGCGCCGCTACCTGACCAGTGCACGAAAAAGAGTCCGGAACCGGGTGCCGGCCAGTCGCGGGACATGAAGGGGAAGCCTTCCCACTGGGCGCTGTTGACCTTCGACCCCGGTCCGAGCGCATTCAGATTGCGTGGCTCACCGAAGGCGCTGTCCGTATCGGGGCGGGTGGCGACCCAGATGTCCGGACCGCCGCTGCCTCCCGGCCGCGCCGAATTGCCGGAGAGGTCAAGGTCCGAGAAAAGGAGCGTCCGCCCGTCCGTCGAGAGGCACGGCGCAGCTTCCTCGTGGCTGGAGTTGATCGGCGAACCCGGGAAGAAGTCGTTGAAGTTAACCGGCGCGCCGAAGGGGGCGTTCAGGGAAGGTCGCGTGGCCACCCAGATATCCTCGTCGCCCAGGCCACCCGGCCGGTCCGAAGTGAACAGAAGCATGAGGCCATCGGGTGACACGAACGGAAGGTAGCAGGAGTATTGGTTGATGGCGTCCGGCAGGGGCGTCGCTGGGCCGAAGGGCTCGCTCACGCTCGTCCGGCGGGCTTCAAAGAGTTTTGCCTGCGTCCAATACGTCCCACTGCTCGACGGATTGCGGGGGAAGACGAGCACCAGGCCGTCTGCGGTAAGGGTCGGCCCGGGGATGGGGATGTAGCCGTCGGTCGAGCCGTTGATGTTTGCCCCCAAGGCGCGGACGCTGCCGAACGCCGCGTTGCGGGAAGTGCGCGAGGCCTCGTACAGCTTGCTGTCCGAGAAGTAGAGCGCGGTCAACCCATCCGGAGCCACGATCGGAGAGAAGTCGCACTGTCCCGGGTTACCGATGCCCGGAATGGGCCGGACAGCCGTGAAGTACCCCGCCGGCTGTGCGGCCAGGTGCGGGGCGGCGAGTGCGACCGCCAGTGCGAAAGGCGCCGGCGCGATGATTCGCTTCGTTGTCATGTTCATTCGCTTGGTTGCTTGCTTGGTTGTGGTTGCTGGTCGCTTCTTCAGCCGGGAATCACCCGGCTCGCCCGATCCACGCCGGCCCCGGCAGGGGTTCTATTGCTGGTGCGGATCGAGAATGTAACCACCCCCCGTGAGGAGGTTCGTGTCCGCGGTCTTCTGCCAGAAGTAGAAGGCCGTCATTCCTTTGTCGTTCTGACCCAATGCGGTTCCGCCATCCCCTGCCAGGTGCCAGGTCCCCTGCCAGAGGATCTGTCCCTGACGAATGTCCTTGGGATCGAAACGCGGGCCCGCAAAATCGTCGGCGGTGAGACCATCCAGCTTCTCCCTTACCGTGAATGTGCCCCAGACCTTCCGTTGCCCATCCGGCTCAACGTCCGCGTTGGCTTCGACTGTGTTGTATCCGTCAAGGCGATCATCGTCGGCGTTGTCGTACCAGAGGTGTCGCCAACCCCGTATCCTCTGGGTTCCGGAAGGCGTGACCTCGGGCGGGGCCTGATCCAACCAGGCGACGTGGACTTCGGTCAGGGTGAAGGGCGTATGCGTCGCCGCCACCGGCCCGGTTCCCCTGCATCCGGTCAGGATGAGAAGGCCGAGCAGTGAGCAGGCCGCGGTTCGATCGATTCTGGCGTTCATGTTCTGGCTTCCCTGATCATGGTCTCTTCTCTGTGGCACGATCCGGCCCCTCCCCCACCCAGATGGAGCGAAGCGCCGCCACTTGCTACACAGACGAAAGGGCGCGGAAGGGACAGGGGAAGTGGCGGAAGATGCGGCGAGTTACCGGACTGTCCGCGTGCCGGAAGGCGAGTCCACCGCGAGACGGGGCGCGGGAGAGCGGACCTCGGGCGGGGGGGGATAGGGTGGATGATCCCAGTCCAGACCGATCCGGACGAGTTGCTCGCGGATGGCGCGAAGGTCCCAAAGCTGGGCCATGTGGCGGTCGCAGGCGACCGCCAGCAGGCTGCTGTCTCGGCTGAAGGTGAACCAGGAGAAAGGGTCCTCCGTAGGGGCTTCCAGGGTTGCCACTTCCGCCCAGGACCCGGTCTCCAGGAGGCGAATGGCGGTCTCCGTCGTGCGCAGTGCGAGCAGCCGTCCGTCGGGGGAAAACGCGCTGGCGGGCCAGGGCCCGAAGTTCATCGCCACCTCCCGGAGGAATCCCCAGCCTGCGACCCGGTAGATTTGGTGCGAACCGCCCCCCACACCACGGCCCTTGCCCCGGGTGGAGAGCACCAGCCACTGGTCGTCCGGACTGAAGCTCGAGAACGGGTAGCCGATGAGGCCGGACTGGAACACGATCTTTCGTTGTTCAAGATCCCACACCTTGAACCCAAGCTCGCCGGCGGTGACCGCCAGGGTCCCGTTCAAACCTAAAGACACGTGTTGCACCCTTGCGCCGTGGTCCAGGAACCGCCGGTTCGAGGGATCGCGCCAGTCCAGGATTTCGACCCGGTTGTCCGCGGCACAGGCCAGGGTCGATCCGTCCCGACTGAGCGCAAGCGGGAATTCGTTATAGTGTCGCACCGCGGTGCTGAGGACCTCCGGGGGGCCGACCAAGATCCGCCCGTCGGCGGGGGAGCGGCGGAGGGGGCGGCGCACGACGCCTGTGGTGCCGACCATCAGGAGACTCTCGTCGAGCGGGTGGAACCGTACAGTCCCGGTCGGGCCGGGGACCGTGCCCAGCAGCGTGCGGGAGGGAATGTGCCACAGCCGGACGCCGTCTTGGTCCGCGAGCGCCAGCAGGGAGCCGTCGGGGCTCAGGTCCATCCCGCCGAACACCCCGCCGCCCGGCTCGCCGTAAAACGTCCGGAATTCCCGGTTGGCCGCGAATTCCTCGATGCTTGCCCGGCCGGGGGACAATTGAATGGCCAGCCGGTCGGAGGTCATTCTGTCCATGGCGGTTCCGAAATGAGCGAGCAGGACCGGCTCGCCCTTCTCGGCGGACCAGAACTGGAGGTTGGAGCCCCAACTGTTGGCGACGACGAAATCGCTGTCAGGCACGAAGAGCAGGCCCGTGATGTCATCCCGATATCCACGAAGGATCTGGCCTTCAACGGGCTGTCCCCGCGTCCAGTCCCAGACCTGGACCACCGGCTTCCCGTTCCGGCCCGACACCGCGACCGCCAGCAACCGGCCATCACTGCTCCAATCCACTCCCCCCGTCAGGGCGCCGGGGGGGGCGAGGCTTTGACCGGCGCCCCCGGGGGAGCGCAGGTCCAGAACCGTGAGTTGGGTCGTGCCGAAGGCGCCGGCCACCAGGTAGCGGTCCCGCGGGTCGAACCGGAGCACATTGGGGGCGAAGCCGACTGGGAACGAACCGACGGGGCTTCGCCGATCGAGATCGTACAGGAACACGCTTCCGTCGGGCCTGCCAAAAGCCGCCAGGCCGTCATCCCGGACTTCAACCGGCCCGGCACGCGGGGTCACGTTCGTTTCGACGACGAGCGTTGCGCCCGCCACATCCCAGACCTGGCCGAACAGGCCGTTGGACCCCCGCCGGGTGGTCTGCAGGAACCGGCCCTCCGGGCACAGGTGGAACAGGCCGCCGGCTCCCGGGCCGGGAAGGCGGGCGATCTCATGGTCGTCGGCGACTCGCCGCACGGAGATTTCGCCGGCATCCGGTGCATCGCAGCGGGCGTAGAACCGTGTGGAGGGGTCGAAGCTGGCAACCGCAGCCGGGGGCCACTCAAACCGTTGCCGTTCCTGCAGATCCGGCAGGGTCAGCGCGCGGATTGCCTCGTTGCGCAGTTGGATTTCCGGTCGGATTGCCGCCGCCTGACCCAGGATTTCCAGGGTGCGAAAACGCTGACCGAGCTGACCGCCGCTACGTCGTAAGCGGGCCTCGTTCAAATACGCCTGCCGGAGGGCCTCGCTCGTCCGTTGCGCCTCCCGGCGGAACTGGAAGGCGGCGATCGTGGAACCGATTGCCAGCGTCACCAGCAACACCCCGACCGCCGCGCTCAGGCCCGCCACGACGGGTCTCCGTCGGCACCAACGCCAGGTTCGTCCCAAGGCGCCGACCGGCCTCGCCTCGATCGGTTCATCGTTGAGAAAGCGCCCCAGTTCCCAGGCCAGGGCGCGGGGTGTGGGATAGCGCCGCTCGGGGTCCTTCTCCAGGCATTTCAGGCAAATCGTCTCCAGGTCGCGTGGCAGACTGGCGTTGAGGCGGCGCGGCGAAACCGGTTCCGCCGTGCGGACCTGTTCCAAAGTGGTGGCCACCGTCACCGCCTGGAATGGCGGGCGGCCGGTGAGCAGATGATAGAGGATCGCCCCGAGCGAATAGACATCGGCCGTGCGGTCAAGGTTGCCCCGGCGGGCGGCGGCCTGCTCGGGCGGCATGTAGTTGGGCGAGCCCAGCACCTGGCCACTCACGGTGAGGTCCGCGTCACCTTCGAGCTTCTTGGCCAGGCCGAAATCCGTCACCCGCGGTTGGTCGTTCGCATCGAGCAGGATGTTGGAGGGCTTGAGGTCCCGGTGCAGAATGCCTTTCGAGTGGGCGTAATCGATGGCTTTGGCGACCGTCTTGAGATAGCCGGCGGCACGTCTCGCCGGGAGCGGGCCCGGGGAGAGCACCGTGGCCAGGTTCGGGCCGTCCACGTAGTCCATCGCAATGAAGTGCTGTCCCTCATACAGGCCCACCTCGTGGATGGCCACGATGTTGGGATGCTGCAAGCCCCCCGCCGCCGCGGCTTCCAGGCGGAAGCGTTTGACGACCTCGGGGCTGGACAGGGGGCCGCCCAACAGGAGCTTCAAGGCCACGACACGGTCGAGGCTGACTTGCCGCGCCCGGTAAACCACGCCCATGCCGCCCCGGGCGATCTCCTCCAGCAACTCGTAATCGCCAAAACGGTGGGGGCGTTCGGGTGTCTCGCCCCGGCGGGGGGAGGACGCCTCCTCGGGTTCGTGGACGCCGACGACTGAGCCAATACCGCCCGACGGGAGGGGTCCATGTGCCGCCGCGAAGAGGCAGCCCGGACACAACCCGCCCCGGGCGTCCCTCGCGAGCACGGCCCCGCAGCTGTGGCAGTGGTCCGTGGGCCTCTCAGGTTTCGATCCCATCGCTCTTCCCCTTAAACAGGCGGAACCGCCGCAAAGGGACTCGGAGCCTGCCGAACTGCAAACCGCAGTGTCGGAGTCGCCTTCAGCCCGCAGAGTCGGCGCTGGCTCATCGGTTGCTCACCACGTAGCGCAAATGGCGGAGTTCATCCTCGCCTTCCTCGGGCGAGGAAACCGTCCGGGCGATTTCCTCGCGGAACAACTCCTGGTAACGCCGGCGCATTCGTTGCACGGCCTTCTTGACGGCCTCCTCCGAGCGTCCCAGGCGCGCCGCCAGGGCGGCGTAGGTTTCGCACCCTTCCCGGGCGACCAGGAAAGGCTGCAGGGCCTCGAAGAACTGCGTGTGCTCCGCTCCCGTCTGCTCCTCGCGCAAGCGGTCGAGAACACGGTCCAGGACGGCCAGCGCGTAGCGCCGTTCAAACAGTTGCTCGGGCGTGCGGTGGTCGCGGGGTTCGAGACGGTACCGCTCCTCCGCGCCGATGCTATCCAGGGCGATCAAAGTTCGCCCGCCACCCCGTTTCTGACGCTGCTGGTAGGCCCGGTGATCGGCGACGTAGTACTTGAGGCAGGAGAGCAGGAACGACCGGAACCGGCCCTTTTCCCGGGTGACGCGTTCGAGCGTCCGATGTTCCAGCAGATGAAGGAAGAAGCCCTGGGTCAGATCCTCGGCGTCGTGTTGGGACCAGCCCTGCCGGCGCAGGAAGGCATAGACCGGATACCAGTAGGTTCCCGCCAGCGTTTCCCAGGCCGCGTCCGCCCCGGGCGAACCACTCGCCTGGGCAGTCAGCACGACACTCCAGTGCGTGGGGCTGAACCGGGCCCCGACGCCGGACGCCGGCGGTTCAGCGTCATGGGACGTGGTCATGGGGAAGATTAGCTCCGGACTGCCGGGGGATGCACGCCTTCATTGGCCGCCTTGCGCCCCCCGTGCGCATCCCGGCTCTGGGGCGGCGCGGAATCGAAGCGGCTCTGCCGCGGATTCCCGGTGCGATGGTCGGAGCGCGTTCCGCGCTGCGTTGGGAGGGGAGGAGGCGAAATCGGAGGAAGCAGGCCTGCCGACCCGGCCGCCGGCCCGGGATGGGTCAGCCCGCGCGCAGGTCTTGCAGGGCGGCAGTGGCGGCGGCGGATTCCGCCGTCTTCTTGCTGGGACCCTCACCTTCGGCGAGGCACTGGCCGAGGTGATGCACTGAGCAGCGGAACAACCGCTGGTGATCCGGGCCGGTGACCTCCTCGACCTGGTAGGAAGGCGGTTCCGCGCCGGAGGCCTGCAGGATTTCCTGAAGCCGGCCCTTGGGATTCTCGGCGTCCGGCTCCAGGACCAGATCCGCCA
>JACKPW010000023.1 GCA_024233215.1 Verrucomicrobiales bacterium | reverse complement strand
GAGGCTTCTCCGCGGTAGTGCCGAGCAAAGGAATACAGTCTGCCGGGAACAGCTCCCGCTCGACGCCAAAGGTGACCGAGACGTAGCGACCCGTGGCGGGGTTGGTGTAGCCGCCCTTGAAGGTCGCCGACACCACGCCCGCGTCATGGCAAATCTCGAATCGCCCCGGAGGAGCGTTGGTGCTGGTGCACTCGCTGTAGCGCAGAGTGACACCGCTGGTGAACCCCGCCGTCGCTTCGCCGGCCACCTGGACCTTCGCCTTTCCCTCGGTCCCGTCGGGATTCACCACCGTCACGGACCCCTCGGCGGAGGCACTCACCTTGCCACCAACAAAATAGGCGGAGTTGAGCCCCCCTTCGAGACACAGCTGCGGATCCTGCAGCAGGCACTGCGTACCGGCCTTGAGCGTGGCGAAACCGGTGAGTCCGATCTCCGCACCGATCCCGCCGAAAAAGGTGGCCTCCACATCGGCCAGACCCGGGACTTCCGCCTGCTGCTTCCAGTTGAGGCTGGGGCCGATCCAGACCTTGGCGGAGATCGAGGTGGACAGGGATCCCTCCACCTTGACCCCGTAGACCCCCTGCCCTTCAACCTCCGCGCAGCAGACGCACATCTTGCCGTTGCCCTTGACGTCGACCTCCACTCCCAGCAGGCGGCTGTAGGCCATCGAGCTCAGGGCGGTGTTGACCAACTCCTGGGCGAACGCATCAAGCTCTTGCTTGTAGCCGGCCTCACCCTGAATGCACTGATCGGTGAACGAGGACGGGTCACACGCGCACTCGTTCTCCTGCTCGTAGGTGGTCGGCTGGTGGGTGCCCACGCTGACCTCGATGAGGACGGGATTCTGTCGTGCCGGCGTGGTCAACCGGTTGCTTCCCCCACTCCCCGATGGAATGTCCAGGTCCACGGTCAGGCCTCCTCCGGGACCGACCGGAGGATCAACCAGCACGAACGGTTCGTCCTCATCATCCCAGTCATCCTCGACGTCGTCCTCTTCATCGTCATCATCATCCAGAGTGCAGCGGCCAAGATCCACCACAGGGGCGGGAACCCAGTAGTTCACGCCGAAGGGACCGCACAGCAGGTGCCAGTCCGCGCCGACCGTGGGCGGGCTACAGTCCAGCCCGGCGGACTGCAGAGCCGTCCCCCTTCCCGCCAATCCCACCGCCGGCGGGGTGATGCGGCGGAAGACAACCGGCACGGTCACCGAGCTTTGCGCGGGAATCACCCCGATGGCCTCGACCAGCGGATGCACACTCCAGTAGCCGCCGTCCTGGTAGTTCATCATGACCTCCTCGGCAGCGACCGCCCCGTGGTTGGTGAACTTCAGTTCCACCTGCACCTCGTTGGCCTTGATCCCGGTCAGGTTGATCATCGGGGGATCCACGGTGACCACCGGCGATGGCACGGTGGTTTCGTAGATGGTCTCGAGCTTGATCTTCGCACGCTCCTGAATGTCGATCTCCTCGACCTTCCAGGTGTAGCGAAGCAGCTGCGTCCGCAGGAAGACGGTGGCGTCATTGAGCCGGCCGGGCTCGATCCGGAGGGTCTGGAGCCAGGAGTCGTGCTTCGGAGCGGTGACCTCGAGATTGTAGGCGCCCTCGGGCAGGGCAGTCAGTTCGAGCACCCCCGTGGCATCGGTCGTGTCGGTAAACACCGTTTCCCCGGACACGGCGTCCCGCAGATTCACCTGGGCGCCGGCAAGATTCACGCCATCGCCGTAGTAGGTGTTTTCGTCCGTCACGGTCACGCGCAGGTCACCCGTCGCGTCGGACACATGCCGGAAAACGAACGAGACCGGCACGCCGACGTCGGGATTCCCCACCGCCAGGCGGCCGTCGTATTCCTGCAGCGGCAGGGTGGCATCAGGCTGGAGGAGCAAGGTCACGATGGTCGATTCGCCGGGCTCCAGGGAAGGCATCGGGCTGGGCGTGGCACTCTTCAGCCAGGGTGTCTCCGGCAGGGAGATGTTCAGGGGACCGGTCTCGGCGCCCCCAATGTTCATCACCGAGAATTCGACGGTGGTCTGGCGATCACGCACCATGCCCCCCCGGAGAATGTGGGGGGTGGCGGCCAGTCGCGGCACGGGCAGCTCGATCAGGTAATCGATTGTCGCCTCGGCCTTCGCGCCTTCAACGCTTTCGAACATCACGAGGAACCGGCCGGCGGCGTCGCGCGGCAACGGCACCGTGGAGACCACCTGCACCGGCGCCGAGGCTCCGGCCGCCAGCTCGGTGGGCGCGATGATCTGCACGTCCAACCCATCCACCGCCCCGGATTTTGCGGTGATCCCGGTCAGCGTCCGATCGCCGCCATTCACCAGTTCGAAATCGGACACCGCCACACCGCCCGGCAATATCACCTGGGTCGCGTAATCCGGGGTCAACCGCAGGGCCAGCAGGCTGAACGCATCCTGAACCGGCGCGATCGCCACTCCGGGGTGCGCCGCTCCGATGGTGTATGCCCCGCCCTCCGATGGCAGCGGCTGGAAGTTCGCCGTGAAACCGCCGTTCACGTCCGTCAGGGCCGACACGGTCCGTCGCATGCCGCGCGTCACCACGTGGATGTTCACCAACTCCCCGATGGCGGGTTCGCCTCCCGGGCGGACGGCGTTGCCGTGCAGCGGAATGACCGTGCCGGCAGGAGCCACGTCGATGTCGGTCTGCACGGTTGCAGTGTAGGCCGGGGCCACGTGCACCGGGGCTGCTGAGGCCGCGGTGTTGTTGTTCTCGAGGGTCTCCTCCACCACATCATCCGCATCCGTCACCACGAAGACCCACCAGTCCCCGACCGTGGCGGGGAGGAAAAGCGTCAGCTGACGTTCGGACGATTGCCCCGGGCCCAGGGCGCCTTCGAGGGGCGTTTCATTCAGGACCCGGTCGTTGGAGCTTAAAAGGGGATCCGGTGACAGGATCACGCGCTGGAGCGGTTTGCCGGAAACCGGCGCAAAGCCCTGGTTCGTGACCCGGTAACGGACCGTAAACAGCCCCCGCGTCAGACCACCGGCAGGCACTTCCAGGTCGCGCACCACGAGGTCGGGCAACTCGGCGTCCGTCACCGTGATCACCGTCGCCGCGGTGGAATGCCCGGAGGCACCCGCTGTCAGGGTCACCGCCTGACTGCCATCCGGCACGCCGTCCGCCACCGTGTTAACGGGGAAGGTCACGGAGGTTGCCCCGGCAGGGATCACGACCCCGGAGGGAACGGTTGCCTCGGTGGGATCACTCGAGGCCAGCGTCACCGGAAGAGGCGAGCCGGTGCCGGTGTTGCGCGACACCACCGCCGTAAAGGCTGGAGAAAGCCCCTCCCGGGCCAGCGTGCTCCCGGGAACCAGCCGCAGGGCCGGTCCGTCGTCGTCCGTCACAATGAAGGTCGCCGGCGTCGCCGCAGCCAGCGGCACGGGCGAGTCCGCACCCGCCACCTGGGCCTGCAATTGAACCTCCTGATCGCCGTCCACCACCTCATCATCCACCGCGCTGAAGAAGAACTCCGCCGAGTCCCGGCCACCCGGAATCACGATCTGCGGCAGCACCCGGGCCTCGGTGGTGTCGCTCACGCGAAGCTGAACCGTCAGATAGCGGTCGGTGACGTGCGTCCGGGTGACCCGGCCACGCGCCGCCAGCCCACCGGCCCCCTCGCTGAAAACCGACGGCATGACCTCCACCACCAATCCGGGATCGTCGTTGTCGATGATGTCGAGCAGTTGGTCGGCGGGGGTATGGCCTTCCGCCGTCGCCGTGATCTTCGCCGTGCGCCCGGGCGCCAGGATCGAGTCGTCCACGGCGGAAATGTTGAACGCAGCCATGCCCTCGCCGGCGGGAATCAGCACCGATTCCGGCAACCCCAACCCGAGGTCCGCGCTGTGAATCAACACCTCCAGATCCCTGCCCAAGGCGTCGGGCAGGAACACCGCCGCGCCGACACTCCCGCCTTCGACCACGGATGCCGCGTCCAGCTCCAGAACCAGGGGGAACCGGTCCGCGTCCTGAACTGTCACGAGTGCCGTTCCCTCGAGCATTCCCGGTGCGGACGCCGTCAGGGTCACGGCCCGGGGACCGTCCACGACGCCGTCCGCCACGATCCCGAAGTTCACGTCGACGGCGCTCGACCCGGCGGGCAGGGTGACGCGGTCCAGGGTCTGCAGTTCGCCCGGATCACTGCTGGTCAACGTCACTTGCAGGGGCGTCGCCGTCCCACCGGACCGGAACAGCCGGCCACGCAAGGTCGGGGGATCGGCATCCTCGCGCACGGTGAGGGTGGGGAGGTCGAGGGTAAGCCGGGCCGGGAGGGCCGTGGGGACGGTGGCAATCCCGAGGTTGTTGGACTCGTCCTGCTCGACAACATCCCCGGCACTGTCGGTCGCGGCGACGAACCGGAAAACACCGGCCAGGCTCAGCGGCAGCCGCACCCGGTTCGTGCGACTGACACTGGCGCCGGCGGCGAGGGATTCCCCGATCTCGACAGTGGCCAGTTCCAAATCGTCTCCCGGAACGGCATCGGCGGAAAGGAACAGTCGCTCCTGCCAGGGGGCGGGAACGGGGGCCTCGCCCAGGTTGACGACGGTCCAAACCAGTTCCACTTCGCCGCCCGGAAATGCATCCCCGGGGCCGGCAACGGTCTGCACCGCCAGGTCGGGCATGGGCGGAAGGCTGACGGCGACGGCCACACTTTCCCGGGTGTTGTCGGTTTCCACCGACTCGGCGACGTCCGCCCGGAAGTCGGTGATCAGCGACAACGTGCGGGCCCCGGCCCCGGCTCCGGTCAGAAGGGGCAACGGGACGGACACCGACCGCGAATAGGCGGCTCCGGCACCCAGGGGCACCTGGTCCTCCACCCTCCGGTCCAGCAGGACCTGCGAACCGTCCGGGCCATTGAAGATCAATCGGTCCGTCCAGGGCAGCATGACGGCGGCGTTGCCCGCATTCCGCACGCTCCAGGAAACCGGCACCGCGGTCCCCGCAACCGCAGTGGCTGGCACAGTCAGGCTCTGCACCACCAGGTTCGGGGCGGTAACCTGGGAAGCGGTGGCCATCGTCCGGGAGTTGTTGCCGGTGTCGTCGGTTTCCGGGAGGCGGTCGTCGACGTCGGCGACCGCACGCACAAAGCGGGAGCCCGCCAGGGTGGGAGCCAGAACCACGAGGTTCGAGCGGGTGACCGAGGCCCCGGCCGCGAGCAGGCCCGTGAAGGGCACCCGTGCAAGTTCCACGAATGCCGGTCCCCCGGCGGAATCGGCGAGTTGCAGGGCGTCCTCCCAGGGACCGAGCGCATCGGAGGCGCCGTCATTGCGCAGCGTCCACGTGACCCAGACGGGCTGGCCGGCGGGGATTGTGGAGGGCGCGGTGATGCCGGCGAGCACCAGATCCGGCGGGGGCACCCGGGTCAGTCGCAGGCCGGTTTCGGCGGCGTTGTTGGATTCATCCAGCTCGGCCTGGACATTGCCGGCGTCGGTCAGAACAACGAGTTGATAGTCCCCCGGCGGGAAGAGACGGCTCAGCGGCAGGGTCACCGCGGTTTCCCGCCGATAGTGTTCGGCAACCGCAAGGGGCCAGCGCGCGGGTGGAAGACTGAGCAACTCGATGCCGTCCGCCAACGTGCCGGTCAGGGGTTTCAGAATCAGCCGGTCCCGCCAGTCGGACAGGGTGGCGGAGGTGCCCTGGTTCACGACGGTCCAGGCCACGGGAATGGAGGTGCCCTGTTCGCCCTCCACGGGAGTCGTCAGGGCAGACGCCTGGAGGTCGGGACCGACCAGGAGGACGCCGGTGGCACCGGCCGCCCGGTTGTTGTCCTCCCGGCGCTCGGCCAGGGTGTTCGGCCCGTCGACCTCGACGAGCAGGAAGTTCTCGCCCGCGGCCGAGGGGGGCAGCACGAGCGTCTGGCTGCGGGTGATCTCGCCGCCGGGGGGCAGATCCGCCGACACCGTGATGAGGGCGATGAGCTGGCGTTGCGGGCTGTCGGGCGCGGGGGTGAGGTACAGCGCCTCCTGCCAGGGAGCCACGGCCGGCTGCGGACCGAGATTCCGCACGCGCCATTGGATCAGCACCGGTTGTCCCAGGTGCGCCACGCTGGGCGCAATCGGAGCGAGGGGGAGAAGGTCGGGAAGCTGATCGACATCCACCGGCCGCGGGGTGGTGGTCAGGCTGCCGTTCATGAGGGTCGTGGACAGCGGGGTGGCGGCCGCATCGGAGACTTCGACCGCCACGGGTTCCGACGCGAATGCCAACGCCGTCCGGGCCACCGGGCCTGGGGTTCGCAGGGCCATCCGGGCCACCTCATGCCAGCCCGGGCTGAAGGTGCCACCGGTGGGCAACGCCACCAGGAACCCTGCCCGACCGGGGGTTTCGCCATTGAACAAGAGGCTGGCCTGGACGGCTCCGTTCCCCGGCACCACTTCAAGCAACTCGATCCGATCCGCGTCGTAGGCGACGCTCGCTCCGAGGGAATTCTCGTCGCCCAGCGCAAACAGCATTACCGGCACTTCCACTCTTTCGCCGCTGAACCCGCCCGCGTTGCCCACGCGCAACAACCGTCCGATCACCAGTTGCGCGGGTTCGCTGCTCACCGATCCCACGCGGTTGCCCACCTCCACCGAGTACTCGCCCGCGTCGGCGGGTTCGAGATTCGAGATCTGCAGGGTTGGCGAGGTCGCCCCCGGGATGGGGCTGCCGTTGAACCGCCACTGGTAGCTGAACGGCTCCGTCCCCACCAGTTCCACGCCGAAAGTCACCGTGCCGCCGGGGGCTCCCGCCGTGCTGTCCGGCTGCGACGTGATGCGCGGGGCGGACAGGATCGCCACCACACCATCCACCCCGGTGACCTGCCGCGGGTTTCCCGCCCGATCGACCAGTTCGACCGGCAGCGGACTACCCGTCATCTCGAGTGGAATGTCGCCCCCCTCCCCCAGCGCCTCGAACCGGAGGTTGGCCAGCGGATGGTCCCCCGCGGCCAGTACCTGTCCGGGCGGCAGGGCGAAGGCGATTCCCACCCGGCCGTCGCCCAGGTCCGTGGTCCGGGCCAGCGCGGTCCCGCCCCCAACCCCCGTCAGGCCGGCAAATCGCAGTTGTTCCGGATCGAACTGAACCGACCACGAGGCCGCCGATTCCCCGCCCAACGCGTGCAGCACCACCGGAACATTCGAGGCCTGGCCACGCGGAATCTCGACACTCCCCACCGTCAGCAATCGCTCCTCGGTGCTGAGGCTCACCGTCGCCGGGTGACTGGTAACGGTGCCCGCGGTGTTCGACACGAGGACCGCGTAATCCCCCGCTTCGGCCGCGCTCACCGCGGGCAGATGCAACTGGGGGCTGACCGCCTCCGGCACGTCGACACCATTGCGCTGCCAGCGAAAAACCAGAGGCGGGGTTCCCCGGGCCACGGCGGTGAGGGTGACAGCTTCGCCTTCCCGCACCGTTTCAGAGATCGGTGCAACCACGAGACTCGGCGGACTCATGTCCTGCTGCGAACGCGGCAACCCGGCGGCCGTGGGGCCCCCGAGTGTCTCGATCTCGGCGTCGGCCAGCAACCGGTCGTAGAGCTGAATGCTGTTCACCGATCCGACCGAGGTCTGGCTGTTGTTCTCCGTGAAAAGCAACGCCTCCGGGCCCAGCGAGTATTCGCCGTCCAGCACACCCGGAAAGCTGAATCGATGCACCAACCGGCCGTCCAGGAAGGCCGCCACCAGACCGGCGTCCGCGTTGACCGCAAAGGCCAGGCGATGCCATACGTCCAGGGTCACCAGGCCCGCCCCGACCGTCCCCTCGCCCCGCACCCAGAGCCCGTTGTCCGGCGTGACGTACAGCTCGGCGTCACCGCTGTTGGCAGGGTCGGTTTGCAGCAGAGCCAGGTACTGGCCACCTGCCCCGGCCGGATGCAGAACGTCCATCACCAAGGTGTAGCGATTGAGCCGGGTCCCGCCGGCGTTGCCATCCGTGGCGGGAAACAGGCGGTAGCCCTGGGCCTGGGTGGCCCGGGGGAAGGTCATGACAGCCGCCGACTGCCCGCCGAACTCCACTTCGCCGAACGACGTGACGGACTCCGTGTCGCCCCGATACTCCAGGTCCAGCCCCACCCCGGCCAGGAGGTCGCCTTCTGCGAAATCCCATTGTCCCACCAGACCGGAACGCAAATCCGGCATCACCGTGAGGGTCATCTCGCGCTCGCTGACTCTTCCCGGACCCGCCGACACCGCCACGCGCCAGGTTCCGGCATCCGGGGTCGAAAGGTCGCGGAGCACGAGGCGGGGACCATTCGCGCCGGGCTGCGGGACGTCGTCGTGAAACCACTGCCAGGCCAGCGGGGCGGGACTTTGGGCGGCGGCGGCGAGCACCGCGTTGGCACCCGCCGAAACGGTCTGGTCAAGGGGAACCACCGTGAAGGTCGGAGGTGGCAGGACGGCAACCTCCACGCTCCCGTTCACCCAACCGGCAGGCAGGGTGTTCCCGGAAGCATCCGCCACGCCCCGGACCACCGGCGCATCCCCGAAGCGCACCTCGACCGAACCCGCACCGTCCCGGGCCTGAAAGTGCAGGTCAACCAGTTCCAGCGTTCCCGCGCTGAAGACGGCGCCGGGAGGTTGGGCAAGGGCCAGCCCCACCCGGCCCTGATCCGCCTGGCTGAGGTTCAGCACGAGCGACGCCCCGCCCGCGCCATCGCCGAGGACGGCCTGCTGGAAGCGCAACCGTTCCGCATCGAAGGACACGCTGAAGGCCAACGCCTGTTCGCCCCCTCCGACGGTCACGGTCAACGGCACGGAAACAGGCAGCGTCTCGTAAGCGCCCACCCGACCCAGGGCCAGTTCGGTGGCGGCCAGGGCGCCGGCGCCCGCGCCAATTCCCAGCGCGCCCGCCAGCGTTGCGGACTGAATCCATCGGTTCCGTTTCATGGCGTGAGCAAGGCTTGGTGGACCCGTCTGCAACAACCCCGGCGGCTCAATCCAACTGGCGCACCCGGAAGAACCGCGGTGTGTCCCGCCCCGACTGGGTGAACCGGGCCAACCCCGTGTCATCGGCCACGACCGGCTCCGTCGCGACCTCCCAATTCACCAGATCGCCCGAAACCTCGAGCACCACCGGCGTTCCCGGCGCGCCTTGGAATTCCAGGGTCACCGGGCCGTCCGCGTCCCCGAGGGAGACGATGCTCAAGGCCCGGTCCGCGGCGGGACCGGGGAAGTAGCTCTCCGCCGAGGCCTGAACCGCCAGGGCCCCGGCCCGGTCGTCCGCCGCTGCCAACACCGCCGGACGGGAGGACAGCCGCAACACCGGACGCGCCCCGGTCCGGCGTCTGAACTCGAGCACAGCCAGTTCGGCATCCCCCGGCAGCAGGCAGCCGCCGGCCGGCAGGGCGAGCGCGATCCCCACCCGCCCCTCGGCCGCCGCCCGGTCATTGCACAACAACGCCGCACCGCGCACCCCGGTCCCCGGTCGCACTGACTCAAACTCCAGCACGCCGGCATCGAAACCGACGCTGAAGCTGGCGGAGTTCTCATTGCCGAAAGCGCGAAGCCGCACCGCGACGTGCAGGCCGTCCGCCGAATCCGTCCGTCCGAGCAGGCTCAGTTCGCGGGCGGCGGAGGAGACGGGTCGGACCCCGGCGGAGTTCAGCACGCCGATCCCGTTCGGCCCGCCTGCGGGGGTCAACGGTTCCAGGCCGGCAACGTAACGCCCGGCCTGGACCCAGTCGGTGACACTGATCACCCCGTTCCCCAGCGTGGTGCGCGGCGCGCAATCGGCCCGGGCGAACTCGCTGGCGTTTGCCGGATCCTCGAGCCCCACGGCGAACCGTCCCACCATGGTCCAGTCCGCCACGCCCACCGTGCCGTCGCCGGACTCACGCGGCATCAGGTCCGCCTCAAAGCCCGCTCCTGGATCCGAGGTGTCCACCACCACGGTCGCGGCCTGGCTGGTGACGGACCCGATGGAGTTTTGAATTGTCACGTGATAGCTGCCGGCCCGGACGGGCTGAATGTTCGCAAGTTCGAGCACCGCCGCGGTAGCCCCCGGCAGCACGGCGCCCTCGAAGTACCACTGGTAGGCGAGTTCCCCGACTCCCCGCGCCTCCACCCCCAACCGGGCGGTCTGACCCTGGAAGACCGTCTGGGACTGCGGCTCGCGCAGGATCACCGGCGAGTATTCCCCCCATTCGTCAATGGTGGCGGCGGCACTGCGGCTGAGGTTCGTATCCTCCGAACTGACGAAGAACCCGACGAGCAGCGTCCCGGGCAGCGCGAAGGTGGTCTCCGCTCCCTGGGTCCAACTCGATCCGTCGGTGCTGATGAAGGCCTGAAAGACGTCGCCCGTGCGCCGCAACCGAACCCAGGCGTTCGGCGGCGTGACGCCGCTGAGGTTCGATCCCCAGGTGTCACTGCCACCTCCCTGACCCGGTCGCCGGAGGAAGGCATACAGGTTGGCCTGGTTGGGTTGGTAGGCCACGACCGACAGGTACCGGCTGTTGTTGCCCGGATGTTCCCGGGCCATGATGCCCAGGCGGGCGTTGTAGTTGCCGCCGACCAGGGAAACCATCCGGAGTTTCACGTCAAAGTCGCCGGTGCGGGGTTCCTGGTAGAACTGGAAGGAATCCGCCGTGCTCCACACGGATCCGCCTCCCGCCAGGATCTCAAACCGCTTCCCATCGTGGGTATAGGCCTCACGGACGCCGGTGGGCGCCCCCACCTGGAGGCTGCTCAAGGGCAGTACCGTGCCCGGCGACGACTGAGGCTGGGTCAGCCGGTTCCCCAACAAGTCCTCCAAATCCACGGTTTCCAGGGTGAACGCCTCCCCCTCGATCGCCGGGAACCGCAGCGCCGCGGAGCGACTGTCCGCCCGGGGTGTCACGGCATCAGCCGGGGTGCCGGCGATGGAGTAGTGCGCCGGATCGGCGAGGCTCCCGGCATCAACCTCCTCATCGAACTCCACCCCCACCAACCCGCCGTTCCGCATGACCACCGCGGCGACCACCGCCGGCCCGTGCGTGTCCACCAGAAACCTCGCCTCGAACGCGTCATCCGGGTCGCCGGGCACTCCGTTGCCGTTCTGGTCCATGCCGATCAGCACCCCGCCCGCCCCGCTGATGGCCGGCCCGATCCGCACGCTGACAAACCCATGATCGCTCTGCCCCGGGAAGGTGACGCGATACGTGTTTCCACCGAGGGAACTGACCGCAGTCGCCGCAATGGCCCCGCTGGAACCCGTGAGCTGCACATCCGCCGTCGTGAAGGTCGCCGGATTGATGGGGGTGTTGAAGGTCACGTCGGCGTGATCGACCACCGGCAGGACCTGACCGGACGGCTCCATCCCCACAATCGCCGGCCCGCCGAAACGCGCGACCACGCCGTCACCGAACGCCACCGTGTCCCCCCCGGCCAGCAACGAGTTTAGGTGGACCATCGCCCCCTCGTGCCAGAGGTAGACATTCAGGTCACCGATGATGAGGCGGGACCCACTGTGCAGGATCAACCCGGCGGCATCCACGCCGTAGAGATAGAGGGCCTCCGGTTCGCCGCCGCCGCCCCGGTTGCCGTTGCTGATGCCGTCCAGCAACTGCAGCGTCGCCGGTTTGCCGGGTTCCCCAACCTCGATCCGGCCGATGCCGAAGTTACCGGAGGTGTAGCCTGCCACCCCCGCATCCTGTCCACCGATTTCGAGGTGATGCGCGCCGGGGCCCGTGAAGGCCAGCACCGCGGCATCGGCGGTGACCTGCGATTCGACCGTGTGATTGAACTCGAAACCTCCGGTCAATTCCAGCGTCCCCAGGTCGTTGATCTCCAGCCGGGCCGGAGCCACCAGGTTCAAGTTGCCCGCGGTCATCCGCGCCTGCGGCCCCACGATCTGCAATCGGGCCGTCCGTGACACGGTGACGTCCTCGAAGTCGAACGTGCCACCGCTCTCGCAGCGGAACGTCAGCCAGTCGTCCGCACTGTAGGCATCGGTCCGGCCGCCCAACGCCTGCTGCAAGCCTGTAAGGTCGATGGAGCCGCCATTCCGGGCGTTGATCGAAGTAATGTAGGAAGCGTTCCATCCGCCGGCCACGGTAATGGTCTCCAGGCTTCCCAACGCCAGATGCACCCCCACCCCATCCGCTTCGAACGGCGTCCGGTGGGCCCGCCAATCCTCCGGGGTGGTGTAACTGGCGGCGGTAAACGCAAATCCCGGCGTGGTTTTCGCGATGAATTGCAGGCGGTCGCAGACCTCGATGTCGCCCAGCAGCAGTTCCTCCCCCGGATCCAACACCAGCGCGCTGCCGCTGAGGTCGCGAACCTTGGGCGCCTGCAAACGGCCACCCGCTTCAATCGTCAGGCTCGTGTTGAGGATGTTCGTCATCTCCGGCGCCAGGATGCGTCCGCCGGGATGAATCGTAACCCCGGCACTGACGATCTCACCCAGCACCGGCGCGTTCATCTCCGCCGCAAAATCCACTTCGACCCACACGCCGTACGTGTCCCCCCGAAACGTCCGCAGCAAGGGCGTATCGAGCACGGTACCGGAAAGCAGCGTGAACAACCCGCCGTCCACCTCCTCCAGGGCGGGCAGGTGAAGCGGCTCCCCCGCCTCCGGCAGAAACCGTACTTTGCGGGAAATGCGGCGCAGCGCCGACAGGTCCAGGGTGCCCCCGGTTCGCAGATAGAAGGTCAGCCAGTCATCATTGCTGTAAGTATCCGTGCGGGGGCCGGTGACCTCCTCAAGTCCCGAGAGATCCACGTGAGCGCCGTGAGCCGCAATCACCGGGTAATTCCACCCCCCGCTCCAACCCCCGGTCACGGTGAGCGTCTCCAGCGAGTGGAGGTCCATGCCGACGCCCGCACCGTCGGCCTCAAAAAGCGTCCGGTGCCCCCGCCAGTCGTCCATCTCATAGCTTGTCGCAACCGGTGTCAGCGACGGGGTGGCTCGCGCCACCAGGCTCAACCGGTCGACCACGCTCACCGATCCGAGCTCAAGCACCCCACCGGCTTCGACCGTGATCGAGCTGTCGCTGACATCCGACAACTGGCCCGCGTGAAACTCCGCCCCCGGCGCCACCGTGAGCGTCACATGCTGCAGGGCGGCCAGTTTCGGCGCGTTGAGAACGCTGTCCTCGGGCAGCGTGATCTGACCCGCCGCCATGTTCTGAAGTTCAGGGAGGTCGAAGGTCACGCCGGTCGATGGGGTGAGGAAACCCATCTCAACGTCCGCCAGCGCCGGCAGGGTCCAATCCTGTTGCGGGGCGAGCCGGGTCCTCAGCGAAATCCGGGCCAGGCCGCCGAGGTCGAGCTGCCCCCCGCCACTCACGCTGAAGGTCAGCCAATCGTCGGCGTTGTAGGCGTCAGTCCGCGGCCCCACCGCAGCCGTCAGACCCGACAAATCCACCCGTCCGCCATTCACCGCGCTTACCGAGTAATTGTAGGAAGTGCCGTTTCCCCCCCGCGTGGTCAGCGAGACCATTCCCGGCAGTTCCACCACCGAATCGGGCCCGTTGGCGACCATCAGGATCTCGTTCGCCCGCCAATCCTCCGGCAGCGCGAAGGACGGCGCATCCACCGAAATCCGGCCGCCGTTCTGCGCGGAAAACCGGGCCCGGCTGCCCAGCGTGGCCGTCGTGGCATCCGACCGGAAAACCGCGCCCGCCCCACTGGCGGTGATGATCCCATCGAGCACCGAGATCCCCTGGACCGCGAATTCCCGCGTGCCTTCCAGGGTGAACGTGGCGGCGCTGCCCAACCGCAGGGCGTCCACCCGACCCACCCCCGCCAGGTCGTAACTGATCTTCGCATTGGCAGGGACCTCGAGGATGTAGGTCTCGGACACGCTGTTGATCGGCACGAGCCCGAGGTCCCAGTTGGTGGGCTCGCTGTAGTTCCCCAGGACGGTGCCCGCCGTCCAGTTGGCAACCTCAGCGGCAACCCCCTCGCCGCCTCCCGCTGCCAAAAGCACGAAGCCGAGGAGTCCCCCGGCGTGCCGGAGGCGACGAATACAGCGTTCGGAGGCGACCGGGAAACCGGCCTCACGGGGCGGGATGCGGGTGTTCATGAGTTCGTCCGATTGCGCAGCGGGGGCGTACCCCCCTGCGGGTTTGGCCCTAAATTCTTGGTCGAAGAATTGCGGGCGACAGGCGGCAAAGCAAGCCTACAAGCCGGTCCTCAATCGGAGGCTCACGCCGGCCTTCTCCGCCCGGCATTCGGTCCTCATGGTGTGGAAACTGCCATGGCGCGGCGCACCGTGGGCGGGCGCCCGCACGCCTGGAATTCGCTTGGGGCATCCCTCGACCACCCATGTCGACGGCCCCGGCGTGACGAACCGTTGCGGCTCAGAAATGCAGGGTAAAGCCCACCTGCGGGCCCTGGGTCAGCACATCGTAGGCGAACCGCCGCAGCCCGCTGCCCGTCTCATAGTCGGTATAGACCCAGCGGTAACCGGCCTGCAGGGAAGCCAGCCGGGTAAACTGCCAGCTCAGGTAGGGAAAAGCCTGCCAGGTCAGGTCCGACCCGACACCGAAGCCGCCGATGTCCCCCCGCACGTTGAAACTGAGTTTGCTGAAAAGCGGCAGTCGGACGTTGGCGCCCACGATGGGATCCCACCACTCCTGCGTGCCGGTCGGAACCACCGGCGTGGGCAGGATCCCCGGACCCCGCAATTCGCCGCTGATGTTGTTGTAGCGCGCCCCGGCCAGCACCTCGAATTCCTGGCAGAACCGGTAACTCAGACTCGGTTCCACCACCCATTGGTCCAGATCCGCGCTGATGCCCCCCTTCGACGCCCCCAAGCCCATGAAGATCACGTCGGTGTTCAACGCCCAGCGCTCGTAACCCACCCGCACCGTGCCCATCGCGCAGAACTCCAGGTTGTCCCAGACTTTGTCAAAGCCCACATCCAGATCGCTGGTGAAGCCCCGCACGGTCACATCGCCGGACATGCCGGCAGCCAGACCGTACAGCGAGACATCGAGCGTCCAGGGGTTCGGGTTCGGTTCGCCACCGAGGACCGTTGCGGTGGATACCAGCGCGGTCGCGACGACCGGGAGGAGACGAGGCATCTTCATGGGCTTGCGCGAATGACGTTTCAGGACTTGGGAAATAGCAGGACCACCTGAAAGCGCAATCCCCATTCCGGTTGCGCTACTTGATCAATGGCAGGGACGCAGCCACGCGCAAATCAAGCGCGGCGTTCAACTGGTTCTCCAACTGAAAGAACCGTGCCGTCTTCTTCGCCGGAATGACCTTGGCACCGCTGCTGTAGAGATCGTACTCCAGCTTGGTGGCAAACGGTGTGCCGGCGGCATTCTTGGAGGAAATCCCATCCTTGATCCGCACCAGGAGCAGGGTGCCGGAAGGCAGGGTCACCTGCCGGGGAACCGGCGCCGGTATCGGTGCGGGGGCGGGAGCGGCGGCGGCGATTGGAGCAGCGGCCGGCACCGGCGCAGTCGTCGGGACCGGAACCGCAGCGGCGGGCGTCGGCACGGTCGCCGGAGTCGTAAAGGTGAGGGCGATGGCCTGGGATCGCTCGATGACCTGCATCTCGTCATTCTGCAACGCCCCCTCGATCGCCGCTTGCACCAGTGCCCGGTCATCCGGATGAACCAGGCCGAGGAACTGGTTGACCTCGATCCCGTCAGCCGGTGGCAGCCCCGACATGGCAAGGATGTTGGGCGTGCACCAGAACCGGGTGTCCCCCGCCTTCAAGGTCCAGAGGCCGGTGTCGGCTGCCGCCATCGCCAATCCCACCCGCTCCTCGCTCTGTCGCAGTGCCAGGTCCGCGCGCTTGCGCAGGAGCCCATGAGCGAAGATCTGCCCCAGCAAACGAAACTGCTTCACCAAGGGCGGCGGCCAGGGCTTCTCGGAAACTGGGCTAAAGGCGGACGCGATAGAAGGCGAAGGGCGCGTTCGCGTTCGGGGTGATCGTGATGAGATGCGTGGTCCCGGCCGCGATGAATGTGCCGAGCGACTGCCAGTCGCGAGCGTTGGTCGAGCCTTCCACCACGAACGGGGTTCCCGGAGTGAGTTGATCGATCCGCAGTTCGAAGCGGGTTCCGTCGCGGTGGAATTGCAGCACCGGGCGGGCGGGCAGGCCGGCACCCCACGAAGGATACGAGGCCGCGCCGGCCACCAGTTGATGCGGGTTCGAGCCGTCGGCGTTCACGACGTTGAGGGTGGACCGAGCCGCATCCCCGCTGGTCGAGTTCCAGCCGTTCACCACCTGTTGTGGGGCGAGATCGAAGGCGATCCGGGTCCCATCCGGGGACCAGGCGACCTTGCTGACCCACAGTCCTTCTGCCAGGCGCAGGACCTCGCGGTCCCCGTTGCCGTCGTAGTTGATGACGCGGATGGAGCAGATCGCCGGCAGCGGCGCAATCGCCGCGCCGTCGAAACGGCTGTCCTGGCGCATGAAGTGCCGCACGTAGGCCACCCGGGTTCCATCCGGCGAAATCGACGGCGCGTAATCGTGGGGCGTGGTCGCCGTCAGGATGAGATTCGACAGATCGAAAAGGCTGTCCCGTTGCCCGACGGGATTGGTCAACCGGCGAATGAAAGGGGAAATGCTGGTGGTGGAATAGACGGCGAGCACCGTGCCGCTCAGGCCATTCCCCGCCGCATTGCCAGTCGCCGGAATGTCCGAGTCGACCGGCACCACGACCTCGTTCAGCGTGGGGTGCCAGTCGACGCCGTCACCTCCCTGGTTCAGGCCGTTCCGTTCCTGGGGCGAGCGGTAGATGAAAGGCCCCGCCGGCAGTGCATCCGCGAGGTTATAGACGTCCACGATGGGAAACCGCCCGCTGCTGGCCTGGACATCGACCTCGTTGACCACGCTTCCGGCCTTGAGGAAATCCATGACCACCACGCGCGCCCCCTCCGGCGAGAATGCCTTGTAGTAAGGGAAGTTGACCTTGTAGGAGGAGATCGTGGTGTCGCCAAAAAGCGTGGCCAGGTCCGGGTTGAAGAGGACGCCATTCTGATTGACCTCGTCGAGGAAGGTGGTTGCCCGGCCGAAGAAGCCGGTGAGCAGGTCGATGGCGTAAACGTTGAGGCTGATCTTGAAAGGACGCCCGGGATCGGGGGAGGTGACCAGCAACCGCCGACCGTCGCGCGAGACCGTCGGATACAAGGCGGCGGGGAGGTTCAGCAGGATCGCCTGATCCCCGGTACCATCGCCGTTGACGCGTCGGAGCACGACGGGGGAGACCGGCGATGCAATCTGGTTGTAGTAAAGGACCCCGCCGGCTGCCTGCAACCCGGGCAGGACGCTTGGGCAGACGACGAGAAGCAAGAGCAGCGACAGCCGTGCGTTCATAACTGGTGTGCCTGGAACAGGGTCCCTTCGCACAAACTGGACCGTAGGCGACCAGCCAGGCGCCGTCAAATCCCGGCCTGGCACGTGCGAAGTCGACGCACCACAAGCGCCTGAATCGGGCAAACCGGGTGGCGCTCACACGAGCCCGAACGCAGACACCACCCAAGGCCGCCCCCCCCTTGGACGGTGGCGCGCGCGCCGCTTGCAGCGTTCCCCGGGGCGGCACGGAACCCGAGGGACCGTGGGGCGCAGAGGCCGCGGCTACGGCCGAAGCCGGACGCCGCCCACGAACGCGTTGGTCGTCACCTCCCCCAACACCAGCGGCCGTCCATTCACCACCACGTCCTCCAGAACGATGTTCTCAATGCGATGCGTGGGGTCGAATCCCTTGAACTCGATCCGCACCGGATCGGCCTGCGCCCGGATGTTGCGGAACACCACCTCGTCGATGTGCCCGCGCTCGGAATCCCGGCTCCAGAACGCCTGGTCGATCCAGAGCGACATCAACCGTGGCGATTCCTCGATCCGCAGATTCTCGAACCTCACGTTGCGAATGTGCGCGGAGTCACAGTGGTAGACTCGCAGGGTCCATTCGCGTCCCTTGTCGTGAATGACGTCACAATCGGTGAACACCACGTCCTCCACATCCTCGCGCAACTCGGCGCCGATGCTCAGGGCGTGGGCGACTTCGTTCCACAGCACACAATCCTTCGCGACAATGTGCCGGGCCTCCCCCTGCCCCCGGTCGGTCTTGATCACGATCAGGTCGTCGAGGGTCCGAAGGAAACAGTCTTCCACCGTCACATCCCGGCTGTTGCAGATGTCGATGCCGTCGGAATTGGCGCGGTAGCCCAGGACCTTCACATTGCTGACGTGCACGCGCTCCGATCGACGAATGGGAATATTCCACGTGCTCGAATCGCGCAGGATAACGCCTTCGAGGGTGATGTCCTGGCCCTGCACGGCGATGAGGTTCCGGGCGTGGGTCGGACAACGACTCCCATCCACGATGCCGCGTCCCCGCAAGACGATGTTCGTCCCGCGCAGCACAAAGGTCGGCGAATAGTTCCGCAGCCCGCTGTAACTGCTGATGCTGAACGGCTCGTCCGGCATCACCACGCCCCGCACCACCGCGCCCCCCGCGACATACACCGTCTGGTTGTTCGTCACCACGATGTGGCTGACCTCGTGGATGCCCGGCCCGAAGTAAATGACGTTGGGATCGTCGGGTGGGGGCGGGGCGGATTCCGGTGGGTTGGCGAAGAGGTGCAGGGCACCGACCCAGTTGTCGTTGACCTCAACCGTGACCGGCCCAGGCCGGGACAGGGTCAAGGCCAGCCTGTGGCCGGCGATGGTCGGGGTGAGATTTCGGGATGCGGGAAGCACCCTGACCGAATGGATCTCCTGCGGGCAGGTCACCTCCACGGTGACGGTTCCCGGCATGTCGAAGGAGGCAAAGGCGGCGTTGGTGTAATAGCACGCCGAGTTGGCCTTGTCGTCCATGGCCTTCCAGCGCAGGTCCGGTTCGGCTGGAGCCACCCGGGCGACGTAAACGGGAACGTCCTGCCCCCCGGCCTGCACGCTGTATTCTCGGGACAATTCCTCACCATCCGGCGCCGGATACACCCGCACGCTGCCGCCCCAAAGCAGAGACCCACCGCCAAATAAGGAACCGAGCAGCAGGAGCGCACGCCACTGTTTCATGGGAGGAGATTACAGCAGGCGACCTGCCCGAGTCTGGACAATTCCATGCCGACTTGCCCTCCAACCCCCGCCGCCTGCAACGCCGACTTCCCAGCCGGCCCGGCTACGGCTCGATGCCATGAACCACCGGCCAGCAACCGCGAATCGACGTTTCATGCAGCCGCAGCGTCGGGTTGTCACCGATCCAACCCGGCCGGCCCGCCCCTCACCAACTCCAAATCCACGTTGCCGTCCATAGCCTGGAGTACTCCGGACTCGCCCCACGCTCCGGAAGATCGCTCACCCCAGGGCTTCCCGGACGGCCTGCTCCGCATGGATCGCGGTCGTGTCGAACAAAGGAATCTCCGTATGCCGCTGCTGCACCAACGTGACGATTTCCGTGCATCCCTCGATGACGCCCTGCGCACCCCGTTCCCGGAGGTCCCGCATGATCCTCAGATAGGCCTCCCGTGAAGCGTCCTTCACCCGTCCCAGGCAGAGCTCGTCGAAGATGATGCGATGGACGATCTCCCGATCACGGTCCGGGGGGACCAGCACGTCCAAGCCATGTGATTCAACCAGGCGGCCCCGGTAGAAGTCCTCTTCCATCGTGAACCGCGTCCCCAACAAGCCGAGGGTCTTGAACCCCGTCGCACTGACCCGTTCCGCCGTGGCATCGGCAATATGCAGGAGCGGGATGGTGATCGCTTCCTGGATGTCGCCCGCCACTTTGTGCATGGTGTTCGTACAAAGCAGGAGAAAATCCGCCCCGGCCGCCTCCACCTGTCTGGAGGCTTTGGCAAGGGCCTGTCCGGCCCCGATCCAATCACCCCGTCGTTGCATCGCCTCGATTTCCTGGAAGTCAACGCTCACCAGGACAATCTTCGCCGAATGCAGTCCCCCAAGCGCGTCCCGGACGCCCTCGTTGAGCTTGCGGTAGTAGAGTTGGGTGGATTCCCAACTCATTCCCCCCAGCAACCCGATGGTCTTCATACGCAAAGAAGGTGTTTCACGGGACGGAATCCTACCAGGACCCCGCCCGAAATGGAACCGCTACGACCCCAAGTGGCAGGCCTGGACGCACCTGGTCTGGCCGAATGTCTGTCAAGCAGTCTCAAGCATATGCCAAACGGAAAAGGGTCACTTGATCGTTGCTACTGCGTCCACTTCGACGCAAAGGGCTATCCCGACGGCCATGGAGAGGAGCGCCTTTGCCGGTTTCGCCAATGAAAGACAAGGCACCAACGGCTCCAGCAGCCGGCCGGGCGATTCGGGTCAGTCCCGGGTATCGTGCCATTTCGGAACGCCTGATCTCACCAAGTCATGAATACTTGGGACTGACCCCGCCCCGCCTCACCGGCACAGCAGGTACAGTGGCGCACCTCGCTTCAATTCCAACTCCACCTTGCCGGCTTGGACTTGAAGTTCCTCCTTCTCTCCCATCGCGTTGATCCGGGTCACGTGTTCCGCCCCAACCGGAAGCGCCACCCGGGTGTCGGCTTGGGGACACCATACGGCGATGGTCTCCCCCGGGTTACCGGCATCACCGCTGAACTTGAAGGCGAATACCCCGTCGGGCACCGGCAAGGGCTCGAATACCCGCCGGCCCCGCAGCACGCTCGTCAACATCGCATAAGCCCGATACGCCGGCTTCGGCTGGAAGTCATGGTCAACAATCCCCATCTGATGCTCGAAATAGACCGGGTCCGTGCCGTCGTTGCGGAAGTTGTACCAGAACGTCCGTGGTTCGACGCCGGAGACAATCGCGCAGAGGTAACTGCGGGCAATGAGTTCGGCCTGATCACGCAGCGACGTCGGGGCGAAGCTCTGCCGGAGGGTGTTGTGCGGGGTGTAGGTCGCCCAGCCCATTTCGGTGAGCCAGACCGGCCGTCGCGTTCCGTCCGGCAACCGCACCTGATCGGACACTTTCTTCAGGTCGTCGATGAAGGCCTGATCGTTCAGGTGAGTGCGGTAGGGATGAATCGTCAGGACGTCGAAGGGCGCCTTCAGTTCGAGCATCCGGTCGATGTATTTCCCGTCGATGCCCGCCGTCGAAAGTCCCAGCACCCGGGCGTCCGGATCGATCTCCTTGATGACCGCGTAGCTGCGCTTCAGCAGTTCCGCGTAGAGGTCCTTTGGCCCGTCCCAAAAGAAGATGTTGGGCTCGTTCCAGATTTCCCAATCCCGGATCCGCCCCTGATAGCGCCGGACCATTGCCCGCAGGAACGTCACATAGTCCTCGATGCCCTCGATCGTGTAGGGTTGGGTCCACGCCGTCCAATAGCCAACGATGGCGTAGACGGTGATGCCGTTCCGATGCGCGCACGCCAGGAGGTTGTCGTAATAGTCCCACTCGAAGCGGCCGCGCCGCGGCTCGATGCGTCCCCAAGAGAAGTCTTCCCGCGACCACTTCACGCCGGCGTCCCGCGCCATTTGGGCCGCCCGTTCCATCAGGGCCAACCCGGCGGCATCCCCGCCGTACCGGTTCAGGTACACCCCCATGCCGAAGGGCGATTCCGGCTCCAACACCGCATCGCGCGACTCGTCCCCGGGCGCCACCCACGCCGCTCGCACCGGCGCCACCTGCTGGCCTTCAATGGTGAGGTTGAACTCCGCTTCCACGAACTTCCGGGTCGCCGTCAGCTCGGCCGGAATGGGGAGGTCGAACTCCACAGGATCGGTTAGAGCGGGCACGGTGATCTCTTTCGTTCCGTCTCCGAGCTGGTTTCCGTCCCAGTCGTGGAGGGTCCAGTCCATCACACCACTCAGGGGCACTTCGCTCAAGGCCCTCGCCCGCACGACAAATCCCGCGTCCTTCTCCTCCCCCCGGCCTTCCACCAGCAAGAGCGTTCGTTTCGCGTCCGGGCACGAGGCCTCCACGACAAGCTCCAGCAATTCCAGGGTGCAGGGCGCCTGGTCGGCTCCGGCGCCAAGTCCGATTTCCGCCAGGCGCAACGGCCCGTGAATCTGGCCGTCGTTCTCGCCGCCATGCCATTCCCAACCCGGGCCCGGCGGCCCGTCGGTCACCAACTCCTGCTCCCCGTCCCCGACAAATTCCCCAATCGTCTTTTGAAACGTCATGAAATGCGTCCGCAGCACCAGACGCACCGGATGCCCCGGCGCACTGCCGCGCACGCGGAAACGGATCTTGTCCATGCTCCCCAACAACACGTGGTCCGGTACTCCCAGGGAAATCCACCGGGCGCCGCGCGAGAAATCGGCGGTCCACTTCCGGCCCTCCAACCGGGTGGCCCCACCGTCACCCTGGGCCCGCGTCCACCATCCTTCCCCAGGGGCGAAGCGATACGCCGGATACGCCACGCGTGCCACGATCTGCGGGGCATCCACCAACCGGAGATCATCGAACAGCAACGCCCCGACGGTCTGCAGTCCGCGGTCGATGTTCACGGAAAGCACCCGGGGCACCCCGCGCACCGTGCCGTCATTCGCCCCGCCCCAATGCACCGTCCACTCGCTGAAGGGAATCGTGACCTGCACCCAGCGTTCGGCGGGACACTCAACCGGCTTCTGAAACGTCTGCCCGGTGGGATCGGTGTAACGAAAGATCACCTCGTTTCCTTCAGGCCGTTTCAGCCAGAGGCGCAAAGCGTTCCAGTTGCTCGAAATGACCACCCCTTCCCGGGGCATGCGCAGGTTGGCCCCGACGTAATTACCGCCACCCGAGAAATCGAAGTGGAGCCGGCCCCCGTAGCGTCCTTCGTGCGCGGCTTCCGGGTCCACGGCGAAACTGCCCTCAGCCCCGGGGAATTCAGCGCCATTGGAGAAGGTCCAGTTGACGGATGGATGACCCGCCTCGAAGTCCTCGAGCCGGACTCCGGAGGTCGCTGCGAACGCCGGACCGACCAACCCGGCACTCAGCAGGAACGGGATCAGCGTTCGCAACAGAACTCGCTGCATGGCGTCACGATTCAGCCGCAAGAACTCAGTTTGAAAGGAAAGCGCGCGCGGTTCGCGTGGGGTGTCCGGCGCAGCTGCAGAGGACCGGCGTCACCCTCCGGTGACCGCCCATTCGCCCGCGGACCAGTCGGCGAGCCGCCGACTGGAGCAGCTGGGCCGGCCGCGCTCCCCATTGCGGTTTCATCGACACGGCTCAGGCAAGCGCCTCCTTGCAGAACCGGACGCACTTCGCCACTTCGGCAACGGCGCTCGAACCGGCCGGCACCGGGTATTCGAGTTCGATGTCCCCCGGGAAAGTCCATTTCTCCTGTCGCATCAGCTGCAGGATTTCCTTCAACGGCGTCTTGCCCTGGCCCCAGGGCAGGTTGCCGCCGTCCGCCGTGCGGTCCTTAAGGTGCAGACTCACGATGCGATCGTGGTATCGCTCAAGAACGGGAATCGGGGAGAGCCCCTTGGTGCCGGCGAAGTAGTGGCCCACGTCGAAGTTGAAACCGATGTATTCGCCGAATTCGAGGATCGGGTCCGGTTTGTCCATGGCCGGGTAGTTGTTGGTGTGGTTGTGGAAACCGACCCAGATCTTGTGCTTGTCGGCAAATGGCGCCAACCGCTTCGCCATCGCCTCGGACCGCTCGGTGGTGATGCCGTGGCAACCGAGCGCCTTCGCCACGCGGAAGTTGAAGTCGATCTCCTCATCGGACGGGCCGAAACCGATCTTCTGAATGTGAATGTTCACGCCCGCGTCATTGTAGAGCTTCCGCAACTGCCGGCATTTCGCGAGTTGTTCCTCCCGCTGGGCGTCGGTCGGTTTCGGCGGCGGTTCGGCACCACCGCCCCGACGCCCCCCGCCACCCCCGCCGATCCCCGCATACGCCTGGATCGGACCGCCCATCAACTCCACTTCGCTGAGCCCGTCCTGAATCAGCGCCTGGAGCGTGTCCTCGGCGGACTCGACCTCGCCACGATAGCTGTAAGTGATGCAGCCAATGCGGACGCCGTTGAAGACGGAGTTGGGTTTACCCCCTACGGCGCCAAATCCCCGGCCGGGAATGATGGCACAGGTGGCCAGGGCGGCGGCGTGGCCCAGAAACGTGCGTCGGGTGGTGAGTTCGCGGGTGTGATCCGTGGTGTTCATGATGAGCCATGGCTTACCACAAAGGCTCCGACTCTGGCCATTACTGATTAGTGGGAATGCAACGATTCCTGAAGGCGGCCCAGGAATCGGCGATGATGCCGGCCGCCCAGTTCCAGATGCCGGTAGACCTGCAGCTTGGCCCGGTCCTCGATGAACACCCAGACCAGGCAGTAGATCCAGACGAAGGCCACGTACCTCCACGGGATGGGCGCGACCAACCAGCCAAAGCCCACGATCAATGCCGCCAGCAATTGCGTCCCCACAACCGCCGCCAGGAGTATCGGGGCGGGATAGGGCCGGCTCAGGAAGGACTTCCGCGTGCGTGCCACGAAGAGGGTCAGGTGACCGGCGACCGCGAGTTTCAGATAGATGAAGGACTGGATCTGTTCGGCCGAGAGGTGGAACCAGTCCTTCGCGATCACCAGAATCCCGAAGGTCTCCACCACCCCGATCAAACCCAGCACCGTGGAAATCGTCAGGATCCGCCGCATGTCCCAGCGCACGGGTTTGGGATCCAGCCAGGTGTTGTCGTAGGCAATCGTCAGAATCGGCAGATCGTTCAACAGCGCCAGCAGGATGATCATCACCGTCGTGATCGGGTAGAACTTGAAGACCATCATCGCCGCCACCACGAAGAACATGATGCGGATGGTCTCGGTGATGCGGTAGATCGCATAGCTGTTCATCCGCTCGAAGATCGTCCGCGCCGTCTCCACCGCCTGAACGATCACCGACAACCCGGGCGCCGTCAGCACCAGAGCCGCGGCCGCCCGGGCGGCATCCGTCGCGCCGCT
Organism: Verrucomicrobiales bacterium; assembly: GCA_024233215.1. GTDB lineage: Bacteria > Verrucomicrobiota > Verrucomicrobiia > Limisphaerales > J093 > J093. Next base: position 69,975 of record JACKPW010000023.1, on the reverse strand, counting down.
GACCGCGATCCCGGTATTGGCCTGCTTCAGCGCGGGCGCATCATTCACCCCGTCACCGGTCATCCCCACGATGTGGCCGCGACTCTGCAGGGCCTCGACAATCTGGAACTTGTGCTCGGGGAAGACCTGGGCGAAACCCTCGGCGGTTTCCACGGCAGCGGCCGTCCTCGGCTTGATCACCTCGTCCGCCGTAGCGTCGCCAAAGAACTCACCGGCGGTATGGATGTTCGTCCCCAGGCCCAGTTCCCCGGCGGTTTGCCGGGCGATGGCGAGGTTGTCGCCGGTCACCATCTTCACCTGGATGCCATGCTTGCCGGCCTCGGCGATGGTCTCCGCAGAGTCCTCGCGCGGCGGATCGAACAACGGCAGCAGCCCCAGAAACTCCCACCCCTTGCCAGTCTCCTGCCGCGCCACGCCCAGCGTGCGATAGCCCTTGCCGGCGAACTCATTCACCCGGGCCTCCACCCTGTGAGCCAGTTCCTCCGGCGGCTCGCACAGTTCGAGAATGACCTGCGGCGCGCCCTTGCTGACCTTGAACCCGTGGCCGTGCGCCTCCCGCACTTCGGCTTCCGTCCGCTTGCGCACCGGATCGAAGGGCACAAACCGCGTCTGCTGGTATCCCTGCAGCGCGGCCGGATCCTCCAACCCGTCCAGCACCGCAAGATCGATCGCATCCCGATCCTCCGCCTTGGAGGCCAGCGCCCCCGCCAGGATCAGTTCACCGGCATCCTTCGCCCCAAACAACGCCGGCTCGCCCAGCGTAAGTCTGTTCTGGGTCAGCGTCCCTGTCTTATCCGAACACAGGATGTCCATCCCCGCCATTTCCTCGATGGAATCCAGCCGCGTGAGGATCGCCTTCTTCCTGGCCAGCACGACAGCGCCGATGGCCATCGTCACGGAGAGCACCGCGGGCATGGCCACCGGAATGGCGGCCACCACCAGGATCAGCGCAAACTGAAACAGCGTCAGGATCGGCTCCCCACGGACCAGCATGGTCAGCAACAACGCCGCTGCGAGCCCCAGACTCAGGTAGATCAGGTAGTCCCCAATGGTCAGGACCGCCTTCTGGAAATGGGACACCGGCCGGGCCGTCGAAACGAGGCGCGCCGTGCGTCCGAAGTAAGTGCCGGCCCCGGTCGCGGTGACGAGTGCCACCATCTCGCCCTGCCGCGCAATCGCACTGGAATACGCCTCGTCTCCCGTCCTCTTGTCCACCGGCAGCGATTCGCCGGTCAACGCGGATTGATCCACGCTGAGATACTCCCCCTCGACCAGGACCACGTCCGCCGGAATGATGTCGCCCAACCGCAGGCGGACGATGTCGCCGGGCACCAGGTCCACCGCGTCCGCCTCCGTCCATTGCCCGTCCCGTCGGACCCGCGCCTTCAGGGCCAGTTGTTTCTTGAGGGCCTCGACGGCGTTGGCGGCCTGGTGCTCCTGCCAGAAGCCGACAACGGCGTTGAACACCAGCATCACGAGGATGATGACCAGGTCGACCCAGTGACCGACGATCGCTGAAAGCACCGCGGCGGCCTCGATCATCCAGGGGATCGGCCCCCAGAAGAACCCGAGGAATTTCACCCACGGGTTCTCCCGCTTTTCATCGAGGGCGTTGGGACCGTAACGTTGCCGGCGCTGGGCGGCCTCGGTGGAGGTCAGTCCCTTGGGATCGGTACTCAGCCGGTGGAACCACTCCTCGGAACTCAGTGACTTCCCTTGCCCCCCGGTTTCCGGGTTGTTTCCAGTCATCGCGTTCGGTGCCTTTCGTTACGGGCCGCTGGATGCAGGCGATGGAGGGGTTTCAATTCCCGGTCGGCGAGCCGTTGCCCGGCTTGACCGGTGGATGGACCTCGGTGAACTGCAGCCAGTCGTTGGCCGCCTGCGACTGTTCCGGTCCGAAGAACCGGATCTGGGCGGTGGTGAACGGCCGGCAGAACTTCGCCATTCCCTCCTGCCACTTCGTCTCTCCGACCACGGCCAGGCGGTCAATGTCGGCGAAGTGCTTGGTGTCGAACTTCAGATCCTCCCACAACCCTCCGGGCGTCCAGCCATGGAAGTCGTGCAGTTCGAACAGGACCCGCAGGGGCCCGTGCTGGCGCTTGAGGCGATCGAAGGTGGGCACCAGGTTCCGGTAATCACTGGCGGCGAGCCTGCCGGTGGCGTGCACCTCGAGAATCCGGCCGCCGTCCATTTCTTTAAGTTCTACAGGCATGATGTTGTCTCCTCTGGATGTTTGTTCTGTTTCCTGTTGAGTTGTCGCTGTCATAAGTGAGGGGGGCGGTTGTCCGTCTGACGGGCGGGAGTCATGGGCTTCCGCGTTGCCGGGCGGTGGGCTGATCCCGGACCGCCTCCCAAACTTGAGAAACAGGATGCCACCCCCACATTGCCCACGGGTGGCCGGAACATTACAGAATGGACAGGCTCAGATGGCGGGAAAGCCCATCTCCCAAGCAGGCGGCTGGCCAGGCTCTGATCACCCCGACGCGCGACCGGGGCATGCTCCCATCCGTCAGGCCTTATGGCACCGGCGCGGCGGCGAGGTCGAGTTGCGCCAGCAGGTCCGCCGGGATCAGCCGGATGTGGGTGTCGCGATGAACCAGAACCGCCTTCCGGGTGTGCGCCGTGGCCGCGATCAGGGCATCCACGAGCGGCAGGCGCGCCGTCGCGCGCCGACTCAGCCGGTCGCTTTCGCGTGCGACCTCTTCATCCACGGACACCACCTCATCCACCAGTTGGCCGTAGGCAACGGCCCGGTCCCACGCCTCGTCCGGAGTGGCGCCCAATGCACGAAGGCGCCTGGCGAGTTCGGCGAGGCTCACGCTGCAGAGGAGAAGCGAAACGTCCTTTTCCACGAACAGCCGCTGCACGCGTTCCGCCCCCGGCTCGCCGCGGACATGGGCCAACACCGCCGAGGTATCAAGCAGATAGGTCATTCTCAGGACCTTCCTCGATGTCCTCGCGGGCGCGTTCCTCGATCAGTTCGCGCACGGCGTCCCGATCGGGAGACCACTTCCTACCGCTGCCCATCAACCGCCGAGCAAGCTCGGCCCGGGTGGGAACGATCCGCACTCGAATCTCGTCGGAGCCCTCTTCCGGCTCCTGCCAGTCCAAGCGGCAACCCGGCGTGATCCCCATCTTCCGCGAAAGTCCCGCCGGTATGGTGACCATGTTCTTCGTGGTAACCGTCGTTGTCATGGACCCATTTATTCCCCATGCAGACTCGAACGTCAATGCGATCCAGAGTTGGGGCGGTTCGTCATGGTCCTCGTCATGTCCTCGTCATTGCACCGGGAGATGATCGCGTGCTACGCTCCCTCCGTCAGTAGTCGTCAACCTCGGAGAGCTGGAAGAAACTCATGAAGGTTCGGACAGACGTCGACTCGGAAGCAGAGGCGCCTCGATGGGCCATGGTGGGGGAGGCGTTTACGTTGATCGAACTGCTGGTGGTCATCGCCATAATCGCCATTCTGGCGGGAATGCTGGTGCCGGCTCTGAACCGCGCCAAGGAAGGGGGGCGTCGCACCTCGTGCATCAACAACCTCCGCCAGATCGGTCTCGGCATTCAGATGTACCGGGATGACTACGAGAACAAACCGCCGCTCTACCTGGTCGATCCCGGCACTTCCACCTACGGTTATCCGGGGGGCAGCACGCCCTATCTGGAACAAAGCTATCTGCAAAATACCAACGTGTTCATCTGCCCCTCGGACCGGACGCGAGGGCGGATTCCCATCGACCTCGGTTGGGAGTACTTCGGCAGCACCAACACCTGGACGACGAGCTACGCCTATCACATGGGACCGTGGCAGCAGACCACCTCGGACGGCAAACGCTGGCTGACCAGCCAGATCGCCCGTTGGGGCGGCCGTTTCATTGTCGTCGCGTGCCCCTGGCATCGCCACCTTTACAGCGGTTGGACCGGCAGTCAGGTTAACTTCACCAAGCACAGCAACGTACGCGACGTGGCCCTGCGTCATGACGGCAGCGTGAACAGCTTTGTCTGGCCGGCGGAGAACTGGGAAGAGGAGCCCTACACCAAGCAAGCTCCCTGAACCCTGCGGTCCGTGATACGGGCGGGATGACCGGCGGCAGGGCTCCGGATGGGAGCGATGGGAATCATGGGAGGAATGGCAATCAGGTGGGGTACGGCGACCGGTTCTGGCGGCGGTGGGCCAGACGGGCTTGGAACATGCCCTCGCGCAGGCCGCCTTGCTCCAGGAAGTCCTTTTCCAAGCGGCGAAGCTGCTGGTCAATCAGGTAGTTGGCCTGGTGGATCTCATCGTTGTTCATGGCAGCACAACGGCGCTTGCGGAAACGAGAATGACGTCACTTGTAGCTGTTATTATATAAGTATACGCACTCAGTGCAAGCCGGAACCGCATCTGTCTCCGTTGGCGGCGAGACACGATCGAGCGAAACAGCGATGGGCAAATCACTCACCTACCGGACCGGCCGCCCTCGGTAGAAGCGATACGAGCGGGAGTCTCCCACTGCATCCTCGTGACGGAACGCGCCGTCTGCCGCCGCAGCCCCCGCGGCGATCTCCGTCCAGTCGCGGAGTGTATCGGAGGCCTCGATCGCATATTCGCGTCCGGCCGCTCCCTGCACGGTGATTTGCGCCTGGCCGCTCGCCTTGTCGTAGACCAGGGAGATGGCGATTGGGCTCACGGTCAGACGGATGTTCCGGACGACCCCCACCTCGCCGGGGCCAGGGTTCAGGAAACTCACCGTGTCACGGTATTCCCCCGCCGCCAGGTCCCCTGCCGTGGCGTTGACCGACACTGTCACCACGATGCTTTCTCCGGGCGCCAGACTGCCTTCCCCCGCACTCAGATCCAGCCACGCGACCGTCCTCGCGGCCGTCCACTCCAGGGTCGCACCCCCGCTGTTGCGCAACGTGTAGTCCATCGAGACCGGGGCGAAGGGGCCTCCGGCAATCCCCGCCGCCAACAGATCCTCGGCCGGTTCAACCTCCAGAACGCCCGCCCCGGGTTCGGTCAGGATCCAGAGTTCCCAATTCGACACGCCATCGTCGGTCGCGCTGAAACACAACCGTCCGCCAAATCCGGCCAGTTCACGCGGAAACGCATCGCCGGGGCCAGGGTTGATGTTTGTGGCCCGGGTGGTCTCGACCCCGTCGTAACGCCAGATCTCGTAGCCGTCCCCGGGAGTCGTGGCCACGAAGTACAGCACGCCATTGACCACCGTCAATTGCTCCGGGAACGCGTCCCCGGCCGGGTTCAGGTCCACCACCATCGAAGCTGTGGTCCCGTCATAACTCCAAAGTTCCCACCCGTGGATCCCGTCCGTGGCACCGAAATACAGTCTGTCCTGAAACACCGTCAGTCCTTTCGGATGGGCGTCGCCGGTCGGGTTGATGTCGGCCGCAAGCGTGACCGTGACCCCGTCGCAGCGCCACAACTCGTACCCCACGTCCACTCCACGGGCCCGAAAGCAGAGGGCGTTGTCGAAGACCACCAGGTTGTCCGGGTAGGCACTGCCGCTTCCGACCACCAGGTCGTCCACCAGAACCGCGGTCCCGCCGTCCGTCGTCCAGAGCTCGAAACCGGTGTCCGCCTGATAGGCCTGGAAATAGAGCGCTTCCTGGAAGGCCGTGAGGTACTTCGGAAAGGAACTGCTGGTGGCGCCGCCCGGATTGATGTTCGACAGCAGGACGGTCTCGTCCCCGGTGTGCTTCCAGAGTTCGTAGCCATTGACCCCGTCGTCGGCTGAAAACAGGAGTGTCCCGGCCAGCGGGCTAAGGGCGTGCGGGTAGGCACTGTGGTCCGAACCCGTGTCCGGGTGGATGTTGGCCACCTGCCCGACGGCCGTGCCGTCGTATTGCCAGAGTTCATAGTTGGACGCAGGACTCCCGCTCGTGGCACTGAAATACAAACGGTCGCCCAGCACGGCAAACTCCTGAGGCCAGGAGCTGGCAGGACTGGTCTTGAGAGTGTCGTCGGCATCCGGGTTGAGGTCCGCCACGCGCTCGCAGGAATTGCCGTCCGTGCGCCACAGTTCGCCACCCCGCCGGGGATCAAAGGCCGAGAAGTAGAGCGCCCCGTTGAATTCCGTCAGCCCGGACGGATCGGAGTCGTTCCCCAGAAGGACGCCGCCGGCCCCGGTCACCGAGGTGTCATTGATGTCCTTGACCAGTGTGACGGTCGCACCGTCGAACCTCCACAGCTCCCGGCCGGTCTCCGGGGTATAGGCGCTGAAGAACCAGAGATCCCCGAGCACGGTCATCTGCTCCGGGAAGGAGCCGGCGGCACCGGGGTTGAGGTCCGCAACCCGGGTCACAATCGGTCCGGCCCAAACCGGGTTCCAGGGAAGGGCCAGCCCGGCCAGAGCGACCAACAGAGGCAGGCGGGTCAGGGGCAGCGGGGAATCGTTCGAGCGTGGGCAGGTCATGGGAGTTGCTTTCGGCGGGTTCATTCAGATGAATCCAAGGTGGCGGTTCGCTTCGGGGAACTGGCGACCGAGCGGGTTTGGGGTTCGGCCCACTGGGCTTCGTACATCCGGCGGTAAAGGGTCTCTCCCCGGGTCAGTTCGTCGTGGGTGCCGGATTCGACGATCCGGCCCTGGTCCAACACGACAATCTGGTGGGCGTGCCGCACCGTTGAGAGCCGGTGCGCAATGATGAAGGTGGTCCGTCCATGCATGAGCTGCCGGAGACAGGCCAGCAGTGCCTGCTCGGTGTGCGCGTCGAGGGCGGAAGTGGGCTCGTCAAGAATCAGGATCGGCGCATCCTTGAGGAACGCGCGGGCGATCGAGAGGCGTTGTCGCTGGCCCCCCGACAGGTTGACGCCCCGTTCCCCCAACAACGTGTCATAGCCCTGCGGCAGGGCCCGAATGAACTCATCCGCCTGCGCGCGACGGGCGGCTTCCTCGATCTCCTCCGGCTTCGCGCCGGGACGGCCATAGGCGATGTTCTCGCCCACCGTGGCGGCAAAGAGAATCGGATCCTGCAACACCACGCTGACCTGCCTCCGCAACCAAGCGAGCTGCAAATCCCGCAGATCATGGCCGTCCAACAGCAACGCGCCATCCGTCGGATCGTAGAACCGCAACAGCAGGCTGGCCATCGTCGTCTTGCCCGCCCCGGTCCGCCCGACAACCGCCACCACCCGCCCCGGGTCCACCCGCAGATCGATGGCCCGTAACACCGGGCTCTCCGGGTCGTAGCGGAACGAGACCCCACGGAACTCGACCTCCCCCTGCACCGCCGGCAGCCGGGTGGCATTCGGACGGTCGACAATGTCCGGCACGGCATCGACCACCTCGAACACCCGCCGCAACTGGGCCCCGGCCGACTGGATCACGCTGGCACTCTGGCTGAACGTGTTCATCGGCTGGTAAAGCATCCCGAGATAGGCCAGGAAGACCAGGATGTCGCCAACCGACAAACCGCCGTGCATCACCTGGTGGCCGGCCACCCAGACCACGGCGGCGGTCCCGACCGATACCGTGAGTCCGGCGCAGGCGGAATACACCAGTTGCGTCCGGGTCATCCGCTGATTGGCATCGAGGCTGCGTTCGGATTGCGTCTGGAACCGCTGGCGGGTTTCCGGTTCCAAAGTGAATGCCTGAATGGCCCGGATCGAGGAGAGCGATTCCTGCACGGTCGAAACCAGCGCGCTCTCGTTCTCATGATAGCGCCGCGACTGTTCGTCAATCCGGCTGCCAAATCCGCGGATGATCAGGAAGAACACCGGGGTGACCGCCAGGGTGACGAGGGTCAGCCGCCAGTTCATCTGCACCATCACGACCGCCGCTCCCAACATGATCAAGGCACCGGTGACGATCGGAACCAGGGCGCCGTTCAGGAGGGTTTGCGCGGCATGGGCATCATAGGCGACCCGGTAGAGGGAGTCCCCCACCTTGGTGCGGTCGTGGTAGGCGAGGGACAGGCGGTGCAACTGGTCACAGGCATGACAACGCAGTTGCTGGACCATGCGGGCGCCTGCCCGGATCAGGAAGAAATGGCCGAGCGTAATCCCGACCCGGTACACCACCGCCAACGCGAGAATCGAGCCGCACACCGCGAGGATCCCTCCCGCGCGATCCCCGGTCGCGAACACCGGCCATATCGAGGTCAGCCAGGCGGGGGGCGTGAGCCCCCCGAACACGTAGTCGACCAGCCACTTGATGGGCCACGGCTGCAACAGGTCCACCGCCGTGGCGAGCACCAGGATCGCACCGCCGGCAAGGGTCTCGTTGCGGGCGGGTTGCCAGTAGGAACGCAGGCGTCGCAGCATCATCAGTGGTACTTCTTTGCCTTGGGCATGCCAATGGGCCAGCCACAGTCCTGAGCCATTTGGGAAACCGCCTGGATCATGACGTTCCGGGCACGCACATAATGCCGGAGCACGAAGACCAGGGGCAATGCCAGCGGGGCGAGGTAGAGCACCTGCGTCATCGCGATGAGCAACCCCATGATGCCTGCCACCAGCACCGGCGCGTGCGGCTTCACCCGGGCGGTCACCCGGTAACGAACCTGGTGCAACCCCCGCTGCAGGTCCTCCTCATAGACCGAGCACAGCTTCAGCGTGTAGGGGCCGGGCCCCGGCACCTCGATGTCGGCTTCATCCCACTCGCTGCACGGACGGGCCAGCCAGCCGCACGATTTCATGTGGCCGAGCATCCGCCGCAACCAGATCTCCCGCTTCACGAGATCCCCCTCCAGGAGGTCGGATTCCGGGAAGGCCCAGCGATGCCGGCGCAGGACCCACCACCCCCGGACCCGCCCCCGCCACCGCGCCAGCGGTTGCAGGATGTGCAGCAGACTCACCACCGCCAGTCCACGCCAGCGATTCCACCCCGTCCAGTGTTTCATTTGAACCCCCCGCCAACCGGCCAGCAACGCCACGGCAACGGACAGCACGGCCATCAGACCCGCGAGTCCCGACATTCCCCAGCCCAGCCAGGCCGGTCCCCACCACACGGAGAGCAGGCCCGACAGGAGGACGCACGCGGTCAGCCCCACCCATTCCGTCGTGGAGAAGATCTGGAACCACCACGTGAGAAACGGCTGGTAGAGGGTCTGGAACTGGGCCCCGCAGAACTGCCCCCGGTAAAGCCTCGGACGAAACACGAAGGGCAACCCCTGCTGGCGCAGGTGCGAGTGCACGCTGTCATACACGCCACCCTCCCACACCGGGTAACCGAAGAAGTTGAACCGGCCCGGATAACGCTGCTGCAGATGGGCCTCCGCATACCCGTACCCCTCCTGCTGCTTGAGGTAACCGCGCATTGTCGGGCGCCGGTGGTGCCAGACCAGGGCGCTCGCGTGATAGACAATCCGCTGGCCCGCCACCAGCAACCGCCAGCACAAATCCACGTCGTCACCGGCGGCACGATGCTGCGCGTCGAAAGCCCCGGCGATCGTGAAGGCCTCCTTGCGAAAGGCCATGTTGCACCCGGGTATGTGCTCGGCACGCTCGTCGTCCACCAGCACGGCCGTCGGATTGCCCGGCGCCTGGTCCACACACTGGGCCATGAAACCATCCCCCGCGGGTGAGAGGTTCGGCCCCCCCACCGCCTGGGCCCCGTGTTCCTCCAAGGCACACACCAGGTAATACAGCCAGTCCGGATCCGCATGAGCGTCACTGTCAATGAACGCGACAATCTCCCCGCGCGCCGCCTCGATCCCCAGATTGCGTGCCCGGCTGAGGCCGCCGTTGGGCGTGCGGAGGCAACGGACCTCGTGTTTTGCTGCGATTTGGTGCGTGGCGTCCGTGGAACCATCATCCACCACGATGACCTCATGGCGCGGGTAGGCGAGTCGTCCCAGGGAACGCAGGCACTCGTCCAGTGTCGCCGCTGCGTTGTAACAGCACACCACCACAGAAACCATCGGCCAGGGCTTCGTGCGGACCGCGTACAAGTCCCCCGAGTAAATGCGCCGCACCGCCGCCAGCGCCGCCTTGGGCCGACGCTGCGCATCGGTAATTCCGAATGCCCAGCCTTCGATGTCCGAATTGAAGATGCTCCACTCATCGGTCCAGCCGTACACCGTGACCCCGCACATCCCCTTCTCGAAGGCCGCGCGTATCTGCCAGTCAAGAAACCGCGCCTGTGCCGCCTCCCCATGCTTGCGGGAATCGAGCCCCACCTCGGCCAGCAGGACCGGCTTTTCGTGGGCCAGCGACTGCAGCCGTGCCAGATAGGCCCGCAGATCCGGCTCGCGCTCGAGGTAGATGTTGTGCGCATCCACATCCAGGAACGGCAGGGTCAGGTACTCCGTCGGCGGATGATTCACATAGGTGATCAGGGCCTCGGGCGCTTCCTCCCGGACAATGTCGTGCAGGCGACGCAGGAACTCCTCCACCCGTGCCTTGCCATACCAGCGCACGATCAATGGCGGGATCTCGTTGCCAATGGAATGGAGCAGCATCGCGGGATGCCCGGCCAGGCGCCGGCTGTGCGAGCGCGTCCATTCGTACATCGCCTGCAGACGCTCGGGTCGATCGAGATCACACCGACGCGGTCCCCAGCAGAGATCCGCGAACAGGTAGAGACCGGCGCGGGCGGCCTCGTCCGCCAGCCAGTCGGGAGGCGGGGTGTAGAGTCGCACCGTGTTCACCCCGCACTCGCGCATTTGACCGAAGTCGTCCCGCACCACCGCGCGGCCGGGATACGGCTCGCCGTCGGCATTCGGCCGGAACGTACCATACGTGACCCCCTTGACCCGGAAACGGCTTCCGTTCACCGAGAGGAACCGACCGTTGACCCTCGGACGCGCTTCGACGCAAGCCGGGGCCGCAGGCACACAATCCCCGGCCGAAGCCAGCCCGATGGAGTCGACCGAACAGGGTTTGATCGGATTGGGTGGAGGGGCGGAACTCATGTCAGGCTGGGATCCGGGGCACGTTAGTAGGCCGTATAGACGTGCCGGTCCCGCACTGACCCCTTGGCCAGGCTTTCCACATGCCCGTCCGCCATCAGTGGGTTCACCCGTTCGGCGTGCCGGTATCGCAGGTTCGAACCGGCGGAGTCCATCACGTCATAGAGGTCATCCCGGTCTTCGCCGACCGGAATCGGCGCGTCCGCGGTGGCCGGCGTGCCGTTGTTCCAGTACAGGGCGGAACCGTTGCTGCCGAGGACCCCCCACAGGATCGCGTGCGAACTCCCGTCCGCCGCGTACTGGATGGCATCGGCCACCATCAGGGTTTCCGTGGGCCTCCGAAGCGCGTCGGCTCGAAGCGCGCCCACCGTCGCCGTCACTTCCTTGAACACGTTGGGATTGGCCGAGTAGTTCAACACCGTACCGGTGTTGCGTCGGGTGGCGGAGGGACACATGAACAGCTGGGTGCGCGCCTCCGGGGTCAGGGGATCGGCGGCGCCGCCCAGATACGTTCCCACCCAGAGATCCCACTGGGTGACACCCGCCTGCCGGCCGGGGGGATAATAGGCGTAGTCATCGACGTAATACATGATGCCGAGACCGATCTGCTTGAGGCTGTTGACGCACTTGATGGCCCGGGCCTTCTCCTTCGCCCGGCTCAAGGCAGGCAGCAGCAGCGCGGCCAGGATGCCGATGATGCCCAGCACCACGAGCAGTTCGATGAGGGTAAAGGCCCGGGCACGGGGATGCCCCCGCACCGGGCAATGATCCAATTCCAACCGGGCAACCAGGGTCTTCATTTCGCCTTGCCTTCGATGATGTCCAGCACTTCGTAAGGTCGCTCGTAGCCATTGTCCACTGCGATATCGCGCAAAGTGCGACCCGGCGCCGGTTTGATGCCCTTCGCCTCCAGCCGCTCCTGCGCCACCTTCACGTCGATGTCCCGCGAGGCGCAGAATTCCGTCAGGGTCATCCGACCGGGCCCACCGCCGCCGCCCCAGCCGCCGTTGCCGCCACCGTTGCCGCCCCCGGGACCATGCCCCGCCTCCTCACTCCGGCCTGCACTCGACTTGCCGGCGCCCGCACCGGGGCCGCGTCCGCCACCCCCACGCCCCGATGCGTTCACACCCTGGAGGATCTCATAGACGCGCTGTGCCGAAAGGTCGTTCGCGGCCGCCAGTTCCGCGACAACGATCTCCGCGGTGGCGCCCTTGACTCCGTTCGCCTCCAGGCGGGTCAGGGCCATTTCCAGCGGAACCTCCGCCTTCGCGGCCAGTTCACCCAGCGCCAGCAACTCGGCGTGCGGGATCGGAGCCACGCCGCGCGGATCCTCCCAACTGCGCTTCACGGTCTCGTTGAAGTCAAGAAACGAGGAGAACGGCGGCAAACCGGCACGCACACCCACGAACACCAGGCCGCAAACCCCAAACGCCAGGACCCATTCGCGCCGGAACCCCACCCGCCGCGTGAGCCGGTCCTTGAAGTAATTCAGCAGCGGTCGGGAATTGAACAGGATATGGCATCCGGCCGTGATCAGGAAGATGAGGCTGAACCAGACATGCAACCCGGTCCAATCGTGCTTGGTGAGGCTGAGCATGCGCCAGTCACTCCAGTTGGCAACGCGGCCGGGCGGAGACAGAAACAGGATCACTCCGCTGACCGCGAGAGCCAGGAAAGTCATGGCGATCAACACGGCGGTGAAGGCCCGGATGCGGAGGGAGGGTTTGCTCGGATTCATACGCTTCTTCAATGGGTCGTTGTCGTGGTCGGGATCTTGTCTTTAGGCCGGGCGCGATCTGCTGCGCCCTTCCGGAAGATCAGACCCCCGGAACATGAACAACTCCCGCGACAGCAAATTACAGTTTGTTCATCTGGTCAGAAGGCCCCCATCGGCACAGCAAGCAAGAGCGGGGGGTGAAACCCCGTCAAAGCCGGCGGGTGGCAGGCCCCACCGACACGGTCACCTCCAGGTCCGAACCGGCGGCGTCGGTCGGGCAGCTCAGACTGCGGCCTGCTCCCGCGTCGCAAACGGCCCACCACTCCGCCCGGGCGGCAGCGTCCCAATCCCCGTTTCGAGGACTGGCCATCAGCAACGCGCGGAGTTCCCGGACGGATTGCGGCCGCCGTTCCGGGTCCTTTTCCAGACAGCTCAGGAGGGTGCGCTCGAACTCCGGCGTCAAGGCGTTCGCGGTTCGCAGGGCGGGACTCCGGGGAGGCTCGCTCAATTGCCGGCATAAGACCGCGTCGAGGGTGGAATCCTCGAAGACATGGTGACCGGTCACCAGATGATAGCCCAACGCGCCAAGCGAGTAGATGTCGCTTCGCGGGTCGATTGAACTCGGACAGTTGATCGACTCGGGGGACATGAAGAGCGGGGTTCCCACCGGCCCACAGTCCCCCGGCTCACCGGTGTCCGCCCCTGTGGCCGACCGGTATTCCCGGACCAACCCGAAGTCCAGCACCTTGACGGTGTCCGGAATGCCGCCGCGCCGGCCGACGAAGACATTCGCCGGTTTGACATCCCGATGCACGAGACCCTTCTGGTGCGCCTCGTGCAGCGCCTCGCAGACCTGGCTCATGAGGTGGATGGCACGCCCTTCCGGCACCGGGCCGAAACGGGCCACCAAGTCCTTCAGGCTCATTCCCTCCAGATACTCCATCACATAGTAGAAGATGCCTTCCGGGGTGTACCCGTAGTCGAAGATCTGGATGGTGTTGGGGTGCGTCAGTTCGCTGGTCAACTGCACCTCGCGCTCGAACTGCCGGATCGCTTCGGGACTCGCCCGATCCGGCAGCAGGAGCTTGATCGCCGTGGGACGCCGCATCAACGCGTGGCGGGCCCGGTACACCACCCCCATCCCCCCCTCCCCGAGCTTTTCCTCGAGCCGGTACTGCCCGAGTTCCCGGGCCTTCAACTCCGCCTCGTTCAGCCGCCGCCGCAGCACGAGGTGCGTATGGGAGAACATCAACAGGCCCAGCGACGCCAGCACCAGCAACGTCACCAGGAACTGAAACAACCACTGCAACACCCTGAGCGGCCGGTACGCCTCCGCCGCATCCTGCTGCACCACCAGGCCGAAATCGAACTCCTCAAGCCATTGCCAGGCCCCCACCACCGCGATCCCTCGGTAGTCGCGGGACGCCCCGGCATCCACCCCCTGCCCCCCCTCCACCGCCGCCGCCACCAACCGGGTCAGGGGCCGGTCCGCCATGGTCTCCTCCGGTGGAACTCCGGAAGCACCGGCTTCCCCGGGATCGCTCAAACGCAGGTTCAGCACGGACGAACCCCCGGCGCGGTCCGGCAACCGGCCCAGCGCCTTGAGCTGGGGTTCAAACCGACTGCGGGAGAGCATCCGCCCGGAGGTGTCGAAAGCGTAGGATTCGCCGGACTGGCCCAACCGCGACACGGACAGGATGCGGGTGAACTCCCGCTCGGGATCAATCACCAACGCCAGGGCTCCGAGCATCACGCCGTTCTCGTCCCGCAGGGGAACCGCCACCTGCATCAACAGAAGATCATCCGGCGGACCTCCCCCGGCCCCACCACGGGGCCCACCCCCGTTCCAAAACGGCCCCATGCGACCGGTACTTCCGCGGGTGTTCTCGCGCCCCGACCGCGGCCCCGCCGTGGCGGCGGGCCGGAACGGGTGGATCAACACGGGACGCCCCGTTTGAAACAGTTCGACAAACTTGTCGTGGTGGCTGTCCATCACCGTCCGACCCACCCGCCCGCTGCCCCGGCCGACGGCCGCCACCACCACGAGGTTGGTGTTCACGAGCATCCCGTCGTGGCCGAGATTCTCCAGCTTCAACCTCAGCCGCCCCCCGAGATCCTCCCCCGGCGGGCCGCCCGAATTCCGTTCCCAGCGCGGACCGATGCTCACCGCCGCCCCGCTCACCGCGAGCAGACCGCTCCGAAGCTGGGGATCGTCCGCCAGACTCATCGCCAGCCGCACCTGGTTGGTCATCCAGATCTCCAGGGCCTGGGCATTGGCGTGCAAGGTCATCTCCAGTTCGGACTCCACCATCCGTTCCAGGGTCGCCCGCACCCGCTGCGAGCCCCAAATGCCCGCAAGCGCCACGGCCACGGCGAGTCCGAGCAGCAGAATCCAGGTCGGAAAGACAGGTTTGCGTTTCATTGCCAGATCACGGTTCAGAGGTGCGCCCACGAAACCCCGTCGACGGTTAACTGCGGATCGCCCCGGCCCGGTCCGGCCGTGAACCAACGTCCCGCAACCCCATCAGACCCCGGCAAAGCAAACGCCAGCCGCGCGCCCGGATGACAGTTTGTTCATGCGAGCGCCATCAGGCCGAGGTCGCGTCTCGGCTTGTCGGGAAGCCACCCGACCCTCGCGTCCGGTTTGCACGCCCAAGTCCGAACACGCTCCCGGGGTTGGCCCCTGCAGCGTTTGGAGGCCATGCCTCCGTCGAATCAGGACTCGAGGTTCACCTTGGACCAATCTTCGCCAATCGACGCGAAGTATTGCCGGAACGCCGGACTCCTCCAGGAGCTGCCGAGACTGTCGAACCGCTCCTTCACCGAGATGTGAACCAGATCGGACGGGGAGATCGTTCGATTGACCCTTCCTCGAAACCTGAAGATTCCTGTTGGCTGCGGATGCTGGCGGGCCGCTGCGTCTGACGACAGGCGGTCCTTGAGGTGGCTTTCAACGCTCAACCCCCTCGCGGCAGCCTCCCGGAGAATCCACGCCGCCGGTATGTCTGACAGCAACACCGAATCATCGTATCCGCCCCCCACGTCACTATGGACGCCGGCGAACCAGACCTCTTTCAAATCGAGGCCCGGCTTGGGAGCCCACCGTGTTACGGGAAAGTCCTCGCGATTCTCATCAATGGACATCGCGTGACGGGCACAGCCAATAATCCGGCTGGGGGATGTGTCGTGGAAGAGATAATCCCCCTTGTTAAGAACACCGAAGAACGGAGCCGGGATTCCCAGGCTTCCCACCGTATCCCAGACTCCCAGGAACTCGATATTCGAGATATCGGCCACTGCGAACCGATCCCGGAATCCCGCAGACGTTGGGGCATCTGGATTCGTGCTCGGCTGCCGCTTGCGATAGTGATCAAACGCGTTTGGGATCTGGTCCGCATGCTCTCGGCGGAGAATGCCGCAGTTACGAATCAGGCCTGCCAGAGAACGAACCGTGTAGGCCCCTCGACTGAATCCAAACAGGTACAGCCGGTCCGCTGGATCGTAGTTCTGAACCACAAATCTATAGCAGTCCATGATGTTCTTGTCCAAGCCTTCGCCGGTGATACCCCCGGCCATGGTCTTCCGATCGCTCCCAACCCCCCAGTCGTAAAAGACGACTTGCTCGTTGTTGTTCCCATCGCGAGGAGAAATGGCCCGCGCCAATCGGAGAACGTTGGTGGGCGCATCCTTTTCCGGCGAGTTCCAGGTTCCATCCGAACAGATGACGATGTTTTTCATGACTGTATGGCTGTCGTTCGTTCAAATCCGCTCCGCCGTCTCCACGAGGGAAGACAGCCCCCCCACCACGGGACCTTGACGAGCAATTCCAGAGGACTCTCCTGTTTCCTTTTGCTCTATATGCGCTCGTTCCTCCCCCGATCTCCCCGGTCCTGCCTTTTGATATCGTCGGCGAGGGTGGCGAACTGTTCCAGGGCGGCTGCGAGGACCAACAGGCTGCGTCATCCGCGCATCCGCGGTCAAGAGTTCTCCGGAGAGTTCTCCGGTGGACGCTTTTGGGAGGATGGACTGGCGGAGGCGGGTGGCGGGCTGGAGGTTGGCCGACATCACCGCGCGTGAGGCGGGGTGGGATTGGCCGCGAATCTGGCTGGATGCGAAACAGCGTCCCGACGCCAGGGCCGCCCTGGATGTTTGCCGACTGCCAACCGTCCTGCTCCTGGATGCCCCCGGGCGGTTCGTGAATCGTGACGTTCCAGTCGACCGCCTGCGGGCAACCATCCTACGTCCGCTTCTGCAGGGATGCGTGTCATCACCAACCTCCAAGGCGCCCGCTAATTCCCCCTTGATCGTCGCGGCGAACGCCGGTTCGCCGCTACGGGGCGGCTTGTTTGGCGGAGAAGGTTCAAAAGCCAGTCGGCGAGAAACCTGCGCGGTGTCCCCACCGCCCAGTTCCCTCTCCGATCATTCACCCAGTCGAATGGGCGGTTCGGACTATCGATAGGCGGAGGCGCGCCGGGTGAACGACCCTTCCCGCCATGAACGCGCAACCAATCACGCATCCCGGACAACTGACACGCCGGACAAACGCTGCGGTCGGCGAACCGGCGGAGAGGCATCGAATCCCCCTGAAATCCCCGGTGACCCGGTTCCTGAGCTGGTTGGTCTGGCGGGCCGCCCGCCTGGTGACACGGCTGTTCTACCGCATCCGGGTCGATGGCCGGCAGCACCTGCCCGAAACCGGCGGAGCACTCCTGGTCTGCAATCACCTCTCGCTGATCGACGGATTCATCCTGGGAACGGCGGTGGACCGACGGGTGAGGTTCATCATGGACGAAGGCTACCATCGGCGACCCCTCATCCGCTGGTTCGCCCGGTTGATGGGCGTGATTCCCGTATCCCCGACCCAGCGCCCCCGCGACCTGATTCGTTCGCTACGGACCGCCTCGGACGTCATCCGGGAAGGCGGTGTGGTTGGCATCTTCGCCGAGGGCCAGATCACCCGGACCGGTCAGATGCTGCCGTTTCGGCGTGGGTTCGAGCGGATCATGCACGGACTTGACGCCCCGGTGATCCCGGTCTGTCTCGAGGGGCTCTGGGGCAGTCTCTTCAGCTTCGCCCGCGAACGGTTTCTCTGGAAGTGGCCGGCGAGGATCCCATATCGGGTGAGCGTGAGCCTCGGGAAGCCCCTCCCGTCGGGCGCCACGCCCACAGAATTGCGCCAGCAGGTGCAGGAACTGAGCAGCCGCGCCTGGCAGCGACGCAAAACCCAAATGCAACCGTTGCACCGCGGGTTCGTGCACTCAGCCCGCCGGCACCCGTTCCGGTTCGCCATGGGTGACGAGCGAGCGCCGCGGGTAACGTTCCTCAACGCGCTGTCCCGAACCCTCTTCCTCGCCCGCCGCTTGCGCCCCCACTGGGAGGGCCAACACAAGGTGGGCCTGCTGCTGCCCCCGTCGGTCGGCGGCGCCCTGGCCAACTTCGCCGCGCTCCTGCTCGGCAAGGTGCCGGTCAACCTCAATTACACGGCCTCGACGGAAGCCATCGCGGCCAGCATCCGGCAGTGCGGCATCACCACGGTGGTCACTTCCCAAGCCTTCCTGGACAAGCTCAACCTCGACCTGCCCTTCCCCCCGCTACGACTGGAGGAGGTCGCCGCCAGCCCGCGCTTCGGCGAACGCCTGATCGCACTGGCGATGAGTTGCCTGCTACCGGTTCGCTGGATCGAGAAGTTCCTGGGACGGGATCTTGCCGCCACGATGGACGACCCGGCCACGGTGATCTTCTCGAGTGGCAGCACCGGGGAACCCAAAGGCGTCGTGCTTTCGCACTTCAATGTGGCCGCCAATGTTGAGCAGCTGAGCCAGGTGTTCCGGCTGAGCCCAAAGGACGCGTTGCTCGGCTCCCTGCCGTTCTTCCACTCGTTCGGTTTCACCGGCACGCTCGCCCTGACCGCGACCCAGGGCATCGGCGCGGCCTATCACCCCACCCCGCTGGACCCGGAAGCCATCGGCCGACTCGTGCGGAATCACCGGCTGACGTTTCTGTTGAGCACTCCGACGTTCCTCCAACTCTACCTGCGCGGCTGCGCACCCGGGGATTTCGGCAGTCTGCGCGTGGTGATGGCCGGGGCCGAGAAACTGCCCGAGCGACTCGCCACCGCCTTTGAGGACAAGTTCGGCATCCGCCCCATCGAAGGCTATGGCTGCACCGAATGCGCCCCGGGCGTGGCCGTGAACACTCCCGGATTCCGCGCGGCGGGACTGTGTCAGGTCGGTTCGAAGCGTGGGAGCATCGGCCATCCCCTGCCCGGCGTCAGCGTGCGCATCGTCGATCCCGTGACCCACGCCCCCCGGCCCCCTGGCCAACCGGGATTGTTGCTGGTCCGCGGGCCGAACGTCATGTCCGGCTACCTGGGTCGACCGGACAAGACCGCGGAAGTGCTGCGGGACGGCTGGTATGTGACCGGCGACATCGCCACGCTGGATGAGGACGGGTTTCTGCAAATCACGGACCGGCTCAGCCGGTTCAGCAAGATTGGCGGCGAGATGGTACCGCACATCAAGGTGGAGGAGAAACTGCAGGACCTCACCGGCAAGGCAGATCGCGTGCTGGTGGTGACCGGCGTGGGCGACGAGCGAAAAGGCGAACGGTTGGTGGTGCTTCACTGCCTCGAGGAGGCCGGGCTGAAGGCGCTTCTGGACAAGCTACCCCAACTGGATCTGCCCAAGCTCTGGCTGCCCAAGGCC
This sequence comes from Verrucomicrobiales bacterium, assembly GCA_024233215.1. GTDB lineage: Bacteria > Verrucomicrobiota > Verrucomicrobiia > Limisphaerales > J093 > J093. The sequence goes on along the minus strand of JACKPW010000023.1, from coordinate 50,708 downwards.
AACCAGTTCTTCCACGTGAAGGCCCTTCCTTTGCTGGGGAGTGGGAAGCTGGACCTCTGCCGGGTTCGTGAGATCGCCACCCAGTCTGCGACAGGACAGTGACGGGGGAAGGTAACTCCCCCCTCAGGGCGCGATTACCTCGACCCCCTCCGGCTCCAACCGCGTGAAGTCTCGAAGGTTGAAGGTCAGCAGAACGTCACACCTCTCCCGCTCAGCGCGGACCAGATGAAGCGCGTCATACACCACCCCGCTTCGCAGGCCCATTCCGACAACCCGATCCAGCGCCTTCTCGTAGTCCCTTTGGTTCAACGACAGCACCTTCAGGCCCTGCAGCACATTCACCCGCATCAACTCCCGGGCTTCAACCGGCTGAACCGGACGTGCCAGAGGCAGGGCGGTCAAAGTGGCATAACACTCCGCAACCGCGTGACTCGTGCAGCAGAGCACCGCACCGCCATCCCGCTCCCTAATCCAGCCATCCAACGCGCGCCCATGCTGGCGCAATTGATCGACCATGCCCGCCACCAGCACCGAGGAATCCAACAAGACGGTTCTCATCAAGCCCGTCCTCTCGCGATGGCAAGCCCCTCCCGGGATTTCTCAATGAAATCGACCACGTCGACCTCCGAGACCCCCGGTCCATGATGCACCAACAATCCCCTCTTCTTCGCCAGGCTTACCGCCTTCTCCACGGGACGCAGTCGGATCTCATGGCCCACCGCCTCCGCCTCCAACTCACTCCCCGGCACCAGATGACATTCCTCCCGAAGCGCCTTCGGAATCACGACCCTGCCCGCACGATCAATGGTAATTGCCATTGAGAAATGGTATTCAGCCCAACCATCTGGTCAAGGAGAACGATGACCTCGTGGACGTCGTCAGAAGCGGTTCTCGATGACCACCTGGTCATAGGGAAGTTGACCCGGTCGGGGCCAGGCCTCCTTCGTCCCCTTGCCAATGGCGATCATGAACGAAATCAGGTGGTCGGCCGGCAGGTTGATCAGCCTGGCCACGGCGTCGAAGTCGAATCCGTCCATCGGACAGGAATCGTAGCCCATGGCCTTGGCGGCCAGCATGAGGGTCTGGCCGGCCAGTCCGCAGGATCGCATGCACTCGTCGCGCTGGACCGATTCCCGACCGGTGTAATACTGGGCGATGGCCGGGACCAGAAAGTCCTGAACCGCCTGCGGGGCATTGCGCCAGTAACCGGCGGCGTTCTTCTCCCAGGCCTTCAGATCGGCGCAAAGCACCACGAGCAGCGAGGCGTCCGTGACCTGGGCCTGGTCCCATGCCGCCGCGCGGATCTGCCGGCGCAATTCCGGATCGGCGACGACGATGAACCGCCAGTGCTGGATGTTGAACGCCGTGGGTGCCTTCATGCCCAACTCCAGGAGTTGGCGGACCTCCGCATCGGTCATGCGATGGTTCGGGTCGTAGTGCTTGATGGCGCGGCGTTGTTCGATGGCCTCAAAGACATTCAGATTGCTTTCCATAACGCTGCTGAAAGTGGTGCATCTTTGCGGATGTGCAAATCCTGGTTTCGCGTCAACCGGTCCGGAGCCCCGCGGAACGCAGGTCGGCCTCGAGTTCGCGAAGGTCACCGGGCATTTCCGCCGTCCAACTCAGGCGTTTCCCGGGCTGGTCCGGATGTTCCAGGCTCAGCTTGCCGGCGTGCAGGGCCTGACGGGAAAAATCGAGGGGCCAACCCACCGGATGCGGCTCACGATACGCCGGATGATACGTTCGGTCGCCAATCAACGGCAGCCCGGCATGGGCCGCCTGAACGCGAATCTGGTGTTTGCGACCGGTTTCCAGCCGGAGCCGGAGTTTCGTCACGTGGTCACCCCCGGGCAGAGCGTATTCGGCGGTGACTTCATAGTGGGTGATGGCCTCCCGGGCTTCGCTCCCGGGAGCCCGGGCCTGGGGATCGGAAAGGATGTACTGCCGGAGTTCGTCCCGGCTCAACTGCAGCCATTGCCGCCAGGTGCCCTGGGAAGTCGCGGATCGCCCGTCCACGAAGGCGATATATTCCCGCGTCATGGTGTGCGCCCTGAGCTGTCCGGTGAGGTGCCGGCGCGCGTTGGGGTTGGTGGCGACGCAAAGCACGCCGCTGGTGTTCTGGTCAAGTCGATGCACCGCCAGCGGCTGTAAACGGCGATAAGCAGCCGGCAGCGAGCGACCGGCAACCCCGCGGCCCCGGGCCTTCAGCCGGCCCGCCAGAAAGTCGGCCAGGACACTCAATGCGGAGAGACTGCAGTTTGGTGCCGGCACCGAAAGCAAACCCGGCGCCTTGTTGACGACGGCAAAGGCGGAGTCCAGGTAGAGCAACGAGACGCGTCGATGGATCTGCCACCCGGAGCCACAATCCAGGGTGGCCGCCTCGCGGGCCCCGAGCTTCAGCGTCTCCCCCGGGTCCGGAATGAGCTGGTGGGGCTTGCGAAGCACCACGCCGTCGACACTGACGCGCCCTGCCAGGATCCACTGCTTCGCGCGGTTCTTCGGCGTGTCCGGATGGGCCCGCACCACCCAGTCCAGCAACGGGCCGATCTTGGTTTCCATCACGTCTCCGGTGGTCATCTGCGGGAGTCAACCCGATGTCCGGGCATTCCGTCCATACGAAGTGGACTGTTGAAGACTAGGGACTGACCCCGCCGGAGAGGGTCGTGGTGAAGGTCGCTTCGATGCCACGGGTTTCGAGGTAGAAGCTGTCGCGCTTCGCGGGTGGCACGTCGGGGGTGCGGGCATGGGTCAGGCGGAATTCGCCGGGGACCTCGAAACACACGTTCAACCGGAGGTCCCCGAAGCGAACCGGCACGGTCGCCGTGTCCCGAAACATCGCGGATTGCGGGTCCTCCCAAAACACAAACGGCGGACCGGGCGGATTCGCCGCAAAGTCCGGGTCCGGGGCAAAGCCGACAGGCAGTTCCGCCGCCCCCTGCAAATGCAGCACCAATCCGAGCCGGGACCGGTCGCCGCTCTCCGACTGGATCTTCACGATGTCGATCAACCGGTTGCCCTCAATGCGCAGGGTTCGTTCGGCGCCGACCCCCTTCCGGTAGTTGTCCTGCGCGGCCCTGACGATGGCGTTGTCCGCGTCGAAGGCAATGGCGCGCCCGGGATTCCAGCCGACCTGGCCTTCCCCGTTGATCAGCGGGACGTTGTGGGCCGGCCCCCGGGTAAAGAACCCCCGGTGCAACGGCGACCCGTAGCCGACGGTCCCGGGATCGTGCGTCACATCGGTGTCGCCGAAGAATGCCTCAAAGTTCAACGCCTCGGCCTCAGCATGCGAACGGTCGTTCTGCCCATAATGAAAGAAGACCTGCCAGGGGCCCTCACGCAGGACTGCCATCCGACTGGATTCGAGATGCCGGCTGCGCACGGGCGGCAACGGGACTTCCGCCGGTGGCGGTTCCGGAGGATCCAGCAGCGTATCCCAGGAACGTTCACGGGACGCGCGACGCAACCCGATGGCGGTGGGAAAGAGGCGTCGCACCGAGGCCAGGAATCCGGCGTTGGGAGCGAACGACAACCCCCCGGTGGAATCGGCGGGGTTCGGGAGCTGGCCGGTCGGGAACCGAATCGCGATCGGCGCCAGCACCAGGTTCTGCAGGATGCAGAGTTCGTTCCCCAGGTCGTCCCCGCGACCGGCCAGAAGCGCTTCCTCGAAGAACGGTTGCAGCGCCCGAACCACGTAGCTGTTGTAGCCCAGGGATTGTTCCAGCCAGAGGTAATCGCTCGTCACGCCGGCAGCAAGCTGGCGTCGGATGCCAAAGGGACCTTCCACCGCCCGCTGCCACAGGGGTTCGTCCCCGAAGCAGAGGGCGACCTGCGCCTCCGCGGAGCGATGCCAGCAGGCGATGTTATGGATGATCTGAAACGAGCGATTCAGAATCTCGGTCTCGGGACGAAAGAACGTGTCCAGCCAGCGCTGTTTCCGGTCGGGCGCGACGTGGTCGTCCAGCGTGCGGACGGCATGCACGTAGCGCACGAGGTTTACCGCCTCATCCAGGCTCTGCCAGGCCAGGCGGGAGCGTTCGTTACCCCAGTCGGTCCGACCGTTCCAGCGGGCGAAGTTCGTGGCGTAGAAGTCGATCTGCGCCGCGGCCCAGTCGCCATAGCGCGTTTCGCCGGTCAACCGGAACAGCTGCGCCGCCTCCTCGATCTTCGCCGCGTGCCGGCTGCGGAACCCAAAGACCCAGGCGCCCTGCAGCTTGGGAGTGAGTTGAACCGCCGGATCGGACCGGCTGTGCAGGGTGGTTTCCCCCGGTTCATCGGCCGTCCAAATGAGGAAGGAACCGTCCTTGGGACTGACAAAGTCGTGCCACCAACCGGCCTTCCATTCGACGTGGTCCCGGCGCCGCACCATCCAGTCGTTCACCTCCCGTTCCCGGTCCGTCAACCAGGCCTGCCAGGCAGGGTCGCGAGCCACGCGCTCCCGCGCCCCGGCCCAGTCCTCGAGCGGATGGCGAAACGGGCGGCCGGCGCCGTCAAACACCTTCAGTTCCGGAAATGCCCGGGCGGGGTCGGGCTTGGGAAAGACCGGTTCCGATCCGTCGGCGGCGGTCCCAACGAGCCCAAGGAACGCGACGGCGAGAACGTGGTGAACTTGCATGGCGGGAAGCCTGAGGACTTGGGGGAGACTTGGCGAGTTCGGTCTGTGGCGTGAGTTCGGCCTGCATTCCGGGACCGGCCAACTTGCCCATGGACGCATCCATCCCGGTCACCTCGCCGAACCGGCCTACGCGGTGGGCCCGAAACAACCCGCCGGTTGCGTTAACACCACAGCAAAGCGGGCAGGTTTGTGCTCGACAGCGGACGAAATGGTGATAGACGACGTTCGGGTGCAACTGACACTTGGTATGAACAAACCTGAACAATCAGTTTTCCGGTCCGCATCGCGGCGACGAAGCGGCTTCACCTTGATCGAACTGCTGGTGGTGATCGCCATCATCGCCATCCTGGCCGGCATGCTGCTGCCAGCCCTGAGCAAGGCGAAGAGCAAGGCTCAAGGGATCCAGTGTCTGGGCAACCATCGACAGTTGTGCCTCGCCTGGCGGATGTACACGGAGGACAACAACGATCGGCTCCTCTTTGCCAGCGAGGATCCGGACAACCGGAAGACCTACTCCGCGGCCTGGATCACCGGCACCCTGGATTTTGATCCCAACAACCGCGTGAACTGGGATCCGGACGTCACCATCAAGAAGAGCCTGATGTGGGACTACTGCGGGAACAGCCTGGCCATCTGGCGATGCCCGGCCGACCGGTCCGAGGTGGTCGTGGCAGGCGTCCACAAACCCCGGGTGCGCAGCATGTCCATGAATCTGTTCCTGGGCGGCTGGGGCGGGACGGATGGCGGCTGGGGCGCCCAGGTGAGCGCCTACAAGATCTATCGGAAATACTCCGATCTGAACTATCAGGGGCCGTCCAGTGTGTTCGTCTTCACCGATGTCCGGGAAGACAGCGTGGACATGGGGAACTTTGCGGTCCGGATGGCGGGTTACCCCGACAACCCGGCCGCTTATGGATTCTGGGACCTGCCGGGATTCTACCACAGCCGGAGTGGCGGGTTCTCATTCGCCGACGGCCACTCGGAGATGAAGCACTGGGCGGACGAACGAACCACGCCGCCGGTGGTAAAGGGCGAGGTCATTGCGGATCATCTCGACACGCCGAACAACCCGGACGTGGCGTGGTTGCAGAATGTCGCCACCCGCCTGAGATAGGTCGGGTCCTTTTCCATGTCCATACGGCGGAGCCGGAGAGCGCGGCCGGCCCGGCGGGGAGCGTGGCCGGCCCGGCTGCATCAGTCGGCGGCTCGCCGACTGGTCCAGAGAGAGCTTCCTGGCACAATTGCGCAGGCGTTCGGACCTTGCCCCCTCCTCGGAGGGACGAGTTCCACGAGTCCCTGAATCGAGTCAAGTCAGGGCCTCGTGTAACTCGGCCCTCCATTGCCGGTTGACGGTTCATGGCAAGCCCCCTTTCGCCATTGCGCAGGCAACGGGACCTTGAACCGGTTTGGCCGCTCGGGGTCAGGCCTCGCTGTTGGCGGAGGGAGCACCGCCAACAGCTGAAGGACTGACCCCGTCGCTTCGTTCATGGCAAGGAGGGACCGCCTCGGACAGTGGTTTCCGGTCGGTTTGGATGTGCCCGGCGGGCCGCCGGGCACTGCACGCGAGCCGCGTGCGCTCCCCTTTCAAGGCAACGAAAGAGGCCCGGGCGGCTATCGCCCGGGCCTCTCGTTGAGCCGGCTCGGCGGGGTCCGGTGGCACCACCGGACCGCACCCGTTCGATACTACTTCAAGGGCTCGACCTTGAAGTACTTCTGCGTCGCACCGTGTTCGACGTGCGGCATGCTCTGGTCCTGCGATGGCGTGTACGGACCGGACACGGAGTCGGCTTCGAGAAGCCGACCCGAACCACGCCAGGAGACCTCGACCTCACCGCAGCCGGAGTCAGCCCGGGTGGGGACCAGCATCTCCGGCCGTTGGGTCACCCCGCGGAAGCAACGCAGCGCCTCCGCATCGCCGGCGCTGTTCAACAACACCCGGCTGCCATCCGCCTTGACCACGGTCCATTCAATGCCGTAGGTCGCGTCCACGGTCGTGCCGTCGCCGTTGCCGGTGACCAGGCGCAGAGGGTAGAGCCCGGGTTGCGGCACGTAGATCGGCACCTCCCAGGTCCCGTAATAGCCGTCGTTGGGCTCCAGCAGCATGGGCTCCGGATTGTCCTGCAGGTTCACCGTCACCGGCCCCTGCTCCAGCAGGCTGACCAGGCTCACCCCGTCCCGGTTGCCAATGAACAGGCACGGGATGTCGACACCGGTCGCCGTGCCCCCCATGAAGATGGGCGAGCGATCCGCCCGGTCTCCCGAGTCGTCGTTGTAAATGATCACGGCCTTGGCACCGGCGGCCTTGGCATTCGCTGCCTTAATCCCGAACGCCACGGCGCCGCGGCGGATGAGTGCCACGCCGTCCTTGATCTGATCCGCGTTGACGAGCTCGGCGTCCCCCAGCGGCGGGTCGGCCACCACCAGCGGCAGCACCAACGGGGTCGTCGGCAGGTCCGCCCCGAACCCGCTGCCGATGCTGGTGCGCGTTGCCGCCATCGTGATGCGCCGTCCGGCGGCCTCACAGGGCGAGACGATTTCCACCGCCCCGAAGTGCTGGTTTTGCGCCTCGGCCTGCATCAGCCGCGGGGAACCGTCGCTGTAGACATACATGGTGTAGGAACCGGCCTCGGGGAATTCCACGTAAGTCCGGAACTCCGCGGCATAATGATCGCTGTGACCGGCCGTTCCCGGCAGGCCGGGCATGGGGTCATCGGGGGTGATCGCCCCCACCTCGGTCCCGAAGTTGACCGTGTCCACGTGGAACCAGCCGTCCACGGCGCCGTCCAGATTGGCGACGTTCTGCCCGTCCAGGAAGACCCCGGCCAGCATGCCCTCGGACTTGGTGACGGACGAACTCTCGCCGGACACGAACGGCAACGCCAGCTGCACGATCTTCATGGCAAAGCCGCGCTTGGCGGGATCGCCGGAACCCGGCGGATAGGACATCGCGGGATCCAGTTGATAGGCGCCCTCGACCACGAATTTCCACGTGTCGGTAAACGACGTGCCGGCGCTGTCGGTGTAAACCAGGGTGGCCGTGTGCTCGGAACCCGGTTCGAATTCGGCCGCCGGCGTCAGCTCGACGGTGGTCAGGTTGCCGCTCTTGGTGGCGGTGGATTGCCCCTGGCCATCGAGCGTGAGGGAGACGTTGGCGGGCAACACCGTGGTCCCATCATCCACGATCTCAGCGCTGATGATGGTGTCCTTCGGCACTTCCACCGTCGTGAGGTCCTGAAGCCCGGCGATGTTCACGCCCGGGGTGACCCGGCGCACATAGGCCGCGAGGGCCGGTCCGCGCGCGTAACCCTTGAGTCCGCCCGGCGCGTTGATGAGGGTCGGGGTGGCCGACGGCCCCTCCACCGTGAACCACTCCAGGTCGCCCTGCTGGATGCCGATGTTGTGAATCAGCCGGACCGGATAGATGCCCGCCTCGGGGACATAGAAGGAAAAGAGGTAGTTGCCCGGAGCGTCGCCGTCGTAGTCGGCCAGCACGGTGGCGAAGAGGTCCTTGGGACTGCGGCCGACCTCGTCGCCAATGGTGACCGAGAAGCTGTCCCAGGCCCGGATGCCCATGGTGTAGCCGCCCGGTTCCTCGAAATTCAGGTAGGTAAACACCTCCGTCGCCAGGTTGTCCGAGTCCCAATCCAAACCGCCGGTTCCCGGTGTGCCCGGGAACTGGATGTCGGCAAACCCGTTGTCACTCGTGAAATTACCCTTCTCCGGTATTTCGTAGAAGTTGTTGAAATTGACGCAGTTGACCCCGCCCGCCAGCGGGTTGGTCAGGTAGAAGAACCCCTGCCCATCCGCGCCGGAAAGGTCCGCCCGATTCGCCCCGAGCAGGCCGTCAAGCTGCGACCGGATGTAAAGCAACGAGGCCTGGTTGTCGAAATCAGCCCCGTCCAACTGGTGCGCAAAGACCCGGACCCCGAGTTGGCTCATGTCCACCTCACCCGCCGCCACCGCGGCGTTCGGAGAGACGATGGCGCTGCTCACGGTGAACGACCAAGTATCGGTCACGGAGAATGACGGCGACCCGGTGTCGGCGTAGACCAGGGTGGCAGTGTGGGTCGAGCCGAGTTCCAGCGGGCTGTCAGGGGTGAACTTCACGGTCGTCACCCCGCCGCTGGTGGTGACATTGGAGACCCCCGCGACGGCGCCGTCGTCGACGCTGATGCTGGCCGACCCGGCCGCCACTTTCAGGACGTCGTCCTTGATTTCCACCACCAGTTCGACGGTCGGCGACACCCCCTGGGCATCCAGGTCGGGGTAGACGCTCACGACATAGGGACGCATCGGGCCCTCGCGATAGGCGACCCCCACGGTGTTGGCGGGGTCGTTAACCAGCAAGCGCTCACCCGAGGCGTCAAAGATGTACCATTCCCAACCGTTCGCGCCGCTCTGGTTGGCCCAGAGGCAACGGAAGGGGTAGATGCCGGGTTCCGGAATCCGGAGCAGCAGCACCCGGCTTTCCGTCATGCTCCGGGTGCCATCATACTCCCCGATGGTGAGGGCGAAACGGTCCCGCGGATTGTGCCAGGTGGTGAGTTTGAAACAGTCGTCGCTGGCCACGCCCATCTCGTAGAGCCCGGCGGCGGGAAACTCGATGAACGCGATGGCCTCCGCCGCCGCCTGGTCGGCGGCGCCCGTCAACCCGGGCAGGCTCACGTCCGGATGATCCGGGGCCACGAACTCCCCGTTATCCAGCGCGCTCCAGATATCGCCCCGGAAATTCACCGGAGTGGTCACCTCGAAATAGCCGGTGGCGGCATTGTAGGTATGGGAGGGATCCTGCAGGTCCGCGACGTTGGGACCGAGGTCGCCGGCCAGTTCCTGCTCCGCCAGGGCGATCAGACCCTGGTTGTCCGCCCCTGACACCTGATAGGTCCGGACCAACACGCCCGGGGCGTTGAGGTTGACCCCCGAAGTGACACGGAGGGACGCGGGCAGGACCGTCTGCGCCAGCGAGGCCGGGGTGGTTCCCAAGACGGCACCGGCGAGGATGGGCAACGAACAGCGGAGGATTCGTGTGCTTTTCATGTTTTGATGTTGAGGGTGTCGGTGGCCACAGGCTCACCACCGCTGCCTTTATCACGCACGCCCCGAGTCTGTAAAGCGGCAACCCACCCCGGATTCCGGCACCAAAGCGGATGACCGGCAAATCCGCTTGCTTTCCAACCCGCCTGCGCCTAGCAGTTTCCGGTCACAACGGAATCTGTCATGAAAAAGAAGTGTTCTCTCATCGCAAGCCGGAAGACCGGTTCGATCGCTCTGGCCGTCGCAAGCCTCGCCCTGGCAGGCGTCATCCCCGGCCCCAGGGCCGACCAGATGCTGTTTGATTTCGGCGCCGACGCCTCCATCACCCAGCCCGGGGCCGGCGGCCCCACCACCTACTGGAACAACATCACCACGGTCGGCACCGATCCGGCGGGGTCGTTGTTCGGATTGGTGGACACGGAAGGGAACACAACCCTCGCCTGGCTGTACATGATCGCGCGGTTCAACGGGCCGAACGAAAACGGCACGCTCGCTTCCACGGCCTATCCAACGTCAGCGACCCGGGATACGCTGTACGGGAACACCGAGGAATGGCAGACCCTGACGGGGGTGTTTCCGGAATTCATTCTGAGCGGTCTGACGCAGGGCGGCACCTACAACCTGACCTTCTACGCCTCGCGCACGGGGGTCAGCGACAACCGCGAAACCCGTTACACCGTGACCGGCGCGAACACCCAGAGCGTGGACTATGATCCCGCCAACAACATCGACGCCATGGTTCAGGTCACCGGCGTGGTGGCGAACGACTTCACCGAGATCGGCATCCGCCTCGAACCGGGCCCGAACAACAACAACGCCTACCACTTCACCTACCTCGGGGTGTTGAAGCTCGAGGACACCGCCACCGGTCAGGCCTGGCTGTTTGATTTCGGGAGCGACGCCTCGTTGACGGAAGCCGTGGAACCCGAGCCGGAAACCTGGTGGAACAACGTCACCACCACCGTTGGAACCGACGATGCGGGTGTGCTCACCGACCTCGTGACACCGGACGGCTCCGCGACCGGCGCCGGGCTCGAGATGGTGGCCCGGTTCAACGGCGCCAACACCGCCGGCAGCACGGCGGCGACCGTCTACCCGACGACCGCCACGAGCGACTCGCTCTTTGGCAACACCGAGGCGTTCAGTGGGTTGTCGGACGTTTTCCCGGAGTTCAAGTTGACCGGTCTGAACCCGCTGGCCGTTTACGATTTTGTCTTCTACGGCTCCCGCACCGCCACGGACAACCGTGAGACCCGCTACACGGTGACCGGCGCAAACTCGGCCTTCGGCGACCTCAACGCCGGCGGCAATGTGGACAATACGGTACAGGTGACCGGCCTGAAACCGACCGCCGCAGGGGAACTCACCGTGAACGTTGGGCCCGGACCGAACAACAACAACGCCAACCATTTCACCTACCTCGGTGTGATGCAGGTGGACTGGAGCCAGCCGTTCACGCCTCGGATTCTGGTGGATCTGGGGGCCGCCGGCACCCCGAGCGATGCGGCGGCGGGCGTCACCGACTCCTGGAACAACGTCACCGAGGCGGTGGGAAGCACGGATGATGGCGTGCTGGCCGACATGGTCACGGTGGACGGCACCCCGACTGCGATCGGCTGGCAGATGGTGTCCCGCTTCAACGGGGCCAACACCAACGGCACGCAGGATCCGGCGCCGTATCCCGTCAGCGCGACGCGTGACTCGCTGTACGGCAACACCGAGGAATGGGGCACGCTTACCGACATCTTCCCCGTGTTCAAACTCACCGGCCTGACCCCCGGCGCGGCTTACGACCTCACCTTCTACGCCTCCCGCGTGACCGGCGGCGCCGACAACCGGGAAACCCAATTCACCGTCACCGGCGCCACCGAGACCGTGGTGTATTTCAACCCGGTCGACAACGTGGACCAGAGCGTGTCGGCCATGGACGTGGTGCCGGATGCCGCGGGTGAGATCACCGTGGCGCTCACCCCGGGACCCAACAACGACAACGGGTATCACTTCACCTACCTCGGTGTGTTGCAGCTTGATTGGGAACAGGCGCCGCCGGCGGATCCGGCCACGCTGTCCGAAGCGGTCTTCGCGGACGGGGTGTTCAGCTTCACCCTGAGCGGCACCGTCGGGGCCACCTACCGCATCCAGGGTTCCTCCACGCTCGATGCCTGGAGTGATCTCCAAAACGTGACGCTGACCGGAGCCACCGAGACCGTCGAGGTCAACGAGCCCGGCTCCTGGCAGTTCTACCGCGCGGTCAACGCCCAATGAGGTCCCGAAACCTCGGGATCACCACCGCCCTGCTCCGGCTCGCCGCGTTGTCAGCCGGTTTGTGGGTGACGGCGGCGGGTTGGGCCCAGGATCCGACGCGTTTCGAAGCGGACATTCAGGCCTTCGAACGCGCGGATGTGGCCAACCCGCCGCCGTCCGCCCCGGCGGTCTTCACCGGTTCCTCCAGCATCCGCGGGTGGCCGGACCTGCCGGGCGCCTTCGCGGATTACCCCGTGCTGAACCGAGGTTTCGGCGGCTCGGAGATGAGCGATCTGCTCTACTATTTCGACCGCGTGGTGGCCGCCTACGAGCCCACCCTCGTGGTGGCCTACGAGGGTGACAACGATCTCGCCTCGGGCAAGTCCGTAGCGCGGGTGGTCGCCGATTACGAGACCTTCGTCGCGCGTTGTCGATCGACCATGCCAAGGACCGGTGTCTGCCTCCTGGCGGTGAAACCCAGCCCAAGCCGCGCCTCCCTCCTGGAGGCCCAACGCGCGGTCAACACCGCCCTCGCAGCCATGGCGGCGGACGATCCGGCCGTGGAGTTCGTCGACGTCTTCACGCCGATGCTGGACAATAACGGCCAACCGCGGCCCGAGTTGTTCCAGTCCGACATGCTCCACATGAAACCGGCGGGCTACGACATCTGGGAGGCATTGATGCTGCCCGTCCTCGAAACCTGGCTCGGATCCGGCACCGGCAACCCCCAACCCCTGGAGTTCACCCGCGAACCCGTCGACCAAACGGTCGAGGCGTTTCGTCCGGTCAGTTTTGAGGCGGGCGTGTCGGGATCGCCACCCGTGACCGTGCTGTGGTTCCGCGATGGCGTGACATTGCCCGGCGTCCATTCCTTGCACCTGACCCTGGACCCGGTGACGCTGGCGGATGACGGGGCCACTTTCACGGTCAGCGTCAGCAACAGCGTGTCGCAGGTGACCAGCCGGACTGCCACCCTGCACGTCACCCCGGACACGACCGCGCCCGCCCTGACCGGCGCCGCCAGCGAGGACGGCCGCACGGTCATCCTGACCTTCAGTGAACGCGTCAGCGTCCCCTCCGCAACCAACCCGGCGAACTACGGTTTCGGCCCGGGACAACCGGCCGTGGTTTCGGCATTGCGCGGCAACGACGGGGCAACCGTCACCCTGACGCTGGAAACGCCGATCACCGGTGTTTTCACGGTGGCCGTCAGCGGGGTGACCGACCTGGCCGGCAACGCCATCGCCGATGGATCGGACTTCCAGGGGGAGGTGCTCGACCCGGAGCGGCAACCGTGGTTGATCGACTTCGGGGCCGGGGGTTCCCCGACGGAACACGCGGCGGCCCCGGATGATCCCGCCTTTGTCTGGAACAACGTCACCGCCGAGATTGGCACCGTGCCCGCGGGCCGGTTGCTGGACCTGGTGAATCGCGTGGGGATCGTCACCGATGCCGACCTTGTCATCCTGCGACGATTCAACGGCGCCAACGAAAGCGGCACCGAGGCATCCGGAACGTTCCCCGCGAACGCCACCCGCGACTCCCTCTTCGGCAACACCGAGGCATTCGGTGGCCTGAGCAGCGTGTTCCCCGCGTTTCGCATCATGCACCTGGACCCGACCCTGGCGTATGACCTCGCGTTTTACGCCTCACGGATGAGCGCCGGGGACAATCGCGAAACCACCTACACCGTTCTCGGCGCCTGGACCGCGACCGCCACCCTGGACGCCGCCAACAACCTCTCAGGAGTGGCGGAGATCCTGGGACTGCGGCCGACGGCGAACGGCGACCTGACCATCGCGCTCGCGCCTTCCGACAACAACAATAACGCCAACCATTTCACTTATCTGGGCGTGCTCCGCCTGACGCCGCGAACGCCGGAGCTACGCCTCGGACCGGCGGTTCTGGAAAACGGCGAGATCCGGCTCAACTGGGAAGGGACAGCAACCCTCGAATGGGCCCCGACCGCAATCGGGCCCTGGACCCGACTCGCCCCCTCCCCCGCTCCACCCCACACCGAGCCGGTGGATCCGTCCTCCGACCGGTTCTATCGGCTGATTCGGGAGCCGGCGGACTGACCGGGACCGCGGTCCGTGGAGCTGGCCACGTTGAAGAATCCAGCTTCGCTCTGTGGACCAGCTTCGTGTTGCAGGTGCAACACGAAACTGGTGTTCGGCCTCCCGGCCGCTGGCCGGGAAGTCCCCGGGCTGGGTCGTGGCGGGCAGGGGCCCGGCCCGTGCCGGCCACACGCGGCTTCACTTCGGACCTCGGGTGGTGTTCACTCCCCCCCGCGGCGTCGGCTCCTCTGGTGGAACAGCGCCTGCCCGGCCCGGCCCAGGCACCGCGCCGCAAAACGAAGAAGCAGAAGCAATGAAGGTCACGCGCAACTGGCTGAAACAATACGTGGATTTTGACTGGTCACCCGCCGAACTGGCGGAGCGGCTCACCATGCTCGGGCTCGAAGTCGAGGGCATCGAGGAGGTCGGGGGTGACTTTGAAGGCGTCGTGGTGGCCGAGGTCCTCACCCGGGACAAGCATCCGAACGCCGACAAGCTGTCTGTCTGTCGTGTCCATGATGGCCAGGGCGAACGCCAGATCGTTTGTGGCGCCCAAAACTTCCAGGCCGGCGACAAGGTTCCGCTGGTGCTTCCCGGCACCACCCTCCCCGCCCGTCCGGGCGAGGAGCCGTTCACCATCAAGGTCGGCAAGATCCGCGGGGTCGAGTCCCACGGAATGATGTGCTCCGGCAAGGAACTCGGGCTCTCGGATGACCACGCCGGCCTGCTCATCCTTCCCGCCGAAGCCCCGGTCGGGAAGCCCTTCGGGGAATACCTCGGTCGCGCCGGGAAGGACGTGGTCTACGACCTGGAAGTCACCCCGAACCGCCCGGACCTCAACAGCGTCATCGGCATCGCCCGTGAAATCGCCGCGCTCACCGGCAACCCGCTCCGCCTCCCCGCGTGCGATCCGACTGCCGGGTCGGCCGGCCCGATTGGAGAACGCGTCGCCGTCCGCATCGAGGATTCCGAACTCTGTCCCCGTTACACGGCACGCCTGGTGTGCGGCGTGGAGATCGGGCCCAGCCCGGACTGGCTGAAGACCGCCCTGGAGAAGGTGGGTCTGCGCAGTATCAGCAACGTGGTCGACGTGACGAACTTCGTCATGATGGAAACCGGCCAACCGCTGCACGCCTTCGATTACCATCTCATCGGCAAGGGAGCTTCCGGCCAGCCCACCATCGTCGTCCGCCGCGCCGCGGCCGGAGACAAGTTCACCACCCTCGACGAACAGGAACACACGCTCACGGACGAGATGCTGCTGATTGCCGACGAGCAGAAGGGCATTGCGCTCGCCGGCGTCATGGGCGGCTTGAACACCGAGATCCATGACCGGACGGTGGACGTCCTCATCGAGTGCGCCAACTTCTCCCCCACCAATATCCGGCGCACCTCAAAACAGCTTGGCCTCCGCACCGACGCCTCCTACCGCTTCGAGCGCGGCGCGGACGTGGGGATTTGCGACTGGGCCAGCCGGCGATGCGCCCAACTGATCCTCGAAACCGCGGGCGGGCAACTGGCCGAAGGCGTGATCGATGCGTGCCCCAATCCGATCGCGCCGCGCAGGATCACGCTCCGGCATCACAAGGTCAACGAGTTGCTCGGCATCGAACTGAGACCGGAGGAGATCGACTACTACCTCGGTCAGCTCGGCTTGAAGCAGGTGGGACGCAAACCCCGCCCCGTGGATGCCCCGGCCGCCACACACGGCGAGGCGGTCACCCTCGAAATCCCCACCCACCGCGTCGACCTGAAACGCGAAGCCGACCTGATCGAGGAGGTCTGTCGCCTGCACGGCGTGGACAGGATTCCCGCGACGCCGCCCCGTGGCGCCATCGGGACGAACGAATTCGACGCCGTGCATGACGACATCGCGATGGTGCGTCAGTTGCTCGTCGGTCTCGGCCTGGACGAGGCGCAGGGCCAGACCCTCATCGCGGAATCCGCCGCCCGACTGGTGGCGGCGGCCGAGGCCCTCGTGCCGCTCGAGCATCCGCTGAGCAGCGACATGAACGTCATGCGTCCCAGCCTGCTGCCCGGCCTGCTCGACACCCTGCGTCACAATCTGAGTCACAAGAATCTGAACCTCGCCCTGTTCGAGGTCGGCCGCGTGTTTCGCTCCGGCAGGGACCGGCCGCTGGAACGTCGGTGCGTCGCCTTTGCCCTCACCGGCGACCGGGCACCGCTGTTCTGGACCGGCAGTGAACGCGGCGCGAAATTCGACGCCTTCGACCTGAAGGGGGTGCTCGAGGAGTTTCTCGATCAACTCGGCCTGCGCGGCCTGGTGTGGACCCGACGCGACGCGCCAACCGACCTCTGCTGCGAATCCGCCGAAATCACCCTGGGCGGAAAACTCCCCCTGGGGGAGATGGGACAGCTCATGCCGACCCTGGCCCGGCAATATGACCTGCGCGATCCGGTGTTCCTCGCGGAGTTCGATCTCGATGCCCTGCTGGCCCGACGCAACGCCGGACGTTCGTTCAAGACCCTGCCGCAATTCCCGAGCAGCCGACGCGACGTGGCGATGTTCGTGCCGGACACCGTGACGCATGCGGAAGTACTGAATGCGGTGAAACGGGCGAAGGCCGCGAACCTCGAAGGGGTGGATCTCTTCGACGTCTTCCGCGGGAAGAACGTGCCCGAGGGACAGAAGAGCATGGCCTACGCCTTCACCTACCGCAGTCCGGAAACCACGCTGAAGGACGCGGAGGTTAATGCCGCTCACGAAAAGGTCGTCGCCCAGCTCAAGCAACAACTCCAGGCCGTCATTCGCGACGCCTGAGGAGGGGACGCGCTGCGAGGGCGACGGCGCCGGTTCCCAGCAATCCATAGGCAAGCTGCCAGGGCCAGCCGGCCGAGCCGGTTGGCTCCAGCGACGCGAGGAAGCCAAAGACGCAGAACGCTGCGAATCCGAGCGCCCCCATGGAGCCGGCAACCTGCGCGATCCCTGGCCGGGTGGACAGGGTCAGTGCGCCGAGAAACGTCACCGTGATAATCCCACCAACAACCAAAAGCATCAAGCTCATGGGGGTGAATGCTGCACCAGGGGGTGCCTTACGCGAAATCGATTCCTTCATCGACACTATCGAGCGGACTGATGCAGCGGCTCGGACGGGCGGACCTCCTGCGGACCGCATCCCGGAACCGAATGCAGCTTCAGGCTCCGCGTTTGTCAGGGTTGACTGACCGGAAGTCCGCCGGTAAAACCAACGCCACGACCCATGAGAATCAACATGCCCCCCACAATGGCGCTTCTGCCTCGCACCTGCCACAACCTGGGCAGGGGGCTGGCCTTGGCGACCCTGACCTGTTCACTCTGGTCCCAAACCTTCACCGGCGATGGCAACTGGAAGGACGACAATCGCTGGGACACGGGGGTTCCAGCGGACGGCGCCACCGCCATCATCAACGGCGTCTGCGAAATCAGCGAGAACATCGGGTCGGAGATCACCATCAACCCCGGCCGGATCATCGTGGGCCAGGGAACTGCCGGCACCTTGAACGTGACCGGCGGGACCACGAGCGGTGCGCATGGCGGCAGTGCGGGCGTCTACGTGGGTGAGGGTGAGGGCGGGGTCGGGGAGGTCTTCATCGCCGAGGGTGCCTCGCTCCGGTCCCAGGGCGGCAACATGGTGGTCCAGATCGGAGATGACTTGGGCGGAACCGGCACCGTGGTGGTGGCGGGAGAACTGCTCAATTTCAAGTTCTTCCGGATCATCAACGGCACGCTCGAAATGCGTCCCACCGGCATCAACAACAAGTTCAACTCCACCGACCGATCCAGCATCGGCGCCGGCGGCACATTGGCCTACGTGATCGACGGTGCCCAGGTGGGAGCCCTCGAACGGGCGAACACCACCGGCCTGAACGTCGACCTCGATCCGTCCGCCAACCTGCACATCACGCTGAACGGCGTCTTCAACGTCGGCGATTCCTGGACGCTGATGCGCTACACCGAACTGATCGGCACCTTCGCCCAGGGCTATTCCTTCACGAACCAACAGGGCTACACCTTCTCGGTCGACTACGGCTCGGGTTCGGCCGATGCGCTCACGATCACCCTCACCTCCACCGCCGGGCGCCCCGAGATCTACTCCTTTACCGCCACCCCGCCGGCCGTCGCCGCCGGTGGCGCCTCCACGCTGGCCTGGTCGGTCAGTGATTTCGACAGTCTGCACATCGACCAGGGAGTGGGGAATGTCGCCCCCCAAACCACCGGGGGAACCGGCAGCACCGCGGTGAACCCGGCCGCCACCACCACCTATACGCTGACCCTCCAGAAGGGGGCGGTGACCGTGGAGGAAACGGTGGCCGTGGTGGTGGAGGCCGCCCCCATCATCGGGGTCTACGACGTCACCCGCACCCTGCTCGCCCCGGGCGAGTCGACCGTGCTGCAGTGGAAGGTGGACGGGGCGGAAACCCTGACGATTTCGGGCTTGGGCGACGTGGCCGCCAGTGGTGAACAGACCCTCTTCCCCGCCGAAACCACCACCTACGTGCTGACGGGTGGAAACGCCTACGGCACCACCACCGCGGAGATCACGGTCGTCGTGGACGCGATTCTTGCGTCGCTTATCAACCAGTACGACGCCTCGTTGCCCGGCAACAGCAGCGGCTTCTGGAAGGACTCGGTGGGGGTCAACAACTTCGACATGAAGTCGAACGAACTGGTGACCGATCTCCAGAGCTTCACCACCAGCCTGACGGCGGCAAACCACATGATCAGCTTCACGGATGACACGGGCGGCGACGCGCTCAGTTTCCCCGGGGGCAGCACCACCTACGAAATCTGGGCCCGCCCCGGCACATTGGATGCGGGGCATCAGGTCCTCTTCGAAACCGGCGGTGACGCCGATGGACGGTGTCTCCTCATGACCCAGAGCGCGGTCCGGTTTCTGGACAGCTCCGGCGGGGTTCAGACCCACGATCTGTCGGTCCCGCTGGCGGATATTGCCACCGGCGACTTCATCCAGATCGTCGCGGTCATGGACGATGCCGCCGGGCGCGTCACGCTCTACGTGAATGGTTCCGCGGGGGGCCAGGCCTCGGCATCGTCCGACGGCATGCTGGGCACGCCGAACGGTCGCTCCACCGTGTTCAGTTGGAGCAGCTTTGCCGCCGGCATCGCGGGAGCCCTGGGCGGTTCGGCCGGGGTGGCGCCGGACGGCACCACCCAGTTCCGGGGGGAGATCGCCCTGATCAATGTCTTCGGACGTACGCTCAGCGCGGCCGAGGTGCAGACCCAGTTCGAGCGCTATGCAATCCCTGATCCCGGCCTGATCCAGAGCTTCACCGCCACACCGGACCGGGTGAACTCCGGCGGGACCGTGACGCTGGCCTGGGAAGTCGGGGCGTTCGACGCCCTGATCATTCCGGGCATCGGCGACGTTGCCGGAGCCACGGTGGACGGCTCGGGAAGCGTGGAGGTCACGGTGGATGCCATCACCGTCTTCACCTTGATCGCTTCGAACGCGGAGGGAAGCAGCATCGCGCAAGCCACGGTACTGACCGATGTCCCGGTCGGCGGCATCCTGCTGATGCAAAATGCCACCTCGTGGGATGAATCCGGCGTCTGGTCGGACGGACAGCCGGCGCACAGCGGAGCGGACTACCTGCTGCTGGACTACTACGCCAGCAGCCTGGGCACGCCCGATACCGCGGCGCCCGCGTTCCCGGGCAAGTCGCTCGAAATCCGCGGGGCATCGACCACCCTGAACCTCCGCCAGGCGAGCGGGACCAGCGCCACGTTCTCCGACCTGCGGCTGGCCGGTGGGACGGTGGTCCACACCTTCGACGGGGACACGCTGGGCATTGCCGGCAAGGTCACGGTGGTGGAAGACAGCACGCTCGATTGCACGGGCACGACCAAGAACCTGAACCTCGATGCGGTCATTGAAGGGGACGGCGGCCTGACCGTGGCGATGACGGGCGATCCTGAAACCACGGGCTCCCTGGTCATGATCAGCGGAGCGAACCAGGACTACGCCGGCGCCTGGACCTTCTCGGGAGGCATCACCTCGGTGCTGGCGGAAAACGGCCTCGGCAGCGGGGACATCCTCATTATCAACGGTGAATTGCAGCCTTCCTGGTACGGGGTGAACAGTCCCGCAGCCACCCTCTCGCTGCAGGGGAGCGCCAGCCGGTTTGACATCACAGGCCCCACGACCGTCGGGGCGATGAACCTCGTCCTGGGCAACGGCATCCCGCTCGTCGTGCCCGCGGGCACCTACGACGCCACGGCTTGGGCGAACTTCCTGGCCGCCCATCCGGAGCTTCCGGCCGGGGAATACCTCGCCTTCTGGAGCGGCGACAGCATCACGGTGCTCGGAGAGAATCCGCTGGACCTGCCCGGCACGCTCTTCACCGGCGAGGGCAACTGGCTCGACCTCGAACGCTGGAGCGAAGGCCTGCCCACGTCCAGCGGCGTTGCCGTGGTCAACGGCACGGCCGAGGTCACCGAGGATTACGTCGGGAACGGGAACGAGAATCCCAACGCAGTGTTTATCGGAGCCTTCGGACCGGGAACCGTCCACGTCACGGGAGGCACCCTGAACGGCGCGTATGGCGGCGGGGCAAACGGCGGGCTTTACGTCGGTGTGGGGCGCGGCGGAGACGGCTTCCTCGACATCGCTGAAGGAACCGCCTACCGCACGCAGGCCGGCTCCATGCGGCTCAGGATCGGCGACGAACAGGGCGCCACGGGCCACGTCCGGGTTGCCGGCGAACTGCTGAACTACAAGTTCTTCGAACTGATCAACGGCACCCTCGAGATGATGCCGACCGGCTTGAACCGGAGTTTCAACGAGGCGAACCAGTCCCTCATCGGTCCCGCCGGCACCCTGGCCTTCGTCATCGACGGCGCCCAGGTGGGCGGACTCATCCGCGCCAACACCAGCGGCCTGGTGCTCGACATCGATCCCGCCGCCACACTGAAGGTCACGCTGACCGGCAACGTGGCCGTGAACGACACGTGGACGCTGATGGACTACACCACCCTCACGGGGCAGTTCGCCCAGGGCACCGGGTTCACCAACGAACAGGGACACACCTTCACCGTGGACTACGGCACCGGCGACAACAGCACCGTCACCCTCCAGGTGGTGGAACTGAACCCGGACGCCGTGCCCCCAACCCTGGCCATCACCCGCCAGGCCGGTTCAGTGGTCCTCGAATTCACCGGGACCCTCGAAGCCGCGACCTCCGTGCAGGGGCCCTACGGGGTCGTTGACGGCGCGACCAGTCCGCACACGATGGCGACCGGCGAGCCGGCCCGCTTCTACCGGGCCGTCCGGTGACCGGGCGAAACGCGATGGCGAAACCCACCCAGACCAGATTATGAGCCCTCGTCCATCCCATGCGGCACCTCGCCGGAGAGCAGGTCACCGCGTCCCGGTTCATCACAAACGAACCGGCCCGGTGGCCTCCGGGTTCACGCTGATCGAGTTGCTGGTGGTGATTGCCATCATCGCGATCCTGGCGGGCATGCTCCTGCCCGCGTTGTCCAAGGCCAAACTGAAGGCGCATTCGGCCCACTGCATGTCGAACCTGAAGCAGTGGTCGATCTACTTCCAGATGTACACCATGGACAACGAGGACAAGTTCATGTACCCGGATCATGGGGTCTGGGTGGAACCGCTGCGGCCCTACTACGGTGGCGGCGGTGAGGCCATCCGGGTCTGCCCGCGAGCCACCCGCTCCGAGGACGAGGGCGCGCGCGGCTCACTGGCAGCCTGGGATGTGGTGAACGAATACACCACCGTGCCGGAGGTTTACCGCGGCAGCTACGCCATCAACAACTGGGCCTACAACATTCCCCACGGCATGACCAGCCTGTGGGGCCATCCGGTGGAGCCGAACTGGCGTCGCATCGCCATCCCGGGGGAAAACCTCAACAACATCCCGTTGTTCCTCGGCGGCTGGCGCTGGGGTGGCGCCCCCGATGATCATGGAACCGAAAACCAACCCCCACCCACGGAGGACTCGCACACCGACGGCATGGGCCGCTTCGCCATGAACCGGCATTCGGGCGCGGTCAACGCCTGCTTCATGGATCTCTCCGTCCGGAGGGTTCCGCTCAAGGGGCTGTGGGGATTGCGCTGGCACCGCGAATACGACGTCAACGCTCCCCGCCCGCGGTGGCCCGCCTGGATGACCGACATGCCGGGCGGGTGAGACGCTCGCACAGGTATAGGGAGAAAGCCGGACGCGACGCGTCTGCCATTTCTACAGAAGGAAACAAAGGTAACGAAGGGGGAAGCGACATCCCGAAGAACTGCGTTCCGGGCTTCTTCGTTCCCTTCGTTCCCTTCTGTGAATCCGTCACCGGTTTGCTCCGGGCAGGATCATGCGGTGGATCCCGTCCACCAGTTTAAGTTCATGGAAGTTGATGAGCAGTCCCACAGGCACATCGAGCAGCTTCATGTAGCTCAGGAGTTGTGCCTTGTGAACCGGCAGGATTTCCTGCACGGACTTCAGTTCGAGCAGCAGGCACTCCTCGACCAATAGATCGAACCGCAGAGGCTCCTCGAAGGTCATGCCCTTGTATTCGATGCGGACCACGCGCTGATTGGCGGCCGACAGGCGGCGCAGGGCCAGTTCCTGCGTCAGGCACTTCTCGTAGATGCCTTCCAGCAATCCCGGCCCCATCAACCGGTGCACCTCGATGGCTGCCCCGATGACTTCGCGGCTCAACTCGTCCGCCTTCTCGTACAAAGGATGCATGAACGAAATCCTACAAAAGGGAACGAAGGCAACAAAGGGCGGAGAATCCGTAGGAACCGGGTTTCTTCGTTCCCTTCGTTGCCTTCTGTAGGGTCTTTCCTGGCCGGCCATTCCACAGAAGGAAACAAAGGTGACGAAGGGGGGGGGAATTCCGGAGAACCGCGTTCCCGGTCTCTTCGTTCCCTTCGTTGCCTTCCGTAGTGCCCTTCCTGTCCCGCCATTTCCACAGAAGGTAACGAAGGTAACGAAGGGGGGAATTCCGGAGAACCGCGTTCCCGGTCTCTTCGTTCCCTTCGTTGCCTTCTGTAGGGCCCTTCCTGTCCCGCCATTTCCACAGAAGGTAACGAAGGTAACGAAGGGGGAGGGAAATCCCGGAGAACCGCGTTCCGGGGTCTCTTCGTTCCCTTCGTTGCCTTCTGTAGGGTCGTTCCTGGCCGGCCATTCAGGCTGAGAAACAGCCAGTCCCTGAAATTGACCGAAGCATCGCTGTCGAGGACTTGGCTGCCGCTCTTCGGACGACCCCGCTCCCGTCTTTCAAGGTGGTATTCCAAGGGGGCGGACTTGCCGACCTTCAGGAACTCCCGCCTGACCACGACACTCCTGGCTGCGTGCGTCGCTGAATCCTCCGCCAGCTCGCCGATCTCAAGCCCCGCACGCCAGGTGGATTTCGGTACTCTTCCGGCCACTTCGATCTCCAGCGGCTGGCTGAAGAACGCCGGCTGACCGACCTTCTTCCGCTCGGCTCCCTGCCACAAGATGCTGTCGAAGGAGAACCATGGCGTGAGCGCGGCCTCCATGCCCGCCAGCGCGTAGGTTTGCAGGAACTCGCAGGCTTCCACGACGCTGCTCTTGCCTGTGCCATTGTAGCCGACGAAGGCGGTGAGCGGACCAAACCTAATGGTGCCGCTGTCCTGAACCGCCTTGAAGTGACGGATGCGGATGGAGGTAAGTTTCATACGCGGGAGGCGGGGAGGCGGCCTGTGGCGTAACGCGATATTTCGTGGAGGAGCTGTGAGGAATGGTCCGTGGGGAAGCGCCGTGGGGTGGCGGGATATTCCGTGGATAAGGGAGACGAGGGAGCGCTTCGTGGAAGCGATGGGAAGATGCCGGGTTGGGTGGCGGCGGCTTACGGGAGGCCGAGTCGTTGCTTGATGTGGCGGATCTGACGTAACGCGTGGGCGCGACGCGCTTGGGCTTGTTCCGGGGACAGAGCGGGTGGAGGCGGCGGAGGAGGGGGTTGAGGTTTGGGCGGGGGCCGGAGGCGGACGCGGGCGATGTTGAGGTCTTCCTCGAAGCGGTCGGGTTGGAGGAGGTTGGAGAGCTTGAGGGCGCCGACGTTGCGGCGTTGTTGGCGGATTTCCCCCTGGAGGTAAGTGATCACGCGGCGCAGGTCCTCGAGGTTGAAGCCGGCGCGCAACAGCTCGAACCACTGGCGCTCGCGGTCGTAACGCAGACTCAGGCTCTGGCCGGTGAGACGGCAATAGAGCTGGTGGGCGGCGAGGATGTGGTTGGGACCGACGGGGGAAGGCATAAGCGGGTCAGGCCGGGAGCACCTCCTGCGGAGGTCGAGCCAGTCCCGGCACGCAGGGAACCGATTGGAGCGCACCGTTGACGTGGTCGGGAGTGATGCGTTGGGCCTGCCCGGTGGCGGCGAGGATCCAGGCCGAACGGGCGAGCAGCGAGAGGCTGCGGGGGATGCCACCGCTGGCGTTGACGAGCAACTCGGAGGCGGCGGGTTCCAAGGAGGCAGCACTCAAGCCGACGGCGGTGAGAGCGGTAGTGAGGTATTGGGCGCATTGTTCCGGAGTCCAAGGGGCAAGATTCCGGTGGCAGCCCAGACGGGAGTAAAGGGCCCGTTGACTCCGGAGCTGGAGGGTGCTCAAGAGGAACTCGTCACCCAGGAGGATGAGGGCGAAGGAGGGATGCTGGGGCAGGTTCAGGCCCAGGAGGAGGCGGATCTCCTCGAGACTCGAAGCGCTGAGGTTCTGGGCCTCATCGACCAGGACCACGGGGATGCGGTGTTCGAGTTGAGCGAAGGCGTCCTCGATGAACTGGAGGTTGCGTTCGCGGCGGAAGGAGACCGGTTTGCCGAGTTTGGTGGCGAGGGAGGCGAGGATGCCGCAGCCGCTCAAGGTGGCGTGGGTGAGGCAGAGGGGGGCGAAGAGGCGGGAGTCGAGGGCGCGGAGCCAACGACCGGCCAGGGCGCTCTTGCCGACGCCGTTGGGACCGGTCAGGAGCATGACCGAACGGAGCGTGGCGGTTTGGGTGAGGGCATCGGTGGCGGCGTGCATGGCCGGGGTTTCGAGCCAGTCCTCGGGGTTGGCCAGACTGAAGGGAACGGCGCTGGCGCCCCATTGGCGGGCGAGCAGGTTGAGGTCAGTGGGAGGTTTCATGATCGTTTCCTTTGCGGGGCAGGCGGCTGTTGAGGTGGCGGTCAACCAGGCGGGCCAGGCCGAAGGACTGGCCCCGGTAATCGACTTCGACCCGGGCAAAGGTCCAGGGATCGAAGCAGAGGCGTACTTCCAGGCCCCGGAGGGCGAGGTCGACCTCGTAAAGTCGACTCTCCAGGCGCACGGTACCGTCCTTGCGAACGACCCGCGTCTTCTGGGCATAGAAGAGCCGGTCGAGATTCTGGTGGGGGTCGAGCAGGCGGAGGTGGGCGCTGCCGCGGGTGAAGCGTTCATGAGGGCTCATGGCGATGCCCTCATGGTGACGGGGGTGATAGACGCCGGCGATCCAGTCGGCGAGCTTGGCGTTGAGTTCCTCCAGGGAGGCGGGAACCTGGTCCGGCAGGCGCAAGCTCACTTCAAAGTCCCGTTGGAGGGTGCCGAAGAACCGTTCGATCTTTCCCTTGCTCCAGGCGTGATAGGGTTTGGCGTGGAGCAGGCGGATGCCGAGGTTGGCACAGATGAGGCGGGTGTGGTCATTGGTGAAGGGTCCGCCCTGGTCGGTGTAGAGCTTGCGGGGCAGGCCGCGGCGACGGAGGGCCTCCTTGAAGCTCTGGTGGAAGCAGCGGGTGTTGGCTTGGAAGTAATAGGCGGCGTGGACGACGACGCGGGAGTGATCGTCGAGGAGGACACACAGATGGGTGGGGACGGCTTTCTTGTGACCGGGAAGGTGGAGGAAGGGACCGGGGGAGAAGTCGGCCATCCAAAGGTCGTTGACCACCGGGGCTTCGAAGGCCTTGGTGGGGCCGCTGACGCTTTGGCGCAGGAGGTTGCGGCGGGAGCGATGGCCCAAGTCGTGACGCTGCAAGGCGCGGTAGATGGCACTCAAGGCGGGCAGTTTGGGGTCCTGCTGGCGCCAGAGTCGGTGGAGGACCTTGATGGGGATGGCGGGATGAATGCGGACCTGGGTGAGAATGAACTGTTCCTGCTCCGGGGTGAGGGTGCGGGGCACGCCCCGATCAGAACGGGTCTTGGGACGGAGGGCGGCAAAGCCGCCGTGTTGATAGGCATACCACCAGTCTTCCAAGGTGCGGAGGGCGACCGGACCGATACCTTCGGCCGGGTCGGAGGAGACCTTGGAGGCAGCGGCGACGGTTTCCAGGGCCAGCCTCAAGGGCATCGGCCGCCGGAGCAGCTCCTGGAGTTTGCTGATGAGGGCGAACCGGGCCAGGGCCACCGCCTCGGCCCGGTCTGACGAGGGTGTCGTTGTCATGGCCGCGAGGATCAGCCGGGGTGTTGGGCCGGGCCAAACCAACGGTTGTGTGGGATCGGCTCCGAGGTTCCCGTGACGACACCCTCCCGGAGAAAACGCGCTCAAGCCGGCAGCCGCAGACAACGATAGTCCCCCAGCAGGGATTGCTTGCCGACCCGGGCCAGGAAGTCGAGGATCCCGGCCAGTGACCGCTTGGCGCGGCGCATCTGTAACCACAGATCCCGCGCGGAATCGATCACACTCGGCAGCCGCAGATCAAAGGCCTTTTGTAAGTGGGAACCTCTGGTCTGAAACCGAGCCCAAGCCCGACGCAGGCACCCTGCCTCGAGCAGACCAGGCGGGGGATCGGGACCCGTTCCCACCCCCGCCTGGCCATCCAGGAAAGCCTCCAGTCGCGGGACTTTCACCGGTCGGTAGGGAAGATGTTCCACCGGCAATACCGAAACGGTCAGACCGCAGCGCCGGCAGAGGTAACGGGCGATGGTGAGGAACTCCGAGCCCGCGGGTGCGGCATAGCGACGATAGAAGCCGTGGCGATGCAGCCGCCCGGGGCACTCACGAGGACACGGCGGCCGTTCCCCAACAAAGCTGTCCGCCCGGATTTGAATGGCGCCCTCAGAAACAGCACGCCGTCCCAGTCGGCAATCCCGAATTGCTCCCGTGACCCCGTGACCTCCTCCACAATCCATTTCCTCACCGTTCCCTCATTCCCCCCACGGATTACTCCGCACCGTTACAGGCGGCCGAGGCGCAGGAGGTCGCGGTAGGTGTTCAGGGTCTGGGTCTTCACGGATTCATCGACCAGCGGGAAGGTGGTGAGGATGTGCTGGAACTCGATGTCCGTCAGGTCGTAGAGCCGGGCCACCAGGGCGTCGATCTCCGCCCGCACGGTCTGGCGGTGGAACGGTTCCGTGATCCCGTGCGTCCGGTGCGTGGCCTTGCCGCCGAAAACCTCCTTCAGCAGATCATCGAACTCCGGCGTCGTGCCGACCAAGCGCGCTGCCCGCTCAACCAAGGGGCGGAAATCAGCGTCGCGTGAGGTCAGTCGCGGTATCGGAAGCTGTTGCATGTAGAAGAAGTTGCAGTGATTGGTGATCTTCTTACGCACAACCCAGTCAATCGCAAACGAATTGAACAGGCACTGGACCGCGAGGACGTCAGGGACCTCGATTGGCTCGATGAGAGTCGGCAGCGTGTTTCCGCAAAAATGGTGCGGGGGCACAATTCCGCTGATCAATGTGCGTTCGTTGGTGCTGGCCGCCACATCTCTGAATCCCAGTCGGCACTTCTCATAGGCCAGTTCTTCGCCAAGGTCCTCGCGGCTCCCCAGCAGCCTGCTTCTCCCCACCCTTTCATCCACCCAGTAGCGCGGCTCGGCGTATCCGTGCTGGAACTGCCAGATCATCTTCCCTTCGTAAAGGGGCAGGCGGCCTTTTCCGGTCTCCGTGTGGAACAAGTCGCTATCATTGGTCATGTCGAATTCCCTTGTGAAGCGGACATTCCAGCTGCCCTTGATCACTTCGCCCAGAAGCTGGTAGCGGAGCATCTTGTCAGCCACTTGGACGTCAATTGGCTCCCTGAACTCCATGACCGAAATCGAGTCTGGAGAGAGCCGCCTGATCAGAGGAACAGAGATGGCGACATGCTGAGGGGCGGAACTGAGGAAGCTCTCCAAAGCGTCCGGACCCACTGCCTCACGCGGGTTGATCCGGAAGCTCGCGGTGAATTCTGAAGTGGTACCTCCCTTTCGATAGGTGAGGAAGCAGAACTTAAACCCGTGGTGAACCGCGTCCTTTTCGAAGATGGCCCGCTCATTTGAGAAACTGTGCAACGCGGTGATCTGGGTTTCTTCGAACAGCATCTTCCGTAACTGCATGGCCCCAAGGTCAGTGTAGATGCCTGACGGGATGACGATGCCGGTGCGGCCGCCTTTCCGGATCAAGTGTACGGTTTGTTCTAGAAACATCTTGTACAGGTTCAGGTCGGAGCCGACCTTGCGTCCATTGACTTCCCCGATCTGGTTCGCGAACTGGGGTGAGTCGCGGAACCACCGGCTGAGGTGGGGGAACCCGGAGAGGTATTCCAGCCACGCTGCAAGGATGTCCTTGTCCTGCAGAAGCGTGCTCTTAGCCTTCTCGAAGTCCTCGATCCGCATCTTCTTGCGGCTGATGAGGTCCGAATAGCGTAGGAAGAACTCCTTGGAGTTCGGCTTGAAGATCTCCCACGGCGGGTTGGTGATGATGGCGTCGAAGCCGCCACGGTGAACGATGATCTCGTCGAACTCGTAGCCCCAGTGGAACGGCTCAAGTTCCTTGAGGTCAGTTATGGTGAGGGGACGCTTCTGCGGCCTTCCTTCCTTCCGCTTCTTCTCATCCCAGGTGGCCTGATGGAACTGGATGCCCAAACCTTGGAATTCGTCGAGGAGGAGTTTGTTGAGGATTTCGCGGGCGGCGCGGTTGGCGGCCTCGATCTTGTCGCGCAGGCCGGTCAATTCCTTGACTTCGCCACCGGCTTGATTGGAAGAAGCCCAGTCGCCGGCGTCTTTGTAGAGGGTGACCAAGCGGTTTTTCTCACGGAGCAGTTCCTCGTAACGGGCGGTGCGCTGTTTGGCGAGGAAGGCGCCCACGACTTCCTTTCGGCTCGGGGCGACGGTGGATTCGATCACCATCCCGAGGTCGTCATGGCCGGGTTGGTGACGCAGCTTCATCCGTCCCTGTTCGCCGTCGCTGTGGCCGGGACCGGTCTGGCGGTTGTATTTGGCCGGGTCCACGTGCAGCAGGCCGATGAGGGAATTACCGGCCAGGAGGTTGAAGTCGATGTTCGGCAGCGGCTCGAGCTGGTCGCGGGTTTCGGCCGAGGCGACGAGGGCGAGGAATAGGCGGAGTTTCGCGATTTCGACCGCCTCCTCCATGATGTCCACGCCGTAGAGGTTCTCGGTGATGATCTTCTTCTTCACCCAATAGGCGAGCGGTGCCTTGTGCTTCTTCCGTTCGGCCTCGATCCAAGAGAGCACGCGGGTTTCGCCGATGGCCTGGCAACGGCCGATGAGCCCGGTAGTCAGGCCCAGCAGGGTTTTCATGGCGGCGACGAGGAAGGCCCCGGAGCCGCAGGCGGGATCGAGCAGCGAGAGCCGCGGCAAATCCTCCTGCAGGAGCAGCCGACAGATGGCGCCGTCGGCCTGGAGCAGGAGGTCGGACATGGTGTCGAAGTGGCGGACGGGCGCGCTCTTCTTGAGGCCGTGCTGATGCAGTTTGGCGGCGGCCTCGGCATGCCTGTTCGCGGCTTCGAGAACGAGCTGGTGGATGGTCTGTTCGCAGAGGTATTCGGTGATCTCGGGCCGGGTGTAGTAGGCCCCGAATTCCTTTTGGTTGATGTATTTCTCGAAGATGTAGCCGAGGACGTCCGGGTTGATCTCGCGATCATCGCCGCCGGGCGTGTCGTTGAGCGACCAGGAGTAGGCGGCGAAGAGCCGGAACACGGCGTCGAAGGCGGCGTCGGGAATGCGGATGCGGGTGTAGGGGCCGGTGAAGAGGTCGGGCCCCTCGATCCGGGCCTCGATGCCGTGCGGGAGGAAAAGACCGCCGTTGAGATACGGGATGTCGCCCAGCGGGACCTTGCCGACACAGGCGCGTTTCGACGCCGGCTTGGCGAAGCCCTCGAAGAAGAGGTCGCGCAGGGTGTGGGAGAAGAAGCGGTTCCTGCCCGTCTGCCGGGTGGCGACGAGCAGGTCGGGGAGGTGGTTCCCGTTGCGGTCGCCGAGGAACAGTTTCTTTTGAAGAAACCAGATGAACATCAACCGGTTCAGGATGACGGAGGCGTACCAGCGCCGGTCATGCGCGTCGGGGACGCCGGAAATCTCGTCGAGGAAGCGGCCGTGTTCGTCGGCGAACTCGCTGAAGAAGCGCTTGGTGACGGTCTCGACATCAAGGGCGGCCTTGAGGCGGCCGGCCACTTCGACGGTGGCGATGTGGCCCTGTTCATCAAGGTCGCCGAGGTCCACGACAAGGGCGGCGAGTTTGGCGAGGAAGAGGTCGCCGGGTTGGCCCTGGACGTAGAGGTGATGGCGCGGGTGAGCGCGCCCGCGGTAATTGAGGCTGGCGCAGTGGATGCTGATCAAGGTGGGTGAGGGAAAGGCAGGGGGCACCCTCGATTTGGGTGATTGGGAAGCGGGCGAGAAGGGAGGATGAAGTCCCCGCGAGGCTTGCCCCGCGGGGACTTGTTCTATGCGCTTTGGGTTGTGGGCTCAAAAGCGGCAGAGAACGGGTGCCGGAAACAGCCGGCGGACCAGTGCCTATACCGGTTGCTCGAATGCGTCGATGAAGAACTGGCGCAGCGGGTGCGGGCAGGAGGGTGCAGGCACTGCGCCGAGGGGGTGCTCCACCAGGCTCATTACGCGCGCAAACCCCGCGGTGGCCCCGAAGAGTGGACCAAGCGCCAGAGCTTCTGCTGCGACCGGGACGGTTGCCGGCGACGCCACACGCCCCCGTCGGTGCGGTTCCTCGGGCGCAAGGTCCATGTCGGTTTCCTGGTGGTGCTCAAGACGGCGCTGCACCAGGGACTCAAGCCGGACCGTTTGGCGCAGTTGCGCCGGGTCGTGCCGGAGATCGACCGGCGAACGGTGGCACGATGGCGGCAGTGGTGGGCGGAGCACTTCCTGGCCACCGCCTTCTGGAAGGTCGCCCGCGGCCGTTTCATCCCGCCGTTGTCGTCGGAGCAGGTGCCGCTGGGATGGTGCGAGCGTTTCCCCGTCGATACCCCCGACGGACTGGTCAAGTTGCTGCGATGGCTCAGCCCGATCACCACCGTTTCCACCGTCGCGGAGGTCGTTATGTGAGGGGGCGGATTTTCCCCGCAGAGGATGCCACTGGCCCGATGGTGCGGGGGTCAATACAAGGAGCGCGTCGCCACCGATGGGCGCCAAAAAATGAACGACGCCGCTTCTCTCACTGATCCGAGTTGTGCTCGCACTCCCGAGCGGTGGGCCCGCTTTCGCTTCGGCGTGGTGGGCCAACTGCTGGCCGCCCCGCCGGCGCCGGGGGAACTTCAGGCGCAACTCCGAGTTCTGGCCGCCGAGTCCTGGCGGCACCCGGTCACCGGCCAGCCGGTGCACTTCGGCCTTTCCACCATCGAGCGTTGGTACTATGCCGCCCGGGCGGCCCGCGATCCGGTCCAGGCGCTCACCCGGCGCCCGCGCTCCGATCAGGGCACCCATCGGGCCATCTCCTCCCGGGCCGCCGAGTGGTTGAGCACCCAGTATCGGGAACATCCCAGTTGGACCTACCAACTCCACGCCGACAACCTCGCCGTGCGTCTGGAAGCCGATCCGGCCAGTGGGCCCATCCCCTCCTACGCTTCGGTCAAGCGCTTCCTCCAAGCCCACGGCATGATCAAGCGCCCCCGGCGGGGGCCGGCCAGGAGTCCCGGCGCCCGCCAGGCCGAGACCCGCTACGAGGCCCGCGAGGTGCGCAGTTACCAGAGCGAGTATGTCAACGCTCTCTGGCATCTGGACTTCCACCACGGCTCGGTGCGCGTGCTCCTGGCCAACGGCCAGTGGGCCTATCCGCTTCTGCTGGGCATCCTCGACGATCACTCCCGCCTCGGCTGCCATGCCCAGTGGTACCTCACCGAAGGGGCCGAGGAACTGGTTCACGGCCTGGGCCAGGCCTTTCAGAAACGCGGCCTGCCCCGCGCGCTCATGAGCGACAACGGCTCGGCCATGATCGCCGCCGAGACCCGCCAGGGCCTCGAACGGCTGGGCATCCTGCACGAACTCACGCTGCCCTTCTCCCCCTACCAGAACGGCAAGCAGGAAACCTGGTGGAACCAGGTCGAAGGCCGCCTCCTGCCCATGCTCGAAGGGGTCCCCGACCTCACCCTCGCCCAACTCAACGAGGCCACCCTCGCCTGGCTCGAAATCGAATACCAACGCCGCCCTCACCGCGAACTCGGGCAGCGCACGCCCCTCCAATGCTTCCTCGAAGGCCGTGATGTCGGCCGTCCCACTCCCTCCGGTGACGCCCTCCGCGAGGCCTTCACCGCCGAAATCACCCGCTCCCAGCGCCGCAGTGACGGCACCTTGAGCCTCCTGGGGCGCCGCTTCGAAATCCCTTCCCGCTACCGTCACTTCGCCCGCGTCCACGTCCGTTACGCCGCCTGGGACCTGAGCCACGTCCACCTCGTCGATCCCCTCTCCGGCACTCTCCTGGCCCGGCTCTATCCCCTGGACAAGGCCCGCAATGCCGAGGGCCAGCGCGCCCCCAAACCCGCCCTCATCGACGCGCCCACCACCGAACCGGCCTCCGGGATGGCGCCTCTGTTGCAGAAGATCCTCCGCCAATACGCCACCACCGGTCTGCCTCCGGCCTATCTGCCCAAGGACGACCTCCCACCCCTTCCCCCAACCCCATGAGCAAGAAACTCCTCGCCCTCTACGGCCTCAAGTTCAATCCCTTCAGCTCCCAGGTGCCCACCGACGCCCTCTGGTCCCCGCCCCCAATCGAGGACTTCTGCTGGCGCATCGAGCAGCAGATCGGCGAAGGCGGCTTCGCCCTGGTTACCGGCGACCCGGGCACCGGCAAGAGCGCCGCCCTGCGTCTCCTGGCCCAGCGCCTGGCCCGGGTGCGCGATCTCTCCCTCGGGGTCCTCACCCGGCCCCAGGCCTCCCTGGCCGACTTCTACCGCGAACTCGGTCACCTCTTCGGCGTGGCCCTTTCGCCCCACAACCGCTGGGCCAGCGCCAGGGTCTTGCGCGAAAAGTGGCTCCAACATCAGGAAAGCTCCCGCTGGCGGCCCCTCCTCCTCGTCGACGAAGCCCAGGAGATGGGCTTGGCCGTCTTCTCCGAACTGCGCCTGCTCGCCAGCGCCGATCTCGACAGCCGCTCCATCCTCACCGTCGTCCTGGCCGGCGACTCCCGCCTGGGCAGCCGCCTCGAGTCCGTGGACCTCTTGCCCCTGGCCAGTCGCATCCGCAGTCGCCTCCGCACCCAGGCCCTTTCACCCCAGCAACTCCTGGCCTGCCTCCAACATCTCTTGAACGCCGCCGGCAATCCCAAGCTCCTCTCCCCCGCACTGCTCCAAACCTTGAGCGAACACGCCGCCGGCAACCTCCGCCTCCTCATCAACCTCGGCAACGACCTTCTCCAGGCCGCCCTGCGCCAGGAACGCGACCTCCTCGACGAGAAACTCTACTTCGAGGTCTTCGCCTCCGAGCCCAAGCCCCGGACCAAACGCCCATGAACACCACCCTCCCGGTTCAACGCGCCAGCCAACTTCCCGAGGACCACGGTGGCCTCACCTCCTGGCTCGTCGAGGATCTCTGGTGCGACCAGGCCGTCGGCATCCTCGGGGGCGAACCCAAGTGCTGCAAAAGCTTCCTCGCCCTCGACCTGGCCGTCAGCGTCGCCTCCGGAGCCCTCTGCCTCCGCCGGTTCCGCCCCGTCCTTACCGGCCCGGTGCTCCTCTTTCCCGCCGAGGACGCCCACGCCGTCGTCCGCCAGCGCCTGCTCGGCATCTGTGCCGCCGCCGGCGTCAACTTCGCCTCCCTCCCGGTCGATGTCATCACCGCCCCGAGCCTGCGCCTGGACCTGCCCGCCGACCGCCGGCGTTTGGAACGGACCGTCTCGGAGCGTCGTCCCCGCCTGCTCGTGCTCGATCCCTTGATCCGTCTCCATCGCATCGACGAGAACGAAGCCTCCCAGGTCGCCCCGCTCTTGAGCTTCCTGCGTCAACTCCAGCGTCAGTTCCAGCTCGCCGTGCTCGTCGTGCACCATGCCCGCAAGGATGCCCACGCCACCCGGCCCGGCCAGGCCCTGCGCGGTTCGAGCGAACTCCACGGCTGGGGCGACTCCAATCTCTACCTCCGCCGCCACAAGCAATCCCTCACCCTCACCACCGAGCACCGGGCCGCCCCCTCCGCCGATCCCTTCGCCCTCCAGTTGACTCAGCACGGTCCGGCCCTCGCCCTTTCGGTCCTCGGGGCCCCGTCCGACCCACCAGCCGCCTCGGCCCCGACTCCGGTCGAGCGGGTTCGGGACGCGCTGGCCGGTCTGGATCGGCCCGTCCCGGTGGCCCAACTGCGCCAGCTCTGTGCCATGCGTACCGCCACCCTCTGCGACTCCCTGGCCCAACTCACCCGCCAGGGCCTCGTCCTCCGCGAGGCCGGCGGCTACCAACTCCGTTTGCCCCTCGTGTCCGGTGCGTCGGCCCCGCCTTTCCCCGTTTCCCACCCCAAGGACCCCCAGGGTAACGGAAACGGGAAACCCCTCGCCCCCTCCCAACCTCCGGGGGCCCCCTGTTCCGGCGGAGGATAGGGCAACGCAGGGATGCGACCCGAGCGCCGTCCGGAACCTGCAGACAGCAGGAGTGAGAAACGCCGGGCGATCCTCCCCTCACCGGGAGGGTCGTCCGGCCATCCGCTTCTTTGGTGCTCCTCTGCTGGTGCAGCTCAATGCGCTAAATCCCAGGGGGGCGGGGGGACAGCGTCCCCCTTCTCCTTCCCCCCCCAGCTCCCCTTCACCCTCCTCCATCACCAAACCCGATCAGCCCACCATCATTTACCGTGCGCGCGCTCAGGGTGGGCCTTGCCGGCTTCGCGTTTGACCCAGTACCAGAGGCTTTGGGTGCGGGCCTGATCGGTGAAGATGAGCAGGTTCTCGTAGGCGAGTTCGGAGACGTGTTTGTGGATGGCGGCGCGGGTCTTGGCGTCGGGGATGGCGCCGGCGGCGGTGGTGACCTCGAAGACGGCGATGCCCGAAAGCCGGGCCACGGGGGTGAGGGTGAAGGGGCAGTCTTTGACGGAGGCGCGGTGGGGTTTGCGGTTTGGCGGCGGTTCCCAGCCCAGGTCCTCGACGAAGAGCGGCCCGAAGTCGAAGGACTGGAGGCGCTGGCGGGTGCTGGCGAGGTTGAGGGGCATGGGTTCAGGCGGGTTCGCCGACCGGGGCCGCGAGGAGTTTCCGGTAGCGCCGGGTACGGAAGCGATTGTCTTCGACTGCGTTCATCATGGCTGGCCACCGGACGCTTGTTAAACAGTGCGTTGAATATGAAGTGCTTGGGGCGGCTTGTGCAACGCTGCGTTGAACATGGGCGTAACGCCGGCTTTCCAGCCGGCACTGCGTCAACGCCAGCCTGAGCCGTGGCAATTCAGTCCTTTACAGAAGGAAACGAAGGAAACGAAGAGAGGCCGGCCACTTGAGGGTCCTTGTCGGGCGCGTTACCACTCCATCGGCCGGTGACTGGTTCCTGCTCTCCAGGGGCGCGCTTTTCATTTTGCGTGCCTTCGTGTCCTTCGTTTCCTTCTGTGGGTTCTGAACAGTCACACGGCTGAGTTCTGGCAGTGCCGGCTGGAAAGCTGGCGCTACGGAACCGGCGGGTACGCCAGCCCTCGCACTTTGGGGTCACAAACCGTGACCTCAAAGCTCCAGTCTCCAGTGTCACAAGTGGTTGCGTGCACAAGGTCACATTTTGTGACCTTGAAGCCAGGATTGCCCCAGACTCCTCGCCGACCAGTTGGAGCCAGGAATCCGGCGGGAACCGGTCGGCATTCTTCTTGTCGGCTTGGTTCAGCGTCTTGGTGGGCCCTCCGTAGAGGCCAGCCAGGCCGGCGTCGAGCAGGACCTTCTGGCCGCGAACGGTGTGAATCAGTGTCTCGATCGGAATGTTCATCGCGGCTGGCCTCATTCCTTCCTGATCCCAAGCGAGCAGATGATGCGCGGCTCGCGAGCCTTCGGGTCGTCGCGCGGGATGCAGAGCCGGTCTTCCTCGTAGAGCGAGAGGACCAGTTCGGCAAGTTGCTGATCGGCAATGCCGGCTTTCAACTCCCGGTTGATCAGGTCCCGGGCGGCTTCGGTCAGCGGGGACTCGTAGATGGCGTCGATGGCTTTGTGCAGCAGTTTCAGGTCGAAGAGCGTGTCCTTGATGTTCGCCGCGTGATCCTTGAGCCGTTCGTATGCACGGCGCCGGGCGCTGCCGGGTTTGCCCAACTGCCCGCCGACCGACTTCTGCTCCTGTTGGATCCCGGCCACGGCCTGCTCCACGAGCGCGTGGTGTTCAGGAAGCCGAGGCCGGGCGGGCGTGTCCGGATCGCACGCGGCGGCCCGGAGGATTTCGTGCTGGCTTTCGGTCACGGTGCGTCCCTCCTCGTTAACCCAGGCCAGGGCGTCGTTGCCATCGGCGGTCTGCACATAGACCATGACCCCGGACTCGGGCGCCGGGCCGGAGGCGCCTTCGGTCCGGGGCGGGATGTCCGCCAAGGACTTGGTCGAAAACACCACATTCGCCAGGTCGGGGATGGTCTTCCTGAGTGACGGGTCGGTGTCGGAGGCGTTCTTCCAGATTTGGTAGGCAAGCGAGGCGAGGTCCACCTCGTTGTCCTCGGGATCATCCAGGATGCCGGATTTCTCGGTGAACAGATCGCGGATGAGGTCGTCGTGCTTCTCGTCCTCGAAGAACGTCTCGTCGGTACCGACGACCTCGGCGTTCTCGTGCAGTCGTTGGCGCACGCGGGCGCGCAGGCGGATGAGCCGTTCCACACCGTCGGCGGGCAGAAAGGAGTAGCAGCGGATCACTTCGGCTCGCTGGCCGATGCGGTCGACGCGTCCGGCGCGTTGGATCAACCGGATGATCGCCCACGGAAGGTCGTAGTTCACCACGATGGCGGCGTCCTGGAGGTTCTGGCCCTCGCTCAGGACGTCGGTGGCGAGGAGGACCCGCAGTTCGGCGGAGGCAGCCACCTTGTCACGGCTTTGATTGGACTCGGGACTGAACCGGACCGCGTAGTCGGAGGGCGCCTCGGTGTCTCCGGTCACGGCGGCGAACTGTCGCAGGCCGCGCTTTCCGAGTTGGTCGTGCAGGTAGTCCACCGTGTCGGCGAACTGGGAAAACAGAAGGACCTTTTCGCGGGAATGCGTCCGGGTAAGGAGTTTGTCGAGTTCGTTCAGTTTCTCGTCCCGGGCTGGGTCCCAATCGCCCGCCAGGGTCAGGATGGAGAACAGGCGTTCGGCGTCGAGGCGCAGGTGTTTCGCCAAGTCTTCCAGGAAGAGATCGTGCCGGAGCCAGTCGAACTGATGCCCGTGGACGGTTCGGAGGAGTTCGTAGGCGGCAGCGCCGGCAGCGGCGAATTCGTCCAGGGTCCGCGCGGTGGTTTCCGAGGGGGTGGGGGCTTCGCCGTCCTCTCCGGCCATCAAGGCTTCATCCGCGTCGTCGTTCCGGGTGTCGAAGAGGGCGGCGTCCTGGGTGCCGATGGGAAGTGGCAACCCTTCGGCCAGGGCGTGGAGGTGGATGAAGTTGCGCAGGATGTGGCGGCGGATGGAGAGCAGGAAGGAATGGCCGCTGCTTTCGAGCCGCTTGAACAGATTGGTCCGGCAGAAGCCGATGAGGCGCTGACCGGCACGAGAGAGGTTCTTGATGACTTCGCTCTCGTTTTGCGTGGGAGCCGCGTCGGGTGTGGCCCGCAGGTAGTTCGCCAGTCCGTACCTGGGCAGGCGCAGCATGCGGATGGTATCGACGACGGTCGGCGAATAGAGCTTGGCGTACTGGTCGTCGGGATGGCGGTCTCGGATCCGAAATGTGAGCTTCTTCGGCTGGCGCTTCGGAAAATGAAAGCGATTGCCGCCTTCGAGGATGAGGAACCGGCGATCCGATTGGGCGCGGACCCGGCCGCACGTGGGACAGGCGTCTTTCGTGGCTGGGACGATGGTTTGACAGGCGGGGCATTCAGAAAGGGCGTAGTTCCGTTCCACGAAGCTCCGTGTGCGCCGGACCATGAAGAGCCGCATGAGTTCGCGCCAGTCGTCGGGATGCTCGCTTTTCTCGAAGGCGGCCAGGCAGTTCAGGGGACACTGATGCCGGCGGGTGAATTCGTCGGGCCGGCCGCTGCAATCGCGGCGCAGATACTCTTCGGGGCGGACGCCGACCGGCGCCTCGGGCTCCAGGAACAGGCGAAGCTGGTTCGCGATGTCCAGATAGGCCTTGTTGTAGGGGGTGGCGGACAGGAGGATGCACTTGCAGCCGTTCCGCATCAGGTAATCGCGGACGGCGGCCCAGCGGCGGCCAGCACGGTTTCTCAGGTTGTGACTCTCATCGATGATGGCCACGCGGTAGCGCCGCAGGTCGGGCAGAATGTTCTGCGCCTGCGTGATGGAAACGACCTTCGCGATCAGCCGATGGCGGTGGCCGTAGTCTTCCCACATCCCGACGAGGTTTCGGGGGCAGAGAACAAGCGTTTCCAACGAGCGGGGAGGGTCTTGAAACATGCGCGCCAGCGCCGTTGCCATGAGGGTCTTGCCCAAGCCCACGACATCGCCCAGCACGACTCCGCCTCGCTTCTCGAGATGCCTCGCGGCGATACGAACCGCCGCGGATTGGAACTCGAGCAAAGCCCCACGCATATCGGCGGGAAGACTGAACTCCGAGAGCCCGGCCCGCGCCTCGGCGGCCAGATGGTAGGCCATCTTGATGTAGATGTGGAACGGCGGGAGGGAGTCCGGCCGGGCCCAGCTTTCATCCAGGACCTGGATGAGTTCCTTGCTGATGTCGATGCACCATCGGTCATCCCAACGGTCATCGAACCACTTCGCGAGCTTCCGGGTCGCGTCATGGTCGAGGACATCGACGTTCAGCTCGCCCTGACGTGAGAGCCCGGAGAGAGTGAGGTTGCTGGAGCCGAGGAACCCCGTGATGGGGTTGTTGGGATCGGCACGGAAACACAGGTAGAGCTTGGCGTGCAGCGGGTGTCGGAGGTGAAGCTTCACTGCGAGCTGACTTGCCTTGAGTTGCGCGGAGAGCCGGCGAAGGCCAGCTTCGTCCTCGTTGGTCGGCGCTCCGATGGTGAGTTGGGTGCGGAACTCCTCGGCCAACCGTCGCTTCAAGCGGATCACCGCCTGATTGCTCATCTGGTCCTCGCGGGGCAGCAGACTGTAGGCCTCGCGTAACTCCTCCTGGGGCAATCGCTGCATCCCGACAAGCAACCGGCACTGCTGCTCCCCTCCCCCGGCCCACCGCCCGATCAGATCGTCGATCCTCTTCCAGCCACGGAGGTTGAAATAGCCCACGCAGAAATCGGACCGGTCGGAGACGGCAAGCGTCTCGCGGAGCGCCGGGAGCAGTTCCAGTTCGATATTGTCAAAGATGCGCGGCATGAGGGGGGTTCCCGGAGCGGCTCAGACCCGGGCCAGTTCTTCCACCAGTTCCTCGGAAATCCAGTTCGGGCGGTCGGCGGCAAGCCGGTCGGCAGCAGCGCCGTGTCGCCATACCGCGGCGGTGAGGGTACGCAACGGGTCCGCCTGCAAAGCGGGTTGGGCAAGCAGGCCAGTCAGGTACCCCGCCAGAATGTCGCCGCTGCCCCCCTGGGCCAGCCCGGGATTCCCGGAGCTGTTCACCCGCACCGGCCCTTCGCTCCGACCGATGAGCGTTTGATGCCCCTTGAGCACCACCCAGCAATCGCCATGGGCGGCGGACAACTGGCGGAGCGCACCCAGGCGGTCCTGCTGCACCTTCGCCGGCGTGACCCGCAGCATGCGGGCGGCTTCACCGGGATGCGGGGTGAGCACCCGGATGGCATCGCGCGGCGGTGCCTGGCGCGAGTTGAGCGCGTCCAGCGCCGAAGCATCCACCACCACGGGCACCGGCAGCGACCGCCAGGCCGGTACCAGGGCGGACTTCAGCAGACCGGCTGCTTCCGGGCCCACCAACCCCGGGCCAAACAGC
Organism: Verrucomicrobiales bacterium; assembly: GCA_024233215.1. Taxonomy (GTDB): domain Bacteria; phylum Verrucomicrobiota; class Verrucomicrobiia; order Limisphaerales; family J093; genus J093. The sequence continues at coordinate 10,679 of JACKPW010000023.1, read as the reverse complement.
AGGGCAGTCAGGTTTTCCGGGTATTCGACCTCGCCGGCGGTCGGGCGCACCATCACCGCCTGCAACTGCGCGGCGACCGACTCATACACCCGCCCCCCCGTAAGGAGGGTGATCAAGCCGGGGCGCGCGCGCTGAGCCCCCCGGGCCGCCAGAACCGCCGCCCCGTGAAAGCCCAACGATCCCGCCACCAGCAAAGCATGGCCGTAGGATCCCTTGTGAGTCGCCACCGGTCGCCGGGGCGGCCAGTCCCTCATGTCGCCGGGCAACACCCATTCAAGCACGCCATGTTCCGAACAGGGCACCAGACCGATCTCCGGTTCCACCTCCAACCGTCCGACGAACGGGGCCGCCGCAGTGGCGAGCAGGCCGGTCTTGGGGGCACCGAGCGTGAGGGTCAGGTCCGCCTCCACGGCGGCCCCGAAGGGAAGGCCCTGTTCCGCATCCAAGCCACTCGGCACATCCACCGCGAGCACCCGGGCCCCGGCCTGGTTCACCCGCGTAATCAGCGCCACCCACGATTCAGACAAGGGCCGGTTCAGCCCGATGCCGAAAAGTCCGTCGACCACCAGCGCCGGCTGCCGGGACAATTCCCCCTCCACCGCCGCCAGGGCCGTCGCCGGATCGACCACTTCCACCAGGACAACCTCGCGATCGGTCAGGTGCGGTCGCGCGCAGCGGGCGTCATCGCCATTGTGCCCCTTGCCGGCCAGGATCAGGATACGATCGCCCCGGCGGGTCAACTCCCGGACCCGTCGGGCCAGGCAGGCCCCCACCTGCTCGATCACCTCCTGCTCGGACTTGCCGGTGGCCCAGGTGGCCTGTTCCCACCGGCGCATCTGCTCAATCGTAAGGACGGGGGTGGGCATGGCGTGGGATCAATGCAGGAACGGGCGAACGGCTTGGGTCCAGATCGCGTAGCCGGCCGGCGTCATGTGGACCCCGTCCTCCACGAACAACTCCGGTCGCGGCTCGCCGTTCTCATCGAGCATGGGCCGGACCACATCGATGAAATCCAGTTTCGGATCGACCATCGCCCACTCGGAAAGGAGCCGGTTGGTGTAGTAGATGGTTTCCTTGAGGTGCCAGCGCTTCGGGCTGGGCTTGATGGCGATGATGGAAATGCGGCACCCGGGAAGCCGCTCGCGCACCCGATCCACAAACGTCCGGAAGTCCGACAATACCCGCTCGTGGGATTTGCCGTTGTTCAGGTCGTTGTCGCCCTCGTACAGCACGATCTGGCGGGGCGCGTAGGGGAAGACCAGTTGCTCCACCAAGTCCGCGGCGTCGGACATCTGGGAGCCGCCGAAGCCGCGGTTCAGCACCGGCAGGCCCGCGAAATCCTCCGCCAGTGTGTCCCATTTACGAATGCTGGAACTGCCGAGGAAGAGGATGCCGCCCTGGGTCGGCAGGTTTTCGCGGTCTGCGGTCGCGAATTTCGCCAGGTCCTTTTCCCAGCGAACCGCGGCGGGCTGGTCCGCAGCCGGTAGAGAGGACGGGGAGAGGAGCAATGCGACCGCCAGCGCGGGCAGCCACCTCGAGTGGGCGAATCGAACCATAGGGACCCAGTATGCGGCGCCACGGCCGTGCTGGCAAAGCCGATTGCGACAGCGCAGGCAACACCTGAACCGTAACCATTCACTGAAGAAACACGGATTTACTTCTTTCAGGCTGGCATGGATTGCCTTGGGACTGTAACCAATGCCGCGTCCTGAACGTCACCAAGTTCAGCATCGGGCATGGTCAGTCATCACGGAACCAGGTCCGGAGGCAGGGGCCTCACGGGCAGTGCCGGAGCAGCTTGCGGGCTGCTCCTCGTATTGTTGGGCGCGGGCTGCTCCACCAGCCACTACCGAAAGGCGGCGGACGAGCAGGTTTACGGCATTATTCAAACCGTGGAGGGGCACGTGTTTGGCCGGACCAACGCGTTCACCATCGACACGCGCTGGTCGGCACGGGATCCCAAGGAAATCTCCCCGGAGGAACTGCTGCAGGACCGGACCGGCACCAACCTGCTGGTCCTGAACCTCGAACAGATGCTCGAACTGGCGGTCGGGAGCAGCCGGAATTACCAGTCCCAGAAGGAGCAGCTCTACCTGACGGCCCTGAACCTGACCGGCCAGCAACACCGGTTCACCCCGCAGTTCTTCGGGTCCCTGACACCGCAGATCGCCGGGAACGGGAGCGGTGAACTGAGCGGTTCGCTCAATCCCCAGGTCGGCTTCAGCCAGTTCCTGAAAAGCGGCGGTAACTTCAGCGTGCAACTGGTCAACGACCTGTTCCGCTACTACACCGGGGACCCGCGGGAATCCGTGATGAGCGTCCTTTCGGTAAACGTCGCCCAGCCTCTCCTGCAGGGTTTCGGCAAGAACAGCGACGCCGTCGAATCACTCACCCAGTCCCAACGGGAGGTCGTCTACGCCGTCCGCTCGTTTGCGCAGTACCAGCGGCAATTCGATGTGGACATCGTCAACGACTACTTCTCGCTGCTCGGCCTGAAGGACACCGTCCGAAACAACTACACGAACTACCTGCGCAAGGTCGACACCACGAAATATGTGGAGGCTCGCTCCGTGGACCGGGCCCGGCGCAGCGAGGTGGACGATGCCCGGGCATCGGAACTGGGCGCGCGGATCTCCTACATCAATTCGGTGGCCTCGTATCTCAGCCAGATGGACGCCTTCAAAATCACCCTGGGGCTGCCCATCAGTTACGATCTCTACCTGGACGACCAGGACCTTGCCGACCTGGACCAGGCCGGCCTGATTCCCGTGGATGTGGACCGGCGGCAGGCGTTTGGCCTGGCGGTGGAGACCCACGCGGACGTGTTGAACGCCATCGACCAGTTCGAGGATCGCAAGCGGAAGATCGAACTGGCAGCGGACAAGCTGAAAACCGCGGTCACCCTGATCGGCAGCGCCAGCTACCGGGCCAACGAGCGGGTGGACTACACCACGTTCAACCCGGACGCCTTCAACTACGGCGTGGGCCTGCAAATCGATCTGCCGTTCGACCGGTTGAGTGAACGAAACGCCTATCGCACCACCCTGGTGCAGTTCGAACAGCAGTTGCGCAGCCTGGGGCTGACACTGGACCAGTTCAAGGACCGCATCGACCGCGGCCTGCGCACGCTCGAACAGCGCCGGTTGAACTACCTCAACCGCCAGGCGCAACTCGACGTCAACCGTCGCCGCGTGGAGCAGAGCCAGATCCTGCTCGAAGCCGGCCGCGCCAACATCCGCGATCTGCGCGAAGCCCAGGACCTTCTCATCATCGCCCAAAACGATCTGACCTCCACCCGGGTCGACTACTTGCAGGCCCGGCTCCAACTCCTGCTGGACATGGGAATCATCCGTACGGAAGAAGCCCAGTTCTGGCTGAGGGACCCGCTGGTTGACATGAGCACGGAAGGAGATCGTGGAGTGAACCCCTTGAAAATGCCCGGCGACGAATTGCGCCCGCCGGATGAGTTTCTGGAATTCCGTCATGAAGCCAACTAACTCCCTGCAAAGCCTGCCCGCCTCCCTGCGTCGGCCGGCCGTGTTGGTCGGGATCGTCGTCGTCGCCGCGGTCCTGCTGATGCTGTACTTCCGTCGCGGCCCACACGGTGGCCTGCCCGACACCGCCTTCTACCCGGTCAAACGCGGCGATTTCGTGGTGTCCATCGTGGAAGGCGGGACCTTGGAGGCGGTCAACGAGGTGGTCATTCGCAACGAGGTCGAAGGCACGGCCCGGGTCATCTACATCGTGCCCGAAGGCAGTTACGTGAAGAAGGACGACGTTCTGGTGGAGCTGGATTCCTCGCAGGCCCAGGACCAGGTCAACCAGCAGGAAATCAGTTTCGCCAAGGCCGAACTGGCCCTGCTCCAGGCGCAGTCGGAACTCCAGATTCAAAAGAGCCTGACGAACAGCTCCATCGACAAGGCGGCACTGGCCCTGAGGTTTGCCGAGATGGATCTCGCCAAGTTCACGAACGCCCTCGCGGCGGTGAATCTGGCCGAGGCGGAAAACAAGCTGAATCAGGCAAAGGCCCAGCTTGGCGTCAGCCAGGATACCTATCACTACACCACCAACCTGGCGGCCAGCGGCTACGAAACCAAACAGCGGGTTGACTCGGACTTCATCAGCGTGCTCGGGAACGAAAACGCCGTCATCGCCGCCAGCAACACGGTGGTCATGTTGGAGAGCTACGACATTCCGAAACAACAGGCACAGCTCGAGTCCGACGTGTCCGAGGCCCAGAAGGAGCTGGACCGCGTGGTGGCGCAGTCCCTCAGCAAGATCGCGCAGTATGAGGCGGACCTGGTCACCCAATCGAACACCCTGGATCTCAGCCGGGCCAAACTCGAACGCGACCGAAAGAACCTCGAGGGCACCACCATCACCGCACCGCAGGATGGCCTGGTGGTTTATCCCGCCTCCGACAACCGCTTCAGCAGCGAGTCCATGATCGAGGAAGGCGCGACCGTCCGCAACCGGCAGGAACTGATCAAGCTCCCCGACGTTTCCAAGATGAAGGTCACGGTCAAGGTCCACGAGTCGCACGTCAACATGGTCCAACGCGGGCAGCCCGCGTTCGTGACCCTCGACTCCATGCCCGATCAGCGCTTCCGGTCAACCGTCAGCTACGTCGGCGTCGTGCCGGACACCCAGAGCCGCTTCGGCAATCCGAACCTCAAAGTCTACCGCACCGAGGTGCTGGTGATGGACAAGCTCCCCGACATCAAACCCGGCGTTTCCGCCAAGGCTGAAATCGTCATCACGAACATCGCCAACGCGGTTTCGGTGCCCATCCAGGCGGTGACCACCCTGGGCGGCAAACAGGTGTGTTACGTGAAGAAGGGCTCCAAGACCGAGCCGGTGCCGGTCGCGGTCGGCATGTTCAACACCAAGTACATCGAAATCACCTCCGGGCTCGAGGAAGGCGACCGGGTCCTCCTCGCCCCGCCCTATGACACCCAGGCCAAGGACCTAGAAGGGAGTGTGCTCTCCGACGTCGACACGACCTCCCTCACCAATACCCCGACCTCGGCGTTGCCTGGAGCCAACCGCGTGGACCAGGGCATGGCCCGCCAGCGGAATGGCAATGGCATGGGAGGAAACGGCCAGGGTGGCTTCGGCCAGGGTCAAAGCGGTTCCGGACAGGGCCAGGGACCGGGTGGTGCCGAGGGCCAGCGCGGGCCCGGCGGCATGGGCGGGCCTCCGGCCGGATTCGACCGGGAAGCCATCGTGAAGCGGTTCGACAAGGACGGCGACGGCCAGCTCAGCGAGGAGGAACAGGCCGCCATGCGGGCGGAGTTCCAGCAACGCATGGGGGGCGCGGGCGGCGGCGGCTTTGGCGGTCAGGGCCAGGGGGGGGCCGGCGGCCAGGGACGCGGACAGGGCGGCATGCGCGGCGGCGGCCAGGACGGCGGCTTTGGCGGTCAGGGAAACCGGCAGGGCGGCGGCCGGGGCGGCTTCGGCGGTGGCCAGGGCGGTCAAGGTCAGGGGGGCCCCGGAGGTCCGCGGCAGCAATAGGCGGACGCTTACTCCTCCCGGAACAATGACCGCGTCCGCCCTCCAACCCAATGCGATGATCCAGACGGTGGGTCTCGAAAAGACCTACGTCCTGGGCGCGGAGAACATCGTGCGCGCCCTGCGGGGTGTCGACTTGGCGGTGACGCAGGGCTCCTACGTGGCCATCATGGGCCCGTCCGGTTCGGGCAAATCCACCATGCTCAATCTCCTCGGCTGCCTCGATCGCCCCAGCGGAGGCAGCTATTTCCTCGGTGCCGAGGACGTGTCGCAAATGGACGACGACGCACTCTCCGAGGTGCGAGGCCGGCGGATCGGCTTCATCTTCCAGTCCTACAACCTGATCGCCCAGCTTACCGTCCTGGAGAACATCCAGGTCCCGCTGGTCTATCAGGGCGTGGACCTGCGCGACTACGAGGAGCGCTGTCAGGAACTGGCGCGGTTGGTGGGACTCGACGATCGCCTCGATCACCGGCCCAACCAGCTTTCCGGCGGACAGCAGCAACGCGTCGCGGTCGCCCGGTCGCTCGTCAACGATCCGTTGATCATTCTGGCGGACGAACCGACCGGCAACCTGGACTCCAAGACCGGCCGGGAGGTGCTCGATCTCATCGACCGCCTCAACCGCGGCGGCAAGACCATCGTGCTCGTCACCCACGATGATCACGTCGCCGAGCGCGCCCACCGGGTGATTCACATGAAAGACGGTCGGATTGACCGTGAGGTGGTCAACCGCCCGGTGCCCGAAACGCCGGAGGCAACCTTTCACCACGAATGAACACCAAGGGACGCGAATTCATGAAAGCCTCCGCGGAGGTGGCTGCCACGGGTCGGCGTGGGGGAGATCGGCCAGGCAAGCCACCGATTTCCCGGGTGGCGATCGAGTCCATCATTCGTGTGAATTCGTGTCCATTCGTGGTCGCCTCTGGAGAACGTCAAGCCTGAGCCATGTTGCGATTCCAGTTCATCGGCACCGTCAAGCTCGGCATCAAGAGCCTGCTGCTCCACAAGCTGCGCTCGGTGCTGACGATGCTGGGCATCATCTTCGGCGTGTGCTCGGTGATCGCGATGCTGGCGATTGGTGAAGGGGCGTCCTACGAAGCCCAGGAACGCATCAAGAAACTCGGCAGCAACAACATCATCATCAACAGCATCAAGCCCGCCGAGGAAAGCGGTCAGACCGCCAGCACCCGGGGATTCCAGATCGACTACGGACTCACCTACCGCGACGGCGCCCGCCTGCAGGCCATTCCGGGAGCCCTTCGGGTTCTCCCCATGCGCATCATCCGCGAAAACGTGCGCTTCAGCCGCAACGAGGTGCCCTGTCAGGTCATCGGCACGTTGCCCTTCTATCCTGCCGTCGTCGGCATGGACGTCGTGCGCGGACGCTTCCTGTGCGAAATGGATGAACTGCACGAGAACAACGTCTGCGTGGTCACCGCCGGTCTGGCCCAGCGGCTGTTCCCCTACCAGGATCCGCTCCAGCACGCCGTCAAGATTGCCGAGTTCTACTACCGTGTCGTCGGGATCGTTCGCGAAACCGGCACCGCCGAGCAACGGCCCCAGACCGGACAGATGGAGGGCGAACCCCTCGACAACAACGTCTACATCCCGCTTTCAACCTCCCGCGTCCGCTTCGGCGAAGTGCTCATGAAACGGGCCGCCGGCAGTTTCTCGGCGGAAAAGGTCGAACTGCACCGGATCACCGTCCAGATGGAGGGCATGAGTGCCGTCGAAACCGCCGATCCCCAGATCAAGCAGGTGCTCAACCGCTTCCACGACCGTAACGACTACGAAACCGTCGTGCCGCTCGAACTGCTCCGCCAGGCCGAGGCCACCAAGCGCAGTTTCAACATGGTGCTCGGCTCCATCGCCGCCATCTCCCTCCTCGTCGGCGGCATCGGCATCATGAACATCATGCTCGCCAGCGTCACCGAGCGCACCCGCGAGATCGGCATCCGCCGCGCACTCGGTGCGAAGAAACGCGACATCATCACGCAATTCCTCGTGGAAACCGTGGTCCTGTCCATCGGCGGCGGCCTGATCGGTGTCACCGTGGGGGTGGTCATCCCCTTCCTCATCACTGCGTTTACCGGCCGGATCACCATTGTGACCGCCTATTCCATCGCACTCGCCTTCGGCATCAGCGGCGCCGTGGGCATTGTGTTCGGGCTCTATCCGGCTCGAGCGGCCGCCGATCTGGATCCCATCGAGGCCCTGCGCCACGAGTAGCCGCCCCGCTTCAGGGCCGGGATGTTCCGCAGGATCACGGATAGGTAAAGGGGCGAAACGGCTCGAACTCGCGGGCAGGGCACGACAGCGCTGTCCTGTCCGATTGTAAACTGCGGTATACAAATGGTCCTTCTCTGGTTCGGCCTTGATCTCTCGCTCAAGGCGGTCCCGACCTGAACCGTAACGATTCAGTGACGAGACACGGATTTCACGAATTCTCACGGATTCCAACAAGGTGCAGCGAGGGGGGGCCTTGGGCGGTTACCCCTCGCTTCGATGACTCGCGGCAGTCACTGACTGATGAACCAGCCTGATCCTCAGGGTGCACGGCATCCGGCCGCCCATTCCCTCGCTCCGGCTTCGTGAGAATCTGTGAAATTCGTGTCATTCCTGGTTCGACTGAATTGTTACGGCTGAGCCAGGGAGGAGTCCATTCCGCCTGGCGGCTTGGAAAGCCGGCAGCGCTGCGGAACACTCCCCCCATGAAACCTCCGGGTATCGTCGTTGTCGGCAGTTCCAACACCGACATGATCCTGCGTCTGCCGCGCATCCCGCGTCCGGGGGAAACCCTCCTGGGCGGGGAATACCTCACTGCCGCCGGTGGCAAGGGCGCCAACCAGGCCGTCGCCGCCGCCAGGGCGGGCGGGCAAGTGACATTCGTCGCCCGCGTGGGAACCGATTCCCTTGGGGATCAGGCCGTGGCCGGCTTTTGTCGCGAACGCATCAACGTTGATTTCCTGCGTCGCGATCCCAAGTGCCCGTCCGGAGTGGCCCTCATCTTCGTCTCGGCAGCGGGCGAAAACAGCATCGGGGTCGCGCCCGGTGCCAACGGACGCCTGGCCGTGGCCGACGTTCGCCGCGCCCGACAGGCCATCGCGGAAGCGGACGTGCTGTTGGTCCAACTCGAAGTGCCGTTGCCGGTGGTGCTGGCAGCGGTGGCCATGGCGCACGCCGCCGGGACGCCGGTGATTCTGAACCCCGCACCGGCACAGAAACTGCCGGCCGACCTGTTGCGCCGTGTCGACGTGCTGACCCCGAATGAATCGGAGGCGTCGTTGCTGACGGGTGTGAAAGTGAAGGATGTGGCGGGCGCGGGCCGGGCCGCCCGCAAGCTGCGCGCCCAAGGCGTGGGCACGGTCATTGTCACGCTGGGCGCCAAGGGGGCGCTGCTCGTGACCGGCGAGGGAGAAGTGCTTGTTCCCTCGTTTCCGGTAGAACCACTGGACACGACGGCCGCGGGAGACGTGTTCAACGGCGCGTTGGCCGTGGCCCTCGGACGCGGACACTCCCTCGTGGAATCCGTCCGCTTCGCCTGTGCCGCCGCCGCGCTTTCAGTCACCCGATTGGGCGCCCAGCCTTCCGCCCCGCGCCGTGGCGCAATCCAGCGATTGCTCGGCCAGTCCCGCAAGCAGGCATGATTGAACCTGGAAACCGCAGATGAACGGGGATGAACGCAGATAAGTCCCTCGACGTGAGCCCCCCACGTCCGCCGGATGTCTTCACCCATTGGGTGTGACGCGAAAACCGCGCAAGTCCTTGGGTATCTGCGTCTATCTGTGTCGATCTGCGGTTCAACTGCTTTTTCTAGGGTGAAGGCTGTCCGCTGGGGGATCAACGAGGGGCGGTCACCTCAAACGGGATCGCGCCCCCGCCTGCCGGGTTCCGCGCCCCCGCGGAACCCTGTCAACGACCAGGTTTGCGGCAGGGTGAAAGCCCCCTGTTGCCCCCGACCGGCGAGGCCGCCGGTCGGAACACGCGAGGCCGCGTGTGGTCCCCGGGGAATGCGGCGGACCTCACTTCACTCGCTCACCTGTCGGGCGCGGTAGAACCAATCGGTGCCGGGTGGCGCGGTCTCGTGGTAAACCTCGAACTCACCCCGGTCACACGGGTCCCGGCCGACCTCCTGCCAGGTCTCCAGGTCCTCGCTCCCTTCGACCACGACCTGCTGGCCATACGGTGCCTCCACCGTAACCAGCATCGCCCCATCCGGTAGCCGATAGGTCAATTCCGGAATCACCCGCGGTTCGGTTACGTAGGGGGGCATCAGGCCCGAGCGCCACACCTCGCCTCCCCGAGTCACCAAGTGAAAACGGCCCTCGCCAAACAGCAGGTCGGAAGGGGCAGCAGTGGTTTCGACTTCGACCAAGTTCGTCCAAGTCAGCCCGTCGACCGAGCCATAGAAGATCGTCCCGCCGCTACTGCTCTTCTGCGAGGCCGCGAGAAAAGCCCCGTTCGCATAGATCCACTTCTCCGGAACCGCTCCTTCAGGCCAGTGGCTGGTCCAAGTGACACCGTCCTCCGAACTGAGCAGGAGGTCCACTTTCGGTGACGATTGCGTGTCGTGTCCCCCAGCCACAAACTGCCCCTTTCCATACATCACTACATGCAGGCTTTGGGAAGCCCACGACGGCCCGGGCCAATACCACTTCCCGACATCCCAGTGCTCGCCGTCAGCGGAACTGATGACCTTCCGCTCGTCGACAAACACCATCCGCCCCTTTGCGTACACCGCCGACTTCACCTCGTAAGTGTAATGCTGCACGTCGTCAGGAAGGTCCAGCGGTGGGATCAACCGGGTCTGCCAGTGCATACCATCGCTCGATTCCAGCAGCCACTTCACGGGATGATCATCGGGCTCATTTGGATCCGGTGTAAGACCGAGAAGTCGGCTCCGCCCAAAGATCAGCTCCCCGGAAACGGGAACATCGAGAGGTTCGTGCCAAGCCCATTCTCTGCCATCGACCGTGCTCAGGGGAAGTCTACCAGCCCAACTCGCAAAGCGACCCGCTCCAAACGCCAGATTCTCATGCGCTGCGCCCGAATTGCTGCGTTGCCATGCCAGGCCATCATCCGAGTACCAGGCGCTTCCGCTGGTGTCGTTCTTCTTGCCCGCAGCGACGAACACGCCGTTCCCGTAGGCCAGCTTCCAGTCGAGG
>JACKPW010000022.1 GCA_024233215.1 Verrucomicrobiales bacterium | reverse complement strand
TCGATCACGCCGGATTGCACGAGGCCGACAACCCACCCGCTGGAGAACCGACAACCTGATTCCCTCCGGCGTGAGACAGGCGAAGCGAACCGCGGACAACGGCCATGCGCGTTGTGCCGCGGTTCCTTGTGATCAGGAGCCACGGATCTGGTCGAGGATGTTGGGGTCCTTGATCTCCCGGTCACGCGCCAGCAACAACACCTTGCTCAGGATGCCGCTCAGGGCCGACGCCTTCCCTGCCGGCACAGCCGGAGCACGCCAAGGCCCATCAGCCCCAGAGCGAAGGTCGAAGGCTCGGGGATGATCTGGCCTCGGTTCAATTGGAAACCCTCCAAGCCGACCAACTCCCCCGGGAGTGTTGGATTAATGTCATCCCAACCAACCCAGATCGGGATGATGTTGGACCTGCCGGTCGGTCCACCGGCAGCCAGGGCACTCGCGTAGTCGGCTCCACTTGCGGTTGCCCACGCCACCATCTGCACAAAGCCGTGGGCGCCCGTCTCCGCAACCCTCACGACGCCACCGTCGACATAGCCGAGTTTGTAGTCCTTGTCGCTGTAGAACGGGACGGGCACCCCAATGGGGGCCAAGGCATCCGCAGCGAGGCCCCAAAGCAATTGCGCGCTGTACTCGGCACCACTGACCGGGTTGCCGTCCGCGTCATACACCCGCGCGTTGATGCCCGCCCAGGCAACCTTGGTGTTGAAGGCTATCATGCCGTCGGCCCGCAGCAGTGTTGCCGTGGCGGCAAGGCACATCGCCAACGTGCACAGTCGGGTCCCGATTTCATGCGGCACCCCGTGCTCCCTGCTTCGAATGAGCCGGAATGAGCAGGCCCGGCGCCGCCAGGGTCCTGGCCTACACTGACCGGGATGGTTCATGGCGGGAGGATACGGGCCGACCGGTCTGTCCGCGAGGCAGAATCGCCTTGCGGGAGGGAGGGCCACAGGGCCACAGCCACTTGCCGCAGCACCATTCGAGAATCCGCAGCGCCAGGGGTCGCCGGAGGTGCCGCGCAGGACGCTCGGACCGCCTTGTCCACGGGTGCCCACGAACCTGGCACGATCCCGGGGGGTCGCCGAAAACGGCCGGGTTTCCCCCGCGCGCCGGCCGGAGTCCGGTTCGTTGCCTCGCGGACAAGGCTGTCCGCCCTCCCGTGAGACAGCCGCCCCCCGGAAATCCCGCACTTCACCGCCGATTTCCAGCGGTTCACCCCTGCCGTCGTGTGTGAAGAGAGCTTATTGACGACTTTAAGCGCTCTTGCCTCCCAAACCGGACGCAAGCTGCGTGTCACATGTCGTCAACCCGGAACCAACCTGAAGGCCCACCGGCCGGGGAGCCGCCTCCGACCCCGGTGCGGCGCCGTCGTTATGTCCGTGCCGTCGGGCCGCGCCTGCGCATCCTGCTGACGGCGATTCTGGGGTTGGTGGCGGTGCTCGGGGCAAATTCCGCCTACCTGCTGAGCATCACGGTCCTCGAGTGGGCGAGCGGGTTGTCGTACCAGAACTATTTCTATCAGTTCATGTTCCTGGCGCATCTGGCCCTGGGACTGCTCCTGCTGGTGCCGTTCATCATCTTCTGCGTGGGCCACATCCGGGCCGCGGCGCGGCGCACGAATCGACGCGCGGTGCGGGCGGGTTGGGGGGTGTTTGCGGCAAGTGGGATCCTGCTGGTGAGCGGGATTGCCTTGATGCGGATCGAGGGATTTGAACTACGGAATCCGGAGCTGCGGTCGGGGGCCTACTGGGCACACGTGATTGCCCCGTTGCTGGTGGTCTGGCTTTACGTGCTGCACCGGCTGGCGGGACCGCGCATCAAGTGGCGTGTGGGGCTGTCGTGGGCCGGGGCGGTGGCGGCGGTGGTGGCCGGCATGGTCTGGTTGCACAGCCAGGATCCGCGGCAGTGGAACGTGGTGGGGCCGGAGGAAGGCGAGCAGTATTTCCGGCCCTCCCTGGCCCGCACGGCCTCGGGCAACTTCATTCCCGCCCGGACGCTCATGATGGATCAGTATTGCCAGGAGTGTCATGCCGACGGCTATGAAGGCTGGTTCCACAGTGCCCACCACTTCAGTTCGTTCAACAACCCGGCCTATCTGTTCAGCGTGCAGGAGACGCGGCAGGTGGCGTTGGAACGGGACGGGGACGTGAAGGCGTCCCGCTGGTGCGCGGGGTGCCACGATCCCGTGCCATTCTTCAGCGGGGCGTTTGATGACCCCCACTTCGACATCCAGAACGATCCGACGGCCATTGCCGGGGTGACCTGCACGGCCTGTCATTCCATCGTGAACGTGAACAGCACGGTGGGCAACGCCGACTACACCATCGAGGAACCGATCCACTATCCGTTCGCCTTCAGCACAAACCGCGTGCTGGCGTTCCTGAACCGGCTGCTGGTGAAGGCCAAGCCGGAGTTTCACAAGAAGACCTTTCTCAAACCCCTCCATCAGACCGCCGAGTTCTGCTCGGTTTGCCACAAGGTCAACCTCCCGCGCGACCTCAACCACTACAAGGACTGGCTGCGCGGCCAGAACAGCTACGACAGCTTCCTGCTCAGCGGGGTCTCCGGCCACGGTGCCCGCAGCTTCTATTACCCCCGGCACGCGGAGGGAAACTGCAACGGTTGTCACATGCCACTGCAGGCCTCGGACGATTTCGGGGCGCGGATGTTCAACCCGACCAACAACGTCCTCAGCATTCACGATCACCTGTTCCCCGGCGGCAACACGGCCCTCCCGTTCTGGCGCGGCGAAGCGAATGCCGTCCTGGCCCAACAGGCGATCCTGAAGGACTGCGCGCGCATTGACCTCTTCGGTCTGAAACGGGGGGCACCATCGACGGCGAATTGATCGCGCCGTTGCGGCCGGAACTGCCGGTACTTGGAGCCCGGGGAAACCTACCTGTTGGAGGTCGTGGTCCGGACCTTGACGCTGGGTCATCTGCTGACCCAGGGGACGGTGGATTCCAACGAGCTTTGGGTGGACGTGCGCGTGGTGGGAGCGGACGGGGAGACCCTCGGACGCAGCGGGGGTCTGGGACCGCACGGCGAGGTCGATGCCTGGTCGCACTTTCTGAACGTCTACATGCTGGACAAGGACGGAACCGCATCGACCGCCGCAATCCGCAGGACATCTTCACCCCGCTCTACAACCACCAGATTCCACCCGGTGCCGGGCAGGTGGTGCACTACACGTTTAGCGTGCCGCCGGATTGTCCGGGACCGGTGCGGATCGAGGCGCGCCTGAACTACCGCAAGTTCGACACGATCTACGTGAACCACATCAAGGATCCGGACTACCGGAAGGGCGCGGCGTTTGGCGTGACGAATGACCTGCCGATCACGCGGATCGCGGAGGACCAGTTGGTGCTGCCAGTGGCCCGGGAAATGGGGGATCCGAAATCCGACATCGGCGACAATGAATCCGAAGTGCCCGCCCCGCCCTTCGGGATCGTCGAGTGGCAGCGCTGGAACGATTACGGGATCGGGCTGTTGCTGGAGGGTAACCAGGGGAGCGAGAAGGGCGAGTTGATCCAGGCCGCGGCAGCGTTCCGGGAAGTGGAGCGGTTGGGGCGCTGGGACGGGCCCGTGAACCAGGCCCGGGTGTTTTTCAAGGAAGGACGGCTGGACGATGCGGTCCACGCCCTGCAACGCGCCGCCGCCGCAGATCCGCCGGCGCCGCGCTGGTTGGTGGCCTGGTTCACCGGCCTGGTCAACAAGCAGAACGGTTATCTGGACCAGGCCATCGCGGACTTGCGGAGCGTGGTCGAGGATCGCAGCGAGGCGATGGTCGCCCGCGGGCTGGACTTCAGTCGGGATTACCTCGCGCTCAACGAGCTGGGGCAAACGCTCTTTGAACGGGCCAAGCAGGAGCGGGAGGATCCGGAATCCCAGCGCCGGTTCCTCGAGCGCGCCCGCGATCGTTTTCATCAGGCCCTCGCCGAGGATGGCGAAAACCTGACCGCGCATCACAACCTCGCGCTGATTGAAACCCAGCTTGGCAACGACACCGCGGCGGAGGAGCATCGCCGCTTGCACGAGAAGTTCCGGCCCGACGACAACGCCCGGGATCGCGCGGTGAACCTTGAGCGCCGCCGAAATCCCGCCGCCGACCACGCCGCGCAATCCGTGGTGCTCTATCCGCTGCAGCGGCGGGGCGCCTTTGAACTGCCGGCCGAAGCCTCCGTCGTGGCCGCGAGACCGTGAAGCCCAATCCACGAAAACCCCGGCCCGGGGATCAGGAACCCATGAGCAGGAAAGACGAAACCCCATCGCCCTGCCGGCCTTCCCCGCCATCGCGGGAAGAGGACCTCCTGATTGTCGATGAAGCCGGGGACGAGGAGGTTGTCGAGCACTACGATGACGCGATCATCGGCCGGGCATTCAAGGGGTCGCTGGTCGTGCTGGCGGTGCTGATCGCGGGAGGTGTCGGGGCGTTCCTCTACCTCAAGCGCAAGCCCGAGGTGGCTCCGCCGCCCCTGGCCGACCTGAGTGCCCCCAGGTGCCGCCCTCCGCCGTCAGCGAAATCCCGGCGGTCCGGTTCACCGACATCACGCGTGAGGCGGGCATCACCTTCACGCACAACAGCGGCGCGTATGGCGACAAGCTCCTGCCCGAGAGCATGGGAGGTTCGGTGGCGTTTCTGGACTTCGACGCGGACGGCGACCAGGACCTTTTCTTCGTGAACTCGTGCAACTGGTCCTGGCGGGAACCGGCGGAGCCGCCGAGCACCCAAGCACTTTATGAGAACGATGGCTCCGGCCATTTCCGCGATGTGACCGCGGGCTCGGGTCTGGACGTGGTCTTCTACGGGCAAGGCTGTGCGGTCGGGGACTACGACAATGACGGTCTCCCGGATCTCTTCATCAGCGCCGTCCACGGCAACCGCCTCTATCACAACCTCGGTCACGGCAAGTTCGTCGACGTGACCCAGGAAGCGGGGGTGGGCGGGTCCGGTCAGGATTGGAGCACCAGTTGCGCCTTCCTGGACGTGGACAACGACGGCCGCCTGGACCTGTTCGTCTGCAACTACGTGCAATGGTCGCGCGAGATCGACATGGAGGTGGGTTACAAGCTGGTCGGCATCGGGCGCGCCTACGGCCAGCCGCGGGACTTTCCGGGGACCTTCCCGTTTCTCTATCACAACGAGGGCAACGGCCGGTTTGTCGATGTCTCGAAATGGGCCGGAGTCCAGGTGAAGAACCCCATCACAGGTGTGCCCATGGCGAAGTCGCTCGGGGTGGCCCCGGTCGACCTGGATGCCGACGGCTGGCTCGACCTGGTCGTGGCCAACGACACCGTGCAGAACTACGTCTTCCACAACAACCACGACGGGACCTTCGCCGAGATCGGCGCCCTTTCCGGCATTGCCTTCGACAGTTACGGGCAGACCCGCGGGGCGATGGGCATTGACACCGCCCGGTTTCGCAACGACGACACGCTCGGCATCGCGATTGGGAACTTCGCCAACGAAATGACCGCGCTCTACGTCTCGCAGCGCAAGGAACTCACCTTCGCCGACGAGGCGATCATCGAGGGCGTCGGGCCGGCCAGCCGCATGCTGCTCAAGTTCGGCATCTTCTTCTTCGACTACGACCTCGACGGCCGCCTGACGTGATGACGGCGAACGGCCATCTGGAGACGGACATCAGCAAGGTGCAGGAAAGCCAGACCTACGCGCAACCGGCCCAACTGTTCTGGAATGCCGGCGCGCGGCGTGGCCCCCGTTTCCTGGCGGTTCCGCCGGCGAAATGTGGGGAGGATCTCTTCCAACCGATGGTGGGCCGCGGGTCGGCGTATGCGGACATCGACGGCGATGGCGACCTCGACGTGATCCTCGTTCAGACCGGCGGCCCTCCCATGCTGTTGCGCAACGACCAGGACCTCGGCCGCAACTGGATTCGGTTGCGGCTGGTCGGCAAGCATGGCAACCGGGATGGGATCGGCGCGGAGGTCGTCTTGCGCAGCCGCGGTGTGAGCCAGTCCCGGACCGTGGTCCCCACGCACGGTTACCTCTCCCAATCCGAACTGCCGCTCACGTTTGGACTGGGCAAGGGCGGCGAAGTGGACGGGGTTGAGATCCTCTGGCCGGGAGGAAAGCAGCAGAGCCTGGGTCGGCTCGAGCCGAACCAGGTCCACGTCATCACGGAGCCGGAATAGCCGCGCGTCAGGTCGGAGCCCAGTCACCGCGGCGGCTACGGCGGGGGTTCGACCGGCCCCGGAGTTCAGGCTTTGCTGACGGGGACATTGAGTTAGACTGGCCCCCAGCCCAGCATATGAGGAACGACGGACGCCATCAGACCGGTCAGTCAGCCGTCATCCTGACGCACCTCTCCGGTCCCTTCCGGGGGCCGGTTTGGGGGGCATTTCCCCGGGACCTTCCGTTGGCACGCCACCCTCCTTGAGGTGATAAGACTCCGTTGTATGTCGAACCCTGCTCCTTCCCCGCACCGGACCTCGCCGCCGTTTCGTCTGCCCGGCCGGCAGTCGGCCGCCAGGATCGCGCTCGCTTACGCCATTCTGGGAGCGATCTGGATTCTGGGATCCGGGTGGTTGCTGAAGGCGCTGGTTCAGGATGACGGCCTGGTGCATCGGATCGAGATATACAAGGGCTGGCTGCGACGTCGGGGTCACGGGCCTGCTGCTCTGGCTCGTGCTGGACCGATACTTCCGCGTGCTCCGGCACTCGGGGGAGCTGCTTCAGGAGAGCGAGGAACGCTGCAGACAGGCGCCCAGGGAACCGCGCAAGGGGTCTGGGACTGGGACCTCCGGACCAATCAGGTATTCTACAGTCCGGAGTCACGCGCCCTGCTCGGGCATGAACCGCTGGAGACTCAGGGGCACAGACCGAATGGGAATCCCGGATTCACCCCGACGACCTGCCCCTCGCCCGCCAGGCGCTCCGGGACTGTTTCGAAGGCCGCTCGGAGGTTTACCAGAGTGAACACCGGCTGCGCTGCAAGGACGGGAGTTACCGCTGGATTCTGGACCAAGGAGGGTCACCGCCCGCGCACCGGAAGGAAAGCCGTTGCGGATGGTGGGCACGCATGCCGACATTCATCGGCGCAAACAGGCGGAGGAGTTGGGGCGTATCGAACATGATTTGGTGCTGGCGCTGGCCGCCACCGACGGTCTCGAAACGGGCATGCGGCTTTGTTTGGATGCGGCGATCCGGGCGGCGGGCCTCGGCGCAGGGGCGGCTATCTCGTCGACTCCCGCAAGCGGGGCACTTGAGTTGCTTGTGCACCAGGGTGTTTCCGCTGATTTTTTGGCCGCCGTGGCCCGCCTCGATCCGGAATCGCCGCCGTTTCGCCTGATCGCCGCAGGCCGGCCTGTCTATACTTGGTTTGAGGATCTGCCCGGGAGCGAGACCCGTCCTGAAACCCGCGAGGGACTGCAGTCGACCGCCGTCCTTCCCATTTCCAACCAGGGGCAGCTTCTGGGATGTCTGACCGTTGCGTCGCGAACCCGGGAGGCGATTCCACCGATTGTCCGGGAGTCGCTTGAGACCATCGCCGCCAGTGCGGGCGAGGCGATCGCACGACTGCAGGGGCGGGAGGCGTTGCGCCGGAGCGAGGAGCAATATCGGGGCATCTTCGACGAGTCGGTGGTGGCGATCTACGTGTTCGACGAACAGAAGCGCTTCGTGGACTCGAACCAGGCGGGTCTCGATCTGCTGGGCTATTCGCGGGAAGAGCTATTGCAACTGAGCATTCCTGACGTGGACGCCGATCCCTTGGTGGTGCTGCCGGCACATGAACGACTGCTCTCCGGCGGGCGGCTCATCAACTACGAGCACCGGCTCCGACGCAAGGACGGCAGCATCATCACGGTGCTCAACAACTCCCGTCCGCTGACCGATGTGCACGGGACTCCAGTCGGGATGCAGAGCACCCTGATTGACATCACCGAGCGGAAGCGGGCGGAGGAGGTTCTCCAGGAGCGGCTGCGATTGCAGGATCAGCTGGCGCAGGTCGCCGCCACCGTGCCCGGCCTGATCTATTCCTTCCGGCTCCGCCCGGACGGTTCCCCTGTCCGTCCCCTTCACGACCGGAATGATCACGGAAATCTACGGGCTGCGACCGGAGGACGTGCGGGAGGATGCCACACGGTTGCTCGCCCACGTGCACCCCGATGACCGGGAGGCCTTCGGCCGGAGCATCGCCCTGTCCGCGCAGCATCTGGAACCGTGGAACCACATCTTCCGGGCCCGGCATCCGCAGAAAGGGGAGATCTGGGTCGAGGGGAATTCGGTGCCCGCCGGGAGCCGGACGGAGGCATTCTCTGGCACGGTTACATGCAGGATGTGACCGCCCGGCATGAGGCTGCCGAGGCGCTGCGGCACTCGCATTCCCTGTTGGCCGCCACGCTGGAGTCGACCGCCGACGGCATTCTGGTGGTCGATCCTGCGGGGGCGTGACCAGCTTCAACCGGCGGTTTCTGGAACTCTGGCGGATCCCGGAAACCGTGGCGGATTCCCGGGATGACGCGCGACTGCTGGAGTCGGTGCACGAACAACTCGAAGATCCGGACGCATTTCTTACGAGGGTCCGGGAGTTGTATGCCACGCCTGAGGCCACCTCCAGGGACGAGGTCCGGTTCCAGGACGGACGCGTGTTCGAGCGTACTCCAGACCCCAGCGGGTCGGCGACACCATCGTCGGGCGGGTGTGGAGTTTCCGGGATGTCACCGAGCAGAAGCAGGCCGAGGAAGGACTCCGAGAGAGCGAGAACCGGTTCCGGGCGTTGATCGAGAACGCCCCCGACGGGGTGGTGCTGTTGAGTGCGGAAGGCGTCATGCGCTATGCGAGTCCCACCGCCTGCGCGATGTTCGGGGTGGATCCCGAGGGGTTTCTCAAGTGGATCCCGCCGCGGGAACGCATCCGCAGGATCTGCCACAGGTGCTGGCGGCCTTGGACGATGTGCGGAAGATGCCGGACCAGGTGGTCACGCTGGAGTACCGCTTCCGCCACGCTGACGGAGGTTGGATCTGGATCGAGAGCACCTTCACCAACCTCTGCGGCGTGCCGGGAGTGGACGCAATTGTCATCAACTTCCGGAATATCCATGACCGGAAACTCGCGGAGGAGGCGCTGGCCACCGAGGCCGCCCGGCGGCGCGTCCTGATCGAAGGTTCCCGGACGGGATCGTGGTGCTGCACAGCGATGGGCGGGTCTTCGAGGCGAACCGGCGGTTTGCGGAAATGCTGGGTTGCACGGTGGAAGAAACGCGGTCCCTGCATGTCTGGGATTGGGATCAGGACTGGCCGCGGGAACGTGTGCTGGAGGCCATTCGCGCACTCGGCCCGGAAGGGGTTCTTTGAGACCCGCCACCGGCGCAAGGACGGAACGCATTTCGATGTGGAGCTCTCGAACAGCGCCGCCGTGCTGGGGGACAGCGGTTGGTGTTCTGCGTCTGTCGGGACGTCACCGAGCGCAAGAAGATGGAGGCGGCCCTGGCGGAAAGCGAGGAACGCTATCGACTGCTCGTGGAGGAATCCCCGGACCTCATCGGCATCTTCCGAGACGACCGGCTCGTGTTCATCAACTCGACCGGCGTGTCGCTCCTCGGGGCCGGGTCGAAGCAGGAGTTGCTGGGGCGGCGCAGCGAGGAACTCATCCACCCCGGGGACCACGCCGCCAAGAAGGATCGCGTCCGGCGACGGTTGGCGGGAGAGGCCTCCGTGTATCCGGCGGAGGTCCGCTACCTGCGGCTCGATGGCACGGTGCTGCCCATGGAGGTCAGCGCGGCCCCGGTTCACTTTGCCGGGCTTGAGGGCGTCCAGTTCATCGCCCGCGACATCACCGAACGCAAACGGGCGGAAGCGGCTCTCCGGGAAAGCCTGCTGTTCCGTCGCGAGGCGGAAAAGATCGGGCGCATCGGAGCCTGGAAGGTCTGTCCGGAAACCGACTACCTGTTCTGGACCGAAGGCATCTACCAGATCCTGGGCCTGTCGCCCGACCTGCGCTTCGGATTACAGCAGGGGCTGAGATACTATGATGCCGCGGACCTTCCACGCATCCGGCGCGCCCTGGAGGCGGCTGAGAAACAGGGCATCCCCTTCAGGTTGGAGGTCGGGCTGACGTCCGCCACGGGCGGCATCTCTGGACGGAGGTCCGGGGCCTCCGGCGGCTGGAGGAGGGCGGCCGGGCCTACGTCATGGGCACCTTTCAGGACATTACCGAACGCAAACGGGCGGAAGCCGCACTGGCGGAAAGCGAGGAGCGGCTGAGGCTGGCCCTGGAGGCCGCCCACATGGGCACATTCGACTGGGATGTCACGGCGGACCGGATCACCCTGTCGCGCTGGCGGGAGGGATATGGGGGCCGGAAGCGGATCCCGCAGGAGGCACGTTGGCCGAGCTTTCCGGGCGGATTCATCCGGATGACCTGCCGGGCTTCAGGGCGGAGCTGGACCGATGCATGGCCACCCGGGAAATGTTCACGTGGGAATTCCGTGTGGTGTGGCACGATGGAGAGGTTCGGTGGGTGGTGGTTACCGGCGAATACCCCTTCGACACCGTGGGCCGGCCGGCGCGAATGCTGGGCATCGTGCGGGAGATCACCGCCCGACGGCACGCGGAGGAGGAACTCCGGCGGTCGCGGGAACAGCTCCGTGCCCTCACCGCCCGGCTCCAGTCAGCCCGCGAGGAGGAGGCCCGCCGCATCGCCCGCGAACTGCACGACGGGTTGGGCCAGATGCTCACCGGGCTGAAGATGGACTTGCGATGGCTCGAACGCGACCTGGAGGCGGAGGGACCGACCGCCGGAGGAAACTCCCTGCTGGAACGGATTGTGGCGGCCTCCGGACTGGCAGACGACATGGTGCGCATGGTTCAGCGGATTTCGGCGGACATGCGGCCTGACCTTCTGGACCAGCTCGGACTGGCGATGGCGTTGCGACACGAGAGCCGGCAGTTCGAAGAACGCACGGGCATGTCGTGTCGGCTCTTCCTGCCGAGGAGGAGCTCGATATCTCCTCCCGGGCGGCCCTGGTGTGCTATCGCATCTGCCAGGAAGCGCTGACCAACATCGCGCGTCACGCCGAGGGGTACCGAGGCGGAGATCGAGCTGCGTTTTGAGCCGGAGAGCGCGGGGTGACGAACGCGCACCCGGGGCGGCCTGGGTGTTGGAAGTGCGGGACAACGGACGTGGAATCGAGGAGGATGTCCTGATGGATGCGGGATCCCTGGGCCTGCTGGGCATGCGGGAACGGGCCGGACAGATCGGGGTAGCGTGACTTTCGGGCTGCGCCCCGAAGGCGGAACGAACGTGTGCTTGTGGCTGCCACAAGCCGCCGCGCAGGCGGAGTGATTCCTGACCATGAATCGAATTCTCATCGCGGATGATCACCAGATCGTGCGGCGCGGGCTGCAGGAACTGCTCTCCTGTGCCTTCCCGAATGCACCGTGGGGAGGCCTGGGATTCCCGGAAGCCGTGGATTTGCTCGCCTCCCAGTCCTGGGATCTCGTGTTGCTCGACGTCAACATGCCGGGCCGCAGCGGTCTTGAGGTGCTGGAAGACGCCCGCCGGCTTTGTCCGCAAACCCCGGTGCTGGTGTTGAGCGCCTACCCGGAGGAGGAGTTCGCCATGCGCGCCTTCAAGCTCGGGGCCGCCGGCTACCTCAACAAGCAGAGCGCCTGCGACGAACTCGTGGTGGCGGTCCGCAAAGTCCTGGCAGGTGGCCGGTACGTCACCGCCTCCATGGCCGAGCGCCTGGCCGCCAGCCTCGGTGGCGGACTGGAGCAGGCCCCGCACGAATCCCTCTCCAGTCGCGAACTCCAGGTCCTGCGCCTGGTGGCGACCGGGAAAACCCTCAAGGAGGTCGCCGCCGAACTCGCCCTCAGCGAGAAAACCGTGGGCACCTACCGGGCCCGCATCGCCGAGAAGACGGGCCTCTCCTCCAGCGTGCAACTCGCACGCTACGCCATGCGCCACAAGTTGGTGGACTAACGCATCACCAGCAGAGCCGTAGCCGCCGACATCAGTCGGCGCAGATCAATTCGGGAGGAAGTCCAAGTCCTCGGCCACAGAACCCATTGGGGTGCTCTCGCTGGAGCCCCCTTCCCGGGAGCGGTCGCTTCAACCTAGAAAAAGCAGTTGAACCGGTAGAGTAGAGAGGAGAGCACGGGATGAGAGGCAATGAAACCAATGACCGCCGCTCTCCTCTCCCTCGTCGAACCGGACGTGCGGATTTCCCGCATCCGGCTCTCGCCAGAGTCGTCTCTTCCAGAACGCATTCACAAGCGGACCAGTCCCAGATGTTCCAAGTGCGCATACAGACTGACTCCCGCACGGGCTCGCCAGCCCCGTTGACTGCGTCGTTGCAGATGCTTCCCCAACCGATACCGCACGAAGTGGTTCAGGTGGCGAAAGCTCGCCCGCGGATACCCCTGGCCAAAATAGTTGGCCCACCCCCGCAGGTGGCGATTCAACCGCCCGATCAACTCCGGCAGCGGCGTGTGGCTTTGTCGGTGATTGATCATCCCCCGCAGCGTTTCCCGTTCCCGTGCCATCGCCTTGCGCGAGGGCAGCAGGTTCCAGTATCGCTGCCCCCGGCCATACCGGTCCCGGTCCTGCCGGAAGGTGTAGCCCAAGAAGTCCAGGCTCTGGCCCGCTTGCCGCAAATCCAGCACTCGGGTCTTTTCCCGGTTGATTTCCAGCCCCAGCCAGCCTTCCAGCTTTTCCTCGATCCAGTCTTTCAGACGCGGACTCACGCATCGCGCCAGCACCACGAAGTCGTCCGCATACCGGACCAACTTCGCTTTGGCCCACTGCCCCGGTCCGTCTCCGCGTTGAAACAGATGGTCGAACCAGTGCAGATAGACGTTGGCCAGCAACGGACTCAAGACCCGCCCTGCGGCGTGCCCCGGTCGTTCCGTCGCACCGTCGGTGGCTTCCCCTTCCCTTGGGTCGGGGTTCCACCACCGGCGCCTTCAGCCATTGTCGGATCAATCCCAACACCCCGCCATCCACCACCCGCATCCGCAGACACGCCACGAGCTTGTCGTGCGGGATGCTGTCGAAGTAGCCGGCCAGGTCCGCATCATACACCCCCCCGCCCGGCCTTCTTTGAGATGCTGGTGGATGGCGCTCAGGGCGTCGTGCGCCGACCGTCCGGGCCGAAACCCGTAGGAGCAATCCTCAAAGTCAGCCTCGAAGATCGGCTCCAAGATCAGCAGCACCGCCGCCTGCACCACCCGGTCCCGCACCGTCGGAATGCCCAGCGGTCGCAGTTTCCCATTCGCCTTCGGAAGGTATACCCGCCGCACCGCCTGGGCACGGTAGGTCTTTTCCTTCAGGCTGCTCTCGATCTCTCCCAGAAAGGCCGCTTCGCTTTCCGGCGTCGCGCCCACCTGGTCGATGCTCACTTGGTCCACTCCCGGTGCTCCGTGGTTGCGCCGCACCGCCGCCCACGCGGCCCCCAGCACGTCGCCCCGGCACACCAGTCCGTAGAGACTGTAGAAGCGAAACCGCTTCTCTTGTTTGGCTTTCCGGCCCAGCTTCTGTCTCAGTTCCCGGAGGCTCGGCGGCAGAATGGCCTCCCGGAAGGAGGTTTCTTCCACCGCTTCTTCTGTCGTAGGAATCTTCATCCCAATCAGCTCCCGGTCCCTCTGACTCCGCTTGACTCTGGCCAGGGCTCCTTCGCTCCCCTCCGGCTTGACCGGCGGATCCTCACTACTATGAGCCCATCCGACGCCGCAGTCCGGCCCCTCAGACGGTTATGGCTTCCCGCCTGGGGTTGTCCGCCAGGGACACCGGACCGGGCCTCCCAAGTTCCTGATGGTTCTTTCCGCGCGCGCTGTCTCCTTCCACCCCGGGGAGTCCGGCGGGTGCACTTGATCGAGCCTTCCCCACCGATGTGGGCTTCATCCCATCTGGCGGACTGGCCACTCCCTCTCTTGCGTAACGAGGCCGTACCGAGTTCACGGGACGCTACGGCTCGCGCGTTCGCCTTCCCCGGCCTTAACGGGCTGGATCGCTCCCACCCGCTTCGGAGTCGGCTACCTGATTCTCGACCTTTTCTCAGGATTAACACCTTTCAGTTAACCAGAACCACCAAGCTTCGCTTGGCGCTTTCCAGATAGACGCAGATACCCAAGGACTTGCGCGATTTTCGCGTCACACCCAATGGGTGAAGACATCCGGCGGACGTGGGGCGCTCACGTCGAGGGACTTATCTGCGTTCATCCCCGTTCATCTGCGGTTTCCAGGTTCAACCGTGGACCCTCCCCGTTTTGTCAGGCAAACGCCCTACAGGTGATTGCTCCATGCACGGACATCCGGAGCAGGGGGTCACCGTCTGGCAAGGCGGCATCCAGACTGATAGCCTCCTCCCAATGCTGGGAGGGCCATCCAACCGGAAGCACACGGCTGCGCCAAATGCTGCCACCGGAATCCCGCGCCCCAAGCTGAAGGTCCTGGTGGTGGATGAATCCCCCATCGTCCGCGAACGCATCGCGGGCATGATCGAGCGCCTGCCGGCAGTCGATCTGGTGGGTGAGGCCGGTGACGGCGTCCAGGCTCGGGATCTGTTTCGAGCCCGCCTGCCCGATGTGGTGATCCTCGATGTTGAGCTGGCCGATGCGCGTGGCCTCGAGTTGCTGGACCACTTCAAGCGGGAACGGCCCGGCTGCCGGGTGATTGTCTTCACCGCCTCCGAGCACGCGGAGATCAAGCAGCAGTGCCTGCAGCACGCCACGGACTTCTACTTCCACAAGGCCAGAGAATTCGAGGCCATGCTGGACCTGCTGGGAGAGCTGGCTACCCCGGAGCACTCCCCGCATCCGACGCCCACCCGCAGGCGGCCGTCGCTCCCGCCCCGGCACCCACGTCGACGTCCTCGATGCGGCCATCTGCGGGGGCCCATGCCGTTGCTTTACCCCTGGCCCGATCCGGAGTTTGACGACCTGTTGCGGCTCGCTTCGACGGTCTGCGGTACTTCCATGGCATTCCTCTGCCTCGTGGACGCCAATCGATATCGGCTCACGAGCTGCGTGGGCTGTGAGGTGGCTCATGCGACGCACGGGGATTCCCTGTGTGACCTGACCCTGGAGGGAACCGATTTGCAGTGGGTCCAGGACGCGGCGGCGGATCCCCGGTATGCCGGGCACCCCATGGTTAAGGGACCGGCCGGTGTGCGGCTCTTCGCCGGGATCCCACTGCGCATGGTTCCCGGCCCGGCGGTGGGGATGCTGGCGGTGATGGACCGGGCACCGCGCGAACCGGACGCCTCCCAGGGCAACAGTCTTCGGGCCCTCGCCCGCCAGGTGGAATCGCTGCTCAAACTGCGCTTCGCCCAGGAGGCGCTGGCCCGCACCACCCGGCTGCAACGATCCGCCCTCGCCTCGGGGGACGATGGCTTCTGTGTGGTCGATCGCCGGGGGCGAATTGCCCAGGTGAACAACGCCCTGGTCCGGCAGCTGGGTTACTCCCGGGAAGACCTCCTCCGGCGGCGGTTGACCGGTCTCGTGGAGGGAAGCGCGCTGCTCGCCTTTTCGGAATGTCTCCGGCGGGCGCGGGAGATGGGGGCCGAACGGATCGAAACCCGCCTGAGGCGTGAGGACGGGCGGATGTTGGAGGCCGAGGTCCGGGTCGAGCACGCACCGCTGGAGGAGGCGTGTTTCCTGGTGTTGATACGCGATCTTCAACAACATGATAAGCGGAAACTGGATCCGGTCTGCCTCAACCGGGCGGTCGACCAGGCGGCCGAGGCCATCGTGATCACGGACCTGCAGGGCAGCATCCAGTATGTCAATCCCGCCTTCGAGCGGATCACCGGCTACACCGAAGCCGAAGTGATGGGACGGAACCCGCGGGTGCTCAAGAGCGGTCGCCACGAGCCCCGGTTCTATCGGCAGCTGTGGCAAACCATCTCCGCCGGCGGCGTCTGGTCGGGGCGCTTCATCAATCGCCGGAAGGACGGCACCCTTTACGAGGAGGAAGCCACGATCTCCCCGTCGCCGGGGAATTCGGACAGATCACCCGGTTCATCGCCGTGAAACAGGACGTGACCGCCCAGCGGACGGCGGAACAGGCCCTCCGCGAGTCCGAAGGGAGGTTCCGCGCCCTGGCAGACAGTTCCGGCGATGCCATCCTCTGCGCGGACGAAGCAGGGATCATCCGATACTCCAACCGCGCGGCGGCGACAATGTTCGGGCGCACCGGCGGGGAGCTGCGGGCCGGCCGGTGACCGACCTCATGCCGGAACGGTTCCGGGCCTCGCACGATGAAGTGCTCCGCCGCGCATGGAGCGGGATGCGCCGGGGTCCGCCGGCCGGACGCTGGAATCTGTCGGCCTGCGCCAGGACGGCACCGAGTTCCCATTGGAGTTGTCCTTTTCCGTGTGGCAGGCCCAGGGGCGCGTCTCCTTCGGAGCCGTCATCCGCGATTTGACCGAACGAAAGAAGGAGGCGGAGGCCCTGGTGCATAGCGAGGCGCGTTTCCGGGCCCTGTTGGAATCGTCCACCGACGCGGTGCTGACGCTGTTCCCGCCGGAGTGCAGGTTGGCCAGCGCCAATGGGGCCGCCCTCAATCTGTTCGGGGTGGACCATGAACAGGATCTGTGCTCCTGCCGCCTGGAGGAGCTGTCGCCGGAGCGGCAGCCCGATGGCAGGGAGTCGGCGGCCGGGACCAGACGCATGGTTGAGACCGCGTTGGAGCGGGGATTCCAGTTTCTCGAATGGACCTTGCGCCGGAGCGATGGCGCCACTTTCCCGGCCACGATCCTGCTGACCCGGGTGGACCTCGACGGACGGACCGGGTTGCAGGCCACGATCCGCGAAGTCGGCCGGCGAAACGCGGTTGCCGGGCCGGAGCGAAGCGCGGTTGCCGACTGGCTGACGCGGCAAAGCGAAACGGAGATTTTCGAGAACCTGGTGAACGGAGTGGCGCACGCGATCGAGGACTCGATCCAGGGGATCGTGGAGGCGGCGGGGCTGATCGATTCGGATGTCCGCCTGAAAGCACCGCGGCGGCCTACGCGGTGGAGATTCGACGGGAGGCCGGGCGGCTGGCCGGCTTCGTGCACAACCTGCTTCGGGACCCCAGGCTGGAACGGGCGGAACACAAGCCGGCCTGTATCGCAATCCTCGCACGAGGAACGATTGCCAGGTTTCGGAAACTGCTCGGCAAGGATCAAACCCGCTTGGAGGTCTGCCTGCCGGAGGACCTGCCAAGGGTGGTCTGCCGGGCACAGCAGATCCAGCAAGTGCTCCTGAACCTCTTCCTCAATGTCGCGGGGGCATTGAACCCTCCGGGCGCAGAGCCGGCCCCAGCCAGGAGGTCCGCGTGGGTGCCAACGCGTTCGAGCGTGCCGCCGACGTGACCTGGGTCAGGCTCACCGTGGAGTCCCAAGGCGGGGGATTCCGGAGGAGCTGGTCAGACAGTGGCTGGAGCCGTCCGTTACGGTGGGGGGACCCCGCCGAACCCGGTCCCAGCCTGTTGGTTGGCCGAAACATTCTGCGGCAACACGGCGGGGAACTCCACTGGGAGACGGAGGCCGGGGTTTGCACCCGGTTCCATGTGGAGCTGCCGGCCCAGCGTGAACCCGCGCGAGTCTCGGAAGCGGAGGCGGCCTGAATGCCCGGTCGCCTGCCCCGGGCCGGTCCTGCCGTCCGGCCCGGGGCAACTGAACCGCCGGCTTGCCCTGAAACCCCGATCTGGCAGGACCAGCTTCATGCATTCGTCTTCCGAACGCCGAGACCCACCCGCGGCAGGGGCGTCCGCCGGGCTGGCGCTGCTGCTCCTGGTCCCGGTTCCCTCCCTCAGCACCGCGGCGGCCTCGTTCTGGTGGCCGGGAACGACACTGGGGCAAAGCGTGTTCATCGCGGGCAAATTGTGGCTTGCCGTGTTTCCTCTGGCCTGGTGGCTGAAGGTGGAGCGGGGCCGGTGGAGTGGGTCGCCCCCCGCGCCGCGGAGGATTCGGCGTGGCCGTGATCCTGGGATTGCTCATCGCCGGCGCCATTTTCGGCGGGTATGCGGTTGCCACCCACCTGGGCTGGATCGACCCGCCACCGTTGCCGGGCGGGCGGCCCAAACGGGTCTGAACCACCCTCGATCTACGTGGCCGGAGCGGTCTACTGGGTCACGTTGAACTCCCTCATGGAGGAGTATGTCTGGCGCTGGTTCGTGTTTCGCCAATGCGAGGGACTCGCCGGCGGGCCGGCGGCCGTGGTCCTCTCAGCCCTGGCGTTCACGCTGCATCACATCGTGGCGCTGGCCGGACAGTTTTCCTGGACGATAACCCTTCTGGGGTCGGCCGGTGTCTTCACCGGCGGCGCGATCTGGAGCCTGCTCTATCTGCGTTACCGTTCGATCTGGCCCTGCTACGTCAGCCATGCCATCGTCGATCTGCCAATCTTCATTATCGGCTGGAGACTGATCTTCGGCTCCCAAGGGGTCGCATCCTGATCCTGATCATTGGCCTGATCCCTCCACGCACAGGACAGTGAGGTTCCGCGGAGCTTCCATCGCTCCACATAGGGTAACTCCATTGGTGTTGCTTCGTGTCTCTGCGTGGTGGAACCGCCTGGATCCGGCCGAGCCGGCGCGCCCCATCAGGGAATCGCGGCCTGAGCGGCGCAGGACTGAATGGCCCCCTTGTCCGCGCCCGAAATCAGCCCGGCCTTCTTCAGCGCGTTGGTCAGATGCGCCACGCAACTCACGAAGTCACCATGATTCGTGGCTCCCGCGGCGCACTCCGCGATCAGGTCGGAGATTGTGCAGAGGGTGTCCTCATCCAGCACGACATTGGCCACGCCCGTGTCACAGCCGTCGATCATGACGGTGGCGTCCACATCCCATTCGAGAACATAACCACCGATCAACCTGAGGTTGCCTTCGTCGTTCCAGCCGAAGAGACTCGTTGGGCTCGGACCCCAAAAGTTGTAGAGCCCCACACCGAGGAATGCACCGTCGCCGCTGGGTTCGAAGCTGAAAGTCTGGAGCCAATTGGCGTAGGTCGGCCCCCTGTTGGCCCCGGAAATGGGGCCTTCGCCGTTTACCCATTGCCAACCGTCGGCAGGGGTGGCGGAACCGGGGTCTGATACCCCCACCCAGCACTCCGTGGTGAGTCCGGTCAGGAAAGGGGCGGCGAGCCGGATCGACTCAATGAATGCGTCCTCGTCGAAGGACGTGATGGTCGCAAGGTGGGCTGGCTGGCCGCAGCGCAGCGCCACGCTGGCGGCGGCGTTGGCGTCCGCCCAGGCAATTTGCGGCGCGGCGACGACTCGGTAGAAGTGGCCATTGGGTCCGCGCATGGTCTGCGCCGAGGTCGTGGCGGCCGCAGCCACAAACAGCGTCAGACTGAGGAATGGGGGGTCAGGTTACGAGCGTTCATTGTCGTTTTTCGTTTTGGTTATCTGATCCTGCTTGGACACCCTCCCTAGGGGCAAGAGTGTCTGATGTGTCTCATTATCTCTACTGCTGATAGATGCAGTCCGCACGCTTGTCAAGCGGCCATTCGTCGATCGCAGCACACATTCCAACCTCGCTCTCAGCGGTAGTGATTCAGTGTGCCCGCCAGTTACTCCTCCCGGATCTTCAGGCCGCAACCTTGCGGCGATAAGCAGCCAATCCCAGCGCCCCTGCTCCGACCATCCAGAGGGTGACCCCGCCGTCCGGCACGTCCGAGTAGAGTCGCATCGACACGTCCCCCACGGAATTAAGCCCGGAGTAGGTGTTGTTGTTGAACTGTGCGCTCAAACCGTCCAGCGGCGCACTAAGGCCCAGAAGAGCCAGTTCACCGAACGCGTCGGGGTTCCACCGCTCATGCTGATCCAGTATACCGTATTGGGGGCAAGCGTGATCGGGTATTGTGAAGTCGGCGTACTTCTGCGTGATCAAACTTGCCGATGAAGCTCCATCAGTGTTCACCAGCGAAATGGTCTCTTGGAACTCGTTCAGAAGTGCCCCGGGTTGGCCGGCCGCATCCTGCCAAAGCTGAATCGTTACCGTTTGGCCAACGGCACCCCAATACTGCCCACTGAACTGCCCCATGCCGGTGAGGGTGACGGGCGACGCAAAGGAAAAGCTGTCGGCGAAATGCTGGCCCGATCTCGCGTTCGCCCAGTTGCCACTATCTGATGGAAGCAGCAGCGCACCCAGGAAGGCGTCCGGACTGCGATCCAGGACAATCGAGTTGGCGTTCGCGAGGCCGCTCAGGCCGACGCATGCAATACATACAACCGGATAGCATCTCTTCATTCGAATGGCTTTCTTTGGCCGTTTACTTGGCTGTTTGGGCGATCGTTCTACCCGGATTGCTGCCCAAGCAGCACGAACCAATCCTGTCCCGGATAGCCTTCCGCGAGACACAGCTCGCCGCCTTCGCGACTCCGCTAGCAGGAATCGTGCTATGCACGCTGAACCCGGTGTTGATTACAGTAGCAAAATCATAAGTGCCAATCATTTGCCACATAAGCACAACTTGTCCTGCGGGGAGAGGTCCGAGGCGCATTAGCTTCGGGGTGTAAGGGCAGCCAACATCGTTGAGGGGCACGTCACATCGCAGGTTGTCATAAGCACTTGTCGGAACGCCTATTAGCTCTTGATGTGATCAGTGTAAAGCAAACCGACGGCTTCTTCCGGCCTCACGGCCCTTCGCGGATTCGAAGGCATGCCCATAAAGGGGTCATAAAGGGTTCAGTTCTGAATGGCGCTTAATCAAGGCCCTTTGTATTTCGGGGATTGCCTTTCCAGTAACGGTTCCGATGGGGCGTCTCTTTGAATTTGCGTCGGGGCTTGTTGAGCAGCGGGAAGGGTATGGGCCGTCGTTTCAGGGCTCGCGGTTCTTGTCGGCCGGGGCGGAGAGGAACCGCATCCCGTGCCAGGTTGAACAACAAGTCCTCCCAGAGTTGCTGCCGAACTCGGCGGGTGCGTGCCAGGACGATGGCCCCGCTGTACCTAGCGCCCGACCAACGTGATCTTCTGCGTGAGCCCCATAGCCATCCCGTTTCAGGGTAGCCAATCGACTACCGACGACATCGCTGCCGTGCGAACTCCCTGCTCTACGCGGCCGGGTAACCACGCCCAGCCCCCGTCTCAGCCGTTACGGTACAGATCCCGGTCCACAGAGATCAGAACAGGCTTAAACCGAACTTCGCGGAGGCGCCTGACACGATAAGATAATGTAGATTCTCCTTGCTCCAAATCTCAGTAATACTCATCATTTGAACTTGGACACACACTGAAGTCAGCCGCTAACGCGTTGCCTCTCTTCACACACACCTCACCTTCGATGAAGACATCACGATGCTCGTTGTCCTCTCTCCTGCGCGGATTCCTGGGGATTATGGCGTTCGGACTGGCCTGGACCTGCCCGCTCGTCTCCGCGGCGAATCCGGTGGCGGATCCCTTCCCCTTCTTCGAGGGAGCGTTTATCTCGTCGTTGGCGATTCAACCGGACGGGGAGCTCCTGATTAGCGGGAGCTTGATTTCAATCGACGGTCAGACGGCCCTGAACGCGGTGCGACTGGCGGACGACGGCACCTTGGATCCCTGTCTCCGAGTATCCGTTGACGGGTATGTTAGCGTCGTGGCGGCCCAACCGGACGGACGCATTCTCGCGGGCGGCGGGTTCATTACCAGGATCAACGGCGTCCCCGGCTCCAACCTGTTTCGGATGAACCCTGATGGGAGTCGAGACGCTTCATTCACTCCGGCGGTGGAGCCGTTGGATCATGGTGCGGTGGGAGCCCTGGCGGTGCAGCCGGACGGGCGCATTCTGGTGGGCGGGGACTTTCAAAACCTGGACGGGGAACCGCACGCGAACGTGGGGCGGCTGAACGCGGACGGCTCCGTGGATTCGACCTTCAATCCCTCGGCGGAGCACGGAGCGACCGCGCTGGCTGTGCAGGCCGACGGGCGTATTCTGGTCGGAGGCGATTTCTCCCGACTTGATGGAGAGCCGCGTTACGGGGTGGGTCGACTCAACCCCGATGGTTCGCTGGACGGACTCTACGATCCGTTGGCCGAACCGATGGTGACGGTTGTGCTGATTCAGGCCGACGGCAAGGCGCTTATCGGCACTGGCATGTCTGGTTTGTTCCGTTTTGAGAACACGGATCCTCAAGAGGACACTTTGGACTGGGAGGGTGATGCCTTGGTCTGGACCCAGGGCAACAGTTGCCCGGCGGCAACCGGGACGGTGTTTGAGTATTCGGATGACGCGGAGAACTGGACATTCCTCGGCAAAGGCGCGGCGAGCGGGACCGGGTGGCGTTTGGAAGGAGTGGTTATGCGGAAGGCCAGACGGTCCGGGTGCGCGGCAATGCGCAGGCGACCCAATCAAGCGCTTCGGGATGGACGGTAATGGAGACCTTTCACGGGCCACCGCTGTTCCTGCAACAACCAGTGGCCGCGACGACCGTGGGCTTTGGGGAGCGAAGTGCTCCTGAGGGCGCGGGTCGTGGGCAGCGGACCGCTTGCCTACCAGTGGCAGAAGGACGGGGAACCCCTGGCCGATGGCGACGGGATTGCCGGATCCGAAACGGCCGCTTTGATACTTACCGGGGTCGCCGGCGAAGACCGCGGGGCCTATGCGCTCGTCACCACCAACGGGTTGGGCAGCAAGACCAGTCAAGTGGCGCAAGTCGATGTGGTCGATCCCGTCATTACCAGTCAGCCGGTCACCCAAACCCCACCTCCGGGCGGGACGTTGACGCTTTCCGTGGAAATCGCCGCCAGCGATCCCCTCAGCTACCAATGGCAGCGCGACGGCGAGGTGTTGGTCGACGACGGACGAATCTCGGGGAGCCAGACCGCCGTCTTGAGCGTGGCTGACAGTTCGAGCGCCGATGACGGTCTCTACCGCGTCACGGTCAGCAATGCCTACGGGAGTGTGACCAGCCGGGAAATCCCGGTGAAGGTGGCGGTGATCATGGTGGATCTGGAGTTCAACGTGGCGATGGAATCGACGGATGCGGTCCACTCGCTGGCGATCCAGCCCGACGGGAGAATCCTCGTCGGCGGCGAGTTCAGCACCGTCAACGGACAGACTCGGAAGAACCTCGCCCGCCTGCTTCCGGACGGCTCCCTCGACCTGGAGTTCGATCCCGGCGCCGACAATCCGGTCCGGGCGTTTGGCGTTCAGCCGGATGGCGGCATCCTGGTGGCCGGTGAATTCACCACCTTGGCCGGGCAACCGAGGCAACGCATTGCCCGCCTGGATGCAGAGGGTTTCTTGGATCCGGAATTCCATCCATCAGTGGACGACTCGATCTACGCCCTGGCCCTCCAGTCCGACGGCGGGATTCTTCTCGGAGGCCGGTTCACCCTGCTGGCTGGAAAAGCGCATGCGCGAATGGGCCGGTTGAATCCCGACGGCTCCGTCGATGACGGGTTCAGCGCAGGAGTCGAGTCGAACGGCGCCTACACCCCGTCGGTCCGAACCTTCGCCGTGCAACCGGACGGCCGGATCGCGGTGGCGGGCTACTTCGCGAAGCTGAATGGAGAATCCGTCGCCAGCATCGGTCGGTTGAACCCCAATGGGTCCCTGGATGGGAGCTTCGCAGCGGCCGCCGGCTCCATCGTGGAATGCTTGGCGCTTCAGCCGGACGGACGCATTCTGGTCGGCGGCGCATTCACCTCCCTGGACGGTGTGTCCATCGGGTCCCACCTTGGCCGACTCAACGTCGACGGCACTCTGGACACTTCCTTCCAGCCGCTGATAGACATGAACGTCCTGACCCTCGCCCTGCAGACCGATGGCAACATCCTCGTGGGAGGGGCATTCAACGACCTGGGGACATTGAGGTCGAGGATCGTCCGGCTGCGTTCCGATGGCTCACTTGATCCAGCGGTTGATCCCCGAGCGGACCGGGATGTTTACGCCCTCGCCTTGCAGTCGGACGGTCGGATTCTGGCCGGCGGGTGGTTTGGCCTGGTCGCCGACATGCAGCGATCAGGCCTGTGCCGTTTGAACAACACCACACCGGCTGAGGAATCGCTGTTCTTGGATGACAGCGTTTTCTGGACGCGTGGCGGCGGGGCTCCGGAGATTTCGCGGGCAACGTTTGAGCACACCAAGAACGGCGCGACATGGACTTCGTTGGGGGATGGGGTGCGGATTTCCGGCGGCTGGGTTGTGACCCCTCCAGTGCCGCTGTCCGGAGGCAATATCCGTGCGCGGGGTTATCTCTCCGGGGCACAGAACAACGCGTCTGGTTGGTTCGTGGAGAAACAGTGGGGGGTGCCGCTGATTCTGGAACAACCGCTGAGCTCCGTGAGCGAATGGGCAACGACAGTCTCATTCGCCGCGGAAGTCATCGGTTCGGATCCGTTGTCGTACCAATGGTACCGCGACGGCATGCCGCTGGAGGACACGGGGACTTCCACCGGCAGTCAGACTCCGGTTCTGACGCTGCGGGATCTCACCGGGAGGGATTCCGGGGAATACACTCTGGTGGCCTCCAACGATCTCGGTGAGGCGACGAGCAACGCTGCTGTTCTCACCGTGCAGGACCCGTGGATTGTCCTCCAGCCCCTGAGCCAAGCCTTGAAGCCCGGCAGCCGGGTGGACCTCGAGGCGTATGCCGTGGGCAGCGGTCCCCTGACTTACCAGTGGTGGAAAGATGGGGCTTTGATTCCCGGAGCCACTGAGCCGTGGCTGCAACTGACGACGCTGACGGCCGACAACGCGGGGGAGTATTGGGTGGTGGTTACGGGTGCCTATGACAGCAGCAGGAGCGAAACCGCGACGATCGAGATGGTCCGGACCCCACGCATTGTCACGCAACCATCCAGCCAGATCGGGGAGCGTGATGGTGAGGTGACCTTCACGGTCGAAGCGTGGGGGGAATCACCACTCAGCTACGAGTGGTATTTCAATGGGGAACTGCTAAGCGATGGCGGGAAGGTGTCCGGCAGTCAAACGGCCGCCTTGATCCTGAGTTCCCTAACACCGGATGACGTTGGAAACTACTCCGTTCGGGTGGCAAATGCGCTAGGCAGCGAACTCAGCGATTCCGCACAACTTGCCGTGAACTCCGCGACGGTGGAGCCGTTGTTCGCTCCGGACACATTCGGGAGCGTGTTTGCCCTGGCCGTGCAGCCTGACGGACGGATTCTGGTTGGAGGCGCATTTTCCCGGCTGGGTGGTGTGGATCGCTCATGCATCGGGAGGCTCAATCCCGATGGATCCGTGGATCCGCTCTACAATCCTGGCGCGGACGGCGCGGTCCAAGTCATCGCCATCCAACCCGACGGCGGGGTGGTGGTCGGCGGGCAGTTTCGGAACCTGGGAGGGCAGCCTCGTGACCGGATCGGCCGGTTGAATCCGGACGGCTCGTTGGACGTGAATTTCAACCCGGGAGCAAGCGGGAGTGTGGATGCTTTGGCGCTTCAGCCGGACGGGAAGATCCTCGTTGGTGGGGTCTTCAGCACGCTGGATGGCGGCAGACGCTATGGACTCGGGCGGCTGACCCAGGATGGAGTCCGCGACTCGTTTGCTCCGGAGATTTACTCCTATATCTATGCGTTGGCCCTGCAGCCGGATGGGAAGATATTGGTGGGAGGGCAATTCACCACGGTGAACCGCGAGACGCATCCGAGACTGGTGCGGCTGAGTCCCAATAGCCTTGTGGATTCCAGCTTCGCGCCGGGGGTGGATCCGAACAATTCCCATGCGGTCTATGCGCTGCTGGTGCAACCCGATGGCAGGATCCTCGTGGGAGGCGAGTTCAGCCTGCTCGAAGGCAACGGTCATACCAACCTCGTCCGACTCAATGCCGACGGTACGCTCGACACCAGCTTCAATGTGCCCGCCGACGATTCGGTTTACTCGCTGGCGCTTCAGGCTGACGGGAGCATTCTCGTGACGGGTCTGTTTGACACGCTGGGAGGGGTGCGCCGGGATGGCATTGCACGACTACATCCCGATGGATCGTTGGATCCTGATTTCTGCCCGACGGCATCGGGAACGACCTTCCACGGGGTGGCGCTGCAAGAGGACGGTCGGGTCCTGGTGGGGGGCGGCTTCACCAAGTTGGGCGGTGCGGATCAACCTTACATCGGGAGACTGAACAATCCGGTGGAAGCCAGCGCGACGTTGACCCGTGAAGCTTCCCGGATCACGTGGCAGCGAGGCGGCTCCAGTCCGGAGGTCTGGCGCACCACGTTCGAGCACTCCGTCGATGGCGTGAATTGGACCCTCCTGGGAGATGGCAGCCGCATTGAGGCAGGCTGGGAGTTGAGCAGTGAAGCGATCCCTGAAGAGGGCCACCTGCGAGCGCGCGGTTTCGTGACCTCCGGAGATGCCAATGGCTCGGCGTGGATGGCGGAAACCTATCTCGGTTCACCGGTCTTCGTCACTCAACCGGTGAGTCAGACTAACGACTTTGGGACAACGGTCTCCCTCTTCGCGGCAGCGGTCGGGACCCCGCCCATCGATTATCAATGGCTCTTCAACGGAGAACCGATCGTGGAGGGTGAACGCATCAGCGGAGTCAATTCGTCCCAACTGACGCTGGAGAACGTCAGCGGAGCCGATGCCGGGGATTACTCGGTCACTGTCAGCAACGCCCAAGGCAGCCTGTCATCTGAGTTCGCCTCACTCCACGTGAACGAACCTCTGATAAAAAGCCCCCCCATCAGCCAGACTTGGGGCTATGGCCAGAGTGTCCGATTTGAGGTCGGGGCTGTGGGCACGGATCCGCTCAGCTACCAGTGGGTGAAGGACGGCACTGAACTCGACGGCGCCACCGGATCGGCGTTGGAGTTGTTCAACCTGCAGGAAAGCGACGCCGGCGAATACCGGGTCATTGTGAGCACGGACTACGGCAGCGTGCTCAGCGATCCTGCCACGCTCGCCCTTGTCAGTCCGCCGCAGATTACGACTCAACCCGCGCATCAGGCGGTTGACCGTGGTGGGAATGTCACGTTGGAGGTGGCGGCGGTGGGAGTGGAGCCCCTGGAATACCACTGGTGGAAGGACGGGGCCGAACTGGTTGGAGCGAACGGTCCGATACTCGAGTTGGTGGATGCGCAGTTGTCCGACAGCGGTTGGTACCAGGTGGTCGTCAGCAACGCCCATGCTGAACAGGCCAGCAACCTGGCTTCCCTTTCGGTCAACGCCGCTCTATGGGACGGCGCTTTCATCCCTGAGCTTGAATTCACCAATGTTCCGCGCCTCTCAGCGCTGGCGATTCAGCCGGATGAGAACATCCTGCTCGGGGGACTCTCCTTGAACGTGGGACCGGATGACTTCCAGAGACTCTGCCGGTTCCGTCCCGATGGAACGTTGGACGCGGATTTCCTCCCGGAGCCAAACGGGACGGTCACCTGCCTCGCCGTGCTGCCGGACGG
Organism: Verrucomicrobiales bacterium; assembly: GCA_024233215.1. GTDB lineage: Bacteria > Verrucomicrobiota > Verrucomicrobiia > Limisphaerales > J093 > J093. The sequence continues at coordinate 73,199 of JACKPW010000022.1, read as the reverse complement.
CAAACTGCTGGTGGGTGGCAGCTTCACCAGTGTGGCCGGGGCTACGCGGAACTACCTCGCGCGACTGTATCCAAGCGGCCGACTGGATCGGCCCTTCGATGCGCAAGTCGCAGCAGCCGGCAGCTCCAATCCCTACGTCTGCACACTGGCATTGCAGCCGGACGGCAAAGTCGTGGTCGGCGGCGACTTCAGGATGGTCGGGGGGGTGCCGCGTCTGAACCTGGCGCGGCTCCAGTCGGACGGGACTCTGGATGCCGGATTCGTCGCCGACGCAAACCAGCCCGTTCGCGCGCTGGCTTTGCAGCCTGACGGACGCATTTTGGTCGGTGGGCAGTTCACCGTGTTGGCCGGTGAACCGCGAGCCTATCTGGCTCGGTTGAACCCGGATGGATCCTTGGATGAGGACTTCAACCCCGCGCCGGGCGTGTCGGTCCTTGTTCTGGCCATGCAAGCGGACGCTCGCATCCTGGTCGGCGGCAGCTTCAGGACCATGGGAGAAGAATCCCGGGAGTGGTTTGCCAGGCTCCATCCGGATGGAACGCTGGATGCCACCTTCACTCCTTCGATTACTCCACTATCATTGAGATCGCTCAGCGTGCAGGCCGACGGCAGGATCATCGTGGCTGGCGCCTCAACTTTGAACGGCGTGCCATGTCGTTCTCTGGGCCGATTGAATCAGGACGGTTCATTGGACTTCTCTTTCCATCCGGAATCGTCCTGGAGAAGCGCGGGCGCGGCGCTCCAGTCGGACGGCGCGGTACTCTTTCTGGCTGATATAATTGGCGGCTGGAGTCCCTATGTGCCCCCGGCTGGTTTCGGTCGCTTGAACAACACCGATCCCGCGACCCAAAGCCTGGAGCATGATGGTTCCACCATCACCTGGCTGCGCGGTGGCACCAGTCCGGAGGTGTGGCGCGTCACGTTCGAGTATTCATCCGATGACGTGGCATGGACCCTGTTAGCCACGCCTTCCCGAATTCCGGGCGGATGGGAATTGACCGATGTCGCGCTTCCCTCGGAAGGAACCCTCCGGGCCCGTGGCTACATGACCGGCGGCCAATACAACGCCTCTGACTGGTTCGTCGAAGCGCGGCTGTCACTGGCCCAACCGCTGATGCCGCAAATCCTGGTGGGGGATCGGAGTCCCCGTTTCACTGAAGCGGGCTTTGGCTTCGACGTGACCGGCACGCCGGGCGCCACCGTCTTAATCGAAGTCTCGCTGGACCTGATGGAATGGGCGGAGGTGGAAACGCTGACGCTTGGGAACGAGCCGACATCCATCAACGATCCGGCCGCAGGCGTGGCCGGCCATCGCTTCTACCGCGTCCGGCAGGTTCCCTAATGAGGCCGAAATCCCAATCACCCTCTTCCCATATGCCCACGAACGTCATGTCCCGTGCGTCCCTACCCTTCGCCGTTCCGCGAGCAGTCTGGTTGCTCATGGGTGCCCTCGGGGTGGCCCTTCCCCTCCGCGGTGCGCCACAGCCAGCCGGAGTCGCGCGCGGTTGGGGGGACTACATCATCACCGGGATGGCGCCGGATTTGACCAACCTGGTGGCGATCGACGCGGCGATGAGCCACACTATTGGCCTGACGGCCGACGGCCGGGTGTCCGTCTGGGGCTCCTCGCAATACAGTGTCTTCAACGTTCCCGCCGACCTGACCAACGCGGTGGCCGTGTCCGCAGGCTACAGCAGTTGTGCGGCGGTGCGGGCTGACGGAAGGCTCGTGGCGTGGGGTGGCTTCAGCCATCTGGTGCCCACCGACGTCACCAACGCGATCGCCGTCTCTGCCGGAAAGCACCATTCCCTGGCCCTGCGAAGCGACGGAACCGTCGTCGCCTGGGGGGAGGACATCGGCCAGTCCGGGATGCTGGAGGTCCCGGCCTCATTGACAAATGCCGCCGCCGTGGCGGCGGGTGATGACCTGAGTGTCGCCATCACTGCCGAGGGAAAGGCCGTAGGCTGGGGCAAGACCTACACCGGATTCGACGCCGCCAAAGCCAGGCTGACAAACCTCGTCGCGATGGACCTGAGCCACTATGGACACGGGGTAGGGTTGCGGAAGGATGGGACCGTGGTTGCGTTCGGCCGAAACGAGGCGGGGCAGATTTCGGTTCCTGGAGGCTTGTCCGACGTCGTCGCGGTCTCCGCGGGAACCGAGCACAGTCTGGCCCTGACCCGGTCCGGCCAGGTCGTGGGGTGGGGGGGGAATAACGGGAGCCAGGTGCAGCCACCGGACTCGATTGGCCGGGCCTTTGCGATCGCCGCCGGCAGGTATCACAGTGTCGCCCTGACGCTTTCCCTGCGCGTCGCGAACTACCCGGAAGCCGTGCAGGTTGCGGCCGGGGACGATCTCGTCATTACTCCCACGGTTGAGAGCACCACGCCGTTCGTCAGTTCGTGGGCCAGGGACTCCGAACTCCTCCCCTCCCAGACCAACCTCACCCTCAGGGTTGTCAATGCCCAGGCCGGGGACACCGGGAACTACGTCCTGACGATCACCAACGAGTTTGGCTGGGACCAGTCCCGGCCGATTCGCGTTTCTGTCAACGACGCCCCGCCCCGCTGGGAGCAGGCCCCCACTCACCAGGCCGCGCTTCCTGGAAACCCGGTCGGTTTTGAGGCGGAGGCGCGCGGCAGCGAACCGCTCAACTACCAGTGGTCTCGGAACGGTGTCGATATTCCCGGCGCGACTCTCCCCGTGCTGCATTTCGATTCCGTGACGGGGTCGGACGCCAGTGAATATCACCTGGAGGTCTGGAACGAATACGGGTACCTCCGCAGCGATTCGGTGTTCCTGGCGACCACGCTGCCCTTGATTGCCCGTCGTCCTTCAGATCGACAGACCCGTCCCGGTTGGACCGAGACCTTGGAATTCGAAGTGGTCAGCCCTCTGCCCGTGACCTTCCAATGGTATCATGACGACATCCTCATCCACGGGGCGCAGGAGACATTGCTCCAGCTTGCCGATATCAGCAAGTCAGAGGCCGGCGATTACACCTTGGAGATCCGGAACGAGCTGGGCGTCACCGCGAGTTTGCCGGTGAAGGTCACTCTGTTGCCGGATTTCAAGCCCTGGTCCGAACCGGGGGTTGTCGTGGCTTGGGGCAAGAGTTGGACGGGTCAGACCGATGTGCCCGGGAACCTCACCAATGCCGTGGTGGTGGCCGCCGGTGAGACCCACACGCTGGCGCTGACCGACGACGACCGCCTGGTCTCCTGGGGTGACCCGAACAATCCCTTGCTTCACGCCATTCCACCGGAGGCTACCAACGTGGTGGATATCGCCGCGGGCGAGTCGCAATCGGCGGCGCTCCGTCGAGACGGAAGGGTGGTGGCTTGGGGAAGCTATGGTTCCCAAGGCGCGTTGACCACCATGTCGAACATCGTCACGCTGGACGTGGGTGAATACGGGATCTTCGCCGCCACCCACGACGGCAACGTGGTCCAGAAGCCGTATGAGGAGAAGATCCCTCCCGGACTGTCCAACGTGATCGACGTGGCCTCCGCGAACAGCCACTACGCCCTGCTCAGCGATGGCAGGGTCGTTTCCTGGGATCCCTCGCAGCGCGAGGTACAGGCCCGAGTGGTGCCGGGCATGACCGACGTGGCGCAATTCGATGCCGCTGCGTGGGGTTACGTCGGTCTCACGCACAATAGCACGGTGATTGGCCCGAGCGGGAGTCTGGGGCTGACGAACGCGGTTGCCGTCGAGGTGGCGCGCGATGGAACCCTGGCGATTGACCTGAACGGGCAGGTTCACAATTGGGGAGCACTGGAGCCTCCTCCCGGCCTCAGAGCCACCCGGGTTTCGGGCTACCTTGCGCACGCGGTGGCGATTGCGCCCTTCCCGTTTCCCGTCGTGCAACCACAGTCGCGCATGGACTATGTGGGGGGGGGCCTCGAATTGGCGGTGGTCGCCCGAAGCGCCTCTGCCCTGACGTATGAGTGGTATCATGACGGAATCCCCGTCCTAGGGGCGACAAATGCCGTGCTACGGTTCTCGGCCCTGCACGCTTCGGATTCGGGCGTCTACCAGGTCGCCCTCCGCAACGCCGCCGGCGAAACGCTGACCGAGCCGGCCGAACTGACAGTGTTGGGCCCCCCGGAGATCTATGTGCAACCGTCGGACCTGACTTCGAAGGCAGGTGACACCGCCTTGTTGGTGGCCGCCGTGGCCGCCACACCGCCGGCGCAACTCCAGTGGACCTGCAATGGACAACCCATTCTCGGTGCCACCAACGAAGCACTCTCGATTGCCAACGCCCAGGTCGAAACCGCAGGAATCTACGCGCTAAGAGCCGCCAACGAGTACGGCACGGTCTGGAGTCGGGAGGCGGCCTTGACCATCGCTGAGGGCCCGCCACGCATTATCGCCTTCGAGGACCTCGTGGTCGGAGCCGGTTCAACCGCCGTGTTCATGGCGCAAGTGACCGGCACGGACCCACGTCGGTTTGAGTGGCTTTTTCAGGGCGAACTGATCGCGGAGACGGAGGAGGCGGTCCTGCGGTTGCCGAACGTGCAATCGCAGGATGAAGGGGAATACACCCTGCGCGTCTCCAACGCTAACGGGGAAGCTTCGGCGAGTGCCCTGCTGCAGACCCTCACGCAGGCGCCGGGCGTGCAGCTCGACCAACCATTCTTCCTCGCCTGGGAGGGCGACACCCTCACGCTCCACCCGGCGGTCCAGGGAAGTGCTCCCTTGGAGTTCCAATGGTTCCTCGACGGCCAACCCCTGGCAGCGGCAACGAACGCCAGCCTCACGTTCGAGGCGGTATTGGGTAAACAACATCTGGAACTCGAGGCCTCGAATCCCATGGGCACGGCCCGGAGCGGCGTCGTCACCGTGGTGACCCGGCCCCGGCCGGTGCCCGGTTTGCTTGAAGCCTGGGGGGCGTTGGGTGTGCCGGAAGACCTCGGCCTGATCATGAGCGCGGCGTTGGGAGACAACCATTGGCTGGGGTTGAGGGAGGACCGGACCGTGGTGACCGGAGGCGATGATGCGTCGGGGCAGACATCACTCCCCTGGGGGCTGACCGATGTGATCCAAGTGGAAGCGTGTGGCGACTGGAGTCTGGCCCTGCGCACGGATGGAACCGTCGCCGCCTGGGGGGCGAATCAGGACAGCCAGACGGACCTGCCGGCCGGCTTGACCAACGTCGTTTCCATCGGGACTGGACTTTCGCATGGCGTGGCCTTGCGGGAGAACGGCTCGGTGGTCTGTTGGGGCCAGTCCGACACGATTCTGGTGCCGGAAGGTGCCACCAACCTTGTGGCCATCTCAGCCGGCACCCGGCACACCCTGGCGTTGCGCAATGACGGAACCGTGCTCGCTTGGGGTTCCAGGTTCGGTCTGCCCTATGTCCCCGAAGGACTGAGCAACGTCGTTTCGATCGCCGCCGGGACAGAACTCAATATCGTGGTGACCTCCGACAACGAGGTGATCTACTGGGGGGATACCGGATCGGTCGAACGGCCTGCAGAGCTTCCCGTGCCGGTAAATCTCAACAGTTGGCACCGCAACGTCATCGAGATCTCCTCCGAGTTCCAGCTCGGGTTCTGGGGAGGAGGTCAGTCGCCGTTGCCGCCGGCAGGTCTGCAGAAGGCTTCTTGGGCAGACATCAATTACCATGCGGGCCTCGCCATCACCCCACAAACATTCGTCGAAGCCGTGAGCCCGACGCGGGTCGTTGCCTCGGAAGGGGAACCGGTGCGGTTGGCGGTGGTGGCCTCCGGGACCCCGCCCCTCGTGGTCCGATGGCGGCACGAAGGCGAATTGGTTGATGGCGCGGCCGATTGGGAACTTGAGCTTCCGGAGTTTACCACGGAGCAGGCCGGGACCTACGTTGCGGAGGTTTACAATTCGTATGCCACCGCGCTGAGCCCGGCGTTCGTCGTGGAGTTGGCGGTGGCACCGTTCATTCTGGATCCTCCCTCAGCGGTCACGGCCCAACTTGGCACCACCGCCGAGTTCTCCGTGGTGGCCGGTGGCACGGAGCCGTTGGACTACCAATGGACCCTTGACGGCTCGGTGCTGCGGGGCGCCACGAACCGGGTGCTCACGCTGCCAGTGGTGACCCGCCTCGATCAGGGGGAAGTGCGGGTCATCGTGAAAAATGAGTTCGGCACAGCCGAAAGCGCTCCCGTGGAGTTGCAGACCGTCTTCCAGGCGGTTGACCTGCCCAACCTGGGCAACCCAACGCAGGCACCCGACGGCCTCCGCATTGCAGCCCGGGTGGAGGCCGGTCGGCGGTACCGCCTTCAATCCTCCACCGATCTGCGGACCTGGCGCGATGAAGCCACCGTAATCAGTGAGTCCGGTTCAATCGAACTCAGCGTCAAGTCGCTCGACCAACCCCATCGTTTCTACCGCCTGGTGACCCATGAATAAGTCTCATCCCGCGCGCTCAATGAAAACGAAGCCAATGCTCGCCCAGGCCTTGGCCGCCTCTTGTCTGGTATTTGCGGCAGCAACCCCATCGGCCTTCACCGCGGATATCGAAGCACGGTGGATCCTTCAGGGAATGGGTTCATGGAACGATCCAGCCAATTGGTCGACCGGCGTCGTGCCCGTGGATGGCGCCGGCCAGACCTTTCATGCCATCGTGGACGTTGCGGATGGGTCGGCGCAGGCTAACATCGACGGGGCCATTCAGATCAGCGAGCTCACGCTGGGGGATGATCTGTCCGCGCTGTCAGCCGAAAGCCTTGAAGTCCTTGAGCGATTTCACTGGTCGAACGGAACGTTGAAAGGTTGGGAAGGTCAATACCATGTCTTGGGGGAGGGATTGTTCGACGGAGGCACCCTCAAGGGGCTGGCCGACCGCTGCGAACTGTTCCTGTACGGAGATACCCGCTGGACGGCGGGTCATCTGCACTTCAGCGGCCGGGGGCATGTGTGGATCCAACCCGGAGCTGCCCTGATCGCCGAAACCTCGGGCTACGTCGGGGACCCGGGCAGCACGTCGGACGCCGAGATTCACAACTCGGGCACGCTGCGCGTGATGGCCCCCTCCGGGGAAGTCACCATTTACAGCACCGTGAACAACACCGGCGTTGTGGAGGTCGCGACTGGAACCCTCAGTTTCAGCTCCATCGGCAACGGCAAGCTACAGGGTCCGGGCGTAATTCGGACCGGAAGCGAAGGGGTCCTCAACCTGTCCGGCACCTCGATCTGGTCTGGAAATCCGATCCAAAACGATGGACGCATCATCCTTGGTGGTGTGGCCGACGTGGCTTCAGAAACCCACTTGCCCGGACTCGTCCGGATCACCGGCAGTCTGATCGGGGTCGGGGACGCAACCCTGGAAAACGCCGAAGCCCTCGGTGGCGGCTTCTCAGGAGAAGGTCGCATCGTGATCCCGCCTGCCGGAACTCTCAGGGTCGGCGGAGTGGATTCCAGCCTCGGCCGCGATCTCTTCAATAAAGGTCTGTGGACCCTCGACGGCGTTCCCATCGGGACACGCCGCGACTGCACCTTTGAAAACGCGCCGGAAGGCACGGTGGAAGTGCGCAGCGGTCTGTGGCTGGGCAGCGAGGGCTTGCTCCTGAACCAAGGGCTGTTCATCAAGAACGACAGCCACGGTCCTGCCACCATCCAGGTTCCCTTCGAGAACCACGGCGAGGTGCGGGTGAGCCTCGGAACGCTGGTGCTCGCCGGCGAGATCAGTGGGGACGGCGACTGGCGGGCGGTTGACGCGGGGAGGATCGAATTCAGCGGCTATCGCGAGTTGGGCGAAGAATTTGCCTGGCAGGGGAACGGAGCGATTGTAGTTCGCGGTCGGACGGCAATGGGCGGAACCATCGAGTCCGACCTCGCCCTCGTGGTGGCCCAGAGACTCAGCCTTGAAGGCGAGGCCGCGCGCGAAATCCGGGCCTTGACGTTGGTGACCAACCGAGAGACCGCACTTACCGCCACGACGCCAGTGACGGTTTCCGAGGCCTTCCTCTGGGAAAGTGGCCTGCTGGAAGGACCGGCAGAGGTCGACGTTCTCGGGCGGAGTGAGATCAACATCCTGCCTGGCTGGGTGGCCGAACTCCATTGCCCACTGCTCCTGCAGGGGAACACCGATTGGGTCGGCGGGGCGCTTCCACTGGTTTCCGAGAACGCCCGATTGGAAAATTCCGGTGAGCTCACCTTGCGTGGTGTATGCGACATCAGTTTTCCGCAGGGGCAGTGGCTCAACTCAGGAACCTTCCGCTGCCGGGAGAACATCATCGGGTTGGAGCTAGTGCTCGGACCGGGACAGGCGAATCTCCGCTCGCGGGTGAAGCCGGTCGAAGTCTTCCTGCCTCCAGGCGAAAGCCGTTACGGATTCGATGGCGACGTCAGGTTCGACGTCGACGAGGCAGTCTTCTCTGCCGGGGCCGAGGGGGTCTTCAGCCGATTGACACTGACAAACACGACCCTGACGGTCGAGCGGGATGCGGCGCTGGAAGTAGCCGAAACGGCCTGCTTGCAGGGGGTAACCCTGAAGTTGAGCGATGGAACGCTTTCGTTACCGCCCAACACCAGGATTCAGGACACGCTGATTCAGGCACATGGAGAGATCGTGGGCGACCTGGCTGGCTCGGAAATCCGGTTGGTGGCCGACCACCCGAGTGTCGGCCTCCACGTTGACGGGAATCTGACACTGGCGGAAACCGACCGGCTCACCATGGTGCTTAGCGAATCCGATGCGCACCTGCAGGCGCCGGAAATCCGGGTGCAGGGGAAGGTCCATCTGGGTGGCACCCTTCACCTGCAGCCGGAGTTCTCCGCAGCCGACCTGCTGGCCCGGCGGGGCCCCTTGGTGTTGATAACTTCCGGGGCCGGGATTTCGGGAGTTTTCTCCAATGCGCCGAGCGGCACGTGGTTGACCTCGACCGACAACCGGTTTCGCTTCCGGCTCTTCTACGGCTCGGGAAGCCCCTATCCACAAAGTCAACTGGTTCTCGACACTTTCGGTTCCTCGTATGATCTGTGGCGGCTTGAACATTTCCCTCCCGAATGGCTCGACGATTTCGAACTCACCGGACCAAACGGCGATGCCAACGGCGACGGCGTCCCGAATCTGCTCGAGTTCATCTTCGAATCGCGAAGTCTGCCGGAGATTGATTTCGATGCACTCCCGGGCCAGGTACTCATCACGGTTCGAACCCATAACGCGCTGGGTCTGCCCGCGGTCGAATGGACCGCCTCAACGGACCTGGAGACCTGGAGCCCACTGACCGTCCACCGCACGATCGAGGATGTCGACGCGGTCCGTTACGTATTTCGCTATCCGTGGCGGCCACGACAACTCTTTCTACGCGGCTTCATCGACTGGCCATAGGCGTGCTTCGGTACGGTGTGGACCGACTGCCTCAGAAACACCCAGTCCATACTCGCGCCCCCTGGGCGGGGAATGGGTCTGCACCGCGGCCGGAACTCCGGGCACATGGCAGCAGATCGAACCGGCGGCTGTCGCCAGCGATCCTTCAAGCGCCACACGGGCAGTTACGTCTGGGATGTCCCGGACGTGGACGCTCACACCCACACCCTGGCGGAAGTGACGGACGCTGGATCGGCGGCTGTGCACGGCGCTGCGCCGGGATGACTGCTGCGAACTCAAGTGGCAGGATGTCGATCTGAAGCACTACTTCCGGCCCGGCCACGAGGATTTCCGGCAGGCGATCCTCCAGGCGATGCCGAAGATGCTGGGTGAGGGCGTCCGAAAGTCCGCCATCGAAGAAGCGCGGGAGATTCTGCAGCGGATGACCGCGAAGACTTGGCGCAAGGATCGGGAGAGGGCGTCGGCTGTGCTGAGAGATTCCAGCAGCCAAGAAAAGTCATAATCTCACGGGAAAAAGGGGCCAGCCTTCGCCAACCCCTCGCGTCTTCGTCATTCCGCGACGGTTCCTCGGATGTCGTTCACTGAGGTCTGGGTGATTGAGAGGGGAAGAGAACGGTTCCTCACTGAAGCGGCTTCCCGAGCACTACTCGGAAGCCCACGTGGCTGTCACGCGCTGACGGGGCCAGGTAATCCCGAGCCGCACTCCGACACGCGGAGCCCGGATCCCCCCACGCTCCTCCCCGTAAGACCGCCCCTTGCTCCTCGCTTGGCCCGGGCACATAGGGATCGGTCACCGGGCTGCCTGGATAGTGGTCCATGCGGTCCAGGCACCATTCGCTGAGATTCCCGATCATGTCTGACAGCGCCCGCCGGTTGGCTGGGTAGATTGTCAAGCCGGTCGGAATCGCCCGAGTCGTATTGGCGCCCCCCGGGTTCTCCACGGTGCCTCCCGCGGTCCCGGAGTACTCGCGGGTCCCATCGAAGTTCGCCTGGCGCGACCGGAGTTCATCGCCCAGCCAGAGCGCAGTACTCGTTCCCGCCCGGCAGGCGTATTCCCACTCCGCCTCGGTGGGAAGCCGATACACATAGCCTTCCGGCAACCGCGCCGCCTCCTCCTCCCGCGCCGTCAACGCTTCGCAGTAAGCCACTGCCTCATGCCACGTGACGCTGTCCACCGGTTGATCTCCCGGGCCGGTGAAGGTGCTCGGATTCGACCCCATCAAGTCCAGAAAGTCGGGCTGGGTGGTCTCGAAACGGGAGATCCAGAAGCTTTCTGTCAGGGTCACTTCATGCAGCGTTTCGTCACCGTAGCCGGTCGTGGCCAGGATGGACTCGCGTTCGGGTTCGCTCTCGGGACTACCCATCATGAATGTGCCCGGCCGTAGCCAAGCCAGCTTGTCGGGGCTGGGATTGTGCGGAACGGGAGGCAGGAGGCTGTGTTGCAGTCGGTAGAAGTGAACAGCCGCCTCAGTTTGGATGGCCGCAGTCCGCAGGGTGCCATCGACTTCGACCGGCTCGTCCAGTGGACTCCAAGGGCCATCCAGGCTGGGGGCGCTTTCACAATTGAACTCGCGACCTGTGGTGGAGTGCCATGAGAGCTGGCCCAGGTTGTCGAGATTAAGCCCGATCGGTTCGACAACAGTGAGGATTTGGTCTGCGGCTACGTTGCTGAATTCCTGGACGACGCCCGAAGGCCACTCGATCCGCACGGATTCGGCCACGACGGCGTCGCCCAGTCCGAGATGGGGCCGCATGTCATTCTGCGCGGCAAACCACCCCGTGTTCGAACGGATCTCCCGCATTTGCCAGACCCCCTGGCCATTGATGCTGGCCCGGACGCGCACCTTCGCGCCAATGGCATCGCGATTGCTGGTCATCCCGGTGAGCGCGCATTTCAACCAGTGGTTTCCGTTGCCTTCATTGCGGTACAGGGTGGGAAACTGCCCACTGCCAAGCGCCACACCTTCCCCCTCCCACCGATAGTTGGCCACGAACAAATCCATGTCCCCGTCGTTGTCAAAGTCCGCCCATGCCCCCGCCTCGGCGTCGCCCTCCTCGTTGACCACAGGACCCTCCGTCACCTTGGAGAAGGTCCCGTCTCCGTTGTTTCGGTAGAGCAGATTCCCGGGATCCCTCTCCTGCCCGTTGCTGTGAATACTGCGGATGAGCAGCACATCCTGCCACCCGTCGTTGTTGTAATCCGCCCACGTTGCTCCGTCTGCACCGATCGTATCCGAATTCCCGAGTTCTCCGGCGATCACCTTGTCGAAATTCCCCGTGCCGTCGTTGCGCCAGAGCTGGCAGTACCCTTCCTGTTTACCGCTGCAAGCGCAACTCCAGTCGTCCGCTCCGCTCTTGCCAACGCTCAGAAAGTCCAGATCCCCGTCGTTGTCATAATCCGCTGCAGCCACCCCACCCCCAAAACCCTGCCCCGCCCAGTCGGGCATTAGAGGACGCCCTGCAAAACTCAGATCCCCGTTGTTGACGTACATTCGCGCCAGCGTGGGATCCACCGTGGTCGCGATGATATCGGGATCGCCGTCTCCGTCGAAATCGCCGCACGTTGCCGCAAGCACGGAGGATGGATTGTCATTCGCCTGGTCAATCCCCGGAGCCTCCGTATCGATAAACCACCCGTCACCCGTATTCTGAAACAGCGCGTCTGTCGTAGAACCGCTGTCCCAATGCGGGGTGAAGACATCCAGCAGGCCGTCGCCGTCAAAGTCGGCCCAGAGGCCGGAGTAGCTGTAGCCTGACCGGAATGGTGCGGGCGGCGAGGGGGCAAATGTGTTGTCTTCTTCCTGGCGCAGCACGACCGACGCCGCCCTCGTGTTGTAAAAATACCCCCCTCCGTTGACGAGAATATCGAGGCGCCCGTCGTTATCGAAGTCGCCCCACGTTGCCCCGCTCGTTGACGGCCCTGGGGATGAACTGGCCGGCAAGAGGGACGGATCTAACGTGCTCTTGACGAAGGCCCCGTTCCCTTCGTTTTTGAAAAGGAGGAGTTGCGCCTGGTTGTCCGCCCGCGGAAATGAGTCCACGCACAGGAGGTCTTGGAATCCGTCCCCGTCGTAATCGCCCCAAGCTGCGCTGAAGAGGTGCTGTTGGCTTAGCGGCGTGTCCGTTATCGCGATGAATGTCGGGTCGTCCCCCCCCCACAAGGGCCACGAAGCAATAACCGCCGCCGCGGTGAGAAGAGTGAACCGGTTTACGCTGTCTCTATTCATTTCGATGCAACTTGGCTAAGTTTTATGTCTCCCCCACCAGCAGCCCTATTGCGAGTTCGTCGAGGAGCCGCGACCGCGCGTACGGATTGGTCACAGAAATGCTGCAGCCCTGCGGACGCGTGATTGCGGAAGGACGGTTTCATGGCGCACTACCCCATCTGGTTCCAACTATAAGCGCGACATTCGGCGGCAAAACCGGCCACGAGTTTTCGGAAATGGAGTGCCTCGGTCGATAGAGGACGACGACGAAAGTAGTATGGAGCTGCGCATTGCCTCATTGGGAAACGTCGAACCACCCGGCGTCCAGAACATCGTGGCCAACCCTGGAGCACGCGGAGGGTGGCACCGGAGAATGGACCGGTAGGTGTCGGGCCTTGATGCCCGGATTACTGCGACTGAAGACTTGTCAACCTATCGCGGACAGCGAGACCCTCAGATATTGAAGGCGTCAGCTGGTTCCGGGACGGGCCGACCGGTGGTGTTAAGCCGCGAGGGCAGTCACCCAATCCTACGGAGGACTCTCCCCACTCCGCCCTTCGCGGATGACGTGCCTCGCTTCCCGGAGGAATACCTCGATGAGGGCGTCATCGCGCCATGTCGGCCTCAACACGCCACCACCGATCTCCAGCGTAGCGTCGAAGCTCTTCTCTGCGTTGGTGAGGTACTCTTCGGCCTTTTCATTGTCACCTGACATGTGTGCTGCCAGTGCGCCAAGTGCGGTGGCAATGTTTGCGATGGGTTCTCGGCTGCATCGCATGGCTGGTTCCAGAAACGTCAACGCCTTCTCAGGTTGACCGTTACGATACAAGGCAGCGCCCTGTATCCACTGGGCCCACGGATGGAGCACACCTTCAGAACGCCGCTTCGCTCGATCAACGTAAGCCTGGACAAGGCCGAGGGCCTGCTGCTTGAGATCGTTCGACGGGACCGTCGGGGATAGTAGCAGCGGTTCGACGAAGACCGCGCCACGCGGCTGGGAGGGATCAAGTGCCGTACGACAGAGACGATCGTAGCGCTCCAGATCGCCTGTCAGCACGAAGACTGTTCCCATGGCTTGGTCCAACTTGGTCCTTCGCATGCTGGCCGACACGAAATCGAACAGAGGATGCTCCAGCACTTCAGAGTACACGACTCCTGCCCGGGTGTAGTCCTGATGTCGTGCTGCTCGGTCTGCCTGCTGCAAGAGGTCCTCCACGGGTTGCCACCGCTTCCGTGCCGTGGCTAGAAACTCCACGGTTATCTTTCCACTAACCGCCTTGCCGAGAATGAACTCCTCGGCCTCTTGCCGAATGACGAGGCAGCACCCCAAAGTGGTCCAGTCCCCCCAACTCTTCTGCTCGAAGCTGATTTCACCCGGGCGGAGCAGCAGATCGAGCATAATCTTGGCTTTGGCAGCGGCCTTCCTTGCCTCGGCAGTGTGACCGAGCTGTTGGCTGATCACCGCGCAGACGAATTCTGCAACACACGCGACGGGAGGCGCGAGATCCACCCGTCCGAGCAACGTCACAAGAGCTTCTTGCGCTTGTGAGCCAAGCCCCTGACGGAAGGCAAGGATGCTCGCCAGGATTTCCCGGGTGATTTCGTCCGTCTCAGTGGCTTGCGCTCGTTCCGCGGTGGCGATGGCGATATCCCGTTCGTTTGGTGTGCACGGTAACATGAGAAGCACAAGTGCTTCTGCAGCACTGGCGCTTGAAGCCCGTTCGGTCTCGACGCGCTTTCGGAGAATCGACCACAGTGGCGCGACACCGTCGGTGTCGCCAGCCAGGCAACGTGCCAACATCTCGTAGGCCAGTGCCTGTTCATTGACAATACCAAGAGCCCTCTGCCGTTCAAATTCCTCTGCCGTTCCTCGCCAATCCCCAGCAAGGGCGCGAATCCCCGCGATCCATCGCCCGCGGTCTTGCACGGTGGGGTGGTCTGGTCCTAGCGTTCGTACGGAAGAGTCAACGAGTATCTGCCCTGCCGTGAGGGCCTGGTCAGCACTACCTTCCGCAAGCAGCGCTCGGATCAGCTGGTCCTGAAGCACATCGGTGGGATAGTTGTCCCCCATGAGCTCGCGCGAGATTGGGAGTGCGGTCTTGAGCATGGTTTTGGCCGCCTGGACGTCTTCGTCCCACCGCCAAAGGTCTCGAGCAACTAGCGTCATCATGTTGACTACGCGCACATCGCGATTGCCAAACCGCTTTTGAAATCCGCTGAGAAGCTCCTTGGAGAATGCTCGCGCTTCAGCCTCGCACCCGCAGTTGAGAAGGAAGTTGGCGAGAAATGTACCTGCGTGCAGGGTCCTCACGTGATCTGGACCGTAATGGTCCACGTGCAGCGCATATGCGTCTCGAAGCAGTTCGCCGCCCTCCGACAGGTTGTAGTCGTGGTTCCCGAAGTGCAAACCCAGGACCAGCATACTGTCGATGGTCCTGGGATCTGCCTCACCAAGTGTTCGGCTGAACCCGTCGTAGGCTTCACGCAACAGCTGCTCCGCCTCTTCGCGCTGTTCCCGTGTCCCTCGAAATGACAGCGCCCATCCGAGCGCTTTCCTGGCTTCGAGCGTATCCACGTGGTCCGGCCCGCGCTCCTTCAGCAGCAGCTCGTGGGCCCGGCGCAGGTTGTTCAACGCATCCGCATAGCTACCGATCGTATTCTGCATCAGCTCGAACATCACGCGGATCGATGCCTCAACCAACGGCTCGTCTGGTGGATTCTCTTCGACATGTTGCGCCGCGCGCGCAAGCACCTCCTTCAGCGTCAGGTCGGGTGTCACGGAGTAGTCGGATGTATACGCATTACCGGCCCCCAAGATTTCCGTCTTCAGGAATTCAAGAACGCCTTCTGCAATGGCATTCTGCTTCTTGGCCTCCTCAGCCTGGCGTGCCGCTTCAGCCGCGTTGACGTTGGCGCGCTCACGCTCCTGGTCCGCTTGTTGTCGCGCGGTCTGCTCACTTTTGTACAACCCCTGTGCCTCCTTCTCTGCTTTCAGGGCCCACATTGCCAGCAGAGTGCTGAGAATCACCGCAACCACGAGCACCATCGTGACTGCCGCCGCGGCGATTACGCTGGTGCGATGCCGACGAACGAACTTGCCCAACTGGTAGCGCAGGCGTGGTGGGGATGCCAATACGGGCTCGTGGTGCAGATGCCGCGCAAGGTCCGCCGCCAACTCACTTGCCGTCCCATAGCGGCGACTCCGGTCCTTCTCCAGCGCCTTCATCACGATCCAATCCAGATCCCCCCGCACGAACCGCCCAAGCGCCTCTGGCCGGCTCTCTCGGTTCCTCGCCAGCCGTGCCAATACCTCCCCGCGCATCGTGCTCACCCGCGTGGATGGCCGCTCAGGCTCTTCCTCTCGGATGATCCGCCGAATCTCTTCAAATCCGGCCTCCCGCAGTCGCGCCTCCGGGAACGGGGTTGTCCCGGTGAGCAGTTCGTAAAGCAAGATCCCGAGTGAGTAGATGTCGCTGCGGGTATCCACGTCCTGTCTGCTCATCTCGGCCTGTTCGGGGCTCATGTAGGCCGGCGTGCCGATCATCTGCGCAAAACTGGTGTACAGGGTCTTCTCAGTGAGGCGGTGATTGATCGCCTTGGCCACGCCGAAATCGATGACCATCGGGTGGGCGACCCCGTCATCCAAGGTGACGAGGATATTGGACGGCTTGAGGTCGCGATGGATGACACCTTTCTGATGGGCGTGTTGGATGGCGTGACAGACGGGGACGAAGGCTTCGAGCCGTTGCCTGATGGACAGGTGATTCTGGTCGCAGAACTCGGTGATCGGGACACCCCGGACGAGTTCCATGACGAAGTACGGGCGGCCTGTCTCTGTGGCTCCGGCATCGAACACCTTGGCGATGTGCGGATGGTCCATCAGTGCCAGGGCCTGCCGCTCTACCTCGAACCGGGCGATCACTTGCCGGGTGTCCATGCCCAGTTTGATGATCTTCAGGGCGACCTTCCGTCGGACCGGTTCCTCCTGTTCGGCCATCCAGACGACGCCGAATCCCCCTTCACCGATCTGCTCCAGCAACTTGTAACGACCGATCTGGGTGCCGGGTCGCTCGGCAGACTCGCTTGCCAACGGCTGGTCCGGCAGGACGCCGTCCGCCGCCTCGTGTGCTTGAATCAGGAGATCGATACGATGCAGCAGAGTGGTGTCCCCCGCACAGGCGTCCTGGAGGAAAGCGGCCCGCGCATCCCACGGCAGTTCAAGGGCCCTGGTGAACAACTCCATTTCCGTGGCGAATGGCTTCTTCACAATCAGACTACATGCTCGGCTCATCCATTAACGCGACGAGGAACCGGCAAAACCGGCCACCAGAATTTGCCGGCCTTGCGTGCCGCGGCCATCGCCAAGCCTGCGGCGGACCTTCGCGAGGCTGATGGAGTCATTCGCTCTCCATCCTGCGAAGCTCCGCGACCAGCCAGGCCCGTGCATAGGCCCAGTGGCGTCGGGCCGTTCGATCTGACAGTCCCAGCGTCCTGGCAGCCTGCTCGTTGGGAATGCCCGCAAAGAACCGGAGTTTGATCAATTCCGCCGTCACTGGCTCGCGCTCCGCGAGCCGCTCGATTGCCTCGTGCACGAATTGGACCGCCTCCGGGTGCTGCTCTCGCGCCACGTCGATCGCCTCAAGTGGCACGCGCTGCAGACCCGCGCCGTGTTTGTCCCTGAGCTTCCTGCGGGCCCGTTCGATCAGGATACGACGCATCGCCTCGGCGGCCGCGGTGAAGAAGTGGCGCCGGTTTCGCCAGGGATGCCCCTCTCCTTCCAGCCGCAGCCAGGCTTCGTGGACCAGCGCCGTGGCCTGCAGGGTCTGGCCGGCTGGTTCAGCGGACATCTTGTGAGCTGCCAGCCTCCTTAGCTCTTCGTAGACAAGCGGCAGCAACTCCTCCGCGGCCTGGGGTTCGCCACGTTCCACGGCATCCAGCAGCCGGGTTACTTCGCTCATTGAGACGGGATGATACCGTCGGGCCAGGCCAGGAGACAAGACCCGCAGGTGCGCCGCTCAACGCGCTGTCACCCAATCACCTGCGAGCATTCTTGCAAGTTTTCGGGCCTCGTTCGAAGGCCCGGAATAACAGTAGCATTTCGCGCTTCACCGACACCGCCGCTTTCCGGGACATCGGCCGGAAGCAGCCCTGGCGGATTTGCTCCCCGGGCGGGCGGTTCTTGGATCGATGAGCCAACCTGACTGGAACGACTGGCTGGAGCGCCTCTACAATCTGCGGCGCGACAGGCGCGGCACGCATGAACGGCCCCACAAGCCGGTCCTGCTGCTGAGCATCATCGACCTTCTGGACCGCCACGCCCTAACCGGGAACGCGGTTCCCCTGCGGGCCGTTGCTTGATCTCTACTGAACTCGACCGTGGAGCGCCCCCTGCCAGAGGACTGCCACGACCCAGCCACGCGGCTCGCCAGGCTGGCAACTGAAGATCGGCTGTCCCCTCTGGGTCGTATTTCTCGCATGTCTATACGAGGCGTTGCGCGGCATCTGTTGTTGCGTGCGAGCGCTGTCGAAGGGTCGGATGCTCTTCCGCGTGCCCCGCAGGCCGGGCGGGTGGTGTTGCGTTCCTGTCCTGCCCCGCGAGAAGAAGCAAACCATCGAAATGGCTACGTCTATATGAAAACACTAACACGCGTCTTTCGGGGAATGGCTTGCGGTCTGCTTTCCCTGCAGCTTCTGGCTGTGGAGAAGGACATGATTGTGTCGCCCAACGTGATCAACACGTCGAGCAAAGGTCCACCGTACATCATGGTGCATGCGAACGTGCCTCTGTTACTCGTTGAAGGCGTGTCTCTTAGAATAACCGCAAGTCCTGCACAAGAGCCTGCCGCGGTTCTCGCACCGGCGAAGCTTCTTGTGGACGATTGTGGTGACTTGTTGGCGAAATTCGACAGGGATGACGTCTTGGCTGCTATGGCAGGCGCAAGCGAGGGAGAATTCCAGCTAACCGTGCTGCTGCTGGACGGCAGCGAATTCGCCCCCTCCTGCATAGTCTCCACTGCTCCAGCCCCCAAGAAGTCCGGCAAGGATTAAGTCGAGTCTCTGTTCCACTGCCCTGACGGGTCGTGGGACCTCCTCGGTCTGTGTCTTGCCACCAAATGCTAGGCCAGCCGGTGTCGCCTGGGTATGAACGGGTCCGGGGCGAATGGGTGGCGCTGAAGAACGCCCGGCTGGCCTTGGTGGTCCGGCAGTTGAAGAGGGAGCGGTTGTCCGCGGAAGCCGTCCGGGGCTCGGAGCCGCGCTGGGCCGCGCGATCCGCAAGCAGGTACCCCAGATCCATCTGCTGGCGCCGTCGCTGGTGGCGCGCCGGCCTCGGCGAGAGAACGGCGGCTGCGGGAGCAGGGGAGCGGGCATTCTGGACCAGTTGGAGTTGCTGAAGGAAGGGGTGGCGTCAACGCGGGCAGATGATTGACCGCTGCTGAGGTTGCAATTGCGGGTCCAAGCGTCTCGGGGTTTCCGTCCCACCATGACCGTAAGGATGTGAATAAGTCAGGGTGGCGGCGGGGCCGTGGCTGAGGCAGACTATTCGCCATGCTTTTCACGCTCGAGGACAGAACACATCTGGCCGCTGCCAAGAACTGGCTGCAGTCGGGGGAGTGGGAACGCAGCAAGGAGGAACTCGAGGAAATCAGCCCCTGCTGCCGGGTGCGATCGGAGGTGCTCCGGTTGCGGGTGGAGATCTACGAATTCTCGGGCAATCCGGAGGCAGCACTGGTTCTGGGCGAGGCCTTGACGGACTGGCAGCATGCTGATGCCGGCCTATTTGTGGCGCTGGCCCGCTGCTGCGTGCGCGTAGGACGACAGGACTACGCGCAGGACTGGCTTGGCCAGGCATTGAGCCGGGACAGTACCGATGGTTTCCGGCTGCGGCTCCGTGAGGATCCGGTTCTGGCAAGCCTGTGGACAAAGGCCGGTTACGCGAAGGTGTGAATGGGGGCGGCGTGCCGCGCTGCAGACGCGGGTCGTTACGGCGCGGCAATCGATGCCCGGACGAACGCTGAGGCATTGCCGGAGGTGTTAGGCACCGAGACCGCGATCCGCCCTTCTGGCGATGCACACGATTCGAGCAGGTGCCGGGTTCTGCAATCCGTCGACGTCCCCACGCCGTAGTAGCAATCTGGCTGACCCACCGAAAGCGTTGTGAAGACAGCCCCGGGTTCCAGATCGGCCGGAAACGCAATGGGAAAGAAGAACGGCGTCGTTTCCAGACGGTGATCGTGGGTGCGGTTGAGCTACACCTGGAATGCGCTCCTGCCGCACTGGATTGAATGGCGGTCCATCGTCGAAGAGTTCCTGGCGGCGGTCGATGCGATGCGCGTGGGCGGGGACATCGAGCCGATGTTCACGTTCGTCCCCGAGACGCTCGGGGAAGGTCGGGCGGGATTACCTGCAGCAGATGACGGCGGAGGTCCGGGAGGAACGGGAGGACTCGCGAGGCCGTATCAAGGTGCTGTGGGTCCAGAAGCGACGGGACAACCACTACCTCGACTGCGAGCTGATGATCGCCGTGGGGGCGGTGATTTCAGGGGTGCTGAAGGGGGCTTCAGCCGGCGCGACCAACGCCCACCAAGATCACTGACCGCTACCGGAACTGGGCACACGTAGCGAATGCAACGTCCGACGAACCAGAATCGTCTGACTGCACAGGACAGGACGTTGGCTCATATGCATCGGTTAGTTTGGCGGTCTCGGCTGAATCGTCGTGTGTCCGAACCCTCGGTTGCTTCTTACATGATGACCTTCAAGGTTGAGCCCTTTCCAGGGACGAAGGAGGCCTGCCTGGGTCGAATTCGGCGGTAAAGCTATCACTGTAGGAGATGTTCGTTCCCATCGGAACGTAGGCATCGAAACCGGGTAAAGCCCGCTTTCCCAACACCGCATTCCAGTTATGCGACAAATGGAACTGCAGTTCCTCCAGTTTGCTGCGCCGCCTGACAATAATTACTGCGCCTCTCCAGTTGTGGCTCAACACGTCCGGGACTGCTGCTGCGACATTCGCACTCGCACCGGGTTTAAGAGCCCCGAATGAATCCCACGTGTCGCCGGCGAACCAGAACTTCTGAGAAAAGGCGCGTCTCCCCGAGTTTCTCGCGGCTCCGTTTGTCGTCGTTACACCAGCAGTGTACTTTCGCCACGCTTTGTCGGTCCTCTGCTCACAGTAACTCCCCTCGAACTCAATTATTTGACTTCCACGGTTTGTGACAGCGAACAGGGCCATTCGTCCATAGCCCGGCGGATCGATGAAATGTTGAAACGTTACTGTGATGTCTGTGTCGGGACGGCCGCGTAAGAGCACTGCCGCTACGATCACAATAACGACGACCATCGCAACCAGCAACCGCGGCCTCTTGGTTACCAGTCGATCTGTTTTGTTGGGTCGTTCCATCATCCAGGTGCTCCCTGCTACCGATCTCGGTTCTCGCACTTGTGATTTGCATATGCCCCCAGGGCCCGATGCCGCTCCAACTCGAGATTCCTGCACTTTCCAAAGGAGCGTCCCTCTTCACATGGCAGAGACGCAGGCTTTCGTGCTGAAGGAAACCAACTAGCATAACCTGTTGCGCTCCACAAGCCTGAAGGCGCCAGGCTCGTAGAAGCACCCACACCACGCCTATTAGTGTGAGGTCACTCGCAGGACTCGAGGTCCGGGCACTGGTCTGGGCGCTCGAATTGCAGCTCGGTTAGCCCGACTTCGCGGATTGGGGGGTATATCGCCGCGTAACTGCTTGGAACAGAACGAAGGCATTCAAAAGGTCGGCACTACAGAGGGTCCATTGGGGAGGAGGCCATGAGGGGTGATTTTGGGTGGTGGCTGGGCTCCTTCTCCCTGGACACCGACGGAGAGGTGTTCGCCCTGTGGACCGATGACGCCGGATTCCCGAAACTCAGGACTCCTGAGACCCCCCGGGTTTGAACCAGTTGGCGTGGAAGATTCCTGACATCACTACAGCAACCCAGACACTCATTATCATCAGGTTGTCGTTGCAGATCGCGCCGCGGTGGGGTCCGGAGGGGGTTCAGGCCATTTCCACGGGATCAGGAGTCCCGAGACTGCAGTTGCCAGCAGGTAACCGCCGCAGAAGACTTAAGCCGGACACAGAGGGCTGCGTAGACAGCAGATGGGCGCCGGTTGCCCATCGTCTTGCGTTGTCTCGACCCCATCATGAGTCGCATGAAGGACAGACTCTCGCCCGAGCGCCGGACCGGCTCCGTGGATCTGACGAAGTGCATGTCGAAACTGCGCTACCCCCACGCCTGCTCCCGCTGCTCGAAACCGGCCTGGCCCCGAGTGCTCCCACTCGTGGCCCTGTCGCACCTGCTATCGTCAGGGGCGCTGGGCCAGGGCGGCCCGCTGTTGTTGTCGGAAAGCCGGAACCTCACCGCAAACAGCGGGGCAGCGAACGACCATCTTGGGGCCGCGGTGTCGATCAGTGGCGGCCTGGCCGCGGCCGGAGCCTCGGGAGCGCAGTCGGAGAAGGGAGCCGTCTTCCTCTACGCGCAGAATCAAGGCGGCCCCGATCAGTGGGAGCAGTTGCGGCGGGTGTATGCTTCGGACGGTCAGCCGGGAGATCGTTTTGGCTATTCCGTGAGCCTGAGCGGGGACACGCTGGTGGTCGGGGCGCCTGACCGGGACGAGTGGGGGACGGACGCCGGAGAGGTTTACATCTTCGAGCGGAATATCGGCGGGGCAGACAATTGGGGATTGCTGTGCATATTACGTGGCAGCGGCTTGAGCGCGGGGGACCATTTCGGTTCCTCGGTGAGCCTGGATCACAACCTTTTGGCGGTTGGGACGTCCGGCGACCAAGGCGGCGCCGGGGCAGTGTACCTATTCCATCGGAACCGCGGCACGACTTGGTTTGGAGAGGTGGCAAGGCTGACGGCACCAGACCCGGCCGTGGGGGATCAGTTTGGTGCGGCGGTTGCCGTGGACGGCGGCCGGGTGGTCGTCGGGTCACCGCTGGATGACAACGAACAGGGTGGCGATGCCGGAGCGGCCTTCATCTTCGGACGTGACCAGGGCGGCCTGGGCGATTGGGGCTTGGTGCGGAAACTGCGTGGCGGCGCAGCCCAGGACCATTTCGGCCGGGCCGTCGCCATCAGGGGGCCGCTGGTCTTGGTGGGGGCGACTGAGGCGGCTTCGTACGGCCGCGCCTACCTGCATGAGCGCAATCAGAACGGCGCCGACGGCTGGGGGTTGATCAAGACGCTGACGGGTTCGGCCTCCGGCGCGCCGGCGTTCGGTGCGGCCGTGGCAGTGGATGCGGACCGCGCCCTGGTGGGGGCTTGGAATGCGGCGTCTGATGGCCTCAACACCGGGGCGGTTTATGTCTTTGGCCGCGACGAAGGGGGATATGGCAACTGGGGCTTTGAGACCCGGGTGACGCCTTCCGGAGGCGCGGTTGGAGACGGTTTTGGCGCGGCCTTGGCGCTGGATCGGCACCGTGCGCTCGTTGGGGCTCCAGGGGACGATCCCCTGGGAGAAGCCTCGGGGTCGGCCCGGCTGCTGACCTGGACTGGCAATCGGTGGTTTCTCGATCAAAAGCTCTTTCACAGCAGCCCGGAGTTCTCGTCACAAGGCGACAACTTCGGGATGTCGGTGGCGGTCGAGGGAGCGCACCTCGTGGGTGGCTCGGCCCGGAACACCCTCTGGTTTGGCGAGCATCATTCAAGCGTGTCGGTCTATCGGCGCTCCCGGCCAGGAGGGGCGCAGACCTGGACCATGCTAAAGGAGTTGCCATCAAGGGCTGAGGGGGATGGGTTCAGAGGATGGGGAGTGGGCATCTCAGGTGAGACGCTCATTGCCGGGGAACCCCTTGATGGAGACTCGAGCCAGGGCATGACTTACGTCCACGAGCGCAATCAGGACGGGATGGATGGATGGGGGGAGGCCCAGCGACTTAATCAGCACAACCGGCACAACGAGGAACTGGTCGGACTGTATCTCGACGCGGATGCGGACACGATCGTGCTGGGATCTTCCGGGAACTACGAGGATAACTTCCGTGGGGAGAACAACGGCGGCAATGTCTACATCTACAGCCGGGACTCTGGGGGGCAATCCAGCGCGTGGACCTATCTCAAGCGGTTTGAGCTCTGGGACGAGTGGGAGCCCGTGGCGCTCTCAGGGAATTACCTGGCGATCGGCTTGGCGAGCCGCAACGAGGTGCATCTCCACGCGCGAAATCATGGTGGGCGGGACAACTGGGGGCGGGTGGTTGTGTTGCACGCGCCACCGGGCACCCGCGCCGAGGGATTTGGTGGGGCGGTGGTACTTTGTGGCGACACGCTCGCCGTGGGACCTCTAACGCACTTTTGGGAATACTACTGTGATCTGCCGTTTCATCCCTCGGACGATCGCCCGCCATCGCAGAGCGAGGATTCGGTGTTCATCTATCAGCGGAACGCCGGTGGTGCCGACCAGTGGGGACTGGTCCGGGAGGTAGTCCCCAACGAAGGTTATTTCGGCACGGCTTTCGGAAGCGTTCTAACCCTGGACGGGGACACGCTGGTTGCGGGCGCGGCGGCCCGGGAAGGATGGACCGGCATGGCCTATGTCTTCTCCAGAAACCAGGGAGGAGCTGATCGGTGGGGTCAGGTGAACCGGGTGATGGCACCGGATGCGCGCCCGCTTTCGTGGTTTGGCCAGGGTCTTAGTCTGGACAACCGTGTGCTGGCGGTGGGCGCTCCGGGAGACGATGAGATCGCCTGGAATGCCGGCGCGGTTTATGTCTTCGGACGAGGTAACAATCGGGCGCCGGAGATCAACCCGATCACTGGCATCTCCTACACGCGTTCGGCGGAGGACGCTTCCATCATCTCACTGCCCAGCGCCCGGGTTGGGAGTGTGCTGGCGCTGGCGGGCGTGTCCGATGCCGATGGTGACGCCTGCGGCATGGCCGTAATCGCGGCCAACGGCGCGCAGGGGCAGTGGCAGTATTCCCAGAACGGATCCGATTGGCTGAGTCTCCAGGGCGTCACCGAAGCCAGCGCCCGGCTCCTCGTACCCGACGCGCGGATTCGCTTTGTGCCCAACCTTAACTTCAACGGCTTGGTGGAGCCCGGCATTACCTTCCGCGCGTGGGACCAGACCAGCGGGACCGCCGGCGCCCTGGCGAGTGCCGCGGCGACCGGTGGCAACACCTCGTACAGCGAACACTCGGAGTCGTGGGACTGGCTGGTGGAGCCGGCGAACGATCCTCCGACGCTGGATCCTGACGGTGATCCGCAACTCCCGTCGATTTACGGGGACATCCTGAGCCAGTACAACCGGGGCGGCGTAGTATCCAACCTCGTCCAGGGCATTGTGCAGGACGTGGATGGCGATACATGTGGCATCGCGGTGATCGCGGTGATCGAAACGCAAGGTGTGTGGCAGTATTCGCCGGACAATGCGGTCACCTGGCGGCCGCTAACCGGAGTGCGATACAACCTCGCCCGCCTGCTGCCCCCGGCCGCGCGCCTCCGCTTTGTTCCGGACGCGGGCTTTAGTGGCACGATTACCGAGGGGCTGCATTTCGTGGCCTGGGACCAGAGCGCGGGCACCGGGTACGGCACGGCGGACACGCAGGCCGGGACGGCGTTCAGTGCGAATTCCGGCGCCGCCGGCGTGGCGGTGACCCCGATCGTGAACCACGCGCCGTTGCTCGACATGTTCGGAGACCCGTCGTTTCAAACGATCTCCCGCAATGCCACGGCCAACCCGGGGACGTCAGTGGCCGATCTCCTTCAGGATTGGGTGGAGGACTACGACGGCGATGCGTGCGGCATTGCGTTGATGCAGGTCGATACCAGTTGCGGGGTGTGGCAGTTCTCGCTGGACAACGGCGCGAGTTGGAGCAACGCGGGGGCCGTTTCTATGAACTCCGCGTTACTGCTGGGCCCTGAGGCCCGGCTGCGCCTGGTGCCGCTGGTGGATTACACGGGCTCGGTGTTGGTCGCGGCGATCTACCGGGCCTGGGACCAGACCAGCGGCACGGAGGGTTCCAAGGTTGATGCGTCGGATTACGGCGGCAACACGGCGTTCAGCTCGGGGATCGAGCCCGCGCCGATCACCGTGTCCCGCGACGCGAACCGGGCGCCCGTGCTGGCCTCGCCCGCCCATCCATTCTTGACCACGATTCAAGAGGATGAAACCGACCCCGCCGGGGACAGCGTGGCGAGTTTGCTTGCGTCCTTGGTGACCGATGAGGACAGACAAGAGTGTGGCATGGCGATCTACGCGCAGGATGCAAGCCATGGCGAGTGGCAGTGTAACATCGCGAAGAAACTTCCCTGGGTGCCGCTGAGCTCGGTGTCTGTCAAGGAAGCCCGCCTGCTGGCGCCCACGGCCCGCCTGCGGTTCGTGCCGTCCGCCGACTACTCGGGAACTGTCACCAACGGCCTGTCGTTTCGGGCGTGGGACCGAAGCTCGGGTACCAATGGTTTGACTGCCGGCCTATCCGCCACCGGAGGCAGCACGCCTTTCAGCAGCGGCACCGGGCAGGTGGGAGTTAAGGTGGCGGAGGTCAACACGGCCCCGGTGCTTTCCAAGATCGGCACGCTCGCCCTGCCGATGATCCTTGAGAACGACTTCGCGCCGACTGGCACAACCATCTCGAACCTGCTCGCGGGGTTGGTGAGTGACGCGGACGGGGATGTCTGCGGAATCGTGTTCAGTTCAATCAACTCCCAGCCGGGCAGTTGGCAGTATTCCCGCGACGGGGGTCGCAGTTGGACCGAACTCGAACTGCCACGAGGGATCTATTCGCGCCTCCTTGGCCCCGACGTGAAATTGCGGTTCGTCCCGGATGTGGAGTTCTTTGGCAGCATCACCAACGGGATCCTGGTGCGCGCCTGGGACCAGACGCGCGGGACGGATGGCGGCCTGGCCATCGTTGTCGAAACGGGCGGACAGACCCCTTACAGCCGGAACGAACGCTGGGTCAGCCAGCTCGTGGTGCAAGCCAACCGGGCGCCCACCGCGATCAACCTGGATCAATCCACCGTGCTGGAGAATCAGCCGATAGGAACGCTGGTGGGACGACTGACGGCCAGCGATCCGAACCCCACCGATACCCATACCTTCGCGTTCGTCGCGGGAGACGGCGACACCGGCAACGCAGCCTTCACTATTTCCTCCAATGCGATTCTAACGGCCGTGGTTCTGGATCGTGAGCTTCAACCGAGCTACTCGGTGCGCATTCGAGCGCGCGACAAAGCCGGCGCCTCCTTTGCCACCGCCCTCGCCATCAATGTGGCGGACGAACCCGACACCGCCCCCAGCGACATCCTTCTCGACCCGTCCCGGGTCGCGGAGAACGAGCCGGCCGGAACGATCGTTGGCGAACTCGCCGCGGTGGACCCGGACTTGGGGGAAACCCACGCGTTCGCCCTGGTGAACGGGGAGGGCGACGATGACAACGCGGGATTTGAGATCCAGGGGGCCATCCTCCGGACCACCGCCCCCCTGGACTTCGAGACCCAACAGTACTGTAGTATCCGCGTACGTGTGGACGATGGACACGGCGGGCAATTCACGCGGATTCTGATCGTCGCGGTCGGCAACGTGGAGGACAATACGCCACCATTGGGCATCACGCTCAACTTATCCTGCCTGCTGGACGGCGCCGAACCCGGGACCACCGTGGGGCTGCTCACGGCCCGGGACATCGACCTGGGGGACGCGCACACCTTCTCGTTCGTTCCCGGCGAAGGGGACACCGACAACGATGCCTTCGCCATCCAGGGCCAGGCCCTGGTCACGGCTGTATCGGCCGATTTCTCCCAGCACTCCGTTTACCGGGTGCGGATCCAGGCCGATGACGGACGCGGGGGAACCCGCGCGGAGACTTTTGAGATCGTCCAGGCCGGAGGGTTGTGGCGCGACGATTGTGAAACCGAAAGCGGCGCCTGGACATTCGTTGCCGATGCGGGCACCGCCACCTGGCAGATCCTGGAAGGCCCGAACCATTCGGCGGTTCACGCGTTGACTGCCGTGGGAACGACCGCCCTTTCCGATGCCAGCGCGGTTTCGCCCCGGATCACCATTCCCGCCGAGGCCCGGCAGTTGCGACTCGAGTTCCATCAGGAGCATGAGTGGAGTGATCTGCTTCCCAGCCCGATCGACGGCGGCGTGCTGGAATTGCAGGTGGACGACGGTTCCTGGTGGGACGTGCTGGGAGGGGAGCCGGACAACCGGTTCGTTGCGGGGGACTACCCGCTGGCCATGCCGACCACGGCGGATCATCCGCTGAGCGAACGCTGGCTCTGGAGCGGTAGCAACTCGAACGAGTTCGAGTCGGTGGTTCTCGCCCTGGACGCCGCGGGTCTGGCCGGCCGGAATGTCCGGATGCGCTGGCGGCAGGTCGTCGCCTCCGGGGTGGAATCGGGTCATTGGCGTGTGGACGACGTCTCACTGAGCATGGCCCCGCCGCCGGGTTGGGACTTCATCCGCATCGAGGAGTGTGTCAGCGAGGGTAGCCTGCTCCAATTGACCTGGCGCAGCGTGCCTGGGCAGAGCTACCGGCTGGAGGTCACCGAAGCCCTGGGGGATCCCTGGGTAGCGGTCGGGGTGCCCGTAGCCGGACAGCCGGGCTCACGCACCTCCGCCGCATGGGAGTTCGCCACCTTGCCAGAACATCCCAATCCGGCACTTTTCTTCCGGGTACGGAGTCCCTGATGCCAGCCTGACCACTTCAACCCTCCCCGGGCGTGTCGGAACCGATCGCCGGATCGAGTTGGCCCCGTTGCACCAGGTCGTGGAGATCACGCCGGATGGTCTTGCGGTCCACATGGAACTCGCCCGCCAGGTCGGAGATGTTGGGTTTCTCCGCCAAGCCGCGCAGCCGTTTGAGCAGCTCATGCTGGCGGGCCAGGCGTTCCGTGAACAACCGCTCGCGGTTGCCATCCTCGATCAACTCCGCCCGTTCGAGCGAACGCAGCGAACGCACCGTCCGCCCCAGACCGCACTCGGTCAGGGCCGTTTCCACCGTGCGCTCCAGTTGGCCGATGTCCACCGGCTTCTCGATGACGTAATCCGCCGAGAACGGCCCCTGCAACGCGCCCAGCTTTCCCGCGATGTCGAGCGTCCCGGAGATGATGATCACCGGCACATGTGCCGCCACGGTCTTGAGCTGGGGCAGGAACGTCGTGCCCAACTCGCCGCGCGCCAGGACGTGGTCGAGGAGGATCAGGTCCGGGATGCGCTCCTCCAGCGCCGCCAGCGCTGCGGTGCCGGTGCTCACACACGTCAGACGATACCGGTTCAGCACCTGGGCATAGAGGCGAAGCTGGGTGGGATCGTCCTCCACGATCAGGATCGAACCGGCAAAATGACTGACTTCGGCCATGGTTGTGGGCGTCACCCTACCCGTCGGCAGTTTCGTTCCCCAATGGGCGAGTGGAGCCCATCCGGGCATCCTCGCCGACGGGGTCTCCGGCCGGGATCAGCACCCGAAAGCTGGTGCCCCGGCCAACCTCGGTCTCCACATCCAGTCCCAGTCCGTCCTGCCGGGCGATCTGGTATACCGTGGTCAGCCCAAGCCCGGTGCCGCGTTGAGTGCCGGTCTGTTTCGTGGAGAAGAACGGTTCGAAGATCCGCGGCAGCACCTCCGGCCTGATTCCTGGCCCGGAGTCGCGCACGATCAACTCGACGTAACCACCCGCCGGCCGGGGCGGGAGAATACCCGCCCGTCCGTCAGCCTGGGGCCGCACGATCAGGGTCAGCCGGCCCTTGCCCCCCATCGCTTCGGAGGCGTTGACCACCAGGTTCAGTAGGACCTGCTCCAGCCGGCTCTTGTCGCCACCCACGCTTGGAGCCTCCTGTGCAAGTTCCAGGCTAAGTACAATCCCGCTCAAGAACTGCCGGCCAAGCATGGCCAAGGTCTCAGCGACGACTGCATTGACGCTGTAGGGATTATCCGCGTTCCGCGGTTTCCGGCTGTACCCAAGGATCGAGTGGACGATGTTCTTTCCCTGGACCGCCGCCTGTTCGATGTCCTCCAGGTTTTGCCGGGCGTTGCCGGTGGGCGCGAGTTCCCGCTGCACGAGTTGGCCCGCCATTCGAATGATCGACAGCAGGTTGTTGAAGTCGTGGGCAATCCCCGCCGCCAGGGTACCGAGAGCCCGCATCTTCTCACTGTGCTGCAGCTGGTCCTGGGCTGCGTCCAAATGGCGCTGGTTTTCGGCGGCGGCGGCTTCAACTTCGGCCTGTGCCAGGATCAGCCGCCGGTGATTCCGTAGGCCAAGAAACGCAAGACCGCCAGCAATGCACAACCCCGCCGCCGACAGCCAGAGGCTGCTCCGGGTCCCAGTCACATACCCCATCGCCGACCTGGCAGCTGAATCCGCCGGATCCCCGGTGACCGAGCTTTCTTCCCAGCCCAAACCGAGCTGTGACAACTCCTCCTGCAGTCGGTCCAGATCCCACAACTGGATTTCTCGGTTGTCGGTCGCCGCGGCCAGGTACCTTCCGTCCCGACTGAAACCAAGGTCGGTGATGCGCTCCGGATGGGGTGCATTCAGCGTCGCCAGGACCGGCTTCGTCCCGGCGGCCAGCAACCGCACCTGCCGAATGCCGTGGGCTATGGCAATCCTGCTGCCATCCGCACTGTACGCGAGGATCCCGCTCAAGGCGTTGACCACATCCCGCTTCAAACGGGTGGAGCACTGCCAGGTGTCGGTGTCGTAAAAGACGAACTCGGTGGACGTGCCGACCGCCAGTTCCTTCCCGTCCGGACTGAACCAGGCCAATCCGCCTTCGTCTCCCAGCGTGAGCGGAGTCTTCCCGGTCTGAAGGTCCCGGACATGAGTGCCACCGCCCTTCCAGGCACTCGTGGCCAGAAACCGACCGTCTGGACTGATCGCGGCCGATCGCCGGGGACCGGGCCACGGAACCTGCGTAACGGATGTTCCGGCATCCAGCACGACACCCATGATCAGCCTGGGGGACGCGGCCGCGAACCAGCGCGGAGATCCCTGCGTGATGAAACCCAGCCAGATTCCACGGTCTGCGGTGCCGGGGAGGAGTTCCCACGGGGCCACCGAGCACCCTTCCGGGGAATCGGCTCCCATGAGGCGGGTCCGGTAAAACCCCCTGCCGGAACTCACGACCACCGTCTGGTTGTCCGTCGTGAACGCCACGCGTTGCGCGTCCTCCAAGCGGGCCATCGTGCAGTGTTCCCCCGTGCCAGGATGCCAGAGGTGCAGTCCCTCGGAGGTTGTTCCCGCCAGCAGCAGCCCGTCCCCGCTGAAGTCCACCCCCAGAATGCGGTCCGATGTCCCAAACGGGACGGCCAGCCTCGAGAACGCTTCGGCAGGCTCGTAGTCCCATGCTCCCAATCCCAGCCGCTCCTTGAGGTAACAGAGGCGCCGGCCGGTGGCATCGAACCCCCAGGCATAGCCCGCCTGGGTGGTCAGCAACGGTCGGCCAGAGCGGGCATCCCAGAACCGGGTCGTCCCATCCCACGACGTGGACACCAGGACCTCCCCCCGGGGATCGAACATGACGCGGGTGACAGGCATGGTGTGGGCTCTCACGGTCCGCCGGTTTCCGCTGCGTCGGTCCAGCAAGGTGAGGTTTCCGTCGGCGTGGGCGGCTGCCAGCAGGTTCTCACCGGGATGCCACGCCAAGGCTGTCATCACCCCTCCCGCATCCAGCGCCTGGAGCCGGGTGCGCCGGGCGAAGTCCCAGATCTCGATGCGTTGATCCACGGCCACCGCCAAGCGTGAGCCTGCCGGGTTCTGACACAAGACCGCCACCGTTCCGACGACGGGCAGGGAGGCCCCCCCCTGCCAAGTTCGAGTGTCATGGACCTCCAGCGCTCCGTCCGTGGTGGCCACCAGCAGCCAGGGTTCGCTGGGATGGAACAAGAGGCTCTGCGGGTGGTAGCCGGCCAGGGGACTGCTCAGGTTCGTTTCAAGCCGGGCCTCCGCCACGTTCCAGATTGCCACTGCTCCGCCGACGGAGCGCGCGGCCAGCAACCGGTTATCGGGGCTGAAATCCAGCGACATCGCCACCCCGTTGGTGGACCCAAAGGAACCGATTGGGTGCCGACCATCGGTTTCGAACAGGCGGACTTCCCCCGCACCATCACCCCAGGCGTAGCAAGTCAGGTCCGACGCGAACCCCACGGCCTCGGTGTTCCCCGGCATCGGCTGCCAGAATTCCCCCCGGCCGACATCCATCAATGCCAGGGTGGCGATGGCTTCGTCCCGCAGTTCCGGGGAGGGCCGGATGCTGACCGCGTTTCGGATGGCCTGGAGGCTCTCGCTCCGCCGGCCCACTTTGTCACTCCAGCGCAGCGCCCGGGCCTGCGCGAGCTGGGAGTTCCACAGTTCCTCGTTGGCCTGGGCGGTTGCCTCCTGCGCCAGGCGGGCGTGGTGGTTCGCCCGGGAGGCGTGGAAAATGGCCAGAAAGGCAAACGCAACTGAGACAACCAGCGCAGTTGCTGTGGCGGCGTTGGATCGGGCCAGCCCCCGGCGAATTTCTGCGTTCCGACGTTGCACTTCCTCGTCGGAGAGACGAACGGGCAGCGGACTGGAGGGAGCGTTCACGTGCCGGTACACCTGCGAGCGCAACTGGAGCATCGAGGCGATGGGAAGGGAAGCCTGGATTCTCACGATGATTCTCCTTTTCAGCTTTGGCTTGAGCGGGACAGGCACTACGGCTGAGGGATTGGAGACCTTGTGACAGGCATCACCCAACCGTAGCGTGGGACTTTACGGCGTGACGCGGACGACCCGAGCGGCCCACATCCCGGCCCCGTCCGGAGGGGCAACGGTCGAATGATCATATTGCCTGGTTGGAGATACCCGATCTACGATTGCCCTTTGCGACAAGGTCTCGAGTGTCTCCTGCTGCTTGGCTTTTCTTGTCGAATGAGCGACCGATCTGTCTGACGCCCGCGATGCACCCGGCTTCAAGCACCAAGCGTTCTTCCGCAGCAAGTGCTTCGGCCCTCCGTACCTTGGCCTGGTTGCTGGCGGCGCTTTCAGCGCTGGGGCCGTTCTCGATCGACACCTACTTGCCGTCGTTTCGCGACATTGGCCGAAGCTTCAATGCATCGCCACTGCTGGTGCAACAGACCCTCACGGCCTACATGCTACCGTTTGCGGCGATGACGCTCTGGCAGGGCGCCTTGTCGGACACCTATGGACGGCGTC
Source organism: Verrucomicrobiales bacterium (assembly GCA_024233215.1). Lineage (GTDB taxonomy): Bacteria > Verrucomicrobiota > Verrucomicrobiia > Limisphaerales > J093 > J093. The sequence continues at coordinate 40,517 of JACKPW010000022.1, read as the reverse complement.
GGGTCACCCTGGTGATGCTGGCGGCATTCGCGCTGGCTTCGCTCGGCTGCTTCTGCGCCTGGAGTATTGGCATTCTGATCGGCTTTCGGGTGCTGCAAGGTGTCAGCGCGGGCGCTGGGATGATCATCGGTCGCGCCATCGTCCGCGATTTGTTCGATGGGGTGGAGGCGCGTCGGTTGATGAGCCGCATTGTGGTTGTGTTCGCGATTGCCCCAGCGGTGGCGCCGATCATCGGCGGCTGGTTGCAGGTGTGGTTCGGCTGGCGCTCCGTCTTCGCGTTTCTCACGCTCTTTGCCACAACCCTCTGGTTCGCCTGTTGGAAGGCACTACCGGAAACCCTGGCGCCGGATCAGCGCCATCCTCTGCGTCCGCGTCCTTTGCTGCAAGGCTACTGGAAGGTCTTGAGTTCAGGACGTTTTCTGGCCCTGGCATTTGCGCTGGCGCTGAGTTTCTCCGCCGTCTTTGTCTACATCGTCTCCGCACCGGCATTTCTCTTCAACATTCTGCACCGCAGCGAAACGGAGTTCGTCTTGCTGCTTGGCCCGATTTCCGCCGGCATGATGGCGGGCACCTGGCTGGCAGGGAGAATCGCCGGGCAATGGAGTAATCCGAAAACTCTGGCGGTGGCCTACAGCATCATGGCTTTGACAGCTGCCGGCAACGTCGTGCTGCATTGGTCACGTCCGGCCCTGTTGCCTTGGTGCTTGATGCCGCTGGCGGGATACGTGCTGGGCAGCGCGCTGGCGATGCCGAGCCTCACGCTCATGGCCTTGGACCTGTTCCCACACCGGCGCGGCATGGCGTCCTCATGCCAAGGCTTTGTTCAGACTGTCGCCAACGCCCTGATCGCGGCACTGGTTGCTCCCGCCGTATGGGATACCGCGCACCGACTCTCTGGCGCCGCGCTCGTGCTCTTCGCAATGAGCGCCGCGACCTTGTTGATCTACTTTGGGTTGCAGCGGTTGAATGCCCGGTCGCTTGCATCCGTTAATTCGAATGCTCAATCCGGGGCTGCCACGGGGTAACGCCCGTACCCCAAGCCTCCCACATCCCGGACCCGTCCGGCGGCACCACGGTCGATGCCGAGGCGCGGGCGGCGATCAACGCGATCCTGGTGGCGTTGGAGGGAAAGGGAGTTGTGGCGGGAAGTTGACTGGCCTAGCTGCGCACAAGAGGCTTGCCGGCAGTGGCTTAGATGCGCTATTGTCGGCCCGTGATCCACTCAGTGCTGCACCGGCAACCTGCGTCTCTGATCGGTCGGGTTCCGACATACCAGGCCGTGATCCTCGACCCAGACCCCAGGTTCGGCATGAGCTAGAAGCGACATGCACAGCACGGCATTACTCTTTGTCGCAGTGTTCGCTTCGACGGCATTCGTCGAGTTCTGCGTGCTGCAGCGATGGTTCAGCCGCCGCAGTCTCGTGGTGTGCATCGGCGGCGTCTCGGCAGTCAGTGGAGTCATTTGGCTCGCCGTCGGAATCGCACTGAGCTTGATCAGTTTTGGATGGAAGTCGGGTAGCGAGCCGGCGATGACCGCCGTCGACGTGCTGGCAGTCGGATTTCTCTTGGTCCTGGATGCTTTGCTTCTGAGCCTGGTTGCGGCGGTCCCGGCAGGACTTGTCGCGGTGATTTATCGGAGGTTCAAACGCCAGTCATGAGTGCCCTACGGTTGTCTGTCAGTTCAATGATCATGGCCTTCATGGCAATCGGGTGCTCCTCACCTGCTCACAAACTGGCCTCTCCATCACAGGAGACTAGAGACGCGACCGCCAAGATTCTTCGAGCTAGTTGGGTAGCACCATCTCGGGCCAAATGGGATCCACTCCTAGAGGACCTCAAGCTCGGAATACGAAAGACGGACGTGATGAACCTGCTTCGACCTTTGAAGGTCACTCCTGGCCCGGGCGGCGCGAGTGGTGCGGTGCATTGGGAGGCTTTCCGGCTTGATGATCTGTGGATACTGGAGTGCAGCTACAATCCCAATGGCAGGCTGTTCGCCCGGAGGGTCTACGAAATGATGCGCTTTGTCTGGGTTCCACCGCCGGCGAATTTCTCGGGCATTTGGACCACCTACTACGTGAACGGCCAGCGGCAGAGCGAGATCCAGTACGAGGGTGGGCATTACTGTGGCCAGTTCATAGGCTTTTACACCGACGGCAGCAAAGCTTACGTCCAGCATTTCGGAGTAAATGGCGCCGAAGGCGCGGACACTGGCTATTTTCGATCTGGACGCGTGGCGTACAGAGGGCAACACCACCAAGGCAAACAGGTAGGGACATGGGTGTGGTTCGATGAGGATGGTACGACGAACTCTCTTCGTGATTACTCGCAACCATGAGACGCCCTCGCAGACCGCGGCTTGGTGGACACGCCTCCCATCCCCGGCAGGGAGTCCGAGGTTCCGCACGCCACTGACTGACCCTGTTCATCGCCCGCAGCCTACGCCCTCGAGCGGCGCGGGACGAGGGGGAAGTTCGGGCTGTTCGTAGGTCACCGCCACAGCCTGCACGTTCCTACGACTTCACGGCACGGCAATCTCGACCTCCTCAGTATCATCAGCCACGATCACGAAGAAATCCTCGTCAGGCACACACGGCTCCCGGTGAAAATGCAGCAGCCACTTCTTGGACATGCCAGGGGTGTCGGGCTGGAACGTCACGGCGTCGCAGCGGTACGCCTCCATGTTGAAGTGACGGGCTCGCAGCGCCTGATTGGCAAGCTGCAGCACTTCCTCTGCCGTCAATCGAGCGGGGATGTCCTGCACTTCCGTGGAGCTAGAGCACTCGGTCCTGTACCGGCCGCAGACACGACCCCAGAATCTCGGCTGGGCGCACAACCGACCAAGAGCAGTAGCGACACGAAAGCAGCAAAGCACTTCATCCCAGCATTCTTTCAAGGCTCCAGCACACTACGTCCCTCGAGCGGCGCGGGGCGAGGGGGAAGTGGGGGGCTGGCGACGGTCAATGCGATCCTGGTGGCGCTGGAGGGGGAGGGTTTGGTGGCGGAGAGTTGAGGTGGCGTCCTGGCGCACTCCTCAGTCGGGCTCTGCGAGTTTCGCCTCCACCCTGCGGACACTGTACGTATTCAGCTCCCGCCCACAATCCCGTGAAGCCCCTGCGCGCGCGTTCAGCTAATCCGTGTGCTGCAGGAGACGCGCCACCAGCTCATCAGGTGTCGCCGGCTGCTCTCCCTATGCCATTGCTCGCCAGGTCGACGTTCCCGTATCACCCGCAACTTGCCCTGCACATGAGCATCTCGCTTCTCTAACTCACCAGCCCCGACTCCTTCTCCTGTTGACTACAGACAGCGGTCCCAGAGGTCCTGTGCACGAGTGCTCAGTGGAGCACGCTCTCGGAGGATGGACCTAGGAGAAAAGCGCACTCCCGTGCGTATGCAATATATGCCATCCAGGAATCGCGATCACGACCGTCGAAGAATAGACGTCCCCATGCGTATCGTAGCTTCTCAAACCGAATCTCTCCAGTCTCTCGATCCTCGGACGGGAAGCAGATTACCTTTGCGTCGGTGTACACGAACCACTGCACTCCGTGTTTGTCCTCCAGGACGTATCCAGCAAGCAAAAGCCGAGCGTCGGAGCTGATCCACGCGACCATCCACGACTCGTGTGCGCTACTGATCACGGAGGCGAGGTCTCCAGACCGCTCACTCTTACTCAAGGAATCCAGCAGTTCGCTTGCGCGTAACGGCATGGCCTTGGCCAAATCTGGGAGAGTGAAGAATAGGGATCGGCCAAGCTCGGACGGAAGGTCCCACTTCAATTCGGGATGATGTATAGCTCTGTACAGGAATATGCCACCCGCATCCCTCGCCTCATCGATCCGTGGGCGCAATTTCTCACGCATCTCAACATCGACCCGGCTGTTCGGCAGAATGCGTCCTGTCGATCGACAACCCGCCAGCAGAAAGGTCATCGACGCGACGATAAGTCCGCCTGACAACGCTTGGTTTCTCATCGCCTATTACCCGGCAAGGTTCTTGTTTTCCGACAGACCGGCTTTATGGCCCACGACGGCAAAGGGAACCTCATGGGCTCGGTTCAGGATTGCACCGGCGGCGTCAGTAGGTTCGGCCCTCTGCCGCAACTCTGAGCGCCGCAAGCAATCCCGGCGAGGGTGCGCAGGAATCCAACGTGGCTGCGTCCTGCTGACCGGGCTTGTTCATGGCGGGGAGGATACGGCGTCAAGCGGTGCGGGGCGAGGGAAAGTTCGGGACAGGAAAGTTCGGGGCGGCGGTTGGGCAGCGACGACCAAGACGGCTTGCCGCACGGCGGCCCGCTGCGGTAGGCTCCGGGATCACCGATGAACGACAAAGCACCAACGCCACCAGCAGCCGGCCGGGCGGTTCAGGCGGGTGTCTGCGCGTTGCTGTTCGTTTTCGTCGCTTCCAGTCCAGGATGCCGACGCCAGTTTCAGCAGCCATCCTCGGCCATGCTCCCCACGATCGCTCCCGGAGAGCGGGTCACTGTTGATTTGGGCGCCTATTCTCGCCGTGCTCCGGCACGTTGGGATGTAGTCGCCCTTGAGGCGCCCCCATCCAACTACCTGGTGCTTAAGCGAGTGATAGCACTGCCTGGGGAGACAATCTCCCTCACTGCCACGGGAATTATCGTGGACGATTCTTTAATGAAAATGCCATCTACCATGTCCAACGTTGTGTACCGGGCACCCGATAGCCTGCCGCCCGCGCAGCGTGGGGACATAATCCCCTTTCCCTACACAGTGCCTTCAAACTCGTACTTCGTGGTTGGTGACAACTGGGCAAACTCGTGGGACAGCAGGCACTACGGCGCGGTGTCGAAGGCGAATTTCCGTGGAAGGGTGGAAAACAAGTGAAGCCACCTGATCTGGCCTGGCCTGCCGTGAGCGCCATCCGCCCACTACACCCCGCCGCCGGCGGCTTGGGCCCAGCTTGCCGCGCCGTGGCTGGCTGCGGTAGGGTTCGGGATCAGCGATGAAGGACAACGCCCCAACACCACCCTCGGCGTGGCCGTTTACCGTCGCAGCCGTAATTCTCGCCTTGGTGACAGTGTACCTTCTTGGCCTTTACAGCACCGTGCATTGGGAGCTACGGCATGCGAGCGATCTCATTGGCATCAGAGCAGCTGAACTGCACGCTGATTCCCTGACAGATACCAACTTCGTTGAGTTGTCTGCCGAGCGCATGCAGGCACTGCAACAGGCTGTCGATGAGCTTAACCTGGTGAGCGGGACGGTGATGGAGCGGCTGGGAGCTTACCAACTGACTGGTCTTGGGGCGTTTCTGTGTTCAATCGTTGCGCTCAGGCGTAGGCCGAAGTTGGCTGGCGTCGTAGGTTTGGCGTTTGGCTTGTTGGGGCTCGGTCTGGCCGCGGTGATAATGTGATGTTCCTGAGAGCCCGAACGAGTGACCGCCGCTCACTTCCCGCGCCTCGCAGCCTCACCAGCGGGCTCCAGTTCCCATCCAACGCCGCCTCCTCAACCCCCTTCATTTGTCTGGCTTTGTTTGGCAATTGTTTGGTTTCGGTGCTTTCTGGCGAATGCTGGCGAATACTGGTGCATGGGAAGGCCAGGATTCAAGAACCGTGCCAAGAAGGCAGAAAAGTCGCTGAAGGCCAGCGGCTTAAGTCGTTGTAAGTACTTGGTAATGAGAGAGGGTTTGGTTGCGGGGATAGGATGTGAACCTATGACCTTCAGGTTATGAGCCTAAAGCGGCATGGCTGATAGCCAGCAGTTTACGAAGATTGTCCGCGATTTGTTTGGCATTTGTTTGGCAATCCGCCGAAAGTCTTTCCTGAGATTACATGGTATTACATGAGATTACCAAAACGGCTCTATGGGACTCGAAATCAGGAAATCCAGCAAGTGGTGGTACGCCACCTTCATGGTCGACGGCCAGCGCACTGTCATCAACCTCGGCGTCCCCATCACCGGCAAGCGTCCACCGAAGCGAACGATGCTCGGTGACGATGAGTTTGAACGGTCCCGCGGCCGGGCGCAGGAGGCGTACGCCAAGCAACTCAAGAAGCTGACCGAAGACCACAACGGCGAGAAGGCCCTGGTCAAGCTGGCCGAGATCAAGACCGGCAAGGAAGTGACCTTCCCTGCCCTGGCTGAATTGCCCACGTTGTGGGCCGCCATCCCACGGCGGAAGGAACCGGACGAGCGCTACGCCGGCCAGTGTCAGGTGCGACTGGAACGTTTCGCCCGCTTCGTGGCCGAGAAACAGCCCAGAGCGCGTGAGTTCGTGGAAGTGAAGGGCGACACCGCCAGAGCGTTCATGGACAGCGAGAGCACCCGTGGCGTCTCGCCGAAGACCTGGAACGACACGCTGAAGCTGCTCCGGGCGACCTTCAAGCACCTGCACCCGCACCTGAGCGACGGCAGCAACCCGTTCCACGGCCTGGTGACCAAGGCGACCGAGACCATCAACCGGGAGCCGTTCAGCGTGGAGGAACTGAAGGCCATCACCGAAGCCTGCGCCCAGGACGACTTCATCCGGCCGATCATCACCACCGGAATGTGCACGGCGATGCGTCGGGGCGACTGCTGCGAGCTCAAGTGGCAGGATGTCGATCTGAAGCACGGGTTCATCACGGTGAAGACCGCCAAGACGGGCCAGAAGGTGGACATCCCGATCTTCCCGCTGCTGAAGGAGGAACTGGAACGGACCCGGAAGGGACGCTCACCCTACTGCTTTCCGAAGCAGGCGGAGATGTACGCAAACAACCCGGACGGGATTACCTGGCGGGTGAAGCAGGTGCTGGCGAAGGCGCTCAGGCGGGCGCACGACCCAAAGGCATTGCCGGAAGTGTCGCCCGAAGAAGTCCGCTGCAGGGGCTTGGATTACCTGGACGGACTGGAGGAATCGCCCAAGACGGAGAAGATGCGGTCGGTGTTCACGGCCTACATGAACGGGAAAGGGTTGAAGGAGGTGATGCGGGAGACGGGGTGCAGCCGGGGCTCGGTGTCGGGCTACCTGAACGAGATCGAGCGGGAGATTGGGTGTCCGGTGGTGCGCGGGAAACGCCGGGCGCTGAACACCGACGACTTGCAGGCCGCCCGGCAGAACGGTCGGCGCAAGGTGTCGGTGCATGATTTCCACTCGTTCCGCGTGACGTGGATCACGCTGGCGCTGGCGGCTGGCGTGCCGTTGGAACTGGTCCAGCGCGTCACCGGCCACCGGACCGTTGCTGTGGTCCTCAAGCACTACTTCCGGCCCGGTCGGGAAGATTTCCGGCAGGCGATCCTCCAGGCGATGCCGAAGATGCTCGGGGAAGGATCGCGCAAGTCGGCCATCGAGGAGGCGTGGGGGATCCTGCAGGGGATGACGGCGAAGACGTGGCGGAAGGATCGGGAGCGGGCGTTGGCGGTGCTGCAGGACGCTTGACACGGCAATCCCGGCATTGCGTTCAGCGCAAACCGCTTGCGTAGTTGTGCATGTCCATGCTAGACTCCGCATATGAGTCAGCGCATTGAGATGACGAAATCGGTGCCCTACGAAGTAGTCGCGGTGACTTTCATGATTATTGGTGCGTTCCTACTGGTCGCCACTTACTACCCCGTGTTGAATCCGATTCAGTATAGAATTGGCAGCCACCAAGAGACCGCACCATTGAGCCGTTACCTCTTCGGCACACCGCTTTCACTGCTGATTCTGGTGGCAGCGTTCTATTTCAATCGCAGGGCGAAGCGGTTGAAGCGTACCGAAAAGAACTTAGGGCATGAGTAGGACACGCGAGCCGAACCATGGCGCCGGCCTCCGCCTGCGCTTCACCGAGCGGTCAAGAACCTCCGATGATTTGCCAACGCCACCAGCAGCCGGCCGGGCGGTGAGGGCGGTGGGTGGTGAGCTGTTCGGCAACTTCTCACGATGGCTGACATCGACATAGACAAGATCGCCCAGGCGCACCGCCAGATTGGGAGAGTTCTTCTGCACGATTGGGACCCCATCGGGGTTGCGCGAGTGCCCGAAGGGCGAAACGAGTATGATGGGTACGTTCGCGGTGTCTATGACGTGGCAGCTGAGACTCGCTCGGCGCAAGCCGTGGCGCAACACCTGCTGAAGGTGGAACGAGAACACATGGCTCTCCGCGGCTGCCGCCGATGGAAGTCGCTACTTCCAGTTGCTGAGAGGATTCTGGAGTTGATGCCGGAGGCGAACCAAGTGCCTTGAACCCCGCCGTCCAACCGGCCCGCCGCACCAGCTACCTTGCCACACCGCGGCCCGCTGCGGTAGGGTCCGGGATCAGCGATGAACGACAAAGCACCAACGCCACCAGCAGCCGGCCGGGCGGGTTGGGCGGTGGGTGGTGGGCCGGTTGCCAGGTGGTTTACCCTCACGACGTAGCAATGCGATGATTCCGACGAACGAGCTGACAATTAGCACGGAAGAGTTCGACGCTCCTGAGTTGCTTGCGCTCTGGGAATGGCGCATTCCGCAGCACCTTCAGCCATTGTTTCTCTCAACATTCGGCGACTGGTTCTTTCGGGATGCCGACGACCATGTCCTGATGTTCGACTTGGTCGCCGGGGAGTTAGAGCAGGTCGCGGACTCCCGACCTGAGTTCGAGGCGTTGTTGGAGCTGGAGGAGTATCAGCGCGAATGGTTGATGTCCCATCTGGTGGAGGAGTTGCGCAAGTCCGGCCTGATTCGAGCGCCCGGTCAATGCTATGCTTTCCGCACGCCTCCCATGCTCGGCGGAGAGTTGTCGCCCGCGAACATCGTGATTTGGGATTTGAGGGCTTACCAATCCGGCACAAGCGAGGTTCATCAGCAGATCGGGGATTTGCCGCCGGGCACACACGTCGTCGCCAAATGATCACCGGACGGCAGTCGCTCGACCACCAGGGCTGCGAACCCACCCCACCTTGCCACGCCACGGCCCGCTGCGGTAGGGTCCGGCATCAGCAATGAACGACAACGCACCAACGCCACCAGCAGCCGGCCGGGCGGGACCGCGAGCGGGCGCTGGCGGTGCTGGAGGCTGCGTGAAGCCGAAACCGTTTCGGCCAACCGGCGCTTGCGCTCCGGGCATAACCTGTTTAGGCTCGGTGCATCGTGAAACCAATACCGGAAGTCGGCGTCATTGCCAGGCCACACTCAGTTTGGCGTCACCACATTAGGCCGCTCCGAACGGCATGACCCCGTTCGCAAGAAAAGAGGAGACCGAGAGCTACTTGCGCAGCCGCGGGGTTCCAGTGAATCCGCACCTTCCCTGCACCGAGTCACCAGAGGAGCTTTCAGTCGCCACACCGGAGCAGGTCGCTTGGCGAGTTTGCGTTCTCAGCGGCTTGGTGGCTCGCGCATGTGGAGCGCCACGCGACTTGGTTATGCGCTACTTCGAGTCCGACGGGTTGTTCCAGCACACATCAGCGGGTGAGGCCGAGGTTGTGCGTGCCGAGTTGCTGAAGCCCGAGCAGCGCGCGCAATTCCAGTGGCAGGTCGAGGGCCTTTGGGAGCTTGCGTGGGTGTTGTCGCTCATCCCTCGTCCCGACCATTTCCGGACGTGCGGCAACGAGCTTGTCACCCTCGTCCCAAAGCCGGGCGGACCAGTTGGAGATTTCATCGAGCGGGCCCAGATGCGCCCGAACGATGAGTTGCTCGCGGAGGCCGACATGCTCTATCGACTCCATTGGGCCGTCCGCGAGGCATCCTTGCGGCGACAGCGCATCCCGACGGGCTTGCCTTGCCAAGTGACCGAGGAGCGGTTGCGCGCTATCAACTGGGTGCTCTCATCCGAAGTTACTTGGGAGGAGACAGATACGTCAACATGACACCGCCTAACCAGTGTGCCCCAAGCGCCGAAGGTCCTACCGATCAGCCGCACGGTCCGGACAACGCACCAACGCCACCAGAAGCCGGCCGGGCGGGTCGGAAGGGGGGTGGGCGGGCGAGGCCGCTAGGCATCTCCATGAAGACACGCCCCAAGCATTCAATAGTAGTGGCCACGGTCCTTTTCCTGACCTGGGCTATGACCGGATGTCGTCCCCCAGGTTTCGAGATCGGCGGTGGTGGGAGTGAGCATCACGCACCAACGCAGATTCGATTCGCCGAGCCAACCGAGCTTACCTTGGTGCTGCCGGCTTGGGGTGAAGGGAAAGGCGCGATGCGTGATCGATTTAGAGAGGTGCGGTGTCACTACAAGACAGACGTAGACAAGGGCTTTCGAACCGTGACGATGCGAGTCGCAAGGGAAGAAAGCACTTCAATCACCTTCTCGTGTGATCTTCCCCCAATTGTGGAAGCGAACGCAAACACCGTCACCTATTACTTTGACATGCGGTTCGATGGGCACTACCACCGGCGAAAACAGGAAGCGATCCCCATCGTTCGCGAAGCAGCATCTCCCCCCGCGCAGTGATCACCCCCCCCCCTGCCTGCGGGTCCGCGCCTGGGCTTGCCGGGACGCTGGAGTTGGGGGTAGGCTCCGGGATCACCGATGAACGACAACGCACCAACGCCACCAGCAGCCGGCCGGGCGGTTCGGGTGGTGGGGGGTGGGGAGGATTAACGTCCGCTCAAGAATGACCGCAAACCGACCATTGGTAGAGGTTGCTGAAGCAGAGATCGATGCTGCGGTGGCTGGTTGCGAGGCCTCGGCCTACTCAAAGGCAAGCCGCGATGCGCTGTGGAGCGTGTTCCACCGCTGGCTGGCTGATCCCAGGCTGTTGTCCGGTACTGCGTCGCAGCTGCGGGTCACCGTTCTGAACGAGCTCACCATTCGAGTTGGCGACGAGCACCTTCGGAACGAGGCGTGGGAGATTCTCCGAGAGCTCGCGCGCAGATACTCAGACGATGATCCGGAGGGCATGGGCATTTCGCTGAAGATCGCGGCTTTCGAGGTATTCGCAGAGCCGCCTGAGGTGCCGTACACCCTGGAGTTGCTGTTCACTTTGGCGGAGGAACCGGAGACGCGGTGGGCTGTCTTCGCAGCCTATGAGAACCTGCCGTGGCGGCTGCGCCCGCATGCGGTGAAGTACTCGCAAGGCAGAATCACGGATGCTGACTGCGACGCGTGGCTGCGAAGTCGAGGATTGGGCGACGACGAATACTTGATGCCAAGGAAGAGGGATTAGCTTCGCCAGACATGATCCCCTCCCCCCCCCACCACCCGGCCTGCGGGTCCGCGGCTGGGCTTGCCTTGACTTCCGCGGTGGGCGTAGGGTCCAGGGATCAGCAATGAAGCACAACGCACCAACGCCACCAGCAGCCGGCCGAGTGGGTCGGGCCTTGCATGGCGGATCGAACACCGCGTGCCCAAGATGACCGCTGAACATTTGGAATGAAGCGTCTCTCAAAGAGTGCCAGGATACTGACTGTGCTCCTGCTGATGGCAGTCCTTGTCGGCTTCGGCGCCCTATTGGGCTCTCCGGGCGAGCCCCTTATGACCATCACCAGCACGGTGTTCCCATCGTGCCGGAGGCAACACTACGTAGTCACACCGACGTCGTTGACAGTCCGCAGCGATGAGCGGACTCTGCTCGGCATACCTTTGCACGGACGCCTGACGCGTCTCTTCCCCCGCGTCCTTCAGCAGGAGCGCGTCATCTTCGAGAAGCGACTCAGCCCTCACTCGGCGATCCCACTGCTAAGCGCCATCAGCAACGTACCGCTACGAACGCTTGATCCCTTTTACGATGACCCAAGTACGCAGGACGGCTTCCAACTCCGGTTTCATTTCTACGATTGTGCAAACGGGGGAGAAATCGTGTTACAGAATCGCTATGTCCCAGAGCTGTATCGCGTGTTGGATGAAATCAACAGGTTACTGCCGACGGCTCGGCAGTTGCGCTTCAGACAACAGTTTGTCTCCCACAACAAGAGCATTGAGCGGTTGATCGCAAGGTTCTCTGAGGACAACCGGTATCCAGCCAACCGCAAGGCAAAGATCATCGCTGGTCTGAAGGAGCGGATAGTCGTCCTTGATGGCCCACAGACCTCAACCAACTCATCCAGAGTGACTGCTCACGCACGGGACTCCAAGCGGCCAGAGTCAAGCGCCTTGCCCCACCCCGGCCCGCTGCGGTAGGCTCCGGGGATCAGCAATGAACGACAAAGCACCAACGTCACCAGCAGCCGGCCGGGAGGTTCGGGTGGTGGGTGGTGGGAGGTAACAGTGTCACATGCTACTTGGCGGCTACATGTTCGTGATCGCTACGGCGGCCACAATTCTCGGTGTTCCCTTCTTGGCCGGACGATACGGATTCGGCGATGTCAGGACTAAGGCGGCTGTGGCTGTCCTCATGTGCCTGACGTTGGCCTACGCCGTTGGGCTCGGCTGCGTTTGTCACCACCCATACTTCATCGACAACGGGTCGGAAGAGTTCATCGAATGGAGGTTTCGTTGGACTTGGGCCATGGTACCGGCTGGCTACTGGCAATTTGTCGTCATCCCTGCTGGGATGGTCGGCTATGGAATCTGTTGCACATCAAAGCGTAGGCGGCAGCAGCGATTTACTCGAGGCGTTGAGAGTGATTAGCCGGCGCCTTCCCCCTGCCTGCGCTTCCTTGTCGGGATCGCAGGCCCGCCCGAGAATTCCCTTGGCCTGGCACGCGTGATGCTGGAGTCTCCGTTGCGAGCCCAAGATGAAGACGAGCGCCACAGACCGGACGGCCCCCTTGGCAAGGCGTCATGCCAGCCGGGCGATCACGTTGATTGAGGCGGTGGTCGTTTTGGGTGTTATCGTCTTGCTGGCTGCGATGCTCATTCCCCCTTCCTACCATTCGCCGATGAGAGCGGAGCGCATCAAGTGCTTGAACAACCTCAAGCAGATTGGCATCGCCTGCCGACTCTTCGCCGCAGACCACAACGACCGTTATCCGCAGAGGCTTTCGACCAACGATGGTGGCACACTGGAGTTCGATGCCAACATCGCCGCCCACTTCCGTGCCCTCTCTAACGAGCTTCGCTACGCCAAGCTGCTCCACTGTCCAACGGACTCCCGCCGGCAGGATACGAATTTCGCCACGTTGACCGCGCTCAACATCAGCTACTTCATCGGCATGGAGACTGGTGAACTGCTGCCGCAGATGATCCTGGTGGGCGACGACAACCTGATCACAAACGGCGTGCCCGTGGGGTCCGGCTGGCTGATCCCCCAGACCAACCTGATCGTCGGCTACGGGAAGGACCGCCATGAGAGTTGTGGCAATGTGGGGATGAGTGACGGCTCCGCCCAGCAACTGACCTCAGCACGTCTCGGCGACTCCCTCCAGCGCCCCCCGAACCTCACCAACCGCTTCCTCCTGCCGTAGGATTCAGCCGCCCGCTGGCGCAAGTCATTGGGTGGCAGCAACCCCACCCGGCCTGCGGGTCCACGGCGGTGCTTGGCAGGAAGCGGGCCGTGCCGCTCGCCGAGGGTGATCGGCGTCAAGCGCTGCTCGGATGCTCGGCACCAATCGTGGCTGTGCTTCAGCGGAAGGCGTTGGTAGGATCACGACATAGACCCAACCGGCGGGTGCCGGTGGGGTGACGGTCTTGGGCAATTTGAAAGGGGCGGTCAATGGCAGGGAAGAAGCGATGTTTTTCGACGGTCAGGGCAATTAAGCGGCTGGACGCGAGGGTTTTGTGCGCGGTGCTCGGGAAGTTCCCGAACCATCTGCAGGAGCGCGGCTTGAGCCTTCCGGAGGACCCGGACGGCAAGAACCTCGATTACGACGCGGTCCGGCACGCGTGTATGGTGGGGAACATCCCCGCCGAACTCGATGAGGTGCTCTTCCTGGTCAGCATTCTGGGGAACAAACGCGGCCAGGCCCAGATCGAGAAGGAGGCGCGGTTCCGGAAACGGCGGCTGGATTTCAGCTTGGACGGTGTCAGTTGCCCGGATTTTGCGATGAAGGTCTGGTTGCACAACTGGCCGGAGAACAAGGACTTGCTAGAGGCCAGCTACGCTCGTGGCCGCATCTTTGGGAAGTCATCCTATCTGTATAATCCCATGATCCGGGACTTCCGCGATGCTTATCAAGCACCCACTCCGGAGCGTTTGGCCGAAGCCACGAAGGAACTTGAGGATTATTTCGCCAACCAGGAAGAACTAGGGCGCGGCACCAACATCTTGCTCTACGAGTACCCGAAAGAGCTCTGGTTCCTGGTCCGGTATCCGGGCCAGGTCGAGCGTCATGAAGCTGTTGATGATGAAGGGAATCCGTCGAGTCAAGTGTTCCGCCCAGAGGAATACGACGCCATCGTCTATCACAAGGTGTACGGCGACCTGCGGCTAAACACCAACCGGGCGCGGGACCACGTCCGGTACCGGGTCGTCTTTGGACGCCTGTTGTTCGGCCATGGCAACGTGTTCGACCCGAAGACCCGGATGATCACCCTCGAACCGCTCTTGGGGGAGAGCGTGGGCATCTTCCAGTGCGAGGACATCGAGGGACTGACCGGCATTGAACCTGTGGAGGTCTGCTTCTCGGCATCCAAGAATATCGGGATGCAGATCATCTGGAAGGCGGAACCGGATGTCTCCTTGCTCCACTACAACAGCCAAGACAATCGCCTCCTGCCGCCTGACGCGCATTCCCCGCAGTACGCGAAGTTCCGCTATCGGTTAGCCCACCGTAAGAACTGGGAAAAGGTGACCGTCCACCGTGGGCAATCGATGACCTACGAACGAGACGGAGACTGCGCGGTGATCGAAGAGTGGCTGCGTCGGCGTCGCTTCGTGCGAAGCCCGATTGAGAGTCAATGAGCAGGGACCTGGGATTCTGGCGGCTGTTGGCCCGCCTACACGATCAGAAAGACTCGCGCGCCGGTTGGCGGCAACTCTTGGCTGACCATTACGAGGGGGTGGAGCCCTGGCTCCAACCCTGTCCGGGCGAGTACTGCCATTCTTACCCCGACCCCCAGGTTGGTGGGCGGCTGGCGGTGTTCCGTTACCTGGACCGGTGGGCGGCCTGCCAGGACGACGAGGCCAGTGATGACGCCGATGACATCGAATTGACCGAAGCGGATGTGCTCTTGCATCGCCTCGACGCCGATTTGGTGCGGGAAGCACTACGGCGGGCGCTTCGGTTGACCGGAAGCCCGGACCAGCTCGGGCCGCGGCTGGATTGTCTCGGTACCTGCGGCAACGGGCCGAAACGACGGCGAGTCTATTGGTATCGTGGCCTGGATGACGCCGACAGCCACCAAGCAGTGCAGGAGGTGGATTCGCGCGCTGGCGCGGATGGCTGCGTGCTGTTGCCCGTGATTTCGGAGAGCCTGGATCGGAGCCTGTCGAAGGCGGGTATCTCCAGCGTCGAGATGGAAGGAAACCTAATGCCGAAGGCCGGAGGGATTCCCAGAGACTGCGGGATTGCCTGCCGCCACCTGCAGGCTCAACCGCATCCCGTCGAGGCGTTGAAGGAGCATCTCGATGCCCGGTTTGACCGGGTGGACCGCGGAGTCGAACGGGTCGGGCGGCATGTGGTGGAAATCGAGAATGAGAATGCGCTTCTCAAGGAGAACCTGATCGCTGCTTTAGTGGCTGTGACGACCCGGGTAAACGCCGAGTTCTTTCGGTGGATCTGCCAAGTGCTGGCCAGAGGTTCCGTCAGCGGCGCGGCAAGGGATTTGAACGTCGCCCCATCCACCTTTGATGAGAAGTTGCGGCGCTACGCGGATCAAGGCGGGGCCTACAAAACCCTCTACTCTCTCGTCGCCATCAGGAGACGGGGGGTCGGCGCAAAGGCAATAGGGTCCTACAATGATCTCTTCCTCGCCCACAACCGGTCTTCCAGCGCCGAAGATTCAGACGTGGTCCGGGGTGTCATCGAAGGGCTGTCAGCCATGAACCCCGCGAACTGGCCACAAATCCAGAGAGAGCTTCTCGATTCGCTCCTGCAGTAGGTTCCGGAAGATCAGCCGGAAGCCCCTGGAATCTTCCAAACCCCTCGACATCAAGGGACACCAGCAACGGTGTCCCTCTTTTTGTGCCGTTTACCGGAAATCGGGCCGGTGGTTGAAGGCAAGATCATGAAAGCCAAAGACCATCATCCAACGCGAGCGCCCGAAGCGGATCGGACCGCCCGGTCCCCGCGCCGCCCCGCACGTTTCCACCAACTCATCGAACTGGCCCAGGCCGGTGACCAGAACGCAGTCGCTGACTTGTTCCGGGAGTTCCAGTTCAAGTTTGGGGAGGACCGACCATGAGCGGGTTGGAACGACTCATTCAGGCGGCGATGAACGCGCCGAAGGAACGCCGGGACGCCGCTCTTGAAGTACTGGCGGGTCAAGCGGTGGCGGTTGAACCCGGCACGCCGCCCCCTATCTCCGAACCCTATCTCACACGGGAAGAAGTGGCCCGCCGGTTGGGGTTTCGCCCGATCACCCTGTGGCGCTGGCGGATTCCCGGCCATCAGATCGGGAGCCAACGACGGTTCCGCCTGAGCGAAGTCGAGGCCTACCTCCGCTCCGAAGAATTTCAACGACGACAGGCCGCCCTCCGGGCGGAACGCCGTCATCAACCGCAAACCCAATAGTAGAACACCTGTATGGCAGTACTTCAGCAACCCACGAACGCGAACAATCCGTTCCGTGACGTGATCGGTGACGCCCTGGCCCCGGCCGGGACGTTTATCGCCACCATCATCGACATCCGCGATGAGTTCGGCGTTGTCCGAACCAAGTATCAGTCCTCCGAAACCGAGAAGGTCGATCTGGCCTGTTTTCTCTTCGGTTTCCGGGACGCCCAGGGCAACCCGCACAAGGTCGCCAGCCGGCAAATGCGCATCTCCGGCAACGAGAAGTCGGCGCTGTTCGGCTTCCTGAAATCCCTGCTCGGCCGGGCACCGCAGTTCGGCTGGGACTACTGCGAGCTGAAGGGCAGCCAGTGCCTGCTCACTGTAGAGCACGTCCAGCGCAAGGACGGCAGTGGCGTGTTCGCCGGCATCGCGGCGCTGTCCCCGGTCCCCGCCGGGTTCGCCCAACCTGCACATCAGCCTGTCGCGGCTCCGGCGTCTGCGCCGGCCCCGGCGCCACAACCCGCCGTTCCGGCGCCGGCCCCCGCGCCTCAGCCGGCTCCCGCCCCGCAACCGAAGACCCCGTCCGTGACCCCCGTCCCGGACGACGATGTCCCCTTCTGATCATGGCTGTCCTCACCAAGAACCGTATCCCCGCCGGCCATTGGTATCGTGCCGACGGGACCCCGCTCCACCGTCTGCCCACCGCCGACGGCTCGGGCGAACGCGCCACCACCATCCGGGATGCTCAACGGCTCG
This sequence comes from Verrucomicrobiales bacterium, assembly GCA_024233215.1. Classification (GTDB taxonomy): domain Bacteria; phylum Verrucomicrobiota; class Verrucomicrobiia; order Limisphaerales; family J093; genus J093. The sequence continues at coordinate 23,318 of JACKPW010000022.1, read as the reverse complement.
GGCTCTTCCCCAGCGTCACCAGCATCCTGGGCGTCCTCGCCAAACCCGGCTTGGAGAAGTGGAAGCTCAACCAGGTTGCCCTGGCCACGCTCCGAGCCCCCAAACAGGAGCAGGAGTCCGAGGACTACTGGTGCAACCGGGTTCGGGACGCCGCCTTCGCCCAAGTCGAACAGGCCGCCGACCGCGGCACCGCGATCCACGCCGCGCTGGAACTGGCGATGACGGGTGAACCCTATGACCCGGAGTTGGCGGTCTACATCGAGCCCGTGCTCAAGTGGAAGGCCCAGACCGGCATCGAGATCGTCGAGCGTGAGCTGCGGGTCGTCAACCACGCCCACGGCTTCGCCGGCACGGCCGACGTGCTCTTCCGCTACGGCCAGGCCGGCATCGGCATCCTCGACTACAAAACCCGGACCACCAAACCGGGCGAGAAAGTCGTGGCGTATGACAACCAGGCGATGCAGCTCGCCGCCTACGCCGCCACCTACTGGGGCGAGGAGAACATCGAACGGGTCCTCGCGGCCAACGTGTTCATCTCGACCACGGAACCCGGCCGGATGGAGGTGGTAAAGCACGAGACCCTGCCGCGGGACTGGCAGGCGTTCAAACTGGTGGCGGCGCTCTGGCGCTACATCAAGGGCTACGACCCCCGCACCGCGCAGCGCAATTGACGCCATGTTCCCCGAGCCCGACACGCTGCTCACCCCCGCCCAATGGCGGGACCGGTCCGATCCCGGTTCCGTCGTGGGCGTCGATTTCGAGACGTTCCACACCACCGCCTATTGCGTGGCCCAAATGGGCACCTGGGCGTATTGCCGGGACCCGAGGTTCAGCGCATACGTGGTCGCCGTCAGCGACGGAACGTCCGCCTGCGTCTGCCACCCGTCCGAGTTCCCCTGGGAGACCATCGACGGGCTCGACTGGGTCAGTCACCACCGGGATTTTGACGCGGAAGTGTACGAGCGGTTGTGCCTGTCGAGCGTGATCCCGGCGCGAACCGCCATGCCGCGGCAGTGGCATTGCTCCGCCGCCCTTTGCGCCTATCTCCAACTCCCGCGTGACCTGGCCGGCGCCACCGCCGCCGTGTTCAACGTCACCCTGGACAAGAGCGTCCGCACCCGCCAACGCGGGAAACGGGTCAACGGCGAACCACTGTCCCCGGAGTTGCTCAACTACGCCGCCCGTGACGCCGGTGCCTGTCTCGCCCTGTGGCAGAAGCACCAATCCGCCTGGCCGGAGCATGAACGTCGGCTGTTCGAGTTGACTTCAGCGATGGGCCGGCACGGGCTCTGTCTCGACTGGTCCCACGTCCATGAGCGGAAACAGGAGCTTGATGCGCTCGTGACGGAGCTGTCGGGAAAGCTCCCGTGGCAGCCGGCGGGTTCCGTGAAGCAGTTCGGCCTGGCCTGTGAAGCGGCCGGCGTCCCCGTACCGCCCAGCACGTCCGCGAGTGATCCCGGCTTTCTCCTGTGGTTGGAAGAACACGGTCAGACCGAACCCGCCGCCTGGGTCCGGGACATGCAGCGCATCCGCTCGGCCAACCGGACGGCCCGCGTCCTCGAGTCGATGCAGACCCGCCGGATGCCTTCGGGCCGGATGGCGTATGAACTGAAGTACTTCGGCGCCACCACGGGTCGGTGGTCAGGCGGCGGTGGGCTCAATCTCCAGAACCTGAACCGGGGTGAAGCCGAGGGTGTCGATCTGCGCCGCGCCATAGTCGCGCCACCCGGCCACAAGCTCGCCGTCATCGATTACAGCCAGATCGAGAGCCGCGTGCTGCTCTACCTGGCCGGTGACACCGAAGCGCTCGCCATGTTCGCCGGCAACCCGGATGCGGACGCCTACGAGATCCACGCCCGCGCCACGATGGGTTACGCCGAGCCGGAACCGCTCAAAGCCTGGTGCGATCGTACCGGATCGGGCCTACGCCAACTGGCCAAGGCGCGATGCCTCGCCGGGACCACGCCAGTGCTGACCGACCGAGGCTACCTCACCGTCGCGGAACTCCAGCACCACCCCACCGCATTGCTGTGGGACGGCGAAGCCTTCACCCCATTCGATGCGGTCATCCGCACCGGATACAAGCCAGTCAGGAACTATGCAGGAGAGCACCTCACAGAAGATCACAGAGTATTCCTCAAGGACGGAACAACGAGACCGATTCGGGAGATTCGCGCACGGATCGATGCCGCACACCTACTTGGGCGAAACCCTCCCGGTGGAACCTGGGCAGACGTTTGGAGACTGGGTCGTTTTGTCCTCCGATGTCTATCGCAGGAGTGGCTACAGGTGTGTGAAAGCACGCTGCGGTCGCTGTGGCCGCGTTCATCTCGCCAACTTCCGCAATCTGCAGCTCGGGACGAGCAAACGCTGCGGTCAATGCGGAAGGAAGCAGGCCCGGTTGTCACGGGACCTCAAGACATGGGGGAGAAAGCCCGACGCACTGGATCTGATCCTGTCAGCCCGGTGGGACGCAATGATGAGACGCTGCCATGACCCGAACTGCCGAGGATACAAGAACTATGGCGCACGAGGGATCAGAGTTCACCCCCTCTTCCACAACCGAGCCTGCTTTGCCGACTATGTCCGATCACTCCCCAACGCTTCCCCCGATCTCGAAATCGACCGAATCGACAACGACAAAGGCTATGAACCCGGCAATCTCCGATGGGCCACGCGCAAACAGAACACCCGCAACCTGCGGGCTACTGTCATGGTCACGTTTCAAGGCCGCCGCCTTTCGGCTAAGGAGTTCGCTGAGCGTCACGTTCGCCGGTATCTGCCGCAGACTGTTGCTCGGCTTGCTCAACGTGGGTTCACCGGTGAGGAGATCCTTGAACAGGAATCCCGAAGCACGCGTGCCGGTCTTCGATATCGTAAATGCCGGTCCCAGACATCGCTTCTGCACGGCTAATCTGGTCGCCCACAATTGCCTCGGCCTGGGCTTCGGCTGCGGGTGGCGCAAGTTCATCGACGTGGCCAAGGTCATGGCCGGGCTGGAACTGAGCGAGACGGAGTCCGAGCGGATCGTCCTCGAGTTCCGCGAGTCCAACCCGAAGATCGTCGAACTCTGGAACCGCCTCCAAGACGCCTGCGCTTCCTGTGACGGCCGGACCTACCGACTCCCACTCCCCTGCGCCCAGCATGACCGGACGATCAACCGGTTCCTGATCTATCGCGACGTCTCCACCGGGCGACGGGATATCATCTGCACCATCGCCGGTGAGCTGGTTCAAGTGTACGGCGGTCTGCTCGCCGAGAACTGGACCCAGGCCACCGCGCGAGACGTGCTCGCCTCCGCCTGGCTGCGCTGCTCGTCCGCCGGCTTCACGCCCGTCCTAAGCGTGCATGACGAACTCGTCTTCGAGCTGCCCACCGAGACCGCCGAAGCCGACCTGCAGCGCATCGTCGCGATCATGGAAACGCCGTTGCCCTGGGCGTCCCACCTGCCCCTGAAGGCCGACGGCAAACTGATGGATTTCTACGCCAAGTGATCCCCATGGCCACGCTCTACCCCTTCTCCCATCGCACGGCCGAACGGCTTCAGACGATGCCCGGTCCCGGCGGCACCCATCGATGGCTGGCCCAGGTCGCCAGTGGGCTCCGCAGTCTCCTTTCCGCCGACCAGTGCTGCGCGTTCCTACGCGAGTGCTGTGACGAGTGGGTCGACCATCGGCCCGTCCCGAACTCGGAGATCGAAGCCGCAGTCGACTTCGCCTACAGCGACACCCCCACGCATCGGATCAACTTCGGCCGGGCACCCGTGGCCTGGCCTGAACCCGATCCCGCCCTGATCTACCAGGTCCTCGGCGAGACCCCCGCCCGGTTCGACACCGACGTGGACACGGGTCTGCAGGCTGCGGAAGTCCTGCCACACCTCTTCCGGGCCGGAGAACTGGTCTGCGCCTCCCGCACCAGCGATCACGCCCTGGTCCGGCCCCTGGAGGAAGCCATCGTCGACGCGGCGTTCATGCAGTTCATCGTCATCAACCCGATGCGTGGACGCACCGCCATCAATTACCTGCGCAAACCCGCGCCCCGCTGCCAGAACAACGTCGCCTGCCGCCGGCATCTCGTTGCCGAGTTTGATGACCGCAACATGGCGAAGGCGCAGCAGGCCCAACTCATCACCCGGTTGGCCAGCCTGGCGCCCCTGGTGATGGTGGTCGATTCGGGCGGCAAAAGCCTGCACGCGTGGTTCCGGGTCAGTCACCTGGGCGTCCGCGATCAGGTCCGGTTCTTCTACACCGCCTGCCTGTTGGGCGCCGACGCCACCCGCTGGGACATCTGCGGTTGGCTCCGGATGCCTGGCGGCCTCCGGGTCGTGGGCGGCGTCCCTTCGGTCCGGCAACAAATCCTCCACTTCAACCCCGAGCCCTTGAATGTCTGATGCCACCCCTCTCACGAAGCTGCTTTCCTCCTGGCTCCCCGCCGACCGCCTCGATGCGGCCCAAACCGAGGCGGTTAAGGTCCAGGAACTTCCCCGAATCCGCATCCTCAGCGAACTCCAAAGCCCTGACATGAAGAACGACCCCAAAGAACTGATCCAACACCGTTTCCTCTACCGCGGCGGCGTCTGCCTGCTGGTCGGCCCGACCGGCGTAGGCAAGTCCGCCTTCCTGATGCAACTCGCCCTCCACCTGTCGGTGGGCAAACCGCTCTTCGGCATCAAGCCGGGCGAGCATTACCGCCAACGCGGCATGCGCATCCTGCTCATCCAGGCTGAGAATGACGACGGCGACCTGGCCGAGATGCGGGACGGCGTGCTGAAGGGGTGTGAACTGAGCGACCCCGACAAGCTCCAGGCGCAGCAGCGGGTGGCGGTCTGCACGCTCAGTGACCGGAGCGGGGACCGGTTCGCCGCGACGCTCGAGGCGTTGCTGGCCGAGCATGGCCCGTTTGACATCCTGATCATCGACCCGGCCTTCGCCTACCTGGGAGGGGACAGCAACAGCCAACGGGACGTGAGCCACTTCATGCGGGAGCTGATGAACCCGCTCCTGCAGAAGCACCAGATCGGGCTGATCCTGGCCCACCACACGAACAAGCCGCTTCGCGGGAAGGAAAAGGAAGGCTGGGAAGCGGGTGACTTCGCCTACCTGGGTGCGGGTTCCGCCGAGTGGATCAACCCGGCCCGGGCGGCGTTGGCGATCCGCTCAATCGGGTCGGAGACGATCTTCGAGCTGCGGGCGCCCAAGCGGGGCCGGCGGCTCGGCTGGGAGGAGGATGACGGCCAGTCCACGACGGTCCAGCACATCGCCCACTTCCGGGAGCCCGGCATCATCTGCTGGCGACAGGCCCAACAGGTCGAAGTGGATGAGCTGCTCGAAGAGACGGGACGCAACCGCACCAAGAAGGTCTCCATGGTCGAGTTGCTGCACTGCATCGCGAAAGACGAAAACCAGAACCAATCCCACTACAAGAAGGAGATGAGCCGGTTGTTCAACTGCGCTCCCAATTCGGTCCAGAACGCCCTCGCCGAAGGGGTCAAGCAGGGCCTGCTGCGGTTCCATGAACGCGGTCAGCAGAAGCTCTATCACGTCACCGAAAAGGCCCGTCAGGAGGTCCTCAACCAGCCCTCAACCGCCGGTTGCACCGACCAATGACCAAAACCGGCCGGTTTGGCTGGTTGGTTGGATCGTATCAAACACAACCCGAACCATTTACGCAAATCTTCAACGCCCATGTTCAAGCGCCGACCTCAGACCAACCCACCACCAACCAAACCAACCACCCCCATAGGGGGAGGGTGTGGTGGTTGGTCGGTTGGTTGACGCGCCGGCCTTTCAACATCCCCGAATCCCGACCCGATGAACACGCGTAGCAAGCACCCCACAGAACTGGCTGAGAGCTTCCAGAGTCGCATCCTGGAAACCACCCGCCGAACCCTCGCCATGCGCCGGTACCACCAGGGCCGGATTTGCCGTTGGCGTCGCGCCGCCCGCAGTGGCCCAAACTCGGACATCGCCCTGGTCTTCGTCTGGGACGGTGACGCCCCACCCGAAGTCGAGATCTGGCCCTACGCGAAGGTGGAACGCCTCGCCGCCGAAGTCACGGACGAAGAGGTGTTCGCCGAACTCAATCGCTGGGCGAGCCGCACGGTGGAAATCGATGAATCCTGACACCGCAGCATGAAAAGCCTCTCACCCACCCAGCGGACCCTTCGGGCATTGCGTGAACGCGGCCTGGTCTGCGCCATCGTCGAGAAGTGGAACGGCTTCGTCGGCCCGCACGGCATCCGCCAGGACCTCTTCGGCTGCATCGACGTGCTCGCTCTCGACCCGGAGCGTGGCGTCGTGGGCGTCCAGTCCACCGGCCAGGACTTCGCCGGGCACTATCGCAAGCTGACGGAGGAACGGGCGCAGGAATGCCTGGACTGGCTCAGGACGCCTGGCACGGCCCTGGAACTCTGGGGCTGGCGCAAGGTGAAGGCCAAGCGGGGCGGCAAGCTCCTGCTCTGGCAGCCGCGCGTCCAGGTCCTGACCAAGGCGGACTTTGAACCCGAAGGGAGGGACCAATGAGCGAGCCCGTCGCCCAGGATCAACTGATGACCGACTTCGACTGGCAGACGCTCTATGACCGGCTCGGCGAGGATGCCCGGAAGGCGAGCAACGATCCGCGCATGGTCGAGTTTGTCGTCCGCCTGCTGGAAATCCTCCTGCCGGGCTCCTGCACGCGCCTGAACGCCCGCCAGGTTGGCCTGCGGGTCATCGCCCTGGCCTGGGTGCTCTCGCCCGCCTACTTCGATGGCACGCCTTCGATCCGGGAACTGGCCGCGCGGTGCGGCGTGCCACGCAGCGTGATGACGGCCCTGACCGGCGAGATGAGCCGGCTGATCGGCTGGCGCAACGGCGCCCAGCAACACGCCTGGAACTGGCAGCGATTGGTCCGTTCCCCCCATAGGTGAAGGGCCATGCACAGGACCCCGCCAACGGTAGGAAGTCTCCTTTTGTAACCCGTTGGGGTGGAGGGGTCCGTCCAGCCCTGACAACGCGTATGAACGACCGATTTTGAAAAAAACGCGCAGCGTGTCCGCGAAATGAACGAAAAGCCCAGTAAATCCGCAACTTTGCCGTCGAGTTCCCGTACAGAAATCCACCCGTCGGCGCCGTCCGCATCGGCCCGTTTGTCCAAAACCCCATCACCAACCATGACGACCCGTAAACGATCCAACCCGAAGTCCACCGGCCCCACCCTCAACTGCGCCTATGACGAGGTGGTGCCACTGGAGAAGTTGGTGCCCAATCCGCGGAATCCCAACCGTCACCCGGAATCTCAGGTCCGGCTCCTGGCCAAAGTCATCACGCATCAGGGGTGGCGGTCCCCGGTGGTTGTGTCCACCCGGTCCGGGTTCATCGTCGCGGGCCACGGACGGTATGACGCCGCCAGGCTGCTCGGATTGACGGAGGTGCCGGTCGATTACCAGGACTTCGCCACGGAGGCCGACGAGTGGGCACACCTGGTTGCGGACAACCGGCTGGCGGAACTGGCGGAAGCAGATGAAGCCGCGCTGAAAGAGTTGCTGGGTGAACTGAAGGCGACGGACTTCGAGATGGAGCTGACGGGGTTCGATGCGGATGCGCTGGCGGGACTGCTCGCCGTGCCGGCGGAACCGGAGCCACCGGAGGACTTCCCGGAAGCGGACGAGGACCTGCCGACCGAGCATCAGTGTCCTCGTTGTGGATTTCAGTGGTCCGGAAAGGCGTCCCAGGAATGAGCAAGCCACCCTATCGCGTGCCGTTGATGACGGAGATCGCCGCGTTGCCGGACAACGGGCTGCGGGTGGTCTCCACGTTTAGCGGGTGCGGCGGGTCCTGCCTGGGGTTCCGAATGGCCGGTTACCGCGTCCTGTGGGCGAACGAGTTCATCCCGGCGGCGCAAGCGACCTACCGCGCCAACCATCCGACCACGCATCTGAGCACCGATGACATTCGGAAGGTCCAGCCGGAGACCATCCTTGCGGCCATCGGGCTGAAGGCCGGCGAACTCGACGTGCTGGAAGGTTCGCCGCCCTGCGCGTCGTTCTCCACCGCCGGCAAGCGGGAGAAGCACTGGGGAAAAGCGAAGCCCTACAGTGACACCGTACAGCGCACCGATGACCTGTTCTTCGAGTACGTCCGGCTGGTCCGCGGGCTACAGCCGAAGGTCTTCGTGGCGGAGAACGTCAGCGGGCTGGTCAAGGGTGTGGCCAAGGGGGTGTTCCTGGAGATCCTGAAGGCGCTCAAAGGCTGCGGTTACCGCGTGCGGTGCAAGGTGCTCGATGCCCAATGGCTCGGGGTGCCGCAGGCGCGGCAACGCACGATCTTCATCGGCGTGCGCAATGACCTGGGGAAGGAGCCGGTGTTTCCGAAACCGTTGCCCTACCGTTACAGCCTGCGAGAGGCGTTGCCGTGGATCGTGAAGGGGAAGTACGGACCCAACTGGAAGCAGGCGGACTCGCCCAGTCCCACGGTCAGCGCGCACGGGTCCTACAACCCGGCCACGAGCCACCAGGGGTTGGAGTTGGTGGAAGCCGTGATTCACGACACCTGCGGCAAGTTTCCGTCGGCGGGGGATGTCACCGACCGGCCGTGTCCGTCGATCACGGTCGAGGGTCAGGGTCAGTTCAAGGTGCGGCTGAAGGGCGGCACGGGGGCGGCGTTCGACCAAAAGGGCCAGGCATTCGACCTGGACCAGCCGTGTCCGACGATCCTGGGAACCAAGCCGAACCAGTTTGAGCTGGGGATGGAGCGGTTCGCGGTCGGGAAGGAATGGGACAAGCTGAAGCCGGGGGAGGCCTCGGAGAAGTATTTCAACCTGGTCCGGCCCGATCCCGAAGCGCCGTGTCCCACGATCTGCGCCAGCCACGGGCATCCCGGCGTGGCGTCGGTGACGCACCCCACCGAGAAACGGAAGCTCTCGATTGCCGAGTTGAAGCGCATCTGCGCATTCCCGGACGACTTCTTCCTGACCGGCACCTACTCCCAGCAATGGGAGCGGCTGGGCCGGGCAGTTCCACCACTCATGATGGCGGCCGTCGCCAGCACCATCCGCGATGAAATCCTCACTTGAAATCCCGAAGCACTGGACGTTCCGCAGCAAGTCGGTCGCCCGGCAGTTCGACGCCCACGTGCGTGAGCAGTTGCCCTGGTATGACCTGGCCACCAACGCGGTGGCACACTTTGGTCGGCACTACATCCCGAAGGGCGGCCGTGTTTACGACATCGGGGCGTCCACCGGCAACATCGGCCGGGCGTTGGCAGACACGTTGAAGCAGCGGCAGGTGAAGTTCACGGCCATCGAGGAAAGTCATGAAATGGCGGACCTCTACCAGGGGCCGCCGGAGCTGATCATCGCGGATGCGGTCACCTACGAGTACGAGCCCTTCGACTTCGCGGTGTGTTTCCTGGTCCTGATGTTCCTGCCCATCGAGACCCGGGCGTCATTCCTCCGCCGGTTGCAGGGGTTGATCAAAGCCGGCGGCGCCCTCGTGATCGTGGACAAGATGCAGATGCCTGGCGGCTACGTGGGCACGGCATTCGCCCGGCTGACGATGCAGCAGAAGCTGGTGATGGGGGCGAAGCCGAACGCCATCCTGGCGAAGGAACTCTCCCTCGCCGGCTACCAGCGGCCGCTCGATCCACGCTCGCTGCCGAAGTCGGCGCGGGCGTTCTTCCAGGTGGGCGAGTTCGTTGGCTGGATCCTCGAGGCGAAGGGCTGATGGCGGACACCGGCACCATCGCTGCACCCCAGCTCTCCCGTCTTTCGGGGCTGACGGAGCGCCGACTCCGCGCCCTGGTCAGTGAAGGCTGGCTCCCGAGCGCGTCGAAGGGCCACTACCCGCTGGTGCCCGCCATTCAGGGGTTGCTCCGCTACTACCGCGAGCGGGATCAGAAACGGACGGTCCAGGACTCCTACGACAGCCTGGCCTCATGCGCCAACGGGACTGGCATCCCGATGACGGCGTTGAAGCACGCCAAACGCTCGGGGTGCGCGGCGTTCCGCGGGAGCCGGGTCTATCTGGAACCGCTGTTGCGCTGGTTGTTCGAGACGCCCGACCGATCCCCGATCAACTACGACCAGGAGCGCGCCCAGCATGTCGTCCTCCAGAACGCCAAGCTGAAGGTTCAGTTGCGGCAGTTGAAGGCCGAGTTGATCCCGGCGGATGAAGTCGCCCATCTGGGCCGGGAGTTGGGCTCCGCCATCCGCACCGTCATCACCCGGCTGCATCGGCTGGCGCCTTCCCTGGACGGTCATGGGGTCCCCGTGATCGAGAGCCGGCTGAAGGAGGTGGAGGATGAGGTCCTCGGGCAATTGCAGGTCATCGATGAACGGCTGACGCAGTGGCAGGCTCCCGACTGATCGCCACTGGACTCGGCGGCGGGTCGCCCTTTACGAGGCCAGCCGCTATGAAAGCAAATGAGTTACCAGACACGATTCAAGCGATCATCGAACAGGCGGGCGGCTTCCGGCTCAACGGAGCCTTCGCATACATCGGAGCCAACGGTTTCACCTACCGCTGCGCCGAGCCCCACGGGGAATACCGGTCCAGCCGTCCGTCCAAACTGACCACCGAGGCGGGCGTCGGGTTCGTGGATTACGAGGTCGGGCTGCAATGCGGCGTCAACGGCAAGCGCGGTCACCGCTGGACCCTCATCGTCGCCTACGAACCCACCGACGTTTACACCGTCTGGCTGGTCGAGGGGCACCAGGGGCGCAGCCCGTCCACGATGGTGCTGGCCTGCGTGCGGGACGTCTATTGCGACGTGCTGCAGGCCCTCATCGAGGGGGTCTACGACCACGCCATCGCGGAGCACAACCAAGGCTTCATCCCGTTGTCGTGATGAAGACGTTCACCCTCACCAAGCACGGGCACTCGCGGTTCTGGGCGGTGATCGATCCCGACGGGCAACTGGTTTGCGTGTGCGTGTATCGGTGCGGAGCCCAGGAGGTCATCCGCCGGCTGCAGGAGGCCGAAACCCGCGACCATGAGTTTTCCAAATCTCCCTTGGACACTCTCAGGGAATCACCTTATTGAGCTCACGTTCGGTTAAGAACACACAACAAAAACACAGCATCGATAACAACATGAAAAGCAAAGCAAACACCACCAAGGAACAGACCGCCGCCGCCGCCACCACCACCGAAGCCCCCAAGGCCAGGCAGCCGAAGGCGAAACGGGCCGCGAAGGCCAAGACCGCCAAGAAGGCGAAGAAGGACAAGAAGGCCGGACCTACCGACCGGCTGCCCTCCACGCTCGACGAGCTGAAGGCGACGAAGGGCGGGTTGGTCTGCTACCTGTTCTTCTCGGGCAAGGAGAAGGCGGAGATCGTCACGGAGCTGCAGACCGCGTTCAAACTGGGCGAGGCACAGGCCGCGAAGATCGTTCGGCGCATCACCGGCCGGGCGCGGCTCTTCCAGCGCGTGTTCGAGTTGATGGCGGCGAAGTAGGCACCGAATCACTACCACCCCGCCCCTCGGCAGTTCCGAGGGGCATCTTCGTGTCGCGTCTGCGTGCGAGACCGGCCCGAGACCGGGCGAGAACCGGTGCGAGGCAGGTTTTCCGGGCCGGGTAAGGGGTAAGGATAGGCAACCAGCGTTTAGTGTATGAGACAGCATCCATTGCTTGAAGGCTTCTGTTCCGCGTGCAAACCCGCCGACCGCCGTCCCCCGTGGCGGTGGTGCGAGGACCATGTCCGGGTTGATGAGACCTCGCCCATGCCCGGTCGATGGCGGGCCGATGCGTCCCCCTGGGTGAAGGCGGTGATGGAGGACGTCTCCAACAACACCGTTCATGACATCGCCGTCCAGTGTGCCGCCCAGAGCGCCAAAACCCAGACTGTCATGAACTGCGCGTGCTGGGCCATCTCCGAGGATCCTGGTCCCGCCATGTGGGTGACGGCGACCAAGGATGAGCTGCGGGACTTCACCCGTGACCGGTTGACGCCGACCTTCGATGCCTGCCGCCCCGTGAAGGATCGGATGGCGGAGCCGACGCTGACAGGGTTCAACTTCGATGGGATGCCGTTTTACCTGGGTTGGTCGGGCTCGAAGGCCCGGCTCCAGTCCAAGCCGATCCGCTGGTTGTTCTGCGACGAGGTTCGGAACTACCCGCCGGGCCGGTTGGAGATGGTCCTCAAACGGACCCGGTCCTTCTGGAACTCCCGGCGGTTCCTGATCAGCACGCCGGGGACCAAGGGTGACGCGATGGACACGGCGTTTCAGGCGGGAGACCAGCGGGAATGGCATTTCGAGTGTCCGAAGTGCCTGCAGCTTCAGCCGTTGAGGTTCGAGCAACTCAAGTGGGACTCGAACGGCACGACGAAGACCGAAGGGAAGTGGCGGTTTGATGCGATTACCGTCTGATGCCTCACAGCTGGCCCTTCAGGCTTCACGGCCTTTATGGTTTTTTTACGCTCCGAGGAGGCCTTTTGATTAGCGCCTTCTCCCCTTGATACGCAGCGTGGCGGCTGCGGGAGCGAACACGCTACCGGGTGGTCCCTCCAGGGGTGCTGTCCAGTGTCGCTTGCCCGGTAACGACCACACGTCCTGTTGAATGGAAATCAGCACGATCAGCCGACCGCGTAATGTCGGATGGGCACGAGCCGCCGCATTGCTTTACGGAGATTGGGGAACCAGCAAGGCTTACGTCATCGGCCTGGCCCTTGCCGCGGTAGGCTACACGGCATTGCCGCACCTGCTGGCGGTGTGCTTCATCACCGGTTTGGTGGGCCTGAATTACATCTGGGTGTGCCGTTGCTTTCCCACTGGAGGGGGAGTTTACACCGCTGCGGGGATGCACTCCCGAAGGCTCGCCGCCATCGGGGGGCTGCTGCTGCTGGCTGATTTCATCGTTACGGCCTCACTCAGTTGCCTTGATGCCTTCCACTATCTGGGTTTGGCGGAGGCCGAAGCCAAAAAGTGGGCCATTGTGGCCATCTTCGCGATTGGTGCCATGAACTTCATGGGACCGAAGCACTCTGGGAGTGTCGCCATCTGGCTGGCCATCCCAACGGTTCTCGTGGTGCTGGTTCTGGTGGCTGCCGGCCTCCCACACCTGCCGCAATTCCACGCCGTTGCTCCGACAGGCGGTATCAAACACAACTGGATCGCGTTTGTCGGCATGGTGCTGGCACTCTCCGGGGTGGAGGCCGCCGCAAGTAGTACGGGGGTCATGCGACTTGATCCTGGCAGCACCCCCGACCGGCCGTCCGTGGCGCAGGTTTCCAGGAAAGCGGTGCTGGTAGTGATGATTGAGGTCGTGGGCGGCACCGCGCTCTTGAGTGTCATTGCCTTCTGCCTGCCGACGCCTGCAGCCGAGCTTCCGGAGCATCAGGCTGACCTCTTGCGGCACATGGGTGATGTGCTGGTGGATCCGTGGTTTGGCAAGGTAGTGGGTGTGGTCTTCGCCCTGTTACTGCTCTCCGCTGTCAACACGGCCATCGGCGGCATGATCGCGCTTCTCTATGTGATGGCGCGCGACGGTGAAATCCCCGTTCCCTTCACCCAACTGAACAGGTTTGGTGTGCCTTATCTCCCGCTCGTGGCGGCCACCACGCTTCCCGTGATTGTGCTCGATCTGACGGACTCAGTCGAGAATCTAGCCCACCTCTACGCCATCGGCGTCGTGGGAGCCATCGTGCTCAACATCGGCTCGGCCTCATTTGGGAAGAACCTGCCGTTGAAGACATGTGAACGTCAGATCATGCGCGGCACCGCAGTCCTGCTCCTGCTCATCTGGGTTACCATCGCTGTCACCAAAACGAATGCGCTGGTCTTCGTCAGCATCGTTCTGGCAGCCGGTCTGGCTCTGCGAGAATACACTCAGCTCCACAGGAAGAAAGGGGCATCGGCGATCATGGCCGTGGAGCCGCAAGAGATCGGGGAGGCCGTTTGGGAAGGAAGAAAAACAGCCGAGGTGCTGGGTCAGCGCCTGCTGGTTGCCGTGCGCGGGTGGACCCCTGCACTGCGCTTCGCGCTTGAGGCGGCGCGCCTACGCAACTCGCTTCTGCTTGTGCTCTACATTCGCGAAGTGGCGGTAGCCGCCCGCCTGAGTTCCGACTGGCACAAGGACAAGACCGCCAGCGAGTTGTTCACACGGATTCAGCGCGAGGCTGGCGATGTGCCGGTCCACCCACTTTACAGCGTGAGCGATGCGCCGGCTGACACCATCACCGACATTGCCGCCACGTTTGGTGCGGACACGGTCGTGCTGGGGGGCAGCCGGCGGGCCGCCCTGGTGAAGCTCCTCAAGGGGAACGTCGTCACGCGGGTTGCCTCCCACCTCCCGTCCAACATCCGGTTGGTTGTGGTGGGTTAGCATGTCGCTGGGGACGGCTGTTGCCGCGGCCCTGATCTAGTGGATGCGCCGAGCAGTGGCCTTTACACGATTTTTACTCTGCGGGCGCGATTCTTGATTATCCCTGCCGCAAATGAAGAGCCAACCATAGCGTCATGAATGCTCGCGATGGCTTGCAGCTAGCGATGTATACGGGGGCGTTGATGGCACTCACGCCTTGGCTGGGGGGCCACATTTTGCGCGCGGCGAACGGCGAACGGCACCTGCTGTCTCGATTCCTGCTGCCGGTTGAACGGTTGATCTACCGTACCGCGGGTGTGGCCCCGGATGAGGAGATGAGGTGGACGCAATACGCGTTGTCGGTCGTGTGGTTCAACGGAATGGGACTGGTTCTCCTGTTGGTGCTCCAGATGCTGCAGGAATACCTCCCGCTCAATCCGCAGGGACTACCCTCCCCCTCGTGGCATCTGGCGCTCAACACCGCGGTGAGTTTTGCCACCAACACAAACTGGCAGGCCTACTCCGGCGAAGCGACGATGAGTTATCTCACCCAATCACTGGGCTTTACGGTGCAGAACTTCCTCAGCGCTGCCACCGGGGTGGCCGTGCTGCTGGCGCTGACCCGCGGACTCGTCAGGAGGTCCACTCGTACCCTTGGCAACTTCTGGGCCGACCTCGTGCGCACCACACTGCATCTGTTCCTCCCTTTGTCCGTCCTGCTGGCGGTCGTGCTCGTGAGCCAGGGCGTGGTGCAAAACCTCTCGCCCTCCGCGGAGGCAACCACCCTTGAGCATGCGCACCAAGTCATCCCTCTCGGTCCGGCAGCATCACAGATTGCCATCAAGCAGTTGGGCACCAATGGCGGGGGATTCTTCGGGACCAACTCGGCACATCCATTCGAGAATCCCACCCCGTTGTCGAACTTCCTGGAGATGCTCGCCATCCTGCTCATCCCCTCCGCGCTTTGCTCCACCTATGGACACATGGTTGGCTCCCGACGGCAGGGGTGGGCGATCTGGACCGTCATGATGCTCCTTTTTCTGGCAGGGTTGGGCCTTGCCCTGTGGGCGGAGCATCAGCCGAATCCGGCTCTTGGGGGTCTGCCCAATCTCGAAGGCAAGGAAACGCGGTTCGGAATCGCGAACTCGGTCTTGTGGGCCACCGCCACCACGGGCGCATCGAATGGTTCCGTGAACGCCATGCACGACAGCTTCTCGCCGCTGGGCGGACTCGTCCCGCTGGTCAATATCCTGCTGGGCGAGGTCGTGTTTGGCGGCGTAGGTGCCGGGCTCTACGGCATGCTGATGTTCGTCGTCCTCACGGTCTTCATGGCGGGACTGCTGGTGGGTCGTACTCCTGAGTACCTGGGCAAGAAGGTCGAGGCCCGCGAAGTCAGATTGGCCATGATTGCGGTGCTCGCCCCATGCGCGATCGTGCTGGTGTCCGCGGCAGCAGCGGCTGTGGTTCCAGCCGGTACCGGCAGTCTGAACAATGCCGGCCCGCATGGGTTGAGCGAAATCCTCTACGCCTTCGCCTCCATGACGAACAACAACGGGTCTGCCTTTGGCGGGCTCCACGCCGCCACGCCGTTCTACGACCTAGTGGGCGCACTTTGCATGCTGCTCGGTCGATTTGCCGTCATCGTGCCCGTGTTGGCTTTGGCCGGAGGGATGGCGAGCAAGAAAGTGTCGCCGGCCTCAACGGGGACCCTGCGGACGGACGGCGGTCTGTTCATGATCCTGCTCGTCGGTGTGGTGATCATCGTGGGGGCGCTGACTTTCCTGCCTGTTCTGACGCTGGGGCCGGTCATCGAGCATCTGCTCATGCTCCAGGGCCGCGTGTTTTAGCAACAACCGTTGCCACTTGCCCGATGAGAACGCCTTCCTCACTGCTTGATCCCGGCCTCCTGAAAGCCGCGGGGTCGTCGGCCTTCCGCAAGCTCGACCCCCGCGTGCAATGGGCGAATCCGGTCATGTTCGTCACCGAGCTTGGCGCGGTGCTCTGCACCCTTGCGGTGGCGGGAAATCTCCTGGTCGGGTCCTGGGACGGATTTGACCTGCAAGCCACGCTCTGGCTTTGGTTCACGGTCTTCTTCGCGAGCTTTGCGGAGGCACTGGCCGAGGGACGTGGCAAGGCGCAGGCCGAAAGTCTGAAGCGGGCGCGCACTCAAGCCACCGCTCGGCGGCTTCAAAACGACAGGGAGGAATGCGTGGCGGCAACGGAGTTGCAGAAGGGGGACGTGGTGGTATGCGAAGCGGAAGACATCATTCCCGCCGACGGCGAGGTCATCGAAGGGATCGCCACGGTCGATGAATCGGCCATCACGGGCGAGAGCGCTCCGGTCATTAGAGAGAGTGGAGGTGACCGCAGCGCCGTGACCGGTGGCACACGGGTCATCAGTGACCGCATTG
This sequence comes from Verrucomicrobiales bacterium, assembly GCA_024233215.1. Lineage (GTDB taxonomy): Bacteria > Verrucomicrobiota > Verrucomicrobiia > Limisphaerales > J093 > J093. Next base: position 6,629 of record JACKPW010000022.1, on the reverse strand, counting down.
TCATCCGGGTGACCTCAGAGAAAGGCAACACGTTCCTCGACCGAATGATCACGATGGTCGAGGGGGCACAACGACAAAGGACTCCGAATGAGATCGCCCTGGGCCAACTGTTGCTGGGACTAACGGCCGCATTTGTTCTGGCCGTGTTCACCCTGCCAGCCTTCACCCATTACAGCGCTGCCGCCGGCGGGAAGCCCGACGCCGCCCCCCTCAGCCTGGTTGTGCTGGTGTGCCTCCTGGTTTGTCTTATCCCCACGACGATTGGCGGTTTGCTCAGCGCCATTGGCATCAGCGGCATCGACCGGCTGATCCGTCGGAACGTCATGGCCACCAGCGGACGCGCTGTCGAAGCAGCCGGCGACATCGACGTGCTGCTGCTCGACAAAACGGGAACAATCACCCTTGGCAGTCGCAGGGCCGCCGCGTTTCTTCCCGCTCCGGGCCTGACCCCCAATCAACTGGCGGATGCCGCGCAACTGGCCTCCCTCGCGGACGCGACCCCCGAAGGCCGGAGCATCGTGGTCCTGGCCAAGGAGGGATTCAATCTGCGCGGGCGCGAGGTGGCCGCCCCACACGCAAAGTTCGTGCCCTTCACCGCACAGACCAGGATGAGCGGCGTGGATCTGCCGGGGAGCGATGGCCAGCCTACCCGGAGAATCCGGAAAGGCGCGGCATCGGCGGTGCGGACCTTCGTCGAGTCTCAGGGAGGCCAGTTCCCGGGTGAAGTTGCAGCCGCAGTGGATGAGGTGGCCCGGCAGGGGGGCACACCGTTGGTGGTCGCTGAAAACGGCCGCGTGCTTGGAGTGATCCAGCTCAAGGACGTCGTCAAAGGAGGGATCAAGGAGCGTTTTGCCCGGCTCCGCCGGATGGGCATCCGCACGGTGATGATCACTGGTGACAATCCCCTCACAGCCGCCGCCATCGCGGCCGAAGCGGGTGTGGACGATTTCATGGCGCAGGCGACACCCGAGGATAAACTGGCCCGCATCCGCGACGAGCAGGCCCGCGGACACCTGGTCGCGATGACGGGTGATGGCACCAACGACGCGCCGGCGCTGGCGCAGGCGGATGTGGGAGTGGCCATGAACACCGGAACGCAGGCCGCCCGCGAGGCCGGTAACATGGTGGACCTGGATTCCAACCCGACGAAGCTCATCGAGATTGTCGAGATCGGAAAGCAACTCCTCACCACGCGCGGCGCGCTGACCACGTTCAGCATCGCCAACGACGTAGCGAAGTACTTCGCCATCCTGCCCGCCATGTTCGGCGGGCTCTACGCAGTGAACGCGGCGCGGCCCGGGCCGCTGTCGGCATTGAACCTGATGCATTTGGCGACCCCTCAGAGCGCCATCCTCAGCGCGGTCATTTTCAACGCACTCATCATCATCGCACTGATCCCCCTGGCCCTGCGCGGCGTGCGGTATCGCCCGCTGGGAGCCACGGCGGTTCTCAGAAGGAACCTGTTCGTTTACGGACTGGGCGGTCTGGCCGCGCCGTTCGTTGGGATCAAGCTGCTTGACCTTCTCATCACCTGCCTCGGAATTGCATGAAAACCATCGTGACCGCATTGCGACTGCTTCTGGTCCTCACGCTGCTCACAGGTGTGATATACCCGCTCATGGTGACCGGCATCGCGAAAACCTGCTTCGCCAAACAGGCGGAGGGCAGTCTGATTCGGTGCCAGGGAGTGATCATTGGCTCGGAACTGATCGCCCAATCATTCACCAACGAAGCCTGCTTCTGGCCGCGGCCTTCGAGCGCGGACTTCGCGACCGTTCCATCTGGGGCCAGCAACCAGGGGCCAACCAACCGGGACCTGAAACGTGCCATCGGGGAGCGCGCGGCTCGATACCGCGACGCTCAGGTGCCGGCCGACCTGTTGCTTGCGTCCGGCAGCGGGTTGGATCCGCACATCAGTCCCGAGGCGGCCCGGTTCCAAATGAGCCGGGTGACGCGGGCCCGGCGCCTGACGCCAGGGCAACAGCGGCGGCTCGAAAGCTTGGTGGAACAAAGCATCGAGCCGCCTCAACTCGGCATCCTCGGCGAGCCGCGAGTGAATGTTTTGAAGCTGAACCTGGCCCTGGATTCACTATGATAACGCCGTGAGCGAACACCGCCCAAACCCCGACGCGCTACTGGCAGCGATCCAGGAGGCGGGGACGCGAAAACAGCGTGGCCGGCTGAAGGTCTTCTTCGGCATGTGCGCGGGCGTGGGCAAGACCTACGCGATGCTCGAAGCCGCACGCCGCGAGCAGGGTGCGGGGCGGGACGTGCTCATCGGCCTGGTGGAAACCCATGGGCGCAAGGAGACGGATGCGCTGACCGCCGGACTGCGCATCCTGCCACGTTGCCGACTCGAGTATCGGGGTGTTCAACTGACGGACTTCGATCTGGACGCGGCGTTGTCCCACAAGCCGCAACTGGTGTTGGTGGATGAGCTGGCGCACACAAACGCACCCGGAGCGCGTCACCAGAAGCGCTATCAGGATGTGCTCGAATTGCTCGAGGCCGGCATAGACGTGTTCACCACGCTCAACGTCCAGCACCTTGAAAGCCGGGCCGAGGCGGTGAGGCAGATCACGGGCGTCACCATCAAGGAGACGGTGCCTGACACTGCGCTGGCCAATGCCGAACTGGAGCTGGTGGACCTGCCACCCGATGAGTTACGCGCCCGTCTGGCAGACGGCAAGGTTTACCTGGCCGAGCGGGTCGCGACGGCGCGGGACAACTTCTTCCGGGCGGGAAATCTCTCCGCTTTGCGTGAACTTGCACTGCGCTTTGCGGCGGAACACGTCGGCCAGGACGTGCGGGACTACCGTCAGACACATGGCATAAGAGATCCGTGGAAATCGGGCCAACGCCTGCTGGTGGCCGTCAGCGCCGCTCCGACCTCGGCGTCACTGGTACGCTGGGCGTGTCGGCTGGCGGGGGAGCTTCGAGCACCATGGGTCGCCCTGTACGTGGAGCAACCGGAGCCCTTGGCCGAGAATGAGAGCAGGCGGCTCGCGAAGCACCTCTCGCTGGCGGGTGAACTGGGGGCAGAGGTCGTGACGACAAGCGACCAGGACGTCGTGCAGGGACTCCTGCGCATCGCACGGGAACGAAACGTCACCCAGATTGTGGTGGGCAAACCCGCCGGCTGGCGTGTCCTCGACTTGTTCCGTGGCGGCTCGCTCATCAACCGGCTAATCCGCGAGAGCGGGGACATCGACATCGTGGCCGTGCGGGCCGAAGGAGGGAGATTGCCGGGACGCCCGTTGCGTCCCCGCCTTGAAAACCCGAGCGCGCGCAACTACGGCACCGCGCTCGGTGTCTGCGCGCTGACCACCGCGCTGAACGCCATTCTGCAGCGCTGGATCGGCTATCAACCCGTGGCCCTGGTGTACCTGCTGAGCGTCGTCGGGCTGGCGATGTTCGTGGGACGCGGGGCGACGCTCGTGGCCGCCACCATTACCGCGCTGCTGTGGAACTTCCTGTTCACCGATCCGCGGTTCACATTTCAGATCAACAACACCGAAGATACCATGCTCTTCGCCACCTATTTCGCGGTGGCGCTGGCGATGGGCCACCTGGCGGCTCGTCTGCGAGCTCAGGAACTCGCGGAACGTGCGCGCGAAATGCGGGCAACCGCGATGTACCTTCTGACGCGCGACCTTGCAGAGTGTGGCGATCTGGCCCAGCTGCTGGGTGTGATGGTCCGCCACCTCGGGGACACGTTCCACGCGGAGGTCGCCCTCTCGCTCGCGGATGACAAGAGCGCGACACTGACGCCGTATTTTGCGGGTTCCTGGTCCATGCCAGACAAGGAACTCAGTGTCGCCGTCTGGGCCGGCCAGCATCGGCAGGCGGCCGGCCTCGGCACCGACACGTTGGGCTCCGCGGAGGGGCTGCATCTGCCGTTGGTGGCGGGCGATCGGGTTCCAGGGGTGTTGAGTCTGCGCTTCCGGGGAACCGTCCCCCTTCTGCCGGCGCAGCGGGAGTTGCTGGACGCGTTTTGCCGCCAGATGGCGCTTGTGCTCGACCGTCAACTTCTCCGGGACGCGGAGACCCGCGCGAGCCTGCTTGCAGAGTCCGAACGACTCGGGAAGACCTTGCTCAGTTCCGTCTCGCACGAGCTGAGAACCCCGCTGGCCGCCATCACCAGCGCCGTCAACGGTTTGCGTGATGCAGGCCCACTCAATCCCGCACAGCAGGGGATGGCCGCCGAGCTGGAGGAGGGCGCGACCAGATTGAACCGGCTGGTGCGCAACCTGCTCAACCTCTCACGGCTCGAAGCGGGCCACCTGCATGCTCACCTAGACTGGCATGATCTGAACGACGTGGTACAGCTGGCCCTGCAGAGCCTGGGGCCGGCTCTGGCCTCACATCCTGTCGACGTGAAGATTGACGCCGGCCTTGCGCCAGTGAAACTGGACGCCGCCTTGACGGAGCAAATCGTCGTCAACCTGCTGAGCAATGCCGCGGCTCACACGCCATCCGGAACTCCGATCAGCCTGCATGCCTGTCTGGAGCCTGCCTGGCTCGTCCTGCAAGTCGCAGACCGGGGACCGGGCCTTCCGAACCTTGATTTGACTCGGCTTTTTGACCGGTTTCAACGTGGCGCCAACGCTCCGCCGGGTGGGACTGGTCTGGGGCTCTCTCTGGTGAAGGGGTTTTCCGAAGCCCAGGGCGGCAACGTGACGGCGGTCAATCGCGCGGACGGTGGTGCTCTCTTTACCGTGCGCCTCCCACGAGTGAAAATGCCGCCTGTGCCGGAAGCTGAACCATGAGCGAGAGTCCGAAACCACTCGTGTTGCTCGTGGATGACGAGCCTCAGATACGGCGGCTGCTCACCGTGGCGCTGGAGGCAAACGGGTATCGTGTCGTCACCGCCGCCAGCGGTCAGGAGGGGCTGTCGCTTGCCGCTCACCATCGCCCGGCGATTGTCGTCCTGGACCTCGGATTGCCGGACGTACCCGGCCAGGAAGTGCTGCGCCGCCTGAGGGAATGGAGCAACGTGCCGGTGGTGATCCTCTCGGTGCAGGACGATGAGACCGGCAAGGTGGCGGCACTGGATGGCGGTGCCGATGACTACGTTACGAAACCATTCAACACCGCCGAATTACTGGCGCGGCTGCGGGTGGCCATGCGACATGCGGTGAGGCAGGATGAGGAAAGCGTCTTTCAAACAGGTGCACTCGTCGTAGATCTGGCGAACCGTCGTGTAACGCTCAAGGGTCAAGAGGTAAGCCTCACGGTAACGGAGTACAACTTGTTCCGTCTACTGGTACGGCATGCGGGCAAGGTAGTGACGCATCGTCAGCTCCTGCGCGAAGTCTGGGGGCCGGCCGCCGAGGAGCAGACGCACTATCTCCGCGTGTACGTCGGCCATCTCCGGGACAAGTTGGAGGCCAATCCCTCGGAACCTAGCCTGATCCTGACCGAGCAGGGGGTGGGCTACAGGTTGAAGTCCTGATGAACGGGCCGAGCCCGACGAGCCGGCACGAAACGAACTTCGAGGGCAACCACGCCGTGCCGGTCTCATTCGCGGACTTACGGTAGGGTCGGATCGCTGCCGAATGTGCCATGCGGGCTTCGCCTTGTGTGGCACCCGCTTGGTGCCAGCAGCGTGCCCTGCCGAGAATCACCGGTCGAATCAGCCTCAAGGCCGGTAGCGCAGATTCTCTGGCCCCGGGTGATACCTTCAGCCTGTCCTTCGCTTCCAACAGCCTCTCGGGCCTGCTAGCCCGAGTCGAGGAAGTCAGCCGTCGGTCGCCGGAGTCGGCGGAAGTGGATGTCAGGTTCCTGGAAGACCGCGGTTACCTGAACGGGGTTGCTTACTCGCCGGCCGCGGATGATCCGGTCGAACCGGAGACCTACAGCCCTCAGCAGATCGCCGGTGCCCGGCTCTTTGAGACGCCCTACAGCTTTCAGCGGGAGGAACACACCCACTTCCAGATGCTGGTCGCCCGCGGGGACACAGTCACCGGCCGGGTCCATTCCTGGAACGAGGTTGCGACCGACAGCTATGAGTTCTACCGGTCCACCCGGACGTTCTGCCTGATGGCCACGTTGAACGGGGCGTTGTCGAACTCTGGGCCTGTGGTGGACGAAGACGGCGGGCTGCTGCTGACGATCACGTCTCCGGACAAGACGCCCTATGACGCCACGTTCGCGGAGGCGATGGCGGGACGGTCGGTCCTGTTCCTGGGCACGGAGGTGTTCCTGGTCTGGGGACCGACGTTGGTGTCCGGGAACCAGCACGCCTTCAGCTACGTCCGGGCGGCGTACGCCTGCGAGAAGGAGGATCACGACGACGGGGCATTGGGGTTCCTGATCTTCCCGAGTGCGTCCCGGCCCTACCTGACCTGTGAATGGGGACGGGTGGCGATGCCGGGCGAGAGTCTGAAGTGGAAGTTCCAGGCCGAACTGCTGGGGGTGACGACCGAGCTGGCCGGGGCCGGGGTTTACGAGATCACCTCGACGGCACGGGCCTACCTGCCGCTGGCGCCGATCAACCTGACGGTCAACGGGGATGGGCACTGCCCGACTTACGGGACCGGGGAATTGGTGGTGGTGGACTGGGACATGGCGTCGCCGCTGCGGAACCTGCAACCGGTCGAGGAGGATTGCCCATCCCACTTTGCGGA
>JACKPW010000021.1 GCA_024233215.1 Verrucomicrobiales bacterium | reverse complement strand
CCAATGTCAGCTTTCTAGTTTACCGTAAAGACTTGTTGGCTCGGTTGACAGCGCAAGATCGCGTCCGTATTGCCAGACGGATGAAACAAATGTTTTTACAACAACAGGAGCACCTTGATGACTTCCGGAGAAAGTACTGGAAGAAGCTGCACGAGTTCGGGGAGCAATGCGACGATCCGCTGCCACAACCAGCTAAGCGGTGTCGGCGCATCAGCCAGGTCGAATTAGACAGAGCCTGCAAGATGCTAGCCGAGTCAGTCGGCCCGGACACGCCTCCCAGGACTTGGGAAGAACTGACGGCTATTTGTGCGCTGAAGGACTGGAGCTTTCTGTTAGAAACACAGACGTTCGACTCCTTCCTCTGTGGTTTTCTTGAGCTGGTTTGGGGTTGTGCCGGGGAGTTGCATGTTGACCGTCACTATCGACTGAGGCAAGCTCAAACAAACGGGCTTGCGACCTACCAGGCTTTACTCTTGCTCAGACTATTGCTGGAGCAGGGGATCGTTCCAAAGCATTCAACACTGGAAGCCTCTGCGTTCGGACGACGGTTCTCGGCCGCTCGTGACGGGCGACCTGAAGGGGGTCGCGAGTGGGCCTTTGCGCGGCATTGGTATTCCACTTTTGTCGACGTTCTTACCGCCAAGATCGACGGAAGCTATGCTTGGCAGCCTGGTTCAGCGGACTTGGAGATTGCTCCCTTACCCTGTAGCTTGCAGCACTATCTGCAAACGGAAGACAAGAGGCGAGCGACTCTCGGTGTGAGCTGTTGGGGCGAATGGCACTTCACGGTGTTGCGAGGGACGGAGAATGAGGCGCTCGCGATAGAGTTCCTGAACAACCTCATGAGCAGCCAGAAAATAACCGAACGAGCGCTACGCTGTGCGGCGCTACCGACGGTGAATGCGTTTTACGAGATATACAAGGATTCAGCTTGTCTCAGCCTGCCGGAACGGGCGGATCTCTCTTTGCCACGAATGACTTACGGCGAACTCAGGCAACGGATATTCCGTAGGGCGAGGTCACGGGCGGATCTATTCGACTACCGCCACTGTATGAGAGAATTGCACGGATTGTTGGAGCGGTTGCTCAACACGCCCGACACGCCGGCATCAGGGGTGGGGCAGGAACTCATTGCTACCCTCGGGCGAATCAAACAGTTCGAAGACCGCGAGTTACTTCTGCACTAGGGCCTTGCAGGGAAAGCTGCTCAGGGCACAAGCATGTCAACCCTGGGCTTTGCGACCGTGCGCCGAGACCTGTTGTCGAACGATCCTCCCCTTCTTGTGGGAGCGCGGCGAGCTCGTCGAGGTATCCGTCGCTTCGGGCGCTGAGGAGCCGCTCGGGGAACTGGCCAGCCAGTGTTTGGCTTGACGGATCGCATCGGATACCGACCCGTCCACCAAGCGGTCCTCCACCTCCTCAAGCAGGGGGGTAAATCGCTCTTCTGGGATAACAAACCCTTCAGCCGCTAGGGAGCTGCGGACCTCCTCCAAGTCCGCGATCGTGAGCGGAGACAGCTTTGCGGCGCTCTTGGGGTGGAACGTTGTCACCGCCAAATCGGCACCTTGGGGCAACAGGCCGCCAGCAGGCGCCAAGGCCGGTGTCTTTGGCGGAGCGGCCGTCTTTGGCTTGACCGCGTCCGTCCGATGAGCCTTTATTCTCTTCACATTCACATAGTAGCTGGTGTGGCAACGTCAAGCAAGACCAGAAAGTTGGGGGCGAAGTGGCGCCGGAACATCTTTGGAGACAGGTTGAATCTCTCGGTCTTCGATCGGGTATCTCCTGTGTCGAGGAGTATGAACGGCGGGTGGTTGTAGGAGCCGCCGCCGCGCAGGTGTTTCTGCGAGAGGCGGACACTGAGGCTTTCCTGCCGGATACAGTCCGCCTAGTTCATCGACTGACATTCGCGGAAGTCCATCCCTGGGCTGGCCTTTTCCGCAAGACGGGCGAACTAGCCACCGTCGCAGGCTACGTCGCAGCCGATGCCCAACGTGTTGGAGCGGAGTTGGCGCTCCTCAGTGCGCAGATCGGAGAGTGGAATATGGACTGTGCCGCGGATGCTGCGGGCCAAGTTGCGTTTTTCCACGTTCGCTTCGAGCGTGTCCACCCCTTCCGTGACGGCAATGGCCGCGTCGGCAGACTTCTGCTGTCTGAGCAGCTTTGTCGGCTCATCGGACGAGCGAACATCGATTGGCTGGCAGTTCGTGCCCAATACTTGGCCGGCTTGTCTGCGGCCAACAAGGGGGATTTGGCCCCGCTGGCCAACTTGATGCTGGAAGCCCTGGGCCTGCCTCCTATCAAGGGGCCATACTACAGTCGTTTTCGAATCGCGCCTCGCATGGATTCTTTCGGGGCCTCGGAGACGAGTCTGGAGGAGGACTTACGTTGGTCCAGGATTGTCCCCTCGTCTCGGGCCTCGTAGCCAAATTGGCGCGTGGCATGGTCGGAGGAGTCGCCCGGGCTGGGTGACGATGTCATCTCTGTAGGTAACGGTGCCGATACCCGCGGGGGTCGCTGGGTGGAATCTCTCGCCCGTGCGAAGAAGCCCCCGGGGAATGGGTGCCGGATTGCTACTTGCGAGAAGAACCCCGTCGAAACTGACTAAGGCGGCGCCACAACCAGACCCGCTGCCGAAGTTACGGGGAACCGAGCATTCTCGGAAACGCGATTGAGTATACGATGGGAACCCCGAACGGCCTGCCAAGCACCAACAGGTCTCGGTAGGTGCTTCCTGGAGGGCGGCCAGCGCCTCCAGACAGCCGCCAGATCACGTTCGTCATGGGGCCTTCGGCCGCCCTGCTTCGCCATGGGCACAGGTTTGATGAAGCGACCGAGTTCGACCTTCGCGTCGTCCGATCGTCGGTGGGCCGGCAGAGCCCCTTGAGTCGTGGGCGGGTCCCGCGCGAACATCAGTGGCAAGACAGAGGCAGGCCTGGCCGGCATAAGCCAGATCGAAACAAGAAGCCATTGCCCGACCATCCCAAGGCGGAAACCACGACGCTCCCGTCGAACACCGCTGGGATCACTTCCCGGCTGTCGGTTACTATGTCCGGCAGGACGATCGGATCTTCGCTTCGATCTCCTGTTCCACTTGGGGTGTCACGAGCTCTTGGGGAAGCTTGGCCCGGGCCTTCCGCCAGTCCTACCAGGCCGCCTCGGACTCCTCCCGTTCCAAACCCCGCAAGCAGGCCCGGAACACGTCGCTGGCGTCGCGGTAACGGCCGGATCGCACCCGCTTTTGCACAGCAGTGTGCAACTCGGGGCTCAGCGACACTTGAATCGTAGCGGCAGCCATGACTCCGGCAGCCTCGCGCGCGCCACGGCGAAGATCAAGCCGTCACAGCCATCACAACAGCGCGTAGGTCGATGGAAACGTGGATCAGGGACGGCGCTTTGACCATATCGGCTAGATAAGATTGTCGAACAAATCATTGGACACTGTTCTAGATTAGTGCTCCTTGTATATTAGATGAAAATCAAACGGACCATTCGGCCCCAGGAGTGCGCGTTTTCGGGCTGCCCGGGCATCCTCGTCACCGACCAGGACACCGTGCTGGTGCAGGGGCTCAAAACCGCCAAACCGACCGGGGTGGACGTTCCGGGTCACGAAGCCCTGGTCGCCATCCCTCGTGAAATGTTTGACCGGCTTGTCCGGGAGTATATCGAGTAAACCGCCACCAAACCTCAAGCCTGCCTCCCAGCGTGTCGATCCCCCTCCCGACGGGAGCAGGGCATGGATTGGGAATTGGACACGGTTCTGGGGTGGATTCGATCGGTTGGCGCCGGGGAGTTGGCCAATCTGGCGACTCTCGCCGTCGCCACCGTTGGCATCTTCCTCACCCTGTCTCAACTCACGCTCCTGCGGCGGCAACTCCGGCTGGAGGCGCTGATCCAGATCACCGACTCGAATCGGGAAATCCTGGCCTTGGGCTTCGCGCATCCCCATCTGTGGACGCTTCTGGATGCCTCGGCCGGAGCAGGGGACGCCGGCGCCAGCTTCGCGCAGCAGCGTTACCTGCAACTCTGGACCAATCACCTGCATCTGATGTGGGGTGCCCACCGACTGGGCATGGTGTCGAACGGGGAGTGGGAGGCCTACCGGCGCGACATGGCGGGGTTGATTCGGCTGGCGCCGTTCCGGCAGTACTGGCTGGGGGTGGCCCGGTTCTATCCGCGGCGTTTTCGGAGGGCGATCAGCGAGTTGCTTCCCGGCCAGGAATAAGAGGGGGATTGTTTCAAAGGCACAATCCGCAAAGCCTGAATAACCGTTCAAAGAACCACGCGGGGTTCCAGCGGACTACGCCGCGACTTCCTCGGCCTGCCCGGAGCAGATCCAGGAGTGGGCTTCGTCGGCCACCTTGGCGAGCAGGAGCAGGTCGTCCCGACCGAACGAGTCGGTCGAGCGCCACTGATCCTCGTCGCGGTAGAGGCGGCTGAAGGTGACGTTGTAACGCGTCCCGGTTTCGGTTTCGTTCTTCCAGACTGCGGCCTTGATCATGCCGAGCCGGACCTCATGGATGGGTTTGTTTTTCATGGTGCTTTCAGGTGAGGGAAGTGCCGGGTGGCTGTCCATCGGATCTCCTTGCTGACAAAACAACAGGTCTCGGACCTCGAAACCTTCGATTCTGTGATACCACGTTTTGGAGAGCTAAACAAATCATGGTATCTGAGAGGATCAGGCCGGATCACCCAGAGGCAGTTCGAACTGGACTCCGTGCCGGGTGAAGTCCCGCCAATAGTTGATCGGGTCTCCGGGGATGGGCTCGATGACAAAGGGATAGGCCAGGCGCACGATGGCCGGGCCAGGCAGGATCACCGCGGTGCTGCCCCGGAAGGCGGTGATCCCATCGGCGCAATCATCTGTCGCGGGCGGTTCCCCCAGGACAACATCCACGATGCCGATGCGGCGGACATGCCCTTCAAGCAGCCCTTCGAAATACACCGCTCGCCCGTCCGGAGTGCTGCCGTCTGGCAGGATGAGTCGGGCGGTCGGAATCAACAGCGCGAGCGCAGGGACATGGTCACCACGGGGGACAAACGCCTCGGCGGCCACCCGGACCGAACGCCCCTGCAATCCCGTCAACAGGTGGTCAATCGGCCAAGTCGGGCGAGGGGAATCAGGTTCGGCTTCCATCGTCTCAGTTCTCACGGAGTTCCGGGTGGTGGTGGTGGTCAGGCTTAAAAGCGTGAACGCCGTATGGAGAGGGAGAGGGTCGAAGGAGGTTGTCCTGGCGCGGGCGAGTGTCTCAGGTTAGTAGCTCATGCCGCGGTGGATCGAGCGCGTGACGGTGAAGCCGGTGTCGGTGGTGTTCAGGCCGCTTTTGAGCTGGTCCTTGATCAGGCCAGGGATGTGGACGACGGCGTAGGGAGCAATCTGGAGGGCTTCCCCACGCTGGAAGGGAGGAATGTCCCGCGGATCAACCTGGAAACGGGCGGGGATCTTCGGCAACGGATGGCGCGAGGAGATGTGGACGATGTTACGCTCCACCAGGCCGCGGAGGAGCGGAGTCAATTCCGGCTGGCCACGATATGGGCGGGCTGGCTCCGCGCTAATCCACTCGGCCGTCGACTGGATGGACTCCGGTTCGCGCACGTAGACCAGGTAGTCGATCGTTCCCTGGGGGTCTTGCAGGAGTTTCGCCAGGTCACGGAAGGAGATTTGTTCGGGGGTTTTCATGATGGGTATGAGGGGAGGGTGGATGGATTCAGCGGGTTTCGCGCAGGAAGCGCTCGATCTCGTCCTTGGGGATGCGGATGTGGCGCAGGGCGCGGGAGGGATGGAGCAATCCGCGCCAGATCAGGCGACGGACACTCTTGTCGGACAGCCCGAGCATGGCGGCTGTTTCCTGGATGCTGAATGCCAGCCGCGTAGGCCGCTTTTCCGTTTGTAGTTCAATCATGGTTTGCATGTCGTTCACGAGTTCATCGGCGAGCCCCCATTGACCCTTTCGCCGCTCTACCCGGACAGTCGTGGCCTGGACGGCGAACCGAACACGGTTTGGTGCGAAAACCTCGGATGCAGGGACGCGGCGGGACCTGTGTGCTGGCGTACGTATGGGAACATCGGACAAAAGGGGACGGCTCAAGTTAACCCTCCGTTGCACCACCCGGGACGGGCGAGCCTTCGCGGCGCGGTGGAGGCCCATCGCTCCCGGCCGCTCTCGTTTGTGGATCGTGAGTTCTGTCCTGCGCCAAGCTGGTGCGCGGGGACCCCGCCAAGTACTGCGCACAAGGCCCAGAAAGGAAATTGATGTCAGGAGACAAACAGCTCAGACAAGTGAAGCTTGAAAGCGTCTTGGAGAAGCGTCGCCTCGACCAGGCGCTGAACGCCAAGGAGTTCTCCGTTCTGGTGGGCTTGTCCTACTCCGCAGCGCGGGAGTGGTTTCGAAGCCCTGGCTTTCCGTTGGTCAAGGGAGTCGTGTTCTGGAGCGACTTCGTCCGGTGGCGACGGTTGCAGAGTGGATTGGCCACCGGCGACGAGCCGCGGCGAGGTGCGTCAACGAGCGAAGGTGTCGTGCCACCCACCCGCCAGGGGGTTGGGTTCTCTCCCCGTGCAAGGCGAATTCTGGCTGAAGCCACGTAAATCGACACTTCAGGAGCGAATCACAACGGAACAGCGGGATCGTCCGTCAAGTGGTTCCGGAGGAATTCCCAGCCGATATGCTCCTGAGCGAGCCGTCGCCCGGCAGCGAACAAGCGGCGGACGGATTCAGCGCAGTCGCCAAGCCAGTCGCAAAGCGTCGGAGCCGGCGCTGGGGCGTCATGTGCCTGCCCGTGACCATCCGTGACGGCGAGCAGGTGTCGGTAGCTCCAAAGGTGCGGCTCGATGGTTGGCAGTCCCGCAGTTTGCCCACGGGCAGACGCCTCCTGTGGGATAACCAAGCCTTGGGGATCGAGGTCGCCAAAGTAGAGGACGCGTCGTGGTCCGGCGACAGCTTCGAAGATTTCCAGAATGAAGGTGGCGCTGTCCATGAAGCGATTGCCACAACCGTAAACGACGGCGCAAAACAACCCGCGCGCCGCATTCCAACGGCAGTACGAATGCCATGTGGCGGCGTTCTCCACCACCAAGAGCGGACGAGTTGGATCCGGGCCGGCTTTCCATGGCAGGGGCTCGGGAACAATGGAACAGCGAAGGGTCTCGGGGGTAAGGCGACCATCCCCGAACAACGCTGAACCCCGGACGAGTTGGTCGAGGCGTTTCTCGTCCCCGAAGATGTCGAGCGAGCGTTCTTTGATAGGAACCGTCGGACGTTCACGTCCGCCGTGCGCGAGGAAGTCCTGCAACTTGAGCAGGTCGCTGAGTGGGACGAATACCCGCGTGGTGGCGAGGAACCGCAATTCCGGGCACCAAGGAACGGCGCGAAGATCTGGCTTCTCGGAGGAGGAGGATTCGGGCGGAAGTCGGACCCACTGTGGGAGTGAGGGCAGCGTGGAAGCGTCCCAGAGATGGCGGCCTTTAGGGAGTTGAATGCGTTCGTCAAGTTCGAGGACATCGAGCAGTCCGCGCAACTTCGCACGCGCAGATGGGGCTGTGGCAAGCTCAGGATGAACCCGCTGGAAGGCCTCACGCACCGCTTCAAGCCCAACGCGAGACTTGCCGTCAGAGCAATCCAGTAGATGGCGGTGGAATTGGTCGGTGGGGGTCATGCCTCCGTGCTCGGGACCGCATCTGGATTCGCGTCAGCGTGGCCGTCAAAAATGCGAATACTATGGATGACCGATTGTGCCTCCTCGCCAACGACGCCCACTGCCAGGTCTCCCGTTTCGGGGACGAAGCGGTTCTTGGCGAGCCGGATGCGGTTGGGGAAGATGCCCAGTGCCTGAGGGTCGTTAATGCCGGTCGCGTAGATGAGTTGCACCCCGAGCGCGCCGGCAATCCATCGGTGCATTTCGAGAAACTCCGGTTTTGATGCCTTCCCGATGGGGTTGTCGAGCAACAGCGCGCTCACCTCGGCGCGGCGCTCAGCCTGGCCGCGACTCTGCGCGCGCAGTTTGACCAGCGTACAGTAAAGGATGATGGCGACGGTCGTTCGCTCGCCTTCACTCCAGCCGCTCATTTCCCGGACGGGATAGCGCGCCTTACGACGTTGCGTTTCGGGCTTCAGAATACTGGCTTCCATGCCGCGCTCGGTTACCAGCGAAAGCAACGCGTCGAACACCAGCCGGACACCGTCAGGCAACGTCCCCCGTGCCAGCAGATCGTCCACATAGCCTCGCAGGCGAAGCAGCTTCTCGTCCTGGCTGTGGGGCACAGAAAGGTGGATACGGAGGAAGGATTCATCTTCCCAGCCAGTCATGGTGGCGGGCATCTTGCTGTAGCGCGCTGCCCGTCCCAAAAGCCGGACCGCTTTCTCGGCCTCCGTCAGCAATTCGTTGACGATCAACTCCCGGTGTTGCTGCATCTGGCGCAATTCTGCCTTGAGCGTTTCCGTTTGCTCAGAAACGGCGGCCTGACGCTCTACCGCGACCTCGCCCTGCAACATCTCGGGGAGCGTGATGGTGGCGAAGAGGGAACGTGCAGGAATGCTCGCCCCGTGAGGGAAAGCATCACTCTGCGTCAGTTCGCGAATGGCGGCATGCCTCTCAGCGACCATTTCATGCTGCTGCTCGGCCCGAGTCCGAGCGTCTCGCAACTTCGAACACAGCTCGTCCACCTCCGGTTCAATGGATGCATCGTCCAGAGCCATGGGCGGCAGGTCCGTCCTGCTGGAGGGAGGGACGTCCAGATTGGTGAGGAGCTTCGATCGAGATTTGAGCAGGTCGCAGCGGGATGTGGCAGCCTGAGCGGCCTTGTTGTTGACCTCGATTCCAAGGCGGACTCGCTCGTGCTCTGCCTCCAGTTGCTTCGCTTCGGCTTCAAGCTCGGCCACAATGGTGCCGACCCCACTTGCGGTTTCCGGCAGGATCTCGCCCTTGAGAGGCCTGTCGAGGTCGCCCAGAGTGCCAAGGTCCTCCAGGGCCTTGCGAGCCTGTTTGACCATCAGTTCAGCGGCCCCTTTTGCCGCAAGAGCCTTGCCGTGGCGCTCCTTGGTCTCGCTTCGCAGGGTGCGCAAATCGCCCGTGTCGAGAAGGGCTTCCGCATCCTCTCGGAGGAGACCACGGAATTCCTCACCGCTGAGCGACTGCTTCAATTTGGCAATCCGGCCCTGCTTCTCCTCAAGCCGCCCCTGTGCAGCGGTGTTCTTAAAACGGCCCTCAAACCTCTGAACCTCGGCTGCGTAGCTCTGACGCAAGGCAGCCAGGGCCTCTGTGACGGCGTTCGGTTGGGCTGCCGCCACGTAAGTGATGGTGCGGAGTTCCGCTTCAACGTCACGCACAGCATCACGGGCCGCTTGTTCCTCACCCTCCAATCGCGGTTCGGACAATCCGAGCTGCTCAATCGTGTCCTGGAGCGTGCCGAGTTGAGCCTCCAGTTCAGCGAGACGCTGCTTCAACGCCTCGCGCTCCTGCCGCCGGTCTTCCAGCGGCGACTCGAATTGCTCGATGAAAGACTCGAGCTTGGTCGCCATGGAATTGGCGTGCTGGGCGGCCTCGTCATGTTGGCGGACCTTGGTTTCCAACGCGTGGGCCAACATGTGCCTGGCTGTGCTTTGTTCGCCGGCCTCCTTCGCGCGTTGACGGAGGCTGGCTAGGGACTGCTCCTCGCCGCGCCGCTGCTCGCGCAGGGTGGTCAGCTTGCCTCCCCCGAATTCCGCCAACCAGGCACTGAGTTTCGTTTCCACTCCTGTGCATGCCTTCTGTTGAGCGCGGAGCTGGTCGAGTTGGGTCCGCGTTTGATGCAACCGTGCCTGAAGATCGACTCGTTCTGCCTGGGCGGCTTCGCGATTGAAAGCGCCGGCATGACAGGGGGGCACGACGAGAGCCGGCGATGCGGTCGGGCTGGGCATCTGCTCCGGAGTCGGAGAGACCTGCACAGGAGCGTGCGGAGAGCGGGCGAATTTGACCGCGGCCTCGGCCTTGGCCTGATCCACCAGTGAGTTGAACATCACGCCGTGGTAGCGCGCCGGATCGGAGGTGAGCAAGGCGTTCGCCGTGTCCGCGTCGGTGTTGGAAGCCAGCCAATGGGTGGCCGGGATGACACTGGTCAGCCCCTGCGTTTTCAGATGCTCCACCACCGCCTCGACGTCGCGCGTGGGCGGAAACAGGCCATCCCGTTCGACATACTGCTCGGCGCGGTCGTCCTCCGCCATGTCAGCGTTCAAGCGAAGAAGATGATTCAACAAGTCGGAACTGCGTTGGCGGAGGCGGTCGAGGGTGGCAGGCAACTCGATGTCGGCTTGCGCGGTTTCTACAGCGGCCTGCAGCTCCGGGTGAGAGGCGATGGCAGCCTCGTTCTTCTCCGCCACGGTGATGCGGTCGTTGAGTTGGTTGAAGCGAGCCTCCCTTTCGGAAGCCTGGGACAAGAGCGTGGCCCTTTGCTCGGCGAGTTGCTGCCCATCGGCGATGGCAGTATCACGCTCGTTGCGGTTACGGGTTGCGGCGGCGGCAGCCTCTTGAGCGGCACTTTGCCAGCGGGCCAAAGCGGTAGAGGCTTCCTCCTTGGATTCCAGAACGTGGTCCTGCCGCAACTTGTCCCGCTGCCGGTCTCGGTTGGTGAAGAATTGCTCGACGGCGGCGTACTCCGTGGTTTTGGCGGCCTGGTCACGCCCCACCTGAAGCCGCCGGTTCTGTAAGTCGGTCTGTTGGTTGCGGAGGTTCCTTCGCTGTTCCTGCGCTCTGGACAGGTGGCTCTTGGCCTGGGCTAGTTCGAGCCCAAGGGCTTTCTTGAGATGCGCTCCCAGTGCTTCGATCGCCTCGAGTTCAGGGCGCGCCTGTTCCTGCTCGCGACGAATGGTCTCCTGCAGGACGCTCGCTTCGGCCTCGTGATCACGGAGTTCGGACATGGACTCCGCCAGGGAGACAAGGCGGGCAGTGTGGTCGGTGGCGTCGACTTCGCGGTCGGCGGCCTGAACCGCTGATTGAGCCTCGCTTACTTCGAGTTCGGCCCGCCTACGAGTGAAGAAATTGAGCCGACGACGAACGCTGTCGCGCTGAGTCTTGACGCCGCGCTCCCTACCCTCGAGCTCCTTCGCCAGTTCCTTGAGTTGTTCGAGCTCCGCGGCAGCCTGATGGGTTGCGACGTGTAGTTGCGCCAACATGGTCGAGGCGGCCTCCGAAGCCGCCCGGACGTTCGAGTCAACCTCACGAACCAATGCGAGCTGTTCCAGAAAGAGCCCCAGCTCCACGAGCAGCCGCTCGTTGAAGGCGACCTGTGTGCGCATGGCTTCGAGCCGGCGGTGTTGGGGCAGGAAATCGCTCAGGTTACTGCGGACCTTGGAGGGGGTTTCAGGGTCGAGCCCGAGTTCGAGAAAGAGGCGGATGAAATCCTTGTTCTCCCTGAGCTCATTGAAGAGCTCGTTCACACCGCCTTCGTCAAGATTCATGCGCAACTGGTACGCGAACAACTCGGGATCGAGGTGGCAGGATTCCAGGTGCGCACGCCAGTCACCTTGATTGGATTCATGCACGACCTGGAGCTTGGGGTATGCCTTGGCCTTCGAGTTCAGCCAGTCCAGGAATGCCTCGTAAGAATTCACCGGCTCGGCCAGACCCGCGACGGGGAGATCCTCGAAGGTCACCTCGCGAATGGGGCGGAAGGAGAAGAAGCGCCGCCGCAGTTCACCCGTACTGCGGTCGAGGCTCTTCCAGGAAAGCATCTGTCCGACGACGAGCAATTCGCGGGGTTCATCAGCAAGTAGTGCGGGGGAGCTTCGATCATCGGTGATGTCCCATTCGGTGATGATGAACGACAGGTCGCGCTCGTGAACGTAGTCGGATAGTTCGCGTGCCTTGGCAACGCCACGCGCACCCAGAAACATCCGTCGATTCGTCTGGTAGGTGGAGAAGAAGAGCGTGAGCAGCGACGATTTTCCGACCCCGTTCTCCGCCCAGACCACGGAATCCGCTGGCAACCCGTTCTTCCCGCGGAAGTCGAGTGTGAGTGCTGGGAATCGCGCGTCGTGGTGCCCAATCCCAGCATAGTGGAGGCGAGAGATTCGGGGCATGGCGCTAGTTGGCTGGCTTCGGTGGCGGGGTGGTCCGCATGAGGGTGAGTAGTTCGTGCGCTGCGCGATACTTCAACCGAACTCGATAGGCGGTTGTCCCCTGATAGACGGAGTTCTCGGCATCGACTACACGCATTAAGCCCTGCGATTCGAGAAAGTTCAGAGCGTAGCGGCACATTCCGGTCAGGGACCGGGAGGATTCCTTGCCACCGGATGTCTCCATCGTCACGGCGCGGGCCAAGGCCTCCCGCCAGGTTCGACGATGAACCGATTCCTCCTCCTGATCCTCCTGCGGCGACTTGGCGGCGTGCGCTTCGGCGAAGTTGCGAATGTATTCCGCGAGCTTCGTGGGGGTGATGTGAGCTGGAGCAACCGTATCGTCCTGGTCCAGCACATCGGCTTTGGGAAACGTAAATGCTGCGATCGCGACCTGGATCACTCCATGAAGAACACGGTCCTGGGCCGACATGCCCTGCCTGTAGTCTTCGGCGGCAAGACGAAAGGGGCTTCCTTCAGCAGCAGAGAGGAACAGGCCCTGGGTCGAGACGTCCACAATTCGCATCCCCAATCCCTCGGTGAGCCCGTCCACGATGGCGCGGAATTGCGAATCCGATTCGTAGCGCTCAAGCAGACCGGCATATTCCGTGCTCGTCCACGGCGTTTGCCGGGGGCGCAATGCGAAGCCAACAAGCTTGCCAGCGTCGTGGGCGGTGGTGGCCAAGTTGCTCATGATCGGGAGAGGATCAGGTCGTCGCCGGCGAACCCGTTGATGGCAAAAGTTTCTCCCACCGGCTCAACGCGGAACTGGTGGCGTTCGGCTGCCGCCCCAAACTGCTGCATCGAGAGCAACACAAAGAGCCGGCAGGCAGGGGCGGACAAAGGCTGCTTTTTCGCGTCCTCCAACAGTTCCGACAGTCGACGGGGACCGTTCAGCGAATTGCGGAGAAACCGCGCTGAGGACTCGAAATCCTCGCGGCTGAACGGAGGGGGGGATTCAGCGACCTCCGCCGTGGCAGGTGGGACAGTCTCCGCAGCAACAGGCTCAGCGACGACAGGCGGGGCAAGCAGCCTGCTCCACAGCGCATCCAAGTCCGCAACAAGGGGAACGTGGACCCCTGTCTCGTTCAACACCCCGGCAAAAAGACCCTGAGCAACGACGCCCCACGAATCCAGCCACGGCAAAAAGACATCGGTTTCGAGATTGGGTAGAAGTGCTGCAGAGGGACGACGGAGCCTCTGGCGGGCGTGTTCATCACGAAACCGCTCGTTCGCGGTGAGCAGCAAACGATGGAGATCCAGATTGGTGCGCTCGGATTTCTCGATCTCGTTTAGCAGGCGAGTGAGCTTGGCCAAGTCTTCACCGGCAGCCTGATCCTGGCGGAGTTCGAGACCACGGCGAAGCTCGCGTTCCCGCTCGATGCGGTCTGCGATTAGCGTGAGCGCCTCGTCAATCACCGGCAGCACCTGTCCCACCCAGGCCGCTTGTTCGACATCCCGCTGAGCTACTTCGAGCCGCGCGCGAATGTGTTCAGCGTAGTGCTTGGCTCGGATTTGCGCTTGATGCGCTGTCTGAATCGCATCATCGAGGCGCCCCCTGTCGGCCTGGTAGCGCAAAACGGCTGCGTCGGCGATGGCCGCATCTTCCAGGTCCAAACCAAGCATGGAGGTGTAGAGGTTGATCGCCTCCTTGCTTGCGCGGAAGACGCGGCCTTCACCGCCCTCAAGCTGGCGCTCTTCTAGGAGAGAATACTCGAATTCCATCCAGCGAACGGCAGAGCCTTCAATGGCGGCATAGCGCGCAACAAAACGCTGACGACGGCCCTTCTCGTTGAGAAGCGCTTCGAGAACAACCTCCAGGATCAGCTGTTCGCGTTCATCCGTCAGCCCGGGCTCGGCCCCCCTCAGAATAGGAGCCAACGCGATCTGAACATCGCGGCGTGTCGCCCCCGAGCCAAAACCCATGCGGTCGATCACGGTGTCGAGGACGACGAGACACAGCATGCGCAGGTCGTGCTGCGACAGATCCAATCCTCGCTTGGACTTGTCGGCCTCCAATTCGAGGATTGGCGCAGGAGCGATGAGGCTGCGCGTGCGGAGCGAAACAGCCTCGCTCAATTCCCGTGCTTCCAGGGCAACTGCAGCTTCTGATTGAAGCCCCTCGGCTTGTGGTTGGGCGTCCTCGGCTCCGGCGGTCGCGAAAAGTTCGGGCTGCCCGTCGGCCGCGGGCTTGCTCGGGGGATTGACTTCCGCAGTTTCTCCAGACGCACTTCGCATCGGCTTAGCTCCCAGCGTGTTGGATATAATTATCTCGACCAGAGGATGTCGGGCAACGGAAAAGCGTCGGCTGAGCAACGCGCGGGAATGGCGCCGAATCGCGCCGGTGTTGCCGGCGCCCAACAGATGAATCCAAGCCGGCTGAAGGTGGACCGCGGCGGTGGGAATACCCTCAACTACACCTTTAGCAGCGTCCGGGCTTCATCCATCAGCTTGTGGTCGAAAGCGCTGGCATAGGCGTCGAGCGTGCCCGCTTTGAGACGGAGTTTGCGACCTGCGACGCGCCAGGCCGACACCGCGATGAAGACTTCACGGAGGATCGTTCGCGCGGCGTCTGACTTCAGTCCAAATCGAGCGGCCACCTCCAAGGCGCCGGCGATGGTTGGCTCCCCTGGATGCTCGCTGACGGGTGTCTTGGTCGTTCGCGCGCGGTCGATCTCCGGCACCGGATTCAGGTCGTAGGCGGGCGAGAGCGCCCATCGGCCGGGTTCGACCATGAGGAAGCCGTGGTTGCGGAGATGGTCGTCGTAGTTGCTGGCCAGGAGCGAGAAGGCAAGCCGCCGCCAGAGTTCGCGCAAGTCGCCGGCGACGTCGTGGCCGAACTGTCGGATGGCATCTGCCAGAAGAGTGTAGGCCCCGGGGTCGTCCGGAGGCAGACCCAACAAGCTCGCGCCCGAGACGAACGGGATGCGGGTCTCCCCGGCGCGATCAAACCGGGTGATGACCGCGACGCTACGCGGCCCAACGGGCACGCACTGATGCTCGACGACACGGATGCCGGCATTCGCGGCCAGAGTCAGCGCGAGAATCTCCCCGGCGGCGATGTCCCGCGTGTCATCGGGCTTGGGGAACTTGGCGAGCGCCAGCCGCCCATCCGGCAAGGCGACCGCGGATTTGGGTCGGGCACCCCCGAGTGGCGAACCGGCACCCAGGAGAAAGCGGAGGTCAGCCGCAGTGTCGGTCTCGGCGTGGATGGCGTCGGCAGCCCGCAGCAGTGCCTGGAGCCGGATGAGAGGTGGCAGCTTACCGGTGGTGGGGGCTAAGAAGGGGCAGGAGGCATCCTGCCGGAAACGCAACGCACCCAGGCGCGAGGAATCGTCCAGGGCGAGAACGTAGTCGCTGGCCCGATAGGGTTTGGAATCGAGCACGTTCTTGCGGACGGCGCGCTCGATCAGCACCTGCCCCCAGCGGTCCGGTCCGCAGTCCTGGATGGCCCCGAACAACGCGCGGCTGTGCTGTGGTCCGGGGCGCAGCGGCAGGGCGGTCGGGTCGATGGCAAAGGCGCCGGAGCGGTTCAACCACTCCGGGGCATACTGGAAGGAAACCGTGGGGCCGCGCTCCGCGGCGTGCAGCCGGCCCACCAGGTGAGGCTCTCCCTTCCAATCAACATGGACTTCCCAGCTCATGTGCGCCGCCCCCGGATTCGCTTGGGAAGGTGAGCCTCGTCGAGGCTCAAGGCGAGTGCGTCCTTCGCCGGGGCGGCCAGATCGGCCAATCGCTCGTGCAACTGCAACACGAACATCGCCGTGGCCAGAGTGCCGACGGAAACCGTGGGATCGCCCCGCTCCATGCGCCAGAGAGTGTCCCGACTGACGAACAGCCGGCCCGCCATGTCGGCGGTCGAAATCCGCCGTTTACGCCGGGCGAGCGCGAGTTCGTGCCCCAACTTCCGTAGCGCACGGGCGGCGGGCAGGGGAATGGCCGAAGCTTTCGACATGGGCGTATTGTCAGATATGGCGGACTTAAAGTCAATTATAGTCTGCCAAACCAGGCGTCAACACTCAAGGTTGAGGGCGCGGTCGAGGCTGGACGGACTTCTGGCGAGGTTGAGGAATCTGTTGCGAATGTTTCGAATGTTGCGTTTATTTCGCTCGTGACGATGAACGCTCAACTTGCCTCCAGATCTCAGGCCTCGCGTCTCGATCCCTCGGAATTCGAGCCCCAGGAGCGCGAATCGGTGCGCAATCTGCTGGAGATGTTCCTGCGGGAAACGCGCCCGCCGGCCCTGGTGGACGAGCACGGAAACCGGATGGAACTTCCGAAGCCCGTTTACGTGCTGCTGGTGAAGGTGGCAACCGCCCTGAGGGAAGGGAAGGTGATCTCGCTGGTGCCGGAGACTCAGGAGCTGACGACCCAGGCGGCGGCCAACCTTCTCGGGGTGTCGCGTCCGCACGTGGTCAAACTGATCGAGGAGGAGAAGCTCCCCTGCCACAAGGTGGGTGCCCATCGGCGGATTCGGATGAAGGACTTGATCGAGTTCCAACGGCTTCGAGACCGGGGCCGACGGGAGGCCCTCGACGAAATGGCCAGGAGAGCACAGGAGGCAGGACTCTACTAGCCGTCCTATCCGCCAGGGCTTGATGTCAGGGCCCCGGATTTGATCTTCTGAGTGTAGTGGTGGCTGATTGGATTGGGGAGTCCACCAGCATCGCCGGCCATCCGGCCCTGCTCGCGGGATGGTGGATTTCGAGAACTCTGCGAAGCGTGGTGTTGGCCGGGATTGCGGAGGGGCGGAACGGATTTGGACTCGCACAGGCCTGACGGAGGAGGACACTGCCGGCATGAAGACCTCGCCGCTGAAATGTCACCAACCGTTGCGGTGTCCGGCACCGGCCCTGCCTGGAACCTCTCTCCGTGCCCCTGCGGCAGCGGTGTTCTATTCAGCAGTCGCGGTGGTGATGACGTGCTTTGCGACGGGCTTGGCCCAGGAAGCGTGCCCGCTCAATCACGGGCGGTGGGAGCCACTCCCGGCACTGACCGACGAGTTCGACGGCGATCGGCTCGATGAGTCGAAGTGGTTTCCGAACAACCCCGGGTGGCTCGGCCGGCAGCCCGGTTACTTCAACCCGAAGAACGTGCGGGTGAGCGACGGAATGCTGCATCTGGACGCGAAAAAGGAAACCCTGCCGGACCTTCCCGCCGGCTACCACACCTACACGACCGCCTTCGTGAAGGGGAAGACCCTGGTTCGTTACGGCTACTTCGAGATTCGCGCCCGCGCCATGGACTCCCAGGCGTCGAGCGCCTTCTGGTTCTACGACATCACCCCCGAGATCTGGACCGAGATCGACGTGTTCGAGATTGGGGCCCGGCCGCAGCCGCACAATTACTACATGAACACGCACCTCTTCCACACGCTGGTCGAGACGGTGCACTGGCACAAGAGCCGGATCTGGAAGGCACCCTACAACCTGTCGCGCGAGTTCCACGTCTACGGTCTGGAATGGGGCCCGGAGGTCCTCCGGTTCACGGTCGATGGGGAGGTGGTCCGCGAGGAGCCGAACACCCACTGGCATCAACCCTTGGCGCTCTGCCTCGACAGCGAGACCTTCCCCGGTTGGTTCGGGCTGCCAACGGACGACGCCCTGCCGGCGACGTTCAGCATTGATTACGTCCGCGCGTGGAAACGAACCGACGGGTCTGCCACCGAGCGACCCGAAGCTGTGGAGTTCACCTTTCCGGGCCGGTCGCGTGGCGCGGAAACGGTGTACCAGCTCGATGTCGAGGAGGGCGGCAAGCTCGTCGTGACAGCGAGGGGAGGGGATGAGCGGCCCGACCGCGTGCATATGGACTACGTGAACGACGCCTTCTTCGCGGCCCAGGACCAAGCCGACATCCAGAGGGAGTTGACGGTGCGAGGGGAGGGTGACAAGGGACTGGTCGTGCGGATCACCTGGTCCAAGGTCGAGCCTTGGAAACGCGAGGGGCGGCAACGGGCCGGGGAGGCGCCGGGTTCGCCTCTCCCATCGTCCAACGGTTACCACGCCGTGGGTGTGGAGGTGCGGTCCCTGAGCTTGCGGGAGGAGGGGACCATGGAAACGTGCGAGTTCCGTTCCGCAGAGGGGCAGCCGGTTCGCGTGACAGTGCGTCACTGAAGGCGACGGCGTTGGCTCCGAGCTTTACCTCAGGGAAGGCGGTCCAGCTACTGGGGACGCCGTGCTCCGCACAGTGCGCTTGCCCAGAGGGTTCTGGCAGGACTAGCCTCCACCATGGGCTAGCCAGGCATCGGAGAGCATGGGAAGCCTGACCTGATCGGTAAGCGCTTGCTGCGCGCTCGGGACAGACCATTGCAGGCCACCCCGCCGGCCGCGGCCAGACCTTGATGCCTAACCGGAAAGACATGATCATCAAATTGGCCGCAGGCCAATCCGACACCAAGTTCCCCAGACCAATCGTCCTACAATGACAACGAACCCCGAACATCGCTTCCTCATGGCCCGCGCCTGCCTACTGCTCTGTTCGCCGCTGTTGTTCGGCCCGGTAGTAACCGCGTCGGCCCAGTCTCCTGGGATCCAACCTGCGCCGCCGACACCAGGCATCGTTGCTCCGCGTGACATTGAGTATCCCGGAGTCGTCCAAGTGGACGTGGACGCCACGGACTTTCAGCGCCGGGTCTTCGACGTGCACCAGACCATCCCGGTTTTCAGCCCGGGGCCGATGACCTTACTCTATCCCAAGTGGATTCCCGGCCATCATTCGCCGGCCGACAACACCGCGCATCTGGTGGCCGGCCTGACCATTACCGCGAATGGTCAAACGGTGCCGTGGGTGCGTGACGAAGTGGAGATGACGGCCTTGCATGTGAACGTGCCACAGGGGTCGGAATCATTGGAACTCCATTTCCAGTTCCTTTCGCCGACGGACAGCAAAGCCGGCCTGATCGTTATGACGCCCGTCATGCTCAACCTGCAATGGTGGTCCACGGCATTCTATCCCGCCGGCTATTACGTGAGCCGAATCCCGGTCCAAGCCAGCGTGAAGTTGCCGGATGGTTGGGGTTACGGCTGCGCGCTTGAAACCGATGGCGTTTCCGGAGGCCGGGTGCAGTTCAAACCGACGGATTTCGAAACACTGGTGGATTCGCCCATGTTTGCCGGAAGGTATTTCCAACGGGTCCAATTGACCGGCGATGGCGAAATTCCGGTGCAAATGAACGTGGTGGCGGATTCAGATGATCTGCTGGAGATCGGCACCAAGTCGCTGGAAGCGCACCGGGAGTTGGTGGTTCAAGCTCGCCGGCTTTTTGGAGGGGAGCATTACAACCATTACGACTTTCTGCTGGCAGCGAGTGATGAACTTGGCGAGCTCGGTTTGGAGCATCATCGTTCCAGCCAGAACTCTGTGATCCCCAATTACTTCACCAAATGGGACAGCGAGTTCTCATGGCGGGAGATTCTTCCACACGAATTCACACACTCGTGGAACGGCAAGTTCCGTCGGCCGGCCGCCATGTGGACGCCCACCTATCAGGAGCCCATGCGCGACAGCCTGCTATGGGTCTACGAAGGGCTGACCCAATACTGGGGCGAGGTGCTCACCGCCCGTTCGGGAATGCTGACGACCACACAGGCCCTGGAATCGCTGGCCTTACAGGTGGCTTACCAGGTTGAGACACCGGGAAACCGATGGCGGAACCTCCAGGATACGACGAGAGACCCGATCCTCACCTACCGGCGGCCTTTGCCGTGGTCGACCTACCAGCGCGCTGAAGACTACTACTGGGAGGGCGCATTGATCTGGCTGGATGCCGATACGCTGCTGCGCGAAAAGACCGGGAGCGAGAAGTCACTCGATGATTTCGCGCGTGCGTTTTTCGGCATTGAAAATGGCTGCATCGGGCCGGTTACCTACAATTTCGACGACGTTGTGGCCGCCATGAACGCCGTCGCACCTCACGACTGGCGACAGTTCTTCAAGTCGCGTCTTGAGAGTTTAAGTCCAACCACACTGCTCGACGGGATCACACGGGGTGGATACCGACTGGCATTCACGAATTCGCCCTCGGAAATCTTCACAGACACGGAAGCCACCTGGAAGGTCACCGACTTTCGCCATTCGCTTGGACTGGTGGTCGGAGAAGACGATTCCCTGTCGGAGGTGATCTGGGACTCCCCCGCTTTCCGAGCTGGATTGACCGTTGGGTCGGCGTTGATCGCCGTCAACGGGGTTGCCTATGATACCGATCTCCTCAAATCGGCCATCGAACGCGCCACCCGCCCCGACGCTGATCCCATCGAACTGCTCGTGAAGCACGGCAAACGCTTTCGCACGGTGAAGCTCGATTATCACGACGGACTCCGCTACCCCGTTCTGGAACGAATCCCCGGCACCCCGGACTTGTTGGGCCAAATCCTGGCGCCGCGGCGGTGAAGGGAAGTTCTACGAGGCCAGGAAGCAACCGGGACTACCGACCTTCTGCTGGGAAGATCTGTCCGGGCGCGATGCAACCACCGAGGCCCATACCGCAAAGTCCCGACAGCACCAAGGGGCCTGACCGCGCTTGTCCATCCCGCCTCTCGTTCTTCCCATCGCCCAATGGACACCACGCCGTGGGCGTTGAGGTGCGGTCCCTGAGCTCGGGGGAGGGGGGGACCACTGAGACGTGCGAGTTCCGTTCCACGGATGGCCGGCCCGTCCACGTGACGGTGCGTCGCTGAGGGGGACTTTCCAGAGAGGCTGCTGCCGCCCGCCGGTGTTGCCGAAGGCCCAACGAGGCGGAGGCCCGACCTCGCACTTCTCGCGGGGCGATGTCCTCGAAGGGTGCACTGGGCGGGAGAGCCGGCACGCTCGGGCAGGCGAATAAAGCCTACAAAAGAACACAACTGAACACATTTGTTATATCACCCTCTTTGTCACCCGATGGGATTTTTTGGGGCCATTCCGGTCCCGATGGGGTTTCTTCAATGACCTCTGCAAACCTCTGTGGATCAGCATGTTGTCCACGTCGGAACACGTGAGGGAAAATGGGGGAAAAGTGGCCGGATCGAGTTATGAGTCCCCTGCTCTACCGCTGAGCTACTCTGGCATCCGGCTGCCGGGGAGGCAGCAGCGGCGGTTTGTTTAACCCGGTCCGGCCGGGGAGACAAGCAGTTTTGGCGGATCACGGTTTGCCTGCTGGGGAAGGCGCCCTACGGTTGCCCGCCGGTCGCCGAGGGGGGATGGGCACGGAGAACCGGGGCGACCGGGTCGGTGCGAAACTCCACGAAAACGAAGCACTCGGGGACGTGTGAATCCCAGACGCCGTGGCGGGTCCACACCCAGCCGCCGGAGTCCCTGGCCGGGGCGGGGGCCTTGTAGGTGTTGAAGCGGGAGAAGTCCATACGCCAGACATCCCCATCCCGGGGCGGAAGGGCACGACCGTCCGTGGCCAGCCAACGGCAGCCTGACCAGGGAAATGCCAGTTCCACCGTCCACCCGCGGTCGGTGTCGGTGCTGTCGTTCAGCGTGCCGTCGATGTGAACCGCAGTCTGTTTCCCCGGGAGCGTCCAGTCGAACTGCCCCAGCCGGCTCCCCCGAGGATGGGTGGTGTAGCCCACCCCGTTGAACGGTTTCAACCGCGTGCGGGCGAATTCCGGTTCGGTGGCGAAGCCGCGCTTTTCGTAGGCCTCCTCCCAGATGAAGAACACCTCGTAGCAGGTGTTGTGGGCGTTGATCTCGAACTCGTAATAGGCATCGGGACCGGCCAGAAAGAACTCCACGTCGTTGTCATAGTAGATCGGATCGTTGTGCTGCGTGAACTTTGCCTGGACGTCGGGTTCCGTGACGCGGTAGGCCACATAAAGATTCTGGTCGTCCCATACCACCATCGCCCGGGTATCATGCAATGCCGGCTTGCCGGTGATGATGTCGACAAAGCGCGGTGACGTGGTTGCCGCCTGCCACACGCGCTCATCGAGTCGGCCGTCGACCTGGATCGGTTCCGTGACCCGGCAGGCCGTGTAGCGCGCGATTTCATTGGTGGGGCAGGGGAAGTGCCATTCCGGGTTCTGGGCGGCGGCAACTGACGCCAGGGCCGCGAGGATCAGGGCGCTGAACAAGGTTCTCATCGGTGGAGTGGCCGTGGGGGGGGCGTCTAGATTCCGGCGGATTGCCTCGCAGGCTTGATGTCGCGCAGTCCACCAAACAGCGACACTCCTTTGGCCCCGCCGGTCAGGGCACAACGCACCGCCTGGTCGAAGTCCTCCTCGGTCTTCAGGTCCGGCAGGAACAGTCCGGCGTACAGCGGTCGGTCGGCCGGCAGCGCCGTGACCCCTTCCCGCACGGCCCCTTCAATCCAGTCGACTTCCTCATTGTAGAACCGGTGATAGGTCATTGGCAGCACGGCGTCGAGGTTCCAGCGCGTCCAGTCCTGGCGCACCAGTCTGCGGGCGATACTTGGGGTGGGGAACACTGCTGCCGTGATTTGTTTCCCCTTGCCGTGCGCGACCTCGGCGAGGCGCTGGACCAACCGTGTTACAGTGTCATAGCGATACTGGCGCCAGGCCGCGTCTGCCGGAGGATCCGACTGTTCCCGGGGGTCGACGCCGGTCTGTTGCTTGAACGCCGCGCGACAAACGTCGCAGTAGCAGAAGTCGAACTGCGGCAGTTCCTCGTTCTGGACCAGGTTGTATTTCTTCCACAATGCCACCGGCAGGATGACGTCCGGATAGCGGACATAGTCGAGGTGGACGCCATCGAGGTGCGGGGTATCCGCCAGCCTGCCGAACAAATCCGCCAGATGATCGGAGACCTCCTCGTGTGAGGGGCAGAGGAAGTGATAGTAGCCGACGTAAGGCGGCTTGGTGGCGGCGGATTCCCCCAACCGGTTGACCACATACCAGTCAGGGTGCTGTTCGAGCAGGTCGCGATCGCCGCGACAGAGCGTCCAGGTCCAGGCATGGGTTTCAAGTCCCTGTTCCTTCGCCAACGCGAAGACCTGCGCGTCAACGCCGCTGAACAGGACGGCGTCAATGCCGGCGGTGCGGAAGCGCTCGAACCGGCGTCTCTGCTCGTCCGGCGTGGCCCGATCCTGCACGCCGGTCCAAATCCAGTTCTTGGTCGTGGGAGGGGTTGGAGGAGCCGGCGAGTCGCCCGCCCGGAGGTGCAACGTGTTGCCGGTTGCCGCCAAACCCACCGTGGCCATTCCCGCTTTCTGAACGAAGGACCGTCGGTTCATGACGACCCCGATCGTAGTGGAATGCGGTGGCGGCTGCCAGCCGTTTCGGGCCAGCAAATCGCGTGGTGAGGGGCGCTTGCCGGGTGTGTCAGGCGTCGCAAGTCGGCGATGCCTGTGGGAGGGAATCCTCCCGGATCACTGGCTCCGGTAGGGCCTGCCGCGGCTGGTCCTGCGGACACCGCTCTGCCACGGGTGAGCGTGAGGCTCCCTGGGTTCGGCTGAGGGATGGGAGACGCCGGGGCCACACCGCGACGGTGCCGTGGGAGCAGCGTGTTCCTGTGCGTCCCGGCGAGTGGGAAAGCGGCGATTGGGATCGCCGCACTCCATGACGTTTCGCGAATCCGCCAGGTCTTGGACGGCGATGAAAAGCGCCAGCCTTCACCGCGTTCTTCCCAGCGCCCCGTGCTTGCCCGAAGCGGTTCGATGGTTATGCCGCTGCTACCTCCTCGGTGTGCCCGGAGCAGATCCAGGAATGGGCCTGGTCGGCCACCTTGGCGAGGAGGAGGAGATCGTCCCGGCCAAATGACTCGGTGGTTCGCCACTGGTTTCCCTCGCGGTAGAGACGACTGAACTTCACGTTGTAGCGCGGACCGTTCTCGCCTTCGTTCTTCCAGACCGCGGCCTTGATCACGCCGAGACGCACCTCATGGGTGGGTTTGTTGCTGTTGCTGTTGCTTTGGTTGTTCATCGTGTGCCTGGGTTCCGGGTGTTTCTGCCAGGGGATCCGCGCCGGATGTCGTCCCCCTTCAGACAATCATGGGTGCGTTTCAATATGGAGGGCATCGTAAGGCAGGGGCGCGGGGAAGTCAACAAAAGAAGGGTAACAAAAAAGTGATCACGAGAGGGTTGCGAGGCTCGACGCGACTTGGCACAGGCGCTCCGGCCGGTCCAGTGGGCATCGTCTCATGAATCGTTCGGGGATCGGCAGGCGCCGCGTGCGCGGGTTGCGTCTCCTCCCCGGAACGGTTTAACTCGGACCACAACATGATGTACCACCAAAGTCTTTCGCATTCCGGTTCGCGTTGCCGGGCCGCCTTCTCTTGCCGCTCCGAACCCGGAACGCCGATCCCGCACTCGATGATGTGGGACAGATCCTCCCGCTCCCTGCTGAGGATCCGTTTGTTCCTGTCGATGATCCTCGCGGCCGTGCTTCTGCCGGCCCGACCCGCCGGTCAACCCATGCCGCAGGAGGACGTCGTCGACGTCCCCGCCATTGGCGAGGGTTTGTGTCTCGCGAACCTGTTTCAGAGCAACATGGTGCTTCAGCGTGACAAGCCCCTGGCGATCTGGGGCTGGGCCGGGCCGGGTGAGGCGATCACGGTCTCCTTTGCCGGGCAGACCGCGCGGACCACGGCTGGTCCGGATCGGTTTTGGCAGGTGAGCCTGCCGGCTCAGCCGGCCAGTGCGGCCCCGAGACTCCTGACGGTCGCCGGCCGGGATCAGACCCTGCGGTTGGAGAATGTTCTCGTCGGCGACGTCTGGGTGCTGGGCGGGCAGAGCAACATGGAGTTCGAGATTGCGAAGGTCGATGACGGCCAGTTGGAGATCGTCTCGGCGAACTTTCCGGAGATCCGGCTCCTCACCGTGCCGCAGGGCAAGGGGTTCGATTCCGTGCGGAGCTTCGAGCGGCTGCACGAGTGGAGCGACTGGTCCGGCCGGCATTTCCGCAAGGGCGATTGGGAGGTCTGTTCGCCGGAGACCGTGCGTGAGTTCTCGGCGATTGGGTATGTGTTTGGCCGTCGACTCCACATGGCCGGCCGGGTGCCCATTGGGCTTATCGACGCCTCCATTGGCGGGACCACGGTGGAGACCTGGACACCCGAGCCGGTGCTTCGATCCATTGACGGGAAGGAAACGCGGGACAAGCTGCAGGAATGGCAGGAGAGGATCGTGGCCTACGACCCGGAGGCCGACCTGAAACAGCGGATCGCGAACTTCGAGGCCCGGAGGAAGCGGTTGGCTGAGCAGGGCAACCCGATGCCCGAGGACAGTCAGGCGCCGAGCGACCTGAGGCCCGGCCCGGTGGCCGACCGGAACCGGCCCGGCTACTGTTATGCCTCGGTGATCCATCCATTGGAGGGACTGCCGGTTTGCGGCGTGGTTTTCCACCAAGGCTACAACAACTGCTTCGAGGGTTCGGCCGGAGCGCGCCTTTACCGGCAGGTGTTTCCGCGGATGATCCAGTCGTGGCGTTTGGCATTCGGTGACCCGACACTGCCTTTTGGTATCATTTCACTTTGCACGGATGGTGAACCGCAGACGCTGGAGCGGTTTGTGGAACCCATGACGGACATCGGGGCGCTGATCCGGGAGGTGCAGTATCAGACCTTTCGGGAACTCCGCGACGCCGGCGATGACGCGATTGGCTTCGCCAGCTCCTATGATTTGCGCAAGAGCTGGTATCATCCGCAGATCAAGATCCCGGCCGGTGAACGGGCCGCCAAATGGGCGCTCGCGACACACTACAAGCTGCTCGGCGGACGGGATGCCGCCGACTACTGGCTGCCGCCGGTCATCGAGAAGGTCGAGGCCGCCGACGGCACCCTGCGCCTCACCCTGAGTTCGGAAATCCGGACGCGCGACGACAGCGACGGTCGGTTGCTGGGGTTCGCCATCGCCGGCGGGGACCGACGGTTCTTCCCCGCGGAAATCGAGTATTACACCGACGGGTCGACCGATGACCGGAACCGGCCGATCTACCAAAGGAATGTCCTGGTGCTGCGAAGCCCCTTCGTCCCTGAGCCACGGCACTATCGGTACGCCTGGGCACGCAATCCGATGGCCAACCTCGTCAATGCGCGCCAGGTTCCGTTGGGCACTCAACGCAGCGATGACTGGCTGCCCGAGGAAACCCCGGTCCAGTTTCCCACGCCTCCCGGCATGGACGAGTCGGGCCAGCGCCGGTATCGCTTCAACCGACTTCGCAAGGAACTGCAACTTGCGGATACCGAACGTCAGATCCTGGAGGCCAAAGCCACCCTGGAGCGGCTGGAAGAACCGTTCCTGGCAGCGAGGGAGACATGGGAGCAGCAGAAGGCAGCCGAACTCGAGAAGGCCCGGGCCGGGGGAGATGGCAGGTAGTTGCGCCTGGATCGCGTCGCCCGAGTCGTGGTGCTCGATCCGCCGACAATGAGAAGCCGAGTATTAAGCGAAGGAGGGCCATGAAACCCACACTCGCTATCCTGCTGTCTGGCCTGCCGGGCTTCCTTCATGCCGCAGAGGTTCCCAGGACGCGTGCTTTCGAAGATGCCCCGGTTCGGGAGCAACCGGCTCCGGGCTGGTTTCCCTTGGTGCACGGGCGAACGGCCGCGGACATTTTCGTGGCCGATGACGACTGGAAGGTTGCCCGTATCGCGGCCGGCGACCTGGCCCTCGACGTTGAGCGGGTGACGGGCTGCAGAGCATCGCTCAAACACTCGGTGGCGGACTTGTCCGCCTGCGCCGTATTGATCGGGACCCTCGGCCGAAGTCCGGTTCTTGACCGGCTCACCACCGCCGGGCGACTGGACCTGAGCGAGCTGGGGGGGCAATGGGAGTCATTTGTGATTGCGCCTGTGACCGACCCGTTGCCGGGAGTGGCGCAGGGTCTGGTCATTGCCGGGAGCGACCGGCGCGGCACCGCGTACGGGGTGTACGAATTGTCGCGTCGGATTGGGGTTTCACCGTGGTACTGGTGGGCGGATGTGACACCCGCGCCTCGCGAAGCGCTGTACCTCGCCCCCGAACGCGTGCGCATGGGGCCGCCTGCGGTGCAGTACCGCGGCATCTTCATCAACGATGAGATGTGGGGCATCCGTCCCTGGGCGGAGCAGACGTTCGCGCCGGACGAGGGACCCGGTCTCGGGCCGAAGACCTGTGCGAAGATCTTTGAACTGCTCCTCCGCCTGCGCGCCAACCACCTCTGGCCGGCGATGCATCGCGGCACCCTCCCCTTCAACTGTTATCCGCGGAACAAGGAGGTGGCCGACGACTATGCCATCGTCATGGGAAGCAGTCACATCGAGCCCATGCTGCGCAACAACATCGCCGGGGCGGAATGGGATCGGGAAGGCGGTGGCGAATGGGATTACCGGACGAACGCGGCCGCCATCCGGGATTATTGGGCCCGACGACTCAAAGCGAACGGCGGGTACGAGAACATCTACACCCTCGGCATGCGGGGCAAGGACGACGAGCCGATGAAGGGCGGAAGCACCCTGCCGGAGAAGATCGCCCTCATGGAGCGGATCTTCGCCGACCAGCGGGATCTGCTTGCGCAGTACGTCGATCCGGATCCTGCGCGCATTCCCCAGGTCTTCATCCCCTACACCGAGGTGTTGGGCATCTACAACGCCGGGTTGAAAGTGCCGGACGACGTCACCATTTGCTGGCCGGACAATAACTTCGGCTACCTTCGCCGCCTCCCAACGGTGGCCGAGCAGGGTCGCGCGGGCGGGTCCGGCGTGTATTATCACCTCCAGTGGCTCAACGGGGCTACCAGCGCCTACACCTGGCTGAACACCACCCCGCCGGCGCTGATCTGGGAGGAAATGAACAAAGCCTGGCAATACGGAGCCCGGAAACTTTGGGTCCTGAACGTGGGCGACATCAAGCCGGGGGAACTCGGCATGGAGTTCTTTCTCGACCTGGCCTGGGATCCGCGACGCCGGCGGCATGACAATGTCCGCGAGTTCATCGAACAATGGGCCGCGCGCGATCTCGACGCCGATGCGGCCCCGGAGATCGCTGCCATCATGGAAGAGCACTTCCGGCTTGGCTTCACCCGCCGGCCAGAACATCTGGTGCAATACCGCGCCGGCGAACCCCTGCGGTATTCCTGGTTCAGCCACGACCAGTTCAACGATGAAGCCGGTCAACGGCTCGACCGTTATGCGGCGATCGCCCGTCGGGCCCAAGCGGTTTACGACCGATTGCCGCCGGACCGGAAGGACGCCTTCTTCCAGCTCGTCCTCTACCCCGTGCAATGCGCCGCCCTGATGAACGAGAAGGTCATCTGCGCCGCCCGCAACGCCCGGCTCGCCGCGCACGGCCACGCCGCAGCCGCCAACCATGCACGGCAGGCGCGCACCGCGGCCGCCCGCATCGTCGAACTGACCGACCACTACAACACCGGACTCCTCACCGTCGGCAGCAAGTGGAACCACATGATGAGTCCGGCGCCCGGTCCGTGGGGAAACCAGCGGCTTCAATTTGAAATGCCGCCTCTGAGCGATTTCGACGGCCGTGGGCCACCGGCTTTGGATGTTGGGCCCGAGGGAGGTCGGGAGGATGTCCTTGCGGACCTGAGCGGGTTCACGCAAGGCCGGCGCTTCATCGACCTGCGAAACCGGGGCCGGGGCGCGATTGAATGGAAGGCGACGACGTCCGAGCCGTGGGTGAAACTGGACCGAAGCCAGGGAAGCTTTACCACAGAACAGCGCCTGTGGTTGAGTGTTGACTGGTCCCGCGCGCCGCAGGGGGGGGACATTGCCCCGTTCGTGGAATTCACCAGCAACGGTGGCAACCATCGCGTTACGGTCCCGGTCTTCAATCCGGAGACACCGCCCCGCGATTCCGTCATCGGGTTCACGGAAAGCCACGGCTGTGTCAGCATGGAAGCCGAACATTTCGATCGCCGGCGGGATCGCGGTGGCGCGGCATGGGAGGTCGTCCAAGGGTTGGGACGCTCCGGGGATTCGGTGACCGTGCTTCCGGCGACGCCCCCGAGTCGCACGGATCCGTTGGATATCGCGGCCAACAGTCCGTCGCTGGAGTATGATTTTCACCTGTTCCATTCGGGCTTGATCCGACTGCACGTGGATTGTCTGCCCACGCTTCCGGTGGGGCCGGGCGGGGGGACGCGCCTGGCGGTGCGGGTGGACGATGCGTCGCCCGTGATCCTGGGCGCGCGAGGCGGCGATGTGCTGGCCAACCTCCGGCGCCTGGAGACCGATTTGACCATCGAGAAGCCCGGTCCTCACACGTTGACCCTTGGGATGGTGGATCCGGGAGTGGTGGTCGACAAAATCGTGCTCCATACCGCCACGCCCGGGGAATCCTGCCTTGGCCCTCCGGAGTCCCATCGGGGCCGCGCGGCCCGAACCTTGCTTTCTTCCGCCGAACTCATTCCGCTTGCGGGGACCTGGCGGTTCCGGCTCGACCCGGAGGACGAGGGCGTCGAGCAGAAGTGGTTCAGCGATGAACTGGAGGATTCGGTCATGCTTCCCGGTACCACCGACACCAATCACAAGGGTGTCTTCAAGGACGAACGGGCGGTCGACCGCCTCTCGCGCGTCTGGTACTGGAAAGGGCCGGCCTGGTATCAACGCGACGTGGTGATTCCGGAATCGTGGAGCGGTCAGCGGATCACCCTGTTGCTGGAACGGACCAAGACCACGCGGGTCTGGGTGGATGCTCAGGAGTGCGGCACGGAGGATACCCTGAGCGCGCCCCAGGTCTTTGATCTCACCCCCGCCCTGACCCCCGGGCGCCATACGCTGACCGTGCTCGTGGACAACGCGAAACTGCCGCCGGTGGGGCCCGCGCATGCAGTGGACGAGCGTACCCAGTCCAACTGGAACGGCATCATCGGCAGGATGGAATTGCGGGCCACCGATCCGATCTGGCTTGAGGAAGTCCAGGTGTATCCGGACGTGAAGGGCCAGCGCGCGACCATCCGGGCGGTCGTCGGCAACCTCACCGGGGCGGCAGCGGCGGGTCGCCTGGTGGTGTCGGGGGAGAGTTGGAACGTGCCTGAACCGGTTTCATTTGCCACCCAGTCGACCGCCGTCCAGGTCACCGGATCGGGAAACGAAATCACGTTCACCTACGAATTGGGCGAGGCTGCGCCGTTGTGGGATGAGTTCAACCCGGCGTTGATCCGCCTGAAGGTGAGCCTGCAGACGGAGGCCGGCCCGCAGCGTTTCCGCGACGAACGAATCGTGAACTTCGGCTTGAGGGAATTCGTGCGCGAGGGAACCCGGCTGAAGATCAACGGCCGGACCGTGTTTCTCCGCGGCCGAATCGACTGTGGCTTCTTTCCCGAAACCGGGTATCCGCCGATGGACAAGGCCGCGTGGATCCGGTTGTTGCGCATTGCGAAGGCATACGGACTGAATCATTGCCGCTATCATTCCTGGTTCCCGCCGGAGGCGGCGTTGGAGGCGGCTGATGAAGTCGGGATGTACCTGGCCCCGGAGCTTCCCAACAAAAGCAGTCGTTTCGGGTCCCTCGAAGAGTCGGAGCCCGGGGAGCGGTACAACGTGGACCATCTCGAGGTGGAAAGCAGCGCCACCGCGACCCCGCTCTCCCGCTATCTGCTCCGCGAGGCGGACTTGATCTTCAAGGCCTACGGCAACCACCCGTCCTTTGCAATGTTCACCCTCGGGAACGAACTGGGCCGGCGGCCGGCCATGTACCAGATGGTCTCCCGGTTCAAGGAGAGTGATCCCCGCCACCTCCATGCCCAGGGATGCAACAACCTGCATTGGGCTCCCGCCTTTGCCGAGGGGGACGATTTCTGGGTGACCGCAAAGACCGGCCCGACGCTGCCGGTTCGTGGCTCCTTCTTCTCCGGGGACTATGCCGATGGCCATATCGAAAACCACCCGCCCTCGACCCTGACCGATTACCGTGCGTCCATCACCGGCGTGCCGGTGCCGGTGATCGCCCACGAAACCGGCCAATACCAGGTGAGCCCGGACTTCCGCGAAATCCCCGATTTCACCGGCGTGCTGAAGGCGCGCAACCTGGAGATCTTCCGGGACCGGTTGGAGGAGGTCGGGATGCTGGGCCTCGCCCAGGACTTCACGCGGGCTTCCGGCGCGCTGGCGGCGATCTGTTATCGCGAGGACATTGAAACCGCCCTGCGCACGCCTGGCTTCGGGGGATTCCAGTTGCTCGATCTCCAGGACTTCCTGGGGCAGGGAACCGCGCTGGTGGGGATGCTGAATGTGTTCATGGAGCCGAAGGGCATCATCGAACCGGCGGCCTGGCGGCAGTTCTGTTCCGAAACCGTGCCTCTGCTGCGCTTCGGGAAGTACACCTGGACCACCGACGAGACCTTCGTGTCCGAGATCGAGATTGCCCACTACGGTGCCGCCGACATTCCCGACGCACGCGTGAGCTGGACGGTCGGCGCAAGCGGGAGTTCGGTGGTCGCCTCCGGAGCTTTGGGGCCGGTCACCCTCAAACAGGGCGGACTGTTCCCGGTCGGCCGGATCATGTTTGCCCTGAGCGAGGTCCAGGCGCCGGACCAACTGGACGTTACCGTGAGTGTCGAAGGCACCCCCTATCGAAACCGATACCCGATCTGGGTCTATCCGACTGCTGTGGAGACGACCCCGCCCCCCGGCGTCCTGGTCACCGACCATCTTGGCAAGGAGACGCAACAGCATCTGCGCGGCGGTGGCCGGGTCTTGTTGTTTCCCCGGCAGGCGGTGCTCACCCATTGCGTGAAAGGCGCCTTCCAAACCGATTTCTGGTGCTGGCCCATGTTTGCCCGGGGCGCTCAGCAACGCGGCATCGAGCCGGCCCCGGGCACGCTCGGGTTCCTGTGTGACCCGGCTCATCCGGCCCTGGCGGAG
The DNA here is from genome assembly GCA_024233215.1 of Verrucomicrobiales bacterium. Lineage (GTDB taxonomy): Bacteria > Verrucomicrobiota > Verrucomicrobiia > Limisphaerales > J093 > J093. The sequence continues at coordinate 68,745 of JACKPW010000021.1, read as the reverse complement.
TTCCCCACCGAGTTCCACAGCAACTGGCAGTGGTGGCAACTGGTGAAGCACTCCCGTCCGATCATTCTTGATGCGTTTCCGGCGGACTATCGGCCCATCATCCACGTCATCGACAACTTCGCCCGCAACCACAAGCTCGGCCTCCTGTTTGAGACCCGGGTCGGTCCGGGAAGACTGCTGGTTTGCGCCAGCGACCTGCCGGGGTTGCAGGAGCATCCCGAAGCGCAGCAGTTGATGCACAGCCTGCTGCGTTATGTGGACTCGACGGCATTTGCCCCCACCTCAGAACTCGACGCAACGCTGCTGTTCAAGCTCCTGCCGGGAAACGAACCATGAAACGCCGCCAATTCCTCAAGCTGGCCACCGGGGGATCGACCGTGGCGCCCTGGGTCGGGCCGTTCGCGGGAGCGGATGCCGTGGACGGGAACTTCGCCCTTCACCCCCTGTTCCATGCCGTCTCGGACGCCGACATTCGCTCGTTGTTTGAGCCGACTGCGTAGAAGGTCGAACACCTGGCCGTTGCGGTGCGCCCAAGTGCATCCTGGAAAAGCTGCGTCTGCCGGTCGAACCCCTGCGGCAGACGTGGGTGCAACCGGGCGGCCCCTACTACCTCGGCCAGTGGATGTGGGACACCATGTTCGTGGTGGATCTGCTGGCCCTCCTCCCGGGGACCCGCCAGGTCATTCCCGATATCTTCCGGGACTACTGCATAAGCAGTACCCTGGTGACAATGATGCTCGACGGCCTCACCCGGGAACACCGGCTGAAAGTGCGCGAACAGGGTTCTCCAAAGGACCCCTGAAACCGGATGGCAATCCGGGTCTTCGCACTGAATCGCCACGGTTCGCCCGGACCTCTCACTCCCGATCCGGTAGGGACTCGCAACGGCTTGTAGCGCAGACGTCTGGTCTGCTGTATCGCAGGCATTCGACCTGCAGACCGTGGAAGAGTCCGGACGCTCTGCCGAATGGAATTCGGCGATACTACAGATCAGATATCTGCGCCAAGAAAGACGGTATGAAACGGCCGGGTTAGGGGACGGCCGGGCAGCGTAGCCGGAAGAAGCGGCTCCCCATCCTATCGATGGAGAGCGTCTGCTGGCTGAACGGCCCGTCCTGAACCGCCTCGCCAGGCAGTGGGGTCCAGTCTTCTGTGGGGAGTTCCACGCTGCTTTCGATCCGGCAATCCGTCGAAGGTGGGGCGCGCCAGACCAGGGTCAAGGTGTTCCCGGCAAGTTCCATTCGCAGAATCACCGGCAACGGGTCCACCGCGTCGCCGAATTCCACGGTGTCGCAGCGGCATTTTTTCCACTCCGGATAGGGGAGGGACTTGGCGCGGGTGTCGTCGCCGTAGAAGCGCCACTGGCCGTTGTCGCTGATGATCTGAACTCGACTTGCCGCGGTCCACGGATGGGGCGGCAGCTCGACGATTCCTTCGGGATTCAGACCGGTGAGATCGGCGGCGAGTTCCTGCGGGGCGTCTCCGGGCCGGCCGTTCCAGGTGTAGAGTCGGAAGTCCTGGGGATAGCTCGTGGGTGCCGGGCCGGCCGGGCCGGCGATGATCAGGTAGCCGTGCCCGTCGCCTTCGAGACTGCGGATGCCGCGCCCGTAGAGGTCGAGTTCGATGGGGATTCCGAAGATGGCTGAGCGAGGCGGGCCGTTGCCGGCAGCCAGTTCCGTGAAGTTCAGGACGGGGACAACCAGGGCGAACGCCCGGCGTGCTGCCGGCACGATGGGAGCGCGAAAGGCGACATAGGCACCGGAGGTGCTGCCCGGCATCATGGCCAGTCCCTCGATGGACCAACCGGAGCCGTCCGGCGCCTTCGGGGGCACATCCTCCGCCACGCTGTCGAGGAGACCAAAGTAATCCGCCCCCAGCCCATGGTGATTCTCGTGGTCCCACGCGACCAGATCCTCCTTGAGATGGTCATACCGTCCCACGTAGGTCAGCGCGCTCTGAGGACCGGCGCCAGTCATGTCCGTGACGAAGATCCGCGAGCGGTTGGTGCGACTTTCGCCGATGTTGGCGTGCGAGTGCGAGCCGATCCAGAAAAGGCGGTTGCCGACGCGGGTGGAGGCCTCGATGTCCACCTCGCGCGGGTCGCCGTCCTCGATGTCGGCAAGGTCGAGGAACGGCGTGAAGTCGATGGCCTCTACAGGCAGGCCGGATGCGTGGCGTGAATAAAGCCGCAGGATTTCATTCTCGTCGTCTGCCACCCACATCCAGTCTGCGTCCACGGGGATGGCAGTGGAGCCGTCGCTTGCGCCTATCAGCCAGACCCCGCCCGGTGGCACTGCTTCAGACGCGGCGTAGGGCACGCGGGCGAACCCGGTTGCCCTCCCGTCACTGGCGGCCAGTTCGATGTCCGCGTATCCCACGCCCACCGGTTCGATCCTCAAGTCGAACCCTCCGTTGCCGGTGGGAATCAGGGTCAGTCCGGAGTTCGGCACGATCTCCGGGTTGCTGCTGCGGGCGCGCAGGGTGCCGGGATCAACGGCCGTCTCGGCGTCGCTCAGCTCAAAATGCAGCAGGGGATTGGCGGGATCCCCGATCACTCCCGAGATCGCGTGCCATCCGGTGATGGCCGGGGCGGTGTTGTTCGGAGCGCCCGGCGTAAGCCGCGTTCCAGCGGTGAGTCCGCCGCCCGGAAATGCCGGGTCATAGTCCAGCGAGGCCGCCTCGTCCCCGGCCAACTCCCCGAATACCCAGGCGCCCGCGGACTGCGGTGTGTCATCGCCGGGACGTCGAGTGGCCGCGTCCGGGGTGGCGCCCTTGAGATCGAGTTCCGCGCCGCCAAAGACGACGTCATCCTTGTCGCCGCCGCGCCAGCCGATGGCATCGAGAATGGTGCTCCCCTCCGGCAGGCCCTCCAGCACGCCGTTGTCGCCTTTGTCGAGGTCGCCCCCTTCCTCGATGGGGGTGGTGCTGCCGATCAGGAGCAGGGAGAGCGCGCCGTTTTCCAGGGTGCCACCGGGCGCGGCAAAACGCGCCTCCGCCATGAAGGTCGTTTCCGGGGCGAACCGGTAGGGATTCTCCGGGGCGGCCAGCACGAGCAGGCCATTGGCGCCCAGCGAAAGCCCGGTCAACGGGAAGCTCCGGGTGACCGTGCCGGGATCGGCGGCGACGCTGCCCTCGAAGGCAACGAGGAAGACGTTGGTCAGTAAAGCCCCTGGCGAGCCCCGCAACTCCACGAACTCCGCCGGGGCGTCCTCCTCGCCGGGCGGATTCACCTTCGCCTCGTTGAGCAGCAGGAAGTCGTCATCCGTCACCGTCACCTCGACCGGCGGGATCAGAGTGCCATCGATCGGGTAGGCCATGGGATCCCCGGTTGCGGTCAGCGAGTGAGTGACCCGGCGTTGGCGCGGGGAAAGGTCCACCACCAGGTCGTTCACCGCGCGGAGGAGAATCTCGCGGGCGGAGGTGTCCGCCAGGGTTAAGGCGAGGGTTTCGGCAAAGGTGTCTCCGTCGTTCGAGCTGGCCACCACGCCCGGTTCGCAAGCGATCGCCAGGGTTATCGGGCTGACCGGAGGCGTGTTCAAGGCGAGGGTGTAGCTGTCCGTTTCCCCCGATTCGGAGACCTCGGTGGCTCCGTTGCTTTCGCGAAGGATCACCCCGGGGAGCAACGGTGCGCTGAAGTTGGGACCACCGTAGGAGTCGAGGGGCAGGCCGGCGATTTCCGACGGGTGGGTTTCCCCCGGCTTGCCAATCAACCAATCGGGTGGAGCGCCGTCGGGATGATCGCTTGCCGCCCAGTCTGAGGACGCATGGCCTGTCGTATTGCCGCGACGCGCGAGGTAGCCCGCGGTGAACGGGACCGGTATCACCGTCCCCGGCGCGAAGGCCCCGTCGCCGGGTGGGCTGTCGCGACGGAAGTTGAGGGTGCCGTAAGCGATGTCGCCGGCGCCGTCGTTGTCGAGCACCCCGATGGAATCCAGAATGGTCCAGCCCGCCACCCCGCTTTCGTCCAGCACTCCGTCATCGTCCTCGTCGAGATCCGCGCCGACGCCGGGAAGGTCCGGGCATTCGACCAGGAGGAACGTCACCGAGGGATTCTCGATGTCGGTCTGATCGTCCTCGCCACGATGGCCGACGGAACTGCTGCCACCGCTGCCCCAACCGCTGCCGGTGTCGGAGTTGACGAGCACGGTGGCGCCGCGGGCACCTGCAAAAGGTGAGTCCTTCTGGAGCAGGAGCAGGAAACCGTTCCCCCCGATGCGGAGGCCCGACAGGTCGAAGAGGTTCTGGACGGTGCCGGGATTGCCGCCGGCATCACCTTCGACCGCGACCAGGCAGGTATGCTTGGGGAGCAGGGCGTTCGGTTGTCCGCGCAGTTCGACGAATTCGAACGGCGCATCCTCACCTGCGGGATTGAAGAGCAGTTCATTCAGATACAGCTCCGCCCCGATTGCCGGCATCGCGCCGAGGATCGCAAGAAACCAGACCACGATTGCGCTACGCTTGGGCATTCTCCGGGGGGGCGTCAGGGGGCGGTAGATAAAGGCAGGAGGCCACCTCCCATCCTCATCGGATTCCTGAGGTGGGTTCACCGCGACGACCTTGGTGTCGCCTGTTTTGTGGTACTCTCAAGAGCATGACTGAGGCTTAGGGTCGCGCCGCTCTGGGGTGCTGTGAAGCAGAATCGGGGCCAAGGTGCCGGGGATCTGGGTTACACTACGATTCCGGGGGGCGGATTCCTGCGAAGGGGGGGCGGAGTTGGGGTTTAAGTTGGAGTTCAAGTTCAAGTTCAAGTTCAGGTCTAAGTTTGGGTTCGAGTTTGGGTTCTGGCGGGAGGGGTGAGGGGCGCCGGCATCGCGTGTCGTATTATGTGGTTGAACGTGTGGGCTGCGGCTAGTCTGTGCTGGTGTCGGACACGGAACGCACCCGCCTGACCTACCGCCTTGAGATGAGGAAGGCGGTGGCTTACGGCGTGCTGGAGTCTGCCGGGGCGACGTTCCTGCTGCTGATCGCGGTCCGACATTTCCAAACGGGGGCGCTCGCCAAGGCGCTGGTGGCGAGCGGCGGTAGTGCGGGGTTGCTGCTCAGCCCGGTGATGTTGAACCTGGTAACCCAACGGGGTTGGCCGGCGGCGCGGGGAGCCATGTTGCTTGCCCTGCTGGGAAGTGTGGTGTTCCTCGTCATGGCGGCGTTCCCGCAGCCCGTCGCCTTCGTCATGGGCTCGGTCCTCACCATGGCGTGCGTGGGGGCGAGTGTTCCCCTGATGACCCAGATCTATCGCGAGAACTACCCGACAAGGCGCCGGGGGAAGCTCTACTCGCGCACGGTCATGGTGCGCATCGGCACGGCGGCCGCCTTCAGCGAGGTGGCGGGCCGTTTGCTTTCCGAGGACCTCACGCGTTTCCGCTGGCTGCTGCTCGTCTTTGCCGTGGCCTTCGGGTTCACGGTGGTCTGCCTTCTGCGCATGCCCTCCCGGCCGCTCACCGACACCGGCGGGAGTCACCCGTTCCACGCGATGCGCCACCTGCGTTCCGACCGGGTGTTCCGGCATGTGCTGATCTGCTGGATGCTGATGGGCTTCGCCAATTTGATGATGCTGCCGATGCGGGTGGAATACCTGGCGAACGCGCGCTACGGCCTGCACCTGGACGTGCGCACGATCGCATTGCTGGTCGGGGTCATCCCGAATGTGGCGCGCCTCCTGGTCAGCCCGGTCTGGGGTTGGATCTTCGACCGGACGGATTTCCTTCGCCTGCGCATTCTGCTGAACCTCGGGTTTGCCACCGGCATCCTGAGTTTCTTTCTGAGTGATTCGCTGGCGGGGTTGGTTGTGGGGTCCGTGATCTTCGGTGTCAGCGCTTCGGGAGGGGATGTGGCGTGGGGATTATGGGTGACGAAGTTCGCGCCCGCGGAGCACACCGCGGAATACATGGCGGTGCACACGTTCCTGACCGGGGTGCGCGGGGTGATCGCACCCCAGGTGGCGTTCCACTTCACCCGCTACGTTTCGCTGACGCCCCTGGCATGGGCGAGCGCCGGACTGATCCTGCTTGCCAGCCTGTTGCTGGTACCCGAGGCTCGTGAGCAACGTCGGATCAGCCGGGCCGGGTGAAGCAAGCGAGTGAGGGGGACCGCCCGGACAGGATGAACGCCTGACAAGAGGCAGTGTCATGAACGCGAAACGAAGGCGGCCATCCATGGATGCCGCCACTTATGCGGAAGTCATCGGTGCCGTGCTGCTCATTGCGGCGGCCGGATTCCTGCTCATCCCCCGGCGCTTCCAGGTGAACGAGATTTGTTCCATCAATACGACGCTCACGGCCTACAACTCTGCCAAGGCCGCTGCGGCCGCCTACTACGGCAAGTACGGTCGCTTCGGAGGCCGGAACGGTGAGGCGCTGACGTCTTATGATTCGCTGGAGGCGCTGTCATGGGACTCGCAGGTGCTGGTGCCGGAGGAATTGCTGGAAGGGCCGTTCACATCCCGTCTCGGGAAAGCGGGGGCCTGGATTCGCCTGGTCGATATCTCGCACTACACCACCGCCACGCCCGTCACTCCGGACGGTGCCGGCTTGTACGCGCTATCCGGCAGCCCTTGCATCGACGTGATCGGGGACGTGGTGGTGGAAGCCGTCATCCAGGGGGTGAGCGAAAAGGACGCGGAGGAGGAACTCAACCGGAGCATCGATGGCCTGGCCTCTCAACTCACGACGAATGGACTGTGGAAGGTCGCCGGGCGGGTGAAGTATGACGATGCCACCGGCACGGTGTTGCTCTACATCGCCCACCGCTGACCGGGCTGCCCGGGTTATCCGCGCAGTCGCGACGCCAACACCTTACCCCGTCGAAGCCAGTCGCGTTCCCGCCGGCGTTGGAACTGGGGCGCATGGGCCTCATCCTCCACGACCTCCCGCGCCAGTGCGAGTGCCGCATCGTTCTCGCCCTTTGCCGCCAGCAGCTCGGCCAGTTGCACCCGGGCCCGGGCATAGGTGTGTTTCTCCAGCACCCGCCGCCAGTTGGCGATGGCTTGGTCGGTTTGTCCGAGTGCCATTTGGGCTTCGGCAAGCGCCATCAGTGTGTCCCCGAACTCGTGAGTCGGGTCCAGATCGACCACGTATTGGAGTTGCGGCAGGGCGTCGGCCGGACGTCCGCGTTTCAGCAGGCACTGGCCGATGTGGGCCCGCGCGTCGGGGTCTTCCGGGTCGCGCTCGATGGCCGCCCGGTAGGAGGTCTCGGCCTGCTCGAGTTTCCCCTGCTTGAAGTAGATGTCACCCAGTTCGAGGTGGTGGTGGGCCTTGTCGAGATGGTGGATCTGGTCCTTCAGCCAGTGAATCCGCTGACGCAAGTTGCGCCCCGGCAGTTCCACCGCGGGCAGCGGCGAGGCAGTCTGGCGATAGACCAGGAAGTAGTAGATGAACGGGTTGATGAACGGGAAGATGAAGATGAACACCGCCCACAGCCATTCCCCGCGACGGATGGCATCCACCAGCATCCAGACGGCGAAGATCCCCACGAGGATCAGCACCGGGCTGCCCGTGCGGAGGAGATCGGTAAGGAGCGCCAGCATCAGCATCCGTTCGTCACACCGGCAATACGTCCGTCTCCACCTCGTGGGCCGAGGGACCGCACTCCGCCATCAACGGCATTTCCGGGTTCCGATAGTCGATGCCCGCCAGGGTGGTGTAGTGACGGAAGACATCCGTGTTGCGCTGAAACCCGCGGAACTTCGCGGCGCCCGGCCCATACGCCAGCAAAGGGACATAGTCCGACGTGTGCGCCCCGCTGGTCCAGGTGACCCCGTAGTGGTTGCCGAGCAACTGCCCGAACTGCATCTCCTGACCGTTCATCCCGTCGAAAAGCGGTTGCCACTGCTTGTCGAGGAACCCCAGCAGCGCGGCCATCTTCCTGTCCGGAACCTCGTAGCCGGTCCCATCCTCGATGAGTTCACCGATGGCCGCCGCCGTCGGTTCCTTGGGCAGGTCGGGCAGCATGGATTCAAAGGAACGCCGGGCCTTGAGAAGGTTGGCAAACCGGGCACTGCTCTCGCCGTAGGCGCTCCCGATCCCGTTCAGCGAGGGGCCGCCCGTGCCATGGTCCGTGGTCAGGATGATCAGCGTTTCCGGCACGCGACGCTGGTATTCCAAGCAGACTTCCAGGGCCTCGTCGAAGGCCACCAGTTCGCGCACCGCCGAGGCGATGTCACACGCATGGCACGCGTGATCCACGCGGCCGCCCTCGACCTGCAACAGAAAATGGTCCTCGCCACCGAGCCGCTCCAACGCCCGGCGCGTCATGTCGGCAAGGGTGGGGACCTTGCGCTTGAGCGAGGTGCTGTGGTCGCGGTCGATGCTGAACGGAAGGTGGCTTGAGGCGAACGTGCCGAGCCAGCGACCCTCCCGCGGGGCGGCGGTCAGTTCTCCGGCATCGCGCATGACCGTGTAACCCGCCTCCCGGTAGGTCGCGTACAGGTCCTGTTTGTCGGAGCGTTTGGCGGCGTCGAAGAACTTGTGTCCGCCCCCGAGGAGGACATCCACGCGACGGTCCAGGTACTGGCGGGCGATCATCTGGGCGTTGCCGCGACTGTCGATGCTGGCGGCAAACCCGGCGGGGGTTGCGTGCGTGATCTCCGTGGTGGTGACGAGGCCGCGTTTCCAGCCGGCCTCCCTGAAAAGCGAGCAGAGGGGGATCAGTTCCCGGCCGTCGGGAAGCACGTTCAAGGTGCCGTTCACGACCCGGGAACCGCTGCCCCAACTGGACGAGGCCGCCGCGGAATCCGTCACCAGCGAATTCAGCGACCGCATGTCCATCGTCGTCACCGTGGCCTGCGGTTCGTGGTAGAGATCAAGCCAGCGCAGGCCCCGCCCCCGGCGCAAGTGCGAGAAGGTGTCGCCCATCGAGAATGTGCTCCAGCACATGCCGTCCGCCACCATGTGGATGATGTGGCGCGGTTTGGCGTGAGGTTCCGCCGTTGGGCCATCCGCGGCGCGTCCGATCCCGGGCAGCCCCAGGGCCGTGCCGGCCAGCACACCGGTCTGCCCGAAGAAGCGTCGACGATTTGTTCGCATCCCCAAGCATGCCGCACTCCGGCGCATTCTGCCAATGACGATTCAGTGTCGAGAGCGGGCGTAGTCGCCGACGTCAGGCGGCGCAAGGTGAAATCAAGTCGGGACTGAATTGCCCCGACTGACGTCGGGGATTACGGGGCTTTTGGAGGTGGGTTATGACGATGGCGGTTGTTGCCGTGCAATCCGAGGAGCGCGAAGGTCCTTTCGCCGGCTTTGAAATGCGCCGACTGATGTCGGCGGCTACGGGGTTTGGGGCCGCGGTCCGGCTTTCCCGAAGGCGACGCTGAGTTTCTGCGGCCGGGGCTGGTTGGGGAACTGCACCCGGAGCAGGCGAGTCGCGTCGTCGTAGTCCCAGTCGGTCAGGACGATGTCGTTCAGCGTCACGTGTTCCGGGCGGTCGGGGAAACGGAGCAGGGCGATCCCTTGAGTGTTGGCGATCCCTTCGACCAGGCAGTCAAATCCGCTCAGGCTTGGGGCGAGCGGTTGGGTCTTGCAGGCGCTGGCGAGGATGGCCGGGCCTGTTTGGGTTGCACGATCGAGGTCGAGGAGGAAGAAGCGGGTGCCCGGGGCGAGTTCGATCCGGGTTTGGAGCCTCAGTTCGGGATCGAACAGGTTGACGAAGTGTCCGTTGAGGCGCTTGGCGGCGCCCGGGACGGATTCATCCAGGCCGGCGGCGATGACGTAGGGACCGCGACGGAGCAGGAGTTGGTTGGTCTCGCGCCACGCCACGAACGCACCGGCGGCGGCGCGAACGGCGTCGACGATCTTTGAATCCCCCTCCGCACTTCGGGCGAGGTCGGTCGGGTTGCCCGCGTGGAAGAGCACTTTGCCTTTTCCGACCTCGTAGATTCCGGCCGACGCCTCCCGGGTGAGGCCGAGCGTTTCGAAGAGATGCTCCCGCGGCGTGGCGTAGTCTCGTCCGTCACTGTTCCACCAGTCGCGGACGGTGCGGTAGGGATCGGAATCGTCGTCCCAGACCACCAGCAACCCGCCGGCTTTGACCCAGTCCGCGAGCGGCGCGTGGACCTCCGGGCTGAGGGGTTTCTGGCCGTGATAGCTCAGGAGCAGGATCTTGAAGCCGTCGAGGTAGCCGGCGATCGGGACGTTTTCCAACTGCACCGGCGTGACCGGCATCCCGCGTTTCAGGAAGGGCAGGGCCAGGCCGTAAACGTTGCTCAAGTGCGGATCGCTGGGAGTTGGGTCGCCGCGCTGAAACATGAGGGAATCGCTGATCACGACGCCGATCCCGGCGGTGCCGCAGTCCCACGCGACCTCCGACTGGTTCAGGTCGTTGAGGGCGTTGATGACGGTCTGGAGTTCCGTGGCGTACGGCGCGGGAATGGGGACGCGTTCCCGGCTGTCGCCGCTCTGGCGATAGCGCCCGGCGAAGATGCGGTTGGGCCAGGGCATGACCTCGTAGCGCCAGACCTCCGGTTGGAAGAGCGAGGCGACCAGCGTGGATTCCCAATTGCTGCGGTAATCGTTCCAGTCGTGGTTCGGGTTGTCCTCGATGGGGTCGTTCAAGTACCAGACGCGGCGGCCGGTCGAGCGGACGAGGTTCTGCATGGCGCCGTATTCGAGGAAGGCGGTTTCGAAGGTGCGCTCCTTCAACTCGCCCCGGTAGAGGTTCGGCGTGCGGGAGGTGCCGGTCCAGACCTGCGCGATGTAGCCGTCGCAACCGTTCAAGCGGGCGAGGCTGGACTCCGGACTGACGATGCGCCAGTGGGCGTAGTTGAGCAGGCTGTGGGTGGGGACGTAGCAGCGGATGCTCTTGCCGTGCTCGCGGTTGAAGGCCTGGATGTGATCGAATACCTGCTGCAACGCACGCCGGTAGAGGAAGTACTTCAACTTCGAGGCCCGCCATTGGGCGTCGACGGAGGAATGCGGCGGTTGCCACTCCTCGCCGTAGTGGCTTTTCCACTCGCGCTTGAAGCCTTCGCCATAACCGCCGCGCACCCAGAACTCCGGTTCCTCCATGTGGATCGCTTCGGCTCCCGCGTCGAGGGCGCGCTGCACGCCGATGCTGAGGAACTTCCCGAAGTTCTCGCCCGGGCACATGTAATAGACGTCGCCGCCGTGGCTGATTTTCTTTCCGTCCCGCTCGGTCTGGGCTTCGTCCTCGTGGTTCGTGCCATCGAAACGGCCGTAGAGGTAGTCCTGGTAGTTGCCCCAGGAAACGCCGGTCATGACGTGGATGCGATAGCCGCGGTCACGCCAGGTCTGGATACGCCCCGGCAGGCCGGCATCGATGCCGTACACGATGGCGACGTCGGAGCGGAGGTTCACGTGGTCGGCGTAGGCCCCGCCGGTCTGGAAACAGGTGCGTTCGAGCACTTCAAGCGGGTCATGAATGAAGTTGGGGAGGTCGGCGGCGCATGGCAGGACGGGCAGGGCGCACAGGAGGATGCCGAGGAACCGGGCGGTTCCCGGGCGGGGGGCGCGGCAGGTGGGTGAGACGTCTGTCATGCGGGGAATTGCGGGGCAAGAGGGGCGGGTTGGCAAGCGCGACGTTTCCCGGGGGGACGGAGATGGGCGATGGGAGATAGGAGATAGGGAATGGGTCACCGCACCATTGCCTCCACACCCTGAAGGGGTGACAGAAACGTGCGTCACGGGGTTGCCTTTCTGCGACCCCCTTCAGGGTCGTGGTCCCTCACGTGGTGGCCACCGGGGGTCTCCGCCAGGCTGCGAGCCCCGGCTAATGGCTGGCAGCCTTTCAGGCTGCGGACTTGCTGTCGCTTCCGTCCAGGGGATTGAGGTGTCCCCATCGTCCAGGCTGCATGAAACGGGATGCGTGCCTACGGCGGGGATGCCCGTTCTACTCCCGTTCTACAAGGGTGACATGCGGGTGGCGTTCGGGCATCCTCAGGACATGCGCAAGCGGTGGTTCAGGTGGGGAGTCCCTCTGGTCGCCTTGCTGTCGGTGGTGCTGGTCGGCTTGTTTTTGCGTCCTGTGCCGGAGCGCAAGGTGACGCTGACCAGTGGACTCACCGTGAAGTATCTGGGCACGACCTACGGCACGAATCACGTCCTGCCCGGCTTCTCGCGGCTGACGGGTCTGTTGCCCCGGCCGGTGCGGGCCTGGTTCGGGCTGAGCCAGGGAATGGGGTTGTTATCATCCACTCCCGAGTACGTGGTCTGGCTGCGGGCGGATTCGAGGGCGGCGCCCAGCCCGCTCGGACCCTCCGGAATGGAGTGTCTGGTGACGGACGAACAGGGCGTGTTTATCGGGGCGGATTCCAATTCCGGCCCGGGGCTGGGCGGCACGTTCCCCTTGAAAATCCAGGCGCTGCCGTGCCGGAGTCGTGAGATCAAGTTGAAGTTCTTCGAAAGGGTGCGCGTTGAGGGGTTTGGACTTCGGTTGATGTCTGTCAGCGATCTCTCCGAGATACCCGACTCCGGCAATGAATTGGCGCTCGTTGCCCGGAACCTCAAGGACGGCACCCTGCATTTCAGAGCGTTTGATCGCGAGGGGCGACTCGTTCTGGACAACTCAGAAGGCGATCTTCCAGGCGGATTCATGGGAAGCGGCATCCTGAAAACCGAATTGACCCGCTTCTGGGAGCGGGAGTCGCTGTCCTATGATGAACTGGCCATGATTCGTATGACGCTGAGCCGGATCACCGGTCAGATGCGTCTTCATCAGCAATTCTTGGGGGAGTTGACCCTGGCGAATCCCGCTTTCGTGCAGGCCCCAGCCTGGGAGGGCGAGCCGATGCCGGCTCAAAGGACCAACGGCGGATTGTCGTGCCGGCTGGAGCGGCTGGCCGCCGGCGTGGGGAATCCCTTGATCAGCAATCCGGGACTCCCCCGCGCGGGCCTCCAAGTCCTCGCGCCCGAGATGGGGCGGAGATTGCAGGCGGTGGGGGTGTTTCATTTCGAGGAAGACGGGCGGCCGAGCCGCAACTGGGAGGTGGGCTCGGTCCGGTTGGCGGACGCGGCCGGGCACTCGATCCGACCCGGTTTCACCATGCGGGGTTCCTACAGCGATCGGGAGGTGCGGGCATTTGACCCGATCCTTTGGCCCAACGAGGTGTGGGATCTGACCGTCTGGGCGGAGCGCAAGCCTGAAGCGGTATTCTCCGACGAGGAGTTGATCGTTCTGGAGAATGTGGAGGTACCGGCGTCCGGGAGGATCGTTCGTCTGGACCGGGTGTTTCAGCGGTTGGGAATCGAGGTGCGGGTGAAGGAACTCGTTCATGAACGGACATCGGGGCCCGTTGGTCGTAGGATGAGTGGTCGGGCACGTCTTCTGGTGGAGCTTCCGGAACTGCCGGACGAGATGTGCTTGAAGCTGGTCGTGGTGGTCGATGAGCAAGGGCGCAGGCTGCTGGTGTCCGGACAGCCGCTGGATCGTTCCGGCAAGCATCTGTTCATGGCCTTTCCCGTCCTTGTGCCGGCGGAAGGCGCGAAGACGCTGACCATTCGACTCGCACTTCAGAAAAGGCAGCGATTCGATTTCCGGGTGAAGCCGGAGGGGGTGGGCATGAACGGATTCCAACTGCGGGTGAAGCAGTAGAGATCAGGGAAGCGGATCTCGCGCGGAGACGCTGAGACGCAGAGCGAATAGGAGCTAGGAGGTAGGAGATGGGGGATGGGAGATGGGGCAACGCGCCGATGCACGCGCACCCTGAAAGGGTGCCAGAAGCGCTCGTCCCGGGATCGTCGTTCTGCGACACCCTTCAGGGTCGTGGTCTCTCACGGGGTGGCCACCGGGGGTCTTCGCACAGCTGCGACCCCCGGCTAATGGCTGGCAGCCTTCCAGGCCGCGGGCTTGCTGCTGCCTTCGTTCAGCGGATTGAGATGTCTCCCATCGTCCAAGCGGCAGGAGAACGGGATGCACGCATACACCGGAGATGGCCGTCCTGCGTGGGTGACTTGTGGTTGGCGATGAGGCATCCTCCGTGACATGCGCAAGCGGCTCATCTGGCTGGGCGTCTTGCTGGTCGGCGTTGGACTCAGCATCACCGTGATGGTCGGGTTGGCGCGCAGTGCCCCGCCTCGGGGCGTGACGTTGGCCAATGGGATCGTGCTCGAATGTCTCGGTACCACCTACGGTACCAACCACGTCACGCCCGGCTCCTCGCGGTTGACGCGGCTCCTGCCGCGACCGCTGCGGTCGTGGCTTCGACTGGGCAGGCTATCGCTGTCGTTCAGTACTGACACACCCTCGCTCGTTGTCTGGGTGTGGGAGGACCCGGCCTCCGTGACCAACCTCCCGCCGCGCACTGTGGTGTCCATGTCCAGTCTGCTGGCGGACGAGCATGGGAATCTGGCCGGCGGATCGGCGAGCAGCAGCGTCATCACGGGTTTGGGGGTTCTGGGACAACCCCGGTTTCCCGTGGTGCCTCGCCGCAGTCGCGAGATCACGGTGAAGTTCTACGATTCCAGTGCGGGGGCAGGACGGCGTTGCCTGGGCGAGTTGGTCTTGCGGAATCCCGCTTTTCGCCAGGCTCCGTTTTGGGAGCCGCAGCCGATGCCGGTCAGCCGGACCAACGGCAACCTCGCCTGCACCCTGGAGCGATTGGTGACCGGGTTGGGCGGCATCCGTGGGCGCTTTGGCCTGGGTGGGCAAGAACTGGAAGCCAGCCCTGCCGGATCCAATACGGCGCCTCAAGCCCTGGGGGTCTTCCGATTCAAGGAGGACGGCTTGGCCAGCGAGGACTGGACGCTGGGCCGGGTTTCATTGGCCGATGCCACCGGTAACTTCCTCGGGTGCTGGCTCGATCCAGACCGCGACTTTGGCGGTCTCGTGGGGCACCGGTTCAGGGAAGTCCTCTGGCCGGATGAAGTCTGGCAAGTCTCGGCGTGGGCCAAGCGCCGACTCACGCGCCAGGTGCCGGAAGAGGAGTTGATGGTCCTGAAGGACATTCCCGTGTCGGTGCTGACGACCACCAACCAGCTTTCCTGGAACTTCAAGCGAGAAGGACACGAGGTTCGGGTTGAGCGGGTTGTCCCGAGATCATCGGGGGTGCGGGAGTTGGGTCGTTTCCGGGTCACGTTTCCGGGGTTGGCCGAGAATGGTCTCTGTGATGTGGTGAGCCTTCAGGACGATCAGGGAAGGCGGTTGACCCGGACCCAATGGGTGCCGGCGCTGGAAGGTCCCGGGGTACTGGTCATCACCATCCTGTCGCTGCCGGACGGTGCGAAGACGCTCACCCTGCGTCTGCTGTTGCAGGTCGGCAGACGCTTCGATTTCCGGGTGAAACCCGAGTTGGTGGGGACGAACGGTTTCTGGATGGAGTTGGGCGGTTGAAACAGGCGTTTCTTGAGGGGCTCCCTTTTCGCGATTGCGCATGCAAGGGGACCTTGAACCTGTTCGACCGCTCGGAGGTCAGTCCTCACTATTGGCGGAGGGAACGCCGCAAAGAGCGGCAGGACCGACCCCGTTGCTCAAGTGGAAAGCGTGGTTTCAGAGGGCAGTTTTCAGGATCGACTCGGGGTTCCAGCATCGATCTGCCCGCTTCGGGCTTCGGGCTTGCTTCGGATTTCAACTCCACCCGGAGGTGTGACACGATCGCAACTACGGCCTTGGGCGCCGGATTTGACAGCCCCCGTGACAGCTTGCTAGCCTCGGCGCAACTTGGGGTGCGCGATGAGCTCTCTCCTGAACCAACCCGTGCTGGTTCTGAACCGGCTGTGGCAGGCGGTTAACATCTGTTCCGCCCGGCGGGCTCTCACGCTGCTTTTCGAGGGGAACGCGCAGGTCGTTTGTCAGGGGGACGGCGGCGCCTACCAGACGTTCAACTTCGGTCAGTGGCGGGATCTGTCCATTGAGGACCCGCACCCGGAGAGTGTTGCCACGGTTTCGTTCCGCATCCGGGTTCCCCGCGTGATTCTGCTCCTGGTGTTCGACCGCCTGCCGAAGAAGGAAGTGAAGTTCACCCGGCACAACATCTTCGAGCGCGACCGCAACACCTGCCAGTATTGCGGCCACGTGTTCGACCGCTCGGAACTGAACCTCGACCACGTCATCCCACGCGATCGGGGTGGCCCGACGACCTGGGAGAACATTGTCTGTTCCTGCATCGCCTGTAACACCCGCAAGGCCAACCACACGCCGCGCGAGGCCGGCATGACGCTCATCCGCAAGCCGCGTCGACCCAAGTGGCGCCCCTTCGTGCAGGTCACGCTCGGTTCGCCCTGCCACGACAGTTGGAAGCACTTCATCGACGTCGCCTACTGGAACGTCGAACTGGGCGAGGAAGTGGGGTGAGGGCCAGGATCAGTTCGCGTTGATCCCGGCGTTCGGTTGCGCAGCCCGGGCGGTCTGGATCAGTTCCCAGAACTTCGGGTTGTCCTGGAGCGCGGCGTCCTCCTCGGCGGTCGGTAGTCGTGAGCGGAACAGGAAGTCCTTGAGGGTGTTGCGGCTGAGGATGCGATGGACCAGCACGCCGAGATCGTGTTTCTCGAAATAGACCCGATAATCACCGAGTCGAAACCGGTGGAGGACCCGGCCCTCGCGCCGCAGTTTGCCGAAGTGTTCGAGTTCGGTGCTGACCACCTCCTTCGGCAGCCCGCGGAAGTCCCCCAGAATCTCCAGTTGGAGTTCCTTCGGCATGCGCGCCAGTTCGGCGGCGCTGGTCGGTGTGAAGATGATCTGAAATGGCCGCATCACGTGGGATTGTCTTGAGCACTGCCCGCCTTCCGTCAAGCCTGCGGTGCGTCTTTGGCGGCGGCAGCGCAGGGCCAGTGACAAAGTCGTAGCGCAGAGTTCCGAATCTGCTGCATCGCCGAATTCCATTCGGCAGAGTGTCCGGACTTCTCCACGGTCTGCGGGTCGGATACCCGCGATACAGCAGATCAGATATCTGCGTTACGAACCAACGACTTGCGCTGACTTTGTCACTGGGCCTGGGCGGCACCGTCCAGGCGTCGATACCGGTGCGTCCACGGATCGATGCGGCAGATGGACGCGCAGGCACAGAGGTCGCAGGCGCTGCGACCGCGATGAACATACGGATCCACGGCCGTCCTGCCGTCGAGAATTGCCCCGGCCAGCGCGGTCAGACGGGCTTCCACCGCTTCCAGCAGGGCCCGGAAATCCGCCCGCGACAGTGGGTCGGCCGCCCGCCCGCCGGCAAACTGGCCGGACCCCGGCTTCTCCCCGCTTCCGTCCAGCCACCGAACGGCGTCGCGGTCGTAGCGACCCCGGTGCTGCCAGGCCTTGCGCCGGGCGAGCGCCAGTTTGTCCGGGGTTTCGTCACGGGAGCGGGTCGAGGCGGTCTCCGGTCGCAGTCCCACAAAAAACATCCCAATCCCCCGCATCGGTCCGGAACCGATCAGACTGGATTCCGGCGCGAGGTGTTCCAGGGCGAGCAGATAGGCCGGAAGTTGGATGTCCACTCCGGCGTCCACCAGCATCGCGTCCATCTTCCGTGCCGAGGACTTGTAATCCATGATCACCACGAGCCGTTCGGCATTCGAGGGATCCGTGAGCACGTCGATGCGATCGATCTTGCCGCTGATCGTGAGTTCCCGGTCATGACCGAGCGGCAGGGTCCAGGCAGGGAGCGGTGATTCCCGGCCGCCAAAGGCGAGTTCCGCCGCCAGCGGAGTCAGCGCGTAGCTCCCGCGCAGCCAGCCGGTGAGGACGCCGATGAACTCGCTCAGCTGTCGGGTGATTTGTTCCGCGGTGAACTTCGTGCGTGGAGCGGCGGCGAGCAGGCCGTGCTCGAACTCCCGCGCGACCGTGGCAGCCACCTCCTGCAACAGGAGACGGGATTCGTCCTCGGCGAGATCGCGCCATTCCCGGCCGTCCTCCTTCACCTTGGCGTGGTAGCGCGCCAGCACCTCATGACTGAAGCTCCCGCGACGTCGGGCGTCCGCCTCGAAGGTGCGGCGCTCTGCCGCGCGCAGACCGCGGGAGACCAGGAACCGGAACGAACACGATGCGAACTCCTCAATGGCGCTGACTGAAAGGCGCAGTTGCCGCGGACCGTAGAGCCCTTTTGCCACCTCCGGCAGCAGGCCGGTTTGCGCTTCGGGATCCCGAAGCACTCCTGCCAGCTCCTGCAGACCGGCAAACTCCGGCACGTTCAACAGGGTCTCGGACGACCCCTGACCGCCGGTGGTGAGCACCCGCAACACCGGCACCGCCAGTTCCGCGGGATGCGAGGTCGCCCGCCAGTCTTCGGCGGTTTCGATTCCGTCGTCGGACCGGGTGGGGAAGAGCCTTTCAATCAGGGAGAAGAACGGCGAGGGGTTCAGTTCCCGACCCTGGGCGTCCTGGCGGGCGCAGGTCAGGACCAGTCGTTCCCGGGCGCGGGTGCAGGCGATGTAACCGTAGTAGCGTTCGCGACCCAGCCGCCAACGTCGGTCCGGCCCGAGCGCCACGCCTTCCTCGGTCAGCGCGGCGCGGTCGTTTTCATTGAGCAGTTGGGCGGGCGGAGGCGTGGCGGGGAAGACGCCCTCGTTCAACCCGAGCACGACGGCCAGTCGGAGGTCGGGATTGCGCGAGCGGTCGATGGCACCGACGAGGACCTGATCCAATGCCGGGGGAATGACGCCGACTGACAGACCGGCCAGACCGGCCTCGATGATGGGCAGCCAGTCGCGCAGCGGGAGGGCCTCGGCGGGGAAGGCCTTGGCCAGGTCGCGAAGCCAGTCCAGCATCTGGTCGAGCACGGAGCGATGCACCTGCGGTCGGGTGCGTCCCTCCAATGCGTCCGCCCGGGCGGTGGCGCCTTCGGCCCACGCTTCCAGGGTCTGATCCACTCGCAGGCCGCGCCAGAATGCATGCAACGCAACCGCGAGTTCACGTCCCGTGGGACTGCCTCCCGGACGCAGGTGCTTCTGCAACCGGAGGAACGGCAGCACACCGCGGCGGCGGACTTTCTCCAGGCGACTGGCCAGGTCCGGATCCTCGGGGCAACGCAGCGGTTCCAGCCATCGCTCGCCCCCCCAACCCCGGGCAAGAGCCTCGTTCTCCAGGGCGTCCACGTCGGCTTCGTTCACCGGCAGCAGACCGGTCTTCAACGCGGCAAACCAGTCGTCGTGGTGCCAGCCGTGGGTCAGGAGGCGTGCGGCGGCCCGGGTCAGTTCCGCCAACGGGTGATGCGCGACGGACTCGCGGGCGTCCAGGAAGAAGGGGATGTCATAACGCTGAAACACCCGGCGCAGGGTGTCCTGGTAAGGCGCCAGCGCGCGCATGATCACCGCCGTTTCCCGGTAACGTCCGCCTCCCCGCACGAACTCGCGAATGGTCCGGGCCGCGTCCACCACCTCCGCCTGGGGCGTGGCGCAGGTGCGGAGGCTCACAGCGTTTCCTGGCTTCCCTTCGAAGGGCAAGGGGCGCGACCAGTGGGTTTCGAGGTGCGCCAGCGCAGGCGCGGCAGTGAACCGGCTGCGCGCCGGGGCGCGTTCGAGTCGGACGATTTCGAGATCGATATCGCGATGGCCGGCGAGCCTTTGATGAAGGGCGTGACAGGTCCGGCCCACCAGGCCCCAGGTTGAAAGCCATGGGGGCGTGTCCGTCGGGAGATCTTCCAGACAGAACGCCAGGGTGGCCTGCCGGCAGAACGGGAGCATCGCCGTGAGCAGTTCCTGTTCCTGCGGCGTCATCTCCGCAAAACCGTCCAGCCAGAGGCCGGCGACATCCAGGGGGACGTCTGCAGCCGAGGGGGGGTGTCGATGTTGGCAGAGGGCTGCGGTGGCGGCGTCGAGCAGGGCCTGGTCGTCGTGGACGTGTTGTTCCTCAAGCCACTGGTCATAGGCCTCCGCAAGCAGCGCGAGATCCTCCAGCTTGCCCGCCAGGGCGTTGCGGTGCTTCGTCGTGCGTGCCAGTCGACGCAGGGACCCGACCCCCAGGCGGTGTTGGCGCAGTTCGCGCAGCGTGCCGCTGAGTTCGCGCGCAAATCCCGGCAGCCGGGCGGACGCGTGGAACAACTTCAAAGCCGGCCGATGCCGTGCGAGCAGGGCCCGCAGCACCATCAACCGGCCGGATTCCCCGAGTCGCGGTGGCGGGACGCGATTCAATTGGTCGAGCGCCCATTCGGCCAGGCGATCGAAGGAAACGATGCGCAGACGGCTGTAGCCGGGCAGGGCGGGGTCGTCGAGCAACTGGCGTTCGAGTTGAAACGTGGCCTGTTTGGGGGCGACGAAAAGCAGTTCGGGACCGTTGGGTGAGCCCCTCAGTGCGGCGCGGACTTCCTCCAGACAGCGGTGCGTCTTGCCGCTGCCGGCGGGGCCGAGAAGAAAGCGCGCGATCACGCGGCAGGGTGGTGGTTCCCAGGCTCACACGGCAACGCAAAAGCGGCAGGGGGGCGCCCTGGACCCGCATTTCCGTGCTCGCCAGCCCATCGGCCGTCTGGTTACTACGTGGCTTCTGCGATGCCGTTACGTGGCTTGAAGCGTCGGGGAAGACTCATCGCCACCGGCGTGCTTGTGGTGGCCGGGGCCGGGTGGGTGTTGCCTGGCCAGAGGGATCACTGGCCATACCTGCTCAGCCGGCGCACCGCCGGCTTGGTGGAACAGGCATTGCGGGCAGACTCACGGTCCGAGGCTTCCGAGGCGGTGCGGCAAATCGGCGTGCGGGCCGTACCGTTGATCGTCCGCAAGGGCCTGCACGACGCCTGCCATCGCCTTCCATTCCTGTCCTTCGACCACCTGCTGGCGTTGGGCAGCCGTCACCCCAGGCTCAACCGCTGGTTGGGGATCGACGACTTCGCGGACAACTGTGCGAGCAGGCATTCGCAGGCGGCACGGCTGCTTTCCATGATGGGAACCAACGCGCAGGCCGCCGTCCCTGACCTGATCGACTGTCTGGAGCATTGTCCCCAGCTTCACTACGTGGATACCACGGAATTGCTGGACACACTGGGCGAGGTCAGCGGTGCCAGTCGGACGGCGATCCCCTTCCTCACGCATTATGCCCGCGATTACCTGAGCCTGCGCGCGGCGGTGGTGGCGTATTTCATTGACGGTCAAACGAATCTCCTGGTGGAGACCTGTCAGCGTTTGGCGCAACAGAACCCGCTCCACTTGCTTCGAACCCACGAGCTCTACTGGCTGAGGGAGGATCATCTTTTGAATCAGCATCTCGTGCCCCTCTTCGAACAACTCCATTCGGATCCGAGGTGCGGTGCCGACGAGCGGAGGTCCGTCCTGTTCGAGTTGGAGTGCCGGGGCGGCGATGCGGAGGAGGCCCTGAACCGGTTGCGGGACCGGCAGCCAGAGTCCTCCGGGGCCCGTGATCCCGGGGGCGCCCAAATCCGTAACCCGAGATCCGAAGGCGGCGTGGGGACGGCCCGTCCCGGGACCGTGGACACGGCGTAGTCTCATCGTGGCGATGGGCCGTCGCCCCTCCGCCGGGGACTTCTGAGACCCCACCAAAACAACTTGCATCCCCTTGCCCGGATGCTAGACGGAGGGCATGCAGAACAAGCCCGCAAACGCCATGACCTTCCGGTCTTCCGGACTTTCGCGTCGTCGCTTCCTCGCCCAAACCGGCACCGCCACGGCGCTCGCCGCGCTGACCGGCCCCACGTGGCTTCGGGC
The DNA here is from genome assembly GCA_024233215.1 of Verrucomicrobiales bacterium. Lineage (GTDB taxonomy): Bacteria > Verrucomicrobiota > Verrucomicrobiia > Limisphaerales > J093 > J093. The sequence continues at coordinate 47,227 of JACKPW010000021.1, read as the reverse complement.
GGCTTCCCCCAACTCCCGGTTGCAGCATGCCTGCATCGGCGTGGGGGGCATGGGCTGGAACGACCTGAACAACTTCCTTCAGCACGGACGCACCGACGTGCTGGCGATTTGCGACGTTGACGCCAATCACCTGGCCAAGGCGGCGGAGGCGGCCCCGAAGGCACGGCGTTACCGTGACTGGCGGGAATTGCTGGAGGCGGAGGCGGACAAGATCGATTCGGTCAACCTGGCGGTGCCCGATCACATGCACTATGCCATCGCACGGTCCGCCATCGACCGCGGCAAGCACGTCTATTGTCAGAAACCGATGTGTCACGACGTGGCCGAGGTGCGTGCGCTGACCGAGGCCGCGAAGGCCAAGGGCGTGGTGACCCAACTTGGCACGCAGTTGGCGTCGGGCTTCGGCGACCGGACCACGGTGGAGTGGCTCCGGCAGGGGCGCATCGGGCAGGTCAAGAAGGCCTATCTGTGTGCCAACCGTCCCGGGGCGGTGGAGAATTACCGGTTGCCGGGGCCACGTCCGGTGCCGGGTGAACCGCCGCCCGAGTCGCTGGCCTGGGATCTCTGGCTGGGGACCGCGCCGGAACGTCCCTATGCGCCGGGCATCTATCACCCCGTGAAATGGCGGGCGTGGCAGGACTTCGGCACCGGTTGGTCCGGCGACATCGGCTGCCACATTTTCGACGCGGTGTGGAAGGGATTGAAGATGCAGCCGCCGAAATCCGTTCGGGCGGAGGTGCAGGCTTCCTGGAAGGACTCACCGGCCCGGCGCGCGGACACGTGGCCCCAGGGGAACCTGATCACCTGGACGTTTCCGGGGAACGACCTCACCGGTGGCGAGGACTGGACGGTGGAATGGGCGGATGGGGAATTCTACCCGCCAAAACACGTCCGGGAACTGTATGGGGTGGAGGATTACCCCACGGAATCCGCGATGATCATCGGTACCGAGGGCGCGTTGTTGAACGGGCTCGACGGCACGCCGCAGTTGCTGCCGGAGGCGCGGTTTGCGGATGTCCGCCGGCCGAAACTGGAGGTGCGCAACCACTACCACCATTTCGCCGATGCCTGCCTGGGTGGCGAGATGTGCGAGTGCCACTTTGCCCAGACCGGCCCCATGACCGAGGCGATCCTGTTGGGAACGGTGGCGGTGCGGGTGCCTGACACGGAGTTGGAATGGGATGCGAAGCGGTTGACCGTGCCCAACTCGGCGGTGGCCGACGCGCTGCTGCGCCGGAAGTACCGGGCGGGCTGGGGGATGGAGGGGTTTTGAGGCGGTGTCGCCCGGTCGATTTCGGGGATGGAGGGTCGAGGATGGAGGATGGCGCCGTGCCCATTCTCCATCCTCGTCCTTCAGCCGCCCTGTGACTTGGCGCCGCTCAATCGGCGTGACAGGCGGGCGGCGGGATTGCAGGATGCCGCCCCATGACAAGCACTTCCTCGGCATCCGCCCGGGCGTTTCTGTGGCGCAGTTCCATCGTCGCGGCGCTGGGCGGGTTGTTGTTCGGCTTTGATACCGCCGTCATTTCCGGCGCGAACGACACCCTCAAGGCGCTGTGGGATTTGAGCGATGCCCGGCTCGGATTCACCGTGGCGAGTGCGCTCATCGGCACGATCATCGGCTCGATTCTGGTGGGCTGGCCCACCGACCGGATCGGCCGTCGCGACATGCTGAAGGTGCTGGGGGTGCTTTATTTCGTTTCGGCGGTGGGCAGTGCCCTGGCGTGGGATTGGTATTCGTTCCTGATCTTCCGGTTCATCGGGGGGCTGGGAGTGGGTGGGGCGTCGGTGGTGTCACCGATGTACATCGCGGAGATTTCCCCGGCGCCGTCCCGCGGGCGGTTGGTGGCGCTGGCGCAGTTCAACATTGTGTTCGGCATCCTCCTGGCCTTCCTGTCGAACTACATCATCACCCAGCTCAAGCTGGGAGCGACCGAGTGGCGCTGGATGTTCGGGGTGGAGGCCTTTCCGGCGGCAGCGTTCTTCCTGCTGCTGTTTGGCACGCCGTACAGTCCCCGATGGCTGGCCGCGAGAGGTCGCAACGAGGAGGCGCGGGCCGTGCTGGCAAGGCTGGATCCGGATCCGGCCCAGGTGGACCGTGAGCTCGCCGCCATCCGGGAGTCACTGGATCTGGAACATCATCGGGCCAATGAACCGTTCTATTGTCGCAAGTATCTCACCCCGATCCTCCTGGCGTTCATGATTGCCTTCTTCAACCAGGCCTCGGGAATCAACGCGGTGCTTTACTACGCCACCACCATTTTTCGGATGGCGGGCGCGAGCGAACAGATGGCGGCGCTGCAACCGGTCTTGCTGGGGGTGGCGAACTTGGGGTTCACGATTCTGGCGTTGTTCGTGATCGACCGGTTGGGTCGGAAGAAGCTGATGATCGTGGGGTCCATCGGCTACATCCTCAGCCTCGGCGTGACCACGTGGGCCTTCTTCACCTACAGCGGCGAGTTCGCGGCGGTGAGCGACGCCATGAAGGCGGTGGCCGAGGCCCAGAAGTCGGGTGTGAGCGCGGAAACGGTGGACGGTCTGAAGGCCACGCTGCAGAGCCTGCTGCCGCCCGCGGCGGTGGGCGGCAAGTATGTCTTGATGGCACTCGTGGTGTTCATCGCCTCGCATGCCTTCGGTCAGGGCGCGGTGATCTGGGTGTTCATCAGCGAGGTGTTCCCCAATCGCGTTCGCGCTCGCGGGCAGGCGCTGGGTTCGTTCACCCACTGGATCTTTGCGGCCCTCATCTCCCAGACCTTTCCCATGGTGGTGGGCAAGTTCGGGGGGGGCGCCATCTTCGCCCTGTACACCTTGATGATGGTGGGGCAGCTGGTCTGGGTGCTGGTGGTGATGCCCGAAACCAAGGGGGTGCCGCTGGAGGAAATCCAGAAGAAGCTCGGCATCGAGTGATCGGCCGGGCGGGTTGGCATGCCCGGTTTTTTGCTCGCCAAGGAGGTGTCGGTTGGTAGGATTATCCGCAAGCTGGACGAAAGAGAAAAAGAGGGTCTTATGAAGACTGGCACCCATCCGACTATCGGGTCCTGCCTGGCAGGACTGCCCCGGGTCTCCTGCTGTTCCGGGGCGCTGCTCCTGGCGGGGTTGTTGTGCTCCGTTGTGCCTGCCATCGGGCAGGATCTGCCCGCTCCACCGGAGGTGGGAATGACTCTCTACGACGCGGCTCCCGACACTTCGCAGGGTTCGGGATCGGAGGTTCCGCAACTCCTTTCCTCCGACGCGGAGGAGACGAACCGGACGGAGGGTGCCTTTGGGGAACCGCTGCAGACCTGGACGAAACCGCCTCCCGCCAACGTGGTTGAGGAAAACCTCCAGGCGCCCACCGACGACGATTACGGGGCGCCCCGTTCCAGTTCGAACCTGCTTCCGTTGCTGCTCGTGGGATTGGCCGGGGCGCTGCTCCTGGGGGTGATGGCGCTGGGGTTCTTCGGCCGGGGCTACAACCGGCGCTTTCAGGACTAGACCCCGAGGATCTGTACCTCCCCGGGCGGCGGGGACCTCCGGGGCCGCTGGAGCGTGGTTTGCCAGTCGGGGGGGCTTCGGGATGTGCGGATGCTGTGCGGAGGGGTGACCGGCGATCCGGCGGAGGCAGAAGGCCGCGCCTCGGGCCGGTGTGCTTTTCGCCCGGACCGGGGGTGGCATTCGGGGACCGGGGGCGGATGCCGTACCGGCATTTCTGATGATCCTTTGAGGCAGTTTTCCGTGGCCTTTTGCCCGCCTTCAGGGTAGTTTTCGCCCATGCTAATCTGGGCAGGTGTGATCGTCATCTTCGTCGTCCTCGGGGTGTCGAGTTACTACAAGGGGGCCGTGCGGTCCCTGGTGTCGTTGATCGGGCTGTTCGTGGCCACGCTTGTGGCCCTGCCCTTGGGGCCTTACGTCAAGGGCTTGGTGCCCAAGCTGGGGCTGACGCATCCGGTTTGGCCCTACATCGTGCCGCCGGTGATCGTGTTTGCCATCGTGGTGCTGATCTTCATGGGGGTGAGCTTTCTGGTGCACCACAAGGTTTACATGCACTACAAGTATGCCACGGACGATTACACCCGCGTTCGCTGGGAGCGGCTGAATCGCCGGTTGGGACTGTGCGTGGGCATTCTGGCGGGAAGCGTTTACACCTTGTTGCTGGGTTTGGGGATCTACATTTTTGGCTATCCCGCGGTTCAGTTTACCACCGATCAAAGCCCGCAGTCGCAGCAGTACCTTCGTGATGCCCGGATGCAGCTTTCCCAGTCCGGCCTGGATCGGAGTGTTTCCGCACTCGACCCCATGCCTTCCGCCTACTACCAGGTCACGGACCTGGCGGGGTTGGTGTACAACAACCCGTCCGTGCTTGAGCGCCTGGCGAACTACCCGCCGTTCCTGCAGTTCAGCGAAATGTCCGAGTTCAAGGACATCGTGACGGACACCGCCATCATGGGGGCACTGCAGACCCAGGCGCCCGTGCAGAACATCGTCAACGATCCGAAGATTCTGGGTCTGCTGGACAACCCCACTGTGATGGGGGTGATCGAGCAGGTGGACCCGGTGGATCTTTTCAACTACCTGAAGACGGGGGACTCCCAGAAATACGACGGCGAGAAGATCCTGGGACGCTGGCAGTTGCTGGTTTCGGACACCTACATCAAGGCCCGCCGCCAGAACCCGGACATGTCCGCGAAGGAGATGCGCTCCATCAAGACGTTCATCACGGTGTTTCTGCCCGGGCTTTCGCTGATGGCGACGCCGGAGAAGGCATTCCATGTGAAGCTCGACCTCAAGCCGCGCGCCCAGGCGATGATTCGCAGTGTCGAGGAAGCCCGGCGGGCAGCCGAGGCGGCCGCCAATCAGGGTGCCGCCGGGTTCGGGATGTCCGCCGACTATGCGGCGCGCTACGGAATCACCGGTGGTGGCGCCGCGGCGGCGGGAGTTCCGCAGGGGGGCTGGCAGGATCCGAACCAGCAACAGGCGCCGCGTCAGGTCGGTCTGCCGGACATTCCCGGCGTGCAGGATCTCAACATCGCCGGCAAGGGTTCCTGGTCGAAGAGCGGATCCCGCTACTCCGTCGAGTTCAAGGACGCCAAGGATCGCAGCCGCCGGGGCACGGTGGTGGTGGATGACGACATCCTGGAAATGACGGTGAACAACATGACCCTGGTGTTCCTGCGGGTCATGCGGCAACCGACCGAGCGGTAGCAAGGCGGGGGGCGGCGGCCAGCCTCAGTTCACCTCAGCGGGGGGGACGTGGCCGCCGTTCAGCAGGTAGAGCACCGCCATGCGGATGGCCAGGCCGTTGGTGACCTGTTCAAGGATCACCGAGCGTTCCCCGTCCGCCACCTCCGAATCCACTTCCACCCCGCGGTTGATCGGGCCCGGGTGCATGATGATGGCGTCCGGCTTGGTCATCCGAAGCCGTTCCTGGTTGATGCCGAACAGGCTGGTGTATTCGCCGAGCCCCGGAAACATCCCCTTGCGCTGGCGTTCGTGCTGAATGCGCAGGAGGTTGATCACATCGGCGTCCGCGATGGCTTCCTCCAACCGCGGCGTGACCCGGCAGCCCAGCTCCGTGAACACCGGTGGGACCAGCGTTGGCGGGCCGCAAAGGGTGACCCGGGCGCCGAGTTTCTGCAGTCCCCAGATGTCGGACCGCGCCACCCGGCTGTAGAGGATGTCACCCAGGATGGTGACCCTGAGCCCCTCGAAGGAGCCCTTCTTCTCGCGGATGGTGAACAGGTCCAGCAACCCCTGGGTGGGATGTTCGTGGGCGCCGTCGCCTGCGTTGACCACGTGGGCGTTGAGCACGCGTCCCAGCAGATGCGGGGCGCCGGCCGCCTTGTGCCGGATCACGATGAAGTCCGCATTCAGGGCTTCGAGGTTCCTCGCGGTGTCGGCCAGGGTTTCTCCCTTGCGCAAGGAGGAGGCCTCCGCGGTGAAGTTGATGCAGTCGGCGCTGAGCCGTTGCTCGGCCAGTTCGAAACTGATGCGCGTGCGGGTGGAAGGCTCGACGAACAGGTTCACCACCGTCTTGCCGCGCAACGCGGGGACCTTCTTGATCTTGCGTTCTCCCACCGCCTTGAACTGGCGGGCGGTGTCGAGAACAGTGAGGATCTCCTCGGCGGAGAGGGACTGCAAATCGAGCAGATCCTTGCGGGTCCAGTCCATGCCGCAACTCAAGCAGGGCCGCCCGGTTCAAGCAAGACACGGTTTGCGTTGCCCTCGGCGTCGAACTCCACCTCGACCCGATCCCGGGGCTCGGTGTCCACGGCCTGTCCGACAAAGTTCGCGTGGATGGGCAACTCGTGATGCCTCCGCTCGATCAGCACGGCGAGTTCCACCCGGTTCGGGCGTCCCAGGTCCGTCAGGGCATCGAGCGCGGCCCGGATGGTCCGCCCGCTGCAGAAGACGTCGTCCACCAGCACCACCGTGTGGCCTTCCAGTTCGAAGGGCAGCCACGTGGGATGAACCGCCGGGGCCAGTCGGCGGTCGAGATCATCGCGGTGCATGGACACGTCGAGGTGCCCCAGGGGAACCGCGCGGCTCCACAGGGCCTCCAGGTTCCGCGCCAGGTGCCGGGCCACTTGCACCCCACCCGTTTGGACGCCCACCAGCACCACCCCATCCCCCGCGGGATGGGCGTCCGCAATGGAACGGGCCAACCGGTCCATGGCGCTGGAAACCTGGCTGCCCGACAACAGCAACCGGGGCGGCAAGAGGGGGTCAGTCATCGGAAGGGAAGGGACCGTGGAAGCAGAAAGAGAAGGGGAGGCCGGTCATGCGAGGGACGTCGTCACGCCGCTCTGGCGCGCGCGCAGGTGCTGCCGGTACTTCAGCCAGCCGGCCCGATGGTGCATCACCCAGTCCATGAGCGCGCGTTCAAAGCCGATGTCGTGGCCGGCTTTCTCGGACTCGATCCACTTGTGACGGTTGATCTCCTCGAGCTCCACCTGGAACTCGCGGTACACCGTCGAACCCCGCGTAAGCTGCTTCTCGTCAGACTTGGCACTCATCGGTCCGGGTACGTCACCACGTTTGCGGTACCCGGTTGACCTTACCAGCGCCCCGCCCCCTGACAACCCCTTTTCGACCCTGCCTTATGGGTCGCCCAAACGCCAAAACTACGTGACCCTGGTCCGGTTCCTGCTCTAGGCTCGTCGGGAATGGATCGTGAGCAGATCGATCACTGGTTGGAGCGAAGCATCCTGGGACTGGTCCTTGCGGTGGTGGTGATCGCTCCCCTGGCCATGGGCGCGGCCCGGCTCCAGGATTTTGCGGTGGTGCAGGTGCTGGTGGCGGCGGCTTCCCTGCTGTGGGCCCTGCGGTTCTGGGTGCGGCGCGCGCACCGGATCCAGTGGCCGCCCGTATGCTGGCCCGTGGCGGGTCTGGCGGTTTATGCGGTGGCGCGTTATCTCACCGCGGACGTGGAGTATGTGGCCCGTCTGGAAATGATGCGGGTGCTGGTCTGTGTCTGGCTTTTCTTCATCGTCCTCAACAACCTCCACCGGCAGAAGAACACCGAGCTGTTGGTGAAGGTGTTGCTTGGACTGGGAACCCTGCTTTCGATGTACGCGGTCTACCAGTTCCTGGCCAAATCGAACTACGTGCTGGGATTGCGCCGTCCGGAGCAGTACGACGGCCGGGGGTCCGGGACCTATATCTGTCCGAATCATCTGGCGGGTCTGCTGGAAATGCTCATTCCGGTGGCGCTGGCGATGTTGCTGCTGGGCAAGGACACGATCCTGCAGCGGGTGTTCACCGGCTATGCCGCGGTGGTGATGTTGGCGGGCATGGGGGTCACGGTGTCCCGGGGCGGCTACCTGGCCTTCGGCCTGTCGTTGGTCCTGATGGCCGCCTTTCTGGTGCGCTTCCGCAACCACCGCCTGGTGGCGATTGTCTCCTTGGTGGCCCTGCTGGCAGGGGGCGGTGTCTTCCTGGCGAAGAGCCCGCAGTCCATGCACCGGTTCACTCACATGTTCGTGCCCGGACAACTCGAGCATGTGGGCATCCGGTGGAGCCTCACCAAGAAGACCACGCAGATGTGGCTTGACCATTTGTGGGTGGGGGTCGGCCCCGGCCATTTCGACGTCCGGTTTCCGGCCTACCGTGGGGAGGCGTTGCAGCAACGCCCCACTTACGCGCACAACGATTACCTGCAGGTGCTGGCGGAGTGGGGGACGATCGGCGGTGTGCTGTTCTTCGGCACCCTCGGCTTGCTGGCCGCCGGCGTGCCGGTCACCTGGCGCTACGTGCGACGGTCCGGAGGGGGGTTGGTGACCAAGCGCAGTGATCGCGCCGCGCATGTGCTCGGGGTGTCCGTGGGGCTGATCGCACTGGCCATTCACTCGGCCTACGACTTCAACCTGCACGTGCCCGCGAATGCGTTGGTGGCCACCGTGCTTGCCGCCAGCCTGGCCAGTCACCGCCGCTTCAGCACCCGGCGCTTCTGGATCGCCCCGCGCTTGCCGGGCCGGTTGGTGTTGACGCTGCTGGCGGTGGCCGCGGCCGGCTTCCTCATTCCCCAGGCCGGACGCCAATGGGCGGAGGGGCGGGCCACCCTGCGTTCCGAAACCGCCGGCACGGTCCTCGACCAGTTCGCCGCGCTTCAGCAGGCGGCGCTGGCCGAGCCGCAAAACGCCGAGACGCTTGCGCGACTCGGGGAATTCTACCGGCTCGAAAGCTGGGAGGGCGGGGAGAACTGGGAGCCGCTGGCGGAGGAGGCGCTGAAGTGGTTCGATCGCGCGACCGCGCTGAACCCGTACGACACCTATGCCTGCATGCGTGGTGGCATGACGCTTGATTGGCTGGGACGCCACGACGAGGCCGTGCAACGGTTCGAGCGGGCGGTCGCCCTCGACCCCAACAATTACTACGTCGTCATGATGCGCGGGTGGCACGAGATCCAGGTTGAGAATTACGGGGAAGCCAAACGCTGGCTCCAGCGCTCCATCGAACTCAAGGATTGGGCGAATTTTCTGGCCTACAACTACCTGGCCATGGTGAACCAGCGTCTCGCGGAGCGCAGCCCGTAGCCGTCACGATTCGGTGGAAAGACACGGATTCTCACCGATTAGCCGGATGGTGGTCGGGAGGATGTCGCGTTGCTGAAGAGGGGCCTCAGCACATTGCGGATGCCTGCCGGCGGACCGCCGGCTCCGGTATGCGAGTCACGCGCGGGTGCCTTGGTTGGACTGCAGCGCTTCGGCCTGGTCCCGCGGGCTCGGTTGTCGTCGCGGCCCGTGGTTGCGAAAACCGCCGGCTCGCGGCACACTCACCGCCTGAACATGAAACGCCGCGAATTCATCCGCATCGTCGGCGGCACCGCCTTGACGGCGGCGGTCGCTCCCCGCCATGGCTTTGGTGCCTCGGCACCGGTCACCCCCGGGGTTCTCCTGGAGGCCTCGGCGTTCGCCGATCCCGGCGGCTGGAAACTGGACACCCAGTACCACCAGCAGATGGGTGGCTGCTACCTGCTCGCCCATGGCATGGGGAAGCCCGTGGCCAATGCCCGGACCCACGTGACGCTGCCTGCCGGCGGCCATTGGTACGTGTGGGTGCGCACCCGCAACTGGTGTCCGGGCAAGTGGACGGCGCCCGGCCGGTTCAAGGTGCGGATCAACGGCGTTGCCCTCACCACCGAGTTCGGCACGGAGAACGGCTGGGCCTGGCAGAATGGCGGCAGTGTCACGGTTCCCGCGGCGGGTTCGGTGGCGGTGGAACTCGAGGACCTCACCGGTTTCGACGGGCGCTGTGACGCGCTTTTCTTCACCCAGGAGATGGCTCCCGGGTTGCCCAACGGTGATCTGGTGGAACTGGCCGCGTGGAAGGACCGCATGACCGGACGCGACCGGATCGAGATCGAGGAGTTCCGGTTCGACGTGGTCATCGTGGGCGGCGGAATCGCGGGCTGTGCGGCGGCGCTGGCAGCGCGTTCGCAGGGCCTGAAGGTGGCCCTCATCCAGGATCGACCCGTCTTCGGCGGCAACGCCAGCGAGGAGGTGCGCGTCCATACCATCGGCATTCCCGGCAAGGGGGAGAAGCTCCTGAAGACCATCGACACGGAGCATTATCCCAACGGCGATGCGGCGGCGATCAAGGACCAACGGAAGCGCGAGGCCACCCTGGCTGCCTCGGGAGTCGATCTCTTTCCTCTCCATGTCTGCTGCGGACTCGAGAAGGAGGGGGACAGCATTGCCAGCGTCGAGGCCCGCAATGTCAGGAGCGGCCTCATTCGCCGGTATCGGGCGCCCGTCTTCATTGATGCGACCGGTGACGGCTGGCTCGGTTACTGGGGCGGGGCCGAGTGCCGCTACGGGCGGGAGTCCAGCGCCGCCTTCGGCGAGGGCTGGGACAAGTATGGCGAGTTGTGGAGCCCCACGCTGGCGGACAACCGGGTCATGGGCGCCTCGGTGCTGTTCAATTCGGAGGAAGCCGCGGAACCCTCCCCGTTTCCGGAGGTTCCCTGGGCGGTGGCCGTGGCGAAGGAACACAGCGCCGTCAACGGGGAGTGGTATTGGGAGTATTCCGCCAACGATCTGGACCAGGTCCGCGACGCCGAACGCATCCGGGATCACCTGCTCCGGGCCATCTACGGGGCCTTCGCCAACGCGAAGAAGCGGGAGAAATACGCGAACACCGTGCTCAAGTGGGTGTCCCATGTCGCCGGCAAGCGGGAATCCCGCCGCATCATGGGCGATCACCTCTATACCATGCACGACATGACCGGGCGCCGGCAGTTCCCCGATGCCGTGGTGGAGGAGGTCCGGGACATCGACGCCCATCACCAACTGGCATTGACGGGATCGCCGTCCGACTTCCTGTCCACGGCAATGTACTGGAAAACGGGCGGCACCTACTACATCCCCTTCCGCAGTCTCTGTTGCCGGGACATTTCTAACCTGATGATGGCGGGGCGTTGCTTCAGTTGCACGCACATCGGCCTGTGCGGCCCGCGCGTGATGAAGACCTGCGGCCAGATGGGCATCGCCACCGGCTATGCTGCCGCATTGTGCAGGAAGCACCAGACGAACCCGCGGGGCGTTCGGGAGAACCACATCCGGGAACTCCGCACCTTGATCGGTTACGATTCAGCCGCCACCTGAGGCCGCGAGGCGGTCTTCGGCGGACTCAACGCGGATTGGATGCCCCCACTCCGACGCCATCAAGTCCCGCAGGGCCTTGGATTCGCTTGCGAATGGTCTCTGGGATCCGTTTGCCACGGAAGCGGTACCAGTCGGCCAAGCCGCGACAGAGCCCGGAGTAGAAACCGTCGGTCTCAGGTTCCGGGGCGAAGCAGTAGGTGCGGCTGATCCCGATCAGTCCACACATGTAGCCTTGTCGGAATGTCGAATCGAAAGCCGCCAGCTGTTCTGGAACTTGGGCGTAGGGGGACGAGGGGAGAGGGGGGGCGGGCAGGATTCGAACCCAAACCAGACCTGATGCAGCAAGTAGCACGGGGATGGCTGCACCCGCAACCAACACCGCCAATAGCGGACGAACTCGCAAGCCTCGGTAGAGCAACACAGGAAGCAACCCGAGCAAGAGGAGCATGATTACCCAGCCGTGTGGCACGCCGTACCGGGCGAGTGTCAGCCCGGGCCAGAGCAGGATGGCACCGTTCAGCCCGCCCGGTGCCTCACTGGCCCACCAAGAGAATCCGCTCACGGTACCCAGCCAGAGAACCGCTGCGGCGGCCGGAGCCAATGCTTGACGGCATCTAACGTTCACACCCTGGCCTCTTTCACCTGGCCACGCTCTGATTCCCGGCAAGGCAGCGTCCGCTTGAGGTGGTAAACCCGGTGGTGATGCGGCCAAGTTGTGTCATGAGAACACCGGCATCCTGCCACGGTGAGGGCGACTTGGGAAGCCTGGAACCGACGCGCAACGCCTCGAGAAGCCCTTTGGCACGGCGGGTTCGCGCTTGCGTGCGAGGGCATAAGTGGCTATCTGATCAGGATTCGATGTTCCTTCCATGAGAAAGACTGCCCTGATCCAAGTCGCCGGGACCGCTGCCTGTTTGCTGTGCTCAACCTGTTTGACCGCGCGGGCGGAGGATGCCGATCGTTTCCGTCCCTATCTCCGGTTTCACAGCGGCGACGTCGATCCGTTGTGGAACGTGGACGACCTCTGGTCGATTGGGGTCGGGGCCAACTTCAACCGGTATCTGGGTGGCGAACTGGCGTTCGATTACTTCTCGCGGGACTGGCCGCAGCCGGGCGCCGTCGCGGAGATCTCGAGTTTTCATCTCGTTCCCGAGGTGCGACTTCGCTATCCGGTGCTGCACGATCGCCTGGTGCCGTACGTGGTGGCGGGCATCGGTCCCTCGTGGATGCAGGTCAAGGACAACAAGCCCTGGAACATCAACAGCCGGATTGATGTCGAAGGGATGTCCTACACCGCCGCGCTGGGTGGCGGCATCGAGTATTTCATCGCGGACAACGTGACCTTCGGCGTCGAGGGCAAGTATCTCTGGGTGGGCAGCATCGACGGCACGGTGGACGGGGTGACCATGCCGGTGGACCTGTCCGCACCGACGTTCACCTTTGGCTTGCGGGTGTTCTTCGATGAGAACAAGCCGCGACAGTTCGTCAGCTACGAGGCAAACCCGCGGTCCCGCTTCTATTTCGGAGTGCGCCTTGGCGGACAGGCGCTGACCGATTCTGCCTGGGTGCCCGGGGTCGAACTCGCCCCGGAACAGGCCGCGTGGGGAGGGACCGTTTCACAGACCGGCGGCCTGCTGCTGGGCGCCGACTTCGGGCGGAATCTCGGGGCCGAGCTCTCCTTCGATCACGTGAACCACATCATTGACACCGCCGCGTTGGGGCCGGTGTCCGAATACGGCCAGGGCTGGGTGCTCGGAAGCCTGCGGCTGCGTTATCCAACCGGTCGGTGGGTGCCCTACGCCCTGCTCGGTGGCGGCATCTGCTACACCGAGAAGAAGGACCAGAAACTCGGTGGCGTCGGACAGACCATCGACACCGGCGGCATGCATCCGGCGGTAGGCGTGGGAGCGGGGGCGGAGTATTTCATCGTGCGCAACTTCTCGGTGAACGCGGAGGTCCGCTGGGGATACACGTGGGGACACGACTTTGGGGTTGCCGGAGTGATTCCGACCGGCACCGGGGACTACTCCTACCTGGCCGGGACCATCGGCTTCCGTGTCTATCTGTTCGACCTCTGAACCCCTTTACTCTCCCAGGTTCCTCCGCAGCAGTCCGAGCAAGGCTGCCGGTGAGACCACGGTAATCTTCCGGCCCTGGACCTTCAGGAGCTTCTGGGTGCGGAGTTTGGCGAGGGTGCGGGAGAAGGTCTCGCTGACGGTTCCCAACTCGGCGGCAAGGTCGCGCTTGGTCAGGGCAAGCTGGATCTCGACCGGTCCGGCCGAGGCGGTGTCCGGGCAGCGCTTGAGCAACCAGTTCGCCAGACGGCTCTCGACGTCCTTGAGCGTCAGGTCATCGAGTTGCCCGACCAGAACGCGGACGCGCTGGCTGAGCGAACCGAGGATCAGCAGGGCAAACTCGGGATGACTCCGCAGCAGGTTGACGAACCCGGGGCGCTGCACCAGGAGGATGCGGCTGGGTTCGATCGCCCGGGCATTGGCCGGGCAGCCGCCGGGCATGGTCAGGGTGGCCTCGGCGAACGAATCGCCGGCCCGGAACACATGAATGACCTGTTCCCGGCCGGCGGCGTTCATCCGGTGGACATTCACGCTGCCCTGCTGGATGACGTAGAACCCCAGCGGGGGGTCGCCCTCACGAAAGACATAGTCCCCCTTTTCGAGTTGCTTCAGCACCGTCACCGCGGCGACGCGCCGCAGATCCTCGGGGGGCAACCCTGCGAACAGGTCGCAGCCGCGGAGGGTGGTGATGAGCGCCGCCTGCCGCAGTTCAGCGAGATTGGGCTGGCTCATGGGAGGGCGGGACAATTGGGCCGGCCCGGGCGGGTTCCTGGTCGATCCGGCGATGCAGCCAGTTGGCCAGGGGCACGACGAGCAGGGCTGTCAGGGCGCCGGCCAGCACATCCACCACGTAGTGATAGCGGCAATACACGGTGGAGATGCAAAGCAGGAGGGTCGCCAGCGCGTGCCAGAGCCGTACCTTGCGCAAGTAGAGGAAGGAGAACCAGGTGGTACAGAGGGCCACCGCCACATGACTGCTGGGGAAGGCCGCTCCGGCCGCCTCCAGATGACGGTAAATCAGCAGGATGATGGAGGGAAAAACGCCGCCCGCCACGGAGGCCGGCATGGGGTGGGGCAGCCCGATCTGCCTCGTCTCCGGCGAGATGGCGATTCCCTGAAAATCCTCAAAGAACAGCCGCGGACCACAGACCGGCAGGAAGACGTAAGTCAGGTAGCAGACGTAGAACAGGATGGAGACCACCGTCAGGTAATGGGCGAACTGGCGGCGATCGCGGAGGTACAGGGCGATTCCCACCCCGATGATCATCAGGTAGTAGGAGAAGTAGGCGCCGTACATCACCTCCGCCACCCAGCGATGGGGCAGCCACTCCATGAACCGCACGCTGGGTTGGGTGCCGAAGAGACCGTCTTCCAGGCGGATGAACCAGAGATCCAGGTAGCCGTTCACGAACATCCGGTTGAGATACTCGGTCTCGCGGTAGAACACCGTGTAGAGCATCATCGGGTAGAAGGCCCGAAGGAACCCCAGGACCTTGTGGTCCGGCCGGGCGCTGCTGACCCGGATCAGCCAGTGAATCCCCGCCGCGCCGGCCAGGTGTCCCAGCACCAGGGCGCCCCAAAGCGGCACGGTCTCGTTCCGGAAGAGGAGCGTCAGCACCGCCACCACGAGGAGGTAGCCCTGCGTCGCCCAATCCACCAGACGATAGTCCTTCATGCTTGTTTCGCTCTCGAATCCGCCGATCCCGGTTTCAGCCGGCCTTCCTTGCGGTACCAGGCCGCGGTCTGCTGAAGCCCTGCCTCCAAGGGGGTCCGGCAGAGGTCCCCAAGGCGCTCCCGCAGCCGGGTGGTGTCCGCCACCCAGCCCGGTGCCGACAATTCCCGGAACTTGCCGTTGCCCAGGATAGTGGGCCGTCCGGTGCAGCGACTCCAGACCGTTTGAGCCATGCAAACGCTCTCCAGCAGCCACCACGGGAGCGAGACGGGCCGGGGCCGGGTTCCCAGCGCCGCGCCGATTCCCAGAGCCAGATCGCGCGCCGTCACGATTTCCGGGGAAGCCACATTGATCGTGTCCCCGCGGGCATCCGGGTGAGTCAACGCGGTCAGCGTGGTTTCCGCAAGGTCTTTGACATGGACCAGACTGAGTTCCTGCTTCCCGCCGCCGAACACCGGCGCCAGGCCCCGTGCCGCCGCCTGGAAGAGGGGGAGAAACTCGGTGTCGCGGGGCCCGTAAACCGCCGCCGGACGGAGGATCGTCCAGGGCACGAGACAACCCTCGCGGACTTCGGACTCCGCCGCCAACTTGCTCCGTCCGTAGGCCGATTGGGGATCGGAGGGGTCGTCTTCGCGGGCGGGGCTGACGGAGGTGGCGGGGTGTCCGGCGGCGAGGCTGGAGATCAGCACGAAACGCTCGATCCGGTCCCGTCGTTCGTTGACTGCCTGGACCAGGTTGCGGGTGCCCTGTTGATTCGCCGCCATCAGTCCGGCCGGACGCAGGGCCTTGGTGGCCCCCGCACAATGCAGCACGTGCGTCACCTCCTCGAGCGCCTCCCGGAGCGCCCCTCCATCAGCCAGTCCGCCGCGGACCACCCGCAGGCCCGGGGACGACTGGGTAGCGCGGTGGCGGTTGTCGGGGTTGCGAAGCAGCAGGGTGACTTCACAGTCCGGTGCCGTCAGGCCATCCCACAGGTGGCTGCCCACGAAGCCGCTGGCGCCGGTCAGGAGAACCCGCATGGTTCAAGGCGGCGGCGTCCGTGGTGCCGGCAGTTGGGGCATGGGCCGGAGGCGGGCGGAGGGTCAGATCACCCCAAGTTCGCGTGCCACCTTCGCCAGTTTGTCGAGAGCGAAGGCGATCTGGTCGTCGGTGTGGGTGGCCATGAGGCTGATCCGGATCAATTCCTGCCCGGGAGGCACCCCGGGCGAGACCACCGGATTCACGAACACCCCTTCCTCCTCCAGGCGTTTGCAGAAGTGGAAGGTGCGCATCAGGTCGCGCACGTAGACGGGCAGCACCGGCGTCTGGGAATCCCCGAGGTCGAATCCCAGGCCCAGCAGCCCGTCCTTCATCAACCGGGTGTTGTGCCAGAGACGCGCGATGCGGTCCGGTTCGCTGCGCATGATGTGCAGGGCGGCCAGGGCGGCGGCCGTGTTGGCGGGGCTGATGCTCGCACTGAAGATGAGCGCCTTCGAGTGGTGCTTCAGGTAATCCACCGTGTCCTGATCCGCGGCGATGAAGCCCCCCAGGCTCGCCAGCGATTTGCTGAACGTGCCCATGATCAGGTCCACCTGATCGGTCAGGTTGAAGTGCCTTGCCGTGCCCGCTCCCTCGTCCCCCAACACGCCAATGGCATGGGCATCATCCACCATGAGCACGGCCCGCTGTTCCCGGGCGATCCGGCACAACTCCGGCAGTTGGATGATGTCACCCTCCATGCTGAACACGCCGTCCACGACGATCAGCTTGCCCGCCTCCGCAGGCAGGGTCGCAAGTCGCTGCCGCAGTGAATTCATGTCACGGTGGCCGAACCGCAGGAATTCCCCCCGCGCCAACCGGCAGCCCTCCACGATGCTGGCGTGGTTGCTCTTGTCGCCCAGGACGTAGTCGCCCTTGCCAACCAGGGTGCTGATCACGCCGAGGTTGACCTGGAAACCGGTGCTGTAGAGCAGCACCGCCTCCTTCTTGACCAAGTCGGCCAGTTCTTCCTCCAGGCGCAGGTGGATGTCGAGGGTGCCGTTCAGAAACCGGGATCCCGCACATCCGGTGCCGTAGCGGGCCACGGCCTCACGGGTGGCTTCCTTGATCTTCGGATGATTGGTGAGGCCCAGGTAGCTGTTGGATCCCAGCATGAGGACCTTCCGGCCCTGAATCATCACCTCCGTGTCCTGTGCGGACGAGATCGTGCGGAAGTAGGGATACACCCCGGCGGCCCGGACCTGACGGGCGCTCTGGAAGTTGCGGACCTTCCGCATCAGGGCGGGCACGGCTCCGTCAACCTCGCCGGTCGCCGGGGAACCGGCATTGTCCGGCAGGGATTCGGGCGTGCCCAGGTCTTCTTCCACCGGGGTCAGTGTCGTCGTCGTATCAATGCGCTTCATTGCGAAGGCGGTCGGCAGCGAGGGAGGCCCGCTGCAGCGCGGGCACGGACCATCCGCCCCCTTGGCGCCCCCGGTCCCCCGGCATGACTGATGCCGCGGGTGTCGGTTTCAACCGCAAGTGTCGAAAGCGAACCGGGAAGCGCTCCGCAGTGTCAAGTGGTTTTCCGTCGGCCTACGCCAGCGAAGGCAGCTCGTACCCCTTCCGGCGGGGCCGCGAAAGCAGGGCGTTCGCCTCCTCGTCGCCAAGGAATTGCTCCTTGACCGGATCCCACTGGAGCTTGCGCTGCACCGTGCGGCAGATGTTTACCAGATGGCAGAGTGTCGTCGCCCGATGGCCGGTCTCCACGTCGGCGTTCGGTTTCCGGCGGTTGCGGACGCACTCGAAGAAGTTCGTGATGTGCGGGATGGATTCGTGATCGCCCTGCGGCGTCACCGGCGGCGCGTTCTCGCGGAGGCTGGCGGGATCGGCGGTGTAATCGCCCCGGAGAATCTCGATGCGTCCCTTGTCGCCCACGAAAATGGCGCCCAGATCCTCCATTCCCCGGTTCTTGCCCTCCAGCTTGAGGGCCACGCCGTTGGCATACCGCATGGTGATGCGGCAGCGCGGTCCCGATTCCTCCGGGACGATCTCCACCGGCCCGGTGTCATCCAGTCCCATGCCGCACTGGGCCTGATCCAGGCTGTGCGTTCCCCAGCCGGTGACTCCCCAGACCTGGCCGCCGCCGTCGTAGGCCGTCCACTCCGCCCAGCCGAACTGGAGTTCCCGATAATACGGGCGCAGCTCGGTCTGGTTGCACCAGTGATCCCAGTCGAGGCCTTCCGGAATCGGTTCCGGCTCGGGTTCCTTGGCCTTCCAGACCTTCGGGCCCTCGAAGTTGCAGGTGATCACCGTGTGCAGCTTGCCGATGGCGCCCTCGCGCACGAGCCGGCTGGCGTGCACGTTGATGGGCATCGAGCGCTGCTGCGATCCGGTCTGGAACACCTTGTTGTAGCGCTTGACCGCGTTGACCAGGTAACGGCCCTCGGCCACGGTCAGGCTGATCGGTTTCTCGCCGTAGACGTCACAGCCCGCCTGCATGGCATGCGTCATCGCCAGCACCCGGGCGTGGCAGGTGGTCTCCACAAATACCGCGTCCAGCTTCTCCCGCTCGAGCATCTTCCGGTAGTCCTGGTACTTGACCCATTTGTCGCCGCCCTCCACCTGGGCCGCGGCCTCGTCGCAACGGGGCAGAAAGCAGTCCGCCACCGCAACGATCTGCGCGCCGGGAAGCGCCTCGCGTTTCATGATCCAACGAGCCCGGCCCCCGACCCCGATAAACGCGATTCGCAGGCGGTCGTTGGCTCCCGGTTCACCCGCCGCCGCCAGGGCGGAACGCGGGATGAGGGTGGGGACTGAGAGGGCGGTCGCGGTCAGGGCCGAGCGGCGGAGGAATTCGCGTCGTTTCATGATGGGTTTCTTGAGCTGATTGGAGTCCGTGTCAATTCGTGGCATCCCGTGTCTCCGGTCACTCCCGGTCCGGCGGGGACAATCGCTTGAGGCGCAGGTTCCGGAATTGAATCTTCATGGGCGGGCCGGGATGCATCTGAAGCGCGATCACGCCACTGGCCGCGGCGAGCCCTTCCTGTCGGTCGGTGGCCCGGGCCATCACCTCGCCGTTGATCTCCAGCGTGATCTCCGGTCCACGGGCGACGATCCGGTAAGTGTTCCACTCGTGCTTTCGGACCTTCTTCAGCAAGGCCGCGGGATCCCCGATCGCGGTCACCGTGCGGGAGCCGTCCGGGGCGATCACCACGTGCTCGCCGCGCATCGCCACGCCCCCGCGGGTGTGCTCGAACAGACACCCGGTCCACTGCTCGCCGTCCTCAATGTCCGCCTGGTAGCCGGAGGTATCCCAGTCCGGGAGTTCGCGGCTGCGGAATTGAATTCCCGAGTTGCCGCCCACGAGGCGGAATTCCAAACGGAGATCAAAGTCCGATGGCTTCCCGCCCCGCCACATCAGGTAATGTGCCCTCGGGCAGGGCTTTTCCGCGGTGCTCTCGGAGGTGATCGTGCCGTCTTCAACCCGCCACCAGCCGGGCATGCCCTCCCACCCGGTGAGGTCCCGGCCATTGAACATCGAAATGAACCCCGGTTCGAGGGCGCCCGATGCCGGCGGGGGAGCGTCTGCCGCGAACAGCACCGGCAAACTGGACACACCTCCGCTCAGGACCACAACGATCAAGGACAAGACTCGGCGACTCATGGCAGGGCGCCAGCATCACGGTGTCGGGCGCCCGTGTCAATTCCGGCCTGCGGACGCGGCCGCTGCAGCGAGGCCTTGCCGGCCCGCCGACGGTCAGGTTAGCCTCTCTCCCCGTAGTGAGAACTTCCCCCGGGCCTTGCTGTGAGTGCCGTCCTGAATGGCCGGAGGCCGGAATCGGTCGGGGGAGCTTCCGGAACCGGGAGGATGCCGGGAGGAACCTCCGCCCAACGCGGATTCGGCCAATCACTTTGCCATGAAACTGGAAGAAGCCCTGCAAACGCTGGAAGCCCGTGAACGGCAATGCCAGTCCATGATTCCCGCCAACGCCCCCCGGTTGCGAACCCGCTACTTGACCGAGATGGTCGAGGAACAGATGGAGGCGGCCCGAAACCACCTGCGGGCCCTCTACCAGAGCGGGCTTGCCGTTGGACCGGACTTCGCCGCGCTTCAGGAACATGCCGATCATCCCAAATACGCCTTCTGGCTCGACGGCATCCGGCGACACTTGCAGCAGTGCGAGTCCATTCTTGCGGAGCAGCCGGACGGGGGGGGCGCCGGGGCCTGAGCGGCCGGCGCCTGGGGGCTGGTTCAGCCGCCTCCATGAATTCCAACCACGAATAGACACCGATCCACACGAATGAGGCTGCGGTTTTGAGGAGCGGTCGAGCCGGTGCATGGGGCTCACAGGGTGGTGACGAAGGCGGGGACCTGCCTGCCGCCGAAATGCCCTCCTATTCGTGTCGATTCGTGGTTCTCTGCTGAATCGTCACGGTTCAGCGGACTGGGACTTCGCCCTCCTTTGGGTGACGGCATGTCAGCTTCCGGGGATCCGGCGCCAGCCTTTCCCCGGAACGACTTCCGGCTTCCCGTCCAGGCGCATTGTCACCGGGGCATCGTGGAAGTTGTACAGACACCGGTCCGGTCCGAAGCAATGCACGCTTACGCCCGCCGGTCCTTCAACCCTCAGGTCCAGCGCGCGCAGGATCGGTGCCCGGACCAGGTCCGCCACCGACTCCGGCAGTGAGGCAAGTCCCCTCGGCTTCGGCGCCAGCAACCACTCGCCGGCGTCCTTGAAGTCCTTTTCGGAGAAGGTGCGGACGTTCAGCACCAACACCTGTCCGTGGCCGACCGACCTCGCCGTGAGCAGGTCGAACCGCACTCCGCCCACCGCCGCCTTGAGTTCCACCGCGGCATCCCCGGACCGCAACGATCCGTCGATCTGGAGTGGCGTGGTCAAACTGAAGACGCGCCGGCCACGCACCACCGCAGTGGGTTCCTCCGGTTGGCTGCGTTCTCCCACCTTGACTCCGGCCAGGGCGGTCGACCAATCGGCGGTGGCGCGAAGGAATGCCGGGGTCATCACCACCGTGCCACCCCGTTCGAGCAGGCCCTCGGTCTGCTGCCGAATTGCCGGATCCGCCGCCGCCTGGACCCCGAGGAACACGACCTTCGCCGACGTTGGGAAAGTCGCTTCCGGGAGAATCGGCAGGCCCAGCATGCCCAGGTAGTCCGCGAGGTAGAGGTTCTCTTCCGCATCGCTTCCGGGCGGTTTGTAGAACACCACGCCATCGCGTTCCCGGTCCCGGACCTTGGCCGCCAACCCGCGCAATTCCGGCAACTTCGCCGCCAGCAGGGTGTCGCCGGGATGCCCCGACATCACATCGCCCAGATTGAACAGCGTCAGTTCGCGGGCGCCTGCCAGCACGCTCTGAAACGCCTGGTCCACGAAATGCGGCGCCTCGCATTCAATGTGGTCAAACCACGCGCCCTCGACCTTCCCGCCCGCCACCGAGGAGAGCCAGCGGAAGTTCATGTAGCCTTCTGTCGGTTGCACGAAGCCCATGCGGCGGGTGGCGGGATTGCGAACCTCGGTCCCGACCCAGATTTGGTCGAACGGCGGCGACATGCGGGCCGGGTCATAGCCGAACAGGTGGAAGCGATCGTACCACTGCGGGTATTTGAGGATGAGCCGGATGTCCGGGTTGGCCGCCCGGGCGGGCCGGAACATCATCGGTTCGAGCAGCGACACCAGGAGGTCACGACGATACGCGCCCCAGGAACGATCCCCGCGGGCTTGGTCGGATTCGGGGGAGGTGTCGCTGGTACAGTAGAAGTCGTCCACGATCAACTCGTCGAAGAGCGGGGCGTTCTCCGTGAAGAAACCGGCGACGTCCTGCTGCGTCCTGGGATTCTGCCAGTTCAACCAACCCAGGACTTCGTTCTGACGGACGCCGAATCCGCTGCCGGGCACCGTGGCAATCCCTCCCGAGCAGTGGATTCCGTGGGCCGTGAAGAAGTCCCGTACGGCCGTGAGCGTGGCGGGTGGCACGTATTCGTCGCCGCGTCGCCCTTCGAGAAACAGGCGCGAAACCTGCAACGGCGCCAGGGTTTCCAGCGCCCTTTCGCGCAGTTCCGGGGTTCCCAAGTGGGTGAGGATGCTGCCGGCGGTGGCATACACGCTGAGGCGAAGCGCGGGTGATTCGCCGGCGGTCAGCGTCGGCAGGATGGCCAGGGCGACCGAGACCAGCAGAGTTCGCAGGATGGACATGGCCGGCAGCCTACGATGGTCCCCGGGGATTGGCGAGCCGGGTCAGCCGGAATCAGGTCGGGGGGCGGGCAGATCCGAAATCCGAAGCCCGAAATCCGAAGTCCGAAGCAGGGCGGAAGCCCGAAATCCGAAGGGCAGACGAAGGTGAAACCGGCATCGCGGCCTCCCTGAAACCTGAAACCCGCGCTCTGAAACCCGTCTCCCCCGTGGCGGCGAACCGGCGTTCGCCGGAGGTCAATCAGTCGGAACACAGGAAGCTTCGGCGAACGCCGGTTCGCCGCCACGCCGTGGATGGAGGACCCGCAAAATCCGGGAAAATCAGGTTGCAGGGTTGGCCGGGTGTGTTAGAAACACGGCTCTTTGTCCGCGGGCGCGGACCAGATCTGATTCAAGAACGACATGTCGCTGCACAACAGTCTCAAGAGCGGTTCCAGCCTCGGCGCGAAGCGAAGCGTGCTCAAACGCATGGAACGCGTCGAGTTGCTCAAGAAACGTGGGAAGTGGAAGGATGGCGACCGGGTGACCGGTCTGCCGAAGACCAAGCCGCCGGAATAGACCGCCCCGGCCGCGTTCGCACGAGCGCCAGCATCCCCGTCGGTCTTCGTCCCTTGAAGGAAACCGGCTTTCAGGCAGCGCCCCGGAGCAATCCGTGGGGCGCTGTTGCTTTGTTTCATCCGGTCGCAGCCCCTCGTGAGTACCACTCCTGATCCCGAGAATTCCCCGGTTCGCCTCCAGAAGTACCTGGCGGAGGCGGGGGTCGCGTCGCGTCGGGCCTCGGAGACGTTGATCCTCGAGGGGCGGGTCACGGTGGACGGTCACGTGGTCCGGTTGCTCGGGAGCAAGGTGGTGCCCGGCCGGAGCGATGTCCGGGTGGACGGCGCGCCGGTCAGACCCAAGCGGCGGCTTTACCTGGCGATGCACAAGCCGCCGGGGTACGTCTGCAGCCGGCGGGAGCAGGGGAGTCATCCGGTGATCATGGAACTGCTGCCGGAGGAATGGCAGGGGGTCTATCCGGTGGGCCGTTTGGACCGCGCGAGCGAGGGGCTTTTGTTACTGACCAACGACGGTGAATTCGCCCTGCGGATCGCCCATCCGCGCCACGGCGTTCGGAAGACCTATCTCGCAATCCTGAACGGCCGCGTCACCGAGGAGATGGGGGCTGCGCTGGTCCGGGGGATTCGTGAGCAGGGGGAACTGCTGCAGGCGGAGGCAGTGGAGGTGTTGACGGCGAACAACCGTCGGAGCCGGGTGCGACTGGTGTTGCGCGAGGGGAAGAACCGCGAGATTCGGCGCATGTTCCAGGTGCTGGGATTGCGGGTGGAGCGTCTGGTGCGGGAACAGATTGGCCCGCTGCGCCTCGGGGAACTGCCGGTGGGTCGCTGGCGGTTCCTGAACTCCCAGGAAGTTTCCGCGTTGCTGGCGGGCGCGGGGCACGGGGAAGCCCCGTCCGCGCGGCGGAGCGCCATTGACAGGCGGGCGCGGCGACCTGCTAAGGTGGCGCCACGATGACGCGCGCGCTGCATACCGCATTCCTTGGGGCGTGTCTGGCGCTCTCCAGCCAACCCGCGGCCCGTGCCGCCATCACTGCCCGGACGGCCGTGCCGATTGCCGACGAGGTGAATGTCCGGGGACGTCCCGAGCCCCGCAGTGAGGTGATCCTGCAGCTTTCCAAGGGCAGGCGGGTGACCGTCCTCGAGGAGGTTGCCGGGCCCCGGTTGGACGGTTCGCAAGGACTATGGAGCCGGATTGCGCTGCCGTCCGGGACCCCGTTGTGGGTTTTCGGCGACTTCGTGGACCCGGACTCCGGCGAGGTCACCACGCGCCTCTTGAACATTCGTTCCGGCAAGGGAGAACAGCACGACATCGTGGGGGTGTTGTTGAAGGGGGAACGCGTGGAGCAAATCCGGCGGGAAGGCAACTGGCTCGAAATCAAGGCACCCATCGGTGCCTACGGTTACGTGGCCAGCGAGTATCTGGAGACGGTGAAGTTGCGCGTCGGAGAACCCGTGGGGGCGACGGAATCCCCCGCGCCCCAGGCCGTGCCGGCAATGGAAGGCTCACTTCCCCCAACGGGGCAGGGACAACCGGACGCCGTGCCCGCGCCGGTGCCACCTGCCTCAACGGAGCCGGCACCGACCGCCCTGTCCGGTACGGCACCCGAAACCACTCCCTCCACTCCGCCGTCCACCCCGGCATCGGACAACTTGGCCACCTCGTCCGGGGAGCTCTCCGGCGCCCCGGTTGAAACCGATTCCCCCCCCATTTCGACCCCGTCCCCGGTCGTGGAGGAAGCGGCCCCTGTGACCGCGGCACCTGCCGAATCCTCCGAGAAACCGGTGGACCTTCCCGAGGAACCCGTTCCGGTTGCTCCCCTGACACCGGCGCCCGCGATCCCGGTGGTCTCCATCGATCCGGGTTCGGTTCCGGCGACCCCGCGTCGCGTCGCGATTCGCGAGGGCATCGTGAAACGGACCCTCAGCATCCAGGCGCCCGGGGAGTTCGAATTGCGGCATTCCGCCACCGGCGACCGTCTGGTCTACTTGTATCCCGCCAATTCCAAGATCGACCTCAAGCGATTCCATCGCCGCCGGGTACGGGTGCGCGGGGAGGAGTTCATTGATCCGCGCTGGCCCAATTGCGCGGTCCTTTTCGTTGAACGCATTTCCCTCGCTCCCTGATGAGTGATTCCAACCTGATCGATGGGCGGGCCATTGCCGCCGAAGTACACGAAAGCACCGGCGCACGCGTGGCCGCACTCCGCGAACGCGGCGTGGTGCCGGGCCTGGTTTTCATCCGGGTTGGCGAGGACCCGGCCTCCCAGGTCTACGTCGGCATGAAGGAGCGGATGTCCGCCAAACTCGGCATCCAGTCCACGACCCACGTGCTGGCAGGGGACGCCCCGGAAGCGGAACTGCTGGCGCTCATCGAAAAGCTCAACGCGGATGCCGCCGTGCACGGCATTCTGGTGCAGGCGCCGTTGCCCCGGCACATCGACGGGGCCCGGGTGTATTCCGCCGTTGCCCCCGGCAAGGACGTCGATGGGTTCCATCCGGTCAACATGGGCAAGCTGGTGTTGGGCGATCCTTCGGGATTTGTGCCCTGCACCCCTGCCGGCGTGCACGAACTCCTCGTCCGCTCCGGGGTGCCGGTTGCGGGGGCGGAGGTGGTGGTGCTCGGGCGCGGCAACATCGTGGGCAAGCCGTTGGCGGCGCTGTTGATGCAGAAAGCCCCGCATGCCGATGCCACCGTGACGGTCTGTCATTCGCGTTCGCGCGACATCGCGGCGCATTGCCGGCGGGCCGACATCCTCGTGGCGGCGATGGGGGTGGCGGAGTTCGTCAAGGCGGACATGGTGAAAAAAGGTGCCGTGGTGATTGACGTGGGGGTGAACCGCGTGGACGATCCCGCCGCGCCCAAGGGCTACCGCCTGGTGGGCGACATCGATTTCGCCGCCATCCGGCCGGTTGCCGGACGCATCACTCCGAATCCGGGCGGTGTCGGTCCCATGACCATTGCCATGCTGCTGCAAAACACCGTTCGCTCCGCCGAAGCCGCCACCGCGGCTCGCGCTTGAATTCCCCTTTAACAAGACTCCATGCGACCCTCACGAATCCTCCCCGACCTGCAGGCCTCGCTCCTTTGCGAGGACGTCCGACAGGAAGCCACGGGCAACTTCATCATCATTGGTGTCATCGGCCTGATCCGGTTGCCCAAGCTGCCCGTGACCGCGGCGCGGCTCTGCATCTTCAACCGCTGGACCGCCGGGGTCGGCGATTTCACCGAGCAGGTGCGCTTGGTGGCGCCGGACGGCAGCACCGCCCTGCGGCAGAGCCAGATCCGGTTCGGCCTGAAGGAGGCCACCCATCACGCGATCAACGTTTCAATGCTGACCCAGGTGGAGTTTGCCACCGCGGGGATCTACCACGTTGAGGTGCTGGTGGACGATGTGATGAAGCTGCGCTACCCGGTGCCGGTGATTCATCAACCGCCGCCGCCAAGGCCCGGAACCCCGCCGCCCGAGGAGCCTGCCGGGGAACAACCCGAGTAGGTCCTCCCGGGATGGCCGCTCCTCCCGATGGAAGCGGACACTGAATCCACCCCGACGGCCGTCCCCTGGCTTCCCCTCACGCCAGGGCGGGCCGCCCGGATGGCGGTGTTTCGCCGGGGCTGGCTTGCGGTCATTGCGCTGCTGACCTCGGCCCTGATTGGCGGCGCTGCCTGGCGATTGGTGCATGTGGGCTGGTTTCCCGCGGTCGAGGAGGCGATCCTGCGGATGCCTCCCGGCGCCGCGCTCGACGGAGGAGTGCTCAAGTGGCCGGAAGGCGGCCGGCGCATGCTGGCGGACAACATGTACCTTTCCGCCGCCGGCGGGGCGGAGGCGGATGCCCCCGGTGTGCAGGCGGCCGACCTTCACGTGGAGTTCACCTCCCGCGCCGTGTGGATCACCTGGATGGCGGGCCACCTTCGGCTGGCATACCCCGCCGGCTACGTCATTGACCTGGACCCCGGCGTCCTGGACCCGTTGTGGCGGGCCTGGCGACCGCACCTTTACGCCGCGGTGTTTCTTGGTACGACGCTTCTGACCTGGCTGGTATGGGGGATGATGGCCCTGGTGCTGGCGCCCGTTCTCAGCGGGATGGGGCGCGTTTTGGGGCGGCGTGCGGGTCTGGTGACCGGATGGTGGGTGGCAGTGGCGTCGTTTTTGCCGGGGTCCGCCCTGCTGGCCGTCGCGATTTACCTGTATGGCTTTCGTTATCTGAGTCTGCCGGTGGCATTGGGCGTGCTCCTGCTGCTGCTGGGGATCACCGTTCCGATGCTTCTCATCGCTCCCTGGTGCCTGCCACGGCAGGGCACAGAGACGCCGTTCGACGAACCGGACCGGGAGCCGACCCATGAACCGCAGCCGGGCAATCCCTTTGCCGGTGCGGAGGAGGAACCGGAAGAGGAGGAGGAAGAGCACCAGGATGAGGATGGAGATGAGGATCAGGACGAGGACGAGGGGGGACGGTTCCAGTGAGATCCTCGTCCGAGGCTGTTCGCGGAGGAATTCGCGAACTTGCCACGGTCGTGGGGGTGGGTAGGATCCACTGAATTGGCAAGGGCATGAAGAGGAAGCAACCAACCAAGTCGTCTCCGTTGTCCCGCAGCGGGCGGTTCGCCCACGGGATGTCCGTGGAAGTGCAGCGGTTTTCCGAGTCGATCTCCTTCGACTGGCGGCTCTGGCGCCATGACATCCTCGGCTCGATGGTTCATGCCACGATGCTGGCGAAGGTGGGGCTGCTGACCGAGGCGGAGTTGAAGGCGATTGTGGACGGGCTCGAGGCGATCGGAGAGGACATCCGTGAGGGGCGGTTCAAGTGGAAGCCCGAGCTGGAGGATGTTCACATGAACATCGAGGCGGAGCTCACCCGGCGGGTGCCGGCGGGCGCCAAACTTCACACCGGGCGCTCACGCAACGACCAGGTGGCGCTGGACATGCGCATGTGGTTGCGGGATGAAATCCGGCTGCTGGGAGACGAGTTGACCGGATTGCAGCGGTCGCTGGTGGCCCTGGCGGCACGTGAATCGAAGGTCCTCATCCCGGGCTACACGCACCTCCAGCGCGGCCAACCGGTGCACTTCGCCCATCACCTCCTGGCCTACGTGGAGATGTTCGATCGCGACCGGGCCCGGTTGGAGGACGCCCTGGAGCGCGTGAACGTGTGCCCCCTTGGAAGCGGTGCGCTCGCCGGCAGCACCCTGCCGCTGGACCGCTCAATGGTGGCGAAGCTGCTCAGCTTTACAGACGCCAAGGGCCGGGCGTGCCTGAGTGCCAATTCCATGGACGCCGTGAGCGACCGCGATTTCGTCGTCGAGTTTTGTGCCGCCGCAGCGTTGATCGCCGTGCACCTGTCACGGTTGGCCGAGGATCTCGTCCTGTGGTCGAGCGCTGAGTTCGGTTTCATCCGGATCGCCGATGCCTTCACCACTGGTTCCTCCCTCATGCCGCAGAAGAAGAACCCGGATGTGGCGGAGTTGACCCGGGGGAAATCGGCCCGCGTGATCGGCAACCTGGTCTCCCTGCTCGCGTTGCTCAAGGGCCTGCCGATGACCTACAACCGCGACCTGCAGGAGGACAAGGAGCGCCTCTTCGACACGGCGGACACGGTCCGGGCCTGTGTGCGGCTGACCGCGCAGATGATGCTCAACACCTCCGTAAATGCGGAGGTTTGCGCGGCCGCGGCCGCCGATCCGCTCCTGCTGGCAACCGATCTGGCCGATTACCTGGTGCGCAAGGGGGTCCCGTTTCGCGAAGCCCACCACGTTGTGGGGCAGGTGGTGGCCCTGGCGGAGCAGCGCCGTTGCACGCTCGACGCGCTGTCGGTCGACGACCTCCAGACGTGCAGCGGGGCCTTCGGGGCGGATGCCCGGGAGGTGTTCGACCTCAAGGCGGCAATGGCGCGGCGGACGCTGCCCGGGTCACCCGGCACGCAGGAGGTTCGGAAGCAGCTCAAGCGCTGGCATCGTGCACTCAGGGCCCCGGCGCAAGAAACGGCTCAGTGAAGAGCGGAAGACGGAGCGGGGACGGCCCGTCCCGGGTTGGGTGGCGTCAACGGACTCCCATCATGGCGAAGGGCCCTTTCGCAGGGCCCTTTCGCATTGACCGCGAAAGCCGGCGGGGCCTAGCCTTCCAAGCATGTTCAACAAGCCTTTTCGGATGAATCAGGCCGGTACGTTTGCCGGTGTCCTCGCGGCGGGATTCCTCATGACGGCGGGGGTTGCCGTTGCTGCGGACGGGGTCAGCGTGAAGCAGGTCGGGGACAAGGTGCGGGTGGAGATCGGTGGCGAGTTGTTCACCGAGTATCATTATCAGGATGCCTCCAAGCCGTTCCTCTATCCGGTGCTGGGTCCGGGTGAGCTTCCCATGACGCGCAACTGGCCCATGGAGGAGGCCCCCGGAGAAGACCGCGACCATCCGCATCATCGATCGCTCTGGTACGCCCACGGGGATGTGAACGGGGTCGATCTCTGGTCCGAGGCCGCCAACGCGGGTCGGACCGTTCACGCGGAGTTCCTGAAACTCTCGTCCGGTCCCAAGGAAGGCGTCATCCAGACCTTGAACCGCCTTGAAAGCAAGGAAGGCAAGGTGCTCGGCACGGATGTGCGGACCATGACCTTCTCCGCCCCGGGCGACGTCAAGATCATCGACTTCGACATTACGGTGAAAGCCAGTCACGGCGATCTCGTCTTTGGCGACACCAAGGAGGGGACCATGGCCCTGCGCCTGACGGAAACCATGCGGCTCAAGCCGAACAAGGAGAATGTGGGCAAACCCACCGGCCACATCGTGAACAGTGAAGGCGTGACCGACGGCGCCACCTGGGGCAAGCGCGCCAAATGGGTCGACTACACCGGGCCGGTCGAGGGACAGACCGTTGGCGTGGCGATCTTCGATCATCCCGGCAATCCCCGGCACCCCACCTGGTGGCACGTGCGCGACTACGGCCTGTTCGGAGCGAATCCTTTTGGCATCCACGATTTCGAGAGGAAGCCTGCCGGCACCGGCGACTACACGATTCCCAGCGGCGAGTCTCGAACCTGGCATTACCGCATCGTCCTCCATGCGGGAGACACCGATGCCGCCGGCGTGGCGAAGCTGTATGACGCGTACGCGACGGGCACGCGCTGAGTTCACGAGGAAAGCACGATCATGAAACAACGCTTGCTTTGTGTGCTCGCCGCCCTGGGGTGCGGGTGGGTGGCCGTCCAGGCCGGTGACGCCCGGATTCCGGCCGGGTACCGGTTGGTTTACTCGCAGGACTTCGCTGATGCCGCGGCGCTGAAGAACTTCGAGTTCAGCGATCCGGCGGCCTGGCGCCTCGGGACCCAGGACGGTCGCGGGGCACTGGAACTCTTCCAGCAGAGCAAGTATGAGGGCCGCGTCCGGTCACCGTTCAACATCGCCCTGATCCGCGACCTCGAACTGGGGGACTTCGTGTTGGAGGCGGATCTGATCCAAACCGGCAAGGAGTATGGGCATCGCGACATGTGCGTGTTCTTCGGGGCCAAGGATCCGTCGAACTTCTATTACGTCCACATGGCCACGGCGGCCGATCCGCATGCGCACAACATCTTTCTCGTGAACGACGAGCCGCGGGTGGCGATTGCGCAGAAGACCACCCAGGGCGTGAACTGGGGGCTCGGCGTCTGGCATCACGTCCGGATTGAGCGCACGCTCCAGGACGGCGCCATCCGGGTGTTCTTCGATGACCTGAACGACCCGATCATGGTGGCACAGGACACGCACTTCGATTATGGACGCGTGGGCTTCGGTTCGTTTGATGACACGGGCATGGTGACGAACATCCGCATCTGGGCGCCCGCGAAGGCTCCACAGCGAAGCGGCTTCTTCAGGTAGGCTGCCGCGGGTGGGCGTGCCGGCTGCAGGGAAGCCCGGCGCTCTCCGTCAACGTGAATTCAGGTGGTTGATCCCTTCCGCTTTTCGTGCATACTTTCGCGCCTTTGAGGGCGACGTTGCCAACAACCCGGGTTTATGACCGCGCCGGTGCCATGACTGGACCGCGCGGAATCATGCCCTGTCCGCGTGCCGTCCGGGGCGCGGGGTTGGCAATGGTGGCCTGATCCTCCCCTGCCTCCGGCAATGCCTGAAGAGAAAGAAGTCGAATCCCAGCCTCCCAGTAGTGAGCACGCCGCACGCCTGCTCGACTACCTCCAGACCAACAAGGCCTCCCTTTCACCGCTGCTGATCCTGCCGCACGATTTTCCGGATCCGGATGCACTGGCGGCCGCCTACGCGCTCCAATACCTGGCAAAGCAGAAATTCGACATCGAATCGCGCATCGCCTATCGCGGTATCATCGGGCGAACGGAAAACAAGGCGATGGTGAAGCTGCTGCGCATTCCGGTGCGACGGTTGCACAAGACCGACCTGAAGCGCTTTCAGAACGTGGCGATGGTGGATACCCAGCCGGATTTCCGCAACAACCCCTTCCCGCGCAAGCGCCGGGCCACGCTGGTCATCGATCAGCACGAATCCACCGTGCCGCCCGTCGCGGATCTCTCGATCATCGACACCGGTTGTGGCGCCACCTGCGTCATCCTGGCGGAAGCCCTGATCATGGCGAACGTGGACATGCCCATGCGCCTGGCCACCGCGCTGGCTTACGGCATTCTTTCCGACACGCAGAACCTCTACCGCGCCGGCCGGGCCGACGTGGTGAAGACCTACCTGAAGGTGCTTCATGAAAGCGACATGAAGCTCCTGCACCGGATTCAAAACCCGCCCCGCACCAAGAGTTTCTTCGTCACGCTCGGGCGTTGCATCCGGGAGGCGGAGAAATACCGGCGATTGGTGGTGTCGCATCTGGGCGACGTGAAGAACCCGGACCTGATCTCCCAGATGGCGGATTTTCTCCTCACCTACGATCACGTGAACTGGTCGTTTTGCACCGGGCGATACAAGGGTCGCCTGCACCTTTCGTTGCGGACGGCCAAGACGGACGTGCAGGCGGGTGAGATCCTGCGCGACGTTGTGGAGAATCGCAGCCTGGCGGGAGGGCACCGGAGCATTGCCGGGGGCAGTCTTCCCGTGGGACTCACGGAGCCGGAGGATGTCTGGGAGGCCCGGGAGGAAGCCCTGCAGCTCCGCCTGGTCAAGCGGTTGCGAATGTCCACCAAGGGCGAGTTCTGGAAACCGTTCAAGCGGTGAACCCCCCGTAGCCGTGGACGTCAGTCCGCGCAAATCTCCCTGCTCCGTAGCAGCGAACCGGCGTCCGCCGAACTGCCAGGTTGCAAGGCCGGTTGCCATCCCGGCGAATACCAATTCGCCGCTACGGGGGGGATGGGTCCTTGCCGGTTTCCGCGAATTGTTAACGTCGGACGGCACGGGAGGTGCTACCTTGCCGGGCATTGCATCGTGCCACGCCACACCCCGCCACGCCACGCCCTACCCACTCCTGACCTCGTGACATGAGAACGGTTCTGCCCAGTCGCGCGACCGCCGGACCCATTGCGCTTGCCGCGGCGGTGTTGCTGGCCGGTTGCGTCGCGTTGAACACCCAGGCCGCCGATGGACTGCAATGGGCCGTTCAGCCCGAACGGGTGGGAACCGCTGCGGATGTCGACTGGAGGCTGGCGTACGGGAACGGGAAACTGGTTGCCGTGGTGGGTGCCCTGTCAAACCATGGCAATTACCTCTGGGACGGGTCTGGAACGTGGGACAAGGTGTCTCCCTTCGGCAACTTCGATGTTGCTTTCGGTAACGGCCGATTTGTGGGTTTGAGCAGTGATTTGCCGCCGCGCGCTTCCTACTCGGAGGATGGAGTCTTCTGGCTTTCCTCTTTCGACTACGTCACGTACCCGTCGTTGGCGTTGGCCTATGGACGAGGCCGGTTTGTGACCGGCGGGGGCGGATACTTCGCAACGTCGGAATTGGGGAACGAGTGGGAGAAGCTCGCTTGTGATTTTAATGAGACCCTCTATGCGGTGGCCTTTGGCAAGGGGAGATTCGTCGCGCTGGCGCAGCTGAACTCACTAAGAACCTCTCTGAACCTCACCGATTGGCCTCCCACATACGTCGAAGGCCCCGGCGTCACCCACTTCATCAGGTCGATGGCCTTCGGGGATGGCTTGTTTATCGCAGCTGGAGAAGGTGGAGGGGTCCCGGACAGCGAGGTGGTGCTAAGTTCGGTGGATGGCATGACGTGGACGAGGCAAGTATATCCGCATAATGAGGCTCCCCGTCGAGGGCTATGCTACGGTAACGGTCTATTTGCCGGAGGGGGAGCGGATGGGACGTTGTACACCTCGAGTGACGGAGTGAACTGGGCGGTGACGAAGCTGGACACGAGCAGTGAGTTTGAGGACGTGGTGTTTGCGGATGGCCGATTTGCGGCGGTGGCACGGGACGGCACCTTCGCCTTGTCGGAAGTGATCGCACCTTCCGTTGAGGAAATCCGATTCCGCCTGAAGGACAGCTTCCGGCTGCCGGACGGCGCGATGCTCCTGACGGTGGAGGGTCCCTACGGGCAACCGGTGGTGGTGGAGGCGAGCGCGGACATGGTGGACTGGGAGCAGATCGCGACCGACCCGTGCGACCGGGGGGAATTCGAGGTATATGACGAGGCGGCGGTAGGACTGCCGCACCGTTTCTACCGGGTATACCCGGCGGCCCCAGAGCCGCCACCGGGTCCACTGGAGCAATGGACCTTGGCGGACACATTTCTGCAGGAAGGCCAGACCCTCGACTGGAAGCTGGCCTACGGGAGCGGGGTGTTGGTCGCTGCGGGCAAGAAGAACGACACCAGCGGGAGTGCCTGGTACTCAGAAGATGGTCGAACTTGGCTGTATTCGCACTCCGGGGCCGCGCACGAGGCGCTGGCCTTCGGCGCTGGCCGATTCGTAAGCTGGGCGTCCGGGATGCCCATGAGTAGCAGCAACGGACAGGAGTGGACCCAGCACCAGAACGCGACTCCCGTGCCCTTGGAGGTCGGTGAGATCACCTTCGGGCAGGGTCGGTTCGCAGCTTTGGGATCGGACCCCGGGAATCCGGATTGGCCGTCTCAGTTCTGGTTCGTGAGTTCTGTTGACGGCCAGGACTGGCAGGTAACGCCACTTCCACTGGAGACCCTTCGGATTGAGTATACCGGTGGGCCCGTGTGGTCAGCAGTCTATGCGAGGGGTGAAATGGTCTTCCTTGATGAATACAGTGTTTCCAGTTCGGCAGATGGTCAGGACTGGGCGGTCGGGATCCGGTTGGTCCCGGACCCGAAAAGCCCGGTCTTGAACGGTCTGCTGTACGGGAAGGGTCAGTTCCTTGCGAATCGGGGCGACAATCGGGTGTACTTCTCCGAGGATGGGGTAACATGGTCCAGCGTCGCGAGCCCGTTGCCGCGCACTTGGGCCTACGCCAACGGCACGTTCTTGGGAGGGTCGTGGGACAATTCGAGGAACCTCACCCAGATGTATGGCTCAGCCGACGGGCTGACTTGGACGAACTTGGTAGAGATTCAGACCAGCGCTTTCCCTTCCGACCTGCTGTTCGCCAAGGGCCGGTTCCACCTCATCACGAGCAAGGGCGAGGTGTGGCGCTCAGGGGTAATGCCTCCGCACGTGACCGAACCGCGGGTAATCCCGGAGCTGACCTACCGCCTGCCTGATGGTGCGATGCTGATCACGGTGGAAGCGCCCTACGGCCACGAGGTGGTGGTCGAAGGGAGCGAGGACTTGGAGACCTGGCAGGAGGTCGGACGTGACCCGTGCGACCGTGGTGAGTTCGAGATCTACCACGAGACCGCGCCACCGGGCACCGACTGGTTCTATCGCGCCCGCCAAGTGGAGCCGTGAGGCGCGAGGGTAATGGCGGCCCCGTCGGTCCACGACGCTCCGCGAGGTTTTGGAGTGCGGTGAAAAGCGTCAGCCTTCACCGCTTTGGCGGCGGCGTGTGAAGTGACCAGGAAGCCTGCCGTCGCTACGATCTCCCCCCGGCGAACGCCGGTTCGCCGCTACGGGGAAGGGGCCGGGTCCTTGGCTCGACCTTGAGCCACGCTCTCCAGCCAGTCGCAGGCCATCGGCAGCACGGCGTCCCAATGATACGTGCCGGCGCGCTTCCACGCGGCCTGCCGAAACCGGTCATAGCGGGCCTGGTCCCGCGCCAGTTCCAGGATGGAATCCGCCAGCGACGCCGGCGTCTCCTCGCGACTCACCAGGCCGGTCTCGTCGTGCAGCGTGGACTCCGTCAGCCCGGGCGCCGGATAGACGACGGTCGGAGTGCCCATGGCATTGGCCTCGATGACGTTCAGTCCCCACCCTTCGCGCAGCGACGTGTGTAGCAGGAGATGGGAATCGCGCAGCACGCGGTCCTTGTCCCCCTCCGGCAGCGGCCCGGTGAAGTGCACCTGTCCCTCCAGACGAAGCGAGTGGGTCAGCTCACGCAACACGGGCTCGTCGTCGCCACCCCCGACCACCTGCAGTCGCACCTCCAGGCCGCGATCCAGGAGCACCCGACAGGCGCGGATGGCGTGCCCGATGCGCTTGTTCGGCTGAAGCCGGGAGACCACGGCGAGCCGCAACGGCGTGTTCAACGGCTTGGCGTCCAGCGTGGGCAGTGCCCGGGTGTGGACACCGTAGGGGATGAGCTGAATCCGACGAACCCCAAGCGCCACGAGCATGTCCCGGGTGGATTTTGCGGCGGTCCAGAACCGGGTCTTCCGGTAGAGGTGAATGACCCGCCGTTCCTGCCACTGGCCGAATCGCGCCGTGAACCCACGGTAGAAGGACCGCCAGATGGGACCGAGGACCTCGTGGATGTAGGCGACGACATTGGTGCCGCTCCACCACGGCGCGAACCACGGCAGCCCGTGGTGCTGGTCGATGATCAAATCGAACCGGGGTTGGCGCCGGCACCAGCGCCGGGCCGCGGCGATGGCGCCGAGCTGTCTGCCTGCCCGGACCACGTGCAGACCGTCGAGATCTTCCTCCGGTGCCCCGCCGTCGAAGGCGTAGGCAAACCACGAGACCTCATGGCCGCGCTCGTGCAGGGCGCGCAAATACCCCTCCGTCACCCGCTCGGCCCCACCGGCCTGCGGGTTCTTCGGGTCGCGCCAGTTGAGCATGAGAAAGCGCATGTTGGGTGGCCGGGTGGCCGCAAAGACGCGGTTTATCGCCGCCCGTGAGCTTCGACACAATCGCAAAGCGTTGTGGAGGGCGACGATCTTAATCGCCGCTTTCCCGCACACCGGGACGGGCGGGAGAAGGCGACTGCCACTGAACCGTGACGACTCAGTTCCCGGGAGTTCTCAGACCCAGCTTGTCCGCGGCCTGGGCCACATCCTTGTCCCCCCGACCGGAGAGGTTGACGATCACGATCCGGTCTTTCGCCATTGCCGGAGCGCGCTCGATCACGGCGGCGATGGCATGGGCGCTTTCCAATGCCGGAATGATGCCTTCCAGACGGGCCAGTTTCGTGAAGGCGTCCAGCGCCTGGTCGTCCGTGGCATAGGAATACTCCGCCCGTCCGGCATCGCGGAGCCAGGCGTGTTCCGGTCCCACGGCGGCGTAGTCGAGTCCTGCGCTGACACTGTGGGTGAGCTGGATCTGGCCGTGTTCATCCTGCAGGACGTACGACCGCGTTCCCTGGAGCACGCCGAGTGATCCCCCTTGAAACCGTGCGGCGTGGCGCTCCGGCACGATCCCCTCACCGCCGGCTTCCACGCCGAGCATCCGGACGGATTCATCCCCGATGAACGGATAGAAGAGCCCGATGGCATTCGACCCGCCGCCGACGCAGGCGATCAGGAGGTCCGGCAACCGTTTCTCCTTTTCCAGGATCTGTCGCCGGGCCTCGTCGCCGATCACACGCTGGAAATTCCGGACCATGACGGGATAAGGATGCGCCCCGTAGGCCGTGCCGAGGATGTAGTGGGTGGAGCGCACGTTCGTGACCCAGTCGCGCATGGCCTCGTTCACGGCTTCCTTGAGCGTCCTCTGGCCGGCCTGGACGGGCACGACCTCGGCGCCGAGCATCTGCATGCGGTAGACGTTGAGTGCCTGACGTTCACAATCCACCGCCCCCATGTAGATCACGCATTTCAGGCCGAACATGGCGGCGACGGTGGCGGTGGCGACGCCGTGCTGCCCGGCGCCGGTTTCCGCGATGATCCGGGTTTTCCCCATGCGCCGGGCCAGGAGGATCTGTCCGATGGCGTTGTTGATCTTGTGGGCCCCCGTGTGGAGCAGGTCCTCGCGTTTCAGGTAGATGCGCGGCCCGCCGAGTTCGCGGGTGAGGCGTTCGGCGAGGTAGAGGGGGGTTGGGCGGCCGCAGAACTCCCGCAGGTAGTACTGCAGTTCGCGCTGAAAGTCCCCGTCCTGTTGGGCCCGGAAATACTCATGTTCCAGCTCCAGCAAGGGGTGCATCAGCGTTTCCGGCACGTACCGGCCCCCGTAGGGACCGAACCGTCCGTGATCATCAGGCAGCTCTTTGGCGGTCGCCACTGTCAT
Organism: Verrucomicrobiales bacterium; assembly: GCA_024233215.1. GTDB lineage: Bacteria > Verrucomicrobiota > Verrucomicrobiia > Limisphaerales > J093 > J093. The sequence continues at coordinate 10,230 of JACKPW010000021.1, read as the reverse complement.
GGCGCCAGTGTAGCCCCTGCCCCGGCAGGAGGGAAGGGGGCGGGAATCCGGAACAGCAGTTCTTTCCATGAACCGTCAACCGCCAACGGAGGGCTAAGTTCCACGGGCCCTGACTTGATTCCAGGGACTCGTGGAACTCGTCCCTCCGACGAGGGTTCCTGGTCCCATTGCATGCGCATTCGCAAAAGGGGTCTCTCCATGGGTGTTGCTTCGTGTCCATTCGTGGTGGAACCGCATGGATCCGGCTCAGGAACCGGGATGCCGGTTTGCGAAAGCCGGCCGGCGCCGCTACCTTGGCGTCGAACCGAAACCCAAACGGATCCGAAATGAAGCACTTCCGAATCACCCCAATTTCCACGCCGGTCCTGGTCCGGCCCCTGCTGTTGCTTGCACCAATCGCCCTGCTGAACGCCCAAGGCAACCTGGTTCCGGTCGATCTCAGCACCTGGATCGCCGAGGATTACCCGGCCGTGTCCGGTTTTGGGGATGGTTCGTGGACGGTCGCCGAGGGGAATGAGGAAGTGGTCCAGACCATCAACGGGCAGCCCACATTCTTCTACAGCGACTTCCAGGCATTCCAGAACACCTCCGAGGGGAGGATCCGGGTGACCGGTGGCAGCGACGATGACTACGTCGGGTTCGCCATCGGGTTTCAACCTGGCGACACCACGAATCCGGAGGCGGAGTATCTGCTGATTGACTGGAAACGGGGCACCCAATCGTACAATTTCGGAGCGCCCTCCACCACTCCGGGCAGCCTGGCTCCGCGGGGTCTGGCGGTTTCGCGGGTGTTCGGGATTCCCACGGCGGATGAACTCTGGGGGCATGTGAATTTCGACGACCCGATCTCCGATTTGCAGAGCGGGTTGGAGGAACTGGCCCGGGCCGCGACCCTGGGGGACACCGGATGGGAGCGGAATCGCGACTACCTGTTTACGTTCGAGTTCAGCCAGACGTCACTGAAGGTCCAGGTGGATGGCGTGTTGGAACTCGATGTGACCGGGCGATTCCAGGATGGGCGGCTGGCCTTCTACAACTTCTCCCAGGCGGGCGTCCGATACTCGGGGTTCGAGCGACCTTTCAGGATCACCGATACCACACGGGACGAGGACGGATTCATCGAACTCACCTGGTCAAGCTACCAGGGGGCGGAGTATCGCGTGTGGGCGTCTCCGGACATCGTGGGATCCGGGTGGATTGAGGTTGGCAGCGCCGTCTCACAAGGTACCAGCACGTCGTGGGTCGACCCGACGCCTGCCACGGGCACGCGGTTCTATCGCATCGAGCAGAAATAGGTGCGATACGACTTTGCCCCGGGCCCTGAGCCGCCCGCCCGCCGGGCGGTTTTCAAGCTGGCAAAGGGAGCTCTCCGGACTATGATCCTCCGCGTAACCGGGCTGGCAGGAAAGGGTGCCGCAGCCCGGAATGGCGGTGCGCGACGCTTCCGTGGGGGGTGTTTACCGACGAAACCGTTGAAGCAGCGCGCGGGACAGGACGTCCATGCAACAAACAATGGCAGACTCGCAACGGACCTTCGGACGGCTTCTTCCCTGGGTGGCGGTATTGGGGATTCTCACCGCCTGCCAGCGTTATGAGGAATCGCGGCCCGGGGTCCGAAGGGAGACCCCACCCGCCGCCAACGCGGAGCCGGCCGCCGCGGTGGACGCCGGAGCCACGAACGCCCCGGTCGTCACGCCTCCTCCGGCCACCCCCCCGGCCACTGCCGCCTCTCCTGAATCGCCTTCGCCTGCAGGGACTGCCACCGGGGAACCCGAGCGGGAGGAACCCGCCCCGATCAAGTACAGCGCCGACCACGACGAGGCGATCAAGGAGATCTTCGACCTGGCCGAGAAAGGGAACTGGGAGGGAGCGGAGACGCTGGTGAATTCGCTGTATGCCGCCGATCCCCAGGACACCTCCGTCATCCGGTTGCGGACCTGGATCCGAACGCAGCGGCAGGCCGCCCGGGAAGCGGCCCTGGAGAACCGGATCCGCGAGGTTGACTCCAAGAACTCGGTCTTCAACCCGACCCTGATGGACCTCCTGAAGGAGAACAAGAGCCGCGGCCTGCCGCCCCGGAAGGACGTGCGCGATGCCGTCGAGCAGATCGAGTCCACCCCCTACATCCCATCGAGCTACGGGAAGACGAATTACCTGCCCAGTATCATCTTCGAATCCAACTCCACCCCGGGACGAATGACGGAACTGATGCAGAAGGAGATTTCTGTTCATCTGGATGACGCCACGGTCGAGGACATCATTTTCACCGTGGGCCGCGTCGAGGGGATCAATTTCGTGGCGGACCGGGGACTGGAGGCATTCAAGCAGAAGCTGAGCATCAACCTGGAGAAGGTGACGCTGGAGGAGTTTCTCGCGTTCGTGGCGCGTAACTACCAGCTGCAATTCCAGGTGGGCGACGGCCTGATCTGGATTGTCGATGGCAAGGACGCGTCGAAGAAGTATGAGGAGACCCGGTTCTACAAACTGCATTACGGTTTCATCCTGCCTGCTGAGTTCGGTCCGGATACCGTCAACCGGACCACGGTCCGGCAGAAGGACGGCTCGGTGGTGGAGACCGAGGTGGAGCTGTTGAAGCGGTTTGTGAACGACCAGGCGCCGTTCACCCCCGCCATCCAGGTGGCCATCACGAACTTTTTCACCGGCACTTATCAAATCGACTACGAGCACAACCTGATCGTGGCCCGGGGCACCCGGGAACAGCTCGCCGTGATGGATCGGATTGTGCAGGAGTTCGATCAACCGCTTCAACAGGTGCTGATCGAGGCCCGGTTCATCACCATTTCCGAGGCCGCCTTTCTGCGGCTCGGAGTGGCCTGGGAAACGGGGCGCATCCAGGTATCCGGCGACCAGGCGGTGGACTACACCGGGTTTGGCGTGGGGACGGCGGCGCTGCCGATTCAGGAGACGTTTACCAACATATTAAACCGGCCCAACCTCACAGCCACGCTCTCGTTGCTGGACCAGAGCGGGGAGAGTCAGCTCCTGAGCGCGCCCCGGTTGACGGTGGTCAACAACCGCCCGGCCACCATCAGCGATGGCAAGGTCCAGTACTATTACGAGGAATATCAGGTGAAGCAGCAGGTGCTGGAATACCGCTCCTCCTCCGCCCTCGTGCCTTCCGGCAAGCCGACCAAGCTGACCTCCGGCGCCGAACTGCAGGTGCTGGCCAGTGTCGGGGGGGACGGCAAGACCATCTTCCTCGCGCTCAATCCCCGGATCAACTCGGACGTCGAGTTGGTGCCCTTTGCGACCATCACGGACACCGATGCCTCCGGCAATGTGGTCAGTACGTTCGACATCAAACTGCCCCAATACCGGACCCAGGACCTGGCCACCCGCGTGGCGGTACACTCCGGCGAGACTGTGGTGATGGGCGGCGTGCTGGAGCGTGAGCAGGCCACATTCGTGGAGGCCGTGCCCATCCTGGGGAATCTCCCGATCATTGGTGCGGCGTTCCGTCGTCGCACCGAGGTGGACCGGCCTCGTTACCTGTTGATCTTCGTGACGGCGACGCTGCTCTCCCAAAGCGGCGAGTATATCATGTACGAGGATCAACCGCCCCCCGCGACGGGCGGCAGCGCGGCGGCGACGGCTGGAGGAGGCGGCTGATGGCCGGTGGCGCCGCGTCAGCGCTGGGCATTCTGAACCCGCTGGGAGGACGCCGCCTGGTCGTGATCGATCCGGGCACCCGTTTTCTCAAGCTGCTTTCCGTCTGGGCGTTTGGGGGACGGGTCCGGGTGCAGCAGCAGCATACGGTGAACCTCGAAGGCGAGGGCGTCCTGGCGGCCGAGGAGACCAGCGAGCATCTGGAATCGCTCTTCCCCGATCTCTACGGACTGGACCGCGCGGTGCTGGTGCCGCAGGACCGCACCATCTGTCAGACGGTCGAGGTCCCCGTGGAGGGGGCGGACGAGACCCGCGACTACCTCCTGCGGGAAGCGCGCAAGCTGAGCGGCTTGGATCCCTCCCAACTCCGGTTGGTATACGCACCGCTCCGCCCGTTTGGCCGGTACCGGAACCCTCATTGGGTGACGCTGTGCAAGCGGGAGGAGGTGGACTCCGTGGCGGCGCGGTTTCTCGTCGGAGGCGAGGTCACGGGGGGGCTGGAACAGGGCGGCTTGTGCGAGGTGACCACCAACGCGCAGGCGCTCTTTGCCGCGAGCCGGGGGTTGCGTTCGCGGCCGGAGAACGCGGTGCTTATCGAACTGCGCAGCCGCATGACCGTGGTGGCGATGCTGGTGAATGGCCAGGGGTGCTTTGCCACCAGCCTGCCGGACGGGTTCGTGAGTTTCGTCAAGGCGGCGGCAGCCGACGGGGGGGTGGACGCCACGGAGGCACTGGAATCCCTTCGTAACGGGAGCGGTTTTGAAGCCCCCGGTCCCGCCCTGCGGGAGGCGATTGACCGGTGGCATCTGCGGGTGCAGACCGCGGTGCGTGAGTGGCTGGAGGACAACCCGGAGTTGATGCTGGTGTTGAACCGCCTGCCCGCCTACGTGTGCGGCAGCGGCGCGCAAGGCGGGGGGATTGTGGGTGCGATCCCGGCCCTGGCCCCACTGAAGTTGCAGGCGTGGGACGGGAAGATGCCCGGCACCCGCGGGGATGTGACCTCCTACTGGGCGGCCTACGGCCTGGCGTTGCATGCCCTGCGTCGCGGACCGCACCGCCTTTCCCTGCTGCCGGACGAGTTGAACGCGGCGGCTCGACGTCGGCGCCGCTGGCGGCTCTGGCAGCGGTTCAACGTTCTGCTGTTGCTTGCGCTGATCGCGGCGCTGACCTTCAGCCTTCAAACCAAACGCACTCTCCTGGAGGCCAAGGAGACCCGCTTGACCAACGCCCAGACCGTGCTGGAAGCGGCGCGGGAAATGGTCCGTCTCTACAGCCGGCTGCATCGCGACTATGCCGCGCTGCATCCGGTACTCGAACGGGAGCAGTTCACGATGGACGTGCTTCAGTCGCTCGCGGCCCTGCAGCGGGAGCCCACCAACCGCGCCCATTGGTATGCCCTGTTCGCGGATTCCGAGAGCTACGCCGCCGGTTCCACGCTGCCGCGGGGCATGCTCGGCACCAACGCCCTGCCGGTCGACCCGGCGGTGGCCGCCCGGGAGTTCGTCATCGAGGTCTGTCTGCCCAGCGAAGGGGCGGTCCAGCGGTCGAATCTAAGCGAGATCGTCAACCGGCTGCGTGAGGATTCGATCTTCAGCAAAGTGGACACCCTGCCACCCGAGCGCCATCGGGATCTGGTGGATCCTTCCGTGGTCATCTCGAACCACCTTTTCTCGATGAGCCTCCGGATGGCGGGGGTTGCTCCGCACACCCCTCACGCGCTCAGCGTGCCCGTGCCCATCCCGTTGTCTGCGCCCGCTGCGCCCGTCGCCGCCCGGGAGGGACGGACGATCCCGGCTCCGGTGCGGGTGCTTACGGGGCCGGGCACCACCAACCGTTGATCCCATGACGAAGCGGCAGCCTCCCTCCATCCGACCGGCGGCACTGACGTTGCTGCTGCTGCTCGTGCTGGCGACCCTGTTCTTCGGCTGGCTGCGGCCCATGGTGCAGCAGTCCCGCACCCTCGACGACAGCCTGACCAACCTCTGGCATCAGGTCCTGCTGACGAACAGCGCGTTTGTGGCTTGTGCGGGAGTGACCCCGGACAATGTCGAGACGCGGCGGGAGGCGATGAACCGCACGCAGGACGAGATCGGGGACGCCCGCAAGCTCATCGATGCCCGAATCGCGCTGCCCACCAACGTGATCGAACGGCTGGAAAACGTGTGGCAGTTGCACGACTACCAGAACGAGGTTCAGATCACGGCGGATCGATTGTCCGCAGCCGCCCGGGCGGCGCACGTCACTTTCTCGCCCGGGGTCACGGCCGGGCTGCCCCAGTATTCGGCGGAGATGGCGAATCCCAGACTCCTTTGGCCCCGGTTGTTCCTCTCCAGCCAGGTCCTGCTGACCGCCCTCGAGTGCAAGGTGTCGGAGGTCCGGGTGTTGCGACAACTGCCCAGCCCGGAGAATTCCGATCCCGGACAGATTCCCGCCTACGTGGAACTTCCGGTCCACCTCGAACTGGCGGGGTCGGTCGATTCACTGGTCCGGTTCCTGACCTGCCTGCCGCTGCGCGGCGAGTCCTTTGATGCGGTCGGGCTGCCCGTGGTGCTGACGAACAAGCCGTCGTTCTTCATCAACCGCATCCTGGCCCGCAAGGCCGCGCCCAACGCCCCTGAACTCGTGAACCTGGAGATCGGCGTCAGCGGGTTTGTCCCCACCCCGCGGCCGCCTCCCGAGGACGACTGAAGCCCGCCGTCATGGAAAACGAATCCACACGGAATTACTGGATGGCGGTGCTTGTCACCCTCGGCTCGGTTGCCCTCGCTGTCGCCAGCCTGCGAAGTGTTCCCGACAAGGTTCCGCAACTGGAGGCGATCCCCGAGGACCAGGGCCCGGTCCTGGACTTTGTGGCGCCGGAGAAGATCCAGGCATGGTTCAGCCCCAAGGAACTCGCCCGGCCTGCGGTGCAGACCAATTCCGAAAACCCCTTCTTCACGCGCTACTTCGAGCCGCCGCCGAAGCCCGCGCCACCTCCGCCCGCCACCACCCGCCAGACCAGCCTGCTCTTCCAGGGCATGATCCGCAGCTCCCAGGAACGTCCCTACGCCTTCATTGTCGCCGACGGAAAAACCCTCATCGTCACCAATGGCGCCCCGCTGGTCGCCGATCTCGCCGTCGCCCGCATCGAACTGGATCAGGTCGTCCTGACCAATGTCGCCGGCCTCACCAACATCCTCCCGTTTCGCAAGCCGGCGCAGGTCGAGGTGCCGCTCGGAAACTGACTCATCATGCCGTTGTCTGAACCATCCCGGGAAGTGGGGGAACGCCTCTTTGCTGCGGGCCGCCTGACCTCCGAACAAATCGAACTGGTCCGCCGCCGCCAGCACCGTCTCCACATCCCGCAACATCGGGCTGTCGTCGATCTCGGCTTCGTCTCGGAGGAGGACGCCTGGCGCGAACTTGCCGCCTGCAACGGCCTCGAGTTCGTTGACCTCTGCAACTACGAGTTCCCCCCCGGACTCCCGGACGAGAAGCTCTTCCCCGTCCGGTTGGTACATCACCACCGGGTTCTCCCGCTTGAGATTGACGATCAGTCGGTGGGCCTGGCGTTTGTGGACCCACCGCGGCAGTCGGAGCTGAGCAACCTGCGGCTGCTGCTGAACCGGCGGGTGGAGCCGATGCTCACCTCGCCCAGTTGCTACCAGAACGTCATCCGCCAGCATTTCGGCCTGGGCGCCGACACCCTGCTGCGCCTCGACGAGGATGTGACCGCCGAGGAGGGTTCCTCCGATGTGGTGTTCGATCTGGGCCAGAACGAGGACGAGGCGCAGGTGACCGCCGGGATCACGCATTACGTGGACCAATTGCTGGCGGAAGCCATGCGGTTGGGGGCTACGGACGTTCACGTCGAGCCCTATTTTGCCCGGATCAAACTGCGCTACCGCATCGACGGCGTGTTGCAGACGGTCCGGGTGCCGGACGGCCTGCGTCAGGTCTACGGGGCGCTGGTCTCGCGCCTCAAGATCATGGCGGGGCTGAACATCGCGGAGAAGCGGCTGCCGCAGGACGGCCGCATCACCATGCGCACCGTGCGCGAGGAATACGACCTGCGCGTCAACACCGTTCCCACCAAGCACGGCGAGGCCCTCTGCCTGCGCATCCTCGGACGGCAGAGCCTCATGCTCGAGTTGAAGGAACTGGGGTTGCAGTCCGACCAGGAGGAGACCCTCCGCGACCTCACCCGCCTGCCCCAGGGCCTCGTGCTGTTGACCGGCCCGACCGGCAGCGGCAAGACCACCACGCTCTATGCGGCTCTGACCCAGGCCTACGACGAGGGTCGCAAGATTCTCACCATCGAGGATCCCGTGGAGTATCAGCTCGAAGGGGTGGTGCAAATCCAGACCCGGGACGAGGTGGGGCTCACTTTCGCCAACGGGTTGCGGGCGGTGCTGCGACACGACCCCGACGTGGTTCTGATTGGCGAGATTCGCGACACCGAAACCGCGGAAATCGCCGTGCGCGCGGCCCAGACCGGGCACCTGGTCTTCTCAACGCTGCACGCGAACGACAGCATCAATGCCATCACCCGCCTGCTGGAAATGGGGATCGACGCCTTCCTTCTGGGATCCTCCCTGTCGGCGAGCATTGCGCAACGCCTGGCCCGTCGGGTCTGCCGTCACTGTGGCGAGGTCGATTCCGACCTGCCGGAGGAGGTGCGGCACGAGATGGCGACCACGCTCGGTCTGGCGGAAGAGGGGATTCAGGCGCGCCGGGGCCGGGGGTGTGTGGAATGCGGGCACAAGGGCACCCGGGGCCGTGTGGCCATCTACGAGTTCTTCATCATGAACGAGGAGGTTGCGGACCTGCTCGGGGGATCGATTCGTACCGGACAGCTCCGGGGCGCCGCACGTGCCCGCGGCTGGCGCAGTCTGCGGGAAAACGGCTGGCGCCAGGTCCAGAGTGGACAGGTCCCGGCCGAGGAAATCTGTCGCATCACCCACCGCGTGCGACCGGTGTTCGATGCGGCCTGAGGCCGGAGGGCTTGGCCGCGTTCATCCGTGGTTTCCAGGTTTTAGGGATTTGCGGTGAGTTCCGCCTGCCGGGCGAGAAGCCAGAGCAAATCCGCGAGCCGGTTGAGGTAGATCAGCGGCCCTGGCTCCGGTCGCTCTCCCTGGCCCTGCACTGCGGCCACGCGGCGTTCCGCCCGGCGGCAGACAGTGCGTGCCAGGTGCAGTCGGGCACTGATCTCGTCCTCACCCGGCAGCAGCCAGCCCGCCGGAGGGGGCAGGTCGCCCTCCACGGCGGTGATGCATTCCTCCAGCCACGCGATCATCCCGTTGTCCACACGCGCGAAACCGGCCCCGCCAAGCCGGTCGAGATCCTCGGCGGTCGTTGCCAGCTCGCCCATGAGGGTGATGAGCTGCTGCTGAATCCGGGCGAGGTGATCGCCCAGCGCTGTCCCAACGGTGAGACAGCGGACCAGACCCAGAGCGGCGCTCAACTCATCCACCGTGCCGCAGGCCTCCACCCGGGGATGATCCTTGGCCACCCGCCGGCCAAACAGCAGGCTGGTGCCGCCCGCATCTCCTGTTCTGGTCACAATGCTCATCGACAGCTCAATTGGAGCCGAATCATAGCCCGCGACCGCCCGGAAGCAAACGCGCCCCCGGGATTTCGCCCCAGGTTTGACAAGCGAACCCGGAAAGCCTCATGGTGGTGCCGTTGTGAAGAAGATCTCTGCCCGCCTGGAAGGTGCTCGTTCGGTTGGTTTCACGCTGATCGAGCTGCTCGTTGTCATCGCCATCATCGCCATTCTGGCAGGACTCCTCCTGCCGGCCCTTTCTGCCGCCAAGGACAAGGCGCACCGCACGATGTGTGTGAGCAACCAGAAGCAGCTCGGTTTGGCGTGCCACATGTATGCTGGCGACAACCAGGAGCACCTGCCCTTCCCGAACTGGAACCCACCCTGGGTGCCGGGTTGGCTTTACACGCCGGTGAACAGCCGGGTCCCGGACCTGTTCGCGGCACCGTATTCGACGGATCCGCTGCCCGCCTACGAAGGGGGTCAACTCTGGTCGTACACGGGCTCCATGGGGATCTACCGGTGTCCGATTGACAAGACCAACTCCATGACGTTCAAGGCGCGCAGCAACAAGATGGCCACCTACGTCATGAACGGTGCGGTCTGTGGATTCGGCCAGCTCACGCCCGCGGGCAATTCCTACAAGCTGGAGAACTTCGCCCCGGATGCCTTCATCATGTGGGAGCCGGATGACGCCAACGTAACGCTGGGATACGGCTACAACGATGGCTCAAGCTACCCCGATCCGGACCTGGACGGCGCGCTCGGTCGCCGGCACGGCAAGACCGGAGGCATCGTGTTGGCGGTGGACGGTCACGTCGAATACATCACCTTCGAGGTCTGGCGGAACGAGTCCCACCTGCCCACCAAGAACCGGATGTTCTGCAACCCGGGCTCGACGAACGGCCACTGACCCCGTCGCTCGGTTCCTGGGGAGCCTGCTCTCGCGAATGCGCAGGCAATGGGACCATGACCCTCCTTGGAGGGACGAGCTCCGCGAGTCCCTGAAATCAAGTCAGGGCCTCGTGTAGCCCGGCCCTCCATTGGCGGGGGACGGTTCATGGGTGGAATTGCTGGCC
>JACKPW010000020.1 GCA_024233215.1 Verrucomicrobiales bacterium | reverse complement strand
AGAGCGCCTCGAGGTAGTCGGGAGCACTCTTCCCGGCCAGATCATGCAGCAGCGGCACAGAGGACCGGGCATCAGGCCCCAGATCGCCGAGCATCCAGAGGGCCGTCTGGGGGACATTCAACACCATCTGGGGTCGTCCCCAAGCCAGCCACGATTCGGGGCCGAACCAGAATCTGCCCTCGGGCCAATTCCGCAAGACCTCTTCCAGCACGTTCACGGCCGGTTCAGGCTCTCCTCCAGCACGATTCCATGCGCCGGCGGCAACGGTGCGAATGCCGGGATCCGCATCGCTCATCGCAACTCTCAACTCGGGCAGAGCCTGATGCGCGAGGGGCCCGATTCGCCACAGCATGTCCACAGCCAGTTCTTTCTCGTTCCCGTCACCGGTTCGGAGCTCTTCACGCAGGAAGGGAACCAATGGTTCCGCAGCCGGTCCCAAACTCCGGAAGATGGCCCAGACGTTCCCCGCGCAGAGGTCCCCAGACTTCAGCGTATCCGTCAGCAGGGGAAGAACCGACGCCGCTTCCGTTGGGGCCGTCTGGAGTGCCAGAAGCAGGTTGCAGGAACCGCCGACATCCGATGCGAGTTGAGCCTCCAACAGGGAAAGCAGCAGGGAATGCAGTTCCGGCGGCGACCATCCCACCATGTAAAAGGCAGCGAGCACTTGGTTGCGAACTTGGGAAGTTGCAGCCGGCCCGGTGAGGCGGCTTCGGAGAAGGCCCACCACTTCCGGCAAGTCTCGAGCGATGGTCAGCAGCGCCTGAATGGACAAGCCTCGACACCGCCAGCCGGTTTCCGTCCTGGCCGCAGCAAGTATAGAAGGCAACCACGGCCGGGCTTCTTCACCATGAAACCGGAGTGCTTGCCACGCGATTTCGCGAACTTCCTCACTCGGACGGGGCGGGGACCACCGTCTCCTCACGACCAATGGGAGATGTTGCCACAGCTTCCGAACAGCAAGCTGCACTCGACCATCCCTGGAATCCAAGGCGCTCACCAACCACGGAATGGCGTTGGTGCCACAGACAGCAACGCCCGCGAAATTGACTTCCGATGGTCCCTCCAAAGCGGCTTTCGTGGCCAGCCACTTCCTGATGGGCACTCCGTTGACCTCGGGTTCCGGCCCCAAGCTCGGTGAGAACATCCACCTCCCCAGCAGCACGAGCAGAACAATCGAAACGGCGATGTAGACAACGTACCTGCGCCGGAGCCGTCGGCCTCGCAGCCCGTTGGAGGCACCCGCGCGTTGTGAACAAGAAGCCTGATCGTCCGCCATTTCCGCGTCTCAAACCGAGCATTGCTGAACCGGGTTTGAGTGTATCTCCTCCCTGCCCCGGCACAAGGTATGTCCTCTGCGTCGAGCCCGACGGGGCAGGCATCCTACTGTTGGCGGGCAGCAGGAAAGCCAGGTCACCTTCTGGTCCCGCAGGGACGCCCGACAATTGCCCACCGTTTCAACGGTGGGTGGCGCATGCCCCATGGATTTGAAGTCCCATCAGGGACGAAAGAAACCCCCGCTCCTTCCGCCTGGTTCTTTCGTCCCTCACGGGACTGGCCGTTCGCTCGGGGCCGGCTTCCCCGCGTTGAAACGCGGGGCTATTCTCTTCCGCCCCTCCGGGCTGGAACGTGACGACCTGCGCTACGCCAATCCAACCCGCGATGAAGGGCGGCCCAAGGTCACCCGCAAGGCGTGCCCGAAACGGGGCTGAGTCCGAGGCGCCCTCTCACTCACGCACCGATCTTAGGATTACCAACCCCCGCAACAGATCGAGCGCTCGCGCCAGAACCGGATCAATGACCGCCGGAGGGGCGGCTGGCGCGGTGGCCTCGGCGGGAGGCGGGTTGGTCAGGGCCTGCATCCCTTCCCGATGCAGACGCACCAGGTCCGCCTCCGTCATCCGACGCGGCCCATTGGCGGCCACCTGCCCCTGGGCAGCGGTGGTGCGGGCCACCTCGCCGTCGTTCACCAGGGTGCGTTCCTGTTCGATGGGCACGTTCACCCGGACATCGGGCATCAATCCCGCCGAGGGAAGTTCGGTGCCATCGCCCAGACGGACCGTACCGCTGGCGATGCGCAGGCTCGCTCCCGTGCTCAAGGCGTGATCCTGGAAGGCGAAGGCCTCCCCTGCAGTCTGCCCGCCGAGCGTCAACGCCACTTCCTGGTCACGCAGAACGGCTGCCAGGGCCTCCGCGGCGCCCGCGGTTCGGGAATTCACCAACACGGTCACCGGCCCGACCGACCACGCCCCGGACGGCGCGGCGTCCACCATGCCTCCCCCCCAATCCAGCACCGGCCCCGCGTTCTTGAGAAAGAGTTCCGCCGTGTGCACTGCCTCGGCGTAGTCCCAGCCGTGGGCAAACCGAAGGTCGAGCACGAGTCCTGCGGGCTTCGCCTCTTTGCGCAGGGCCTCCACCCGGGCCCGCAGTTCCTTCGCCAGTCCCTGAGCGACCTCGCCCACCCGCACCAACACGAAGCGCTCGTCCAGCAACTCCGCCACCGGCACCAGGTTCGTGGCGGTCACCGCCGGCGGGTGACTGTCGATCCAGCTCACCCGCGGTCCCATTCCCTCCACCACACCGCGTACGGCGGCGGCGTTCAACTCCGCGGCGGAGACGTCGGGCAGGTTCGTCCGGATCACGCTCATCACCTCCTCCAGCGGTGGGGCGACGGGCTCAGCGGCACGGTTGACCGGGGCCGTGGCAACGGCGGTCAGGGCGAGGGCGAGAAGGAAACGGGTTTTGATCATAAGGGTCGGTATGCGAGGGAAGACCGGAATTCGCTGATCAGCGTTCACCGCTGAACCTGGAGAGCTCCCTTTCGCGAATGCGCAGGCAATGGGACCTGGAACCGGTTAGGCCGCTCGGGGGATCAGTTCTGCGTGCATCCGCGTTCATCTGCGGTTTCCAGGTTGAAGCGCCTTCGCGGCGATGTCGTTCCGAAACTGGGCGCCCTCGAACCGGATTCGCTTCACGGCGTCGTAGGCGAGATCGCGGGCCTGAGCGAGGTCATCCGCCCACGCGGTCACCCCCAGCACACGCCCCCCGCTGGTCACGACCACACCGTCCACCGACTTCGTGCCGGCGTGAAAGACCTTGACGTTCGGCAGGGTGGCGGCCTCCTCCAAGCCTGCAATCGGCCGGCCTTTCGGGTAGCTGCCGGGATAACCCTCCGAGGCCATGACCACGCAGACGCACGCCTGTGAACTCCATTCCAGTTGATGATCGGACAGCGCGCCCCGGGCCGAGGCGTCCAGGAGTTCCAACAAATCGCTTTGCAACCGCGGCAGGTAGACCTGCGTTTCCGGGTCGCCAAACCGGGCATTGAACTCCAGCACCTTCGGTCCCTCCCGGGTCAGCATGATCCCCGGATAGAGAATGCCGCGGAAGTCGATGCCATCCGCCGCGCACCCCCGTTGCCACGGTTCAATGATCTTCTGCGTGACGGCCACCAATTCGGCCTCGTCCAGGAACGGCGCGGGCGAATAGGTTCCCATGCCGCCGGTGTTGGGGCCCTCATCGCCGTCAAGCGCCCGCTTGTGATCCTGCGACGTGGGAAAGACCCGCGCCACGTGGCCGTCGCATAGCGCGTGCAGCGAGACTTCCATTCCCTCCAACAACTCCTGGATGACCACCCGACGGCCGGCTTCGCCGAACTCCCCGCGGTTCAGCATCGCGTCAATGGCGTCGTCCGCCTGCGCCATGTTGCGGCAGATTAACACGCCCTTGCCAAGGGCGAGGCCGTCGGCTTTCACGGCGCAACGACCGCCCAATGCCGCGGCGAACCGCGACGCCTGGTCGCTTTCGGTGAAGGTCCCGGAACGTGCCGTGGGAATGCCGTGTTTCTCCATGAACTCCTGGCTGAAAGACTTCGAGGCCTCGAACCGGGCGGCCTGCCGGTTCGGCCCCCAGGCCCGCAACCCGTTCTCCTGAAACAGATCCACGATCCCCATGCCCAAAGGATTGTCCGGCCCCACGACCGTGAGATCGGCGCCCTGCCCTTTCGCGAAGGCGAGCAGGCCGGGCAGATCCTCGGCACCGATGGCGACGCATTCCACTGGAGAGCCGTTCGAAGCCAGCCGTTCGGCGGCGATGCCGGCGTTGCCCGGCGCGCACCACATCCGCGCGGCCCGGGGAGATTGAGCCAGTTTCCAGACGAGGGCGTGTTCGCGCCCGCCGCCACCGATGACCAAAACCTTCATGTGCTGTGTCTACCTGTACCGTCCGTCATCCGTCCACGGACGAAAGACGGGCGGCATCCTAACGGGTGGGCTGGACTGGACGCGACCCCTTTTGGCGCCCCAAACTTGGAGGGATGAGCTCCGCGAGTCCCAAGTCTCAAATCTCAGATTTCAAATCTCAAATCCGAAACCCGAAATCCGAAAATCCGATGGAAAGTGTGGGCAACGCGAAGCCCCACCTTCCTTTCGATTGGTGGCTGGGTGGCTGGGTGGGTTGACACGGGAGGGGTGGTCTGATTCGCTAGCGGCAAGCATTTGAACACCAGGTTGCATGGCACTTCCCGAAGAGGGGGCGTGATTGCGGTGGGCGGAACCAACGGCGCGGGGGGGCCCAGGAAGAAGGAAGGATCAGGAATGAACAGGCGAATGGCACGAAAGACCGGTGCCCAGCGCGAGCCGGTGAGAGGATGTTCGGGGCTGCCGGGCTGGGGAAGGCTGTTGGTGCTCCTGACGCTGGGAGTCGGACTGCGGCTGCACGCCGGCTTGCTCACGTTCGGCGACTACGTTTACTCGGTCGAGGGTGGCGAGGTGACCATCCGGCAATACCTGGGTGCCGGAGGAGAAGCGGTCGTCCCGGACACCATCGATGACATGCCCGTCACGACAATCCATCGGGTCGCCTTCAACGGCACGGCGGTGACGCGTGTGGCCCTTGGCCAGAATGTCGTGAGCATCGGCGAGAAGGCGTTCTCCGAGTGCATGAGTCTGACCCACGCGGTGTTTCCCGACACCGTGACGAATGTGGGGCCGGGTCTGTTCGAGCACTGTTGGAGCCTGTCGGCAGTCACACCATTGCCGGTGGCATGGCCCATTTCAGCGATCCGACCTGGACGGAACATGCCCGGCGGTTCTATCGGCTGCTCTGGCCTTGAGGGGGCCACAGAGATGTCGCCCTGACGGGGCTCGCGACTTGAGGGACTGCCGTCCGCGGCTCGGGCTACGGTCTGGTGGCCACGAGCCACAGCAACTCAATCGCGACCTGATCGTCCACGTCGATGGGGACGTTCGTCGGAGCCGGGAGCTTGGTGGGATCGATCCCGAACTCGCTCATCTTGAGGTTGAATTGAGTGGTCACCTGGAGTTCGTGATCCCCGAATGCCTGGATTTCAACCTCTGCCTCCTTTTCGATCTCGACACCTGCCGCCATCAGTACGCCTTTGGCCTGAAACCACGCCGCGGCCGCTTCGTCCTCCGACGACCCCAACCGCCTGAGTTCGTTCAGCGTAAACTTGAGCATGGGATGTTCGTCCGCTCGCAGGGCTTCCTGAAGCCCCCGGTCCAAGGCGTCCTTCCCGGATTTCAACGCCCGCACCGGAACGGAAAGCACGGCTTCGGCATCCACCAAACCATCGTCCTTGCCCACATCGGGGGCTGTCATGGCTTGCCCTGAAATCTCCAGATAGCCGCCAACGATCCGGCTCTCAACGCTCCACTGGTGGATCGCCGAATCACCGGAAATCTTCAACGAACAGCCGGGGCGGGCGATGAACCGGCGGGTGGTCGAATCAAGCAGAACCGTTGCCAGCGGGAGCGGACCTGCTGGCTCACGGCCCGGAAGCACCTGACGATCATTGGCAAGCCCGGCCAGCCTTGGACCGGTGGAATCCGTGGAAAGTGGAGGTTCGTTTGTCGCAGAAGCCTCCGGGGCTCCGGTCAGCTCAACCGAGGATCGTCGGTAAACCGCAGCCCCATCGGTGGACGGATCGGCGGCGACCCGGTTCGACGAACTCTGCTCCCACACGATCTCCTCCACCCCGGGTTTCGCCCGCGCCGCGGCCAGGCGGGAATACTCAGCGACCTTCCGCGTCAGCATCGCCGCCAGGACGATGGCCAGCGTGCCCACCCCCACCCAGATGTGAATTCGGTTCATGGATTACCCGGTGGTTCGACCGCAACCTGCGTTCACACGCTCACACCTGCAAGCCCTCATTCAGTTTCACTTCCGCCGCGGTTCACCGGCCCGCAACACGCGCAAGCTGTGGCCCCGGCCGTTTTCGTACGGCTCCACCCGACCGGTCACTTCCAGCACCGGATAGCGCACGGTCGCCAGGCCGTAGCTCCGATACGTCGCCGCGAACAGCTCCGTCTCAACCATCCCGGTCCAGTCGCACAGAGTCAGGAACTTCATCGCCTCGCCCGTCACCTGGTGATGCACGCGATCCTCGATGACCAATCCGCACATCGTCACCTCCTGGCCGGTGAACTGTCCCAAGCGTGCCACCGGACAATACGTGTCCCAGGCGATGTCGGGATACAGTTCCAACGGATGCCCGCTCGCGGTAAACCCCAGCAGTTCCATCTCCCACTGCAACCGCTGCAACCGCGTCGGTTCGCTGAAATCAGGTTTCGGGTTTCGGGTTTCAGGTTTCAGGGTGGCGGCCTTCGGATTTCGGATTTCGGGTTTCGAATTTGCCGCCGTGGGCGGCAGAAGCCAGCCCTGGCCGGGCGTGGCATCATCGCCCCAACGCGCCGCCAATTGCTGAATTTCCCAGAACTGTTCGCAACGCGTCTGTCCGAAGCCGTCGAATGCCCCGGCCCGCGACAACAGTTCCATCTCCTCCCGCGACGCCCGCACCCGCAGAAAGAAGTCCGCCAAGGACGCGAATTCGCCCAAGGCCCGTTGCGCCAGCAGCGTTTTCTTCGTTCGCTCGGTCAGGCCGGCAATGCAGGTCACGGGAACGCGGATGGAGCGGGAAGCCCGAGATCCGAAATCCGAAATCCGAAGCAAATCCGAAGGACGGAATCCCGAAGGCGTGACCGTAGCCGCCGACGTCAGTCGGCGCTGGTCAGGATCGGGATGAGAATGCGCGGACTGACGTCCGCGGCTACCGGTTTCGGATTTCGGATTTACCTCCGCGCCGCCCTCCACGGCGAAGGCGGGCCCCGGTTCATTGACGCACGGCGGGCGCAGCGGCACGCCGAGTCGCCAGGCTTCGAGCACATAGACAAGCGGCCGGTAGAAGCCCTTGCCGTTGGTCAGGACGGCGGCCATGAACTCGGCCGGGAAATGGCGTTTCAACCACGCACTCTGATACGCCTCGACCCCGTAGGCCGCGCTGTGCGCCTTGCAGAAGGCGTAGCCGTGGAAACCGATGACCAACTGCCAGACGTTCGAGATGTCGTCCTCGGAATGACCGCGTTGCCGCGCGCACGCCGCAAATTCCTGCTCGATCTGTTGGACCACCGGCCAGTTCTCCTTCACCAATGATCGCCGCAACACATCCGCCCGCCCGCCGGGCAACCCGGCAAACGCCTCGCAGATTTGCAGGATGTGTTCCTCATACACCACCAGGCCGAACGTGCTTCGCAGGCACGCCTCGAGTGACGGATGCGGGCAAGTAATCGGGCTCAATCCCTGATAGCGCCGCGTGAACTCGCGTTTCTTGTCCTCGTTCGCCGCGCCGGGCCGGATCACGGAGACAATCGCAACCAGCGTGTCGATGTCGCGCACGTTGGTCATGCGACAGAGGGAGATCATCGCCGGCGACTCGATGTGGTGCACGGCGCGGGCGTTGCCGGAGGCGATCAAGTCCCAGACCTCGGGATTGTCGAATCGGGAGGGGCTGGGATTCGCACCGGCCAGCAGGAAGCTGGAAGCCCGAAATCCGAAATCCGAAATCCGAGGCAAAGCCGTAGCCGCCGACGTCAGTCGGCGCTGATCAAGATCAGAGCGCGCGGCCCCACGTCGACCGCCGAGGCTCGATTCCTCCTCTGGACCTCGGATCTCGGATTCAGGACTTTCCGTCTCACGCAGGTCTGACGTTGGTCCGGGACGGTCAAAGTGCGCGGACCGACGTCCGCGGCTACTGCTTTCGGATTTCGGATTTCCCGCCTGGCGCACCTCCAACCGTTCCAGGTCCACGGCCAGGTTTCGTTTGGCCAGTTCGACCTGCGCATCGCGCATGGCGGCCAGGCCGCCCTGGGCGAGGATGTCCATCTTCACCAGGCCGATGGCCTCGACGGCGTCCATCTCGAAGTGCGTGGTTGACCAACCCTTCTGCGACACGAACGTGGGCGTCAACGCATGCATCGGATCCCGCGACAACACCACGCCGCATGGGTGCATCTTCGGATAACGCGGCACCCCGTCGAGGAACCCGGCCATGAGCAGCGCCGAGCGGTACGGTTCCTCGTCAATCGGCAATTCGCTCGTCTCGGGACGTGATCGCAGGAGCGCGGCCAGCCGACTGTCGTCGGAATGCCCGGCCGTAGCCGCCGACGTCAGTCGGCGCTGATCCGAGTCAGAATGCGCGGACTGACGTCCGCGGCTACCGCCGTTGGGATTTCGGATTTCGGATTTCGGATCTGGCTTCGGGTTCGCCTCCCCTCCCCCGCCAAAGCTCCACGGAAAATGCTCGGTGAACCGCCGCACCTCGCGTTCGGCCACGCCCAGCACCTTGGCGACCTCGGCGAACGCGCTTCGCGCCCGGAAGGTCGAAAAGCCCCCCACCACCGCGCAGTGTTCCGGACCGTATTTCTCGAACAACAGATCCACGACGTCGTCCTTGCGGTCGTGCGGAAAATCGATGTCGATGTCCGGCAGCTTGTTCAGCGCCATGCGTTCCTGATTGAGGAAGCGCCGGAAATAGAGTTCGAACCGGATCGGGCAGACGTTCGAGATGCCGAGGCAATAACAGACCAGGGAATCGGCTGCCGACCCACGGGTGATCCAATCGATGCCCCGCTCGCGGCACGCCCGGAGCAGGTCCCAGGTAATCAGGAAGTAATCCTCATACCCCACGTCGTGGATGATCTGCAGCTCCTCGTGGATTTGAGATTTGAGACTTGAGATTTGAGATGCGCGATAGCGCCCTTGCATGCCGGCAAAGACGAGGCGACGCAGGAATTCGCGCGAACTGGATCCATCAGGCGACCGGAAGGGCGGGAACTGGGGTTTCCCGAAGCGAAAGGTGAAATCGCAGCGATCGGCGATCTCGCGCGTGTGCTCAATCAGTTCGGGATGCCGGCCAAACAACCCCTGCCATTCGTCCGGCAGCCGGAAATGCCAGTTCCCATCGGTCAGTTTATCCGGATGCGACTGCTTCAGGAGCGTCAACGTGCGGATGCTCTGGACGATGTCGAACTTCCAGCGATCCGCCGCGACGGCGTAATGCACCGGCAACACGGGCACCGTCGGGCACCGGTCATCGCGCGCGTAATGGTAATGTCGCAATTCACGCCGGTTCAGCAACGCCCGGTAGAACCGGCCCGGGAAGTGCGCGGCAAGGGAAGCGTCGGGGGAAACGGCGATGAGACCGGCGGTGTCGCCGGAAATCCGAAATCCGAAATCCGAAATCGTAGCCGACGACGTCAGTCGGCGCTGATCCAAATCCAAATCCGGATCGGAATGCGCGGACTGACGTCCGCGGCTACGGAGTCCCGGACTTTCACTCAAGATCCGGCACAGGTTCGCGTAACCGGTCGGGTTCTGCACATACAGCCAGAGCGGCCGGCCGTTCAGGCGAATCTCGGCCCCCAGCACCGGTTTGATCCCGGCGTTTCGGGCTGCCAGCACAAATTCGACCGCGCCGTGCAGATTGCCCTGATCGCACAACGCGATCGCCGGCAGTTCGTGCTGTTTTGCCAATGCCACGATGTCGGCAACCGAAAGCGTCGAATTCAGGAACGAATAATGGCTCCGAACCACAAGCGGGACGGCGATGGCGAGCTGCTTCCGGACCACCGTGGGATGGGGATGGGCACCCCGCCGCTCCTCATCGCGCAGTAAGACTGGCCGTGGTTCGGCAACCGCAGGGTGGCCGGCCGGATCCGTAACCGGCGGGACACCGGTTCGGCTCCGGAGTTCACCCAGTTTCTGCATCGGTTTGCCAATGCTTCCGCCGGACAGCCTTCGCGCCACCATGGGGCCGGGTTGCAGCGTCACCCGGACCTTCGGCGTCGGATCCGGTTCGCCCTCGCGCAGGATCAGATCGTGTCCTCGAAGCAACACCTCGCGGCCATGCTCATGACGCAATTGATCCACCACCGCCGCCAGGCGCCGCCGCGCATCGTGCTGTTCCGCCTCCCGGTCCAACGCGAGCTCCGACCGGAATACCGCGCCGTAGAGATTCGACAGCTTGAGCGACACCAACCGCAGACTCACCCGTCGCCGCCACGCCCGCTTGAGCATCCCGGCGATCCGCCCATAGACATCGGTTTCGAGGTCGGTCGGCTCGATCAGACTTTCGCTGACCTGGTCCTCGCTCATGTCGTTGTAGCGCACGCGGACCGTCAGGGTGCGGACGCTCTTGCCGTCGGCGCGGACCCTGGCGAACAAGTGGTCGGCCATGCGGCGCAAGGTGGCTTCCAGGAAGGCCTCGTCGGTTTGATCGCGGGAAAACGTCTCCTGCTGGCCGTAGGATTTTGCGGGTTCGGCGGCCGGCACGAGCGGACGTTCATCGAGACCGCGGGCAAACCGGCTGAGCTGCGGCCCGGCACTGCCGACGAGCAGGCTGAGCAGGTCCACCGAAACGGCGGCCACCTGCCGGATCAGGGGCAAGCCGGCGGCATTGAGCCGGGCAGCCGTCTTCGGCCCCACACCGGGCAGCCAGCGGTTGGGCAACGGGTTCAGGAACAGTCGTTCCTCGCCCGGGGGAACGCAGCGAAACGCCGCCGGCTTGTTGAGCTTCGATGCGATCTGGCTGATCAGTTTGTTGCTGCCGATGCCCTCACTGACCGTGATTTTCAGAGTCTGTCGGATGGCATCCCGGATCGTCGCCGCCACTTCAATCGCCGGTCGCCGGACCCCCGCCAACCCGACATACCCTTCGTCGATGGAGCTGATTTCGACGTCCGGGGTGAAGTCGTAGGCGTAGGAGAACATCCACTTCGAGAACTGCTCATACCGCTCGAAGTTCCCCGGCAGCACGATCAACCGGGGACAGAGCCGCCGTGCCCGCACCGTGGGCATGGGGGTGTAGATGCCAAACTTGCGGGCCTCGTAGCTGGCACTGGCAATAATCCCCCGTTTCTCACCGCCCACCGCTATCGGCCGCCCGCGCAAACGCGAATCCGAGGCCTGCTCCACCGAGGCGAAGAAGGCATCCGCATCCAGATGCGCGACCGGGTGCTCCACGGAACCGACTATCGACGCGGGACCGAACCTGCACAACCTTTTGTTGCAGGTGCAACCAAAGGTCAAAAACCATTCCGTGCCAGGCGCTTTGCGAAAGACAACGCCCGGACCACCACCCGTCTGTGAGTGCCTCGGGCAATGATTTTGCCGGCCTCGAAGGCCTCGACCTGGAACAGGAATGTCGGGATTTCCGCGCTCATCAACCGCGCCTGGCAGGTGACCTGCCGTCCCTGAAGGGTGGGCGCCAGGTGTTGAATGTTGATCTCGCCGCCGAGCGAAATTTCCCCTTCCTCCAGCACCGGCTTCAGCGCCTCGACGGCGGCATGTTCCAGAAACCAGACCAGTGAAGGCGTGCTCAGCACGGGCGGCACGGGATCGAAGGCAATGGTGTGGGCCGGCTCAACCGTGAAGGTCAGTTCGCCGACTGCACCGATGGGAACGGGATGTTTCATTGCTCAATTCCGAACTTCCCCGAAACCGATGGCTCACACCCGCCCTTCGTCACACGTTCGGCCCAATCCGGGGGGAGAAACCTCCGGGGCCGGCCCCATCTTGGGTGGGGAGCAAAGGGCCTACAACCGCAGCAACTGTTCCCCCACCGTCAGGAAGGCCCGGGCGGGCGCGCTGTCGGGAGCCCCCATCACGACGGGCAGACCCTGGTCGCCCCCTTCACGAATCTCCGTAAAGAGCGGAACCTCCCCCAACAAGGGAACCCCCTGGCGGGCCGCCTCCGCCCGTCCGCCGCCGTGCCCGAAGATCTCGACGCGATCCCCGGTGGGCGTGACGAAATAGCTCATGTTTTCCACGATTCCGAGCACCGGCACATTCACCCGCTGGAACATGGCAATGCCTTTCCGGACGATCCCGAGGGAGGCTTCCTGGGGGGTCGTCACCACCACGCCGCCGTCCAGAGGCACGGTCTGGCACAGGGAAAGCTGCGCATCCCCCGTGCCGGGCGGGAGGTCGATCAGCAGGTAGTCCAGCCCCTCCCATTCCACCGAAAAGAGGAATTGCTGGATGGTTTTGGTGATCATGGGACCGCGCCAGATCACGGGTTGATCGTCGTCCAGCAGGAAGCCGATGCTCATGAGCCGCACGCCATGGTTCACCGGCGGGACGAGCTTCTCGCGGCCACTCACTTCGGGCCGCTGCTTGAGTCCCATCATGAGGGGGATGCTCGGCCCATAGATGTCGAGGTCCAGCAACCCCACCTCCTGACCGAGCCGCTTGAGGGCACAGGCGAGGTTGACCGAGACGGTCGACTTGCCCACGCCGCCCTTGCCGCTCGCCACGGCGACGATCTTCTTCACCCCCGGAACGCGGTTTTGTCCGGCCCAGGGATCGGGTCCGCCCGTCCCCGGGGCACCGGGCTGACCGGCGGGTTGACGCACATCAACGTGCACCTGCTGCACCCCGGACAACCCACGCAGCACCTGCTCGCAGTCCGCCTTGATTTGTTCGGCCGCCTCCTTGCTGGGGGACGTCAATTGCAGCTGCACGCTGACCGCGCCCGCGTTCGCCTGAACCTCCTTGATGAGGCCGAAGGACACGATGTCACGCGAGAAGCCCGGGTACTTCACGGACTTCAGCGCGTTGAGGATTTCGTCTTGGTCTGGCATTTTCAAAAACGGTGCCGGGCAATGGCGGCGAGGCGGGGTCAGGCCTTCTTTCCGGACAGACTCGAGGCGCGTTCACCAAAGGTCCGGCCCTGGCCGCGCGGGGCGATGACCGAGTCAATCAGCCCCCGTTCGAACTCGTCCCACATGGGCGACATGCTCCGCAGTTTCTTTACCACCTTCCCGGCAAACACCTCGATGAAGTAATCGACATCCTCGTCGGTGTTGTCCTTGCCGAGCGACAGGATGAGGTTGCCCTGGGCAAGCGCGTGATCCAGGCCGATGGCCCCGAGGACGTGCGAGATCTTGAGGGATTTGCTCACGCAGCTCGAGCCACTGGCAACCGCGATGCCGTTCAGGTCACAAAGCAGCAACTGGCCCTCGCCCTCGATGAACTCGGTGCTCAGGTTCAGATTCGTGGGAATGCGGCCGGGCCCCGGCTCGGGTCCGCTCAGGCGGATGTACGGCACGCTCGCCCGCAGTCCCTCCCAAAGCCGCTGCTGCAACCGGCCGGTATGCGCCCGACGGGTCGCAAGCTCGCGCGCGGCGATCCCGGCGGCCACTCCGGCGCCGACGATGGCGGGCACGTTCTCGGTCCCCGCCCGACGCCCGCCCTCCTGCACGCCGCCATGTTGAATGCTGACCAGGCGGGCCCGCCGGTTGCGATAGAGCACCCCCACACCCTTGGGCCCGTAGAAGCGATGCGGCGCCAGGCTCAGCAGGTTGGCGCCGATCGCCTGGACATCGATGGGCAACCACCCGCCGCTGGTACTGGCGTCGACGAAATACGCGATCCCCTTTTCCGCCGCGATCCTGCCGACCTCCGCGACCGGTTGGATGGTGCCGACATCATGATTTGCCAGGTGCAGGCCGATGAGGACGGTCTGGTCCGTCACCGCGGATTCCACCGCCGCGGGGTCGACCCGCCCCAGGGAATCCACCGCGACCCGCGTGCAGGTGAAGCCCTGTTTCTCAAGGAACTCGACTGACTGCAGGACCGACGGATGCTCGACGGCGCTGACCACCAGGTGCGTGCCGCGACGTTGATTGGCATAGGCGACCCCCTTGATGGCGAGGTTTGCCGCCTCGGTGCCCCCGGAGGTGAAGAAGATCTCCTCGGGCGAGGCGGCGTTGATCAGGCCGGCCACCTGCACCCGCGCGCTGCTCAACGCGTCCCGCACCCGCAACCCGTGCCGATGCAGCGAGGAGGGGTTGCCGAAGAACTCGTGGAAGAACGGCAACATCGCCTCCAGCGCCTCGGGAAGCAGCGGGGTGGCGGCGAGATGATCAAAATAGACCTGGCGCATCGGCGATCAGGACGCGGCCGGTTCCCCGCCAACCGCCGGGGTCCCCTGCCCCTGGTCCCCCGTCTTCGCCGGCCCGGCGAGTTCCGGATGACGCTTGAGATAGTCCTCCAACGCAGCCTTGATGGCCTCCTCCGCCAGCACCGAACAGTGGATCTTCACGGGAGGCAGACCGCCGAGGGCGTTGACCACGTCGTCGTTCGACAGGTTCATCGCCTCCTCAATCGAACGCCCCTTGATCAACTCGGTGGCCATGCTGGAACTGGCGATTGCCGAGCCGCATCCGAACGTCTTGAACCGGGCGTCCTCGATCTTCCCGTCCTTGACCTTCAGGCTGATCTTCATGATGTCACCGCAGGCTGCCGCCCCCACTTCGCCAACCCCATCCGCCCCGTCCAGATCGCCCAGGTTGCGCGGGTTCAGGAAGTGATCCATCACCGTCTCGTTGTACAAAGCGTAGTTGTCACTCATGACATCATGACCATCCTCATCGCCCACTACCCGGGCGAGACGTCTCCAGTCCGCCTCGAAGGGTAGTCGTCGGGGCACCTGCGTCAACCGGTTTCCCGCGGCAGGCAACCGGTGGGGGCAAGGTCGGCCTGGAAACGGGGCCGGCCACGCCGTTCGAAGCCGGTTGCGACGGCCGCGGCGGGGGCCTTCCAGGGCGGCCGCTTTTCCACCGGATCTCCCCCGCCCCCGAAAAACCCGGGATTGGCTTTGACAGTCCGAGGCGGCGGTTGGCATGGTTCGCGAGCGGTGTCGGACGGTGGCTGATTTCCGGGCTAGACCGGGACGCCGTCGAGGAAGCGAAACAAGAACATGTCTGTATTAGTCGGGAACATGCTGGTGGTCCAGACCGGCGGTGGCACGTGTGCGGCCAACGCGAGTCTGGCGGGAGCGGTCCTTCAGGCCGGGAGACATCCCGAGTCCATCGAGGAAATCTACGGGGCCGTGAACGGCTTCGCTGGGATTCTGGAAGGACGGCTGATCGATCTTCAGGAGGAAAAGCAGCAGACCATCAAGGATCTGTGTCATACGCCGGGGGCCGCCCTGGGGGCGGGCACGCTGACCCTCGATTTCCAGGCGAATCCTGAACTCGCCGCCGCTCAAACCGCCGCGCTGTTCGAGGTGCTCGAGCAGAACAACGTGCGCTATCTTTTCCCCATCGGTGGGGTCCACACCCAGGATCTGGCGAACCGCATCCACACGGAGGCCCGTACCCGCGGCTACGAATTGCGGGTGATCGGCATTCCGAAATCCGCCACGAACGAGATTCCGGGGACCGACCACAGCCCCGGCTACGGCTCGGCGGTCAAGGCTCTGGCCTCGACGGTGCTGGAGGCCCACCTGGACACCCTGGCGGGCGGCGAGGAGGCCTGCACCATTGTGGAGGTGCCGGGAACCACCACCGGATGGCTGGCCGCCGGATCCCTGGTGGGCCGCCAGGCGCCTGACGCTCCTCCCCACTTGGTGCTCATTCCTGAGATGCCGGTGGATGAGGCCCAGTTGATGACCCGGATTCAGGAGACCGTCGAGCGCGTCGGCACCTGCTGCATTGTCGTGTCCGAAGGGGCAGTCAACAGCGCCGGAGCCCCGCTGGCCGCCGCCGGGGCGGGGTCCGTGGGAGACCGTCTGGGTGCCTTGATCGGGGAGTCCATTGGCTTCTCCGCCACCGTACACCGGGTTGGTCGCACACCCTACTGCAGCGGGCGACTGGCGAGTCAGACCGACCTTGACGAGGCCTACGACTGTGGTCGAAACGCCGTGCTCTCCGCCATCAACGGCCAGAGCGCATTCATGGTGAAGCTCGTGCGCCAAAGCACGGACCCGTATCGCTGCACGATCGGGTTGACCCAGTTCTCGGACGTGATCGGGGGCGGCAACCCGATTCCGGCAGAGTGGCTTGACCCCGCAAAACTCCTGCCCAACGAGGCGTTCCTTCACTACCTCCGACCGCTCGTGCAGGGCGAACCCGGGATTCCGATGGAAAGCGGCCTCCCGGTCTACGCGCGCCTGGCAAAGGTCGCGGTCGAACTGGAGGCCGGAGGGGAACCGGAGGTCGAAGAACCGCCGGTCGACGAGGCACCAGCCACCCTCTGACCTCAGCCTTGCAAGGCGGTCGACGCCGCCCAGCCCCCCTGAACCCGCCGGAACCCCGGCGGGTTCGGCTTTGAGGGGGAGGCAAGGTACAGGCAAGCCGGTTGGCACTTGTCGCCCGGTCGCCCGTTTCGCCCCTTGGCGGGAGAGACACAGAACCGCCTTTGCCAGCCCAGGCGTGGGAAGCCGGCTGCGTGAGGCAGGGTCCACCGGTCGCCGGCGCTTTTTCGGGCGGTGGCGCCAAATTGCCACAAAGCTTGGCACGAACTCTGCTTATTTTCGAGGTGCTTTGACTGGTTGATCTTCATGGTCTTCCCTCGAAGACGCGGCGGACGAGTTGGTTGGCCCGCCGGGTCAGAGGGAGTTTGGTTGGTTGCAGTGGTTGGGGTCAGCGTGTGGCGGGCCGGTTTGTTGGTTGTCCGGTCCGCCACCATTCTTTTCGGCCCGGAATTTCCGGCCTCCGGCAACACCGGATGCGCCGAAAGCGCAATCCCCCGGTTTCCTTCACTCGCCAGTCGCGGCGCTGCGTGTATGCTCTCGTTCAACGGCCGGCCGGCTGGCAAAGACAGATGTACCTTATCGCCAACGACCACAGACACGCGCCATGGCAGACCCTCCTCGGGATCATTGCCCTCGTTACGGTTGCCGTCCGACCGGTGGCCTCCGACAGCCCCCAAGCGCCTCAGACTTCCCCCGACGCCGTCCTTGCCGCCGCCGAGGCACCGCAGGAACCCCGGTGGCGATCCGGGGAACTGCTCGTTCGCTTCCGGAACACGGGGTCGATGGCGGACCGCACCCGGGTAATCACCCGGGCGGGAATCCGGGGAAGAATGGTCCCCCTCCAGGAAGTCCGAAAGCCCACGGCGATGAGCGCGCCAACCGCATCCGCCCCCGGTTCCCTGGTCCGGCTGCAATTGGACAGGGACGTGGACGTCTCCGACGCGCTGGCGCGCCTCCGGCTTCAGCCCGGTGTGGCCTTCGCTGAACCCAACTTCATCCTGCGCCTGGCGGAAATCCCCCCCGGCATTCAGCCGACAGACTTTGAATTCCCCCGGCAGTGGGCCCTGGAAAACGACGGGCAATACGAAGGCAGCCCCGGCGCGGACATCAGCGCCCCGGCAGCTTGGGCCCACGGCACGGGCAACCGCTCCGTCCGGGTGGCCGTCATCGACAGTGGGATCGACTATTTTCATCCCGACCTGGAGGCAAACGTCTGGGTCAACGACGGTGAAATCGCCGGCAACGGTCAGGACGACGATGCCAACGGCTACATCGACGACGTGCATGGCTACGACTTCGTGAGTGGCGATGGCGACCCCATGGATGATCAGGGGCACGGCACCCATGTGGCGGGGATCATCGGGGCGGTAACCGACAACGGCAAAGGGGTCGCGGGAGTCTGCTGGGAGGCGACGCTCATGGCCGTGAAGGCGTTTGACGAGAACGGGGAGGCGGCGGTCTCGGAGGTGGTCACCGCCATCGATTACGCCGTGGCCAACGGAGCCGCCTTGATCAACGCGAGTTGGGGGTCGCCGGAACCGAGTCTCGCCCTGCAGGAAGCCATTCGAGCAGCCACCGACGCCGGTGTCCTGGTGGTCTCCGCCGCCGGCAACGGGCGAACCGATGACCCCTACTACCCGTCCGCGATGGAGGAAGTGGTGTCCGTGGCTGCCACCAACAGCCGCGACCAGCGGGCGCCATTCTCCAATTTTGGTCCCCAAGTCGACCTGGCTGCCCCCGGCGAACTGGTGCTCTCCACCATGCCGAACGCACGGTACGAACTGCTCAGTGGCACTTCGATGGCGGCGCCGCACGTTACCGGGGTGGCCTCGCTCATCCTCTCGCAGCATCCCGAGTTCACCATCCCGCAGGTCGTTGACATCCTGCGGAATGCCGTCGACGAGATCCGTCCGGATCATCCCCTCGGCACCGGAAGGCTGAACGCCCTCAAGGCGGTGCAGGTCACGCAACCCCTGCCCACGGCACGGTTGCGGCTACCGGAGACGCTCTCGGGACTGGCGACCCTCGAGGGCACCGCCGCGGGCGAGGACTTTGTGGGCTACCGACTCGACTATGGGGTGGGTGACTTCCCGGACACCTGGGTGACGTTCCATACGGGGGACAGCCCGGTTGCGGAAGGACCGCTGGTGAGCGGTTTCGACACCTCGGTTCTCCACGAGGGGGTGCATGCCATCCGGTTGCAGGTGATGGATTCAAAGGGGCAGACGGCGGTGGACCGGGGCCGGGTGATCGTACGCAACGTCTTCATCGAGTCGCCGGCGCACAATGACATCGTCCCGGCGGGGCGCCGGTTCGAGATCACTGGGACGGTCTTCGGCCAGGGACGCACCTACACCCTCGAACACGGCCCCGGATGGCATCCCACCGCCTGGTCCGTCGACGGCATCGAGACAAGCGAGGGAGGCACCCACCCGGTCAGTTCGGGAACCCTCGGTTGGTGGGACACGCGTGACCTTCCCGCGGACAGCTTCCAGAGCCTCCGATTGGTGGCGCGAAACGAGTTGGAGGAGGTCGTCGGCGAATGGGTGACCGGGCTGGTTTACCTGGATGGTCGACTGCGTCCCGGCTGGCCTCAATACCTCCCCAGCGAGGATTTCTACCCCACAAACGACTGGCGGGATGTCCATGTTGCCGACCTGGATGCCGACGGCCGTCAGGAGATCATCCGCGTGCACCCGGGCGGGGTCACAGGCGCACCCGCGGAGTTGCGGGTCTTCGACCTCGACGGTTCGACGCGCTGGACGGCGGAACTGGGGAGCGGGGAACCCTACTCGGACATCCCCGCCATCGGCGACGTCGATGGCGATGGCCGGCTGGAACTGTTTGCCGAGACGGGCGAGGAAGGCCGGGTCCATGCTTTCCGGTTCGACGGCTCCGCGCTTGGCGGCGGGTGGCCGGTCCAATTGGGAGCGCGCCGGTCCGGCAAGGTTCTGGCGGATCTGGACCGGGACGGGTTCATGGAGGTGATCTGCTACGCCCAACTGCCCAAAGCGGGTGGGGGGTTCCAGCGGCAGCTTGCCGTGTTCGATCACACCGGCCGCCGCCTCGCGGACTGGAAGATCAACCATTGCGTGCAGGACGTGGATGTGACCCGGCAGTTTCCGGCGGTCGGGAACTTCGATACCGACCGGGACCTCGAGATCGTGGTGGCGAATCCCTGCGGCGAGATTGAGGTGTTCGATCTGGCCGATCCTCAGAACCCGTCCTGGCAACTGGCCCTCGACACCCGTTTCTATGGTTCCCCCGCGGTGGGGGATGTGGATGGCGACGGGCGGGATGAGATCGTCATCGCCGGCTACGACCGCAACGCCGGCACGAAGAACGGGTTCAACGGCGGCGTGTTTCTGTTCGATGGCCAGGGTGGACTGCGACCCGGCTGGCCCGTGCTGATTGACGAAGCCTTCGTGGCCACGCCAGCACTGGCGGATTTCGATCACGACGGGACCCTGGAAATCGTCATTCCCAGCTGGCAGTCCCGGAACCTCCACGTGCTCTGGCACGATGGGTTCGACCTGCCGGGCTGGCCAATCCGCATCGGCGGCTACTTTCAGCCGAGGTCCCAGCCGTTGATTGCCGACATCGACGGTGACGGCATGCAGGACATCATTATGACCCTGAACGGCCAGACCCTGCAGCACAGCTATTCCGGGATCACCGCGGCCGTCGGAGGCATCCACGCGTGGTCTTTCGGAGGAACGCCCATCGACCTGCAACCCCTGCCGCAAATCCAGGGACTTCCCCTGGAACAGACCGGGGGCTTTTCGCGCTCCAAGGCCGCTCCGCCCACGCTCACGGACCTCGACGGCAACGGGCTCCTGGACCTCGTGGCCAGCAGCATCGATGACCGCGCCTACAGTCCGGTCGAAGCCTCCTCCACCTCGAAACACCGTTACAGCCTCTACGCCTGGGAACTGCCGGTGCCGGTGGCCCAGTCCAACCTCGTCTGGGCGGCCTTTCAACGGGGCCCGGCGCACACCGGCTACCTGGAACCCCCCGGCCGCACCAACCATCCCCCAGCCATCCTCGCTCTCCCCGGCCAGAAGATCCCACCGGGCGCCGGCTTCTTCCCCCTACCCCTGGCCCAGTACGTGTCGGATCCGGACCACGCCCTGGGCCAGCTGCAGTTCGAGATCACCGGCACGCTGGAGTTGCACGCGGACATTCAAGCGGACCTGACACTCGTCGTCACCCCGCCCTCCACCGATTGGGAGGGAAGCGAGGTTCTCACACTGACGGTGACGGATCCCGAGGGTGCCTCCGCCTCCCAGCAATTCAGCTTCTCCGCCGTGGCCGGCTACCAACCCCCCATCGCCCGGCCGGACGCCATCGAGTTGATCGAGGACACCCCGGCGGATTTCGATGTCCGGGTAAACGACACCCAACCCGCCGGCCTTCCCCTGCAGGTCACCGGCACGGGACGGCCGCTGCATGGCAAACTTCAGGTGCTGCCCGACGGCACCCAGCGCTACACACCGCAACCGGACTATTTCGGTGAGGACGGCTTCGTCTATACCGTGCGCGACGGAGAGGATGGCATCGCGATTGGCGAAGTGCGGATTACGGTGTTGCCGGTTCCGGATCCGCCCCGGCTGACCGATGATCACCTCATCACCGCCGAGGACGTCGCCGCGGAAATCAGACTGCTGGCGAACGACTTCGACCCCGACGGTGGCAGTCTCGCGATCACGCGCATCGGCACCGCGGTACATGGGCAGGTCACTCCGCTCGAAGGCGACCTGGTCCGCTACACCCCGGAGCCCGATTGGTATGGCAACGACGCCTTCCTGTACCGGGCAACCGACGGTTCCGACGGCGAGGTCGAGGCCCGTGTGGAGGTGATCGTCAAGCCGGTCAACGACGCGCCGATTGCCAACGACCAGGGTTACACCCTGAATCGCAACTCCGAACGCGACGTGTTCTACCAGGCGTCCGATCCCGACGGCGACGAACTGACCTTCACCGTCGTGGATCAACCCGAGCACGCGGAACTCTGGACCTACCCGAAGCTGGCGACCTACTACCCGCATGCGGGATTCGTCGGCACGGACCGCTTCACCTACCGGGCCAGCGACGGTCGGAGCGAAAGCCGGTTGGCCACGGTCTCCTTCACGGTGCTCGACGCCAACAACCCGCCGAAGACCCGGGAACTGTTCATCACAAACAAGGTCAACCGCCCCGTCACCATCACGCTCTCCGCCACCGACGCCGATGAGGATCCCCTGACCTTCGAGATCGTCCAACCGCCCGCGCACGGCTCGCTGGAAAGCACCGGGCCGGTCCAGATCTACACCCCCGCTCCGGACTACCTCGGCCCGGACGAGTTCTGGTTCCAGGTGTCCGACGGACGGGATGCCACGCCCGCCACGCGGGTGGCGATCACCGTCACCGACCGCAACACCGCGCCGGTCGCCGCCGAGGCGGATCTCACGGTACGCTTCAACACGCCCACCGACCTGCCCCTTCCGGTGATCGATCCCGAGTCGGACCCCCTCACCGTCCGGATCGTGACACCGCCGCAACACGGCGATCTGGCCGGCACAGGTGCCACCCTTCGATATACGCCGGACCCGGACTATGCCGGACCGGACCGGTTTACATTCGTTGCCAGCGACGGCGAATTCGACAGCGGGGAGGGCACCGTCAATCTACAGGTCCTCCCCGCCAACAACCGCCCTGTGGCGGAGGACCAGACCCTCAGCCTGCCCGGCGACATGCCCTCGCCGGTGCCCTTGAAGGTCAGTGATCCGGACGGTGATGAACTCCGTCTCGCCATTCTCAAGGGTCCGCAGCGCGGCCTGCTCTCCGGGTTGGGCACGAACTACATCTACCGACCCAGGCCCGGCGTCTATGGCCCCGACACCTTCACCTACAAGGCGTGGGACGGCTTCACCTACAGCATCGTCGCCACGGTCCGGCTGAACGTGGAAAAACCGCCGGACCCAACGCCGGTCATCGAAGCCATCAAACTGGGCGCAAGCGGCAACGTCCGGCTAAGCCTGAGAGTGATGCCGGGGCAAACCCACGAACTGCAGGCGTCGGAGGACCTCAGTGAGTGGCACACGGTGAGCACGTTCGTGCCCGGGACAACTTCGGAGACGGTGGAAGACCCGAACCCGCCCGATCCCCAACGCTTCTATCGCGTGATACGCTACTGAGAGCGCGGCGGCCACCCCGCGGTAGCCGTGGACGTCGTCAGGCCGCGCTCGATCCCTTGAGCCAGGGACCCGCCCCCGTGTCGTCCGTCTGTTCCCGGCACTTGGCGCCTCTCCGACCGAGCCCGTCTGCGCCGACTCGGCGTCGGCGGCCACGTGGGGTTGGATCGTTTGGGCAGAGGGAAACGCAACCACCCCCTTCAGGCGGCCAGGAAGTTGCGCAACATGTCGTGGCCGTGTTCGCTCAGAATGCTCTCGGGATGAAACTGCACCCCGAACACCGGAAATTCCCTGTGGCGCAGCCCCATGACCTCGCCCTCCTCCGTTTCCGCCGTGATCTCCAGGCAGTCCGGCACCGTGTCCCGCAACACCACCAGGGAGTGGTATCGCGTGGCCGAGAAGGGGTTGGGCAGGCCGGCGAACAGGTCCTTGCCGTTGTGGCGGATGTCCGAGGTCTTGCCGTGCATGATCCGCGGGTTGCGATCCACCGTCCCCCCGAACACGTGCCCGATGCATTGATGGCCGAGGCAGACCCCGAGAATGGGCACCTTGCCGGAGTAGGTGCGGATGATGTCGTTGGACAACCCCGCCTCCCGCGGACTGCACGGGCCGGGCGAGATCAGGATGCGCTCCGGCCCGATCGCCTCGATCTGGTCGAGCGTGATCTGATCGTTGCGATGAACCTGCATGGCCACCCCCATTTCCCCGAGGTACTGCACGAGGTTGAAGGTGAACGAATCGTAGTTGTCGATAACCAGCATCATGGCGTCCGCGTCGTCCGCAGGCCGGGACAGTAGGTCAGGCCGCGGCGCAAGGGAAGGGGGGAAAACGTGGCCTGCAGTTTGAGCGCCCCCCCCGAGAGACAGGCGATTGTGAATCGTGTCACTTCATCCAAGATCGCGTTGATCGCCGCCCGCACTCCGCATCGACCGTGGACCCGTCCGCCGAGTTCGGGGTGTGGGCGGCATGCCGAACCTGCCTGAAAGGCCGGTGGTTCACGAGCAGGACCCGTCTGAACTTCGGCCTAGTGGAGGAACCGCTCCACGCCGTATCCTGCTCGGCAGGACGTTGTGAAACACCAGGCAGATCAGCGCCACGGGATGTGATGTAATGCGATGAAGAACGGTAGCCAATACAAGGCCGTATGGGCTGTAATCCTCACAGTGATGCTCTTCTGCTACTGGTTGTACATTCGTCAGCCGGTGATTTCAAACGGCCAACTCGCAGGCTTCGAGTACGCTTCACTTGTCCGCGCGCTGGAGCGTAGAGGGGAGACCACAAGCACCAACATAATTCACATCGAACTGCTCAAACGAAGTCGTGTCAGAGTTTGGACACAGGCGGCGTCAGGTACGGGAGGTGAGGTTCTTACGTTCAACAAGGGATTTGGCTGGTGGCGCGTAGAGAAAGAGGGAATGTGGCTCGAGTGACCGCACTGTAGCCCTACTCCCCCTCCAGCAGGATCGCGCCAATCACCGCGCGCTCCCCGCTAACCCGTGGAGGACGCATTCAATACATCTAACCATAATATTCTATATATGAATGCACTATTCGCTGCAATTTGAGCGCCGCCCCCCCCCCGAGAGACAGGCGCGGGCGCCAGTCCTACTGGGCGCCGGGATTGAGGATGGGAATTGGGGATTTGGAAAAACCACCCGGGTCACGGCTGACGATCGCTTCGGCTCCGCAGGCGAGAGCAGAGGCGATTTGCATGGCATCTTCAAAATCGCCCTGGTTGTGGAGGAAGGCGATCTGCAAATCCGTATGCCCTACCGAGGCCACCCGGCAGACCGCCGCAATGTTGCGGATGAATTCTCGGATCATCCGCCAGGGCACCCTCGGGATCAGAGATGGCAGGGCGCTTGCCCCATTGCTCCAAGAAACGGAGTGCCTGCTTCCTTTCGTCATCCGACGGCTGGGCGTTCTGCTGCGCGGTGTAGGTCTCGAAGGAAACGACCACCGCTACGGGGCGACCTTGTTTCTCAATGGTCACCGGTTCTCTCTGAGCCTGATCGATCAAGGCCCCAAAATGGGTTTTGGCTTTGGACGCAGTTACCTTGGTCATGGGCTGAAGGTGGTATCATTGCTCAAGATGATCAAACTGATCTTTTTGAGATTCAATGGACTGGAGTGCTCCACAAGCGTTGGCCTCGTTCACCAACTCACGCACCCACGCCAGGCTCTTTTCGATCATCGGGCCGCCGGCGCCTTCGCACTCGATGCTGAGCACCCCGTCGAAGCCGACCTCCACCAGGATGTCCACACACTGACGAATGTTGTCGGCGTTGACTCCTTCGCCGATGGCGCAGTGGCTCACCGCGATGCCGGTCAGGTCGCCCCGCGCCGCGGCCGCCAGGCTTTCGCTGACGTCCTTGATATGCACGTGGCTCACCTTGTCCTGGAACCGCCGCAGGAATGCGACGGGATCCTGGCCGGCAATGAACGTGTTCCCCGTATCCATGTTCAACCGCAGAAACGGTGAATCACTGAACGCCAGCATTTCTGCCATGAAATCCGGTTTCGTGGTGAAGTAACCGTGCGGCTCGATGTTGATCGTGATCTCGTACGCCTCGGCCGCTTCCAGGATCTGCCGGTAACTGCGGCGCATCAGGTCCAGCGCCTCACGCTCGGCCAATCCCTCCGGCTTGAACCGGTCGTCCGTGGTGTCCACCCGCGGGCAACCGATGAGCTTCGCCCAACGAAGGGTGTGCAGCACGTATTCCACCCCGAGCGTCGCGCCCTGCGGCAATGACATGGGGAAGGCGGCATCAATCTGGGACATCTGGACGCCGTAGCGGTCCATCTTCCGGCGGAGCAACAACGGGTCCTCCCACAACGCCACGTGCGGCTGGTAGCCGAGCCCGTGAATCCAGCTCACGCCGTCAATCGCCCCGCACTCGATGAAGTGCAGATCGTTCTTCTGCGCCCACTGGAGGCATTGCTCGAAGTTCCAGTAACTGCTGTTGAAGGCGTCGGTGTGAAAGCCGATGTGCAGCATGGGAAGTCCTTTCCGGGCGGGTCGCGGAGTCGGGAGGAGACCGGCTCAATCCTCCGGCTCGATGGATTTCTTGAACTTGAACTTCTTCGCCAGGGCCTCGACGTCCTTGAGCGACTTCATGCCACCGGTGCAGGTGGAGTCCAGGAGGGAGGCCGCCGCGGCGGAGACCCCCACCTGCAGGCAGCGCTGCAGATCCCACTCCTCGTGCAACCCCAGCAGCGCCCCGGCACAGAACGCATCACCCGCCCCGGCCGTTCCGGCGATCTGTTTCACCGGCACGTTCACGGAGGACTGCCAGAAATCCTCGCCCTTGCGCGTCCGGGCGAAGGCCCCTTCCGGAAAGTGAATGATGACCAGTTCCTTCACGCCCATCTGCAGCAGGGCGCCCGCGGCATGCCGCAGGAACACCGTGTTCAGGCCGCCGTCCTCCTGGCGGATGCGAAAGCCTGCGGTCTTGCCGGCCTCAATCTCGTTGAGGATGCAGTAGTCCACGTGCTGCAACGCCGGGCCCACGATGGCCTTGAAGCGGTCACTGTCCTCGCTGACGACGTCGACACAGGTCTTGAGCCCGGCCTCCTGGGCGGCGGCCAGCAGCGCGGCGGCCTTGGTTCCGGCCTTCTTGTCCGGCTGGTCCAATTCGTCGAGCAGGAGGAGGTAGCCGAGGTGAAAGAGCCTGGCCTTGACCTTGTCAAACTGGAGGTCGTCCCCCTTCCAGAGGGCATTGGCGCCGCGCATGTGGAAGAAGGTGCGCCGCCCGCCCTTCACCTCGGTCATGACGTCGGTGTAGGAAGTGGGAACGTCCTTGACCGGTTTGAGATGTTTGGTGTCGATCTTGAGCTTCTTGCAGTCGGCCAGGATGCGTTCGCCGAGGGCGTCCTTGCCCACCGCGCCGGCGGCCATGAGGGGGAACGGGGCGCCGAGCCTGGCGAGATCCACCAGCACATTGTAGGGCGCCCCACCGGTGCCCTCGGCCTGGCTGCGGATGTTGGCGAGCTGTTCGGGCTGCGGGTAGACGTCAATGAGTTTGACCTGGTCGATGATCCAGTTGCCACCGGCCAGAAGTCCCTTGCGTGCGGGGGCTGCTTTCTTGCTGCTCATGGTCTAGGGTGTCGCGATTCCACTCCCCGCGGGCCGTGCCATCGGGGTTCCCGGAGGGTAGCAAAGGCCGGAACCCTTTGTCATCCCCAAAGTCGCACCCCGAAGTCGCGCTACGCTTTCCGGCGGCCGCTGATCAGGATGTAGACCACCGGCACGACAAAAAGAGTCAGGAACGTCGAGGTCGTCATGCCGCCCACCACGGCCACCCCCAAGGCGCGCCGGCTCAGGCTGGCTTCACCCAAACCCAGCGCCACCGGCAGAATGCCAACGATCGTCGCCACGGCCGTCATGAGGATGGGACGCAACCGGGTCCGGCCGGCATCGAGCATGGCGGACTTCGCATCGGCGCCCTGGGCCATCCGCTGGTTCGCGAATTCCACCAGCAGGATCGAGTTCTTGGTGACCAACCCCAGCAACAACACGATGCCAATCAGACTGTAGACGTTCAGTGTCATCGCCGGAATCTCAGGCAGGTGCGTCGTCAGCCAGGCGATGGGCCCGGGCAGTTGGTCCAGCGGCGCGTAGAACTTGATCAGGGCAAACTGGTTCACCGTGGCCAGCAGCCAGATGCCTCCGAGCGCACCAAAGAGCGCCAGCGGCAGCGCCAGCATGATCGTGAACGGATGCCGCAGACTCTCGAATTGTGCCGCCAGCACCATGTAGATGATCAGCACCGCCAGAATGAACACCCGGATGGATTCCGCGCCGCCTTCCTTGATTTCGTCCGCCTCACCGGTCCAGCGGTAGTTGACGTCCGGCGGCAGGACCTCCTTGAGCAGGGCCTCGGTGCGGTTGACCGCCTCGCCCAACGACACCCCGCGCGGTTGGGCCGCGATGGTGACCGCGCGTTGCCGGGCGAACCGGTTGATCGCATTGGCGGACCCGGACTCGGTGGGCAGGATGAAACTCGAGAGCTTCACCAGTTCCCCGGCCCCGTTTCGCACATAGATATCCTCCAGGGAAGGCGGGGCCAACCGGTCCTCCCGCTTCAACTGGGCAATCACCTTGTATTCCTTGCCGGCGCGGTTGTACCGGGCCAGGTCGAGCCCGCCCCACAGGATTTGCAGGGCCTGCGACATGTCCCGCACGCTCACGCCCTGGCTGGCCGCCAGGTCGCGGTCGAAGTTCAGCTGAAGCTGGGGTTGCTCGAAGTTCAGGTTGATGCGCGGTTGCATGACGAAGCCCGCGCCCACCAGGGCGTCCCGCACCGTCTTGGCGACCTCCTCCAGATGTTCCAGTTCCGGTCCCTGCAACACCAGTTGGTACTGCTCGCCGAAGTTGCCGGACTTGGGCAGAATCGCGACCGCGTTGGCCCCCTTGATCTCGTTGATCAACCGCGTGAAGATCGACCCGATGCCGCCGGGCCGGGAAAGCTCAATCGACGTGCGGCGCGGCCCTTCCTTCAACTTGCCGAACACGATGCCGAAGTCGGATTCACCCGGGGCCCCGCGCGCCAGCGCCACCGCGGAGAACGCCCCTTCCACCTCGGGATAGCTGCCGAGAATATCCTCCGCCTGCCGGACCATGCGATCGGTGTATTCACTCGTGGAGCCCTCCGGCGCAAAGATCATGGCGAACACGTAGCCCTTGTCGTCATCCGGCAGGAACTCCTGCGGCAACGATTTCACCCAGAAGCCGGTGATCCCCAGCGTGGCGAGGGCCACCAGCACCACCACAAACCTCCGTCGCACCGCCCAGCCCAGGGCGTGATTGTAGGCGTTCTCAATGCCTTTCAACCCCCGCTCCAGGGCGTTGTAAATGCGGCCATGCTTCCCGGGCGGACGCAGGATGCGCGCACACATGGTGGGCGTCAGCGTCAGGGCCACGAAGGCCGAAATCGCGACCGCCCCCGCCGTGGCAAAGGCGAATTCGCGGAACAACACCCCGGTGGCACTGCTCTGGAAGGCGATGGGCACGAACACCACAATCAGCGTGATCGTAATCGCAATGACCGCCGACGTGATCTCCTTCATCCCCCGGATGGCGGCGTCAAACGGCTGCATCCCCTCCTCCACGTGCCGGTAGATGTTCTCGAGCACGACAATGGCATCGTCCACCACCACCCCGACCGCCAGCACGAGCGCCAGCAGTGTCAGGAGGTTCACGCTGTACCCCAGAACCGAGAGCATCGCGAACACCCCCACCAGCGACACCGGCACCGCCAGCATCGGGATGATCGTGGAATAGAAGTTCCGCAGGAACAGCAGCATGACCAGCAAGACCAGCGCAAATGCGATGAAGACCGTTTCCTTCACCTCGGCAATCGCCTTCTTGACATAGGTCGAGGAGTCGTAGGCGATGTCCACGTGCACGGCCGGCGGCAGGTTCGGCTTGATCCTCTCCACCTCCGCCTTCACGAGGTCCGCCACCTCGACGGCGTTGGCCTCCGACTGCTTCACGACCCCGAGCCCGACCGAAGGCTGGCCGTTGTAGCGGGCCACGGTCCGCTCGTCCTCCACCCCGAATTCCACGTCCGCCACATCCCGCAGCCGCACCTGGCGCCCGTTCACCTCGCGCACGATCAGGGCCTCGAGCTGTTCGGGTCGACTCAGCTTGCCGAGCGCGCGGACGGTCATTTCGCGATCCAGGTTCTCGAGGCGGCCCGCCGGCAACTCGACGCTGTCCATTCGCAGCACGCGGGCGATATCGGCTGCGGTCACTTCCATCGCGGCCATGCGGGTGGCATCGAGTCGCAACCGGATGGCCTGGCGTTTCTCGCCGCCGAGGTTGATGCCGCCGACACCGGGCACGGTTTGCAGCCGGTCCTTGAACTGGCGCTCCGCGATGTCCGTGAGTTCCAGGGTGGTAAACCGCTCGCTGTAGAGGGCGATCCACATCACCTCCTGCGCGTTGGCATCCTGCTTGGCCACCACCGGTTCCTCGATGTCCTCCGGCATCAACGCGCGGGCCCGGGAGATCCGGTCGCGCACGTCCTGGGCGGCGACGTCCACATCGACGTCGAGGTTGAAGCTCACCGTGATGAGGCTGACCTCGTCACGCGAGATGGAGGTGAGCGTCTTGATGCCGGGAATCGTGTTGATCTCCTGCTCCAGGCGCTCGGTCACCTCGCTCTCCATGATGCCGGCGTTGGCGCCCTGGTAGATCGTGGTGACCGCCACGATCGGCGGGTCCACGTCGGGCAGTTCGCGCACCGGCAGGTTGAGATAGCCGACCACGCCGAACAGCACGATCAGCAGGTTCAGCATGACCGCGAAGACGGGCCGCCGGATGCAGAATTCGGGCAGGCTCATGACCGGGGCTTGGCGGAGTCCGCGGAGTCGGCGGTGGAGTTCGAAGCAGCCCCGGCAACCGCCGGTTCCCCTGCGGGTTGGGGGGCAATGGGCGCGCCGTCCATGAGTTTCTGGGTGCCGGCCACCACGATGTCCTGCCCCGCCGCCAGGCCCTTGCGCACCTCCACACGACCGGACATTCGCTGGCCCAGATCAACCTTCGTCAGCCGGGCCACGGTGTTCGACGCGGCGGTGTCCACGACGTAAACCGCGAAGCCGGTCAGCGATGGCACCAGGGCTGCCTCGGGAACCACCACCGCCTGCGGGCGCGTGCCGGTGATCGTCCCGACGCGGGCGAACATGCCGGGCCGCAACAACCGGTCCGGATTATCGGCTAACGCACGGACCTCGACCGTGCGGGTCGATTCGTCCACCTGCGGGTTGATCAACTGCACTTCGCCGGGAAACACCCGGTCACCAAAGGCGGCCACCTTGATCTCGACCGGCTGCCCGACCCGCAATTCGGCGAGATGCGCCTCCGGCACGCTGTAGCTCACCTTGACCCGGGCATCGTCCGTGAGGGTGACCAGCGGCTCCCCCACGTTGACAAACTGGCCCGCACTGACAGCGCGTGGCCCGACGATGCCGGCAAACGGCGCCTTGATCTGCATGTCATTCAACCGTTCCTGCTGAAACGCAAGCGCAGCCTCCCGCAGGGTCACCTGGCTGCGCACCTGGTCGATCTCCTGTTTCGAAATCGCCCGCGTGCCTGCCAGCTTCTCAACCCGTTCGGCATTCTGCTGCGCCAACTGCAAATCAACCCGCGCCTGATCAAGCTGCGCCTGTTCCTTTTCGCGGTCGAACTCGAACAACACGGCGCCCACCTCCACCCGCTGGCCTTCAGTGAAGGGGATGGCGGTCACGCGCCCGGCGATTTCAGGCATGAGGGTCACCTCTTCATCCGCCAGGAGGGTCCCCACGGCGTTCAACCGGTCCTGCACCGGCTCCACCTTGACCTGGGCCGTTCCGACATCGACAGGCGGAGTGGGGGGCGGTCCCCCGCCCTGTTGGCAGCCGGCGGCCAAGGCAGCCAGCAAACCGGACAGACCCACCCGAAGGATCCGGTTTCGACAGGTCGGGACCGACCGAAACCTCGTCAGGGTGGCCGACCGGACGGAGCGGCACAGGGCTTCGAGTTCCACCTTCAGGCGGTCGGGCCACCCGGTGGTCTTCAGGCGGGGCTCTCGACGGGGTTCATCAGACACACTCTCAGTGGTTCGCGGAGGACACATGGCGTTCGACAGGGTGCGGTTCGTTCACGGAAAGGGTTTGAGGATCAGGATCGTCCCATCCACCACCCAGCGCCTTGACCAGGCGGACGGTGGCATTCAGTTGTTCGCGGGCGACCCCGATGCGGGCAATCTCATTCTGGAGCTTCAGGCTCGCGGCATCCACGACCTCCAGGAAACTCACGGTGCCGGCCGAAAACCGGCTCAGCGCGATGTCCGCCGCGTTCCCGGCGGAGACCACCGCCGTGTCCCGCGCGGCATACTGGTCCTTCAGAAAGCGAATGGCGGCAAGGTTGTCGTCCACCTCCCGAAAGGCGGTTAGCAACCGCTGGCGGTAGTTGGCCACGGCCTCGTCGTAAGCCGCCCGGGCGCGGTCCAGATCCGCCTTCAACCGTCCGCCGGCAAACAGCGGCACCTGCACGGACGGTGAAATCCCCCAGGTGCGGCTCTCCCAGAGGAACAGGTCCGAAAGCTCCTCGCTCGAGAAGCCACCCTGCGCCGTCAGCCGCACCGAGGGAAAGAACGCCCCGATCCGCACGCCGATCTCCGCGTTGCGGGCCGCCAACTGCCGTTCCGCCTCGGCCACGTCCGGTCGACGCTCCAGCAGGGTGGACGGGAGGTCGGGGACGATGCGGGGGGCGGGACGTAGCGTGGCGGTGGTTTCCACCGCAAACCCGGACGACGCCGCCCCGCACAACACCGCAAGCGCGTTTTGGAGTTCGGCCTCGCGCTGGTGGGCCTGACCCAGACTGGCTTGGGCCAGGGCAACCTCGACCCGGGTCCGCTCGACCTCGAACTCGGAACCCACCCCCGCATCGAGGCGCTGCTCGAAGATCTGCAGGGCCTCCTGGCGCAGCTCGATGCTCTCCTCCAAGGTCTTGATCTCCTGGCGGGCGGCCACGAGACCGAAGTAGTTCACCGCCACGTCGGCCTGCAGGCTCAGCAGGACGTTCTGCCGGGCCGCATCGGCCGCGAGCGCCGAGAAACGGGCGGCCTCGAAGCCGCGTCGCACCTTGCCCCAGAGATCGAGTTCGTAGCTCAGGTCAAACGGCACCTGCCACTGCTGGGCGTGGAAGCTGGGAATGGGAAAGCCAATGGGGCTGGCGGCGTTTCCGGAGGTCCGGTACCGGGTGAAGCTGCCGGAGCCATTCACCGTGGGCAACAGATCGGCCCGGCTCATGCGCGCCGCGGACCGGGCTTGTTCCACCCGGGCCAGCGCCGCCTTGAGATCCTGGTTCTGCGCCGCGGCAGTCGCCTGCAACGAGTTCAGCACGGGGTCGTCATAGACCCGCCACCATTCCCCCTTCGGCACATGGTCGCTCGGCTCGGCGTTCTTCCACCGCCAGGCCTCCGGCGGGGTGACCTCGGGACGTTCGTAGTCCGGACCGACCTTGCAGCCCACGGCCAGGAGGGTTGCACCAAGCCAGAGCACGGCGGGGAGCCGGCCGGGAAACACTTTCAGAAGGGTCGCTTGCATCGCATCAGGAAGCTCCTTGGGCCATCGCCAGAATGCGGTCGGTGATTGCCTGGCGCTGGTCGGCGGCAAAGGGGGAGACCTGCAGGACCTCCAGAAACCAGAGACCCAGGGTGGCCAGCCAGACCACCGAGGCCCCGGCATGCCCCAGCGGGTTGCGAACGAAGCCGGCGGAAAGCTCGCGGTTCATCCCACGAGCGGGTTCCAGCAGCTCCGGTTTGTTCGCCACCGCCGCCAGCAGCGCCGCTCCGAGCCGCCGATCCTCCTCGCCATCGTTGAGGGAGGCGTGGACGAAGGCCAGCAACCGCGCGGTGGGATCGTCGGGATCCCCCTTGAGACAACCGGCCTGATCCTCCTCGAACTGGGCCAGTTGGCGGGCAACCATCGCTTCGAGCAGGGCGTCCTTGGAGGGGAAATGATAGAGCAGCCCCCCCTTGCTGACGGCGGCCTGCTGGGCGACGGCGTCGAGGGTGAGATGGGCGGCACCGAGCCGGTTGACGAGGGCCTCAGCGGCATCGAGGATGGAATCGCGGGCGGAACCTTTGGACTTGGGATCTGACATGACTATACCGTCTGGCCGGTATAGTAAGGAGCCACCCCACCCCGTCAAACCGGAATTCCGTCCCCCGCCAAATTCCTTGCAATGCCCGAGCCCCAAACCCAAATCTCGGCTCTCCGGGCTTGCGCCCGTCCCGAAAGCGACGACCTTGGCGCCCGAAACCGGCGGCCTCACGCCCCCCTTGAAAGCCGGGTGGCAACACCGCATCCGCACGCTAGAATACGCACGACGATACGCGCATGAGATTACGAAGTTCCCGACAGCGGACCCCCGCGACACAATCCACTCCGCGCCCCATCAGGCGACCGGTCGCGGCCGCAGCCTTGGCGGGGGCGGCCGCCCTGTCCGTCCACGCGGGCAACATCCCGGTGCCGAACGCCTCGTTCGAATCCCCCACCACGGATTACGCGGTGCCGATGATCGACGCGTGGGCCACGGTTCCCCAACCGGTGTGGTATGACGAGGGCCAGTGGGGCGGCCCCTGGTACCAGACGACCGGGGTGTTCCTGAACGCCGACCCGGGAATCGAGAACCTCGACGGACAGCAGGCGGCCTTCATCTTCGCCCTGCCGGAGGTGGGCGTGTTCCAGGACTACAACTCCCGCGACTATTCCCAAGCGGAACCCTCGCACGCGTTCGATGTCACCTATCAACCCGGGCTCGCCTATGAACTCACGGCAGGCGTGGTCGGAAATGGCGGGGGCATGCAGGAAGGGGTGACGCTCGCCCTCCGGCTCTATTACCTCGATGACGCAGGGCAACCCGTAACCGTGGCGGAGACCACGGTGGTCAATTCCGCGGAGATCTTCGGCGACCGGACCTTCCTGGTCGACTACACGGTGCGGGTCCCGGAGGTGAGGGCGGACGACGCCTGGACCGGCCGCCACCTCGGCATCGGCTTCATTTCCACGGTTGGCTTTGATCAACCGGGAGGATACTGGGACGTCGACAACGTCCGACTGCGCTCGATCAGTCGTGCCCGTCTGGAAAACCCGACCTTCGCCGATGGCACCTTCGCCTTCACGGTGATGGGCGAACCGCACACCGATTATGACGTCCGGCACACGAATGACCTGAGCGTTCCCGGAGAGCAGTGGGCTGAGTCTGGCACGGTCACCACCGACGAGGCGGGGCACGCGTTGTTCACGGATTCCTCGCCATTGGCGGAACTCCGCTTCTACACGGCCCAGGAAGCGCCCTGATTGCCTGGTGACCTCACGCCCTC
This sequence comes from Verrucomicrobiales bacterium, assembly GCA_024233215.1. Classification (GTDB taxonomy): domain Bacteria; phylum Verrucomicrobiota; class Verrucomicrobiia; order Limisphaerales; family J093; genus J093. Next base: position 89,174 of record JACKPW010000020.1, on the reverse strand, counting down.
CAACGCGCGCCGGATTCACCCTGGTCGAACTCCTGGTGGTGGTGGCGGTGTTGGGCGTTCTGGCGGCGATGCTCCTCCCCGCCCTGGCTTCCGCCAAGGAGGCCGGGCGCCGGGCGGCCTGCGTGTCGAACCTCCGCCAGATTGGAATTGCGCTGCACGCCTACGCCTCCGATGCCGGGGACCGCATTCCCTACGGACCCAAGGCCCCCCCCTTCACCAACCCGGCAAACTTCTACCCCTCGACCGGCGCCCCCACGAGCCTGATCTCCATGTGGGGCGGACGACCGGTCGGTCTGGGGTTGATGCTGGCGGATTACCTCGCCTCGCAGCCGGGAGTCTTGTTCTGTCCCGGGGCGGACCAAAGAGTGGACGCGGACGCGGAGCTGTCGCGCGTCGGAACGGGGCAGGCGCAGGGCAGTTATTACTACCGGCACGGCGGCAACACCCTGCTCTTTGACGATCCCTCCCGAACCGACGCCTACACCGCCCCGCGGCTGAGCAACCTCGGGTCCAACCGGGACGGCAAACGCATTCAGGCCTTGGCGGTGGACAGTCAGTTTCTGGTGCCGGAGGAACTCGCCACCTTTGGCGTGAAACCCCGCACCCACCATCAGCAGCGGTTCGTCAATGTGCTCCACTCGGACGGCAGCGTGGTCACCCGGCCCAACCCCGACGCCCGGTTCACGGTGGACGTCCGCGACTACGCGGAGTTGCGCCACACGTTCAGCCGGATTCTGGAGGTGTTTGAGCGGGCCGACGAACCGGACTGAGCCGGTCCCGCAGGAGGTAATACAGGAACAACGAGTTCCACTTCAGGTAACGTCCCAGCAGACGCCGGGGTTCGGAAGCCACCCGGAACACCCACGTCAGTCCCCACCGCTGCATCCAGGCCGGCGCATCCGGTTTCGTGCCGGCGTTGACATCGAACGCAAATCCCACCGCCAGCACCACACCACGTCGAAGCAACGCCTTGTGTCGGTGAATCCAGTCCTGCTGCTTCGGTGTGCCGAGCCCCACCCAGATGAAGTCCGGGGAAAGCCGGTTGATCTCCTCCAGGATGCGCGGTTCGTCCTCCGGCTTGAAATAGCCGTTCTGCGCCCCCACAAATCGCACGTCCGGGTTCGCCTCCAACAACCGCTGTTGAAGCCGCTCCAGGCACTCGGTCGAGCCCCCGAGCAGGTAATGGGTCCACGGCGCCGGGCTGGCCAGGACGCAGTGTCGCATGAACGTCGGCCCATACACGCGGTCGCGCAAACCGGCCCCCTGCCGGTTCAGACACCAGATCAATGGCATCCCGTCCGGGACAAAGTGGTCGACCCTTGAGGTGATCTCCCGAAAGACCGGGTCATGCCGCCGCAGGGTGACGATCTGCGTGTTGGTGAAGTCCACCGAATGGACCCCGCCACTCCGGGCCATGGCGTGACATCGCGCGGTGAAGTTGCGGTAGGAGGTGACTTCCAGGGCCGTGTCCAAGACAACCCGCGGCGGGCCGTCGACCGCGACCGCTTCCTCCGGGGCGTCAACCACCGTGCCGCTCGTTTCGCGCGAACTCGCCATGCCGCTCGTTCAGGCCATCGTGGCCGCCATGGATTCCAGGATCTGGTCGAGGGAACGCGTGATCCGCCAGTTGGGATAGTGCGACTGGAACTTGGACAGGTCGCTGATGTAGCAGATGTGGTCGCCCACCCGGGCCTCGTCCACGTACTGCGTTTGCATCGGCCGTCCGAGCAGGGCCTCGATCTTCGTGACGCATTCCAGTATCGACGCACTGTTCTGCCGGCCGCCGCCGAGGTTATAGACCTCCCCCGGGCGCGGGTTTTGTGCGAACTCGACAAACGCGGCAATCACGTCCGTGCTGTGGATCTGGTCGCGCACCTGCTTGCCCTTGTAACCCAGAATGTTGTAGGTCCCGCCCGCCACCGCCACCTTGAACAGGTAGGAGAGGAAGCCATGCAACTGCACCCCGGAGTGATGTTCGCCGGTCAGGCAACCCCCGCGGAACACTCCGACCTTCATGCCAAAGTAACGCCCGTACTCCTGGGCCACCACGTCCCCCGCGGTCTTGCTCGCGCCAAAAAGGCTGTGCAGGGTCCGGTCAATCCGACAGTCCTCGCGAATGCCGTTGTAGTCCTCCGGACGGGCATAGTCCCAGCGGGTGGGCAGTTCCTTCAGGGGCACCTCGTTCGGGGCGTCCCCATAGACCTTGTTGGTCGACATCAGGATGAACACCGCCTCCGGACAATGCAGTCGCGTGGTCTCCAGGAGATTGATGGTTCCCACGGCGTTCACGTCGAAATCGACCAGCGGCAGGTCCTTCGCCTTGTCGTGCGAGGGCTGGGCCGCGCAGTGAACGATCAGATCGAACCGCTCCTGCTTGAAAAGGTCCGCCAACCGCGGCCGGTCCCGGATGTCCAGATCGTGCGGTCGAAAGTTCCGGGTCGCCTGCCGCAGGCGCTCGAGGTTCCAGGTGGTGTCGCCACTCGGGCCGAAGAACTCCTTCCGCATGTTGTTGTCGATCCCGACAACCTCATGCCCTGCGCGATCGAAATACTCCACGGCCTCGGAGCCGATCAGCCCACTGGATCCTGTCACCAATACCTTCATCGGGCGCCCAGTCTAAGCCGCCCCAATCGGGCAAAGCACGCCCTTTTCGTGGGGAGGCAGTGCCCCAGCCAGGGCCATTGGCAAGATCGTAGCGCGGATTTCCCTATCCACACGCGCTCGAAGGTTCGGACGGTCTGCCGAATTGAATTCGGCGATACAGCAGATCTTTTCAGGGGAGGTCATCGTGGCTCGGTCCATACCACCTCTCGAATCTCCGGGTCGGAGGCGAGGATCTGCTGGAGCGCCTTCGCCGGGTTCACTGCTTCTGGTCTCATCGGCACTCTCAATCGATGCGAACACACTTGCCGTAACAATTCAACTTCTGACAGAAGGAAACGAAGGAAACGAAGAGAGGCAGGCCCTCGGCGGTCCATGATCGGACGCACCGCCATTCCACTGAATGATGACCACTTCTTGACCGCCCATAGCTGTGTTCTTGCCCTCGCCTCGCCTTCGTTTCCTTCGTTTCCTTCTGTGGGCTCTGAAAAGACACGGCTTAGTGACAACCCGGTCCTCACACTCGCGGACATGGTGGCTGTCCGCGCTCCCGGTTCGTTCAGGACAACCGGTTCCGGAAATCCTCGTAGCCGAATTCCCGGACCACCTCGATCTCCCCGTCGGCCCGGCGGAAGGCGATGGCCGGCAGGCGGACACCGTTGAATGTGCTGTTCTTCACCATCGTGTAGTGAGCCATGTCGAGGAACACCAGGCGATCCCCGATCTGCAATGGCTGATCGAACGAGTACTGCCCGATATCGTCCCCGGCCAGGCAGGTGAGGCCGCCCAGGAGATACGTGTGCGGTTTCTCGCCCGGCTTCCCCGCTCCGACGATTTCCGGTCGATAGGGCATTTCCAGCACGTCAGGCATGTGGGCCGTGGCCGACGTGTCGAGGATGGCGATCGGAACCTCGTTCTCCACAAGGTCGAGGACGCTGGCGACCAGGACGCCCGAATTCAGCGCAATCGCCTCGCCGGGTTCCAGGTAGACCTCCAGCGGAAAGCGCTGTTTGAAGGCGTCAATCGTGCGGCAAAGCCGATCGACATCGTAGTCGGGTCGGCTGATGTGATGACCGCCACCGAAGTTCACCCACTTCAACCGGGGAAAGAACCGGCTGAACTTGTCCACCACGACGCCGAGGGTGCGCTCGAGCGTATCGGAGTTCTGCTCGCACAGGGTGTGGAAGTGGAGACCGTCCAGGCCATCGAGGTCCTGCCCCTCCAACTCCGCCAGCCGAACCCCGAGGCGCGACCGTTTCCGGCAGGGATTGTAAAGTTCCACCGCGACCTCGGAGTATTCCGGATTGACCCGCAGCCCCATGGAGATGGATCTCCCGGCCGCGCGGACACGGTCGCGATACCGATGGAACTGGCCGACCGAGTTGAACACCAGGTGGTCCACGAGTGGCAGGAGTTCGGTGATGTCCTGTTCGCTGTAGGCGGGCGCGTAGGCGTGCACCTCGGCACCGAACTCCTCGCGGCCGAGCCGGGCTTCGTTCACTGCGCTGGCGGTGACGCCGTGGAGGTATTCCCGAACCACCGGGAACGTCCGCCACATGGCAAATCCCTTGAGCGCGAGCAGGATCTTGCAGCCGGTGCGATCGATCACCGACCGGATGACCGCCAGGTTCCGGCGCAGCCGGGCTTCATCGACGAGATAACACGGGCTCGGGACCGTGGCAGGATCGAAGTTCATAGGATTGGCTGGTTCGAGCGCAAACTGTTCCACCGAAACATCCGGACATGGTTATACCACCGGCGACCGAGCGGGATTCTGACGTCATGGAGAATCCCCGCGCAAGCCCGCCGCCATCCGACGGGACTACCCCCCGAGAACCGGGTCGGCGGGAACCTCACGGATGGCGGATCACGCAACCAGGGCCTTCACCACGCGGCCGTGCACGTCGGTCAACCGGAAGTATCGGCCCTGAAAGAAGTAGGTGAGACGCTCGTGATCGACGCCCAGCAGATGCAGCAGGGTGGCGTGGAAGTCATGCACGTGCACGCCGCCGTCCACGACATTGTAGCCGAACTCGTCGGTGCTTCCGTGGACGCAGCCCGCCCTGACCCCGCCGCCGGCCATCCAGGCCGTGAAGCAACGGGGATGATGATCGCGACCGTAGTTGTCCGGCTGCAACTTGCCCTGGGAATAGTTCGTGCGTCCGAACTCGCCGCCCCAGATCACCAGGGTATCTTCGAGCAACCCCCGCTGTTTGAGGTCGCTGACGAGGGCGGCGGCCGGTTGATCGGTTTCGCGGCATTGGACCTTCATGCCATTGGGGAGGCTGCCGTGATGATCCCACCCCTGGTGGTAGAGCTGGATGAACTTCACACCCCGCTCGGCCAGACGCCGGGCCAGGAGGCAGTTCGACGCAAATGTGCCGGGCTTTCTGGAATCGGGGCCGTAGTGCTCGAACGTGCTCTCCGGTTCACCGCTCAAATCCATCACGCCGGGCACGCTCGTCTGCATCCGGTACGCCATTTCGTATTGGGCGATCCGGGCATCGATGCCGCTGTCGCCGGTCCGGGCAGCCGCGTGCTCGTTCAGTTCACGGATGCGATCCAGCAACTGCCGCCTGCTCGCGGGCGTCACCCCGGGAGGATTGTTCAAGTAAAGGACGGGATTGGTGCCGGAGCGAAACTGCACTCCTTGATGCCGAGACGGCAGGAACCCGCTCCCCCAAAGCCGAGAGTACAGGGGCTGATCCACCTTGCCCGGGGTCACCAGCACCACAAAGGCGGGCAGATCCTCATTGTCGCTCCCCAACCCGTAATGCACCCAGGCACCGATGCTCGGACGCCCCGAAATCTGCGCACCGGTCTGGAGAAACGTGATGGCGGGATCGTGGTTGATGGCCTCGGTGTACATCGAACGGACCAGGCACAGGTCGTCGACCACCTTTGCCGTATGCGGCAGCAATTCGGAAACCCATGTGCCGTTGGCGCCGTGCTGATTGAACTTGAAGGCGGAACCGGCCAGCGGCAGCGACGCCTGGTTGCCGGACATGCCGGTCAGGCGCTGGCCCATCCGCACCGACTCCGGCAACTCCTGTCCCTGACGCTCATTGAGCAAGGGCTTGTAGTCAAAGGTCTCAAGCTGCGACGGCCCCCCCGCCATGAACAGGTAGATCACCCGCTTTGCCCGCGCAGGGTGATGCAGCCGGCCTCCGAGAATCCCCAAATCGGCGCCCGGCGGTGTGCCCGCCAAAGCCGGGGCGGGACCCAGCATCCCGCTCAGCGCAATCCCGCCCAGCCCCAGCCCGAACCGGTTCAGGAACATCCGCCGGGACAACCCCGCGGCCGGCAGTGGCCCGGTGCAAATCGCTTCCGTCCTGTTCATCCTGTGCATCCTCTGTCAGCGCGAAACCACGAACTCATCCAGGTTCATCACGGCACTGACCAGCATGGTCGTGGCCGCCACATCCACCGCCGACAAATCCGCGTCGGGCGGTGCGGCCCCGATCCCCAGAAACTCCCTGGCACCCTCCGGATGCTCCTCAAACAGCCGTAACTGCTCCTCGTAGATCCGTCGGCTCAGCACCGTCTCCCGGTCGTCCGGCAATCGCGCGAGCAACGCCCGCCACACCTCCGGAATCCGGGCCAGGGGCTGATCCGGCTTCTCCCTGACCAACCGTGCCGCCAGCACGCGCGCCGCCTCCACGAACTGCGGATCGTTCAACACCACCAACGCCTGCAACGGCGTCACCGTGACCTCGCGCCGCGCGGTGCAAACCTCGCGACTGGTGGCGTCGAAGGTCAGCATGTTCGGCGGCGGGGCGGTGCGTCGCCAAAACGTGTAGAGGCTGCGACGGTGGAGATTCTCGCCTGTGTCAGGCGTATAGCTTCCCGGCACGCCCGCGTCCCGCCAGAGCCCTTCCGGCTGGACCGGTTTCACGCTGCCCCCCCCGATCTTGCGACACAACAGGCCGCTCCCCGCCAGGGCACTGTCACGAACGACCTCCGCCAGCAGTTGGTGCCTGGGACCGCGTGCCAGCCATTGGTTTTCGGGATCGCCTTCCGCCCCTGCCGCCGGCACATCGGAGTCCTGGCGGTAGGTGGCCGAGGTCACAATCAGCCGGTGCAGGGCCTTCACGTCCCAGTCATGCTCCATGAACCAGCCGGCCAGCCAGTCGAGCAGCTTCGGATGAGTGGGCAGCCGGCCCTGGCTGCCGAAGTCCTCCGGGGTCGCCACGATTCCGCGGCCGAAGTGCATGCTCCAGATCCGGTTGACCGCCACCCGCGCAGTCAGGGGGTTCTGCGGATTCACCAGCCAGCGCGCCAGGCCAAGGCGGTTGCGCGGCTCGCTGGGGGGAAACGGCAGGAGCGCCTCGGGTGTATTGGGCGACACCGGATCCCCCGGCGCATCGTAGGCCCCCCGCTTCAGCACGAACGCCGGCCGCGGCTCCGCCATCTCCTCCATCACCATGATCTCGGGAATATCGTCGGTCATCGCGGCTTCCCGGGTCCGCAGCGTCGTCAACCTTGCTCTCGCGGCCTGCCATTCCGGATCCACGCGGGCGAAGTAATGTTCGCGCCAGGTTGGCTCCGACGACGGTTGGCCTCCGCCCAGTACGGCCACCTCCGCCGCCGTCAGTTCGTGATCGAACACCTTCAACTCATCGATGCACCCCTGCTTGAATCCTTCGTCCCGAAATCGTCCCGCCAGGGTGAGATGGATGTTGCCGACGTCGGAGTCGCCCCATGCGCTGCGGTGAACGATGTCCTTGCGCAGGTTGTCGCGCAGGATCCGGGTTTCCTGACGGACACCATTCACGAACAATCGGACGCCGGCGGCCCGGCTCGAACCATCGTAGGTAATCGTCAGGCGCGACCACTCCTTCAACGGCAGGCGGTTCGTCGCCTCCACCCCCAGCGCGTTTCCGGGCCAGAAGTGGATGAGCGAGAAGGAGGGGCGTCCCCCGTCCAAGCGAAGTTCAAATCCGCGACTGCCCGAGTCGGTCCAGGCCCGCGATTGATGCAACACCACCGCGCGATCCTGGATTACGCCCGGCTGGAGCCACAGATCGAAGGAAAACGCATCGGTCCGACGGAACTCCCGCACGGAATCGCAGACCACCGAATTGTCGCCGCTGAATTCCAGCGCGCCACCGAACCTGCCGGCGACCCGTTCCGGACCGTCGACCAGCTTCGCCACCCGGTTCGTTGTCACCGCGTCGCCGGTGGTGTCGTCGATCACGGCGTCGAACGGGAACCAGGCGATCGGTTCCGGGACCCTGGTGTCTGGGGGCGCCAACCTCCAGGCCTCGAACGAGGGTTCGCCGGCCCGTGCAATCCGGTCGAGATCGCTCTCGGCAGCGGCGATCTGTCGCTTCAACCGGTCGTGCTCCGCCCGCTTGTCGTCCGGCCAGAGCAGCAACGTGGGCGTGGGGGTGGCATGCGTGAAGTGCGAATACAGCCCCGACTCGTCGATGTTGTTGAAGAACGCGAACAGCGAGTAGTAGTCGCGCTGCGTGATCGGGTCGTACTTGTGGTCGTGACATTTCGCACAACCCACGGTCATTCCCAACATCGCCGTTCCGAACGTGTCCACCCGGTCGTCCACATAGGCTGTGCGGAACTCCTCCTCGATGCTGCCGCCCTCGTTGGTTTGCCGGTGCAACCGGTTGAAGGCCGTTGCCAGGCGCTGGTCCGTGCTGGCCTGCGGCAGAAGATCGCCGGCGATCTGCCACATCAAGAACCGGTCGTAGGGCAGATTCTCGTTGAACGCGCGGATCACCCAGTCCCGCCACGAAGAAACATCGCGGGTCACGTCGTTCTGATAGCCGTAGGTGTCGGCGTACCGGGCCAGATCCAGCCAGTCCATCGCCATGCGTTCGCCATACGCCGGCGAAGCCAGATAACGGTCCACCACGTGCTCGTAAGCGTCAGGGGAGTCATCGACCAGGAAGGCCTCCTGTTCCTCGGGCGTCGGCGGGAGCCCGGTCAGGTCCAGCGCCAGCCGACGCAACAGCCTGCTGCGAGCCGCATCCGGCGCCGGCTGCAGGTCGTGCTCCGACAACCGGGCGCGCACAAACGCATCGATGGGATTCGAGCACCCCCCCTCCACCGAAGGAACCGGCACCGGCTTCACCGGAACGAATGCCCAGTGCTGCTGATACCCCGCGCCCGACTCGACCCACCGTTTCAACAAAACCTTTTCCGCCGCATCCAACCGCCGATGGGAGTTCACCGGGGGCATCAGGTCGTCCGGGTCATCGGTAAGGATGCGACGCACCAATTCGCTGTGTGCCGGATCGCCGGGCTTCACCACCGCCGTCCCGTCGCCGAAGACCTGAAACAAACCCTCGCGCGTGTCCAACCGGAGCTTCGCCTTGCGCGCCCGGGAATCCGGTCCGTGACACGCGTAACAACGATCCGACAGAAGCGGTCGGACCTGAAAATTGAAATCCACCGGCTCCCCGGCGTTCGCCGGCACGACGCCCGACGCAACCAGCAGCGCCCCCCCGAACAGCGACCACAGAGGGGAGGAGGCCCGCTGACAGCTTGATTTCGGGACGCCCCCTACGCGGCGCGAGGCTGGCTCGGACGCCTGGTTTACTTGATCATTTCCATTAAAGCGCATCACCGTTTGGTCTAATGGAGATAAAACCTAGCCGCAACCCGCGGCCGGGGCACGCGAAAAAAGCCCGCGCCCTCCGAAACGAGCGCTGGTTCCGCCAGGGGAATCCGCCGGGGAGGGGCGCAGCGAACTGCAACTTCTTGTTGCACCTGCAACACGAAGTTGGTTGTCCGGCCCAGACGTTCGCTGGGCGGGCAGGACCCAGGGAAGGCCGCACACCGACCTCCCCCGGGCGCAATCCCGGCACGCCTTGCGGTCCGCGTTACCAGCGCCGTCTGCTGAAGCGCGCACGAGGCGCCGGACGGGCCGGACGGGCAGCCGGGCGTCGGCGCTCCTGCCCTGATTCGAGCGCGGCCTCCGAGTGAAACGCGTGCTCACGATCCACCGGTACCTCGCGGCGAATCAACCGCTGGATGTCGCGCAACTGCCCGCCCTCGTGCGGGGCACAGAAGGAAACCGCATTGCCGTCAGCACCCGCCCGGGCGGTGCGTCCAATCCGATGCACATACGTCTCCGGCTCCCGCGGCAGGTCGTAGTTGATCACGTGGGTGATGCCATCGACATCGATGCCGCGTGCGGCGATGTCGGTGGCCACCAGCACCCGCATTCGGCCGTGACGGAACTGTTCGAGCGCCTTCGTCCGGGCGGTCTGGCTCTTGTTGCCATGGATCGCCGTGGCCGGGATCCCCACCGCGGCCAGCTTCTCCGCCAACCGGTTGGCGGCGTGCTTCATCTGGGTGAAGACGATGACCTTTGCCAGCGCCCCATCCGTGAGCAGGGTTTTGAGCAGGGCATCCTTCTGGCCGCGCTCGACGAACATCACCCGTTGCTCGATCCGTTCCACCGCCGGCTGCTGCGGCGTGATGCTGACGCGCACGGGGTTGCTGACCAGGGTCTGCGCCAGCGACATGACTTCCGGCGGCAGCGTGGCTGAGAAGAACAGCGTCTGACGCTGTTGGGGCAACGCTGCGATCACGCGACGGACATCGGGCAGAAAGCCCATGTCGAGCATCCGATCCGCCTCGTCGAGCACGAACGCCTCGACGCCGCGCAAATCCACGAATCCCTGGTTCATGAGGTCCAGCAGACGGCCCGGGGTCGCGACCAGAATATCCACGCCGCGGTTGAGGGCAACCTCCTGGGGACGCTGGCCCACCCCACCGAAAATCACGAAGTGCCACACTCTCAGATGGCGACCGTATTCCTGAATGCTCTGGCCGATCTGGGCGGCAAGCTCGCGGGTGGGAGCCAGGATCAACACCCGGGGCTGGCGTCGCGCCGTACGACGAGGATTTTCCACCAGATACTGCAGCAACGGCAAAGTGAACGCCGCGGTCTTGCCGGTCCCTGTCTGGGCGCTTCCCAGCAGATCGCGTCCGGCCAGCACATGCGGAATGCACTGCTTCTGCACCGGCGTGGGCACGGTGTAGCCCGCATCCGCCACCGCGCGTTGGATGGCGGGCAGGAGCATGCGAAAGGCATTGCCCTCGCCGTCCGGCGGGCGATTGGTCGGCGGCGCTGCCACCTCCGCCCGGGGAGCGGGCGACTGCAGCCGGGGTTCCACTGGCGGTTGCGGCCGGGCTTCAGGCCGTGGGCGCCGATCAAACCCAGCAGGGCGCGCGGACGTGGCGGGATGGTCACTGCGAGCCCAGGGCGGAAGCCCGGAGGCGGAACGACGTGAGGGGTTGTGACGCGAACGCGCGCCGCGTCCGCCGCGAACGGCGGAACTCTGTTTCTGATACATCAACTGTTTCCAATCCGGCTGTCTTTCAATCTCAGCCAGCCGGACTTGGAGGAGAAAGCGCCGCAACTCTTGCGGCCAGGAAGCTTGCAGGAACGCCTTGGTTCCGCGAAGCGTGCCCGAGCCCACACTGAAGACGACTTGAAGTCATTATCTGGCTCAAAGGCGCGCTTCCTTTAGCCTTCAGACTGACTGAAGTCAAGCAGTTGTGTTGCTAAAATTGCAGATCTCCCAGGGCCAGCAACAAAGTCGGAGCGCAGATTTCCAAATCCGCAAGCGTTCGCAGATTCGGACGGTCTGCCGAATTGAGTTCGGCGATACCGCAGATCCGACATGTGCGCTACGAACCAACGACTTGCGCTGACTTTGTCACTGGCCCTGGCCAACCTCCGCCGCCCCCCCCCCGGGATAAGCAAACGAGGGTCCCGAAGGACCCTCGTCGCACAACCTGCAAGCATCAATCCAACAAGCAACCAACCAAATCGTCCCTTACGGAGCCGTGGGAAAACCGCGCACGCGGAAGTACTCGTCGCCTGCCCCTGCCGGCACTTCCAGCACGACAGCGTCGCCGTCGCCCAGCACCGCATCCCCCGCGTTCGCCCACGGACCCGTCACGGGCGATTTCGCCTCCAACTGGTAGCTCATGCCCCCCACGGACTGCACGGTGACCATGACCTTCCCGCCCCCGACCGAGAAGTCGAGAATCACCGGCACCGTCAACCCTGCTTCCGCGGGCTTGAGGTAGCCCAGTTGCGAGAGGGCGGTCCAGCCGTCGGCCCAGTTGTCACTCGGCCCGGAGAAGGCTCCGCGGTAATCCACTGCCACCGGCGCTCCGGCCACCACGTTCTCAAATGCCGGGCTCCCCGCCTGCGGCCTCGGGTCCAACCCCTGGTCCGCCGCGTAGCTGATCCCCCCCAGCATCGCATCCTCAATCGTGTTCAGGAACTCCGCCGTCGTGAAGATGAACTCCCCGTCCGTGCTCGTCGCCCCCGTCGTCACGTCCCACACATTGTTCGCAATCCGCGCCGACGGCGGCTCGGTCTCGAAGTGATACAACCCGTCCGAATCCAGCTTCAGGCCTTTGTCCCACGCCGCGAAGATCGAGTTCACCACGTTCGGCGCCGTCTCATCCCGCACGTTCCACGCCACTCCCAGTGAACTCGAGGTCTCGTCCTTCCCGCGGCCAATCATCGTCGCGTTGTACCCATACCACTGGCTGATCGGCTCTTCCCCCTGCTCCGACTGGTTCAGATCCCCGTCGGTCTCAAATCCCCGGCTGTCGGCCGTCCCCGCCCACGGCGGTTTCACTCCCAGCAGGAACTGATTCACCCCCCGGTACCCCTGGTCGGTGTCAAAATCATCGTCCTCGCAGAACGCCGCCACCAGGTGATCCCCATGCACCGTGCCGCCCCACCACTCGATGCCGTCGTCCGAACCCGCGAACACTTCCAGGTGGCTCAACTCCGTCCCGCTCCCCACCGCACCCATCGTCAGCGCATTGAGCTCGCTCGCCGGCGCAAACTCGTTCCCCGCATGCCGGATTGACACATAGCGCAGCCGGCCCGAACTGTCCGCGTCGTCATCACCACCGAAGACATGCTCACCGTTGGGCCCCGGCCCGTCGGTGCCTTCATAGACGTCGTACTTCGGCGTCGCCGCGTTGCCGTCGGCGTCCTTGGCCGAGTTGATCCGCGCCTTGCCCAGGATCACCACCCCACCCCACAGCGAGGTCTCGTCCGGTCCGATGTTCCCGTGGAGGTCATCCCCCTCCGCCGTGAAGATGATCGGCTTCTCCGCCGTCCCCACCGCGTTGAGCTTCCCGCCCCGGGTCACCCACAACGCCGACACCAGGTTCGGGATGTCCTCCCGCCCAATCGTTACGTTGCGCGCCCCATAAACCACCGTCCCGGGTTCGATGTTCAGCACGGCGTTCGTCTGCACGTAGATCACCGTGTCCAACCGATAACTGTTCTCCGCCGTCCACGTCACCTCCGTCCCCGACGCAATGTCCTCGGTGACAGGGATGAGGTCGGCCCGGGCTGAGGCGGCGAGAAGGCCGGTCAACCCGAGACAGGTGAGGATGATTCTTGATCTCATGGTGTGTTCTTGGTTCATGAATTCTGTGCTGCCGATGCGTGTAATCAGTCTGCATATGCCGTCGGCCCGTGGTGGGAACATCCCCCTCGTTTCCTGGGACAACAGGCCCGGCACGGGTTCAAGGATGGGGGCTTGAATGTCACCATCCCGCTGCAGGCTTGTTACGAAGGGGTGAACTCAGGTCCCCAACCGGAGGCTCCCCAAGGATCCGGGGGAAGGACGGGACTGGAGGGGGGGCAGATCGAGGCTGGGAGGCCTTCAGGCAGGCCGACCACACCGAGGGGAGAGGCTGCGGAGGGAGACCGCCCGAGGGGACCCGCCTATTCTGCGCCGCCGATAATCGGCGGCTCGGTCACTGCGGGAAGCGGTTGCCGGAAGTAGAGCACGGTTTCACCGGGACGGGCATACCCCAGGCGCCAGCGCGCCAAGCGTTCCACGGCTTTGGGGTTCCGATCGAGTGCGCCCAACCGGAACCGGATGCCGTCAATCTCCTGCTGCAGCGCGGCAATGTCCTGCATCCGTTTCATGCGCTCCGCCTGCAGCCGCCGGTTCAACTCGATCTCCGGGATATACCAGAGAAAAGCCATGACAAATCCCGCGGCGAGCAACAACAGCAGCACCGCGAAACTCAAGCGGTTCCATGTGGTTGGAGCGGCCATGAGGTCTTGAGATTAGCCGCCAACCCCGCCCATGAGAAGCCGAAAATCGGTCCGGCGCCGGGGAGCCGGGGACGTGGCATCTCACCTTCTTCCACCCGCGAACTGCCGAGCGAACGCCCCGCGGGTCCTACTCGGAATCGCAATCCCCCGCATCCCGGGCAACGGTTCCAGCCAAGCCACAAAAGCCGGCGCCCCCGGTAAACCTCCAGCTTCTCGTGATCAAGGACGCGGTCCAAGGGATGACGATGAGGATTACGATTACCAAGGCGAGATCGAACGATCCAAGCTGCGCGCGCCGGAAACCGATCCCAGGCGGGCCTCGGGACAAGCGGCTTGGCGAATCTCTGCGGATCGTTTAGAAGACGGGAAATGCGTTCTGTCGGCCTGTCATGATGAAACAGCTCACCCCGCTTCTCGTCGGGCTCGCGGTTCTTGCCCCGGCCACCACCGACCTCCACGCCGCGACCCGGCAGCCGAATGTCCTGCTGATTTACGCGGATGACCAGGGATCGGTGGATGCGAACTGCTACGGGGCGAAGGACCTGGTCACGCCGAACCTCGACGCTCTCGCGGCACGAGGTGTGCGCTTCACCCAGTTCTATTCGGCGGCGCCCGTTTGTTCGCCGTCCCGGGCGGCGCTGCTCACCGGCCGCTACCCCCAGCGGGCGGGAGTTCCCGGAAATGTCTCCTCCGCCGAAGGTCACGCCGGCATGCCGACCAGCCAGATCACCCTCGCGGAAATGCTCCACGACGCCGGGTACTTCACCGCGCACGTCGGCAAGTGGCATCTGGGTTACACGCCGGAAACGATGCCGAACGGCCAGGGCTTTGACCACTCGTTCGGACACATGGGCGGGTGCATCGACAATTTCTCCCACTTCTTCTACTGGAACGGCCCGAACCGCCACGACCTGCATCGCAACGGCACGGAAGTCTTCGAGAACGGCCGGTTCTTTCCCGACCTCATGGTGGAGGAAATCGAGCGTCTGCTGGAAACGCCCCGCAGCCAGCCGTTCTTCATCTATTGCGCCTTCAACATGCCGCACTACCCTTACCAGGGTGACGCGAAGTGGTATCGCTATTACACCGATCGACTCCCTTACCCACGCAATCTCTATGCCGCCTTCATCTCAACGTTGGACGAACGGGTCGGCCGCGTGCTCCGGAAACTCGAGGCCCTCGGGTTGCGGGAGGACACCATCGTGATCTACCAGTCGGACAACGGCCATTCCACGGAGGAACGGGCGCACTTGGGCGGGGGAAACGCCGGCCCGTATCGCGGCCACAAGTTCAGCCTGTTCGAGGGGGGAATCCGACTTCCGGCCGTGATTTCGTGGCCGGGGAGAATCCCGGAAGGCCAGGTGCGCCACCAGATGGCCACCGCCTGCGACTGGCTGCCCACCGTTCTGGACCTGTGCGGGGTGTCCCCCGCGGAGCAACAGATCGATGGCTTCAGCCTGCGTCCCGTGCTGGCGTCCGCCACCGCGCCGTCGCCCCACGAGAGGTTCCACTGGCAGTCGGGTGGGGGCCGGCAAACCCCGCAATGGGCCGTGCGCGAAGGCCCCTGGAAATTGGTGGTCAACGGACTGGAGACCATGCCGGAGGAACGCATTTTCCTGAGCAATCTGGACCGGGACGTTTCGGAGACGCACAATGAAGCCGCCGACCAACCCGGGTTGGTCCAGCACCTGACCGCCCTGCATGAGGAATGGGCGCGAACCGTGAACCAGCCATGAGCAACGCCTCCCCCGTCCCGCGTCGCCGGCTTCCCCGCTGGCTGAAACTGATCATCGCCCTGGCCGGGGCCGTCGGGCTCTATGCCGCCCTCGGATTCTGGGTGGCCCCGGCCGTGCTGAAGTCCCAACTCATCAAGCGGCTCCCGGAATTCACCCACCGCGAGGCCCGCGTGGGACAGGTCTCGCTCAACCCCTTCGCCCTGACGGTGGCCATCAACCGCCTGGAGCTGGTCGAGACCAACGGCGATCTGTTCGCCGCCTTCGACATCTTCCAGGCGGATCTCGAACTGGCCTCGCTGTGGCAGCGTCGCCTCCTCCTGCGCGACGTGACCCTGCAGGTCCCCTACCTCCAGGTGTTGCGCCGGGCCGATGGCAGTCTCGACCTGCTGGATCTCGTGCCGCCGGCCGACACGAACGCCCCGCCCTCCGAGCCGCCGAGGTTGCTCATCGAGCGACTGCGCATCCTGAACGGCGGATTCCACTTCACCGACGAGACACTGACCAACGCCTTTGCCACGCGCATCCAGCCGTTTCATCTGCTGGCGACCAATGTCAGCACCCTGCCCGGCACCAATGCGACCTTTCGACTTGAGGTCAGCGGGGGCGCCGGCACCCACGTGGAAATCGCCGGGGACGTTCGAATCCTGCCGGAGTTCTCGATTCGCGGCGACCTCCGGGTGCAAGTGCCGCAACTCGCCCACTACGGCGGATACCTCACCCAGGGGACGGGCATCGAGGTTCCAGAAGGCGGGCTCGGAATCGATGCCGCATTCAACGCCGCGTTCGCCAACGACGGTCTCGCCGCCAGCCTCACCAACGCGATGGTCGGCTTGAACGGACTGGCGGTCCGCAATCCGGGCGAAACGGAGTCGTGGTTCCGCCTGAACCGCCTGACCGTCGCCGGTGTGAGCGGGGACTTGGGAACGGAACAGGCCAGTGTGGACCGCATCACCCTGGACGGCGCCAACGTGCACCTGGTCCGCCGTCCGGACGGGACGCTCAACGCGGAGACCGTGTATCTGCCCGACGCGATCACGGAGGCCATCCGCAACCTGCCGGACTGGAAGGCGTCGGTGGGATCGTTGGTGCTGACCAACACCACCGCCGTGTTCACGGACGAAGGCCCTCCTGAACCGGCAACGCTTTCCGCCCAGGACCTGTGGCTCGCGCTGACGGGCTTCTCCAACGCCCCGGACCGACCGTTCGATCTGCACACCGGCCTGCGCTGGCAGGAGAACGGCACGCTCGGCATGGACGCCACGGGACAGCTCATACCCGCACGACTCAAAGCCAACGTGCATTGGGAGGCGCTCGACATCCAACCGGCCCAACCTTACCTGGACCCGCTCGCCCACGTGTCGTTGAAGTCCGGCACTCTGGCGGGAAATGTCGACTTCGACGCGGATCTGGAACGTACCAACACCCCGGTGGCGAAGGTGACCGGCGCCATCGAGATCAACGACCTCGCCGCCGCCGAGGCACTGAATCACCGGGACTTTCTGCAGTTCGCGAAAGTTCGCCTGAGTGGTCTCGACGTCGGGTTGTTCCCGCACTCGTTCGCCGCCGAAGAACTGCTGGTCAAAGGGCTTCACACCAGCCTGGTCCGGATGACCAACGGCCAGCTCAACCTGCTGACGCTGCAGAAGACCCCTCCCGCGCAGGGGACCGGGACGGAAACACCCGCGCCGCCGAACCCGGAGGGGAAGAACGCGCCGACCCCGCCGCTACGCCTCGACACCCTCCGAATCGAGGACGCTTCCCTGGCCGTGGCGGACAACGCCATACCGGGACAGTTCACCACGGCGGTCCAAACGATGAGCGGAACCGTTCAAGGACTCGCGTGGCCGGAGGTCCGGGAACTCGCCATCGACCTCGCCGGACGCCTGGCGGACCCCTCCCCCTTCGCCGTCCGGGGCACGGTCTTCCCGGATCCGAACGCCCTGAAGGCCGACGTCACCGTGGAGTGCAGCTCCGCGGATCTGAGCCAGTTCTCGCCCTACAGCGTGCGCTTCGCCGGATATCCCATCCAGCAGGGCACCGCCACCACCACGGTCCACTACCGGTTGGACGGCCGGAAGGTGGAGGGGGAAAACCTCGTCTACCTGGACAGCCTGACGCTGGGGGACCGGCAGGACAGTCCCGACGCCACGGACCTGCCCGTGAAGCTCGGCGTCTCCCTGCTCAAGGATCGCAACGGTCGGATCACTTTCGACGTCCCCATCTCCGGCACCTTGGACGATCCCGAATTCAGCGTTGGGAGGGTCATCTCCCAGACGATCCGGAACGTACTCACCCGCGCGGCCACCGCCCCCTTCCGGATGCTCGGATCGATCTTCGGCGGTGGAAAGGAGGAGGACATCGAATACGTGGAATTCGACCCGGGCGAAAGCCGGCTGAAACCCACCGCCCTGAGCAAGCTCGACACCCTGGGCAAGGCCCTGTTTGAGCGACCGCAAATCCGCCTGGCCATCACCGGAGGCGCCGACCCGGCAACTGACTCGCTCCCGCTGCAAAAGGCCAAACTTCAGGCCGAACTGCAGCAGACATCCGTGGTGGGCGCCGGGGCGACTGCCCCTGCCCCGGCCGATGCGGGCAGCGAACCGGCTGCGATCACCGGCGCAGAACGGGACGCCGCCTTGCTGAAGGCTTACACCGCCCGCTTTGGAATCCCGTCCGCTCCACCCTCGTCGCCGGCAGCAACCCACACCGAGGAAACCGGTACCGGCACTCCGGAAAGCCCGACCGTCGAACCCACCGCCCCTCAGGCGACCCCGGAGACCCAAACCACTCCCACGTCCGCCGCCGGGTCTGCGTCCCCGCAGAAGCCCATCGTGCGTCCCCGCGCCAGGAGCGGCGCCGCCGCGCTGATGGCCCTGGCGGCCCGCGATCGGGGTCGGGAGGAAACCACCGACGTCCCCCAAGCCGACGCATCGGCCGGCCCCGCAGAGCCGGCGTCCCCTGGCAGCGCGGCTCCGGAAGGCACTCTGCCTGCACAACCGGCGGTGGACCAAGCGGCCGTGCCGGCGATCACTCCCGACGGGCAGCCCCCCACCCCAGCCCCCGCACTCCCCAGCCGCGAGGAAATGGAGGCGGCCCTGTTGAAATCCATCAGGATTACGCCGGAAGATCTGGATGCGCTGAGAAAGGCCCGCGCGCTGGCGGTCCAAAACCAGTTGCTGTCGGACGGACGCATCCAGGCCGATCGGATCGAGATCAAACCCGACACCGATGCGAAGGTGGCCTCCCGGCAGAGGGCCACATTCGAGCTGGAGTAGCCCCCGAGCGGCTCCCAGAGAACCGGTCCTGCCGCGATCAACCCGGTTGCACCGGGACCCTCACCCGTAACGCCCCGGGCCGGATCCGGAATTGCGCCGGAAGAAAGCCCACGTGATCGCCGTCCAGTTGCAGCGGCATGGGGCCCTCGCTCCGGAGGCTGAACTCGCCGGCATCCAGCACCAGATCGTCGCCGGGGGTTAGCGGTCGACGGAGGAGAAAGGCCAGACCAAAACGCAGCAGCAACGCCGGCCCGACGCTCCGGAAGACCCGGACATGCAGGCGACCGTCGGTCAGACTGGCGCCCGGTTGCATCGCCACGCTGCCACCATACAGCCGGCCGTTCCCGATCAGCACCAGCGGCCCCGCCATTGTGCGATCTCCCACCGCAACCTGGACCAGCGGTTGGCGACCTGCCAGCGCGCGCATCCCCGCCACCGCATAGGCCAACGCACCGACCTTCTGCTTCAGTGGCCAACTCACGAGCGACACGGCCCGGGAGTCCAGGCCGGCTCCCGCGAGTTGAGCGAACGCCTGGCGGCGGACCTTCCCATCGGCGGCAGTGAACTCGACTTCAGGGACATCGACGCACAAATCGCCCCCATCGCGGATCACGGACCAGGCGGCCCGGATGTCCCGCGCCGGGAGGCCCAGTTCCCGCGCGAAAACGTTGATGGTCCCCAGCGGCACGACTCCCAGGGCCACCCGCTCCAGCAGGCCTGGCTCGGCCGCCAACCCGGAGATCACCTCACTGACCGTCCCATCCCCCCCGGCGGCAACCACCACTTCGCAGCCTTCCCGGGCTGCTTCCACCGCCAAGGCCGGCGCCGTGCCCGCCCCGGTCGTCGGCTTCAGGACCAGATCGTCCCCCAACCCGCCCAGCACTTCGCGAAAGCGACGCGATGCCCCTCCCCGGGCGGTCGGATTGAAAATGACGGCATGACGCATCGGAGTGCCGGGACTCTCACCAAGATGCCCTCCCAAGTCGAGCTTCTGGAGACACTTGCCCACCGAACTGGACGACGGCTCGCGATTCGCGGTCCGGGTCCGCATCGGCTGTGAGGCCAACTTCAACTACGCCTTGGACCTCACCTGGAAGCGACTGGACTCGCGTTGAGCCGGGACAAGACGGACTAATCCCCAGACCATTTCACAACCATCCCGCCCCGATACTCCTCGTAGGCGTGCTGGATTGTCTCCTGGCTCGGGGCACCCCGGTGCACCCAAACGCGGTAGCGGCAATGGATGGCTCTCCCCACCGGAAAGGTCTGCGCCTCGACTCCCGGCCAGCCGATGCAGAGCGCGCCGTAATGCCGTGTCAGCCACGTCGGCGGATAATCGGGATGATCGTCCGCAACGAACAACGCGATCCCGGAGAAATCCGTCCTTCCCGCGAATCGCGCCGAGAGGTCCGCCCAGGCCAGCGGCGTCAT
This sequence comes from Verrucomicrobiales bacterium, assembly GCA_024233215.1. Taxonomy (GTDB): domain Bacteria; phylum Verrucomicrobiota; class Verrucomicrobiia; order Limisphaerales; family J093; genus J093. The sequence continues at coordinate 69,054 of JACKPW010000020.1, read as the reverse complement.
GCTGAGGTCCTCACTGCCTTTCCCCAACGGCGTCGTGATGACCGTGTCGGTCCGGGGTGCGTAACGCAAGGTCAACCCGCCATAGCTCTTGCCTTCGGCGCCGGCCAGGGTCAGCGGTTCATCCACCGGAACCCAGTCGCAGTCCACATCGATGCAGCGGGCATCCCCAGCGACGGGATGGACCCGCAAACGGATTCGTTCCTGCACCACCTTCTGTTCGCCGACATACCAGCCGTTCTCAACGGCCAACGTCGCCTCCGTAGCTCCCACGTCCCGAGCCAGCCAACGCTCGAACCGCTGCCGGATACCCTGGATCGCCCAGAGGTCGTAATGCTGCCCCGCAATCCGCACATGCGGCCACGCCCAGAACAATCCGCGATGATGGTAGTGGTCCTCGGGGAAATCGTCGGTGAGCACTTCACCATCCAGGCCGTAGATCGGATGCACGTAGCTGCTGCGTCTTCGATCCGCCGGAACGCCGTCGGGCAGCAGCATCCCGTGGTTATAGACCAGCACGCGGTCATTGCCGTCCCAGAGGAGGAGTGAGTTGTCGTCGATGGGCGAAAAACGGAAGCGTGGCGAGCCGGGTGATTCCGCCGACCAGAGATCCGGCACGACGCTCACACCCAGTCCAAGAACCACCGCCAGAAGGACCGCCGAAAGACGCCGCCAAGCCGGGCTCGGCGCCGGCGAAATGCGCATCGTGGATTGCATGCCCGAAGCCTACCGACCCTTCCCTCGCCGAACAACCCCACGGATCCTGCTCCTCCCGTAGCGGCGGATTGGCATCCGCTCAGCTTCCTGGGGCACCCTCGGAACTTCGGCGCACGCCAGTTCGCCGCATTGCCGTTGGGCCACTGAGCCGCCACCCGATCCAGATTTTCCGCCTCGCGCCGCTCAGGCAGCTCGGTCCACTAGGCTTCGGCCAGGACAAACCGGCCCCCGCGATGCAGGACGAAATCCACCTCGCGCTCCCGTTCCCGCCAGAAGACCAGTTCGCCCAACCGACCGACCTGCTGCAGGCTGCGCCGCAATTCTGATCCAACCGCCGTCTCCCTAACCGCACCCGCCAACGGGGAACTCTGCAGATCCTCGGGTGACCGGATTCCCAACACGGCGCAGAGCAAGATCCCGCTTTGCTTTATGCAAGATCAGGTCTTCGACAATCGCGTGTTCCAAGGCCGGGCGCGGTGCTTCGGTGCACGACGCCTTGTTTCGCAGGGGTTCCGGCATCATCCTCAGCGTCATGGAAATCGACGTTGAGAAAACCGCGGACCGGCTCTTCCCCCTGCTCTCGGCCCTGGTAACGCCGCGGCCGATTGCCCTGGTGACCACGATCAGCCCGAACGGACGCGTCAACGCGGCGCCCTTCAGCTTCTTCAACCTGCTGGGCACCGAACCGCCCATCGTGGGCGTGTGTCCGGGCGACCGCGACGATGGCACCCCCAAGGACACGGCGCTCAACATTCGGTTGACCCACGAATTCGTGGTGAACCTCGTGGACGAGGAACTGGCGGTCGCCATGAACGAATGCGCCGCCCCGCTCGCCTACGGGGAGAACGAGTTGGATCGGGCCGGACTCACCCCCGCCGCCTGCTCCTGCGTCAAAGCACCCCGTATCGCCGAGGCGCCCGCCAGCCTGGAATGCGTGGAATGGGGCACCCTGCAAATCGGCGACAACCGGCTGGTGATCGGGTTGATCAAGAGATTGCACGTCCGCGACTCGCTGATCGACGCCGAGGCTCTGCGCGTGAGTGGCGACGCATACCGTCCTGTCGGGCGCATGCAGGGCCCGGACTGGTATTGCCGGACCCGGGACCGGTTTGAGCTGGTTCGGCCCCGCACTGCCTGAGCCGTAACGATTCAGTGCGAAGACACGGATTACCGTCACGGATTCCCACGGATTCGAGGAAGGCGCCGCGAGAGGGGGGCTCGGGGGGGGGTAGCGCCCGCTTCGAGGACTCGCCGCAGTCACTGACTGGTGACCGGGCCTGATGCTCAGGGCGCTCAGCATTTGCCCGGGTATCCTCTCACTCTGCCTTCCGTGAGAATCCGTGAAATCAGTGTCATCACCGATTCCACTGAGTTGGCACGGCTCAGAGCAGGCTGGCAGAGTCGCCGTCGAGGTAGAGCGTGGCGGCGGGGTGGCGGCGCAGGATCGAGGCGGGACAGCGAGGGGTGATCTCGCCGCGCAGGGTATCCCGGACCGCTTCGGCCTTGCGGCGTTCGGGGACGATGCAGAAGAGACGCTCCGCACTCAGCAACGCCGGAACGGTCAGCGTATAGGCGTATTGCGGCACGGAGGCGAGGTCCGGAAAGCACCCCTCCCCCACCTGCTGCTGACGACAACGCTCCTCGAGCTGCACCAGCTTCACGGTGTCGGGATCCTCGAAGTCCGCCACGGGCGGATCGTTGAACGCCACGTGGCCGTTCTCTCCGATCCCCAGGCAGCAAAGGTCGATGGGTTCACCCGTCAACAGGCCGCCGTAGCGACGGCATTCCGTCAGGGGTTGGTCGGCATCGCCGGCCAGGTAATGCATCGCCGCCACCGGGAGTTTGGACGCCACATGCTCCCGCATGAACCGGCGGAAACTGGCCGGATGGTCGTCACCCACACCGAGATACTCGTCCATGTGGAAGAGCGTGACGCGGGGCCAGTCGATTGCCCCGGCCGAGGTCAGGGCGGCGAGGAATTCCAACTGCGAAGTGGCGGAGGCGAGGATCGCCCTGCACGCGGTCTTCCGAGAAAGCACGGCTTGCAGGTGGGCCTGAACCTGGGCGGCGGCGGCCTGAGCCATGTCGGCTTGCGAGGCATAAACCTCGACGGTAAGGGAATCGACCTTGTAGGACTGCGTGGGATTCGGAGCAACGTTAGTCATGATGGGAGGAGGTCAACCACGAATGGACACCAATGGACACGAATCCAGCCAGGACGATACGCCGAAGCCTGCCCTGGCCTATCCGGTCACTGGATGGTGGTCAGCCATGCCGCCCACTCGACACCAGACAAAAGCCCTTATATTCGTGTCCATTCGTGTTCATTTGTAGTTCCCGGCTGAACGGCTGAACCCCAAGGGCTCAGCACGGCGTGGCGAGATGGCGGTAGGCCGCCCATTCGGGTTCGTTCTCGAAGATCCACCGGTAATACTCCTGCTCGGCAAGGGCGCCGGCCGCCGCTTCGTCCACGATCACCGTGCAATGCGGGTGCAGCTGCAACGCCGTGGCGGAGATCATGGAGGAGATGGGACCCTCGACGGCTTTGGCGATGATCTCGGCCTTCTCGGCCCCGGTCGCGAGCAGCAGGCACCGCCCCGATTCCAGGATGGTGCCGACCCCCATCGTGATGGCGCGGCGCGGCATCCGCGTGGAGACGTCAAACTGGGGAGCGTTCTGCGCGAGGGTCCGGGGGGCCAGGGCCTTGACCCGGGTCCGCGACATCAGGGCGGAAAGCGGTTCGTTGAAGCCGATGTGACCCGCGCGACCGATGCCAAGGAGTTGCACGTCGATGCCGCCGCAACGCTTGATCAAGCTCTCGTAGGCGGCACACTCGGCGTCCAGGTCGGCAGCGCAACCGTCTGGCAAGTGGGTGTTGCGGGGATCAATGTTTACCTCGTTGAAGAGGAGTTCGTCCATGTAGTGACGGTAGGAATTGGCATCACTGGCGGCCAGGCCGACGTATTCGTCCAGGTTGAACGTCTGGCAGAGGGAGAAGTCGAGTCGCGACTCCCGATGCATCCGGACGAGGTGGCAATAGACCGATTCCATGGTCCGACCGGTGGCCAGACCCAGGACCAGTTTGGGGTTGGCACGGAGGTCGTGCGCAATAATCTGGGCGACCAGTTGGGCGGCCGCGTCAGCGTTGGGCCGGATGATGACTTCCACGGCAGCAGTGAAACTCAGGCCAGCCCGAATTCCTTCGCGTTCTGCTCGCAGGAAACCAGCACCGGGGCATCGGCGAGCTTCGCCTTCAGCAGGGCCTGCTCGTCCGCACCGGTGGTCAACGGCAACGCCACCTGACCGCCTTGTGCGGCACTCCGCTGCAGCGCCAGCATGATTTCGGCCCCCAGGCACGCATGCTCCAGATTGCACTGGTGGACCTTCGCGTTGTCGTCCAGCCAGTCGGCCATCTCCTGGATGTAGGGTCCCATGTCGTGGTCGTAATTCATGACACCCTCCCCGGTCTGGAGACCGCCGCTCGCCGTGACCGCGCGCCAACCGCCGTTCGTCAGCACCTCGGCGAATCCCTCGGTGCCCTGCGCTCCGATGCGGTTCTTCCCCCACCACTTCCCCACCTCCGGTTGGTCGGGGGCGCCGGCACCGCATTCGTAGATGCCGCGCACCCCGTTGGCGAACTGCACAAATCCACCGATGTAATCCGGCGACGGATGGTTGTCCGTGAACTTCGATTTGCCGGCGGCCTGTCCCATCGCCCAGGCGCCGGGCGCGTAGTCGTTGAACCACATCGAGTAATCGATCATGTGGCTGAGCATGTGAGTCATCCAGCCGGTGGCGGTGCCGTAGACGGTGTGCACGCGTCCGAGGGCGCCACTCGCCACGATTTCCTTCACCTTCTGATAGTGCACCCCATAGCGGTGCTGGTGGCTGACAACCGCCTTCGTCCCCGCCGCGCGGAGCAGGTCGCGCAGGGAAAGCATCTCGGCACTCGTCAACGCAACCGGCTTCTCGAAGGCAACCAGCTTCGACCCGGCATCGATGGCCGCCTGGATGAAGGGCGTCCGCAGGTGCGGCATCGTGCAGAAGCAGAACACGTCCGGCTTGATTTCCCTGGCGAGCGCGGCGGCATCGGTGCCGGTTTTCGGATTGCCGAGTTTCTCGGCCGCGGCCTCCAGCCGCGCCGGGTCGATGTCACAGATGCCGGTGACCTGAAAGCTGGGGTTGGCATTGAACGCAGCGGCGTGGTGCATTCCGCGTTTGCCCATGCCGACGACGAGAACGGAGTATTGACTCATGATTGGGGGTGTCGCTTGGTGAGTTCTAGGTGCTGGATTCAAGGGTGAAAAGGGGCGCCCGGACCTTCCCGGGCGCCCGGCAATCTCGGCAAGGCAGGGATCAGCCGCAGCAGCAGCCCGCCCCGGCGTTCGCCGCGTCCCATTCCTTCGTCTTCGCGATCACGTAGTCCACCTCTTCCTCCGTCAGTTCGGGGAACATCGGGAGGCTGATGCAGGTGGCGGCGTTCCACTCGGCATGTTCGACACTGCCGGCGATCCGGGCGTCCCGGCCCCACGGGAAGCCTTCCTGCTGGTGGATGGCGATGGAATAGTGGGTCTTGGCGTCGACCCCGTTGTCGTTGAGGAACTGCACCAACTGGTCGCGGTGCGCCGGATCCTTGGTCTCGATGACATACAGGTGGAAGACGTGCCGGTATCCCGGTCGCACCACCGGCAGGGTGAACGTCTTGCTGCCCTGCAGTCCGGCGGTGTAGCGGGCCGCCCACTTGCGCCGGTTGTCGTTCCAGGCATGAATGTGCTTGAGCTTGGCGCTCAGCACCGCGGCATGCAGGTCGTCGAGGCGGCTGTTGAAGCCGTAGCTGTGGACGTTGCGGGCGGGCGAACCGTGATTGCGCAGCCGGCGAATCGTCGCGTCCATTTCGGAGCAGTTGGTCACCACCGCGCCGCCGTCACCGAACGTCCCCAGGTTCTTCTGGATGATGAAGCTGGTCGTGGCCGCAGCGCTCTTTTCGCCGATCTTGAAGCCGTCCCCGGCCGCGTCAATGGCCTGGGCATTGTCCTCAATCACCTTGAGGTTGTGCTTCTCGGCGATGGCCCAGATGGCCGGCATGTCCGCGCATTGACCATAAAGGTGCACCGGGATGATGGCCTTGGTCTTCGGCGTGATGGCCGCCTCGATTTTCGCGGGATCAATGCACTTCGTGTCGGGGCAGCAATCCACCAGCACCGCGGTGGCTCCGGCGATCCAGATTGCCTCCGCCGTGGCGAAGAAGGTGTTCGCGTTGGTGATGACCTCGTCCCCCGGCCCGATTCCCAGCGCCATGAGCGCCAGCCAGATGGCATCCGTGCCGTTGCCGACGCCGATGGCGTGCTTGGTGCCGTGGAATTCGGCGAGTTCTCCCTCGAACCGCTTCAGCATCGGTCCCATCACATAAGCGCCGCTTTCCAGCACTTCGTTGACGTTGGCGTCGATCTCGGCCTTGATGTTGTGGTATTGGCGAACGTGTCCGTAGAATGAAACTTTCATCGTGGCCATGTCGTAAAGGGAGGCGTGGCGGGAATCAAGCCCTCTTTGGCGGGGCCGCCGGAAGGATAGCTAGCAAGCGCGGCACTCCGCGGTGACCACTCAGCCCGGCTGCTGCCGGTACCGCATGTCCACAAAAGTGAAGTAGGTTTCCCGCGTGACCTCCCAGGGCCAGGCTTCCCATTTGCGATAGTAGGCCCCCACCTGGGTCCAGCAGGCAACGCGATTGCCGATGGCCAGCAGTTCGGAGTTCAGGGCCGGGTCGGTCGCGACTTGTCGCAACAGTTCCCGCAAGCCCGGCCCGGCAAACATCGCCGGCGACAGCCGGACATCCGCCTCGTCCACGGCGAACCCGAAACGCACCGCAAGCTCCTCGCGCAACGAACTGCCATCCTCCAGCCCTTGCAGAAACTCCATCAGCACCTCGGGCGACCGACGCAGTGGACACTGACCGGCCCGGAAGGGGATGGACCCGTCCAGGATGCAGTCATGCACCCCAAGTCCCACGCGCCAGACCGGAGAGGGTTGTCCTCCCACCCCGACACAGTCTTGCTCCACCACGCCGTGCAGTTCGGCCAGCACCACGCGTCGCAACAGCACCAGGGGCACCCCGTCCGTGAAACGCCCCAGCCAATGGCTGTCCTCATCCCAGTCCAGTTCGGTCACCGGGTCCAACGCCGCCCGGGAATGCACCTCCAGAAGACCGGTCCGACCGTCGCCGAGTCGGACCAGGTTGCTGCGTTCAAGTTGCAGCCGGGCGCGACTTCGCAGCGTCAGTTCGCCGTCCTTTTCCCGAATGACGCGGCCGGGTTGGAGGAGGCGCACCTCGCGTCCATCGAGCGACCGCACTTCGAGATCCTCGGTAATCCGGCCCGACCGACCGGCGGAACTGACCTGACTGCCCGCCGCGAGAGTGAACGTCAGACCCTCCGGCAGGGTGGTCACCTCCCCGCTGGCGAGTCGCAGCCGCTTGGTCCAGTGCAGGGTCACCCGCTTCATCACCAGGACCCGCTTCCGGCCGGCCACCTCCTCCGCCCGTCGCAATTGGTCATAGTCGATGCTTTCCAGCGGATTCAATCCCTCCATCGGGGCGATCATGATGGCGCGCCCCACACTGCCTGAGAGGTTCTCCTTGGTGACACTGACGCGAAACCGGGGCGGGCCCAGCAGGCGGGTGTGGACGCCGTCCACAAGCAGCACCCAATGCTCCAGTTCCAAAGCCCGCAAGCCCTGCTTCACGGTCTCCATCGCCACGCCGCAGGCCGCCTTGAGGTCGCCCAGGGTGGTGGCCACGGGCTGGCTTCCCCGGAGTTCCATCAGGCCGCTCTTCAGGCGGATCGTGCCGCCCTGCAACATATTGCGGAGCCAGTTCTCGATTTGTTGGGCCCCGCCCTTGGGTGGAGCACCCAGCGCCTGAAGATCGGAGGCACGAAGTCTTTGCATGACGGCCAACCCAGCCTTGGGCTTCCCGTCCGCCGGTTCAAGGGAAAACCTCGCCTCACCGAATCCGCACGAAGAGCCGGCCCGGAAGCTGCTTCACCAATCGTTTCATCTCCAGCCCCAGCAGGGCCACCGATACCGCGGAAGCGGCAAGACCACTGGCGCGGATGACCTCGTCCATGGCCGCTTCCGCTTCCCCCAGACAGCCCAGCACCCGATCTTCATTCTCGGACAACGTCATCGCCGCCGGCGGCCCGCCCGGGGCGCCAGCCGCCGGCCGGTTGCTGGCCGGAAAAAGGTACTCGAACTCGCTGAGCACGTCCTCGGCGCTCTCGCAGAGCTTGGCCCCCTTCTTGATCAGGTCGTGGCAGCCCTTGCTCTGCGGGGAGTCAATCCGGCCGGGCACGGCAAACACCTGGCGACCGTTGTCCACCGCCATTCCGGCGGTGATCAGGGCGCCGCTGTTCAGCCCCCCCTCGACCACCACCGTTCCCAGGGTCATGCCGGCGACGATCCGGTTGCGGATGGGAAACGTCTGGCGGTCGGCCTTGCGATTGAACGGAAACTGCGTCAGCAGGGCGCCCTGGCCGGTGATCCGCTCGAACAACTCGCGGTTTTCGGGCGGAAAGACCAGGTTGATCCCGGTCCCGAGCACCGCCATGGTCCGGCCCTTCGCGGTCAGGGCCCCCAGATGTGCCGCGCTGTCAATCCCCCGAGCGCCCCCGCTCACCACCGTCACCCCCACGTAGGCCAGTTGATACGCAAGTTTCCGGGCCACCTCCACCCCGTAATGGGAGGTTCGACGCGATCCCACCATCGCCACCGCGTTCTTGTCCCGGGCGGTGAGGGTGCCTTTCACGTAAAGCACCATCGGCGGGTCGTAGAGTTGCCGCAGCATTTCCGGATAGTCCGGGTCCGACTGGATCAACACATGGCACCCGAAGGCTTCAATGCGCCGCAACTCCGCCGCCAGATCAACCTCACTTTGCCAGCGGGCAATCGCCTCCGCCGTGTCCTCCCCAATCCCGGGCACCCGTCGCAACGCCGACCGCGACGCGGCCAGAATCGCCGGCGCATCCTCGAAATGCGCGAGCAACTGCCGCAGCCGCACCGGTCCGACATGTTCGATCATGTTCAACGCGATCAGCGCCTCGTGGGAATCCATGTTGCGCGACCCTATACCCAACATCTGTCACACCGACAAGCGCATTGTTATCCGTCCAGACCTCCTCCTTCGCGGGAGCGACGACAACTCAACGCGTCCGGCGGCTTGTCCGCCGATATCACCGGGGACGGGCCGTCCCCGCTCCGGTCGCAATATCGGCAGGACTTCCGACCCCTCGCATGGTCTGCGGGCTTGGAAACCCGCGATGCGGCAGACTCGGAGGGCTGCGCCACGGCTTTGGCACGGGCCCGGCTCTCCCCACCCCAGGGAATGAAAATCGAGGCTCGCCACCGCCGGTCCGTCCCGTTACCAACAGGCCCCATGAAATCGATGCTGATGCTCGGGGTGGCGGGTCTGGTCCTGGCGACGGGTTGTTCAAGTCCCCGTCCCAAGGACCACTCCAGGGCGCTCTTCAACGGAATCGACCTCGCCGGCTGGGTCGTGGAACATGGGGGAGAATGGTCCGTCGAAAACGGCACCCTGGTCGGGCGCAACGGCCAGGACTGGTCGACCAACCCCGAAGTCAGCGGTTCCTGGCTGCGCACGGCGCGGGAATATGGTGATTTCCTGCTGGAACTCGACTTTGCCATCGACGGCAACAGCGGCATCATGCTGCGTTCGGGCACCGAGCGGAACCCGAGCTTCAACGGCTACGAGATGCAGGTGCTCTCGGACCAGGGCCGCGCGGGCGGCCGTTACCCCACCGGCTCGCTGTATGATGTGATCGCCGCCTCCCGCAACATGTCCAAACCCACCGGCGAATGGAATCATGTCCGCATCCTCGCGGAAGGATCGTTGATCCAGGTCGTGCTGAACGGGGAACTGGTCGTGGATTACGCCAATGCGACGCGCCGGGCCCGCGGTTACATCGGGCTCCAGAACCACGACGAGAAGTCCGTGGTCCGCTTTCGCAACATCCGGATCACGGAGTTGTAGACACCCGCCGGGGCCGCGTCGGCTGGAATTCACCGGCCTTCGTGCAGGCACGCGGCCCGCAAGCCAACGCAGCCCGCGGTGATGATCGGCAGGCATCGGAGACATGAAAGACCCCCATCGGCTCATCGGCTGGCTTGAAGCGCAGCGTCCCGCCGCTTTCGAGATCCTGCGGGAACTGGTCGGGATCAACAGCTACACCCGCAACCGCGCGGGCGTCCTCCACCAGGCTGAACTGACCGCCGCCCGTTTCGCCCCCCTGGGCTTCACCGCCGAACACGTTCCCTCCGACAACCCGGCCTACGGTGACCACCTGTTTCTGCGACGCCCCCACCCCGGCGGCCCAAGCCTCGCCCTGGTCTCGCATCTCGACACCGTGTTTCCGCCGGAGGAGGAGGAACGGAACGCCTTCCGCTGGCAACCCGAGGGCGACCGCATCTTCGGCCCCGGCACGGTCGACATCAAGGGGGGCACGGTCCTCGCGCTTGTCGTCCTCCAGGCCTTGCAGGCACTGGCCCCCCGGGTCTTCGATTCCATTGACTGGCTGGTGGCCCTGAACGCCTCCGAGGAAACCGAGTCCGCCCATTTCGGCTGTCTGACCCGCGAACGCATCCCCACGAGCGCCCTCGCAGCGTTGGTCTTTGAGGGCGAAACCCCGCTGCCTGGGAGGCGTCGGGTGGTACTGGCCCGCAAGGGCCGCCTGACCTTTCGCGTGAAGGTCTCCGGACGCGCCGCCCATGCCGGGGGCAAGCCGCATCGTGGTGCGAGCGCCATTCGCCAACTGGCCCGCCTCATCGAACGCATCGAGTCCATGAACGACCCCGACCGGCGCTTGACGTTCAACATCGGCACCATCAGCGGCGGCGTTTCCGTCAATCGCGTACCCCACGAGGCGGTTGCCGACGGCGAGTTCCGCTGTTTCGATCCGGCGGTTCAGCAACAAACCCGGACGGCTTTGGAGGCTCTTGCCGGGGTCGGCGATGTGCGCGCGGCGAGCGACGGCTGGGCTTGTCGAACCGAGATCTCGTTCCTCAACGAGAGCCCGCCCTGGCCGCGCAATCCCGGAACGGACCGGCTCCACGCATGCTGGCAGGCGGCAGCCGCCGATCTGGACCAGGTGCTGGAACCGGAGGAACGCGGCGGGATCAGCGACGGTAACCTGCTCTGCCACCATGTGCCCACGTTGGATGGTCTGGGCCCGGCCGGTGACAATGATCACTGTTCGGAACGCAGCGCCGACGGTTCGAAGCTGCCGGAGTTCATGGACGCCACCTCCTTCGTTCCCAAGGCCGCCCTGAACGTGATGGGAATCCTCCGGCTCGTGGATGGCGAAAGACTGCTGGGGTAAGCGAAGGAACGGAACCTTCCGAAAGAACGAAACCCGGGACCAGACCAAGTCCCGAAAAACCGGTCGTTCGATCCTCACGAATCTGTCATTGAAGCGACCGACATCGTGCGGCAGGTTCTGGCCGTTATGCGCCTCAAGTATTTGCTCGTCGCCCTCTTCTTCGCCGTTCTCGCGCTTCTGCTCATTGCGATCGCCAACAGCAGCCACACCGGGCTGCCGCTGCTGGAGCTTTCCCTGAACAGCCTGATCCACGGTCTCGGCGGCATGATCGCGCTGTCCGCGGGATTCCTGATGCTGGTCCGGGCGGCCGGACGCGACAGCCTCGCCAGCATGCTCCCCCTCGTATTGCCCCTGCTCGCCGGACTGCTCATGGTTCACCCACATTGGTCACTCGGCCTCGTCCTGGCCATCGCCGTCGCCGGCGTGCTCCTCCGTGACCTGCTCCCTGCCAGCGGCAGTGGAGGCGGTTCGAATCCACCGCGTCGCTTTCGGCGGGGAGGCGGTGATCGCGACCGCGATCGCGACCGCGAACGAAGCCGCGATCAGGGGTAGGTCGGGAGTCCGGCCAAGCCCATCCGGTGCCGTTTCTGGACCTGGCACACTGCAGCGGGGTCCCCAGCCGCTGACCCCGGTCCGCATACTCGGATTCCCTCCCGAGTTGGTGCGCGCCGACTGATGTCGGCGGCTACGCACCCGTACCGCGATCCGCGCTACCGGTCGAGACAGTCGATGACCGTCTTCACCCGCAGCAGGGCCATCCCGAAATCGACCGGTGGCTCCAGTTCCCCCGGTTCCAGCCCGCTCATGAAACGTTCCAGGATGGAACCAAGCAGCGGCATCTGATTGTAGCCGTCCATCATCCCCTTCACCGCATCCTCGTAGTCCATTTCGGAACCCTCTTCGAGTTCCTCCAGGAACCGGATGTTGGCCTGTTCCGCCGCGTCCAGATCCTCGACGGTCACCTCCGGCAGGTCCCCGTCCGCCACGCGCCGTAGCACCTCGCAGATCACCGCGCCGGTTTCCAGCAACCACCCCTGCTCCGCGTCCACCTCGTCCTCCACCTCCTCGGCGGTCAACAGATAGATCAGGATGGCGGGTTGCTCGTCCTGCATGCGCTGGGCCATTTCCCCGGCTTGTTCCTGGGTCAGCTGACCCAGTTCCTGCCAAACAGCCTCCACGGTCTCGATCGGAACAGTCTGCATATAGCGTCAATGGGGCCGGCCACCACCGGTTCGGACGGGCCGTGCCTTCACCGTTGTCGCACAGTCAACCAACCGCGGTCAAAACGAACCCTCACCCCACGCGCCGTGTCCAAAGGAGCTTGAGATAACGGCTTTCGGGACAGTTCGAAAGCACGGGATGATCCGGGCCCGCGCCGGTGCGATCCAGGATTTGCAGGCGAAGGTCCAGCCGATGCGCCATTCGGATCACCATCCGCTCGAACTCCTCCGCCTCCAGCAACCCGGAGCACGAACAGGTCACCAGCAGGCCGTCCGGCGCCAGCAGACGCATCGCCAGCGCGTTCAAGTCCTCGTACTTGCGCAAGCCCTCGGGGGCCTCCTCGCGGGTCTCAATCAACTTGGGAGGGTCCAGCACCACCACGTCAAACTGCTCCCCGTTCTGCTGCATCTGCCGGGCAAAGGCGAAGGCGTCCGCGTGCACCCAGCGAATGCGGGCCTGGTTCAGGTTCGCGTTGCGCCGGGCTTGAGCCACGGCCGCCTCGTCGAGATCCACGCCCGTCACTTCCGCCGCCTCTCCCAGCACCTTCGCCGCCACGGCGAACCCCCCCGTGTAGCAGCAGAGGTCCAGCACCCGCCGGCCGCGCGTGAACTCCGCCAACCGACGCCGGTTCTCGCGCTGGTCGCAGAAGAAGCCGGTCTTGTGCCCGCTGGCAAAGTCCACCTCATAGCGGACGCCATGCTCGCGAAAGCGCACGGGCCCCAGCGGGGTGACCGCCGGCGCCTCGAATCCCTCCATCCGCGCCACGGCCGGTTCCACCACAATCCGTTCCCGCCGCGTCCCCAACCGCTGGTGCAGCAACGGCAGCCACTGCGGCAACCGGCGGTAGATCCCCCGGCTGTGGATCTCGATGCTCAACGTGTCCTGATACCGGTCCACCACCAAGCCACTCAACCGGTCCCCATCCGAATGGATCACCCGATACGCATCCGTGCGCTCCGGCAATCGCAGGACTTCCTGGCGCAACCGGACCGCCGCCTCCACGTGCCGCAACACCAGCGCCTCATCCGCAGGCCCGTCACCGTGGTGAATCACGCGCAACGGCACCCGCGCCGTGGCATTCCACAAACCCACCCCGAACGGTTTGCCGTCCTTGCCGAACACCGACACCAGATCGCCGGGTGCGGCATCGTCGGATACCGCGCCGATCATGGTGGGGTACACGTGCGGATGGTTGCTGAAATAGCGCAACTGCACCCACGGCACCGGCCAGGCGGCACTTTCCGGCGGCGGAGCCCAGACCTTGCGTTCCCACTTCGGGGCCCGATCGGCCGCCCGCGGGGGCCGGGGGCCAAACGGCCCCGGCGGTCGGCGACCCGGGGTACGATTTCGTTGCGATGCTCGATCCACGAACACCGAGTCTACGCCAGGGCGGGGGCCTCCCGCCAGTCTATCGCACCGGGGACTGCCTGCTGATTTTCGCGTGCGTGCGGGCCGGCCCTGAACTAGCTTTGGTGCATGTTCACTGCCGAAGACACGCGCGACCCGACGGCGGTTGCCCACGAGGTTCAGCTCATCTATCTGGGCCTGTTCCCCGAAGGGAACCGGTTGATCGTGCCCCGGGCCTTCGGCGTGGTGATCGACTGCTTTTCCGGCGGGAATCCGAATTACCTCCCGATCGATGCGCTTTACCACGACGTCGAGCACACCCTGCAAGGCACCCTCTGCTTCGCCCGGTTGCTCCGGAACCGCCACCTCGCCGGCGTGGAACCGCGGCTCAACGGGGACCAGTTCGAGCTGGGTTTGCTGGCCATCCTGCTGCACGACACCGGCTATCTGAAGCGCAAGGGCGATACCGAGGGCACCGGTGCCAAGTACACGCCGATCCACGTGCGGCGCAGCGCCGAGTTCGCGGCCGAATGCCTCGGCATGAAGGGGTTCACCCGGGAGGACGTCCAGGCGATCCAGCACATGATCCAGTGCACCGGCATCGGCGCCGAACCGGGCAAGATACCGTTCCGCAACGACTGGGAACGCATCCTGGGCTGTGCACTGGCCACGGCGGATCTCCTGGGCCAGATGGCCGCGCCGGATTACGTGGACAAACTGCCCATTCTCTTCGAGGAGTTCGCGGAGGCCGCCCGGCACAACGGTGGTGAAAACCCCGCCCTGACCCAGTTCAAGAGCGCGGAGGAACTCATGCAGCGCACCCCCGATTTCTGGGCCAAGTACGTTCGCCCCCGCCTCGACGACACCCTGGGTGGGCTCCATCGGTTCCTCGCCGAGCCCTTTCCGGACGGCCCCAACCGGTATCTCGAACGAATCGAGGAGAACATCGCCCGGATCCGGCAACACGTCGGTTGACGCATGGCCATGCTCAAACTGCTGGACCTCGCGAAAACGTTCGGCCCGGTCCGGGCGGTGGACGGCGTTTCGCTGCAGGTGGAACCTGGCGAAATCTACGGTCTGCTTGGCCCGAACGGCGCCGGCAAAACCACCACCATCTCCATGACCTCCGGCCTCCTGCGACCCGACCGCGGCCAGGTGCTCGTGGAAGGGCACGACTTCTGGTCCGATCCCGTCCGCGCCCAACGCCTGATGGGCGTGGTGCCCCAGGAGGTGGCCCTCTACGAGGAACTGTCCGGGCTGGACAACCTCCTCTTCTGGGGCCGCCTCGCCGGTCTGGACCGCCACGCCGTGAAGTCCCGCGCCGCGGAGGTGCTCGAAGCCCTCTCCCTTTCGGATCGCGCCAAGGACCCCGTGAAGGCGTACTCCGGCGGCATGAAGCGCCGCATCAACATCGGTTGCGCCCTGATGCATCGACCCAGGCTCCTGCTGCTCGACGAACCGACGGTCGGGATCGATCCGCAGGCACGCCAGAACATCCTCGACTTCATTCGACACCTCGCCCGGAACGGCACTGCCATCCTGTACACGACCCACTATCTGGAGGAGGCGGAGACGCTGTGCCAGCGCATCGGCATCATCGACACCGGCCGGCTCCTGGCCGAGGGCACACTGGCCGAACTGCAGCAACGCGTCAGCAAAGGCGCACTGTTCCTGCTGGAAGGCGACTTCGCCGATGCGAAACCGGACGCCTGGCCTGGGTTTGGCGAGTCGTTCTCCACCCTGCAGCGCACCGGACGACAATGGCTGGTGTCACCCCGCGAGGAACGCCATCCGGCCGAATGCCTCCGCGACCTCCTGAACCTCCCGGTCCATCCGGAGAACGTGACCCTCAAGAAACCGAGCCTGAACGACGTGTTCCTCCAACTCACCGGCCGTGAACTGCGGGAATAGGAGGCGGGATGCACGACGAAAGCCCTCATCCACACTTGTCCTCCCACGGAACCGGCCCGCCAGTCCGGCCCTACCCGGATGATGATCCGTGTCAATCCGTGTCAATCCGTGTCTGGAGGTGAACAGGCCCCCCGCGATGCTCCTCCACCTCCTCATCAAGGACCTGAAACGCACGCGACGGAACCCGTGGCCGATCCTGATCTTCCTCGCCATCCCGCTCTGCATCACGGGGTTGATCGGCCTCGCCTTCGGCCCCAAAGCCTCCGGCGGCGGGCTCGGCAAGATCAAGGTGGCCCTGGTCGACGAGGACGGTTCGATCCTGGGCGGCTTCCTGCGCAGTGCCTCCTCGCAGGGCGAAGCGACCGACCATCTCGAAACCCGGATGGTCACGCGTGCCGAAGGCAGAGAACTGCTGCGGAACAACCAGGTCAGCGCCATGCTCGTGATCCCCAACGGCTTCACCGACGCCCTGCTCGACAACGCGCAACCGCCCCCGCTGGAACTCGTCAAGAACCCCGCGCAATCGTTCCACCCCGCCATCGTGGAGGAGCTCCTGGGAACCGCCGCGGAACTGCTCAGCGCCGCCGCCCGCCTGGTCCGGGACGAACTCCCCGAATGGCGTCGCCTGATCCAAAACGAGGATCGTTTCGACTACCTGCTCCTGGCCCGCTTGATCACGGAGACCGGCAACCGCATCCAGGCCGTGGAGGATTACGTTTCCCCTCCACTCGTCAGCTACCGCCAGGAAACCAAACCCGGCGAGAAAGCGGACACCCCCGGATTCAACCTTTTCGCGTGGATCCTCCCCGGCATGGCCTCGATGTTTCTTCTGTTCATCGGCGACGGCGCAATGCGGGATCTCTACAAGGAGGTCCGGTTTCGGACGCTGGATCGCTACCGCACATTGCGGACCAGCCTCGCCCCGCTGCTGCTGGCCAAGATGCTGCATGCGCTGCTGGTGATGCTCGCGGGGGCAACGATCATGTTCGGCGGCGGCGCCCTGATTTTCGGCATCGGCTGGAAGGAACCCTTCTGGCTCGCCCTGCTGGCGGCGGCCTTCTCGCTCTGCGGTGCCGGCGTCCTGGCGGTCGTGGCCTCGCTCGCCCGCACCGAGAAGCGGGCGGACGTGCTCAACAGCATGCTGATCTTCGGCATGGCCTTCCTCGGCGGCAGCATGTTCCAGCCGAATGCACTGCCGGCGGTCATCCGGCATTATGTCAGTCCGCTGCTGCCAAACTACTGGTTCGTCGAGGGCATCCGTCAACTTCAGGAACGGGGCTTTCACGGAAGCATCCCGTTGATGATCGGCGGACTGACGATGGCCGGGCTCCTGCTGGCCGGCGTCGCTTCAACGCGCTTCAACCGATTGCTGCAGGAGGGCGTTCGCGAATGAGACGGCTGGGACAGGAGAAACCCCAGATGGACGCAGATTCCCAGCGGGTGCAGGAGTTCGGCGAGGCGGCTGTCGGGATGGCAAAGCCCCGCGCGGACAGAACCCCCCGCCCAGCCATCAATCCGCGTTCATCCGCGTTCCTCTGCGGTTCTGCCAAATGAAGAACGCCCTGCTCATCGGCCACAATGACCTCCGGATGTTCCTCCGGGAAAAGGTCGGTTACGTCTGGCTGTTCGTCGTGCCGGTGTTGTTCGTCGTGTTCATGGGATTCGCCAACCGCGGTCCCGGCAGTCCCTCCAGTCCCCAACCGCCGGTGCTCGTCGAGAACCTCGACCAGGGCCCGCTGGGCGCACTCCTGATCGAGGCGCTGACTGCCCAGGGCTTGAACACGATGTCGCCCACCAATGCCGCCGACGCCCAACGCGGTGTCCGCATCCCCGCCGGCTTCACGGCCCGGCTGCATCAGAAGGAGCAGGTCAGGGTGGAGTTCTTCACGGTTGAAGGCTCGGGAGACGAGTCCGCGGCCATGATCGAGTTGCGGTTGGTGCGCGCGCTGATTGCCTTCAACGCGGCCATCCTCGAACGCGCGGCCGGCGGCGCCGGCGAAGCCGTGTTTGATCCGTCGGCTCTCACGGAAATCCTGCAGCGTCCCGGCCTGATCCAGGTCGAAACGAGCTTCGCCGGTCGTCGACCCATGCCCGTCGGCTTCCGGCAATCGGTTCCGGGCAACCTGGTGATGTTCCTGATGCTGAACGGCCTGATCTTCGGCGGTGCCAGCCTGGCCGGGGAACGGCAAACCGGCGTGCTCCGACGACTCGCCGTGCAACCGCTGCACCGACGCGACCTGGTCCTGGGCAAAATCTACGGCCGCTTCCTGCTCGCCTGCGGTCAGGCACTCATGATCCTGTTGGTCGGTCAGTTCGCGTTGGGTGTGCCGGTGTTCACCGCCCCCCTGGCAATGGGATTGGTGATCGCCACCTACGCCTGGACCTGCGCCGCGCTGGGTGTCCTGATCGGCGCCACCGCCCGGAACCCCGACAAGATCGTCGGCCTCTGCATCCTGTCAGCACTGTTGATGGCAGCCATCGGCGGCTGCTGGTGGCCCGCCGAAATGACTCCGGAATGGATGCAACTCCTGGCCCGCACCGTGCCCACCGGATGGGCCATGGCGGGGCTGCACGCGATCATCACCTTCGGCGGCGGATTGAGCGATGCCTTGCTGGAGGCGGCCGTGCTGGCGGGATTCGGGCTCGCCGGGACGGTGCTGGCCGGACGGGTGCTCAGGTATTGAGGGCGGGACAAATGGCCGCCGGACCTTGCGATCCATCGTGGTGCAAGAGCCAGCCGCTCATCATCGACAAGCGAGATCCGGCTTTCCGCAGGAGTCCGAGGCGAGGTGGTGGAGGACTTGAATGAAGCAAGTGACGGATTGTGCGGTGAACTCCCAACAAAAGCTGGTTGGATCGGACGCTTCAGCCGCTACCTCGAAACGTGCCTCTCCGCCCTGAAAGCGCCTGGCGCGCCAATGCCGGAGTGGCCGATTCAACCTGCAGCCTGAAGGGCTGCCAGACATGAGCCGGGGGGCGCAGCTTGGCGGAGACCCCCGGTGGCCAGCGCAACACGCATCGACCCTGAGAGGGTCGCAGAAGAGCGACCCGCAGCCACTCCGAACTTGCATCTCAACCTGCTTCGCACGTCACTTGGCCATGCGACTCATCTCTTTTGCGGGAGGTTGGTTCCCGGCAATTCTCGGGATCGGAACCACCGCGCTCTTCCTGGCATCCGCCGCCCCCGCCGACACCCCGGCGGAACAAATCGCGGACGACGGCAACGGCAGCTTCACGATCGGCCCCGATTACACCGTCGATCCGGACCTCACGGACCGGGGCAATCCCAAGGGCCGACAATTCGAGTTCACCATGGCCCTGGCCGACAGCCGGATCTTCAAGGGCGACGACCCCACCCTGGAACCCCAGAACAAGCCCGTGCGGAAGGAACGGAAGATCTTCGTCTATGTCCCCGCCGCCTACCGGGATGGCGCCAAAGCCCCGGTGCTCGTCACCCACGATGGCCCCAGCAATCTCAACCTCGTCCGCAACGCGCTCGACAACCTGACGATTTCGGCGGATCCGAATCGCCGACTGCCGGCGTTCCTCGTGATCGCGGTGGAAAACGGCGGCAACGACGGCAAGAACAGCGAGCGCGGCCTGGAATACGACACGATGTCCGACCGCTTCGCTCGGTTCATCAACGACGAAGTGTTTCCGGCGGTGTTGGGCAATCCGGAGATCAAGGCGGCCTATCCGAACCTCGCCATCACCGACGATCCGTGGGGTCGGGCGACCATGGGATGCAGTTCGGGTGGCGCGGCGGCACTCACGATGGGCTGGTTCCGGCCCGACCTCTTCCGGCGTATCATCGCCTACTCGGGCACGTTCGTGGACCAGCAGGACGACGACGCCCCGGAGGAGGGCACTTTCCCATACGGCGCGTGGGAATATCACTCCGGGATGAAACTCATCGAGCGCAGTGAGAAGAAACCGCTGCGGATCTTCACGCACGTGTCGGAACACGACCTGCGAGAAGACGATCCGGAGGAAACGCAGCACAACTGGGTCATGGCCGGCAAGCGCACCGCGGCCGCGCTCGCGGCCAAAGGCTACGATCACCGCTTTGTGTTCAGCCTGAACACACGGCACTGCGACGGAAAGGTCTTCCAGCAAACCCTGGCCGACACACTCGTGTGGATCTGGCGGGGGTATCCCGGCGGTTCCGACCGGCCATGAAGACAACCGATCCCCAGAACCCTGATGTGGAGGCAAGCCTGACTGCCACGCGATCCACCGGCCCGCACAGGCGTTCGGCCAACAACCTGGTGTGGCACCTGCAACACGAAGTTGTCGCCTCACGATTGCTCTGGTGCGTCCTCGTGGTGGCCGCGCTCGGTTTGATCCCGGCCCGGGTGCGCGGGGCTGACACCCCCGGCGCTTGGCCGCGTCACGTGATTGACGGTTCTTCGCACGGGGCGGATGGGGTGCGACTGGGCGATCTCGACGGTGACGGTCTGCCGGACATCGTGACGGGATGGGAGGAAGGCGGCGTGGCGCGGGTTTGCCTCAACCCCGGCCCTGATGCCTGCCGGAAGCGTTGGCCGTCAGTCACCGTGGGAGCCACTCCTTCGGCGGAGGACGCCCTGTTCGTCGATCTCGACGGCGACGGCACGTTGGAAGTGGTGACGTGTCTTGAGGGAACAGCGCGCCGGGTTCAGGTTCACTGGCCACCCACACTGCCCGTCGGGGCGGACGCTTCCGCCCGCCGCCGGCTTCTGCTGGATCCAGACTCCTGGCGAACGGAGACGCTTCCCGCCACCGCTGGGAAAGCGATGTGGATGTTCTGCGTCCCGCTGCAAGTGGACGGGGAGAACGGGGTCGACTTGATCGTCGGATCCAAGGGCGACGGCGCAAGCATCAGTTGGATCGAGGCTCCGGAGGACCCGCACGATCTCGCGGCCTGGCGTCTTCATCCGCTGCGGAACGCCGGCTGGATCATGACTCTGGCAACCGCGGACCTGGATCACGACGGCGACGCCGACCTGCTGGCGTCGGATCGCAAAGGGGCACGACGCGGGGTGTTTTGGCTGGAGAACCCCGGTCCGAGAGAAACTCGAGCCGGCCAGGCATGGAGCGAGCATGCCATCCTCACCGCGCCGGACGACATCATGTTCGTCGACTGCCTGCCGTCCGGTGCGGGGTGGCAACTGGCGGCGGCCGTGAAACCCAGGCGACTGGTGGTTTACACGTCGGGGGATGGTGTCTCGGAGCCCTGGCGGATCACGCAGGAAGTTGCGATTCCGTCGGGATTCGGCACGGCAAAGGCGGTGCGGTTTGCAGTGCTGCAGTCCGCTTCGCCTGCGGGACTGGTCTTCACCTGCGAGGGGGCAAGTGGCGACCGTTCCGGGGTGGGCTGGTTCCCGGCGGATTCGACGGGCCGCTTTCATGAGGCCCGCGACATCGGTGGACCGGCGGGGGTGAAGTATGACCTGATCGAGTTGCTGGACCTGGACGCCGACGGGGATCCGGATGTGATCACCTGCGAGGAGAGCGACAATCTGGGAGTGATCTGGTACGAGAATCCGGTGATCAACGCTTCGGTTTGCGCCAGGTGAAGCCGAGCTTGAGCGTTTCCCATACCTTCGCTTTGGCGCGGCCCCGCCGGGGACCGGCCGAACCGCCGCCGCGGACCATGGCGTCCCCTGACTGACAACGACCGCTGCAGGCGGGGCAAAAGAGTCGTGGCGCACCTCCGGCCAGATGCAGTTCCTTCACGCACTCGCGACACCACGCCTTCCCGCACTGGACGCAACGGTGCGCCGCGGAAACGTCGTGATGATTCTGGCAGGCCACACTGCCATCGGGCAAGGAAGGCGGGGGGGAATCGTCCTCCTCGACCCGGCGCCGCCACTCGGGAATCTTCACCTCCGCCGTGGGTACGGTCAACCGCATGGCAATGTCGCCGAGAATCAGCACATCGCCGTCCATGGCCTCCACGGGCCCCAACGGAAGCCGGTTGCCCCGGAGGAACGTGCCGTTGGTCGAGCCAAGATCCCGGACCTTGATGGCATGGGAGGTCACCAGAATCTCGCAGTGCTGGCTGGAGATCGCCTCCTCGCGGACGGCGAAATCGGCCCGTTCGTCCCGCCCAATGACGTTTCGTCCCGGCCGGAGTTCCAGTTCCACGCCGGTGCAGTCACCGCTCAATATGACGAGTCTGGCGATCACAGAGTATTCCTCTGGCGCGACTCTGTCCCAAAACCCGCCATCTGTCCACGCTGACGGGGGGGCTTACAGGAGGTTGGCGGCGAGCTCGGCCAGTTCGGAGCGCTCTCCCTTTCGCAACTCCAGGTGCGCGGCAATGGGCTGGTCCCGGAAGCGGCTGACCAGGTGGTTGAAGCCGTTCGAGCACGAATCCACGTAAGGGTTGTCGATCTGGTAGGGGTCCCCCGTGAACACCACCTTGCTCCCCTGCCCCACCCGCGTGACAATGGTCTTCACCTCGATCGGCGTCAGGTTCTGGGCCTCGTCGATGATGATGAACTGGTTCGCGATGCTCCGGCCCCGAATGTAGCCCAGTGCCTCGACGACAATCAGGCCGGAACGCAACAGATCGGCGCTGCGACGGCCCTCCTGCCCCATGTTGAGGTCGCCCAACAGCTCAATCGAGTCATGGATCGGCTGCATCCACGGTGACAACTTCTCCTCCAGGGTTCCGGGCAGAAATCCCAGCTCGCGTCCCACGCTGACCGTCGGCCGCGCCACGATCAGGCGCCGATACTGGCGGTCATTGACCGTGCGCTGAAGCCCCGCCGCCAACGCCAGCAGAGTCTTGCCGGTGCCCGCCTTGCCCATGAGGGTGACCAACCGGAAATCGTCGTTGAGCAGCGCGTCGAGGGCAAAGTGCTGTTCGCGGTTGC
Organism: Verrucomicrobiales bacterium; assembly: GCA_024233215.1. Taxonomy (GTDB): domain Bacteria; phylum Verrucomicrobiota; class Verrucomicrobiia; order Limisphaerales; family J093; genus J093. The sequence continues at coordinate 46,613 of JACKPW010000020.1, read as the reverse complement.
GTGGCTTGATCCCCCAGACCCCTTCCCGCGCATCGCGTACGGGAATCAACCGACCGCCACCGACATCCACCCGCGCCAGGGCACTGGTTCGCCCCTCGCCGGTGACCCGCAGGGTGCAGTATTCGTTCGGATGATGCGGACGCTTGAGCTCCATCTCCCCACTTTCGCGGAAGCCGTTCATCTCCTCGACCGAAACCTCACACTCGAACGTGCCGGAGTAGAGGTCCGTCAACTGCACCCGATCCGTCTCGTAATCCTCCGCCGGCAACCCCAGGCTGTCCGCCCGGATGCGCAGGTTGATGTCCTTGGTGACGAGGATTGCCGGCACCTGCGGTTCCGCCTCCCGCAAGGCGAGCGCGGTGGCGATAATCCGGGTGTCAACGTTGTGCCCGTTGCGGGACCGTGCGCCGGTGCCGGGTCCGTTGCCGTTCTCCGAATGCGGGCCGAACAGAATCCGCAGTCGCCCCCCGTTGGGCAGCGACACCCCCTGGCTGAGCCGGCCCTGAGCCCGCAGGGCATCAAGCTGCCGGGAAACCGTGCGGGCATTCTGGCCCAACTCGGACCCCTCACGCTTGAAACGATCGATTTCCTCGATCACTTCGATCGGGATGAGGACCGCATTCTCCTCGAAGTTGAGGAGGGCGTTGGGATCGTGAAGCAGGACGTTGGTGTCGAGGACGTAGTTCTTCACGCGGGAGTTTGCAGGGTGACGGTGCGCATCCGCGCGTACCAGTCGCTCAGTAGGGGAACCCCGGCGGGCAACTCGTAATTGCCGGAGTAAAGGAAGTTGGCCAGCATGCCCCAGAGATCGAAGTCGACGAAGAGCGGGCGCTCCCCCAGAAGGAACGGCTTGCCCCGCAACATGCGCTCGCACGGTTGCAGGACCTGCGCCCAGTCTGACAGCAACTCCACCTGCCGGGACTGCCATTGTTCGAGGCACCCCCGTCCGAAGCGCCGTTCCTTGTGCCGGATGAAGTCCAGCCACTGCGGGCGGGGGATGTTCTGCTGGTAGTAAATGTCGTTCAGCTTGAACCCCACCCCCTCGACCTCGCTCTCGAAGTAGCGCCAAAGAAGGTGCTGCACCCCGCCGAGTTCATCCGGAAAAAGCCCGAGATCGAACTCGGCGTCGAGGTATTTTGCGATCACCTGGGACTCCTCATCCGTCTCGAAAACCACGGTCCGCCCGTGCTTGAGCACCGGCACCTGGTAATAGCGGCGGCGGGTGAGCTTCCAGATCAACGAACGGTCCCCGCACGGGATGTTCACCTTCTTGAACTTCAAGCGCGCGGCCGCCAGAAGGCGCGACTGCACAAGGCAATACGGACTGTAGGGAAGCTGAATAAGCTCAAGCATGGGGGGAAAGGCAATCCGGCCGGTCCGGGCACAAAACCCAAGGCAGGCGCGGTACGCCGTGCGCAGAGCGGACGGCGACGTCCCGAAACCGGTGGTGGAGGGTCAAGCGGACAATTGACGCGCCAAGCACGCCAAAACACTGGGAGTCCGGCGCCTCCGACACAAGCCGAATCCATGTGACGATCCGGTGACCCCTTTGCTCCCGGGCGGGCACGGGACCCACGAAATCCGCATCGAGGATGAACAACGGCGGCCTCAGGCCGGCTCGAGATCCTCGGCGCTGACTTTTACCGCCGCCGCCTGTCCGATGAAGTCCAGGCACAGCAGCACCTCCGTCATCCCCTTGCGCGACTGCACGATCGCCTCCATTCCCTGCAACGGACCCGACCTGATCCGGACGCGCGTGCCGGGGCCGATGCTCGGGGACAGTTGCACGTCAACCTCCTGGTCCAGCGCGAACAGGATGTCCTGAAGTTGCTCCTCGAACTCCTTCTGGTCCGGCACCTCCAGCAGGTTGGCCGTGTAGTCACTCTGAAAGACCTTCTGCCGCTGGGGGACGCTGATCCGCAGGAAGAGGTAACCGGGAAACAGAGGCTTCAGGGAAACCACCGTCTTGCCCCGGTATTTCTTGACGCTGCGGTAAAGCGGCAGCGTGGTGGCGAAACCCTCCCGCTCGCAATACTGCTCAAGCTTCTTCTCACAACGCGGACGCGTGTGCGCAACGAACCACTTGACGGGGTCGTCGGACGACGGCTCGCAGACGGGTTCCGTTGGACTGACAGCAGGCTGCAACACAGGCGTCCAGCATGGGAACCGCCGCGGCAAGCGCAAGCCGGAAGTCCGTGCTAAACTGCTAAACACAATGCGCAAACAGGCTTGATCCGAAGACACGGCCACAAGTAAACCTGAGGCGTGAGACTCAGCAGTCCCTGCTCCCATTCTCGATCGTGCGCGTCCCGTGCCCACCCTTCCCTGACCACAGGTCTCGTCCGGGTCCTGCCCGGGCTTCTGCTGGTTTCCTGGGGCGCGGCCGCGTTCTCCGGAACACTCCCTGTTGGCGGTCCTCAGATCCCCGCTGCGGCCCCAGGCCCAGACGGCCTGGCTCAGTCCGAACCTGCCGCTTCTGCAGGTCGGACGCAGCACTTCACCTCACCCGAACAGACACCCGAAGGGTTGGCTCCATATGATTGGGCCGGCATCCGGGCAGCCTACGAGGCGGGCCGAGACGCTTTTCAGCCAGCCTCGGACCAGACCGGCGTCGCGCAGGCGCGCAACCTGCTGACCATCGACCCCATCGCCCAGCAGGCGTACCTCAAGGCCGGCAACACCGGAGCGGGTGACCTCTTCGGCTGGTCCGTCGCGGTGTCGGGGGACACCGTGGTCGTGGGGGCTTGGAACGAGGGCAGCAGCACGACGGGGGTCAACAGCACGCCGAACAACTCCGCCTACATGGCAGGCGCGGCCTATGTTTTCGTGCGGAGCGGGACGACTTGGAGCCAGCAGGCCTACCTCAAGGCGAGCAATACGGGGGAGCAGGACGTGTTCGGTTACTCGGTCGCGGTATCGGGGGACACCGTGGTGGTTGGGGCCATTCGTGAGGACAGCAGCACGACCGGGGTCAACAGCACGCCCGATGATGCCGCCTCCGACGCGGGTGCGGCTTACGTCTTCGTTCGGAACGGGGCGGAGTGGAGCCAGCAGGCCTACCTCAAGGCAAGCAACACGGGGACGGGTGACGAGTTTGGCACCTCGGTCGCGGTATCGGGGAACACGGTGGTCGTGGGGGCTTGCTATGAGGACAGCAGCACGACAGGGGTCAACAGCAGGCCCAATAACGCCGCCGATTGGGCGGGCGCGGCCTACGTGTTTGTGCGAAGCGGGACGACTTGGAGCCAGGAGGCCTACCTCAAGCCCAGCAACACGGAACGGCTTGACAGGTTCGGCTGGTCGGTCGCGGTGTCAGGGGACACGGCGGTCGTGGGCTCGGTTGGCGAGAGCAGCAGCACGACAGGGATCAACAGCACCCCCAATGAGGCCGCTGCGGCATCGGGCGCGGCGTATGTGTTTGTGAGGGACGGGACGACGTGGAGCCAGGAGGCCTACCTCAAGGCCAGCAACACCGGGAGCGGTGACACATTCGGCGCCTCGGTGGCGGTGTCGGGGGACACCGTGATCGTCGGGGCGCCTTGGGAGTCCGGCAGGGGCGCGGGTGCGGCGTATGTGTTCGTGCGAAACGACGCGACCTGGAGCCAGGAAGCCTACCTCAAGGCCGGCAACCCCGGGACGGACGACCGGTTCGGCTACTCGGTTGCAGTGTCAGGGGATAGGGTGGTTGTCGGGGCCTATCTGGAGGACAGCAGCACGACGGGGGTCAACAGCACACCCGATGAGGCATCCGAGAGTGCGGGCGCGGCCTATGTGTTCACGCGGAGCGGGACGACCTGGAGCCAGAATGCCTACCTCAAGGCGAGCAACACAGGAACCGGCGACGTGTTCGGCCAGTCGGTCGGGGTGTGGGGTGACACGGTGGTCGTCGGGGCGCACTATGAAGACAGCAGCACGAAGGGCGTCAACAGCGTGCCCAATGATGCCTCCGAGAAAGCAGGCGCCGCTTACGTCTTCACCGGCACGGGCGCCAACACCCCGCCCGCAGCGGCCGCTGTCTCCTATGCCCGAGGACCCGGACTCGACTTGCAGATGGCAATCGCCGGCCTCCTGGCCCGGTGCAGCGATGCCGATGCCGACCCGCTTTCCCTCGAGAGCGTGGGCGCCAGCGTCCAAGGGGCGACCATCACCGTGGACGCCACCGACATCCTCTACACCCTGGACAACGACAGTCGCGACAGCTTCCCCTACACCATCAACGACGGTCGAGGAGGGACGGCGACCGGCACTGTCACGGTCGAGGTGGTGCCCGCTGGGGGGATTGCCGGGACGGTGTCGGTGTCGGGGGAAGCCGCCACGCTCACGTTTCTCGGCATTCCCGGTTTTGAGTACGACATCCAGCGCACCACCCGCCTGACCAGCCCAATCACCTGGACCACTCTGACCGCGGCTAGTCCACTCAGCCCCAGCGCGGACGGCTCCTTCGCTTTCACCGACAGCCCGACCCCGGAAGGCACGGCCTACTACCGGAGCGTGCAGCGGTAAGGCGGTCTCTTCGCGGCGCGTTCCGTGGCGCACCACTTGATCTGCTGTATCGCCGAATTCCATTCGGCAGGCCGTACGGACTTTCCACGATCGGCAGGTCAGATACCTGCGATACAGCAGATCAGATATCTGCGCTACGAGCGGTCGCACGCTCACCCCAAACCGGCTTTGAAGTCTCGCGGCGATGCCGGTTGCAGTCACCGCCCGGAATCGATCTCGGGTGCTGATGCACCGAGCCGCCGCGGGCCTGCTATCCGTCCGCCTTCGCACCCCACGGCTCAATCTGGCGCAGGTGCTTCGTCTCCAGCACCCGATAGCAGTCCGGCAGATCAAGATGCCCAAGGACCTCGGGCAACAGCGTGGACAGCGGCCAATCGTAGTCCTCCGATTCCGCGATGTCGCGATAGGCGGTCAACGCGTTCTTCAGGGTCACGGCCTTGACGTGATCCGACAACAGCGCCGCGAAGGTCGCCGGGATGGCCCCCCATCCCCGGGCTGCCAGATGCACTTCGGTGTGGCCGTTGGCCGTCAGCCAGTCCAGCACGCACAGCACATCGTGCGTCCTCCGGCCCACGTAGGGTTCGTCGAGCATGAGTGAATGAATGGCATAGAAGAAGTCGGAGCCGTAAGCGCTGAGGAAGCTGTTCTGCCCACAGGTGTCCGGCTGCGACTCACCGGTCCCCCGCACGTCGCAGGTGTAGAACTCCGCCTCGGGTTCCTCCTGCAGCAACTCGCGAATCAGCGGTTCCTGGCGCAACTCGGAGTCACTGGATTGATGGGAGATGTAGAGGACGGCCCGACCCTGTCCTCTCGGCGGCCGGGAATAGTGGGGTTCGCCCGACAGGCGATAAACGATGGCCTGAATGCCCGGTTCAGTCTCGACCGCGTAGGTGGTGAAGTGGGGTTTGGGATACCTGCGGCCGCCGACGGCCCGGAGGATGCGGTAGTCCGGCACCCCACGGCGCTCGGGCAGTTTGAGCACGCGATCGACCGCGGCCACCAGTGCCTCGCCTTCGGGCGTGCCGCGTGCGCCCGCCAGAGCGATGGCACGTTCCCGCGTGAACGAGAAGAGCGTCCGCGAGTTCAACGTCGCCACCTGCCCCTCAGGCGTGCACTGCAACGTCTCGTCCTTCTCCAGGACCAGTGGAGGTTCACTCTGGGAGTCGGAGATCTGGGTGACCCGGTTGAACCAGCGATACATCGCCTCGCGATTCTCCTGCGTGTAGCCGTGCGGCGTCGGCCCGATGAACAGGCCGATGTTCTCGCTCGCGCCGAGCAGTTGGTAGAGTCGTCGCAACCGGCGGCAGGCCTCCTCGATGCCACGCGCGTCGAAATAGTCCTTCTCCTTGCCCAGGAGCATCACCGGTCGCGGTGCCATGGCCGCAATGAAATCCGAATGATCGAGCCCGAGCGCCAGCGCGCGGGGCGGACATTGCTCGGTGTCGGCCGGCAGTTCGTTTTCCAGGTTGTGGAGAAACGTGGTCACGAAGCAGCTCGGCGCCGCCATTGTCCACCGACGGTCCACCCCGCAAAGCCAGGTGGTCATGGTACCGCCACCGGAATTACCGGTGACCCCCACGTGCTCCGGATCCACCTCCGGGCGTGTGAGCAGGTAGTCGAGTGCCCGAATGCCGTCCCACGCACGCCAGGCGCCGAGGAATTCGCCCACCAGGAATTGCTGGTTGCCGGCATGAAGATGTTCCCGCACACCGACACCGATGCGTGACTTGAGGTTCCCGTCCGGGTATTGGAGCCGCTCCCCTTGACCGACGGGATCAATCAGGAACACCACGTATCCCTGGCGCGCCAGGCCCTGGGCGAAGGATTGGTACGCCGCCTCGGCCTTGCCATTCGTGGAATGGCCGCAGACGCCCACGACCCCCGGCAGAGGCAGGGGACGCCCCTTCGGCACGTAGAGGTTGCCCGTCACCAGAAACTGCGGACGGCTCTCGAAAATGACCTTCTCGACCTGGTAGGCATCCCGCTCGACAATCCCGGTGACACGCGGGTTCAGCGGCGTCTTCTCCGGCCAGGGGCCGAAGCATTCCTGGATGCGCTTGCGCACCGACCGGACATAGGCCCGGGCCTTGGACTTGGACGTCACCCGGTCCCGACGCCGGTTGGCGGCACGTTCCACTTCACGCACCCGCTCCACGAAATACTCCTGCACCATGCGCGGAAAGCGGTTGAGAGGTTCGCTGCCCCCGCCCGCCGTTGGCTCGGCCGCGCAAAGCCCCGGTGCCACCGGCACGTCGGGACAGGCCAACCCGAGCAGTCCGAGACCGGAGAGCTTCAGCGCGCCGCGACGACTCAGGTGCAACAGCGCCTGGACGGGATGGAGGTCGACGACCTGCCCTCGGGCAGCGGGGCCCAGTTCGCTTTCGTGGGTGGACATTCCGGGATCATGCAAATCGCGCATGCGTCCGCACAAGCACCAACCTCGTGTTGCACCTGCAACACGAAGTTGAACGAGTCGCTCGGCCGCGGTCAGGTCGATGCCACCGAGGACGGCGGCGCTCCGGGTCGGCAGAATCCTCCGAATCCGATCAGGCCCCGGTCCGGCATCGTGGCTTGACCCCGTGCGTCCTGGATGGCGTTCTGGGTCGGGGCCTTCTCGACATGACAACGCTGACAAACTGGTTGGAGAAACTCGGACTCGCCGCAGCCAACGCCCACGCGGTGGCCGTGCTGGGGGCGCTCATCGGCATGGTGGTGCTGAGTGTGATGGCGAACTTCGTGGCCAAACGCTGGCTGCTCGCCTTCATTCGCCGGGGCGCCTCGCGCACCCGGACGCAATGGGATGACATCCTGGTGCGCATGCGGGTCTTCCACCGGCTTTCCCACCTGGCACCCGCGCTGGTCGTCTACCTGATGGCACCGTTCATCCTGGAGGATTACCCCCGCACCGCCAGCCTGGTCATCCGCGGTTCCGAGATCTACATGCTGGTGATTGGCCTTCTGGTGGTGGACGCCCTCTTGAACGCGGGGCTGGGAATCTACCGCACCTACGAGGTTTCGCGGCAGGTGCCGGTCAAGGGCTTCATCCAGGTGATCAAGCTCCTCCTCTACTTCCTGGGGGGCGTGTTGATCCTGTCCGCCGTCCTGGGACAGACACCGGTCTATTTCCTCAGCGGCATGGGAGCCATGACCGCCGTGCTGATGCTGATCTTCAAGGATCCCATCCTGGGTTTCGTCGCCGGCATCCAACTCTCCGGCAACCGCATGGTAGCGGTGGGGGACTGGATCGAAATGCCCAAGTACGGCGCTGACGGTGACGTGCTCGAGATCGCCCTGACCACCGTGAAGGTGCAGAACTGGGACAAAACCATCACCACCATCCCGACCTATGCACTGATCAGTGAGTCCTTCAAGAACTGGCGGGGCATGAGCGAATCGGGCGGGCGCCGGATCAAGCGGGCGGTCTGTCTCGACATGCAGACGGTGAGGTTTTGCACGGCGGAAATGCTCACCCGCTTCCGGCGCATCCAGTTCATCAGCGAATACCTGGAGCGGAAGGCTGCGGAAGTGGACGCCTGGAACCAGGAACACGCCGTGGACCCCGCCGCCCTCGCGAACGGCCGGCGACTCACCAACCTGGGGACCTTTCGCGCCTACGTGGAATCCTACCTGCGTCATCACCCCATGATCCACGAGGGCATGACGTTTCTCGTCCGCCAACTCGCCCCCACCGCCCACGGTCTGCCCATCGAGATCTACGTCTTTTCCAAGGACCAGCGCTGGGTGAACTACGAAGGCATCCAGTCGGACATCTTCGATCACATCCTCGCCGTGGTGCCGGAGTTCGATTTGCGGGTGTTCCAGGAACCCTCCGGAAACGACCTGCGGTGGCTCGGGAGTCGAGACCTGGCGACATCACGCGTGCTCCCCCCGCCGCGGGACGGAGCCTGAGCCGTGTCTCCCGGGACAAGGACACGGAGGTCACGGGCTGCCGCTCCCCGCCCCCCAAAGCACCGCGAAATGGCGAGGACCACCCACGCGCGGTTGGAGTCTGCGCCGGCTGACGTCGGCTACGGCGGATGAGGGAGCGGGTTACTTCACAAACGGCAGCACCTGCTTGAACTCCTCCGTCCCGGCCCGCTCCAGCCACTCGAAGACCACCATCTCCATCGAAACGACGGTGGCCCCGGAGGCGCGCATGCGATCGAGCCCAATCTGGCGGTTTGCCGGGGTGCGGGAGGAAACGGCATCCGCCACCACAAACACCCGCCTCCCTTGATCCAGCAGGTCCAACGCCGTCTGGCAAACGCAGACATGGGTCTCGATCCCGCAAAGCACGACGTCCTGAAGGTCCCGTGCCTCCAACTCCGCCACCAGGCCATCCGCCCCACACGCACTGAATGTCAGTTTCTCGCGCACTCGGACGCCGTCCAACCCGTTGCCGAAATCCGGCACGGTCCGCCCCAGGCCACGTGGGTATTGCTCGGTGGCCAACACGGGGATGCCCAGCACCCGGGCGACGGAGACCAGGCGGACCGCCTCCGCCACCACCCTCTCCCCATGATCAATTGCCGGCAGCAACCGCTCCTGAAAGTCCACCACCAGCAACCCCGACCGCGCCCGCCGGATGCGCCGCCCGACCGCCTGTTCAGGTTCGCTCATGCGCGAGGATTCGGTCGCGAGGCCGGCGCGGTCAAGTCGTTGGAGCGGCTGAAATGGCTTTCGCCCCGGGGGTGGGCTCGCCTAGGTTTGCCCGCGCACGACGCCCGCCGGCCAACGTGGTTGCGCGGCGCCGACCCGACGTGAGTTCCGGACAAAGACAGTGGTTTCGTCTGCTGAAGCCCTTCCTGCGGCCCGCCCTGTGGCCGATGGTCGGAGGCTTTGTCACCGGCCTGTTCTACGCCGCCCTCAGCGGGGCGGGCATGCCGGTCATGATGAAGACGGTCATGCCGATCTTCTTCGGAGAGGAGCAGGATGCCTCCCCTTATGTCGTGAGCACGGCCAAGCTCCTGTTCGGAGACGATTACGTCGGCAAACTCCTGCTCGTGGCCTGCCTGGGCATGCCATTGATCATGCTTCTGCGCGGCGTGTGCGCCGTGTTCAACCGCTACCTCGTCAATCTCGCCGGATTTCTGTTCCTGGATGAACTGCGTCGTGCCGTGTTCGCCCGGCTGCAGGATCTGCCGCTGGCCTTCTACCAGCGTCACAAAACCGGGGACCTCGCCAGCCGGCTGGTCAATGACGCCGCCCAACTCCGACTCCTGGTCACCAGCCTGAGCACCGACCTGGTGACCCAGCCCTGCTTGCTGGTGTTCGCCGTGGGCTGCATCATCTACCTTTCAATCACCAATCAAAGCGCGCTGTTCACGCTCATTGCGCTCACCAGCGTGCCGATTTGCGTCATACCGATCCAGACCGTCACCCGACGCGTGCTGCGTCGGTCCCGGGCCGTCGCGCATCAAAGCGGCGAACTCGCGGCGGAGATCACCGAGTCAATTCAGTCACCGCTCGAAATCCAGGCCTACAACCTCCAGGCGCCACAGAGGGAACGGTTCGCGGAACGCCTGCGGAGCATTCTACGGCTCTCCATGAAGGCGGTGAAGTACTCGTCCTTCCTCTCCCCCACCATTGAGTTCGTCGCCGCCACCGGGTTCATGGTCGGCCTCTACTTTGGCGTCCAGAAGGGCATCGACATCGGCACCTTCAGCGCCCTGGGCCTTGCGCTTTACATGGCCTACGAACCGGTGAAGCGGATCGGCGCGATCCAAACGGCAATCAAGTCCACCCAGGGTTCGTATGAGCGGTTGGAAGAAATCCTGACCGCGGAGGACACGTTGCCGAATCCCGCCGCGCCGCGAACGGTCCCCCCGGGCCATCCGGAAATCGCCTTCGAGAACGTCAGCTTCCGCTACGACGGCCAGGCCGAGGAGGCCATGCCCGCGCTGCGGGAAGCCAATGTCGTGCTTCGTCCGGGCGACACGGTGGCACTCGTCGGTCCCAGCGGCGCCGGCAAGAGCACGTTTTCCCTCCTGATCCCCCGGTTCTTCGATCCCACCCAGGGTCGGGTCACCTACGGTGGCATCGATCTGCGCGAACTGGACAAGGCCGCGTTGCGGGATCGGATCGCCATCGTCCCGCAGTCCCCCGTGCTGTTCAATGCCAGCGTGGCCGACAACATCCGCATGGGCCGGCCGGACGCCCCGGATGAAGCCGTGCAGGAGGCTGCAAGAAAGGCCTTTGTCCACGACTTTGTAGTCAGTCTCCCGGACGGCTACAACACCCTCGTCGGCGAACGCGGGGCATCGCTGTCCGGAGGACAACGCCAGCGGGTCGCCATCGCGCGGGCGTTTCTCAAGGACGCGCCGGTCCTGGTCCTGGACGAAGCCACGAGCGCGCTCGACGCGGAGAGCGAGGCGATGGTCCAGGAGGCGTTGCGGAAACTCGTCGAGGGCCGGACCACGGTGATGATCGCGCACCGGTTCAGTTCCATCAGCATGGCCCGCCGGGTGCTGGTCTTCGATCAGGGCCGGATCACCGGCGACGGTTCGCCGGATCACCTGGCGCGCACGCACCCGATTTACCAGCGCATGCACCAACTCCAGCAACTGGCCTGACCGCATGTCCGCGCATCCCTCGCAACCAGGTGGCAGCCACGGCATGAAGATCCACTCTGTTGCCTTGGGCTGTTATGCGGGAGGATTTGAGCCACTTCACGTCGGCTGCTACGATTCGGAAGGCAGGCTCCAAGCCGTTCGTTAGATGAGTGAACCCGTCAATGTCCTGTGCCTGAAGTGGGGAACCCGCTACGGGGCGAACTACGTCAACATCCTGCACCGCTCGGTGCGCCGTCACCTGCGACGCCCCCATCGATTCCATTGCTGCACGGACGATCCCGCCGGCCTGGATGAGGACATCCGCGTCATTCCGTTTCCGGAAAACCCGGGCATCCAGCGCGGCTGGCCGGACATCCTGGCAAAAGTGCTTCCGACGCGCGACGGCTTTGGCGGCCTGCGGGGTCCGACCCTCTTCCTCGACCTCGATGTCGCCGTCATGGGCGGCCTTGACGAGTTGTTTGACCACGAACCCGGTCGCCCCTGCATGATCCACAACTGGGTGGCCTGGCGGAAGGCAGTCATCGGCGGACGCCCGCCGGCGGGGAACTCGTCCGTGTACCGGTTTGAGGCCGGGGCTTCGAACTACGTCTTCGAGAAACTCCTGGCCGAAGGCCCGCGCGCCGAGGATCAGTCCGTGTTCAACGGGGACCAGGAGTTCCTCACCTATGCCTTCCGGGACCTGGCCTGGTGGCCCGAGGAATGGGTGCGCAGTTTCAAGTTCCACTGCCGACCGGTCTTTCCGTTGAACCTCCTGACCACGCCGAAGCCTCCGGCGCGCTGCCGGGTGCTCGTGTTCCACGGACGGCCCGACCCGGACGAGGCCATCGCCGGTTTCTGGCACAAGAAACTCCACCGACGTGCCCGGCCGGCGCCGTGGATCGCGGAACACTGGCAACTTTGAACCCTCACCCTATGATCCACAACAAGAACATCTTCATCACCGGCGGCGCGGGCTTCATTGCGAACGCCCTCATCCGACGGTTGATCGACGCCAACCGCGTCACCGTGTACGACAACTTCACCCGGGACACGCTGAGCGGAAGCGGGTTGCGGGATCATCCCAACCTGACGGTGGTCGAGGGCGACGTCCTGGACGGGGCCACGGTGGATGCGGCGCTACGGGGCCAGGACCTGGTGGTCCACGCCGCGGCCATTGCGGGGATCGACACCGTGATCCGCGACCCGGTCCGCACCTGGGAGGTCAACCTGATTGGCACCGCCAACGTGCTTCGGGCGGCTGCCCGGGACGGCGTGAAGGATCGCTTTCTCGACTTCTCCACCTCCGAGGTATTCGGCTCCATGGCCTACAACTCCTCGGAAGGCGACCTGACCGTGTCCGGCTCCGCCGGGGAGGCCCGCTGGGTCTACGCGGTAAGCAAGCTCGCCGGGGAACATCTCGTGAAGGCCTATCATCAGAAACACGGCATGCCGACCGTGACCGTCCGCCCGTTCAATGTCTATGGTCCCGGCCAGACCGGTGAAGGCGCGATGCAGATCTTCATCAAGCGCGCCCTGAAGAACGAGGACATCTACATTTACGGCGACGGCACCCAGATCCGCGCCTGGTGTTACGTGGACGATTTCGTCGAATGCCTCATGCGCTGTCTCAGCTCACCCAAGGCGATCGGCCAGTCCTACAACATCGGCAACGCCCGCGCCGTGATCACCGTGCTGGGGCTCGCCCAGACGGTCTGCCGCGTCCTGAACTCGAAATCGCAGATCATCTTCAAGGACGCGTTGTCGGCGGACATCGGTCTGCGGATTCCGAGCGTCCGGAAGATCGAGGAGGATCTGGGCTTCAAGGCGCAGGTGGACCTGGAGGAAGGCGTGGCACGGACGGCCGAGTTTTTCCGAAAACTGTAGGCCCGCACGAGCAACCAAGGCTGCCATGAGGCGTACCAAGCACGTTTGATAGGGTCCCAGGCCGTCTGGCACCGGGACGGCGAAGTTCGTTCCCCGCTCTCTCAGAGGCGGCTGCGGAGCACTTTGGCAGGCACGCCCGCCGCCACCGAGTAGGCGGGCACACTCCGCGTGACCACGGCCCCGGCGCCAATTTGAGAACCTCGTCCGATGGTCACTCCGGGACGAATGATGGCCCCCATCCCAATGTTGCAGTCGTCCTCGATGCAGACCGGCAGCGCCTCGGTTGGCGCAAACAGGATGGGCACGTCCGGCCCTGCCTCCACATGACGGGTGGACATGATCTTCACAAACGGTCCCACCCCCACGCGCTGACCGATCGAAATCCCTCCCCCGGCATGAAAGAAGCAGCCCTGGCCGATCCATGAATTGTCGCCGATCACAAGCCGGTTGCGGTGGTAGCCCTTGAGCATGGTGTTGTGGCCCACGTAGATGTTGGAGCCCAATTCGATGTTCTCCGGGTGGAAGACAAGAACCCCGGCTTCGAAAATGACATTGCGGCCAAGCCGACCAAAATCCTCGGTCCGGAACGCCCCGGAACCATGGCTTCTGAACTGCTGGATACGATCACTCATGAGACGGCGGAAATGGCGGCGACCAGCGTGTTCTCGAATTCCTCATTGGTCCCGGAATCTTTGGTGACCTCACAGTGGAGGCTGCGGGTCGGTGAACTGCCGGGGATGTGGAAGTCCGGGACTCGCCCGACCACGCCCCCAATCCTCCCGGCCAACTCCCGCATGTCAAGCGCCACGGGCCCGCCGAGATTGATGATCCGATTCTCCTCCCCCCCGGCCTCGGCCGCCCGCACCAGGCAGGCCACCGCCCGGTCGACCGGCAAGGGATTGAATCGCGGCCCGCCCCCCGAATCCTGAAGGATCACCTTCTCCCCACGCCGGATGGACTGCACAAGCCTGGGAATCAGTCTGCCTGGCCCCTGCCCCGGACCGAACGGGAAGAACAGTCGAACACACGTCACCGGAGCTTCACAACCTTGGCGCAGCATGGTTTCGCCAAGCAGCTTGGTCATCCCGTAGACAGTGGTGGGACGCACCGGCGTCGCCAAGCTCACCGGTTCCCGCTGGGGGGCATAGACCGCCCCACTCGAACAGAAGACGATGTGACGAAGCCGTTGGAGTTCCAGACTGCGACGAACCAAACCCATCAGGCACGCCACATTGGTCCTCCAGAGTTGTTCCTCCGGGGCGGTCCCACCGAAGGCGGCCGCGGTGTGAATGAGGATCTCGACCGATTCCGGCACCGCCTCCCAAGCCCCCACCGCGAGCATGTCCCAGTCGGGCCGCGCCAACCGGCATACCTCATGCCCGCGGCTGGTAAGTTCGCAGGCCACCGCGTTACCCAGGAATCCCCGGGCGCCCGTCACAGTTATCTTCATGGAGAAAACCCAATCGCCCGCCAGCCACGCGGCGGCTTCCAGCCCACCACCGCCCCAGTCTGCCTGACAGCCCCGGAACTTGCCGGCTCGGAAGCTCATCCGCAAGGCGCAATGCTCGGCGCAATGCTCGTCCATCCGCTCATCGCGGCGTCGGGGTCGGCCCGGCATGGGCGCGGCTGTGGCCCGCTGCCGCAATCCGCTGGCCTGATCGTGGATTGACATGACCATATTTCCGGACCATATCATGCGACATGAAGTCGGTCCTGGTATCAGAGTTCAAGGCGCGGTGTGTTGGCCTCTTGAACGAGGTGCACGACTCACGAGAGAGTATCCTGGTCACCAAACGCGGGCGGGCACTGGCTCGAGTGGTGCCGGCGGTGGACCCGGCGACCCCCGACCGAGTACCGGGAGACAGCAGTGATTGCGCCCGAATCACCGGCGAAATCGTCGAGACCGACCAGTCCGCAGAGTGGGAAAGCCTGTGAGATACCTGCTCGACACGCATGTCTTCAACTGGTTCAGGATCACCCCTCGGGAACTGGGACCCAAGACCTTGTCGCTCCTCAGGGACCCGCAGTCGGAAATGGTCGTCTCCGCCGTCTCGGCTCTTGAGGTGGCCCAACTCGTCCATTCGGGCCGGCTCGTGATCCCGTGTGACGCCGAGATGTGGATCGGGCAAACGCGGCGGATCTTCAACGCACCCGAATCCCGACTCGACTCGCGCATTGCGGCGGAGGCCTATCGGTTGCCAGGAGAGTTCCATCGAGACCCGGCCGATCGGATCCTGGTTGCCACCGCAAGACTCGAAGGCTGGACCCTGGTGACCGCCGATCGCCGGATCCTCGACTACCCACACGTACGGAGCCGGAACGCACGCAAGTAAGCGACCGCGCATCGCGGCTTGCTGCCCTGGTCATGCGGTGAAGGAGTTGTGGACGGTGGATCGCGACCTCAGCCGCTTCCCGACGCTGAAAACCCGCAATCCGCTGGCCTGAGCCGTACCGTTATTCACCGCCGGCGAAGACCCGGTTCCAGTCCCGCTTCATGTCCACCACAGTCCAGCCGCGTTCGGGGGCTTCATCCAGTCCCCGCGCCAACCGGCCGACGTGCGACTCCCGATCATACGCCCACTCCCGCCGACCGTCGGTGTGGTGGATGAGCAACCCAAACCGCGGTCCCTTGCCGGTCGTGGTCCACTCCAGCATCTGGAAGTCGCCATCCGAATTGCCGGCGGCGAAAATTGGGCGGCGGCCGATGTGCAGGTTGATCCCCAGCGGTTTGCCCTCCTTGTCGTCAATGAACCCGATTTCGGGGAGGCCCACGATGACCGGTTGGCCGTCGCGCACTTCATAGCGCTTCTCCAGGCTGCTGCCGACGACCTGTTCGGGCGGAATCCCATACACGCGTTCCGCCCAGGGCCGCATGAACTCGATGCCACCGCCGGACACAATGAACGTCTTGAAACCATTCGCGCGCAGGTAGGTCAGCAACTCGAGCATCGGCTGATACACCATGTCCGTGTAGGCGCGTCCGGTCACGGGATGCCGGGCCGTGCGAATCCACTCTTTGACGATCTTCTCGAACTCCCCGGTGGTCAGCCCGGCGTGGGTTGCCACCGTCATCTCCATCAGGGCCGGCACGCCCCCCGCGAGCGCCGCCTTCAAATCCCCCTTCAGCACCGACGCGAAAGGCTCCTTCGCCCCCCACTCCGGATGCTCCGGGGCCTGTGCCTTGATCCGATCGAAGATGAACAGCGCCTGAAAGTACACCGGCTGTTCGGACCAAAGTGTGCCGTCGTTGTCGAACACGGCGATCCGCTCTGGCACCGGCACGAAGTCCGCCGAGCCTTCCTCCGTCACCTTTCCGACGAAGGCGAGGATCGCCTGTTTCGAAGCCCGGTCGTTCCACGATGGCAGCGGGTCCGCGGATTGGGCCAGGCATGGACTGAGCAGCCACGCGGCCATCAGGGCAAAGGTCCTGCAGTTCTGTCTCGGTAACACTTTCATGGTTGTGCTGGTTCAGGTTTGGTCGCTGTTGCCCGTGCATGATCCGGCTGAAGACCGGGTTCGTCTGCCTGGTGTCCCCGCGCCACCTCGCGGGCGGCCCGGACAGTGATTGCCTCTGGGCCCATTCTGGCCGGGCACCCCCCTTGAAGTCTACTCCTCACTGGTTCCAAACCACCGGAAATAGGGATTCTCGGGATCGCTCTCGAACAGGCGCTTCATGTCCCGGGCCCAAAGGTCCGGATGACCGGCCTGGGCGTTGAGCGCGGCCTGATAGAAGACCATCAATCGCTGGCGCTCGATCCGGAGCCGGGTTTGGAAATCCTCGTCCGCGCCACGGACCGGCGGATCGGTGCGCACTCCAATCAGATCCGGCAGCACCCGCTGCAGTTCGTCGTGGCGCACCCAGGTCGCATACTCGATCCGCGGCCGGTCATCGGTCACCGGCAACGCATCCCCCGCGAAGGTCTCGAGGCCTTGACGGTCGGTGATCCAGGTCGCCAACAGCGCCTCGGGGGACGCGACACCCACTTCCCGCAGCGCGGCGCTGACCCCGGGTTGATTGAAACGTGCGCTGATTCGCGCGACGTCGAGGTCGAGCGGTTGCACCGATCCGAGGAGCAGCATCTCATGCACTTCGGTGGTCCACAGTGACACATGGGGAAATACCTCCAGGAAACTGCGGACCAGCGAGCGGGTGTCCTCCACGTTCTGCGTCGGCAAGGGCAGCCATTGGGCCAGGATGCCCCCGGGATTCAGGCGGGCTCGCGCCAGCTCGTAGAAGCCGGTCGAGTAGAGATTGACCACCCCCGACGCCGACGGAGGCGGAGGTTCCAGGGTGATGAGATCGTAAGTCTGCGGGTTGCCCAGCAATTCGCGCCGGCCATCACGCAACCGGATCTCCAGCCGTGGATCGCTCGCGGCGTTGAAGTTGCCTGCGAAAACCGGCGCCGCCTCCACAACCTCAGGCAGCAATTCGGCCACAACCCGCTGATCGAGCCCGGGGTATTGCAGCAGCGCACCCGCCGTAATGCCGGTCCCGAGCCCGATCACCAATGCCGATTGCGGCTCGCCGCCGTGGATCACGAGCGGCAGCAACGCCTGGAGTCGCATGTACCGCAGCGACGGCAGGGTGTCGCCCGTATTGGAGACACCCTGTATGTAGAGCCGGCGAAAGTGCTTCGTGCCCGCGTTCTGCTCCAGCACCGCCACGGTCCCTCCGCGCCCCTCCCGGTAACAGACCAGCGTGCCGCCCCGATTCTCCACCAGGAGCCTGGCCAACCGGTCGGAAGGCATCAGCAGGACAAGGCCGACCGCCGCAACGGCGACGACGAAGGTGCCGCCTCCCGTGCCGCGCCAGGCTCCCCGAACCTGCAGGACCGCGAGCAACCCCAGAACAGACGCCGCCACACCGAGAATGGCCAGCGAACCGATGAGCCCAAAACGTGGCACGAGCACGAACCCCGTGATCACCGTGCCGGCGATGCCTCCCAGCGTGTTCCAAGCAACCACCCGGCCCACGTCGCGCCCGACATGACCGGCATCCACCACCAACCGCAACGCTGCAGGGAAGGCGGCGCCCAGCAACAACGTCGGCACGAGAACGATGACCACCGCCGCCACGGCGAAGCGCGCGCACATGCCGGCAAGGAGGTTTGAGGTCAGCTGAAACACCCCGGCCTCGACCGCCGATTGCAGCGCCGGCATCCAGCGCCCCAGCACGGCAACCTCAACCATCGCCACCAGGCCGGCCGCCGCAATGAGCAGTCCAAACATGCCCCAGGGATTTCGGACGCGGTCAGCGCGACGCGCGAAGAGCGCCGACCCCAGCGCCAACCCCGTCAGATAGGTCGCAAGCATGACGGAAAAGGCGAACGCGCGCGTGCTCATGAAGGGAACGACCACCTGCGACCAGACGATCTCGTAACCCATCGCAATGCCGCCCGCAATCGCGTAAAGCAACACCGCCACCAGGGCGCCCCGAGCCACCGGCGCAGCCCCCTGGGTCGCCTGGTCCGGCGTTGCCGGTCGCGCCCCTCGATCCAGCCAGAGCGCGCATCCGGCCGCCACGGCGCCCAGTGAAGCCGCGACAAAGGCCGTGCCCCGCACTCCCAGCGTGGGAAGGAGGACAAACGTGGAACCGAGCGCGCCAAGGATTGCGCCAAGCGTGTTCGCTGCATACAGGCGCCCGCCAGCAACCCCGATCCGGTCGGAAGCGACGCGCAGCGAGCACACCACCGCCGGAAGTATCCCCCCCATGAAAACGGGCGGGAGGCCAACGATCGCGAAGACCAGCGCCCAGGCCAGCATCCCGTTTCCGTTCTCAAGCTCCGCGAACCACCGCGCCGTGTTCGGCAGGGCAAGGGTCGTTGCCACCCCCAGCGTCGCCACGCCAAGTTCGAGCACCGCGTAAAGCCGCAGGGGTCGCGCCGTGCGATCGGCGAGGCGTCCGAGCAGGAGTCCACCGAGGGCAAGTCCACCAAAGAAGGCGCTCACGCCCGTGGTCACCGCATACACGTCAATCCCAACGACGAGCGTGAGCTGCTTGACCCACAGGACTTGGAAGATCAACGCCGCCGCGCCCGACAGCGCGAGGAGGAAGGCGCGAAGCCAAAGGTCGCCTGCCACGGGGAGCCTGGTTGTGGGTGTCGTCCTGTTCGGCCGCATGTCAGCTCGGGGGAATCCGGGCCGTCGGGTGGTCTACCGCCTCCACTGCCTCCCTGATCTCGCCGCTGCCGCGTTGTCGAGAGGGTTCGCGAACCTTCCCGTGTCGCCGATGAATCCTGATGAGGTCACGGGAAGTGACACGGGCCGCACCTGCCTGGACAGATGCGGCCCGGGGTTCGAGGGGGACGGGCCGTGGCCGTCAGCATTGCACTACTGGTTCATCGAACCCGCTTCGCCGAGCTTCTGCAACACCTGGTCGAGCGAGAAGCTGCCAACCTTCTGGCTGGGGGGGAACTCCCGGAAGCTCGCGATGTAATTCGCCACATATTCCTGGGCCGGCACCAGCAGGAAGGCGCGATCGATGCGCCAGTGGCCGTAATCCATGGCGATGTGATCCGCTTCCTCAAAGGGATCCATGCGCAGGTTGAACACCTTCGGCAGCCGCAGCGTCACGAACGGCTCCTGCCAGACATCAAAGCCTTCCGCCCGCTGCTCGCGAAAGACGATCTTCCAGTTGTCGTAGCGCAGGGCCACGAGGGAGCCGTCGTCGTTCCAGTAGAAGAACTCGTGCCGTGGGTTCGGCCCCTTGCCGGCCAGCGAATCCGTGATGTTGTAGCCGTCCAGATGGACTTTGAAGGTCTTGTTCCCAACCCTCATACCTTTGAGGAGCTGCTCCTTGACGTCCGTCACGCCGACCGCCGCCATGAGGGTCGGCAGCATGTCCTCGTGGGAATAGATGTTGTTGTCCACGGTTCCGGGTTTGATGACCCCGGGCCACTTGATGGCGCAGGGAACACGGTAGCCCCCCTCCCAGTTCTCGTTTTTCTCCCCGCGGAAAGGCGAACAGCCGCCATCGGGCCAGGAGAACTTCTCGGCACCGTTGTCGGTCGAATACATCACGATGGTGTTCTCATCGAGGCCGAGTTCCTTCAGTTTGTCGAGGATCTGGCCCACCATGGCGTCGTGCTCGACCAGGCCGTCAATGTAGGGCCCCAGCCCGGTCCGGCCTTCGCTCTCCTTCTTGAGGTGCGTGAAGATGTGGCAACGGGTGGAATTCCACCACAGGAAGAACGGTTTGTCGGCCTTCTTCGCCCGCTCAAGATAGTCGAGCGCGCGGGAGGTGAACTCCTCATCCACGGTCTTCATCCGCTCGATGTTGAGGGGGCCGGTGCTCTCGATGCGGCCGTCGGCGAAGGTGTGAATCACGCCGCGCGTGCCATACTTCTTCTTCAGCGCCGGATCCTTGAAGTAGTCCGGATTCTCCGGTTCCTGCTCGGCGTTCAGGTGGTACAAGGACCCGTAGAACTCGTCAAAACCATGCGCCGTGGGCAGCGTCGAGTCCGCGTCGCCCAGATGGTTTTTGCCAAACTGCGCCGTCATGTAACCCTGCGCCTTGAGCAACTCGGCCAGGGTAACGTCGCGGGCCTGCAGACCCTCCTTCGCGCCGGGCAGCCCCACCTTGAGCATCCCCGTGCGGAAGCCGGACTGGCCGGTGATGAAGCACGCGCGCCCGGCGGTGCAGCTTTGCTGCCCGTACCAGTCGGTGAAGAGCGCCCCTTCCTTTGCGACCCGGTCGATGTTGGGCGTCTTGTAGCCCATCATCCCCTGGTTGTAGGCGCTGATGTTCCAATAACCGATATCGTCGCCCCACAGGACGAGAATGTTGGGCCTCTTGTCGGCAGCCTGGACACACGCCAGGCCGAAGATGGCCAGCCCGCAGGCAAACCCGAATCTTGCACGTCTGTTTACGCTCATCGCTGTCCGTCTGGTTAACTTGGTTGACTGAATCCAAAAACAACCAAGGAAGCTCAGGAATCGCGGATGTCAAACGCTGATTACGCGAGCATCGGGATCAAGCCGGGCGCCCGCCGCCTGGCTTGACAACCCGAACGTCAGGCACACACTGTCTGACATGAAGTTGTTGACGATGCGGGACCTCAACCGGCGCACTGCCGAGGTGCTCGACGCCATCGAACACGGGGAGACTTTTGAGTTGCGTCGACGGGGAAGAGCGGTGGGGTACTTGGTGGGCACGCTGCCCTCCACGGAACAGTCTGCGGGCTGGGAATCCCATTTTGAGTGGCTGACGCGACAGCGGGAGAGCGATGGGGGATTCGTGGCTGAACTCGACGCGCAAAGGCGGCGGCAACGAGCGAGAGAGGAAAACCTGAGCTAGATTCCGATGCGATTCTGCGCGGACTCCAGTTTTCTGGTCCGGCTCTACGATCCGCTGACCAAGCCGGCGGAACTCCGGTCCATCCGGGATTACGTTACAAACGATCAGAAGACCGTTTCCCTCTGCGATCTGTGCCGCGTGGAAGTGCTCAACGTGCTGCTGTCCCGGTCCGCCCGAGCCGCCGCCCGCTTTGAGGCTGATTTGGCAACAAGCCATCTTCTCCGGCTCGAATTGGTGGATTGGGTGGCAGTGTTCAAGCATGCGGAAAGTCACGTGCGACGGTTCTCCCGCAGTCTGCGGCCAGGCGGGCACGACCTGGTCCTGGTGGCGGCCGCCGTGGCCATGGGCGCGACTTGGTTCCTGTCGTTCGACACAAATTCCCGCCAAAGACAACTCGCGGCCGCGGTCGGTCTGCATGTCTGGCCCCCGCTGGAAAAGGACGAAAAAGGGATGGTGAAACATGCCGTCAGCAGCCTCTGAGGGAATGGCAATTCGTCCCACGAACCGAGCCATGCGAATCGTCCAGCTCCTGCCGGCCCTGAACGAAGGCGGGGTGGAACGTGGCGTGGTGGAGCTCAGTCGCGAGTTTGTCAGACGGGGGGTGGAAAGCGTCGTGATCAGCCGCGGTGGCGGTCTCGTGGAACAAATCGAACGTCAGGGTGGCCAACACGTCACCCTGGATGTGGCCTCGAAGAATCCGCTCACCGTTCCCTGGCGTATTCTGCAACTGCGGCGCGCCCTTCGGCACCTGCACCCGTCCATCGTGCATGCCCGAAGCCGCGTTCCCGCCTGGCTGTGTGTCCTGGCCAACCGGCGTCCCCGGTTTCCCTTTGTCACGACCGTGCACGGGCTGAATAGCGTCAATCGCTACAGTCGCGTGATGACCTTCGGTGACCGGGTCATCTGCGTGAGTGAGGTGGTTTCGGCCTACGTGCAACGGCACTATGGGATCGATCCCGGCCGGATCACCGTCATCCAGCGGGGCGTCGACCTGGGGCTCTTCGACCCGGCGCGCACTGACCCCGCCTTCATCGCGCAGTTCAAGACGAAGCACCGGCTGGACGGACGAAAGGTCATCCTGTCGGTCGGCCGGGTCACCTGGCTCAAGGACTACGAGAGCTTCATCGACGCCATCGCGAAAGTGCGTGAGACCCGGCCGGATGTGATCGGGGTGATCGTTGGCGGTGTGGCCCCGGACAAGCAGCGGTTTTTTGAGGAATTGAAGGCACGGGTGGACCGACTCGGGCTGAGCGGGCACCTCGTCTTCGCAGGTTCCCATTCCCAAATGCCGGAGATCTATTCGCTCGCCGACGTGCTGGTGAACGCCTCGTTGAAGATGGGGAACATGGGGCGCACCGTCGCCGAGGCGCTGGCCATGAACACCCCGGTCCTGGCGACCACCGAGAAGGGCCTGCGCAACTTGGTGGTGGACGGCGTGAACGGTTTCGTGATCAAGACCCGGGATCCGGCCGATCTCGCCGACAAGATGCTGCGTGCCCTCGCCCTGCCCCGCGAAGGCATCCGTCCCACCGTTCCCAGGGAATACACCCTGGAATGCATGGTGGAACGGACCTTGGCGGTCTATCGCGGGCTGCTCCTGGGTTCCAATTGACGGGCAACGAAAGGGATGGCTCAGCTCGTCTTGGAATCGTCCCGGGCAAAGGCCATCAAGTGGTCCCTCAACGCGGGGAGATGATCCACGCCAAGAGCCCCCGGGCCGAACCGTTCAGCGAGCGCCCGGATCAGACGTCGTGCCTCATCGGATTCGAGACCCAGACCACACGTGTAGCGCACCGTTTCCGGAGCCACCAACCAGTCCTCGGGCAGGTCCCCGCTGACCAATCGCGCAAAGCGTTCCGAGAATGCCGTCTGCGACCAACGCCGGCCCAGGAAATCGCGGGCTTTCTCCCCCGCCACCCTCCGCGCCGCTTCGCTCGTGACCAAGGCACGCACTGCGTTCGCCAGGTCGTCCGGATGACAGGTAACCGTCGGGGGCATCTCCTCGGCGCCGAGACTCCCGGCCAGAAGATCCCAGCCGTAGCCCCCCACGACGGCGGGCTTTCCGAAAGCCGAGGCCTCGGCCGCAAACCCTGCAAGAGGAAAGTCCGAGTAGAGTTGGTCGATCACCAGGTCGCACTCCGCGATCTCGTGCAGCACCTGCCCGTGCGGCACTCCGGTCAGCTTCCTGAAGTCAATTGGCAGCCCTTCCGCGAGCAACTCCTTCATCACGGCCTCGATCCGGGCGCTCCCCTTGATCTCGGGTCGCGAGGGACAGTGAAGAATCCGGACCTTGCCGGGAACCCTGGGAGGCGTGCGGTCAGACACCCGCGGTTCCGCCAGGAGGGCCTCCAGGTCGAGCGGAATGCCCAGCTTGAACCAGTTCACGAACGGCTTCTCCTGGAAATGGCCTCCCAGCGGGTTCTCGACCACCAGGGAAGCCTGCCGGGAGATCGCCTGGACCCGTCGGGCCTGGCGTCGCGCGCGTTGCGCCAGCTTCCGCAGCTTGCGCTCGTGAACCCGGCCGTTCGCCACCACATCCTTGGCATAACCGGACAGATACCGCGGGCGGGAGGCGGTCCCCACGAAGACGTGGATCACCCGCCTCCCCAGCATCCGGTAAAGCCCGTATTCCTTGGGATTCCCCAGGAAACCCTTGCCACCAACCATGACCACGGTGTCGGCCCAAAGGCAGGTTCGCAAAAAGGCCGAGATCCGGCAGGCGCCGGCGATCACTCCGGCAGCCAATCGAAGAATCCCGCCCTTGTCCGCCGTTCGAGACGCGAGGGTGATTCCCCGGCGATGCCATCGCCGAATCCGGGGGAGTTCGCTGAAGACCGGGTTGAACGGATGCTCGTGCCCGAAGTAGCACCGCACCTCGGCACCCGCCCCGGCCAGCGCCTGCGCGATCCGGGAAGTCACTCCCGCGATCTCGTTGGGGCCAACAACGATGCGACGACCGGCCAAACGCAATGTGCCATGAGGTTCCGCCACGCGACGACAAAGCTGGTTGTCCTAACCGGGACCTGATCCCAGCGTGAGCAAGGCGTTGGACCGGTTCTTCCGTACCGACCGGTAGCCGGCCCGCTGCATGATCTCCAGGATGTCCTCCCGCCAGTCCTCCCCGTGCGTGTGCTCAATGACGACAGCCTGCGGCCAGAGCGTTCGCGGCGCCTTCGCGAAGAAGGGGGCCAGGACGCGGTCCTCCATGCCCTCGACGTCGATCTTCATGGCATCGACCCGGCTGAAGGAGCGTTCCTGCAGCAACTCCCCGAGTGGCAACAGGGGAACCTCGATGGATCTTCCGGGCAGGTTGCCCTTGACGATGCTGCTGCCGCCCAGGTCGCCGGTCATTTCGGTGATCCGGACGGTCGTGCGTTCCGCCCCGAGCGCCGCCTGCACCGCTTGGATCCGCTCTTCGAAACCGTTCGCCTGGATGTTGAAGGTCATCCGCCCAAACGCGGTGGGAAGCGGTTCCACCGCCAGCGCCCGGCCCGCCCCCCGGGAAATCATGGCAAGTGAATAGAAGCCGACGTTGGCCCCGACATCGAGAAAGGTCCCCGCCCCCCGGCAATGCTCCGCCAGGAACGCCAGTTCCTCCCGGTCCCGGGCGCGGGAGGCAAAGAGCAGCTTGATCTCAACCGTGTTGTCCCACGGATGCAGTCGAAGCCTGAGGCCGTCCCGAGTGACGTCCACCGGTTCGCGCGGACCGGCGGCGAACCACTGGCGGGAAAGCAACCCCTTGATCGGGCCATGCGCCAGTCCCATCTGAACGAGGAACTGCAGAAAGCGCCGCCGCCCCCGGGGGCGGAACCGGCCCCAGGCATCGGCGGTGATCTGGCTGACGGATTCTTCGGACATCGGCCCAAGCGTTGTTCGGGCGCGAGTCAACGAGCACAAGGCGCCCGGTTCAAGGCATTTTCGAGTGACCGTATTTCGAGCGATGGCCGCGACCGCCGGTTTTCTGTGTTCACCCTGGGTTCCCACAGGACATACTCGCAGCCACGCAGCCCGCCCCGCGCACCGCTGCGCTCCGGAACATGAGCACCGCCGTCAGCACAGTAAGCCGCCGCAAGGGACCGCCCCCCATCGTTGTCCCGATTCTGGTGTTGCTCGGATTGAGTGCATTGGCGTTGACGAGCGATTTCGACCGCACGTGGGCTCATCGCTGCTGGTCCGCGGCGGACGGATGGCGTTTGGCCCAGGCCCCGCTGGTGCAGTTCCTCTATCGTTACGGAAACGTGCCCGCCCTGGTGGTCGGTATCGGCGGGTTGCTGGTCTGGCCGGTGCTGCTCTGGCGGAAACGCCCCCGCGGGGAACGTGCGCTCGCACTCTTCCTCGGGTTCTCGCTGATTCTCGGTCCCGGGATCGTGGTCAACGCCGTCCTTAAGGCACACTACGGCCGACCACGTCCGAACCAGACCGTGGAATTCGGCGGGACGCTGCCCTATCACCCGCTCTTCAAACCGGGCGTCGGCGGGGTCGGCAAGTCCTTTCCCTCAGGCCACGCCTCCATGGGCTTCTACTGGCTTGGCTTGTTCGTGTTCTTCTGGGGATCCCGACGACGCACCGCATGGGCGTTCGGCGCCGTCGGACTCGTCCACGGGGGACTCATGGGCTGGGGGCGAACGGTCCAGGGGGGGCATTGGGCCTCCGACATCCTCTGGTCGGCGGGTTGCGTTTACCTCACCGCCTGGGCACTGTGGTTCGTGATGAGCCGGTTCTTTCTCCAAGAACCGCCCCCCCGACGGAGGGCCGAGTTACACGAGGCCCTGACTTGACTTGATTCCAGGGACTCGTGGAACTCGTCCCTCCAAGGAGGTTCCTGGTCCCGTTGCCTGCGCCATCGCGAATGCGGGCTTTCCAGGAACCGCCCGTCAATCCCTGTCATTGAACAGCCGTTTCAGCACCAATGCGGCGCAACGCGCCGTTTCGTGGAGGCGACGAGGTTCCGGAAGCCTCCGGTCGTCCCGTTGCCAGGACGCGAACTCGACCGCGAACCCATCCCGTACAAGTCCTTCAATTGAGCGCACCGGACCGTCCTTCCGACGCAACACCGGTGTGGGAAGCAACCCGGTCCGGGCCCCGGCGGTAATCGCCTCAAACACCATCGAAACGCTGTCGCGCGTCACCCAGACCTCCTGGGCGGTCATGAGCTGCTGCGGCAGCCATTCTGCGGAGGTCTCCGTGTAGGACGTCAGCGTCGCCGGCGTCTGCTCCCGTCGGAGCCCCTCCAGAAAGCCCGGTGGCGTGCGGCGTGAGTCGGCGATGGTCCAGGTCAGCTCGAGCCGTGCCGCCAGCACCTCCCGAATGGCGGCGACCACCGCCGGTCCGTCCCAGCCATGATGCCGGCATGGCCCACCGAGCAGCACCACGCCCCTGGATTCCTTGGGAGGCAGTGCCTCCGGCAACCGGTTCAAGGCGCCGCGGGTGCCAATGATCCGCGAATAGACCTTCCCGGGACGCAGATCATGATCAGGAGTCAGGCAGAGATCGAACAACCCCACGGGCCAGGTCGGCAGCATGATCACCACCGAGCGTGCCCGAAACCGGCGCGCCGCAAACCACATGGGCAAATGCACCTTGTGCCCGGCTCCAATCAACAGGTCGGGAACAGCCGGCGCCTCCCCCAAGGCGGTCCGGCCACGCCTCCAAAGCCCGCCTTTCACCGGCAGCCGCACCACCTCCACGGTCGCCCCGGTCCGACGTGCGATCGCCGCAGCAAGGCCCACGCTCTGGTTTTCGTGGCCGGGACGGCCATCAGAGAGCACGCGGATTCGTTGCGGAAGCTGAAGCATCATGTCCCCGTGCTCCGGCGTCCTTTCGCCGGTCGTTGAGATGTCGCCGATCCGGCCGCCCCCCTTCGTGGGCGTCAGCGGCCGTGGGAAAGGCGATCCGCCAGACGCGGCGGCAGTCCGGCATCCAGGATCTTCTTCTGGGTGGTCGGCATGTCGTAGTCCAGGCGGCGCAGTTCGATGGTGGAATCGGCCACGTCGTAAACGACGTAGGTCGCTTTCGCAACCCCGTCGCGGGACTGCCCCACGCTGCCGACATTGACGAAATACTTCCGCCCCGGCTCCACGCGGAACTTCGAGTAGCTCCCGCCGCGCACCATGCTGTCCCGCACAAACGCCACCGGCACGTGGGTGTGGCCGAAGAAGCAGACCTTCGTGTTTTGATAGGTGAAACTGGCGGCCGCCGCGAGCTTGTCGAACACGTAACCCCAGCGCTGCGGGGCATCCAGCGTGGCATGGACGATGGTGAAGTTCGTCACCAACCGGAGATAACGCAGGTCCCGCAGCCACTGCCGGTCCTCCGCGGTCAGTTGATTCCGGGTCCACTCGATGGCCTGGGCGGCCTGCGGGTTGAAGCCCTCCAGGGCGCCCTCGCCCGAGCAGAATTCATCGTGGTTCCCCTTGACGCAGGGCATGCCCATCTCGCGCACGATGTCGAGGCACTCCTTCGGGTTGGCGTTGTAACCCACCACGTCGCCCAGACAGGCGTAGTGGGTGACGTTCTGGGCGCGCGCGTCGTCCAGCACCGTCTCGAGTGCTTCCAAGTTACCGTGGATGTCGGCGATGATCGCAAACTTCATTGTGCTGCCCTGCTTCGCCCTTCTTCGTTCAATCCGCTACCGTCCAATCACAAAACCGCTCAAACCACCCCGGGCCGGCTCGCGATGCACTTCCTCATGGCGGATGTGCGGTTCGAGTCCGGATTCCCGGATGGCCTGGCGAAACGCTTCCAGTTCGCCCGGATCGCCCTCGGCGATCAATTCAACCCTTCCGTCCGTCAGGTTGCGGACCAGTCCGACAACCTCAAACCCCTGCGCCACCCCCCGCACGGTGTAGCGGAATCCCACACCCTGAACGTGGCCGGAATACAGAATGCGTAGCCGCTGGCGCTGCATGTCAATGCGCTGACTGTGACCGGGCACCCGGGAAGCCCTCCCAAGAACCGGACGGCGGGAGAACAACCGGGCGCTTGCACCGCGAAATCTAGCCACAAGCCTGGTTCGCCGCGCAACGCTTTTTCGGCTTCCCACCATGGAACGACCGACGTTCGCCTCCGAAGCGCAGCCTCAAGCGAGCCTGCCGGGGATCAAGCAGACGCTCCTTGTCCGGCCGGACCGTCATTGGCACCGGCATCGTCCATTCAAACGGACCACCGAAAAACCTTGCGCCGCGACATCGAATTCACGATGCAAGACGGATGCGAAACCTCCTGCTCTCGATCCCGGTGTTCGCCGCCGCCGCCCTGCTGTCCGGCTGCAGCACGACCCCTCAACCCTCTGTCGCCGGCGGGGTGATCCTCTTCAACGGCCACAACCTCGAAGGCTGGCGCTCCTACCTCGCCAACCATCACCTCTCCACCCCGGACGTCTGGAGTGTTCAGGACGGCATCCTCATCTGCCGCGGCGAGCCGATGGGTTACCTGTACACGGACCGCGATTTCGCCAACTTCAAGCTGGTCGTTGAATGGCGTTGGGCCCCCGGCAAGGCACCGGGCAACAGCGGCATCCTCATGCGCATCAACGGGGAACCCCGTTCCCTGCCCCGTTGCATCGAGTCCCAGCTCAAGAGTGGCAGCGCCGGCGATCTCTATGCCTTCCACGAAATGGGCCTCGGCGGCGAGTCCGAGCGCGTGCAGACCATCAAGGACCACGCCCTTGGCGGCAACATCACCGGCCTTCCCCGTCTGAGCACCAACGAGGCGAAGCCGGGCGAGTGGAACCGCGCGGAGGTCACCGTGCGGGGCGACAGCATCGTCGTCGTGATCAACGGCGTGAAGGTCAATGAGGCCACGGGCGCCGAAATCATGGCCGGCCCCATCGGCCTCCAGTCCGAGGGCGGCGAAATCCATTTCCGGCGCGTCGAAATCGTCCCCTTGAACCTCTAGCGCCGAAGCCCACCCCCATCCGTCCGCGCACTCCGATGGGCGCACCGATGAACCGATTGCGTGGACGAACGTTCACCACCCCGGCCCCTTGGCTCGTGGCGGCGGTTTTGCTCGCCGGTTGCGACCCGTCGCCGCAATCACGGGCACCGGCGGAGACCGCCGCCCCATCCCCCTCCCCCGGTCCGCAGGCACCGGCGTGGGCGGAACCGCTCTTCACGGACGTCACCCAACCCGCCGGGATCAACTTCCAACACCAACTCGCCGACGGCGACCTGTCGAATATCATGGAATCCGACGGCGCGGGCGGCGTGGTCTTCGACTGTGACGGCGATGGTCTCCTGGACCTCTACCTGGTGAATTCCGGCCCGGCACCGGTACTCTCGGATGCCCCGCCTGAAACCGTTCGCCGGCCGAACCGGCTCTACCGCAATCATGGTGACGGGAGCTTTGAAGACCGCACCGAGATCGCCGGGGTGGCCGGTCACGGTTTTGGCACCACCGCGGCCGCCGCGGATTATGACAACGACGGGGACACCGACCTGCTGGTGGTCAACTTCGGCGGGGTGATTCTCTTTCAAAACAACGGGGACGGCACCTTCAAGGACGTCACGGCACCGGCCGGCTTGACCCATGATCGTGCCGGCATTTCCGCCACGTTCCTGGATGCGGATCGCGACGGCTGGCTGGATTTGTTCGTGGCGAACTACCTGGTGTTCGATCCTGCCATCAAACCGGCCCAGGGCAGCAAGGCCCCCTACCCCGGTCCTCTGGCCTACGATCCCGAGTTCAACGTGCTCTACCGCAACCGGGGTGACGGCACCTTCGAGGACGTCTCGGAAACCTCCGGCATCCGCGTGCCCGGGCATCGCGCCATGTCCGTCACGGCCTTCGACTACGATCTGGACGGCGACGCCGACCTGTATGTCTCGAATGACGGGACCGCAAACCTGCTGCTGCAGAACGACGGCCAGGGCCATTTCAAGGATGTCGCGCTGGAAACGGGCGTCGGTTTCAACGGTTTCGGCAAGGCGGATGGTTCCATGGGCGCCTGCGTGGGGGACGTGGATGGCGACACCCGACCGGACCTGTTGGTGACCCGTTTTGGCAACGCGTCGCTTTACCTGAACTCCGATCTGGGTTTCTTCGAAGACCGGATCGAGTCGTCCGGCATCCTGAGGGTCTCGTCGCAGTTCACCGGCTGGGGGGGAAGCTTTCTGGACTACGACAACGACGGCGACCTGGATGTGTTCATCGCCAACGGCGATCCGCACTTCATGTTGGGAATGCCGCCCCTGTTGCTGCAAAACACCGGTCAGGCCCGCTTCCAAAACGCCTCGGATCGTGCCGGCGAGTTCTTCCTCCGGAAGACGAACGCCCGGGGCAGTGGCGTGTGGGACTACGACAACGACGGCCGACCGGACCTGGTGATCAATTCCCTCGGTGAACCCGCGGTTCTGCTGCACAACACCGCGCCGGGTTCGAACCACTTCCTCACCGTCCGGCTGGAAGGCACGCAGGGCAATCGGGACGGCTTTGGTGCCCTGGTCCGGGTGGAGGCCGGAGGTCAGGTGTGGCAGGCGGAGGCCCGGTGCCCGACGAGCTATCTCTTCCAAAGCGATCCACGCCTTCATTTCGGGTTGGGCAACATCGCCCAGGTGGACCGGATCCACATCCGCTGGCCCTCCGGGAAGGACCAAGAACTGACCTCCCTCCCCGCCGACCAGTTCCTGACGATCCGCGAACCGGGCCCTTCGCGCTGGGAACCGGCCAAGTAGAGTCCCCTGCCTGAGCCCGCCACCGCCCACCACTCCCCACCCACGCTCGATCAACTTCCTGTTGCAGGTGCAACACGAAGCTGCTCGGTCATCACAGCTCGCGCGCCTTCAAACCGCCGGGGACCTCAGCGATTCGGAGCGGGTGAGGTTCCCTCGCCACCCACCTGCCCGTTCCCCGAAGGCTCCACGGAATCTGCTTGTTCCTCCCTTTCCCGGGCACAACATCCCGGCATGAAGCACGCCTTCCGCCGCTGTCCGGGCCGGACCGCCAGCGTCATCCCCTTGCTGGTCCTCCTGGGTGGGTTGCCCGACACCTCCGCGGCCGATTTCGCCGCAGCCCTGCCGGAAGGGGGCCGGGCTGTCTGGGATCCCGCTTCCGCGTTTCACGAAACCACCCCAACCCGCGAACGGATCTGCCTGAATGGTCTCTGGCGCTGGCAACCCGGAGAAGACACGGCAACCACGATCCCGGTCGATCAGTGGGGCTGGTTCAAGGTCCCCGGCTGCTGGCCGGGCATTACGGACTACATGCAGAAAGACAGCCAGACCGTCTGGCGCCACCCGGCCTGGCAGGACGCGCGACTCGGCAGCATCAAGGCGGCCTGGTACGAACGCGAAATCACCGTGCCCGAATCCTGGACCGGCCGCCGGGTTACGCTCCAATCGGATTATCTGAACTCCTTCGCAACGGTATACTTGGACGGCACGCAGGTTGGGGAAATGCGCTTTCCGGGCGGAGAACTCGACCTCACCAACGTCTGCGTTCCCGGCACGAGACATCGGCTCAGTCTGCTGGTGGCCGCGCTGCCTCTGAAAGGGGTGCTCCTTTCCTATACCGATTCCGCCGCCGCCCGGGAAGTCGAGGGCAGAGTCGCCCGTCGTGGCTTGTGCGGGGATGTCTTTCTGGTCGGCACGCCACCGGGACCAAGGATCACGGAGACGAAGGTGACCACCTCCGTGCGTCAGGGCCGGATCACGGTGGGAACAGCTCTGGAAGGCCTCAACGCGGGTCAGGCCTGCGTGCTGCAGGCGCGCGTCACGCGGCATGGAAACATCGAGAAGGAGTTCACCAGCCCGGAGTTCAATGCTGAAGACCTCGACGAGGGCGGCCTCAGCTTCTCCGCGGACTGGCTGCCGGATGACCTCTGGGACCTCAACACACCGTATCGTTTCGATCTGACGGTCTCCCTGCTGACCGCCGACGGCCAATTGCTCGATGAGTCCTGGACCACGCGCTTCGGCTTTCGCGAGTTCTGGATCGAGGGCCGGGACTTCTACCTGAACGGCACCCGAATCTTCCTGTCGGCCGTCCCCCTCGACAACGCTCAGGTCAGCACGCTGTTGGCGAGCGACGCCGGGGCCACCTTCAGCCTGATGATGCGGCTGAGGAACCTCGGCATCAACTTCGTGTACACCCACAACTACGACTGCCTGCCCGGTTCGCATCTTTCCTTCGCGGAAATCCTGCGCGCTGCGGACAACATCGGGATGTTGGTAGCCCTCTCACAACCGCACTTCAGCCATTACGACTGGCAGATGCCGGACGCCGACGAGCGGAACGGTTATGCGGAACATGCCGCCTTCTACGTTCGCGCCGCGCGAAATCACCCCTCGGTGGTGGCGTATTCCATGAGCCACAACGCCACCGGTTACAGCGAGGACATGAACCCGGACATGATTGACGGCATTCACGACGCCCGCGATTCCTGGGCGTTGCGCAATGTCGCGAAAGCGGAGCGCGCCGAGACCATCGTGAAGCGGTTGGACCCGACCCGCATCGTCTATCATCACGCCTCCGGCAACCTCGGCCCGTTGCACGCCATCAACTTCTATCCCAACTTCGTCCCGGTTCAGGAGATGTCTGACTGGTTCGAGCACTGGGCCACCGAGGGCGTGAAGCCGGTGTTTCTTTGCGAGTACGGCGCGCCGTTCACCTGGGACTGGACCCTCTACCGCGGCTGGTATCAGGGGCGCCGGGAATTCGGCAGTGCGGCGGTCCCCTGGGAGTTTTGCCTGGCGGAATGGAATGCCCAGTTCCTTGGCGACGAGGCCTACCGGATCAGCGAGGCGGAAAAGGAGAATCTCCGCTGGGAAGCCCGCCAATACCGCGAAGGCCGGGTGTGGCATCGCTGGGACTATCCGCACCAGGTCGGTTCCACGGTCTTCGACGAACGCTACCCGGTCTTTGCGCAATACCTCACCGACAACTGGCGGGCCTTCCGCACCTGGGGTGTGTCGGCGATTTCACCGTGGGAATACGGCCACTTCTGGAAGCTCCGTGAGGGTGCGGACAAGCGTCGGCGCGAGGTGCAGGTTGACTGGGATCAACTGCAACGGCCGGGCTTCAGGCCCGACTTTGAGGACCCGCGGTACGAGCGGTTGGACCTTGGATTCAGACTCGAAGACTGGATTGCCACGCCGGCGGCTGAGGCGTTGCAGCGCAACAACGGACCTTTGCTCTGCTACATCGCTGGCAAACCGGGGGCGTTCACCAGCAAGGACCACAACTTCCTGCCCGGCGAAACCGTCACAAAGCAGCTCATTGTCATCAACAACTCGCGTGTCGGTTTGTCCTGTCACTGTCAATGGCGGCTGGACCTGCCGGAGAAGGTCACCGGCGAGACGCGAATCACGATCCCCACCGGCCAGCAAGTCCGTGTGCCGATCGAGGTTGCGCTGCCCGCAACGCTGCCGTCCGGCACATACGAACTGGGCGCGAAGTTCACGTTCAACGGCGGCCCGGTGCAGGAGGACCGGTTCACGCTAAACGCGCTGCCACCGTTGCCCACGGCATCATCAGCCAGCCCCCGCACCCCGATCCGCTCACCCAAAGCGGGGAAGGGAGTCGGGCCTGCGCAGGCAAGCGCGCTGCTGTTTGATCCGAAAGGTGAAACGACCGCCCTCCTCGGAAGGCTCGGAGTGCCAGCTGAACCCGTGGAAGCACAGGGAGTACCGTCCGATCACGACCTGCTGATTCTGGGCAAACAGGCGATCACCCTTGAGGGTCGGTTGCCGGAACTCGCTGCGGTCCGGGACGGCCTGAAGGTGATCATCTTCGAGCAGACCGGCGAGGTGCTGGAGAAGCGTCTCGGTTTCCGCGTGGCCGAGTATGGACTGCGACAAGTCTGGCCGCGGATCGCCAGTCACCCCGCCCTGGCGGGTCTCGACACCGATCACTTGCGGGACTGGCGCGGGGAAGCCACCACCCTGCCGCCGCGCCTGGAATACAAACTCGATCCCAAGTTCAACGGTGCCCCGACCGTCGACTGGTGCGGCATCCCCGTCACGCGACTCTGGCGTTGCGGCAATCGCGGCAGCGTGGCTTCCGCGTTGATCGAAAAGCCGGCCTTTGGTGATTTTCTGCCGATTCTCGACGGCGGCTTCAGTCTGCAGTACAGCCCGTTGCTCGAGTACCGCGAGGGCCGGGGCATGGTCCTCTTCTGCCAACTGGACGTGACGGGACGAACCGAATCGGACCCCGCCGCCGATCGCCTGGTTCGGAATCTGTTGGACTACGTGGCCAACTGGAAGCCCCCGACACGCCGCAACGCCTGCTACGCCGGCGAAGCAGCCGGTCGGCAGGCACTCGAAGCCGGAGGTGTGCGGCTCGTGGATCCCTTCGCCGGAAACCAGTGGGACACCCACACGGTCCTGATCCTGGGCCCCGGCGCCGATCGGGAACTGGCCGACCGGAAGTCCCTCATTCAGGATGGTCTGAAAGGCGGCGGACACCTGCTGGCGCTGGGCCTGGAGCAGGCGGAGATCGAAAACCTGCTGGCGATCCCTGTGCCGATGCGCCGGACCGAACACATCGCCGCGTCCCTCGAGCCGTTCACCGCCGCGTCGCCGCTGGCCGGGGTGAGTGCGGCGGACGTGCACAACCGCGATCCCCGGCCCCTGCCGCTCCTTTCGGATCCCACCCAGGCGATTGGAGATGGCGTGCTTGGGCGGTTGCCGGGATTGAACGTCGTGTTCTGCCAGATGCCACCCTGGCAGTTTCCGGACAGCCCGCAGGCCAACCTGCGCCGGACCCATCGACGGGCGGCGTTCCTGCTCAGCCGCCTCCTGGCGAACCTCGGAGTGGGTCTGGAGACGCCCCTGTTGGAGCATTTCCACGTCCCGGTGGGAAAGGAAGCCAACGAACATCGCTGGTTGGAGGGACTCTACGGCGATGAGCCGCAGGAATGGGATGATCCCTACCGGTTCTTCCGGTGGTAGCGCGCCCGCCCGCCCGCGGTTCAGAGGACTGGAATGCCCGGTTGTCGAAGGTGGTTTGACGCCCGCTTTCTCCGCACGTTACCGCTCCAATCGAAGCCCGACCGTCGTCCGGAAAACCGGTCATCAGTTCAACGAACCGGACTGTCGCCCCCATTGTCCGGGGGCCGTGAGCGTCACAATTCGGCCCGGTGTTCGATCGCAAACTGCAGAAGCGCATGATTGCCGTGAAGCCCCAGTTTCTCACAGATGTGGGCACGGTGGGTTTCCACCGTTCGCGGGCTGACGAACAGCCGTGCGGCGATCTCCCGACTGGTGTGGCTGGCCGCCACCAACTTGAGCACGCGCCGCTCGGTGGGGGTCAGCTGGTCCAGCCCGGGTTGCTCCTGGTGCAGACGCCGGGACCGGTTGGAGCGTCGCACCAGCGCCCCCGCCAGCACCGGGGTGACGTAGACCTCGCCACGGAGCACGGTCTGAATCGCCTGAACAAGGGTCTCCGCCGCGCTTTCCTTCAGGACGTAACCCTCCGCCCCACGGTCGAGCGCCGCGCAAACCGCCTGATCCTCCCGATGCATCGTGAGGACCACCACGTGACCCCTCCTCCCCCCACCACGCAACGGCTCGATCAGGTCGAGCCCGTGCGGACCCGGCATGCTCAGATCCAGCAGGACCACATCGGGGATCAGCGACTCGACGAGGGAGAGGGCTTCCGGACCGTCGCGGGCCTCCCCCACCACCGTCACCCCCATCGCGGCAGCCAGCACCTGCTTCACCCCCTCCCGAAAAATCGGGTGGTCATCGACAATCAGGATCCGGGCAGGCTGGTTCATGAGGGCCGGGAACAACTCACCCCGAGCTTTCCGGGCTGGAGGGGCAGATTCAAGGTCAATACGGTCCCCATCCCCGGCGCGCTTTGAATTCGCAGGTCCGCCCCGAGCAGGCGCGCCCGCTCGCGGATCCCGGCCAGGCCCTGCCCGTCCCCGGTCTGCTCCGCCCCCTCCTCGATCGGGGCAAACCCCCGGCCGTCATCCTGCAGTCGCAGCGTCAGGTGGTGATCCTCAACGTGAAGTTCCAGGAACACCTCCGTTGCTCCGGCATGCTTCACAATGTTGTTCAGACCCTCCTGCAGGATGCGGTAGATCATGGTCCGCTGCTCGCCGGTCAGGCGGCTGTCCGGATCCTCCAACCGGCTGTGGAAAACCAGGCCGGTGGTCCCGGCAACCCGGTCGTTCATCGATTCAATGGCGCCCGCCAGTCCAAGCCGGTCGAGTTCATACGGTCGCAGGACGTGGGCCATGGCCCGGACCGAATCAATCGCACGAGTGGCAGCCTCCGCGATCTTCTCCACTTCGGCCACGGCGTGGCGACCCGCGTCAGGAGCCTCCCGGGCCAGCACCGCCCGGTTCTTGATCAGAAGCAGATCCTGCCCGAGCCCGTCGTGGAGTTCTCCCGCCAGGCGTTTGCGTTCAGCCTCCTGAGACTCCAGTAACCGCCGCGAGAACCCCTCCTGCAACGCCCGCGTCTTCCGCAGGCGCTGCACCCGTCGCTCGTAAAACCAGACCACCACCGCCCCGGCCAGCAGGATGGCCAGCGCCAAAAACCAGCGGGTCTGATACCACGGGGCTCGTACGATCAGGCCAAATTCGTCACCCGGATCACTCCAGACTCCCGAATCGTTCCCGGCAATCACCCGAAACGCATAACGTCCCGGCGCCAGACCGGTGTAGTTCGCCACCCGCAACGGTCCCACGTCGGTCCAACCCGGTTCGGAGCCCTCCAGCAAACACCGGAAGCGTATCCGTTCCGAAGCGGTGAGGCTCAGGCCGGTGTAATGAAACTCGATGCGATGCAGCCCGGGTTCCACGGTGATCACACGCTTTTCCGCCCCCGCCGCCCCGGGTCGCGAGGGAGTCCGGTTCACCCATGCCACCCGGTCATCCACCCGCACCTCCTCCACCAGCACCCGCGGCGATACCGACCGCGAAGGAACCCGGGCCGGATGCACGCAGGCGGCACCCCGGGCCGTGCCAAACCAGAGGGTCCCGTCAGCCGTGCGGCAGGAACCCGGTTGAATGCTGCTGCACTCCATCGATTCCAGACCATCCGTGCGGTCGAACATCTGGAGGTCCAACCGCCGCGTGCAATCGCCGGCAAAGGCCTGCAGGGCCGCCTTTGAGATGCGGGCAATGCCCCGGCTGGACCCCATCCACAGCCAACCGCAATCATCCTCCAACAGCGAGACCGGAGTCAGGGTCGCCAGGTCCCGACAGGCCTGGTAGCCAAAGAACCGGCCGTCCTCGAACCGCGTCAGCCCCCCTCGATGCGTGCCGACCCACAACACCCCGGCAGCGTCCAGGTGCAGCGCGGTGATGCGCTGGTTCGGCAGTCCATCCTCCCTCCCGAAGACCGTGAACCGCCCGTCTTCCAACCGGTTGAGCCCGCCATCCAGAGTTCCCACGTACAGCCGGCCATGCGCGTCCGCGGCCAGCGCGGTGACGACCTCCGAGGACATTCCGTCGGCCTCCCGAAAGCCGGTCACCTCCTCGTTGAAGATCCGAAACAACCCCCGGGTACCACCCACCCAGACCGCCCCATCACCATCCTCCAGCAGGGCCCGGACCGTGCCGACATCGACGCCCCGGGCCTCCCCGAAGTGGGTCAGCTGCCCGTCCCGAATCCGGTTCACATGCCCGTGATAGGTACCGATCCAGACCGTGCCATCACGGGCGGCGAGGACGCCCCACACCGTTTGCGGGGGAAGTGACGCCACGGGAACCTTCGCCGGCGAGACAGCCCCGTTCTCCACCCAGAAGGGCTGTGAAGTCCCCCCCACCAGCCAGACCCGCCCCGCGGAATCCTCGGCCACGGAATGCACCGCATCAATCCCAAGGCCATCCCGCCGGGTGAGCGTCCGCCAGGGACGCGGCCGCAACCGCAGCAATCCCTCGCCGTCGGTACCGACCCACAGGTTCCCTTCCGGGTCCGCGTACAAGCTTCGGAGCGACCGCGTGGGCAGGCCATTTCCCACGGTGAAATGCCGCCACCCGTCCGCCGCATCGAACCGGAACAGTCCCTGGTCGTAGGTTGCCACCCACAGGGTTCCCTCCCCATCCCCGGCAAATGCGGTCACGGTCAGTCCGAAATCAGGACAGGAAGCCACCACGGACTGCCATGCCCCGGCCACGCGTCGCCACATCCCCTCGCGCCCCACCGCAAAAAGGTTCTCTCCTCCCCCCCGACACAGGGCCTCCACCCCGCGCGGCGGACTGCCGCGATCCTCGGTAACCGGGCTCCACTCACCTCCACGCCACCGGTAGACTCCGACGCGATGGTTGATCCAGAATCCCTCCTGTACCGCCGGCACAATGCTGTGGATCGGCCACTCCTCCATCCCTCCGGGAAGTTCCGTCTCGATGAACCGATCCCGTTCCAAACGCCACAACCCCTTCCGTCGACCCGCCACCCAGACAGTGCCGTCATCCGCCGCCGCCAACCCCCGAACCCCCGCAACCGGCAGCCCGTCCGGCACTCCAAAGCTCCGGCACACCCCCTCCGCCAACCGCGCCACTTGCCCGGCTTCCGTGATGAGCCACAACGCACCCTCCGGGGTCGCCAGCAACCGGGTGATGCGATTGTCCGGCAGGCCGGGGAGGTTCGTGGTGTCAAAGACCACGAAACGCACCCCGTCAAACCGCGTCAACCCATTGAAAGTCGCCAGCCAGAGGTAGCCGTCAGGGGTGCGCGCCATCGCAGGCACCGAACTCTGGGGCAAGCCGTCCTCGGTCTTCCAGCAGGCCAGCATGTAATCTCCGCACGGCGTGACCTCCATCGCCATCAATCCCTGGCAGAGAATCAGGGCCAGCATCCCCGGGATCGCCCCCAGCAAAGACGCAACCGCACCGACTCGCCAACGTCGATTTGCCGCAACGACCCCCCGGCCGTCGATGATCCCCGCTGCCCGCATGGTGTGAATCCGATCAGCCTACCGGGATCACCCGGCGCCAACAATCCTGTTTGTGAACTCGCGATGAAGTCGATCAGCGACCGAAAGGCCAAGCGACGCGACGCGGCGTTCCTGAAACGAGACTTCTTGACACCACAAGATTTTGTATGGATGATCGCCGTCAACCACAGTTGGCAGTGGTGGCTTCTCATCAGTCTTATGCGATGTCCCAAGTGTGAGTGCCGGGATGACAAGGTGATTGACTCGCGGGCCTCTCGCGAAGGAATGACCATCCGACGGCGCCGGGAGTGTTTGGCGTGCGGATACCGGTTCACGACCTACGAGGCGATTGAGCGCCGGGTCCTGATGGTGGTGAAAAGTGACGGCCGCCGGGAGGAGTTCAATCGCGAGAAACTGCAGGGAGGGATCGCCCGCGCCTGCGAAAAGCGTGCCATCAGCCAGCGGGAAATCGAGGAGGTGGTGGAGCGGATCACGGCGGAATTGCACGACCAGTATGACGGCGAGGTCCCCTGTCGCGACATCGGGGAGAAGGTCATGCAGGCGTTGCGGGAACTCGACGGGGTGGCGTACGTTCGCTTCGCCAGTGTCTATCGACGTTTCGAGGAGGCGGATGAATTCGTGGAGGCGGTGAAGAAGTTGGAGGTCAGACATGATACAGCTACGATCCGACTGCC
This sequence comes from Verrucomicrobiales bacterium, assembly GCA_024233215.1. Taxonomy (GTDB): domain Bacteria; phylum Verrucomicrobiota; class Verrucomicrobiia; order Limisphaerales; family J093; genus J093. The sequence goes on along the minus strand of JACKPW010000020.1, from coordinate 6,855 downwards.
TGGTTTTCAAGACTGCTGAAGGAGCGATCCCCTGCTCCGCCGAGTATGTGGCGGTGGAACTGATGGGGGACTCCGCCAAGCAACTCGACGCGGGGGTCCTTCACAGCGTGGCTGCCGGGGTGTTGCACTACTTCCGGGATGAACTCTGCAAGGACGCCGTGTCGGTGGCGGAATTCTCGGACGCGCTGGCCCGGGTGCTGCAAGGATTCGGCTTCGAGGTGACCGTGGATGGCGAGGAAGTGCCGGCGGCGGGGACCGGTGTGACCCTGGAACTTGCAATCACCTCGGAGACCGATCTCCACGCCCTGGCCGCCGAATCGGGGGCGGCCTTCGAACTGAGCTTCTTCCCCCTGCTCCGCCGCGAGATCCACCGTCACTTGCGGGAAGGTCCCGGCGTGGTGCGTTTCACCGGGCTCCGCCCCTGCGTCAAGCAGTTGGTGGGGGCCCAGCGCTGGTGTGGCCGATGTCGCCTCCTGAACGACCAGATCGTGGACTACCTCCGCAACTGTCTCGACGAGGAACATCCCCGCAACAACTGTGCCTTGCTGGTAATGTAAGGCGTGCCCCCCCGCGGCCCGTGGTCGTGGGCGGAAGCCAATCCCTGCAATCAACCCATGGAAAAGACCCTCTTCCAGAGAATCTGCGACCAGGAACTGCCTGCCCAGATCGTGTTCCAGGACGACCAGGTGGTGGCGTTTCGCGACATCAATCCCCAGGCCCCGACGCATGTCTTGATCGTACCCCGCAAACCCGTGGTGCGGATCGGCGAGGCGCAACCGGACGACCACGCCCTGCTGGGCCATCTGTTGCTCAAGGCGGCGGAAGTCGCCCGTACGCTGGGCCTGGAAGCCGGCTATCGACTGGTCATCAACAACGGCCCCGACGGCGGCGAAGCGGTCCCCCACCTGCACGTCCACATTCTGGGGGGACGCCGGATGACCTGGCCCCCTGGTTGATCCCCCTCCGGCGCACCCGCCGATGGCAGTGCTTCCATGAGTTTCTTCTGCCCGCATTTCGACTGCGAAACCGAGGTGTGCCTGCGACTTGACGTCGAATGCGTGCCGGGTCGGACGGGATGCGTGCTTCGCGGCAGGACCAAGTTCGCCGTCCCGCCGGAACAACGGGTGGCGGACTCCAAAGCATCCGGCGGCCTCAGCCCGGCTTGCCACGAGGCTCAGGACCTGCTTCGCTCTCCCCATGCACCGGCACCACACCCTGGCCTTCGCCCTTCTCCTGGCAACCGTCCCCGAGGCAGCGGCGCTCGAAACCACTCCACTGACCGCGCTCGATCTCACGAAGATGCGTCAGGGCTGGGGAACGCCGCAGGTTGACAGGGCGGTCACCGGCAAGCCCCTGTCGATCGGCGGCCACCCCTTCGAAACCGGTGTCGGCACCCACGCCCGGAGCGTGCTATGGGTCGACCTCGACGGGAAGTCCGGGCGGTTCCAGGCCTTCGTCGGCGTCGATGACGCCACCGGAAGTGATGACGCATCCATCCGGTTCCGGGTCATTGCCGACGGCACCACGCTCTTCGATTCGGAGACCATGCACCGAGGACAGAAAGCACAACAGGTCGACGTGCCGCTCTCGGGGCAGAAGTCATTGCTGCTGCTGGTGACCGACGCAGGGGATGGCGTGAGTTTCGATCATGCGGACTGGGCGGACGCGCGGTTTGTCATGGCGGAGGGCAAACCGGCCGCGGTCGCGGTTCCCGACGATCCGGAAGTCATCCTGACCCCCAAACCCGGGCCGGCCCCGCGGCTCAACGGCCCGCGCGTGTATGGTTGCCGTCCGGGCAATCCGTTCGTGTACCGCATTCCCACAACCGGCGAACGTCCCCTCCGGTTCAGCGCCGTTCGGTTGCCCGAAGGCCTGAGACTCGACGAGCAGAGCGGCATCGTCACCGGCGTTGCGCCCGCCCGGGGCGAGTACGCGGTCACGCTCCGCGCGCGCAATGCGCATGGGCAGGACGAACAGCCGTTTCTGATCAAGTCCGGTGACACCCTGGCATTGACGCCCACAATGGGTTGGAACCACTGGTACGCCCACTACAACCGCATCACCGACGCCATGATGCGCGAGGCGGCGGACATCATGGTGAGCAGCGGCATGGCGGATGTGGGTTACCAGTACGTCTCCATCGACGACTGCTGGATGAACGCGCCGAAATACGAGGACCCGTTGCGTGTCGGGCCGCTGCGCGATGATCAGGGCCGGATCCTCCCCAACAAGCACTTTCCCGACATGCGGGCGCTCACGGACTACATTCACGCGTATGGACTCAAGGCCGGCATCTACACTTCGCCCGGCCCCTACACCTGCGCCGGATTCAGTGGCACCTACCAACACGAGGCCCAGGACGCCGCCACCTTCGCCGAATGGGGGTTTGACCTGCTGAAGTATGACTGGTGTTCGTACGGCAACGTCGCCACGGGCGAAGGCCGGGAGCGGTTGACGCGGCCCTATCAACTCATGGGCGACATCCTCAGGCGTCAACCGCGCGACATCGTCCTGAATCTCTGCCAGTACGGCATGGGCGATGTCTGGGAATGGGGGGCCGAGGTCGGCGGACAAAGCTGGCGCACGGCCGGCGATCTGGGTTTCGAGCTGAATCGCGTCTTCGAGGTGGCCCGCAAGAACGCCGAACATCGCGAGTGGAACCGGCCCGGGGCGTGGAATGACCCCGACTACATCCAGATCGGCTTCGTCGGCAATGCCCGCGGCATGGGCGAGCCCACCCCCTGCCCCATCACCCCCAGCGAGCAATACGCCTACATGTCCCTCTGGTGCCTGATGGCCGCCCCCCTCTTCTACAGCGGCGACATGTCGCGCCTGGACGAGTTCACCCTCAACGTCCTCTGCAATCCGGAAATGATCGCGGTCAACCAGGATCCGTTGGGCCAGTGCGGCCGCGTGATCGAGACCGGCGACGAGACCTTCCTCATGGTCAAGGACCTCGCCGACGGATCGCTGGCGATCGGCCTGTTCAACCAGGGTGAGTTCCCCATGAAAGTGACCGCCGACTGGGAGTCACTCGGCCTCCCAACCGGCCGCCAGGTCCGCGATCTCTGGCGACAGCAGGACCTCGGCAAGTTCGAAACCGGCTACACCGTGGAAGTCCCCCGTCGCGGCGGCGCCGTCATCCGCGTCGGCAAACCCTGAACGACTCCGCCTTGAGCCCAGGGCCGTGCCAGTGACAAAGAAGTAGCGCAGGTTTTCAAACCTGCTGTATCGCCGAATTCCATTCGGCAGACCGTGCGAACGTCCGAGGGCCGGCGGATTGATTGGAAAATCTGGATATCATCCAGGAACTGAAGCCGACCGGGTCACTGGCCCTGCAGCCCAGGGAACATCTCCCAGAACTTCGCCGGAGGCATTCGCTCCTCGAAGGTCAACCCCATCTCCTCAAGCGTCTCCATCTGTTGGGCGATGGACAGCCCCTCGGTGATCTTCTGCGGATCGAAGATCAGCCGGGTTAGATGCATGCCGCGCAGCGGGGTCAGGTCGGTTACCGGGGTCTCGCCGATGTGCAACCGTTGGAGCGCCGAACCCGCCAACGGCGAGAGGTCCCGTACCTGGGTGCGATGCAGCGTCAGACTGACGAGCGGCATGCCTCGCAACGGAGAGAGGTCCGACACAGGGGTTTCATTCAGCCACAGCATCTGCAGCGGCATGCCCTTGAGCGGCGACAAGTCCGTCACCGGAGTGCCCAGCAGATTCAGGCTGTCGAGTCGAGCACCGGTCAGCGGGGACAGATCCTTGACGCTGGACTGGCTCAAGTAGAGTTGCACCAACGGCATGCCCTTCAAAGGGGAAATGTCGGTCACCCGGGTCTGTTCGAGATAGAGTTCCTGCAACGGTGCTCCGGCCAGCGGCGTGAGGTCACTCACCGGCGTCTGGCTCAATTCCAAACCCCGCAAAGGCTCACCCTGGAGCGGTGAAAGGTCGGTCACGGGCGCCCCCGCCAGGCTGGCAGCCACCACGCGGCCACCCTCGATCTGGAACTGGCCCTGCCCCGTGTAGTCGGGATTCTTCGCCTTGAACGCCTTCTGCAGCGACTCCTCCGTCCAGGCAGCTTTGGTTTCCGTGGGCGTCGCTTCCGCCGGCTTGGCCGCCTCGGGCACCCGCTCGGAGACCGAAGCCACATTCGTGGTCGCAGCCACGGCTGCCACGGACTCGACAGATTCCTCGACCGGCTTCTCCGCCCGATGCTCTCCCCGCCCGCAACCTGCCAGGAGCAATCCCAGGGCCATGAATCCCACCGCCACGCCCGGCGACCAAGACCTGCGCATCATACCGCCACACTCCATCCGAATGGAAACAGCTCGTCGAATCATCCCGCCACCGTCCAACTCTCCCACCGTGCCACGCAAGCCCAAATGGGCCAATGCCCCAAACCGAGCTTCACCAACACCGCTCACCTTCAGGTGGCCGCAGCAACGCGGCGGCGTGTCAGGGTCGAGGTGGTCCGCACGCCTTGAAGGCTGGACCGACTCCGCCCAGTCGGCAGGTCAAGGACCCGTGCAGCGGATGCGGTCCTTCAGCCCAACCGCCCGCAACGGTTACGCCAGCTTCCGCACCTTCAGCTTGTCTGCCTGGTTGTGGCTCAGGAAGACGTCGTATTGGAATTCCGTGCTCATGGGTCGTCCTTCAGACAGGGGTGGGCACTCCTCCCCTCACGCCCGACACCTCGAGCGACTGCTCTCCTCCTGTCCATCCTGTTCATCCTGTCTGCCTCGGTCAGATCAAAACCGGCTCAGGCGCATCATCCAGTTGTTGCCGACCCAGTAGCCCTCGAAGGGCGGCTTCTGCGGCGCCTGGTTCGGCGGACCTTCCAGCGCCAGGATCGACAGTTCATACACCCGCGCAATGTTCCGGGGTCGCAACGATTCATCCGTCACCGCGACATGGATCGGCAGACGCCACGAAATCACCCGGCCAAAGATGTCGCGCTCGGCCACTTTCCACGGTCCGCGAACACACACGGCCAGCACCTCGACCTTCTTGGTCGGGTTGGCGCCCCAGCGGTCGTCCTTGCGAAAGAACTCGAGGGCGGCCTTCGCGAGTTCGGCGGGTTCCCCCGGACCGGCGAACTCCTTGACGTTGCCCGCCCATTCCTTGGCATCGATCTGCGCCTTCATCGTCTCCACCGCCTGCAGAATCTGATTGTCAATCGTTCCCAGCAGCTTCCCGGTGGCCTCGTGCTTGGGATCGAATCCCTGGGCCACCACGAGCAGGGCCTTGGCATCGTTCATGCGCTTGATGCGGACATCGGTCAACTGATCGGAGAACGCGCCGAGAAGGATCGTGGCGTAGCGCTCCAGACTGTCGGCGCTGGCCGTCCGGGTTTTGGGGATGTTCGCCACCGCCTCCATCATCCGGGCCAGCTTGCCACCCGGATCCCCGTCCGCCCGAATGCCCTGTTCGAACAGGTGGTTATTGATGTCCATGCCCGTCTTGCCATAGGTCTCGGCCAGACGACCCAGGTCGGGGGCCAGTTTGGGCAGAATCTCTTTTTCGAGGGTCTCCACCTTCGCCAGGGCCTCCTTCGCCTTCTCCAAGTCCATGTCGTAGACCACAGAGTTGCCGTGCATGGAGTCCAAGGCTTCGTGAAACTCGGTGTAAAGCTCGATCATCCGGTCGGCATCGGCCTGGGCCCGGGCGGCTTTGGCCGCAGTCTGCGCAGCGGCATCCGCCTCGCTCGCAGCCGTCTTTGCCGCCTCCGCCTGCAACCCCTCCAGCCAGGCGGCCGATTTCTGGCGGGCGGCGGCGATCTTCCCGCGCGCCGCCACGAACTCCGGATTCGGGTCCGGCAGGTTCCCGGCGTACTTCTCCTCGGCCTTGCCCAGATAACCCTCCGCCTCATCGAGGAATCGCGCGACGTCGCTTTGCCGGCGCTGAAGCGGCGTTTCCACCCCGGCGCTTTGGTCGCGATCCGCCATCAGGCTCTCCAGCTTGCCGAGGGCGTAGTCCACGTCCTTGACCGCCTTGGCAAGTGCCCGCTCCATCGCTGCCTGCTGGGAGGCAGTCAGGGAACCGGCGGGTTTGGGTGCGGGTGGTTTCGGTGCCGCGGGAGGGGTCACCACCGGCGCCGTGGAGGGGGCGGCCTTGCCCAGCCTCCGGTCCAGATCCTTCCGCAGCTTGTCGTACTTCGACTGCAGGGTCTTCAGGTTGCGGTGATCCGGGTCCGCCGTCTTGAGTTCCTCCAGCAGGGTCGCGACGGCCTTGACCTGGGCATCCGCCTCCTCCTGCTTGCCGGCGAACATGGTGCGTTCCGCGGCACGGAGTTGGGTGTTGATCTGCGTGGCCAGGGCGTTGGCGTCCGCCCCAATCAGGGGAAGCGAACCCAGCAGCAGGGCGGCCACGAAAGACGCGACAAGAGCGAAACCGGCGCACCGGGAGGCAGGGAAAAGGACGACTCTTCTCATGGGAAACAAGTTGGTTTGGTATCCAAGACTCTGGTGGGAGTGATGGTGCCACTCCAGCCTCATCCAAAGCAACATCCGACCCGCCCTGGCCACAACTTGCATTGTGGCGCCCGAGCGCCGATCTCGGATCGGCTTGCCTCGGACGGAAACCCGGACGTCTTCAGGGGCTCCCAGACCCAAAGCCGGCGGGACGCCGTCGCTCCGGTGCCAAAATGCGACTGCCCAGCACCCTGCTGGCGCGCACGGTGCCCTGGAACTTGGGGGCCGCTCTGGGGTCAGTCCTCACCGTTGGGGGAGGGATCGTCGCCGACAGATGCAGGACTGACCCCGTCGCGAGACCGAAGTTCCCATGGCCGCGGCAATCCAAATTCTCACAGAAGGGAACGAAGAAAACGAAGCGAGGCAAGCGCTTGGGATCTCCCCATCC
>JACKPW010000019.1 GCA_024233215.1 Verrucomicrobiales bacterium | reverse complement strand
GGAATCGAAGAGGCGCGCATTCATGGCGCCAAGGAATGCCGGAAGTACAACCGTGGTACAAGTTACGATTGTGTGACATTTGTCACAGCCAGGTAACAGGTGCTCATTCCCTCACCTGCTTTGCTCCCCACCCTCGGTCCTCAACCCCATAATGAGAACTGCTGGTTCTTCGTGACTGCCAAACGCATCGATTGCATCCATGACGGCCCGGCGCACCTCATGTGAAGGGACGCCCATGTCAAGACGGATGCGTCCGCGGGCCGCGGCGATATGTGCCAATGGCTCCTTTGATCGTTCTTCGTCCCACTTCTTGCTGAGATAGTCATCAGCCAGAGACAGCGCCTCACCGTTCCGGCCCGCCTCGCTAAGCGCGTCCATCCTGGCGGCGGCACACTCGAGCGAAAGACGCGGATCACGAACCATGCCCAAGTGTGCCAGGGCTCGCGCATGATCTCCGCGTCTGTTCGCCATGATGGCTTGGTTCAGACGGACGGAATCGGTCCACACATCCGGGCATCCGAGAGCCCGCTCGTAGGCGTCCGCAGCCTTCTCATGATCCCCTGCGTCTGACTGGTAGTTCCCCAAGAGTTGCCAATTGAGCCAGCATGCCGGAGCCGTGGCCACTCCGCGCTGCAACGTCTCAATGGCTTTCCCGGTGTTCCCGAGAGCAGTATGGGCTTGGGCGCCGATGTCGAAAGCTGCACTGAATCTCAGCGCTTCCAACTCCCTGGTGATATCCAGGGCCGCATCGTAGTCTCCGTCCGCAAGGCACTCGAACCCCTTGTCGGCCAGCGCCTCTGACTTCCTTTTGCGTTCTTCACCTGGCATCGACACGTTCTCCACAGCCAACAGGTATTCCACCAACCTGAACGCGGGCCAGCATCGACACCGGGTGCAGGGAGTGGTTTCACGATGCGCTGAGCCTAAGAGGTTTACGTCCACAACGCAAGCGTGCAGTGTGGAGAGACGGGTTCTCACTCACCGGGGAACTGCAGCATGGATACTACGAAGGCCGCGGGAAGGCCGCGAAGTGGGTGCCGACTGAAGTCCCGGCCGAGAAGGCCACGGAACCGAAGCCGGCGAAGAAGTCCACGCCGAAGTCCATGAAGGCCGCGGATGGCCAGCCAGAAGACCGACCGGCTGCCGCAGGCCGTCCAGGACATGGTTGCCGCTAAGGTCGGCTTCGTCGTGTTCCACTGGACGCGGGGGAAGATCAAGGAAGAAGCCACGGGCCTGACCGCGAAGGAGTTCAACACGTCCACGGATCAGGCACACAAGATCGTTCGGCGGATCACTGGCTGGGTGCGCTTCTTCCAGCGCTCCTTCAGCCTGACCGGCGTGCTGAAGTGATCCGCCAGCCGCGTGCTCACGCCCTTCGGGAGCGCGGAGGGCATTCTCGTATCCAGGCCCGCAGGCGACACCGGCCAGCGTTCAGCCGGAAACAGGTGCGAGGCAGGTTTTCCGTGCTGGCCAAGGTGAACGCGACCGTCACGGACTGCCAGCGCTGAAGAGGCGCCTCTCGCCCGCTTACCGTGTTGTGTCGAAGCGGGGAGTCAATCAATGCCTGGAGACCGATCATCCTTTTCTTTCTCTAGGCGTCGGAAAAGTAGTCAGAATCGATTCTCTTGACCTCGTAAGTGGAGGCACTTGAAACGCCAATGCCATGGTCGAACATCAGCTTCGAGAGCCGTCCGCCGTCGATCAGAATGATCTTGGAGTCGATCAGAGACACGTATTCGAGCGCTTCAGCTGAAAAGCCAGACGTTGTGATGAAGATCCCTTTTCGAGCTCGCTGCCCTTGGAGCGCACCCGCGAACTTCTGGATCTCTGGTCGTCCTACCGTGCCTTCCCAGCGTTTCGCTTGCAGGTAGATTATATCCAAACCCAACGGATCTTCCTTGATTATCCCGTCGATCCCCTCATCACCCGAGCGGCCAAGAGCCTCCCCTGCGTCCTTACGACTGCCGCCGTATCCCATTCGCACGACCAAATCAACAACGACTCGCTCAAGGAAACCGGGTGGATTATCCCTGACCAAGCTGAGCAACTCAGCCTCGATCTGGCGCCGCACCTTCTGATACGCGTTCTCAAGCAACTCTTCAGGAGTCTGGGTATCAGGTGCGTCCTCTTCCGGTTCAGCCTGCTCTTCCGGGGCCTTTCGGCGGTTCCTAAACTCCTTGTAGTCCTTGAATGCGCCCAGAACACGAAGATCGACGCGATCAGGATGATCTCGCAGAACCGTCCGACCTCGTTCAGTGATCACCGATACAGCACGACGGGGCGATTCGAGTAATCCTGCTTGGGAAATGTGTGTCTTCGCCCACCCAACCCGGTTGTCGAATAACCGTGCAGTGCCGCTGGGCAGCATCTCGCGGCGCTCATCCTCAGTGAGCTGAAATTGATCAGCCAACTCGCTGACCAAATCGCGGTTGATGTGTTCTTTGCCGTCTTCGTGCGCAGCCAGCAAAGGCCGCATGATGGTCTGGAAATCGGGAATCGGCATCAGGTGTTGATCTTGGGGACAACGCAAAGCTCCGCTACCGCCGCCGGAAACACCCGGTTGGCTGCACGAATCGCTGACACCTTGTCCTTCATCGGTGATCTCGAATCCTACTTCAATCGCTTGCGTCCGGGCAAGGCCTGCCACGCACCCGCATGTCGGGTGGTGCCGAACTCACGCGCGGCCACCCCAGTGAGCCCCACGCGACCGCCGTAACTGGCGCCCGGTACCCCCCCCCTGCCCGGATGGGGGATCACGCAAGGGAGACTGACGGAGAGGCTGAAGGGGAAGGTGCCCGCTCCGGACCATAGGGCACTCGGACGAGGGGCGCGGCGCATTGTACTACGCCGCATTTCCGAGGCGGACACCGAGAACAACCTGGTCCATTGGGATCACCCGGTCAACGGGGAGAGCGTGCCCGTTTCGACCAGCTGGTCACTCGACCAGGATCATGAAGACCACGGTGGCTGTGCAGGACTGTCGTGGTGCGGGAACAGGCACCGTTCACAGTCGACCCGAAGGGGGTTGATCGCAAGGGAAGGAGACCGTCAAAAAAGCTCTCGAACGTAACTGACAAATCAGGACACGCTGTGACCTACACTTGTCACTTAGGGGGTTGCGAAACGTAAGTCCTTGGTAGGGAAGATGGTCGGGACGGAGAGATTCGAACTCTCGACCTTCTGAACCCCATTCAGACGCGCTAGCCAGGCTACGCTACGTCCCGACCGAGCCCCCAGCGTACCGGATGTCCTTCCGATTGCAACCCCGTTTTCCGCGTCATCCCAGGTTTACCGGGTCGACGTCGATGGTCAGCGAGAGGTCGTCCGGCAGGGGGAACCGTTGCTGCACACTCGCCAGCGTGCGGCTCAGGCGGCTCATGTGGCGGGTGCGGAGCATGATTTGATGCCGGTAAAACGTTTCCGCCCGGAGGAGCGGGGCGGGGGCGGGTCCGGCGATCACCAGGTTCGGCCAGCCGGCGACAGCGGTGGCCAGTTCACGTTTCAGGTGTTCTGCGGTGAATTTCACCTTGTCCTCATTGCGCCCCTTCAAAGTGAGCAGCGCAATCCGGCTGCAGGGCGGATAGTCGAGTTGCTGGCGGAACTCGATCTCCTGTTCGTAGAAGCTCACGAAGTCGTGGCGCCGGGCGTACTGGATCGCGGGATGAAACGGCGTGAACGCCTGCACGATCACCTCGCCTTCCACGTCCCCGCGACCCGCCCGTCCGGACACCTGGGCCAGTAGTTGGAACGTCCGTTCCGCGGCGCGGAAATCGGCGCGATGCAGGCTGAGATCCGCGTAGATCACGCCGACGAGGGTGACGTTTGGGAAATGGAGTCCCTTGGCGATCATCTGGGTGCCCAGCAGGACGTCGATGCGGCCCACGCGGAAATCACCCAGGATTCGCCGGTAATCCTCCTTGCGCTGGAGGATGTCGGAATCCATGCGTTGAACGCGGGCGTGCGGGAAGAGGTGGCGCAGGGCCTCCTCGACGCGCTGGGTGCCGATGCCCGCGTAGCGAATGGCCGGGTTGCGGCAATCGGCTTGCGGGCAGATCCGGGGCGCCGGGGTTTGGTGACCGCAAATGTGACAGCAGAGGCGCTGGTCCTGCCGGTGATAGGTGAGGGCCACGCTGCAATTCGGGCAACCGGCCACGTAGCCGCATTGCGGACATTGCAGCGAGGTCGAGAAGCCGCGGCGGTTCAGGAAGAGAATCGTCTGCTCATGCCGCTCGAGCCGGTGGAGGATGGCGTCGCGGAGGAGTTGGGAGAAGACCGGCGGTCCCTTGGATCGGTTGCGTTCCTGGCGCATGTCCACCACGCGGACCACCGGCAGTTTGCGGTTGTCCGCCCGCAGGGTGAGTTCGAGCAGGTGGTAACGGCCCCGTTTCGCGTTGTGGTAGCTTTCGAGGGACGGGGTGGCGGAACCGAGCACCACGGCGGCGCCTTCGCGTTGTCCGCGGACCACCGCCACGTCGCGGGCGTGGTAACGGGGCGTTTCCTCCTGTTTGTAGGAATGTTCGTGTTCCTCGTCGACGATGATGAGGCCCAGCGGTTCGACCGGTGCGAACACTGCGGAGCGGGCGCCGATGACGATGCGGGCCCGGCCTTCGCGGATCTTGTGCCATTCGTCGTGGCGTTCACCGCTGGACAGGTGGCTGTGGAGCACCGCCACCAGGGTGCGCAGCGGTCCTGTGCAGAAACGGGCCTTGAACCGCTCGATGGTCTGGGGGGTGAGCGAGATCTCCGGGACCAGCACAATGGCCCCCTTGCCCTGGGACAGGGCATGGGCGATGGCCTGGAGGTAGACTTCGGTCTTGCCACTGCCGGTCACGCCGTGAAGCAGGAAGACGTTGGGGGTGGCCAGGGCGACGGCGCCGGGGTTCAGCGAGCCCAGGATGGCCTCGAGGGCGACCGCCTGTTCGGGGTTCAGGGGGAGTGGCTGGCTGGGCACGATGTGCTCCTCGCCGTAGGGATCCCGCTCGGTAATTCGCGGGGCGATTTGGACGAGGCCCTTGTCCTCGAGGCGACGCACCGTTTCCGAGGTGCTGCCGGTGATGCGCACGAGTTCCTGCAACGGCACCTCCCGGAGTTCCTCGATGACGTTCCACACCTCGGTTTGGCGGCGGGTGAGCTTCGGCAGTCCGCCGGAGGGTGGGATCGTCCGGACGAAGAGCCGTTCGCGCCAGCCGGCCTGCTCGCGTCGGACGGCCTCGGGCAGCACGCTCTTCAGCGCCAGTTCCACCGGGCAGCAGTAGTAGGCGGCGATCCAGCGGGCCAGATCGAGGACCCGGGGCGTCACGAGGCTGCGAGCGCCGATGACGCGTTCGATGGGACGGAGGTTGGTATGCGGCGATTCGTCGGCGAGGGCCGTCACCACGCCCAGGACGGATCGAGGTCCGAAGGGGACCTTGACCCGGGTGCCCACCTCGACGCGGTCGACGAGTTCCTCGGGGATGAGGTAGTCGAACTCCCGTCGCAGGGCGATTTCGAGGGTGACACGGGCAATCATCGGCCGGGGCAGGGTCGGCAGGGAATCCGGGGCGGGTCAAGCCCGGGCATCGCGGAGCACGGCGCGGGCAGCCGCCCGGTTTCGCGTGTCTGGTGGGCACTTTGATTCGTGATGGGACCGCGGATCCGGCCTGGGTGGGGGCGATTGGAGCTGCGCGCGCCCCACGGGTTCGCACCCCGTGCGGTGAAACGCCGCTTGTCAGGCGGCGGGAAACGCCTACCGTGGATCCAGAACCTGACGGGGTGTGCGGGCAAGAGGGCGGTCTTTGTGGCACGGAGCCTGCTGTGATGGCGAGGGACGCGAAACTGCGGCACAACCTGAAAGTGACCTTTATGAAACGGATTCTGGCGGCTTTTGTTGCATTGACGGGGCTGACGAGCCTCCGGGCGCAAATCACGATCAACTCCCTGGACATGTTTTATGCGCCGGGGCAGTACTACCGCTCCTACGCGGCGGACGGGGAGGTGAGTGTGCAGGGCCTGCTGGGGGGTGTCGGCGGGCCGCAGAACTGGAATTTCAGCACGGGTCCCCAAGATGCGGTGTTTCGCTTCGACTATCTTGACCCGGAGGACGCCGGCGCCATTGCCTCCCTGTTTCCCGAGGCGAAGCTCGTGGAGCGCAAGCAGGTGGAGAACGGCACGGTGGGGGATGCGTGGCTGTTCCTGGACCAGCAATTTGGCAAGGGCCGAATGGCGTATGGCTTTTACGATCCGGCGATTACCGGGCCGGTGGGGCTGGATGATCCGGCCGGGATCTTTGACCCGCCACTGCTGGATTTCCCGGAGGGGATCACCCTGGGACGGAGTTGGAGCGGCGGGACCGTGTTTCTCAACTCCATGCTCGGGGCGGAAATGCGGATGACCTACACGTCCAGCGCCACCGCGGATGCCTATGGGATCGTCACGCTGCCCAAACTCGGGTTCATGGAGTGCATCCGGGTGAACGAGTTGGTGTCGACCCTCTACGAGATCAAGTTCCCCGACGCGGGGGAGGATCTCGGGACCGCGAGCACCGGCGGGGAGTTTACCCCCGTGGCCGAGTATTACGTCCGGAACCTGTATTGGATGGCGAAGGACCGGGGCATCGTGGTGCAGATCACGTCCCGGGAGAGCGCGACTCCGCCGCCGGACGAGTTTGCCACCGCCGCCCAGTTTGTGCGCATGTTCGAAACGAACCATCCGAAGGGCAGCACGGACCCGTGGCCGGTGACTGATCTGTCGATCACGCTGGGCGAATCCCAGGTGTTGTTGGGGTGGACCAAGCCGCTCAATGCCACTTCATTCCGGGTGGAACACACCGGGGCGCTCGGACCGGATGCGGTGTGGACGACGTTGACCACCACCACCAGCAACTTCGCGCTGGACGACCGCGTGGCGGAGGGGGCGCGCCACTACCGGGTGGTGAGCCTGCCTTAAGGCTGTCGGGGCCGGCGAATCCGTTGTGAGCAACGAACGCCAGCGATTGCAGTCTTCCGGCGCCTTTCAGGCGACCGGGGGGGAGGGCAGTGCCGGCTGCCGAGGCTTCACGCTGATCGAGTTGCTGGTGGTGATCGCAATCATCGCGATTCTGGCGGCGATGCTTCTGCCGGCGTTGTCCCGGGCAAAGTCGGCGGCGAACTCGATCAAGTGCCGGAGCAACCTGCGCCAGATCAACCTGGGAATCCAGGGCTTCGTGACGGATCACCAGTTCTATCCGGTCTACAACTTCAACCCCCTGACGCAGTTGCAGAACGAGTACTGGCCGGACCGCATCTATTCCCAGACCGATTCCCGCTGGACCAACGAGCTTTATCGCTGCCCGGACTACAAGGGCGCGACCCTTGACGGCAACGACGAGGCCGTGCCCCTGGGCAGCTACGGGTACAACGCCAAGGGCACGCAGTATGTCGGGAGCAACCTCGGTTTGGGCGGGTTGTTCTCCAAGATGATCGTCGAAGGGCAGGTGGACGCGGGTGAAAAGGAAATCTCGATTCCGGAATCCCGGGTGCGCGTGCCGAGCGACATGATCGCCGTGGGGGACGCCAACCTGACCTGGCTGCTCGCCGGCATGATGAGGCTCTTCTACGACGTCGATTATCCCGAGAATTACAGCGGGATGGCGATGCTGGACATCAACACGCGGCACAATGCCCGGTCGCCCGCCTGGGTTGGCAGTGAAGGGGTCATTGCCGCTACGCGACGCCGGCACACGGATACCCACAACGTCGCCTTCTGCGATGGCCACGTGGAGAATCTCAGGGAGGAACGGTTGTTCGCGCTGGACGACGATTCGCTCCGGCGCTGGAACAACGACCACGAACCGCACCGGGACAAGCTGACGCTGCCTTGAAATGAGCACACAGAAGTCCGATGGCATGAACTACGCCCCCAAAGGGGCGGTGAAGGCGGTCTGTGGCCCGGGCGAGTTCCGCTTTGGCGCAATCGGCCTGGATCACGGCCATATCTACGGCCAATGCAACGGCCTCGTCGAAGCGGGCGGGGAGTTGGTGTCTGTCTACGACCCGGACCCGGCGAAGGTCGCGAAGTTCTGCGACACCTATCCCGGGGTGAAACCGGCCCGGTCGGAGGCGGAGGTGCTCGAGGATCCCGCCTTGAAACTCATCACGAGCGCCTGCGTTCCGTGCGAGCGCGGGCCGCTGGGCTTGCGGGTGATGGATCATGGCAAGGACTACCTGACCGACAAACCGCCGTTCACCACGCTTGAGCAACTGGCTGAGGCACGGGCGAAAGTCGAGGCAACCGGTCGCATTTTCGCCGTCTATTACGCCGAACGACTCCACGTCGAGGCGGCGGTTTATGCGGATCAACTCATCCGCGAGGGGGCGATTGGCCGGGTGGTGCAGGTGCTTGGCCTGGGGCCGCATCGACTTGGTGCGGCGGGCCGGCCGGACTGGTTCTGGGACCCGGCGAAGTACGGTGGCATTCTGGTGGACATCGGCAGCCATCAAATCGAGCAGTTCCTGCATTACACGCGGGCACAGGATGCCACGGTGCTCCACAGCAAGGTGGCGAACTACAATTGTCCCGACCATCCGGAGTTCCAGGACTTCGGCGATGCCACGCTGGTCGCCGACAACGGCGCCACCTTCTACTTCCGCGTGGACTGGTTCACCCCGGACGGACTCGGTTGCTGGGGCGACGGTCGCACGACGATCCTGGGAACCGACGGCTACCTCGAGCTTCGCAAATACGTGGACATCGCGCGGGAGACCGAGGGCGACCAGGTCTACCTGGTGGACCACAAGGGCGAACACCGGTTTCCGGTGCATGGCAAGGTCGGGTTCCCCTACTTCGGCGAGCTGATTCTCGACTGCCTGAACCGCACCGACCGCGCCATGTCCCAGCAACACACTTTCCTGGCGATTGAACTGGCGCTGAAGGCACAGGCGACTGCCGTGAAGGTGGCCTGATCCCCTTCCGTGGACAGGGGGGCGAGGCTCGCCCGTTTGCCGCCAGGTCGTGGAGTGCGGTGAAAAGCGAAGCCTTCACCGCTTTGGTCACGGCCCGAGCGCAGACCTCAGGGATCGGCAAAGCCTCAGAACTTGTGATCCCTCCGGCTTGTTCCGGTACCTCATCCATTTGGCTGGCCGGTGCCCACTTCTGGGAATCGTTGCACAGCAGGACTGGCGCAGAATCAAAGGCCGTGCCACCCTGAGCGGTCCGAAACGAATGCGTTGGGTAAAAGAGCCTTTGATCCAGTTCCTTGCGGTGGGGGTAATCCTCTTCGCCGCGGATGCCCTGTTTTCCCGCAGCCCGAAGCTATCCACTCAGCCGGCCTCGCCCATGACTCCGGAAAAGGAGACCATTCGCGTGGGCGATAAGGACATCGAGGAACTCCGCGCCACCTACCAGTCGTTATGGAGCCGGCCACCGACCGTGGCGGAGCTGCGTGATCTCGTGGAGCAGAAGGTGCGGGACGAGGTGCTTTACCGGCACGCGATTGAACTGGGACTGGACCGGGACGATGCGGTGGTTCGACGTCGGCTCATCCAGCGGGTGCGTTTTCTGACCCAGGATGTGGCGGTGATTGCGCCGCCGGACGACGCCGAACTGCAACGCCATCTTGAGGAGAATCCCAGGATGTTCGCTTCGCCTCCCCAGGTGGCGTTCGAGCAGTTCTGTTTCAGTCGGGAAGCGCGCAAGGAGAAGGCGCAGGCGGAGGCGGTCGCGGCCTTGCAGCATCTACGAACTTCCGACGGGCAGCCGGTGAAGGGCGACGAGGTGCCCGGATTGGCGGCGTCCTATCCGTTGGAGAAGGAATGGAACATCGCCGACGTGTTCGGGAGCGATTTCGCGGAAGCGGTGATGGGGCTGAGCGGTGAGGGCTGGCAGGGGCCGGTCGTATCGCGCTTCGGTTTCCACCTGGTGCGGATCACGCAGCGGGAGGAGGCGACGCTGCCTCCGCTCGAGGAGGTCAGGGACAAGGTGCTCGGCGATTACGAAGCCACCAAACGCGCGGAGGCAAACGAGGCTTATTACCAGGATTTGCGGCGGCGCTACGACGTGGTGATTGACGAGCAGGCGCTGGCCCGGCCGGTGGAGGCGGCGACGACGCAGGAGGAGACTGGGCCGTGATTGCGCCGCGGTTGGCAGCGCAGACTTCCACTCTGCTGTATCGCCGGTTTGCTTTCGGCAGGACTCCCGGGGTTCCCGACCGGCTACGGGATGGAACATCGCGCCGCGAAATGCCGGGTGGCACACGCGACCCCCGGGCGTTGTGCAGATCCCGGGCAGGGTTCCGGCTGGCCGGCCTGCTGGGTTGTCTATTCCCGTTGACCGGCTTCGCCCATGAGATCCGTCCTGCCTACCTGGATGTGCGGGAGCAGGCCGACGGGCGGTTGGAAGTGAGCTGGAAGGTGCCCACCCTGGCGGCCGCATTCGGGGAACAGTTGCCCTCGCTGCCGGCGGCGGCGGGACAGCAGTACCCGGTCGCACGGAGCGGCGAGCATGAAGCGTGTGGCTGTCCGTCGCTGTGGGCCCGCCCCCGTTCCTCGTTGGCAATGCCGATTCACCCCGTCTTTCCTGAGCACTTCAAAGTGCTGTCACCGCCGCGGGTCGAGGCGTTGGAGGATTCCGAGTTGTGGACCTGGTCATTTGAGCCGCCGGTGGGCGGTTTGGACGGGGCTGAATTCGGCGCTCACGGACTGGACGTGGCCACGATGGACGTGCTGGTGCACGTGGTGACGGCGGATGGCCGAGTGGTGACGCGTTTGCTGACGCCCGCGGTGTCGAGCCTGACCCTCACCGCAGATCAGCGCGTGCAACTTGGCGGCTACCTGCGGCTTGGGATCGCTCACATCCTTCTGGGCGTGGACCATTTGCTGTTTGTGCTCGGCCTGCTGTTGATTGTGCCCGACCGGTGGATGCTGTTGAAGACGGTCACCGCGTTTACCGTGGCCCACAGTCTCACGCTGGCGGTCGCGACGCTGGGTTACGCGGAGGCGCCTCTGGAACCGTTGAACGTGACGATTGCGCTGTCGATTCTGTTTCTGGGGCCGGAGATCGTCCGGTTTCGCCGGGGTGAAACGAGCCTGACGATCCGGCATCCGTGGGTGGTGGCGTTCGCCTTCGGGTTGCTGCACGGATTTGGCTTTGCCAGCGGCTTGCGCACGCTGGGATTACCGGCGGGGGAGATTCCACTGGCGCTGTTGCTGTTCAATGTCGGGGTGGAAATCGGGCAGGTGGGGTTCGTCCTGCTGGTTCTCGGTTTGGTGACCTCGTTTCGCGTGCTTGAGGTCCGCTGGTCCCGACCGGCGCGGGCGCTGCCGGGCTTCGCGGTGGGCAGCCTGGGCGCCTTCTGGTTTGTGCAACGGCTGGTGATCATGGCTTCAGGCTGGAGGTGACGAACGATGCGAAGGACTTCGGAAGCACGAACGAACGGGGGGCTCGATCGGTCCCGGACGACCGGGTCCGGAGGACGCATCTCCATGGGGAGCCTGCTGTTCCTGGCGGTGATCGTGGGGACGCTCCCGGCACAGGCCCATGTGGAGGGCGACATGGCGGGCGGATTGACCGCCGGTTTGTGGCATCCGATTTCCGGGCTGGACCACGTGCTCGCGATGGTGGCGGTGGGGCTCTGGGGAGCCCAGCTCGGCAAGCCGGCGGTGTGGACCCTGCCGGTTGCGTTCCCGCTGGTGATGGCTTTTGGGGCGTTCATGGGGTTGATGGGAATCGGCCTTCCCGGAGTCGAGATCGGCATCGCCGTTTCCGGGATCGCCCTGGGGGCCATGGTCCTGGCCGAGGCGAAGCCACCCCTCTGGTTTGCGGCGGCTTTGGTGGGACTGTTCGCGATCTTCCACGGGCATGCCCACGGGACCGAGTTGCCGGAGGACGCCAGCGGAGTGCTCTACAGCATTGGCTTCGTGACCGCCACCGGATGCCTGCATGGCTGCGGCATCGCCATCGGCCTGGTGCATCGCTGGCCCGTGGGACGGATCGTCCTGCGTGCGGCGGGGGCGGTGGTCGCGACGGGCGGATGCCTGTTTCTTTGGAGGGCCGTTGCGTGAGTAAACGAGGCGACCGGTTAGCGAATCGAATCAGCCGTTTGGGGTTGGTGACGACCGTCCTGATCGGTGGTTGCGCCTCCACGCAGGCCCACCTGGTCAACACCGGCCTGGGACCATTCTACGACGGGGTCCTTCATCTTGTGCTGTCGCCGGACGAGATGCTGGGAGTGGCGGGGATGGCCTTGCTGGCGGGGCTTGGTGGGGCGCAATTTGGACGTATCGCCCTGTTCACGCTGCCACTCGCCTGGCTGGCGGGCAGCATGTTGGGGATGACCGGACGCATCAACCTCGTGTTCCCTGCGGCCACCGGACTGGCGCTGCTGATCATCGGGATGCTGGTGGCGTGGGACCGGGCTCTCCCGCCCTCCATGAAGCCAGTCATTCCGGCCGTCTTCGGATTGTTCATGGGGCTCATGAACGGGGCCGCCGCGACCGCGGGGTCGCTGCGGATGAGCGGCTTGATCGGGGTGGCGGCGACGGTGTTCGTGCTGGTCGCGTTGCTGGCCGCGTTCACCGTCTGGCTGGCGGGTCGCCCGCCGTGGACGCGGATCGTCGTGCGGGTGGCCGGAAGCTGGATTGCAGCGATCGGCCTGTTACTGACCGGATGGGCCTTGCGTTGATCGGCCGCTGGGGTCAGTCCCGAGTATCTTGTCATTCTTCCGGACCTGATTGAGCCTGCCAAACACTAGAATACTGTGGACTGACCCCGACCTGATGAGAAGCCATCCCGTTGATTGCCACCGCGTGGCGGGTCGCCTCCTGGCGTTCGGGGGGGTGTGGATGCTGGGGCTTGGGCTGGCTGCCGGGGAGACGCTGCCGACGCGCGGGCCGACGGCTTCCTCCTCTGCCATGGGGCGGTCGATCCCGGGCCTGGCAGGGTCGGACTCGCCGTATCTGGGTCACACTGGGAGTTGGGATGGCAAGGGGGGCGGGATCTTCGGATCCTCCAAGATTCCGGATCTGGACCGGGAGGTGGCGATGGGACTGCGCTGGACGTTCATGCCGGTCCACTGGAGGGCGATGGAACCAAGGGGGCCGGTCGATCCGGAGAAGGATGTCCCGCCGGCTTGGGAGGCGTTGGATCGGTTTGTCATCGCCGCGCACGAACGCGGCTTGAACATTCTCATGCAGGCGCCGGTCATCGGCGGCAACGCCGGTGGACCTCCGGACTGGGCGGGTCGACGTGAGCCCGGCAAGTCCGCTCCGGCGGACATGGCGGCGGTGGCGGCCTTTGCCGGCAAACTGGCGCGTCGCTATCGGCCGGGCGGAGCGCTGGCGCGTCGCGAAGGATGGCGGAACACGTATGGCGTGCGGGCCTGGGAACTCGACAATGAGCCTGACAGCTACCGGACCCACTGGAAGGGGCAGGCAGCGGACTATGCAGAGTTTGCCGCGCTCGTGCGACAGGCCATCCACGCGGAAGACGCCGGGGCGGTGATCGTGCTGCCGGGAACGCCGGTAGGTGCCCGTTCCCTGGCCTGGCTCGAGGCGGCCCTGGACGCGTACGCGCTGCGGGGTTCACCGGCTTTTCGGCGGGCGGGGAAGCCCTTTTCAATCGGGCCCGTCACGGACACCGTGAGTTTCCATCTCTACGAAGGACTCGACAGTTTCTTCAGCGGCGAAAAGCGCACCGTGGACCAGGCGCTTTCAGAGGTCCGCGAGGTCTTTGAGCGGTGGTCGACGCGGGCTGAGGGTTTCGAGTTCGCACCTCCCCGCGCCTACTGGCACACCGAGGGGAACTACGATTTCGTCGGATTGATGGCGGAACATCGGCGGGCGGCCTGGCGCGTGCAGTTCATGACCCGGGCCTTCGCTGCCGGGGTGGACAAGGTCTGTGTGATGGACGCGGCACCGAAGGAGCAGGCTGCCGTGACGGCTTACGTTGTCGCGCTGCCCAATCCCTTTCCCATGTTCCGGGAAACGGATGCGAGCCTGGTGACGCGGGGCAGGGCGATGGTGTTCCGCCATCCGGATGGGCTGGAGCCGGATGCCGGTCAGGTCTGGGTGGCTTGGGCGGAGGCGGGGCAGGGGGATGCCCTGGTGGAACTGCCGGTTCGCCGGGGATCGGTGCGCTTTGTCTACGTGGACGGCGCCTTCCGGGACGTCACGGTCAAGGAGGGCAGGGTGCGCGTGGCGCTGTCCGGTGACGAGAAGATGGCGCCACCGATTCTGGTGGTGGATCGAGCGCCGGCGAACTGACGGGGGCGGGACCGGAGTTGAGGCTCGGAAGGCGAGGGAGAGGTTTGGGACTCCTGGAACTCGTCCCTCCATTTCGCTGATCGAGGCTGGCATCCGGGGAGGGAGCGGTGCATGCTTTCGCCGTGTCTGCCCGTTCGTGCTGTTGCTTCTTTGGCGGCGTTTCGCCGGGCGGGGGACACTTACCTGCGGGAGAGGCTTACGCGCCTGGACCGCGGCAGTGTGAACCCACGGCAGAAGATGTGAGGATCAACGGAAATGAAGAGTAATCGTCGTGACTTCCTGAAGCGAACCGCCCTGTCCGGCCTTGCGCTGGCTGGGTTGCCCACCCTCGTGCCGGCCACCGTGCTTGGCCAGAACGCCCCGAACAACCGCATCGGCATGGGCCTCATCGGCATGGGCCTGATCATGGGCGGGCACCGCAACCACTTCTGCGGCCGGCCCGACACCCAGGTGCTGGCCGTTTGTGACGTGGACGCGCGCAAGCGCGACGCGGCCAAGCGCGACGTCGAGAATGCGTATGCCCGGCGTCAGGGGGCCGGCAGTTACGCCGGTTGCGAGGCCTACCACGAGTTCGAGGACATCATGGCGCGCAGCGACATCGATGCCGTGGTGGTCTGCACGCCGGACCACTGGCACTCACCCATCTCGGTCATGGCCATGCGCCACGGCAAGGATGTGTATGTGCAGAAGCCGATGACGCTCACCCTCCGCGAGGGGCGCATCATGAGCGACACCTCAAGACAGCACGGGGCGATCCTGCAGGTCGGTTCCCAGCAGCGTTCCGAGCGGGCCTTTCGCAAGGCCTGTGAGATCGTGCGCAACGGCTGGATCGGCCGGGTTCACACCATTTACACAAGCCTGGGCCGGTTCGCCCCGCCGCGAACGCTGCCCGAGCAACCCATTCCCGAGGGCTTTGATTACGATCGTTGGTTGGGGCCGACCCCCTGGTATCCCTACAACGAAGACCGGGTGAAGGGCGATTACGGCGGCGGTTGGCGCTGCTTCTGGGATTACGGTTCCCGCAAGAATGGCGACTGGGGCGCGCACCATTTCGACATCATCCAATGGGCGCTTGGCATGGACGACAGCGGGCCGGTCGAGTTCATCCCGAAGGGCTACGAGGGCAACGAATACCAGACCCACATCTACGCCGGTGGCACGAAGGTGCTGCGCGATCACCCCGGGACGAAGGGCCACATGATCCGGTTCATCGGGACCGAGGGCGAAGTGGGCGTGAGCCGGGGCGACCGGCTCGACACCGAGCCGGTTTCGTTGAAGGAAAAGGCGCTGGCGCCGTATGACACGTCTCTCTACGTCTCGAACCAGCACGAAAGCAACTGGGTTGAGTCGATCAAGACGCGCCAACCCAACATCTGCACGGCCGAGATCGGGCATCGCACGGCCACGATCTGCCACTTGAGCGGGATCGCGGAACGACTGAAACGGCCGCTGAGCTGGGACCCGGTGAAGGAGGAGATCCTCGGGGATCCCTATGCCAGTCGTTGGTTCGACCGGCCGCGGCGGGCGCCCTACACCTACATTTGAGGCGAGGTCATGAAGAGAACCACGAATGAACACGAATTCACCCGAATGAGGAACTGTTTCATGAAACGTCTTTCGATCCTTCTTACCCTCGCCGTTTTCGTTGGTGTCGGTTATTGCCAACAACCCCCACAACCCCAACCACTCCAACCGTCCCGCCGCGTTCGTCCGCAAGCCGTGCGTGCTCAGGCTGCCAGCCCGTGGGTTATGTCGCGCGCCCTTGTGGAGGCCAAACCGGTGGATCGCGAAGCGGTTGAGCGCTATGCCACCCAAGTCAAAGCCCTGATTCCGCGTCTCGCGGATGCCGATGTGCCGGCTCGTTACGCGGCGCAGATGGAGTTGCAGGACCTTGCCTCCGACTCGTCAAAGCCGGGCAACGAGCAAGCCCGGCTTGCCTTGGGCACGGTGCTGGCGGATTTCGTCGCGGATGAATCCGTGGCCCAACCCGCCCGCGTCTGGATGGTCCGGCAGTTGGAATATATGGGCGAAGCCGAAGCGGTACCGGCTCTGACCGGACTGCTGTCGAACGAGGATGCCGAGCTGCGGGAGTGTGCCCGACGGGCGCTGGAGAAGAACGCTGGACGGCCTGACGCTCGGGACGCAGTGAACCACAGCTTGGTCGTCGCTTTGACGAAAGCGAACGACACCCGCAGTCAGATTGGACTGATCAACTCGGTTGCTGAGCGGGGAGCCGGTTCCTCGGCGTCCGTCATTGCACTGGTGCTGGACGGTCCGGTCATAGCGGATGCTGCGGCCCGCGCTTTGGGCGCGCTTGAGAGCAGTGTTCTGCTCGATCGGATGAACGACTCCCCGGAGGTTGCGTTGGCATTGATTGGCTCCAAATCCCGCCAGGTCTACGAGCGGAGCACCTATTCCCCGGCCCGTGCGGCCGCGCTTTACGCCATCGCAAACAACTGGCAGATCATCGCCGAGGCCCTGGACGGCACGGATCCTTACCTGCGCCACGCGGCCCTGAATGCTTCCGAGAAACTGGGTGACGCCCGGATGACCCTGATGGCGGCATTGCTGCCCTACCTTTCACCGGTGGCCGGCGTGGAGGTGATCGGTCGACTCGATGCCAGTGTGGAGAAGGAGATCATCAACGCGATGGCCGATCCGGACGATGAGGTCCGCCTGATGGCGATCAAGCGGTTGGGTCAGGTGGGAACCGCGGCGAGTGTGGACGCCCTGATCCAAGCGGTTGCCGACAGCGAACGCGTCGGGACTGCTGAGGCGAAGGCCGCCCTCGTGGCGATGCGCGGGAAAGACGTGGTCGAGAGACTCAAAGGCAGGGCCTCTTCCTGGCAAGTGAGACCGCTCGGTTCTGTGGCGGCCCTTGACGTTCTCGTGGCTCGTGAAGATCCCACTGCCCTGCCGGTGCTGCGGCGCTGCGCGAAGGAGCCCGGTCGGGTTGGGGCTGCGGCCGTGGCCGGTTTGGGCCGGCTCGGTGGAGCGGGCGAACTGGTCCTGTTGGCTCGGGTCGCGCTGGATCGTCAGGATGACGAGTCCTTCGCGGCTTTGGAACAGGTGGCGGGACGCGTCGAAGACGGAACGGCATCCGCCAAGGAACTGATCGCCCTCGCTGACGGGAACGTGCGGGCCTTGCGGTTGATGCTTGGCACGCTGGGAACGCTCGGTGGAGCGGAAGCGCTGAAAGTGGTCGGCGGTTTCCTGAAGGGTGACGATGCCGGGGCCGCTCTTGAAGCGCTGGCGAAATGGCCTGATTTGGGCTCCGCCGACACGCTTCTGCAGGTGGCTTCGGCCGATCAGGCGCCGGCGGCGCAACGGACGCAGGCGCTGAATGCCCTGCTGGACCTGCTACGCAACCGCGATCAGGTCGCTGCGACGGAGCGTGGCGACACGGTGCTCGCCGTGTGGAAGGTGACGCGCGACAACGACGAGAAGAAGCGGGTGTTGTCCGTGATGGCCGGGATCCCGGACGGGCGGCTGGCCGAGACGATCAAGCCGTTGTTCGAGAACGGCGATCTTAAGGCGGAAGCCGTCGCCGCCGCCACAGGTCTGGCAGAGGCACTGCTCGGAACCGACAAGGATGCCGCGAAGGAACTGGCAAAAGCGGTCCAGGCGACCGAACCACCGGACGGAGTAAGTCGCCGTCTCGGTCGGATTCTCCGCGCCCCGTAGCCGCCGACATCAATCGGCGCAAGCCTTCCGGGTCCGGTGAGAGACGGGTGGTGCCGCGGTTTCCGGGTGGCCTGGGGGATTATGCGCGGACTGGACGTCCGCGGCTACTGGGTCACGTAGCCGCCGACATCAGTCGGCGCAAGCCCTCCGGGTCCGGTGAGAGACGGAAGGGGTGGTGCCGCGGTCTCCGGGTGGCCTGGGGGGTCTTGCGCGGACTGGACGTCCGCGGCTACTGGGTGGGCGGGAATATCAATCGTTGTAGGCGCGTTCGCCGTGTTCTGCGAGGTCGAGCCCCAGGTTTTCGTCCTCGGCGTGGACGCGCATGGGCATGATCGCGTTGACGCCCTTGAAGAGGATCACCGAGGCCACGCCGGCGAGCACGGCGGTGAAGAGCACTCCGACGATCTGGTTGCCGAACTGGCCGGGGCCACCGGCGAGCGACACCACCTGGCCACCGCGCTGGAAGGTTGAGGCGATGGCGGGATTGACCGCAGGGCTGGCCATGAGGCCGAGCAACAGCAGTCCGGTCATGCTGCCCACCGCGTGGACACCGAAGACGTCGAGGGAATCATCGTAACCGAGCTTCGCCTTGAGCCGACTGACCGCCAGGTAGCAGACGGCGCCGCCGGCCAGCCCAATGACCACGGCGGCGGGAATGGTGACGAAGCCCGAGGCCGGCGTGATGGTGGCGAGGCCGGCGACCATGCCGGAGGCGGCACCGAGCGCGCTCGGCTTCCCGTTCTTCCAGGTTTCCATCGCGGTCCAGCTCAGGGCGGCTGCGGCGGACGAAAAGTGGGTGGCGGCAAAGGCGCTGGTGGCCAGTTCCCCGGCGCCGAGGGCACTGCCGGCGTTGAACCCGAACCAGCCGAACCACAGCAGGCCGGTTCCCACGAGGCTGTAGACCACGTTGTGCGGCATCATGGGTTCGGCCGGATAACCGACGCGCTTGCCGAGCAGTACCGCCAGGACCAGGGCGGAGACGCCGGAACTGACGTGAACGACCGTGCCGCCGGCGAAATCGAGGACCGGGACACTGCCGCCGGAGGCCCAGTTGAAGAACCCGCCGGCGCCCCAGACCATGTGGCAGAGCGGGAAGTAGACCAGCGTGGCCCAGAGGATCATGAACAGCACATAGGGCTTGAACCGGATGCGTTCGGCCACGGCACCGCTGATGAGCGCCGGTGTGATGATCACGAACATCATCTGAAACAGCATGAACGACTGGTGTGAGATCGTGCCGGCGTAGGTCGGGTTTGGTCCCGTTCCCACGTCCTTCAGCAGGAAGTAGGTGAGGGGATTGCCCACGAAGGCATTGCCCTCCGCGAAGGCCATGCTGTAGCCGAACAACATCCAGAGCAGGGACATGACCGACATCAGGATGAGGCTGTGCATCATGGTGGACAACACGTTCTTGCTGCGGACCAGGCCGCCGTAAAAGAGAATCAGGCCGGGTGCGGTCATCAGGAGCACCATGGCCGCACTGACCAGCATCCACGCGTTGTCGCCACTATCCACGGCAACCGCCGGATCCGGGGCATCCGCCGCCAGCAGACAGGCCCCTCCGGAAGCCAGGAAGAGCATGACCCAACGCGGCAGCCACGTGCCCAAAAGGGAAGTAGATCGCATGGATGCCTACTACCCCATCATTGATTCATCTGTCAAACTAATCCGATTAGGCCGGATTGCCGGGAGGGGCGGGCGGCTTCCCGAGATCGACGGAAAAACTCGGTGCATCCCGTTCGTGGCCCCGGCATAATGGCGCGGCGCTATGGAAGACAGGCCCACGTTGCTCATCGTGGACGACGAGAAGCCCACCCGGGAGGGCTTGCGCGCGGCGTTGGAGGAGCGGTTTGACGTGTATGTGGCGGAGGATGCCGCCATGGCGATGGATTTGCTGGAGCGCGAGCGCTTTGATGCGTTGCTGACGGATTTCCGCATGCCGAAGGACGACGGCATGAAGTTGATTGCGCGGGCGAAATCCCTTTCGCGGCCGCCGGTCTGCATCCTCATGACGGCGTATGGTTCCGAGGAACTTGCCGTGGAGGCGATGAAGCGCGGGGCGGATGACTACATTGCGAAGGGGCGGATGCAGATCGACGAGCTCGAGATGCGGATTGCCCGGGCGCTTCGTCAGCACCGGCTGGAGGACGAAAACCGCAGCCTGCACGCGCAGCTCGACGAACGGTTTGGCATCGAGGAGATCATTGGGAACTCGCCCGCGATGCATGAGGTGTTCGACGTGGTGAAGCAGGTGGCGCCGACGCCGGCGACGGTCTTGATCCAGGGGGAGAGCGGGACGGGCAAGGAGATGTTCGCCAAGGCGATCCACCGCCTCAGTCCGCGGGCGAGGCAGCCGTTGGTGACGGTGCATTGCGCCGCCCTGCCGGCCACGCTGCTGGAGAGCGAGCTGTTCGGCCACGAGAAGGGGGCGTTCACCGGGGCGAACGAGCGCCGGATCGGGCGTTTCGAACAGGCGAACGGCGGCACGCTCTTCCTGGATGAGATCGGGGAAATCGATGCCAGCACGCAGGTGAAGCTGCTTCGGGTGCTGGGGGAGCGGACCTTCGAACGGCTCGGGTCGAACAAGACCGTGTCGGTGGACGTACGGCTCGTGGCGGCGACGAACCGCGACTTGGAGGAACTGGTTCGGACCCGGGCGTTTCGCGAGGACTTGTTCTTTCGACTGCGGGTGGTGGAACTGTGGTTGCCGCCCCTGCGGGATCGGATTGGCGATGTACCGCTGCTGGCGGCGCATTTCCTCAAGGAGATTGCCCGGCAGTATGGCAAAGCGGTGACGGGGTTCACGATGGACGCGATGAACACCCTGCTGGCGCACCCGTGGCCGGCGAACGTGCGGGAGTTGCGGAATGCGATCGAGGGGGCGGTGGCGCTGTGCCGGACGGACCGGATCAGCCTGCGCGATCTTCCCACCAGCGTCCGCGAGCCCCGGGAAGCGACCCTTCCCAGTGCGCCCCGCCGCGCACGGGTTTCGGCGCCGGATGGATTGACGCTGAAGGAATCCGAGCGTCAGCAAATCATTCACGCCTTGCAGGAAACCAGGGGCAACCGCACTCTGGCGGCGAAGCAGCTCGGCATCAGCCGGCGGACCTTGCACCGGAAGTTACACGTTTATCAGCTTGAGGACTTCGATGCGCGCGGTGGATGACCCGCGATCGTCCCTCAGGCGGGCGCCTGACGATTCATGGCTCACATACAGGAACTGATCTATCAGTTGGAAGTCGGCAAAGGGCCGAAGATCGTCCGCGTTCTGGCGGCCTCGCTGGCCGTGCTGGTGCTCGCGTGGTGGTACAACTCGCACGAGTTCAGGAACTTCTACACTGCCGAGGCGATGGAGAGCGCGCAGCTCGCCCGGAATATCGCCGACGGAGAGGGCTTCACCACGAAATGCGTCCGGCCGTTCAGCCTGTACCTGGTCGAGCAGCAGCAGGGATTGGACGCAGGGATTGCGAAGGCGCCGCATCCGGACCTGATGACGGCGCCCGGGTACCCGGTTCTCGTGGCGGGGTTGATGAAGGTCCTGCCGTTCCACTTCGACATTGGCGCCTTCTTCTGGGTCTATCAGCCCGAGCTGCTGATGGCGATTGCCAACCAGGTGCTCTTCCTGTTGACGCTGTGGCTGATCTGCGGGCTGGCGGCGCGGATGTTCTCGATGGAGGTCTCGATCCTCACGCTGATGTTCCTCCTGGCTTCGGATGTCCTGTGGCGATTCAGCACGTCGGGGCTTTCCACGATGCTGGTGATGTTTCTGGTGACGCTGCTGGTGCGGGCGGTGGTGGCGTTGGATACGAGCTGCCATGAAGGGGGGGCGTCGGGAGCGGTGGTGCGGTGGGCGGCGGTTGCCGGGGGGTTGATTGCCGCGGCCGGATTGACGCGCTATTCGATGCTGGCCCTGCTGGTACCGATGGTGGCCTACACGTGGATTTTTTGCGGGCGTCACCGACTGAAGATCAGTGTGACGGTGGTGGGGGTGACCGGGTTGCTGGTGGGGGGCTGGCTTTGGCGCAACTACCATCTTTCCGGCCATCTCTTTGGACTGGCCGGGTTTGCGGTGGACCAGGACTCGATTGCCTTTCCGGGCAACACCCTGGAGCGCTCCCTGAATCCCGAGCTGGCACTTGTGGGTTTGAACGACTACCTGCGCAAGCTGGTGGTGAACCTGGAGGGCATTCTTACCGGGCAGTTGCCCACCCTGGGGGGCAGTTGGCTGGGCGGGTTCTTCCTGGCGGGCCTGCTGTTGAAGTACCGCAACGGCGTGCTCAGCCGCCTGCGTTTCTTTGTCCTGCTGACGCTGGGGACGCTGTGTCTGACGCAGGCGATGGGGACCACCCATCTGTCCGAGGAATCCCCGGTGATCAATTCCGAAAACCTGCTGATCCTGCTGGCACCGGTGCTGGTGCTCTACGGCACGGCATTCCTGAGCACGCTGCTGGACCAGATGGAACTTCCCATCCAGGAGATCCGGCATTTCCTGATCGTGGTGCTGCTGGTGGTGGCCGGGTTGCCGTTGTTGCTGACGTTCCTGCCGCCCCGCAGCGTTCCCATCAACTACCCGCCCTACTATCCGAAGTGGATTCAGGATAACGCGGACCTCATCCGGCAGAACGAGCTGATGATGAGCGACATGCCCTGGGCCGTGGCCTGGTATGGGAACCGGCAGTGCATCTGGGTCCCGCGGGACGGCCCGACCTTCTATGAGATCCAGGACCGGCACAAGCGGGTCGCCGCGCTCTACCTGACCCAGCTGAGTTCGGATGTGCGGTTTCTCCGGACGGTGATCCAGGGGCGCGACTACGACTGGTCGCGTTTCAGTCACAACCTCATTGTGCGCGGTGAACTGCCGCCGGGGTTCCCGCTGAAGGATGTCTGGAGCTACTACATGCCTGACCAGCTCTTTCTGGCGGACCGGCCCCGCTGGAGCGAGGCGGCTCGTGCCGCCGCCGAAGCGCAGGCCGTGCCCCCCGATCTGAGCCCGCCGCCGGTGGCGCTGCCGACGGTGCCCGATGTGACCCTGCCGAGTGTTCCTGCTCAATGATGCCCGTATGTTGACTCCCGAGTTGCTTGCCAAAGCCAAGTCGCACGGTTTCTCCGACCGTCAGATTGCCAGCCTGACCGGCTGTTCCGAGGATGAGGTCAGGGCCGAGCGGCACCGTCTGGGCTTGCTTCCGGCCTATCGCCTGGTCGACACGTGTGCCGCCGAGTTTGCGGCCTTCACCCCGTATTACTACTCCTCGTACGACCGCGGGGATGACGAGGTGACGCCGTCGGACCGGCGCAAGGTGATGATCCTGGGCGGCGGCCCCAACCGGATCGGGCAGGGCATTGAGTTCGACTATTGCTGCGTGCATGCGGCGTTCGCCCTCAAGGAGGATGACTTCGAGACCATCATGGTGAACTCGAATCCCGAGACGGTCTCCACGGATTACGACACGAGCGACCGGCTGTATTTTGAGCCCTTGACGCTCGAGGACGTCCTGCACATCTACCATCGTGAGAAGTGCTGGGGAGCCATCGCCCAGTTTGGCGGGCAAACGCCCTTGAATCTGGCCCTGGGATTGCAGGCCAACGGGGTGAACATCATCGGCACCTCGCCCCAGAGCATCGAGATGGCGGAGGATCGCAAGCTGTTTGCCGCCATGCTGAACAAACTGGGCATCGCGCAACCGGCCAACGGCACCGCCACCAACGAGGCGGAGGCCCTCGAGATCGCCCGGGGCCTGGGTTACCCGGTGCTGGTCCGGCCCTCCTTCGTGCTGGGGGGACGCGCGATGCAGATTGTCTACAGCGATGCCGAACTGCAGCACTACATGCGGTTTGCCGTGGAGGCCTCGCGCAAGCGTCCCGTGCTGGTGGACAAGTTCCTCGAGGACGCCATCGAGGTCGATGTCGATTGCATCGCGGACGTCGGTAACTTCGACAATCCGGAGGACGGCACCATTGTGGTGGGGGGAATGCTCGAGCACATCGAGTTCGCAGGCGTGCATTCCGGGGACGCCGCCATGGTGTTGCCCCCGCACACGCTGTCGGACCGGACGATCCAGACCATCCGCGAGCACACGCATGCGATGACCCGGGAATTACGCGTTTCCGGTCTGATGAATGTCCAATACGCGGTGAAGGACGAGGTGGTCTATGTGCTGGAGGTGAACCCCCGCGCCTCGCGCACCGTGCCGTTCGTGAGCAAGGCGATTGGCGTGCCGCTGGCGAAGCTTGCGGCCAAGGTCATGGCCGGGCGCACGCTCAAGGAACTTGGGTTCACCGGGGAGGTCCGGCGGAACTACTGGGCCGTGAAGGAGTCGGTGTTCCCGTTCAACCGCTTTCCCGGCCAGGACATCGTGCTGACCCCCGAAATGCGGTCGACCGGCGAGGTGATGGGAATCGACGCGGATCTGGGGATTGCGTATGCGAAGTCCCAGATGGCGGCCGGGAGTCCGCTTCCTTTGTCCGGGCGCCTGTTCATCAGTGTCAGTGACGCCCACAAACCTCATGTGGGGGAGGTGGCCCGGTTGTTTGCCGACCTCGGTTTTCGAATCGTTTCGACCAGTGGCACGGCCGAGGTGTTGATGCAGGCGGGTTTGGAGGTGGAGACGGTGTTCAAGTTGCAGGAAGGCCGTCCCAACGCGCTCGACCTGCTGAAGAACCGTGAGATCCAGTTGGTGATCAACACGCCCTCGGGGCAGGTGCCGCGCGCGGACGAGGTGAAGATCCGTTCCACGGCCGTGCTGACGGGCACCCCGATCATGACCACGCTGGGCGGTGCGCGGGCGGCGGCCCTGGGCATTGCCGCGCTCAAGAAGTCGGGCTACGACGTGAAGCCTCTCCAGGCATTTCACGGGGAGCATCCCTGACCGGCCGGGTGGACCCTGTCGGTGCCGGATCAGGCGGCTGCCTGCCTGGGCTTTCGCCGGATCAACGGGGTGTCCTCACCCAGGACCGCAGACCGGGTGACCGTGATGCCGGCCACGTCGGTTTCCTCCGGGACCTCATACATCAGGTCGAGCATGAGTCGTTCGACCATGCCGCGCAGGGCCCGGGCGCCGGTACCTTTTCGGATGGCCCGGGTGGCCAGTTCCCGCAAGGCTTCCTCGGTGAACTCGATTTCCACGCCTTCCATGGCCATCAGCCGGGCATACTGCTTGACCAGTGCGTTGCGGGGCTCGGTCATGACCTGAACCAGTTCGTCCGCACTCAATTCCTCCAGGACGGAGGTGATGGGGAGGCGCCCGATAAATTCCGGGATGAAGCCGAAGGTGAGGAGATCCTCGGGTTCGAGAAACTGCAGCACCTCCTGCGGGCGCAGGGCGGTGGCCTCGACCTGGTGGTCCGAGGCACCGAATCCCATCACCCGGTGTCCCAGCCGGCGGTGGATCACCTTTTCGAGGCCGACGAAGGCGCCCCCGCAGATGAACAGGATGTTGGTGGTATCGACCTTCAGGTATTCCTGTTGGGGGTGCTTGCGGCCGCCCTGGGGCGGCACGTTGCAGATGGTGCCCTCGAGGATCTTCAACAGCGCCTGCTGCACCCCTTCCCCGGAGACATCGCGGGTGATGGAGACGTTTTCCGTGCGGCGTGCGATCTTGTCGATCTCATCGATGTAGATGATGCCCATCTGCGCCCTCCGGACGTCGTAATCCGCGTTCTGCAGCAGCCGCAGGATGATGTTCTCCACGTCCTCACCGACGTAGCCGGCCTCGGTCAGCGTGGTGGCGTCCGCGATGGCAAAGGGGACCTCGAGCGCGCGGGCCAGCGAACGGGCCAGGAGGGTCTTGCCGCTGCCGGTGGGGCCGACGAGGAGAATGTTGCTCTTCTCAATCTCGACGTGGTCGTGATCCGTCGTGTCCTCGCGTGCCGGGCCCTGCGGGGCCAGCACACCTTCGGCCATCAGGCGCTTGTAATGATTGTGCACCGCCACCGCGAGGGCCTTCTTGGTCTGGCCCTGGGCGATGCAGTACTCGTCCAGGCGCGCCTTGATCTCCGCCGGGCGGGGCACCCGCCATTTTGGCACTGCCTTGGTCTCGTCCGCCTTCAACTCGCGATCCAGCACGCTCTTGCAGAGCAGGACGCAGCTGTCGCAGATGTAGACTCCGGGTCCCTGAATCAGCTTCTTGACCTCGGAGTGCGACTTGCCGCAGAAGCTGCACAGGGTCAGTTGAGTGGGGCGGGCCATGGGATGCCGAAGGATCAGGACTTGGAGGAATCCGCCTCGGCCAGACTGGCGACCTCCTTCCGGGACTTCACCACCTCGTCCACCAGACCGTAGGCCCGGGCTTCCTCCGCGGACATGAAGCGGTCACGATCCGTGTCGCGCGCGATTTCCTCGATGTCCTTGCCGGTGTGGTGGGACAGGATTTCGTTCAGGCGGTCCTTCAGGCGCAGAATCTCCTTCGCTTGAATGCTGATGTCGGAGGCCTGTCCCTGCACGCCGCCCCACGGTTGGTGAATCATGATCCGGGCGTTGGGCAGGGCGAATCGCTTGCCTTTCGTGCCCGCCGCCAGCAGCACGGCTCCCATGCTGGCCGCCTGGCCGACGCAATAGGTGTTCACGTCGCAGGTCAGGAACTGCAGCGTGTCATAGATCGCCAGGCCCGCGGTTACGCTCCCTCCGGGCGACATGAGATACAGATGAATGTCCTTCTGCGGGTCGGACATCTGCAGAAACAGGAGTTGCGCAATGATCACGCCCGCCACCGTGTCGTCGATGGGCGTCTGCAGGAAGATGATGCGGTCCACCAACAGCCGCGAGTAGATGTCGTAGCCGCGTTCGCCGCGGCCCGTCTGCTCGACCACCATCGGGACCAGGAAGTTTTGAGTAGGTTCCATGCTCAACGGGAGCCAAGCTAGCCAAGCGGGCGCAAGGCGTCAAGTGACGCGGGAAGAACCGGGGCCGGCTGGCTTGACACATGCGGGTGAAAGGCGCGAAGTCATCCTCCGCCATGACACATCGTTCCCTCACCTTGATTGGCGTGCTGGGCCTGCTGGCTCCGGCCGTGTCCCTGTTTTCCCACGCTGCGGAATCCCGCTGGCAGCCCCTCTTCGACGGTCGGAGTCTGGCGGGTTGGCATGCCGTCAATGATGTCACCTTTGAAACCCACGAGGACTGCATCCGGCTCGTGCGGGGCATGGGTTGGCTGCGAACGGAGCGGAGATACGGCGATTTCATCCTCGAATTCGAGTGTTGTCCGCTGGTGGAGAATTACGACAGCGGCCTGTATTTCCGCGCCGGACTCGATGGGAAGCCGTGGCCGGACGGCGGTTGGCAGGTGAACCTTCGGCACGACATGCTGGGCGGCCTGGTGAAAGGCTACAGCGCCAAGGTCCCTGCCCGCACACCCGGAGTGCCGGTCGGCCAGTGGGTGAAGCTGCGGTTGGTGGTGAAGGGGAGCACCGCGTCGCTGGACGTCGATGGGGAACGGGCCTGGGAGTTCGATCAACTGGATGCGGAGCGCGGGTATCTGGGGATTCAGGCGGAGGACCGGGCCTTTGATTTCCGCAACATCCGGTTGCTGGAACTCTAAAGACCACCGGTGGGCCGAAGGAAAGGGATTCCCCGGCAAGGCCGTTGGCGCCCGTTGCCGGCTTTGGGGAGTGGAGCCCAGGTAACGTCCGGGTCTTCGTTCGCGGTAAGCCGATCGAAGATCGGCGTTCCGTCATGATGAGGATTGCTGGGGCCCGTCCCGGCAGGATTGCGTTGCGGGGAGGATCTGCCTAGTCTCCTTGGCCATGATGAATCGCGTTGTTCCCGTGCTTGCGTCTCTCGCCGTAGGATTGCTGTTGACCGCATGCTCCAAGTCGGAATCCGAGTCCCGGTCATCCGGCCAGCAGGCCACGTCGCCACAGGCCGGCGGTCAGTCGGCCCGGGCAGACGCAGCCGCCACACCGGCCCCGGCCGCCGGCAACTCGAACGCGCAGGCCCGGGCAGTGGTGCAGGCCGCCGAGGCCCTGCTGGGTGACCAGGCGCGCAACCTCCTGCCCCAAAGTCCCGGGATCTCGGGCGAAGCCAGCAACGCTCCGGTGGCCGCCCGGGTGCTGGGTGAGATCGCGAAGGGCAACGGGGCCGACTGGGGCGGGCTGCTGAAGTCCCTCGGCACTGACAATGCCGATTCCGTGCTGAACTCCATCGGCGGCGACCTGGGACAGACGGCCACCAGTCTGAAGCAGTCATTGGAAGCGGACGCCGGTCTGGCGGGTTCGGTGGAGACCGCCGTCAAGTCGTTGTTGGAAGGCAAGGACACGGGGGCCCTTGGGGTGTGCAACCAGTTGATGAAGTCCAACCTCACCCCGCAGCAGAAGGAACTCGCGACCGAAATGCGCAATCTTTCCGCCGCGTTTCTGGCCCAGAAGAACCTGTCGGCACTGGACGGGGCGCAGGGGCAGGTGGCGACAGTGGTCAATTCCCTGCGTCAAGGACAGGTGGCGGCGGCGCTGCCCGCCATCAAGGAACTGGCAGCGAACGCCAGCCTGACCGCCGACCAGAAGGGATTGCTCAAATCCCTGGCCAAGGAGTACGCCCCCGGACTCAGCGAACTGGGACGCTCGTTGCCGGTTGCCCTGCCGGATCTGCCCCCGCTTCCGGGCGGTGGCAACTAGCCCTTCCCATCGCCGGCCCCTTCACCCACCCACGCCACCTGCATTGCCACACTCATGCCAGTCAGCCATCACACCCTCGTCGTTCTCAGTCTCGCGTCCGCCTGCTGCCGCGGGGAACCCGCTCTTCCCCGGCCCGCCGAACTTGGCCCGGCGCCGACGCTGACTTCCCTGCCGCCCACGGCGATGTCCTCCGCGCGTGCCCTTCATGGCACCGGCGAGCCGGCCATGGCGGTGGACATCACCGATCGTGAAGCGGTCCGGCGGTTTCATCTGGCAGTGTATGGCGCGAGCGAGGGCCACGACATGGGCTGGACGGGGGATATCAACTCGTGCGATCCAGGGACGACGGCGCTGGATTACCAGGCGGCGGTGATCCGACGCGTGAACTACTACCGCGCGCTGGTGGGTGTGCCGGCAGACGTGACGCTGGACAGCACGCACCACGCGGAGGTCCAGTCCACCGCGTTCATCATGTCGCGGAACTCCATCATTGCCCACGATCTGCCGGACGATGCGATCTGCTACACGGCGGAAGGGGACGCGGCGGCGGGGAAGTCGAACCTGGCCATCGGGGCCGCGGGCCCTGAGGCGATCGACGGCTACATGGCGGACTGGGGGATTAACAACCGCGCGGTGGGGCACCGGCGGTGGTTGATCGTCCCACAGCAGGAGTCGCTGGCGACCGGCGACGTGCCGGATGTGAGCGGGGTTGAATCCTATGCCAGGGCAAACGCGGTCTACGTGATTGGGGACGGGCTGTGGGATCCGCGGCCGGCCGTGCGGGACGAGTTTGTTGCCTGGCCGCCGCCCGGATACGTGCCCTATTCGGTCATGCCGGTTCGTTGGTCCCTGAGCTATCCGGAGGCGGATTTCGAGTCCGCTTCCGTGACGGTGACGCTCGGCGGTGTGCCGCAGTCCATCGTGGTGGAACCGCTGGCCTACTATCAGGGCGAAAACAGCATCGTCTGGTACCTGGCCTCGCTGGATCCATCAGCGGGCTACAGCTGGCCGCAGCCTGCTTCCGACACCGTCTACTCCGTGACCGTGTCGAACGTGGTGATCGCCGGCAGCCCGCGCAGTTTCAGCTACCAGGTGAAGGTGTTTGATCCCTATGTGCCCGGGCCGGATGCCGCGGCGGCGGAGTTGGCCGGACCGGACTCGGTGCCGGTGGGGTCGCCCACGACCTACGGTCTTAGCCCCCTCGGTGACGTGACAACCTTCGAGTGGATCGAGGGCGCGGCGAGTTTGCTTACCGCGGTGGAGGGGGCGGACACGGATCTGGGGCCGTTCGTGGCGGACATCACGCCCGGCTACGATCCCCGCGCCCAGAAGCCCAAGTTTCAGTATTCGAAGTGTTACCTGCTGACGCATGTGGCGCCGGTGCCGGGGGACGAGTATCTGACGCATTCCGGGACCCTTCTGCCCGGTGCGGGAGCCGCACTCAACTTCGAATGCCGCGTCAGCAACGCGACCGAATGGCAGGAGGGGCAGGTTCAGGTGTCCTTGGATGACGGCACGTCCTGGGAAACGCTGTACCGCCGCACGGGATGGTATGACGAGGAGAACGATTTCTGGGGGGATCTCTGGTTTAACCCGGTGACTGTGTCGCTGGCCGCGTATGAGGGGCGCCTGATCCGGGTGCGGTTCGTCTACCATTACATTGCGGGCAATGGACACAGCTATTATCCGTGGAATCCCGACCTCACCTGGCACAATGGGATTGGTTTCTACATCGAGGATGTGGCGTTCGAGAACGTCCAGTTGCTGGGTGAGGTCATTTCCCACGAAACCGACGCCAGCACCGGGGTGGTGTTCACCCCGCCCGTCGCCGGCTCCTACGCGCTGGCGGCCCGGGGGCTCCTGTTTGGGGAGTATCCCCTGGAGTGGGGACCGGCCCGGTTGGTGACCGCGGCGGGTGAGGCGCCGTTGTCGGTCAGCTTCGACGGCGTTCCGAGTGTGGCGGCAGGCACGTTCAAGGCCACGATCCGGTTGAGCCGGAGCCAGCCCGGGGCCACGATCCTCGTGGAACGGGCGTCTTCTGCCGGGGGGGCGTGGGCAACGGACGGCCAGGCCATCGTGACCACTCTCGAGAGCGGTCTCCGCTACCAGGTTTCCGCCCCGGCCAGCGGTGGCGCGGGTTTCCTGCGGGTGCGAGTGCCTTAGTCGTAACCATCCGACTGCTCGCGGCTCTTGGTGGGAAAGGTGAACGCAATGAAATGCAAGGACCTGCTGGCTTTGCTCGGAGACTACGTGGATGGGACCGTGGACCCTTCCCTCTGCGAGGAGTTCGAGCGGCACATGGGCGGATGCACGGCCTGCCAGGTCGTGGTGGACAACCTGCGCAAGACGATCCGCGTGTATTGCGAAGGCCGTGAACGGGCATTGCCCGACGCCTTCCAGACGCGGCTCCACGAGGAATTGAGGATCCGATGGAAGGAAACACATCCCGCGAAGAACGGTTGAGCATGTCAGCAAAACGCATTTTGATTGTGGGGGGAGTGGCCGGTGGCGCGAGCGCCGCAGCCCGGGCCCGGCGGTTGTCCGAGGAAGCCAGGATCATCGTCTTCGAGCGCGGCCCCCACGTCTCCTTCGCCAACTGCGGACTCCCTTATCACGTCGGTGGCGAGATTCCGGAGCGCGAGGAACTCCTGCTCCAGACGCCGGCCAGCCTCAAGGCCCGGTTCGATCTCGATGTCCGGGTGAGGACGGAGGTGCTTCGCATCGACCGCGAACGGCGCATCGTCACGGCGCGCGCCGAGGACACCGGTGCCGAGTACGAGGAGGCCTATGATGAACTGATCCTCTCGCCGGGAGCATCCCCGCTCATCCCGCGCATCCCGGGCATCGAACGGGCCGGTCATTTCTCCGTGCGGAACGTGCCGGATGCGGACCGCATCATGGCATGGATCGAAACCACCGGAGCCCGCCGGGCGGTGGTGGCGGGCGGGGGCTACATCGGCCTGGAAATGGCGGAGCAATTGCGGCACCGCGGGCTGGAAGTCAGCGTGGTCGAGGCCATGCCCCAGGTCATGGCGATGCTCGATCCCGAGATGGCGGCCTGGTTGCACCAGGAACTGCGCGGCAACGGGGTTGACCTGCACCTGAACGATCCTGTGGCCGCGTTCGAGCCGCCGGCCTCCACCGAGACCGCCGCGGCTTCCACCGTGGTGTTGCGGAGCGGTCATCGCCTCCCGGCGGACATCGTCATCCTCGGACTTGGGGTGAAGCCCGAAGTGGAACTGGCCCGTGCGGCGGGACTCGAGATCGGCGAACGCGGCGGAATCCGGGTCAATGAATCCCTGCAAACGAACGACCCGCACATCTGGGCGGTGGGGGATGCGATCGAGGTGCGGGACTTTGTCACCGGCGGCTGGTCCCTGGTGCCGCTGGCCGGTCCGGCGAACCGACAGGGCCGGCTGGTGGCGGACAACCTCCTGGGCCAGCCGGCCACCTATGCCGGGACCTTGGGGACTGGGGTCGTCCGTTTGTTCGGCCTCACGGCGGGGGCGACGGGAGCCAATGCCAAGACGCTGGCTCGTGCGGGGATGGCCTTTGAAACGCTGCACCTGCATCCGTCCTCGCACGCCGGCTATTATCCCGGCGCCCAGCCCATTGCCCTCAAGGTTCTTTACGCTCCCGATAGCGGCAGGTTGCTCGGGGTTCAGGCGGTGGGTCGGGACGGGGTGGACAAGCGGCTCGACGTCTTTGCGACCGCGCTCAAGGCGGGGATGACCATGGACGATCTGGCGGACCTTGAACTGGCCTATGCCCCGCCGTTTGGCTCGGCCAAGGATCCGGTGAATCTCGCCGGGATGGCGGCGCAGAACGTGCGTCGGGGCCTGGTCCGGACCGCGCAATGGGACGAGATTGCGCGACTGGATCCGGCGCGGCAACTGCTGCTTGATGTCCGGAGTGTTGAGGAATTTCAGAGTGGGGCGATTCCCGGTTCGCTGCACATTCCGCTGCCGGAACTGCGGGCGAGGGTGGGGGAGGTGCCGTCCGACAAGGAGATCATTGTGCATTGCCAGAGCGGTCAGCGTTCCTATTTCGCGTGCCGGTTCCTGAATCAGCGCGGTTACCGCACCCGCAACCTCACGGGTTCCTACCGGACCTGGAAGTCCGCCCGGGAGGGTTGACCTCAGAAGTTTCCTTGGGAAAGGTGGCCTGTCGTTTCGCGGTGAGCGTCAACACCGTCATGAGCCATGAGCTTGCTGAACCATCCTTGCGTGTCGGGATGTGCGTCAGGCATTTCGGGCGGCGATGGGCTGTCCGCTTGTGGGTCGGGTCATGCCACCGGAGTCGAACGTCTGAAATCGCCTTTCCGACAGCGCCGTTCGCCGCCATCATCCGGTCGCGTGATCCGGGTCGAGAACCTTAATTACAGCTATCCTGACGGACGGCAGGCGCTGCGCGGGATTTCATTTGCCATCCCCAGGGGCGAAACCGTCGGCCTGATCGGGCCGAACGGTGCGGGCAAGTCCACCCTGTTGTTGCATCTGAACGGACTGCTCGGTCAACCGCACGCCGATGGCCGGATTACCATCAATGGCCTGGAGGTTCAGCCCTCCAGCCTGCCGGAGATTCGCCGTCGGGTCGGGCTGTTGTTTCAGGATCCGGACGACCAGCTCTTCTCCACCACGGTAGCGGAAGATGTCGCCTTCGGTCCCCGGCAACTTGCCCTGGCGGAGGCGGAGGTTACGCGGCGCATCGAGGACTCGTTGGCGGAGGTGGAACTGGGCGGTTTTGGTTCACGCGTGCCGCACCACCTCAGCCTGGGGGAGAAGAAGCGGGTGGCGCTGGCAGGGGTGCTGGCGTGCCGGCCGGAGGTGCTGTTGTTTGACGAACCGACGGCGAACTTCGATCCGCGTGGTCGCCGGGAGTTCATCGCTCTTTGCCGGCGGCTTCCGGCCACGAAGCTCATTGCCAGCCACGATCTCGAGATGATCCTCGCCTTGTGCGGGCGGGTGTTGGTGCTCGACGAGGGACGCCTGGTGGCGGATGGGGGATCGATTGCGATCCTGGGGGACGAACCCTTGATGTTGCGGCACGGTCTGGAGAAACCGCACAGTCTCTTTCACGCCCACCCCCACGGGCTCCGGGCCTGACTCCCTTTGGGTCTACGTGGTCAGTTGCGGCAGCCTGCCGGTGCTGTCCCCGAACCGGTCCAGTCTGACCCCCATGGGGTCCAGCAGGCTCAGAAAGAGATTCGCCATGGGGGTGTCCTTGGGGTACCGGATATGCCGGCCCGGTTGGAGGGTGCCCCGGCCGCCCCCCGCCAGGAGTACGGGCAGTTCATTGTGGTTGTGGCGGTTGCCATCGCTGATGGCGCCGCCGTAGACGATCATGCAGTTGTCCAGCAGGCTGCCTTCCCCCTCCTTGATGCCCTTGAGGCGGCTGACGAAGCCCGCGAATTGCTCCAGGTGAAAGCGGTTGATCCGGGCGATCTTCTCCTGTTTCGCCGCGTCCCCGCCGTGATGGGAGAGGTCATGGTGTCCCTCTGGAACTCCCAGCCAGGGGTAGGGCCGGTTGCTGCCGTCGTGCGCCAGCACAAACGTGCCGATGCGCGTTGTGTCCGTCTGGAATGCCAGCGCCATCAGGTCGAACATCAGCCGGATGTGTTCCTGATACGAATCGGGAATTCCCGTGGGTTTCGAGGCGTCGGGCAGGTTGCCCGCGAACTCCATGCCACGATCCACCCGCTGCTCCAGTTCGCGGACGGCGGTGAGATACTCCTCGAGCTTGCGGCGGTCGGTGGTGCCCAGGCGACCCTGCAGTTGTCGCGCGTCTTCCATCACAAAGTCCAGGATGCTCCGGCGCTGGGTGCGACGCCGGGCCACGGTTTCCGCGTCTGCCGCGGCCTCCCCGGAACTAAACAACCGCTCGAAGACCAGCCGGGGATCGACCTCGGGCGGCATCGGCATCGAGGGGGTCTTCCAGGAGATGTTGAAGGAGTAGGCACAACTGTAGCCGGAATCGCAGTTCCCCGAGAGTTTCGACCGGTCGCAACCCAGTTCCAGCGAGGCGAAGCGGGTGCGATTTCCCACCTGCTGGGCCGCCACCTGATCCACCGACACCCCCACGGCGATGTCGGCACCATCCGTCTTGCGGGCCTGGGCGGCGGTCAGAAAGGTGGCGCAGGACCGGGCATGATCGCCCGCACCGTCGCCGTTCGGCTTGGCCTTGTCATGGGCCAGCCCGCTGAGCACCAGCAGGTCTTTCCGGACCGGTTCCAGCGGTTCGAGGATGTAGGGCAACTCAAAGTCAGCACCCTCCGCCTGGGGCGTCCACTCGCTCATGTTGGCTCCGTTGGGGATGAAGACGTAAGCCATGCGTCGCGGGGCGGTGTTCGCCACGCCGCCCGAAGCGGCACGGGCAGGCGGCGTCATGCCTTCCAGCCAGGGGAGCGCCACGGAGGCACCCAGGCCGCGGAGGAACGTGCGTCGAGGAATGCGAGTTGTCATGTCAATGCTCAGCCGGGTCGCTAATCGAGGCTACAAGTAAGCCCTCTGGCATCGGATGGCAAATGTCGATCCTGCCTGCACTGGACCCATCGCCATGGGATCCGACCCCGCGAGGCGTTGTGGAGGGCCTGGGGTGTCAATCCCCGTTCTGGGTCTTGAAGCCACAGCCGGGAGTGAACAGTCACCAAAAGCGGTGAAGGCTGCCGCTTTTCACCGCACTCCCAAGACCTGGCGTAACACGGACGGGCCGCCGGGGGAGGCCGACTCCCCCCGTCCTGTGCAATCTCAGAGCCCCTTGACTTCCCAGCCGGCGCGGTAACGCCGCTTCACAAAGGCATTGGCATCCACCACGTTGGGGAAGCGCAGGTTGGGGGCGTCCCAATCCAGCGTGATGTTGGGGAACCGGGTCGCCACGCCACCCAGCAGCACCGCTTCGGTGAGGGGGCCGGCGTAGTCCCAGTTTGCCCAGGGCTTTCCGTTGTCCCGGACCGCCTCGGCGAACTGTGTCCAGTGATTGGCGGTCTCGACCTCAGGCGCCTTGAAGTCACGGTATTGGGCATCCGGATAGAGCTGCGGACTCGCAATATGCGGAAGCAGCATCACGCCCTTGGTGCCGATGAGGATGGAGCCCTGTCCGGGGACATCGTCACCTTCGAGCAGCGCCTTCACCTCCTCCGGGGGACGGGCGTCGCCGTCATACCAGGTCACCTGCACGGTGTCGCCCGCCGTGTAGGCGGTGCCGGGGAAGGTGTAATGGATGATCGCGTTGATGCCCCAGTTGTATTCGCCCGGGGTGGGGCCTTCGGACCGAACGGACAACGGGGCGGTCAGGGCCAGGGCCTTGAACACGGGATCATAGATGTGGCAGCCCATGTCCCCAAACGTGCCGGTGCCGAAATCGAGCCGCTTGCGCCAGTTCGACGGATGATAGTAGCCACCGCCGATGAACGGACGGTCCGCCATCACCCCGAGCCAGAGGTTCCAGTCGAAGCCGGTGGGCACCGGGTCGCTGCGGTCCGGACGCGGCGAGTTGTCGCCCCACTTCTTGTTGCTGAACGTGTGGACGCGCTTCACCTTGCCGATGATGCCGTCCTGAATCAGTTTCACCGCCAGCCGGTATTCGCGAGTGGAGTGAATCTGGATGCCCATCTGCGTGGGCACCTTCTTCTCGCGGGCCATTTCGGTCAGCCGACGGGTCTCGTAAATGTCGTGGGTCAGGGGTTTCTGTCCGTATACCGCCTTGCCCAGCTGCAGGGCCGACATGCCGATGGGGGCGTGCATGTGGTCGGGGGTTGAGACGTTCACGGAATCGAGGTTCTTCGCCTCCTTGTCGAGGAGTTCGCGCCAGTCCTGATAAATCCTTGTGTCCGGGAAGTTCTTCCGAATGTCCGCGGTGCGATTCAGATCGACATCCGCAACGGCGACCAGCTTGACAAACTTGTTGCTGGTCAGCTCCCCGATGTCCGCCCCGGCCATGCCGGCGGCACCAAAGCTGGCGTGACGCACGATCCCGCTCGGGGGCGCGGACAGCAGGTGGCGGGTGAAGAACGGGGCGACCGCGGCCGCGGTTCCGATTTGGCCCAGGAAGCGTCGACGACTGAAGCGAATCGAGTTGCTCATGGCCCCAAGAGTAGAACGGGAGCCGGTGGCTGACAAGCATGCTGCGAGGTGCTGCGAGTTACCCGGTGGTGACGGAGGCCGGAACCTGCCTGCCTTCGAGATGCCCTCCCATCGGTGCTGATCCGTGGTTCTCTGCGGAATCGTTGCGGTTGAGCAGCGTTCCGCCTTTACTCCATCCGGTGTTTCCCCCATGAACCCGTCGATGCGTACCCATGGTTCATGGCTCCTCGGCGGCAGGCTGGCATCGTTCACCGTGGTTCTGGGGCTCGGGTTTGTCGGGGCGGTGGCGGCACAGGAAACGGTCCGGCCGACGGCACCGGACGCCCCATTGCCCCCAACGCCGACGGTGACCTTGCTCGAGGCCGTGCATGTCGCGGAGATCCACACTGGCTGTGTGGCGGAGTCCGCTTTCCTTGAAGAGCAGGATGCGGTCGCTGCCGGGAGTCGCCATTACCTGATACGGACCCGGCGTGAAGCCGCCGTGCTCGAGGTGCGGGTGAACGCCAGGCACGGGCGGTTGGAGTCCATCCGCCGGGTCTCCGGGGCAGACTCCGGGAAGCCGGTTTACGAGTGGCCCGGCGTCCGGGTGGTGGCCCATCGTGGCGGAGCCGAATTGGGGCCGCCGGAGAACACGTTGCCGGCGATCGAGCGGGCGATCGAGGTCGGCGCGGACCTGATCGAGATCGACATCCGGGAGACTGCCGATGGTCATCTGGTCTTGATGCACGATGCGACGGTGGACCGCATGACGGACGGGCGGGGGTCGGTGGCCGACTTCACGCTGGAGCAGATCCGATCCTTGCGCGTGGACACCGGCGGGAGGACGACGGGGGGAGATGCGCCACCGGAGCCACCGGT
This sequence comes from Verrucomicrobiales bacterium, assembly GCA_024233215.1. Classification (GTDB taxonomy): domain Bacteria; phylum Verrucomicrobiota; class Verrucomicrobiia; order Limisphaerales; family J093; genus J093. The sequence goes on along the minus strand of JACKPW010000019.1, from coordinate 105,847 downwards.
GCGGGTGCCGACCTTGGCGGAGGCTTTGAAGGCGATGCACGGGCGGATCGACGCCGACCTGGACTTCAAGGAGGGCGATCTGACGCGGTTGTTGGCGGTCGTAAGGCAGGCCGGAATGGAGCATCATTCGACGTTTTGCGGCCCGTGGGATCGGTGTGAGGAGATCGTTCGACTGGAGCCGGCCATCCGGATTCGCCCGACCGCGGAGCATCCGACGGAGGTGGCGGCGATGATCCGCCGGTTGCGCCCCGCCATTGTGAATCTGGACTGGCATGCGGTCACTGCCGATGCGGTGCGATCGGCGCATCTCGGGGGCTGCCATGCGTTCGTGAATTGCCTGGGATCGGCGGACACGGAATTCTACGCCCGGCTCGCAATTGGGTTGGGTGCCGACTACGTTCAGTCGGATCGCCCCGACCGCGTGATCCGCATACTCGAGGAGCTTGGCCTCAGATCGGGGAGGGTTCCTTCCGGAGACCCGCTGGGCACACCGCTGCGGGCCATGGGATTGCAGTATCCCCTCAGGTAGACCACCGATCGGCAGCCCGGCAGGCACAAAGACATCCCAGTCATTCAGCCCCATGGAATCCAGCGGTTACACGGCCGAAGAGTGTGAGGAGTTGCGTCAGTTTTACCGCGACTCGCTGCTGCAGGATACGTTGCCTTTCTGGCTGCCCCGATCGCTGGACCGGGAGCACGGGGGTTACCTGCTGATGCGAGACCGCGACGGGACGCTGCTGGACGATGACAAGTCCGTCTGGTTTCACGGAAGGTTCGCCTGGATGCTGGCGACCCTGGTGAACACGGTTGAACCTCGGGAGGAGTGGCTGCGCGCGGCGGTGAGCGGGGTGGATTTCCTGAAGCGGCATTGCTTCGATGCTGATGGCCGCATGTTCTTCCTTGTCACCCGGGATGGGCGGCCGATCCGGAAACGCCGCTACTTCTTTTCGGAAGCCTTCGCGGTGCTGGCCTTCGCTGCGACGGCGAAGGCGACCGGGGATGCGAGGCTGGCCGGGCAGGCCCGGGACCTGTTTCGGCGCTGCATGGAACATGTCGATGGGATGCGACCGCTGGAACTGAAGTACACTGACACCAGACCGGCCGCCGGGTTGGGGGTGCCGATGATCTTCCTCAACGTCGCGCAGCAGTTGTGTGACACGGTCGGGGATGATTACGCGGCGTCACGGATTGAGGGGTTCATCGGCAGGATCCGGCAGTGTGTGAGTGACGACCTGCGCTGTGTCATGGAGCAGGTGTCTCCCGACGGCGGGTTCATCGACCATCTGCAGGAGCGGACCATCAACCCGGGCCACGCGATCGAGGGGGCCTGGTTTGTCCTGCACGAGGCGCGAAGGCGCGGGGGCGACCTGGCGTTGGAGGCATTGGGCCTGAAGATGCTGGACTACTCCTGGCAGCAGGGGTGGGATGGCGAACACGGGGGCATCCTCTATTTCCGGGACCCGACGGGGCGCCCGGTCATGGAATACTGGCAGGACATGAAGTTCTGGTGGCCGCAGTGCGAGGCGATCATCGCCACGCTCCTGGCCTGGAGGATGACCGGCGAGGCGCGCTATGCGCACTGGCATGCGATGGTTCACGAGTATGCCCACCGGCGTTTCCACGATCCCCTGCATGGGGAGTGGTTCGGCTACCTCCACCGGGACGGTCGGCTCTCAACCGGGATGAAGGGCAACCATTTCAAGGGACCGTTCCACCTGCCGCGCATGCAGTGGTACTGCTGGAAGTTGCTGGAAGAGGAAGATCGCGTGACCGCGTGAGCCGGAGTAGCTGCCGACGCCCTGGCGGCGCGAGTGTGGCTCTCCCCCAGGTGTCCCCGGACCCCAGGTGGGGACAGCGCGGACTGTACGCCCGCGGCTACGGTCGGGTGGCTGCTGGCGTCCAGTCAGCGCAAGAGTCTCTGTCTTGCAGATGATCCCGGCCCCCGATGGGATCAGCGCCGACTGACGTCGGCGACTACGGCGTTCGGAAAGCGAAAACGCGTGCCCGCAAGTGGTCGGGCACGCGTTGTGTCAAGCCGATGACTTGGCTTGGGCGCCTACGGCTTCACCAAGCGGAAGAAGCGGCCTGTCTCGGCAGGCTGGACGTCCTCGCTGTAGGGCGATGCCGGCGTCGGGGACACCGGCGTCCAGGGGCCGTCCACCGTGGGAGCCGCCTCGAGGTTGCCGGTGCCGGTCCAAGTGAGGGTCAGGATGCCGCCGCTGACCGAGGCATCCGTGAACACGAGCGGGGTATCATCGCCGGGCGCACCCATTTTGACGTAGTCGATGCCCATCCAGTTGCCGCCACCGTCGGCGCTGTAGTTGATGCCCTTGAGCGTGACGATGTTGTCCGAACTGCCGCCGATGCCGGCGTTCACACTGGCGAGGGTGAACGGTTCGGTGGAGTAGTCCTGATCGATCTGATCGGGCCGGATGATGATCTCGGGCTGGACCAGCGTGCCGTTCACGTAGATCTCGATTCCGTAGCGCGGGTCCGTGTTCGTGTCGCTTTCGTCGAGGTTCAAGGCGTCGAAGGTGACCACCACCTCGTCACTGGGAGTCACGGTGGCCGGGAGGTTGAAGTGATAGCGCAACTCGTTGTCAGCACCCGCGAAAGCGCGTTCTGCCGCCTCCTCATTCCGCAGGACGTATCCGACCGGCGTGTAGGCGCCGTACATCTGCACCACGCCCGGGATGGTGTTCGCGTAGTTGCCGGCGAAGTAGTAGTCGTCGTCGGCCTGCTGGTTGGTTTCAGGGCTCCTGGGATTGCCGGGAGGCGCGTTCACGTTGGCCTCCTGAACGAAGGTGGCGTTCTCACCACCGCCGTTGCCGGCAGGCCACGCGTTGTCATCGCGTCCGACTGCCCACGGGAACACCGGTTGCGGCGGCGGATTCACTTGGAGGTAATCCACCCCCATCCAACTGCCGCCACCGTCGGCGGCGTGATCGATGCCCTTGAGCGTGATGACGTTGTCGAAGCCGGGGCCAACCTGGGCGCCGACACTGCTCAGGGTGAAGGGGCCGACGGTGTAGTCGACATCGAGTTCCGCCGAGGTGATCACCTGCTCCGGTTGGACCAGGACTCCATTGAAGTAGACCTCCACTCCGTACTGCGGGTTTCCGCCGCTGCCATCCAGGTCGAGCGCGTCATACGAGATGAACAATTGATCCGCCGGTTGCAGGGTCTCCGGCAGGTTGAAGTGGAACCGCATTTCGGGGTCACCGGGGGTGAAGGCCCGCTCGGCGGCGTATTCGTTCACCAGCACGGTTCCTGCTGGTTCATAGGCCCCATACATGGTGGTCACACCGGGAATGGTGGTCGTGTACTCCCCGGCGAAGTAGTAGTCGTCATCGCTGGCTTGATCGACCTCCCCGCCCGCCGGGTTCCCCGGAGGCGGGTTTGTGCCGGCTTCCTGGACCATGACGGCGTTGGCTCCGCCGCCTGCCCCTCCGGTGTGGCTGTTGTTGTCCGTGTTCACGTCCAGCGGGAACGGCGGATCCATTACCGGATCGAGGCGCACGTAGTCGAAGCCCATCCAGTTGCCGCCCCCATCCACATCGTTGTAGTTGTTGCCCCTGAGACTGACGATGTTGTCAAAGCCCACCCCCATCTCGGCCCCCACCTCGGCGGGGGTGAAGGGCGCGGTGAAAACCGTCCGGTTCAGGTCGCCCGGCCGGATCAGGACCTCGCCCTGAACCTGAACGCCATTGACGTAGACCTCGGCGCCATAGCGCGGGTCGGCGCCGCTTTGATCCAAGCTGATCGGATCGAAGCTGAACGTGAGGGGGGCGTCCGGACTGAGCGCGGCCGGCAGGTTGAAATGGTAACGCAGGTCGTTGTCCGCTCCGGCGAAGGCGCGCTCGGCGGCCTCCTCGTTCCTTGGGACGTCGCCCACCGGGGTGTAGGTGCCGTTGGCTGCGATTACGTGCTCGTAGATGCCCGCCAAGTAGTAATCATTGTCCGCCTGGCCATCGATTTCCGGGCTGGTGGGAATGCCGGGCAGGGGGTTGATCACGCCGTTTTCCTGGACGAAGGAGGCGTTGGATCCACCGCCGTCCAGATCGGTCCGCTGCAAATTGTCATTGCGGCCCACGGACCACGGGAGCGAGGGCGGCCGGGGCATGGGCTTGAAGCGCACGAAATCCAGCTTGAGCCAGTTTCCGCCCCCGGTGTAGCTGACGCCGCGGAGGGTGACGATGTTGTCCACCCCAAGTCCGAAGCCCGCGTTGACGCTGTTCAAGGCGAAGGCGGGTGTGGTGATCTGCTGCCCGAGTTCCGCCCCGGTGATCACCACTTCCGTTCCGACCTGCACCCCGTTGACGTAGACTTCCACGCCGAAGCGCGGATTGGCCCCGCCGCTGTCGAGTTCCAAGGCGTCGAAGCTTACTGCCGCGAGGTCACCCGCTTGCACTGTGATCGGCAGGTTGAAGTGATAGCGCAGTTCCGTCTCGTCGGTGCTCAGCCTGCCTTCCGCCGACCCTTCATTGGCGGGCACGTCACCGACTCCCGTATAGGTGCCGTTGGCGGCGATAACGGTTTCGTAGGAACCGGCGTAATAGTAGTCATTGTCAGCCGCGGTGGGACTTCCGGGCAGGTCGTTGACCGCACCGTCGCCGTCCACGAAGGGGGGGAAGGCATCGTCACTGGAACCGGCGGTCCAAGGAAAGACCGGGGTCGGCAGGATGGTAGTCTCCGTATTGAGTTGGACGTAGTCGATGCCCATCCAGTTGCCGCCGCCTTCCGTGCTGTAGCTGGTGCCCTTCAGCGTGATGACATTGTCGTAACCGGAGCCGGCGATTGCCCCAACGCTTTCCAACGTGAAGGCTGGGGTGGTGTAGTCGACGTCGAGCTGCGCCGGCCGGATGATGATCTGGGGTTGGACCTCGACGCCGTTCACCAGAATGGCAACGCCGAACCGCGGGTCCGACCCGCTTTCATCGAGGTTGTTGTGGTCCCATGTGACGGACAGCAGGTCGGTGGGACCCAGATCCGCCGGCAGGTTGAAATGGTAACGCTGCTCGATGTCGCCGGTGGTGAAGGCGCGTTCCGCGTTCTCCTCACCTCCGGGGGGAGAGCCGGGGAGGACGTCAAACCAGCCCACCGGGTCGTACGCCCCGTCCGGGATGGTGAAGTAGTACTGGCCGGACAGGTAGTAGTCATTGTCCGAGGCGTAGGGATCGCCGGGCAGGCCGTTGACCGCGCCGTTTTCCTGCAGGAAACAGGCATCCGCCCCGCCCGCGCCGGTGCCCGGACAAGGCCAGCCGTTGTCGTCGAGGCCCACGGTCCAGAGCACGTCTGCCCGGACCGTGTGAAAAGCGCCCAGCGTGAGCAGGGCAAGGCACAGATTATGAGTTAGCCGGTTGACTGGTTTCATTGGCGCCATTTGTTACATGTGCGTGAATCCTGTCAAGCGAAAAGGGGCGAAAGGGGCGCGTCTCAGGGCCACTGACCGGGGCGGCGTAAGTCGTTGGATTGCAGCGCTGATGTTGGTGCATTTGCTCCCGCGGGGGGCAGTTCCGTACTCCGTTTCGAGACGTGGTGCTTCGGACCTTAGCCGGCCTGCCTTTCCCTCGCCATGCAGGACCGCAGCAATTCCGCTTGGGAACGCTGCCCGCACCCGATAGCCTGCCGGCCAGACCAACATGAAATCACGCAACAGGTCCGGTAAGCGGCGAGGCGGCGGAAAACCCGGCCAACCGGCCTCGGGCATCAGCCCTGCCCCGGCGGGGAAGGGGTCGGAGAGCGCATCGCAACCCACTGCAGGAGAAACGGTTCAACGGAAGTCCGGGCTTGTCCTGGGGGTGGCGGTGCTGGCTCTCCTGGCGCTGGGTTACCCGGCCTGGCGATTCCTCAATCCCCCTTCGACCGCGCCGACCCTGACGGACCCAGCCGAGGTCCCGGCTTCTGCACCGCCGTCTTCCGGTCCGAACGACGATGCTGTGGTCCGGGCCTTGGTCAGCGACGAGGAGACGCTGCTCAAACTGGCCCCGAGGATGAGCCAGTTGTCCGAAGCCCTGCTCGACCTGCAGTTGCCCGGGGGGGAGACTGCGGTTGCGGCTCTGTTCGGAGATTCCGTTCAGGTGACCGATCTCGGCCCGGCCCCGGAGGTTCAGGGGGAGAACCGGCCGGTGCTGGAGACGCGTGCGTGGCCGGTGGCCGAATCGTCGCAACCGGTCGCGGCGGTGGACCTCTGGCGGCCGTTGCTGGACGAGGTTTCTTTCTTCGACCATGCGAAGCTGTGGCTGACCCGCGGCGAGCATCCGGAGGGTGATCTGTGGCGGTTCCAATCAGCGGGGCGGTTTGAGGCATTGGCCCGGATGAAGTCCGGCGAATGGCGTTCCCTGCGGGGCACCCTGGCGTTGGAGTGGGCGCGCCCGAAGACTGCCGAAGGAGGCGCGGGCGACTGGCAAATCGTCGGGTGGAAAACCGAGGGGATGGAGTGGAACTCGAGTCCCAAGCGGCTGTTCGTGGAGGCCCTGGACGCGGCGCTGCGCCCGCCGCAGGATCCGGCGATGCTGCGTCGGTCCCAACACTACGAGGCCACGGTGAAGTACTACCGGGACGGCATGCAGCAGATGCCGCACCCCTATTTCGCCCCGATCTCGGTGAACCAGAAGGAAGGGATCGCGGTGGCGGACGTCAACGGGGACGGCTTCGATGACATCTACATCACTGTGCGGATCGGCAAGAACATGCTGCTCATCAACCACGGGGACGGCACGTTCTCGGAGGAGGCCGCGCAATACAAACTGGACCTCCCCGGACACACCACCTGCGCGATCTTCGCCGACTTCGACAACGACGGGGACCTCGACGCCATGCTCGGTCGGAGCCTGCTGCGGACCAGTTACCTCGAGAACCGGGGTGGGGTTTTTTACCAGTATCCGATTCCGAAGTACATGCCGATGGCGGTGATCTCGATGTCCGCGGCGGACTACAACGCCGACGGCTTGTTGGATGTTTACCTCTGTACCTATCGGCCGGCCGCGCCATCCGGATCGGGCGGGGGCTATGCCAAGGCGGCCCAAGGCAGCGACTTCGACTGGCCGGATGAATTCTTTTCGCCGGAACTGGCCCGCGAGTTCCGACGTCGGGTCGCCGAGCACAGCAAGCTGCAGTTGACCACCGTGCTGGATCAGTTGGGGCCGCCGAACGTCCTGCTGGTGAACCGGGGCGGGGGGCAGTTCGAGCCGGCGCCGGAAAACGAAACCGTCGGGCTCTGGCGGAATTCACTGCAGGCCACCTGGTGCGACTACAACGGGGACGGCCGACCGGATCTCTACGTGCCTAATGACTGGGGCATGAACGTGCTTTTTCGCAACGACATGCCGAACGGTTTCACCGAGGTGACCAAGGAGGCCGGGTTGACCTTTTACGGTTTCTCGATGGGAGCCACGTTTGGCGACTACGACAACGATGGCCGCGACGATCTCTACGTGTCGAACATGTACAGCGAGGCGGGCCGCCGGATGAGCGAGCGGATTCCTGGCCTGGACCCGCTTTTCGCCGATTCGGCCAACGGCAATTTCCTTTACCACAAGGGGGCCGACGGCAGGTTCCAGCAGGTCGCCGGCCTGGAACCGCCGGCCATGACGGTGAAACGCATCGGTTGGTCGTGGGGCGGTTGCTTCGCCGACTTCAACAATGACAGCTTCCTCGACCTCTACGTCATGAGCGGCTACTTCTCCGCACCCCAGGAACTGGCGTCGGGGCTGGATTTGGAGAGCAATCTGTGGCGCACGATGGTGCGGGCCGACGAACAGTTGTCGCGCGCCTCGTTCCGGTTCTCGCCCGAGTGGCGACGCACGCCGCCGCCCGACGGTCAGGGCCCCGAGATCGATGCCCGGATGGTCGGGGTGGAACGACGGGGTGACCGGATTTGGGTCCATTCCCTCCACGATCGCGAGCGCAACCGGCTGTTTGCGAACCTCGGGGGGCGTTCCTTCGTGGACGCGTCCGGTATCGCCGGGTTGGATAATCCGGCCGACAGCCGCGGGTTCGCCGTGCTCGACTATGACCGCGACGGCTGGCTTGACCTTGCGTTGGTCAATGGGAATCAACCCCTGTTCAATCTCTACCATAACGAAATGCGGGCCGCCGGCGTATCGGGTGGGGTGATTGCCGTCCGGTTCGTGGGCGGCAACGACACGGCGGCTCCCTCGAAGGAATATGCCTGCCGCGACGGCTATGGCGCGCGGGTGACCGTCGATCTCGGCGATGAACAGGTTGGGCGGGAACACCGGTGTGGGGAGGGGTGGTCCTCGCAGCATTCGCCCACCATGGTGGTGGGGATCGGGGATCACCGGAAGGCGGCCTCGGTCACCGTGCGCTGGCCGTCCGGTTTGACGGCCCGGACCGGTGAGATCCCGGAGGGGACGTTGCTGACGGTCTACGAGAAGGCGGCCGATTCCCCGACGGGGACGCTCTTCACCAGCGAACCCTATCGCGTCAACCGGGTGGCGGGCGGCACCTCGGTCGATCGCGGAAGCGTCTTCCCGGTCCATACGTGGGACACCGGCAGGCGACCGGCGAAGGTTCGCGCCTACATCACTTTCGCCACCACGTCGGCGGCCTGGACAACGGGCCTGCCGGGGTTGAAGCGCCTGAAGGAAATGCTCGAACCGGAGGGCATCGAGATTCTGGCGGTGCCGGTCGATCCGGCTGATGACAACCAACGGCTCGGGGAATATGCGCGGCAATGGCAGCCGACCGCGCGCCTGGTGAACATCGATGTCTCTCAACGGGGCCAGGTGGCGACGGCGTTTGCCGACGCCCTGGGGCAGGAACCGCCCCTCCCTTCCACGGTGATCACGGATGAGGCGGGCCACATCCTGGCGGCGCAACCAGGCGTGCCGGGCGTCTCCGCGTTGCGGAAGTGTCTGCCCGAGGGCGTCGAACCGTGACGAATGGGTCGATCCGCCTTCCCGACACCAGGCGGACTCCGCCGCGGCGACATCGATTGCCTTCCGTTCGCGCGATCGCTATGCGTCACGCGTCCGCCGACAGCAGGCCCGCGGTTCGACCTGGACACCGCGGATGAACACGGATCAACGCGGATTGGTCCTTCTGCCGGGTTGAGCTCCTCTGTGCAGGATCAGTGGTCAGCCGCCATCATCCCCGTGATTGCCCGGCGCCCGCACTCCAACCCGTCCGTCTCGGTCAAGAGGAGCAGGGAAAGGGCCTGGTCGGGGGTGACGCGGACGCCTAATGTCGGTTCGTCCGAACGCTGTGCCTTCGTCTCCAGCGCGTACCAGCGACCGTCGCGGATTTCCCCGGTCTCGAGGATCGCCTCCTTCCAGTCGGTCGCCGGGGAGAGACGGATTTCCCCCGGTTGCAGCGGCATCAGGACCATCGCCCTGGACTGGCCGATCCCCCGGCGGTCCAGGGTCAGCAGGATCCCGCCCGTCTGGTCCTCCAGGACGACCTGGTCACCGATACTGCACCGGCCTTGCGCTTCCACGGCGCGCAAGGCACCGGTTCCGTCGTGCCAGAGCAACGCGGGCCGGTTGGCGGCCACCTGAAGCGTTACCGCCGGTTGGAGGTCCGTGAGGGTGACGGTTTGGGAAGGTTCACTTCCGTCGGTGTTGAAGAGCACATGGACGGTCCCGCCATCCTGCAGGGGGAGTTTGAACAGAAGGACACGTGGGTTGTCCGGAACCAGTCCGAGGGGGTCGATTCCGGCGGCCTGCAGCACGCGGCGGTAGGTCGCCAGGTCCCGGTCGCGGCGTTCCGGCACACTGTGCAGTTCGATGGGATCGACGCTGAAGAAGACCCGGCCGTTTCCCAGCCGGTTCTCGACCAGCAACGGGGTGCCGTCGTCGGACTGCTGAAGCACCCTCGCCGTGAGTGCGCTGACCCGCAGGCATGGCTGATCGGCGGCGCTCATCGGCTCGAGGTTGATGTTCGGACGAATCTCCGTTTCCAGACGTACCCCGCACAGATCTTCCAGGCGTTGTTCGCGGGTGCGCCTGCCCAGTTCATCCAGGGAGATGTCGCCGGAGAGGTAGAGCACGCCGCCGGCCCGCACCCAGGTCCCCAGTTGGTGACAGACCTCGTCGGGGGGGCAAAAGGGCAAGGGATAGAAGATCACCCGTGCCTGCCGGGGAATCCGAAGGTCGGACTCGTTGAGGGTCCCGAGGTTCTCCACGTGGTTGGCCAGGGCCAGGTTGAAGCCCTCCAGAATCCCCTCGATGACCTGCCACTTGCCGCCGCCGAACCGGTGGTTGTCGGCCGTCAGGACATGGACCGACGGTACCTCGTAAACCGGGGCGAACTGACGGAACAACAGACTCTGGTTGCGGTGAACGTAGGCGGTGTCCTTGGGCACGCTGTCACACGGGTGGATCATGCCCCAGGGGAACACCCGGTTCGCGTCGTCCTTCCAACACCAGTTCTGGATGCGAGAGGCGCCCAGCCCCAGCGAGTAATGCGCGATGCCGAGGAACAGTTCGATGGCCTGTTCGCGGGTTCGCATGGTGTGGTAGCCGAGATCCTGACCCTCGCCCCAGGCCGGATGCGTCTTCACGCCGTATTCCCCCGGGCCGAAGGACTTGCCCCGCGCGCGCTGATCGTTGAATTTCGCGATGGCGGGGAAGCGCAGCAGGTCGGTCCCGGGTTGTTCGAAGTAGCCAAAATTGGCCAGGTCGAGGCCGTCGATGGCCGCCGGGATGTCCACGCCCTGGTGCGGCAACTGGTAGAATTCCGCGGTGGTGGGATGGGTGGCATCGAACCGGCGCAGGCCAGCGGTCATCGCTCCGCTCCAGCGACGGATCAGATGGGCGCGAAAGAGGTTCTGGTCACGGACTTTCACGTCGTCCCACGCATGGCCCCAGTCGTCATAATCCTCTGACGGGATTTCGCCGAGGGCCGCCTTGGGTGCCTGTTCACCCCAGGCCTGTTGCAGCCGTTCGGTGGTGCCGTAACGCTCCCGCAGGAACCGGTTCCACTCCGGCGCGACCGCGTCGCTGAGCCGGCAGCGCAGGTCACCGTTCAGGTAGTAGATGAGCCCGGGCACGTCGGCATAACGCCGGGCGAAGACGGCGCAATACTCCTGCTGTCGGGCGAGGTCCGCATCACTGACCGCCACGTTGTAGCCGCATAGCAGGCACGGGAAATACACCTGGTCGTTTTCCTGGGCCAACTGCACCAGGCCATCGACCTTGCGCAGCAGTCGCTCCTGCTCCGCCGGTGAGCCCGGCAGGCCGAACTGGAGATTCTCATAGATGTCGACTCCCAGGTCGCGCCTCTGCCGCATGTCACGCAGCCATTGCAGGGGCGTTTCGGAAGCGGTGTTGAAGACGTAGCCCCAGTCGTCGGTGCCAAACAGGAACCTCGGGCGGTTGCCGACGTGGAGGTAGTTGTCGCGGTAGGAAAGCTTTGGACCGGTGGCCACCGCCTCCGGGTTGGCGACGACAAACCCGCTTTCCAAGCGGTCCACCACCCGGTTGTCGACAAGCAGGCGGCCGACGACATGGCAGAAACCGCCCTCGAGTTGTGCTGGTCTCCAGCGCAGACGCACCCCATTCGTCTGCCCCGGCTCCAAGGCGACGGAGGCACTCAGTTGGGTCAGGAACCGGCGTCGGTCCGGTTGCGACGGCGACGGCGGTTCCCCGGCAAAGACCTCCACTTCGAGGCGCACTCCGGAGTTGCGTCGGCTGCCGTTGAAGAGGGTGGCGAGCAGTTCAACCTCCTCGCCTGAACGGTAGCAGGCCTCCCCGGGAATCAGCGCCGAGAGGTACGTATCGTCCACCAGTGAACGTACGGTGGCCGCCAGCGCGCTGGCCATGCCGGGTTCGCTTTCAGTGAAGAGATTGCGGTTGGTCACCCCAAAAAACGCCCAACTCGAGCCGGCATAGGGGCCGGCGTAGTGCCGTAACAACGCGCCGGCCGCCCCGCGCGGCCGGCCGTAGGCATCCTGCGTTTCGAGGAGCGGAATCCAACGCGCCTGGTTGAACCCGAGCATGCCGCAGGCGGCAGGCCCTTCCAAGGGGCCGTCGATTCGCAGGCCCTCATCCATCACACACTGCTCCGGTGAGGCCCGGGCCGACCGCACCCGTTCCAGCGGGTAGTCGGCCTGAAACACCCCGAGTTGTCCCGCCTCGACCTGCAGACCGTCTCCGGGAATGCCATGCCGCGTGTTGAGGCGTTCCTCACGAGGCACTTCATAGTCGAGCCGAACCTTCAGGGCACGCCGGCCGGTGTGTTGTGTTTGCTCCTGAACCTCGCACAACTCCGAATGCGAACGACTCCAGCAGCGCGCCCCCCGGGCGTCGGGATCGAACATGCCCTCAAAGTCGGACTGCAGCAGCACATTTCCCGTGGCGTCGACGAGCCGCAGGTCATCGAAGCAGGCCGTCCCGCGGCAGCGGAACAAACCCGCCCGCAGGTCCACGGTCGTTGCCCGGGGATGGACATTGAAGGTGTAGTCCTGTTCCTGCCAATCCTGGCTCCCGGTCACGCGGCAGATGTCCTTCCATTCCGGCAGACTGCCGTCTTGCGCGATTTGGTAGACGGCGAAGAAGGCCATGCCCGGCCCGGTGACGCCAGCGGTGTTGAGCCAACCCGAGAACGTCAGCGGGCCCCGGCCGCGCAGTTCCTCTGCCGGGAGGGCGCAATGCCACTGGGCCAGATCCGTGTCCGATGACGGGGAGGGTCCCGGTCGCACCCAGCCTGCGGATGTGCGCTCCACCAGATTGTCGAAGGCGTAGCCACCCATGGAGAGGAACTTTCCGCCCTGCTGCAGGAAATGGCGGAAGGGATCGGCTGCCTGCACCGGGAAAGTCGGTCCATAGGGAAGCACCAACAGTTCGAAGTTGTCCCGCCGGAGGACAGATGGATCGGCCATTTCATCGCAGTTCAGAAACAAGGTCCGGAAGCCGTGGGCCTCGAGCACCTCCGCCAGGTAATCCGGCGAGGCAGGTGCTCCCAGCAACGGCAGGTCGTCCTTGAGAATCGCCAGCCTCGTCCGGTCAGGGTCCCGCTCCGTGGATTGTTCGACGGAGGGCCTCCCGGTCGACGCCCGGGCGCCAAGCGTCAATTGAAGTGCCTCGGGATCAGACCCACCGTTGCCGGGCTGGCCGGCGGGTGGGGAGGCCAGAAGTGTGGCACCCAGGAAGCCGATGACCAGGCCCGCAACACCCCTGCAGGCAGGGTGTCTCCGGTGGGCCGGTTGCGGCCTAACGCGAGGCGGTTTGGCGGAGCACCCGCGCTTCGACCCAACGGACGTTGTATTTCTGGTGCAGTGCATCGCTTGGGAACGGCGGGCGTCGTTCGCGGCCGTATTCCTGATCGTTCATTCCATGGAAGGGCAGCGGCCCGACCCGGGTGCCGGCGGCGACGTGGAAGTCGGAATCCTTGTCCCATCCGTCGGAGTACAGAAAGAAGTCGCGGATCATCCCGGCGGGCTTGGGTGGCAGCGAGGCCGACGGGAATCCCAGGGTTAATTCGTCGCCGCTGTTGATCAGGGCCAGACCCTCATCGGTTGCTGCGATCAATTCCGAAACGTCACCGTAGCGCGTGCACCAGCCACCCGGGATGAGGGTCCAGCAGGAGTTGAGGTTCAGTTGGTCGTAATCCGGCGTCAGAGGCCAGTCCCAAGGGAGGTCCTTCAGCGCGCTGAAGCCGCGGAAATGCAGGCTGGCTTCCGCCGGGGGGACGAATGTGATCCGGGTCACCGGGTCGGCTTGCTCCTCCAGCAGGGCGATCCGGTCCCAGTGAATCTCAAAGGCCTGTGTGAGTCGCAGCCGTCTTGCTCCCCCGGGGAGCTTGCCAGCCAGTGGTACCAGAATGGTCTTCGTCTTCCCCGCGGGGGTGCCGACCGTGACGTCGATCGGGTGCCACGTGTCGGGGGCGACTTCGGCCTCGAGCGAAGGGAACGGGAAGGGCAGGGCGGGATCCTGCGAGGCGGCGATGTTTGCCATGCCACCGCCGAAGCGGATCCAGCCGTTCAACACCAGCACCAGCGGCTTGTCTCCCTCCAGAGGGCCGAAGTCCAGGATGCAGCCGTGCGGTTCCGCCAGTCCGCGCAGGTGCGATGCCCTGACCCGTGGGGGCGACACCCTTCGGCCGTCCACGGTCCCCAGCTCCGTCGTCACGTCCTTTCCGTCCAGGGTTTCCGCCCGCAGAAGGGGATGTTCCCGGTGCAGGGTCATCAAGGCGCCCGGTGGGAATGGCCCGGCGGGCAGCAGTTTGTCGGTGGAATGCACTTCGGTGTCCGGTGCGTGATCGACCACGACAAGTTTCGCCGCGTCGAGGTAGAGGACTTCCCGCAGTTCCTCGGTGATTTGCAGTCGGTAAGTGCCGGCCTGCGGGCGGAAGTTGTCCTCGTTCCCAATCCAGACGAACTCCGTGGGATCGGCGCCCGTGTAGACACCCTCCGCCACCGGCAGACCGAGCGGGGCCGCGCCGAGGATGTCGGTGACGAACCGGAACTGGTCTCCGTCCCACGCGTAGAGCCAGGGGCAGCTGCCTTCCTGAATCGTCAGTTCCGCGGCCAGGATCGGTTGCGTGCAGTCCACCGGGACCCCGGCAGAGCCCTGGGGCCAGTTGAACCAGTGCACGAGGAACGAATCGAGCATGGCGTGCCGGCCCACTCCGATTTCCACCGGCAGTTGATGCACGGTCCGCAGCAGCCGCAGTCCGCCGGTTTCGATCTCGACCTTGCAGCCGATCCCGCTGGCATTCGAGCGATTGCCCGACAACTGGACTTTGACCTGGGCGTTGGCGTTGGCCCCGTCGTTCCGCAGGTAGCGCAGACCACCGCCCGCCAGCACGAGTACGGCGTCCGGGTCACAATCCTGATCGAAGTCCGCGAAGTGCACGGAAGTGACCTCACCTCCAGCGAGACGGTCCAGGCCCAAAGCCAGGGTGTCCTCCCGAAAACCTGCCAGGCCAAGGTTGCGCCAGGCCCGCAGGGTGGCGCCGCATCCCCAGAGATCGAGCCACCCGTCATTATCGAAATCCACCGCCACGAGCTGCCGCAACTCAGTCGTGCCGGACAAGGGGATTTCCTTCCGCGCGCCGCCGTTGAAACAAATCGTGATCCGTTCGCCGTCGGCCACTGCCAGGTCCGGGCGCAGGTCGTTGTCGAAGTCCCCGACACAAAGGACGGTTCCAGCAACCCATGGGGAGGGCTCGTCGGGCACGAGCGGTCCGCCGCGCTCCTTTTGCAGGAGCAGCGGCGGCGCGCCGTCACGGCGGACGATCAGATCCATGTGGTCATCACGATTCCAGTCCTCCATCACGACGGATCGGGCGCCGTGCAGCGGAGTGGGAATGCCTGAGTTCGCCGTGACATCGTGGAACTGCAGGGGGGCGGACTGCCGATGGACCCGGACACTGGCCGGTTCTTCCGAGACCGTCACCAGGTCGAGTTTGCCGGTGAAATCGAGGTCCATCAGGATGCCATCACCGGCGCTTACCTGCTCCAGGCCGCTGGCCGCCGAACCGTCAACCGCCGCCGCATTGGTTGTGAACCGGTAGAGCCGGCTGCCGGCGGTGCCGAGCACGATGAGGTCATTGAGCCGGTCGTTGTCCAGGTCGCCCACGAGGATCTTCGAGAACCGCCCGTCGGATCCGGCGGGCAGGGGCACTCCTTCCGGATGAAAGGCGCCCTGCTGGTTTCGGAGCAGGCGGAAGCCGGCGCCCCGCTCCAGCACCACCAGGTCGTTTCCGGCCGTCGACCCGCGGGGGAACACCGCAACCGGTCCCGAGAAGGTCACCGCGCCATCTCCGAACGCCTCGCGGGTGGCTTCCACGAACCGGACGCTCACGCCATCGCGGTCGGGTTGTTCGAGCCGGAAGGGCACACGGGCGCGGGTGTACTTGCTCTTTTCGAAGGTTGATGTGGCCGGTGTTCCCGCCTCGCTCTCCAGGCCGGCTTGGTGCTGCTGCAGTTCCGCGCTGGCCTCGTCTTTGCGCCCGGCCCGTAGCAGCGCCTGACCCAGCAGGTAGTGGGCGGTGGTGTGGAGATGGTTCGGATCCCGGGCGATTCCCTCCCGAAACGCGTTGATGGCCTCGTCCCATTGCCGCAGTTCCATCCGTGCCTTCCCCAGTTGGAAGAATGTCGCGGTCTCGCCGGGATCGATGGTCTGGACGTTGGCGAGGGATTTTACGGCCTCCTCCGGTTGGGCAAGGCGGAGTTGGGCCGAGCCCTTGACGAACCAGGCGGCGGCCGAGTTCGGATCGAGCCTCAGGACCTCCTCGGCCTCATGGATGGCGGCCTCGGCGTCCCCCGCCAGGAGGTGGGCGTTTGCGAGGTTCAGATGCACGTCGGCATTGTGCGGGACCAGCGCCGCTGCCTGCCGGTAGATCACGAGCGCGTTGGTGGCCTCACCTTGTTCCAACTGGTTTCGGCCCGTGTTCAGCAGGCTGAGAAACTGGTCCGACAACTCCGGTGCAGGGGAGCTGTCCGGCCCCGCGGGATCGGCCGGCCGGGGTTTGCACCCTGCCAGTCCGAGGCCCAGCAGGAGCAGCACGCACGCTTTCAACAGCAGGCATCTGGCCATGAGGCGGACGATAGCCATCGTCCCGCGGCTTGTCGACGATGCGCCGTCCTGTGCGGACCGGCCATGGTGGGAGGTGGACCATTCTGCCGGTCCGGCTCGCCTCGATGGGCGAGCGACCGAACTGGACGAACCGATTCTTGATGCGTATGCGTCACAGAATCGGTCGATTTCGCTGGCTCTGCAGGAACGGGTTGTGCGCCAGGTTCCCAACGATTGACACATATGCATCACGGAATCGGGGGGGGCGCGCAGTGACGGATGCCTGCCTTCATGGGCGGGGGGCGAACGGGCGTCTCATGCCGGCTCGCCCCACTCCCGGCCGGCCGGCCGGCGGTCGGTAGCCTGGGGCGTATCCACTTGCCGGCGTCTCGGTGACAAGTTCAGACAGCCGGCGGGCTTGCCGGTGGGGCGGCTCTGTCTTAGCGTCGCTGTCGCATGATCATTGCGCCCTCACTGCTCGCGTCGAACTACGCCCGGTTTCGTGACGAAGCCCGCCGGGCCCAGAAGGCGCGGGCCGACTGGCTCCATGTCGACATCATGGACGGCCATTTCGTCCCGAACCTGACTTTCGGGCCGGGAATCGTCCGGATGCTGAGGAAATCCACGCGCCTCCCGCTGGACGTGCATTTGATGTGCTCGCGCCCGGAGATCCTGCTGCGTCCTTTTCGCGAGGCCGGCGCCTGGGGATTGACCGTGCATGTCGAGTTGGAGAACCGGCTGCCTTCGTTGCTGTGGGACGTGCGCGCGCTGGGGGCGAAGGTGGGCCTGGCGGTGAACCCGCCCACCCCGGTCAGTGCCGTGAAGCCCTTTCTGAAGCTGGTGGACCTGGTGCTTGTGATGACGGTGAATCCCGGCTACGGCGGGCAGAGTTTCATCGAGGAAACCGTGCCCAAGATCGAACAGGTGGCCCGCTGGCGGCGGGAGCTCGGGTTGAACTTCCGGCTTCAAGTCGATGGCGGGGTGGACCCGAGGACCATCCAGGAATGTGCCGGAGCGGGAGCGGATACTTTTGTCAGTGGCACGGCACTGTTTGGAAAACGCAGTCTGAAGCAGGCCATTGCGAAGATGCGCCGGTTGGCGATCGAGGCAGCGGGGAAGGCGGGATGGAGGGCGGCGGCCTCGGCCGACGGGGTAACCCCAGCCACCTAGGTGTTGGTGGCCCGGGAGGCCCCGTGCCGTTCTTCATGGTTTAGGAACTGGACGAGGTGGTCCTCGAGATCCTCAAGCAGGGCATGCACAAACCACACTTCGGCACCGATGGTTGGCGCGGCGTGATTGCCGGCGAGTTTACTTTCGCCAACGTCGCACGGGTGGCGCAGGCCACCGCGGATCACTGGCTGGCCCGGCCAGGTGCGGACACGCGAAAGCTGGGGGTTGTGGGCTATGACCGGAGGTTCTTGTCCGAGGAGTTCGCGCGGTTGACGGCGGAGGTGCTGGCCGGCAATGGGCTTCGTGTGATCCTTACCCCGGTGCCCACCCCCACGCCGGCCGTTTCACTCGCGGTTCGCGACCAAGGGGCGGTGGGCGGCGTGATGATTACTGCCAGCCACAATCCCGCCCGCTTCAACGGCTACAAGCTCAAGGCATCCTTCGGCGGGTCCGCCGACACGGGGACCAGCAGTGCGATCGAGGCCTTGATCGACGCCCACCCGATCCGGCAACTACCCTTCGACGAGGCCGTACGGTCCCAGCGGATCATTGTGCGGGACCTGATGCCGGCCCATTTCGCCGCGGTGCGTCGGTTGGTCGATTTCAAGGCAATTGCAGGCACGAAACTCCGGGTGGCCCATGACCCGATGTTCGGGGTTGGCGCGGGCTGTTTCGACACGCTCCTTGCGGGAACCCGCTGTCGCGTGAGTACGTTCCGCGGCGAGGCCGATCCGCTGTTTGGCGGCGTGAATCCGGAGCCCATTCCGCGTAACTATGGGACGACCTCCTCATGGCTCCGCCGGAATCCCCAGGACATCTGCCTTGTGACCGATGGCGACGCTGACCGGATCGGCGGACTCGACGGGCGGGGAAACCCGCTGACCGCCCACCAGATCATCTGCCTCCTGATCGAGCATTTCGCGGCGAACCGCGGCGAGCGGGGACGTGTCGTCAAGTCCATCAACACGACCTCGATGGTGGATGCCCTTTGTGCGGCGCACGGTCTGCCGTTACAGGAGGTGGGGATTGGGTTCAAGTACATCGCCCCGGAGTTGCTCGACCCTGCGGTGCTTCTGGGAGTCGAGGAGAGTGGCAGCATCGGCTACCGGGGGCATGTGCCGGAGCGCGACGGGATCGCCTCGGGGCTGTGGCTGTTGGAACTGCTGGCGACGCGAGGCCGGAGCGTGGGGCAGTTGCTCGGTGAATTGACCCGGCGATACGGGCCGCATCACTACGATCGGACGGGCCTTCAGGTTCCGGTGGGGTCGGCGCGGGAGATTGAACAACGGCTTGCGGAGAATCCTCCGACGCGGTTGTCGCGTTCGCCGGTGACGCAGGTGGTAACGCTGGACGGGGTGAAGTTCATTGCCCGGGACGGTTCGTGGCTGATGCTGCGTGGCTCCGGCACGGAACCCTTGTTTCGTGTCTATGCCGAGGCTTCATCGCCGGAGCGGGTGCAACAACTGCTCGCGCAGGGGCGACGGTTGGTCGGGGTTGTTTCGGTTTGAGGGGCCAGCTGTCGCTCGGATCCCTACGCTGGCCGCGAACGACGCGGCGGGGGTGGCGGGTGGGGAGAGCCCCGATTGGTCCCGGAGGGTGGTCGTCCCCGGCAACAGCCTGCACGACAGAGCCGCAACGGTTGGATTGCCTTGCAGTTCTCGTGCGCTGTTCCGTCCGGAGCCGGCCCGCGTCTTACCCGGCCGGATTCGTCCAAGCCCTTGCGGAGAACGTGGGGAGCGGAATTCAGGGCAGCATTTCCACCCCGAGGCGGGCAAACCGGCTGGGCCCGGGGACGCCGGACAAGTCCAGTTGAACGGTGACCTGTTCCCTGCCGTTGCCGAGGTCTTCAGTCGACTCCGGCACGTCCAGACGTTGCCACTCGCCCAAGGCGGTCGCGCCGAAGACGGGATACCCCACCCCCTGCAGGCCGGTGGGGCGGTCGAAGGTCAGCAGGACTGTGTTCGCGTTCAGCAGTTCCGCGTTGAGGGGTATGAGGCCCTCGTCGGGTTGGGTGGGATCCAGCCCAAAGGCGAATTCCACGAAATTGATCAGCAAGTCGCCGTCGCTGTTTGCGGTCGGCCCGATGATTTGCGGGTCCGTTTCTCCCGGGAAGAAGGTCTCGATGAAGCCGGCGAAATCCGTGGGTGCGGCGCCAACCGTGCGGGTGGCCACGAGTTGGCCCTTGATGATTACTTCCGTGTCCGGGGTGGTCTCGCTGATGAGCGCGAATTCATAGGTGGTGTCGAGCGGGATGGTGAGCGTCTGGGTGGCCCCTTCGGTGGTCAGGGTGGCGGGTGTGGCGGCGACGTTGGTGCCGTACCCCTCGAGTTGCAGCCGGCCTGAAGCGGCGAGCAGGCCGGTGGCCAGATAGTCAAACGCGGCGGTGCCCCCGACCGGAAACGAGAAGACCAACCCGTCGGCGGGGAACTCACCGTTCGCCAGGCCCAGCACCTCGCTGACGAGACTCAGTTCCATGTCCCGGCCTGCCGCCACGGCGGAAACGAGAAAGTTCGAAGCCTTTCCGCCGAAGGCACCGGCTTCGCTGCCGGCCTCACCATTCGCCTTCGGTTGCCAGTTCCCATTGTCCTGAACCCGGATGAGTTCTCCTTCCAGGAATTGGATCGTGTCCGGGCTGACTTCGACCGTCAGTTTGCCGGCCAGCTTCGAGGTGAGACTGCCCGGTGCCTGCTCCTTCACCGTAATGCCGGCCAGGTTGCCCGAGACCGTGATCGTGCTGCGATCAGGGTCGATGTCGAAAACCGCCGCGCCCGCCTGGAGACCGAGCAGAATCAGGGCAACGAGTAGACATGCGGCCGCTTTCCGGGCGGCCGCGCAGGGGCAAGTCACATCCATCACGGCGGGCAAGGTACGCAATCCCTGTTGGGGGGCAACTGGGAAAACGTGAATGAGCCGCGGTCCGGGCTGTCGCCCTGATCACGCTTGGTCAGCCGCGTTTGATCCACTTGGAGGCGGATAGAGCTCTCTGATCTTTCTGTCGCGTGCGTAGATGCGCGCGCCCGTCATGGCAAGAAAGTACGCGAGGAAGAAGAAGGCCCATTTCTTGTTGAGCTGAGCGGAATCCCAGAAGGCGACCATGTCCAGTAGCAAAGCGGCGGCGAACGCAAGCATGCTGTTTGCCTCCGCATGGGCTTTGGAGACCCGGTTGATGGCGGATTCCTTCACAGCCGGGTCTTTCTTTGCCCTCCAGTAGGTGGGTCCCCTGGCACCGACTTGCGGCCTTGCTTGGGGTCAGTTGATCTCCTTCACCTTCAGGTTGCGGAACTCGATGTGGTAGCCCTCGCCCTCGACGCCGATGAAGCCCTTCGGTTGGCCGCACTGTTCAAACCGGCAGGTGACCGCGCCGTTCACCCAGAGGGTGAGATCCCGGCCGCGCGCCGTGATTTCCAGCGTGTTCCATTCACCGGCCGCTTTGACCCGGTTGTCCGTGACCTGGTTCTTCAGGCTGAAGAACTTCGGTTTCGCATCCGGGACCGGGCTCACGCCGAAGAGGAAGCCGTCCTTTCCGTCGCCGAACTGGGCCTGGTGCCAGATGGCGCCGTCCTTCGAGTTGCGCACGTAGGCCCCGCTGTTGTAGCCGGTGGCGCCTTCCTTTCGGACGTAGCGAAACTCCAGGTGGAAGATCGCGTCCCCGAACTCCTTCCCGAAAAGCAGCATGTCGTGGCCGCCGTCGCCGTCACAGACCAGCACTTTGCGGTCGGTGTCCACGTGCCATTGGTCACGGCCGAGCGGCGCCCCGGGGGGCACGGGAATGCGGAACCAGCCCTCGGTGCCGGAGGCGGGCAGGAGATCGGTCCAGCCGGCAGGATCGGTTTGCAGGGCGGCAGGGGTGTCTGCAGCCCGCAGCGGGTTGAACGAGGCGGCCACCAGCAGGGTGGTTGCGGCCATGAAGGTGAATCCGGTGTTCCGGACCGCTCGCGAACAAGTGGTGTCTTGCATGCCGCGAAGTGAAGCAGAAGCGGGGGGGACTGGGAAGGAGTTAGGAGTTGGGAGTTGGGGGACGGGGAGTCGCGGTGAACTGGCGTTCGCCGGGGTGGGGGGACAGGGGGCGCTGTGCCGGGAAACGCGCAGTTGTGTCCCGCGGCGTGCGTTTGCTACTTTGCGGCCGTCCTTGGGGCCGGTAGGGTCCGGCCTTTTAAGGTACGTTGGCCCGCCGTGGACGGGAAACCGTGGAAGCACGCTTCCCCAGCCCAGCGGGTCGTTTGCTTGATCAACACATGGTGGCTACCGCAACAGCAGAACCATCCGGGGCCCGGCCCGCGGCCGCGGCCGCCGAGGCCGTCGTCCGGGTGCAGAGTCTCACGAAAGTCTTCAAGGACTTCTGGGGCCGGCCCAAGGCACGGGCTGTCGACAACGTGACGTTTGAGGTGCGACGCGGCGAGGTCTTCGGTCTGCTGGGTCCAAACGGCTCCGGCAAGTCCACGACGGTGAAACTGCTGCTCGGCCTGCTGCACCCCACGCGCGGACGCATCGAAGTGTTTGGCCATTCGCCACGCCATGTTGCCACCAAGAGCCGGATCGGCTATCTGCCCGAGGAGTCCTACCTCTACCGCTACCTCGATTCCTCGGAGACGATCGATTTCTTCGGGAACCTGTTCCACCTGCCCGCGAAAGAACGGCAGCAACGGTCGGAGCAGTTGCTCGAAATGGTGGGGTTGAACCAGGTCCGGCGGCGAACGGTGGGGGAGTTCTCCAAGGGCATGCAGCGGCGCATCGGTCTGGCCCAGGCGCTGATCAATGACCCGGACCTGATCATCCTGGACGAACCCACTTCCGGCCTGGACCCCATCGGCTGTCGTGAGGTGAAGGACCTGATTGTGGCGCTGGCCCGGCGGGGCAAGACCGTGATTCTCAGCAGTCATTTGCTGGCGGACGTCGAGGACGTGTGCGACCGCGTGGTGATCTACTACGGCGGGCGGGTCCGGGCGATCGGCCCCCTCAAGGAACTGCTGGCAACGCCGGACGCGGTGCGCATCACTGCGCCGCCGGTGGGACGCGAAACAATGGAGCACGTTCTGGCGAAGTTGCGGTCCGAGGCGGGTGGTCGCGAGGTTCGGGTGGACACCCCGACCCAGAACCTGGAGAGCTATTTCCTCGGTGTGGTGGAGGAGGCGAAGCGGACCGAGGCCACCTCGGGTGCGACCTCCGGGGCCCAGGTGGCGGCTTATCTTCGGGGCGATGAAGGGGAGGGGGCGGAACGGGCGGCGGACCGGGTGCTCGAGCGGTTGACCCGGGTTGAAGTCGAGCCGGACCCGACGATGCGGGCGCAGGCTCCCGAACCTGAAGCAGGCACGGACCTGGCGAAGCTGGATGCCCTGACGATGGGGGACGAGGAGCAGCCGGCGCCCGAGCCTGGCGCCGGGAGGGTGGAGAAGTCCGGTGCCCCCGATCTCAGTGAGGCCGACGACAAGCTCTCGCACCTGCTGGGAGGCAGTGGCGGTCCCAAGCAAGGCTGAGTTCGGCGAAGCTATCTGTCATGCAAGCCCTGCTGGCCATCGCGCGACTCACTTTCAAGGCGGCCTTCCGGTTCCGTTTGGTGCCCGTGCTCGGCGTCCTGCTCATCGGCGGGGTGCTGCTGCTTCCGGCGGCGATCAAGGACGACGGGTCCGCCGAGGGCATGACCCAGATCGTGCTCACCTACACGCTGGGCCTGACCGTCCTCGTGCTGGGGTTGACGACGCTCTGGCTGGCCTGCGGTACGCTCGCCCGGGACATCGACGAATGCCAGCTTCAGGTGGTGGCGGTGAAGCCGGTCGCGCGCTGGCAGATCTGGCTGGGCAAATGGATCGGCATCATGTTCGTGAACCTCCTGCTGTTCGGCATTGCCACCACGGTGATCTACGTCCAGTTGCAGTGGCGGGCCAAACGGCTTTCCCCCGAGCAACAGGCAGTTCTGAAGAATGAGGTCTTCGTGGCGCGGGGCTCGTTCAAACCCGCGGTGCCGGAGATGCAGGGGGACATCGACCGGTTGATGGCCGAGCGCCTGAAGGAGGGCCAGGTGGCGGAGATGGACCGAGGGGAGTTACGGAAGCTGGTGACCGGAATGGTGCATGCGCAGTATCAGTTGGTCCGTTCCGGATGGGTGCGCCGGTGGCAGATCGATCTCAGTTCGGTGGCCGACCAGGTGAAGGACCAGCCGCTCTTCCTCCGGGTCAAGTTTTACACCGCCAGCGACAGCAGCTCCAAGCAGGAGACCTACCGGACGCAATGGGACATCGGCCCCGAGCAGGGTCCGTATCGCCAGCGCGAACTGCAGTCGCTTTCCCCGGAGAGCTTCCATGAGATCAAGGTGAACCCCGGCTTGCTCGACGCGAACGGCATTCTGAACGTGGAAGTGGGCAACCTGAACGACGACGCGATCCTGTTCCAGTTTGAGGACGGATTCGAGGTGCTCTACCGGGAGGGAGGGTTTCTGCTGAACTACCTGCGTGGTGTGGCGATCCTGTTCTTCTGGTTGGCGCTGCTGGCGGCGGTGGGACTGGCGGCGGCGAGCCAGCTTTCCTTTCCGGTGGCGGCCTTTGTTTCCATTGCGCTGCTGATCGTGTCGTTCTCCACCGGGACGATGCGGACGGTGATCGAGCAGGGCACGATCCGCGAGGTGGATCATGAGACGGGGATGGTGGGGAATCCCAACCTCTTCGATGCGGTGAGCGTGGTCGGCTTCAAGGTCCTCCTGTCCGTGGTGAACGTGGTCCGGGATTTCTCGCCGGTCGAACAACTCAGCGGCGGGCGGAGCATTTCCTGGGGCACGGTGGCCCGGGCCGGTGGGCAGATTGTGGTTCTGATGGGCGGGGTCTTTGCCCTGGTGGGGATCACCTTGCTGCAGCGCCGCGAACTGGCGACCGCCCAGAACCAGGGATGACGCGCGCATGAAGCCCCTTCACTCCTCCCGATTTCGCAAGGGCCTGCTGGGCCTGCTGGTCCTGGCACTCATGACCGGTTCTGCGTTCGTGCAGCGCTCGATGAACCGGGCGCGGGCGGATCTGGGTTTGACCCGTTCCGAACCCCTGGAGAACGCCCCGCCATTGCTCGTGTTTTCCACCGTCGTCCTGGGCGGTTTCCGTGGCTTGATCGCCAACGCCCTTTGGATTCGCGCCATGGAGATGCAGGACGAGGGACGCTATTTCGAGATGATCCAGTTGCATGACTGGATCACCAAGCTCACGCCGCATGTCGACGCGGTCTGGGTGGTGTCCGCGTGGAACATGTCTTACAACATCTCGATCAAGTTCAACGAACCGGCGGATCGCTGGCGCTGGGTCTACGCCGGCATCCAGCTCATTCGGGATCAGGCGCTCAAATACAACCCCCACGACGTCGAGCTCTACCGTGAACTCGGCTGGCATTTCCAGCACAAGCTGGGCCACAACCTCGATGACGCCCACCTCTATTACAAGTCGCGCTGGGCCGGCATGATGACGGAGGTGTTGGGCGGAGGGCGCCCCAATTTCGACGACCTCATCAAGCCGCCCGATGACACCTGGGCGGCCCGGGCGAAACGGCTGCACGACGAGTTCAAGATGGACCCGGAGGTGATGAAGGAGGTCGATGAGGAATACGGCCCGCTGGAATGGCGGCTGCCCGAGACCAGCGCCATCTACTGGGCCTGCGTGGGGCGGAAGATGGTCAAGACCGACGACCAACTCATCAAACTGCGCCGGCTGATCTTCCAGTCGATGCAACTCGCCTTCTATCGTGGGCGCCTGATCGAGCTTGCCTGGAACCAGACGGTGGAGTTCGGGCCAAACCTGGACATCGTGGACAAGGCCAGTGCGTCCTACGAGGAGATGGTCGCCGCCGAGCGCGCGGGAGGGAATGAGTCGATGGCGCAGAACATCAGCAACGCGCACAAGAACTTCCTCCGCGACGCCGTCTACTTTCTCTATGTCCACGCCCGGTTGAAGGAGGCGCAGCAGTGGTTCACTTACCTGAAGGAGAAGTACCCCGAGAAGGTGGACCAGGCGCAGTCGCTGGATGATTACGCCCTGGCCCGGATCGAGGAGGATGCCGGCGAGACGGACCAGAACCGTCAGATCTCAAACATCATGGGTGCCCTGGAACGTTCCTTCGTCTATCTGGCCACGGGGCAGGACGATCTGGCCACGGGGAACCTGCTCGTTGCCCGGAAGATCCACGCGCGCTATACCGGTGAGATCGGCGACGGACCTTCGGGGGAACGGGTTCCACTTCCTCCGCTGGCGAGCATGCGGGAAACCGTGCTCAAGGACCTCTTGAATCCGGAGAAGGGGTTGGTACCGGAACTGGCCGCCCGGCTGAAGACCGCGCTGGGTCTGCCGGCGGACTTTGGGGGAACCAATGCCCCGCCCGCGGGCGCCGCTCCGTCGTCGACCAACACTCCCCCCGCAACCGCCATCTCAACGAACGCCGTGCCGTCAGCTCCGTAGGCCCCGGCTCCTCGTAGCGGCGAACCGGCGTTCGCTCGACGCGGCGAAGAGTGTCCCGTCTTCCGGTGGCCAACCGGGCCTGTCGCCCCCACGCAGGTCGCCAGCCTGGTCTCGCTGCGGTCGTCAGCGCCGCCACCCTTCCAGGAACCGCCCACCAACGCACACAGCGGGCTTGCGGGAGACGGTTGCGCTGCCTCAGAGTTGCCGCAATGAAGCACCGAATCCCGGGTCCATGGGCCATCGCCGTCCTGTCCCTGTGTGTCTGTCTCTTGCGCATGGTGTCGGCCCGCGCCACCACGATTGTCTTCTTCAACCCCTCGCAGCCCGTGAGCGTGGTCGCATCCAACATAACCTCCGGTGCCCTCAGCAGCAGCGGCTACCGGTTCGAATACACCACGGATGGGTATTGGGCGGCGGTTCCGGGTGGGGAGCCGACCGGGCGGTTCTTCAGCGTTTTCTGGCCGGGCGGGGTCCAGGCCCAGGCCATCACGGTCGGATCGGACGTCGGGAAGGGCGCGAACATTACGATCCGGCGGGTGGACGGTCAGCCGTTCGGCCTGCGATCCTTCACCGGCAAGCTGCTGGCCAACACGGGCGGCGCGGGGGGCGCGTTCGAGATCATGCCCATGCTCAACGGCGAGGACGCTCTGCCGGACCCGCTCCTTTTCGATGCCAGCGGCTACGGCGGTCAGAGCTTTCACTACACCCCCGCCCTGAGCGGCTACGACTCCTACGTCATTCATCTTTATGTCGACTGGGCGCTGGTCGGATTGACCACGGTCGACAGTCTGCCGCTTCTGCCCGCGGCGTTGGCGGTGTCGCCCACCGCGACGAACGCCTGTCGGCTCTCCTGGTCTGCCGATGCCGTCGGCTATGTCTTGGAACAGTCGCCTCAACCTGCCGTTGGGAACTGGGCCACGGTGACGAATCTGGCCCAAATGCTCGGACCGGACATCCAGGTGACCGTGCCCTTTTCCGGCAGTGCCCGATTCTTCCGGCTGAAGGCGGCGAACTGAGCCTTTGCCGGAAGACCCGAATTGCCGCTTTCCACAAACCCCAGCACGAGGACAACATGTCGCACGAGGAACCTCATCGAATTCACCGCTCCGGTTGGTTGCGGGCGGCGGTCCTTGGCTCCAACGATGGAATCGTCTCGACGGCCAGCCTGATCGTCGGGGTGGTTGCCGCCGGGGCGAGTCGCGGCAACATCATTCTGGCGGGAACGGCGGGAATGGTGGCAGGTGCGATGTCGATGGCCGCCGGGGAATATGTCTCCGTCAAGTCGCAGGAGGACACGGAGCGGGCGGATTTGAAGCTGGAAGCGGAGGCGCTGGCAAGCAACCGCGAGGCGGAGGAGGAGGAGTTGGCAGCCATCTACCGGCAACGTGGACTGGACGAGGAACTGGCGAAACAGGTGGCCGGGCAGTTGATGAAGCACAACGCCCTTGAGGCTCACGCCCGGGACGAAATCGGAATCACGGTGCAGTTGAGCGCGCGTCCGTTGGAGGCGGCCTTCTGGTCGGCCGGGGCGTTTTCCCTGGGGGCACTGATCCCGGTGCTGGTGGCGTCGTTTGCACCGGCTTCCTGGCTGCTCTGGCTCATCCCCCTGCTGGCGGTGGGGCTGCTGGGCATCCTCGGGGCCGTTGCGGCCGTCGCCGGGGGGGCGCCCCCGTTGCGGGGGGCGATCCGGGTTTGTTTCTGGGGGATGTTGGCGATGGGATTGACGGCAGCCGTAGGCCGGTTGCTCGGCGTTTCGGTGTGAACCGGAAAGGAGCCTTTGAACCGCCGATGGAAAGCAGGAGCGGCAGCCCGCCGGTCTTCGTCGCCGCGGCGGAAGGGTGTCCGCCGTCGGGTTGTTTCGTGGGTGCCTGTCTGCGCGCCTCCGGTTCGGCGCTCGCCAGAGCACCGCTACGACCGCCTTCGTCGCTGGGCCAGCACGGCCAGGATGATGATCAGGCCGGTGAGCATGAGGCGGCTGGCCTCCGGGACCGCGTTGATGCTGAGCACTTTTTCGAGATACCCGATGGTCAACATCCCCAGCAGGGTGAGGCCCATGCCACCGCGCCCGCCCATCAGGCTGGTGCCGCCGATGACGACGATGGCGATGGCGGTGAGTTCGTAGCCGACCCCAGCCTCCGGATCGCCCTGTTGTTCCTGGGCCGCCTGGCAGATGCCGGCCACGGCGGCGAAAAGACCGCTGGCTGCATAGGCCAGGATCTTGGTGCGCGTCACGGGCACACCGGAAAGCCGGGCGGCTTCCTCGTTGCCGCCGATGGCCAGGAGGTGGCGCCCCCAGCGGTGTCGCGCCAGGGCAAGCCAGGCCAGCAGGGCGCATGCCACCAGAACCAGGGTGACCACCGAGAGGTTGCCGCCGAGTACCCGGCTGTCGATGCCGCGGAAGATGGCGGGCACAGGCACGAACTGATAGGTGCCGTCCGCCTGTTGCACCGCCGTGGAGACCTTCATGCCGCCGGAGACGGTCTTGGCCAGCCCGCGGGCAAACACCATCATCGCCAGCGTGGCGATGAACGGCTGGATCCGCCACAGCGCGGTGATGCTGCCGGACGCCGTGCCGCAGAGGCCGCCAACCAACAGCGTGCAGGGGACCGTCAACCAGGCGCTCCAGCCCCAGTGAATGCTGAGCAGCGAGAACGTCACGGCAGACAATGCCAGCACGCTGCCCACGGCGAGATCGATGCCGCCGCTGACGATTACCAGGGTCATGCCGCAGGCCAGCAACCCGTAGACCGAGGCCTGTCGGAGGGCGTCGCGGTGCGTGCCGAGTTTGTAGAAGGCGCCCTCGGCGTTGAACCAGCAGCCGAGGGCGAGGACCAGAACCAGCGCCGCGAAGGCGCGGCTGGAGGGGTTGGCCCAGCAGCGGGCCCAGACGTGTGGGGCGGCGCGTGGGGGGGTGGTCATGGAGTCATTTCCGTTGGGGGGTGGCCCATCGCGGCGGCCAGGACCCGTTCGGCCGTGGCCTCCCCGCGCGGGAGCAGAGCGGTGGCCCCGCCCCGGTGCAGGACCAGGATGCGGTCGGACAGGGCAAGCAGTTCGGGAAGTTCCGACGTGATGAGAATGATCGCGATGCCTTCGGCGGTCAGGGCGTTCAGGAGTTCGTAGATGTCGCGTTTGGCTCCGATGTCCACGCCGCGGGTCGGTTCATCGAGCAGGAGCACGCGCGGTTTGATCTGCAGCCATTTTGCCAGTGCCACCTTCTGCTGGTTGCCGCCGGACAGGAACTGGACGTCCTGGTCCAGGCTGGCCGCGCGCAGGGAAAGGCGTTCGCCGAGCGTGCGGGTGGCGGTTTCCTCGGCGGCAGGTCGGCGCCAGCCACCGGGCGAAAGCTGCGGCAGACCGGCGAGGGTGGCGTTGGCCGTGACGGACAGGGAGAGCACGAGGCCGGTGGCCTTGCGATCGTTGGTCAGGAGGGCCATGCCCTGACGGATCGAATCCGCCGGGCAGCGCAACGTCACCGGTTTGCCGTCCAGTTCAACCCGGCCGGTGGGCTGCCGTCCAAACGCGCCGAACAACCCGAGCAACAGGTCGCTTGCGCCGGATCCCTGGAGTCCACCAAGGCCCAGGATCTCCCCCGCATGCAGGGTCAGAGAGACATTCCTGACCCGGTGGGCACCCGGCCTCGCCGGATCGGGGACACTGAAGCCCTCCAGCCGCAGCCGCTCCGCCCCGGGTTCCCCGCGCCGGTCTGGGAACTGCCCGCCGATTTCCCGTCCCACCATCCATTGCACCAGACGGTCGCGCGACACCTCGGAAAGCGACCCGCCCCCCACCAGTCGACCATCTCGCAGTACTGCCACCCGGTCCCCGATGGTCTCGATTTCCTCCATCTTGTGGGTGATGTAGACGATGCCGCAGCCGCGTTCCTTGAGTTGACGCACCAGTCGGAACAATGCCTCAACCTCCGGCTCGTTCAGTGCGCTGGTGGGTTCGTCCATGACGAGGACGCGCGCCTCCTGGGCCAGCGCCTTCGCGATCTCGGTCAATTGCTGCCGCGCAATCGGCAGATCCTCCACCCGTCGGTCCACATCCAGGTCGAGACCGAGTCGCGCGAGCAAATCCCGGGCTTCCCGGCGTTGGCGGCGGTCGTCCACAAATCCGCGGCGCGTGAGCGCGCGTCCCAGGAAGATGTTGTCCGCCACCGTCATGGACGGGACGAGGGAGAGTTCCTGAAAGATGACACGGACCCCGAGAGACGCCGCCTCGAGGGGTGACCGCGGCCGGGCGGGCCGGCCGTTGATCTCGATGGTGCCCTCGAAGTCGGGATGCACGCCGCCGAGGATCTTGATGAGGGTGCTCTTGCCCGCGCCGTTCTCGCCGGCGAGAATCAGAATTTCGCCGCTGTGGATGTCGAGGTCGACGCGGTCGAGCACGGTGACCTGGCCGAAGCGCTTGGTGATCCCGCGAAGGCGGGCCAGTGGAGGGGCGGAAGCTGTGATGGTGGCCGGCGGAGTCATCCGAGTGCTTGGGGGCGATGGTTCCAGTGCCGGCCGGGCGATGCAAGGCGCCATTGTATTTGGACCGGGAGAGGCCGCCGGCCGGTGTGCCCTGAGGTTTGCGATGGGAGGTCGGGGGAGGAGTTGCTAGACTCGGCGTGGTGAAGGGAGACGGGCAGTGTAACGAGACCGCGCAACCCGGGCCGGAGGAGGGACCGGGGTCGGGGACCCTGCCGGATGAGGCGGGGACCCGGCGGTTGCTGATGGGGGCGATGCTGCTGCAGTTTGCCGCCAATGGCAGCGTGCTGCCGTTTGTGACCATGCTGTTGCGTGACCGCGGCCTGGTCTACGAGCAGGTGGGCTGGATCTACCTTGCGGCCTCGACCGTGATGCTGGTGGCACCGTTCGGCTGGGGCTTTCTGGCCGATCGCCATCTGCCGTTGAACCGGGTGCTCGCCATCCTGAACACCGCCGGGGCCGTGGCGCTGCTGGTCCTGGTCCGGCAACGTGAGTTTACGGGACTACTCGTGGCCTACGTGGCGTTCAGTGCCTGCCTGAACCCGGTGTTCACGCTGACCAACGCCCTGGCCTTCCACCACTTGCCCCGCCCCAGGGAGCAGTTTCCCGGTCTGCGGGCCTGGGGATCGGTGGGATGGATTGTGCCGTTCCTGCCGATCTCGCTCTGGACGGCGTTCCGTCCGGAGGCGGGACTCGATTTCTGCGTGTGGATGGGGGCCGGCATGTGCCTGGCGATGGCCATCTACTCGTTCCGGCTGCCCCACACGGAGCCCGGCTCCCGGCGGCCGGCCGGCGGGGCGGGGCCGCGGGTGTATGGACCGGCCTTGAGGCGGTTGCTGCGGGACTGGGATTACCTGGCGGTGTTAACCTCGATGTTCCTGATGTCGGGCGCGTTCATGATGGTGTTGTATTACGGCCCGCCGTTCCTGGAGCGCCTGGGGGTCAGCCGTCCGTGGATTGGGCCGGTGCAGGCAGTGGGGGTGGTGTTTGAGGTGGTGTTGTTCCGGTGGCAAAGCGTGTTGTTGCGGCGGTTCCGGCTGACCTCGGTGATCCTGGTAGGGGGGCTGTCGCTGGCGGTGCGCCACTTCCTTTTCGCGGTCAGCAGCAACGTCTGGCTGCTGACCGCCACCTATCTGCTGGTGGCCTTGGTGGTGGTCTTCCATCACACCGGCATTGCCCTGCTGGCGAATGCGCTGGCCGGCCGCGAAGTCCGTTCCACGGCCCAGACCTTGCTGGCGTTCTGCGGTTTCGGTCTGGGCCCCATGTTCGGCAACGGCGTGGCGACGTGGTTGACCCGCCACTACGGCGACGATCTGCGACCGGTCTTTCTGGCCGGCGGGATCATGGCCTGCATGGCGATGGGGGTGATTGCGGCGCGGCGACGCCATCTCGAGGTGGCCGGCCGCCGGCTGGACCCGCCGGTTTGAGGTCGGGAAAAGGTGGCGCGCGGCGACGGCTCCGCCGACTGGCAGAGGAGCGGGCGCGGGGCATTCATGTCGGTCGAATCCCGGGGAGCGCACGTCCGCTCGACTTTGAACGCCGGGCGGAGGCAGACTGCCGGCATGCCGTTCGAGTTCAAACTGGTGCGTCGAGTGGAGTTCTCGGAGACGGATGCCGCGGGCATCGTGCATTTCTCGAATTTCTTCCGTTACATGGAGGCCGTGGAACATGCGTTCATCCGGTCCCTGGGGTTCTCCGTGAAACTCGATCAGCACGATCCGCCGCTCGGTTTTCCGCGCATCCACGCCGACTGCGACTATCGTGCGCCGCTGCGGTTTGAGGAGGAGTTCGAAGCCGGGCTCCTGGTGCGGGAGAAGCGCACGCGTTCGCTGGGCTACGACATACGATTCCGTCGGGTGGGCGGGGGGGAGGTGGCCCGGGGCAATCTGGTGGTGGTGTGCGTGGCGCACCGGCCTGATGGCAGCCTGGCGCCGACGCCCATTCCCGGGGAGCTCGCCCGGCTGATCGAGGTGGCACCGGCGGATCGGTTGGGTTCCGGTCCGGGACCGTGAACCGGGTGGCCGTCGGGTGTGCCCCCACCGAAGAAAACTGGCGCGGACCCGGTTCTTGAGCCGGTGATCCCGGGAACCGGGCTTCCCTTGGGACTTTCAAATGGGGCTGTCAAATGGGGCTTGAATCCAGCCCCCGGTCCGCGCAGGCTTCGCAACAGATGAAGCACCGTGCCCCGGGTGGCTGGTGATGGGATGGGTTGCCGGAACGCTCCCGGGGTTCGGCCAAGGCGGCAGTGCCGACCTGCCTGTGGGCTGGGTTTGCTGTCGCAGCCCCTGACATGGCACGCATACTACTGGTAGATGACGAGCGGAGCATTCGCCTGACACTGCGGGTGTTTCTGGAGAACGTTGGGCACGCGGTTGCCCTCGCGGAGGACGCCGAGCAGGCGATGGTCCTGCTCGAGAAGGAGCACTTCGACATCCTGATCACTGACATCATTCTCCCCGGCCTGAGCGGCGTGGAGTTGGTGCGGTCCCTGCGGGAGAAGGATATCCGACTTCAGATCATCATGCTGACCGGACAGCCGACTGTGGAGACGGCCTCCGAGTCCGTGCGCGCCGGTGCCATGCACTACATCACCAAACCGGTTTCTCGTGCCGCCTTGCTGCGCGTGGTCAACCAAGCGCTGCGGCTTGTTTCCATCGAAGAGGAGCGTCGCCGTCAGGAAGAGGGGCCGGTGACCGGTGGGGACGCGACGGCAGAGGACATGGTCGCGGAAGAATCACCCGCCGACACGGAGGCGGTCCAGTCGCCGGGTGACCCGGTGCAACTGAGCACCCTGGGCCAGTTGACCGGGAGTCTGGCGGAGGAGTTCGGCGGGTTTGTGCACCAGATGCACTCTGAGCTGCAACTGCTGTTGAAGGACGGCGCGCTCAAGGATACCGCCCGGGTGCGTGGCCGGTTGAAGAGCATGGCCTCCTTGGTGCGCCGGGCCCGGCAGGTCGTCTGGAAGACGCGCGGGATGAGCCATCCTCCGGAGACCCTGAGGCTCCGGCGGGTCGATGTTTCGCGCCTGCTTCCTGAGGTTCTGGAGCGCGTGCAAAAGGAACATCAAGCCGTCCTGGCCGAACCTGATCTGCTGCGGCTGGAACATTCGCCGGCCGAGGGGCCTTCCGAGGTGCACGCTGACGAGGCGTTGTTGCGATCGGTCCTGGAGCAGTTGGTGCTGAACGCCCTGCAGGCGATGCCCAAGGGCGGGGTGCTGGAGTGGTCCTTGCGCCAGGCCGGCGGAACCACCACCCTCACCCTCAAGGACCTGGGGGTGGGGATGAACACCGAAACCTTGGAGCGCTGTTTCGACCTCTTCTTCAGCACCCGCCAGGATGGCAGTCCCGGAATTGGTCTGGCGCTGGCGCGGGACGCGATGTCAGCCCATGGCGGGACGATTCGCGTGGAGAGTCAGCCCGAGGAAGGGACCACCGTCACACTCCGGTTTCCGGATTCGCCCGTGGAGGGCAGAACCACCCGGTCGCCTGGTGCCAAATGACCGGGGGGACGTTCCGGTTCATCCCGGGGCGGTCCTTCGCCAGGCCTTCAAAGAGAAAGGAGCGGCCGGGACCGCTCCTTCTCCTTTGAATCCGGGGGTTGGGCCAGGTCGATCAGGCCAGCTTCGGCATCGGGGTCCAGGCTCCCTTTGCGTTGCTGGATTCGATGGCGGCCTTGAGGAACGCCATTCCTGTCCAGCCATCCGCCACGTTGGCATAGCGCCGGCCGTCGTTGGCGAACGGTTGGCCGGCCTGATACGCGCGGACGTCCGCCTCGAAGCAACGGTGCAGCCGGGCGAAGGCATCGTGGAATGCCTCGGGGTGTCCCGGGGGAATCGTGGGTTCGCCCATGAGCCCCGGCATCACCTTGTCAATCTCCTCGGCCGCCGGCAGGAAACCATCGCCGGGGCTGGCCGCGCCGCGGAAGTAGACCCGGTCCGGTTGGCCCATCAGCTTGATGGTGACCACTTCCGGATCCTCCTGCCGCCAGAGGAGGGTGCCCTTGGTGCCGCAGACTTCGATGCCGAGATCGTTCAGGTGACCCACGGAGATCTGTGAGGCACGGACCAGGGCGCGGGCGCCGTTGCTCAGGTGGCAGTAGGCGGTGAAGTGATCGTCAATCGGCCGGCCCTTGACGAAGATCTCCAGGTTCGCGGAGAGCTCCTCGACCTCCAGTCCGGTGACGTACCGCAGTTGCATCAGGGCGTGCGTGCCGATGTCGCCGCCGCAGCCGGAGCCGCCGGCCTTCTTGGGGTCGACGCGCCACGAGGCCTGTTGCTGGCCGGTGTCCTCGAGCTTGGTGGCCAGCCACCCCTGCAGGTAGTAGGAATCCACCCAGCGCACGTCACCGAGCAGTCCGGCACGGACAATGTAACGGCTGAAACGGCTGGTCCAGTGGCCGAGGTAGGTGTGCGCCACGCCGAAGGGGATGTTCTTCTCCTTCACCTTCGCGACGAGTTGTTCGGCCTCCTCGAGGGTGACGGTCAGCGGCTTTTCGCAAAACACCGGAATGCCCGCCTCGATGGCCTTCATGGCGGGATCGAAATGGACGAAGTTCGGGGTGACGATGAGGATGTAGTCGAGCCTTTCGCCCTCGGGCAGGCCGGCCTGGGCACTGATCATCTCGTCATAGGAGCCGTAGCCCTTGATTGGGTAGGGCCAGTTCTCGGCTTCCTCCAAGGCGATCTTCGGATCGGGAAAGAGCGCCCCGGCGGTCACGCGGCGGGTGCCGTCAAAGTGGATGGCCTTCTGGTGCGGGTGGACGATGAAGGCGCCTTTGCCGCCGCCCACCAAACCGACATTCAAGGGTCTTTGTGACATAAACACTCAGCTTCTCAGGTTGAACTTGTTCTTGACCGGACGCGGCTGTGCCCGCATGCGAACCCCTCACGGGCCCTTGTCGGGCAGGCTCCGGTTGCGTTCGGCCAGCCTAACTCAGGGGGGGCGGCGTTCAAGGCTTTTGTCCCGCTGCGAGAGCCGATATCATTCTGAAGATGATGTCGAACATGCGGTTTCTTGGCCTGGTGGTGGGAGACGCT
This sequence comes from Verrucomicrobiales bacterium, assembly GCA_024233215.1. Lineage (GTDB taxonomy): Bacteria > Verrucomicrobiota > Verrucomicrobiia > Limisphaerales > J093 > J093. Next base: position 70,266 of record JACKPW010000019.1, on the reverse strand, counting down.
TGTGACGTCGTTTTACCGCCCGGGGTTTCCTGTGGCCGGGGCGGAGACAGGTTCGGTTGACAGCCAGCCCAGCAGCAGGAAGGCGCTCCAGCCGATGGGGGGGATGTACAGGCCGAACTCCACGAAACTCTGCAGGGCCCAGCCCAACAGCCCCAGCCAGACGGCAAAGTGCAGCGGGTCCGCGAGGCTGCGGCGCCACAGCCAGGCCAGCGAGCCCCAGACAAACACCGCATAGGCCAGCGCCCCCGGCAGGCCGGAATCGGATGCCTGCTGGAGGTAGTCGTTGTGGGTGAGTCGGGCCATCTCCGCCTCGGGGGCCTTTCGCTGCTCGTATTCCTGCTTGAAGGTGCCCGGCCCGGAACCGGTGAGGGGATGGTCCGCGAAGGTCCGGACCGCGGCGCGGTAGTAGTCAAACCGCGCTCCCACGCTCGTGGCCCCCCGCTGGAAATAGTCGGCGAAACGCACGAAGAAGGCGGTCAATCCCAGCGCCAGCACGGCGACCGTGAGGGTGGTCTTCCACCGGCTATGGATGGGGAGTCGCCAAAAGGCCAGGATCGCCAGCACCAGGGCCACCAGCCAGCCCGCCTTGGACTTGGACCAGTAGAGGCAACCCAACCCGGCCAGGGCGAACAGCCCGCAAAGCAGACCGCGGGTTGGGGGCGTGGCAATGCGAAGCAGGCGCCAGAGCGCCACCGTCGTGGCGGGGAGGAGCAACAGCAGCACGCCGGCGAGGGCGTTCGGGTAAAGCAGGGTGGCGAAGACGCGGAGCTTGTTGATGCGCTCGACGAACTCCGCGGGCAGACGTTCCATGGCGCCCGGCTCCGACAGCAGTTGTTGCCGGGTGGCTTCAAGCCCTCCAAACCGCTGTTCCAAGCCCATCGCCAGCATGAACATGAAGCCCGCGAGCAGGGGCGTCCAGAAGGCCACGGGGGAGGCCCGGCGATCCAGCGCGGTCACGCCCAGGTAATAGCAGATGGCGGTTGCTGCGAGGTAGGGCAGTGTGGTGCGGGTCAGTTCGGAGTTGACGGTGTCGAGACTGGCGAGTCCCTGCCACAGCAACCAGGTGGCGGGCAGCAGCGCCAGCCAGAGTGGGATTTGGGCACGCCAGCGCATTCGCGGCGCGCTGGCGAGGAGGATCAGCGCGAGCAACCCGTAGGCCCAGCGCAACGGCCACGAGAAGTAGACAAACTGCCAGAAATTTCCGGGGCGCGTGGTCAGGTGATCGAGGATGGCGGGGTTGCCGAACTTGGCGACCGCGAGGCCGAGGAAGCTTCCCGCGAGCAGGTGCGGCAGCCAGGCGAAGGCGTCCCGGGGGGCGACGTGGCCGTGGGGGGTGCGTTCGTTCCGGGAGCCGCTCACAGGCGCAGGCGCAGCAGGCCGACCTCCAGGTTGAGGGCCTCCTGCACGTTGGTATGGAGCGCCCGCAGGGTTCGCTGCACGCTCTCCAGATTCGCCTCGGCCCGGGCCGGGGAGATGTGCCCGGCCACCACAGCGCTCTTTTCCTGCAGGTCCGGGAGGGTGAGTCGCTCCGGCGCGGCCCCGAGGGCGCAGAGCCACACATCCCGCAGCCACCAGAGCAGGGCGCCCAGAAACTCGGCGCGCCGTCGCCGGTATTCGGCCTCGATTCCCGCCGCCAACTCCTTTTCCCAGCGTTCCCGCAACTCGGGTTCGATGTCGTCGTAGCGCTGCAACGGCGAGCGGTTGGTCAACTCATCCTGGATGTTCTTGCGCAGGATGCCGAGTTCCTTCAGCAGGCTGCCCAGCAACCGGTAGCGGGCCAGCAGATCATCGCCGGCCTTCGCCGACGCCCCGGCGAGTTCGCGCAGCCAGGCCAGTTGGGCGGTGTCAAAGGCGGGACGCTCCCCGCCACCGAAATTCAATCGGAGACAACGGGACCGGATGGTTTCCAGGACACGGTCCGGCTCGGCGGTCAGCAGGAGGAGGACGGATTTCGCCGGGGGTTCCTCCAGCGTCTTGAGGAAGGCGTTGGCGGCCGTCTCATTCATCCGGTCCGCGTCGGCGATGACGGCGGCCTTCCATCCGGAACCGTGCGGCTTCATGTGGACCTCGCGCAGGAGGGCACGGACGCTCTCCGCACGAATCTGTCGGGTTTTCGACTCGGGGCGGAGCCAGTGGACGTCCGCGTGGCCATCCGCGGCAATCTGCCGGCAGGAACGGCAGGTGTCACAGGCGTCGAGCGGCTGGCCGTTGGCGGCCCGGCGGGGCGGGGCTTCGCAATTCAACGCGGCGGCGAGGGCGCGGGCCAGTGGTTCCAGTTCGGCCATGCGGGGGGCGGACAGCAGGTAGGCGTGGCCCAGCCGACCCCGTTCCAGGCTCCGCTGGAGGAGTTCCGCACCTTCGCGGTGGGTGGTGAGGGTCGCAAAGGACATGGGCTTTCTGCGGTGGTTCCGTTTTGGTGGGACCACGCCGGGAGGATGGGGGGATCGACGGGGAGGTGGCGAGTCGAAAGCGGCTTTCCGGTGTTTTGGGCTGACATCGGGCCGCTGATTCCGTTCACTCTCTCGCGGTTGACGCCGGCCAACAGGCGACGCGAAACATGCCAAGACGCACAGATATCCATTCGGTTCTCATCATCGGGGCGGGTCCGATCGTGATCGGGCAGGCCTGCGAGTTCGATTATTCGGGCACCCAGGCCTGCAAGGCCCTGAAGGAGGAGGGTTACCGGGTGGTGCTGGTGAACTCGAATCCGGCGACGATCATGACGGACCCGGAATTCGCGGACTGCACGTACATCGAACCCATCACGCCGGACTGCGTTGAGAAGATCATCGCCCGCGAGGTGGCGCAATTGGAGGCCTCGGGAGAGCGGGGGAAACTCGTCTTGTTGCCCACGCTGGGGGGGCAGACGGCCTTGAACACGGCCATGAAGCTCGACCAGAACGGTGTCCTGCAGCGTTACGGGGTCGAGATGATCGGTGCCAAGGCGGATGCCATCATGCGGGGCGAGGATCGCCAGGTCTTCAAGGATCTCATGCTTGAGATCGGGTTGGACGTGCCCGTCAGCGGGACGGCGCATTCGCTGGAGGAGGCGCGGGAGGTGGCGGAAAAGATTGGTCGGTTTCCGGTGATCATCCGGCCGGCGTTCACGTTGGGCGGGACGGGTGGGGGAACGGCCTACAACCGGGAGGAGTTCGAGGAACTGGCCCGACGTGGCATTGACCTGTCGCCGGTGAACGAGATTCTGGTTGAGGAATCGTTGCTGGGCTGGAAGGAGTTCGAGATGGAGGTGATGCGCGACCGCAAGGACAACTGCGTGATCATCTGCTCGATTGAGAATTTCGATCCCATGGGGGTGCACACGGGGGATTCCATCACGGTGGCGCCGGCGCAAACCCTGACGGACAAGGAGTATCAGATCATGCGCGATGCGAGTTTCGCGGTGATCCGGGCCGTGGGGGTGGAGACCGGCGGCTCGAACATCCAGTTTGCGGTGAACCCGGACAACGGCCGCATGGCGATCATCGAGATGAACCCGCGGGTCAGCCGCAGCTCGGCGCTGGCGTCCAAGGCGACCGGATTCCCCATTGCCAAGATTGCGGCCAAGCTGGCGGTGGGGTACACGCTCGACGAGATTCCGAACGACATCACGCGCGAGACGCCGGCGAGTTTTGAGCCGACGATTGACTATGTGGTGACGAAGATCCCGCGATTCGCTTTCGAAAAGTTCTCCCAGGCGGATCCCACCCTGACCACCCAGATGAAGAGTGTGGGGGAGGCGATGGCGATTGGGCGGACGTTCAAGGAGAGTCTGCAGAAATGCCTGCGTTCTTTGGAGATCGGACGGTTCGGACTGGGCGGGGATGGCAAGCCGATGCGAGTCGGTACGGAGCTGTATCCGGACCGCGGCGAGCTGCCGAAGGACCTGATTCGCCGGAAGCTCACGGTGCCGAATGCCGACCGGATCTTCTACCTGCGGCACGCCCTGCGGCAGGGCATGAGCGTCGAGGAGATCTTCCAGATCACCAAGATCGATCGCTGGTTTCTCACCCAGCTTCGTCAGTTGGTGGATCTGGAGGAGGAACTGGCGACGGCGGGTTGACCGGGATCAGCGGCCTTCCGACGCCAGGAGATCCGCCTGGAACCGCGGTTCCACCCGGACCAGCCAGGCGAGTTGGGAGGGGTAGAGCTGCGAACGATCCAGCTTTTGCAGGCTGTCCCGGGCATAGTCGAGGCGTCCCACGAGCCAGTTGGCCTCGAACCGCGCCAGGTGGTACTGGGTCAGTTCGGGTGGTTCGAGCTGAAGCGGATTCACGCCGGTCAGTTCCAGGACGGCATCCTCGCCGCGGTTGTTCATGCACAGGGCGACGCAGTGGTTCATCTTGAGCATGGCGAGGGCCATGGTTCGCCCGGCGGTTCCGGTGCGCTCGGCATACTGGTTCAGCAAGTGCAGCAACCTGTAGGTCAGGGTCACGGCCTCGGCGGGGCGCACGCGGGCGATCAGGAGGGCGGCTGCGTAGTTGTTGGCCGCGGTCGGATCGTTGGGGCGGAGTTCATACAGTTTCTGGGCGGCCGGGAGGAGGTAACGATCGTCCATTTGCTGGGCGGCGCATTTCACCAGTTGCTCCAGATAAGCCGGGTTTTCCCCGTACCGGTCCTGCAGGCTCAGAAGGATGGGCTCCGCCCACTTGGCGGCGCCGCCCAGGGACAACAGGGATCCCGCCACTTTGAGCCCCAGTGCCGGGTCGGGAAACCCGAGTTTCGCCGCCTCTTGGAAGGCCATCCCAGCCGCGTCGTGGCTCCCGCGGTACCAGTCCACCATCCCCTCCAGGTAATGACTGAACCCGCCCAGTGCATCCATGGCATCGGGCTGGGTCCGGATGGTGGTCGCCAGGGTGCCGAGTTCCTCCATGGGGGTGCGATCCGTGGTTAAGGAGGGGGCGTCTTCCTCCAGGACATTCGGATCGGGAATCATGCCCGCCTGGCGCATCAGCACATCAGCCCGGAGCAGGAGACTCTCAGCCAGCCATCCGATGTTGCGGGAGTAACCGCGAAGCAGGTCGTTGGCCATGTCGAGCCTCCCGAGCAGGGTATAGGTGCGGCCCAGTTGGTAGGCATCCCAAGCGCTGGCGGGCACCAGGTTCAGGCGGGTGGCCAGTTCCACCGCCTCCTCCCGTCGGCCTTCCCGAAGCAGCAGTTGCCAGAGGGAGGTATGATGACGCACGGTGTCCTTGCCGATGGTCTGGAGTTGTGCCAGCAGGCTCTTGCAGGCCTCCACATCGCGCTGGCTCAGGCGGATGAGGTACTCGAGATCGTAGGCCACGGTTTCCGTCAGCAGATCCTTCTGAGCGGCCTCCAGCAGCCTGAACGCCTCCGCCCGGTCCTTGGGAACATTGTACCACCCGGCGATGAAGGCCAGTGAAACGAGGCGGAATTCCCGATCCACGTAGTCCTTTGGATCGGCGGAAGCCGGATCCAGCGCCGACATGATCCGGTCCCGCCATTCCACCGTGCTCATGGTCTTTTTGAACTCGGCGATTTGTCCGGATTCAAACAGTGCGATGGCGTTGAGCATCGTCAGTGACTCGGGCAGCGGCCTGCCGGCGAGTTGGAAGACGGCCAGGGCCCGTTCGCTGAGACCGCTGCGGATGCAGGCCCAACCCACCAGCGGAATGTCGGTCCGGTTGGTGTGCGCCAGCCGCAGGAGCCAGCTTGAGCCCTGCAATGTCATGTTGACCTGCTCCTGCGGGCGGTCCATGACGGAGATCTCCTGAAGCATGCCCCGCAGCGCTTCGCTGCTTCCGGGATCGTTCGACCAGGCGGCGCGCCAGGCCTGGGCGGCGGCACCGTGCTCTCCGCGCTCCGAGGCGGCGGCGGCCTTCCGCTTGAGCGACCAGCTCTGAATCCGGTCGAGCAGGCTGATCTTGACCTCCGGGCGGAAACCCTCGGGCGTGGCGACCCACATCTTGGGCAGCAGCAGCGCAATCGAAATGATGGACAGCAGGAACAGAATCACCACCCACCGGAAACCCCGATGCAGCACCAACAGTCGCAACAAGGGCCAGTCCACCAGGCGATCCGCCAAAGTGGAGTGGTCCGTCTTCTTCATGGAGTCGTACTCCAGGTCATCTTTCGATCTGCGTGCCATGACGTGCCCTCAGCAATTTCCGCGCAGCCTAGCCTCCCTTGAGGCGGTAGGCAAGGACCGTCCGGTGGTTGGTGGTTCTCTGAACGGTGGGGCGCAGTGTGTGGTGGTCGCGTTTACCGGCTGCCGGCACCGGTGCGGCGGGGGGCGTTTGATCCGTGTGTGTCGCGGTCGGGCCAGCCGCGCGGGTAGCGACGCCCGTTCAGACACCGCCCGATCCAGCCGGGCCGCACCAGGCGGTCGTAGCTCACGAAGAGCACCGGTGCCGTGAGCAGCAGAATGAGCGGCAGCTTCAAGTACCACGGCAATGGCACGTACGCCAGCCAGACCTGGAGTGCCACCACCAAAGGCAGATGAACCAGGTAGACCCAGTAGGAGGAGTCCGCCACATAGCGCCAACGCGGGCTCGGATGGGAGGCGAAGCGGACGAACAGGCCGGTGAATCCCAGCACGAATCCCCACATCATGGTGGCGTACAGGACGGTGTGGACCACGCGGACGAAGTCCCGATGTTCGGGGATGAGTCCCAGTACCCGGCCGAGATCGTAGGAGAAGCGGGTGGGCAGGACCAGCAGCAGGCCGATGACGAGGTTGGGCAGCCAGTGGCGGGCCACGTCGTTCAACCGATGAGGCTGCCGGTGAAGGAACCAGCCAGCGGTGAAGAGGAATCCGTAGAGCAGCGTAGTGGGCCCGTGGGGCCAGAGGGAATGTTGCGGGGTGTCCACGGACCAACCGTCCATGGTGAGCAGCATGGGGACGGTGATCCCTGCCAGGAGCAGCATGCCGGCCCGCGGCGAGAGGGCTTTTCCCAACACCTGATCCAGTCCTTCCGCCAGTCTTCCACTCGGGCCCGCCCAGGTCCGAATGGCCGCCCGGATTCCGAGCGCCAGGACGTAGATCACCGTGAGTTGGTGCAGGAACCAGAGGTGGGTGAGATCGAATGTCGGGACGAACTGGCCCGACGCGAAGAAGCCTGCGGTCAGTTTCCAAGGGGGCAGGGAACGATACTCCGGCGGCAGCTCGATGCGGGTCCAGTTGCCGGATTTCTGCGCGCCCCAGATCCAGAGGAAGACCAGGATGGGGTAGAGCACGAACCACCCCACCACCAGGGGAGCCACAATCCGGCTCAACCGGTTTCGCCAGAAACCCCGCCAGCCCCGGCGATGGTACAGCAGCCGGGCAAAAAAACCGGCGATCAGGAAGAAGATCTCCATCCGGAACGCGTGACTGGCGTGACGGAAGATGTCCAGGCTCAGACTGGGGGAGGCATCGACGATGGCCCAGTCCAGATGACCTGCAATGAATGACTCGGCCGCGTGAAACACCACCCCAAGCAGCAGGGCAAAGGCCCGCAGGGCATCCAGGGCGTGGTAGCGGTCCGGGGCGTTCATGCAGTTCTGCGCCTACTCCGAAGGGGCGGGTGCCACGCGCTGTTTCCACGCCGGGTAATCCCGGGTCAGCAGGTCCTTCGGCCCTTCGCCGTACCAACTGTAACCCACGCGCCGTTCGTGCTCGATTTCCGCCAGCGTGTATTTGATCACCCCATCCCGGCCGCAGAAGGTCGGCCGGTTGGTGCCAATCTCGTAGAACCTGGCCCACAACGGCGGGGCGTCCGGTTCGGCTACGATGACCTTGTCGTAGCCGCCGGGCAGCGAGGGATCGGGCTTCCGGACCTGCCGGATCCCGGTGATCCGCGACGCTTCGAACCATGCAACCGCAGCCTCGATGGACTGCCGCACGTCTGCTGAGGGGTGCTCAAGGCTCATGAGGAAACGGACGATTCCGACGCTTTCGCTGCCGCTGAGGGAGATCTTCTCGTATGACCGTGCCGGGGCGGGGGCCAGGGTTCGTTCGTCATGTTGCGCACACCAGACGGTCCGACGCCCGTCGACCACGACCTGGCAGCGGAGAATGCAGTTGACCCCCGACGCGATGGCATCGGCAGCCCGGGTCCGACGGCCCGACGGGATGAAGGCGAACCCGGGTCGCTCGTCCGCGATGTCCCGCAGGAGCGTGAGCACGTTGACCATGGCGTTGTCGTTGAACGTGACATGGGCCGAATAGCCGCGGGGATTCGGGAAGAACTGGGGCCACCCGCCGTTCGGATACTGTCCGTCGAGCAGGTAATCGAGGCCGGCCAGACAGGCTGATTCGAAGCGACGATCATGGGTGGTCGTGGCGACGTGGGCCAGGTATCGCACCTGCGTCGTGGTGGCGCCGTTGTCGATCCCGGCGTCGTTTCGGGAACGGTCCTCGATCAGGCGCTGCCGGTCCGAGGGGGGCAGGTCGGTCGCCATGTCGATGTTCTTCGGCCAGCCGCCGCTCGACCGCTGGTAAAGCAGGACGTTGTCGGCAATCCGGATTGCCTCGGGGCCTTCATACCAGTCCGGTGGCTGGCCCAGCACCTGTCGCCACGAGACGTTGCCGGCTGCCAGCAGCGGGGCCAGCATCACCAGTGCGGCGAAGCCCGGGATGATCCCGCGGTTGCCTCGCCGGAGGGTGCGCGAAGGGAAGGTGGTCTGCACGACGACAGACTGGGGAAATCCGGCTGTCCGTGCGAGGCGATTCTGGACGGTGCACGCCGCCCAACTCACCCGCTGGCTGTCCCTCTCGCGCAGCCGCCCTCGCGCTCGCTCGCAACCGTGCCCGTAATCGTAATCGTAATCGTAATCGGAATCTCCGCTCAGGAAACCGGATTTGGATCCTGATCAAGATCGGGATCGAAATCCGGTTGGACGGCGGGACTGGCAGGGGGATGCCTTGCGGGGAGGCTGGCGTAACTTGCTGCGCCTCAATTGGTCCGATTTGTTGGCGGCTTGACCGTGACATGGTCCCGGCTTTTTGCCAACCTTTCCGGATGCACGAGTTTCGTTACGTGGGCAATCAGTTGCACTGTGAGGGTGTCTCCGTGGCGGCGCTGGCGAGGAAGCACGGCACGCCGTTGTTTGTCTATTCGGAGGCGACGCTGAAGGGGAACTACCAACGCCTGACCGAGGCGTTGGCGCCGCTGAATCCCCAGGTTTGTTACGCTTTGAAGGCGAACTCAAACCTGGCGGTGTTACGCACCTTCGCGAAGCTCGGGGCGGGTTTCGATCTTGTCAGCGGCGGTGAACTTCGCCGGGTCATCGCGGCCGGGGGCGACCCGACGAAGTGCGTTTTTGCCGGCGTGGGGAAGACCGAGGAGGAAATCCGACTCGCCCTCAAGGAGGGCATCCACTCATTCAACGTTGAAAGCGAGCCCGAACTCGAGCGCATCGACCGGATCGCGGTCAAGATGCGACGGAAGGCGCCGGTGGCGGTGCGGGTGAATCCGGACGTGGACGCCCACACGCATGCGAAGATTACGACCGGCACATATGAGAACAAATTCGGCATCGCCTTCGAGCGGGTTGCCGGGCTGTATGCGCGGGCGGCGAAACTCAAGGGGATTCGGCTGCGGGGATTGCAGATGCACATTGGTTCGCAACTCACGTCGGCCGAGCCATTTGAGCAGGCGGTGCGAAAGGTGGCGCCACTGGCGAAGGAACTTGCCGAGAAGCACGGCATCGAGTTCCTGAGCATCGGCGGCGGGGTGGGCATCGTCTATCGGCCGGCGCTGGCCAGCGGGGAGAAGGAGTGGTGGTTTACCGGCGAGGGGCGCAAGGCGCTGACCCCGGCCCGGTACGCGGCGGCTTTGATTCCGCTGTTGCAGCCGCTTGGGTTGAAGGTCCTGGTGGAACCGGGACGCTCCCTGGTGGGCAACGCCGGGATTCTGGTCACCCGGGTCGAGTACCTCAAGCAGACCGGCCGCAAGACCTTCATAATCGTTGACGCGGCGATGAATGACCTGATCCGCCCCGCCTTTTACGAGGCCTACCACGAAATCGTGGCGGTGGAGCGTCGTGCCCGACGGACCGTGGTGGCGGATGTGGTGGGACCGATCTGCGAATCCGGCGACAGTTTCTGCAAGGACCGGATGTTGCCCCGGGTGGGGGAGGGCGGTTGTCTGGCGATCCTGAGTGCCGGGGCGTACGGCTCGGTGATGAGCTGCAACTACAACTCCCGGCCCCTGGCTGCGGAAGTACTGGTGAACGGCAAGCGTGCCGCCGTGGTTCGGGAACGACAACCGGTTGAGGCGATCTGGGCCGGGGAAAAGCCGGCGGGCTGGCAAAGGTAGATTCAACCACGAACACACACGAATGGACTCGAATCAGACGAACTGCCTGGGGCTTCGGGAGGCGGGCGCATGGGCTGTCCGACCGTGCCTCGGACGCGGCAAGCCGTCCCTGGGTCGTGCCCTGATTCGTGTCGATTCGTGTCCATTCGTGGTTCCATCCGCGATCGTGCCATGACGCCTGCCCAATGGGATCTGTTCCAACGCTGCGCCCGTGGTGAGGAGGTGGACGTGCCGCCGGTGGCGCTGATCATTGACAGTCCCTGGCTGCCGGGTTTTCTGGGCATTTCCACGCTGGATTACCTGTTCGATCCGGTGGTCTGGCTGAACGCGAATCTTCGGGTCTGCCGGCAGTTTCCCGGGGTGATCTTTCTGCCGGGGTTCTGGGCCGAGATTGGGATGACGGCGGAACCCAGCGCCTTCGGGTGTCGCGTGAGCCTGTATCCGGACCGGACGCCGGTGGCGCATCATGTGATCCACGGCATGGAGGAACTGGGCCGGTTGCCGCAACCGAACCCGTTGAGCGACGGCTTCCTGCCGGTGTTGCTGAACCAGTACCGGCGCCTGGAGCCGGCCATCAAGGACCACGGTCACGTGGTGAAGATGGTGGCGGCACGAGGCCCGTTGACCACGGCGACGCATCTCATGGGCGTGACCAACTTCCTGCTCGCCCTGAAGATTCAACCGGCGGAGACCCACCACCTCCTGAGGATCACCACGCGACTCACCCGAGAATGGCTTGAGGCCCAGGCCGAGGCCCTTGCGGAAGTGGAGGCCGTGCTGGTGTTGGACGACATCGCGGGGATGATGTCGGCGAAGGACTACCGGGAGTTCGCGCACCCTTACCTGAAGGAGGTCTTCGATGCCTTCCCCGGCGCGGTGAAGGTGTTTCACAACGACACGGACAACCCGGTGTCCTATCCCTTTCTGCCGGACCTGGGCATCCACGTGTTCAACTTCACGCACCTTCGGCCGCTCGCGAAAGTGCGGGAGCTGGTGGGGCCGGACCTCTGCCTTCTGGGCAACGTGCCGCCACTGGAAGTGCTGGCGCAGGGCACCCCGGAGGAGGTCACCGCCTCCGCCCGAGATTGTGTGGCACAACATCCGGCCAAACGCGGCCTGATCCTCTCGGCCGGCGGGGGCACGTCACCCGGGACCTCGGCAGAAAACATCCGGGCTTTGGAGCAAGCTGGTGGATGGCGGTGAGGGCGATCCGGCCCGGTTCCGGGAGCCCGCGACTCATCGGCCCAATCCCCGCAGATGTTCCTGGTTCGAGTCAAGGCCGGGCAGACCGCGTTCGGATTCACCGAATGCCGCGATTGCACCACAAACGCGGGCTCGCGTTGAATGACTTCTCCGGACCGGGAAAAAAGCCTTGAGCGGTCGGTTTGGTTTCGGCAGCTTCTGGGTTCCCGCAGCCCGGGCGGTAACGTCCGCGGGAACCACTTGACGCATGTTTGGGAAGCACAATTGGCGCACTTGGATGATGATTCTGCTGTCGCTGGCAGGATCGGGTTTGGCATTGGCAGCCGGGGCGGAAGCCGCACCTGGGGGCCACGCGGAAGCCCACGAGGGGTTGACCCAGCATGCTCCCGTACTGTTCGAGCGTCTCGGGTTCCAGGTCACCAACTCCATGCTGGTGACCTGGGTCGTGGCCGCGCTGCTGATCCTCCTGTCACAGACGGCGACCCGGAACATCCAGATGGTACCCCGCGGTCTGCAGAACTTCTGGGAATGGGTGGTGGAATCCCTGCACGGCTTTCTGGAGGGGATCATCGGGCCGGACCTCGTGAAGAAGACGTTTTGGTTCTTCGCGACAGTTTTCATTTTCATCATGTCGGCGAACTACTTCGGGCTGTTGCCGGGGGTGGGTTCGATTGGCTGGGGGGCTTCCGAGGGACACGGCCTGACCCTGCACCATGTGAGCGAGCCGCTGTTCCGTGGTGCGAATGCCGACCTGAACATGACGCTGGCGATGGCGCTGGTGTTTTTCGCCTGCTGGGTGGTCTGGGCGCTGCAGGCCAACGGGCCCGGCGGCTTTCTGCATCACATCTTTGGGGCGAAGGGTGAAAGTGCGGGGTTCATGAAGGTGCTGATGATCGGCATCTTCCTGTTTGCGGGCGTGCTGGAGGTGGTGTCGATCCTGTTCCGCCCGGTGTCGTTGAGTTTCCGTCTTTACGGCAACATCTTTGCAGGCGAGAACATGCTGGAGACGATGGCGCTGATCAGCCCGTGGTTCGGGTGGTTGTGTGCCCTGCCGTTCTACTTCCTGGAACTGATGGTCGGGTTTGTGCAGGCGCTGGTGTTCACGCTGCTGACGGCGGTCTTTGTGCTGACGATCTGCCAGCACGACGAGGATCACGGGCATGCGGGGGCCGCTTCCGGGGGCCATTGATCATTGATGAGAAGAATTTCGTCCGGCTGACCATGGCATGACTGTGGGGCCGGCGAGTGGAACCAGAGACAACAGCAAGAAAGGACTAACATGCTGTCAATGCTCGCCGCGATCAGCGGCAATATTCATGTCGCCGCCGCCGCCTTGGGCGCGGCCATCGGCGTCGGTATCATCGGTATGAAGGCTTCGGAGGCCGTGGGACGCAATCCCGGTGCCTCGACGAAGATCCTGGTGCAGGCCCTGCTGAGCACCGCGTTTGCCGAAGGTATCGTCTTCTTCGCCATCTTCTTGGTGCAGAATTAACGACGCCCTTGGGCGGGGGGTGCCGGCCGATGCCGGGCTCCCCGCCCCATACCACCGAATTTTTCGCATGAGTTCGACGTTACTTCTGGCTGCGGCCGACGTGGCCGCCGAGGCCGCCGAGGCCGCGGCATCGGGTCGGGGGATGGTGGGCGAGGTGGCTCACACCTTCGGGGTGAACCCGCAGTTGCTCATCTCCCAGATCATCAGTTTCTGTGTGGTGGCCTTCCTGTTGCACCGCTTCGCCTACAAGCCGGTGCTGGCCGTGCTGGAGGAGCGCCGGCAACGGATTCAGGAGGGCCTGGACAACGCCGAGAAGATCAAGGCGGAACTGGCCCATGCATACCGAGGAGGCCCGCAAGGCCGCCATGGTGGAGGCCGGGGAACAGGCCACGAAACTGATCAACGACGCCAAGGCCGCAGCCGCCCAGGTGCTGGAAAAGGAAAGCCAGAAGGCCATGGCGGCCGCCAACGAAATTGTTGAGCGGGCGCGCCAGTCCAGCGAGGCGGAACTGGCCCGCATGAAGGAGGAATTGCGCCAGGAAGTGGGCCGACTGGTCGTGGAAACGACGGCGAAGGTCACCGGCAAGGTGCTGACGGTCGAGGACCATCAGCGGTTGATCGAGGAGACCAACAAGGAACTGGCTGCCTGAGGTCGATAACCACGAATGAACCCGAATTCACACGAATCAGTGGAAAGCCGGAGGGGTTGCGCGATTCCGCCCCTGCCATGCAGAGGGCTTCGACGGGGGTGTTGGTTCCTCTTCATGGTCATTCGCGTCGATTCGTGGTTAACGTTCTGAGCCGCCTGCCTGCCGATGAGAATCTCCAAGAAAGCCCGCAGCGAAGCCAAGCGGTTGTTTCTGGCCTGCACCCCGGGTGGGACGCTGGATCGGGGCCGGGTCAGCCAGGCGGTGGAGGCGTTGGTGGACGAACGTCCCCGGGGTTTCCTGCCGGTGCTGGTCCATTTCCAGCGTCTGGTGAAACTGGAGGTGGCGCGGCGGACCGCCCGCATTGAGAGCGCCGTGGTGCTGGCGGAGGAATCGAAGCTGGGGGTCGTGCGCAGTCTGGAGCGGCTGTATGGCGCCGGGTTGGAGACGGAATTCGCGGAGGAACCGGCGTTGATCGGGGGCCTCCGGGTCCGGGTGGGAAGTGATGTGTTTGATGGCAGCGTGCAGGCCCGGCTGGCGGCGTTGCGGGAGACTTTTTGAACTTGAACGCGGAAGACGGACGGATTGAACCGTTATGAGCAACCTATTGCAGGAAATTGAGGCCCGAATCGCCGGCGTGAAGGGCGGCGTGGCGCGTCAGAATGTGGGCGTCGTGCGCGAGGTCGGCGACGGCGTGGCGAAAGTCGAGGGCCTGGCGGATGCCATGCTCAACGAGATGCTCGACTTTGGCGACGGCGTCATGGGGTTGGCGTTGAACCTCGAGGAGACCGAGGTCGGCGTGGTGATTCTGGGCGACTACCTGAAGGTGAAGGAGGGCCAGGAGGTCCGGACCACCGGGCGTTTGCTCCAGGTGCCGGTCGGCAAGGCGCTGCTCGGCCGGGTGGTCAACACCCTCGGACAGCCGGTCGATGGCAAGGGGCCGATCGAGACCGACAGCTTCTACCCGGTCGAGAAAATCGCTCCCGGCATCATCAAACGGAAATCCGTCAGCCAGCCCGTGCAGACGGGCATCATGGCGGTGGACGCGATGATCCCCATCGGCCGAGGCCAGCGTGAGCTGATCATTGGGGACCGGGCCACGGGCAAGACCACCATTGGGGTGGATACCATCATCAATAACGCCCGGTTGAACCGGGCCGCCGAGGAGGCCGGGGACAAGGATTACCGGCCGCTTTACTCGATCTACGTCGCGGTGGGCCAGAAGCAGTCGAATGTGGCGCAGGTCATCGACGTGCTGGAGAAGAACGGCGCGATGCCCTACACGATCATCGTGGTGGCGGCGGCCTCGGATTCGGCCGTGAACCAGTACCTGGCGCCGTTCGCCGGTTGTGCCATGGGTGAATGGTTCATGGACAACAACATGGATGCGCTCATCATCTTCGATGACCTGTCCAAGCAGGCCGTGGCCTACCGGCAGGTGTCGCTGGTGTTGAAGCGTCCGTCCGGTCGCGAGGCGTATCCCGGTGACGTGTTCTACCTGCACAGCCGGTTGCTGGAGCGGTCCGCGCGGGTGTCGGAGAAGTTCGGCGGCGGTTCCCTCACGGCGTTGCCGATCATTGAAACGCAGGCGGGTGACGTTTCGGCCTACATCCCCACGAACGTCATTTCCATCACCGACGGCCAGATCTTCCTCGAGACCGACCTCTTCTATCAGGGGGTGCGTCCGGCGATTTCGGTCGGCATCTCGGTGTCGCGCGTGGGGTCCGCCGCCCAGTTGAAGGCCATGAAGCAGGTGGCGGGCCGGGTGAAGTTGGAACTGGCGCAGTTCCGCGAACTGGCGGCTTTTGCGCAGTTCGGGTCCGACCTTGATGCCCGGACGCAGGAACGTCTGGAGCGCGGCAAACGGACCGTGGAGGTGTTCAAGCAGCCGCAGTACAACCCGATTCCGGTCGAGATTCAGGTGATCGTGTTGTGGGCCGTGCAGAACGGTTTCATGGACGATGTGCCGGCGGACCAGATCAAGCCGTTTCAGGACCGGTTGACCGAGTTCATCACGACCCGGAAGACGGATCTGGTGCAAACGATCTGGCGCGAGAAGGCCCTCAGCAAGGATCTGGAAGGCCAGATCAAGGCGGCCATCGAGGAGTTCAAGCAGAGCCACCGCTAGCCCGGGTGTTCCATGCCCAGCACGCGCAACATACGCCGGCGAATCCGCTCGGTTAAGAACACGGCCCAGATCACCAAGGCCATGCAAACGGTGGCCGCGTCCAAGATGCGCAAGGCGCAGGACGCCGCGGTGAACGGCCGGCCGTTTGCCGACCGGGCCATTCGCATCCTGGCCAACGCGGCCCGCAGCCTCGAGGATTACGAACACCCGTTGCTGGAGGAGCGGGAAGTGCGTCGTCGTGCCGTGATCCTCATCACGACCGACAAGGGCCTCTGCGGGGGCTTGAATGCCTATCTCATGCGGGAGGCCGCGAAGTATGACCGCGAGTCCACGGTGTTCATTGCCGCCGGACGGAAGGGTGCCCAGTTCCTCGCCCGGACGCGACGCAACCTGGCGGCGGAATTCAGCTTCGCCGATGTTCCCACCTTCAGCGATGCGATGACCATTGCGAACGCCGCCAAGCGAATCTTCACCGAGCGTGAAGTCGATCGCGTGGAGGTGTTGTATCCCAAGTTCATCAACACGCTCACCCAGCAACCCAAGGCGCAGGTTCTCCTGCCCATGGAGTGCCTCTGGGAGGAGGGCGGCGCGGGGCAGGACGGCGAAAAGGGCGGGAACCCGACCGAGGTCGATTACCTGTTTGAACCCGGCGCCAGCGAGGTCATGAACGGGCTTTTGCGCTGGTTCCTGGATTTTCAGATCCTGCAGTTGATGCTCGAAACCAAGGCCAGCGAGCACAGCGCCCGCATGGTGGCGATGAAGAACGCCACCGAGAATGCGGACCAGCTCATCAAGGACCTGACGCTGACGTACAACAAGATCCGGCAGGCGGGCATCACCACCGAGTTGCTGGACATTTCGGTCGCCCAACTCGCCATCAGCTAACCGTTCCGGCCCATGGCTGCCACGCTCAAACTCGAAATCGTCACTCCCGAGGGCCAGGTCTATGCCCGCGACGTGGACATGGTCTGCCTTCCCGGTGCGGATGGTGAGCTGGGGATCTTCCCGCATCACGCGCCGCTGATGACGCTCCTGGGAGAGGGCGAAATCATCGCCCGGCGGGGCCCTGAGGAGGACCGCATCCTCGTCACCCGGGGCTGCGCGGATGTGACGGGAAACGCGGTCTCGGTGCTCACGGTGTTCGCCACCGACGAGGCCTATCTGGACGAGGTCAAGGCGGAGGAAGCGCGGCAACGGGCCGAGGCACGCCTGAAGGAAAAACTCTCGCCGGAGGAAACCTCGCTGGTGCAGGCGTCGTTGGCCCACTCGCTGGCCCAGCTCAAGATCAAACGCCGGCCCCGGCTCTGAGGTCCACCACCTTCCCGTGGCGGCGGATTGGCATTCGCCGGAGCTGCTCTTTCTCCCTTCACAGGCCCGGCGAACGCCGGTTCGCCGCCACGGGGTGGGGTGGGAAGGACCGCCGACGCGTAAAGGGCTTGCCGGGGTGCGGGGTCGCAGCGCTCAATGGAGCGCATCACATGAAGCACCGCAACCGTTCCTTCCTCCTCATCGGCTGGCTCGTCACCGGCGGAATCCTCGGGACCGTCCCCGCCCTGTTCGGGGCCGGCCTGAGTGTCAGCGGACTCCGCACGGAATACCTGGAGAACCCTCTGGGAATCGATGCCGTCCGACCGCGGCTCACCTGGCAGGTGGCCTCCGACGAACGGGGTCAGCGCCAGACAGCGTATCGGATCATCGTGGCGAGCACCGAGGCGGGAGCGAGGGCGGGCGAGGGAAACCTGTGGGACAGCGGGATCCTGCAAAGCGACCAGACCGTGAACGTGCCCTACTCCGGGGGGGCTCTCGAGTCGCGCCAGGAATGTTTTTGGCGCGTGATGGTCTGGGATCGCGAGGGGCGGTCGTCCGACTGGAGCGAGGTGGCGCACTGGTCGATGGGACTGTTGGAGCCCGAGGACTGGTCGGCGGAGTGGATCGCCTTCCGGGATGAGGAACCGCTGCACACCAACCGGGCGGAGCTCCATCTGCCGCCCGCCCGGCATTACCGGCAGAAGTTCGTGTTGCCACCCCGGAGCGAGGTGAAGCGGGCGACCCTTTACTTTAGTGCCCTGGGTCTGGCGGAGTGCCATCTCAACGGGGAGCGTATCGGTGATGCGCTGTTCGAGTCGGGTTGGGCGGACTACCACCAGCGCGGCTACTACCGGACGCACGACGTCACCGGTCTGTTGCAGCCGGGGGAGAATTGCATCGGGGCCATCCTGGCCGATGGCTGGTATGCCGGCTATGTGGGATATGGCCTGTTGGTGGGCCAGGGGCCATTCCAGACCGGGCGGAACATGTACGGCAAGACGCCCGCCCTGCTGGCGCAGTTGGAGATCGAGTATGTCAGCGGACGGGTCCAGGTGATCGGGACGGACGATCGCTGGCAGGTGTCGCATGAGGGTCCGTTCCGTGAGGCCGACCTGATCATGGGTGAGGCGTACGATGCACGCCTGGAGGATGGCACCTGGTGTCGGGCAGACCATCAACCCGGAGGGTGGACCTGGGAAGGCGCCGTGCCGGCGGTTGGAAACGGCAGCGTGCCGGCGGTCTTCTACGACAATCGCGGCACGCGCGAGGTGGACCTGGGCTTTCAGGCGCCGGCGAAGCTGCAGGCCTACTCCGCCCCGCCGATCCGGGTGACCGGCGAACTGCCGGCCCGGGCCATTACCGAGCCTGTCGCGGGCGTCTACATTTTCGATCTGGGGCAGAATTTCGCCGGGATCGTCCGGTTGCGCGTGAAGGGGGAACGCGGTGCCCGGCTCAAGATTCGTTATGGCGAAATGCTTCATCCTGATGGGCGGCTCATGACCGAGAACCTCCGGCGGGCGCGGGCGACGGATTTCTACACGTTGCGCGGGGATGAGGAAGGGGAGGTCTGGCAACCTCGGTTCACCTATCACGGTTTCCGTTACGTCGAGATCACCGGACTGGCGGAGGCGCCCGGTCCCGATGCCGTGACCGGGTTGGTCCTGCACAACGACACGCCGATGACCGGGGAGTTCGCGTGTTCGGATGAAGTGCTCACGCGGTTCTGGAAGAACACCCAATGGACGCAGCGGGCGAACTTTATCGAGGTGCCGACCGACTGTCCGCAACGGGACGAGCGGTTGGGCTGGATGGGCGATGCCCAGATCTACATCGGGACCGCCGGCTGCAATGCCGATGTCTCCGCCTTTTTCACGAAATGGCTGGATGATCTGGAGGAAGCGCAGTTGGCCTACGGTGCGTATCCCGACTACTGCCCCTACCCGATGGGGCACGGTTCGCCGGGGAAGAACTTTGGCACGGCCTGGACGGACGCGGGGATCATTTGTCCCTGGACCGTCTGGCGGCTCTATGGCGACACCACGGTGATTGAGCGGCACTGGGACTCGATGACCCGGTTCATGGCCTGGCGGCAGGCCACGACCACGCCGGAGGGATTGGGTACCTCGCTCGGCAACCCTTGGGGGGACTGGCTGAACGTGAATGAAACCACGCCGGTGGAATACATCGACACCTGCTACCACGCCCAGGATTGCCGGATGATGGCGGAGATGGCGGAGGCCATTGGCCGGCCGGTCGAGGCGCGGGACTACCGGTCCCGGCTCCGTGCCGTCGCCGAGGCATTCCGGAAGGAATACCTCGACGAAGGGGGAGCGCTGAAGATTGACACGCAGACCGCCCACGTGCTTGCGCTGGACATGGGGATGGTCCTGCCTGAGCGGAATCGGGTTATCGCGGAGCGGCTCGTCGCGAAGATCGCCCAGAACGATTTCCGAATGGCGACCGGGTTCCTTGGGACCAAGCCGTTGTTGCCGGTGCTGTCCGCGAACAGTTACCACGATCTCGCGGTGCGCCTGTTCCAGAGCCGGCGCTTCCCTTCCTGGGGCTACGAGGTGGTCAACGGCGCCACCACGGTTTGGGAACGCTGGGACAGCTACACGGTGGAACATGGTTTCAATGGCGAGAACGGAAGCCAGAACGCCTCCATGAACTCCTTCAGCCACTACTCGTTCGGCGCGGTGGCGGAATGGATGTTCCGCGACCTGGCGGGCATTCGCAGCGATGGGCCGGGATTCAAGCGGATCCTGTTCCGACCGGCCCCTCCCACCCCACGAAGCAACCCGGAATCTGAGGTCATCCACTGGGCCATGGCCCGGGAGGACAGCCTCCGGGGCCGGATCGCCAGCGAGTGGCGACGGGAGGATGCACGGCTGCTCTGCAAGTTCGAGGTGCCGGCGAACGTCTCTGCGACGGTGTTGCTGCCAACCGCCGACCCCCACGCCATCACCGAGGGTGACAAGCTGCTGGGAGAGGCTCCGCAGGTCTCCTTCCTCGGACTTCGGGATGGGCGCGTGGCGGTGGGGATCGGCTCGGGAAGCTATCGATTCGCGGTGGAGCTGACCGAGTGACCCGGCGGTGGGGGCGTGGGGGCACTCCCGCAGGAACCTCGCAGCGGCGCCGAGGCCGGGGGGATGGGGGCGGCGATGCGGCCCGCGGCCGATCGAGTTCGGGAGCTTCGGTTCAGCGGGCGGCCCAGCTTCGACGGAAGAAGTCCCACACGGGTTTGCCGTGGAATTCGTGTCCTCCCTTGAACTCGACGAACTCGAGTCGGCCGGATCCGCCGAGGCGCTCGTAGGCGCCGGCCGCGGCGGCCACCATCTCGCGTGTAGGGTCGATCTTGAACAGGGGGTCGTGCACGCCGGCCTGGATCAGCAGCGGCCGCGGGCAGATCAGCCCCGCCAGGGCGGCGGGGGTGGCGTCGTTCAGCACGCCGGCGGCCGTCCATTCCTGGGGCGCTGCAAAATCCGCCGCCGGCGTTCCCCAGTCGACGAACGCACAGGACGACGCGGCCGCCCCGATTCGAGGGTCGAGGGCGGCGGTGTAGAGGGTGTAGAAGCCGCCATAGGAAAGCCCCACCATCGCCACCCGTTCGGGATCGAGTTCGGGTCGTTGCAGCAGGGCATCCAGGGCTGCCGTGATCATGCGCACCTCGACCGCCGCCAGGCTGGTGCCGTGTTGCCGCAGTCGCGTGTCGAATCGCGCCCGCACGTCCGGCGGAATCGGTGTCCCGTGGTCCCGGTCACCAAAGGGGTAGAACAGGAGTTGCGGGGCGAAGACGGCCCATCCCTGCTCGACTGCGCCGCGGACCAGGTCGTGGTAGTTGCCTCCCCCGCGGAAGGTGGCCAGTTCGGGATAGCCGCCGCCACCGTGCTGGGCGATGACCAAGGGAAGGGAAGAGGCACGTTCGCTTTCCGGCGGCGCCCAACGGCGATGGCGGGTGAATGTTCCACAGGGGGGAATGGCTCCCGAAGGATGCCGGGCCGGTCTTGCCGGCTGCGGCACGATGTAGAGCCCGTAAGTCTCGAGTTCCGGTGTCACCTGGATGCGACATCGATGGTAGGTGGCGACGGTGTCGGAGCCCACGGTTTCCAGGCGGAGCTCGTATTGGCTGAGGAACCCGGGTGGGGGATAGCCGATGCGGCGTCCAAACCGGGCCCGGTTGTCGGATTGAGGGTCAACTGCAGTGGCGGTTTCGGCTTCAGCCGGTTGCTGGGAGAGCGTTGATCCGGGTGAAGGGCGGGGATGGAGGGGCGCCGATTCCTGCGCCCGCACGTAGGCTTCGGTCTGCTGCCACTGGAGGACACGGTGTTCCATGGAAGCCAGCAGGTCTTCCTCGTAGAGGGCCTTGGAGCCGGCGCTGCCTGGCGCCAACCCCCAGGAGAGGATCACGCTTCCCGCGAGGATCCGTCGGATGAAATGAACATGCATCCGGTGTTTGTAAGGTGGCGCGGCGGTTGCGAACAGCCGGAATCGAGGGCGGTTGGCGCTTGCAGATCACACGGTGTCAGCGAGAATGGGAGCGATGGATGACGACACCAAAAAACCGGCGGCCGAATCCACCCCGACGGAGGTTCCTCCGGTGCCCGGGGTGGAGGGATACCCCAAGACCGTCGTTGGAGTGCCGCCCACCTCCTGGCGCAGCCGGGTCAGCGACGGGCTCGATCATCGTCCCATCATGCGTCTCCTGGTACTGAACCCGGTTTCGGCGGGGATCCTGATCCTGATGCTGCTGGGGGTATTCGCTTTCGGGTTCTCGGTGCTCAAGCTGTGGCGGACCACTCCGACGGGGTTCCGTCCCGTGGTGCGGATCAGTCTGTTGGATTACGGGCAGGCCTGGTCCCTCCGGAGGAGCGCCGAGAAACACCTTGCCGCGGGGCAGGTGAACGAAGCGCTGCGCGCCTATTTCAATGCGGCCCAGAACAACCTGGGGGACATCACGGTGGTGCGCCAGACGCTGGAGACGCTGGTGAGTGCCGGGGAAACGACCGCGGAAGCGATGTCCGAGCGGGCGAGCAAGACGGCAGATTGGTTGATGTTGCTGTCCCGAACCAACCGGGGGGACGTTTTCCTGGCGGCGCGGGTGTACGATGCGATCGGGGATTCCTATGCGGTATTGCGGTTGCTGGACACCGGCGAACGGGAGATTCCCACGTCGTTGTACGGGGTGATGGCGAAGGCGAAGTTCAACTCGGGGGATGCCGGCGCCTTCGGTGAGTGGTGGGACAAGACGGACGAGTCAGCGAAGGCCAATCCTGTCCTGGAATTGTATCATGCGGCCTGGCTGGCGGGTTGGGGGGTGAACGGGGGGGAAGAGGCGGCGCTCCAGAAGTTGGAGGCGGCGGCGGTGACGCTGGACCGGAGGTTTCTGGCGAACCACCTCCTGCTGCGGGTGGCCCGACAGCAGAAGGACCTCGCCGAGTACGGCGAAGCTCTGGATCGGTTGGAGCGCTTTCAGGGAGACCGGATGGCGGATCATGTCGATTACTGGAAGATGCTCCGCGAGGCCGGCCGGATGGAGGAGGCCCTGAAACAGGCAAGGGAGTACCCGTATCCGCCCCGACACCCGCTAGAGGTGGCGCAATATGGGGTGGCCTTGAGCGAGTTGGGAGATACGAAATCGGCCCGTAAGGTTCTCGAACGATACGGTCCGACCTTGGGCGACGGTCCGGCGGTCTTTTGCATGCCCTTGTGGGCCCTACTGGGGGACCTCTACATCGCGGATCAGGCCTGGCCGGAGTTGGCACGGATGGGACGGGACATCCGGGCCCTTCCTTACGGAAACGCCACCATGGGCGGGTTCGGGTGGTTTGCCGAGGGGCGGGCGACAGTTGCCTTGGGGGATCGGGAGACAGCGGGCCAGATGTTCGATGCTGCGGTCCACGAGGGGTTTTCGACGGAGGAAATGGACCTTGAAGTGGCGTCGGTCATGCTGCAACAGGGGTATCCGGAGCAGGCTCAGCGGCTCCTGCAGCCGCTGGAGGAGACGCTGGGGGAGCGGGTGCGGTACTGGCAGATTCTCTTCGAAGCCGCCTACGCCCAGCGGGAGGATGAAGCGCTGCTGTTCAAGGCCGCCCGCAGGGCGATGGACCTGGATCCGGACAACATGACGCGTCGGGTGAACTACGCCGTGGCATTGCTGACCACCCGGCAGCGACTGGGGGACGCGGTGCGGTTCACCAAGGAGTATGCGGACGCAAACCCGGGGTCTCCGACGGCGCGTCTGAATCACGCCCATGCGCTGGCGATGGTGGGGCGCGGGGCGGATGCCGCTCAGATTCTTGAGAAGATGCCGGCGTCGATCGATCCCGAACTGCAGACGGCCCGGGCCCTGGTCGATTTGGAGGTTGCCCTGGCCCGTCGGGATGACGGGGCGGCGCGGAAGGCTCAGGCGCAGATCCGTGAGGAGTATCTGTTCCCCACTCAGCTTGAGTGGTTGAAGGAGGTCCGTCGCCGGCTTGGGGGGGGGGCTTTCCGCGAGCCCGTGAGCGAGTGACCCGGGGTGCCGGGGCGGCTTGTGGGAGGGCGGGGGCGGGATTGGCGCTTGCGGGCGGCCGGGAGAGGATGACAATGGCGCCCGTGGAACGAGACACGCCACCTGAAGCGCCGGCTTCCCAGAAAGACGAGGAAAGGCGGAGTGCGGCTTCGACCGGGGGAACCGTTGTGGCGCCCCTGCCCTCCTCCTGGCGAGCGCGCGTGAGCGACCGGTTGGGACATCGGCCGGTCCTGCGGTTGCTCCTGTTGAATCCGGTGTCGGCAGGCATTGTGATCCTGCTCTTGCTGGCGGTGTGCGGGTTCGGGTTTTCTTTGCTCAAGGTATGGCGGACGACGCCCCTTGGATTTCGACCGGTGGTGCGTATCAGTGTCCTGGATTATGTGCAGGCCTGGTCTCTGCGGCGGAGTGCGGAGCGGAGCCTGGCCCACGGAGACCTGAAAGCGGCGCTACGCGCCTACCTGAGTGCGGCCCAAAACAACCTGGGAAACCTCAACATGGTGCGGCGTGCCATGGAAACGCTGGTCAGCGCCGGCGTGAACGACGACCGCATGACACAGGTGGCAACGAAGACCGCGGACTGGTTGTTGCTGTTGTCCCGGACCAACCAGAACGACGTGTTCCTGGCGGCGCGGGTGTATGATGCGGTCGGGGATTCGTATGCCGTGTTGCGGTTGCTGGAGCCCGGGGAGCGGGAGATTCCGGCGGGGTTGTACGGGGCGATGGCCAAGGCGATGTTCAACTCGGGGGATGCGAGTGCGTTTGGGGAGTGGTGGGGGAAGGCGGAGGAGGAGACGCGGGCGGACCCGGTGCTGGTGTTGTATCATGCCGCCTGGATGGCGGGTTGGGGGGAGGAGCCCGAGGCGGAGTCCTGCCATCGCGAGCTGGAGGCGGCGGCGGAAACGTTGGACCGGCGGCTGCTGGCCAACCGGCTTTTGCTGCGGGTGGCTCGACAACGCAAGGACCTCGCCGGATACCAGGAGGCGCTCGGACGTCTGGAGGGGTTCCAAGGGGATCGGATGGCGGATCACGTGGACTATTGGACGATGCTGCGGGAGGCCGATCGGCAGAAAGAAGCCCTGGAGTTGGCCCGAAATCACCCCACCCCGCCGCGGAACGCGTTGGAAGTGGCGCAGTACGGCCTGGCCTTGAGCAAACTGGGGGACACGGCGGCGGCCCGGAGGCTGCTCGAACGGTACGGGCCGACCCTCGGGGATGGACCAGCGGTCTTCTGCATGCCGTTGTGGGCGCTCCTGGGTGATCTCTACATTGGGCAGAAGGCGTGGCCCGAACTGGCACGCATGGGGCGGGACATCCGGGCGTTGCCGGAGGGGAATGCGACGATGGGAGGGTTCGGCTGGTTCGTCGAAGGCAGGGCCACGGTGGAGCTTGGCGACCGGACGAGCGCCGCGGCCATGTTCGATGCGGCCATTCGGGAGGGATTCGTTACGCCGCCGGTCGCGATGGAGGTGGCGGCGGTCATGTTGCAGCAGGGGTATCCGGATCAGGCGCAGCGTCTCCTGCTGCCGCTCGACGAAGTGCTGGGAGGCCGGGTCCGATACTGGGAATTGCTTTTCGAAGCCGCGTATTCGCTGAGGAAGGACGAGGCGCTGGTGTTCAAGTCGGCCATGAAGGCCAGAGCACTGGAACCGGACAACCTGGTGCGACGCTTGAACTATGCGGTGGCATTGCTGATCACCCGACAGCGGCCGGACGAGGCGGTGGGCCTTACCCTGGAGTACCTGAAAGCCAACCAGGATTCACCCATGGCCCGCCTGAACCACGCCCAGGCCCTGGCAATGGTAGGCCGCGGGGCGGAGGCCGCCCAAATCATGGCCGGAGTGCCCCTGCCCACCAGTCCGCCCGCCCTGACCGCGCGGGCTCTCGTGGATCTCGAGATCGCGCTGGCACGACAGGATGACGCCGCGGCCCGGACAGCCCTGGAGCGGATCAGCGACAAGTATCTGTTTCCGGTCCAGATCGAGTGGCTGGCAGGAGTGCGCCACCGGCTGGCCGGTCCCCCCGAAGCCTGAACCGGGCGGGTCGTGGCAGGAAGGCACCTGTCGCCAGTCCGGGCGCCGCGTCGGCATGCCTCCCATCTCCCCCGTTCCAGCCCTTCGCATCCGCGTCCCGGCGCGGGTTTGGCACTTGCGAGGTTGGCACTGGCGGTGAGAATGCCCGGCGTGAGCGCGAACCCCTCCTCCGAACCCCCGCCCGCCGCCGCACGGGGTTCGACCCGCTCGCGTCGGGGCGGTCCGGAGAGTCTGCCGCATTCGCAGCCACCGAACTGGCGTGAGCGGGTGGCGGACCGTATGGAGGGCAGGCCGCTCATTCGCCTCCTGCTCCTGAATCCCCCCTTCACGATCGTCGGCCTGCTGGTCCTGGGCGTCGCCGTGCTGCTTCTTCTCGCCCTCCCCAAGGTCTGGCTCAGCACACCGGCCCGATTCCAGCCCGCGGTGCGGGTCAGCCTGTTGGATCGGGTGCAGGCATGGAGGCTGGAGCGACGCGCCGAGGTACACCTGGCCAGAGGAGAGATCGACGAGGCCTGGCGTGCCTATGCTGCAGCCGTGGGCAACGACCGGGGCGACGTTTCCCGCCTCCGGCGGGCGCTGGGGGTGTTTCTGGAGTCCGAAGAGGGCCAAGGCGGGCAGTGGGCACTCCGGGGGGGGGAGTTGGCCAGCTGGCTGCTCCGGTTGACCGGCGGCGAGGATCGGGACGTGGTTCTTGGCGCCCGGGTCTTCGACCGGTTGGGTGACTATCGGGAGGTCATCGGATGGCTGGAAGGCCTTGGTCCCGCGCTGCCCGAGGAGGCGGCCGCGCTGATGGCGCGCGCCAGGTTCCATCTCTCCGGTGAAGCGGAGCTCGCCGACTGGTGGCTGCGATGGGAGAGAGTGGTGCGGGTGGATCCATCCATGAGCCTCTATCGGGCGGCCTGGCACGCCGGTTGGGGGAGTGGCAGCGAGGCGGCCTCGGGGCGCGCGCAACTGGAGGTCGCCGCCACCACGCTGAAGGATCGTCTGCTGGCCAACCGCCTCCTGCTGCGGGTAGCGCTTCAACAGTCGGACGCGGCCGGCTATGCGCAGGCCCTGCACCGGTTGGCTGGTTTCCAGGGGGACCGGTTCGAGGCGTATGTGGATTACTGGCGGCTCCTGCACCGATTGGGCCGCGGCGAGGAAGCCCTTCAGTTGGTCACCGACCACCCCTGTCCTCCCCGGACCCCGGCCGAAGCCGCCATCATGGGGAAGGTCCTGATTTCCCTGGGGGATCCCTCGACGGCCCGCGGATTCCTCGAGCGGCATGCCCCGGTGCTGGGAGACGGCCCCGCATCCCTTTGCCTGCCGCTCTGGGTGTTGCTGGGGAACCTTCAGGCCGAAGCCGGTGACTGGCCTGCACTCGTCCGGATGGGAAAGGAGTTGAGAACCCTGCCGCGTGGCGACACCACCCTTCAGAGCTTCGGCTGGTTTGTCGAAGGCCGTGGCCTGGCCGGGTTGGGGCGTCGCGAGGAGGCTGGTCGGGCCTTCGATGCGGCGCTCGATCTGGAGTTTGTCGTGCCCCGGATGACCCTGGAGCTTGCCGCTGTCTGGATTCACTCAGGATTCCCGGAGCACGCCAGCCGTGCCTTGCGGCCGCTGGAGGCGGCCCTGGCAGGGGACATCCGCTACTGGACGGTGTTGTTTCAGGCCACGTATGCCCTGCGCCAGGACGAATCCCTTCTTTTCAAGGCCGCCCGCCGCGCGCTCGACCTGGACCCGATGGCCCCCCGGGGACGCATGGACTACGCGGCGGCATTGTGGGTGAACCGGGAGCGTTCGGAGGAGACAGTGGAGATCGCCAGCGGTTTCCTCCGGGACAATCCCGATACCCCGGCGGCGCGCATCGTCCTGGCGGGCGCGCTGGCCCTCGGGGGGCGTGCGGACGAGGCCGGCCGGGAGCTGCTGCGGCTGCCGCAGTTGGCGGATGCCGGCCTGGCAACCGAGCGGGCACTGGTGGAGTTGGAGATCGCCCTTGCAAACGGGGATCGGCAGGCTATGGCTGCCGCTCTTACCCGCATCGACGAGTCCTTCCTTTTTCCCGGACAGCGGCAGCGCTTGGCCGCGGCAAGGCAGCGGTTCGGCGGCGCTTCTCCGGAGTGACCAGACGGCGGGTCGCCACGGCTGAGTGGCTTGCCGTCGCCGCCAGCGCTTGACGGCAGGGGGCTTCCAGTAACAGTATCCCTCATATCACCACGCCGTTGACATTTGATCCACGAAAGGTACCGCCATGACCACCCACGAATCCCCTGAGTCCGGATGTCCCTGTTGTTCTGCTTCGCGCCTCGCCCTCCTCGGCGGCCAGTGGAGTCGACGTGACTTTCTTGGGGGCATGACCACGGCGGCCACCGCCGCCCTGGTGCTGTCGCCCACCGTGCTCCGGGCGGCCAACAACCTCGGGCCAGCCGCGCTGCGTCCGCCCGGTCGCAAGCCACTCCGGATGCAGCCGGTGCTGGTGTATGAGACGCCCGTGCGTCGGGAACAGACCAGTTGGCGGAGCTGGGGCGGAATCCAGACGGAGGCGGATGCCGCGAAGGAGCAGACCGTGATCGCGGAAGAGTTGGCCAAGATGAAGGAGAAGGCCGGGTTTCCCTTGGAGGTGCTTCCAGTGTGCCGCTGCAAGACCCCGGACCAAGCCGCGGAAATCCGCGCGGGCGATCATGACGGCGTCATCCTCTACGCTGCCGGGGGATGGCTGAACCTTCAGGAAGCGCTCACGGATCCCGCCAAATGGAACCTCATGTTCGTCCGGCATCGGTCCGGGCCCGTCTACCTGTGGTACGAGATTGCCCATAACCGCTACCTCCGGAAGACGGTGGACGAGTTCGGGCAGCCGGGCATGGATGTCGACGATGTCGTGGTGGACAATCACGAGGAACTCCTCTGGCGGTTGCGGGCACTCGCGGGCCTGAAGAACACGCTCGGCAAAAGGATGATTGCCATCGGCGGACCGGCCGGCTGGGGGGAGGGCGGACGCAAGGCTCCGGATCTGGCGCGGGAACAGTTCAAGATGGAACTTGTCGACGTCTCGTACGACGAACTGGCAAAGCTCATCCGCCAGGCCAACGACGATGCCGCTCTGGTGACTGCCTGCAAACAGCAGGCGGCGAACTACCTGGACGATCCGGGCGTCTCGCTGGAGACGGACCGTGGGTTCGTGGAGCGCGCCTTCCTCCTTACCGAGGTCTTCAAGCACCTGATGGCCGCGGCGGATACCGACGCCATTACGGTCAACCATTGCATGGGGACGATCATGGGCATGTCCCAGACCACCGCCTGCATGCCGTTGAGCCTGCTGAACGACGCGGGGTACCTTGCCTTCTGCGAATCGGATTTCGTCGTCATCCCGTCCGGCGTGCTGCTCCACTACATCGCCGGCACTCCCGTCTTCCTCAATGATCCCACTTATCCCTACGAGGGGTTGGTGACCCTGGCTCATTGCACGGCGCCGCGGAAGATGGACGGGGTCTCCGCCGAGAAGGTCCGCATCCTGACCCATTTCGAATCGGACTACGGGGCCGCGCCCAAGGTGGAGATGCGCCTCGGACAGCAGGTCACGAACCTGATCCCGGACTTCAACAGCCGCAAGTGGGTGGGCTTCCGCGGCACCATCAAGGCCAATCCGTTCCTCGACATCTGCCGCTCGCAGATCGATGTCGCCTTCGAGGGCAGCACCGGGACCCTGCTCCGCGAAATGAAGGGCTTCCATTGGATGACCTGTTACGGTGACCACCTTCGGGAAACCGGCTACGCCCTGAAGAAGGTCGGGATCGACTGGCTCAATCTCAGCGCCAGCGCCTGAACCGTATCCCGGCAGTGACGGATCCGGGGTGACCCGTCCGACAACCTGAACCAAGGGCGTTCTTCAGACAGGCTCCCGGTTGCCACGGCGGGAAGGTTCCCTCCCGGCGGGGGGGGGCGGGTGGATATGGGGTTGCCTGAATCCGGCCACAGTCGTTAGTTTCAGTCGACCCGGTCAGCTGAGAGTGCTTGACGGGAATGCTGGTTGTTATGGCGAGGATCAAGGAACGGATTGGCGTGGTTGGCACGGGACGCATGGGCGCGAACATGGCGCGGCGTCTCAAAGACTGCGGTGTGACCGTGGCGGCGGTGTTCGATGCCCGGGCCCGCGTGGCGCGGCGGCTCGCGGCCGAACTCGGCGGCGGATGTGAGGCGCCCCGCAAACTGGCCCGGGTCACCGCACTATCCGACATCGTCCTCACGGTCGTTTCGGATGATGCGGCGATGGAGGGCATCTTTGCGCGAAACGGCGACAGCCTGCTGTGCGGCGCGGATGGCCGTTTGTTCATCAACTGTGCCACGGTGTCCGCGGAGGTTCACCAGCGTGTGGAACTGCGCGTGACCGGGGTCGGGGCGTCGGTCCTGGAGGCCTGCATGGCCTCCAGCATTCCCCAGGCGCGCGACGGATCGCTTTATCTCATGTGCGGCGGCACTCAGGCGGCGTATCAGCGGGCACGACCGCTGCTTCGTTTGCTTGGCAAGACCGTCCGCCACATTGGCGGGACCGGTGACGCCGCCAGGCTCAAGCTGATCGTGAACATGATCATGATCGCGAACACCGCCGCCCTCGCCGAGGGACTCGCCTTGAGTGAGGCGGCCGGACTCGACCTGACGATGGCGCGCGAGGTGTTTGCCGAGACCGGGGCGGCGTCCCGGGTGCTGGTCACCGATGGTGAGGACATGCAACGTCGCGAGCACGACTGCTATTTCTCCGCGGAGCATGCAGCGAAGGACGTCGGACTCGCGGTCCGGATGGCGCGGAAAGCCCGGCTCAAGCTGCCTGTCGCGGTGGCGGCCCAACGCCAGTACGAACGAATGAAACGGGCGGGACTCGGCGATCTGGACAAGTCCGGCGTCTCTGAACTCACCTTTTGCGGGCGCAGCAAGGGTCTGCCGCGCTGACGCCGCCGGCCCTTGACAGGCGGTTGGTCGAAGCAACGCGGGAACGACAGAAATGAAACGCATCGCGATTCTCGGTACCGGGGCGATCTCGGACAGCCACCTCCAGGCGTATCAGAAGTTCAACCACCGGGCGGAGGTGGTGGCGCTGGTCGATCTCTACGCTGACAAAGCGAAGGAGAAGGCGGCGAAATATGGCCTGGAGGTGCCGGTGTTCCAGGGCGTGGCCGGCCTCCTGGCAGGCTGTGATTTTGACGCCGCCTCGGTGTGCCTGCCGCCCTTCGAACACGCGTCGGCGGCGACCGTGCTGCTGCGGGCCGGCAAGCACGTCCTGACCGAGAAGCCCATGGCAACCTCCCTCGACGAGTGCGACGCGATGCTGGCGGCGGCGGAGGAGGGCGGGGCGCTGCTGGGGGTGGTGGCGCAGAACCGGTTCAAGACGCCGATGATGAAACTCAAGCGGGTGCTGGATTCCGGCTTTGCCGGCAAGGTCCTGCACGCGCAGGCGGATTCCTTCTGGTGGCGCGGAGGCAACTATTACGATCTCTGGTGGCGCGGAACCTGGGCCAAGGAAGGTGGTGGCTGCACCCTGAATCACGCAGTCCACCACATCGACCTCTTCCAATGGATGATGGGAGGGCTGCCGGCGGAGGTGCGGTCGGTGTCGTTGAACCTCGCCCACCGCAACTCCGAAGTGGAGGACTTCTCGACCTCCGTCCTCACCTATCCCGATGGAAGGGTCGGCCAGATCACCGCGTCGCTCGTTCATCACGGGGAAGAACAGCAACTCGTCTTTCAGGGCGAACGGGCCAAGGTCGCCGTGCCTTGGATGGTCACCGCCAGCAACCAGAAGGAGAACGGGTTTCCCGAGGAGAACCCGGTCCTGCAGGCGGAGATCCGGCGCTTCTACGAAGGCTTGCCCGCGGTGGAGCACGAGGGGCACGCAGGCCAGATCGAGAATTTCCTGTCCGCCATCGAGAGGCGTGAGCCGTTGCTGGTGGATGGGGAACAGGGCCGGCGCACGCTGGAACTTGTTACCGCCATCTACCAGGCCGGACATCGCGATGAAGTGGTGAAACTGCCGCTCGCTCCGGACTCGCCGTTCTACTCCCGGGCGGGAATCCTGCAGCACGCCCGCCATTTCCACGAGAAGACGAAGAGCGTCGCCAATTTCGCCAACGACGAGATCACGCTGGGACGCGATGTGGGCCGGTGAGGAACCGGCAGATTCCAGGGGCCCGGGGCTTGGGATTTGAGATTTGAGATTTGAGAGTTGAAATCTGAGATTCGAAGCCGGCATCCCGAAACCCGAAATCTGAAACCTGAAACCTGAGGCCCGGGTATCACCGCCATGAACCTCCGTGTTGCTGCCGCCCTCTACGGCCTGCTGGCGTGGGTCGGTGTCGCCGCCGAATCCCCGTCGTTTCCCGACGTCTACATCGCCAACCATTTCGAAAACGCCTCGCCGCTCTGGTGGGAGGTCGGCGACGAGGGCGAGTTGAACCTCCACCTGCTCTACGACCACGAACGGTCTTCGCCGAATCGTGCCGCGGGCCACTGGTTCTTCCAACTGCAGGCGCCCACCGGTTCGAAATGGCGCCTGATCCTGAACAACCTCGACAACGTCTGGAATGGCCGGCATGGCTCGCCCGTGTCCGATCGCACGATCAGCTTCATCTCCCGCGACGGCCGGGATTGGGCGCCGATCGAGACCGTCTTCCTGCCCGGAGACCGCCTCCAGATCGACGTGACCCTGCCTGGCCCGACGCTTTACGTGGCGCGGTTGCCGGTGTTTCGGCTGTCCGACCTGGAGCGTTTCCTCGATGATCTCCGGCCGAAGGACGGTGTGGCGATCGAGGAGATCGGCCGGACCGTTGAAGGGCGCCCCCTGCAAATGGTCTGCGTAGGGGATCCGCAGGCGCCCCATCGGGTGTTGCTGAGGAGTCGGGCACATGCGTGGGAACCTGGCGGCGACTGGGTGGTGACCGGCATGATCCGGCGGTTCCTGGCAGACGATGGCGAGGCGCGTCGCTGGCGGTCCCGGTTTTCCCTGGCGGTACTGCCGATGGCGAATCGCGACGGCGTGGCCCGGGGCGGAACCCGGTTCAACTCGCTGGGGATGGACCTCAACCGCAACTGGGATCGGCCGGCTTCGGAGAATCTCGCCCCGGAGAACGCGGCGTTGGAGCGTTGGCTGACCCGCGAGATTGCCGCTGGTCGGAAGCCCGATCTTGCCATCGACTTTCACAACGACGAAGGCGGCCGGTTGCATGTCAGCCGGCCCGAGTCCGGAGGGGACCGTTACCTCGCCAACATGCAGCGCTTCGAGACGCTGCTGCGTGAGCATACCTGGTTCACGGAGGGCAGCACGGACAGCAGTTTCCGCAATCCCGGTTCCCTCGGCGAAGGCATGCTGGCTCGATTCGGCATTGATGCCTGCATCCACGAGTTGAACGCGAACTGGATCGCCGGCCTGAGGCAGCCTCCGAGTGCCGCGGCTTGGGAGCTTTACGGAGCGCAGTTGCTCACCGTGTTTGACGCGTATTTCGCCGGTGAGGGTGGCTCGGAAACCACCGGCAGCCAGGCGGATGACGCGGATCGATGAGGTCGAGGCGTGCGGGCAGCCGGCGTAGCGGCGAACTGGCGTTCGCCGAGCCGAACCACCGCAGTCTCCATCTTGTGCCAGCGGTGAACCGGCGTTCGCCGATCCGGCGGAAGACCTTCGGACTCTCCGTTCCTGTTCGATGCCGGCTCACGAATTGCCCCCGCCGGTTGCCTCACTCGTTTTGCCGCAACTGTTTTGCTTGTCGAAGTCCCTCCGCTTGCGTGACCCTCTCTTCGAGCCACGAAACCGCACATCACATGACAGACAAGCCGATTCAGATCCGTCGTCGATCCTTCCTGAAGACCACCGGCCTGGGCACGGCCGCCGCCGTGCTGGGTCTGCCGCAGTTCGTTGCCCCGCGCGTGTTCGGAGCGAATGACCGCCTGGTCATCGGCCACATTGGCGTGGGCGGCATGGGCAGCGGGCATCTTGGATACATGATTGCGCGTCAGAGCCGGGGCGATCTCGTGATCGCGGGAATCAGTGATGCCGATTCCAGCCGCCTGGGTTCGCGACTGGAGACGGCCGGTGAGCAGGCGAAGGGATATCCGGATTATCGTGAATTGCTCGCCCGAAAGGACATCGATGCGGTGGTCATCGCCACCCCCGATCACTGGCACGCCTGCCACATGGTCCATGCCGCGGAATCGGGCAAGCATGTCTACGTTGAGAAACCGGCGTGCTGCACGATCGAAGAGGGAAAAGCGATGATCGCCGCCGCGAACCGGAACAAGGTGGTGGTGCAGGTCGGATCGCAGGGGCGTTCGCAGAAGGAGTGCTACCTCGCGCACCGTTACATCGCCAACGGCATGATCGGGCGCGTCCACACCGTCGAATGCTGGCACTACGAGAGCCCCGCCGACAACAACCCGGTGCCGGACAGTGCGCCGCCCCCGGAGCTCGATTGGGACATGTGGCTCGGGCCCCTTCACTGGCGTCCTTACAACGCCCGCTACTGCCACGGGACTTTCCGTTGGTTGATGGAGTCCGGCGGCGGCCAGATCCGGGATCGCGGCGCCCATGTCATGAGCAACGCCAACTGGATCATGGGCGCCGACCACACCGGCCCGGTCGAGATCGAGGCCACCGGCACGGTCCCCCTCAAGGGGCTCTGGGACAGCGCGGTGACCATGCGCGTCGAATACACGTTCAAGAACCCCGACTGGAAGTTGATCTGGGCGCAACCCGGGGAAAAACGTCCCTACTTCGACGAGGAGAAGCGCAAGCGTGAGGGCATTCGCGATGGCTACGGCGCAGTCTACCACGGCGACCGGGACAGTCTCATCGTGTGGGTGGGTGACGGCCAGGTTTACACGGAGACCAAGGCCGTCGAATGGGAGCCGCCCGCGGGGGCGAAGGACGTCTATCGGAGTCCCAATTTCGACCATCGCGAGGACTGGCTGCAGGCCATTCGCAAGGGCTCGAAACCGGTGATGAACATCGAGGGCGCCGTGGCCACGGCGAATCTCTGCGTGCTCGGCAACCTGTCCTTGATCACCGGCCGGAAGCTGCGTTGGGACGCAGCGAAGGGGGAGATTCTCGACGATCCGGCGGCGAACCGGTTGATGAGCCGGCCCCAGCGTTATCCGTTTTGCCTCTGACCAACCTCCATTTCACACGACTCACGGCCTCCGATTCCAAACGAAGATGAATGCGACTTTGAAGACAACGGCTGCCGCGGCGATCACCGCGACGGCGTCCACCTCCACCGCAATGGCCGCTGACGTACCGTCCGTGGTTGAAGCCATCAGGACGGGCGACGACCGGACGCGGGGCGAGGCATGGCAGGGGGCGGCATCGCTCGGGGCGGCGGGTGTTCGTCCGCTTTCCGACCTGCTGGTGCACGAGGATTTCGAGGTGGCACGCTCCGCGAAGCGGGCCCTCTGGAAGATTGTTCGTCATGCGGGACGACCCGGGGCCGACGCCGAGGCCCGTGCCGTGGAACAGGCCTTGATCCCTCTGCTGGCACATTTCAGTGCCCCCGTTCGGCGCGAGGTGCTGTGGATGCTTTCGGAGGTGGCGGGGGAGGATGCCGCGGCCCCGATTGCGAGGTTGTTGCAGGATCGTGAGGTTCGCGACGACGCCCGGTGCGCGCTCCAGCGCATTCCCGGCCAGCAGGCCACCATGATGCTGCAAGTGGCCCTGCAGACGGCGCCCGAGGAGTTTCGCTACAACCTCGCGGAAGCGCTGCGCAAGCGCGGCGTGAAGGTCGAGGGCTATCCCAGCAAGAAGCTTCAGCCCGGCGCTCGGCCGTGACGTGTCTGGCTAGTGGTGGTTGAAGTAGCTGTAGGTGCCTTGCGCTTCGACGGCGGCGTTCAGTCGGTCGAGGGCATGCGCATAGGCCGCGGTTCGCATGTCGCATTGGTGTTCCCGCATTCTGCCGTGGATTCCCTGGAAGGCGGTCACCATGATCTGCCTGAGCCGCTCGTGCACCTCGGCCTCCGTCCAGTAGAGCCCGGCCCGGTTCTGGAGCCACTCGAAATAGCTCACGGTCACGCCGCCGGCATTGGCCAGAATGTCCGGCACCACCTGGATGCCGTGGCCGTGCAGCACTTCATCCGCCTCCGGGGAGGTGGGGCCGTTGGCCACTTCCACGATGGTGCGGGCCTTGATCCGGGCGGCGTTGGCGGCCGTGATCTGATTCTCCATCGCAGCCGGAATCAGAATGTCCACGTCGAGTTCCAGGAGGTCGGCGTTGCTGATCGCCTTGGTGCCCACCCGGGTGCAGTGCTCGCAGTTGCGGACGGATTCCGCGCAGTACACGTCCGCAAGACCGCGCGTGGCGTTCTTCTGACGGATGGCCTCCGGTACCTCCACGCCGTCCGGACAAAAGACGCCGCCGTGTGAGTCGCTGATGGCCACCACCCGGTAGCCGTCCGCGTGCAGGAGTCGGGCAACGTGTTGCCCGGCATTACCAAAGCCCTGGACGGCGATGCGGATGTCGGCGGGGTGCCAACCGTGGATTCGCTCGAACTCCTTGATGCAGTAGTAGGCCCCGCGACCGGTGGCGTCCTCCCGGCCCAGGCTGCCCCCCAACGGGATCGGCTTGCCGGTGATGACCGCGGGGACCTTGCGCCCCTGCAGTCGGGAGTATTCGTCCATCATCCAGCCCATGATGGTGGGATTGGTATAGACGTCGGGCGCCGGGATGTCCGTGTCTGGTCCGATGAAGCCGGCGATCTGCTGGATGAACCGGCGGCTGAGCCGTTCGAGTTCCAGTCGCGAGAGTTCCTTGGGATTCACCACCACGCCGCCCTTGCCGCCCCCAAACGGAACGCCCACCGCCGCGCACTTGCAGGTCATCCAAAAGGCCAGTGCCTGCACCTCGTTCAAGTCCACTGCGGGGTGATAGCGAAGCCCTCCTTTCGTCGGACCAAGCGTGTCGTTGTAACGCACCCGGTAGCCCTGGAAGATGCGCAGCGAACCATCGTCCATCCGCACCGGCACCGCCACCTGCAGGGTGGCGAGGGGTTGTTGAAGTCGCTCGATCAACTCGCCATCCGGGGTGGCGAACCGCCTGGCCTTGTCCAAACGACTGAGCGCGGCAGTGAAGACGTTGGGTGTGCTTGATGTGCTCATGGATCGCTCCCCTCCGGTTCAAGCCGCCGTGCTTCCACCGGGAGGTTTCCGCGGATTCTCCCGGGTGAGCCCGGGTCACGCAATCCGAATAGTCGATTCCACCGGTTTCCCTAATCGGGTCGCGGGGCGGGCCGGAGGCCTCATGCAGCCCGATGCCTGCGACGACGAGGGCGGCAGAGGCCGGGATATGTCAATATCAAGAACTGATAATCATCTAGAGGTTTTAAGGGAGGCTCCGGTTGAGCCAGACTTCCACTCGAAGTCCAAGAAACGAAAGGAAGTCCTATGGCAACAACCGGAGCTGAGACGAAATACTACGTGGGAGCGGACCTGCATGGAAACAACGTATTCCTGACGGTCAGCGATGCTGCGAGCGGGAAACGGGTCCTGGAGAAGCGTGTCAAAGCGAACCTGGCGGCGGTGAAGGGGGCGCTGGGGCCGCATTGGGATCGGATCGGAAAGCTGGCGGTGGAATCGACCTACAACTGGTATTGGCTGGTGGACGGGCTGCAGGCCGCTGGGCTCGACGTGTGCCTGGCCAATCCAGCGAAGATGGACCAGTACCGGGGGATCAAGGTGACCGACGACGCCAGCGACGCGGGCTGGATGGCCGAACAGTTGCGGCTGGGGATTCTGCCCGAGAGCTACATCTATCCGGTGGAGGTGCGACCGATCCGGGATGCGTTGCGGCGGCGGATGCTCATCGTGCGGCAACGGACGCAGTCGTTGCTGAGCTTGGAGGGTTTGCTGGCGCGCTACGGGTTGCCGTGTCCGAAAGTGGCGGAGTTGAAGCGGTGGGGCCGGGAGGAGGTGGTGGCACTGCCGCTGGAGAAGTTCGGGCAACTGCAGGTGGAAACGCTGCTGGAGCTGGTGCGCAAGCAGGATGGGTTGGCGGAGTGGATTGAGAAGCAGGTGCTCCGGGCGGTGAAAGCGAAAGCGGAATTTGCGCGGGTACGGCAGGTGCCCGGGATCGGGACGATCCTGGGAATGGTGGTGGTGCTGGAGAGCGGGGACTTTGGCCGGTTTGCCAGCGCGGGAGACTACGCCTCCTACTGCCGGACGGTAGACAGTCGGCGCTCGTCCAACGGGAAGCGCAAGGGGGAGAACAACCGGCGCAACGGGAACCGGTATCTGGCGTGGGCACTGGCGGAGGCGGCGGTGTATGCGGTGAGGTATCATCCGCGGATTGCGGCATGGTATGAACGGAAGGTGCGTCGGCGGAACCGTCCGGTGGCGATGAAGGCGCTGGCGTGCAAACTGGCGAAGGCGGTTTGGCACGTGATGCAGGGGAAGGCCTTTGATGAAGCGATGCTCTTTGGATGATTTGCCGGGGGGCGGCCGCGAGCCTGGAAGGGGTCTGGAGAAACCAGAGGACTGATTGGCAGCGGCGGTCTCCCCGGCTTGGGTGACCAGAGCCCAGGTTCGATGTTTGATCTGCTCCCATCGTCAGCCGCGAAGGGTCTGGAAAGCCGGGGTCGGGAGACCGGCCATGGTGAACCATCGTGACTGAATCGGCGGCGGTGCGGTACAGACGATTCTCTGGTCCCGCTCAAGGCGGGGAGGGCGTTGGGAAGAGTGGAGCGATCCACGAACCGGCGTCTGAAGCCAGATGGGTGACTGAAACAGATCAACGACGAGAATCGAGACGGCAGAGGCGTCGGGCGGTTGGGGCGGGTTACCCGGCCAACAACAGGAAAGCACGGAATGTCCGATTAGATCGGGACGGGTGGAAATTTTGTCTCTTGACCGGAACCTCTAATGGGCGACCCCTCCTGAAGGCAGGGAGCGACTACGCCAGAGGTAATAGACTGCCGGGTAAACCAGGAGTTCCATCAACGTGGAAGTCACCACCCCACCGACCATGGGCGTCGCGATGCGTTTCATGACGTCGGCGCCGGTGCCGTGGCTCCAGAGAATCGGTAGCAGGCCGGCGATGATCACCGCCGCGGTCATTGCCTTGGGGCGGACCCGCTTGACCGCGCCGTGGTAAATGGCGTCCCGCAGGCCGGCGGGATTGGTCAGCCGGCCCTGTTTCTTCCAGTCGGCGTGGGCGATGTCCAGGTAGAGCAGCATCACCACCCCGGTCTCCGCATCGAGTCCCGCCAGCGCAATGATGCCGACCCAGACCGCGACGCTGAGGTGATACCCGCTCAGGTGCAGCATCCACACGGCGCCCACCAGGGAGAATGGGACGGCAAGCAGCACAATCGCCGTCTTGATGCCCGACTTCGTGTTCAGGTAGATGATGAGAGTGATGATCAGCAGGGTCAGGGGGACCACCACCATCAGTCTCTGCTTTGCCCGCTGCATGTATTCGTACTGGCCGCTCCACAGGATGGTGTAGCCGTCCGGCAGGTTGATCCTGCCGTCCACGATGGCCTGATTGACGGCCTTTTGGGCGCTCTGAACATAGGTGCCGACGTCGATGCCTTTCATGTCCACGTAGACCCAGGCGTTGGGGACCGCTGCCTCACTCTTGATGCTCATCGGTGCGTTGACGACCTGGATGGTCGCCAACTGACCGAGCGGCACTTGGGCGCCGGTCGGGGTGGGGATCACGAGGTCGTTCTTCAGTGCGTCGAGGTTCGATCGGAAATCGCGGCTGTAGCGCAGGTTGACCGTGTAGCGTTGGAGACCCTCGACCGTGGTGGTAATGGGCATGCCGCCCAGCGCGACCACCAGCACTTCCTGGACATCCCCCATCGTGAGCCCATAACGGGCGATGGCCTCACGATCAATATCGAACTCGATGTAGCGGCCGCCCACCACCCTTTCGGCATAGGCGCTGGTCGTGTGCGGCACGCCCTTGACCACGCCCTCGATCTCAGAGGCGATCTGTTCCAGGACGGTCAGGTCCGGGCCGGCCACCTTGATTCCCACCGGGGTCTTGATGCCGGTCGAGAGCATGTCGATCCGCGTCTTGATCGGCATGGTCCAGGCGTTGGCCAGTCCGGGGATTTGGATGGCGTTGTTCAACGCGTCCACCAACTCATCGGAGGTTCTCCGGCGGTGGGCGATCACCTTGCCGTCGAAATCCGTAATGCTGACCTCGGGCCACTCCTCCTCCGGCTTCAGCATGATGGTGGTTTCGATCATTGAGAGCGGGGCGGGGTCGGTGGCGGTTTCGGCGCGACCCACCTTGCCGAAGACATGGTGCACCTCGGGGAAGCTCTTGATGATCTTGTCGGTCTGCTGGAGGAGTTCGCGTGCCTTGGTGATGGAGATCCCCGGAAAGGTGGTGGGCATGTAGAGGAGGTCCCCTTCATAAAGAGGCGGCATGAACTCCGAACCGAGGTTCTGATACGGAAAGAGCGGATTGGCCCTGGCGGCCAGGTTCTTCAGCGGCCCCTCAGGCAGGCGCTGCACGACCCAGCGGTTCCATGGCAAGAAGACCTGCGTCACAATCAGGGCCGCCCCGATCACCACCGGCCAGCGCCATCGGATGACAAAGTCGATGACCGGGTGATACAGCCAGATCAGGAAGCGGTTGATCGGGTTCCGTTCCTCGGCCGGGATCTTGCCCCGGATGAAGAAGCCCATCAGGATCGGTGCCAGGGTGATGGACAGCAAGGCCGCGGCAGCCATGGAGTAGGTTTTCGTGAAGGCCAGCGGTTTGAACAGGCGGCCCTCCTGTGCCTGCAGAGTGAAGACCGGCAGGAAGCTCACGGTGATCACCAGCAGCGAGTAGAACAGCGTTGGCCCGACCTCGATGGAGGCGTCCCGGATGATGGCCCAATGGGGCTTCTTGCCGCCGTCGTGCTCCATGTGCTTGTGGGCGTTCTCGATCATGATGATGACCGCGTCGACCATCGCGCCGATGGCAATCGCGATGCCTCCCAGGGACATGATGTTTGAACTGATGCCCTGGCCGTGCATGATGACAAAGGAGGCGAGTACCGCGGTCGGCAGGATGAGGATGGCCACCAGGGCACTCCGGAAGTGCAACAGGAAGAGAATGCACACCAGCGCCACCACCACGCTTTCCTCGATCAGCTTTTCCTCCAGTGTTTTGACCGCGCGGTCGATCAGGGCGCTGCGGTCGTAGCCGACCTTGTAGGTGACCCCTTCCGGCAGGCCTTTCATGGCGTCGTCGAGGGCCTGCTTGACGTCGCTGATGACCTTCCGGGGGTTGGCGCCGTAGCGCACGACAACCACGCCGCCCACGGTCTCTCCCTCGCCGTTCCACTCAGCGATGCCGCGTCGCATTTCCGGACCCAGCTGTACCGTCGCCACATCCCGCAGCAGGATGGGGGAGCCGTTCTCTCCCACGCCCACGGCCACCTGGCGGAGGTCCTCGACGTCCGTAATGTAGCCCTTGACCCGCAGGATGAACTCCCGTTCCGAAAGCTCAATCGTGCGTCCGCCGACCTCCCCATTGCTGCGCTGCACGGCCATTCGGACCTTGGACAACGGCAGGTTGTACGCCCGCAGCTTCACCGGGTCCACGGTGACCTGGTACTGCTTCACAAAACCACCGATGGAAGCCACCTCGGACACGCCGTCCACGGCCATGAGCTTGTACTTGAGATACCAGTCCTGCATGGAACGGAGCTCCTGCAGGTCGTATTTGTCCGACTGGAGCGAGTACATGAAAGCCCAGCCGACCCCGGTTGCGTCCGGTCCCAGGGTGGGGGTTACGCCACGTGGCAGACTGCCACTGAGGCCGCTCAAGTACTCCAGCACGCGGCTCCGCGCCCAATAGAGGTCGGTGCCGTCCTCGAAGATGACATAGACGAACGAGAAGCCGAAGAAGGAGTAACCGCGCACCACCTTGGCGTAGGGCACGGCCAGCATCTTCGTTGTAATCGGATAAGTCACCTGGTCCTCGACGATCCGGGGCGCCTGGCCGGGGTATTCGGTGAAGACGATCACCTGCACATCCGACAAGTCCGGGATGGCGTCCAGCGGGATGTTCCTGACCGAGTAGACCCCGCCCAGCACCAGCGCCACCGTGGCGGCGAGGACGATGAACTTGTTCCTCAAGGAGAAGTCGATGATGCGCTGCAGCATGGGGACAGAGGCAGCGCTTCAGGGCTGCGTTGGGTGGGGGTGTTCCTGGCGCCACTGCTCCTCAGC
The DNA here is from genome assembly GCA_024233215.1 of Verrucomicrobiales bacterium. Lineage (GTDB taxonomy): Bacteria > Verrucomicrobiota > Verrucomicrobiia > Limisphaerales > J093 > J093. Next base: position 28,511 of record JACKPW010000019.1, on the reverse strand, counting down.
GATCTTGCCGTGCTCTACGGTGCCGGTTTCCACCAGCACCATCTCGCAGTCGGGACACTTGCCGGGGTGGTCCGAGACCACGTGCGCGTGCGACTTCATCGGGCAGGTGTAGAGGATGGCCTCGGATTCCAGCCCGACGGCTGGGGTGGGTTGCATTGCCTTCATCTCCGGCATTGAGGCCGTGTTGGTCGCTGCTTTTGCCGGGTTCGGTTCGAGCATCTTCTGGACGGCCTCGCGGAGCTGGCTTTCCGAATCGAGCAGGAACTGGCCGGAGGTGACCACGCGTTCGCCTGGCAGCAGACCGGCCAGCACCTGGATCATGTCATTCTCGGCGTGTACCCCCAGGCGAACCTGCCGGGGCTCGAACTTGCCGCCAGGCAGCGTGACGAAAACCGTGTTCCGGTCGCCACTCCGCAACACGGCCATCTCCGGAACCAACAGCGCGGAGGGGGACAGTTCCGACTTCAGTTGGACCGATGCGAACATGCCGGGCTTGAGGAAGTAGCCGGGATTGTGGAACTCCATCCGGACCTGCACCGTGCGGGTCTTCGGATCCACATCGGGATAGATGTAGGTCACGCGTCCCCGAAACTGGCGGTCGGGCAGGTAGGAAAGCGTTACCAAAGCCTCCTGGCCGAGGTTTATGAACGGCAGATCCTGCTCGTAAATCTGCGCCTGCACCCAGACAAGCCCGAGGTCGGCGATGCGGTAAAGCACCTTGCCCGGGCTGACCATCTGCCCCTCCACGACGTTCTTCTCCATGACGAAGCCGTTGATGGGGGCGAGGATTTGGAGGGTTTTTCGTGGTTGGCGGGTTCGGTTCAGTTCCTCGATCTGGGAGTCGGAGATGTCCCAGTACCTGAGCTTGGTCCGCGCCGTCTCCAGCAGTTCGGCGGATTGCTCCGGCGCGGTGCCCGCGGTCTTGAGTGCGAGAAGGTATTCGATCTGGGCGGTGTAAAGGTCCGGGGAATAAACCTCGAAGAGCGGATCGTTGTGATGGACCTGCTCACCGGTGGAGTCGACATACAGCTTCTCCACCCAGCCCATGAACTTGGTGGTGACTTCCGCCTGGAGGGTCTCGTCGGGTTCGATGGCCGCCACCGTGCGGATCGTGCGGTTCAGCGGGCCGTTGGTGAGAACGGTGGTGCGGAGGGCCATGTTTTGGATGGTGACCGGGTCGATGGCGATCGCTCCGGGGTTGACGATCTCATCCTCGTAGACCGGCACCAGATCCATGCCCATCGGGGATTTGCCGGGTTTGTCGGAGATGTAGGTGGGGTCCATCGGGGCGCGCCAGTACCTGATCTTGCCTTCCCCGTTGGTCGGCCCACCGGCGGGGTGGCTCCCCAGGCCCGGTTCGCGACGCATCGGCGTCAGCTTCATCCCGCAGATCGGGCAGTTGCCCGGGGCGTCCTGGATGATCTGCGGATGCATGCCGCAAGTGTAAAGCGCGGTTGCTTCCTGATTCGTGGACCCGGACGAGGTGGAGGCGCGGTTGCTGCTGATCGGAAACCGGGTTCCCAGGAGGAACCCGAGCGCGCCGGCGAGCACCGCGGGCAGCAGGGGGAGCAGGCGGGAGAAGGGCTTCATGAGACGACCCGGGGAGGACGACATGAAAAACCGCCCACCAACCGACCGTTCCCAGGGGAACGGCAAGGAAGTCCGGGGGCGGAAAAGCAAACCGGCTGACGGGTCCGCCCAAGGGGGGCAAACGCCGGGTCAGCCGGTGTGGTTGCTGGGGAGAGGCCTAGTCGGCGAAGGCATCCCAGGTGGAATGCACCACGGCCTCGTCGGGACTGCAAAGCGGGGCCGGAGCCGGCACCAGGGCGGCCTCCTGCACCGACGCCTCGCAGAGGGGCGCGGCGACGGGGGCCTCGCTGATTACACCCACGGTAGCCGTGGCGACCGCGAACATCGTGGCTAACAGCACATCGGTGGTTGTCATAACGACGGGAACCATAGGGAATCAAGTCCGCTTGTGCAAATGAAAAGTGCATCTGATTTCAGGGGGTTGAATGGGTGTCAGTAGTCGGTTTTGTGGTGGTATTTACGAGGGGTTGCAGCGGGTTTGCTTCCGGGGGGATTCCGGCGATGAGGAGTCCCATCTCAGCCAGGACGATCTCGCGGCGGGTGCGGGCATCCACCTCTGACAGCTCGAAGGCGAGACGCTGGCGTTGGGCCTCGATCAGGTTGAAGAAGGAGATGTTGCCGGCGAGGTAACCCGCGCGGGCGACCTCGACCGACAGGCCCGCCTGGGGGATGAGGTGGTCCTGCAGCAGGGCCAGATTCCGGCCAATCTGGCGCCAGGCGAAGGCCTTTTCCGCCACGGCCACGGTCAGGGCGATTCTCGCCGTGTCGAGGCGGGAGCCGGAGGCGAGCCGTTCGGCTTCGGCCTGGGCAATTCCGGCGGCCACCTTGTCCCGCCAGAGGGGCAGGGTCATGCCCAGCAGCGGGCGGATCATCACCGGGGTGGACTTCACGTCCGCCATCGCGCCGAGGCTGAAATCCGGGACGTTCTGCTTGTAGGCGAGTGAAATGCCGGCTTCGGCGGCGCGGATTTGTGCTGCGAGCCCGGCCAGTTGGGGATTGTTGCTGAAGGCGATTTCGAGGAGTTGATCCTCGTCGACGTTCAGCGGGGTCGATTCCAGCCGGCTGGGCACAGGCGGGTCGGGCTCGGTGCTGGCAAGCCCCAGTGCGGCCTTGAAGGCGGCCATCCTGGGATGGCGGGAGTCTTCGAGATTCGTGAGGTCGGTGGTGACCTGGTCACGGGCGATGCGGGCGCGCAGCACGTCCTCAAGAGTCACTTTCCCGGCGTCGTTGCGCGCCCGGGCGATCTGTTCGAGGTCCTCAAGGAGCTGCCGGTTCTTGCGGGTGATCGCGATCTGCTCATCCAGAAAGAAGAGTTCGTAGAACGAGCGTTTCAAGGTGAAGGCGGTCTGCTGGACGGCGTTCTCAAAGGCGAAATAGCGGGCTTCGCTGACGGCGCCGGCCACCGCGGCGCGGGCCTTGAGCTTGCCGGGGCCCGGAAGTTGTTGCGACAGGCCGAACATCAGCATCTTGGCGATGTCGGTGATGTCGGACTGGAAACCGAACAAGGGGTCGGGGAGTGAACGTTCGAGGGTGATCCGTTCCACCGAGGCCTGCCATTCCCGGTAGGCGGTTTCGACCGCCGGCTGGTTCAACAGGGCGTACGCCAGGAAGTTGCTGAGGCCGGAGTCGGCGTGCAGTTCCGGAAGTACGGGGCGAACGTCATGAGGGCGGTAGACCGTGGCGACCTGGTCGAGTTTCCGGCGGGCGGTGACCTCACCCCCGGAGCGAACTCCACGGCAGCCGGACAACGTCAGCAGGGCCACCATCAAGATTGCCATGCCAAGCCGGGGGGGGGGCGGCGTGCATGAGGTTCCGGTGATGCCGGTGAGGTCGTTCATTGTCTGTCTGTCTGATCGCGCTGAGATGGAACCGGCCTCGCCGACGTTCCGTCCGTGTGGATTACCCCGGGCGGTGCGGATTCCCTCGGACTCATTGTCTCCGGATGGGGGGGGGCGGAATGCCCGGCTTTTCTGCGATTTCGCGTGCGGGAATGTCCCCAGCGCGGTGTAGTAGAGCCGAAATGTCTGAATGCAGCCCTTATGCAGAACGGCAAGATGCATCCTGGTGAACGCGACGATCCTGGCCAACTAAGGGGTCTCCTGCTGGCGGGTCGTCCGACGTCCGAACTCCCGCCGGGTTTCCGAAATGGCGTCTGGCGACGGGTGGAGCACGCTGCGGCGGAGGCCGGGTCCGTGACGGGCCCGTGGCTTTGGCACCTGCTGGAGTTCCTGTGGCGACCGCGCCAAGCCCTGGTGGCAGCGAGCGTGATGCTGGCGCTGGGCGGCGTGTTGGGTGCCGTGGCAGAACATCGGCACGCCGACTCCCAGGCGCAGGCCCGCTACCTGGCGCTGGTGGCGCCCCAGGTGATTCAATGAAGGGGATGGCGCGGCGACCGCTCTGGCAGGCATGGCTGCTGTTGTCGGTGACAGCCGCGGTGGGCAGCGTGCTTTTCGTTGGAGCCTGGCACGCGGGGGGGCGGCTTGGGGCGGAGTGGTCCGCCCAATCCACTGATGATCTCGCCTGGCTGCAACACCGGTTCCACATCGTGCCCGAGCGCATGCAGAAGATCCGGGCGCTGCACGATGCCTATCTGCCGCGGTGCGCGGAATACTGTCAGGAAATCGCCGCGGCGAAGGGCCGCCTCGAGGGGTTGCTGGCCGCGGGCGACCTGGCGGACCCCGCCATCGAAGCGGCCCTGGCGGAGATCGGGCGCTGGCGGGCGAAGTGTCAGGCGGGGATGTTGCGGCACTTTCAGGAGGTCGCCGACGCCCTGCCTCCCGAACAGGGTGCGGCCTACCTGATGGAGATGGAGCGTCTCACCATCGGTTCGCACGAGGCAATCGAACAGCGGATGTCGACCAGCCTGACGGAGGATTCGGCAGCACACGGGCATGGAGCCCACCACTGAGAGCGTGTCTGAGAATCCTCTCCAGCCAGGCAGCAGCCAACCTGAGGGGGCTCCCTCCGCGGTCTCCGGCAGCAGGGGCGAGGATCCGGGCCTTCTGATGCCGGCTGCCACGAGGTCCCACGGTGATTCCGACACGGATGCGCTCGACCGGGTGGACATGGCGCGGCTTGGGGCGGGCGTGGACCGGGCGTTGGACGACCTGATGGAGCGGCATGCCGGCCGCGTCTTCAACTTCCTCGTCCGGTTGCTGTCAAACGTTGAGGACGCGAACGATCTGGCCCAGGAGACCTTCGCCCGGGTTTATCGCGCGAAGGACCGTTTCAACCCGGATCGGCGTTTCACGTCCTGGCTTTACACGATCGCGGGCAATCTGGCCCGGAATCACTTCCGCTGGCGTTCGCGGCATCCCGAGACGGCACTCGATGAGGGACTTCCGGTGTCGGCGGGTGGCGGCGGTGAGCCGGTCACCCCGGCTGCCGCTCTCTTGCGGGAGGAGCGGGCGGCCGCGGTCCGGGCGGCGGTTGACGGCCTCCCGTTGCCGTTGCGGGAGGTGGTGGTGCTCTGCGAGTGGGAGGGACTTTCGGTGCCTGAGGCGGCCGGGGTACTGGATACTACGCCGAAGGCGATCGAGACCAAGCTGTATCGTGCCCGTCGGCAATTGCGGGACATTCTGAATCCTTGGATGGACTCCGAGGCGTGAGGCTTACCCCTCCTGGAACCCCGTGGCAGTGTGAAGTGTGAGGCAATCCCGGGGGAACGTGGCGTCCGGTCGGGGCAGGGAGACTACGCAAGTTCAACCACGGCGTAGTTCCGTTTGCCCTTGCGCAGCAGGAGATACCTCCCGAACAGGAACTCGTCCGGTGGGAGCACGCGTTGCGGATCCTCCTGGCGGAGGTTGTTGACGTAGATGCCGCCTCCCTGGACGTCCTTGCGGGCCTGCCCCTTGCTGGGACAGAGCAGGGCAAGGGTCAGCAGATCCAGCAACCCGATGCCGTCCGGGCCGATTTCGGCGCGTGCGACCCGACAGGTCGGCACCTCCCCCGCGATCTCCTTGAAGCTCGATTCGCCGATCCCCTCCAGGCTCCCGCCGAACAGGATGTCGCTCGCCTTGACGGCCTCTTCCGTCGCGGCTTCACCATGGATCAGATGGGTCACGGCACGGGCCAACGCCTTGTGGGCGGTGCGGGCTTCAGGCCGGGCCGCGTGATGTCGGCCCAGTTCCTCGACCTCCTCGCGGCTCAGGAAGGTGAAATACTGCAGGTAGCGAAGCACATCGCGGTCATCCGTCCGGACCCAGAACTGGTAGAAGCGATAGACGCTGGTGCGGGCGGGGTCGAGCCAGACGGCCCCGGCCTCGGTCTTGCCGAACTTGGTGCCGTCCGCGTTGGTGATGAGGGGCAGGGTGAGGCCGTAAACGGTCGCGTTAAGTTTCTTCCGACAGAGGTCGCCGCCGGCGGTGATGTTGCCCCACTGGTCGCTGCCGCCGATCTGGAGTTCGCAGCCCAGCTTGTCGCGCAGGTGGAAGAAGTCGTAAGCCTGCAGCAGCATGTAACTGAACTCGGTGTAACTGATGCCGACCTCCCGATCTTCCATGCGGGCGCGTACGCTTTCCTTGGCGACCATCATGTTCACCGTGAAGTGCTTTCCGACGTCGCGCAGGAAGTCCAGGAAAGTGATCGGGCGGAACCAGTCGGCGTTGTCCAGCAGTCGGGCGGGGTTTTCGCGGGTCTCGAAGTCGAGCAATCGGGAAAGTTGGCCCTTCACCGCGGCGATGTTGTGATCGAGCCGTTCGGAGGTCAGCAACTGTCGTTCCTGGGTCTTGCCGCTGGGGTCGCCGATGAGGCCGGTGGCGCCGCCGGCGAGGGCGATGGGGTTATGCCCGGCAAGCTGGAAACGACGCAGCGCGAGCAGGGGGACGAGGTTGCCGACATGCAGGCTGTCCGCCGTGGGGTCGAAGCCGCAGTAAAGTGTGACCGGTCCCCCGGCGAGACGTTTTGCCAGTCCGGACTCGTCGGTGCAATCCGCCAACAACCCACGCCATTTCAGCTCTGCGAGTATGTCCATGCGCCGGGTAGTTAGCGCGGCCGGGGGGTCTGGCTCAAGGAATTACCTCGAGACCTTCAAACGGTAGAATCTCGGGGATGTGGGCAACGGGGTCAGCGACCGTTCCTGGCGCGTGCCGTCGCCGGCGGTGGCGATGGCCGCCACGTCGCTCCACGTGGACAGGTTCGCCGATTCCTGCAGTTGATAGTCGTGGCCTTCGATCGTCCACCATCCGAACGTGAGCCCGGCCGGGGGACCGCTTTCCAGGCTGACTTCGAGTTCCGTCCGGATGCGAATGGGCGGGAGGTCGCCGGCGACGTCCTGCGCGCGAAGGGCCTCCAGTTCGCTTTCGCCGAGGATGCCGCTATTGCCGTCTCCGCCGTGCAGTCGGACGTTGTCGATCCAACCGTCAAGGGGTTGGGTGGGGCTGGAATCCGGGTCGTTGTTGCCGATCATGAAATCGGGGTAATCGGCGGCGAACTGGCCCGCCGGTAACGATCTGGTCGAAACCAGGCTGACGCCTGTGTCTCGCGTACCCTTCCAGAACTTCACGTTATCGGCATTCTGTGTGCCGTCGTAGGTCACCGCCCAGAACACCCATTCGTTTACTTCGGTGTAGGCCGCGTCGGAGCCCACGTACACACCTGTATCAATCGCGAAGTGCAGGCCGGCGTCGGGATAGGAGTAGACCTGCCTTCTGAAATCCCACCATACGAGACGGGCAAAGACCCCGAGCGACTGATCCACTGTGCGGAACCAGCCGCTGAGAGTGATGGAGTCCATCGGTTCCAACCCGACGGGTTTCCCGTGAGCCCGCCCTCCTTCGCTGCCAGTCCCCATCCCGGTGGAGGCGGTGTTGTCAAAGGCCCGGTCCTCCGACCGGCCCGAGACGCCGCTTCCCGGGGCCCCATGCCAGTCCGCCGGGGAGCCGTCCTGGTTCTCGAACTGCAAGGGAAACCCGCGGAGAGCACGTTCCGTCGCCTGGGTGGAGGGTCCTGAATCGTCAAAGGTGTATTCCAACAGGAGTTCGGCCCGGCAGTGCGGGAGCGACAGGACGAGTCCCAGGGAGAGACCCACGACAAGGTGACACCGGATGTTCATGTTTCGGCAAATTGTCGGGTCGGGGCCGAGATTTGTCGAGCAGCCCTCGTAGCCGGCACGCGGGCGACAAAATGGGACCGCCCGGCAACCTCCTCGCGCGCACGGTGCCCTTGAACCTGGGGGCCGCTCTGCGGTCAGTCCTCACTATTGGCGGAGGGAGCGCCGCCAACAGATGCAGTACTGACCCCGTCGCTCGCTTCATGGGGAGCCCCCTTTTGCGATCGCACATGCAATGGGACCCTGAACCCTCCTTGGAGGGACGAGCTCCGCGAGTCCCTTGAATCAAGTCAGGGCCTCGTGTAACTCGGCCCTCCGTTGGCGGTTGACGGTTCATGGGGAGAATGGCCATCCGCCCCCTGGGACATATCGCCGTGGGGGTTCGGCTGTGATGGCCTTTGCCGTTGCGCCGGCGACTGGGGGGCGCCAACATGCGGTCCATGCACCGATTCGTGGTGATTTTGCTTGGCCTCGCCTTGGTGAGTCTGACCGCCTGTTCGACCGGCAGGAGCGGCGGCAACATCACCAAGGTGCTGCCGCACTGGCTCGATCAGCAGGGGAGGCACGCGCTTTCGGCCAGCCTGTTCGAGCGCGACGCCTACCAGGCCCACCTGCGTGACCACCCCGAGGAACGCGGCGGCCTGCGTTACGATGTGCATTGGCGGGCGTCGCGAAAGGGGGACCCGGAATACCGGTTGGAGGTGCAGGTGCGCACGATGGGGCGGTCGATGGATGAACCCCTCGTGGTGACGGAGACGGTGAAGGATCCGCCTTTCTGGGGGCGCTGGTCAGGGCTGCTGGTGGGGGAGACGGCTTTGCGCGAGGCCGGGGATCCGGTGGCCTGGCGCGTGACGCTTTGGGACGGCAGCGAGTTGCTTGACGAGGAACGCTCGTTCCTTTGGTGAACCCTCCTCAGTGGGGGGGCGCCGAGGGGGGGCAGATTGCGCGAAGCGTCCTGGAGTGCGCGCGATCGAAATCGCCGCTTTCGCCCCGCAGTCAGCACGGGAACCAACGGTCTTGTCCACTCAGCCGCCCGGGTTTCCGCCCCGTGCTGGAAACCTGCGCCACGCAATGTGCCGTGGTTCTCCCGGCTTACGGCGCGTGGGGTCCCTTGACTTCCCCCGCGAGACTGTCGCCCGGTCCCGCTGGCAGGTGTTCCGTCAGATAGCGGGTCAGCAATTCAAACAGATGCCGGCTGGTGCCGGGGCCTTCGCGGATGCTGTGGGTGCGGTTCGGATAGGCCATCATCGAGAAGGGTTTGTCGTAGGCCACCAACTCGTTGATCAATGCCTCCACCCCCTGGTAGTGAACGTTGTCGTCGCCGGTCCCGTGGACGAGGAGCAGGTCGCCCTTGAGTTGGCCGGCGAAGGTGAGCGGTGAGCCCTTCAGGTAACCCTCCGGGTTCTCGCCGGGCAGGCCCATGTAGCGTTCCTGGTAGATGGTGTCATAGAGCCGCATGTTTGGCACGGGGGCGACGGCCATGCCCATCTGATACCGGTCCGGATAACGCAGCAGGGCGTTCAGCGTCATTGAGCCGCCGCCGCTCCAACCCCAGATGCCGATGCGTGCGCTGTCCACCCACGGCCAGCGTTCCCGGATGGCCTCCAGCGCCGCCGCCTGATCCGCAGACGCCAGGATGCCGACCTGCCCGTAGATGGACTTGCGCCACTCGCGGCCCTTGGGGGCGGGCGTGCCGCGGTTGTCGATGCTCATCACCACGTATCCCTGCTCGGCGAGGAAGCGGTGCCACATCGCGTTGCGACCGCCCCAACGGTTCAACACGGTCTGCCCGGCCGGTTCCCCATAGACGTGGAAGAGGACGGGATACCGTTTTGCGGCATCGAAATCCGGCGGCATGATCCGCCAGCCATCGAGCACCGCGCCCTCCCCGGTCGGCACCTGGAAGAACTCCGTCTGAACCGGCGGCAGGTCGGCGAGCTGCTTCATGAGCTTCTCGTTGTCCTCGAACAGCGTCTTCCGCTTGTGATCGGGCAGATTGATCAACTCCACCAGCGGCGGCACATCGAACCGCGACCAGGTGTGAATGGCCCATTGGCGATCGGGTGAAAGGCTGTAGCTGTGTGTCCCGGGTTGGTCCTTGGGGGTGACCCGTCGCGCCTTCCCGCCCTTGAGCGGGGCCCGGAAGAGGTATTGTTCGGTGGCGTTCTTCGGGGAGGCGGTGAAGTAGAACAAGCCCTTGGCCTCGTCCAGTCCCAGCACGTCGATCACGTCGTAGTTGCCCCGGGTCAACCGATGGGCTTTGCCGTTCTCCCGGGCGATTGAATACGCGTGCCGCCAGCCATCGCGTTCACTGAGCCAGAGCAGCTTCCGGTCGTCGTCGAACCAGACGGCATCGTCGCGGACGTCCACCCAGGCCTCGTCTGTCTCCGCGAAGAACCGGTGGGGCGATTCAGCGCCGGGTGAGGCGATCCAAACCTGGTTGGTGTGTTGGCGCCGGTCGAGCTGCTGAATGACCAGGTCCTGCGGCTTCTCGACCCAGCTCATCCGCGCAAGGTAATGTTCGCGCGGATCCCCGGGCAGGTCGATCCACTCGGTTTTGCCGCCACCGGCCGATACCACGCCTGCCCGGGCCGATGGGTTGGTCTCGCCGGTTTTCGGATAGGGAAACCGGGTGATCTCCGGGTAGAGACCGTCCGTATTGTTCACCAGGACGAACTCGCGGACGTGCGTGGTGTCGATCTGCCAGAAAGCCAGCCACCGGCTGTCGGGGCTCCACTCGAAGCCCTTGCGGAGGTCCAGTTCCTCCTCATAGACCCAGTCAAACGTGCCGTTGATGTGGTGCTCGTCGCCGTCGGTGGTGAGTTGGACAATCGTCATGTCACCGAGGTTCTGGACGCACAGGTTGTGTTCCCGCACAAAAGCCACCCTGGTGCCGTCGGGCGAGAACGCGGCGAACATCATCGACGACTCCGGGGCGTCGCCTCCGAGCTTCCTCAGTTCGTGGCTGCTGACATCCAGCAACCAGTAGTCGCCGCGGGTGTTCTGACGCCAGACCCGGCGGCTGTTCGTGTAGATCAACAGCCGGGATCCGTCCGGGGAAAGGTCGTAGTGTTCGATGCCCAGCGGTGATTCCCGGCCCGGGGGGATGAACCACTGCCCCTGGACGAGGACCTCGCGCCGGCCGGTGGCGGCGTCGTAACGAACGAGGTCCCTGCCATGCCCGGATTTGGCGTCCTCGAACCGCAGGTAGCCGGCCCCTTCAGGCGCCCACCGTGCGTCGTAACCTGCGGCATTGAATTCCCCCGCAAAGATGCGGTCGAGGCTGAGGCCGTCGCGCCGTGCGTCGCCGGGTTCCGCGGCGACAGCGCCCAGGAGAAGACAAAGCCCGCCAAGACAGAGCGGGTGGGCAAGTCGCGGGATCGGGGCAGTCCGGGTGTGAGGCCGATATATCGTCATGACGTGGGGCGAAGTGTGACCGGTTCGGGAGGGTTCGTCGAGAGTTGGGCGAGCCGGACGGGATGGGAAGCAGCGGGACCTCGGGACTCCTGGGTCGCGTGGGCGCCGGAACAAAAGCGGGAGAGGACTCGCGTATCAGTCCAGGACCTCGCGGAGCGTCGTGGAGTGCGTGCGATCGGAATCTCCGCTTTGGGGGCGACCTTCAGGTTTCAGTGTTCAGGGAGAGGGACCGGGGGCAGGGGGCGGGTTGGGGGGGGCGGGCTTCGGAATGGCCCGCGAAAGCGGCGAAGGCTTCGCTTTTCACCGCAGTCCACGACGCTGGCGCGGATCCGCCAGGTTTTGGATTGCGCGGGTCCTTTGGCGCTTTGGGCAGGGAGCGTGCGGAGGAATGCCTCACGCCATTCCCACCGGACCGACTGTCCTGAGTCCCAGGGGAACTTCGATTCCATCACTCCCCGGCCTGATCCGCCACCGCCATTTCATCCAGCACGCGCAGGGCTTCGGTGGCACCGTCGTCACCGGGTTCGATGCGCAGGACCTGCTGAAACGAGGCCCTGGCCTGGTCCAGGCGGTTGATCAGGGCCAGCAGGACGCCCTGTTGGAAGAGGAAGCTGCGCAGGATCGGTTTCGAGGGCTGCTTGCCGAACTCGTTGCGGGCGCTTTGAAGGAGCGTGGCCACGGCGTTCATGTTCGTGACCTCCGGGTTCCGCAGAAGCGCGGCGCAAAGCGCCAGGTTCGCCAGCGTATCCTTCGGGTAACGCTCGCGGGCCTGGCTCAGTTCGGCCAGCGCCTCCTCCGGTCGGCCCGCGCGATCGAGCGCCTTGCCGAGCATGACGCGGGAACGGGCGGTGTCCGCCGCCTTCAGCCGGTCACGGCACACCTCCACCAAGGCGTCGAACCGTCCGTCCTGCACCAGTGCCACCGAGCATTGCTCCCAGGCCGGTTCCAGGCCGGAGTCCAACACCACCGCCCGGCGAAAGACCTCCTCCGCGCGACGCGAGTTCTGCATGACGAACAGTTCCAGGGCGCCCGTCAGGGCAAGTGCCTCCGCCGCCTTTCCCGGATCGCCCGAGCGGGAGAGGGAGTCCATTGATGCGAGGGTTTCCCGCACGGTGGCGCGCAGTCCTTCCGGCAGTTGGGCGTAGCCGAGGTTGCCCGGGAACCCTTCCAGACCGGCCCGCCCCGATCCCAGCGTGTGCCCCAGCAGTTCATGCCAGACCCGGATGGCCGCGACGCGCGGGCTCTCCGGGCTGTGTCGCACCGCTTCCGTGAGGTCCGGGATGGCGTCGGGCGAGAAGATGGCGGCCGCTGTGGCGAGGGCGAGTTCCTCCCCGCGCGCCTCGGTGAGCATGGCCTTGCCGAGTCGTTCGCAGAGCATGATGTAGGCCCGCCCCAGAAAGGCCTCCGCTTCGTCCGGGGCGCGCTTCAGGGCTTCATCCGCCAGGACGAGGCTTTCGGCCGCGCGCTCGCGGGCAAGCGACAGATCAGCCTGACTGGGCGGGGTGCCGCCGACAGCGGGGGCGATCGTGCGTCCGTTGAGACGCAGCAGCAGTCGGGCCAGAGCCAGGCGACACCGCCAGGCCTCCGCGACCTCCCCCACGACCTTGCGCAGGAGGGGTTCGGCTTCCTCCAGGCCACCGCGCAGCATGAGGCACTCGGCAAAGGCGGCGACGAGTTTGTCGTCCCGCGATTCCCGGGCGCCCTGCCGTTCGAAGGCGGTCTGGGCCATTTTGAGCATCAACTCCTCGTTGGTGTCGTCCTCCAGCAATTTGTAGAGGAGAGCGATCTGCACCTCGTGTTCCGCGTCGTCGGCGCTGCCGTCGAGGGCGGCCCGGAGTTCCTTGATCCGACGCGGCGCCATGAGTTCGTCGCCGGCGAACACCCAGCCATGCCAGAGATCGACCTTGAGGGAGAGTTCGAAGGTGACCTTGGGCAGTTCCACGAGTTTCCGCAGCCGGTTGCTGGCGGAATCGCGGGCCGCGCCGACGACCGCGGGCGCGCAGAGACCGGTCGCGAGGGCCAGGGCCAGCATCGCGGGACTGCAGGAGCTCATCCGGATTCGCATGGGCGGAACTTAGGACATCCTCCGAAAAACTCCAGCGTGGGCGGGGGAGAATAGGCGTATGGGAGATAGGAGATAGGCGATAGGAAATGCGGGATGGGGGATGGGGATGCCGTGGCGAAGAAGTCCTCGGGCAAGGACGCAAAGGGGCAAAGCGGAAAGGGCGAGGGGGAACGGGGAGTCGTGGGGTTGGTGATCCGGATATGCCGTCGCGACGGGGCCGGGAGTTCCATGCCGGACAGGACGCGAGGCGAGTGTGCGCTTGGTGCCTTCGGGGTTCGGATTTGAAATTTGAGATCTGAGATTTGAGATTTGAGACTCGTCCCTCCATCGGCCGCGTTTACGGCAACTTGAATCGCGGGTTCTGACTGAGGAATTGGTGCGGGTTGTCGAACAGCACCTTCTCCACCGCCGCGGCGCTCCAGCCCCGGCGACGCATCTCCACGCCGGTGCGGGCCACGTTCAACGGGATGCTGACGCCCCAATCGCAGGCGCTGTTGATCCAGAGCCGCTCGTTGCCGTAGGTCTCGAGGATGTCGATGGCCCGGACGGGCGTGCATTTGCTTTCCGGATAGAGCGTCATGCCGGCCCAGAAGCCTTCGTCCAGCACCATCTTCACGGTGTGTTCCTCGACGTGATCGATAATCACCCGGTCCGGCCGGATCCGGGAATCGGCCTTCAACACATCAAGCGTCAGCCGCGTGCCCTTGAGCTTGTCCTCGAGATGCGGCGTGTGGACCAGGATCATCTGGTCGTGGCGCGCCGCCAGGTCGACCTGCATCTCGAGGATCTCCAGCTCGTTCCGGCTGTTCTTGTTCAACCCGATCTCGCCGATGCCAAGCACGGTGGGGCACTCAAGAAACTCGGGGACGAGAGCCACCACGTCCTTCGCGAAGGCGACGTCCTCCGCCTCTTTCGGGTTGATGCACAACCAGCAGAAATGCGGCAGACCGAACTTCGCCGCGCGCTTCGGTTCGTAGTCGGTGAGTTGACGAAAGTAGTCGCGGAAACCCTCGACCGAGCCGCGGTCGAAACCGGCCCAGAAGGCCGGTTCGCAGACCGCCTGGCAACCCGCCATGACCATGGCTTGATAGTCATCGGTGGTCCGGCTGACCATGTGTGCGTGCGGTTCGATGTAACGCATGGAGATTCCTGGGGTGGGTCCGTTGGTGGATGGGTCGATGGCGGCCGCGGTGGCTCAGTTCGCGGCGTCGGAGGCTCCCGCCCAGGCGCCGACGGCTCCCTTGCCGGGCGCTTTGGCGATGGGTTCCTTCGTGGGATCGCTGAAGGCGAGAAGGGTCTGCGCGGCGCGATCGGAAGAGGTCGATTCGGCCAGTTGCCTGAGCGCGGTCTTCAATGCCGCGAGCCGGAAATCGGCTTCGCCCTTTGCGCGGTCCACGCGGTCGAGGAAGGCGGCGATGTCGATGAGCTTGCTGCGGGCGTCAAGGTAATCGAGGTCGAGAATCTGCTGGCGTGTCATGGCGAATTCCTGAGTGGGAGGGTAGCGAGGGAAGGGCGGTTCCGCAAGACCATGACGCAATAGACCTCGAGAGGAACCGTCGCGATTTCCATCTTGTCTTCAGGAGATGACCCGGCACCGCCGTCCGGGAGCCCTGTTAGGGGGCGGGATCGCTGTAGCGCGCATCGCCCAACATAATCCTGAGCCCCGTCAGGGGCGGTATATTCTGAGGGGTCTCCGACCATCGGGAAACTGGTTTGGAGCTCAGAACATGCCGCCCGCTGTGGCTCCGGTTGGTTATGTCGGTCGCGAGCTACAGAGATGTCGCTCCGCTGTGGCTAGGAATGCCGGATGAGCGGGACCGTTGTTGTCCGCAGAGGGCCAATAAATGTGGATTGACAGGAATATCGGGGGGGGGGCGGTAATATGCCGCCAATCATGAGAGCACGTTACCGCACCAACCGCATGTTCCGTGTCCCGGCCCTGCTGCCTTGCCCGTCGTTGTTGGCGGTCGTATTCATGGGAGGTGGGCTTGGGCCGGTCGGATCGACCTGTCGGGCGGACGATCCGCCGGTGATTGTGACCCAACCTGTCCCCATCAACTCTGCCGCAGGGGAGGAAATGCGGCTCGAGGTCGTTGCGACGGGCACGGAGCCGCTCAGTTATCAGTGGTTTCAAAACGATCGCCAAGTGGGGAATCAGCCTGTTTGGTACCGCCCGGTCACCTTGTCCCAGTTCGTGGGGCTCTATTGGGCAGTGGTTTCGAACAGCGAAGGCAGTGTGACCAGCAGAGTGGTTTCGGTGACGATGGATCTGCCTGGGGGAGGCCTCCTGCTGCGCCCACGCGGAAGCATCGGTGGTCTTGTGCTCGGGGCGGGGAGCGGAGCGCCGGTAAGAACGCAGCTTCGCGGGAAGCACGCATTCGTTGCCGCGGGATGGGACGATGGGCTGCACGTGATTGATGTCAGTGACCCCGACGTGCCGAGGAGAGTCGCGAAGCTACCCGGCACTCGCGCGTTTTGGGAGGGGCCCTTTGACGTCGCCTTGATTGATGACTTCGCCCTCGTTGCCGAGCGGATCGCTGGCTTGGGGATTATCGACATAAGCAATCCGGCAGCTCCGGTTCGGGTCGGCAGATTCATCCTGCCCGGACGCTACACGAGTTCTGTGACGGTACGCGGGCGGACTGCCTTTGTGGGAAACGAGGACGCCGGGTTGGTGATCTTGGACGTGGACCGACCGGAGAGCCCGGTGATCATTGGGAGCACGAGTCCACCCAACAAAGCCAATGGGATCTGGGTGCAGGATGACTTGGTGTATGTCGGCTCGTGGGATGATGGGCTCAGTGTGGTGGACGTTTCCAATCCCGCTGCGCCTGAAGAACGAACGGCAGTCCCATATTCCATCGCCTTGAACAACTCGGTGGCGGCGTTTGACGCGGTGGCCAGGGATGGGCTCGCCTACGTCGCGGATGCGGGCAGGGGATTGATAGTCGTTGATCCGGCACTGTCCTCTGATCAAGTGGTGGCTCGGTTTGGCGACAGAATCTGGGACGTCTCTTTTGCGGGACGCTATCTCGTTACCGCAGACCAGAATTACGGACTCCGCTTGTTTGACCTTCTCACACCCGCAAGCCCCGGTGAAATCGGTTTCTATCGCCCCTTGGGGGGTGCTCTCGGGGCTTGCGTCCGAGGCAATCGCATCCTTGTGGGAGAGCGCGACCTCAGCCTGTTAGACCTGGACTTCGTCGAGATGGCACCTGAGATCACGGTGCCGACCGAAGACCGCCACGTGACGCTGGGCTCGGACATCGTCCTTGAAGCCTTCGCCACCGGGAGCGAACCGATGATCCACACGTGGTTCCACGACGGGACTGAGTTGCCCGGCGAGAACAGTCCCACGCTTGATCTTCCTCACATCGGCGAGGCCGACATGGGGGAATACACGGTCGAGGTCTCCAACGCGTTCGGGTCCACTACGTATGAGGTGGCGAAGCTATCGGTCGGCCGGTTGGGGGATCCGGTCGCCTGGGTGGCCCCCGAGGCGGATGCGGGGTTGCTGGTTGGCGGGGCGTATCCGCTGGAAGCCGCTACCGCATTGGGCCGGCCGATCATCTTCTCGGTCGCGTCCGGCACGGCTGAGTTGGATGGCAGCATGCTGACGCCTCAGGAGGCCGGCGTGGTGACGATCCGTGCCCTGGCCGAAGGTGACGACGACTACCTGCCGAAGGCGGCCGAACGCTCGTTCCAAGTGGTGGCTCCGCCGCAGATCGTGCCCGACACCGTCCGCCTGGAGGAGGGGGGATTTGCGTTTGTGGTGCAGGCGCCGGTTGGTGCGACGTTCGCCGTGCTGGTGTCGGAGGACTTACGCGAATGGCGTGAGCTCACCGTCCGCCAAGCGGAGGAGGCGGAGACGCCGATACTCGACGACCAAGCCGTTGCCGGTGCGCGGTTCTACCGGATCGAGCTTCGCTCATGATTTGAGAACCGGAGGGCGGCTCTGCGCGAAGCGTCACCCGCAGCAAGCCACGAAGGTGCCGATGGTGACCGTGGAACCCGGATCCCCCCCCTCCGGGCCGGCTCAGCGGGAGCTTCGCCCTCCCGGCCAGGATGCCCTTGGGGTTTTGGGTTCGCCGACCTCTGACCTCCGACCCCTGACCTCGGGCTTCGGCTCTACCGCTTCCCCGCAAGCTGCCGGCGCAGCATTGCCAGCGGCAGCGTGTTCAACACGTCCTTCGCCGTCAGGCCACCCTTGCGCGCCACGCCGGCGCCGAGTCGGAGGAAACCGGCATGGGTCCGGCGATGGGCATCCGGGTTGATCACGCACTTCACCCCCTTCTGTTTCGCGTAACCCCACCAACGCCAGTCGAGGTCGAAACGGCGTGGATTGCAGTTCAGTTCCATCCAGGTGCCGGTGTCGGCGCAGGCATCGATCACGGCGCGCGCATCAATCTTGTAGGGCTCGCGCTCCAGCAGGAGTCGTCCGGTCAGGTGTCCGATGATGTGGACGTGCGGGTTCTCGACGGCGCGGAGCAGTCGTTTCGTGTTATCCGCCTCGTCACTGCCGGCCACGTGTAGACTCGCCACCACGACTTCCAGTTCCGCCAGCAGGTCGTCGTCGAAATCGAGCCGGTCCTTGAGGACGTCCACTTCGATCCCGGTCAGCAACCGGACCTCGCGGCCTGCATCAGCGAGTTTCCGGTTCAATTCGGCGATCTCCTTCAGTTGCTTGCGTAATCGTGCAGCATCGAGACCGTTCGCCTGGAACGAGGACTTGGAGTGGTCGGTGATCGCCCAGTAGTCCAAGCCGAGTTCCTCCACGTAATCCGCGATCTGCTCCAACGATTCGTGGCCGTCGCTCCAGTTGGAGTGGTTGTGCAGGGAGCCCTTGAGATCGGTCCATTCGACGAGGCGCGGCAGGGTGTGTTGCTCACCCGCCTCGAACTCGCCCTTGTCCTCGCGCAGTTCCGGGGGGATGTCGTCGAGTCCCAGCGTCTTGAAGATGTCGGCCTCGGTCTGACATTCCACGCGCAGTGCCGGATCCCGGGTTTCCTCGTCGGAACGGAACAGCCCGTATTCGTTGAGCCGAAGGCCCCGTTGGATTGCGCGCTGGCGCATGACGATGTTGTGTTCCTTGCTGCCGGTGAAGTAGGCGAGGGCAAACGGGAACTCGACGTCGCTCACCACCCGAAGATCCGCCTGGATGCCGCCTTCGAGAATGACGCTCGCCTTGGTGTCCCCCTTGGCGAGCACGGAGACGATGCCCTGGCGCCAGGTGAAGAACTCGATGACCTCCTGAGGCACCTTGGACGAGACGAGGAAATCGACGTCGCCGATGGTTTCCCGCCAGCGCCGCAGGCTGCCGGCAATGCTGCATCGAATGACGGCGGGATGCGCGCGAAGATCGTCGAGGATCGGTTCGGCGGCGAGCAGGGCCTCGCTGAGGAGGTGGCGCGAGGCGTATTTCCTTTTAAACTCGATGGCCTCCAGGATTTTCGCCTGGGACTTGGCCCCAAAGCCATCCAGTTCGGCGACCTTTCCGGCCTGGCAGGCCGCTTCGAGGGAATCGATGGAATCCACGCCGAGCCTGTCGTGCAGGGCTTTCACCTTCTTGGGCCCCAGTCCGGAGACCGACAGCAATTCCACCAAGCCGGGCGGAAGGGAGGCTTTGAGATCCTGATGGTAGCCGAGGCAACCGGTGGTCACCAACTCCGTGATCTTATGCTGCAAGGCGTCGCCGATCCCCTTCAACCCGCCGAGCCGCTCCTCCCGCACGAGCGTCTCGATCGGTTCGGTGAGGCTTTCGAGCGTGCGCGCGGCGTTCGTGTAGGCGCGCGTCTTGAAAGGATTTTCCCCCTTCAACTCCAGCAGGAGGCCGATCTCGGTGAGCACGGCGGCGACTTGGTCCTTGTCCATGAACGGAGTATGTCCGGGGACCGGCCGCCCGCAAGGGGGGAATGTGGGGGGGCAGCAAGGGCTCACCCACCTGACCCTGACCTCAGGCCTAAACTTAAACTTGAACTTGAAATTAAGCCTGGGCTCGAACTCGAACTCAAACTTGACCCCAAACTCCAAGGCCGGCCCCGGTGGGCCCCCCAGGGTAGAGCGCAAGTGGACGTTTTCGTTCGGGGTCGAGTTCAAGTCCAAGTTTAGGTTCAAGGGGGGCGGCGGCGGGTAGCATTTCGGCTTGCGTTTGGCCCACCCCCTTCGCAACCTCTGCCCCCTTATGCAGTCGGCTGGAACGGAGTCAACCCGGATATACGACCTACTGGCTTGGGCACAGGTTCACCGCAAGCAGGTGATTGCCGGTGCCGTGGCGGTGCTGGTCGTGGTGGTCATTGGATATGTCGTCCATTGGAACAACAAGCGGACGCGGCTTGCCGCGAGCGAGGCTTTGCTTACGGTGCTGAGCAAGGCGTCCCCGGCCACGCCCGGGGCCGCGGAGTCCGGTCCCAAGCCGGCGGAACTGCTGCAGGTGGCAGGGGCCTATTCCTCCACCACCGCCGGCGCCCGGGCACTCCTGCTCGCGGCGGGGGCGGCCTATCGCGAAGCCGACTATGCCCAGGCGGCCCAGCTGTTTGAACAGTTTGGCAGGGAGCACTCGGGAAGCGAACTGGCGCCCATCGCCGCCCTGGGGGTGGCCGCCAGTCTGGACGCACAGAACCAGACCGACAAGGCGGTGACGGCCTACGAGTCGGTGATCGGCCGGCACTCCGGCAATCCCGTGGCCGACCAGGCACGCCTGGCGCTTGCGACGCTGTTCGAGGACACGGGGAAGCCGGCGGATGCCCTCCGGATTTACGACGGGATGGCCGACGCCGCCGGCTTTAGTCAGCAGGCTTTTGAGGCGACCACCCGACGGGAGCGGCTGCTTCGGGATCATCCCGAACTGGCGCCTGCCCCCGTGGTCACCAACACCGTCACCCTTCCCGAGACCAGCATTCCGGTGGTGTCCGAGGAGGCGGCGCCGGTTTCGACCACCAATAACGAAGTACCCGCCGGAGCCGGAGGGGCGGAGTAGGCGGGAACGAGTCACGGATGGGGTCGTCCGCTGCTCCGGCGGGCCTCGGCGTTTCCGGCGGTCAGTTTGCTTGAGTCGCTATGAAAACCGTCCGCATCAGCATTATCGGCACGGGCTACGTGGGTCTGGTGACCGGCGCCTGCTTCGCCGAGGTCGGCCATCAGGTCACCTGCGTGGACAACGACGTCGCGAAGGTGGACATCCTGCGTCGCGGCGGACTGCCGATCTACGAACCCGGGTTGGGGGAGATCGTCCAGCGCAACGTGGCTGCCGGACGACTCCGGTTCACCGAATCAACCGTTTCGGGCGTGGCGGATTCGGAAGTCGTCTTCATCGCGGTTCCCACGCCACCCCTCCCGGATGGCAGCGTTGACCTGAGCTTCATCGAGAAAGTGGCCCGCGAGATCGCCGCGTGCCTTACCACGCCGAAGATCATCGTCGACAAGAGCACGGTGCCGGTGAAGACAGGGGAAAAGGTGGCGGAGACGATCAAGCGCTACTCCCAGTCGAAAGTGGAGTTCGACGTGGTCAGCAACCCCGAGTTCCTGCGGGAAGGGTGTGCGGTGGAGGACCTGATGCATCCGGACCGGATCGTCATCGGCGTGCAAAACCGGCGTCCGGTCGCCACCATGCGCGACATCTACGCCCCGTTCGACGCGCCGATCGTGGTCACCGACATCAACTCGGCCGAGTTGATCAAGCACGCCGCCAACTCGTTTCTCGCGTTGAAGATCTCCTACGCGAACGCGCTGTCGGCGATTTGCGAAGCGTCCGGGGCCGACATTCAGCAGGTGGTGAACGGCATCGGCATGGACCGCCGGATCGGCCGGGCGTTTCTCAACGCGGGCCTGGGCTTCGGGGGAAGCTGTTTTCCGAAGGACTTGAGCGCGTTCATCAAGATCGCCGAGCAACTTGGCTGCCCGTTCGACCTGCTCAAGGAGGTGCAGGCGGTCAACCGTCGGCAGATGGACCGCTTTCTCGGCAAGATCAAGGACACGCTGTGGGTGCTGAAGGACAAGCGTCTCGGGGTCCTGGGACTCGCGTTCAAGAACAACACCGATGACATCCGGCTGTCGCCCGCCATCGAGTTGTGCACGCGCCTCCAGGCCGAAGGGGCCATCCTGCGCGTGCATGATCCCCGTGCGATGGAGAAAGCCCGGGCGGAACTCCCCGACGCGGAGTTCGTGCCGGACATGAACGCGGTGGCCGAAGGGTGCGACGCCCTGGTGGTGGCGACGGAATGGGAGGAGTTCAAGCAGCTCGACCTCGCCCGCGCCCGTGCCGCCATGACCCATCCGATCCTGTTCGATGGCCGGAACCTCTTTGATCCCGACGAGATGGAACGGTTCGGCTGGGTCTACCGGAGCGTGGGGCGGTGAGGCCTGAGAGCCGGGATGTCGCAGCCGCCTGATTCATCCGGCCGCCCCGTGGTCGAGGTTGCGGCGGGCCTGATCTTCCGAAACCACCGGGTGCTGCTGGCGCAGCGTCCCGACGGCACGCATCTGGCGGGGCTGTGGGAGTTTCCTGGCGGCAAGCGGGAGCCGCAGGAATCCTGGGAGAACTGCCTTGAACGGGAATTGCGGGAGGAACTTGGGGTCGCGGTGGAAGTGGGGGAATGCGTGTTCGAGCAGGCCCATGACTACCCAGCTCGTCGCGTCCTGCTCCGGTTCTATCGCTGTCGGTTGACGCGCGGTGAACCTGTCGGGCTTGACGGCCAGGAACTGGCCTGGGTCACAGCCGCGGAACTGGACCAATACGATTTTCCTCCGGCGGATCTGGACTTGGTGGGTCGTCTGCGCACCGGGGGTAAGCTGTGGGTCTGAGTGGGTCTGAGTTGGGGGTGAAGCCTTCCCGGAGATTCGAGGGGGGGATGGGTGACCGCCGGCCGGGAAGATGCCTTCAGTCACGGGGTGGGATGACGCGTGGAGCGGAGTGGTGGGGGGATCGGGGCTTCTGTCTCTCTGGCAGAACCCGAAATGAGCTTGCCATCCGGCGTGGCGTCGCCAAAGTAGGCGCCGCTTTGCGCGACGCGGAGCCCGCAGCGCCGGTCACGAGACACGTTGGCCGACAGATGCGATCCGGGAGGATGACGCTCCAAGGCGGCGCGCCGGCGATGGATTGCCAGTGTAGCTCAGTGGTAGAGCAACGGTTTCGTAAACCGTAGGTCGTCGGTTCGACCCCGACCACTGGCTCCAGTCCGGTGCTTCCTTACACCGAAGGCCGCTCTTCCGAGGGACGATTCCGGGTTACCAGGGGATTGCCACAGCCCTGGCCTCATTTGCCAGGACGTTCGACCCCGAGTTTCGCAATCAACTCGTAAAGAGTGGGACGGCTGATGTCGAGTTCGGCGGCGACCGCGGTCATCTTGCCGGCGTGACGTCGCAGGGAGGACTCAATCAAGCTTCTTTCAGCTTCCTCCCGGACGTGTTGAAGCGTCTGGACGGCATCCGCGGGGGCGGTTGCCCCGTCGAGTTCCAAGTCGGCAGGCGCAATGCGCGGGCCATCGGCCATGATCACGGCGCGTTTGATCCGGTTTTCGAGTTCACGGATGTTCCCAGGCCAGGAATGATTCTGAAGGGCGGCGGTTGCCTGGGAATCGAGCGGGGGTGGCTTGCGTCCAAATTCGGCCGCGAACCGGGTGAGAAACACGCGTGCCAGCAGGAGGAGGTCGGCGGGCCGCTCGCGCAGCGGTGGCAATCGAAGGACCACGACGGCGAGGCGGTAGAAGAGATCCTCGCGGAACCGCCCCTCCCCGATCGCCTGCTCGAGGTCCATGTTCGTGGCCGCAATGACACGGGCGTCAACCTGGATGGGGGACCGCCCCCCCACGCGCTCGATGGTATGTTCCTGGAGAAAGCGCAGGAGCTTGACCTGAATGGCCAGGGGCAGGTCCCCGATTTCGTCCAGAAACAGGGTGCCGCCAATGGCCGATTCGATCCGGCCCTTGCGCTGCGCGTGGGCGCCGGTGAAGGAGCCCTTCTCGTGTCCGAACAACTCGCTCTCCAGCAACGTCTCGGGGATGGCGCTGCAGTTGATGGCCACGAAAGGTCCGTCCTTGCGGGCGCTGTGGCGGTGGATTGCCATTGCCGCCCGCTCCTTGCCGGTTCCGCTTTCTCCCAGGATCAGGACGGACGCGTCGGTGGTCGCCACCTTGCGGATCGTGGAGAACACCTGTTGCATGTTGGGGCTTGTCCCAAGCATGTCCTCGAAGCCGCCCTCGTGCAGCTGCTGGCGCATCTCGGAGCATTCGCGCTCGAGTTGGGCCAGATGAACGGCGCGCCGCAGGATGATCTTGAGTTCGCCGAGGTCCACCGGTTTGCTCAGGAAATCGTAGGCCCCGGCCTCCACGACCTTGAGGGCGTTCTGCCGTTCCTCCTGACCGGTCAGGACCACCACCTTGGTCAACGCCGCAAGGTCCAGCACTTCGGACAGAAGCGCGAGACCTTCCTGGGGAGAATCGGGGTCCGGTGGTAACCCCAGGTCCAGCACCATGACCGTGGGTTGATGCTCGCGGAATTCCTGCAGCGCACTCGGACGGTCCCCCGCGAGGCGCAGTTCGTAGGAATCCGTCAGCGCCCACTTGAGTTGCGAGCGGATTTCCTCGTCGTCATCGACAATCAGCAGGCGGGGCAGCATGGGGGACGGCATCAGTCGGAGTGTGGGGCTCGGCGGGCTGTGGCGGTATGGACCAGCCTGCCCGCGTGGGGGTGGAAGCCCCCGGGCAGGCAATGGCGCAGGGTCAGGCGGCTAGAACAGTGAGAATCGTTCCGGAACGTAAACGATGTCGAAAGGCCGGAGGTAGAATGCCGGACAGGCCTCCCCCTTCAGGGCGGGTTTGAGGTTGACCGTGTGGTTCTGGATGCGATCGCCGTCCCGGCGCATCACCCGCACAGCCTTCAGGTTGGCTCGTTGATAATCGAAACCGCCCGCCTCCATGATCGCCTCGATCAGGGTCATGGGGCGGTCGAGGGTCACCTTCCCCGGACGCACGACCATGCCGGTGACGAAGACCGAAAAGGCGGCTGACTGGAGGGTGACGGTTACTTCCGCCGAGACCAACTGGTTGCCGTAGGCTGCCAGCACTGCCTTTTCGACGGCGGTCGGCGCGAGGCCCGCGGCCTGGATGTCCCCCACCATCGACAGGTTGATCTTCCCGTCCCGCCGGATCTGCTGGGTCGTGTTCAGATCGGGACTGCCCGGGAACACGAGGCTGATGATGTCGCCTTCGCGAAGCGTGACGTCGCGATCCGGGATGGCGCGGTCCGCGGGGATGAACGTGGGTCCGGTCGACTGGCAGCCGATGCCGACCAGCATCAGCAGGGCAAGCAGGAGCAGGTTGCATGCCCCGGGCAGACCTCCGAAGGCAGGTCCTTTTCCGGGATGGCGGTCGGCAACACGGCCTTGTTGTTGTGGGTTGAGTTCGGGTTTCATGTTGTGGCTGTGGAACGGTTTGTTGGGAAGGGTGACACACTCGCACGAGGTTGCCCAGACCCGGTTGCGCTGAAGGCGGGCGCCGGGCAGTTGACTATTCCACGTTCGGGGACGCGCCGGTCGGCGAGGAAGAGGAACTCGAACGTTCGATATTGAGTTTGCGCAGCAGCGCATAGAGGGTTGGACGGCTGATGCCCAGTTCCGCGGCGGCGGGGGAGACCTTGCCGGCATGTCTCTTCAAGGCCTCCACGATCGTGTCGCGTTCGGCATCCCGCCGGGCTGCCTTCAAGCCGTGGGGCGTGCGCAGTCGAGGGGACAGGGGCTTGAGACCGAGATGCTCCGCACGCAGTCGGTCGCAGTCGGTCAGAATCACCGCGCGCTGCAGACAGTTCTCGAGTTCCCGCAGGTTGCCCGGCCAGGGATAACGTTCCAGCGCCTGAAGCGCATCGGGTTCGAATGCCAGTGTTGGCTTGCGATGCTGGTTGGCGAATCGTCGCAGAAGGGATCTGGCCACGGTGCGGATGTCCTCCTGACGCTCCCGCAGTGGCGGCATTTGGATGACCACCACCGCCAGGCTGTAGTACAGCTCTTCCAGAAAACTGCCGGTCCTGGCGGTAGCCTGCAGGTCCATACTGGTGGCGGCGATCAAGCGGGCGGCAAACAGGTCCGTCTCCCGCTCCCCGATTGTGCCGATGGCGCGACTTTGTAGAATCCTGAGCAGCCTGGCCTGCAGGCCCAGGGGGAGTTGGTGAACGCCGTCGAGAAACAGCGTGCCTTCGGCCGCGCTCCCGATCCCGACTCCCTGGCTGGGGGCTGCGGCGGCCAACGGGCCGCAGAAGAGGTGGTCCGCGTCGGGATCCTCCCGGAGGGAGCCACAGGTGATCGCCACGAAGGCCCCGTGCGCCCGGCAACTGAGTCCGTGGATGGTCCTGGCTGCGGTTTCCTTGCCGGTTCCGGTTTCACCGAGGATCAATACCGGAGCGTCCGTTGCCGCGACCTTGCGGATGTTGTCGAGAACCTCTCGCATCTGTGGACTTCGGCCCTGAAGCGCTTCGGGCATGGCCTCAGGGAGGGCTTCAGCGGGCAGTCGGCCTTCACGCCCGAGGGTGGCGCAGCGGCTCCGGCAGCGGAGCACGTCGCGCAGTTCATCCAGTCGGGCCGGTTTCCTCAGGAAGTCGCACGCTCCCTGGTTCAACGCGAGTCGGGCCGTTTCCTGGTCCGTTTGGCCGCTGAGGACGATGATCTGTGCTTCCGCGTCGAGTTCCCGGATGGCGTCCAGCACGGCGAGTCCTTCGGTGGGCCCATCCGTGCGGGGGGGCAGTCGGAGGTCAAGCAATGCCAGGTGCGGCCGCAGCGTCCGGAAGGCCTCCAGCGCGCTGGGCCGGTCGGTGGCCAGGCAGAGCTCGTACTCGTCGCCCAGTGCCCACTTCAACTGGGCACGGGTGGTTTCGTCATCCTCCACGACCAGAAGCGTGGGTTTGGTGTTGGGTTTACCTCTGTATGCCAGCTTTTCCATGGCCAGGCGGGGGTTTTTCAAGAATTGGGAGCGCAGACTGGCCCCGCCGGTTCCCCCTCGACCCCGTCGCGGGGGGATAACGGCAGGAGCACCTTGAACGTCGTGCCCTTTCCCAATTCGCTTTCCACTTCGATCATGCCCGCGTGGGCCTCGACAATCATCCGGCTCTGAAACAGGCCGATGCCAAGTCCCTTCGGTTTTGTTGTCTGGAAGGGGCGGAACAGGCGGCGACTGAGAAACTCCGCGCTCATCCCCTTCCCGTTGTCTTCAACTGACACGACGGCGTAGCCATCGCGCCGGGTGGTCTCGACCCGGATTTGCCCCTCCGCCGGGACCGCTTCGCGTGCGTTCAGGAGCAGGTTGGTCAGAACCTTCGGGAATTGCTCGAGGTCGACCCCCAGCGGGGGGAGGGGGTGCAACCGGCTGTCCACTCGCACGCCGGAGGCTCCGTCCAGTTGCCGCAGTGCGCCCCTGACCACCTCGTTCAGATCCGTGATCACCGGCTTCACTTCGAAACCGCGGCGGAGGAGTGTCATCCGCTCAACCAGCTTGTTGATGCGCTCCACGGACTTGGCGATGCCCCGCAACGCGTCGGCCCGGAACTCCGCGCTGTCGAAATGAACCGGCAGGTTCTCCAGCATCATGGAGAGGGTGGACGCCGTGTTCTTCAGGTCATGCACGAAGAATGCCGACATCGACTGGAACGCCTCAAATTCCTTGGCCTCAAGCAGCTTCTGCGACAGTTGGAGATTCAGGAGACCCGCGGCCACCTGGTCGCCGATGCACTTGAGCAGGTCGTAATCCTCCACGGAGAACCGCACGCCGCTGACCCGGTCCGTCAGGGTGATCAGACCGAGCACTTCCCCGCCGGTGACCAGCGGCACGCAGACCCGGTTCCCTCCCTTGCCGAACCGGTCCGGGTTGCATCGCTTGAGTGTTTCCACCCATGGGCCGCCGGTTTCATCCATGTCGAGCGGCTCCGGCGCGGCGCGGACAGCGGACAGAAGGGCGGAACTGCCCTCGCCCAAATCCAGCATGTCCGACTCCATGAGTTCCCCGGCGGCCTCCCCGGTGAGCGACGTGGAGGCGCCAAACTGCAGCCGCTGGCGGGCGGGGTCCAGGATCCAGACGGTCACCGCCAGCACATTGAACGTCTCGGCGATCAGCTTGGCGACGGCGGTGCAGAAACCGGCCCGGTCCCGCTGGGAACCCGTGCGCTCGGTGTAGGCCGACCAAATGCGGCGGTAGTCGTACATGGGCCGGCGCAGGTGCCGGCTGACGAACCGCTGGGCCTGTTGACGGAATCGATCCGACAGCAACAGCGCCACCAATCCCACCAACGCCAGCAGGAGGAACAGGGACTTGGCCAGAAAGGCTTGATCGCCACCCAGTCGTGAGACCGCTTCCGCGAACAGCCCCACCATGAGCAGGTACGCCCCGGCGAGCAGGACGGACAGCGAGCCATAGAGCAGGGCGTGCGACGGGTAGACATCGATTTCCTCGAGGCCGGTCCGGGCGAAGGAGAAGGCGATCAACAGGGTGCCCACCAGGAGGCTGGCTCCCAGGACGCCGAACACGGGGAATTGTTCCGCGGCGAAAAGGATGGCCTGGCTGCTCGCATAGATTCTTCCCCCCAGGATTACCGCGAGCCCAATCATGACGAACTTCACCCGCCACCGCATCAAGCCGACGGTGCTGCGAAACGTCTTCTCGAGGTTGACCACCGCCAGCAGCATCCCCACCAGCATCGCCACCTGCGCGGTTTTCCCCGCCCATGCCAGGGTGAGGGCACCAACCGAACCGTCGGCGGCCCGGGCCGCGCCGCTTGTCAGATGCGGGCTGAAACCCGTTACGAGCGCCACTGGAATCAACCCCACCGCAAGGATCCCCCAACGCCAGCGCCGCAGGAACTCGGCACCGTTGCCCCGCGAATAGCAGAGACTGAAGACCAGCCAGATGCCCGGAAGCAAAGCGTTGCACCAGGCACGCCCGTATTGTCGGGCGAACATGGCCTCCTCAGTGGGCGCCAGGACCACCGCACCGGCCAGCGCCGTGTCCATCGCCAAAACGAGCAGGCCCGCCGCGAAGGCCCAGTGTGCCGGTGTCTGGTGCTTGGCCACCAGCCAGCCCGACGCCAGGATCGCCGCGAGGGCTGCTCCGATGAAAGGCAGGATGACGTTGGGGTCCATGAATTGGGCGGGCGGAACGCCGTTCCCGATTTCCGCTTTGTTTGCCTCCGGTGGGTCTGTTCGGCCGGAGATAGTGCCCGGGGTCAGACCACACTGTTGGCGGAGGGAGTGCCTCCAGCCGGTGCAGGGTCGTCCCGTCGCTTGCGGAACCACCGGCCGCCTCCCTCGGACTTGCGCAGCCATACCAACAGCAGGAAGAACGGCACCAAGGAGACGGCGAAGAACAGCGGTCCGCCGTGATGGTGAATGGGGGAGTCGATCATCTCCGGGGAGACGTA
>JACKPW010000018.1 GCA_024233215.1 Verrucomicrobiales bacterium | reverse complement strand
CCCAGACAAAAGGTGGGGATTCAAGGGCAGGACGCGACGGTTGATTCCGCGCCTGTGCGACCTGTGCTCCCCGCTCGGACTTCCTGCCCGGACTTCCTGTTGGCTTCCCCTTCATCAGCGGCGTATCCTGCGGGCGATGAACGACCCCGGTCAGCACGACGCCTGCGCACTGGATTCCGGCGTGCCGTCTCCGGGATTGCTTGCGGCGCTCAGAGTTGCGGCAGAAAGCCGAACCTACTGACGCCGCCGGTGCAATCCTGAACCGAGCCCATGAGGTTCCCTTTGCCGTCGTGGGCCATAAAGCCGGTCTGTCGGAAAACAAGAACCTTGCCGGGTAATAGGCGATGAGAAACCAAGCGTTGTCAGGCGGACTTATCGTCGCGTCGATGACCTTTCTGCTGGCGGGTTGTCGATCGACAGGACGCATTCTGCCGAACAGCCGGGTCGATGTTGAGATGCGTGAGAAATTGCGCCCACGGATCGATGAGGCGAGGGATGCGGGTGGCATATTCCTGTACAGAGCTATACATCATCCCGAATTGAAGTGGGACCTTCCGTCCGAGCTTGGCCGATCCCTATTCTTCACTCTCCCAGATTTGGCCAAGGCCATGCCGTTACGCGCAAGCGAACTGCTGGATTCCTTGAGTAAGAGTGAGCGGTCTGGAGACCTCGCCTCCGTGATCAGTAGCGCACACGAGTCGTGGATGGTCGCGTGGATCAGCTCCGACGCTCGGCTTTTGCTTGCTGGATACGTCCTGGAGGACAAACACGGAGTGCAGTGGTTCGTGTACACCGACGCAAAGGTAATCTGCTTCCCGTCCGAGGATCGAGAGACTGGAGAGATTCGGTTTGAGAAGCTACGATACGCATGGGGACGTCTATTCTTCGACGGTCGTGATCGCGATTCCTGGATGGCATATATTGCATACGCACGGGAGTGCGCTTTTCTCCTAGGTCCATCCTCCGAGAGCGTGCTCCACTGAGCACTCGTGCACAGGACCTCTGGGACCGCTGTCTGTAGTCAACAGGAGAAGGAGTCGGGGCTGGTGAGTTAGAGAAGCGAGATGCTCATGTGCAGGGCAAGTTGCGGGTGATACGGGAACGTCGACCTGGCGAGCAATGGCATAGGGAGAGCAGCCGGCGACACCTGATGAGCTGGTGGCGCGTCTCCTGCAGCACACGGATTAGCTGAACGCGCGCGCAGGGGCTTCACGGGATTGTGGGCGGGAGCTGAATACGTACAGTGTCCGCAGGGTGGAGGCGAAACTCGCAGAGCCCGACTGAGGAGTGCGCCAGGACGCCACCTCAACTCTCCGCCACCAAACCCTCCCCCTCCAGCGCCACCAGGATCGCATTGACCGTCGCCAGCCCCCCACTTCCCCCTCGCCCCGCGCCGCTCGAGGGACGTAGTGTGCTGGAGCCTTGAAAGAATGCTGGGATGAAGTGCTTTGCTGCTTTCGTGTCGCTACTGCTCTTGGTCGGTTGTGCGCCCAGCCGAGATTCTGGGGTCGTGTCTGCGGCCGGTACAGGACCGAGTGCTCTAGCTCCACGGAAGTGCAGGACATCCCCGCTCGATTGACGGCAGAGGAAGTGCTGCAGCTTGCCAATCAGGCGCTGCGAGCCCGTCACTTCAACATGGAGGCGTACCGCTGCGACGCCGTGACGTTCCAGCCCGACACCCCTGGCATGTCCAAGAAGTGGCTGCTGCATTTTCACCGGGAGCCGTGTGTGCCTGACGAGGATTTCTTCGTGATCGTGGCTGATGATACTGAGGAGGTCGAGATTGCCGTGCCGTGAAGTCGTAGGAACGTGCAGGCTGTGGCGGTGACCTACGAACAGCCCGAACTTCCCCCTCGTCCCGCGCCGCTCGAGGGCGTAGGCTGCGGGCGATGAACAGGGTCAGTCAGTGGCGTGCGGAACCTCGGACTCCCTGCCGGGGATGGGAGGCGTGTCCACCAAGCCGCGGTCTGCGAGGGCGTCTCATGGTTGCGAGTAATCACGAAGAGAGTTCGTCGTACCATCCTCATCGAACCACACCCATGTCCCTACCTGTTTGCCTTGGTGGTGTTGCCCTCTGTACGCCACGCGTCCAGATCGAAAATAGCCAGTGTCCGCGCCTTCGGCGCCATTTACTCCGAAATGCTGGACGTAAGCTTTGCTGCCGTCGGTGTAAAAGCCTATGAACTGGCCACAGTAATGCCCACCCTCGTACTGGATCTCGCTCTGCCGCTGGCCGTTCACGTAGTAGGTGGTCCAAATGCCCGAGAAATTCGCCGGCGGTGGAACCCAGACAAAGCGCATCATTTCGTAGACCCTCCGGGCGAACAGCCTGCCATTGGGATTGTAGCTGCACTCCAGTATCCACAGATCATCAAGCCGGAAAGCCTCCCAATGCACCGCACCACTCGCGCCGCCCGGGCCAGGAGTGACCTTCAAAGGTCGAAGCAGGTTCATCACGTCCGTCTTTCGTATTCCGAGCTTGAGGTCCTCTAGGAGTGGATCCCATTTGGCCCGAGATGGTGCTACCCAACTAGCTCGAAGAATCTTGGCGGTCGCGTCTCTAGTCTCCTGTGATGGAGAGGCCAGTTTGTGAGCAGGTGAGGAGCACCCGATTGCCATGAAGGCCATGATCATTGAACTGACAGACAACCGTAGGGCACTCATGACTGGCGTTTGAACCTCCGATAAATCACCGCGACAAGTCCTGCCGGGACCGCCGCAACCAGGCTCAGAAGCAAAGCATCCAGGACCAAGAGAAATCCGACTGCCAGCACGTCGACGGCGGTCATCGCCGGCTCGCTACCCGACTTCCATCCAAAACTGATCAAGCTCAGTGCGATTCCGACGGCGAGCCAAATGACTCCACTGACTGCCGAGACGCCGCCGATGCACACCACGAGACTGCGGCGGCTGAACCATCGCTGCAGCACGCAGAACTCGACGAATGCCGTCGAAGCGAACACTGCGACAAAGAGTAATGCCGTGCTGTGCATGTCGCTTCTAGCTCATGCCGAACCTGGGGTCTGGGTCGAGGATCACGGCCTGGTATGTCGGAACCCGACCGATCAGAGACGCAGGTTGCCGGTGCAGCACTGAGTGGATCACGGGCCGACAATAGCGCATCTAAGCCACTGCCGGCAAGCCTCTTGTGCGCAGCTAGGCCAGTCAACTTCCCGCCACAACTCCCTTTCCCTCCAACGCCACCAGGATCGCGTTGATCGCCGCCCGCGCCTCGGCATCGACCGTGGTGCCGCCGGACGGGTCCGGGATGTGGGAGGCTTGGGGTACGGGCGTTACCCCGTGGCAGCCCCGGATTGAGCATTCGAATTAACGGATGCAAGCGACCGGGCATTCAACCGCTGCAACCCAAAGTAGATCAACAAGGTCGCGGCGCTCATTGCGAAGAGCACGAGCGCGGCGCCAGAGAGTCGGTGCGCGGTATCCCATACGGCGGGAGCAACCAGTGCCGCGATCAGGGCGTTGGCGACAGTCTGAACAAAGCCTTGGCATGAGGACGCCATGCCGCGCCGGTGTGGGAACAGGTCCAAGGCCATGAGCGTGAGGCTCGGCATCGCCAGCGCGCTGCCCAGCACGTATCCCGCCAGCGGCATCAAGCACCAAGGCAACAGGGCCGGACGTGACCAATGCAGCACGACGTTGCCGGCAGCTGTCAAAGCCATGATGCTGTAGGCCACCGCCAGAGTTTTCGGATTACTCCATTGCCCGGCGATTCTCCCTGCCAGCCAGGTGCCCGCCATCATGCCGGCGGAAATCGGGCCAAGCAGCAAGACGAACTCCGTTTCGCTGCGGTGCAGAATGTTGAAGAGAAATGCCGGTGCGGAGACGATGTAGACAAAGACGGCGGAGAAACTCAGCGCCAGCGCAAATGCCAGGGCCAGAAAACGTCCTGAACTCAAGACCTTCCAGTAGCCTTGCAGCAAAGGACGCGGACGCAGAGGATGGCGCTGATCCGGCGCCAGGGTTTCCGGTAGTGCCTTCCAACAGGCGAACCAGAGGGTTGTGGCAAAGAGCGTGAGAAACGCGAAGACGGAGCGCCAGCCGAACCACACCTGCAACCAGCCGCCGATGATCGGCGCCACCGCTGGGGCAATCGCGAACACAACCACAATGCGGCTCATCAACCGACGCGCCTCCACCCCATCGAACAAATCGCGGACGATGGCGCGACCGATGATCATCCCAGCGCCCGCGCTGACACCTTGCAGCACCCGAAAGCCGATCAGAATGCCAATACTCCAGGCGCAGAAGCAGCCGAGCGAAGCCAGCGCGAATGCCGCCAGCATCACCAGGGTGACCCGACGCCGTCCATAGGTGTCCGACAAGGCGCCCTGCCAGAGCGTCATCGCCGCAAACGGTAGCATGTAGGCCGTGAGGGTCTGTTGCACCAGCAGTGGCGATGCATTGAAGCTTCGGCCAATGTCGCGAAACGACGGCAAGTAGGTGTCGATCGAGAACGGCCCCAGCGCTGAAAGCGCCGCCAGCAACCAGGCCAAGGTACGGAGGGCCGAAGCACTTGCTGCGGAAGAACGCTTGGTGCTTGAAGCCGGGTGCATCGCGGGCGTCAGACAGATCGGTCGCTCATTCGACAAGAAAAGCCAAGCAGCAGGAGACACTCGAGACCTTGTCGCAAAGGGCAATCGTAGATCGGGTATCTCCAACCAGGCAATATGATCATTCGACCGTTGCCCCTCCGGACGGGGCCGGGATGTGGGCCGCTCGGGTCGTCCGCGTCACGCCGTAAAGTCCCACGCTACGGTTGGGTGATGCCTGTCACAAGGTCTCCAATCCCTCAGCCGTAGTGCCTGTCCCGCTCAAGCCAAAGCTGAAAAGGAGAATCATCGTGAGAATCCAGGCTTCCCTTCCCATCGCCTCGATGCTCCAGTTGCGCTCGCAGGTGTACCGGCACGTGAACGCTCCCTCCAGTCCGCTGCCCGTTCGTCTCTCCGACGAGGAAGTGCAACGTCGGAACGCAGAAATTCGCCGGGGGCTGGCCCGATCCAACGCCGCCACAGCAACTGCGCTGGTTGTCTCAGTTGCGTTTGCCTTTCTGGCCATTTTCCACGCCTCCCGGGCGAACCACCACGCCCGCCTGGCGCAGGAGGCAACCGCCCAGGCCAACGAGGAACTGTGGAACTCCCAGCTCGCGCAGGCCCGGGCGCTGCGCTGGAGTGACAAAGTGGGCCGGCGGAGCGAGAGCCTCCAGGCCATCCGAAACGCGGTCAGCATCCGGCCCTCCCCGGAACTGCGGGACGAAGCCATCGCCACCCTGGCATTGATGGATGTCGGCCGGGGGGAATTCTGGCAGCCGATGCCGGGGAACACCGAGGCCGTGGGGTTCGCGTCGGACCTGACTTGCTACGCCTGGGGTGATGGTGCGGGGGAAGTCCGCCTGTTCGAAACCGATGGTCGGCACCCAATCGGTTCCTTTGGGTCCACCAACGGGGTGGCGATGTCGCTGGATTTCAGCCCCGATAACCGGTTGCTGGCCGCGCGCTCCGTCGGCGGAGCAGTGGCAATCTGGAACGTGGCGGAGGCCCGGCTTGAAACGAACCTGAGCAGTCCCCTGGCCGGCTACCACCCGCAGAGCCTCTTGTTCCATCCCAGCGAACCCTGGCTGCTGGTGGCCACCACGGACGGAGCGCTGGAGGTCCATGACACTCGAACTTGGCAGGGGGGGGCCTCCCTGCCCGTCGTCGGAACGGTGGCGGTCTTGTGTCAGAACCCGGCAGGCTCACGCTTGGCGGTGGCCGTGGATCAACGCATCGAGATCTGGGACTTCGCCCGGCGCACCCGGCTCCAGGCGCTGGATGCGGGAGGGGTGATGACAGCCTTGGCGTGGCATCCCGGTGAGAACCTGCTGGCAGCCGCCCACGCCGACGGAAACCTCACCTTGCTGGACCGACGCAGCGGAAACCGGCGGACCGTGAGAGCCCACACCATGCCTGTCACCCGCGTCATGTTCGATCCCCGGGGGGAGGTCCTGGTGTCCACGTCGTGGGATGGGACGACCCGGTTCTGGGATGCCCGCTCTGGCCGACCGTTGCTGACCACCCAGGCGGGCTATGCCTGGGGGTTCGATGCCACCGGCCGGCGCCTCTGTTACCTCAAGGAGCGGCTGGGATTGGGAGCATGGGACTACGAGCCTGCCGAAGCGTTCTCGAGGCTGGCCGTCCCGTTTGGGACATCGGACCGCATTCTGGGGGTGGACTTCAGCGGGGACGGGCTGCTGCTGGCGGGAACAACCTCCGAGGGACTGCACCTCTGGCATCCTGGCACGGGGGAACACTGCACGATGGCCCGCTTGGAGGACGCGCAACGCGTGGCGTTCACGACGGACAACCAGACGGTGGTCGTGAGTTCCGGCAGGGGGTTTTACCGGACCCGCCTCATGGGAGCCGATTCCCCGGAAGGGTGCTCGGTGGCCCCGTGGGAACTCCTCCCCGGCACCGCAGACCGTGGAATCTGGCTGGGTTTCATCACGCAGGGATCTCCGCGCTGGTTCGCGGCCGCGTCCCCCAGGCTGATCATGGGTGTCGTGCTGGATGCCGGAACATCCGTTACGCAGGTTCCGTGGCCCGGTCCCCGGCGATCGGCCGCGATCAGTCCAGACGGTCGGTTTCTGGCCACGAGTGCCTGGAAGGGCGGTGGCACTCATGTCCGGGACCTTCAGACCGGGAAGACTCCGCTCACGCTGGGAGACGAAGGCGGATTGGCCTGGTTCAGTCCGGACGGGAAGGAACTGGCGGTCGGCACGTCCACCGAGTTCGTCTTTTACGACACCGACACCTGGCAGTGCTCCACCCGTTTGAAGCGGGATGTGGTCAACGCCTTGAGCGGGATCCTCGCGTACAGTGCGGATGGCAGCAGGATTGCCATAGCCCACGGCATTCGGCAGGTGCGGTTGCTGGCCGCCGGGACGAAGCCGGTCCTGGCGACGCTGAATGCACCCCATCCGGAGCGCATCACCGACCTTGGTTTCAGTCGGGACGGAAGGTACCTGGCCGCGGCGACCGACAACCGAGAAATCCAGTTGTGGGATCTGGACCGACTGCAGGAGGAGTTGTCACAGCTCGGTTTGGGCTGGGAAGAAAGCTCGGTCACCGGGGATCCGGCGGATTCAGCTGCCAGGTCGGCGATGGGGTATGTGACTGGGACCCGGAGCAGCCTCTGGCTGTCGGCGGCGGGGTTGTGCATTGCTGGCGGTCTTGCGTTTCTTGGCCTACGGAATCACCGGCGGCTGATCCTGGCACAGGCCGAAGTTGAAGCCGCCGCCGCCGAAAACCAGCGCCATTTGGACGCAGCCCAGGACCAGCTGCAGCACAGTGAGAAGATGCGGGCTCTCGGTACCCTGGCGGCGGGGATTGCCCACGACTTCAACAACCTGCTGTCGATCATTCGAATGGCGGGCCAACTCGTGCAGCGGGAACTCGCGCCCACCGGCAACGCCCGGCAAAACCTGGAGGACATCGAACAGGCGGCGGTCCAGGGAAAGAACATCGTCCACTCGATCCTTGGGTACAGCCGGAAACCGCGGAACGCGGATAATCCCTACAGCGTCAATGCAGTCGTCGCTGAGACCTTGGCCATGCTTGGCCGGCAGTTCTTGAGCGGGATTGTACTTAGCCTGGAACTTGCACAGGAGGCTCCAAGCGTGGGTGGCGACAAGAGCCGGCTGGAGCAGGTCCTACTGAACCTGGTGGTCAACGCCTCCGAAGCGATGGGGGGCAAGGGCCGGCTGACCCTGATCGTGCGGCCCCAGGCTGACGGACGGGCGGGTATTCTCCCGCCCCGGCCGGCGGGTGGTTACGTCGAGTTGATCGTGCGCGACTCCGGGCCAGGAATCAGGCCGGAGGTGCTGCCGCGGATCTTCGAACCGTTCTTCTCCACGAAACAGACCGGCACTCAACGCGGCACCGGGCTTGGGCTGACCACGGTATACCAGATCGCCCGGCAGGACGGACTGGGACTGGATGTGGAGACCGAGGTTGGCCGGGGCACCAGCTTTCGGGTGCTGATCCCGGCCGGAGACCCCGTCGGCGAGGATGCCCGGATGGGCTCCACTCGCCCATTGGGGAACGAAACTGCCGACGGGTAGGGTGACGCCCACAACCATGGCCGAAGTCAGTCATTTTGCCGGTTCGATCCTGATCGTGGAGGACGATCCCACCCAGCTTCGCCTCTATGCCCAGGTGCTGAACCGGTATCGTCTGACGTGTGTGAGCACCGGCACCGCAGCGCTGGCGGCGCTGGAGGAGCGCATCCCGGACCTGATCCTCCTCGACCACGTCCTGGCGCGCGGCGAGTTGGGCACGACGTTCCTGCCCCAGCTCAAGACCGTGGCGGCACATGTGCCGGTGATCATCATCTCCGGGACGCTCGACATCGCGGGAAAGCTGGGCGCGTTGCAGGGGCCGTTCTCGGCGGATTACGTCATCGAGAAGCCGGTGGACATCGGCCAACTGGAGCGCACGGTGGAAACGGCCCTGACCGAGTGCGGTCTGGGGCGGACGGTGCGTTCGCTGCGTTCGCTCGAACGGGCGGAGTTGATCGAGGATGGCAACCGCGAGCGGTTGTTCACGGAACGCCTGGCCCGCCAGCATGAGCTGCTCAAACGGCTGCGCGGCTTGGCGGAGAAACCCAACATCTCCGACCTGGCGGGCGAGTTCCATGTGGACCGCAAGACCATCCGGCGTGATCTCCACGACCTGGTGCAACGGGGCCAACTCGATCCGGCGATCGGTTCCGACACGCCCGGGGAGGGTTGAAGTGGTCAGGCTGGCATCAGGGACTCCGTACCCGGAAGAAAAGTGCCGGATTGGGATGTTCTGGCAAGGTGGCGAACTCCCATGCGGCGGAGGTGCGTGAGCCCGGCTGTCCGGCTACGGGCACCCCGACCGCTACCCAGGGATCCCCCAGGGCTTCGGTGACCTCCAGCCGGTAGCTCTGCCCAGGCACGCTGCGCCAGGTCAATTGGAGCAGGCTACCCTCGCTGACACACTCCTCGATGCGGATGAAGTCCCAACCCGGCGGCGGGGCCATGCTCAGTGAGACGTCGTCCACACGCCAATGACCCGATTCCACCCCGGAGGCGACGACCTGCCGCCAGCGCATCCGGACATTCCGGCCGGCCAGACCCGCGGCGTCCAGGGCGAGAACCACCGACTCGAACTCGTTCGAGTTGCTACCGCTCCAGAGCCAGCGTTCGCTCAGCGGATGATCCGCCGTGGTCGGCATGGCCAGCGGGTAGTCCCCCGCAACGAACCGGTTGTCCGGCTCCCCTCCCAGCACGTCCCACCAGGAACCGTCGTCCACCTGCAATTCCAGCACGCCGCCGTCGATCGGGCTGGGAAGCAGATCACTCCACTCATGCTCCTGATGGAACTCGAGTCGCAACTGCCGGGCCTCGGCGGGAATGGTGATCCGGGGCGAAACCGCGCTGGCATCGGAAAGGGCGGTCGTTCCCACGGCAGTCAACGCGTGAACCGCCGAATGGTTCGGGCCTTCCAGGATCTGCCAGGTGGCGGTGCCCGCATCGGCAACGAATGTCCAGGCGCCGCTTTCGGTTTCACAATCGTCGCGCCACAACCCTCCGGCCTGGACGATCTCAAAAGTCTCCGCGCGGGTTCCCCCGCGTCCGTCATCGGCCTGGATCCGCACCCGGTAAACGGAGTGCTGGGAGAAATCGGCCGATACAGCCGTGACCAGGGCCTGGCCCTGGATGGCGAAGGCATCGTTGTCGGTGTCCCCTTCGCCGGGAACGAACGAGAAGGTGTGCGCGTCCCCCAGGTCGATGTCCCGGGCCGTGAGCAGCCCCACGGTGGTCCCGGGTTCGGCGCCGTCCAGCAGGCAGGATAAGTTGAGCGTGATGCCCAATGGTGGCGTATTGTCCTCCACGTTGCCGACCGCGACGATCAGAATCCGCGTGAATTGCCCGCCGTGTCCATCGTCCACACGTACGCGGATACTACAGTACTGTTGGGTCTCGAAGTCCAGGGGGGCGGTGGTCCGGAGGATGGCCCCCTGGATCTCAAATCCCGCGTTGTCATCGTCGCCCTCCCCGTTCACCAGGGCGAACGCGTGGGTTTCCCCCAAGTCCGGGTCCACCGCGGCGAGTTCGCCAACGATCGTTCCGGCCGGCTCGTTCTCCGCGACCCGGGACGGGTCGAGAAGGATGTCGCTGGGGGCGGTGTCGGGTTCGTCCGCCACATTGATGGCGAGGGCGGTGGCAAAGGAGGCGCCGGCTTTGTCGCGCGCTCGAATGCGCACCGAGTAGCTCGGTTGAAGCTCACGATCCAGAACCACGGCCGTTAGAATCGCATTGGAGGAAATAGTGAAGGCTGCGTTGCCGGTGTCGCCGTCTCCCGCGACGAACGCGAAGGTATGGGTATCGGTGGGGTTCGGATCGCTGGCCGTCAGTCGTCCCACCAGCGTTCCTATCGGCTGATTCTCCAGCACGGTGGATTGATCCAGGTTGATCGCGGTGGGCGCCCGGTTGGCTTGCACCACGAGCTGGCTGACCCAGCGTTCGTTCCGGCTGTAAGGGGTCTGTCCGCCCGTTTCGACAACGATGGCCAGGCCGCCATCCGTCCCGCGCGTCTGGTCCCAGGCGCGCACCAGGATCCCGTTGGTGATGCTGCCAAAGAACTCCACATCCGGGACGAACCGCAATTTCACGTCGGGGCCAAGGAGGCGCGAATAGATCCCTCGTGGCAGTTCGAGTTCGGTCCAACTGCGACCCCCGTCGCGGGAATACTGCCAACTGCCCGGCTGGGAGTTGATTGAACTGAACACGATTCCGCAGACATCCCCGTCCGCGTCACTCACCAACCCCGCGAGCAGGTTCGAGATGGTTGTGCCAGTCGGCGCGAAGTCGTTCTCAAGGATCATCGGCAGGGCGAGCGTGCCGATCTTGGAAAGCACCGGGGCCGTGTTGACCTCCGCCACCTTAACTCCCACCTGCCCGGTGCCGCTGCTGAAAGGCGTGCTGCCTCCGGTGGCGGATAGGCCGGCAGTCAAACCATTGGTACCCGAGCTTCGGTCCCACGCCCGAAACGACAGGCCGTTGGTGACAGTTCCCGAGTAGTCGGCGGACGGCACGAACCGCAGGCGGGCCGTGGGCGCCAGCAGGCGGGCTTCCTTGACAGACACCGAGCTCAGCGGCACCCAGGGAAGTTTCTTCGCGATGTTACACTGCCACTCGCCATGGCTTGCATCCTGCGCGTAGATCGCCATGCCACACTCTTGTCTGTCCTCATCGGTCACCAAGGACGCAAGCAAACTCGCCACGCTGTCCCCGGCGGGGTCGGTTTCATCCTCTTGAATCGTGGTCAAGAATGGATGGGCGGGCGAGGCCAGCACGGGCGCCCGGTTCGCGTCGCGGGACACGGTGATCGGCGCGGGCTCGATCCCCGAGCTGAACGCCGTGTTGCCGCCGTAATCCGACGCATCAACCTTGGAACCCTCCGTGCCGCTGGTCTGGTCCCAGGCCCGGTAGATCGCCGCGACCAACACCGAGCCCGTGTAATCCACCAGCGGCACCAGGCGCAGCCGGGCCTCAGGGCCCAGCAGTAACGCGGAGTTCATAGAAACGGCCCCCGCGTTGCTCCAACTCGCGCCGTTGTCCAGCGAGAACTGCCACACCCCGCAACTGGTATCGACCTGCATCAACGCAATGCCGCACGCATCGCCGTCGTAGTCCTCCACCCAATCCTGAAGGAGATCGGCCACTGACGTCCCCGGGTTGGCCGTGGCATTGCGGGAGATCGTTTGAAACGACGGGTCTCCGAACATGTCGAGCAACGGCGCGTGGTTCACGATCGGGGTCACCGCCACGCCGGCGGCGCCGGAATTCGCACTGAACGCCGTCCCGGCCTGCGTGTCCGCCGTGCCGTACCCGGTGCCCGCGCTCTGGTCCCAGGCCACGAAATGCAGCCCCTCGGTAATCGTGCCACTAAAGCCCGCGTCCGGAACAAAGCGGAGGCGCGCGGCCGGGGGCAGCAGGCGGGCGAGGTTGTATCGCACTCCGGTTAGCGGCCGCCAGGTGACCGCATTGTCCGGCGAATACTGCCACACACCTTGCGTTTCGATCACCGCGATCACCGCGATGCCACATGTATCGCCATCCACGTCCTGCACAATGCCCTGGACGAGGTTGGATACTACGCCGCCCCGGTTGTACTGGCTCAGGATGTCCCCGTAAATCGACGGGAGTTGCGGATCACCGTCAGGATCCAGCGTCGGAGGATCGTTCGCCGGCTCCACCAGCCAGTCCCACGACTCCGAGTGTTCGCTGTACGAGGTGTTGCCACCGGTCGCCGCGGCACTCGCCAGGGCGCCGGCGGTCCCGCTGGTCTGGTCCCACGCGCGGAAGGTAATGCCGGGCTCCACCAAGCCGTTGAAGTTAAGGTTGGGCACAAAGCGAATCCGCGCGTCGGGTACGAGGAGCCGGGCGCTGGCTTCGGTGACGCCCTGGAGACTCAGCCAATCGGATCCGTTCTGGGAATACTGCCACTGCCCCTGCGCGCCGTTGGCCGCGATTACGGCCATGCCGCAGGCGTCACCATCGGCATCGGACACGCCCGCCAGCGCCAGCACACTCCCAACCCGGGCGCTGGGCAGTGAGATGATGGAAGCGTCCTCCGCCGAACGCGTGTAGGAGATGCCAGTGATCGGGTTGATCTCCGGCGCCCGATTGTTACCTCGTCCGAAGACATAAACCGCGCCGGCATTCCAGGCGATCTCATCGTCTCCCGGAGCGCCCACCGCCAGCACACGGTTGTCCAGACTAAGACCCTGGCCAAACCACGAAAGCGGGCGCGCATCCGGTGCCATCACCCGGTTCACCTGACCCCACCGATCAGCTCCTCCCTGGTTTCTGGAGAAGACATAGGCCA
Organism: Verrucomicrobiales bacterium; assembly: GCA_024233215.1. GTDB lineage: Bacteria > Verrucomicrobiota > Verrucomicrobiia > Limisphaerales > J093 > J093. Next base: position 137,156 of record JACKPW010000018.1, on the reverse strand, counting down.
TGCCGGTCCATCCTTCCCGGGCCGCCGCGCCCGCAACCAGCGTGTCCCCGTCCAGGGTTAGAACGCTTCCGAAAGCCGTGCCGAAATAACCTTCGTTGGGGACTACCTCCCGGACCAGTCCCCACTGGTCGGCACCACCGGCGTTCCGCTGATAGATGAACACCGAATCCTCGCTCTGCGATGGCGGGCGATCGTCCGAGGGATGAAACGGCAGATCACAGTAGTATTCCCAAAAGTGCGTTAGAGGTCCCACGGCGAGCGTGTCGCCACAAAGTACCACCGCCCCACCAAATCCCTCGGCGCGGGTGCCCGGTGGCGCGTGCAACACAACCACCCGCCCCCAGTTGTCCCGCCCACCATGATTTCGCGCGTGGAGATGCACCTCGTTGCGGCTCGCCAAGCCGATCGCCAGGTAATTCCCTGAGAGCGCCACGGGCTCCCACTCGTCCCAGAGCTCAAACCGCTTGAGATAGGTCCACGCGCTGGATTGCCCCCCAGAGTCCCGGCTGTAGATGTAGACATTGCCGCCGTTGTTCTCCCCACGGAAGTTATCCTCGTAGTTCCCGGAAGATCCCAGCACGATCGTGTCCGCATCCGCGTCGAGATACAGTCCGACCAGTTCCTCGTTGTGCCGGTTGTGCTGATTAAGTCGCTGGGCCTCCCCCCATCCATCCATCCCGTCCTGATTGCGCTCGTGGACGTAAGTCATGCCCTGGCTCGAGTCTCCATCAAGGGGTTCCCCGGCAATGAGCGTCTCACCTGAGATGCCCACTCCCCATCCTCTGAACCCATCCCCCTCAGCCCTTGATGGCAACTCCTTTAGCATGGTCCAGGTCTGCGCCCCTCCTGGCCGGGAGCGCCGATAGACCGACACGCTTGAATGATGCTCGCCAAACCAGAGGGTGTTCCGGGCCGAGCCACCCACGAGGTGCGCTCCCTCGACCGCCACCGACATCCCGAAGTTGTCGCCTTGTGACGAGAACTCCGGGCTGCTGTGAAAGAGCTTTTGATCGAGAAACCACCGATTGCCAGTCCAGGTCAGCAGCCGGGCCGACCCCGAGGCTTCTCCCAGGGGATCGTCCCCTGGAGCCCCAACGAGCGCACGGTGCCGATCCAGCGCCAAGGCCGCGCCAAAACCGTCTCCAACCGCGCCTCCGGAAGGCGTCACCCGGGTCTCAAAGCCCCAGTTGCCATATCCCCCTTCGTCGCGGCCAAAGACATAAACCGCCCCGGTGTTGAGGCCATCAGACGCCGCATTCCAAGCCCCCACCAGGGCGCGGTCCGCATCCACTGCCACGGCCGCACCGAACGCCGGCGCGCCGGAGGCCGAACCCGTCAGCGTCTTGATCAACCCCCAGCCGTCGGCGCCGTTCTGATTGCGCTCATGCAGGTAGGCGCGGCCGTACGAAGCCGCCTCAGTCGCCCCCACCAAGACCAGCGGCCCCCTGATGGCGACGGCCCGGCCGAAATGGTCCTGGGCTGCGCCGCCACGCAGTTTCCGCACCAAGCCCCAATCGCCCAGGCCGCCCTGGTCACGTCCGAAGATGAAGGCCGCTCCGGCATCGCCACCCTGTTCGTTGTCATCCAGCGGTGACCCGACGACCACCCGGCCGCCGTCCACGGCAACCGCCGCACCAAACTGATCCCCCACGGCCGGGTCTGGTGCCGTCAGCCTTGCCACCTCTCCAAACCAAGTCGTGCCGCGGTTCCGATGGAATAGGTACACTGCCCCGGCGCCGCCTTGGTCGCCGGACGTCCCAACCGCCAAAAGGTTGTGATCCAGGCTCACCGAGGAACCGAAATGGTCCCCCGCGCTCAAGCCGCTGCCACGTAATATGCACAGCAATCCCCAATTGTCTGCCCCGCCGATATTCCGCTCGAAGATGTAAACCTCTCCGGCGTCCGTCCCCCACTCGTCCCGGTCAGGCGCCCCGACCACCAGCGTGTCCCCGCTCAGGCTCACGGAATAGCCAAAACGATCTCCCGGCTGACCGTCCGAAGCATACACCCGCCGCAACTGCTCCCACTGATCGGGGCCGCCTTGATTCTGCGCGTAGAGGAAGACGGCTCCCTTCTCCGACTGCGCTCCCGAGGCTCCGGCCGCGGCCAGGCCGCCACTGATCGACACCGCGGCCCCAAGATGGTCGTTCGCTGCCCCGCTGTTTGCGGTGAGGTTCCGGCTTTCCGACAACAACAGCGGGCCGCCCTGGCCCAGCGCCCCTGACGATAGCAGGTGCGACAGGGCCACGAGTGGGAGCACTCGGGGCCAGGCCGGTTTCGAGCAGCGGGAGCAGGCGTGGGGGTAGCGCAGTTTCGACATGCACTTCGTCAGATCCACGGAGCCGGTCCGGCGCTCGGGCGAGAGTCTGTCCTTCATGCGACTCATGATGGGGTCGAGACAACGCAAGACGATGGGCAACCGGCGCCCATCTGCTGTCTACGCAGCCCTCTGTGTCCGGCTTAAGTCTTCTGCGGCGGTTACCTGCTGGCAACTGCAGTCTCGGGACTCCTGATCCCGTGGAAATGGCCTGAACCCCCTCCGGACCCCACCGCGGCGCGATCTGCAACGACAACCTGATGATAATGAGTGTCTGGGTTGCTGTAGTGATGTCAGGAATCTTCCACGCCAACTGGTTCAAACCCGGGGGGTCTCAGGAGTCCTGAGTTTCGGGAATCCGGCGTCATCGGTCCACAGGGCGAACACCTCTCCGTCGGTGTCCAGGGAGAAGGAGCCCAGCCACCACCCAAAATCACCCCTCATGGCCTCCTCCCCAATGGACCCTCTGTAGTGCCGACCTTTTGAATGCCTTCGTTCTGTTCCAAGCAGTTACGCGGCGATATACCCCCCAATCCGCGAAGTCGGGCTAACCGAGCTGCAATTCGAGCGCCCAGACCAGTGCCCGGACCTCGAGTCCTGCGAGTGACCTCACACTAATAGGCGTGGTGTGGGTGCTTCTACGAGCCTGGCGCCTTCAGGCTTGTGGAGCGCAACAGGTTATGCTAGTTGGTTTCCTTCAGCACGAAAGCCTGCGTCTCTGCCATGTGAAGAGGGACGCTCCTTTGGAAAGTGCAGGAATCTCGAGTTGGAGCGGCATCGGGCCCTGGGGGCATATGCAAATCACAAGTGCGAGAACCGAGATCGGTAGCAGGGAGCACCTGGATGATGGAACGACCCAACAAAACAGATCGACTGGTAACCAAGAGGCCGCGGTTGCTGGTTGCGATGGTCGTCGTTATTGTGATCGTAGCGGCAGTGCTCTTACGCGGCCGTCCCGACACAGACATCACAGTAACGTTTCAACATTTCATCGATCCGCCGGGCTATGGACGAATGGCCCTGTTCGCTGTCACAAACCGTGGAAGTCAAATAATTGAGTTCGAGGGGAGTTACTGTGAGCAGAGGACCGACAAAGCGTGGCGAAAGTACACTGCTGGTGTAACGACGACAAACGGAGCCGCGAGAAACTCGGGGAGACGCGCCTTTTCTCAGAAGTTCTGGTTCGCCGGCGACACGTGGGATTCATTCGGGGCTCTTAAACCCGGTGCGAGTGCGAATGTCGCAGCAGCAGTCCCGGACGTGTTGAGCCACAACTGGAGAGGCGCAGTAATTATTGTCAGGCGGCGCAGCAAACTGGAGGAACTGCAGTTCCATTTGTCGCATAACTGGAATGCGGTGTTGGGAAAGCGGGCTTTACCCGGTTTCGATGCCTACGTTCCGATGGGAACGAACATCTCCTACAGTGATAGCTTTACCGCCGAATTCGACCCAGGCAGGCCTCCTTCGTCCCTGGAAAGGGCTCAACCTTGAAGGTCATCATGTAAGAAGCAACCGAGGGTTCGGACACACGACGATTCAGCCGAGACCGCCAAACTAACCGATGCATATGAGCCAACGTCCTGTCCTGTGCAGTCAGACGATTCTGGTTCGTCGGACGTTGCATTCGCTACGTGTGCCCAGTTCCGGTAGCGGTCAGTGATCTTGGTGGGCGTTGGTCGCGCCGGCTGAAGCCCCCTTTAGCACCCCTGAAATCACCGCCCCCGCGGCGATCATCAGCTCGCAGTCCAGGTAGTGGTTGTCCCGCCGCTTCTGGACCCACAGCACCTTGATACGGCCTCGCGAGTCCTCCCGTTCCTCCCGGACCTCCGCCGTCATCTGCAGCAGGTAATCCCGCCCGACCTTCCCCGAGCGTCTCGGGGACGAACGTGAACATCGGCTCGATGTCCCCGCCCACGCGCATCGCATCGACCGCCGCCAGGAACTCTTCGACGATGGACCGCCATTCAATCCAGTGCGGCAGGAGCGCATTCCAAGTGTAGCTCAACCGCACCCACGATCACCGCCTGGAAACGACGCCGTTGTTCTTTCCCATTGCGTTTCCAGCCGATCTGGAACCCGGGGCTGTCTTCACAACGCTTTCGGTGGGTCAGCCAGATTGCTACTACGGCGTGGGGACGTCGACGGATTGCAGAACCCGGCACCTGCTCGAATCGTGTGCATCGCCAGAAGGGCGGATCGCGGTCTCGGTGCCTAACACCTCCGGCAATGCCTCAGCGTTCGTCCGGGCATCGATTGCCGCGCCCTAACGGCCCGCTTCTGCAGCGCGGCACGCCGCCCCCATTCACACCTTCGCGTAACCGGCCTTTGTCCACAGGCTTGCCAGAACCGGATCCTCACGGAGCCGCAGCCGGAAACCATCGGTACTGTCCCGGCTCAATGCCTGGCCAAGCCAGTCCTGCGCGTAGTCCTGTCGTCCTACGCGCACGCAGCAGCGGGCCAGCGCCACAAATAGGCCGGCATCAGCATGCTGCCAGTCCGTCAAGGCCTCGCCCAGAACCAGTGCTGCCTCCGGATTGCCCGAGAATTCGTAGATCTCCACCCGCAACCGGAGCACCTCCGATCGCACCCGGCAGCAGGGGCTGATTTCCTCGAGTTCCTCCTTGCTGCGTTCCCACTCCCCCGACTGCAGCCAGTTCTTGGCAGCGGCCAGATGTGTTCTGTCCTCGAGCGTGAAAAGCATGGCGAATAGTCTGCCTCAGCCACGGCCCCGCCGCCACCCTGACTTATTCACATCCTTACGGTCATGGTGGGACGGAAACCCCGAGACGCTTGGACCCGCAATTGCAACCTCAGCAGCGGTCAATCATCTGCCCGCGTTGACGCCACCCCTTCCTTCAGCAACTCCAACTGGTCCAGAATGCCCGCTCCCCTGCTCCCGCAGCCGCCGTTCTCTCGCCGAGGCCGGCGCGCCACCAGCGACGGCGCCAGCAGATGGATCTGGGGTACCTGCTTGCGGATCGCGCGGCCCAGCGCGGCTCCGAGCCCCGGACGGCTTCCGCGGACAACCGCTCCCTCTTCAACTGCCGGACCACCAAGGCCAGCCGGGCGTTCTTCAGCGCCACCCATTCGCCCCGGACCCGTTCATACCCAGGCGACACCGGCTGGCCTAGCATTTGGTGGCAAGACACAGACCGAGGAGGTCCCACGACCCGTCAGGGCAGTGGAACAGAGACTCGACTTAATCCTTGCCGGACTTCTTGGGGGCTGGAGCAGTGGAGACTATGCAGGAGGGGGCGAATTCGCTGCCGTCCAGCAGCAGCACGGTTAGCTGGAATTCTCCCTCGCTTGCGCCTGCCATAGCAGCCAAGACGTCATCCCTGTCGAATTTCGCCAACAAGTCACCACAATCGTCCACAAGAAGCTTCGCCGGTGCGAGAACCGCGGCAGGCTCTTGTGCAGGACTTGCGGTTATTCTAAGAGACACGCCTTCAACGAGTAACAGAGGCACGTTCGCATGCACCATGATGTACGGTGGACCTTTGCTCGACGTGTTGATCACGTTGGGCGACACAATCATGTCCTTCTCCACAGCCAGAAGCTGCAGGGAAAGCAGACCGCAAGCCATTCCCCGAAAGACGCGTGTTAGTGTTTTCATATAGACGTAGCCATTTCGATGGTTTGCTTCTTCTCGCGGGGCAGGACAGGAACGCAACACCACCCGCCCGGCCTGCGGGGCACGCGGAAGAGCATCCGACCCTTCGACAGCGCTCGCACGCAACAACAGATGCCGCGCAACGCCTCGTATAGACATGCGAGAAATACGACCCAGAGGGGACAGCCGATCTTCAGTTGCCAGCCTGGCGAGCCGCGTGGCTGGGTCGTGGCAGTCCTCTGGCAGGGGGCGCTCCACGGTCGAGTTCAGTAGAGATCAAGCAACGGCCCGCAGGGGAACCGCGTTCCCGGTTAGGGCGTGGCGGTCCAGAAGGTCGATGATGCTCAGCAGCAGGACCGGCTTGTGGGGCCGTTCATGCGTGCCGCGCCTGTCGCGCCGCAGATTGTAGAGGCGCTCCAGCCAGTCGTTCCAGTCAGGTTGGCTCATCGATCCAAGAACCGCCCGCCCGGGGAGCAAATCCGCCAGGGCTGCTTCCGGCCGATGTTCCGGAAAGCGGCGGTGTCGGTGAAGCGCGAAATGCTACTGTTATTCCGGGCCTTCGAAAGAGGCCCGAAAACTTGCAAGAATGCTCGCAGGTGATTGGTTGACAGGGCGTTGAGCGGCGCACCTGCGGGTCTTGTCTCCTGGCCTGGCCCGACGGTATCATCCCGTCTCAATGAGCGAAGTAACCCGGCTGCTGGATGCCGTGGAACGTGGCGAACCCCAGGCCGCGGAGGAGTTGCTGCCGCTTGTCTACGAAGAGCTAAGGAGGCTGGCAGCTCACAAGATGTCCGCTGAACCAGCCGGCCAGACCCTGCAGGCCACGGCGCTGGTCCACGAAGCCTGGCTGCGGCTGGAAGGAGAGGGGCATCCCTGGCGAAACCGGCGCCACTTCTTCACCGCGGCCGCCGAGGCGATGCGTCGTATCCTGGGCGCTGTCATTTCGAGGGACACGGGAACAGCGCGAAGAGGCGGAGCAGCTGTTGCGTGAAGCCTACGACGGGTTCAGCCGAACACTTGGTGAGGCAGATCCCAGGACCATCGACAGTATGCTGGTCCTGGGTTTGCACTTCGGGAACCACGACTACAACCTGTCGGAGGGCGGCGAACTGCTTCGAGACGCATATGCGCTGCACGTGGACCATTACGGTCCAGATCACGTGAGGACCCTGCACGCAGGTACATTTCTCGCCAACTTCCTTCTCAACTGCGGGTGCGAGGCTGAAGCGCGAGCATTCTCCAAGGAGCTTCTCAGCGGATTTCAAAAGCGGTTTGGCAATCGCGATGTGCGCGTAGTCAACATGATGACGCTAGTTGCTCGAGACCTTTGGCGGTGGGACGAAGACGTCCAGGCGGCCAAAACCATGCTCAAGACCGCACTCCCAATCTCGCGCGAGCTCATGGGGGACAACTATCCCACCGATGTGCTTCAGGACCAGCTGATCCGAGCGCTGCTTGCGGAAGGTAGTGCTGACCAGGCCCTCACGGCAGGGCAGATACTCGTTGACTCTTCCGTACGAACGCTAGGACCAGACCACCCCACCGTGCAAGCGTGGGGGGATCCGGGCTCCGCGTGTCGGAGTGCGGCTCGGGATTACCTGGCCCCGTCAGCGCGTGACAGCCACGTGGGCTTCCGAGTAGTGCTCGGGAAGCCGCTTCAGTGAGGAACCGTTCTCTTCCCCTCTCAATCACCCAGACCTCAGTGAACGACATCCGAGGAACCGTCGCGGAATGACGAAGACGCGAGGGGTTGGCGAAGGCTGGCCCCTTTTTCCCGTGAGATTATGACTTTTCTTGGCTGCTGGAATCTCTCAGCACAGCCGACGCCCTCTCCCGATCCTTGCGCCAAGTCTTCGCGGTCATCCGCTGCAGAATCTCCCGCGCTTCTTCGATGGCGGACTTTCGGACGCCCTCACCCAGCATCTTCGGCATCGCCTGGAGGATCGCCTGCCGGAAATCCTCGTGGCCGGGCCGGAAGTAGTGCTTCAGATCGACATCCTGCCACTTGAGTTCGCAGCAGTCATCCCGGCGCAGCGCCGTGCACAGCCGCCGATCCAGCGTCCGTCACTTCCGCCAGGGTGTGGGTGTGAGCGTCCACGTCCGGGACATCCCAGACGTAACTGCCCGTGTGGCGCTTGAAGGATCGCTGGCGACAGCCGCCGGTTCGATCTGCTGCCATGTGCCCGGAGTTCCGGCCGCGGTGCAGACCCATTCCCCGCCCAGGGGGCGCGAGTATGGACTGGGTGTTTCTGAGGCAGTCGGTCCACACCGTACCGAAGCACGCCTATGGCCAGTCGATGAAGCCGCGTAGAAAGAGTTGTCGTGGCCGCCACGGATAGCGAAATACGTAACGGACCGCGTCGACATCCTCGATCGTGCGGTGGACGGTCAGTGGGCTCCAGGTCTCCAGGTCCGTTGAGGCGGTCCATTCGACCGCGGGCAGACCCAGCGCGTTATGGGTTCGAACCGTGATGAGTACCTGGCCCGGGAGTGCATCGAAATCAATCTCCGGCAGACTTCGCGATTCGAAGATGAACTCGAGCAGATTCGGGACGCCGTCGCCGTTGGCATCGCCGTTTGGTCCGGTGAGTTCGAAATCGTCGAGCCATTCGGGAGGGAAATGTTCAAGCCGCCACAGATCATACGAGGAACCGAAAGTGTCGAGAACCAGTTGACTTTGTGGATAGGGGCTTCCCGAGCCGTAGAAGAGCCGGAAGCGAAACCGGTTGTCGGTCGAGGTCAACCACGTGCCGCTCGGCGCATTGGAGAAAACTCCCGAAATCCCGGCCCCGGAAGTTATCAACACCAAGGGGCCCCGCCGGGCCAGCAGGTCGGCTGCGGAGAACTCCGGCTGCAGGTGAAGGGTGCCACCCAGATGGACCTTCCCCTGCACCCGGATTTCCGGCGCCTGCAGGTGCGCATCGGATTCGCTAAGCACCATGGTGAGCCGGTCGGTTTCCGCCAGTGTCAGATTCCCGTCAACGTGGAGGCCGACACTCGGGTGGTCGGCCACCAACCGGATTTCCGAGCCAGCCAGGTCGCCCACGATCTCTCCATGTGCCTGAATCAGCGTGTCCTGAATCCTGGTGTTGGGCGGTAACGAAAGCGTTCCATCGCTCAACTTCAGGGTTACCCCCTGCAAGCAGGCCGTTTCGGCTACTTCCAGCGCCGCATCCCGCTCGACCGTCAGGGTCGTGTTTGTCAGTGTCAATCGGCTGAAGACCCCCTCGGCCCCGGCAGAGAAGACTGCCTCGTCGACGTCGAACCTGACGTCGCCATCGAATCCGTAACGGCTTTCGCCTGGAGGCAGGAAGACTTCGACCGGCTTCACCCGCGAGCGGAGATTCGCCTGTCCCGGTCCGAGCACTAGCTCCAACCCGATGATGTTCTCCCGGCAGCGGAAGGTTCCTGAGTTGAGCCACTGCCCCTGCGGAAAACTGATGTCGCATACACCACGCAAGGTGAGCTCACCGGAATTTTCCAATCGGGCGTTCTCGGAAACCAGTGGAAGCGCCCCGCCGACCCAATCGGTGTTCCCCTGCAGGAGCAGTGGGCAATGGAGTTCGGCCACCCAGCCAGGCAGGATGTTGATCTCACTCCGCCCGAGAACGTCGACCTCTGCCGGTCCTTCCAGCAGGCCACTTTCCCAGAGGAAGGCCTCGGAAACCGTCACTGGCGTCGTGGCGGTAAGTGCGGTCTCTCGGTTGGTCACCAACGTCAAGGCCCGGATTTCGCGCGCGGCCTCGCCTTCAAGGCTGAGTCTCTGGGCCACCACGAGGGCGAGGTCGGACTCGATGGTTCCGCCCATTGCCGTCCGACCGCGAACTACAATCGCTCCGTTCCCCTGCCAGGCAAATTCTTCGCCCAACTCGCGATAGCCGCTGAATTCGATCCTCCCCGCGTCAACCGCCCGCCAGTCGCCGTCCCCACTGATCTCGCCGGCGAGCACCAGCGTTCCGAGGCTCACCCGCACCTCGCCGTGGTTCTCGAAGGGAACCTGGATGGTGGCAGGACCGTGGCTGTCGTTCTTGATGAACAGCCCTTGGTTCAGGAGCAAGCCCTCGCTGCCCAGCCACAGACCGCTGCGCACTTCCACCGTGCCTTCCGGCGCGTTTTCAAAGGTGCAGTCGCGGCGTGTCCCGATGGGAACGCCGTCGAGGGTCCACAGACCTTTATTGAAGAGATCGCGGCCGAGGCTGGAATCCACTCCGCCGACCCTGAGAGTTCCGGCAGGCGGGATCACGATGCGACCTTCTCCTGAGAAGCCGCCACCGAGGGCTTCGGCGTTTTCCAGGGTTGCGTCCCCGACCCCGATCAGACTGCCGGTGATCCGGACGAGTCCGGGCAAGTGGGTTTCTGAAGCCACGTCGGCCACACCACCAAGGATGATGCGTCCATCGTTTTGGATCGGATTTCCAGACCAGATCGAGGTGCCGGACAGGTTGAGGACCCCTTCGCTTCCGGTCCGAATTACGCCCGGACCCTGTAGCTTGCCGTTGCCGATGGAGCTGAAACTGAGGGTTCCAGTCGCGACCTCCACAACGCCGGTGTTGTTCACGGTGCTGTAAATGGTGACTTCCCCGGAGGGGGCCATCACGCGCAGCGTGCCCGAGTTGTGAATCTCGGCGTCCGACGTGCTGCCCGGGTCCCCGACGTAGCCCGAGGTTTCGGCGATCAGGGCAGCTCCGGGTTGGATCCACACATGCCCCCGGCCGCTGAAGTGCAGATGACCCGCCGTCCAGCGGGTATCTCCGTACAGGAACAGTTCGCAGCGGTCGGCCAGCCCCTTGAGGGTGCCTCCGTCGAACAATCCCTCCCCCAAGACATGGTATTGACCTTCCCAACCTTTCAACGTTCCGTTCGACCAGTGAAATCGCTCAAGGACTTCAAGGCTTTCGGCTGACAGCGCGGACAGATCATCCCCCAGCGTGAGCTCGCTGATCTGAATGGCCCCGTCGATGTTAGCCTGCGCCGACCCATCCGCAACGTCCACGATGGCATGAAAGGTCTGGCCGGCGCCATCCACGGGCACGACGCCGGTCGACCAATTGGCTGGATCGTTCCATGAACCCATTCCCTGAAGGATCCACCGTGCTTCGATATCCGCGGTGAAGGCCGATGGGGTTGCTGCCGCAAATACCAGACAAGAGGCGGCCAAGGCCTGGGCGAGCATTGGCTTCGTTTTCATTGAGCGCGCGGGATGAGACTTATTCATGGGTCACCAGGCGGTAGAAACGATGGGGTTGGTCGAGCGACTTGACGCTGAGTTCGATTGAACCGGACTCACTGATTACGGTGGCTTCATCGCGCCAGGTCCGCAGATCGGTGGAGGATTGAAGGCGGTACCGCCGACCGGCCTCCACCCGGGCTGCAATGCGGAGGCCGTCGGGTGCCTGCGTTGGGTTGCCCAGGTTGGGCAGGTCAACCGCCTGGAAGACGGTCTGCAACTCCACGGGAGCGCTTTCGGCTGTGCCGCACTCATTCTTCACGATGACCCGCACTTCCCCCTGATCGAGGCGGGTCACCACTGGCAGCGTGAGCACCCGGTTCGTGGCGCCCCGCAGCACCGAGCCGTCAAGGGTCCATTGGTAGTCCAACGGCTCCGTGCCACCGGCCACCACGGAGAACTCGGCGGTGGTGCCAAGTTGGGCCGGAGACCGCGACGGCGTTCGTGACCTCGGTGGGCACCAGATGGCTCAAACCGCCCCAAGCCGCAATCGTCCCGTCGGCACGCACCGCGGCACAACTGTTGTAGCCTGCCGATACGGCCACCGCGTTGGTCAGGTCCGGGGGAACTTCGTGGAGGTTGTGGGTCGAAGACCCCCAGACAAACACCTTGCCATCGGACGTCAGCCCGATGGTGTGCCCCCGTGAGGCGTCAATTGCGATCAGGTTGGTCAATCCGGGAGGCAGGTGAGAGGTGTTGTGATCCCCCCAACCTCGCGCCACTCCGACTTCCGGTGGCAGTCCAGACACGGGCACCGCGCAGCACGCTGCCCCGACGAGCACCAGGAGCAGTCGCGAGACGGAGGCACGAGAACACGCCATGGACATGAAGGAACTGGGCATAATGGAACGGGATGAGATGCAATCTGGCTTCATCAAGGAATCTGTCGGATACGGTAGAATCGCTGGCCGGACAGCCCGGCGTCCGGATCGTTGACAGCGTAGGGTTCGGCTCCCAGCGTCAGGGTTTGCAGCTCCGCCCACTCCTGGAGGTCCACCGACATTTCGACGACCACCATGGTGCCCGGGGTACCGGTCACATCGAATCCGAAGCCCTCTTCGGTGAACCACGGGCTCCGGTCGTCCATCCGGATTCCCGGTGCCGTGGTCCGCGGCAGGGAAAGCCGGGTTTCGACGAACCAGTGGGAAGCGTTGTATCGGCCACTGGTGACGTACCCCAAGGCCCGGAGAGTTCCCGTGGCCGGCAGGGAGACGTCGGGCAACGCCCAACCACCCGGAATCCGCGCAGGTGTGTCCAACATGGTCCACTCCACTCCGTCGACGGAATGCTCGAACGTAACGCGCCAGACCTCCGGGCTCGTGCCGCCGCGCAGCCAGGTGATGGTCGAGCCATCGTATTCAAGGCTTTGAGTGGCCGGGTCGGTATTGTCCAGGCGCCCGAAGCCGGCGGGGGGCAGGTAGCCGGTTCCGGCCCAACTTTCCGCCCCTAGCAGAATGGACCCGTCCGATTGGATTGCGGAGACGGCGTAGAACCAGTCGGAGGAAGGACGGAAACTGAGGTCCAGCGAGCCATCCGGGTTCAGGCGCCCCAGGGAGCTCAGCGCAAAGCCGTCCAGCGTATTGAAGACCCCCGTTACCAGCACACGACCATCCGTTTGAAGTCCGAATGACAGGATGCCGCTGTTGGCCGAGGCACTGAAGGACGTATCCAGGGTCCCATCGGCATGCAGCCTCGCGATCCGTTCAGCGGGCTGGCCGGCGATGCTCGTGAAGTAGCCGGCAACCAGAATTCGACCGTCCGGCTGAACGACCAGGGTGGTTACCGCTTGGTCGGGTGCCGGATCGAAATCCTGATCCAAGGAACCATCCGGATTGAGGCGACCAATGGTGAATCGGGGCTCGCCGGCCAACTGGGCAAATCCCCCGGCCACCAGGATCCGGCCGTCCGGCTGCAGTGCCAGGGTTCGGACCGATGCACTCGCCTCGGTGGCAAAGCTGGCGTCCAATGTTCCGTCCGGGTGGAGCCGTGCCAGATTCCGTCGGGACGCGCCCGCCACCGTCCAGAACTCACCGCCTACCACGATCTTCCCGTCGGGTTGAACAAGAAGCGCCTGAACGCGGAGAAAGCTCGCGGCGATGTGGGGTTCGTCGATCAGCGCGTCGAAGCCATGGTCCAGCCTGCCATTCGGCAGCAAACGCCCAAGCGAGGTCCGGGGCTGGCCGGCCAGGGTGTTGAAACTGCCGCCCACCAGAATCCTGCCATCCGGCTGAATCGCCAGGCAGTAAACGGACAGGTTCCCGCCGGGATCGAAGCCGCTGTCGTAGGTTCCATCCGGCAGGAACCGGTAGAGTAAACGATTCCCGGACGGATCTTCCGCGCGATATCCACCGCCGAGGAGAACGCGCTGATCCGGCTGGACCGCCAGCACCGTGGTGCGCGGAAGCGGATAATGCACCAAGGCGGGGGCGAATCCGGTGTCCCAGGTGGCACCATTCACCGACAGCGACACCAGCTCGCTGCTGGCCTCCCCGTGGCTGTTGTGCACCCTCGCCTGGTACCAACCGCTGTCGGAACTCCGCGCGTCCGCCAGTTCCAACGAGGGTCCTGTTGCCCCCGGCAGCAGCGCGCCATCCTTCCACCATTCGTATTCCAGCGGCTCCGCACCCGCCGCCACAACCGTCAGCGTGACATCGGCACCCGGTTCAACGGCCTGACTCAGGGGCTGGCTCGTGATCACCGGTGGACCAACCAGGCTGAGGGTTGCGATCTCACTCACCACACTCCCGTAGTTCGTCGTCACCACCACCCGGTAGTCGCCCGCATCGGTTGCCTGCAGATTCTGCAGTTCCAAAGTCGGTCCGGTCGCCCCGTCGATGTCGGCCCCGGCCTTCTGCCATTGATAGAGAACCGGCTCCGTGCCTGCGGCTTCGACTTCGAAGACAGCGGCCTGGCCAAAGCCGCGCGTCTGGCTGACGGGTTGCCGGGTGATCAGCGGATCAAGCACAGTGAGGGTGGCTTGCTCACTCGTCATGCTGCCGGAGTCGCCGGTGACGGTCAGCGTGTAGGCGCCGGCATCGCTGCTGGTTAGCGTCGTGATGCTGAGAGTGCTGGTCTGCGTTCCGCTGACGCGGGCATCATCCATGAGTGGCGTGCCGTCGCGGAACCATTGATAGGTCAACGGATCAGTACTGACCGCGGTGGCCGTGAAGGTCACCGTAGAGCCGAAGGCCGCGGTCTGACCCTCCGGTTGCTGCGTGAGGAGAGGCGTGCCAAGGTATGCCTCCACGAGCCAACCGGACCCGCCGTATCCCTCCCCGGCAACGTGGGCCCGGGCGCGGAACCAGCCGTCCGCAGGAAGCGACGGTTCACTCAGCTTCCAGCCACCATCAATCCGCGTGGCTTCGCCCAAAGCGCTCCAGCTCGTGGCGTCGTTCGAGTGCTGAAAGGTGACGTGCCAGGCTTCCGGACTGCTGCCATGCCGCAGCCAGGTCAGGGTGTCGCCCTCGCGGGTGAAGGTGCTCACCGCCGCGGTCGAGTTGATCACGCGGGCAAGGTCCGCGTGGTCCGCCTCCGCGAGTTGGGTGAAGTTTCCGCCCACCAGCAGGTTCCCGTCGGATTGCAGTGCCAGGGCGTAGACCACGCTGGAAACCGAGGGGCAAAAGTCCGGATCGAGGGAGCCATTGGGAACCAGCCGGGCCAACCGTTCCCGGGGCACGCCGTTCACCTCGGTGAAGTCCCCGCCCACCAGCACCGCCCCGTCTGCCTGCAATGCCATTGCGTAGATGTAGCGGTTCACTTCCGGGGCGAAGCCGGCGTCGAGTGTGCCGTCCGGATTGAGTCGCGCGAAATTGTCCCGGTCCTCACCCGCGACGTCCCGAAACCGTCCGCCCAGCAGGATCTTGCCATCGGATTGCACCGCCAGCACATTGACTGAAGTGAAGAAGCCTGAATCCACCTGTGGGGCGAAGGCGGTCACCACTTTGCCGTCGGGGGTCAGCCGGGCCAGGCGAGGGACGTTCAGGTTATTGACCTTGTCAAACTCCCCGCCCACCAGGATGTCACCGTTCGACAGCACCGCCAGGCAGACCACGGTATCGTCAAATGCCGGGTTGAATGCGTCCAGGCTGCCGTCGGCATTGAGCCGGCCGATCCGGGCTCGCGGAGATCCCCCGAGGGAGGAGAACTCCCCGCCCACGAGAATCCTGCCGTCCGGTTGTTCCAGCAGCGTGTAGATTGTCCCGTTGGCGCCCGGATTGAAGTCCGGGTCCAGACTGCCATCGGGGTTCACCCGGGCAACCCGGTCCCGTGACTCCCCGGCCAGAGTGGTGAATTCACCCGCTACCACCGCGCTGCCATCGGGCTGGACGGCGATTGCCCTGACCGTCCGGTCAGCCGAGGGATCGTACGTCGGATCCACCGAACCACCCGTCCCAAGACGGCCGAGGCGGGAGCGGGCTTCGCCGCCAAGCGTGGTGAAGGAGCCTCCGACCAGAATCTGTCCGTCGGTCTGTAACGCCAGAGCCGTGACATAGCCCCAGGTCCCGGTTTGGAAGGACTCGTCCACCACCGCGGAGTTGACGGCGAGCCGGGCCGCGGTGCTGAGATCTGTACCGGAGGAATTCGATGCCCGGACGGAGTATTCGCCGGCGTCCTCCGGCGTGAGCGAACTCAGGATCAGGGTGTCGCTCTGGCTGCCGGAGACACTCCCCTCATCGTTCAAAGTCTCGCTGTTCCGATACCACGCGTAGGTCATCGGGGGCTCGCCTTGAACCCCCACCACGAAACTCACCTGTCCGCCCAGGTTCCCGATCTGACTCGCCGGGTGCGTGACAATCGAAGGTTCGAGGACGACATCCAGTGTGGCTGTCTCGCTGGGGGTTCCGCCGTACGGGCCGGTTGCCACGACCCAGTAATCGCCCGCATCCCCGGCGGTCAACCCGGACAACTCCAGCCAGGGTTCATTGGCCCCCGGGATTTCCACCCCATCCTTCCACCACTGATAGCTCAGGTCGCCGGTCCCCACGGCGTAGGTCTCGAAATCCACCCGCTGCCCCCAGTTCACGGTCTGGCTTTCCGGCTGGAGAATGATCCAGGGATCGAGAACGGACAGGACGGCAATGCGACTGGTGGTTTCCCCAAGGCCATTGGTTGCCACCAGGGTGTATTCTCCGCTGTCCTCTCCCGTAAGATCCCCGACGGTCAGAACTGGAGTCCGGCTTCCCGAGACACGATCGCCATCCTCGAGGGGGAGTCCGTCGTGATGCCACTGGTAGGCCAGGGGCCCGGAACCCACCACCCGGGTGCCGAAGGTGACCAGGGTTTGCTTCGGGGCGCTTTGTCCCTCGGGCTGCTCCAGGAACAACGGGGGGCCGGAGTAGGTGTCCACGAACCAACTGGAGCCGTTGTTTTGCGCTCCAGAAAGGTAACCCCGGGCGTGGATGTTGCCTCCGGGCACCGGCGTCGGAGGGGTCAGAGCCCAGCCTCCAGAAATCCGGATTCCTTCGCCCAACCCAGTCCAGGTGATGCCGTCTCCGGTATGCTCGAACGTGGTCCGAGAGAGTTCCGGCGCTGCGCCGCCACGCGTCCAGAACACGCTGTCGTCGTACTCGATTGATTCGACGGCGGGCCCTGTGTTGCTCAAACGACAGAGGCCACCCCGTTCCACGCCGGCGATCTCGGAGAACCAGCCGCCCGCGAGAATTCGTCCGTCCGACTGCAGGGCGATGGCGTAGACGTCGCGGTCCGCCCTGGGATCCACCACCGGGTCAAGCGAACCGCCCGACTCGAGCCGGATAATCCTGGAAGCGGGGGACCACGAGTCGTAAATGACTCCCCCGACCAGGATTCTCCCGTCGGCCTGCAACGCCAGGCTCATCACGTTCATGGTGACCGACGACTGGAAAGAGGTGTCCAGGCTGCCGTCGACGTTCAGGCGTCCGACGTGCGATCTGCTGGACTGCGCGTTGAGAACGGTGAAGTGGCCGGCCACGAGGATGCGTCCGTCCGGCTGGAGCGTAAGGCAATCCACGATGGAGTTGGCGCTGCCCGCGAAACTCGGATCCCGCGATCCATCCGGCGTGAGGCGCCCAATGCTGCCGGCCGGTTCTCCGTTCAAGGTCGAGAAGTATCCGGCCACCACGATCCGTCCATCCGGCTGTACCGCGAACGTCCTGACCGACGGGGTGTAGCTACCGTTGGATTGGACGCCCGCCGCGAATCCGTCGTCCACGGAACCGTCCGGGTTGAGCCGTCCGACTTGCGCATGCGCCTCACCGTCCAGGAGGGTGAAGTGGCCGCCGATCAGGATTCGGCCGTCCGGTTGGAGAGCGAGGGCGCGGATTGTGTTGTCCACCGGCACGCGAAAGTCCGGGTCGAGTGCCCCATCCGGACCAAGCCGGGCAATCCTCTGGCGCGGTTCCCCGGCCAGAGTGGTGAACTCCCCGGCCACGAGAATGCCGCCATCCGGTTGAATCCCAAACGCCTCGACCGGGCTGTCGGCCCCGGGATTGAACTCCGGATCCAGCGTGCCGTCGGGAAGCAGGCGGGCGAGATTCTTCCGGGTTTCCCCGTTGACGATCGTGAAGTTCCCGCCGACGAGGATCTTGTCGTCCGATTGCACCGCCAGGGCATACACCCTCCCGCCGATCACCGGGTCGAAGGCGAGCTCGGGAACGGTCTGGTTCACGTCAAGCGTGACCACCTGGCTGGTGACCTCGCCGTAGTCATTGGCAGCCACGGCCCGGTATTCGCCGGCCTGGGCCGGTTGCACGTTCTCGAGCACGAGCGAGGCGTCGTTCGCTCCGGGCAATTCCACCCCATCGTGCCACCACTGGTAGGTGAGCGGTTCCGTGCCTTCCACGCCGAACTCGAACGTGGCGGTCGCCCCCAGGTTCACTACCTGGCTGACCGGCTCGGAGGCAATTCGGGGATCGCCGGTCACGGTCAGGGTCACGACAGCACTGGTCACCTCACCCTGCGGGTTGGTCACCACAGCGGAATATTCGCCACCCGCCGGTCCCCAGAGGTCGTTCAGGGTAAGTGTCGGCGATTGAACGCCAACGTGGCCGGCGTCCTCCGCCAGGGCCTCCCCGTCCTTGAACCATTGGTAACTCAGCGGCCCGGTTCCATCCGCTCGAACGGTCAGCGATACGGTGGAGCTGGATGCGAACGTGCCTCCGGACGGTTGCTCCAGGATGACAGGTCGGCCGAAATAGCCGGCCACCCAGGAATTGCCGGCGTTATACTGGCTACCGATCACCAAGCCGCGCGCGCGGAGGATGGCGTCTTCCGGGACCGAAACACCCTCGAGCCGCCAACCGCCGGTGATGCGGGTCCCTTCGCCGAGAGCCGTCCAGTTCACACCATCGGTCGAGTAGTCGAAGAGGGTTCGGGACACCTCGGGGCTGGCCCCGTCCCGGAGCCAGGTCAGATCCGATTCGCCGGGGACCAGGTTCACCGAGGCCTCGTGGGTGTTGACCAGCCGGCCAATCGCATTGCGGCTCTCCGAACCAAGCTGGTGGAAAAGGCCGCCGACGAGGATGCTGCCATCCCGTTGAAGCGCCAGTGCCCGCACCTGGTTGTCCGCTCCCAGCCGAAAACTGGGATCCACGGAGCCGTCCGCGTTTAGTCTCCCGAGATACGGGTGGCTTTCCCCCCCCAGTTCGGTGAACGCGCCTCCCAACAGAATTTTGCCGTCGGCCTGAAGCATCATGGAAACGACCGCCCCGTTGGCCGTCGGTTGGAAGCCGGCATCCAGCGTCCCGTCCGGGTTCAGCCGTGCGATCCGTTGCCGCGGCTGTCCGTTCACGGTCGTGAATTCGCCGCCAAGCAGGATCCTGCCGTCCGGCTGCAACAGCAGGGCGTGAACCCACTGGTCAACGGAAGCATTGAAGCTGGTGTCCGGGGTGCCATCAGGTTGCAGTCGTTTCAGGTAACACAGCACCAAGCCGGCGTGCGGACTGGACAAGGCGCCAATCAGGATCCTTCCGTCAGGCTGGCAGGCAATCGCATGCACGGAGGCACCCAACGTTTCCAAACCACCGGCAGTCTGGGAGAACCCCGGGTCGCGCGTGCCGTCCACGTTCAGTCGGATCAGGTGCCAGGCGGGCTCCTCACCCACTTTGGTGAAATCCCCGCCCAGTAGGATCTTCCCGTCCGGTTGCAGCGCCGTGGCCAATACCCGGGCATTGACGGTCCCAACAAAGTCCGGGTCCCCCGTGCCGTCGAAGTTGAGACGGGTGATCCTGCCCAAGCTTTGTCCTCCCAAGGAACGGAAGTCCCCCCCGACGACGAGCTTGCCATCCAGTTGGATGGCCAAGGTCTCGATCCAACTGCTGCTCGGGCTTCCGGAGTCGAAGGGCTGATCCACCGTTCCGTCGGGGAACACCCGTCCGATGCTGTAAGCCGTCATGCCCCCCAGCCGCTGATAGTGCCCCCCCACCACAACCCCGCCGTCGGGCTGGATCGCCAGCGAGTGGACCGCATCCGTCGATTCCATCGCCACGTTGAACTCCGGATCCACCATGATCACCGCCACCTTCACCGGGATTTCCCGGCTGGTCACACTCCCGTAGGCATTGCTGATCGTGACGCGGTAGAGACCGTCATCGGCGCTCGAACTGTCAGCCACGCTCAAGACGGCGGTCTGGCTCCCCGAGATTCGTCCGTCGTCGACCAACACCTCGCCGTCGCGCTGCCATTGGTAGCTGAGGGGATCGCTGGCGGCGATTTCCACGGAAAGCGTCAACGTCCCGCCCGGAGGTGGGGTTTGGGTGACCGGCTGACTGGTAATGACGGGATCGACCACATCGACTTGCGCCACTTGACTGGTCTTGCTGCCCAACCCGTTGGTGGTGACGAGCGCATAGGCCCCGCGGTCTTCGCCGGCGACCCCGGTAAGTATCAAAGCGGCCGTTTCGGATCCGGCAATCCCGTCGCCATCGGCCAGGGGTTCCCCGTCCTTCTGCCACTGGTAGGCAAGCGGTCCGCTGCCCACGACCCGCGCCCTCAGGAGCACTTCGCTCCCAAAGCCCACGGTCGTCGCGGCCACTGGTTGTTGCAGGAACAGCGGTGGCCCGTGAAAGGTCTCCATTACCGTCCATCCCGAAGCGCTTGATTGGGTCGCCTGCGCATTGCCGCGCACCCGGACCGTCTGGCCTTCCGGTACAACCACTCCTTCCAAACGCCACCCGGTCCCGCTCGCCGCGCCTTTGCCGAGGAATGTCCAGTTCTCCGCGTCATCCGAATACTCAAACACCGTCCCGGTTGCCGCCGGGCAACTGTTGCCCTGGGTCCAGACCAAGGCATCACCCTCCCAGTCCAAAGTGTCCTCTTGAGGATCCGTGTTCTCAAAACGGAACAAACCAGACATGCCAGTGCCGATAAGCGCCTTGCCGTCGGCCTGAATCAGCACAACCGTCACCATCGGTTCGGCCAACGGATCGTAGAGTCCGTCCAGCGAACCATCGGGGTTGAGTCGACCCACCCCGTAACGCGGCTCTCCATCAAGTCGGGAGAAATCGCCTCCGACCAGAATACGCCCGTCGGCCTGCACAGCCAGCGCGGTCGCTCCGTGCTCCGCCGAGGGATTGAAGGTCGAATCCACGGAGCCGTCCGCGTTCAGCCGCCCCACGTTCGCGTGCGGTTCCCCGTCCAGGTTTTGAAAGTCCCCGCCCACCAGAATGCGCCCGTCCGGCTGCACCGCCAGGGCTCCCACCGCACCATGATCCAACGGCTCCACCGCCGGAGTGAATGAAGCGTCTCGACTCCCATCAGGGTTCATCCGAAACAGGTTGGAGCCGGGGACGCCGTTGATCCTGGTAATGAACCCGCCGCCCGCGAGAATGCGTCCGTCCGGTTGGGCCGCCACGACGCTAACATACCCGTCAACGGATACTCGGAGACAGGGATCCAAGGTGCCGTCGTCCGCCAGTCGCACCACGTTCAGGGCCGTCTGACCGTCGATTGAAATCAAGCTCCCGCTAATCAGGAGCTCCCCGTCCGGTTGAATCGCCAACGACGAGATAAACGCTCCCTCGAAGAAGGGGAAGGGATCCGCCACCGGATTCGCCGCGGAGACGAGCGGGCAGGTCCAGGCCAGTCCGAACGCCACAATCCCCAGGAAGCCGCGCAGGAGAGAGGACAACGAGCATCGTGATGTCTTCATCGAAGGTGAGGTGTGTGTGAAGAGAGGCAACGCGTTAGCGGCTGACTTCAGTGTGTGTCCAAGTTCAAATGATGAGTATTACTAGGATGTGGAGCAAGGAGAATCTACATTATCTTATCGTGTCAGGCGCCTCCGCGAAGTTCGGTTTAAGCCTGTTCTGATCTCTGTGGACCGGGATCTGTACCGTAACGGCTGAGACGGGGGCTGGGCGTGGTTGCCCGGCCGCGTAGAGCAGGGAGTTCGCACGGCAGCGATGTCGTCGGTAGTCGATTGGCTACCCTGAAACGGGATGGCTATGGGGCTCACGCAGAAGATCACGTTGGTCGGGCGCTAGGTACAGCGGGGCCATCGCGCTGGCACGCACCCGCCGAGTTCGGCAGCAACTCTGGGAGGACTTGTTGTTCAACCTGGCACGGGATGCGGTTCCTCTCCGCCCCGGCCGACAAGAACCGCGAGCCCTGAAACGACGGCCCAAACCCTTCCCGCTGCTCAACAAGCCCCGACGCAAATTCAAAGAGACGCCCCATCGGAACCGTTACTGGAAAGGCAATCCCCGAAATACAAAGGGCCTTGATTAAGCGCCATTCAGAACTGAACCCTTTATGACCCCTTTATGGGCATGCCTTCGAATCCGCGAAGGGCCGTGAGGCCGGAAGAAGCCGTCGGTTTGCTTTACACTGATCACATCAAGAGCTAATAGGCGTTCCGACAAGTGCTTATGACAACCTGCGATGTGACGTGCCCCTCAACGATGTTGGCTGCCCTTACACCCCGAAGCTAATGCGCCTCGGACCTCTCCCCGCATGACAAGTTGTGATTATGTGGCAAATGATTGGTACTTATGATTTTGCTACTGTAATCAACACCGGGTTCAGCGTGCATAGCACGATTCCTGCTAGCGGAGTCGCGAAGGCGGCGAGCTGTGTCTCGCGGAAGGCTATCCGGGACAGGATTGGTTCGTGCTGCTTGGGCAGCAATCCCGGGTAGAACGATCGCCCAAACAGCCAAGTAAACGGCCAAAGAAAGCCATTCGAATGAAGAGATGCTATCCGGTTGTATGTATTGCATGCGTCGGCCTGAGCGGCCTCGCGAACGCCAACTCGATTGTCCTGGATCGCAGTCCGGACGCCTTCCTGGGTGCGCTGCTGCTTCCATCAGATAGTGGCAACTGGGCGAACGCGAGATCGGGCCAGCATTTCGCCGACAGCTTTTCCTTTGCGTCGCCCGTCACCCTCACCGGCATGGGGCAGTTCAGTGGGCAGTATTGGGGTGCCGTTGGCCAAACGGTAACGATTCAGCTTTGGCAGGATGCGGCCGGCCAACCCGGGGCACTTCTGAACGAGTTCCAAGAGACCATTTCGCTGGTGAACACTGATGGAGCTTCATCGGCAAGTTTGATCACGCAGAAGTACGCCGACTTCACAGTACCGATCACGCTTGCCGCCAATACGGTATACTGGATCAGCATGAGCGGTGGAACCCCCGACGCGTTCGGTGAACTGGCTCTTCTGGGCCTTAGTGCGCCGCTGGACGGTTTGAGCGCACAGTTCAACAACAACACCTACTCCGGGCTTAATTCCGTGGGGGACGTGTCGATGCGACTCTACTCGGACGTGCCGGACGGCGGGGTCACCCTCTGGATGGTCGGAGCAGGGGCGCTGGGATTGGCGGCTTATCGCCGCAAGGTTGCGGCCTGAAGATCCGGGAGGAGTAACTGGCGGGCAGAGTGAATCACTACCGCTGAGAGCGAGGTTGGAGTGTGTGCTGCGATCGACGAATGGCCGCTTGACAAGCGTGCGGACTGCATCTATCAGCAGTAGAGATAATGAGACACATCAGACACTCTTGCCCCTAGGGAGGGTGTCCAAGCAGGATCAGACAACCAAAACGAAAAACGACAATGAACGCTCGTAACCTGACCCCATTCCTCAGTCTGACGCTGTTTGTGGCTGCGGCCGCCACGACCTCGGCGCAGACCATGCGCGGACCCAATGGCCACTTCTACCGAGTCGTCGCCGCGCCGCAAATTGCCTGGGCGGACGCCAACGCCGCCGCCAGCGTGGCGCTGCGCTGCGGCCAGCCAGCCCACCTTGCGACCATCACGTCCTTCGACGAGGACGCATTCATTGAGTCGATCCGGCTCGCCGCCCCTTTCCTGACCGGACTCACCACGGAGTGCTGGGTGGGGGGGTATCAGACCCCCGGTTCCGCCACCCCTGCCGACGGTTGGCAATGGGTAAACGGCGAAGGCCCCATTTCCGGGGCCAACGGGGGGCCGACCTACGCCAATTGGCTCCAGACTTTCAGCTTCGAACCCAGCGGCGACGGTGCATTCCTCGGTGTGGGGCTCTACAACTTTTGGGGTCCGAGCCCAACGAGTCTCTTCGGCTGGAACGACGAAGGCAACCTCGGGTTGATCGGTGGTTATGTTCTCGAATGGGATGTGGACGCCACCGTCATGATCGACGGCTGTGACACGGGCGTGGCCAATGTCGTGCTGGATGAGGACACCCTCTGCACAATCTCCGACCTGATCGCGGAGTGCGCCGCGGGAGCCACGAATCATGGTGACTTCGTGAGTTGCGTGGCGCATCTGACCAACGCGCTGAAGAAGGCCGGGCTGATTTCGGGCGCGGACAAGGGTGCCATTCAGTCCTGCGCCGCTCAGGCCGCGATTCCCTGATGGGGCGCGCCGGCTCGGCCGGATCCAGGCGGTTCCACCACGCAGAGACACGAAGCAACACCAATGGAGTGACCCTATGTGGAGCGACGGAAGCTCCGCGGAACCTCACTGTCCTGTGCGTGGAGGGATCAGGCCAATGATCAGGATCAGGATGCGACCCCTTGGGAGCCGAAGATCAGTCTCCAGCCGATAATGAAGATTGGCAGATCGACGATGGCATGGCTGACGTAGCAGGGCCAGATCGAACGGTAACGCAGATAGAGCAGGCTCCAGATCGCGCCGCCGGTGAAGACACCGGCCGACCCCAGAAGGGTTATCGTCCAGGAAAACTGTCCGGCCAGCGCCACGATGTGATGCAGCGTGAACGCCAGGGCTGAGAGGACCACGGCCGCCGGCCCGCCGGCGAGTCCCTCGCATTGGCGAAACACGAACCAGCGCCAGACATACTCCTCCATGAGGGAGTTCAACGTGACCCAGTAGACCGCTCCGGCCACGTAGATCGAGGGGTGGTTCAGACCCGTTTGGGCCGCCCGCCCGGCAACGGTGGCGGGGTCGATCCAGCCCAGGTGGGTGGCAACCGCGTACCCGCCGAAAATGGCGCCGGCGATGAGCAATCCCAGGATCACGGCCACGCCGAATCCTCCGCGGCGCGGGGGCGACCCACTCCACCGGCCCCGCTCCACCTTCAGCCACCAGGCCAGAGGAAACACGGCAAGCCACAATTTGCCCGCGATGAACACGCTTTGCCCCAGTGTCGTTCCCGGCCACCAGAACGAGGCCGCCGCGGTGCTGAGGGAGGGAACCGGGACCAGGAGCAGCAGCGCCAGCCCGGCGGACGCCCCTGCCGCGGGTGGGTCTCGGCGTTCGGAAGACGAATGCATGAAGCTGGTCCTGCCAGATCGGGGTTTCCGGGGCAAGCCGGCGGTTCAGTTGCCCCGGGCCGGACGGCAGGACCGGCCCGGGGCAGGCGACCGGGCATTCAGGCCGCCTCCGCTTCCGAGACTCGCGCGGGTTCACGCTGGGCCGGCAGCTCCACATGGAACCGGGTGCAAACCCCGGCCTCCGTCTCCCAGTGGAGTTCCCCGCCGTGTTGCCGCAGAATGTTTCGGCCAACCAACAGGCTGGGACCGGGTTCGGCGGGGTCCCCCCCCACCGTAACGGACGGCTCCAGCCACTGTCTGACCAGCTCCTCCGGAATCCCCCCGCCTTGGGACTCCACGGTGAGCCTGACCCAGGTCACGTCGGCACGCTCGAACGCGTTGGCACCCACGCGGACCTCCCTGGCTGGGGCCGGCTCTGCGCCCGGAGGGTTCAATGCCCCCGCGACATTGAGGAAGAGGTTCAGGAGCACTTGCTGGATCTGCTGTGCCCGGCAGACCACCCTTGGCAGGTCCTCCGGCAGGCAGACCTCCAAGCGGGTTTGATCCTTGCCGAGCAGTTTCCGAAACCTGGCAATCGTTCCTCGTACGAGGATTGCGATACAGGCCGGCTTGTGTTCCGCCCGTTCCAGCCTGGGGTCCCGAAGCAGGTTGTGCACGAAGCCGGCCAGCCGCCCGGCCTCCCGTCGAATCTCCACCGCGTAGGCCGCCGCGGTGCTTTCAGGGCGGACATCCGAATCGATCAGCCCCGCCGCCTCCACGATCCCCTGGATCGAGTCCTCGATCGCGTGCGCCACTCCGTTCACCAGGTTCTCGAAAATCTCCGTTTCGCTTTGCCGCGTCAGCCAGTCGGCAACCGCGCTTCGCTCCGGCCCGGCAACCGCGTTTCGCCGGCCGACTTCGCGGATCGTGGCCTGCAACCCGGTCCGTCCGTCGAGGTCCACCCGGGTCAGCAGGATCGTGGCCGGGAAAGTGGCGCCATCGCTCCGGCGCAAGGTCCATTCGAGAAACTGGAATCCCCGCTCCAACGCGGTCTCAACCATGCGTCTGGTCCCGGCCGCCGACTCCCTGCCATCGGGCTGCCGCTCCGGCGACAGCTCCTCCAGGCGGCAGGAGCACAGATCCTGTTCATGGTCCACCCCGAACAGATTGAGGGCGGCCCCATTGGCGCTGGCCAACCTGCACTCCGGCGGGAACAGCGTCAGCACCGCGTCGGTGGACGATTCCAACAGGGCCCGGAAACGCGCCTCGCTATGCACCAGGGCCTCCGCCTCCTTCTTTCGTTCGGTCAAATCGCGGATGACGGCTCCGAAGGAGACGCGCCCCTGGGCCTGCCACACGGAAAAGGACAACTCCAATGGGAACTCGGTGCCGTCCTGGCGCAGGCCGACAGATTCCAGCGTCCGGCCGGCGGACCCCGGCGCATCCCCGCTCCGTACGCGGCGGAGCACTTCATCGTGCGAGGCCCGGAACCGTTCCGGCATGAGGTCGGTCACCGGCCGGCCCCGCAGCTCCCCGCCGGTGCGCCCGAACATTGTCGCCGCCGCGCGGTTGGAGTATCGGATGATCCCTGCTTCGTCCGCGCAGAGGATGGCATCGCCGGAACTGTCTGCCAGGGCGCGGAACCTCCCTTCGGACTCGCGGAGGGCCTGTTCCGCCGTCCGCTGGGCGGTCACGTCCTGTTTCACGGCGATGAACCGGGTGATCTGTCCGAATTCCCCGGCGACGGGGGAGATCGTGGCTTCCTCCTCGTAAAGGGTGCCGTCCTTCCGGCGATTGATGAAGCGCCCCGACCAGACGCCGCCGGCGGAGATGGTTTGCCACAGCTGCCGATAGAACCGGGGCTCGTGGCGACCGCTCTTGAGCACCCGCGGGTTCCGTCCCATCACTTCGGCTTCGGTGTAGCCGGTGATCCGCTCGAAGGCGGGATTGACATACTGGATGCTGCCCTGCAGGTCCGTGATCACGATGGCCTCGGCCGCCTGGTCGACCGCCCGGTTGAGGCAGACCGGATCCAGTTTCCGCTTATCATGTTGTTGAAGATCGCGTATCAACACCAGGAAACACGCCTCCTCCAGCGGTGCGTACTCGACCCGGACCTCGGCCTCCAACATCCGCCCGTCCTCACGCCTCAGGCGGGTTTCGATCCGTTCGGCCCCCATCTCCCGCGCCCGCCGGAGACATTCCGAAAAGGCGAGCAGCGCGCTTCCCTCCACGAGACCGGTCAACCGCCGCCGGAGGAGGTCTTCCCGGGAGTAACCCAGCTGCCGGACCAGGGCGTTGTTCACCTGGGCAATTCGCCCCCGGCGATCGACCACACAGAAGCCATCGTCCCCCGAGGCGAGGGCGGATCGTTGCAGCCGGGTGGTGCGGGCCAGCGCCTCCTGGGCGAAGCGCAGTTTGAGCAGCGACTCCACCTGGCGGGCGAGGGCCCGAAGACTGTTGCCCTGGGAGGCGTCCGGTTCGCGCGGTGCCCGGTCCATCACCGCCAGCATCCCCACCGCCGGGCCGGGAACCATGCGCAGTGGGATCCCGGCGAAGAGCCGCACACCGGCCGGTCCCTTAACCATGGGGTGCCCGGCATACCGGGGATCCGCCGCCGCGTCCTGGACCCACTGCAAATCGGTTCCCTCCAGGGTCAGGTCACACAGGGAATCCCCGTGCGTCGCATGAGCCACCTCACAGCCCACGCAGCTCGTGAGCCGATATCGATTGGCGTCCACGAGGCAGAGGAATGCCATGGAGGTACCGCAGACCGTCGAAGCGAGCCGCAACAGGTCGTCAAACTCCGGATCGGGCCAGGGGTAAAGCAACGGCATGGGCCCCCCCGCAGATGGCCGCATCGAGGACGTCGACGTGGGTGCCGGGGCGGGAGCGACGGCCGCCTGCGGGTGGGCGTCGGATGCGGGGAGTGCTCCGGGGGTAGCCAGCTCTCCCAGCAGGTCCAGCATGGCCTCGAATTCTCTGGCCTTGTGGAAGTAGAAGTCCGTGGCGTGCTGCAGGCACTGCTGCTTGATCTCCGCGTGCTCGGAGGCGGTGAAGACAATCACCCGGCAGCCGGGCCGTTCCCGCTTGAAGTGGTCCAGCAACTCGAGGCCACGCGCATCGGCCAGCTCCACATCGAGGATCACCACATCGGGCAGGCGGGCTCGAAACAGATCCCGAGCCTGGACGTCGTCACCGGCCTCACCCACCAGATCGACTGCCGGCAGGCGCTCGATCATGCCCGCGATGCGTTCGCGGACGATGGGGGATTCATCCACCACCAGGACCTTCAGCTTGGGGCGCGGGATTCCGGTGGCAGCATTTGGCGCAGCCGTGTGCTTCCGGTTGGATGGCCCTCCCAGCATTGGGAGGAGGCTATCAGTCTGGATGCCGCCTTGCCAGACGGTGACCCCCTGCTCCGGATGTCCGTGCATGGAGCAATCACCTGTAGGGCGTTTGCCTGACAAAACGGGGAGGGTCCACGGTTGAGGCGGCGGCTCGGGAGGGCTACGGCGGCCACCCTTCAACAGGTTCCGTAGCCGCGGAGCCCAGTCAGCGCATTTGGATTCCCGCTCGAGTTGATCGGCGCCGACTGCCGTCGGCGGCTACGGCTCTGCTGGTGATGCGTCAGTCCACCAACTTGTGGCGCATGGCGTAGCGTGCGAGTTGCACGCTGGAGGAGAGGCCCGTCTTCTCGGCGATGCGGGCCCGGTAGGTGCCCACGGTTTTCTCGCTGAGGGCGAGTTCGGCGGCGACCTCCTTGAGGGTTTTCCCGGTCGCCACCAGGCGCAGGACCTGGAGTTCGCGACTGGAGAGGGATTCGTGCGGGGCCTGCTCCAGTCCGCCACCGAGGCTGGCGGCCAGGCGCTCGGCCATGGAGGCGGTGACGTACCGGCCACCTGCCAGGACTTTGCGGACCGCCACCACGAGTTCGTCGCAGGCGCTCTGCTTGTTGAGGTAGCCGGCGGCCCCGAGCTTGAAGGCGCGCATGGCGAACTCCTCCTCCGGGTAGGCGCTCAACACCAGCACCGGGGTTTGCGGACAAAGCCGGCGGGCGTCTTCCAGCACCTCAAGACCGCTGCGGCCCGGCATGTTGACGTCGAGCAACACGAGATCCCAGGACTGGGAGGCGAGCAAATCCACGGCTTCCCGGGAATCCCGGGCCTCCCCCACGGTGCATTCGGGGAAGGCACTGGAGAGCAGTTCCTGCAGCCCGCGCCGCACGATCTGGTGATCATCCGCGATGAGAATTCGATTCATGGTCAGGAATCACTCCGCCTGCGCGGCGGCTTGTGGCAGCCACAAGCACACGTTCGTTCCGCCTTCGGGGCGCAGCCCGAAAGTCACGCTACCCCCGATCTGTCCGGCCCGTTCCCGCATGCCCAGCAGGCCCAGGGATCCCGCATCCATCAGGACATCCTCCTCGATTCCACGTCCGTTGTCCCGCACTTCCAACACCCAGGCCGCCCCGGGTGCGCGTTCGTCACCCCCCGCGCTCTCCGGCTCAAAACGCAGCTCGATCTCCGCCTCGGTACCCTCGGCGTGACGCGCGATGTTGGTCAGCGCTTCCTGGCAGATGCGATAGCACACCAGGGCCGCCCGGGAGGAGATATCGAGCTCCTCCTCGGGCAGGAAGAGCCGACACGACATGCCCGTGCGTTCTTCGAACTGCCGGCTCTCGTGTCGCAACGCCATCGCCAGTCCGAGCTGGTCCAGAAGGTCAGGCCGCATGTCCGCCGAAATCCGCTGAACCGTACGCACCATGTCGTCTGCCAGTCCGGAGGCCGCCACAATCCGTTCCAGCAGGGAGTTTCCTCCGGCGGTCGGTCCCTCCGCCTCCAGGTCGCGTTCGAGCCATCGCAAGTCCATCTTCAGCCCGGTGAGCATCTGGCCCAACCCGTCGTGCAGTTCGCGGGCGATGCGGCGGGCCTCCTCCTCGCGGGCTGACTGGAGCCGGGCGGTGAGGGCACGGAGCTGTTCCCGCGACCGCCGGAGTTCCTCCTCCGCGTGCCGTCGGGCGGTGATCTCCCGCACGATGCCCAGCATTCGCGCCGGCCGGCCCGCGGTGTCGAAGGAGTATTCGCCGGTAACCACCACCCACCGAACCTCTCCATCGTGCCACACCACACGGAATTCCCACGTGAACATTTCCCGGGTGGCCATGCATCGGTCCAGCTCCGCCCTGAAGCCCGGCAGGTCATCCGGATGAATCCGCCCGGAAAGCTCGGCCAACGTGCCTCCTGCGGGATCCGCTTCCGGCCCCCATATCCCCTCCCGCCAGCGCGACAGGGTGATCCGGTCCGCCGTGACATCCCAGTCGAATGTGCCCATGTGGGCGGCCTCCAGGGCCAGCCTCAGCCGCTCCTCGCTTTCCGCCAGTGCGGCTTCCGCCCGTTTGCGTTCGGTAATGTCCTGAAAGGTGCCCATGACGTAGGCCCGGCCGCCCTCCTCCAGCCGCCGGAGGCCCCGGACCTCCGTCCAGAGATGCCGCCCCGTGGCGGACGTCAGCCCGACCTCCAACCTGAAGGGGATGCCCTGTTTCTCAGCCGCCTCCAGGGCGCGCCGGATGCGTGGAAGGTCCGCGGCATCATAGTATCTCAGCCCCTGCTGTAATCCGAAGCGCAGGTCGGGCGACAGGCCCAGGATCTGGTAGACGCCTTCGGTCCAGAACAGGTAGTCGGTTTCCGGACAGACCTTCCAGGCTCCGATGCGCCCGATCTTTTCCGCCTCGCGACGGAACAGCAGGCTTTCCCGGAGCGCCGCTTCCGCCCGTTTGCGTTCGGTGATGTCGCGGGCGATGAACTGGACGCCCTCAAGCCCGGCAAAGTGAACCGGGGCCGCGCTGACCTCCATGGGCAGCACCGTGCCATCGAGCCGCAGGTAGCGGACCTCCGCCGGATACACGGAGGCCTCTCCCGCCAACCGTCGCCGGACGCGATCCTTCTTGGCGGCGTGGTCCCCGGGGTGGATGAGTTCCTCGCTGCGCCGCCCCAGCAACTCCTGCTTCGACCCGGCCCCGAGGAGCGACACGCCGGTCGAGTTGATGAACACGAGCCGGTCGTCCCGGAAGATGCCGATGAGGTCCGGGGATTCCTCCACGAGCAGTCGATAGCGTTCCTCGCTCTCCGCCAGGGCCGCCTCCATTTTCTTGCGCTCGGTGACGTCCCGACAGACGCAGAACACCAACCGCTGTCCCCCCAGCACGGCGGCGCTGTTCGAGAGCTCCACATCGAAGTACGTTCCGTCCTTGCGCCGGTGGCGGGTCTCAAAGAACGCCCCTTCCGGGCCGAGTGCGCGAATGGCCTCCAGCACACGTTCCCGCGGCCAGTCCTGATCCCAATCCCAGACATGCAGGGACCGCGTTTCTTCCACCGTGCAACCCAGCATTTCCGCAAACCGCCGGTTCGCCTCGAAGACCCGCCCATCGCTGTGCAGCACCACGATCCCGTCCCGGGAACCTTCGATCAGGACGCGCCGCCGGGCGGCCTCGGTGGCCAGCGCCTCCTCCGCGAGTTTCCGGTCATGGATATTCCGGAAGTTGATGACAATTGCGTCCACTCCCGGCACGCCGCAGAGGTTGGTGAAGGTGCTCTCGATCCAGATCCAACCTCCGTCAGCATGGCGGAAGCGGTACTCCAGCGTGACCACCTGGTCCGGCATCTTCCGCACATCGTCCAAGGCCGCCAGCACCTGTGGCAGATCCTGCGGATGCGTTCCCGCGGCGGGATCCACTTGAGAAACCCCCTCGGGATCCACCCCGAACATCGCGCAGGCGGTGGGACTCGCATAGCGCATGACGCCTTCCGCACTCAACAGCACCACCCCGTCGGGGGCGTTCTCGATCAACGCCCGGAACCGGTTCTCGCTCTCTCGGAGTCCTTCCTCGGCCTGCTTCTGCTCGGTGACATCCCGGAAACTCCACACCCGCCCGACGATGGTGTCGCCGACCCGCTGGGGTCTGGAGTACCGCTCGAACACGCGTCCGTCCTGGAACCGGACCTCGTCCCTGGAGGTGGCCTCAGGCGTGGCATACAACTCCCGGACCCTCGTAAGAAATGCGTCCGGATCTTCGAGTTGTTCGTGCACCGACTCCAGCAGTCGCGCGTCATCCCGGGAATCCGCCACGGTTTCCGGGATCCGCCAGAGTTCCAGAAACCGCCGGTTGAAGCTGGTCACGCCCCCCGCAGGATCGACCACCAGAATGCCGTCGGCGGTCGACTCCAGCGTGGCGGCCAACAGGGAATGCGAGTGCCGCAGCGCCTCGGCAGCCTCATGCCGGGCGGTCACATCCTGCATGTAACCGTGCCAGAGAATGCCTCCGTCCGGCTCCCGGCGGGGCACCGAATTCCCCTCGACCCAGATCTCCCCTTTCTGCGGATGCCGGGCCCGGAAGATGTGGTTCCACGGTTCCAGATGCTGCGCGGACAGGGCGATGCTCCGGCCGAAGGCCTCCCGGTCATCGGGGTGCACGTGGGCGAGCAACCGTGTGGCATCCTCCCGCACGTCCTCCGGTCGCAGCCCGTAGATTTCCGTGATCATTCCGGTCGTGAAGGGGACGGACAGGGAACCGTCCGGGCGGAGCCGGAAGGAATAGATCAGGCCGGGCACGGTGGCGGCGACCTGCGCCAGCTGATCCTGCAATCGCAGCCGCTCCTGGAGAACCTCCTCCGCCCGCTTCCGCTCGGTGATGTCAATCAGGGTGCTCTGCATCCCGACTGGAGTCCCGTGCACATCGGTCAGCGGACGGGAGTTGTTGAGCACCGTGATGATGCTGCCGTCCTTGCGTCGGAGCCGGTGCTCGTAGTTGATGAGCCGCCCGCCGGAGAGCAGTCGTTCATGTGCCGGCAGCACCACCAAGGGATCGGCGTCCACGTCAGGAATGCTCAGTTGCAATAGCTCTTCCCGCGAATAGCCCAGCAGATCGAGACCCGCCTGGTTCGAGTCCACGAAGCGCTTCTGTTCGTCGAACACGTAGATCGCCACCACCGACTCGTCGAAGATGCCCCGATATCGCTCCTCGCTCCGGCGCAACGCCTCCCGCCCCTGCAGTCGTGCGATCGCCTCGCCCGCACTGGCGGCGATGGTCTCAAGCGACTCCCGGACAATCGGTGGAATCGCCTCCCGGGTTCGCGACGCAACGGTCAGACATCCCAGAAGCTGCCCCTGGTTGGAAATGGGAAGGACGGCGGTCGACTGCAGTCCCTCGCGGGTTTCGGGACGGGTCTCGCTCCCGGGCAGATCCTCAAACCAAGTATAGACAGGCCGGCCTGCGGCGATCAGGCGAAACGGCGGCGATTCCGGATCGAGGCGGGCCACGGCGGCCAAAAAATCAGCGGAAACACCCTGGTGCACAAGCAACTCAAGTGCCCCGCTTGCGGGGTCGACGAGATAGCCGCCCCCTGCGCCGAGGCCCGCCGCCCGGATCGCCGCATCCAAACAAAGCCGCATGCCCGTTTCGAGACCGTCGGTGGCGGCCAGCGCCAGCACCAAATCATGTTCGATACGCCCCAACTCCTCCGCCTGTTTGCGCCGATGAATGTCGGCATGCGTGCCCACCATCCGCAACGGCTTTCCTTCCGGTGCGCGGGCGGTGACCCTCCCTTGGTCCAGAATCCAGCGGTAACTCCCGTCCTTGCAGCGCAGCCGGTGTTCACTCTGGTAAACCTCCGAGCGGCCTTCGAAACAGTCCCGGAGCGCCTGGCGGGCGAGGGGCAGGTCGTCGGGGTGAATCCGGGATTCCCACTCGGTCTGTGCCCCCTGAGTCTCCAGCGGTTCATGCCCGAGCAGGGCGCGTGACTCCGGACTGTAGAATACCTGATTGGTCCGGAGGTCCCAGTCCCAGACCCCTTGCGCGGTTCCCTGGAGCGCCTGTCTGCAGCGTTCCTCGCTCTCCTGAAGCAGCTCCCCCGAGTGCCGGAGCACGCGGAAGTATCGGTCCAGCACGAGCCAGAGCAGCAGGCCCGTGACCCCGACGTACAGCCAACCCTTGTATATCTCGATCCGATGCACCAGGCCGTCATCCTGAACCAGCGCCTGCAGCAACCACCCGGATCCCAGAATCCAGATCGCTCCCAGAATGGCGTAAGCGAGCGCGATCCTGGCGGCCGACTGCCGGCCGGGCAGACGAAACGGCGGCGAGGTCCGGTGCGGGGAAGGAGCAGGGTTCGACATACAACGGGAGTCTTATCACCTCAAGGAGGGTGGCGTGCCAACGGAAGGTCCCGGGGAAATGCCCCCCCAAACCGGCCCCCGGAAGGGACCGGAGAGGTGCGTCAGGATGACGGCTGACTGACCGGTCTGATGGCGTCCGTCGTTCCTCATATGCTGGGCTGGGGGCCAGTCTAACTCAATGTCCCCGTCAGCAAAGCCTGAACTCCGGGGCCGGTCGAACCCCCCGCCGTAGCCGCCGCGGTGACTGGGCTCCGACCTGACGCGCGGCTATTCCGGCTCCGTGATGACGTGGACCTGGTTCGGCTCGAGCCGACCCAGGCTCTGCTGCTTTCCTCCCGGCCAGAGGATCTCAACCCCGTCCACTTCGCCGCCCTTGCCCAGTCCAAACGTGAGCGGCAGTTCGGATTGGGAGAGGTAACCGTGCGTGGGGACCACGGTCCGGGACTGGCTCACACCGCGGCTGCGCAAGACGACCTCCGCGCCGATCCCATCCCGGTTGCCATGCTTGCCGACCAGCCGCAACCGAATCCAGTTGCGGCCGAGGTCCTGGTCGTTGCGCAACAGCATGGGAGGGCCGCCGGTCTGAACGAGGATCACGTCGAGGTCGCCATCGCCGTCGATGTCCGCATACGCCGACCCGCGGCCCACCATCGGTTGGAAGAGATCCTCCCCACATTTCGCCGGCGGAACCGCCAGGAAACGGGGGCCACGCCGCGCGCCGGCATTCCAGAACAGTTGGGCCGGTTGCGCGTAGGTCTGGCTTTCCTGCACCTTGCTGATGTCCGTCTCCAGATGGCCGTTCGCCGTCATCACGTCCAGGCGGCCGTCGAGGTCGTAGTCGAAGAAGAAGATGCCGAACTTGAGCAGCATGCGGCTGGCCGGCCCGACGCCCTCGATGATCGCCTCGTCGGCGAAGGTGAGTTCCTTGCGCTGCGAGACGTAGAGCGCGGTCATTTCGTTGGCGAAGTTCCCAATCGCGATGCCGAGCGTGTCGTCGTTGCGAAACCGGGCGGTGTCAATGCCCATCGCCCCGCGGGTCTGCCCGTAACTGTCGAAGGCAATGCCGGAAAGGGCGCCGATCTCGGCGAAGGTCCCGTCGTGGTTGTTGTGGAAGACGTAGTTCTGCACGGTGTCGTTGGCCACGACCAGGTCGAGCCAGCCGTCGGCATCCAGGTCGACCGGGGCCACCCCGAGCGACTTCGCCATGGGCACACCTGTGATGGGGTTCTTCACCTGGACTCCGGCCCATTTCGAGACATCGACAAACCGGCCGTTGCCCTCGTTGTGATAGAGAAACGGGAAGGTCCCGGGAAAGTCCCGCGGCTGGCCGTAGGCGCGCCCGATGCCGACCAGCTTGTAACCCACCTCCATGTCGATCTCGCGCGACCATTGCACGTAGTTGCAGACGAACAGGTCCAGGCGGCCGTCGTTGTCCACGTCCAGGAAGGCGCAACTGGTGCTCCAATCCTGACCGGACCCGCCCACCCCCGCTTCCTGGGTCACGTCGACGAACTTGCCGTGACCGAGGTTGTGATAGAGGCGGTTGCCGTGGACGGCGCTGATGAAGAGATCCGGGAGACCGTCATTGTCGTAGTCCCCGACCGCACAGCCTTGCCCGTAGAAGACCACGTCCAGACCCGAGCCCGCGGTCACATCGCGGAAATGGCCGGAGCCATCGTTCTCATAAAGTGCCTGGGTGCTCGGCGGCTCCGCCGGTTCCCGCCAGGACCAGTTGCACGAGTTCACGAAGAAAAGGTCCTGGTCGCCGTCCGCGTCGAAGTCCAGAAACGCCACCGAACCTCCCATGCTCTCGGGCAGGAGCTTGTCGCCATACGCGCCGCTGTTGTGCGTGAAGGTGATGCCCGCCTCACGCGTGATGTCGGTGAACCGGACCGCCGGGATTTCGCTGACGGCGGAGGGCGGCACCTGGGGGGCACTCAGGTCGGCCAGGGGCGGCGGAGCCACCTCGGGCTTGCGCTTGAGGTAGAGGAACGCCCCGACACCTCCCGCGATCAGCACCGCCAGCACGACCAGCGACCCCTTGAATGCCCGGCCGATGATCGCGTCATCGTAGTGCTCGACAACCTCCTCGTCCCCGGCTTCATCGACAATCAGGAGGTCCTCTTCCCGCGATGGCGGGGAAGGCCGGCGGGGCGATGGGGTTTCGTCTTTCCTGCTCATGGGTTCCTGATCCCCGGGCCGGGGTTTTCGTGGATTGGGCTTCACGGTCTCGCGGCCACGACGGAGGCTTCGGCCGGCAGTTCAAAGGCGCCCCGCCGCTGCAGCGGATAGAGCACCACGGATTGCGCGGCGTGGTCGGCGGCGGGATTTCGGCGGCGCTCAAGGTTCACCGCGCGATCCCGGGCGTTGTCGTCGGGCCGGAACTTCTCGTGCAAGCGGCGATGCTCCTCCGCCGCGGTGTCGTTGCCAAGCTGGGTTTCAATCAGCGCGAGGTTGTGATGCGCGGTCAGGTTTTCGCCATCCTCGGCGAGGGCCTGATGAAAACGATCGCGGGCGCGCTCGAGGAACCGGCGCTGGGATTCCGGATCCTCCCGCTCCTGCTTGGCCCGTTCAAAGAGCGTTTGCCCCAGCTCGTTGAGCGCGAGGTAATCCCGACTGAAGTCCAGCCCGCGGGCGACCATCGCCTCGCTGCGATCCTCGACCACGCTCCGCAAGTCCGCGATGGCCTGGTCCAGATAACCGTTCTGCTTGTTGACCAGGCCGGTGAACCAGGCCACCAACCAGCGCGGCGCCGGCGGATCTGCGGCGGCGGCGCGTTGCAGGGCGTGGACCGCATCGTCCAGCCGTCCTTCCTTGAAAAACACCCGGGCCTGGTTCACGGGCCCGTCCCAGCGCCCCAACCGCTCCACCTCCCGGAACGCTGCCGCGGCCTGGATCAACTCGCCCTTCTCGCTCCCCTGGTTACCCTCCAGCAACAGCCCGATCCCGTAATCGTTCCAGCGCTGCCACTCGACGATCCCGGATGGCGGGGCGGGCACTTCGGATTCATTGTCGCCGATGTCGGATTTCGGATCCCCCATTTCCCGGGCCACTGGCAGCACCAACTGGTCCTCCGCGATCCGCGTGATCGGCAGGTCATTCGTCACGCCAAACGCCGCGCCCTTCCGGTAGTCCGGATCCTTGATGTGGTTCACGTAGATCGTGTCGAACTTGCGGTAGTTCAGGCGCGCCTCGATCCGCACCGGTCCCGGACAATCCGGCGGCACAGTAAACGTGTAGTGCACCACCTGCCCCGCACCGGGTGGAATCTGGTGGTTGTAGAGCGGGGTGAAGATGTCCTGCGGATTGCGGCGGTCGATGCGGTTCCCGTCCTTGTCCAGCATGTAGACGTTCAGAAAGTGCGACCAGGCATCGACCTCGCCGTGCGGTCCCAGACCCCCGCTGCGTCCGAGGGTCTCCCCGTCCGCTCCCACCACGCGCACGTCCACCCAAAGCTCGTTGGAAT
Source organism: Verrucomicrobiales bacterium (assembly GCA_024233215.1). Taxonomy (GTDB): domain Bacteria; phylum Verrucomicrobiota; class Verrucomicrobiia; order Limisphaerales; family J093; genus J093. Next base: position 99,690 of record JACKPW010000018.1, on the reverse strand, counting down.
CCACCGTCCCCTGGGTCAGCAGATGACCCAGCGTCAAGGTCCGGACCACGACCTCCAACAGGTAGGTTTCCCCGGGCTCCAGTACCGGCAGTTCCGGCCGCAACGGCGCGATCAATTCGCCGTCGATGGTGCCCCCCCGTTTCAGACCGAAGAGGTCAATGCGCGCGCAGTCCTTCAGGATCGCCTGTTGGGCCAGGACGGCATTCGTTTCGCCGCGCCAGAACGGGAGGGCCGTGTTGCCGCCGGGGAACAGGTGATCGTGAATGCTGAGGACGTTGTTGGTCGGGTTGAACATCCGCGCCCCGAAATCGTCCGAGGCCTGCAGTGGCATGTGACAACCGTTGCAGTTTCCCTCCGCGTGCCGGGGGTAATAGAAGCTGCGGGCACCGTGGCCGGAGACCCCGCTGAGCAGGAAGCTGTCGTAGCTGTTCTGGCCGCGCAGCCAGTCCTTGTAGTGGTTGAGGTCGCGCGGGAGGTTGACCTTGTGGCAAACCGAGCAGAACTCGGCGGTCTGATGGAGGGGTTTGAGAAAGGTCTTCTTGTGAAACTCCGGCTTGGCCTTCACCAGCAGCCGGTTCAGGAACGCCAGCACACGGTTCGTGCTGAAGGCGAACGGATAGTGGATCGGTTCCTCGATGGTGTAGTCGGCGTTGCCCACCGTGCTGTTCACGTTCACGATGGAATGACAGGCCGTGCAGGTCACCCCGGCAATGGCCGTCGGATCGTTCTGGATGTCGAAGTGGGGGTCATCAAACGCCCCGCTGAAGAATGGCACGGGATCGTGGCACCCCGCGCACCAGCGGGACGCCTTCACGTCCCCGTCCCGTTCCAACGCCACCTGCCGCGTCTCCTGCACGCTGAACAGATAGGCCGGGTTGTTGAACGAACTGAAGTGGTGGGCGCTGTGGAACCAGCCTTCATAGCCGTCGGCATGACACTCCTGGCAATACTGATCCATCATGAGCGTCCGGGCGGGAATGAAGTTGCCCGAGGCCGTGCGGGCCAGGGAGGGCCGGAAATACTGCTCGCCTTCCTCCGGCCCCACCACGTTCCACTGCCGCGGATCCTGGCTGTGCAACCAGACCATGCCGGCCACCACCGCCGCCACCGCCCCGGCCCACGACAGCCCCACACGCCACTTGATGCGCGGTCCCGCCAGCCGGTGCAGCACGTAAAGCCAGACCACCAGCAACGGGGCAATCACGTGTGCCCAGTAGGCCCCCGACCGCAGCTCCGGATTCCGCAGTTCAAATCCCTCGATCCGCATCAGGGCAATCCCGCTCACCAGCAGGATCCCACTCGCCGCAAACACCCCCCAACCCGCCCGCACCGCGCGTCGATTCGTGCGCCGCGCCGCGGCCCGGATATGGCCCACGCAGAAGATGATGAACGGCACCAGCAGGAGCAGTCCCAGGGCCAGATGCGCCAGGAACATGAACTGATAGAAGTAGTTCTGGTACGACAACCCGCTCGCCCACTCGAGGACCGTGATGCTCAACAGGTAGGCGGAATTTGCCCCGAGCACCGCCACCAACCCCAGGATCGCCGTCAGCAGGATGCGCAGGCGCGGCCCGACAGCACGGACATAACGACGGCGCCGCACCGGGGGCGGAGGCGGCTCCCCGGCCGGTGGGCCTTCAGGTTGGTTCCGGGTTGACGACATGTGACACGCAGCTTGCGTCCGGTTCGGGAGGCAAGAGCGCTTAAAGTCGTCAATTAGTGCACTTCACGCCCGACCACAGGGGTGAAGTGGCAGTTGAGGGCGGTGAAGCGCGGTTTGCCGCGGGTGAAGCTCCGGCGCAAGCGGGTTTTGCCGGCGCGCCCGCAGATTGCTTGCAGCTTGCGCGGTGGTTTTGGTGTTGACGTTAACCTGACAAGTTGCTGCCATTGCCTCCGGTTCAAGGCTGTTGGTTGCCGTTTGAGCTCTCGTCTGAACATCATGTGCTTGCAGGGCGAAATAGTTGGGATGACAGCTGCTGTCGTGGTCCCGTCCCTGCTGCGGGTTGGACGGCCAACCGGCGTTCCCAAGAAACGGAGAGCAATTATGCACAAGTCCTCTATTCGTTACCTGCTCACAAGTGCCATGCTTGGATTGGCGTTGTCTATGGTCCTCGCTGTAGAGGAAGCCGCCCGTGCCCAAGATGACAACCAAGTGACGATCGTCATCTCCCCCAGCACGCTCAACCTAGAATCCTCCGGGATTTGGGTGACGGTCCATGCTGAGATTCCGTACAGCAATGTTGTGGGAGCCTCCGTTACACTCGATGGCATTCCCGTTGAAGTCACCTTCGCGGACAATCGGGGTGAGTTGGTGGCCAAGTTCTGCATTGATGACGTCAAGGACAGCGTTCGGCTTGGGGAAGTCAGATTGACCCTGGTGGGAGACAAGACAGACGGGAGCAGTTTCTTCGGAACCGACCTTGTCAAAGTGATTTCCGTCAAAGGCAAGTAAGTTACCGTCGTTCATGTTGCCCGGGGGGGGGTTGGCGATACCGCCGAGACCGGAGGCCTCGGCCCGCCACGGGTCGGGTATGGGATTGGTGATTCAAGCCATTAAAGCCACCCAGGCCACCAGTCCGCCCAAGGCCGCCAGCGTTACGGGAATCCCCAGTCGGGCGAAGTCGCCAAAAGAAATCCGGATGCCCAGTTCGCGGGCTTGGTGCACAACGATGATGTTCGAGACGCTACCGAGAATGAGCAGGCTGCCGCCGAAGCTGTTCGCGAGCGCCAGGACGTAGGCGGCAGGCGGATGAGCGACATTCGCCACCTTGAGCAGCAGCATCACCGCCGCGGAGTTGTTGATCACGTTCGACAGGGCCGCGGTCGCCAGCGCCAGCACCGGCGGTGATTCCAGGTGCAGGCCCAGCTGCGCCAGCCAATGCACGGCCTGCTCGCCGTAGCCCGTCGTCTGGAACGCGCCCGTCACCACGAACAGCCCCATGAACAGTACCAGGATCGGCCAGTCGACCAGTCTTAGCAGATCGTCGGTCCGGAATTTGGGACTGGCAAGATGAATACCCGCCGCCGTCAGCGCCACCAGTTCCTTCGGCAGCCCGGTGAACAACAAAGCGATGACAACCACGAGAATCATCAACCCCTTGATCGTGTGGGGCCGGTTGAAGGGATGCGTTGCCACAGGGGATTCGGCAACAATCGAGTCGGTCAAAGTCAGACGCGTGCGCGAAAGAAACCAGATGATGCCATAGGCTGCCACCAACGCGAACACGACGGGCGAGAGGCACCACAATGCGTAGCGTCCAAAGCTCAACCCCGCGACCTGGGCGATCATCATGTCCTGGGGATTGCCCACCAGGGTGAGCCCGGCGCCGAGGTTGCTGGCGAGGGCCAGCGCAATGAGGAATGGCACCGGGTTCAACCGTCGGTTCACCAGGGCCGTCGCCACAACAGGCGTAAACACAAAACAGACGATGTCGTGGTTTAGGAAAGCCGACAAGCCCGCGGTCGCCAGCATCAACAGCATGAGGAAGCGTGCCGGATGAGCAAGCCGCCGGGCCACGGCGCCGGCCACCACGTCGAAGAAACCGGACAGCCGCAGTTGCGCGGAAAGCACGAAGAAACCAAACAACAACAGAATCGTGGGCCAGTTCACGAAGCCGATGATCTCGTTTGTCGGTACCCCACCGAAGACCATCATCGCTATCGCTCCCAGCATCACAATCCCCGTGCGGTCGAGTTTCAGCCCGGGAACCCGTCCAACACCGATCCCCAGGTAAGTCAGCACGAAGACGAACAGCACGGCGGGCTTTCCGACCAGGGTTGGTATCGCCGCAATCATCATCGGTCCTCCACTCAGCACGCCTGCCCCCGGCGCTTGATGTCCGAGGCAAAGGGATGCGGATAAACGAGAATCGTGGAACAGACGGGGAAATAGTCGGTGTCGCGATGCAGCAGGAGCAGGCACGCTTCACCGGCGATGGCGACCTTGATTTCGAGCGTGATGGCCAGGCCGTCGCACCCCTCGAAGTGCTTCTCAGCCTGGAAGACCTGCACATCCCCCAGCAACTCGGCCTGGTCGTCAGGCGCGAGAAGCGGGAAATGGGCCACGTTTCTGGCCAGGATGGCGCGCCACTCGGGCGGGACCGGTTGTTGCCTGAGACGCTTGCGCCGGTGGGCTTTCAGCGGATTCATCATCATTCGTTGCACCAGGCACCTTCCTGGAGCCCTTCGAGCAAGTGCACGAGTTTATCCAGCCCCCCGCAGGCGGTCGCAGAGACTGCTTCCCAACGGCCAACGCCCCGGCCGAGCCCGCCGACAAATCGCCCGACGCGGGATTCAGTCCCGCATCACGGTCGTCTGAGGCTCCGGGCCTCCGCCGGCTTCCGCGACGGGGTGGATCTCGAAGGACTGCGGGGGATTGTCTCCAACCCGGGAGGTAGAAGCAACTGCCGGATGGCCGTCAGGATCGAGTATGCCGATCGCCCTCATTCCCAGGGTCTTCAAACCCGCTTCGATTCTGGCACGGTCACCCACCACCACCCATACGAGCCGACGCGGATGCACAATCTCACCGGCCGCGGTCCGCAGATCCGCCGGGCGGGGCGCCAGGACGGCTTCGGCGTTCCGGGTGAAGTAGTCCACCGGTCGGTCGAACCGCTCAAGGTCCGCGATCGCGTTTGCCACGGCGCGGTCCGTCTCCCAGCGTCCCGCCAACGTCAGCGTTTCGTCCTGCTGCGCTTTCACCAGTTCAGCGGGGGGCGGGGGATTCGTCGGCACGAGGCCATTCAGTTCCCGGCTCAATTCCGCCACCGCCTCCTTCGTCCTGTCGGTTTGCACGGGCGCGACCACCAGGAACGGGCGTGGGCCGATGGCGTCCACCAACGTCGATCGCACACCGTAGGGCCAGTGTTTGTCCTCGCGCAGGTTCATGTTCAGACGCGACGTGAAGCTGCCTCCCAGAATGTCATTCAATGCCTCGAGCGCCGCTTCGTTCGGGGCGGTTGACGGCGGCGCAAGGTCCGCCGCGATGATCACGGATTGCTCCGCTCCCGGCCGGTCGATGAGGTAGACGGTACCGTCGGCAGACGCCGGCGCCATCGCCAGGTTCTTGTGGGGAATGTCCCCGCCCCCCACGAGGCGAACCGCTTCTCCAACCGCGGAAGAAGGTCGGACAGTGTCGTGTCACCCACGGCGATCAAGGTCGCATGGTTTGGCTTGAACCACGTGTCGTGGAAGTCCCTGACCTGGTCCGGGGTCAATTGCTCGACCGAGTTCACGTCACCCGATCCCGTCAGCGGCATGCTGTAGGCGTGCCCCTCCCCGTAGAGCAACCGTGGCACGACGCGCAGAGCCATCGTGCGCGGTTCGCTTTGCTCACGCCGCATGGCATCGAGCTGCAGCTTCTGCAACCGGTGGAAGTCACCGCCTGCTCCACCTGCGCCACCGGCACGCCCGGTCGAGCCGTGGCGACGACATGGAAGAGCCCCCCGATTTCATTCAAGCCCGCCGAGGCAACCACACTGCTGGCAATCTGATCATCGAACACGAGCCGCTTGTACAGGCGAGATGACTTCCCGCCCGCCCGCCCGTCCGCGGCAAGCGTGAGATAATCGCCGTCCGCCGAGCCGAATTGCGGGATGTTCCACACCTGATAAAGCCGCGCCTGCGGCACGCGATCCTGGGCGATTTGCCGGTGCGTTCCGGTGCGCTTCGCGATCCACGCCTCCTGTCGCTCCACCGGGGGGCCGGACGGAATGTCGCCGAAGTACTGCTCGACCTTCGCAACCACCGCTTCCGCCTGCACATCCCCGGCGATCACGACCGTTGCATTGGCTGCGCCGTAGTACGTCCGGAACCACTCCCGCACGTCCTTGAGGCTCGCGGCGTCCAGATCCGCCATCGAGCCGATGACCGTCCACGAATAGGGATGGCCGGGCGGATAGACGCCCTTGGTGATGAGTTCCTCGGTCAGGCCATAGGGTTGGTTGTCGCTCTGGCGCTTCTCGTTCTGCACCACGCCGCGCTGCTCATCCAACCGCGCCTGGTCCACTGCGCCCAGCAGATGGCCCATGCGGTCTGACTCCAGCCAGAGCAGGTAGTCCAGGGCCTCGCGCGGGACGTTCTGGAAGTAGTCCGTGCGATCCTCGTTGGCGGTGCCGTTCTGGTCGGTTGCACCGACCTTTTCCGTCGCCTTGAAGTAGTCGTCCTTGAAATGTTCACTCCCGTTGAACATCAAGTGCTCGAACAAATGCGCGAAACCGGTCTGGCCCGGTCGCTCGTTCTTCGAGCCGACGTGATACCAGACGTTGACCGCCACGATTGGCGCCTTGTGGTCCTCATGCACGATGAGTTTCAGACCGTTCTTCAGCGTGAACTCCTGAAACGGAATGGGCACCCCCCCATCGATGTTCCGGGAGGGTGCGGCCCACGCCGGCCACGCCAGCAACGAGCTCAGGATGGCAAAGGCGGCAGGAAGTCGTGTCCTCATCGGAGATCAGGGACAGGGTGCCCACCGAACGCTCCTAGCGGACCTTGAGTCGATTGAGCACAACGGCCGCGCCGCTGTTTCGCGCGTCCTTGTCGGCCTCGCCCCAGCCGATCCAACTGCCCACGGTGCCGGTCAACGTGGCCACGCCGCCATCCACTGTGACGGTGATGTCGTCGCGATGAACAAAGGGGCTCCAGAAGAAGGCCTTCTCAATGGCCCGCTTGATTTGCTCGTCGCTCTTCGGCGGTTTTGGCTCGCTGGTTACCGACACATAACTCGGCCAATCGCTGTAGCTGACAGTCACCTCCGGTTCGACCTTCAGGAGATTGCGCACGAGCTTCACCCCCTTGGTGCGGGAGGCAACGGCCTGGGCTTCCACCCGCTCGAGGATCGAGGTAACACGTCCCGAGAGATACGCCACGTGATCGACGACCGCTGCATCAATGGTGGTGCTGTCGATCAGCGGGTTCCACCTGAGCGCGGCTCGCAGGTCCCGTTCGGCATCGGAATCACTCGGTAGATTCACAAAGGCCGAGACCGTCAGCACGTTGTCCACCCACTCCACGCCGACCGTGTTGCGGGCCGCCGCCTCCGCCGCGTCCTTCGCGGCCACATTGCCCACGCTGCCACTGAGAATCACGGTGCCGTCCTCAATCCGTACCGTGATGTCGCGAACGAACGCCGCCACCCGGGGGTCGAGTCGAAGAGCCGACTGAATCGCACTTTCGATCGCGCTGTCGGTCCGGTGGACGTCGCTGCTCGAGCGTTGATCCGCCCCGGCGGTGCCAGGTTCGACCTTCACATGGGTGTCGTCCACGGACGTCACTCCGTCCACCCACGCGTCGTCAAACGCCCGGGTCCTGGCAAGGGCACTGCCGGTGCTGCCCGACAGGGTCACCTTGCCCTGGGAGACACTCGCCTTGATGGAGTCACCATCGAGCCAGATGTCCCATTGCAGGCGGGACTTGACGTCGTCGGCAATCTGCTGGTCCGTGCGCTTGGAGGCATAGTCGATCTCGATGTGGTTACGCACCAGCAGGAGTCCCTTGACACCCTTGGCGATCCTCTCCGCCAGTTGTCTCTCTGCCCAGGAACCAACCCTGCCGGTCAGCGTCGCGACCGAGTCGTCCACGGAAACAGCCACCGAATAGGATGCGGTGGCGGGATCCTGGTGCAACGCCGCTTGGATGTCCTTTTGGATGTCGCCGGACGGACGCGTCAACGGAGCGACGGTGATCTCATCAACCACGGAACGCACTCCGCGAATACTGTCGGCAATCCGGACGGCGCGGTCCCGGGCCAACAGGTTGTCCACCGCACCGGACAGACTCACAATCCCCTGGGTGGTCTGGACTTTGATCGCGGCGCCCGTCAGGCCCCGGTCTTGGTGAATGTGCCGCTGGACGGCGGTGGAAATCCCATCGTCGGTGATGGTCATGTCGGTCCCAGCCACGAGGGCCGGGGAAAGCAGCAATGGCGTTCCGGTCAAGAGGGCCATCAGGGTGAGCGTCCGAGCCGCCGCCGCCGCGGGGCGGAGGGGATGTCTTGTCTGTTCAGTCTTCATGGTCTGGTTCCGTTCCTTTCAACGGTCGGTGTTTCTTGTTGTTTCCACGGTTTGCTTTTGAGGTTTCGGCATCACCAGGACGCCTTTCACATCGCGACACCAGCCTCCCACCCGAAGCTGACAACGACCTTTCCTGCCCATTACAGGTCGGCAAGGTGACGGATGGGCATACCGCGGACGGGGAGTTTCTCCGGGAAGCGCTGGCCCCGGGCGATCGTGAGAGGCCCCGGAGATTCCGATGGATGGCCGGGAGGAGGCCGGGAGTCACCAGGACTCGGGTCGCCGGGTTGATACGAGTCTGCAACCCCCCCGTTGACGCCGGAGTGGGCATGGACTAAGGGTAACAGCGACTTAATACGTCCGATAAGTTGACATGTTTCGTTCAGCCCATTTGAGGATCGCCCCGCGCCCCGGCCCCACGCCGTGCCGGGGTCTGACGCTGGTTGAATTGCTCGTGGTGATCGCGGTGGTGTCGGTGCTGGCGGCGCTGCTCCTGCCGGCAGCGGCGAAGGCGAAGGAAAAGGCCCGGGCACTCCAATGTCTGGGAAACGCGCGGCAGATGATGACGGCGTGGATGCTCTACTCGGACGACGCCGGCGGGTACCTGCCCTACAACGTCGGCGGCGCGGGCACCGGACGGGGTGTCGGTGCCCGCAGCCGGCTGAACTGGGCGGATGGCATCCTCGACTGGGAACTGTCGCCCGACAACACGAATGCCCACGCGCTGGTTGAGGGGGGAATCGGCCCCTACGTGGGACGGAGTGCGGCCGTCTACCAGTGTCCCGCCGACCGGGTGGTCAGTTCCCTGCAGCGCGGGGTCGGGTGGACGCGACGGGTGCGCAGCTATTCCATGAACGCGATGATGGGAAACGCCGGGCCGGCCTCCGTTTCGGGCATGAACGTCAACAACCCGGGTTACCGTCAATTCCTGCGGAGCAGTCACATTCCGTCGCCCTCGCGCCTGTTCGTGCTGGTGGACGAACATCCGGACAGCATCAACGACGGGTATTTCCTCAACCGCGCGGATGAACGGGAGTGGATTGACCTGCCGGCGTCGTACCATGGGCGTGCGGCGAGCTTCTCGTTCGCGGACGGCCACGCGGAGTCGCATCGGTGGATGGTTCGGAGCACGCTGCAACCGGCCCGACCGGACGGGGCCTTGCTTCCGTTCTATCTCGACCCGGAGGAACTGGCGGACTGGCGCTGGGTGGTGGAGCGGATGAGCATCCTGGAGGGGGGCGCGGATGGAGGCGGTTACGGGCATTCCTACAACCAGTAAGCGGCGGCGAGCGCGGGCGTGACCGGCATGGGTTGGCTCGACAGGTTCCGTAACCGCGGACGTCAGCCCGCGCATTTCGATTACCGCTCGATTGAAGATGCGCCTGCCGGGCCAGGCGGGGTGGCGCTATCCGGCCTGCCCGGCGTAGCGGCGGAGGGCTTCCGGTGAATCCTCGCCCACCAGCAGATAGGTCCGCCCGTTCTTCGTCCAAACGAGCGTGTTCATGCGGTTGATCTCCGCGGCACGCGGCTCCTCCGTGGTCGGGGCATCGGGCAGGGCGGTCCCGGCGATGGTGAACAACCAGAGGTCCGGCTGGTCGCTCCTGCCGTAACAGACCAGGCCGGCCGGCTGGTTCTGCCATTTCAGGATGGCGCAGCCCAGCAACTGTCGGTCCGGCAACTCCGCGGGCAAGTCCCAGTCCTCAATCCCCGCCTGGTCGCGCAGAAACTGCCGGACCTCCGGGGCACTGTGGGATTCGAGGTCCATTGCGTAACCCCGCCGGGCCGTCCGCACCATGCGGGACCGGAAGTTGGCGAACGTGCCCTCGACGTTCGGCGGCGGCCACCAGAATTGCAGGCCGAGGAACATCACGAGGGCGACGGCAACGACGCATCCAGCCAGGATCAACCGTCGGGGCACTCCCCCCAGCCCGGGCGCCACGACGCGCTCGGAGACGATCTGCCCGACCAGCCCCGGCGGCGCCTGGATGCTCCGCAAGGAGCGGCGAACTGCGGCGTTGAAAGCCAGATGTTCCTGCAGGCAGGACTCCAGTTCCGGATCTTGCCGGGACAGCTCCAGTGCCGCCTGGACCTCCGGCCGTTCCCCATCCGCGGTGCGCGGCCGGTAACGCAACAAGACCTCGCCCAACTCCTGACGGTTCATACCCCCCTCCTTCCGGATGCCGCCTGTTCCTGGGCGAACAACGCCCGCAGTTGTACCATGCCGCGCGAAAGCCGCGACTTGACCGTGCCCAGCGGCAGTTCCAGAACCTCGGCGATCTCCTCATACGGTTGGTCCTCCAGATAGAAGAGCACCAACGGAACCCGAAACAACGGATCCAGCCGGTTGAGAAGACGCACCGCCTGCTCGCCGTCCAGCCGCTCCAAAGCGGCCGGTTCCACCGGCGGAAGCCCGGCCAGCCCCGCGTCGAATTCGACTTCGGGAAAGCGCACCTTCCGTCGACGGCCCTGCAGGAACTCGCGATGCAGCGTGGTGAACAGCCAGCTCTTCACGCGGCCGGGTTCCTTCAGTTGGCCCTGCTTGCGTGCCCAGATGTAGAGCGTTTCCTGCACGAGGTCACACGCGTCGGCTTCGGAACCCGCCAGACCGAAGGCAAACCGGTACAGCGGCTCGTAGTACCGTTCGACCAATGCTGCGAATTCCAGTTTCCCGTCCATTCATTACAACGCCACCCACCATCAACCAGTGGGATGCCTGAACCCCGCGTCAGGTTCCCGCGTTTTCCCGGCGCCGCCCAGGATGCCGGTGGGCGCCGGGTCAAACACCGCGGCTTAGTTCCCGTGAAATGTCTCGTTGCGGGCCATTTCCGCACCGGGATCATCGGCTGACACCACGACCCGAAAGCCGACGTTGAAGACCTTCTGCCACGCGGGGTAGCTCAGGCGGAAGGCCGAGCGGGCCCGGTGCGGCCGATCCCGCCAGGAACCGCCCCGGACGATTCGGGCCGCGGGATCCGCAGGGTCCGCGGAGCGGGTCCATTCGGCGGCGTTGCCGTGCATGTCGTAAAGGCCCCAGGCGTTCGGCGCGAAGCCGCCCACCTCCACGGTGACCAGCGCCCCGTCGTTCACCGCGTCGACCCGGGCCACGAGGTCGGGCGCCTTCGGTCGCCAGCCCTGTGTTGCCAGAAGCCGGAGGGAGGCATCGGCGAGATTGGCGAACGGGGCGAAGTCCGCGTCGACGTCGCCGAAGGACAGCGGCGTGGCCGTGCCGGCCCGACAGGCATATTCCCACTGTGCCTCGGTGGGGAGCGTGACGCGCAACCCGGTGCGCGCCGAGAGCCACTCGCAGAAGCCCATCGCCTCCTGCCATGAGACCCGGACCACCGGCTGGCGCGGCTGGTTCAGGGGCCAGCCCAGGTAGGCCTCGTCGAAGATCCACGAGGAGCGATGCTCAAACCGGCTGTCGTGTCCGGGATCGAACTGCCGGAACTGTTCGTTGGTCACCTCGGTTTTCGTCAACCAGAACGACTCCGGGACCTCGACCACCCGCAGCGGAAGTTCGTCTGCATCGCCGTTGGGATCGCCCATGACAAACCTCCCGGCGGGCACGTGCTTGAGTTCGAGGGTAATGCCTCCGCCGAGATCCAGGGTGCGATCCACAAGTCCGCCGGCGGTCTGGCGAGCCACGGCCTCCGCGGGCCCGAAGGGCCAACCCGGACAGGCGGGCGTTGCAGCCTCCCGCCGGACCTCCGGCTCAGGCATTACCGGAGTGACCGGGGCGGCAGCGATTTCGGGCACGGCTTCGCATTTCTCCACCACCCCGCCGTAGAGGCTCCGCAGCTCGAGGCGCCGGTCGGGTTGGTTCTTGATGGGGATTCGTGAGACCTCCGCCCAGGTGCCCTGGCACGGGGCGTTGAGATCGATCCAGGTGATGAGCCGATCCCACGCCTCCGCGTCGAGCCGCACGTGGTGATGTCCCTTTCGCAGCATCTGGACCAGCTCCGAGGTGTTCGCATGGAACTCACCGGGCGGCAGCGGATGCAGGTCGCTTTCGAGTCCCCCCACGCGAACGAGTTTTCGCAGCGTGATGTAGCTGGGCTCAAAAACGCCGGCGTAGCTGCCGAGCAACTCGGCCTTGGAGGCGGCTTCAACCTCGCGGAGGGTGGGGTCGCCATGCTGATAAGCCAGGAAACGGCCCTGGTCGCCGCGCAGGTCGGGAATCCGGCGACCGTCCTCCCTGGCCTCGCCGTTGTGGCAGCCGACGCAGTGGCGGTCGAGGACCGGCTGCACCTCCCGCGCAAAGCTGAAGCCGCGAACGGGACCGTGCCATTCCTTTAGTTCCCGCGGCGGTTGCTGCAGCGCCTGCGCATTCTTGGCGTCCCCGGTCGTGCCATGGTTCTCGTGGCATCCGGCACAGGACAGCACCTCACCGGGTTGGGCGGTCATCCAACTGCGCATGAGCGCGAGCGCCCTGCCGTCGGCGTCCAGCGGTTGAACCGACAACGGAGTCTTCGCGGGCACGCGAAACAATGCCGAGCCATCCTCCTCCACCGGCACCGTGCCCAGGACCCGTTTGACCTCCCAGGGCCCATCACTGCCGACGCGATGATCGATGCCCGCCATCCGCTGGTAGCCGAAGTGGTAGGTGAAGACGCGCAGTTCCTTCACCGTGCCTCGCGGCACTCCCTTCAAACCGGGGCCGCGATACACGTCCTGCAGGTACACCAGGGCATCGTCGCGTTCGGGCCGGACCTGATCGGGAATGACCGGCGGCCGCGGCCGCGGGCGGAAGGGGATCGGTTCGAACAGCCCGTAGTCCTCCTCCTCGCGCAGCAGGACCAGGTTGTCGAAAGTGTCGACGAGATAGATGCCCCACAGGTCGTTGGGCGAAGGTTTGGCGGCGACGAGCAGGTAGTGTTCGTTCAGTGGCCAGGGATGCAGGAACTTGGGCCAGCTGTGCTCGGTTGGCTTGTCCTCGATGACCGGCGTCACGGGCCGGTTGCGTCCCGGAATGCGTTGCACCACCCCGTCGGCTTCCGACCGGCCCCGGGTGGGATCGAGGAGGACCAATTCTCCGACGCGGCCCTCGTGATGGCCGGTGACGATGGCGGCGATCTGGGTGGGATGACCGGGAACGGCGCGACCGAAGAACGCGGCATTCGGCCAGTAGGAGTTGCTGCCGTAATACTCCTGCTGGGCCGTGCCGTCCGGGTTCATGCTCATGAGAATCCGGTTCCAGACATGCGGCGTGTCGGTGTAGTCCCAGCGCAGATAGAGCACCCGCCCGTCGTTGAGAATGCTCGGGGTGTAGTCGTGGTCCTGCTCGAAACAGACCTGGCGGATGCCCGTGCCGTCAGCCTGCATCTGGTACATCATGCCGACGATGACCCCCGAGTTGCACGGGACGCCCTGAAGGGCTGCGGTCGAGATGAAGAGGATTCGGTCGTCCGGCAGATAGCAGGGATCGTAGTTGTGCACGTCCGGGATTCCGTGCGGCGTGAGCTGGCGGCTGGCGCCATCCGCGGTGTTCACTTCCATGACCTGCCAGTTGTTGCGTGCGTCGGGCATCGCCACCAGCAGTTTCCCGCCGTCCCAGTGCAGGTCGATGTCACCGAGCAGCCGCCGGTCAGGGGGATCGAACAGTGTGCGCGATGGCTGCTCGTGGCCGGGCATGGGGACCACGTCGATCTGGTTTTCCCAGTCATCCACGCTCGGGATCGTGCCGTAGCCCCACGAACTTTGGCGCGGCAGGCCCAGGAATTCACCCAACCCCTTGTCGTCCCATTGCGAGCGGCGGGGATCGCCCTTGGGCCGGCGTTTCAGCACGAGCATTTCGTCGAAGTCCAGGAGGGGATTCGCCAGCAGCGCTTGCCGCTGCAAGGTCCGCAGCCCGGCGGCAAGTCCAGCGGCCTCCTCAAACGCCCGGTCGGGTGCTTCCGGCTTCGCGAGCCGGCTTAGCACGACATCCGCTTGCCGCCCCAGATCGTCCAGCCGGGTCAGGTAATGGTTTGCGCGGGGATAACGATCGCCGAAGGTCGCCTGCAGATCGCGGATCGCCAGTTCCAACGCTTCGCGATCAAAGGTCCGCAGCGACTCGAGTGCGTCGCGCAGGACCCGGGCTTGCAGGTAAAGCTGTCTTACCCGGCGGAGGCCGTCGAGATCCACGACTTGTTCGGCAAGCCGTGTTGCCCGCTCGACGAGGTTGGGGACAGGCGCGCAGGCGGCGGCGTAGGACTGTGCCAGCCGCCCAAAATCGAGTTCTTGCCAGGCGGCGTTCCAGATGCGGTCCTGGCGTTCCCAGTGGATTTCGCGACGCGACGTGGCGTCCGGGAAATCCTCCGCCAACGGTTGCCAGATTCCCTCCACGGCAGCGGCCCGCGCATCCAGCACGCGGAAGCGGACGTTGCCGCGACCGCGGGCCCAATCATCGATTCCAACCCTGGCTGTGAACCACTCACAACCGCCGTCCAGCGGTACCACGATCTCGCTGTCCGCCTGCACGTGAATCCCCAGGGGGAACTCGCGCCCGGCGGTGCGCATCGGTTCGTAGAGACCGGAATGCAGGTTGAGGTTGATGGCGTGCCGGCCGGCGCGCACCGACCAGTCCATCGCCGCCTTGCCTTCGCCCTCGGCGGCGGCCTCGGTCAGGGATCGGTTCTCGCCGGTGACCGTGAGCAGCCGGGGATCCCCCCAGTTTGCGATCCCCCAGACCTTGTCCGGATCCCCCACCACGAAGAGATGCAGTTCCTGCGCTCCGAGCACGTTGACCCGCACGTCACACGGCGTTTCGTCTCCTCGCAGGATGCTGCTTTCGTAGGGTGTGAATTCCGGCGCAAGCCCAAGCCGATCGGCCTCCGTGATGGAAGCCAGCATCGAGTCGAGCCAGGTGGCTTCCTTGCGGTAGTGAGGGGGTGCAGCGATGGCCTGCAAACCAAGCCAGCCGACCCAGAGGGTCGGAGCGAGGGCGCGGACAAGCCGGCGTTTGTTGGGCAGCCTCATGGAAGACACAGGGCAGCCTAGCCTGGATTTCCACGAAGGGGAATTGAATTAAGATTTGGGGGATTGAGCCGCGCCGGTGTAGGTGGTCAGGCGCAGGTGACGCTGATTCCACCAGGGGATCGCGACGGGCTGATCGAACAGGCCCGAGGCCAGGAGGATCGGCAGATGGGAACGGCGGTGGAAACTGACTTCGACCTCCTTCTCCGAGATCGTGACGGTGGCTGGTAGCTCCAGCAGATCCCGGAAGATCTGGCGGGCTTGGGCGTCGGCATACCCCCTCATGCGTCCAGCCAGGAGCCGGTAGAGCCCGCTGGCAACCACCAGCAAGGCCATGTCGAAATCCACTTTGAGTCCGACCGCCGAAGAGAGGGCGTCCATGTGGAAGAAGCGCACCGCGTCGGAAAGGGAGTTTTCAATGAGCATCCGCTGAGCATAGCGGGTGATGAGTCGCTTCGCCGTGGCCTGGCGCTGGTTTGTCAAGAGGATGGTCGGATCCTCGTGGCCCAGATCGTGCACATACATCTGGCGCAACTGGCATCCCACCACCGCCACGCTTTGTTCGTAGTAGCGCGGGGTTCGATACTGTCGAGTGGGCACGTCCAACTCCACGGTCCGCCAGGCCGAACGAGGCAAGAGCACGATTTCCTTGAGCAACTTGGGGGAGCGGCGACGCAGGGTGATGAAGTCAATGCCCATCGCGTCCAACCGGGCCAGGCCGGCATGGGTGGTGAGCTTGGAGTCAAACACGAGGTGGCGGGGAGGTGCCCCGTGAGTACGGGTCCAGAAGTCGATGAAGCGGAACACTTCCTCGGACTCCTCCCCCTTGCGCAGGTCGGCGTTGGAGTAGCAGAACGCGTGGGAACCGGCATCCTGGGCCAGGAAGACTAAAACGCTGGGCTGGCGCCGGCTGCGCATGGAGACGAAATGCTGCTCCAGGAGAGGATGTTGCCCGTAATAGGGAACGGAGTGGAAATCCAGATTGAACGATTCCCCGGGACCCAGGGACTGGCCCGAGATTTGCGCGTGCCAGGCGGCCAGCAGTTTCAGGGTCTTGGCGTGATCGATGCGGGAGGAATACTCGGAGAGAAAGCTCTTCTTGGGGAAGACGTTCAAACCGGTGAAGAGGCCCAAGCCCTCGTCGGCGACCAGGGCCATCACGTGGCTCTTACGTTCGATGGACCAGAGCTTCAGAGCGAGACAGGCTCGGAGGGCATGAGCGGCCGGGATGAGTTTGGAGCCAGGCAGGTGCGCCTGCGCAGCGAGGGGATCGAGATCGAGTCCGACCAAGTCTGGGAGGAACAGGAACAAGCCTCCGCAGGCCGTGGTAAAACGACGGGGCTGCCACTGAAACTGGCGAACGTCCGCGACGGCTTCGGCCGTGGCGCGCGGGTAGTTGGGTCGTTCCTCGTCGGCCCGTCGAGGGAGGGCGGCGAAGCCTTCTGCCTTGAGGACTTCGCGAACGGCGGTGGGGCTCAGCGACAGACCCTGTTCCTTGAGTTGGTGGCTGATCTCGTAGACGGAGTGGTTCTGTTTGCGCCACTGCACCACCAAATCCCGGGCGGCCGACTTCCTGGGTTGGGACTGGGGGCCGTGGCGGGGGGAAAGGAAGAAGGCCGGATGGGGATCCCGACGGAAGTGATGGCACAGGACGTGGAAGGAACCGGGGGAGTAGCCGAAGGCGGCGGCGACCTCTTTGGCGGGGCGCCCATCGAGGAAGTAGGCGCGCAGGGCCTCGTATTGGCGGTGTTTGGGGGAGGCCGGCTCGGTGAAGAAGCGCCGGAGCGAGATTATGTCTTTTGGTTGGCCTATAGGCACATTGCGACAGTGTTACATACCACATGTGGTGTCAAGGGCGATTGGGGGCACCAAGGGTGGTATTGCGCATAAACGCCAATACTGACGGGCCTGTGAGCGAGATGCGGCTCACGGGATGCGGAAGTCCTATCCGGTGCTCCAGGAGCACGTCACTCCGGGCACAATGCGCTTTCGGAGCACCAAATCGCTAAGCGATCCAGGCAGTAATAGGACCGGAGACGCTCGTCGGGGCAGCCCGCAAGGACAGTCCTCCCCTTGATGCTCTGATCAGTTTGTCAGGGACAATGTCGGGAAAACCTTAGGGGAATGGTTCTCCGTGGAAATCCAGGCTAGGGACTTGAGGAGAACCTTTCAACGGTCTTTGCGAAGCCTTTGCGAAGCCGGAAGCGCGCGCCGTCGCCGCTCCGCTTTTCCGGCACACTCCACAAGACGGGGCAGATACGGCATATTCCCGGGCCACGGGGCGAACTTGCTCCGGTCGTGCATCAATCAGAAGAACATCATGCAACGAATTCTCCTCGCTTCCCTGACCTGCGCCGGAGCGATCCTCCTGCCCGCGCGCGCCGCAGATCCGGTCTACGATGTGGTCATCTACGGCGGCACGTCCGCCGGTGTTGCCGCGGCCGTGCAAGCGCAGCAAATGGGCCGGTCGGTCGTGCTGATCGAGCCGACTCAACGCCTTGGCGGTCTCACCAGTGGCGGGCTCGGCCAGACGGACATCGGCAACAAGGCGGCCATCGGCGGCCTGGCCCGGCGCTTCTACCAGGACGTCCGCAAGCACTATCAGGCTCCGTCCGCCTGGAAGTGGCAGTCGGCGACCGAATACCGCGACGGCGGTCAGACGCGCACTGCCGACGGTGAGGATGCCATGTGGACGTTCGAGCCCGGAGTTGCGCTGAGGATCTACCAGGCCTGGGTGAAGCAAAGCCAGGTCGAGGTCGCTTACGGTGAACGCCTGGATCGCGAATCCGGCGTGTCCCTGACCCGGTCGATTCCCTGGCGCATCCTCGCGATTCGGATGGAATCCGGACGCACCTTCCGCGGGCGGATGTTTCTCGACGCGACCTATGAAGGCGACCTGATGGCGGCGGCGAAGGTGAGCTACGTGGTGGGCCGCGAGGCCAATACCCAATACGACGAGACCTTGAACGGGGTGCAGACCCGCCAGGCCCGTTACCACCAGTTTGCGAAGAGCGTCGACCCCTATGTCATTCCGGGCCGACCAGAGTCCGGTCTGCTGCCGTTCCTCGACCCGACCGGCCCGGGGGAGGAAGGCACCGGCGACCGGCGCGTCCAGGCCTATTGCTTCCGGATGTGTCTCACGGATCAACCGGAGAACCGCATCCCGTTCACGAAGCCGGCGGGTTACAATCCGCTCTGGTATGAGCTGCTGCTCCGCAACTTCGAGGCCGGCGAAAACGGCATGCCCTGGATCAATTCCGCCATGCCCAATCACAAGACCGACACGAACAACCGTACCGGGTTCTCCACGGATTTCATCGGCCAGAACTACGCCTATCCGGAGGGTTCCCACGTCGAACGAGAGCGGATCGTCGCGCAGCACCGGCTTTATCAACAGGGATTGATGTGGACGCTCGCCAATAACCCGCGCGTGCCGGACAAGATCCGCAACGAGGTCGCCCGCTGGGGCCTGTGCCGCGATGAGTTCACAGCAGGCCACGGCTGGCAGGATCAACTCTATGTGCGCGAAGCCCGTCGCATGGTGGCCGACACCGTCATGACGCAGCACCACTGCCAGGGACGCGAGGTCGCCGACGATCCGATTGGGCTCGCGGCCTACGGCATGGACTCGCACAACGTCCAGCGCTACGTCGACACGGAAGGTCACGCCCGCAACGAAGGCGACGTCGAAGTGGGGGGCTTCCAGCCCTACCCGATCAGTTATCGCGCGATGACTCCCAAGGCCCGGGAATGCACGAACCTGTTGGTGCCCGTCTGTCTCTCCGCGTCGCACATCGCGTTTGGGTCGATCCGCATGGAACCGGTCTTCATGGTGCTGGGACAATCCGCCGCCACCGCCGCCGTCCAAGCCATCGAACAAGACGTGCCGGTCCAGCGGATCGATTACCCGCGCCTGCGGCAACGTCTGGAAGCGGACGGCCAGGTCCTCGCCTGGAAGAAGCCGGCGGCGGCGAACTGAGCCGTATCCAACAGTGCCGTAGCCGCGGACGCCAGCCCGCGCCTCTGTTTCTTCTCGCCCCTTGAGATGCGCCGACTGAACTCGCCGGTGACTAACCGATGGCGCCCGCCGATCCCGCGTTCCTCCACCAGCCGAGACATGCCTTTTCGGTAGAGTGACCACGTGCCCGGCGGAAGCCTGATGGCCTTCCGGTCGCCTCGAGTGCGCCCCGTTCCCTCGACGTCAGAACGCGGCTTTGGCCTGGATCGTCCCCGGAACCTGATGCGCTTCAGTCCGCGCCCCCAATGAGTTCGCGGTAGAACTTGTTCTTCACCTCATGGTATTCGCGGTAGCCGGGGAAGAAGGGCGGACGGTTGCCCTGGTTCCACTGATCGAACCGCATTCGCAATCGCGCCGCGGGGTCGGCCTCCAGCGCCGGTCCCTCCGTCCGGTCGCGGGCTTCGGAGAGGTCATCCGCCAGGTTGTAGAGGTTGGGAGCGGCATTGGCACCGGTTTGCAGGAGCTTCCAGTCACCCGCCCGCGCAGCCCAGGCCGAGCCGCCGTTCATGCGCCAGAACAACGCCTCATGGGGCGGTTTGAGACCGGGATCCAGCAAGTGCGGTACCAGGTTCACGCCGTCAAGGGTTCGTGTTTCCGATTCCGGGATGCCCGCCACGGCCAGGGCTGTCACTGACAGATCGTGCGAAATCACCGGGTGCGAATACACCGCGCCCTGCGGCAGTCGCGCGGGCCAGGACACCACGAACGGCACCCGGATGCCGCCCTCAAACACGCTTCCCTTGGCCCCCCTCAGCGGATCGTTGTTCGAGCCGTTCGACTGGGTGGGGCCGCCGTTGTCGCTCAGGAAACAGACGATGGTGTTGTCCCGCACGCCCCCGGCCTCAAGTGCCGACAGAATCTCGCCGACGCCATCGTCCAGAATGCTGACCATCGCGGCGTAGGTCCGGCGCCGGGGATTCTGGATGGCGGCGAAACGGTCAAGGCGTTCCTTCGGGGCCTGCATCGGAGTATGCGGCGCGTTGTAGGCGGCGTAGAGAAAGAACGGGCCGCCACTCCGGCTCCGGATGAACCCGACTGCCGCGCGGGTCAGGTCCTCGGTGAGGTACCCGTCGATATCCCGCGGTTTCCCGTTGTGATCAATCGGCACCTGGTAACCCTCGCCCATCGCCTGCCTGAGGTTCACGCTGAAGTAATCATGGCCGCCACCGAGGAAGCCGTGGAAGAAATCAAAGCCCCGCCGGTTGGGATGGAAGGGATGCGCCGCCCCGAGGTGCCATTTCCCCACCATGCCGGTCGTGTAGCCGGCAGCTTTCAACCGCTCGGGAATCGTCTTCTCCGACAACGGCAGGCCCATGAGCGGGTTCTGCGGGTCGAAGGCGATGTTGTTCTCGTAGCCAAACCGGTGCTGGTACCTGCCGGTCATCAGGGAGGCCCGCGTGGGACTGCAGAACGGATGGGCGGCATACCCGCTGGTAAACCGGACCCCGGTTGCCGCCAGCGAATCGATGTGCGGGGTCGGGATGTCCCGGCAACCTTGAAACCCGACGTCGGCATACCCCAGATCATCGGCGAGAATGAGGACGAAGTTCGGCCGGTCGGCGGCGAGGGCGGTTCCCAGCAACCCGACCGCCACGAGACCACCGAGAGACTTGTTGAGAAGCTGAACTTGCATCCGCCCAGTCTCCGCCAAGCCCGGCGGACGGACGAGCACAAAGCCCCGGGGGTCAGTCCCGAGTATCATGCACTGGCCAGGCCGACCTAGTGGCGGAATGGCATGATACTCGGGACTGACCTCGCGCCGCGCCGGCGTTGACACCCCGGTCACGGATATCCAAAATCCGCGCGTGCATCCCGGTCCTCCTTTTCCCCGCCCCTCGTGCCTGAGGGCCTGGGGAACAAGTGACACCGGGGGGCCAGGGTTTCCATGAAGATATGTCCCTACTGCGGGAAGGAACATCCCGACGAAGCGTCCACCTGCGACCTTGATGGATTCGCCTTGCAGCCGGTCGAGTCCATACCCCAGGAACCGGGGAAGTCGCACACTAGATGGCGGGAACTGATTCACATCGCGCCGCTGCGCCTGGGCCTCATCGTTGGGCTGACGCATGCGTTCCTCTCGTTGATGATCTTCGTTCCCATGGTATTGATCGCGCTTCTCATCGGTGGAGGCGCCGGTGTTCCGGGGCTCCTTGGCAGCGGCGCAATCCTCGTGGCTTTCGCCGTGATCTACGGACTCCTCGGCTTCATTATGGGCCTTATCGCCGCCGCGGTGTACAACTTTGCCGCGAGGTTCATCGGCGGAATCCAGGTCGAGGTCCGGGATCTGTCCCCCGTGGCCTGACTCCCGCATCCCGCCCCCATCGATGGGACCATTTGCGCCGACCTTGTCGCCGTCCCGGCACGGACCAACCCTCCTTGCGGTTACGGATCGACGGGCCCCGGCGTATCAGGGAGGATTGTGCCGAATCGGTAACCACTCCTGTCCAATGACGAAAACCAGAACGGTCCCCTTGGTGTGGGGCGTAATTTTGCTTGCCTGCCAGCTTCAGGCGAAGGCGGGCGCCACCCTTTACGTGTCGAAGCTGGGTGATGATACGAATGGGTCCTCCTGGGGACATGCGTACCGGACCCTGCAGGGGGCGCTCAACGCGGTGTCGGACGATCGGGGTGGACACCGGATCGTCATTCGGCCGGACACCTACATGGAGGCGAACCTGTATCCCGCCCAGCGCGGTGCGGCCGGCGCCTATAACGAATTGGTCGGGGACGTTGATGGCAAGCTGGGATCGGGCACGACCGGCCGGGTGGTCATCGACTCCGGCGATCCGGACCGCGGTTTCAAGAGCTACGATTGGTGGGGGCCCATTCGCGCCTACAAGAAGGGCTGGTCGCAGGAGCACACGGCGGAGACCTTCTCGGCCATCGGGTGGGATCGCTGGAAGCTCCGGCGGCTTTACGTCAGCGGCGGCGATGGCGGCCTGTTCTTCGATCTGGTGGACCGGGCCGAACCGTTCACAGTGATCGTCGAGGACTGCACGAGTATCGGGCGCGCTTTTGGCGGGGGCGTGGCCAACGTCCTTTCGCGCCCGGAGGAACCCAGCGTCTTCCGTCGCTGCCAGCTCTGGTGCCTCGACTGGTGGGGCGATGCCGCCGGGGCCTATGTCCGGGCCGAGCATGAGGCCATGCCGGGCCATGCCGATGTCGTGTTCGAGGACTGTTCGTTGGTCGGCCCGGACAACGCGTTGCAGGCGGGCAATCCCGGATACAGTGGATTCACCCGGGTCCGGCTGAAGGGTTGCCGGTTGATCAGTCTCAACTTCTCTCAACCCCAGGGGAAACCGGGTACCGGCGTCATCTACAGCACCATCGAGGGCCGTTTTCTCCACGTGGACCTGGAGGACTGCACGCTGATGGGGTGCAAGATCTTCGGGGCTGGAAAAGGGGACGTGAGCTACACGACCCGCGGCGATGTCGAGGCTTATGTGCAATTTCAGCAGGACGTCCCGGCGGGAATGCTTCGGCTTGGGCACTGGCCTGCCGAGGCTTTTCAAACGCTGCTCCCGCCGGAACCACCGCCCCGACCGGTGCCGCTTACCATCGATCAACCCGATCTGGGCGACATTTGCGAAGTGGCACCGGTCGTCTGGCAGGATCGGTTGCGCCTGATGCGATGCCTGCGGCCGGCCAGCGGCGGCGCCAGCGCGGATTATCACCTGATGCTGGAGGACGTCGAAACCGGCCGGGAACTGGCACGGTTTGCCGAGGGTTACTCCCTGGCCTCGGTGCTGGCCCATGAGGGAGCACTGTATGTGTTTGCCTCGCGGTTCGAGCCCGACGGCTGGAGCGACGTCACGGAGTTCAAGTCAACGGACCTGCGGCATTGGGAGCAGCAGGTGGCGGTGAAACAGGAGAGCGAGCATTTGTTCAACAGTTCCGTCTGCGCGGCCGGCGACCGGTTCGTGATGGCGTACGAATCGAACGACTCCCGTTACCCGGCATTCACGATCAAGTTCGCCACCTCCCCGGATCTGGAGAGTTGGACCACGTTGCCCGACGCTGTCTTCGGTACGGACCGATACGCGGCATGCCCCTGCCTGCGCTACGTCGACGGCTGGTTCTACCTGCTCTATCTGGAGCACCGCACGCCGCGCTGGTATTTCGAAACCTATCTTGCTCGCTCGAAAGACCTGGTCTCATGGGAACTCAGCCCGGCCAATCCCATTCTGACGCCGGGTGAACATGACGGCATCAACGCGTCCGATCCGGACCTCGTGGAGTTCCGGGGAAGGACCCTGCTCTACTACAGCACCGGCGATCAACGGACCTGGTCGAAACTGAAACGGGGGACGTATGACGGTCCAATGGCGGATTTCCTGGCCCGGTGCTTCGCCGGCGGGGGGATCCCGGATCGACCCACGCGCTGAGACCGAAGGCTCATCGTTCCATCGGTTGCGTCAGGCGTCGTCCGGCTTCACCGGAGCAGTACGACCTGTTCGATCATGGGCGCCGTGTGAATCCGCTTGCCGGGGGTGTCGGCGCGGCGGAGGAAGATGGCATTCCCGTTGGTGTAAGCGATGGTTCCGTCGTCGCCCACATCGTAGGCCAGAACCCCCTTCGCGAGCACCTCCTCGGTGCTCTCGGGAGATCGGCGCACCAATTGCCACGAGCCGGGCACGAGCCCGATCCCCTCATCCTCGCCCGGGTCCCTCTGCGCCTCGATCAAGTTGCCCCAGATCATCATGCGCTTCAGTTCCAGCTCGCGGTGTGGGGTGCCGGCGGGCGTGCTCAGCTTCCGGCCGGTGAACATCATCGAGAACGAGTTGAAGAACTGAAACACGGCGTAGAGCAGTCGGAACGGAAACAACAACGTGTCTTTCAGCGCCCGCAGCGGTTTGACGCGGGCGTGCTCATTGTAGGGGCGGCGGATGTAATACAGCGTGCCGTCGCCCAGGATTTGGGGGGCGAGACAATCGAGCGTGGGATCCTCAACGAGGGTCTCCATGTGTCCCGTGTCGATGTCGACCAACTGGATGCTGAACGGCCCGAGGGCCACGGCCTGACCGTCACGGTTGCGTCCCACGCCCGCGGATTGGAAGACGATCCGCCGGTCGTCGCCGGGAACCCAGTGGGGCGCGGTGTCCACGGAATCGCCTTCCGTGACCTCGCTGAATCCCGGCCGGTCCTTGAGCATGACCCCAATCGCTGCCGTGCCGTTCTCGTGATGGACACTGCAGGCGAGGTTGCCGGTCGCGGGACAGGCATGGACGTATTGAGCGCGCACCCGGTTGTCGTTCCACACCCGCCGTTCGTCGGTGGCCAGATCGGCTGACTCACACAGGGCGCAAAGGGGACCGCTCGCCAGCGAATAGACCAGTCCGCCGGAGGTGGTGCCGGGGGACAGGCTGGTGAACAGGACCGGCTGGGGGCCGACGGTCGGATTCTGGCCCCAAAGGGTGCCGCCGGACAGGAAGCCGTTTCCTTGCGATTTCCAGGCGTGTCGCTGGTGCGAACGGGCGGCCCGTTCATGCACGCCGTTGGCATACGGGCTTTCCAGCAGACGCGCGGCAGCCTCCTCCGGTTTGATCCAGATCCGGCCCTGTGCAAGATAGGCGATGCTTGATCCCATGCGACGTGCCGTTGGTAGTCAACGGCACGGGTTCGGTCAATAGTGCGCCCGGCTCGGTGCTGCCTTCCGGTTCACTCCCCGCATCCCCTTCCTGTGCAGAACCACTTGCGGGAAAGTCCGGAAAGTGGTCGGATGCCCTCACCGATGTGACCCCATTCGTGATCTCCCATGAAGATACCCATCGCCATTCATTGCGGCATGCTCACCGCGTGGCTCTGCGGCGGAGCGGTTCCGATCGCCACCGCCGCTTCTCTCCTTGAACCGGGCTTCCGCAGCCCCCCCGATACGGCCCGGCCGTGGGTTTACTGGTTCTGGCTCGAAGGCAACATCTCCAGCAACGGCATCACGGCCGACCTCGAGGCGATGAAGCGCGTCGGCATTGGCGGGGCGCTCATCATGGAGGTGGATCAGGGCGCCCCCGCCGGTCCCGCGGATTTCATGGGGGAAACCTGGCGGGCCCTGTTCCACCACGTTCACGCCGAGGCCACCCGGTTGGGGCTTGAGATCAACATGAACGACGATGCGGGTTGGAACGGAAGCGGGGGACCCTGGATCGAGCCGGCGCAGGCCATGCAGGAGGTTACGTGGGCGGAAACCAATGTTGTCGGCCCCCGCCGCTTCCAGGGCATCCTTCCCCAACCGCGGAGGCGGTCAGGGTTCTACCGCGACATCGCCGTGCAGGCCTTTCCCGCGGTGGACGGATTTCGCCTTCCGGGCTTCGAATCCAAGGCGGCTTATCAAGGACGTGACCTGCCGAAGCCCGGCCAGTCCGAGTTGACGACGGCATCGGTCATACTCCCGGGGCTCGTCACCAACCTTACCGCGCGTCTCAACGCCGACGGGGGTCTGGAGTGGGAGGTGCCGGAAGGTGAGTGGACCGTCCTGCGCCTGGGGCATACCTGCACCGGGGTGGAAAACGCGCCTGCCCCCAAGACCGGCCGTGGGCTGGAATGCGACAAGCTCAGCCGGGCGGGAATCGAGGCGAACTTCGCCGGCATGATGGCGAAGCTCGCGGGCGACACGGGCGTGTCGTCGCGACCAGGGTCGGCGGGCCTGGTGGCGACCCACATCGACAGTTGGGAAAACGGTTCCCAGAACTGGACCCCGACGATGAAGGAGGAATTCCGCCGGCGTCGGGGCTACGACCTGCCCCCCTTTTTGCCGGTCTTTACGGGGCGGGTGGTGGGCAGCCTGGAGATCTCGGAACGGTTCCTCTGGGACCTGCGCCGGACCATTTCCGAGCTGGTGATCGAGAACTATGCCGGGCACTTCCACCGGCTGGCGAACGCCAGCGGGATGCGGTTTACCTGCGAAGCCTACGGCGGCCCCTGTGACAGCATCCCGTACGGCGGCCGGGCGGACGAGCCAATGGGTGAATTTTGGACGCCCGGTGGGGGAGCAATGGAAACCTGCCGCGGCATGGCGTCCGCCGGGCATGTGTACGGCAAACGCATCATCGGCGCGGAAGCCTTCACCTCGGGTGACCAGGAACGGTGGCGGGAACACCCGGCCCTGTTGAAGGCACTCGGCGACCGCGCGTTTTGCGAGGGCATCAACCGGTTCGTCTTCCATCGCTACGCGCTGCAACCGTGGACGGACTACCGCCCCGGGATGACCATGGGACCCTGGGGCCAGCATTATGAGCGCACCCAGACCTGGTGGGAACAGAGCCGCCCGTGGCACGAGTACCTCGCGCGTTGCCAGTTTCTGCTGCGACAGGGACTCTTCGTGGCCGACATCTGCCATCTGCAGGCCGAGGCTCCGCCGCAGGGTTTGGGTCATTATCGTCGCGCCGGTTACGACTGGGATGAATGCACCGACGACGCGGTGCTCACCCGCATGTCGGTTCGCAACGGGCGCATCGTGCTTCCGGATGGGATGAGCTACCGCCTGATTGCGCTGTCCGATTCCCGCACCATGACGCCAGTCCTGCTCCGCAAACTGAAGGGACTGGTCGACGCCGGGGCGACGATCGTGGGGCCGCGTCCCCTGAAATCGCCAAGCCTGAGCGATTACCCGGAGTGTGATGAGGAAGTGCAGCGACTGGGCGGCGAACTCTGGGGGGACTGTGACGGGCAACAGGTGAAGAGCCGCCGTTTCGGCCAGGGGCGCGTGGTCTGGGGGTTGGCGCCGGAGACGGTGCTGCAGCAGGACCAGGTGCCGGCCGACTTCGTGTGCGGCCGACCCTGGCGCTTCATCCATCGGAAGGACGGCGGCACGGACATCTATTTCGTTGCCAACGGAACGGCCTTTGAAGCCACAACGGCCTGCGCGTTTCGAGTTACCGGCAAAGTCCCCGAACTCTGGTGGCCCGAAACCGGCCGCATCGAGCGCGCCGGCGTTTATGAGGCGGCGGACGGGGTGACCCGGGTGGCGCTGACGCTCGGTCCGAGCGGATCGGTGTTCGTGGTGTTCCGCAAGCCGGCGGCGACCGACGATCCGATTGTGTCGGTCGGTCGTGAGGGCAAGGCCCTGCTCTCCACGACTCCGGAACCGATTCCCACGATCACCGTGCAGAAGGCCCGCTACGGCGTGCTCGACGATCCTGCGCGGACCCGGGACGTTCGGGAAAAACTGCAGCGGGTCCTGGATGGCGGCGAATTCAGCATCCAAGTGGCGCGCATGGCCGCCGGGGATGATCCGGCCTTTGGCATCGTGAAGACGCTCGAGGTGGATTACACCGTCGACGGCACATCCCTCCAGCTCAGCGGCACCGATCCGCAGACCGTGGATTTCCGGGAGGCCGCACAACCCCCGAGCATGCCGGTGCAGATCCGCGCCGACGCCGAAGGCCGACGATGGCTGGAGGCGGAGGAACCCGGGGACTATGAAATCCGTGCGGCATCAGGCCGGTTGCGCCGGGTTCCGGTGGACTCCGTTCCCTCCCCGATCACACTGTCCGGTCCGTGGGAGGTCCACTTCGACCCCCGCTGGGGTGGTCCGGACGAGGTGACTTTCAACCGCCTGGTGGACTGGTCCAAGCGGCCTGAAGACGGCATTCGCCACTATTCCGGCACCGTGGATTATCGCACGACCTTCAACCTGGAGGAGTCGGCCGTCCCGAACCCGGATTCAGGAACAGTCGAACTGGACCTGGGCAAGGTGGCCGTGATGGCCGAAGTGCGGGTGAACAACCGGGATCTGGGAATCCTGTGGAAGCCCCCGTTCCGGGTCGATGTGACCACGGCACTCAAACCCGGCGAAAACACGCTGGAGGTGCGGGTGGTCAACCTGTGGATCAACCGCATGATCGGCGACGAGCTGTTGCCGGAGGACAGCGATCGCAACCCCAACGGCACGCTCAAGTCTTGGCCAGGGTGGGTGGAGGAAGGCAAACCGAGTCCGACCGGACGGCTCACCTTTACCAGTTGGCGGCTCTGGAAGAAGGACGATCCGCTGGCGGAGTCCGGCCTGCTGGGGCCCGCGCAGTTACAGGTGAGAAAGCGGATCCGGCTTTGACGTGCAGGACCCACTTGATCCTTTCGTAGCGACGAACCGGTGTTCGCCACTACGGGGCGGCGTTGGTGCTGGACGCTCCGGGCGATCTGTGGTTTTCCTCTGCGCGACAATCACCGGTGAACTGGGCACAACATTACGACCCGCTGGGCAACGCGTTGCTCTCGACGCTGGTCGCGGCGTTACCGGTGGTGGTCCTGCTCACCTCCATCGCCTTCCTGCGCATCCGTATTCACCTTGCCGCGCTGATGGGGCTGGCGGTTGCTCTTGGGATTGCGGTGTTCGTGTACCGCATGCCGGTGATCACCGCCGGGGCCACGACGCTGTATGGGGCGGCGTTCGGTGTGTTCCCCATCGGCTGGATCATCCTGAACATCATCTTCCTCTACCAGCTCACGGTGGAGCGGGGCCACTTCGCGACGTTGCGCGACAGCCTCGCGAAGATCGCGCCGGACCCTCGGGTGCAGGTGATCCTCATCGCGTTTTCGTTTGGCGCGTTCATTGAAGGGATGGCCGGCTTTGGCACGCCGGTGGCGATTACCGGCGCCATCCTGATCCAACTTGGCTTCAAACCACTGCATGCCTCCGGACTGGCGTTGATCGCAAACACCGCGCCGGTCGCATTCGGTTCCCTGGGTATTCCGATCACCACGATGGCGCAGGTCACGGGGCTGGATGCGAAGGAGATCTCCATGATGGTGGGCCGGCAACTGCCCTTCTTCTCGCTGATCGTGCCCTTCTGGGTGGTCTTCGCGTTTGCCGGCTGGCGCGGCATGCGGGGGGTCTGGCCGGCGGCCTTGACCGCCGGAGCCGCTTTCGCCATCCCGCAGTTCCTGATCTCGAACTTTCACGGTCCCTGGCTGGTGGACATCCTCTCCGGTGGGTGCTCCATCGGGGCGCTGGTGCTGTTATCCTGCTTCTGGCGTCCGAAGGCCGACTGGGCACCGCCGGCTGAATCGCATGCGAAGGGAGCCGAAAGTCCTGCGCCGGCCCCCGACCGCTCGGCTTCGCCCCCGGGGGAATCGGGTCCTCTTGTGCCACCGCGGAAACAGCTGCTCCAGGCCTGGTTGCCGTGGGGGATTCTGACCGCGTTCATCCTCTGCTGGGGGTTGCGGGATGTCAAAGGCGCCCTGGATCACCTCGGTGCCCCGAAGGTGGCCGTGCCCTACCTGCATCATGTCGTGCAACGCATGCCGCCCGTGGCCCCGCCCGACGCCGCCCCTGAGGCCGCCGAGTTCAAGCTCAACGTCTTCTCCGCCACCGGCACCGGCATCCTGCTCGCGGCGTTGGTGGCCGGTGCCGTCATGCGCTTCCCCCCCCGCGAACTGGCCCGCGTATACGGGAGGACCCTCTGGCGGGTGCGCTATTCCCTGCTCACCATCGCCGGCATGCTCGCGCTCGGCAATGTGACCAAGTATTCCGGCACCGACGCCACGCTGGGGCTCGCTCTCGCCAAGACCGGCGTGTTGTATCCGTTCTTCGGTACGTTGCTGGGCTGGCTCGGAGTGGCTTTGACCGGGTCCGACACGGCCTCGAACGTCCTCTTCGGCAGCCTCCAGAAGATCACTGCGCAACAGACCGGCCTGAGCCCGGTGCTGATGACGGCCGCGAACAGTGCAGGCGGCGTCATGGGTAAGATGATCGATGCCCAGAGCATTGTCGTGGCGAGCACGGCGACCGGTTGGTACGGGCACGAAGGTTCGATCCTGCGCTACGTGTTTTTTCACAGCATCGCCCTGGCGTGCCTGATGGGAATCCTGGTGACCTGTCAGGCCTACCTCAGCCCGTTCACCCACATGGTGGTGAAATAGCAGACCAAAACCCGCGAGCCGACCCCGCCTTTTTATGCGAATCCTCCCTCCCTTCCTCGTCCTTCTTGGGACCACCTTTCTGGCTCTTCCCGCAGCTGGCGTCAGTCCCCAACCCGACGAACTGGCGGCCGGTCGCCGGCTCGCGGACGAGGTGCTGGGTTTGACGGAACCCGCCGCGACCACGAGGGCCGGGCTGGAACTGTTGCAGGAGGATGTCGCCGACAGCGTGACGCGGGGCCGGTCCTGGCGGGGAACGCCCTATCAGATCGGCGACCGGGCCTATGCCCACGGCCTGGCCTTCAACTCCGTCAAGCGCATCCGGGTGCGGGCCGGTCAGCCGGCGGACCGGTTCACCGCGGATGTGGGGTTGGAGAACAACGATGACACCCGGCGCGGCGCCACGCTGGGCAACGGCTCCGTGACCTTTCACGTCCTCGTCGCCGGCGTGGAAATCTGCACCTCGCCGGTCCTGCGCCTGGACGACGGACCGCGATCCATCGATGTGCCATTGAATGGAGCCATGGAATTCGAGATCCGGGTCGGTGATGGCGGAGACGGGCGCGGATGGGACCAGGCGCTTTGGGGCGAGGCGACGATCTGGTTGCGGGACGGCACGAAGCTGCGGTTGCAGGATCTGCCCTGGCTGGACGTCGCGGGCGCGAATCCATTTGGCCTGTCGTTCCTCTTCGGCGGCCGGCCGAGCAGCGAGTTCCTGCCTGGGTGGACCTGCGAACGCAGCGAACCAAAGGTGGGTGAGACCTCGACCGAACGCCGGGTCACCTATCACGACCCAACAACCGGGTTGGAGGTACGGGTGGAGGTGGAGCAATACCCGGATCAACCGGCGGTGGAATGGGTGGTTCAGTTCACCAACCAGGGTACGGCGGACACACCGATCCTGGAATCGATCCAGGCCTTGGACTCGGTGCTTCCCCTGGCGGGAAACGGGACCTGCACCCTGCACTGGGCGAAGGGGGCCGTGGCTTCGTTCGATGACTTCGCACCGGAAACCACGGTCCTGAAGCCCGGGGCCGGTCTTCGTCTCCAACCCGGGGGCGGCCGTTCCTCGAGCCAGGTGATGCCGTTCTTCAACCTGGAAGGCAGTCAGGGTGGAGTGGTGCTTGCGGTGGGCTGGACCGGGGAATGGGCGGCCGGATTTCGCGCGGATTCCCACGGGCAACCTGCGGTCAAGGCCGGCATGGACCGGACCCGCCTGAAGCTGCATCCCGGCGAGACCATCCGCACGCCGCGCATGCTCATGCTGTGCTACGAGGGCGACCGCTGGCGCGGCCAGAATCTCCTGCGGCAGTTCCTGCTCAAGCACCATCGTCCCCAGCGCAACGGTGAGCCGCTCGTGGCACCGATCACCTGCGGCAACTGGGGCGGAACCAGCGCCGAGGTTCACCTCGACAACATCCGACAGATCATCGAGCACGACCTGCCCGTGGAGTACTACTGGATTGATGCCGAATGGTACGGCCGGGGCGGGTGGCCGGTGAACGTCGGCGACTGGCGGGTGAAGCAGGACCTCTATCCCAACGGCTTCAAACCGCTCAGCGACGCGCTGCGGAAGTCCGGCCGGGAATTGATGCTCTGGTTCGAACCGGAACGCGTCCATCGGGGCACCCCCTGGCACCGCGAACATCCCGACTGGCTGCTGGACCGCGGAGGCGACAGCCTGCTGCTCAACCTGGGCAATCCGGCGGCACGGCAGTTCCTGACCGATTTCATCTCCGCCCGGGTGGACGAGTTCGGGCTCGGCTGCTACCGGCAGGATTTCAACATCGACCCGCTCGAGTTCTGGCGGCAAAACGACGAGCCCGACCGCCAGGGCATCACCGAGATTCGCTACATCGAGGGACTCTACCGGTTCTGGGACGAACTGCGGGCCCGGCATCCCAGCCTGATCATTGACAACTGCGCCAGCGGGGGACGTCGCCTTGATCTCGAGACCCTCGGCCGGGCCACGCCCTTCTGGCGCACGGACGGCCCGCGCGATGCGATCGCCCACCAGTGCCATACTTACGGGCTGCTTCCGTGGGTTCCGTTGAGTTCGACCAGCGAAGATCGGGCGCCTGACGACTACGAATTCCGGAGCAGCATGTGCAGTGCGCTGTGCCTGAACTGGTGGGTGTCCGGCGATGTGCCCGCGGCCCCGATCCGGACAGACTTCCCGTTCGACTGGGCGAAGCGTACGCTGGAGCAATATCTCAGCATCCGTCCGTATTACTACGGTGACTACTATCCCCTGACGGCCTGGTCCAAGGACCGCGACCTCTGGCTGGCGTATCAACTGGACCGGCCGGATCTGGATGGGGGCCTGGTGGTGGGCCTGCGCCGGCCGGACAGTCCGTATGAATCAGCCCGATTTCCCCTGCGTGGGCTGGATCCCGAGGCGACCTACCAACTGACGGATCTCGACACCGGCGGGGAATGGACCCTCACCGGGGCCGCACTCGTGAAGCATGGGCTGGAGGTGGTGGTGCGGGATCGTCCCGGTTCGACGTTGTTGCGTTACCAGAAGCTGCCCGCCCCCACGCCGTCACGCAAATGACCCCTCGCGAACGTGTTCTCGCCGTGTTGAACCGGCAGCCGGTGGATCGGTTGCCGGTGGATCTCTGGCACACGCCGGAAGTTGCCGCGATCCTGCGAGGCCACTTCGGGGTCGATGACGACTTCAGCATGTGGCGGGCGCTGGGACTCGACAAGATCGTCTGGGTCTTCCCGGACTACCGCACCCGGGGTGGCGACCGGGCCGGCGCGCAGTCGGGTGCGGGCGCGGAGTCGGGTGGCCTGCAGACCGCCTGGGGCGTCCCGCTGAACGAAGTGCAGGCGGGCGAGGCGAGGTACGTCGAGTTCGGCGACGCGCCGCTGGCCGGGATCACCTCCACGGTCGAGGTGGACCGCTACAGCGCGTGGCCGACGGTTGAGGGCTTCGATTACGAGGCCTCCATTGCCCTGGCGCGGCGCGCGTCGACGGAATACGTCACCATCGGTCCCTGGGTTTCGCACTTTGAGATCTACTGCCAGTTGCGCGGGCTGGAACGGGCCTTGATGGATTTGGCGGAGCACCCCGGCCTGGTGGAGGCGGTTCTGGATCGCATCGAGTCCATCCAAACCGGGATGATGGAGCGGCTTCTACCCCGTGTGAAAGGGTATCTCGATCTGGTGTTCGTCAGTGACGACATCGCCGGGCAGCGTTCCCTGCTGATGTCGCCGCGCGCCTGGCGGACGCACCTGCAACCGCGGCTGAAGCGGTGGTGCGATCTCATCCACGCACACGGGTTGCGGGTGTTCTACCACACCGATGGTGCGGCGCGGCCGCTGCTCGGACCGATACTCGATTGCGGCGTGGACGTCCTGAATCCCATCCAGCACGCCTGTCCGGGCATGGACCTGGCCGGGTTGAAGCGCGAGTTCGGCTCCCGGGTGATCTTCCACGGTGGCGTGGACAACCAGAGTGTTCTGCCCCGCGGCACGGTGGAGCAGGTGCGGACCGAGGTGATGGATTGCCTGCGCACGCTGGGTGCTGGCCAGGGAGGTTTCATCTGTGCCTCCTGCCACAACCTGCAGCCCGGGACCCCGCTCGAGAACATTCTCACCATGGTTGAGACAGTGCAACAGTCCGGGGGGTGACGGGGTGGGGCCACCGCGCAAGGACGCAAGGACCCGGGTCTTGAAAAGGACTTGGCACCTGCCGGTTCGTGACGAATGATCGCGTCATGAAGCGAACCCAAGCCGCCCCCAGAAAGGGAGCGTCCCGGAAACCGGCGCGAATCCTGCCCCGCCCCCAACGCGGCCGGATCCATCCCGTGGTGATCTACCCGTTCCGGCAACCGGAGCACAACACAGACCTGGAAAAGTTGTATGAGTTGATCGGGCGGCTGGATGAGCAGAAGGACGTCTACGCCCGCCCGCTGACCGTCATTGACCGCAAGACCCACCAGGCCAATGAGCGTCGCAAGGCCTATCAGACTTTCCGGCGAAACCGGGTTGAGCGGCATTCGGACGTTCTGGATGCCTGGTGCGTGGACACCTGCCAGATGTGGTACACCGGACTGGGGACCGCCTTCGACCGGGGCGGACCCGACGATGTTTACTGGCTGATTCCGGGGGATTTCGACTATGGCACCCCCGTGGGGCAGGAGGTGCTGAGCCGGCTGCATGACCTGCCGGAAATCTGCGTGGAACTGGAGCAGGACCTCTGTATCGGCGAGATTGTCACCGATCACAACAACTCGAAGCAGTTGATCGACACCTACGGGACCTTCGCGCTGCTCTACAACTGGTTTCCAAAGGAGGCTGAGGACATCCGTGGCTACACGGAACGCCCGCGCTCGGAGTTCTTCGCCGTCCGGCATGGGTTCCTGCGGGAAATGCTCTGCCGGCGTTGGTACCCCCATGAACAAACGGTGGTGTTGCTGCTCGAGGCCGTCCTGCGACACAAGCACATCAGCCGCTTCACCGTGGGCGCCATCTCCGATCTGCCGGAGGGGCGGGATGCCCTGGCCTCGGCCTGGCATCAGGTCGAGCGCACCGAGCGGGTCCTGAAATCGTTCTGGCAGGAACGCCATGAAAACAAGCCGGGCTGGGCCGATCGCTACCGTGCCCTGGAAGCGCAGTCCGAAATGGTCGTCCGGACGGCCCTGGGGATCCTCCAGAACCTGCTTGGCTGACGTCCGGCCGCCTCCTTCCGGCGACCCTCATCCTCCCCTGATTTCACCGATGCAAGACCGATATAGCGCCCATCGCAACATTCAGACGGCCAACTTCGTCTGCAATGCCCCCCTCGCGAAGTTCGTCAGCCTCGTGGGCGACTTTAACCGATGGGACGAGACCGCCCATCCCATGAAGAAGACCCCGTCCGGATCGTGGATCCTCAGTATCCAGCTTCGGCACGGCCATCATCGCTATGCGTTCATGGTGGATGGCACCCTGACGCTGGATCCGATGGCGATGGGCATCACCAAGGACGACCGTGACCGCCGGGTCTCGCTGATGGCGCTGAGTTGAGGTTCGTCCATGACACCCACCGAACAGCCCCGGGGGAGGGGGTCAGCCTGGAGGGACCTGAGCCGGCGCAAGGCGCTGAAGCGGATGGCCGGTTTCGGGGCCCTGGCCTGCTCGGCAGGTTGGCCCCCGGTCCGCCTGGTTGCCGATCAGGCCGGGACGGGCCACGACATCCGCTCCATCGGGTCGCGGCTCGAACCGTTCTTCGACCCTCATCTCATTGACCGGCTCGACGGTGCCCGGTTGAAGCTGCACGAGCCGCAACCGGCGGGCCCGGTCCTCCAGTTCGACCGTCCCTGGGAGGGACCGTTTTGCGGCTACATCACGGTGCTGCAGGACAAGGACGCGTTTCGCATGTACTACCGCGGCCTGCCGAAGGCCGGCGCCGACGGCTCCGAGAACGAGGTGACCTGCTGCGCGGAAAGCACCGACGGAGTGCAGTGGACCAAGCCGGATCTCGGATTGCACGAAGTCCACGGCACCCGGCGGAACAATGTCGTCCTCGCGGGCATGGCGCCCTTCTCGCACAACTTCTCCCCCTTCGTCGACACCCGGCCGGAGACGCCGGCAGATGAACGGTTCAAGGCACTGGCGGGCACCTCGAAGAGCGGCTTGGCGGCCTTCGTTTCGGGGGATGGCCGGCGCTGGCGCGAACTCCGCGATGCACCGGTCCTTACCGAAGGCGCGTTCGATTCGCAGAACGTTGCGTTCTGGTCGGAGGCTGAGGGTTGTTACGCCGCTTACTTCCGGACCTGGACGGACGGGGGCTTTCGCGGTTACCGGACGATCAGCCGCAGCATCTCGAAGGACTTCCTGGAATGGTCGAGTCCGGTGCCCATGCGATTCGGGGACACGCCACCGGAGCATCTCTACACCAACCAGACGCACCCCTACTTCCGCGCACCGCACGTCTATATTGCCTTGCCAATGCGCTTCATGCCGGGCCGCCAGGTGCTCACCGGGGCCCAGGCCCGCGAGCTGGGGGTGAATCGCGGCTATGTCAGTGATTGTGCGGAAGCGGTCTTCATGACGAGCCGGGGTGGCGACCGCTATGACCGAACCTTCATGGAGGGGTTCATCCGGCCGGGACTTGACCTGGGAAACTGGGCCTCGCGTGCCGGTCTGACAGCCCTGGGCGTAATCCCCACCGGACCGACCGAAATGTCGCTCTACAAACAGGCGCATTATGCCCAGCCCACCTGTCACCTCCTGCGGTTCACACTTCGGACCGACGGGTTCGCCTCGGTGAACGCCCCGTTTCAAGGGGGCGAGATGATCACGCGGCCGCTGACCTTCACGGGCGGGAACCTGGTGATCAACTTCTCCACCGGGGCTGCGGGAGGCATCCGGGTCGAGATTCAGGATGCGAACGGGAAGCCTCTCCCGGGGTACACCCTGGCGGATGCCGTGGAAACCATCGGGGATGAGATCGAACGGGTCGTGCGGTGGAAGCAGGGTCCCGATGTGAGCGCACTCGCGGGTCGACCGGTGCGGCTACGCTTCGTGATGAAGGATGCGGATCTCTACGCGTTGCGGTTCAGTTGACGCCGAGCCAGGGCGTCCGCGAACTCAGGAGCCGGCGGGCGCGTCGGTGTTCTCGCAGGCGGCGAAGGCGGCGCGCAGGCAGCGGGTCAGCTCCTCGGGTTTCACCGGTTTGGCCAGGTAATCATCCATGCCGGCAGCCAGGCACTTCTCCCTCGCGCCGTTCAGCGCGTGGGCGGTCAGGGCGATAATGAACGGCGGCCGCCGATTCCCGGTCAGTTCACGGATGCGTCGGGTCGTCTCGTAGCCGTCCAGTACCGGCATGCTGCCGTCCATCAGGACCACGTTGTAGGGTCGGCGTTGGATTTCCTCAAGCGCCACCCGGCCATTCTCGACCATGTGGAACGTAATGCCTTCCCGCTTCAAAACCAGGGCCAGGAACCGCCGGATCAGCGGTTCGTCCTCGACCACCAGCAGGCGCGGGGCATCGGTGTCGGGGCCGGGGGATGGCGGGGCGGGGACCGGGAGTCGGGCTTCCGGCGCCTCGGCCGCCGGCCCGTCTGTGCCTGCCAGCACGCGCATCACCACGTCGCGGACCACCCGTTTGACGATGGGCTTGGTCAAGACCGCGGCAAACAGGTTTCTGCTGCGGTCCAGAACGCCCCGGCCCAGGGCCACCGAGGTCAGCAGGATGATCGGAAGAGAGGCGGTTTCGGAAACCCCCTTCACCCGTCGCGCAAACTCGCAACCGTCAACCTCCGGCATCTGGTAGTCGCAGATGACGAAGTCGAATGTCCGCGCGAGGGGCCGGTCGGGAATCCCCAGCAACGCCGCAGCCTCCATCGCTGAGGCCGCCGCCGTGACCTGACAGCCCAGCGCGCGGAGCTGGCGCGTGAGGATCTCCCGGTTGATCGCATGATCGTCGATCACCAGCGCACGCCGGTCCTGCAGCAATGCAGAGGCCCCCGCCGGCGAAACGGCCTCCTCTGCGTGGCCAAACCGCGCATCGAAGATGAACCGACTCCCTTCGCCGGGGGTGCTTTCGACGCGGATCCGCCCCCCCATTAATCCAACCAATCGCCGGCAGATCGACAGCCCAAGCCCCGTCCCGCCCTGCGGCCGCGTCGGGGATCCGTCCACCTGGCGGAACGCATCGAAAATCACTTCGCGCTTGTCCTCCGGAATGCCGATTCCGGTGTCGGCGACCTCGAACTCCAGATGCACCTGCTTCCCGTTGCCCGTCTCCCCGCCCCGGTTTCCGTCCCCGACCGGATCGGCTGCCCGGGATACGCGCACGGCAATCGATCCCTGCCGGGTGAACTTGGCGGCGTTGGAAAGCAGGTTGATGAGGACCTGGCGAAGCCGGACGAGATCCCCCCGAATTCGCTGCGGGACGTCGTCGTCCACGACGAATCCGAGCGCCACATCCTTGTCCTTGAGGCGGGGGGCAACCACGACGGTGGCTCCCTCGATCAATTCCTCGAGCAGGAACTCCCGCTCCACCAGCTCGATGTGATTGGCTTCGATCTTCGAGAAATCAAGAATGTCGTTGATAACCGCCAGCAGGGTCTCGCCCGAACAGCGCGCGGTTTCCGCCATCATGGTCTGTTCGTTATCGAGCCCCGTTTCGAGCAGGAGATCCGTCATGCCGATGACCCCGTTCAGCGGGGTGCGGATTTCGTGGCTCATGTTGGCGAGGAACTCCGATTTCAAACGCGAGGCCTCAATGGCCTGATCGCGCGCTGCCTCGATCTCCGTGTAGCTCTCCCGCAGGCGTTCGGCCATCCGGTTGAGCGCCCCCTGCAGGGCAGCCACATCGGAAGCGGACGAAGCCACCGCACGGATCTCGAAGTTTCCTGCGGCGATACGGTTGGCATGGGCGATGGCGGACTCGATCGGGCGGTTCACGCAGCGGTTGAGGGCGATGGCGAGAACCAGAAAAGCGAGCGTGGCGGCCGCTCCCGTCGAGACCGTCCAGAGACTCGCCGTGGATTGTTCCAGACGCTCGAGTGCGGCCTGCATGGTGCGCCGTTCCCAGCCCAGCTCCTGCACGATGCCGTCGAACAGCCCGGTCGGTTCGCGGTCCATCCCACGCACCATCCGGTCCGCCCGGCGGGGAGCGTCGTCACCGCCTTTCCGGAATTCCTCAAGCGCTGCCCGGTAGCGCAACCCCAGCGTCTCATGCTCGGCCAGGAAGCGCTGCGCCACCGGTCGGGCCGCCGAGGAATCCGGCAACCGGGCGACCAGTTGGCGGGCGAGTTCGCGGGTCTCCCGCTCGCAACGCTCGAATCCCGACCAATACTGCTCGAAGTCCGAGGGATCGTGACCGCGCAGGAGCGTGTTCTTCCACTCCTGCACCTGTTTCTCGAAGGTGGCCTCCGCCGTCCGGGTCAACAACTCCGCCTCCGAGGTTGTGCGCTGGCGCTCCAAGGTCCGACGTTGCAGTCGGTTGACCTCGCTCATCTGCCAGCTTCCCAGCAGCAGCACGATCCCGAGGAACATGCCCGTCAGAAGCAGGATGCGAATTCGCAGACTCATCCGAGTCATCAATCACAGGAACCTTCCGGGACATCATACTGAATCAAGCCGCCCGGCAAGACAAGCAGACAAGATGGCAGCGCCGATGTCGGGGGCCTGGTTTGTGCCCGGAGAGAGCAGCGGAACCGCAGGTCAACAAGGGCAGCCGCGAATTCCCTGGGACCTGCCCAGTCGTCAGGACTAGTAGGCGACCGCGCGGTAGAAGAGCGGCATGGACTTGCCGGGTTCGGTGTCCTCGAACACGGCGGTGCCGCTCCCGTCGACGGTCAGCATTTCCACGTCACTCCAGGTGGTGGAGTCTCCCTCGAGACTGCCGGCTCGCTGGATGGTGTAGGTGCCTCCCGGCGTGCCCGCGAGGGTCAGCTCGGGATTGCCGTTCGGAAGCAGCCGATATCCGATGAACTCCCCGGCTTCGGTCTCCCCCCCGCTGCCGGTGCTCAGGGTCATTTCGGTCGTGAACGACACCATGCCGACTCCGTTCATGTCAGTGACGGTTTCAGTCGAGGTGTAGAAGCGTTGGAGAAACGCCAGATACACGGTGTAGGTCTGGTTGTCCGCGAGGGTGTCTGCAGGCACCTCGATGGAGGTGGCGCCGACCGGCAGTTCGCGTGGCACGCACAGGTCGGGGGCCATGAACACCGTATCCCCCGAGGCATCCATGATCTGCAACGCCTGCATGTCGTTCGCGCCCGCCCCGGTGAAGGGGTCCCAGGTCAGGAGAAACGACTGGGTGACGTCCACCTGGCGGACGGCCTCGAAATTGGTGAAGTGCGGGATGGGCGGGTGTCCCGTGGACATCGTCATGGGGATGACCTGCTGGGCCTCCCCTTCCTGGGTGAACCGGAGCGTGTAGACCCCCGCAGGGTAGGCGGCATCCAAGGCCGCCAGGGTCGCCGGGGTGCTCATGAAGAGAAAGGTCGCGCTGAAGGGAATGCCGTCCAGGGCCTGCTGGCTCCCACCGGGGGGTGTCACCGACGCCTCGGTCACATCCGGCCCGGCCGTCGGCGAATGGACGGAGGCGATGAACGCAAACGGCGTCTCCGGGTGGGGCGTCGGCGCTGCGGCGGAGGACTGCAGGTAGCGACCTTGCTTGAAAACGGAGTAAGAGCCCCAGTCATCCGGAATGCCGTCCGGATCGCAGCCACTACCGCCCTGCCCGGTTTGAAAACTGCCCGTGGTGGTGAGCAGCGCCGCCCCCAGGGTGTTGCTGATCGGGAACATGGAGCCGGAAGGATTCAAACGCCACGAAATCGTGGCGTTTGCCGGCAGACCGCCAATGGGACTGCAAGTCAGGGTCTTTCCGTCCCCCGACCATTCGTAGACGCAGGACACGCTCTGGGGTGTCCACTCGATGTTCCCGACAAAGATGCCGGGCATCGAGGCCATCACGGGGATCGCCGTGGCCATTGCCTGGTCGAACTTGAAGACCACCGTGGTGCCGACCGCCACGCCGGTGGCGCCATTGGCGGGGATGCTCTCGATGACCTGGGGGGCGGCAGCCTGCAGCGGAGTCCAGGACGCGAGCGAAAGCACCGCCAGCGTTGTGGCTAATCGTGGCCCGGGCAGGGGTAAGCGAGGCAGGAATCCGGCCGAAAGTGTGATGAGACTCATGCGGGAAGGATGCGATCGGAACATGATGATCAAGTATTCCGCGGAAAGCGTGCGGCCTTCTGCCACGCGCTGACGAGCAGTTTCTTTGTAATCGAATGGCTACGGGACGATCGCGCGGTAGAAGAGCGGCAGGGTTGGGCTGCTCTCCGGATCCTCGAAGATCCCGACACCCGTGCCGTCCAAGGTGACGGCACCCACGTCGGCCCAGCCGGAGACGCCGCTGCCAAGCCCACTGGTTCGTTGCACGGTGTAGTCGGCTCCCGGGGTGCCCTGGAGGGTCATTTCGGGATGACCGTTCTGCAGGAATCGGTACGCGGTGAATTGCGCCGCCTCGACCACGCCCCCGGTGACGGTCCGGAGAGCCATTGCGGTCGTGAAGGAGATGGCACCATCTCCACTCATCTCCGGCACGGTGTCGGTGGAGGAGTAGAACCGTCGGACAAAGGCCAGGTGCACGGTGTAGGTCTGCTCCGCCGCCAGCGCGCCCGGCGGAATCTCAACGGAGGTCGCCTCGACCGGCAGCTCGCGTGGCACGCAGGGGTTCGGAGCCAGAAACACCCGATCGCCCGCGGCATCTTCAATCTGAACCAGTAACTCGTCCCCCGGGACGGCCCCGGTGAACGGGTCCCATTGCAGAAGGAACGGCCGGGTGGCATCCACCCCCTGCGCCTCTTCGTAGTTGGTGAAATGCGGCATGGGAGGGTTTCCGGCGGGCAGGGTCATGGGGATGTTCTGCTGGGGTTCCCCCTCCTGGGTAAAGCTCAGCGTGTACGAACCGGGCGGGCAGGCGGCCTCCAAGCCCTCCAGGGTGGCTGGCAGGTCGACATGGAGAAACCAGTTCCCCAAGGGCAACCCGGCGAGGGTCTTGCGTTTGCCTCCGGGCAGGGTAACCGACGCCTGGGTCACCTTCGGTCCGGCTGCCGCTGGCTGAACCGAGCACACAAAGACAAATGGAATGTCGGGATCCGGTTCGGGTTCCCCGACCGAGGTCTGGACGGAGCGTCCCTGCTTCAACAGGGAATAGTCGCCCCAGTCATCGGGAACGCCGTCCGGGTCGCAGTCCCCGGTCCCAGTCGTGCCCACCGGTGACGTCTCGGAGGCAAGGAACTCCGGGGGGGGCATCTCCGTCGCGGCGGGGCCCCCGGCGGATGTGCTCCCCGCCATTGGCGCCGAACCCAGGACCGCGGTGCCGCATAGAAACGGGACCACGCCAGACGCCAGAATGGCCCGGAACGCAAGGCCGCGTCGGAAGCCCAGGGGCTCCGGACAAGAACGAAACAGCATGAACATGAATTTCAAAATTGCACCTTACCCGTAATCACCATGTCGGATTCCGTCAAGCGAGACGAGCAAGGAAGCGTCGGACGGCATGGTGTCACACCGTTGGAGGTCGGTCCCGGATTGCCTTTCGCAAGGAGTCGACGCCTCGACACCCTGGCCGGCACCGTCGTTGGGGACAATGTGGCGCGGCCCAGGCAGAGGAAGTCGGGGTGGCATGCCCCCCTGGTCGGACCAGGACTATGGATGCGGAGGGTAGATGATCACCCAGGTTCCAGTCAGCGGTATCCGGAGCTTGTCGAGCTCGTCCATGAACGACTCGTCCGTGATCCCATGGTTTTGCGCAAAGCGTTGGCTGAAGATGTCCCGGCAAGCCGCCAGCGCGGTCGCCGTGAGGCCACCGTCGTCGAACAAGGCTTCCGCAGAGTCGTCCACGTCCAGCCTCTTCGCGCCGCTGAGGGTCTCCAAGTCCGGCGGTGCTCCGCCCGCTTCGAATGCTTGCACCATGGCAAAGACGCGCCGGTCCGCTTCCGCCATCTCCTCCAGGTCGGTCTTCGACATGACGTAAATCACCGCGTCATTGAACAAATCCGTCGCTCGTGGGTCATATCCCACCGAGCGCTCCAAGGTCGTGAGCACATTCGAATATCCTGCCGTGGTTTCCGGCGGCAGTCCGCTTTCGAAGGCTTGCCGGTAGTGCTCCGTCAGGGGCGGTTCCGGGCGGGAGACCGGCTGTGTGCCCGCCGCGTCCTTCGCGATCTCGGCCAAACCGGATTCCGCCAGCCCGCGCACTGCATTTGTGTACACCGTCTCGCCCGCGGTCGGGTCCAGTTCTGGACACGCCCTCACGGCGTAGTTGTAGTCGTTGAGAAAGAGGACCCGGCCGTAAGCCCGCTGGACCGCAGCAAAGCTGTCGTTTGGGGAGGCTCCCACGTAGTGTCGCCGAACGCTCTCATCAACGTACGCCAGTGAGAGGCAGGCCTGTCCCAGCATCCGGCGCGCTTCCGGACTCAGCCACGCCCCAGGATCCCCCAGCAACGCTCCTGCCAGGGGGTCGTCCGCCGTCGCCGAGGAACGCGGTTCCCGGAAACCACGCAAGATCGGTGGCACAGCGTCCGGCGTCGACTTGTTGCCGCTCCCCGGGGTACTGTCGGGCGAGGGGGCAACGACTCCGTGGTCAGCCCTCCAAAAGGACAGCAGGATGATCACCCCAAGGCCCCCCGCAACGGCGAACCTCATTCTCTTGTCGTGGTGTGCTCCCATGATGGTGACAGGGTGAGTTGTTTGAACACTCGTGTCCTAATAGTCCCACGCGTTTCCCACCCATTGCAGCATGGGCCATGAGTAGACGAACGACGTCCCGGGCCCCTCATAAGTGAACGTCAGGTACGTTGGGGGCGGGTCCACACGCAAGGTCCCCGTCAGCGGGAGAGACACGCACTTGCTGATGTGGGCTTCGAAGGGTGGGAGTGGCTGTGAGACGGACTGGGATTCCTTGGTCACATGGGATTTGAGGTAGCTCTCGAAGGGACCCGTGGGCCGTCGGCCGGTATAGCTGATCGAGTTGACCCAAACATCCACTTTGAAGTTCTCCAGCTCATACACGACTGTCAAACCAGAAGGCGCCAGCGGACAGCTGAAAACGTTCACGCGGGTGGCCGGGCGCCCCTGTGAATCGCCGATAGGAAACGGATCCTTGGTGAGCAAGAGCCAGAGGCCTGTGGTGGGGTCGCGGTCGAAGGACTTGAAGTGAAACCGTCCGGTAAGAAGGTCCCTCTGCACGTGGAGTCGCCCACCCCAGTACTCGGTCCCCGATGGCGTGAAATTCGTTCCTCCGACCACGAAGTGCCATTCCCCAAGGGCGGAGGAAGGCACGACGGTCAGGCTGCCCCGAAGCGAATTGACTGTCCTGATAATGCCCGGGATGCCATTCGACAGTCCCACGATCTCCACGACGGAGAGGGAGGCATTCACTGTGAGGGATGAAGACAACCCCATCGCTGTGAGGAGCATGGCGCGGTAGCGCCATGGATTGCACAGCCTGCGAGATCGCCCGGTTGGAACGGCGTTACCCTTCGAAGACTTGAAGTCGTCACTTCTGGAATGACAGGTAGGTGGCTGCATGACGCGCGATAGTTGGCTCTCAAGGCGGAGATTGTCAATACAAAAATACATATACATAGGCACACTATCTGTGATGATCAAAGCGATGGAGCCCGTGGCGGTGGAGGGCTGCGGTGCATGAACGCAAAGGCAGGTCATCCGGTTCCCATGGCCGAACCGCGAATTGGATCGCCGCCCGGTGTCGGATTCAGCGAGGCCTTGCCATCCCAGCCAGGAGTCCTTCCAGGAACTCCCGTGCCTTGCGGGCTTCGGCGGTGACGTCGAGCCCGTCGCCGCGCGCCGTGCATTCCACGACGAGCGGGCCGCGGGTGAACCCTCCCGCGCGCAGCGTGGCGAAGACCTTGGGGAAATCCACGCGGCCGGTGCCCGGGGTCACCATGACTTCCTTCGGTGGCAGGAAGTCCTTCACGCTCATGCCGGCGACCAGGCCATCGACCGTCGCGGCGTCGGCCACAGGATCGAGGGCACCGTCGGAGTAGTAGAAG
The DNA here is from genome assembly GCA_024233215.1 of Verrucomicrobiales bacterium. Lineage (GTDB taxonomy): Bacteria > Verrucomicrobiota > Verrucomicrobiia > Limisphaerales > J093 > J093. The sequence continues at coordinate 55,327 of JACKPW010000018.1, read as the reverse complement.
ATGTTGCCCGCATCGTACCAGAGCCGGAAGTTCGGATGGCCGACCTGTTCGATGATCCGGCGGCATTGCGGGCCGGTGGCATTCAACCCGCCATGCGGCTTGATGGTCAGACGCACTTTCTTGGCCGCCGCGAGATCACAGCATTCGGCGACGGCCTTGTAATAGGCGTCGGACAACGCCGGGTCCCCGGTGCCGCCCAGCAACAGGTCGGGCGAACCGCATGCCGCCGCGTTGTCGATCAACCGCGTCAAGGCCTTCACGCCGTCCGCAACGGCGGAGGTCGGTTTGAAATCGCCGTAAACGGACGACGTTTTCAGGCCGCGCTGGCGCACTTCGTCGCCCACCTTCGCCGCCTCTTCCACGGTGGTCTCGGGCGTGATGATGACCCAGGACTTGCCCTTCGCGGTCATGATACCGGCGTAGCGGTAACCGGCTTCGGCGATACCGTCGAGGGCGGCGCCGAGTTCGAGTTGGTCCCAGGGCCGGGTGTAACAGCCGATCGCGTAGTCGCGCGGTGGGGGTGGGTCGGCGGCAAGGGTCCTGGGAAGCCCGGCACTACCGGCGGCAGCGACGGCGATCTGCTGAAGAAACGAGCGGCGGTTGCTGAGGTTCATGGCATTCTCCATTGTTCGTATTCGGCGGGCCCCGGCATGGCCGTGGGATAGCGGCCGGTGGCGTCAGGTTTCACGGGCGGTTCCACATCCCAAGCATAGTGTGACAATGCGAACGAGCGTTCGCTCTGCATCGCATCCTCATAAGTGACCACGGACCCGCTGTAGCAGGCCATCTGCGCCATGATGGCGAGGGCGCTGCTGAGGCACATGTAATGGCCGTTGTTGATGGGGCGACCGTTCCGGATGGCGTCGAACAGTTCGCGATGTTCCACGTCGTACATGTTCTCGCGCGGACCGTCGTAGTGCCAGGGTCGTTCACCCTCGATGCGGCGGTTCAGCAGATCGCAGCGTCCCTTGGTTCCCATGAGGTAGTCGGAGGTGTTGTTCCAGCAGGCGGGTTGGTCCCGCGTGAAGCCGAAGACACGAACGCCGGCATCGTATTCGAACACCACGGCCTGGTGATCGAACTGGTCGCCGTATTGCGGTCCCAGGCAGGTCTGCCGGCCACCCATTCCCCATGCCTTGACCGGTGGGTGGTCGCCCAGGGCCCAGGAGGCCTTGTCGAGGCTGTGGATGAGTTGCTGGGCGGTCTGGTCACCCGAGAGCCAGTTGAAATGATACCAGTTCCACAACTGCCACTCCATTTCGCCCTGGCCGGGCCGGCGGTCGCGCAGGATGTAGGGCACCGAGACGTACGTCTCCTGGATGGCGAGGATGTCCCCGATGCGGCCCTCGTGCACCTGTTGCATCGTCGCGCGCACCCCTGGGTCGTAACGCCAGCAGAGCCCCGAGACCACGTTCAACCCCTTCTCCCGCGCCGCGTTGGCCGCCGCCATCGAGAGCTTCAAGCCGGGGATGTCGATGCCGTGGGGCTTTTCGCAGAAGACGTGTTTCCCGGCTGCGACGGCCGTCTGAAAGATCGCGGGAATGAAGTGGGACGTGGGTGCGATGATCACGGCGTCCACTTCACCGGTGAGCAGGTCGCGATGGGCGTCGAAGCCCAGGAAGCAACGTCCCGGCGTCACGCGCGTCTGGCTCGGCTTGGCGGCACGCAGACCGGCCAACGATTCGTCCAGGCGTTCGCGGAACAGCTCCGCCATGGCAACCAGTGTCACGTCGGGCCCTGCGTTCATGGCATTGATGGCGGCGGCGGTGCCGCGGCCACCGCAACCGATGAGCCCGATGCGGATTGTCCCGCTGCCGGCAGCGTGCACAGCACGTTCGAGAGGCAGGGAACCCATGACGGCGGCACCGCCCAATGCGGAGGTGGTCTGCAAGAATCTCCGTCGCGGCAGGCGGCGCTCCGGGATGGTCAGGACGGTCTGATTCATGGGGATCTCGGCTTCACGATTGCACATGGAGTGGGCCTTGAACCGGCCGGGCGGCTTGGGGGTCAGCCCTCACCATCGGGAGAGGGAGCACCGCCAATGGCGGCAGGACTGACTCCGTCGCTCGGTTCATGGGGTGGAGGATTCGTGCAGTGACGTCAGCAGCTTCACGGCCGCTTCCACCAGCTGTTCGCCGGAGCCGGCGGCGCAACGGGCGCTTTCCGGTTCGTAGTTTCCCTCGGCGTAGCTGCGCCGGTCCGGGATGTAGCCGATGTTCTCGTTGGCGAGTTCGACGACAAACGTGCGGGGGAATGGGGAACGCCGCTTGATGGCGAGGCCGAGTTCGACGAAGACCTCGCCGGGCAACCCGACCCATGCGAGGTCCGGGCCCAGGGTGATTGCCTGAACCTCGACCTCGAAGGGACGGCCCTCGCGCTCGACGATGTCCAGCGTGCGGTATCCGCGCACCAACTTCATGAAGTTGCCGCCGCGATCGTCGGTTGCCGAAGCGACCGTGGCGCGGGCTTCCGCGATCTCCTCCCTGCTGACCTGGCGGGCGGGGAGGCTGACGCGTTCGGCGCGCGCCCGAATGGTGCCGGGGGAGACGGGTTCCAGATCCTTGAGCGCCTGGAAGACTGTGGCTCCGAGGATCGTGGCGATCCGTTCCTGCTCGAAGGGGCCGCTCTGCGGCCCCGACCACGAGACGTCGATGTGATTCAGATTACCGCAGGTGCCGTTGCCCAGGAGGGTGACATGTTCCGGGCCAAGGTAGGCGGCCAGCACGCGGCTCAAGGCGCCGGGCCAATCGGCGCTGTACTTGCTGCCGCCGGTGGTGTCCGGGTGCATGGCAAAGTTCACGTAGGTGGCCACGGCTTCACGGGGACTGCGGGCTCCCGGCCTTTGGGCGTAGAGCAGCGCAACCTCGGGATCGGTCGGACCCGCGACAAGGGCGATGTTGGGATTCCGTTTGCCGGGATTCCAGCCGACGGTGCCGTCTCGCATGAAGAAGCGGCGGTTGAAGGTCAGTCCCTCACAGCTTCCGTTGGCCCGGAGGAGTTCCGCCGGAGCAAGGGCGATGTTGGCCTGCTTCACGGTTTCCGCGATGCGTCCGGGAAGGCCGACGGTGTATTCGACCGCGACGGGCCGGTTCCCCCCCATCGTGCCACTGCGAACGCCCTGCCGGGTCAACTCGGGTCCCGTGTGGGCGTGCGTGGCGCTGATCATCACCCGCTCGCCGGCGATGCCAGTGTTCTGCTCGATGGCCGAACGTGCCTGGTCCGTGACTGTCCGCGTGACATGGATGAGATCCACGGTCACGAGCACCGCCTTCTCCGCTCCGGACTCGATGACCATCGCCTTGCAGAAGAGCGGGTCGAGCACTCCGTCTGCGCCGCGTTCATGGTAGTAGCCGGCCATTGGCGCTCCCAAGGGCGGCGTGATGTCCGAGGTGGCGACGCCGACCCGGGTCGAAACCCCCGCTCCCAGCAGTGGCGCCGAGCCCGGGGCAAGCCCGCCGGTCAGGCAAAGGAGTCCGATCACAAACCGGTTCATTCTCATGGCGTGCACCTCCCTGAATCCCCCGTCGGGGCCTTCCGGGCAAGGCTTTTTGTGCGTTGATGAACTCGACCGACGCCTTGCATTGCGCCGTGGTTGGTGGTAGAGAGACCGGTATTCGATGACGGCGGGCGTCAAATGGGCACGCACATGAGATTCTTCATCGCCATCCTGCTTTGGACATTGCTGCTGGTGTCTTGCGCGCCGCTGGCGCTGTTGGCCTTGATTCTGTTCCCCATCGTATGGCTGCTGGCGCTGCCGTTTCGGTTGGGTTTCCTCGTGTTTGAGGTCCTCTTCCACACCTTGCGAGCGGTGCTCCTGGCACCCGCCAGGCTGCTGGGTGAGAAGGTCTGAGCGTGGGTCCACCCCGTCCGTTGAGAATCGCGCCTCCAAGTGGCGGGGTGACGAAACCGCCTGAACGCAGACCTTCCAACCATGTGGCTTTCCGTCAAGAGGCCTGATCAGAGCGGCTCCGACGGGCGGTTTGAGCCTACTTCCCCGCCTTGACCTCCACGATGTCGTGCGGGGCGGCCTCGCGCTGGCCGGCCGGGCTCACGCGGATGTAGCGGGCGCGTTGACGCAGGTCCGCCAGGGTGGGGGCTCCGAGGTAACCCATACCCGACTGGATGCCACCGACCAGCTGGGTGAGCACGTCCTCGACTGTGCCGGTGGCTTCCTTCAAGGCCTCGATTCCTTCCGCGGCCAGCTTCCGACCGGTGTCCTTGGAATGGCCATAGCGCGCCGCCGATCCCGCCTTCATTGCCGCCAGGCTGCCCATGCCGCGATAGCGTTTGTAGAGCTTGCCGTTGAGTTCGATGACCTCCCCCGGAGATTCCTGGCAACCCGCCAGAACACTGCCGCAAAGCACGGCGTCCGCCAGGGTCAGGGCCTTTACGATGTCCCCTGACTTGGTGATTCCGCCGTCGGCAATGACGGTGACGCCCTTTGCGCGGGCGGCCCGGGTTGTGACGTAAAGTGCGGTCAACTGGGGAATGCCCACACCGGCGACAATCCTGGTGGTGCAGATGGACCCCGGTCCCTGGCCGACCTTGATGGCATTCGCCCCCGCCTCTGCCAGGAAATCCACCCCGGCAGCGGAGGTGACGTTGCCGGCGATCAGCGGCAGGTCGGGAAAGTTCTCCCGGATAAACCGGACGCTTTCCCCCACTCCGCGCGTATGGCCGTGCGCGGTTGAGACGGCCACGGCGTCGACCCCCCGCTCCACCAGGGCGCCGACGTGGCGCACAATGCGATCCCGATCGAGGTCTCCAAAGGCATTGCGCGTGGCGGAAACGGCCGCGCCGCAGATCAGCCGGAATCGTGCATCGCGTGCGGGTTTGAATTGGGCTTCGCGCTCGGCGGTGATGCGCTCGATGTCGCTCATCGTGAACAGGCCCCGCAACCGGTCCTGCTCATCCACCACCAGCAGTTTATGGATGCCCGGGTGCTGGCCGAAGAAGTGGTCCGCGTAGGCAATCGGGTCCTTGCCCAACGCATCCTGGCGGACGGTGTGGACCTCGGCCCGAGGGGTGAGGGCCTTGGCCACGGGCCAATCGGCATAGCGGGGTTTTACCACGCGGCCGGGCAGAAGCCCCACGAGGGTCCCTTCGGGATCGACGACGGGGAAGGTGCTGAACGCGAATTTGCGCTTTTCGATCAGACGCAACACGTCCCCGATGGTCTCCCCGGGGCTCACCTTGGCCGGTTCCTGGATCAGGCCATGCACGTGGTTCTTGACCCGGCCGACCTCCGCCAACTGCTGGCGTTCGGTCATGTTGTAGTGGATGAGGCCAAGCCCGCCATTGAGCGCCATGGCGATGGCCATGCTGGACTCGGTGACGGTGTCCATGTCCGACGAGATGATGGGGATGTTTAGTCGGAGGTTCGCGGCGAGGGCGGTTTCGAGCAAGGTATCGCGGGGCAGAACCTCGGAATAGAGCGTGGCGAGGGTGACGTCGTCGTAGGTGAGGGCCACGCCACGTTCGGCTGGGAAGAACTCGTCCGCCGGTCGGTAGAACGGATCGTCAATCGCGGAAGGGTTGGTTGCCGTTGCCATGTGCGAGCATGGCATTGGGTCCGGTGCGGGACAAGCCCGGAGTCGGGCCCGGAGTCGGGCGGCGCGGAGTCGGACGGGTGGCGGGGCCTAGATTTGAACTTTGGATTCCATTCTTTCGTTTCTATTGCCTTGAATGTGCCTTTTGTATTGTGTTCTAGACGTTGTCAAGCTTCGCTAGACAAGGCGGGACGTTACTACCATGTTACTACCTCGACATGGCCAGCGTTCACAAACAACCCCGTTCCCCCTACTGGTTCGCCTTCTGGCGCGACAGTGCGGGCCGACTTCACAAGCGAAGCACAAAGCAGAACGACCGTCGCCAGGCGCTGACCATTGCCCTGGAGTTCGAGCGCACCGAGAAGGCCGCTGGAGCCGGCACGCTGACCGAGGCGCAATGCCGAACGGTCCTCGCCGACATTCTCAGCCGCTGCGACAACGGCGAGGAAATGCGCAGCCCCACCCTCGCCGCCTGGCTGGCCCAGTGGCTGGAATCCAAGACTGCGCTGAACTCCCCCGGCACTGCTCTCCGGTATGGGCAGACCGTGAAGGGCTTCCTGGCTCATCTCGACCGCCGGGCGCGGCTGCCCCTGACCGCCATCACCGCCCGGGACGTACAGGGCTTCCTGAGCGCTCGCAGCAAGTCCGGTTGTGCTCCGTCCACGGTTCAGGTCGAAGGCAAGACCCTGCGGGCCGCGTTCAACCGTGCCCGTCGGGAAGGACTGATCAGCGTGAATCCTGCTGAGCAGGTGGACCTGCCGAAGCGGCAATCCGTGGAGCGCGGCACCTTCACCCCGGTCGAAGTGGCGATACTTCTGGAAAAGGCCGACCCCGAATGGCAAACATGCATTCGGATTGGCTACTTCACCGGGGCTCGGCTGTCCGAATGCGTCAAGGTCAGGTGGGAAGACGTGGACCTGCTCGCCGGCACGATCACTTGCCCGAAGACGAAGACCGGCGCGGTGCACGTAGCGGTTCTGCATCCCGAGCTTCGGGAGCATCTCGAGAGCATCGCAGGGGACACCGCCGGCCCGCTCATGCCGCGGCTCGCGAAGGCCCGGATTGGCGGGTGCCGTGGGCTGAGTCTGCAATTCAAAGGCATCTTGGAACGCGCCGGCTTGGACGCCGACATGGTTCAGGGTTCCGGGAAACGTCCCGTGTCCCGCAAGAGCTTCCACGCCCTCCGGCACAGCTACAACACCGCCCTCGCCAACGCGGGCGTACCGGAGGACCTACGGATGAAGCTCAGCGGCCACAAGTCCAGGGCGGTCAGCCGCGGCTACACCCACCACGAACTCGAAACGCTGCGAAGCGCCGTAGCGAAATTGCCAAGCCTGTCCTGCTCATGAAGACGACGCACCGGAAGTCCGCGTCGTTCAAGCCCGCCCGTCGGGCCATGCGGTAGATGAGGTTCTCCGGGGCATCCTGCTCGGGGAAGAGTGAAGCGGTGCGGGGTCGAGGACTGCCTTCCTCGAAGATCTCGATGCTCTTGCGCCACGCTTCCCGCTGGCTGCTGTTGATTTCCCCGAGATAGAGCACGTGGCGTTGGACCACCCTGCCGCCGCGCACCCGGCGGTTTTCCACAATGCTCCAGGTGCGGTGTTCCTTGCCACCCTTCCGGCGAACCTTGCAGCGCAGAAACATGATGACCGGTCATTATACCGATCTCCTTTTGCTTGGGAACAGGGTAGGTCGGCACTACAGGCCATTTTCGGCCCAAACCGGAAATGTGCTCATTGATTTCCAATCACTTACGCACCCGCCAGGCCCCGATTTTTCCCATTTCGATGGCGAGTCCGCCAAGTCGGGTTAACCGCCGGCCACGTGTCTTCCTACCAGAGCGCTGTAGCGCGGGCGATGTCAACGGGGTAGCGCGCACCGCAGGTGTAACTGACTGAAGAGGAACGGACGGATTTCGAGGCGGCTCCTGCATGGTACCTCCTTCGAGACTGGCACGGTGCCGACGGTCAACTCAGGGAAAGTCGAAAGGGCCGGATCGCGATTTCTCGCAGTCAGCGACTCCCGGAGAGCCACCACAGCGCCAGGGCCACCGCGCCAATCAGCACGCCTACAACCAGCCTCCAAGGCAGCCAGGACCTCGAAGGCCCCCTAGTGTTGGATTGTGCGGCCGGGGCCAGTTCTGTCACGACGTTCGCTTGCGGCGGCGGAGACACCATGAGAGTGCGATCGGAGGCGGAATCATCCGGGGCCGCGCCCAGTTCGAGTGAAGCATCGGGCATCGTCTTTGCCTTGCCCTCCTGCCGCTCTCGCAACAACCGGACGTGTTCGTGAACCGCGGTGAAGTCAGTGTCCGAGTCGGTGTCCGAGGTTTCCTCGAACTCCACGCGGGCTTCGATCTCTCCGAAGACCACCATGTCTCCGTGATGAACCGGTCGCTGGTGGTGATGAAGCCGTTCGCCCCTCACGATGGTCCCGTTCTTCGAGCCGAGATCGCGGACGATGACCTCGTCCCCATAAACGAGAATCTCGCAATGCCTGTGGGAGACCGAGGGATCGTGCAAAACGAGCGTGTTGTGCTCGCCCCGGCCCACCGTGGTTGTGGGCAGGATGAGTTCATAGGCCCGCCCCTGGAACTTGTGACCGCTGAAGATCAGTCTTGCCATGGATGTGTCTCCTCGCGTCTCGGCGTCATGGCGGTGACGTTTGGGGCGGAGTGAGCAGCGCGCGGGCTTCCTGGCAGGCCAGCCAGATGATTAATTCGTCGTGATTGGCATCGGCCAGAGGCCACTGCAGGTTGGCCGGCAGGGGCTTCATGCTTGCCTCGGCCTCGGTCAGGAGCCGGCGTGCCTCGTCCCGTTGGCCCTGCTGGAACAGGCTCATCGCGCCGTAGAACTTGGACGTGAGCACCACGTTAGGCGAGCCTGCCAGAACGGCCGCGCGGAACATCCGATCCGCCTCGGGATAATTGCCATTCCGGTATTCAGCCATGCCCAGGCACACGTCGGACCAGGACAGAAGGGGGTTGGTTTGCCCGAGTGCCACATTCCGGCGGGCAAGCGTGAGAGCCATCTGTCGCCTCTGCGGTTCGGCGGACGGTCGCAGGCTGATGATCTTGGCGGCGCAGTCGGCAGGCCAGATGCCTTGGTCCTCGGCCGCCCATTGGAGCGTTAGCCGGCTCGTCACGAGGTACTCGGTTTCCTTTCCAAACCACGCCTGCAACGCGGCGAGCCGGATCGCGAAGACCCCGTTCGTGGAAGCCTTTTGGAGGCGTGCGGAAAGCCGGCTCAGTTCCGCCTCGAAGAGACTCCGGATCTCCTTGGCGCGGGCCGCGCTGACGTCCTGGGCGGAATCGAACCCGGTGGCGACCGTCTTGGGCGACCCAAGGCTGGAGAGTAGTGCATGCGCCTCCTCATAGGCCAGCCAGAGGATCGCGTCGTCGCGGTCCGTCCCGTTCGGAGGCTGTTGGGTGTCGAGGGGAAGGGGTTTCATTCTGGCCTCGGCCCCGGTGAAGAGCCGGCGGGCCTCGTCCACTTGGCCCAGTTGGAACAGACTCATGGCGCAGTAGAACTCGGCCAGCCCCCTCACGGCCACGGGGCCGAACAGGGCGGCGTCGCTGAGGGCGCGACTGGCCTCGGGATAGTGGCCCTTCCGGTAGGCGGCCAGCCCCTGGCCCAGGTGCAGCCACCGTAGTCGTCGATCGGCCTGGACCAGGTCGCCTTCCTCGTCCAACCGTGCGATCTCGCTCTCGAAGAGCCGCTGCATTTCGTCCAGCCGTCCGGCGGCGAGGTAAGCCGGTCCCAGATCTTCGAGCAGTTTGGTCGTGAACGGGTTCTTGGGGCCGAGCACCTTGCGCCGCAACGCCAGCGCCTCTTCCAGGAGCCCACAGCCGTCTTCCGGATGGCCGCAAGCAAGGCGGGAACGGCCCAAGCCCTCCATCGCGATGATCGTGTCGGGATGCTCCGGCCCCAACACCCTGCGGCGCAGCGGCAACAACTCTTCCCGTAGCTTGAGCGCCTCTTGCTGCCGACCCGCGAGCACATAGCCATCGGCCAGATTGTGCAGCATCATCAGGGTATCCGGGTGCTCTGGCCCCGCCACCCTGCGGCTGAGTTGCAGCGCCTCGTTCCAGAGCTTGACCGCCTCGTCGAGACGGCCGAGGTCACGTTCGGAGAACGCCACATAGTTCATGGCCATGATCGTCTCCGGATCCTCGGGCCCCAGCGTCTTGCGACGGACCTCCAGCACCTCTTGGCGCAACCGACACGCCTCCGTCGGGCTGGCCGTCCGATTGGCCAGCAGGAGCATCGAAGCGAGTGTGTCGGGGTGCTCCGGACCCAGCACCTTGCGCCGGAGCCTCACCAGTTCAGTCACCGGCGCATTCGTGGAGCCCGCGCCGGCGTAGTGGCAGGTGGTCGCCAGGTTGTGCATCGCCGCAAGCGTGTCCGGGTGCTCCGGACCGGAGGTCGCGCGATAGGAGGCCACCACCTTCTCTTGCAGCGTCATGGCCTCGCGGTAGAGCCCCAGCGCGAAGTAGGTGTGACCCAGCGTGGCCTCCAGTCGAGTCCGCAACTCCGGCTGATCTCCCAGATCGCGGCCCAGGTTCTTCACCGCCTTGTCCAGGGTTTCCGCCACCGTGATCGTCCGCCCGTCCCGCGCCGGGTTCGGGCTCTGAAACACCTCCGTCAAGAACCTCGTCGTGGCCTCTGACTCCTTGCGTGCCTTCTCCGACTCCACGAGGCGCTGTCCGGCCAGCTTTTCCGCCTGGGTCGCCCGCACCGCCTGCCACGTGCTGAACACGATGCCCAGTGCCAGCGCCCCCGCCACCGCGGCCGCCGCACCATAGGCCACCCGATTGCGGCGAATGGATTTGCGCAGGCGATAAATGCGGCTGGGCGGACGAGCCAGCACCGGCTCGTGCTTCAGGTGCCTCTCGAGGTCGTGCGCCAAGGCGTTCGCCGTCTCATACCGTCGCCTCCGGTCCTTCTCCAGGCACTTCATCACGATCCAGTCCAGATCCCCCCGCAGCAGCGAGATCAGTCTCGGCGCCTCCGTGGCCCGACGCTGGACCGTGGTCGTGAGTTCTTTGCCTTTGAGGGTTGCCAGGCGGGTGCTCGGACGCGGCGGCTCCTTCTCCCGGATCATCTTCACCATCGCCTCCAGCCCTTGCGATCGGAGTTCTTTCGCACTGAACGGCGGGCTCCCCGCCAGCAGTTCGTAGAGCAGAACCCCCAGGCTGTAGATGTCGCTCCGCGTGTCGATGTCCAGCCCACTCATCTCCGCCTGCTCCGGACTCATGTACACCGGCGTCCCGATGAACTGGTTCAACTGTGTGTAGATCGTCGCGTCCGTCAGCCGTCCTTCCGTCGCCTTGGCAATTCCGAAATCAATCACCTTCGGCACCGGCACCCCGTCGTGCAGCGTCACCAGGATGTTCGAGGGCTTGATATCGCGATGGATGATCCCCTTCTGGTGCGCGTGCTGGATGGCGTGACACACTTGGATGAACAAGTCCAGGCGTGCCGGGGTGGGCAGCCGGTGCTGATCGCAGTACTCCGTGAGGCGAATGCCACGAACCAGTTCCATCACGAAGTAGGGCCGGCCGGTTTCCGTGCTTCCGCCGTCCAGAACCTTGGCGATATTGGGATGGTCCATCATCGCCAGGGCCTGGCGCTCGGCCTCGAACCGGGCCACGACCTGCCGGGTGTCCATGCCCAGCTTGATGACCTTGAGCGCCACGCGACGGCGCACCGGTTCGGTCTGCTCGGCGACATAGACCACGCCCCAGCCGCCTTCCCCCACTCGGTCCAACAACTTGTAGTGGCCGATGCTTGTGCCCAGGGCCTCGTCCTCTGTTTCACCAACTTCGCTCCCCATGGCGGAATGGGCGGCGGCGGGAGGGATGGACCGGGTGAGGCCATCGTGGTCTGGGGAGGTTCAGGAAGGCCGTCCGGCGGGAGTGACGTCTCCGGCGTGGCGTGGTCGGACGCGGTGTTCGGTTGGCGGGAGTGGGCGGGCCGCATGTCGGCGTGCGCGCGCAACGCGAGGTCATCCGGAGAACCGGGCTGCGGAACGTCCAGGTTCCGGCTCAGGCCCTCTTGCAGGAAGCACTTGGGACACACCCCACCCTCGCCGGCGCCCATTACCACCAGTCTGGCTCCGCACTTTGCGCAGAGGAGCGAGGTTTGCATAACGACGACGGCCGCTTCGCGGTCCTGGCCGTCAGGCTCCTTCCATTGGGTACGCCCTAGGGAGAGCAAGGTCACGGGAAATCCACGCCGCAAAACAAGCGCTGCTCCTTTGGGCGTGCAAACGGGCGCACGATGACCCATAAGAGGGCCCATGGGTTTGGCCCAAGAGCGGGAGAGTGTCAGGCCTGAGGCAGGCGGCAGGGGTTTGCCACGACTCACTGGAGCGCGGTGGTAACCGCCGGAGACACCGAGACCTCGCAGTCCTCCGAAGCGTTGGAGACGCTGTGTCGGACCTACTGGCACCCGCTTTATGCCTACGCACGCCGGCGCGGCCGTTCGCCGGAGGAGGCGCAGGATCTGACCCAGGAGTTCTTCGCCCGGCTGTTCAAGAAATGTGTCGCCCAGGCCAGCCCGGAGCGCGGGCGGTTCCGCACCTTCCTGCTCACCTCGTTCCAGCACTTCCTCAGTACGAATGGCGGAAGTCGGAACGGGTGAAGCGCGGCGGCGGGCTGGTCTTTGTGTCGGGATGCGGATGCCGCCGAACGGTGGTACGCGTCCGAACCCCCGGGCGCACTCCTCCGAGCGACTCTACGAGAAGCGCTGGGCCGTCACCGTGATGGAACGGTCGCTGGGCCGACTGCGCGACGAATACGCCAGCGCTGGGAAACACCGGCTCTTCGACGCGCTGAAGAACTGCATCTGGGGAAACGAACCCGTCCGGCCCTACGCCGACTTGGCGGCGGAACTGGGAGTGACCGAGGGCGCGGTGAAGACGGGTATGTACCGGCTGCGGCAGCGCTGCTGCGAAATCCTGCGGGCGGAGGTCGCCAGGACGGTGGCTCACCCCGGGGACGTGGACGAGGAACTGCGCCACCTGATCAGCGTGTTCGGCGAATGAACCGACCGTAACGGCGGCCAAGAGGCCTCGCCTAACAGGCGCAACGAGAACATCCACGGGCCCCATCCCGTGCGACCGGTGCAGTGCTTGCCGGACCACCCGCCCTGGTGCCCGGTCCTCAAGATCTTCTGTGACCTCGCTTCCGGCACGGCGTACCCAAAGATGTGACCGAGAAACCCGCATCGAAAGTGAGCCCCCGATGAATGGCAGATTCGATTCCTCCTTCGGCCTTCAGCTTTCAGGCCCGGCCCTTCTTACTCTCCTGTTCGGCCTGGCCCTGCCGCCGGACGCCCGCGCCCAGACACCGCTGCCCGACGACTTCGATCCAGGGGTGGACAGCACCGTGTTTTCGCTGGCGGTGCAACCCGACGGTAAGATTCTGGTGGGGGGCGACTTCACCGCACTGGGTGGCCAACCGCGCAACCACATTGGCCGCCTCAATGCCGACGGAACGCTGGACACAGGCTTTGATCCGGGGGCGAGTAGCTATGTGAATTCGCTCGCGGTGCAGGCCGACGGCAAGATTGTGGTGGGCGGCATCTTTAGCACGCTGGGCGGCCAGCCGCGCAACTACATTGGCCGACTCAATGCCGACGGGACGCTCGATGCGGACTTCAATCCGAGGGTGAGAACTTCTGTGTATTCGCTGGCGGTGCAACCCGACGGCAAAATTCTGGTGGGCATTTTCTCCCCCGGCATGCGGGCCAACTATCTGGACCGGCTTAATGCCAACGGATCGCGGGACGAGGGCTTCTATCCAGGAGCGGACGGCACAGTGTATTCGCTAGCGCTGCAACCCGACGGCAAGATTGTGGTGGGCGGCAACTTCACCACGCTGGGCGGCCAGCCGCGCGAGAACCGGCCGGCTCAATGCCGACGGAACGCTGGACACAGGCTTTGATCCGGGGGCGAGTAGCTATGTGAATTCGCTCGCGGTGCAGGTCGACGGCAAGATTGTGGTGGGCGGCATCTTTAGCACGCTGGGCGGCCAGCCGCGCGAGAACCTTGGCCGGCTCAACGTCAACGGAACACTGGACACGGACTTCAATCCGGGGGCGGACAGAGGAGTGCAGTCCCTCGCGGTGCAGGCCGACGGCAAGATCCTGCTGGGCGGTTCGTTCCACACGTTGGGCGGCCAGCCGCGCGAACGGATTGGCCGGCTCAACGCCGACGGATCGCTCGATGCGGACTTCAATCCGGGAGCCGACGGCACAGTGAGTTCGCTGGCGGTCCAAGCCGACGGAAAGATTCTGGCGGGCGGCAACTTCACCGCGCTGGGTGGCCAACCGCGCAACTGCATTGGCCGACTCAACGCCACCGACCCGGCCACGCAGAGTCTGACCTCCGATGCTTCGACCATCACCTGGCTGCGCGGCGGCAGCAGCCCGGAGGTCTGGCGCACCACCTTCGCGCACTCGCCTGACGGCAGCGCATGGACAGACTTGGGGGCCGGCACGCGCATCCCCGGCAGCTGGCAACTGACCGGTCTTTCGCTCCCGCCGGGCGGCACGATTCGCGCCCGGGGTTACGTCACCGGCGGACGAAACAACGGCTCGAGCTGGTTCGTGGAAGCCAGGATCGGCCCGCCGATTCCGGTTTTGTATGCCCAGCCCTCCAGCCGAATAAACAGTGTCGGCACCACCGCATCGTTCAGCGTCTACGCTTTTGGCAACGAGCCGCTGGGCTACCAATGGTACAAGGACGACGTGGCGCTGGCGGACGAGCCGAACCTCACCGGCGCGCTGACGCCGACCTTGACTCTGAGCAGCGTGGTCGAGAGCGACGAGGGCGGTTACCGTGTGGTGATCACCAACGCCGACGGCAGCGTGACCAGTGAGGTGGCGACGCTCACGGTGCTTGACCCGTATATCGGGGTCCAGCCCGTGAGCCAAATAGTGACCGCCGGCGAGAGCGTCACCTTGAGCGCGACCGCGGGGGGAACCGAGCCGCTGACCTACCAGTGGTACAAGGACGGTGTGGCGCTGCCCCAAGCGACCGAAGCATCTCACACGCTCAGCAGCTTCCAGCCCTCTGATGCCGGTGTGTACACCGTGGTCGTCACCAACCTCTCTGGGAGTGCGACCAGCGCACCCGCGCTGCTCACCCTTCACCTGCCTGCCGCTTTGCAGGGATGGTCTGGAGGGCTGGATTACTCATGGGGAGCAGCCGTCGGTTATACACTGGGCTGGCAATTCCAAGTGAATCAAGACATGTCCATCACCACCCTGGGGGTTCATGTTCTGGATGTTTGGTCACATCATCACCAGGTGGGTCTTTGGACGGATTCGGGCACGCTGCTGGCCAGCGTGACGGTGACCTCTACCGATCCTGAGTACAACCAGGTCCGATGGGCGCCTCTTGACACCCCGCTCCCGTTGAGCGCGGGGCAGGTATATCGGATTGGCGCCAATTATCCCGGTCCGACTGACCTGTTTCATTACCTGGCTTCGTCGGTGACGATGGCTCCCGTGGTTTCCTATCTCCATTCAGCCAACAGTGCGGACGACGGGTTCCGTTTTCCGGACAATCTCTCCAGTGCTGATTGCGGGTTTTGCGGGCCGAATTTTGAATTCGCGATCACGACCGGCCAGCCAGTCCTCATCAACCAGCCCTCCAGCCGGACTAATAATGTCGGCACCACCGCCTCGTTCAGCGTCTATGCTGGCGGCAGCGAACCGCTGAGCTACCAATGGTACAAGGGTGGCGTGGAGCTGGCGGACGGACCCAACATGACCGGAGCGCTGACACCGACGTTGACGCTGAGCCAGGTGCTCACGAGCGACGCCGGCGGCTACCACGTGGTAGTCACCAACCCCCAGGACAGCGTGTCCAGTGCAGTGGCGATCCTCACGGTTACCGACTGGCAGGAATTGCTCCACGTCACCACCTCCCCCTGGCGGTATTGGGACCAGGGCGACCAGGGAACGGCCTGGCCGGCGCCGGGCTTCGACGACAGTGCCTGGCCTGCGGGCCTCGGGCTGTTCGGATATGAGAGCACCCCGTCGGTGTATCCGTATCCCTTCAACACGTTCATTCCCTCGACCGGGTCGAGTCCTCCGGGGCCCACGACGGTGTACTATCGGACGCACTTTCAATGGCCGTATGGCACCTGCGGTGCCCTGCTCACGGCAACCAACTTCATCGACGACGGAGCAGTGTTCTACCTGAATGGGGTGGAAGTCGGACGTTTCAACATCAGCGCCGATCCCGTGCTGTTCGACACTGGGCCAGATGGTCCGATCCCTGGTGCCATTCCGGAAGGCCAGGCGCAAGTGCTCATGTTCCCCACCGACAGCCTGTTGACGGGAGACAACGTCATGGCGGTCGAAGTGCATCAGTACGGAACCACCAGCACCGACGACGTCTTTGGCATGACCTTGCTCGGTTCACCCCACGCCGGCATTTGCCTGACTCTCCTGCAGGATGGTTCCGACGTCATCCTGAACTGGACGGGCGGGCAGGGTCCCTATCAGGTGCAGCGGACCGCCACTCCAGCAGAACCTAATTCCTGGCAGAACGCCGATGCACCAGTCCCGACAAACTCGATGCGGATACCGCTCGGCCCCGGCCACCAGTTCTTCCGCGTGCGAGGGCAGTGAGGAACGAACTCGAAAGCCGAGAGGACCTAGCAATACGGGAGCCTGGAAACGATCATCGGGCCACCCACATCCCGGACCCGTACGGCAACACCATGGTCGATGCCGTGGCACGGGCGGTGATTGGACCGATCCTGGTGGCGCTGGGGGGGGAAAGGGTTTGGCGGCGGGGAGTTGAGCGGCTTTGGGTGCACACTTCTGCTTGCGCACAACGGTTTGACGGGATTGGCTTTCAGGCATGATCCGCGCAAGTCCGAATGGGCGGGTTTCGATGCTGGCGGCCCCGCTGCCTTGGAGGAAGACGCATTCTGAAGGGAGTAACAGGCCGGTCCGTGTGCCTCGGATATGGGAACCAATCGTTATGAGATCAATGGTGGCATGAGTCCCGTGCGTGAACTTTCGAGCTGGGCCGTGCGGTGGGGACTGCTTGGCCTCGTTTCGGGTGTGTTGTCGTGTGGGCTGGCGGACTCGAGCAGTCTGTACCTGGTGCGCTACCAAAAGACCTTCGACCATATTGTCTGGCCGGGTTTGGTATTCGCACTGGTCGTCATCCTCCCGATGTCGCGCCTGGCCCGAGATGGTTGGGTAAGAACCGCAGCCGCGCTGCTCACCAGTTGTGCGATATACCCAATTACATGGTACATTGCTGCCTCGACGACCTTCCCCCCGGGGGCAACCATGGTCGCGGCGTTCGCGTTCTCAGGTTTTCTTGGCTCACTCGTTCTGGCGAGCGTGCTCCTCTTCGGACGGCCAGGTTGGGTGAGGACTACGGGTGTGACCGTAGTGGTGGGCACTGCAATCGGTGGGTTGCTCGGAGGGCATCTGCTTGCAGCCACGAAGGGTGCCATCTCACTCGGTTCCGCTGGCGATGTATTGGCCATATACATGGTGCTCTGGCAGGCCAGTGTGGGCACTTCGCTAGGTCGCGGAATACTGCCAAGGCCCAACAAAGCCCCTCCACCGGCTGGCGGCCCCGTGACGCCCGTCGCTAATTCGGGAGGCACGGAGGGGCCGCTATCGCGGGGCTGAGGCGTTCGCTCATTACGAATAGGAGACTCGCGGCATCACGCCCGAGGCCCATGCTGCCCAGGTCCCAGACCCGCTCGGTGGCACCACCGTCAACGCTGAGGCGGAAACGGTTATTCTCGGTAACTCAGATAGGGGAGGCGAACCGGTCAATCACCGCAATCCCAGCCCCGTGTTGCGACGCCATGCCGGTCAGTTCACTGATGGCCTCCTCAAGGCTGACCGTCCGTCCCACGAGACGGCGCGGGTCTATCTGACCGGTACGGATGAGATCGAGCAGTTGTGGAAAGTCACCAGCGGGCATTCCGTGGCTTCCCGCGATCTCCAGCTCCCGGGCGATCACTTCGTGCATTGGCATCGGCGGGTTCCGTTGGTCCCCCAGCAGCAATCCCACCTGCACATGCCGTCCCCGCTTGCGGAGACATGTGATCGAGTTTCGGGCGGTCGGCCCACTGCCGAACGCATCCAAGGAAAGATGTGCGCCGCCGCCGGTGAGTTCACGGATCGCCAAGGGGACGTTGTCGGTCTCCTGGGCATTGATGAGCTGGGCCGCACCGAGGCTTTCCGCCAGTGCCAGGGCCTCCCTCTTCACGTCCACAGCAACGACCCGTGCCTGCGCGGCAACGGCGATCATAACTGCGCCAAGTCCCACTCCGCCACATCCATGAATGGCCACCCATTCGCCAGCCGCGGCACGCCCCTGGTGCCGCACCGCACGATAGGCCGTGGTCAAACGGCAGCCGAGGCTGGCGGCCGACACAAAATCCAGTTCGTGTGGGAGTCTCACCAGGTTCAGGTCGGCGTGAGGCAAGGCCACCCGTTCAGCGAATGATCCCCAACCGGTGAAGCCAGGTTGGTAACCTCGGTCACAGATGTGAAGATCCCCTTCCCGACAGGACGGGCAATGACCGCACCCCACGGCGAACGGCACGGTTACGCGGTCGCCAACCTGCCAACGTCGGACTTCACGGCCTACGGCTTCGACCTCTCCGGCAAGCTCGTGACCGGGCACATGCGGCAACCGGATGTCCGGCTCGTGACCCTTCCAGCCATGCCAGTCGCTTCGGCAAATCCCGCTTGCCGCCACCCGCACAACCACTCCATCCACCGATGGTGAGGGATCGGGCAAGGTCGTGACCTGCATGGGCCCGCCAAACTGCTCGTAGACCACGGCACGCATCGCTGCAGGTTAATGTCGGGACTCCTGAGTTCCAGCCCTGAATCGGCGCGGCTTCCAACCTGGGCGCTGCATGCTCGGCAAGCCTGTGGTTCTACCTGAGGGGGATGAAGTGGCGACGCGCACAGCACGTGTGCACAGCATTGCACGATGCATCTTCTGTTGCCTCCGTCTTGATACGCGCCGACTGACATCGGCGACGCCATTTCTGGAAACGCTATAGCCTCTCTTTGTCATGGCCTTGATCAGCGTCTGGAGGCAGGCTCCTTCCGTGATCTCTCGTCGGTCCTATCTGCTTGTCGGAGTCCCACTGGTGGACCTACGACCAGGGCTGGGCTCACGCCGGCAACACCCCCCTCCGCGAGTCGGACCGTCTCTCCGCCATGATCCCGGTGTGGCAGAACCTGACTGATGAAGTCTCCGTTCCCAAAAAGAGGGGGCGGAACCGTACCCAGTAGTGTTATGACTCGACGGGAATTCTTGGGGCGCATGGGGCCTGGGGGCACGGCGCTGTTTGCCCTCGGCTCGGGCGGATGTGCCAAGACCGGGAGAACCGGCGGCACGACCGCGCCGGCCCCCATGTTCGAGGATCCGAATTACCACGGCTCCTGCGATCCGGAGGCGATCTGGAATCCTCACGCCGCGGAGTGGTGGGTTTTCTATACCGCCCGGCGGGCCACCCGGACCTCCGGCACGTACGTGGGGACCCCCATTGGTGTGGCCGCCTCGAAGGACCTGCGTTCATGGCGGTTTCTCGGGTACTGCACCTTGAACGGAATCCCTGGCCAACCGGATATGCCGGACACCCACTGGGCTCCCGGGATCGTCCGCGATGGGGACGCCTTCCACCTCTTCGCGACCTACAAGGACAATGCCACGCCTCCGTGGGGTGGTCCCGGCGTTATCCGACACTACACTGCGCCGGTTGATGACCTCCTCGCCGGCTGGCGGTTGGTGGGGCTTGCGGCCTTCGCCCAGCCCGATCCGATCGACGCGTCGTTGATCCGCATTGACGTCGGGTTTCGGGCCTATTATCGGGTTGGCGGCAACGGGGGCATTCACTGGGCGACGAGCCATGACCTGGTCCAGTGGACGAATCGCGGGCCCTGTCCGGGCGACGTCAAAGCGCCCGCCGCGGACCGAGGCTTCGGCTACCAGGAAGCCCCTTACGTCTTCCGCTTTCACGGTGCATGGTGGATGCTGACGGACCCCCATCAGGGGTTGGCGGTCTATGGTTCCGGAGACGCCATGACCTGGAAGCTTCAGGGGCTGATTCTAAAGGAGCCGGGGCGACGGCCGCTCGATGGGACCCGTGCCCGGCATCCGAGCGTGGCGGTGGTTGGGGATCGTGCATTTCTGTTTTACCACGTGGAACCTTGGCGTCCTTATCCCACGCCCCCCGCGGAGCAACGGACTGTCGAGCAGAAGCGGTCCTTCCTGCAGATGGCAGAACTCCGGATGGAGCAAGGGAAGTTGGTCTGTGACCGCGACGCACCGCTGTTTCTGCCATGACCCGGGTGGGAGGAGGCTCCCCGCCGCGCCGGGCCCCACACTCTCTCGGCAAGCTCGTCTGCATCCTCCGGGAAACGGCACCTGGCTCGGGTTCCATTGCGCATCAGCGGAAGACCTGCAGCCCGCAGCAGATCGCCGGTGCCCAGCTCTTCGAGACGCCCTACGGCTTTCAGCGGGAGGAACACACGCACTTCCAATTGCTGGTCGCCCGCGGGGACACGGTCACCGGCCGGGTGCACTCGTGGAATGAGGTCGCGCCCGACAGCTACGAGTTCTACCGGTCCACCCGCACGTTCTGCCTGATGGCTAACCGAAGTGGAAGTTCCAGGCCGAGCTGCTCGGTGTGACGACGGACCTGGCCGGGGCCGGGCTGTACAAGATCACCTCGACGGCACGGGCCTACCTGCCGCTGGCGCCGATCAACCTGACGGTCAACGGAGATGGCCACTGCCCGACGTACGGGACCTGGGAATCGGTGGTGGTGGACTGGGACATGGCCTCGCCGCTGCGGAACCTGCACCCGGTCGAGGAGGATTGCCCGTCCACCTTTGCCGACGCCACCAAGCTGCAAATCCTGGACGTGCCGACGGAGACGGTGCAGTGGGAAGCGACGTTCCCGACCACGGGGAATGCGACGATCTCCAACGCCACGATCCTTGCCGCCCTGGGTGCAGAAACGGATTTCATCATCCGGGCCTGGAACCAGCGGGCGGGCCTGAACTCCATCAACCACACGCAGATCAAAGTGACCAAGGTATGAGCACCATCGAACCGAGCCGCCTGAAGGAAGTCCTGAACGCCGAGACGTTCCGCCAGTTGACCGCCGACAACTTCGCCATCCTGGCCGAGGAAATCGCCAAACGGGTTGCGTCGTATCAGAACGGGAGCCCAACCACGATCATCGGGCCGCCTGCGTCTGGAGACCGGGTCCTGAACGAGTTCTGGCGGGACGCCCTGGGCGGGGAGTGGGTTTGCACGGCGGCAGGCACGCCGGGAACCTGGCAGCAGATCAGACCGGCAGCGGTGGCGGCCGACCCGAGCACGGGGGCGATCCCAACGGGGTACTTGATCTGGAATGTGACCGACGGAGCGCTCAAGCGCCACGCCGGCAGCTACACCTGGGAGATCACCGTCGGGGCGGATGCGGCCGCCAAGCTGGGGTTCCACGGCGCGACACCAACGGCCCAGGCGGCCCACATCTCGGACCCGTCCGGCGGCTCAACCGTTGATGCCGAAGCCCGCGACGCCATCAACGCGATCCTGGCGGCGCTGGAGGGGAAGGGGTTGCTGGCGGGGAGTTGAGCCGGAATCCTCAGCCGCGGCGACGGTGGTAGAACATCAGGAACAGGCCGCCGACGATTAGCAGGGCTGCAGGGCTGGGCTCGGGAATTGGGATGAAGCCTACCAAGTCAAACTGATGGAATGTCCCTTCCGCAAACTCCAAGGACAGCTCAACCTCCTGGCCCGCATAGGCGGTCACGTTTGCCTCGAAGAGGAGTTCCATGGAATCGGTGCGCTGGCTCTGCAGCGCGTTGCCGTTGATGTAGACCTCTAGATCCGAGTCGTAACACCACCGCAACGTGCCTGCATTCTCAGGTACCATACCTATCTGAGACAGACCGAACGCAGATCGCTCCCAGTAGGGGCTCAAGGAATGTGAAACCTTGACTCCATAGGGCGGAGTAGTCGAACCACCGCTGATCTCGAACAAGGAGAGGATGGATGCGCCCCCACCCACATTGGCCAACCCTTGAAATCCCGACCTATTCAACTCATCCAGAAAGACCTGGCTGATCGTCCAACCTTGGAACACCTCCTCCACCGGGGCATACTGGCGCTCAATTTGAGCTTCGGGGGCCTTGAACGGACGAAGGTTCGTCAAGTCCGGCTCATCAAATGTCAGATTCACGAACTCCCCGGCCCAGATGGCGGGGCAAACCAGCAATGCAAGCAGAGGTCTCTTCATGGCACAGGTGATTGTGGGCGCAACACCTGCAACGCCGCGGCAGGCGTGGCTCGCCCTGCCGGGAGCACCGGGCACTGCAGGGGTCGGGGTCATTCCGAGCCAGACGATACGCCCGACGTCACCAGTCGGCTATTCCGAAATCTGGGCCGCAGATCGACCGGCACGGCTCCATCCGTAGAACCCGGGCTCCACCGTGGTGACCGTGCTGGAACCGCGAGCCTCCATGCGGATTTGGCGGCCGCCCACATCCCGGACCCGTCAGGCGGCACCACGGTCGATGCCGAGGCGCGGGCGGCGATAAACGCGATCCTGGGGGCGCTGGAGGGGAAGGGGTTGCTGGCGGGGAGTTGAGGTGGTGCCGAATAAGCTCCCTGCTGAACCGTTGGCAGGGAACTGCAGGCGGAGCTCCGCCATCCCGCCGGTCTACCCGCTATTTGTTGAGAATTCCCTTCTTGATCAACTCCTCATTTTCTGGGGCGATCTCCTTCAGCGGATTCCCCACGATACTAATGCTCACACGCCTTGAGGCTGGAACGGGTAGCGGGGGCACTTCTGTGATCTTATTCCAATCCAAAGACAGTATCTTGAGCGCTGGGTTTTCCAGCAGGCAGAGCGGGAAGCTATTAAGAGAGTTGTCAGAAAGATCAAGTGCCTCCACTGTCCGCTGCTTACACCATCCGTTTGGGATACCCTCCAAACCGCAGCGCCAAGCCTTAAGCAGCCGCGTCTTGCTCGGCAACTCAGGGAGACGACGGTCCAGGGATCCCACGCGCATGAGGTGCAAGTACTCCACACTGGAGTTCTGGAGGTCGCTTGGCGTTCGCACTCCTCCCTCACCGGAATTGGCCCTTAGCGTGAATCGGCTGAGTTGCCGCAACTTGCTGATCCCGGCAGGCAAATTCGCGTTGCCGACCGATAGCGTCAACTCTTCAAGGCCCTTCACATCGTAGATCTCCCTCGGGATCTCTCCTGCTTTAGACGCGTACAGGGCCAAGCTACGCAATTTGCCTAGCTGCGCCAAACGACCTATGGACGCAGATATGTTCGTCGCCGAGGAACAGCTCACGGAGAGATGCTCAAGGGCTCGATAATGGAGGATCGCGTCAAAAAACGTCTCATCCAGGTTTGCAGAATGCGTTCTAATGTATAGATAAACGATGTTGCGACTTAGAGTGGCATCCGGATGCGACCATTCTGCCAGCGGCCTGTCGTGGATTTCTAGTCCGCGCAATCTTGAGGCATCAACACGACTGACGTTCGTTAGGTTCTCGATGCGCCACTGATTTGTGCGCGTAAACTTGGTCACGCTACTCTGGAAGTACGGGTCCCACGTTAGGGGTGTGCTATCCCCGCAGAGCCCAGTTGCGGGCAGGCTGATGAGCAGCCCAACCAAAAGCAGATCATGGCGGTGATGTTTCATCTGGTATCCTTCTGAGGGCCAGGCGGTCCCTTTACCGACTTCATTTCAACTTCCAGCAACCACGCGGACGCGCGGTGACCGGGCTTGTTCATGGCGAAGAGGATACGGCGTCGAGCGGCTGGCGGGCGAGCAAAAATCCTGCTGACGCTTGTTGCCCAGGCCGCCCACATCCCGGCCCCGTCCGGCGGCACCACGGTCGACGCCGAGGCGCGGGCGGCTATCAACGCGATCCTGGCGGCTCTGGAGGGGAAGGGGGTGGTGGCGGGGAGTTGAGGTGGCGTCCTGGCGCACTCCTCAGTCGGGCTCTGCGAGTTTCGTCTCCACCCTGCGGACACTTTACGTATTCAGCTCCCGCCCACAATCCCGTGAAGCCCCTGCGCGCGCGTTCAGCTAATCCATGTGCTGCAGGAGACGCGCCACCAGCTCATCAGGTGTCGCCGGCTGCTCTCCCTATGCCATTGCTCGCCAGGTCGACGTTCCCGTACCACCCGCAACTTGCCCTGCACATGCGCATCTCGCTTCTCTAACTCACCAGCCCCGACTCCCTCACCTGTTGACCACAGACAGCGGTCCCAGAGGTCCTGTGTACGAGTGCTCAGTGGAGCACGCTCTCGGAGGATGGACCGAGGAGAAAAGCGCACTCCCGTGCGTATGCAATATATGCCATCCAGGAATCGCGATCACGACCGTCGTAGAATAGACGTCCCCATGCGTATCGTAGCTTCTCAAACCGAATCTCTCCGGTCTCTCGATCCTCGGACGGGAAACAGATTACCTTTGCGTCGGTGTACACGAACCACTGCACTCCGTGTTTGTCCTCCAGGACGTATCCAGCAAGCAAAAGCCGAGCGTCGGAACTGATCCACGCGACCATCCACGACTCGTGTGCGCTACTGATCACGGAGGCGAGGTCTCCAGACCGCTCACTCTTACTCAAGGAATCCAGCAGTTCGCTTGCGCGTAACGGCATGGCCTTGGCCAAATCTGGGAGAGTGAAGAATAGGGATCGGCCAAGCTCGGACGGAAGGTCCCACTTCAATTCGGGATGATGTATAGCTCTGTACAGGAATATGCCACCCGCATCCCTCGCCTCATCGATCCGTGGGCGCAATTTCTCGCGCATCTCAACATCGACCTGGCTGTTCGGCAGAATGCGTCCTGTCGATCGACAACCCGCCAGCAGAAAGGTCATCGACGCGACGATAAGTCCGCCTGACAACGCTTGGTTTCTCATCGCCTATTACCCGGCAAGGTTCTTGTTTTCCGACAGACCGGCTTTAGGGCCCACGACGGCAAAGGGAACCTCATGGGCTCGGTTCAGGATTGCACCGGCGGCGTCAGTAGGTTCGGCTTTCTGCCGCAACTCTGAGCGCCGCAAGCAATCCCGGAGACGGCACGCCGGAATCCAGTGCGCAGGCGTCGTGCTGACCGGGGTCGTTCATCGCCCGCAGGATACGCCGCTGATGAAGGGGAAGCCAACAGGAAGTCCGGGCAGGAAGTCCGAGCGGGGAGCACAGGTCGCACAGGCGCGGAATCAACCGTCGCGTCCTGCCCTTGAATCCCCACCTTTTGTCTGGGTTTGTTTGGCAATTGTTTGGTTTCGGTGCTTTCTGGCGAATACTGGCGAATACTGGTGCATGGGAGGGTCAGGATTCAGAAACCGTGCCAAGAAAGCAGAAAAGTCGCTGAACGCCAGCGGCTTAAGTCGTTGTAAGTGGTTGGTAATGAGGGAGGGGTTGGTTGCGGGGATAGTTATGCAAAGGTGGCGGTTATGGAAAGTTGATCGCGGACGATTGGGGTGAGAGCTGTTTGAGTTTGTGTCTGGCTGGGGAGGGGCGTAGGGGGAAGTGTGGCGAAATCTATGAAGAAACAGGCCGTTTCAGGTTTCGCCGCAAGAGGACATGCCTCGCGACGGAGTGCCGTCGATGGAGAGATCGCGCCTCTGCAACTTGACATAACCATTGAGGGGTTCGCTGCGGGTTTGCGTGCGGTTGGTTACTCGGAGACGGGCGTTCGCCGACGAGTTCACATCATCTGGCATTTTGGCCGGTGGTTGGAACGACGGAAGGTTGCGTGGGCGCGTTTACAGTCTGGCGACATTGCGTGCTTTCTTGATCGGCACTTGCCTCACTGCGCGTGCGCGGGACCCGCGCCAAAGGATCGAGGCTATTGTCGCAGTGCGATCCGGCGATTCGTTCAGTATCTGCGAGATGAGCGGCTGATCAACCCGCCCTCCGAAGAGCCTCTCCGCAGTCCCGTCGAGGAGCTCCTCACGACCTACGACGCTCACCTCAGGGAAGTCTGCGGTCTGGCGCCGGGCACTCGGGAGAACCGCCGGCGGGCAGCCCGCCGTTTCCTTCACTGGCGTTTTGGTGAGCGAAGGCTCCAACTCCGGCATGTGCGTCCCAAGGACGTTCGCGGCTACGTGTTGGACCGTGCGCGCCACTTGGCTCGAACTGGCCTCCATCCGCTGTGTGTGGATCTGCGGAGCTTCTTGCGATTCCTGGATTTCGCCCAACTGCGGCCCAGCCTCGCGGGCGCCGTGCCGCAGTTGCCGCAACGAGCGGAGCCGTCTCTGCCCGCGATGCTGGAACCGTGCGAGCGGCGAAGGTTCTTGGAGAGCTTCGCCCGTTCCACACCGCAAGGACGACGGGACTATGCGATGGCTCTCTGCTTGTCGGAGTTGGCACTCCGAAGTCACGAGGTTGCTGATCTGGTCTTGGAGGATGTGAACTGGCGGAAGTTGACGCTTCGTCTGGGCCGGACCAAGCAGCGACGGCAACGATTGGTGCCGTTGCCCGACCGGGTTGCCCGCGCCATTCTCAACTACCTCAAACAAGGGCGTCCACCAACCCGCAGCCGTGCCCTCTTCGTGCATCACCGTGCCCCCAAAGGCCGCGCGCTGGCCCCTTATTATGTACGCCGGGTCGTGAGACACGCGTTTGCCCGTGCCGGGATCGAAGCAGCCGGGACCCACATCCTGCGTCACACCTGGGCCACCAGAGCTTATCGCCGTGGCACGCGGCTGAAGCTCATCGCCGACGTGCTGGGACACCGCTCGCTTGACGCCACCGTGCGTTACGCGCACGTCAACGTCGAAGAACTCCGGCAGGCAGCTTTGCCTTGGCCGAAGCACAACACCCCATGAAAACGACGATGGTCACCCGGGTCGCCCGATACCTGGCTGATCGCCGGGGGGTGGGATTCCGGCTCAAGAGCGAAGGCTGCCAGCTCCTGGACTTCGCGCGCTATGCGGATCGGCGCGGGCACCGAGGCCCGTTGACCCGGCAACTGGCCATCGACTGGGCGTGTCTGCCCAAGTCGTCGGGGCGTTTCTCCTGGGCACGCCGTCTCGAACTGATGCGCACGTTTGCCCGTCACCTTTCGTTGGCCGAACCGCGAACCCAGATACCGCCCCTCCACCTGTTCGGTCCTGCCCATCGTCGTCCGGAGCCGCATCTCTACACGCCAAGGGAACTGCAGCAGTTGCTCCAGGCCGCCCGCCGGTTGAAGGGCGAACTCCGCCCGCATACCTGGCAGACGCTCATCGCCCTTCTGGCCTGCACCGGACTGCGGATTTCGGAAGCGCGACGGTTAATGCTCACGGACGTCGATTGGGACCAGTCGCTCTTGATCATTCGCGAAAGCAAGCACGGCCGAACGCGTTGGGTTCCGCTCCATCCCACGGCGATGACTGCCTTGCGGGATTACGACCGTCGTCGGCAGTCGCTCTTCCCTTTCGCCCAATACTTCTTTGTTTCGGTCCGAGGAACCCAGCTACCATCGAGCACGGTGGGATTCACGTTCCGTCAGTTGCGCCAGGCCATCCCGGTCCAGCGTCATCCGCCCCGCTTGCATGACCTCCGTCATACGATGGCCTCGGAAGTGCTCCAGCGATCGTTGAAGCGGCACGGCCGCGGTCTCGATCAAGTGCTGCTGCTCTCGCGCTTCCTGGGACACACCCAGACGCGCTACACCTACTGGTATCTGAGCGCCCGGCCCCGGTTGCTGAGGGACGCGGCGGAACGCTTTGCTCCCGATGTCGAAGCAAACCGGTGAGCTGGGGCACTGGCTGGAGCGGTTCCTCCGGGAGCACCTCTCGGTCCAGCGGAATGTGAGCCCGGCCACCGTCTCGGCCTATCGTGACACGTTTCGGCTGTTGCTCCGTTACCTTTGGAAAACTCGTCCACGCCGTGCCCGCCTGCTCCCGTTGGCCACCCTGACCCCCGAGACCGTGTTGGGCTTTCTCCAGGAACTCGAACAACAACGCGGCAACAGTGTTCGCACGCGCAACGCCCGACTGGCCGCGATTCGCTCCTTTGTGCGCTACCTGCTTGACTGGGGTGGGCCGGAGTTGCCTTCAGCCCTCGCGCGAATCCTCGGCCTGCCGTTCAAACGCTGCGTTCAACCCTTGATCGGCTTTCTCAACCAGCAGGAGGTCGAGGCTCTGTTGGCTGCGGCGCCCGACACCTGGACCGGCCAACGCAATTACCTGCTCGTGCTGCTGCTCTACAACACCGGGGCCCGCATCTCGGAAATCCTCGCGCTCCGCGTCCGCGACCTGGACCTGACCCACGGCGAAATCGCCGTGACCGGCAAAGGTCGAAAACAGCGGCGGCTTCCGTTGTGGCGGATCACCCGTACCCGACTGAGGAGTTGGCTCAAGGAAAATGCCCTGCCTCCTGAGGCGCCGGTGCTGCCGAATCGCTCCGGTCAACCACTTACCCGGGCGGGAGCCGCTCACCAACTCCAGTCATTGGTCCAACTTGCTGTACGTCGACGCCCGAGCCTGGGAAAACGCCGCATCTCACCCCATACCTTCCGTCACAGCACGGCGATGGCCATGCTTGAAGCCGACGTGCCGACTGAGGTGATCGCGCTCTATCTCGGACATGAAAACCCGAAGACAACGCACGCTTACGTCGAAGCGACTCTGACCATCAAACGACGGGTTCTTGCGAAGGTGCATTCCCCCCGCAACCCCCGGCACCGCATCGCTCTCTCAGACCGCGATCTTCGGTTCCTCGAGGGTCTGTAGTTATGCGGAGTTCGGCACAGGGAAAGGCCAGTGCTTTCGATGCTCCGCGACTGCGACTTTCCATAACCGCCGTCTTTGCATAACTATCCTTATGGAAAGCTCTCCATAAGGATAGGATTTGAACCTATGACCTTCAGGTTATGAGTCTGAATGGCTGGGGTTCAACTGTGGCGCTGCTCGCCACTGACGGCGGGATCCTCCCCGGCCAGCGCCTCCGGAAGGTGCTCCTCGGCCAGGTTAAGCACCCGGTCGTGGTTCAATCGCATCCGTAACCCCGATCTCAGCCACCCCCGATTGGTCCGGTTCCGAAACTCGAGTTTGTCGATCTCCGCCCAGACGTCGTCCATGTCCTTTGACTGGCCAATCCAGCCAATGAACTCGGTATCAAGATGGAAGAACCCTGGCCAAAAGAGGCGCAGGATGCCGGCGAACGGAACGGCATGCCGATAGAGGGCGAGCCGGAAGAACCGGGCCTCGAATTCGGATTCCGGGCACTGTCGACGAGCACAGAAGCGAGACCGCAAGGATGGGTGGCTACTCACGTGAGCCAGAGCCTACGCCCATCAAACGCGAATCCCAGCCCGCTCGTGGCGATTCTCAGTCGTTCGGGTGGTCCTGCGGAGGCGTGATCGCCAAGAACTCCGCCGCCTGCTCCCGCGTAGCCAACTCGCGGTAATGCGTCAGAGCGTGTTTGAAAAATGAAGACTCGGCCTCTGGAACTGGGTCTCAGAGTGATATCGCAAAGAAATGTGACATGATGTGAGATTGTGTCTTGACATGCGACGGTTGAGGGGGTGGCCACATTCGCGGCAACGCCGCCAGTTGGGCGGTGAAAACGCTCAAGTACTATACCGACCTGACTGACGCCCAATGGGCCTATATCGAACCTATGCTTCCGAAACGGCATCGACGTGGCAGGCCTCCCACAAACCGACGGGTGATTCTTGATGCCATCCTCTACGTTCTGAAAGGTGGGATTCCTTGGCGACTGTTGCCCACCAGCTTCCCGCCCTGGCAGACGGTCTACCATGTGTTCCGTCAGTGGACGCTCAATCACACTTGGGCGGCGCTCAACGACGCCCTGCGTGTGTGTTTGCGCCGAACCTCGGGCCGCCACGATGAACCCAGCGCAGCGATCCTGGACAGTCAGAGCGTCAAGTCCGACGGGCACGGAGGCGCAGTCGGCTTTGACGCCGCCAAGTGCATCAAAGGCCGGAAGCGACACATGCTGGTCGATACCCTCGGCTTGTTGCTGGGCACGGTAGTCAGTCCAGCCAATTGCACCGAGCGGGATGGTGCAAAGTTGGTTCTGGAGCGGGTGGCCAACTGGTATGGGCGATTGCGCCGACTGTGGGTCGACGGCGGCTACACCGGGGACGCTTTCCGGGAGTGGGTCAAGGAGAGATGGGAGCAACTGGAAGTAGAGGTGGTGAAACGTTGCCAAGACATCAGAGGCTTCAAGGTGTTGCCGCGCCGGTGGGTGGTGGAGCGGACCTTCGGCTGGTTGATGAGACATCGCCGGTTGGTGCGGGACTTTGAACGGAGCGATTCGAGCGCGGAAGCGTGGATTCAGCTTGCCCTGATCCGCATCCAGTTGAGACGGCTGGCATGAGTAAACCCGGGCGTCATGCATTTTTCAGACACGCTCTCAGCAGCACCTGCGGGCTGTTGCCGAGTTCGAGGGCAACGGCGGCAGCGTCCTTCCGAAGCGCAACGAGATGTGACGCGGCCGTGTGGCTCAGGACATCCTGAGGCTAAGCCTTGAAGCCGAAATAGTTCCGCATCGCCCGAAGCCAGCGGCGGCGGGACACGTTCAGGTGTGTTGCATCCCTGAGGGCAGGTTCACAACCACATGAAAGAGCCGCCCTGTTGAGGGCGGCCTGTCAGAACAAGGTTGGGATGCAACTGTGCGCCCGATCAGGGAATCTCGGCCTGAGCAGCGCAGGACTGGATGGCGCCCTTCTCCTCGCCAGAGATGAGTCCCGCCTCCTTGAGGGCGTTGGTCAGATGGGCCACGCAGCTTACGAACTCGCCGTGATTCGTGGCTTCTGCGGCGCACTCCGCGATCAGATCGGAGATCGTGCAGAGAGTGTCCTCGTCCACCACGGCGTTGGTCACGCCTGTAGCACAACCGCCAATAATAACGGCGGCGTCTACGTCCCACTCGATGACGTATCCGCCGCCGCCGTAATAGTCCCAGCCGGAGGGAGCGTCGTTCCAGTTGCCGGCGGTCCAGAACACCGCGGCATCCTCGTAACCGTAGAAGGGACCGTAGTAGCCGTTGTTTGGCTCTCCAGCGTTCCACTGGGTGAAACTGAACGGCTCACCCGTGATCCACGCCCACCCCGTGACGCCGTCGGAACTGACGGGCTGATACGCCCCCAGCCATTTGGTGGCGAGTGGTGCGACGCCGAAGGAGCCGACGACAAAGTCCGATTCCTCTTGGGAGGTGAGAGTCACCAGATGGCCGGGCTGTCCGCAGCGCAGGGTGGCTTCCGCGGCGCCGACGGCGCTCTCAAACGTGATCCCTGGGGCGGAAACCAAGGTGTAGAAGTGGCCGTTCAAGCCACGCACGGTCTGGGCCTGGGCACCGGCAACGGGCAGGCCCATGAGGAGGCTGAACTGGATGAAGTGGGTCAGGATTCGATTTTTCATGTTTTGTCGGTTAGTGCTATATGTCCCATTATCACTAATGAGAGGCATTAGTATTGATGACCACTCAGCCAACTTGCCGCAACTGTCAAGTGCCAGGTTCATCAAGCCCGAGAATCCGCGCCGGGGCTGGCTGAGGCCGCGGGCGTTGGCGACGGATGGTCTTGCCGGGAGAAGGCCTGTGGAAGGTCCAGTGCACGTTCACGCCGCCATCGACACGAATCGACAATCCAGCGTTTTCCCACCTTCCGATTGACTGCGCGCAGCGTCAGCATGGTGCCAAATAGTGCCAAATTTTCTTCCGACAACTTCGGACAAGTCCAGGGAAACTCACGACAACTCGGGGTTTTCGGGAACCTGGAAAAGGAGTCCTAAGCCCTTGGCTATCAACGCAAAGCCTTGGTGGGGAAGGTGGTGGGCGATACAGGACTCGAACCTGTGACCCGCTCCGTGTAAAGGTTCCCTGTGCCTGCTGGCTATGAACGCCTTACGTTCATCGGCGCTGTCTTGTGCCAGATTTGTGGCAGCGATTCTGGAGGTTGAACAGATCGTGCCATCACGCTGTGACCCAATGTGTTGCATGCACGGCATGTGCTCTCTCTGGACAACAGTCGCTTGCCGACTTGACCAATAGGAGGTCATACTTACAGAGGCAGCCGACTCCCTAGTTCGTCATTGTGTGACGGTGACCAGCGTTGTGAGAAGCGTTCACTTATCTGGCTGCTGTTCTGAGCATCAGCTCTTTACAAGCACTCCAGTGGCAGTGAAATCCGTCTCCTTGTCAACCTGAACTGTGCGGTAGCGCGCGAAATCTCGCAAGACCGGGGCGTGGGGATGCCGCCATTCCTTGCGCCCGGGGTCCGAACTGAAAACGCTGAACAAGGGGGAAATCGATGCTGCAACCCCCTGATGCCAGTTGGCCTCGGATCCATGGTGCATCACCTGAAACACGCCAGTATGCCGCACACGACGTTCATCGAGATACCGAACCAGCTTCTCGAGGCGCTCAGGCGAGTCCAAGTAGCCGTCCCCCGAATAGAGAATGCTGGACCGCCACCGTCGCATTTCGTCCATCGGGATGCCACAACGCCATCGCCGCGACGCGGGCAATGGTCGAACTCGATAATGCAAAGGCGAATGCCAAGACCACGACGCAGCCCATTCCAGAGAGCATGCATCCCAGGCGGCATACAGAGGTCCCGAATACAGAAACAGTGAGATGATGTTGCGTTCCTTGGAACCCGAACCGAACTGACTCTCATAGAGCATCTTCAAAGCCGCCAATTCTCTTTCACGAGAGCTGGACGTGGGCGCCCGCAGCAGTTTGTCACGTTGGATAGACACAGCACGTCGAAAGTCTGCACGTATCTGTTCTTGAGGATCCTCGTTGTACGGAATGAACTCCCAGAGACATGTGCCAAAAGTAACGGAAGAGCCAGAACGCAGGAATTCGACCGCGGTGGCGTGGGACAAACCTTCCGCTGCCTGAAGCAACGGGCCTATTTCATCCTCCTCGCCAGACTCGCGTGGCTTGAAGTCGCTTCTTGGGTCAGCCAATGGACCGGATTCCGACGGGATGGGTGGCTCTCCGGGATACGGAGGTCCCTGATCACCGGATGGCATCACAAATAAAATACGCTCTATACGCTGTCCTTCTTGGGCGAGCAGGTAAGCGACAGGGTTGAGGTAGAAGTCAGTCTCTGGACCACTCGGATGACTTTCACGTTCGTTAAACGCCACCAGAAGGCGCTGAGCGAGAGACATATAGGGCAGCATTAGCGTCCCAATTGTGAAGTGCCGTAGCAGACGACACACGCCGCTGATGTGATCGTGGTCGAAGTGCGAAAGAACAAGGAGGTCAATCCGCTGCCGTACACCGGCCCAACCCTCGAGCCGCTCGATGCCGGCGCCTATAAGGCTCTGACTCGACGAGGTCCCACAGTCATAGACCCAAAGCAAACGCGAGGTGCGCTCCTCACGGCGGCGCACAGAACCCGTCGCAAAGAGCCCCTGACCGACAGGGTAGAAGTGATAAGAGAATCTATTGGGACGACTCATAAGTCTGACAGGTGGTTCGTGAAAGCATCAAGGAGCCGGGTGGCGGTGGCACGGATGGCGGCGAGCTGTGTTTCCCACTCGTCCACCAAGGGCATCAGTTGATCGACTTTGGCAACGATGCGACGTTGCTCGGCGAGAGGTGGGAGAGGAATCGGCGTCTGCTCTATCGCTCCAACATTCAATGTGGGCTGAGCGAGGGTCCGCGTCGTAGTTGCGAAATAGGATTGAATCATTGGGCTGCGCAAGACGAGGAGAAGGTAATCGCGATTGACTTCAGCAATCGGCGCAATTCGAGCCACCGCACGAGCGATGTTAGCGCCAGCCCAGGAAGCAGGAGCAACTCCAAGACGTCCGATGGTTGCGCCGACGACGCACAACAATATCTCAGCTCCGCGCAATCGAGTTCGCGCGTAGGGTCGTTCAACGTCTGCTGCGATTGTCTTGTTGGGCAGCGTAGCGGGATTGTTGATCGATAAGTCTTGGACTCGCACAAACGGAATCCCGGAAGGAACGTTGGAACCGGGAACGAGGACGCCATACGAAATCGTGTTTTCGGGATCGACAAGATTGGCAAGACGCTCGACGCACCACGAGGTGGGCAGGTCCTCTTCCCGGATGAGTTCTTCGGATTCGTAGAGTTTCTTGCGCCGCAGGCCCTTGGCTTTGATCGTCTGCAGCCGCTTCTCCATCGCGCGGTCAATCATGCCTCGCGCATCACCGTCGTGCGGGTTTTGGGGAGCGAGTTTCGCCTGGACGGCGAGGGTGAGGACCGTCTTCCGGAGGTCGGCAGGGGTGAGGGTAAAGCAGTCGTGGAAAAGGTATTCGAGGTTGGTGGGGGTCGGGGCTTCGGCGAAGCGGGCGAGGGCGGCGAGGGCGAGCCCGGCCTGGCGGGCGTCGCGCTCGCGCAGTTGCGCCTCCAGCTGGTCACACTGCGCCATCAATGCATCCACCTTCGCCACAATCCGCTTCTGCTCGGCGAGGGGCGGGATTGGTAGCGACAGCTGCCCGACGAGTTTCATGTTGAGGCCACGGCGTTGCTTTTGGCCGGTAACGTCTCGCATTGCAGAGTAGCGACCTCGCAAATTCCAGAATACATACTCCGGGAGGAGATGGTCGGTGCTGAACGGAGTGATGGAAACCAAGGACTGATTGAGGGCCGCGGGAATCCGGAGCATAGCGACGGTCGCTCGGGTTTTCCCCTGACCATTTAGAGCAATAAGCACCGAGTCTTTTGGGATGATCTTGCAGTTGCTGTTCCTGAGTCCCTCTTCGGTAATTCGTCCATCACACTTGGTGATCTGGCCTTTATTGATGTCGCCCGATACGAGCCACGCAATGTCGCCACCGAAATAACTGCTGTTTTGTCGACTCGGAGTGGCTCCAGTTTGGAGGTCGCAGACTGCTGCGATAGTCGTCCGAGCCCAATTCGTGGGAATGGTTAGCGTATCGCCAGCTGTGATTGGCCGCTCGCTTGGCCTTGGCTTTACCTTGCCTGCACTAGCTGCGTTGTCCCTAATGCTAAAGATCGTTTGAAGGAGATCATTGCCCGTCCCATCATCACTCTTTTGGTCGGTCAGCTTTCCGCTTGCTGCCAGTCGAAGGACCAACGTGCGGATTTGCTGCACGGCTGGTTCAGTTTCCAGAAGCTCGCCGAACTTGTTGAAGAAGGTGTTGATAGCGACGCTCATGCGTTGCCTCCGGCGGATCCGGTGAGGGCGGCTTGGAGGTCGGCTTTGAGCCTCGCCTTAGTTGCGGCGAGCTGTCGGAGAAGCTTCTCGTATTCGGGCAGCAGATGGTCGATGTCGCCGGGGCCGTCATCGCTGCGATTCGGGTTCTTGAGGTCGAGGTTGTAGCCGTTCTTCTGGATCTCCTCGGCGGGGACGTGCCATGCCTGTTCGGCTTCCTCCCGTTTGGAGTAGCGGCCCTGTTTGTCGGGCTTCCCCCACCACTTCTTCTCCGGTTCGAACTCCTCGATGCGGATCGGTTTGGTCTTGTTGTAGCTCTTGGCCCCCGGTGGGTATGGGTGCTCGTAATACCAGACCTCCTTCGTAGGCGTACCTTTGGAGAGGAAGAGCAGATTGGTGCGGATGCCGGTGTAGGGGTTGAAGACGCCGTTGGGCAGGCGGACAATGGTGTGGAGGTTGCAGTCGGTAAGGAGCGCTTCCTTGATGCGGGTCTTCACGCCCTCGCCGAAGAGGGTGCCGTCGGGCAGGACGACTCCGGCGCGGCCACCTGGCTTGAGGAGCTTCATCAGGAGTACGAGGAAGAGGTCGGCGGTCTCCCGGGTGCGGAACTCCGCGGGGAAGTTGGCCTCTATACCGTCCTCTTCCATGCCGCCGAAGGGCGGGTTGGTGACGATGACGTCGACGCGTTCCTTGGGCCCCCAGTCACGCAGCGGGCGCGCGAGGGTGTTGTCGTGCCGGACGTTGCTGGGCACGTCGATGCCATGGAGCAAGAGGTTGGTCATGCACAGGACGTGCGGCAGGGCCTTCTTCTCGATGCCGGTGAAGCACTCCTGGATGGTGCCCTCGTCGGCTTCCGTCTTCGCCTGCTTGCGCAGGTGCTCGATGACACAGGTGAGGAAGCCGCCGGTGCCGCAGGCGGGATCGAGGATGGATTCACCGAGGCGCGGGTTCACCTGATCGACGATGAATTGGGTGACGGCGCGGGGGGTGTAGAACTCGCCAGCGTTTCCGGCTGACTGAAGGTCCTTGAGAATCTTCTCGTAGATGTCGCCGAAGAGGTGGCGGTCCTTTGACGAGTTGAAATCGATGCCATTGATCTTGTTGACCACCTGCCGCATCAGGGTGCCGTTCTTCATGTAGTTGTTGGCATCCTCGAAGGTGGTGCGGACCAACGTGTGCATGCGGTTGCCGCCGCTGAGAGTCTGGAGCTGCGGCAGAAGGGTGTTGTTCACGAAGTCCAGCAGGGCATCCCCGGTGATGCCCTCATCGTCCGCAGCCCAGTTCCGCCAGCGCAACGGTTCCGGGATGGGTGTGCGGTAGTCATCCCGGATCAGCTCCAACTCGGTCTCCCGGTCGTCGAAGATCTTGAGGAACAGCATCCAGGCCATCTGCTCGATGCGCTGTGCGTCGCCGTACGTGCCGGCGTCCTTGCGCATGAGGTCCTGGATGGATTTGACGAGATTGGAGAGGTTGGACATGGGCGGGTGCAAAGGCCTAGCTGTGGCTAATCGGATGCCGCTGCTCGACACACCTCGTCGAGTTTCGGTAGTTCCCCAGCAATGAGCGTGATCACGTCCTGGGTATTTGCAGATTGAAGCGACGACCTAACCTTTTCGTAGATCTTATCCGCTATGCCGTCGAGTTCATCGATCCCCGCCTCTGCCAGGTCAAATCTCACCGCCCCGGTGGAGTGCAGTGTGCACCACTGCCGAGGGCGTTTCTTCCACTTGGATCGGTGAAACGGTGGATTCTCCGAAAGCTTCCAAACAGGGTCGAGCCACGCATCAGGGGCTTTTCCCGAGATGATATTCAGCGAGGCCCGCCGTTCCCCGACGCCCATCTCAAAAACGACCATGCAGCTTGTGCCCGCCCATGCGTAGCCATGTGTGTTGCCAACGTGATCCCAAGCATGAGGAATGAACCGGATGTAGGACTTGCTTGAGGGTTGCATGATGATACCCAGCTCGTCCTCATTCTCCTTAAGAAGCCTCTGAACCTTGTCCGACACCACCCGCAGATTGTCCGGTCTGTGCTCAAAGATCACGTCGAGCGCACGTCGGTGCTGTTGGTAGATGCTCAGGGCAGTTCGAGCGATTTCAGATTGAGCGCGCGCACGGTAAATGA
Organism: Verrucomicrobiales bacterium; assembly: GCA_024233215.1. Taxonomy (GTDB): domain Bacteria; phylum Verrucomicrobiota; class Verrucomicrobiia; order Limisphaerales; family J093; genus J093. The sequence goes on along the minus strand of JACKPW010000018.1, from coordinate 18,477 downwards.
TGGTGGGCTGATCGGGTTTGGTGATGGAGGAGGGTGAAGGGGAGCTGGGGGGGGAAGGAGAAGGGGGACGCTGTCCCCCCGCCCCCCTGGGATTTAGCGCATTGAGCTGCACCAGCAGAGGAGCACCAAAGAAGCGGATGGCCGGACGACCCTCCCGGTGAGGGGAGGATCGCCCGGCGTTTCTCACTCCTGCTGTCTGCAGGTTCCGGACGGCGCTCGGGTCGCATCCCTGCGTTGCCCTATCCTCCGCCGGAACAGGGGGCCCCCGGAGGTTGGGAGGGGGCGAGGGGTTTCCCGTTTCCGTTACCCTGGGGGTCCTTGGGGTGGGAAACGGGGAAAGGCGGGGCCGACGCACCGGACACGAGGGGCAAACGGAGTTGGTAGCCGCCGGCCTCGCGGAGGACGAGGCCCTGGCGGGTGAGTTGGGCCAGGGAGTCGCAGAGGGTGGCGGTACGCATGGCACAGAGCTGGCGCAGTTGGGCCACCGGGACGGGCCGATCCAGACCGGCCAGCGCGTCCCGAACCCGCTCGACCGGAGTCGGGGCCGAGGCGGCTGGTGGGTCGGACGGGGCCCCGAGGACCGAAAGGGCGAGGGCCGGACCGTGCTGAGTCAACTGGAGGGCGAAGGGATCGGCGGAGGGGGCGGCCCGGTGCTCGGTGGTGAGGGTGAGGGATTGCTTGTGGCGGCGGAGGTAGAGATTGGAGTCGCCCCAGCCGTGGAGTTCGCTCGAACCGCGCAGGGCCTGGCCGGGCCGGGTGGCGTGGGCATCCTTGCGGGCATGGTGCACGACGAGCACGGCGAGCTGGAACTGACGCTGGAGTTGACGCAGGAAGCTCAAGAGCGGGGCGACCTGGGAGGCTTCGTTCTCGTCGATGCGATGGAGACGGATCAAGGGATCGAGCACGAGCAGGCGGGGACGACGCTCCGAGACGGTCCGTTCCAAACGCCGGCGGTCGGCGGGCAGGTCCAGGCGCAGGCTCGGGGCGGTGATGACATCGACCGGGAGGGAGGCGAAGTTGACGCCGGCGGCGGCACAGATGCCGAGCAGGCGCTGGCGGACGACGGCGTGGGCGTCCTCGGCGGGAAAGAGGAGCACCGGGCCGGTAAGGACGGGGCGGAACCGGCGGAGGCAGAGGGCTCCGGAGGCGACGCTGACGGCCAGGTCGAGGGCGAGGAAGCTTTTGCAGCACTTGGGTTCGCCCCCGAGGATGCCGACGGCCTGGTCGCACCAGAGATCCTCGACGAGCCAGGAGGTGAGGCCACCGTGGTCCTCGGGAAGTTGGCTGGCGCGTTGAACCGGGAGGGTGGTGTTCATGGGCGTTTGGTCCGGGGCTTGGGCTCGGAGGCGAAGACCTCGAAGTAGAGTTTCTCGTCGAGGAGGTCGCGTTCCTGGCGCAGGGCGGCCTGGAGAAGGTCGTTGCCGAGGTTGATGAGGAGGCGGAGGTTGCCGGCGGCGTGTTCGCTCAAGGTTTGGAGCAGTGCGGGGGAGAGGAGCTTGGGATTGCCGGCGGCGTTCAAGAGATGTTGGAGGCAGGCCAGGAGTTGCTGGGGTGAAAGGGCCTGGGTGCGGAGGCGACTGCGGATGCGACTGGCCAGGGGCAAGAGGTCCACGGACTCGAGGCGGCTGCCCAGGCGGGAGTCGCCGGCCAGGACGACGGTGAGGATGGAGCGGCTGTCGAGATCGGCGCTGGCGAGCAGGCGCAGTTCGGAGAAGACGGCCAAGCCCATCTCCTGGGCTTCGTCGACGAGGAGGAGGGGCCGCCAGCGGGAGCTTTCCTGATGTTGGAGCCACTTTTCGCGCAAGACCCTGGCGCTGGCCCAGCGGTTGTGGGGCGAAAGGGCCACGCCGAAGAGGTGACCGAGTTCGCGGTAGAAGTCGGCCAGGGAGGCCTGGGGCCGGGTGAGGACCCCGAGGGAGAGATCGCGCACCCGGGCCAGGCGCTGGGCCAGGAGACGCAGGGCGGCGCTCTTGCCGGTGCCCGGGTCGCCGGTAACCAGGGCGAAGCCGCCTTCGCCGATCTGCTGCTCGATGCGCCAGCAGAAGTCCTCGATTGGGGGCGGGGACCAGAGGGCGTCGGTGGGCACCTGGGAGCTGAAGGGATTGAACTTGAGGCCGTAGAGGGCGAGGAGTTTCTTGCTCATGGGGTTGGGGGAAGGGGTGGGAGGTCGTCCTTGGGCAGATAGGCCGGAGGCAGACCGGTGGTGGCGTATTGGCGGAGGATCTTCTGCAACAGAGGCGCCATCCCGGAGGCCGGTTCGGTGGTGGGCGCGTCGATGAGGGCGGGTTTGGGGGCGCGCTGGCCCTCGGCATTGCGGGCCTTGTCCAGGGGATAGAGCCGGGCCAGGAGAGTGCCGGAGAGGGGATCGACGAGGTGGACGTGGCTCAGGTCCCAGGCGGCGTAACGGACGTGGACGCGGGCGAAGTGACGGTAGCGGGAAGGGATTTCGAAGCGGCGCCCCAGGAGGCTCAAGGTGCCGTCACTGCGGCGCTGGGAGCGGGTGATTTCGGCGGTGAAGGCCTCGCGGAGGGCGTCACCGGAGGGAGTGGGACGGCCGACATCACGGCCTTCGAGGAAGCATTGGAGGGGCGTGCGCTGCCCGAGTTCGCGGTGAGGGCGGCGTTGGTATTCGATTTCGAGCCAGGCGAGGGTGGCCTCGTTGAGTTGGGCGAGGGTGAGGTCGGGGACCCCTTCGAGCATGGGCAGGAGGCGGCCTTCGACCTGGTTCCACCAGGTTTCCTGCTTGCCGTTCTGGTAGGGGGAGAAGGGCAGCGTGAGTTCGTGCAGGATGCCCAGCCGTTCGAGGCCCTGGCGGGTCTCGGCGGCGATCATGGCCGAGCCGTTGTCGCTCATGAGCGCGCGGGGCAGGCCGCGTTTCTGAAAGGCCTGGCCCAGGCCGTGAACCAGTTCCTCGGCCCCTTCGGTGAGGTACCACTGGGCATGGCAGCCGAGGCGGGAGTGATCGTCGAGGATGCCCAGCAGAAGCGGATAGGCCCACTGGCCGTTGGCCAGGAGCACGCGCACCGAGCCGTGGTGGAAGTCCAGATGCCAGAGAGCGTTGACATACTCGCTCTGGTAACTGCGCACCTCGCGGGCCTCGTAGCGGGTCTCGGCCTGGCGGGCGCCGGGACTCCTGGCCGGCCCCCGCCGGGGGCGCTTGATCATGCCGTGGGCTTGGAGGAAGCGCTTGACCGAAGCGTAGGAGGGGATGGGCCCACTGGCCGGATCGGCTTCCAGACGCACGGCGAGGTTGTCGGCGTGGAGTTGGTAGGTCCAACTGGGATGTTCCCGATACTGGGTGCTCAACCACTCGGCGGCCCGGGAGGAGATGGCCCGATGGGTGCCCTGATCGGAGCGCGGGCGCCGGGTGAGCGCCTGGACCGGATCGCGGGCCGCCCGGGCGGCATAGTACCAACGCTCGATGGTGGAAAGGCCGAAGTGCACCGGCTGGCCGGTGACCGGGTGCCGCCAGGACTCGGCGGCCAGAACTCGGAGTTGCGCCTGAAGTTCCCCCGGCGCCGGCGGGGCGGCCAGCAGTTGGCCCACCACGCCGAAGCGAAAGCGGGCCCACCGCTCGGGAGTGCGAGCACAACTCGGATCAGTGAGAGAAGCGGCGTCGTTCATTTTTTGGCGCCCATCGGTGGCGACGCGCTCCTTGTATTGACCCCCGCACCATCGGGCCAGTGGCATCCTCTGCGGGGAAAATCCGCCCCCTCACATAACGACCTCCGCGACGGTGGAAACGGTGGTGATCGGGCTGAGCCATCGCAGCAACTTGACCAGTCCGTCGGGGGTATCGACGGGGAAACGCTCGCACCATCCCAGCGGCACCTGCTCCGACGACAACGGCGGGATGAAACGGCCGCGGGCGACCTTCCAGAAGGCGGTGGCCAGGAAGTGCTCCGCCCACCACTGCCGCCATCGTGCCACCGTTCGCCGGTCGATCTCCGGCACGACCCGGCGCAACTGCGCCAAACGGTCCGGCTTGAGTCCCTGGTGCAGCGCCGTCTTGAGCACCACCAGGAAACCGACATGGACCTTGCGCCCGAGGAACCGCACCGACGGGGGCGTGTGGCGTCGCCGGCAACCGTCCCGGTCGCAGCAGAAGCTCTGGCGCTTGGTCCACTCTTCGGGGCCACCGCGGGGTTTGCGCGCGTAATGAGCCTGGTGGAGCACCCCCTCGGCGCAGTGCCTGCACCCTCCTGCCCGCACCCGCTGCGCCAGTTCTTCATCGACGCATTCGAGCAACCGGTATAGGCACTGGTCCGCCGGCTGTTTCCGGCACCCGTTCTCTGCCGCTTTTGAGCCCACAACCCAAAGCGCATAGAACAAGTCCCCGCGGGGCAAGCCTCGCGGGGACTTCATCCTCCCTTCTCGCCCGCTTCCCAATCACCCAAATCGAGGGTGCCCCCTGCCTTTCCCTCACCCACCTTGATCAGCATCCACTGCGCCAGCCTCAATTACCGCGGGCGCGCTCATTCATCCATGAATTTTTCCTCCAGAAGCCGCAGGTAGTTCTCCAGAAGGACCCGTGGCTCGTTGCCAATGGCATGGCTACGGCTTTGGATGCACTCCTTCAACGCTTGATGGACCTGTGTATAGGAGGCGGCAAGGTATGCATCGTCTTCAGGTTCCTCCCCCCATTTTGTCAGGAACAGAAACATCCGGCGGGCGGCCTTCGGAAAGTGCTCCTGCACCACCTTCCGGTAGCGCTGCAACTGATTCGAGTGTTGTGCGGAGAGCACTTTGTTCTCGATGCATACCACCCACTTCTGATCATCCGCAAACGTCAGTATGAGCAGCAGGTCCAAGTGATTCCATTCCCTGCGAACCTCCACATCAAGCAGCTGCCATGCATCGATATCGACGGCGGAGACGGGGGTTTCCGTCGCTTCCGAGGCTTCGAAGATCACGCGCATCAGCCACTTCTTGAGAAAAGAGGCGTCAAGGCCGTGCGACTCTGCCGGGTCTAGAATCCAAGCCAGAACATTGGAATGCCGGATTTCGCCGTACTCGAACTTGAGGACTTGGAACAAGTTGAAACCACCCAGCAGTGATTCGAGCCGGTCGAAGTCCGGACAGTTAACGATCAGCTCATTGAGTGCTTCGTAGTCGGCCTTGATTGAGGGGGCATCGGACATCAGGCGGCTTCCTGGTAAAGGGCGGCTTCGAGTTCGCGGATGGCAGTGAGATAGGCGTCCCTGCCTCCAAAGAGCCTGACGATCTCGACGGGTGTGCCGAAGTCGGTCAGCGGATCGACCTTGAGAATCTCCAATGACTCCACGCTGGCGATGCCGGCGACGGCGTACTTCTGCAGCAGGGCATCGAGAACGGCGCGCGCCTGGGCGCCGTACTTGCCAAACACGTCTCGCTTCTGGACACGCTGCGCCCGCTCCTGACGGGTCAGAGGCGGCTGGTCGAAGGCGACGTGGCAGACCAGGTCAAACGGGTCAACATCCGAGCCCACCAGCTTGGCCAGCTCATCGAAGAAGACCCCCCGCGCGGCGAGTTCCTCCAGGATTGCCTGCTTCCGGTCGGAGTTGTTCCAGGCATTCAGGAACTGATCCAGAGAGGCGTACGCCGCCTTCACCGCCTTGCGGGAGTAGTCCCGCAGCGACTCCGTGATCAGCTTCCCATGCTCGTCCAGATACTGAACCCGCTCGGTGATCACCGAAACCGGCACGTCATTGACGAAGTAGCGCACCTTGGGCGGGCCTCCGGGGGGATCATCCGGCGGCGGACCATCCACGATTGTCCCGCCATCATCGTCATCGGTTTCGGGTGGGTCATCGGGCGGAACGGGCGGATCATCGGGGCCAGGGTCGTAGATTTGCACCGGGTCACCATCGAACTCCGGATCGGCGAACAGGGCTGTGGCCTGCCGGAAATCCATGATGGTGAAGAAGAACTTGTTGTAGTCCTCGTTGATGCGGGTGCCCCGACCGATGATCTGCTTGAACTCGGTCATCGAGTTGATGCGCCGGTCCAGGACGATCAGGCGGCAGGTCTGGGCATCCACGCCCGTGGTCATGAGCCGGGAGGTGGTGCAAACCACGGGGTACGGGGATTCCGGGTCGATGAAGTTGTCGAGCTGGGCTTTGCCCTCGTCGTTGTCGCCCGTGATGCGCATGACGTACTTGGCGTTGGCGGCCGCCAGGTCGGGATTCGCGTTTACCATCGCCTGCCGCATGCGCTCGGCATGGTCGATGTTCTCGCAGAAGATGATCGTCTTGGCGAAGCGGTCGGTTTCCCGAAGGAACTGAGTGACCTTGCCTGCCACCACCTCCGTCCGTTTTTCCAGAATCAGATCGCGGTCGAAGTCCCGAAGGTTGTATTCGCGGTCCTCGATGACCTGCCCGTACTTGTCGACCTGCCCGTCATAGGGGCGCCAGCCGTCCAAGTCCTTGTCGAGGCCAACGCGCACGACCTTGTACGGGGCCAGGAACCCATCGGAAATGCCCTGGCGCAGCGAGTAGGTGAAGAGCGGGTCGCCGAAATACTCGATGTTGGAGACGTCCTTGGTCTCCTTCGGCGTGGCGGTCAAACCGATCTGGGTGGCGGATGAGAAGTACTCCAGAACCTGGCGCCAGGCCGCGTCATCGGCGGCACTCCCGCGGTGACACTCATCGACGATGACCAGATCGAAGAAGTCGGGGGAGAACTGCTTGTAGATGTTCTGTTCTTCCTCGGTGCCCGTCACCGCCTGATACAGGCTCAGGTAAATCTCGAACGACTTGTCCACCTGTCGGTTCGTGATCTTGGTCATCGCCTGACCGAACGGCTTGAAGTCGTTGATCCGCGTCTGGTCAGCCAGGATGTTCCGATCCACCAGGAACAGGATGCGCTTCTTGGCGCCGGCCTTCCAAAGCCGCCAGATGATCTGGAAAGCCGTGTACGTCTTGCCCGTGCCAGTCGCCATCACGAGCAGGATGCGGGGCTTCCCGCGCGCGATAGCTTCGACGGTGCGATTGACGGCGGTGAGTTGGTAGTACCGGGGCGATTTGCCGGAACCGTCATCGTTGTAATCCTGGGTGGTGACGGTCTCCTGCTCCGGCGTCCAGCCCCTCGCGGCGCGGTAGCGTGCCCACAGTTCCTGGGGCTTGGGGAACTGATCCAGCGGGATCTCACGGGTGACGGTGCCGCCGGAACCGGTGCGGTCGTGTTCCAGAAAAGCATCTCCGTTCGAGCTGTAGGCGAAGGGTACATCCAGGATCTCGGCGTAATCGAGCGCCTGCTGCATCCCGGCGCCGACCGAGTGGTTGTTGTCCTTGGCCTCGACGACGGCGAGCGGGAGGTTGGGCTTGTAGCTCAGCAGGTAGTCCGCCTTCTTGGCCTCGCCACGTTTCACCGTCTTACCCCTGACCATGACGCGACCGCGCGTGAAGTAGGCCTCCTCGCGAATCTGCGTCATGACGTCCCACTGAGCCGAGACAAGCGCCGGGGTGATGAACTTGGTCCGGATGTCCGTCTCGCTCAGGTCCTTCTTGTTCATCGGTTCACGTAGGAGGGGCTGCTCACGGCCGAGCGCAGGTGCTACAATCCGAGGGAGTCCACGGCAGGCTTCAAGGCTTCTTCGAGCCTGGTCATGGAATCGACCATCTCCGCTTGTATCTGCGGCCACTCCGTCTCAGGGCTGCGATAACCCCCGCGCTCTATCCTGTGCTTGATCCTGCATGCACGTTTGCTGTCGAGGCGTTCCCACAGGAGCGGGCCCCCGAATCTTTCCTCGATGGTGTCTTTGTCCTGCTCCAATCGGTCGAAGATGCGTTTATTCTCCTCGCCCTGCCCGCGGTCCATGTACAGCTCAACAACCCCGTGCTCTTGGGCGATGTTGTAGTTGAAGCCGAAGCCGCGGACCCCCGCTGTGGCGCCCAGCCAATGGTAGGATCCCGGCTTAATGGTCGCGTGTCGGGTTCCGCGGCTGCGTGCCAGAGAGATGAGGCCCTCCCAGAACCTAAGCCTGATGTCGTGTATCTCCGCGCGTTTCTTCCGGTCTACCTGTTCCTTTTCTCGAAGCTGCACCTGATATTCCTGCACTTCCGGTAGGGGGATGATCTGCTGGACGTCAACCAAGCGCGCTTCACCGTCTTGATAAGGGCGGAGTCGAACACATCGGATGTCAACCTCCTTATCGCGAAGCCACAGGACAGCGGTCGTAAGCTCCTTGCCGAAGTTCTCTGAGATCAAAAGAATGCGCACATCAGGGGCGAAGCTCTGCTCATCAGATTCCTCCCATCCAAGGAATTCGAGCATGCGCGTCTTCACCTCATCCGTAGGCTCTCCCATTCTTGCCAAGAAGTCTGCGTGAACCTGTTGCGCCCTGTCGAAAGTCATCGTGGAAACCATGCTGGCGTAGCGGATCGCCTGAAGATCCATGTGCCCGCCGTCAGTCGTCCGCTTCAGTTCGATCACCACCAGATTAGCCTGGCGGTCCATGGCAAGGAGGTCGATTCGTCGTCGGCTGTCCTCCCACTCACCGAATTCCTCCGTCAGGACGTAGAGGTCATCCCCGAGAACCTCAATCTGCGACCGGAGCAGCCGCTGCAGGTCGCCTCGTTCCTTTACCCCCAGTTCGGTAAACGAAGCCTCAGGAATGGGACGGAAAACGTCGGATGCCATTTCGTAGAGCGCCATATCAGGAATGGGAGTCGTGGGGTGTGCGGGCCACCAGATGTCGGATGGCCCAGGGCCGAAGCTGTTCGCACACTGTGTGGCGGCCGAACGGGAGGGGAGCACCAGCCTGATTGCCCCAAGGGAGAGATCTTGGTGCCATCCGCGATAATCCGTCGCCTTGCCGCTTCGCAGTCATGGGAGAACCCTTGCCCCGGAGCGTGCCACGACGCGCACATTGTGGGCAATTCATTTGTGCGGTTGAACTTGCGCCCACGTTGCCCACCTTATCCTGAAAGGTGAGCAACCCCAGCCGTCGGCGCGATTATCCCGGCGGATGCGCCTTCAGCCAGTCCTGCCGGTGCTTCAACCACAGGTGGATGGCCTTCTTGATGCCGATGTCGCCACCCGCCTTTCGGGACTCGATCCACTTGAGCTTCAGGATTTCATCCCGTTCCTCGAGGAAGTGCTTCCAGATTTCGTTCTCGGTCTGGATTTCCGGCGATTCTGGCTCTGACCCTCTGGTGGCGGGGTCGATGACGTGGGCCTCATAGCCCGCCAAGGCAGGAACCGCCAACTCCAGGAATTCGGCGATTTCGGCGATGTCCACCCCTTCCTCGCCTCCGGCCTTGGGGACCACCGTTAACGCTCCGCCCTTCTCGATGTCGGACTCGGCGACGTGCGCCAGGTAGCGGCTGCGGGGCATGCCGAGGGACCTGGCGCGGGCGTCGATTCGGGCGAGCAGTTCGCGAGGAAGTGAGATGCTGATGGCGGTTTGTTCCGGAGATCGTGGTTTCACCGTTGGGAACAACTTAGTGGCGAACAAGTAATATTCAAGCAATAAATCAAGTTGACCGAATGGGTCTCGCGTCTACCATACCGCACATGCGCAACCTGCAAAACAGAGGGTCATCCCGTTGTCCTTGCAGGTTTGTCGCACCCAGTCCCGTCATTCTTCAGTCTCAGACCCGTGGCCCCGGCCGCGCCGTTTGAGCCTGCCTCTCCCGCCGCCCGATGAACCCGTTTCCCAAAGATGAACCCCTCATCCCTAAGCGTGAACTGGCCTACCGACTGGGCAAGGCCGAACGCACCATCGACTACTGGCGGCGGCAATACGGTCTGCCCTGCATCAAGGTGAGCCGCTCGGTGATGTTCCGCTACAGCGCGGTGTTGAGATTCCTCGAAAAGAACGCCGGCAAACTGGGATTCAACCCGCGGGCACCGCGGCGTGCGAGTCGAAACTAGCCCCTCCTGCCGGTTTTTCTGAGCCTCAGTTCACCCAGCCGGTCCCCAAAACCGGGTGAGGTAGCATTCATAAACTCATCTCGTTGCAATACAACCGCTTGCGGGCGAGATGGAGCGCTCGCAAAAACCAGTCAACACCAAAAATCGTCGATTTAGGCGATGCCTATTGCTGCTCATTGCGGCTTGTTGCGGCTTGTTGCGGCTTATTTCTAACTCGGTTTTTGCCCCCCTCCGTCGACTCCCCAAACCATGCGTTATCACTGGATGCGGTGGGGCCAGTTAGGCCCCGAAAGCATCGTGATGAGCGACCGGCAAAACCAGACCGCGAGCCAGCAGCCCGAGGGCGGCGGGTTCGAGCCGTTTCTGGACCGCCAGGAAGTCGCCCAGCGCTTTCGTGTGGGAGCCAAGGTGCTTTCGGAATGGATTCGGGCGGGGGCAATCCCGCACTACCGGATTGAGAACATCGTCCGGTTCAGGTGGAGCGAAATCGAGGGTCACCTGAAGCGCTCCTGCCGCGTGCCGCCCCTGCCTCCCGAGGAGGACCAGCCATGAGCGCCGCCGAGAATCCGATCCAGGTGTCGGCGGCTGAGAGTGTGGCAACTGCCCCCCCGAGCCCGGTTCCGGCATCGGCTCGGGACTGCCAATCCGCTGACGGGGAATGGCTGACGTTGGAGGAATGCGCCGCCTGGCTGCGGTTGACCCCGGACAAGGTTTCCCTGCTTTCCAAGGGACCGGAGCCGGTGATTCCCGGCTGCTGGTTCAACCTGCGGTTGGTGCGGTTCCACAAACCCACCGTTGTTGCCCAACTCACCGATCCAGAGCGCGCCCTGAAGGCGCTCGCGGCGCGCTCGCGCCCGCGTCGTCACCGCAATCCCACAAGACGATGAACCCCCAACGCATTGAACCCTTTCAACGACGGCAGACCACCCTTCGGGCGGAACGCCGTCACCAACCGTAAACCCCAGAGAGAGAACCACACCATGGCAGTCCTGAAGGAACCTATTCAAAACCAGAACCCATTCGCCGAAGTCATCGGCGATGAACTCCCGCCCATCGGCACCTACGTCGCCACGGTGCTGGACGTGATTGACGAGTTCGGCGTCACCCGCACCCGCTACCAGTCCAGCGAGACCGAGAAGGTGGATCTGGCGTGCTTCCTGTTCGGCCTCCGCGATCCCGCGGGCAATCCCCACCGGATCGCGTCGAAACGGATGCGCATCTCCGGCAACGAGAAGTCGGCCCTGTTCGGGTTCCTGAAAAGCCTGCTGGGCCGGGCGCCCGAGTACGGCTGGGACTACTGCAAGCTGAAGGGCACGCAGTGCCTCCTGACCGTGGAGCACATCCAGCGCCGGGATGGCACCGGCGTGTTCGCCGGCATCGCGACGCTGTCGCCCGTGCCTCCGGGCTTCGGCCAACCGATTCCCCCGCCGTCACCCGCCCCGGCACCTGTACCGGCCCCCGCACCGCAGCCGGCGGCCGCTCCCCAACCGCAGAAGCCCTACGTGGCGCCCCAGCAGGACGAGGAAGTCCCCTTCTGATCATGGCCATTCTTACCAAGAACAAGGGCGCGGGCGGCCATTGGTACCGCGCGGACGGAACACCGGTGCACCGCCTGCCGACCGCAGACGGCTCGGGCGACCGGGCCACCACGCTCCGGGACGCCAAGAAACTGGGCCTGTTTCCCAGCGTCACCGGGATCCTGGGAGTCCTGGCCAAGCCTGGCTTGGAGAAGTGGAAGCTCGATCAGGTGGCACTGGCCTGCCTGCGGGCGCCGAAGCAGGAGCAGGAGTCCGAAGACTACTGGTGCAACCGTGTGCGGAACGCCGCGTTCGAGCAGGTCGAGCAGGCCGCGGACCTCGGCACCATGGTCCACGGGGCGCTGGAGTTGGCGATGGCCGGCGAGCCCTACGATCCTGAGTTCAAGGTCTACGTCGAGCCGGTGCTTGAATGGAAGCGGAAGGTCGGCATCGAGATCGTGGATCGCGAGGTCAAGCTGGTGAACCGGGCGCACGGCTTCGCCGGCACGGCCGACGTGCTCTTCCGCTACGGGCAGTCGGGGATCGGCATCCTTGACTACAAGACCCGGAAGACCAAGCCGGGCGAGAAGGTCGTCGCCTATGACAACCAGGCGATGCAGCTCGCGGCCTACGGCGCCACCTACTGGGGCGAGGAGAACATCGAGCGGGTCCTGGCGGCCAACGTGTTCATCTCGACCACCGAACCGGGCCGGATGGAGGTGGTGAAGCACGAGACCCTGCCGAGGGATTGGCAGGCGTTCAAGCTGGTGGCGGCGCTCTGGCGCTACATCAAGGGCTACGACCCGCGGCAGCAGGAGGTGAAGGCATGAAGCGGCAGCGCCAGGTCTTCGGCCGGGTGTTGACGACCAATCCCGCCGACGGGAGGTCGGTCCGGATCGAGCTGACCAAGAAGGGCCTGCGGGTGCGCGTCAAACGCTCCCGCAAGATCCACAAGCTCTCACTCCACGACTTGGTGACCCTGGCGCTGGGCCAGGGTGTGTTCCGCCTATGAGCACTTCCGACCTTCCCGGTAACGGCCCGCTCTGGGTGAAGGCCGTCAGCAGCGTAGAGGCACTCGAAGTCATCGAGGCCAACCACCACGCCTACGTGCTGGCGACCGTCATCGCCCTGCGGGCCAATTACCGGGAGGGATTCAATGCCAAGGGACTGCGACCGGGCGAAGCGTTGCTTGGCGACCACGCCCGGTATGGCATGACCCGGAAGGAGTACCGCACCGCCCTGGATTTGCTGGTAAGGGCCGGGTTTGCGGCCACCCGCAGGACCAACCGGGGGACCATCGCATGGCTTTGCGACGCAAGGCTCTTCGTCGTTCCGTGTCTCACCAACGGCCAACCGACGGGCCATCTGGCGGGCCAACGGGAAGGCCATCAGGGGGCCAACAGCGGGCCATCAAGGGGCCATCAAGGGGCCACTAACAAAGACGTACAAGACGTAGAGACTAAGAGAGAGCGGATCGCGCGCGCACGCGAGGGCTCGGGCGATCTGCCCACCAAGGAGGAAGTCCAAACCTACGGGTCGCTGGTCGGCGTGCCGCCGGACACCTGCGCCCGCTTCTTCGATCATCATCAGGGAAACAGCCTTTGGAGGAATCAGCATGACCGACTCATTGACTGGAAACACAAGCTGCTCATCTGGCGGGACCGCGACCGTGCCAACGGCGGGCCGTCTCGCCGAGACCCTTATGGCACGAATCCGCGCAACGCCGCGATGGGCGTCGATGAAGAACGCCGCAGCCGCGAAATCTGCCACGCCATCGCCATCTCAACTCGACTTCAGGATGAAGCCGACGCACGAGAAGCTCGCGAAGCTGCAGAAGCGGCTCAGCGAAATGAGCCGGGCGATCCTGACCAATGACCGCCGTGGTCCCCTGCTCGTCGTCGTGGTCGGACCCACGGGTGTCGGCAAGACGCACTGCCTGCGACGGCTCGAAACCTGGATGCGCGGCCTGCGGTGGGGTGACGTCAAGGGGCGTTGGCCCGGCATCCCGAACGTCCGGCGGATCAGCACCAGCGACTACTTCGACCTTCGACGGTCGGAGCCTCGGCGGGCCGACGCCGTCCGGAATGCCTGCCTACTGCTGTTGGACGATGCCGGCGCCGAGGTGGACCGCTACCGCCGTGGGGAATCCACCGAGGCATTCCGCAACCTGCTGGAGGAACGCATCGATTGCTGGACCGTCATCAGCACCAACCTGCCGCCCGAGCACTGGGTGTCGGCGTGGGATGCCCGCGTGGCCGACCGCTTCCTGCGCAACTCCGAGATCATCCAGCTCTGGGACGTGCCCAGCTACGCAGTCTGGCTGCGGGAGCACAAGCAAGACCCGGCATGAAACTCAACCCGCATGACCTCCCGGCCCACATCAAGGCGCTCAACCCGCACCTCTGGCCCACTGCTCCTGTGGCTGGATTACCGGCCGCCGAGCCTGAACCGGCTGCTGCGCTCCCACTGGAGCGTCCGGCCTCGCGAGCGGCGGCGGGCGAGCCAGGCCCTCACTACCGCGTTGCGCTCGTGGTCTTCCGGCATCGGCTCCTCGATGGCGACAACCTCGTCGGCGGACTCAAACCGCTCCGGGACGAGGTCGCCCGCCTCCTTGGCGTCGATGACGCCGACCAGTTCATCGCCTGGGAATACGCCCAGGTTCCAACCCGCGGCCGATCCGGCGTCGCACTGAAGATCGAAGCCCTCTCATGAAGCCCAAGCTCGACCCCATCCACCGACCGCCTCGACGCAACCCGCTCGATGTGCCCTTCGAGGACTTCGACTGGCAGGAGCTCTACCACCGCCTGGGCGAAGACGCCCGCAGCGGCAGGATCGATCCCGACCTGTCCGATGTCGTCGTCCGACTCCTCGTGCTCTTCCTGCGCAATCGACGCGCGCGCGCCGTCAGCCTGCACCAGGTCGGCCTGCGGGTCGTGGCGCTGGCTTGGGTCCTGTCGCCAGCCTACTTCCCTGAAAGCCCATCCCTGCGGGAACTCGCCGAGCGCTGTCGGATCGATCCCACCAGCCTGGCGGTTTGTACCAGCCGCATGAGCCGGCTGATCCGATGGCAGAACCGGGCTCAGAGGCGCAAACGCAGGCCCCAGAATCGCCGAGGCGGAGGCACAATCCCTTCTGAATGATGCCGATGAGCCGGGGAATCTCGTTGCGAAGGGATGAGGCAATGCAGCACCATCAGCTTCAATTACCGTGATTCAACTTGAGTTCCGCTATGAAGACTCTGATGTCCATCGTCGTTATCGGGTTATTCAGTTCCACTGCGCTCACCGAGGAGCAGATGAACCTGCTACCCAACGGCAGCTTCGAGGATGGGGACTTCCAAATCGTCGAGACGTATGAGCAGGTGCTCAACTTGTGTCCCGTCGCCATAGGGGAAACGCGGCTACAAGGATGGTCTGTGAGCCTGTCTCCAGACGATCCTGACCAACTTGCCACGACTTCCGGCCTGGAGTGGGTAGCTACGCCTCCCGGCAGGTATGCCGGTCCTGACGGGCACGCCGCTGTCGACCTCGTCACCGGCTCGGACTTCTTCAAGATCGCCAACAGCTGTCTAACGGTGCCGGACAAGCGATACCAGCTTAGTTTCTGGACAGCAAATGGGGGAATGCTGGGAGTACGTATCGAGGGCAGATCGGTCCTGTTTCTGGGCAACTTCCCAGTCACTGAGGATCTAGTATGGCGGCAGATTATCATTCCGTTCACAGCGAACAGTGAAACATCGAAGATCGTGTTCTGGGCATCCCAGACAGGCACAGTCATGTCAGGAGGAACCGGGCCCGCGTTGGACGGCGTAAGAGTCGTGCCAATCGAGGACGCCTCTTTGCTCGTCGATGTCTTCGCGGGACTGCAGATCCGAGGGATTCCTGGCAGACAGTACCGAATCGACTACTCCCGCGAGGTTGATAGTGGTTGGCACGTTCTGGCCACGATCACCCTGCCTTCTACACCCTACTTCTTCGTGGATGACAGCGTCCCGGCCCGCGGTCCTAAGCGCTTCTACAGGGCTGTTGAACTGGAGTGACCTCCCGGTTAGATCAACCCCGCTTCCCCTTCTGCATCACATCATAACCCGCCATCCGCACACGACTTGCGCGTGTCGCTAGGCTGCGGCTCTTCGACTTTGTACCAACAGTGCGCCCTACAGGTAGAGGGCTGTGATGCCGACCTGCGGTAGGAAGTCTCCTTTCACCCCCCGGTGGGGTGGGGGTTCCGCGCCAGCCCGGACAACGCACATGAACAAGCCAAAACCGAAAAAACGCCACTCTGGTCCAAAGGAGCCCGGACAAACCGCCATCAATTGCGCCTACGACGAGGTCGTGCCGCTGGAGAAGCTGGTGCCGAACCCACGGAACCCGAACCGTCACCCGGAGTCACAGGTCCGGTTGCTGGCGAAGGTCATCACCCACCAGGGGTGGCGGTCCCCGGTGGTCGTGTCCACCCGGTCCGGGTTCATCGTCGCGGGCCACGGCCGGTACGAAGCTGCCAAACTGCTCGGGTCGACCGAAGTGCCCGTGGATTACCAGGACTTCGCCACCGAAGCCGATGAGTGGGCGCACCTGGTCGCGGACAACCGGATCGCGGAACTGGCCGAGGCCGACGAGGCCGCGCTGAAGGAGTTGCTGGGTGAGCTGAAGGCTACCGATTTCGAGATGGAGCTGACGGGGTTCGATGCCGATGCACTGGCCGGCCTGCTGGCCGTGCCGGCGGAACCGGAGCCACCGGAGGATTTTCCGGAGGCGGATGAGGACCTGCCGACAGAGCATCAATGCCCTCGTTGTGGCTTTCAGTGGTCCGGGAAGGCGTCGCCGCAATGAGCAAGCCGCCCTATCGCGTGCCGTTGATGACGGAGATCGCCGCATCGCCCGACAACGGGCTCCGGGTGGTTTCGACGTTCAGTGGATGCGGCGGGTCCTGTCTCGGGTTCCGAATGGCCGGCTACCGGGTGCTGTGGGCCAACGAGTTCATCCCCGCCGCCCAGGAGACCTATCGGGCCAACCATCCGACCACCCACCTCGACACGCACGACATCCGGAAGGTCCAGCCGGAGGCGATCCTCACAACCATCGGGTTGAAGCCGGGCCAACTCGACGTGCTGGAAGGCTCGCCGCCCTGCGCGTCGTTCTCCACCGCCGGCAAGCGGGAGAAGCACTGGGGCAAGGCGAAGCCCTACAGCGACACGGTCCAGCGCACCGACGATCTGTTCTTCGAGTATGTCCGACTGGTCCGCGGCCTGCAGCCGAAGGTGTTCGTTGCCGAGAACGTCAGCGGGTTGGTCAAGGGCGTGGCCAAGGGGGTGTTTCTGGAGATCCTGAAGGCGCTCAAAGGCTGCGGTTACCGGGTCCGCTGCAAGGTGCTCGACGCGCAGTGGCTCGGGGTCCCACAGGCCCGGCAACGGACCATCTTCATCGGGGTGCGCAATGACCTGGGGAGGGAGCCGGTGTTTCCGAAACCACTCCCCTACCGCTACAGCCTGCGAGAGGCGTTGCCGTGGATCGTGAAGGGGAAGTACGGACCCAACTGGAAGCAGGCGGACTCGCCCAGTCCGACGGTCAGCGCGCACGGGTCCTACAACCCGGCCACGAGTCACCAGGGATTGGAGTTGGTGGAGGCCGTGATCCACGACACCTGCGGCAAGTTCCCGTCGGCGGGGGATGTCACCGACCGGCCGTGCCCGTCGATCACGGTCGAGGGTCAGGGTCAGTTCAAGGTGCGCCTCCGTGGCGGCACGGGATCGGCGTTCGACCAGAAGGGGCAGGAGTTTGACCTGGATGCGCCGTGTCCGACGATCCTGGGGAGCAAGCCGAACCAGTTTGAGCTGGGGATGGAGCGGTTCGCCGTGGGCAAGGAATGGGACAAGTTGAAGCCGGGGGAGGCTTCGGAGAAGTACTTCAACCTGGTGCGGCCCGATCCCGAGGCACCGTGCCCGACGATCTGCGCCAGCCACGGGCATCCCGGCGTGGCGTCGGTCACGCATCCCACCGAGAAACGGAAGCTCTCGATTGCCGAGCTGAAGCGCATCTGCGCGTTCCCGGACGATTTCATTCTGACCGGCACCTACTCCCAGCAATGGGAGCGTCTGGGCCGGGCAGTCCCACCCGTTATGTCTTTCCATGTAGCCCGCACCATCCGCGATGAAATCCTCACTTGAGATTCCGAAGCACTGGACGTTCCGGAGCCGGAACGTGGCAACGCACTTCGACGAGCACGTCAGGGAAAGCCTGCCCTGGTATGACCTGGCGACGAATGCCGTGGCCCACTTTGGTCGGCACTACATCCCGAATGGCGGCCGGGTGTACGACATCGGAGCGTCCACCGGGAACATCGGCCGGGCGTTGGAAGACACGCTGAAGCAACGGCAGGTGCGGTTCACCGCCATCGAGGAAAGTCACGAGATGGCGGACCTCTACCAAGGGCCTCCCGAGCTGATCATCGCCGACGCCGTGTCATTTGACTACGAGCCGTTCGACTTCGCGGTCTGCTTCCTGGTCCTGATGTTCCTGCCCATCGACACCCGCGCGTCGTTCCTGCGCCGGCTGCAGGGGTTGATCAAGTCAGGCGGCGCCCTGGTGATCGTGGACAAGGTCCAGATGCCGGGCGGTTACGTGGGGACGGCGTTCGCCCGGTTGACGATGCAGCAGAAGCTGGTGATGGGGGCAAAGCCCGACGCCATCCTGGCGAAGGAACTGTCCCTCGCCGGTTACCAACGGCCGCTTGATCCACGGTCCCTGCCGAAGTCGGCGAGGGCGTTCTTCCAGGTTGGGGAGTTTGTGGGCTGGATCATCGAGGCGAGACAATGAGTGCATCCGTCAACACCCACATCTCGCCCACGCAGCTTGCCCGCTTGAGCGGTCTGAGCGAGCGCCGGCTTCGCGCCCTGGTCACTGAGGGCTGGCTTCCAAACCACGTGAAGGGCAGTTACCCGCTGGTCCCCGCCATTCAAGGGTTGCTCCGATACTACCGTGAGCGGGATCAACGCCGGACCATCCAGGAGTCCTACGACAGCCTGGTCTCGTGCGCGAACGGGACCGGCATCCCGATGACGACCTTGAAGCACGCCAAGCGGCATGGGTGTACCGCCTTCCGGGGC
>JACKPW010000017.1 GCA_024233215.1 Verrucomicrobiales bacterium | reverse complement strand
CACGCCGCCACCATTGCCCACCGGTCTCGCCCGGTTCCGATCCCCCTGAGACGTTGGTTTACCCGTCCCCATGCTTGCTTGCGAAAGCCCGCTTTGCTAACTCGGTGGCCGGAGCGGTGGCCGGCGGCCGGTTGCCGGGGTGTCCACTGTTCCCACGAACCACGACTACGACCACGACAAACGACAACGAAACGCATGGCCCCCAAAGCAATCCCGGGCGAGCGCGCCCCGAAGGAACTTCTGATCAGCCTGGACCAACTCGAACGGCTCTATTTCGAGGGTCAGCCTGATCCGACGGTGGCCGCGCAGCGCGTCTCCTTCGGCACCAGCGGCCATCGCGGCACACCGTTGAAGACCACCTTCACTGAGTCGCACATCCTCGCGATCACCCAGGCCATCTGCGAACACCGCGCCCAAGTCGGCATCGCCGGGCCCCTGTTCCTGGGCCGGGACACGCATGCCACTTCGTTTGTGGCGATGCAAACCGTGCTGGAGGTGCTCGCGGCCAATGCCGTGGAGGTCGTCATTCAGGAAGGCGATGGCGCCACCCCAACCCCGGCGATTTCCCGGGCGATCCTGCGTCACAACCTGGATCCCTCCAAGGCGGCCAGAAAGGCGGATGGCATTGTGCTGACCCCGTCGCACAACCCCCCCGAGGACGGCGGCCTGAAATACAATCCGCCGAACGGCGGGCCGGCGGAATCCGACATCACCGGGGCGATTCAAGGCCGGGCGAACGAGATTCTCGAGGGCGGAAACCGCGACGTACGGCGGGTCACCTTCGAGCGCGCTCGCGCTGCCGGCACGACGCACCGTGCGGATCTGCTGATGCCGTACGTGGAGGAGTTGCAGGAGGTCCTCGACTTTGAGGTGATCAAGGCGGCGGGCCTGAGGATCGGGGTCGATCCGCTGGGCGGCTCCTCGCTGGATTATTGGGTGCCGATCAAGGACCGTTACGGTCTGAACGTGGAAGTCGTCAATCCGCGGCTGGATGGTCGGTTTGGCTTCATGACGGTGGATCACGATGGGAAGATCCGCATGGACTGTTCCAGTCCCTGGGCCATGGCGGGATTGGTTGGGCTCAAGGACAAGTACGATGTCGCGTTCGGCAACGATCCGGATGCCGACCGGCACGGGATCGTGACGCGTTCCTCGGGATTGTTGAACCCGAACGCCTACCTGGCGGTTGCGATTGAATACCTCTTGAGCCATCGGCCGGGCTGGTCGGGGAGTTCACGGGTTGGCAAGACGCTGGTCAGCAGCGTGATGATCGATCGGGTGGTGGCGGCCTGCGGGCGGGCGTTGTGCGAGGTGCCGGTGGGTTTCAAGTGGTTCGCACCGTTGCTGCACGAGGGCAGCATCTGCTTTGGCGGTGAGGAGAGCGCCGGCGCCAGTTTCCTCAAGCGGGATGGCACGGTCTGGACCACGGACAAGGACGGACTCCTGCTGGGGCTGTTGGCTGCCGAGATCTTGGCCACCACCGGCAAGGATCCCGGGGAACTGTATCGCGACATGGAAACCCGGTTTGGCCCGGTGTTCTACGCCCGAATCGACCGGGACATCACCCCCGATGGCAAGGAGAAGCTGGCGAGCCTGTCGCCGGAGGCTGTCTCGGCCACGGAACTGGCCGGCGATGTGATCGTTGCGAAACTCACCCGTGCCCCGGGAAACGACGAACCCATCGGCGGCCTGAAGGTTGTCACCGAAGGAGGCTGGTTTGCCGCGCGCCCTTCCGGAACCGAGGCGAAGTACAAGATCTACGCGGAGAGCACGCGCTCCGAGGAACACCTGTCGCAGCTTCAGGCGGAGGCCAGTGCCCTCGTGAACCAGGCGTGTTTCGAGAAGTGAGCCTGTATTTGGGTGCGCCGCCTGTACGACGGCGGCGGGTAGCCGCGGACGTCAGTCCGCGCTGAAGTTCGCGTCGACGAGGGGGACGCGCGGTTGCGGGGGGGCGGCGCGAAGGCTCCGGGGGTGGGAGTGGGGTGAGGGGCCTGGGAGGTTTGCGCTTCAGGGGGTCAAATGCTGGAGCACCGCCTCGCATTCCAGCTTTTGGAGTTCACGGGCGAGGGTGACCTCGGGGGAGTCCTCGGGCAGGGAGGCGAGGCGTTGGGCTTCGTCCACGAAGGCGAAGGGATCCCAGCGTCCCCCGGGAACCAACCGGGCGGCCAGTGATTCAGCCTCCGGTTCCCGGCGCAGTCGTTCGGCGACCGTGGCTCCCAGCGGGCCATACACGGGATGACCGCCGACGTGGCGCCACCAGTACTTTGAGTTCCAGTAGTCCGGTTCGCGGCGGTGCATGATGGCGTGCAGCAGACTGCCGTCGGCGTCGTGTATCTCCTGGACGATGCGGTGGGCGGCCTCGAGCCGGTCGTGCCACAACAACACGAGGGCCGTGAGCAGTTGATGCTGTCGCTCCGGGATTCCCGCCTCGCGTTTCAGGTCCTCCATCGCCGTGCGGATGGTGTCGGCCGACTGCACATGGGCGCGCGGACCGGGGCCCAGATCCGGCAGGGCCGGGGTGTGGAGGAGTGCGTGGACGCGGTTCTGGACGTGATCAGACATGGACGCAGCTTAGTCGGAATCTCTCCGCATGGCCAGCCGATGCGAGCGACTTCCCCCACTCATTTGTGGCATTGTCCGGCGATGGGGAATTCAACGACGGGAACCCGCGTCGGATGCTCGCTGTAGCAGCGGGGAGCGCGGCCGGCCCGGCTGCTCCGGTTGGCGGTTCGCCGAGCGGCCCTCGGGAGGAACCACGATTGGCGGGTGGGACGTCTGTCGGCCTTGGAAGTGGCCGGCGGGCCGCCGGCCAGGGCACGCGAGCCGCGCGCGCTCCCCGGTGCGGGGAGGTGGCGACGGATTGCCGGCGAAACGTTGGTTTGCCACAAAGGCAGGATTCTGGCACCAGTGGCGCGGCCCGATACCCCACGAGGAATCCGGGTCGACCGACCGACGGGGCACGCCCCTTGGTGACGGGGCGGGTATTGGAGTCATGGATCCGGTTCTTCTCTTGGTGACGTTCGTGGTGGGCCTGCTGAGCGGGCTTATTTCGGCTGTACCGGTGGGGCCGATCAACGCCACGATTTTCAACGAAGGGGGGCAACGCGGGTTTTGGTGGGCGTTCATGATCGGCTTGGGGGCCACGGTGATGGAGTTCATCTACTGCGCCCTTGCCTTCACGGGCTTTTCCAGCCTGCTCCAGTCGCGCTGGGTGGTTACCGGGCTGCAGGGGATTAGTGTGGTCTTGTTGCTCTATCTCGGGATCAAGTATCTGCGGCTGCACGACGTGCCCGGCATGGGGCGCACCGCGCGGTTGCTGGAGGAGAAGCTCCATCCGCACACGGCCTTCATGACCGGGTTTCTTCGCGTGCTGGCGAATCCCGGCGTGTTCATTTTCTGGGTGGCGGCATCGTCGGTGTTCGTCGCCCACGGCTGGATTGATCCGTCGCTGGCCGGCAAGGCGATCTGCGTGGGTGGGGTGAGTGCCGGGGTGTTGATCTGGTTCATCGCGTTGAGCTACATCGCCACGCACGCGCACCGGCAGCTTTCCACCCAATCCCTCGTCCGGGTTTCCCAGATTTCCGGCATTGTGCTGTTGTGTGTCGCCGCCGGTTTGATGATCCGGCTCGTCCTGCTGTTCAGCCGGTCCTAGGGCTCCGGCCCTTTCGTGTTGGCATGAGAATCCCGATTCCGCCGCATTCCTGGGCCCTGGCCCCGCGCGAGGCAATCGCGGTGCAGCGCGAACTGGCCGCCCGGGTGCGGGTGGAACCGATCGGGGCGGCGCCGCGGCTTGTGGCCGGTCTCGACGCCGCGTTTTCCCGGGACGGTCGCGACTGCGTTGCCGGGGTTGTGCTTTGGGACGGGGAAACCGGGCGGGTGGTTGAACAGCACGTGGCACGGCGACCGTTGACCTTTCCCTACGTGCCCGGGCTTTTGTCCTTCCGGGAGGCGCCGGCGCTGTTGGCGGTATTGGAGCGCCTGAACACCGCGCCGGACGTGCTGCTCTGCGACGGGCAGGGGCTTGCGCATCCACGCCGCTTCGGCATTGCCTGTCATCTGGGGGTGCTGCTGGATCTGCCGTCGGTGGGATGTGCCAAGAGCCGATTGATCGGGGATGCCACGGAACCAGGGCAGAAGCGGGGCGACCGGGAACTGCTCCACGACGGCGCCGCAGTGATCGGCTGCGTGTTGCGGAGCCGGGACAGCGTGCGTCCGTTGTATGTCAGTGTGGGGCACCGGATCGATCTGGCGGGAGCGGTGGAATTGGTGCTTGCGTGCGGGGGCGGCTTCCGGCTTCCGGAACCCACGCGCCGGGCGGACCGCCTCGTAGCCGCGGACGTCAGTCCGCGCTGAGATTTCCCGGGAGGAGGGGGACACACGGTTGCGTGGATCGGTGCGAGGGCTCAGGGCGTGGGAGGGGGGTGCGGGGCTTGGGAGATTTGCGCCTACTGTACGTCGGTGGCTACGGTGAGCGAAACCCCACTCCGGCATGGCGTCGGCGCTTCTCCCTGCGGTAGACTGATCGGACCTTATGATGACGAAACGATCGTTTGCGCGGATCTTCCGGAATTGCGGCCTGACCGGCTGGCTTGGAGTTCTGACCCTTGCCGGTGTCTGCCTGTCGACCACCCCCAAGGCTACGGCGGAGGTTCGATTGCCCCGGGTGTTTGGCAGCCACATGGTGATGCAGCAGCAGAAGCCGCTCACGATCTGGGGGTGGGCGGATGCGGGGGAAACGGTCGCCGTGAAACTGGGAAATGCCAGTCGGTCGGCATCAGCCAATGGCCACGGCGAATGGAAGGTGGTGCTGCCGGCGATGCCGGCCGGCGGTCCCTACACGCTGAGCGTGAGCGGTTCGAACACGTTGGAATTCGACGACATCCTGATCGGCGAGGTGTGGCTGTGTTCGGGTCAGTCGAACATGGAGTTCGGCATTGGGCAAGGCCCCGCCGCACAAGCGGAGATCGCCGCTGCCGACCATCCCGGCATCCGGTTGCTGATGGTGCAAAACCGCTGGACGCCGGTGCCGCAAACCGACATCGAGGGCACATGGAAGGTGTGCACGCCGCAAAGCGTGGCGGAGGGCGGTTGGCAGGGATTCTCCGCCGTTGCCTACCACTTCGGCCGCGAATTGCACGAGCAACTCAAAGTGCCGGTCGGTTTGATCGAGGCCGACTGGGGCGGCACGCGCATCGAGTCCTGGACGCCCCCCGAGGGGTTTGCCGCGGTTCCCGCCTTGAAGAACGATTATGAACGGTTGCTTCTGGGCGACCCCACGACGCCGCAGCATCGAGAGCGGTTGGGGAAAACGCTGGATGAGTATGCGAAGTGGCTGGAGGCTGCGCGGCGGGCGATGGCGTCGAACGAGTTGGTACCGTCGGTGCCGGCCTATCCCTCCGAATTGCTGCCGCCCGGTGATGTCCAGCAGGCCACCGCGCTCTTCAACGGCATGATCCATCCGCTGGTGCCCTTCGCGTTGCGGGGCGCCATCTGGTATCAGGGGGAGTCCAACCAGTCGGAGGGCATGCTTTATGCCGAACGGATGAAGGCGCTGGTGGGCGGCTGGCGCCAGTGCTGGCAGGACGAGGTATTCCCGTTCTACTTTGTCCAGATCGCCCCGTTCAAATACGGGGGCGATCCGAAGACGCTGGCGGAGTTGTGGGAGGCCCAGACCGTGGCTGCCCGGACCATTCCCAACACCGGGATGGCTGTCATCAGTGATGTCGGCGATCTCAACGACATCCATCCGGTCAACAAGAAGGACGTCGGCCATCGGTTGGCCCTGCTGGCCCGGGCGCGCACCTACGGAGAGAAGGACCTCGTGTGCAGCGGACCCACGTTCAAGTCGCTGACCACCGAGGGGGACACGCTCCGGGTGACCTTCGACCATGTCGGCAGCGGGTTGGCCAGCCGGGACGGCAAGCCGCTCGACTGGTTCGAGATCATCGACGCGGAGGAAGGCGGATTTGTGAAGGCTGATGCCCGCATCGAAGGCGACGGCGTGATTCTGTCGGCGCCGGACGTGAAACACCCGGTGGCGGTGCGGTTTGCCTGGAACGGATTGGCAGAGCCGAACCTGATGAACCGGGAGGGGCTTCCGGCGGGGTCCTTCCGGGCGGGCGAACGCCCCCGACGCGACTGGGTGAAGCAACACGTTCCTGAGGCGAAGGATTATCAACTGGTCTATGAACTCGACCTGGCGGGCCTCGGATCCCCCATCCGCTACGCCGTGGACAACCATGCCGGGATCCAGGGAGCGTTCGATCGCATCGCCTATTTCGTCGAATTGAGCGATGCGGACTGGAACACGCAGGACGTCTACGTTTCGATGGATGCGTTCACGGACGACATTTCGAAGGTCGGCGTGCCGGCGTCTGGCACTGGGGCGCATTTCCAGCAGAACCTCGCCAACCTGAACGTGTTCTCGAACGTGAAGGGCATCGTGACCGGCGAACGGCTTGGCGGCGGAAATATCGAGTTCTGGTCGAACAACTACGGGCAACAGAACAGTGCCAAAGTGCCGAACGCATCGTCCGACGTCTTCGATTTCGGCGACGAAGTGGCCTTCCCGCCGGACGGCTATGGGTCGATGCAGGTGCACAATCACGACGCGCGACAGACGCTGTTTGCGATCAACCACTGGCGCGAGGGCCGAAAGGCGGATGTCGGCATCGGGAACCAGAGCACGGACAACCCGGACTGGACGTTTGCGGGCAACGCCGGCGGATATCAGTCCATGCGCCTTCGGGTGATGGTGCGCTGTCGCTGACCCAGAGCCTGCCTCCCCCGGACGGACGAGCCGCGACATGGAGGGACGAGCCGCGACATGGAGGGACGAGTTCCACGAGTCCCATTCTTACCAGTTAGCCGGTCGGGTCAGGGATTCAATTCGCGGACTCAAGTCAGGGACTCGTGGAACTCGTCCCTCCGAGGGGGGATGTACCTACACGGCATCGTGCCACATGAGCGGGTGCAGTTCGCCCTGCCATGGCCAGTCCTCCACGCTGGCGGCCAACCCGGCTCGCACCGGGTTGGCCAGTACATAGTTCCATTTCGCCGTGTAGTTCTCCCCGTGACGAAGCTGGCGATCGAAGAAGTCTTTCTGCCAAATCGGTTTCTCCCTTGGCCAGGGCCACTTTCGGGTGGCATCCGCCCGCCAGAAGGCCATCCATTGCTTCAACGGAGTGGAGGGGAAACGAGCGGGAGCACAGAACAAATGCAGGTGATCGGGCATGAGGACGTACCGGCCGACGAGCCAGTAGTCCGCCCGCTGCCATGCCTCGAGGATGGTCCGGGCCGCTTCCACGCGCGCGAGCAACGGTTGCCTCCGGTGCACCACCTGGATCACGTGAATGACAATGCTCTGGTTGGCGAGTTCCCGCGGCGGCAGGTGGGGCAGGCTCCTGCGCCCCGGTTGGTCAGTGGGGGTCATGGCGCAGGGAGACTCTATGTGATGTGGGTGTGTTATGTAAGCATAAAGATGATGCCTAATTCTCGCAGAGGGACGAGCCGCGACATGGAGGGACGAGTTCCACGAGTCCCATTCTCTTCCGCCGACCGATCAAGTCAGGGACTCGTGGAACTCGTCCCTCCGCGGGGTTTCGGTTTCCGACTGGAGGGACGAGCTCTGCGAGTCCCAAATCTTCAGTCAGAAAGCAAATTCCGCCGGCCGACCCGAAAGGGCCGACCGGCGGTTCGTTTACTGACTCAGGCCGCCTTGGCCAGGAGTTCCTGGCTTTGCAGCCAGATGCGCTCCTGTACCACCGCGGCATGTTTTGCCGACTCCACCTTTTCGTCGAACAGCGTCGGGAACACCAGCAACGGGCACGGGGTGAACCATGCCAGCGAGGCGGCGTCGTTGGCCGCACGACGAATGGCCGGAATCAGCTCGATGTTGGGAGCATGCAGGACATGTCGTCGTAGCAGGCGAACCTTGAGGTCCTCAAGCTGGGCCGACCGTTCCCGCCGCAGCGCGCCTTCGGGTGAGAGTTTCACCTGGAAGCGCGTTTCCGGCGCGAACTGCGTCCGAATGCGTCCCTTGGTCCTGGTTTTCATAACCAATCTCCAAGACGTCCTGCCACCGCCTGCCGGAAGCCCGGCGGGTGTCCCCCCGAGGTTCGACCGGTTGTGTTGCCACAAACCCCGGCGTCTCCTCACTTGCTCCCTCGGGCGCCGCATCCTGCCGGCACCCGGATTGACACCCTGCGGGGATATCACGCGAAAGGCGCAACATCCTGCAGACGGCCCGCGGACGATGCTTCATCTTCCGATTCAGCCGCGCGAAAAGAAGCGCTTTTCATGCGTTGTGTCAACTCGCAGGTTGCCGCCTGGCGGGCCCGGCGGTACGGATCCAATGCGGATGCCTGTGGATATGGGGCGCTAATGATGGCCAACACTTCCGTTTGCAGTGGCGGAGTAAGCTGCTATCGTCGTCAGCTGTCATGAATGGATCTAGACAGACTCCCCCGCGGGACCCGGATTCTGCCGTATGAGAGGCCCGGCCCCTTCGTTTCTCCTCTGGATTGGGATCGGCCTCGTCGCGGCCGGCAGTGTCACCGCCCAGGAGAACGCCAACGGCGCGGTGCGCAATCCCAGCCTGAGCGACGATGGCCGGTTCGTGGCCTTCGATACCCGGGCCACCAACCTGATTGCCGGCAGCGGCCTTCTGCAGGACAACGTCGGGTTCTTCGATCGCGAGACGCGCGTCATCTATAACGCGCAGCGCAGCGGACCGAAGACCTACTGGGGGGCCGCCCTTTTTCCGCAGATGAGCAACGACGGGGAGTGGATGACGTTCCAGTCGGGGAACTTCTTTCTCCCCGACCGGATCAGCACCGACATCTACGTGTGTGCCGTGCGCAGCCAGACCCTTGGCATCGCGCCGCCTTCCCGGTTCCGTCGGATCAGTCGGAACGCGGCTTGGGAGCCGGGGAACGACGTCTCAAACTACCCGACCATCAGCGCCAACGGCCGGTTCATCGCCTACATGTCGAAGGCATCCAACCTGACCGACGACCTGGTGCCGGACGGTGTCACGCAGATCTATCGTCATGACCGCGACGCCGACGAGAACGGCCTCTTTGACGAGGACGGTGCCGGAGCGACTCGGACCGTGTTGGTGAGTCAGGTGGACGGCGTTCCGGGGGACGCCGACAGCACCTTCCCCACCATTTCCGCGGACGGCTCCCGCATTCTGTTCGTGACGAAGGCCACCAACTTCCCGACCAAGTATTCCAGCACGATGATCTGGATCGCGGGAACGATCTCCGCGACCACCGGGTCGCGCCGTGGAATCTCGCCCGAGGGAACGCTGACGTTGACCCGATCCGCGATCTATCCGGCGGGGGATCCCACCGCGAACGGCGCGCGCTATCGCTATCGCAACTGGGAGACGCTGGAGTTGGTCGGTTTTCCGGATTATGGTGCCGGCAACATCGCCTCCTCCGGTGCGGCGTCCGTCCTGAATGCCACCACTCATCCAATTCCCCCGGTGACCGATTCCGAGGTGCGTCACGTCTATCTCTTTGATCGGGTCCATCAACGCACCGTTCTCCTCAGTCAGGGGCCCAACGGTCCCGGCAACGATGATTCCGGCCCGTCCGATGACAACGACGCCTACCTTGACCTCTCCCGTGACGGCCGGTTCGCGGCCTTCGTCACGCGGGCGGACAACCTGGGTTTCGAGGACACCAACAACACGTTCGACGTGATCATCCGCGATCTGCAAACCGGGGAAGCCGACCGGGTCGAGCGTGATTCGACTCCGCCCGACTGGCCGAACCCCGGCTTCGCCGTTTCCCAGGTCACCGATCAAACCGCATTGTTCTCCTGGAATCCGGCCAGCGACCGGGGCGGGGTCCGGTGGTACCGCATCGATCTCGAGCCGACCTTGAGCCGGTCATCGGGTCCCGCCACCCGATTTCAGGTGACCGGCCTGCATCCCGGCACCACCTACACCGCGGAGATCTTCGCCATCGACCCGTCCGGGAACGAGACGTCGGGCGGCACAGTCAGCTTCCCCACGCAGCCCGACAGCGGGGCTCATCCGGGATTTGCGATCACCGGTTTCTCCATCTCGCCGCAGTCGATCGACGTTTCCTTCCGCTCCGAGGCGGGCCGGCGTTACCGGCTGGAATCCTCCGCCAACGGCAGGGATTGGGTGCCGCTGAAGATCGGGATCGAGAGTGGGGGCGGCTTCACGTCCGACTCGGTTGACACGCCTGAGGTGATCGACACGGCGCTGCTGCTTCGTTTGGTGGAGGAGTGATTGAGTCGCGGTCGCGTACCCGGCAGTCCGCGCTTCCGGCGTGGGGCCGGAGCCGTGGGATCGGAACGGGGCTCGACGGAGTCTGCCGGGAGGGTTAGGCTTCCGGGCGTCACGACTCCTGTAAATGCCCGGAAAACCTGAATCCCGTTTTCGTCCCATGCGCGCTTCCTTCCTCCCAACCCTTGGTCTTGCGGCTGCGTTGCTGGCCGTTTTTCCGCTGCGTGCGGCTGAACCCACCGTAGTACCCGGTCCCCGACCCTACCCCGAACATCAGCAATGGTGGGGCGACGCCCGGTTTGGCCTGTTCATTCACTGGGGGCCCGTGAGCCTCAAGGGCACCGAGATCGGCTGGTCCCGCGGCGGCGACCGAAGGGGGTATGGTTCGAAGGGCACGCAGATTCCCTCGGAGACCTACGACAACCTCTACCGGGAATTCAACCCGACGAACTTCAATGCGCGCGAATGGGTCGCCATCGCGCAGGCGGCCGGCATGAAATACCTCGTCTTCACCAGCCGGCATCACGATGGCTTCAGCATGTTCGACACCAGGGCAAGCGACTACAAGATCACCAACCCAGCCAGCCCGTTCGGACGGGATGTGGTCAAGGAACTGGCCGATGCCTGTCACGCGGCCGGCCTGCATTTCGGATTGTATTACTCGCAGCCGAACTGGCAGCACCCGGATGCCTTTACGCCGGACCGCCACGAACGGTACCTCGCTTACCTCAAACAGCAGGTAACCGAACTGTGTTCGAACTATGGCCGGTTGGATGTCTTCTGGTTTGACGGACTCGGGAAACCGGCGGAGGCCTACGACGGCATGGGATTGGTGAAGATCATCCGTGGCCTTCAACCCGGGATCGTAATCAACAACCGCACCGGTCTGCCGGAGGACCTCGACACCCCCGAGCAACGCGTCGGCAAGTACCAGGACCAGCGCCCGTGGGAAACCTGCATGACCATCTGCCATCAGTGGGCCTGGAAACCGGGCGACGAAATGAAATCCCTCAAGCAGTGCCTTCAGACGCTGGTCTTCTGTGCGGGGGGCGACGGCAACCTGCTGTTCAATGTGGGCCCGATGCCGGATGGTCGGATCGAGCCCCGGCAGGTGGCGCGTTTGAAGGAGATGGGGCAGTGGCTGGCGCGGTATGGCGAGAGCATCTACGGCACGCGCGGTGGCCCGTGGAAACCGACAAAGAACCTGGCGAGCACGCGGCGCGGCAACCGCGTCTATCTGCACGTGTTTCAGTGGCAGGACGACCGGTTGGAGTTGCCGGCGCTTCCGGCCGAAGTGCGGAGTGCCACGGTCCTGACCGGGGGCCAGGCGCACATCGAGTCCGAAGCGGACCGGTGGGTGGTGACGGTTCCGGCTGCGAGCCAGGCGGAGATCGACACGGTCATCCGGTTGGACCTGGATCGGTCGGCGATGGAACTGCCGGTCGTGAGCATGCCTTCGCAAGTCAATGCGACGGCCTCGAATGTCTACCAGGGGATGGACGATTACGCGGCGGAATGTGCGTTCGACGGGGATTCGCACACGCGTTGGGCCACCGACTCCGGAACGAAACAGGCGTGGATCGGGATCGAGTTTCCGAAGCCCCGCCGGATCGGGTCGGTGCGGATCAACGAGGCGTATGCGCCGCGGGTGCAGGAGTTCCAACTGCTCTACCGCGACGGGGGCGAGTGGAGGACTCTGCTGACGGGCGCGCAGTTGGGGGCGGATTTCAAGCGGAGCTTCGCCCCGGTCACTGCGCAGGCTGTCCGACTGGAAATCTCGGAGGCCACCGAGGGGCCCACCATTTCGGAAATCACCGTGGCCGGCGAGTGAGATCCCGGGGGCGCACACTATCCCCTTCACAGATTCCGGACCGCCGGTATGCTCGAGCCGTGATCGCTCAGGAACAGAGCACCGCGGAGAGCCGGGACCATACGGCCGAAGGCCCTCCTCTGTTCACTATTGGGTACGGGGCACGCTCGCCGGAGGAGTTCCTTGCCGAACTCAAGGCGAACGGCATCGAGTTCCTCATCGACGTGCGCTCGGCGCCGTACTCGAAGTTCAAGCCGGACTTCTCGAAGGAGCTGTTGCAGCACCACCTGGAACGAGCCGGCATCCGTTACCTGTTCATGGGGGACACCCTGGGCGGCCAGCCAAAGGCGCCCGGGTGTCATAGCGATGGCAAGGTGGATTACGACAAGGTGCGGGTGCAGCCGTTCTTCCAGACCGGTATCGACCGGTTGAGGAAGGCCTTCGAGCAACGGCTTCGCGTGGTCTTGATGTGCAGCGAGGGGCGTCCCGAACAATGCCACCGGAGCAAGTTGATCGGGCAGGCCCTGGTGACGGTCGGCATCCCGGTGCAGCACATCGACGCGAATGGCGAGTTGGTGACGCAGACCGGGTGATCGCCCGCCTGACCCAGGGGCAGATGGACCTGTTCGGGGCGACGCCCTTCACCTCGCGCAAACGTTACGGATCGAAAGAGGACGCCCGGGAGGAATTGTCGCATGACTGAAGCGCCGGCTTGGGTCACGATCGGGGTCTATGGGTTTACCGAACCCGCGTTTTTCGAGGCCCTCCAGCAGGCCGGCGTGGATGCCTTTTGCGACATTCGCTGGCGTCGGGGCGTGCGGGGCTCGGAATACGCGTTCGTCAACAGTGCGCGCCTGCAGCGGCGCCTCGCGGAACTGGGCATCCGCTACCGGCATTTCCGCGAACTCGCCCCGGCGCCTGAACTGCGTCGTCGCCAGACGCAGGCGGATGCCGCCGCGGGGATCCTCAAGCGTCAACGGACGGTGCTGGGGGAGACGTTCGTCGCCGGGTACGAGGAGCAGAACCTGCGGGGGTTCGACAGTGGTGCGTTCCTGGCGCAACTGCCGGAGGAGACCGTCGTGGTGGCTCTCTTTTGCGTGGAACGCGACGCGGCCGCCTGTCACCGTTCACTGCTGGCAGCCCGCCTTGAACGGGATCTGGGCGTGCGAGTGAAGCACCTCGTTCCCGGCCCCGCCGCCGCATGAAGGTCCTGATCGTGGCGAAGACGAGACAGGGCGCGGGCGCCTGTGTGGGGGCCATCACCCAGGAGGGCCGGAGCGCGCGTCTGATCGCCGCGGATGCCTCCACCAACGAGCGGGCGGGCCTGGGCTACGAGGTCGGCGAAGTCTGGGAGGTCGATGCCGACACAGATCCCGCCGTGATCCCGCCGCATGTCGAGAACCTGATCGTGTATCGTGCGACCCGCCTGCGCGTGTCGGACAAGTTGGAAGCCACGGTTCGCCGTTTCATGCCACCGCCAGCCGGCGGGCCGGAGGTGCTTTTCGACGGACTCACCGCAGCCACCGAGGCGGGGGCGCTTCACATCTGTCAGCGCACAGGGGTGCCGGCTCACAGCACGATGTTCTGGGAACCGGATCAAGCCCTGGAACTCGATGCCAGCGGGCGGCGCATCCGGTATCGCTACCCGACGGCGGACGGCGGTCGCACCCTTGCCTTTGTCGGGTTTCAGGAGCCGCTCCCGGAGATCCCCGCGGGCACGTTGCTCCGGGTTTCGCTGGCGCACTGGTGGCGGCCCCGGGACCGGCCCGAGGAGGAAACCCGCTGTTTCGTGCAGCTCTCCGGCTGGATTCTCGAGGGGGCGTCCCTGCCTCCCGCCAGCCCGCCGGCCTTGATGGGGTCGACCGCCGAGATTCCGCTGGACCCGACGGTGTTGGCCCGCGCCCGCGAGGTGTTGAAGCGGACCTTCGGTTTCGAGGGCTTTCTGCCGGTGCAGGAAGAGGTGGTGGGCCGCGTGTTACAGCATCACGACACGCTGGTCGTGATGCCCACCGGCGGTGGCAAGTCGTTGTGCTACCAGTTGCCGGCACTGTTGTTCGAGGGGTTGACCGTGGTGGTGTCACCGCTGATCGCGTTGATGCAGGACCAGGTGCGGCAGCTTCGCGAACTTGATGTGCCGGCTGCGTGCCTCAACCACATGGTGCCGTTGAGCGAATACACGGCGGTGATGGAGCGGGCGCGGCAGGGAACCCTGCGGCTGCTCTATCTTGCCCCCGAAACCCTGCTGCGTCCGGAGATCCTGCTGCTGCTGGAGCAAAGCCGGTTGGTTTGCCTGGCGGTGGACGAGGCGCATTGCCTTTCGGAATGGGGCCACGATTTTCGGCCCGAGTACCGGCAACTCCGGGAGGTGCGACAGCGCTTTCCCGACGCCGTCTGCCTGGCCCTGACCGCCACGGCCACGGCCCGAGTGCGGGCGGACATTTGCCGGGTGCTCGGGGTTCCGGCAGAAGGCGAATTCGTGGCGAGCTTCGACCGCCCGAACCTGCAGCTCGGGGTGGTGCCGCGGCGGGATGCGTTGGCGCAAATCCTCGGTTTCTTGGGCGACCGACGTGGGCAGTCCGGGATCATTTACTGCGGCACCCGCAAGCAGTGTGATGAACTGACGGTGGCGCTGAATGCCAACGACTGGCCGGCGTTGCCTTATCATGCGGGGCTTGACGATGCCATCCGCCGCCGGAACCAGGAGCGGTTTGTGCGGGACGACGCGCCGTTGATGGTGGCCACTGTCGCGTTTGGCATGGGAATCAACAAACCGGACGTCCGATTTGTCATTCACGCGCATCTGCCCAAGGACATCGAGAGTTACTACCAGGAAATCGGCCGGGCCGGGCGGGACGGTCTGCCGGCCGACTGCCTGTTGCTCCACAGCCGCGGCGACGCGATGGTGCACCGGCATTTCATCGATGAAGGTGCCGCGTCCGAACGGGCTGGGCGACAGGCGCGTTTGAACGCCCTGATGCGCTTTGCCGAAACGCGCGAATGCCGGCGGGTGCCGTTGCTCGCCTACTTCGGGGAAACCCACGAATTGGCGTGCGGCCATTGCGACAATTGCCGGCAGACGCCGGAGACCCGGAAGACCACGGATGTTACCGAGATTGCCCGCAGGTTCCTGACCTGCGTCCGGGAGACCGGCGAGATCTTCGGCCCAGCCCATGTCATCGCGGTCCTGCGCGGCTCGAAATCCGGACGGGTGCTGGACCGCGCTCATGACCGGTTGTCGTCTTACGGGAGCGGCACGGACCATTCGACGGCGACCTGGCGCGAACTGGTGCGGGAGTTCCTCGAGGCGGGCATCGTGGACCAGGACCTGGAATTCGGCGGATTGCGGCTCACGTCCAAGGGACGCGAAGTGTTGGCAGGCAGCGAAACGGTTCACGCGGTGATGGAGCCGGTCGATGCCACCTCGAGCCCGGCCCCGACTGCCGCCTCCGCCGAGATGGACACCCGGTTGTTCGAGCGACTCCGCCGTCTGCGCAAGGAACTGGCGGATGCCGCAGGCGTGCCACCCTACGTGATCTTCTCGGATCGCAGCCTGAAGGACATGGCGGCACGGTTTCCGCAGGACGAGACGCAGTTCCTCTCCATGCACGGCGTCGGCGAGGCCAAACTCGCCAAGCATGGCGAGGTGTTCCTCGACGCCATCCGCGAGTTTTGCCGCGAACACAACCTCACCCCGCAGACCACCGCCATGGCCGACCCGGTCCCGACCCCGGCCGAACGGATTGTGCGTCCGGAGGGGCGTCGCCGATTTCACGCCATCGGGGAGGCGTTTGCCCGGGGGGAAACGGTGGAGGAACTGGCCGCGCGTCTCGCGATTCAGACTGGCACAGTCGTTCAACATCTCCACCGGTTTCTCCAGGCCGGGGGCACGCTCGATCCCGCCCGGATCCTCGCCCAGTCCCGGTTGCCGGAAGCCGACCGCGGGCGCGTTCTCAAGGCCTTTGCGGAGCTTGGAACCGAGCGGTTGGCACCGGTGCATGAAGCGCTGGGGGGCGCGATTGACTACCCCGATCTTCATTTGCTCAGGCTCCACCTGTTGTCTGGACAGCCTCCATCCCCTGAAACCCGGCCAGCCTCCACCCCGCCATGAAACACACCGTTGGTTCCCTCGACTGGACCCTCATCATTGTTTACCTGCTGGCCGTCGTGGGCCTGGGGGTGGCGGCGGCGTTTCGGCGTCGCCAGGGAGAACGCGGCGGCGAGGGCGGGCACTACTTCCTCGCGGGCAACACCCTGACCTGGCCGGTCATCGGACTGGCCATGTTCGCCGCGAACATCTCCACGGTGCACCTGGTGAGCCTTGCCGAGACCGCGTACAAGTTTGGGCTGGTGTTCGGTAATTTCGAGTGGATGGCGGGCTTCACCCTGATCCTCCTCTCGCTCTTCTTCGCGCCGCTCTACCTGAGGTCGCGCGTGGCCACGCTGCCAGACTTTCTCGAACGCCGCTTCAACCGCGGCTGTCGCGATGTTCTGTCGGTCGTCTCGCTCTTCTCCGCCATCGTCATCCACATGGGGGTGGCCTTGTACACGGCCGCCTGGGTGTTGCGCGGCATTCTCGGTCTGGAACCGGGGGCCACCCTCCTGGGCATCGATGCATTGATGCTGTTCATCGTGGTGCTGGGACTGCTGACCGGCATCTACACCATGCTCGGCGGCCTGCTCGCGGTGGTCTGGACGGAGAGCGTGCAGACGATCCTGCTGCTTGTCGGGGCCGTGGTCATCACGGTCGTCGGCTATTTGAAGATCGGTGGCTGGAGTGAGTTGGCGGGCACGCTCGCCTCCCATCCGCATCCGCTTGCCGCGGTTCCCGACAGCGAGGTGACCTGGGGCACGGGCAACTTCCTGAACATGGCGCGCACGGCGGGGGATCCCTCCGGCCTGGCTTGGTATTCGATCCTGCTGGGTTATCCGGTGCTGGGCATCTGGTATTGGTGCTGCGACCAGACCATCGTCCAGCGCGTGCTCGCGGCGAAGAACGAGAAGCACGCCCGGCTCGGCCCGTTGTTCTGCGCCTTTCTCAAGATCTGGCCGGTCTTCTTCTTCGTGCTGCCCGGCGTGATCTGCGTGGCGCTGGTTCAGAAGGGCGCCTTTGACGGCGCGGCGCCCCAGACGGCCGCCGACACCTACACGTTCCTGATCACGCACCTCCTGCCGGTCGGGTTGAAGGGCCTGGTCGTGGCCGCCATGCTGGCCGCCGCCATGCAGACCTGTTCGGCGGCCTTGAACTCCACCGCCACCCTCGTCGCCTACGACCTCTTCAAGCGTCACAAGCCCGACCTGGGCGACCGGCAATTGGTGAGCATCGGCAAATGGACCACCGTGCTCGGCACCGTTCTGGCCATCGTCGCGTCGCCGTTGTTCGGCCATTACTCGACGATCTTCGAGGGCATCAACAAACTCATCAGCTATGTCGCGCCGCCGATCACCGTGGTCTTCCTGCTGGGCGTGTTCTGGAAACGCGCCTCCGGCAAGTCCGCCTTCATCACCTTGATCGCCGGCATGGGGCTCGGTGCGGTGGTGTTCTGTCTCGACTTCTTCAAGGCGTCGATTGTCGGCGCGGAGGCCACACCGGAGACGATCGCCGCGTCGCCCCTGCTGAACTTCACCTACAACATTGCGCTGAAGGACTTCATGCTCGTGGCCGTCGGGCTGTTGCTCGTTTGCCTCGCCATCATGGTAGTCACCACGCGCCTTTACCCCGAACCGTTGAAAGCCGAGGCGAAACCGCTGATCTGGGAGGACTGGCGCGAGCCGTTGCGGGGCGAGGCAGGCGGACGCGGTCTGGGCAACTACCGGTTTGCCACAGTGGCCGTGCTGGCAACCTTCGTGGTGCTCTACCTGATCTTCCGATGAGCCAGCGGCTTCCGGAGACCGGCGATGGGGAGGAGCAATGCAAGCCAGTGAACCCCGTGACCCCTTTGCGAATGTCACATCCCAGGAACAGCCCCACCCAGCCTTGGTTCGTCCTGGGGTTGCTGCCCTCAGCAGGAGTGTTCTTCGTCTATTATGTAGCGCTGGAGGTTGGGCTTGGTGCCGAGATCGATCCACCCACGGCGTTGGGCGCGATCCTCATCTTCTTGGTATGTGCTCCCTTGGCGCTGGTTTCGATGATGCTCTCATCTCGACCTAACAGCAGTCGTTGGCCGAGGCGGATCGTTCTGGCGATTCTGACAATGCCGCTCGCCCTTGTCCTCCTGCACTTCCTTGCCACAGTGGTAATCCCCTTCTTTTCCAACGATGGGTAGTGTGGCCGGCCCGGCTCCTCCAGTCGCCGGCCCGGCAAGTGGTCCCACGAGAATGGCCCGTCCACGGATGAGGACTCCCGGGCGCTTCGGATGTGCCCGGCGGGCCGCCGGGCACGGCACGCGAGCCGCGTGCGGTCCCCATCGTTGTGCTTCGCCGGGTTTTTCGATAATGCTCCCCACATGAAAGCGATCACCCGTGTCTTGCTGCTGCTGCCCCTGGCGTCGTCGCTGTCGTCACAAGCCGGCGATCCCAAGACCACCCTTTGGTTTGATGCGCCGGCCACCCGGTTCCATGAATCGCTCCCGCTTGGCAACGGGCGCATCGGCGCCATGGTGTTCGGCGGCGTGGGCGAGGAGCGAATCGTGCTGAACGAAAGCTCCATGTGGTCGGGGTCGCCCGACGACGGTGACCGTCCGGAGGCGCATGAGGCCTTGCCGGAAATCCGACAGCTTCTGCTCGACGGGAAGAACGTGGAGGCGGAACGGTTGGTGAACCAGAACTTCACCTGCCAAGGCAAGGGCTCGGGTCACGGCAACGGCGCGAACGTGCCGTTCGGCTGCTACCAGACTCTCGGCAATCTCCGACTGAGATTCGCGAATGCGCGCAGCGGGCCGTCGCTGAGTTGCGCCAGCGGGCACAAGGCCTGGTCGGCCAATCAGGAGATCGAGTTCTCGTCGGACGGCGACGTGAACACGAAGTGGTGCATCATCCACGAAGGCCGGCCGGTGGTCTGGCTGCTCGACCTCGGGGAGACCCGCAAGGCGCCCGCCAGTTACACGTTCACCTCGGCGGAGGATGTGCCCGGCCGCGATCCGCGGACCTGGAAGTTGGAGGGTTCGCCGGACGGCAAGGCCTGGGTCTTCCTCGACGCGCACCAGGACGAACCGATTTTCTCGAAACGGCACGAGACCCGCTCCTATACGATTGCCAAACCGGCCTCCTGCCGTTTCTTCCGGTTCACCTTCACGCCGAATCCGGGCGTCACCCATTTCCAGGTCGCCGAAATCAGCCTGGATGGCATCGCTCCGACGACGCAGGCCGTTATGACGGCGGAGGATTACTCGCGAACTCTCGACCTGCGTTCGGCACTGGCCACCGTGGATTATCGGGATCAGGGCGTGCGTTACGAACGCGAGCATTTCATCAGCGCGCCGGACGGGGTGTTTGTGTCGCGATTGACGGCCGACGCGCCAGGCTCGCTTTCGGTTACGATCTTGCTCGATCGCAAAGAACGGTTCGAGACGCGCGCTGCGGCGGACAACGAACTTCTCATGACCGGCACCCTGAATGATGGTCGGGGCGGAACGGGTGTCAATTACGCGGCACGATTGCGGGCGAAGGTGAAGGGCGGTTCGGTGAAGGCCGTGGACAACACACTGGTGGTGGAGAGCGCCGACGAGGTGCTGCTGCTGCTGTCGGCCGCGACCGATTACCATGGCTTTGCCGGCCGTCAGTTGGATGATCCGCTGGGCGCGACGACTGACGATCTGAACCGCGCAGGACGCAAGTCCTTCGCCGAACTGCGCGCGACGCAGAAGGCCGATCACGAGCAGTGGTTCAACCGGGTGGAGTTGGTATTGCCGGCGACCGCCAACAGCACCTTGCCGACCGGCAAGCGGTTGGCCGGTTTTGCCGAAAGTGCGGACGATCCGGCCTTGGCGGCGCTTTACTTCAACTTCGGCCGCTACCTTCTGATCAGTTCCTCCCGTCCCGGCGGCCTGCCCGCAAACCTGCAGGGCATCTGGGCCGAGGAAATCCAGACTCCCTGGAACGGTGACTGGCACTTGGATATCAACGTCCAGATGAACTACTGGCCGGCCGAGGTCTGCAATTTGTCCGAGTTGCACGAACCGATGCACAAGCTCATCGCGTCGCTCGTGGAACCAGGCCGCAGGACGGCGAAGGCCTATTACGATGCGCGTGGCTGGGTGGCGCATGTCATCACGAATCCGTGGGGATTCACCTCGCCCGGTGAATCGGCGTCGTGGGGGGCCACGGTCAGCGGGTCGGCCTGGCTTTGCGAGCATCTCTGGGAACACTACGCGTTCACGCTCGACCGTGAGTTTCTGCAATGGGCCTACCCGGTTCTCAAGGAGTCGTCGCTGTTCTACCTCGACAATCTTGTCGAAGAACCCAAGCACCACTGGCTCGTCACCGGCCCATCGAATTCGCCGGAGAACGCCTTCCGGTTGCCCGACGGCGAGGTGGCGCATGTCTGTCTGGGACCGACGATTGACATGCAATTGCTGCGCGAACTGTTCGGCAACACCGCCCGCGCCGCCGAGCTTCTCGGAGTGGATGCGGACCTGCGTCGCGAACTCGTGGCGAAACGCGCCCGGCTCGCGCCCAACCAGATTGGTCCGGACGGTCGATTGCAGGAATGGCTGGAACCGTACGCGGAACCGGAACCGCATCACCGGCATGTGTCGCCGCTCTATGGACTTCATCCCTATTACGAGATCACACCGGGAACGACACCGGAACTGGCGGCGGCGGCCCGCAAGCTCCTCGAGTCCCGAGGCGACGAAGGCACCGGTTGGTCACTGGCCTGGAAGATCAACTTCTGGGCCCGCTTGCACGACGGGGATCGCGCGCATCGTTTGCTGAAGATGCTGCTCCGCCCGGCGGTGAGTTCCGGCATGAACTACCTGGGCGGAGGCGGTTCCTCGGCGAACCTGTTTTGTTTCCATCCGCCGTTCCAGATCGACGGCAACTTCGGCGGCTGCGCCGGCATTGCCGAGATGCTTCTTCAATCGGAGACCGGTGACATCGAGTTGCTGCCGGCACTGCCGGAAGCCTGGCCCGCCGGGTCGGTCAAGGGCCTTCGAGCTCGGGGCGGATTTACGGTGGATTGCTCCTGGAAGGATGGGCGGATCACCGATTATCATGTTCGTTCCTCCGAACCGCGCGAGGTGAAGGTGCATGTCAACGGCGAGGTGAAGACCATCAAGGCAGAGAGACTGTAAACCGACAGCCGGCCAGCCGAACGAACCTGAAGACCTCAGATGAACGCCGATCAACTCGCCAGGACCAACTGATGATCGCACAACGTGTTGTCCCTCTCCTTGCGGTCTTCCTCTCAGTCGCCGCGGTTTCCACGGCGGCACAACCGCAGGCTCCGAAGGATCGGGCCAGGCCCAACATCGTCTATCTGCTCGCCGATCAGTGGCGTGCCTCGGCGACCGGTTACGCGGGGGATCCGAACGTCAGGACGCCGAACCTGGATCGGTTGGCAAAGGCCTCGTTGAACTTCTGCAATGCGGTTTCCGTACTGCCCGTCTGCACGCCGCATCGGGCCGCGTTGATGACGGGGCGTTACCCGACGTCCACCGGCATGTTCCTCAACGACGCCCATCTGCCGGACGAGGAACTGTGCATGGCCGAAATCCTCGGGGCAGCGGGTTACGCCACGGCGTACATCGGGAAGTGGCATCTTGATGGTCACGGGCGCCAGGCTTACATCCCGTCAGAGCGCCGCCAGGGATGGCAGTATTGGAAGGCCGCCGAGTGCGATCACAACTACAACCACTCGCACTACTACTCCGGGGACTCCGACGTGAGGCGCTACTGGGAAGGCTACGACGCCTTCGCCGAGACGCGGGACGCGCAGCAATACCTTCGCGACCATGCCGGTGCGGGACGTCCCTTTGTCCTCATGGTTGCTTTCGGCGTGCCGCATTTTCCGCACGCGACCGCTCCGGACGAGTTCAAGGCGCTCTACCCGCTGGAGACGATCCAACTACCCCCCAACGTTCCGCCCGCTCTGCAAGCCAGGGCCCGTCGGGAGGCGCAGGGCTATTACGCACACTGCACGGCGTTGGACCAATGCATCGGGGACCTGCTGGGCACGCTGGAGGAAACCGGGTTGGCGACCAACACCATCGTGGTGTTCAGCTCGGACCACGGCGAGATGCTCGGTTCCCAGGGCGTCATTCCCACGCAGAAGCAGGTGGCATGGAGCGAGGCGGCGCAGGTGCCCTTTCTCATGCGCGTGCCGGGTCTGGGGGGACGCCGGGTCACCACGCCGATGACGACCCCCGATGTGCTGCCGACCTTGCTCGGGTTGACGGGTGTGTCCATCCCACCAGCGGTCGAGGGGGAAGACCTCTCTCCGCTGCTCCGCTCCGGTCGCGACGAAGACCGTGGCGCGCTCTATATGTGCGTGAGCCCATTCACCAGCGGGGTCTCTCCAGACCAGAGCCGGGAATACCGGGCCGTTCGAACCAGCCGTTACACCTATGTGCGCAGCCTCGAGGGTCCGTGGCTGTTGTTCGACGATCTGGAGGATCCGTTCCAGACGAACAACCTCGTTGGACAGGTGGAGGATGGGGCGTTGGTGAAGGAGTTGGACGCCCGACTGAAGGCGCAACTCCTGCGCGTCGGCGACGATTTTCGTCCGCGCAAAGACTACATCGCCGAGTGGGGTTATGAGATCGGGGTTCACGGCAGCGTTCCCTATGCCGCCACCGCCACCCGGGTGCAGACTCCCCGGCGCCGAGTGGCGTCAAAGCCCGCCGCCCGGCCGAACATCCTGCTCTTCCTCGCCGACGATCTCGGCTACGGCGATGTGAGTTGTTACAACGACCAGGCCAAGGTCCCCACCCCGAACGTGGATCGTCTTGCCCGCGAAGGGATGCGGTTTACCGATGCCCACAGCCCGGCCACGGTCTGCACGCCCACGCGCTACAGCCTGATGACCGGTCAGATGGCCTTTCGCGTGCCTCGCGGAGGCACGGTCTTCACCGGGGTTGGCGGGCCGTCCCTCATTGCGCCCGGACGACTCACGCTGCCCGGCATGCTCCGCGCGGCCGGGTATGCCACGGCGGCCGTCGGGAAGTGGCACATCGGTCTGACGTTCCTCGACCAGGACGGCCAGCCGATCCGTGGCAACGGAGTGGAGGCGGTCCGGCGGGTGGATTTCTCCCGCCGGATCGAAGGGGGCCCGCTCGATCACGGTTTCGATCGCTTCTATGGCACGGCATGTTGTCCCACGACGGACTGGCTCTATGCGTTCATCGAAGGGGACCACATCCCGGTCCCACCAACGCGCCTGGTTGACAAGACACTGCTGCCCAGGCACCCCTACGCCAACGACTGCCGTCCCGGGCTCATTGCGCCGAACTTCCCGATGGAGGAGGTCGACCTCGTGTTCCTCGAGAAGAGCCGTGAGTTTCTTCAGGAGCATGTCCGAAGCGCGCCGGACCAACCGTTCTTTCTGTATCACGCCGCGCAGGCCGTGCATCTGCCGTCGTTTGCTGCGCCTTCCTTCAAGAGCACGACGGGCGCGGGTCCACACGGTGATTTCATTCATGAACTCGATTTCGTCGTTGGGGAACTCCTCACGACCCTCGACAAGCTCGGCGTGGCGGACAACACAGTGGTCATCTTCACGAGCGACAACGGTCCGGAGACCACGAGTGTCGTGCATATGCGCGCCGACTATGGACACGACGGCGCGCGGCCCTGGCGCGGCATGAAGCGGGACGCCTGGGAGGGGGGGCATCGGATTCCGTTCCTGGTTCGCTGGCCCGGTCAGGTCAGGCCCGGCGCGGTCAGCACGCAACTTACCAGCCTGACCGATGTGATGGCGACTGTTGCCGCCATCGTTGACACCGAATTGCCGGCGGATGCCGCGGAGGACAGCTTCAGCCTGTTGCCGGTGCTGCGTGGTCGGGGCGGGGGCACGATTCGGCCCTACCTGCTGGAGCAGGCCTTTGGCGGAGCACGCCAGCTTTCCATCCGGCGTGGGCATTGGAAGTACCTCGATCACCCCGGATCCGGCGGCAACAACTATGAGAGGAATCCCGACCTCAAACCGTTTCTGCTTCCCGAGACCGCGCCCGGTGCGCCGGGCCAGCTTTACGACCTGGAGCACGATCCCGGTGAAACACGGAATCTCTACTACGAGCAGCCCGGGATCGTACAGGAACTGAAGGTCTTGCTCGAACACTCCAAGGCGACGGGCCGGAGTCGACCCGAACCCCCCCAACCACGACCCGAATGACCCCAGGAACCAACCGATGAAACACTTGGCCACAACCGTCGGATTGGCGGTGCTCGGTGCGTTGAGCGCGGGGGCATCGCCGAGCGTCCAGATGAATGGCGACGAGCCCCGGACGGAGGCGCCGCTCCGCCTTTGGTATGATCGTCCCGCGACGGACTGGGAACGCGAGACGCTGCCGCTCGGGAACGGTCGGCTGGGCGCGACGGTGTTTGGCAGCGTGGAGCAGGAGCGTATCACGGTCAATGAGCAAAGCCTCTGGAGCGGGTGGCCGGAACCGGGCAACGACCGACCGGGTTCGTTCCGGGCGTTGCAGAACGTCCGGGAGTTGCTTCGCGAAGGCAAACGCACCGAGGCGGGCAAGGCGGCCATGGCGGACTTCATGAGTGAGAAGGGCTATGGCAAACCGGACTTTGGTTGCTACCAGGCCTTCTGCGATCTGTTGCTTGATTTTGGTGAGCCGGGCCGGTCGGTCGAGGACTATCGTCGGGAACTGGACCTGGACACCGCCGTGGCAAGCGTGAGCTACCGCGTCGGGAGCACGGAGTTCCAAAGGGAAGCGTTTTGCAGTTACCCGGACCAAGTCATGGTCCTGCGGCTGACCAGCAGCGCAAAGGGCGCGATCAGTTTTCGCCTCGGGCTGACTACCCCGCACACGGACTCCGCTGTTGAGATTCGCGACCACGTGTTGATCTTGAGCGGTCAGGTCGCCACGCCCGATGACAGTCCGGAGGGCATGAAGTTCGAAGCCCGGGTGATTGTGCGGCCCG
Organism: Verrucomicrobiales bacterium; assembly: GCA_024233215.1. Classification (GTDB taxonomy): domain Bacteria; phylum Verrucomicrobiota; class Verrucomicrobiia; order Limisphaerales; family J093; genus J093. The sequence goes on along the minus strand of JACKPW010000017.1, from coordinate 128,188 downwards.
AGGGCGGAACCTTGACCTCGAGTGGGGACTCCCTGGTTCTCAAGGATGCCGACTCGGCGACCGTGCTGCTGGTGGGGGCGACCAACTACAAGCTCGACTATCCGCGCTACCTGGGTCGGCCGCCGGAGGACCGAAATCGGGCGACGCTGGGGGCGCTTCGAGGCAAGTCCTGGGCTCAGCTGCGCGAAGCCCACGTCGCGGATTATCAACGACTGTTTCGTCGCGTGTCGTTGAATCTCGAAGGACCTTCCCAGCCCACGCTTCCCACCGACCAGCGGTTGGCACGCTACCGGAAGTCGCGCGACGATCGGGGACTCGAAGCGCTGTTATTCCAATATGGTCGTTACCTGTTGATCAGTTCGTCACGCCCGGGCGGGCTGCCCGCCAATCTCCAGGGCCTTTGGAACAACTCCACCAAGCCACCGTGGAACTGCGACTATCACCTCAACATCAACCTCCAGATGAACTACTGGCCGGCGGGACCGGCCAATCTCGCCGAGTGTGCGGCCCCGCTGATGGACTGGCTTGACGACCTGCGCAAGCCTGGCGCGCAGACGGCGAAGATCCACTACCACAGCCGCGGGTGGGTGGTGCATCACGTGGCGAACGTATGGGGCTTCACCTCGCCCGGTCCGGCCCGCGGCATTCACATGATGGAGGCCGAGGGCGCAGCCTGGATCTGCCAGAATGTGTGGGACCACTTTGCCTTCACGCAGGACAAGCAATTCCTGGCGGAGACCGGCTGGCCACTGCTGAAGGGCGCCGCCGAGTTCTGGGCGGACAATCTCCAGGAACTGCCGGACGGCCATCTGACAGTCTCGCCTGCCTACTCGCCAGAGCATGGGCCGCTGACCCAGGGCACGTTCTATGCCATCGAACTGGTGGAGGACCTGTTCCGCAACTGCATCGAAGCCGGCGAGGTTCTGGGGAAGGACCGCGACTTCTGTGAGCGGCTTCAGGGTCTCCGGGAACGTCTGGTGCCACTGCAGGTCGGCGAGCACGGCCAGCTTTGCGAATGGCTGGACGACGATCTGGAGGCGGACGTGCAGAAGGACAGGCACCGCCATCACAGCCATCTCTTCGCGCTTCACCCCGGCCGGCAGATCACGCCCACGGGCACTCCGGAACTCGCCGATGCCGCCCGGCAGTCGCTCGACTACCGCGGCGATGGCGGCACCGGTTGGGCCGTGGCCTGGCGCATGAACTTCTTCGCGCGGTTGAAGGACGGCGATCGCGCCTGGGACCAATTGTCGAACCTGCTCGCGACCCGTATGCTGCCGAACCTCTGGGATTCGTGTCCGCCTTTCCAGATCGACGGCAACTTTGGCGCGACCGCCGGCATCGCGGAGATGCTGCTGCAGTCGCACGCCGGTGAGATCGAGTTGTTGCCCGCAGTTCCCCGGACCTGGCTCACGGGATCGGTCAAGGGACTTCGCGCCCGTGGCGACTTCACCGTGGATCTCGCCTGGAAGGATGGGCGGGTTGCTGACTATAGCGTCCGTTCCTCAAGAGCCTGTGAGGTGAAGGTGCGCGTGAACGGTGAGGTGAAGACCGTGACCGCCGAGCCGTGACCACTCAATGGAACCACGAAATACACGGATGACACGATGATGAAAGCTCTCCTCACTCTCCTCTGTGCCGTGGCGCTGACGGGTTGTGCCACGCGACAACCGCAACGTTATGCCTGGGTCACCGGCCTCAAGCCGGAGAAGGCGGCCCGTTACGAGCAGCTCCATGCCAATCCCTGGCCGACCGTGAACCGGATGCTCAAGCAGTGCCACATCCGGAACTTCTCCATCCACGAGCGGGAAATCGACGGCAAGCTCTACCTCTTTGCCTACCTGGAATACACGGGAAGGGACTTTGACGCGGACATGGCGCGGATGGCCGCCGATCCGGAAACGCAGCGTTGGTGGGAGGAAACCGATCCCTGCCAGTCGCCTCTGCCGGACGCCGCCGCCGCGGGCAAGATCTGGAGCGACACCAAGGAGGTCTATTTCCTGAAGTAGACCTGGCCACGGTGGAGGTCGCTGTGACATGAGCATGTTCGACACCTTTGGCAAGGCGCCTGATCCGGCCGGTCGGAAGGAGAACACGCGGCGCAAACTGCAGCGTGTGAACCGGGCGCTGCGGCATCAGGAACCAGACCGTGTGCCGGTCAGCGATTTCTTTTGGGGCAGTTTCATTGAGCGCTGGCGTCGCGAACTGGACCTGCCCGCTGACGCGAGTCCCTACTACCACTACGACCTCGACTGGGTGGTCACCATTCCCAACATGGATCCGTGGATCCGGCCGTTCGAGACGTTGAAGGAGGATGCGGAGGAAGTGGTGGTGCGGACCGGATTCGGCGCGGTGATGCACAAGCACTTCGAGTTCCCCATGCCCGAAATGCGCGCCTGGGACACGGACACGTTCGAGAAGCTCGAGCAGACAGAGTTCGATGATCCGCGCGATTCGCGACGCTTCCTTGCGGCCGGTGACAACCAGATCGCCGGGGTGGGCGACGGTTTCCAGCGGAATTCACCGGCGTGGATCGAGACCGCAAAGTCGCTTCACCCTGACTTCCCGGTCTACGGCAGCATGATCGAGGTAAGCGAATGCCTCACCCGCCTGATCGGCCAGGAGAACACCTTGCTGTGGATGGGGGAGCATCCGGAACGAATGGGCGCGGTCATCAACCGGATCGGCGCGTTCTACCTGGAGATGGCCAAGGCCGAGATCCAGGCGGGGACGGGTCTGCTCGACGGCTTCGTCATCTGGGGCGACGTGGCTTACAAGAAATGCACCTTCATGTCGCCCGCCTATTGGCGCGAATTCTTCAAGCCCTGGGTCGCGCGGATGGTCGAGGCGGTGCATGCCGCGGGGCTGCCCGTCATCTACCACGGTTGCGGCAACGTGCAGGCGATCTTCCCGGACTACATCGAGATGGGCGTGGAGGCGTACAACCCGCTCGAAGCGAAGGCTGGCATGGATGTCGTGGAGCTTCGTCGTCAGTACGGACATCGCATCGGGTTCTGCGGCAACAGCAACATCCAGGTCTGGGAAACCGGCGACCGCGAGGCCATCCGCCGGGAGGTGTTGCGAAAGCTCAACGCCGCCCGCGGCGGCGGTTACATTTTCCAGTCGGACCACTCCGTGAGCAGCAGCGTGTCCGGCAAAACCTACGATCACATTATCAAGCTGGTGCGCGAGTTCGGGAACTACCCGATCCGGCTGCCGGCGGAATACGAGGAAGCACTATGAAGCCGATCAACGGACCAGGCCGGAACGATCCAGTCGAGCAGGGGAGCGCACGCGGCTCGCGTGCCGTGGCCGGCGGCCCGCCGGGCACATGCGAAGCGTCAAGCGGTCACCAGTCGGTGTCGCTCATCCCCCGTCCGTTACCAGTCGGCGAGCCGCCGACTCGAGCAGCCGGGCCGGCCGCGCTCCCCATTTCCAATGCATCGATGCGGTCAAGGGTGATTTGCCTTGCCGGCCTCCTTGCCATCGGAGCCTCGGCAGCACCGATTGACCAGTACAACGTCGTGTGGAACAGCCCCAGCCAGGACGAACACGGTTCCCTGCCTCTGGGCAACGGCGACATCGGTGTCAACGCCTGGATCGAACCGGACGGAAGCCTCCGGTTCTACATCAGCAAGACCGACAGTTGGGGGGACAACGGGCGGTTGCTCAAGATCGGCCGCGTGCGCGTGACGCTGGATCCCGCCCCACCGGTCGACTCGTTCCGGCAGGAGTTGTCCCTCAACGAGGGGACCATGAACGTCCGCTACGGGGATGGGACGGCGTTGCAGCTCTGGGTGGATGCCAACCATCCGGTGGTCCATGTGGCCATCTCCAGCCCAAGTCCCACCATTGCCACCGCGGCTTTGGACCTTTGGCGCACCAACCGCTTTGAGTTGCCCAGCATCGAATGCAGCGATGTGATGACCGACCGGTCCCAACCCCAAAACATGCATGCCCCGACCCTTGTGGAACCGGATGTCGTCGTAACCGGATTGACCGATCGGGTGGGCTGGTACCATCACAACATCAAGTCAGTCGGACCGCGGATGCATGCCGAGACCCAGGGCATGACCGGTTACCCACGGGAGGATCCGCTGCTCCACCGCACCTTCGGCGCGATCATTACCGCCGGGCACGGAAATCAACTCGACGATACGCATCTTCAGTCCGCTTCGGCGAAGGAGCATCGCTTCGATATCCATGTTTTGACCCGGCATCCGGCGACGCCCGCCGAATGGCTCGCGGCGGTGGATGAACTCGTGGCCTCCTTTGCGAAGACGCCCTTCCCCCAACGCCAGGAGGCGCACGTGCAATGGTGGCGGGAGTTTTGGGAACGGAGCTGGATTCGCGCCTCCTCGAATGCCGCGGCGACATCCCCCCCGTCGTCCTTTCCCGAGAACAACCACCTGCTCCGCATCGGCGTGGACCAGAGCGGGGGGAACCGGTTCGCCGGTGGGATGCGAAATGTTCAGGTCCCGGACACGCTGGCCGGCAGCTTCACGCTGGAAGCCGAAGTGAAGCCGGTCGCCGGCGAAACCGGTCGGATCTTCGACCGGATCACTCCCGGCGGCAGTGATGGGTTCCTGGTCGACGCCCATCCCGGCAACAGTCTACGGCTGATTGTTGGCACCACCACGCGCGTCGCGGCCGACGTGCTGCCGGCCGGTGAATGGGCGCGGGTCGTTGCGAATGCCAGCCCGGAAGGCTGGAAGGTGAGTGTCAATGGCAGGACCGTCGTTGAGACCTCCGCGACCTCGGTGGCGGATGAAGCGGCGTATGTCAGCCAGATGTATGCCCTGCAACGATACGTGACCGCCTGTGCGGGGCGCGGCCGGTATCCGATCAAGTTCAATGGCTCGATTTTCACGGTCGCGCACGAGGGCGGACCGGGGGAGGGGGATTACCGGCGGTGGGGCCCGGGCTACTGGTGGCAGAACACGCGTCTGCCCTACCTGAGCCTTTGTGCCAGTGGGGACTTCGAAATGATGGAACCTCTTTGGCGGCTGTATGTGGACGATTTCCTGCCGCTGAACCAGTACCGGACGCGGCATTACTTTGGCCTGGAGGACGCCGCCTACTACATCGAGTGCGTGCAGTTTTGGGGTGATGTGTTCAACGAGACCTACGGCTGGCAGCCGATGTCGGAACGCGTCGATCCGTTGCAGACCAGCGGCTACCACAAGTGGGAATGGGTGGCCGGCCCGGAACTCGTCTGGATGATGCTGGACGACTACGAACACACTCTGGACGAAACGTTGTTGAAGCAGCGGATCCTTCCCACTGCGGAAGCCGTGATGCGCTTCTTCGACGGCTACTATCAGACCAACGAACAGGGGCAACTCGTCATGCACCCCTCGCAGGCACTCGAGACCTGGTGGGACTGCACGGATCCCATGCCGGAACTGGCCGGGCTGCGTGCGATCATCGCGCGTTTGCTCGCCTTGCCCGAATCGGTCACGCCGGATTCATCGCGCACCTATTGGAGGAGCCTCCTGGCCAGGCTGGCACCGTTGCCGACTCGGGACACGCCCGACGGCAAGGCCCTGGCACCGGCCGGGATCTTCGAGGCGAAACGGAACGTGGAGAACCCGGAGCTTTATGCCGTGTTTCCCTTCCGTCTCTGCTCGTTTGAGAAGGACAACCGCGTCCTCGGTTTGAACGCACTCACGCATCGCTGGGACGGGGGCAACTTCGGTTGGCGCCAGGACGACATTTTCATGGCCTATTTGGGCCTGGCGGAGGATGCCCGGAAGAACCTCGTTGGCCGGGCCCTTCGACACGATCCGGAGTCGCGCTTCCCGGCCTTCTGGGGACCGAACTACGACTGGGTCCCTGACCAGGATCATGGCGGCGTGTTGATGAAGGCGTTTCAGTCCATGCTGATGCAGACGGAGGGGGACCGGATCTTCCTCCTGCCCGCCTGGCCGAGGACCTGGGATGTGGAGTTCAAACTGCACGCGCCCGGGCGCACGGTGGTCGAGGGGGTCTATCATGAGGGGCGTCTTGCCTCGTTGAAGGTCACCCCGGAATCGCGCCGGAAGGACGTGGTCATCACCCCATGAAACGCTACGCTTCCGTCCTCGGTCTTCCCGCCGACAAGCTCGATGAATACAAGCAACTCCACGCCGCCGTCTGGCCCGGCGTATTGCGGATGATCGCGCAATGCCACATCCGGAACTACTCGATCTTCCTCCGCCAACTCGAGGACGGCCGCCATTACCTCTTCAGCTACTTTGAGTATGTCGGCAGTGACTTCGATGCCGACATGGCGAGGATGGCGGCGGATCCCGTCACCCAGGATTGGTGGGCGGTTGCCAAGCCCTGCACCCGGCCGCTGGACAACCGTGAGCCCGGCGAGTGGTGGGCGGGCATGGAGGAAGTGTTTCACTGTGATTGAAGGCAAGACAGGCTACGGCACCCCGAAGCCGCAACGATTCAATGGAACCACGAAATACACGAAATACACGAAATGAACACCAAGACAGCATGATCCACGGCGGCGAGGGGCCAGCGGGCAGCACGCTCGCCAAGACGCGACCTCGGCGAGCGTGTTACGGACCGGTTCTCTCTCCGTTCATTCGTGCATTTCGTGGTTGTTCTCCACTGCCTGGATGTCGCCACGTCTGGCGGGCTGAGTGTCCCTTGTGCACCTAACGCAAGCGAAACCGAAAGAACGATGCAATCCCTCCTGTTCCACGCCCTCCCAAAGTGGGCTCCGTTCCAACTGCTCCCGGCTCTTGCCGCCCTGGCCGTACCGGTCCCCTCCGCAACTGCCGACCCTCCTCCGAACATCCTCTTCTTCCTCGTGGACGATATGGGCTGGCAGGAGACCTCCGTCCCTTTTCACACCGAGGTGACTGACCTGAACCGCCGCTATCAGACGCCGAACATGGAGCAGTTGGCGGCGGAGGGAATGAAGTTCACGCAGGCCTACGCCTCGGCCGTCTGTTCGCCCACGCGCGTCAGCGCGCTCACCGGCATGAATGTGGCCCGGCATCGGGTCACCAACTGGACGTTGCGCCGGAACGCCTCGCCGGACAATCCGCACAAGACCTTGAACCCGCCGGCCTGGAACGTGAATGGCATCTGCGCAGAGCCCGACCTCGAGCGGACCGCACAGGTGACGCCGTTGCCCGCCCTGCTGCATGCCGCCGGTTACCGTACCATTCACGTTGGCAAGGCCCACTTCGGCGCCAAGGACACGCCCGGCGAGGAGCCGTTGAACCTCGGCTTCGACATCAACATTGCAGGTCATTGCGCCGGTGGGCCGGGCAGTTACTGGGGGGAAAAGAACTTCAGCGCCGCCTGGCGCACCAACCCGCCGGACCTGATCTGGGATGTGCCGGGCCTGGCGGCCTATCATGGCCAGGACATCTACCTGACCGAGGCCCTGACCCGGGAGGCGATCAAGGCGGTCGAACAGTCGGTCGCCGACCATCAACCCTTCTATCTCTACATGTCCCACTACGCGGTGCACGCGCCGTGGGAGAAGGACGATCGTTTCTATCAGAAGTATCTGGACACAGGCCTTAAGCCGTTCGAGGCCACGCTCGCCTCGATGATCGAGGGCATGGACAAGTCGCTGGGTGATCTGATGGCCACCGTCGATCGCCTGGGCATCGCCGGGAACACGATCATCCTCTTCATGTCGGACAACGGGTCGCCGTCGCAGTGTCCGCGGAACCTGCCGTTGCGCGGGCACAAGCTGACGCCCTACGAGGGCGGCATCCGCGAGCCGATGATCGTGAAGTGGCCCGGTGTGACCCCGGCGGGCACGACCTGCCGTGAACCGGTTGTCATCGAGGACTTCTTCCCCACGATCCTGGAGTTGGCCGGCGTGAACTGGCAGGGGCGGACGGTGCAGACGGTGGACGGCATCAGCTTCGTCCCCTTGCTGGAGGGGAAGGAAAGGGCCGCGGCCAAGCGGGCGTTTGTCTGGCATTTCCCCCATAACTATGGCGGTCAGGGACCGTTCAGCGCCATCCGACAGGGCCCATGGAAGCTCATCTATCACCACGCCGACCGGCGGTTGGAGTTGTTCAACCTTGACGAGGACATCAGTGAGAGCAGCGACCGGGCGGAGGAACAACCGGCAAGGGTCCGGGCACTGGCGCGCCTGCTGGGCGAAAGGCTGCGGGTGGAGGCGGCACTCATGCCTGTGGAAAAGGCGACGGGCAAACCGGTGCCGATGCCGGATGAACCACCCGTCGTCACCGCAGCGGCGACGGTTCGGGCGGGACCGCCCAACGTGCCAAACGCCCCGGCACCGCCGGAGGTCGATGTGTGGTTGCTGGGGGGACAATCGAACATGCAGGGCATTGCGAAGATCGCTGATCTTCCCGCGGACATTCCCCGTCCGATTCCGCGTGCCTTCTTCTGGAACGGTGACGAGTTCGAACCGTTGGTGCTCGGGCAGACCCGGACCTCCACGCGCGAAGGGGAGTTCGGGCCGGAGGTTGGTTTTGCCTTGGGGATGGCGACGGCTGCCCGACCGATCTACCTGATCAAGTACGACGCGAGCGGCATGCCGTTGCATCACGGCTGGAACGGCAATCAGTGGGCAGGCGAGGAACTGCAACCGGGACGCCGGAACTTCTATCCGGGTGAAGCGCCGGACGATCCGAATCAAGGCACGCTCTATCGTGCGATGCTTGAGAAGTTCGCGGCCGGCCTGCGGCATCTGCGGGAAGACGGTCGGCATCCGAAGGTGCGTGGCTTCCTCTGGATGCAGGGCGAACAGGACGCCAAGCACGTCGAGTCTGCCACGGCCTACGCGGCCGACCTCGGACGACTCCGAAGACGCCTGGCCCAGGATCTGCACGCATCGCCCGATCTCCCGCTGGTCTTCGGCCAGGTGTTGCCGCACGAGCCGCCCATGCCGCGGTTCACCCATCGCACCGAGCTTCGCGCCGCGATGGCCGCCGCCGACATGGACTCCGGCAAACCCGAAGCCATGGTACGGACGAAGATGGTGTCCACCGACGGCTTCGGCTTGATGCCCGACACGGTCCATTACAACGCAGACGGCCAACTCCGGCTCGGTCGCGCGTTTGCGGTGGCGATGCAGGAAATCCTCGGCGATGGCCCGAGGTCGGCCGCCACGGCTCGTAGCGCAGATGTCCAATCTGCCGGATCGCGGGTTTCCAATCCGCCGGCCGGCGGCGAATCCAGCCACCATCCCGAATCGACGTCGGTCGCGAAAGTCCCCCGTTCCGCGATAGCCGGAGGGTTGCAGTGGCGGGGCATCGCGATTGAGGATTCCGGCTTCACGATCTGGGGCGCTTCACCGGTGGTCGCCGACGGCAAGATCCATCTCTTTGCCGCCCGTTGGCCGGAGCCCAACGTCGATCCCGCGTGGCGCAAGTCCAGTGAGATCGCCCACTACGTCGCCGATTGCCCGGAAGGCCCGTTTCGTTTCCAGGATGTGGTGGTGCAAGGGAGCGGGCGCACGGGCGAATGGGATGCGTTCGCGCCGCACAATCCGGAGGTCCGTCGCTTCGGTGACACCTTTGCACTCTGCTACGTTGCCAACAGCGATTTCCACCAACCGCCGCATCCGCTGAACCAACAGATCGGCATGAGGATCGCCGACAGCATCGACGGTCCCTGGCGGAAGGTGGGGGAGAACGGTCTGATTCTCGGGCCCTCGCCCGACCCCGGCCACTTTTCGCACGGCAAGCAGGTGGTGAATCCGGCGCTGTTGAAGGTCGGCGACAAGTTCCACCTCTACTACAAGACGCGGGGCGACGGAGGGACGCTGTATGCCCTGGCCATCGCCGACGAACTTACCGGTCCGTACCGGATGCTCGACGCGCCTCTGACCACGAGGGGCGTTTTCATCGAGGATGGTTCGGTGTTCCTGTGGGATGGCAAGGTCTGCCTGCTCACGACCGACAACCTCGGGAAGGTTACGGGCGTGCGGGGCGGGGGAGCGTTGTGGGTTTCGAACGACGGCATCCATTTCAATCCTGAATGGACGCAACTGGGCTTCGACCGAATCCCGGCCTACTACGCCGATTACGATCCGGCCCGGGTGAAGCGGGTCTATGGCGGCGACCCGAAGTTCGAGCGTCCGAAGGTGCTTTGCCTGGATGGCCGTCCGGCCTGGCTTTATGCGCCGTCCGGCTGGAACGTCACGGGTGGCCGGCGCACGGTGAACCACGTCCTGAGCATCAACCTGCAGCCGGGGGACGGACCGCTGAGCGGACTGCGCTGAAGCCCGGGGCAGCACGACAGGAGCGCGGACCGCCGAGTCCGCGTGTCAAAGCTCGCGCCCGCCGCGAGCTTGCTCTTTTTGGGGGTTGGTGATCAGATGGACACACATTTATGTGAATGCATGATCCAATGCCCAAGAACCACCACCGCGACGTTCGCGAGACCATCCGCGCCAAGCGGCAATGGCACACGGCACCGGACGCCGAGGCGGGGGAGCGCGGCTTTCGCGGATGGCATTCACGCGGTTACCTGCCGCACTTCGACATGCCGGGACTCGTGCAGTTCATTAACTACCGCCTCCATGATGCGATGCCCCTCAGCCGGCGACACGAATGGGTCGCACTACTGGAGATTGATGACGAGCTGAAACGTCGAACCAGGATCGAGGACTATCTGGATCGCGGGCTGGGGGCTTGCCTGCTTCGCGATCCTCGATCCGCCGCGGTCGTGGAGGAGAACTGGCTGCACCTCGATGGCCGGGAGTATCGCCTGCTCGCGTGGGTGGTCATGCCGAATCACGTTCATTTGCTGGCCGAGATCTGGCAGAGACCGCAGGCGCGTTTGATCAAGGACTGGAAAGGCTTCACGGCGTGCCGGATCAACCAAGCACTTCGACGGCGCGGCCAGTTGTGGCAGGACGACTACTGGGATCGCTACATTCGCGATGAGGCGCACTATCGCAGGGTCGTACACTACATCGAGGCGAATCCGGTCAAGGCGGGCTTGGTCAAGGCGCCGGAGCTATGGTCCTTCAGCAGTGCGCGCTTTCGAGATGATCACAACCGGCTGAGGATTCCAGCACGATGGGAGCGTGGACCGCCGAGTCCGCGCGTCTCGTATTCGCTCGGTTGAGACGCGCGGACTCGGCGGTCCGCGCTCCTGCGGTCACGGGTTGAACCTCGACCGGCTTTCGATGTTCAATGGACCTCATGAACCGTCAGCAGCGTTTCCATGCATCCGGCCGACCGCACCCGTCGATTCTCGGCTGGCTGGCCTGCCCAGGCTTCGTCTCGGTTGCCCGGCCCCTTGCCATCATCGGTGCCCTGCTCCTCTCGGCCTGCTGGGGGATGCCCCGCACAGTCGCTGCCGAGCGTCCCGACATTCTGCTCATCATGCCGGACCAGATGCGCGGCGATTGCCTGTCGATCCTCGGACACCCGGTGGTGCGCACGCCGCAAATGGACTCCCTGGCGCGTGAGGGGATGCTATTTCGCCGGGCGTATTCCCCCGTGCCTTCCTGCATCCCGGCGCGGTTCGCGCTGCTCACCGGGATGTCGCCCCAAGCGAGTGGCATCGTGGGGTTCGCCGCCCGGCGGATTGATACGCCCACGCTTCCCGGACTGCTGGCCGGGAGCGGCTACACCACGGCGTTGGTGGGACGCTACATGCATCAGGTGCCCGCAAGCGGCGATTGCGGTTACCAGGTTCAAGTCCTGGGATCGACCCACGTGGACAACGACGACTACGACCGCCATCTGCAGCAGGTTGTGCCGGATTCGGGGGGCATCCGGGCATTGGTCCGGAAACTGGACCTGAACTACAACCTCTGGCCCGCGGCGCCCTGGCCGCTGGAGGAAGCGCTGCATCCCACCACCTGGATTGTGGGTCAGTCGCGCCGGGTTGTCCGAGAAACGCCCGCGGAGAAGCCGCTGTTCCTGACGACGTCGTTCTATGCGCCGCACCCGCCCCTGTTCCCCCCGGAGGAGTACTTCGGTGCCTGTCTGAAGGCGGATCTGCCGGCCCCCGCGCATGGGGACTGGGTGGATTGGGAGGCGTTGTCCCCGAAGGGCGACCGGAACGGCCACCGGGTTCTGTTGGAGGGGGAGACCCTGCGCCGTGCGCAGGCCGGCTACTATGGGCTGATCAACCATCTGGACCACGAGATCGCCCCGTTGATTGCCGAGTTCAAGGCGCGCAGCGAACGGGCCGGCCGACCCTGGATCATCCTCGTGACGTCCGATCATGGCGAGATGATGGGGGATCACGGCTACTTCCGGAAATGCGAACCCTACGAAGGTTCGGCGAACATTCCGTTCATCATTGCCGGTTCGCCCTCGCTGGGTTTTCGAGCGGGCGGTCGATGCAGCCAACCGGTTTCCCTGGAGGACATCCTTCCGACCCTGAGCGCGCTGGCTCATGTCGACGAGCCCGTGGGAGTGGACGGCGCGAACCTGACCGCCGCGCTTCGTGGGGAAGGTCCGGTGCCGCGGGCGTGGCTGCACTTCGAACATGCCCCCTGTTACAGCAAGGCCCAGGCGTTTCACGCGTTGACCGACGGCCATTTCAAATACATCTGGCGGAGCGAGGATGGCAGCGAGCAGTTGTTCGATCTCGACGAGGATCCGCGCGAGGAACACGACCTCTCGAAATCACCCTTGGTCGAGTCCTGGCGTCGGCGCCTGATCGAACGGCTGGCCGGGCGGCCGGAGGGATTCTCCGACGGCAACCGGCTCATTGCGGGGCGACCTTATCCGCCGGTGCAGAAGCGCCAAGCCGTCTCCTTGCAGTCCAACCACGAATAGACACCAATACACACGAATAATGACTCGACTTTGAGGAACGGTACGGGCGCCGCATGGGGGCAGGCCAGTGGTGACGGAGGTCGGGACCTGCCTCCCGGCGAGATGCCCTCCGATTCGTGTCGATTCGTGTTCATTCGTGGTTGCTTGATGAATCGTCTTGGCTGAGGTGGGAGGCCGGCGTCGTTCGGCGACGCATTTGCTTGCCTTGTCCGGGCTTCCGGCAGAGAACCTCCCGAGAACAAGACCATCAAACCGGAGTACACCATGTCGCGCGCGAACAACGACCCCTCCAGCATGCCCCGTCGGGATTTCCTCAAGCTTTCGGCTGCCACCGTGGGAACGATCAGCGCCGCCGGCCTGGCCGAGTCCGGAGCGGCGCAGGGCAACGCGTCGCAGCAGCCTGCCAAACGCCCCAAGGCGTCCACCTGGGGCAGGGGTGACAAGTCCAAGTACAACGCGGTGTATTCCGGCGACCGCTTGAACCGGGTCGCCTTTCCGCTGGGTGGGCTTGGGGCCGGGATGATCTGTCTCGAGGGGACCGGCGCGCTGTCCCATTTCTCCCTGCGCAACCGACCGGAGATCTTCAACGAACCCTGCACCTTTGCCGCCATCGCCATCAAGGGGAACCCGAAGGCTGCCCGGGTGCTCGAAGGCCCGGTGCCGGCCTGGAAGATCTTCGGCTCTCCCGGCGCGGGCAACGGCGCGGCCGGTACCTCGTTCGGATTACCGCGGTTTCGCCAGGCCCGCTTCGAGGCACGCTTTCCGTTTGCCACCGTGAGGCTGGCCGACCAGGCGGTTCCGCTGGCGGTGGAGATCACCGGGTGGAGTCCGTTTGAGCCGGGCGACCCCGACGCCTCGAGTCTGCCGGTCGCCGCTCTGGAATACCGGTTCACGAATCCGTCGGATTCCCCGGTGGAAGCGGTTTTCTCCTTCAACGCGAAGAACTTCATGAAGATCGGGGACAATCCGAACGCCGTGAAATCGACTTCCGGCGGCTTTGTCCTGTGGAGTTCGGCGCCGAAGGAACGGGGTTGGGAGGAGGGGGCCTTCTCGGCGACCGTGAGTGCGCCCGGCGCCAGGGCAAACTGCGCCTGGTTCCGCGGCGGCTGGTGGGACGCCCTCACCATGGCCTGGAAGGACGTGGCGGAGGCGGCGTGTTTTGAGCGGCCTGCTGTCACGGAAGGAAACCCCTCGCCGGGGGCTACGGTCTTCGTGCCCCTGCAGGTGGCTCCGGGCAACTCCCAGACCGTGGTGTTGCGTCTGGCTTGGCACGTCGGCGAAACCAACCTGCGATATGGTACCGATCCGCAGGCGCAGCCGGGAACGGAATTGTCTCAGGCCGCCTATCGCCCGTGGTACTCAACCCGGTTTTCCAACATCGACCGGATCACCGAGTACTGGCGGGACCATTACCAGGATCTTCGCGCCAGAACCAAACGGTTCAGCGATTGCTTCCACGATTCCACCCTGCCGCCTGAGGCCATCGAAGCGGTGTCCGCGAACCTCACGATTCTCAAGTCCCCCACCGTTCTGCGCCAGGCCGACGGCCGGCTTTGGGCTTGGGAAGGTTGCTCGGACAGCAGTGGCTGCTGCCACGGTTCCTGCACCCACGTTTGGAATTACGCCCAGGCCATCCCGCACCTCTTCCCATCGCTTGAACGCACCTTGCGCGAAACCGAATTCCAGGTCTCTCAGGATAACCGGGGACACCAGGCCTTCCGAAGCAGCCTTCCCATTCGTCCCGTGGTCCACGACTTTCACGCGGCTGCCGACGGTCAGTTGGGAGGGATTATGAAAGTCCATCGCGACTGGCGCATCAGCGGCGACACCGAGTGGCTGCGCCGCCTGTGGCCGAAGGTCAAGGCCAGTCTCGACTACTGCATCGAGACCTGGGATCCGGGGCACAAGGGCTGGTTGGAGGAACCCCATCACAACACCTACGACATCGAGTTCTGGGGACCCGACGGGATGTGCACCAGCTTCTATCTGGGTGCGCTCCACGCGGCAACGCTCATGGGGGAAGCGCTGGGGGAGGATGTTTCCAGCTTTGCTGAACTGCACAGGAAAGGAGTGGCGCGTACCGAGAAGGAGCTGTTCGATGGGGATTACTTCATCCAGAAGATCCAATGGGAAGGGCTGAAGACCCGGAGCCCCCTAGACGTGAAGAGCATGGTCGGGGACTATTCCCCGGAAGCGCTCGAACTCTTGAAGCGGGAAGGGCCCAAGTACCAATACGGCATCGGCTGTCTGTCGGACGGCGTGTTGGGATCCTGGATGGCCCTCGTCTGCGGGGTGGGGCAGGTGCTCGATCCCGAAATGGTGACCAGCCACGTGAGGTCGGTTCACCAACACAACCTCCGGAAAGACCTGTCCGCTCACGCCAATCCGCAGCGTCCCAGTTTTGCCGCCGGCCGGGACGGCGGCCTCCTGCTTTGCAGTTGGCCCAAGGGCGGCCAATTGTCTCTGCCATTCGTCTATTCCGACGAGGTGTGGACCGGGATCGAATACCAGGTCGCCTCGCACCTGATCCTGATGGGGCGGATCGAGGAAGGGTTGGAAATCGTCCGGGTCTGTCGGGATCGTTACGACGGTCGTATCCGCAATCCGTTCAACGAGTACGAGTGCGGCCATTGGTATGCCCGGGCCATGGCGTCCTATGCCCTGCTGCAATCCCTGAGCGGCGCCCGCTACGATGCCGTGGAGAAGGTGCTCTATCTGGACCCGCCGATCTCCGGCGACTTCAGGTGCTTCCTCTCCACCGCCACCGGGTATGGCACCGTCGGTGTCCGGAACGGCAAACCCTTCCTGGATGTGGTCTCGGGCAAGATCGCAGTGAGCGAGATCCGGCACGCCGAAGCGTGATCCGTTCCGTTGAGCGTTCCGGCTGAGTTGGGTCTTCCCCGCACCAAGCCACCGGCGGGCAGGCGTGGGGATTCGGGCTGTACCTGGTTCGTTCGCGCGAACCCGGCAGGGACGCCATTCCAGGCGCCTTCTCGAGTCGGGTCCGGCCATGCAAGTCATTGGGTGTAAGTCCTTCGGACCGATCCACTCCGCCTCTCATCGTGCCAATTCACGAGACCAGGGGTGCTCTCCCAGACAGAAGCCACACTCACCAGTGTCTTTGGGAAATAAAACAATACTGTCTTGCAACTTGGTTGCTTCACTTTACAATCGTGAAAAACAAAACAGTTTTACAACGATTCAGACATGCAAATTCCGAAGAGCCTCCCAGAATTCTACACGGGCTCACCGGTGGACGCCCCGGATCTCCGCTATCGCTCTGCCTTCCTTGACGATCTGTGGGACACCCTGGAGGCCAAACATGTCCTGCTCACCGCACCCCGGCGGACCGGCAAAACCAGCATTATGGACCACTTGCGGGCGTTTCCGAAGTCCGGTTACGCCGTCGTTTATGAAAACGTCCAAGACCTCGACCATCCGGCCGAGTTCTTTGCTGCCCTGCTTTCCCGCTTCTACGATGAGCACCCGAAGGTATTCCGGGACACGCTCGGCAAGAGTTGGGATTTGGTGAAGATAGCCTTGGGGAAGATCAAGGAGATCGGCATCTCCGAGTTCAAGGTTGCCCTCCGCGAAAGCGACCCGGATTGGCGGGCGAAGTGGAAGTTGCACGGCGAGCGCTTCCTCCAGCAGGTCCGGAAACACGACACCCCGATTCTCCTGATCGTCGATGAACTTCCCGACATGTTGCTGAACCTGAAGGGGGGAGACCCGGAACTGCTCCGCGAATTCCTCGCCTGGTTCCGCACCCAACGACAGAACCCCAAGCCAAAACAGGACAAGGTCCGCTGGCTGATCGGCGGGTCGGTCAATCTGTCCAGCACCCTCGACTCCGTGGGCATGGTCGATCTGATCAATGACCTCGAGGACGTGCCGCTCCCAGTCCTCACGGTCGAGGAGGTCATGGATTTCGTTTCCACGATGCTCACCGAACGGGGCGTTGGCCTGGACCCCGGAGTTCCCGCCCGGCTTGCCGCCCGCCTCGGACGCCCGATCCCGTTGTTCATGCAGATGATCACCCAGGATCTCTACCGTCGTTGGAAGAAGCGCGAACGCGCGCTCGGGGTTGCCGATGTTGATGCGGCCTTCGCCGACCTTGTGATCAGTAACGCAGCGCGCGACAAGCTCCAGCACTACTACTCCCGCATCGCCCGCTACTACGACGGGTCGAAGGTCTCTGCCGCGCACACGCTGTTGAGCCGGCTCAGCCTGAGCGACGGCGGTCTGAGCCGCAGCCGTTTGCTGCAGGACTTCGAGCAGATCCTCGCCGCTGAAGGTGTCGCGTGGCCCGCCCATCAACGTAAACAGCAGTTCAACCAGCTCCTCCGCGATCTCGAAAACGACTTCTACGTCGCTGAAATCACCGCCGATCAATTCGATTTCGCCAGCGGCATCCTCAAATCCTGGTGGAAGAAATACTATGCCTGAACCCCGTTCCTACCTTGGTCTCTACCGGGCCGGCCTGACCAGCCCCGCCCACCGCCGCCACATCACGGTCGCCCGCGATCACATCCTCGCGGACACGCTCGAAGTCCTGCGGGGCTCCGCGACGCGGAAATCCAAGCACCACTTCCTCTTCATCGGGCCCCGGGGCATCGGCAAGACCCACCTGCTGCACCTCATTTCCGATGCGATCGAGGCCGATCCGGAACTCGCCAGGCAGTACGTCGTCGCCCGCTTCCCCGAGGAATCCCATCGCGTCCTTTCCTTTGCGGACTTCCTCCTGCGCCTCTGCGAAATACTCCGCGACCAACTTCCCGGCGAACCGGTATGGGCCGATCTCTACGAACAGCTCCACACTGAGGAAGACGACGACCTCATCCGGGACCGGGTCGCCCCCTTCATCCGCCAGACCAACCGCGACCGCCAGCGGACGCTTCTCGTCATGCTCGAGAACCTCAACGAAGTGTTCATGCGGCAGATCAAGAGCAAGAAGGACCTCGCCGCCCTCAGGAAGTTCTTCATGGACGACAATGGCTGCCTCCTCATGGCCACCGCGCCCCTGCACTTCGACTCCATCACCAGCATCGACGAACCCTTCTACGACTTCTTTGATGTCCAGATTCTCGATAACCTCGGCGAGGAGGAAACCCTCGACCTGATCCGCAGGAATCTCGAATGGGACAAGCGGCAGGACCTGCTGGACGATTTCGACTCCCTCCGCCCGAAACTGCTCGCGCTCTACCGCATGACAGGCGGCAACCCCCGTCTCACCGTCATGCTCTACGAGTTGATCGCCCACGACTCCATCACCCGGGTCCGCGAGCAGTTCCAGATTCTCCTCGATCGCATCAGCCCCTTCTACCAGGACCGCCTCAGCGACCTGCCGCCGCAGGAACGCGCCCTGCTCGAAACCATGGCCTCCATGCGCGACCAGGAAAAGACCCCGGCCGCCATTGCCGCCCGGATGCGCATGAGCCAGCCCCAGACCTCAACCCTGCTGAAACGCCTGACCGAGGCGCGCTACATCCGTTCCTCCGAACACCCCGACGACAAGCGTCGCCGGCTCTACACGATTCGGGAGGGTTTCTTCGACATCTGGCTTGGGATGAACGTCTCCCGCGGCGCCCGCGAACGCATCCCCTACCTGCTCGACTTCTTCACCATGTTTTATCCCTCCCGCGAGGAACGGAACCGGAAGCGGCAGGAACTCCGGGCGAAACTCGACGCCGGAACTCCCTATCCCGATGCCGAGGGCGTCCTCGACTACCTCAGCGAAGTCGGCGAACCCGGCGAACGCGCCCGGGCGAAACTCGATCTCGCCGTCGTCCATGCCGGGATGAACGCCAGCGACAAAGCGACCCGGTACCTCACTGAGGCCCGCGGTCTTTCCCTCGATCCGGTCGGTCGCTGGATTGTCGATCATGCCAGCTCCTCCACCGACTACCTCGGCGAAATCGAGAACATGATCGAGTGCTGGGACCATCACCGATCGGGAAACCTCGAGGCCTTCGCGCGGCGGCTCGTGGAATTCGGGGGCAGTCTGAGCTACAAGAACTACTCCGCGACCAAGCTCGCTTTCCTCGAAGCCCATCTGGACAGCGTGCCCGATCCCGAGGCACGGGTGCATCTTCGCTTGATGATCGCCTCCGTCCTGTCCGCCCTCGCTCGTTGGGCGGCGGCCGAAGAACACCTGCGAAAGGCTAGAGGAGAAGTTCCTTCCAGATCGCCATTGCGTTCCGTGGTCCTTAACAATCTGGCGGGGCTGCTCCAGTCGACCAACCGGCTGGGTGAGGCCGAGCCGTTGATGCGCCGGGCGCTGGAAATCGCCGAGGCGAGCTCAGGTGCCGATCACCCCAAGGTTGCCGTTTGCCTCAACAATCTCGCCCAGCTTCTGCAGGCCACCAACCGGCTGGGCGAAGCCGAGTCAGTGATGCGCCGGGCGCTGGAAATCGCCGAGGCGAGCTACGGTGCTGATCACCCCAAGAGCGCTATTTGTCTCAACAATCTGGCCCAATTGCTGAAGGCCACCAACCGGCTCACCGAAGCCGAACCCTTGATGCGCCAAGCCCTGCGAATCGACAAAGCGAGCTACGGTGCCGATCATCCAGACGTTGCCAGAGATCTCAACAATCTGGCCCAGTTGCTGCAAGCCACCAACCGACTCGCCGAAGCCGAGCCGTTGATGCGCCGCGCCTTGGAGATCGACCAGGCGCACTTCGGCGCCGATCACCCCAGTGTCGCTGCAGACCTCAACAACTGCCTGGATTGCCGCCACGGCGATCCAGCATGGGCTGCCACTGCTGAGCCGCAACACCGCGCAATTCGGGCGCGTCCCGGGGTTGGTGTTGGCGACATACTGAGAGTTGATCGGATGGGGCGGCGGAACAGGGCCGTTTGGCGCGAGGGAACGTTCTCAGGCCGGCCTTCAGAAACAGACCGAGGCCGTGACGGCGGCGAACTGGGAGGCCTGGTCCTGGCCCTGGAATTCCTTGCCCCAGATGACGTACGAAAAAGTGGTCTGGAAATGTTGCAACCAGAGGGAAATGCCGGCCTCTCCCGCGGCGAAGAACGGTTCCTTGGTGACGTGGGGGCCGTCGCGGAAGGAGTTGCCGTCCAGGGTCAGATCCCGCGCCACGAGGTTGGCGGAGCCGCCGGCGAAAACGTAGACGCCCCATCGTCGCCGGGCCGTTTGGGCGTCTTCCAAGGCGGGAAACGGCAGGTTCCCCAAACCGCGCATCAGCGAGGTCCCGAAATCATCCGGCAGCTGATAGCCCAGGCGGAGCTGCGCTCCGGCCTGCGCCTGGATGAGCACGTTTCCCAGCATGGCGCCGGCCACCGGAATGACCTCCGCCCCGAGACCGTCGCGTGAACCAGCCAGCGTATAACGACGGCGGTGTTCGTAAACCAGGTTCAGGATCGGCTCGTTCTTGAGTTGGTAATCCCACCCCTGGGGTTCCGTGCTGCCGATCCGGTCATGGACCCACTTCTGGGTTTCCTCAGCCAGGGAGGCCGGTCCCACCACACCGGTGATGAGCTTGAGTCCGTGGAACTGGTTCCCGTGGCTGTACTGGGTGGAAAGCGCGCCGTAGAGCAGGCCCGCATACGGGCGGTCCGTCGGATCCGGAACCGGCCGCGAGATGTCCGCGGGCGTCACCATGATCTGGCCGAGTTCATACCCCGTGATCCAACGTCCCTCGGTGGCTCCGAACCACCCCCAAATCCCGCCGAGCAGCCCCCGACCATCACGGGTCAACCCCAGGGAGACGCCATTCGAGTAATGCTCGTCGCGTCCGGCCAGGGCATCGTTTTCCCAACGCAACGAAACGGCCGTGCAGGCCGCCGGGGACCGCAGCGCTTCCGTGGCTTCGGTGGGGCCGCTGTCCGATGCTCCGGGTGCCTCAGGCGGGTCTTCGGCCGCGCGTCCTCTCCCCGCCAGCGCAGCGACGACACAGGTGACCGGGATGAGAAGCGTCACGGATGCATGCCATGGCTGACGCAGCCGGCGCGGCTCCAACTCTGGGGCGCGGCACCGGATCCACGCGGTGGCTCTCGCCGCAACACCAGGACTGCGGGGTACGCCCGTGCCCCCAATGGCTTCCGACATTGACGAGGGGCCGCAAAACCGGGACGGTGCCACCATCGCGTCTACGTTGCTTTTCACACCAAGACTACCATGAGCCGCCACGCCGAAAAACGTTACGGTCCGCACAGTGAATCCGGGGGCATCAAGGGCAATGCCTTCCGGATCTTCTGGAGGAATGACGGGCCTGTCCAACGGGAGTTTGGGGGCGCCGGAGCCGCGGGGGTTGTCTGTGCGTTCCTGCTTGGTTTCATCGCTGTGACAGCCGCTGCAGCCGACTCCGCCAGCCTGACTTTCACCAATCCCCTAAATCCCGGTCCCGACCCCTGGATGCGCTATCACGAGGGCAATTACTACCTGACCACCACCCAGGGCAATTGCCTCCGCATGTGGAAGGCGCCGACGCTCGCCGGCTTGAAGACGGCCGGCGGCGTGGAGGTCTGGCGGGATGACAATCCGACGCGATCCCACGGCATCTGGGCGCCGGAATTCCATTTCATCACCAACCGCTGGTACCTCTACTACACGGCGATGGCGGCCAGTCGGGTCGACACCACCCACCGGATGCACGTCCTCGAAAGCGAAGGCATCGATCCGCTGGGGCCCTACCACTACAAGGGGCGGTTGTTCGATCCGGCCAACGACTTCTACGCCATCGACGGCAGCGTGTTTCAGCATCCGGGCGATGGCCGGTGGTACTTCCTCTGGGCGGCCCATCCCGGGCACCGGATCCGGATCGCGCGGATGAGCAATCCCTGGACGCTCGAAGGTTCCAGCGTGCAGTTGGAAGCGTCCGGGTTCGGCTGCGAGGAGGTCCGCGAGGGGCCTGTCGTGCTTCACCGCAACGGCCGGCTGTTTCTGACGTATTCGGCCTGTGACACCGGCAAACCGGACTACAAGCTCGGCATGCTCATCGCGTCGGAGAACGCCGATGTCATGGTCCCTGGATCCTGGATGCAGCATCCCCAGCCGATTTTCGAGCGGAACGATGCCGCGGGCGTGTTTGGTCCGGGGCATCATGGATTCTTCCGATCGCCGGATGGCACCGAGGACTGGATCGTCTATCACGCGAAGACGACCTCCCGATACACCTATGCGGGGCGTACCACGCGCGCCCAGAAGTTCACTTGGAACCCCGACGGGACGCCGAATCTCGGCAAGCCACTCCCGCTCGAGACCGTTCTGCAGGAGCCGTCCGGAACTGCGAACACGCCGTAGTGGAGAACTGGTGTTCGCCGAAGTCAGATGGGTTTTCGAAAAGGTTCCAGCGGATGCCCATCCGCCGCTATGGGGACACGTGACGGGTATTATAGGTCTGCTTCCATTCGCGCAGGGAGGGCGTGTCCGGGAAGTGCTCGGATTCCGGATACGGATAACGGCTCATCCCACGGAACGGCAGGGGTTCGACCGTCTCCGGCGTGGCCGTGTAGAGGTCCATGTCCTTGCAGTAGGCATGCGACACGAGGATGAAACTGCGCGTCATGCCGGCATGTGGCGGGGTCAGTTGGGCGGCCTCGAAGCGCACGGCGATCTCGTCGCCGGGGCCGACCATCACATAGCGATCGTCGTAGTCCTGGAGCAACTCCGTGACCGGGCCGTAGCGCGTGTAGGGCCCGCGTTGCACCTGAAAAGGGGCTGTCGGCTCGGAGCGCTCGTAATCATAGACCCACGGCAACTGGCCGTCGGGCGAGTGCTCCAACGCGAAACCGACGCGCCGAAAATCCGCCGATCCGGGCGCCAGCCGATGAACGGTCACGCGTTCGGGACCGAGGACGCGGGCGATGAAGATCTGGTCGTAGCAGAGCTCCAGGTTCGTCGTGAGTCGCAGCCGGCGGGTATGCCTCAGCCTGCCGGTGAGGTCGACCGTGAACATCCGTGCCATGCCGCCGGGAACGCCCGCGTCGGGAACGATGGTCTGCCAGGCACCTTCCATTCCGTCGGCATCGATGCGGATGGACTCCCAACCCACGCCGGCCTGGCTCGCGCCGTAGACGGTTGAGGAATACGGGTATTCGATGAAGCCGTTGATGAAGAGGAACACGTGTTCGCCCCGGTCCAGGACGGCCAGTTGATCGCCATAATCGAGTTCCAGGGTGTGCGGCCGGCAGAAGCCGATGAAGCGCCGGTCCAGGTCCGGTTCGTAGGCGTATTGACGGTCCACCGCGCGAAGCCTCGCGGTGGCGTCGGACCCATCCGGGGCGGTCGCATGAACCGGAAAGAACCGGTCGGCTACGACGAGGAGGTCGTGCGTCGGTTTCGGCCCGGTGATGGCCAGACGTTCGTCGGGAAAGACGCTCCAGGCGGCCGGGTGATCAATGGCCAGCAGTTCGAGCCGGTCCACGTAGGCAACCTCCTCCATCGGTTCGGTGATCCGGAGTTCGTAGGCGCCGTCCTTCGGCACAAGCTGGCCGGGCTCGATCTTTACGTGCTCCTCGACCTGCGGTTGCGAGTATTCGCCGGGGGCGGCGAAATAGCCGAGTCCACCCACGCCGGCAAAGTCGGTGACGAACCCAAAGCGTTCGCCATTCCAGGCAAACAAGACGGGGCAACTGGAGATCTTCCGCTGCAGTTCGGAGAACTTGTGGGTGGTCCCGGCGGCCAGATCCAGCTCGTCCTGGGCCACGCCGTCGGGCCAGAGGATGTGGAGGTAATCGGCGTTGGTCGCACCACCGAGCCCGAACACTTCGGGCAACCAGGATTGGTCCGGTCCCCCGTTCAAGCCGGTGTAAAGCCGCGTCTGTTCGTGCAACCCGGATCGCAGGGTGAGCTTGGCCCCGAAACCGGTGGCCGGACTGCGCGTGCGGCCGTCGCGCCCGCGAATGCCGGTGAGGGCGATGGCGATGGCCTTGGGCGCGGGGTCGAGACGACCCGGGAACATCACCAACTCGGGAGGCGCGTTGGGGTGCGGGACCGAGGCGACGAGGTCCGAAACCAAGTCGCCGTTTAGATCCTCGAGGGCCAATCCCCGTACCCAGTTTCCGGCGTTTGTCCAGGCCGGCTCGGAGAGCCGGAACTCTCCCTTTCCGTCGTTTATCAGGAGATAGGCCCTCCTGGCGAACAGGGCGATGTCTGGATCACCATCAAGGTCGACATCGGAGCAGAGAGGGAAGGCGATGCTCATCTGGTCCATCCTGTCCACCCGGACCCATTCCTCCATGGGGCCCCGGCGCTTGAAATGCCCCCGACCGTCCCCGGTCCAGATCCTGACACCTCCCCTGGCGCGGCTGCGGGGTTCGAGGCCCAGTTGTTCCAACACTCCGGCATCCGGCGGCAGAATCGGGTCCGCGCACAAGAGGTCCGGGAGTTGATCCCCGTCGTAGTCGAGGAGTGCCGCGCCCGTCAGCCGGTTGAAGCCGATACCCGGCACGAGTGCCCCGGTCTGTTCGGCGAACCTTCCCAGCAGCTCATTCAGGAACACCCTCGGCGGATCGGTTTCCCGCAACACCACCAAATCCGCATCCCGATCCCCGTCGAGATCCCCCGGCAACACCGCCACCACCTTGTCCCCTTCGCAGGCGACGCCCGCCTCCCCGGCGATGTCCAAGAACGTGCCGTCAGCATTGTTGCGGAACAGCCGGCAACGGTCGCCATCGCTGCCCACGAAAAGGTCGAGGTCGCCGTCGTGATCGGCATCGAGAAACAGTGCGACAAGGCTGGATTGGTCCCCCCCACCCACGCCGGCGGGTTCGGTGACATTGGTGAAGGTCCCGTCGCCCCGGCCTCGGAACAGGAAGTCCCGACCGGTGCAGGGGAGGAAGACGTCGGCCACCTCGTCGTTGTCGAAATCACCGATGGCACACGCCACCGCGTTGCTGACCGAAGTCAGACCGGATGCTGCCGTGGCGTTCGTGAATTCACCGGTGCCATCGCCCAGGAGCAATTTCAGGCTTCCCCCGTCCACCACCAGCAAGTCCGCCGCGCCGTCACGGTTGAAATCGGCTGCCGCCACGCCGGTTCGTCCCTTGCCCGAAAGCGTGGTCAACGCCTTCGGTTCACCGACTTCGTAGCGGTTTTCGTTCGCCGAGGGCACGCGGCCGGCCGGCAACGGCTGCACCAACGCCAGCTCGCCCATCTGGTTGTATTGCGGGAGTTCGATGGACTCGCCCAGCGGCGATTCCCGGAGCGCCTTGAACTTCTCCATGTAGCCCTTCGCTTTCTCCGTGTCCTTTGCGGCCACCGCGACCTGGAAGAGCTTGTACCACGCACTGTAGAGGTAGGGCCGGCATTCGACCGCCTTGAGCAGCTCCGCCTCGGCCGGTTGATTGAGCCGCTGTTTGCAGAGCCCCAGCAGATACCAGGCGGCGCCGTCGTCGGGGGCCTGTTGCACGACCCGCTCCAGCAGTGGCACGGCGGCCTCGGTGTTGCCGATGTGCTGGAGAACGATGGCTTTGAAGTAAAGCGCGCGGAGGTTCTCGGGTTCGAGGGTCAGCACCTCGTTCAGCAGCTTCTCGGATCGATCGAGATCGCCTTGGTCCTTGTCGGCGCGGTTGAAGAGGGCGATGGCCAGGTTGATCTGGGCGGTGGTCAGGTCCGGTTGGAGGGCCAGTGCCTCCTCGAAGGCCTTTGCCGCATCGTCGTATTGGTAATGACCCATCAACGCGACACCACGGTTCAGGGCTTTGACAGCCCCGGGGTGGGGAGTTGGGGAGGCTGGGGTTGAGGGGGCTTCGGGGGTGGCCTGAGCCTGGGCAGATTGCGGCGATTGCGGCTCTGCGGGAGGTGGCAAAGGCGGTTTGCCGGATTCGCTGCAACCGGAAGCCATCACCAGCAGCAGGGCCAGCCCGGTGCTGGCGGCTGGTTTGGACACTTGCGTAAGCACGGGGAGATTGTGTGCTCCGGGACGCCGCTTTGCCAGCGATGAGATGGGAAGGGGGGACGTGTGCGCGGCGCCTCCACTTCTGATGGTTGGTGACGAATGCCCGTTTTCGCTCGCGGACTCGGCGGTCCGCGCTCCTGGGGGCCCCATCTGCGGCCTTGCCGGGGGGCTGGGGGGCGGGGTATAGGATCGGTTTACGAGGTTTGTAACCTCCCAGTATTACCACCCTGAATCATGGCATACACGACCTGCAAAGTTCCCGACGGCGGCAAAATCTCGATTGCCGCCGGCAAACTGACCGTTCCTGAGAACCCCATCCTGCCGTTCATTCGTGGCGACGGTACCGGCCCCGATATCTGGGCGGCCAGCGAGCGCGTGTTCGATGCCGCGGTGGCGAAGGCCTACGGTGGGAACCGCAAGATCGCGTGGATGGAGGTCTTTGCCGGTCAGGCCGCCAAGGATCAGTTCGACAACTGGCTGCCGGACGACACGGTCGAGGCATTCAAGGAGTTTCTGGTCGGGATCAAGGGGCCGTTGACCACGCCGGTTGGTGGGGGAATCCGTTCGTTGAACGTGGCGCTGCGCCAGATTCTCGACCTCTACGTCTGCCTCCGCCCCGTCCAGTACTTCGAAGGCGTGCCGAGTCCGGTGAAGCAGCCGGAGTTGATCGACATGGTCATCTTCCGGGAGAACACCGAGGACATCTACGCGGGCATTGAGTTTCTGCACGGGGAGGCTGATACGGAGAAGTTCAAGGCGTTGTTCCGGGAGTCCTTCCCGGATCGGTTCAGGAAAGTGCGGTTTCCGGATACGTGCGGGCTGGGGATCAAGCCGGTTTCGCAGGAGGGTACCGGGCGCCTGGTGAGGGCGGCGATCGATTACGCCATCGCCAACGGGCGCAAGTCGGTCACGCTGGTTCACAAGGGGAACATCATGAAGTTCACGGAAGGGGCCTTCCGGGACTGGGGTTACGAGGTTGCCAGGACGCAATACGGCGGTCAGGTGATCGGGGAGGGGCCCTGGCAGACGATCAAGACGCCAGCCGGCGGCGAAATCGTGATCAAGGATGTGATTGCGGATGCCTTTCTGCAGCAGATCCTCACGCGCCCCGCGGAGTATGATGTGATCGCCACCCTGAACCTGAACGGCGACTACGTCTCGGACGCCCTGGCGGCCCAGGTGGGCGGGATCGGCATCGCCCCAGGGGGAAACATCAACTACCAGACCGGGCATGCCATCTTCGAAGCCACCCACGGCACGGCGCCCAAGTATGCCGGACAGGACAAGGTGAATCCCGGCTCGGTGGTCCTTTCGGGCGAGATGATGTTCCGGTATCTCGGCTGGACCGAGGCAGCCGATTTGGTCATCAAGGGGATGAACGGAGCCATCGGGTCGAAGCAGGTGACCTACGATTTCGCACGGTTGATGGACGGGGCCACCGAGATCCGTTGCTCCTCCTTCGGCGACAACATCATTGCACACATGTAAGGCCTGCGCTCTGTCCGGCCCCTTTTCGCATGCACGGCCACCGGGGTGAACCGGTGGCCGTTTGCCTTGGCCGAGCTCCTTCAGGGGTGTCGGTCCTTGGGTGACGGGGGCTTGCGGATGCGACGGTCGTGAATCCGGTCCGGTCCGTTCCCTGGCGGGTCCGGAGCGGTTTCGAGCCGGCCTCCAACGGCGACGCCTCCGTTGAGTCTTAGGGGCTTTTGGACGCTGCTTTGAGATCTGTTTGTTGTTTGTAAAAAGCTTGTTAGGAAGATTCTTGGCACCCTCACTGCCGGATTGGTGAGGGTGGCTTCGCCGGAGGTGGGGCGTGGGTGGCGGGCTGGCAGGGGCCGTCCCGTTCCGCCGGGTGGACTGGGTGGGGCGGCGGCGTGAGAACCCTGGCTGGTCGACATTTTTCGAGGTGGCGGGGCGGGTGAATCGGGCTGGTGGGGCTCTCTGAAGGGGGGGAGTGAGGGGGTGAAAAACGGGGAAAGTCCTGTTGACAAGTGCTTGGCGATAAGCATAAACTGAGCACGGATTTTGAAAGCGGATTCCGTGATGCAGCCGAACTGTGGTCGGTGGCACGAATGAGAAGCAGAACATACGAAACGCGTTAGGCCATGAAGAAACTACTATTCGCATTGGTGGCTGGAGGGGTGCTTGCTGTGACTTCTATGCAGGTTGCGCAGGCTCAGGTCGTGAGCTTCACCTTCTTGGCGAAGGTGGTGGGCAGCGACTGGGATGGAGAATTCGGCTTTGGCTCGTTCTCCTATGACAAGAGTACCATTACGGGGTTGGGTGACGAGTGGGTGGTGCCGGCGAACGCATTGCATACGGACTTGCTTTTCCTTGGGCTTTCGGGGCAGTCCTTCGATGAGACGGATGATTCCGGATATCCCGCCTTCCCGATCATTGGTTTGACCAACGGCAAGCCCGTGGCCATTAGCTGGTGGATTGAGGAGCCGTCAACCAAGATCAAGGAGCCCGGGTTGGAGGCAATCCTCATTGATGGTCCGCTGGTCTGGTACGAGCCGATTGGCAGCAAGACAGGCGAAGGTTTCTTCGTGGTGCAAACCACCCTCGTCGGGTCGATGCCCGTGCCTGAGCCCTCCTCCATCGCGTTCTCGGTGGTGGCCGGTCTCGGGTTGGGAACGTTCTTGGTGCGTCGGCGCCGGATGGCCAAGGCCGCCCAGAGCGCCTGATCGTTCTGCTTTCTTTCTCTGTTGAGCCGCCGGAGGTCTGAGGATCTCCGGCGGTTCGTGTTTTCTCAGAGCGACTCCTGGCCGTCGGGAGCCGTCCCTGCCTTGGCTGCCGGTTCCGCGCGAATGAGGGACTCCTCGAAGGTCATCGCCACTTGTTCCCCCGGGGCAACCCGAAGGAACTCGGACTCTGCCCATTCGCCGGCGAGCCATCGGGTCAGCATCCCCAGATCGCCCCGGGCCCGCTCAAAGGCCCAGCCTTCCTTGATGCAGATCGCCCGGACCTGCTCCTCAAGTTGCAGTCCTTGGGCAAAATCGAACTCGATGAGGGTTGCGTGCGTGTAATTGCGGGTCCACTGGCCCATGACCTCGGCGAGGTAGTCCGCCTTCTCCCGACCGAATTTCTGGACCCAGCCCGCGTACTCCTCTTGGAAGCCCGCCATGGAGTGGGCGGGCAGAAGCGTCATCGGCCCCGAGGCCGCCACCTGCCCGCGTCGTGCGCGGCACTCCAGCCATCCCGAGGTGAAGTAATAGGTGCCCGGTCGATCACCAAAGCACTGCTGATAGCGTTCCTTGGATCCCAGGAAGAACGTGATGCAGTCATGGGCTCGGGGAATGATCAGTGGGGTGGAAGCAGCCCGGAGTCCCGGCAGGATGCTGCTGCAGATGCCGTAGCCAATGAGGACCGCGTCGTAACGTCCCGTCGGCAGGTCGTCGATCCGTTGCTGAAGTTCCCTCCGCCCCAGCGCGGGTTGGTCGTGGTGCCCCTGGGTGAGAAACTCAAGGTCGATCAAGTTGGGGGAATTCGCCGCCAAATGGCAGATCTCGCGAAAGGCGATCTCGCAGGCGATGACCTTCAGCAACATTTCCCGGGCCGGTAGAGGGTCCTAGTTGCGCCGGGCGACCCAGCGAATCGCGTTGTGGGTCAGTTGTTGAAACGCCGGATTGGCGTAGGCGGCCCGGTCGTGCCCCAACTGGATACCTGCCACTCGGGCGCCTTCCCAGGCCTTGGTCCAGGCGACCACCGGACTGCTTTCCGGGTGCCGCACCGCCAGGAGCGGCTTGGCGGTCGGCTTGAGTTCGAGCTTGCCATAGCCCTCATCGTGAATCGTGAAGTCCTTGAGACCGGCGGTCACCGGGTGCCACGGATTCAGCACCTGCACCTCGAGTTCCAGGTCGTGTTGGTAGGTGGATGCCGGTTCGGTGTGTCCGTCCTTCTGCCAGGGTTCGAGATGGTAGCGGCCCCCGATGATTTCCGCGTATCGGGGCCAGTCCTGATGGTTGGCGAGGGAGTGGTGCATCGCGACCAGCCCTTTCCCCTCCCTCAGCCGGTTCTGGAAATCCAACCGGGTCCCGGCTGTCACCGGCTGCCACATGTCATAGAGCACGAGGACGTCCCACTCGCCCGCCCGGTCGGCCTTCAGCCAATCCGCGGCTTCCGGATGTTCCACGAATATAGGGGTAACGTCCTGCATCGCGGTGAACACGGCACGAAACTCGTTTGTGTCGTAGGCATGTCCGCCGGTCACGACGAGGGTGCGGAGGGGTGTGTCGGCCGCGGTGGCATAGAGTGCCGGGAGGAGGCCGGCGAGGGTCAACGCTGCGGACGTTCGAAATATCTCGGGAATCGTCTTCATAACGGGCGCTGCATGGTTCTAATATGCGCTTGGCCAGCCCCGCGAGGCAAAGGTATTCGGCGGATCGGTCTTCGCCGGGCATGCGTAATACCTTGATGTACTGGCATAAGTACTGCTAGTAACAGGGCCGAGCCCCGGCGGGACGACATGCCGGACGGGTGAGGACTCGTCTGAGGCTGGACTGGCGGGGCGGTCATTCTTGACATTATTGTAACGACGACGTGACGATTCGACGTCCTGATGTTAAGGCGGTCGGTCAACTTGACGACTGACCGGCCTTCCGTTGGCTCCGATGGCGACCGACCGATTACAACTCCAACGGCTGGAGCTGAAGTACTTCATCAGCCAGGAAACGGCCCTGGCGGTGCGGGAGTTCGTTCGGTGTTATCTCGCCATCGATGAGTTCGGTGCAAACAAGCCGAACCTCTCCTACGCGATTCACAGCCTTTACCTGGATTCGGACGACCTGCGCACGTATTGGGACACCATCAACGGCAACAAGAATCGGTACAAGCTTCGGCTGCGGTACTACGACGATCAGCCCGGCTCCCCCGTGTTTTTCGAGCTGAAGCGGCGCATGAACGACGCCATCCTGAAACAGCGCGGGGGGGTGCGAAGGGAGGCGGTGAAGGACCTGCTGCGAGGTCAGCTTCCCGGGCTCGAGCACATGCTGTCAGACAACCCGAAGCATCTCGTGGCGGTGCAGAATTTCTGCCGGCTCATGTTCGATATTCGGGCCAGGCCGAAGGGACACGTGGCCTACTCGAGGGAGGCATGGGTGAGCACTCACGACAACTCCGTGCGGGTGACAATGGACCGCGAAGTGCGGTTTGAGCCGGAGTTCGAAGCGCGTTTGAAGTGTCCCATGGAACATCCGGTATGGTCGTTCGAGCCGCAGGTCATTCTGGAGCTGAAGTTTACGGGGCGCTATCCCAACTGGTTCCGGGATCTTGTCCAGACGTTCGGCTTGCTGCGGACGGGCGCCGCCAAGTACGCGGACGGGCTTTTTGACGCCGGGTTGGAGAGGTTCAATCACCGGCTGCCGCTCAACGGTCATGCGGTTCGGGATTTCTCGGGATTGTCTCCCTACGGTCGTCGCGCCCGACGCCGGGAGGCGACGGCGGCGATGAGGGATTTCGTGGGAGATTGAGCAGACGATATGGACTGGTTTTTTCAAGGTGACTACGCCCAGGCGCCGATCAGTGTGCCGCTGGTCCTTCTGGGTCTGTTGTTGGCGTTCCTTTGCGGGCAGTCGCTGGCCTGGGTCTACATGTGGACCCACAGCGGGCTTTCATATTCCCGGACCTTCGTCAACTCCCTGATCGTCATTCCCGTGCTGGTGGCTGCGGTGATGATGGTGATGGCGCACAATCTCGTCACTGCCTTCGGCATGATGGCGGTGTTTGCCATCGTGAGATTCCGGAACATCCTGCGGGACACGCTGGATACCAGTTACATTCTGGCCGGGCTCGTGGTGGGGATGGCCTGCGGCACGCAGCGCTATCCGGTGGCGATTCTGGTGACCTGCGTGATCATCGGCATCCTGCTGTATCTCTGGGCCACAGCCTTCGGCAGCAAACATCGTTACGATGTGATCGTGAACCTGCACTGGGCCCGGCCCATGCAGGAAATCGACACTCTTCGGACCTTGTTCTGGCGTTTCAGTCGCCGCAGCCATTGCGCCAGCCAACGCGACAACGAGGCGCAGGGCGGCACGGACCTGTCATACCGGTTGCTGCTGCGCGATCCGAACCGGCTGGAGGAAATGCTGACCACCCTGCGTGGTACCAACGGGATTTCCCGCGTTTCCAGCCTCCAGGCGGAGGATGAATCCGAAATCTAGGTCATGAGCGGAGTTAAACCAGTTCCCACCCCGGCACGCCTGCGCTGGCGTGAATTCCGCGTGCAGGTGGTTCCCTGGCTGGTGTATGCCGGCACACTCGTCGTGTCAGCCTTCATCTGGGCCAACCACGTCACCCCGTCCCAGTTGGTGGGCCAGGTGGTGACCGATCAGGCCGAGGTGCGAAGCAGCCGGGCGGGCCACCTCCTTGGGGTGAGCGCCACCCCCTTCCAGCAGGTTCGCGCCGGTGAGCCACTCGTCGAACTCGCCATTGCCGAGCCGAGGCTGGCGGAGGCCACGCTGGCAGTCGTTCGGGCCGAGGTCGCTGTGCTGCGCAGCCAGGGGGACGCCGCACTGGGACTGGAGCGGGCACGGGTCGATTTCGAACGGCTTCGCCTTGACTGGCTTGGGGAGCGGGTGGAACTCGCCTCCGCCCGGGTCCGGCTGGCCTATGCCAAGGCCGATGCCGACCGGCTCGAAAAGCTGCGGCTGGAACCCGCCGGAGTGGTGTCCGCAGACGAGGCGGAGGAGGCTGCAAGCAATCGCGATGCCCTCGATGTGGAGATCAAGGAGCGGGAGTCCATGGTCGCGCAGATTGAAGATTCCATGAAGCGCTTCCAGTTTGCGGACATCAAGAAATCAGTCGGAGTGGATCAGGAGGACCCGATGAAGGCGGCGCTTGATCTGCAGGAGAGCCGTCTGCGGCTGGCCGAGGTGGAGCTGCGACCGGTCACCCTGACGGCTCCGATTGACGGGGAGGTCAGTGAGATCTTCCGCCAGGCCGGCGAG
Source organism: Verrucomicrobiales bacterium (assembly GCA_024233215.1). Taxonomy (GTDB): domain Bacteria; phylum Verrucomicrobiota; class Verrucomicrobiia; order Limisphaerales; family J093; genus J093. The sequence goes on along the minus strand of JACKPW010000017.1, from coordinate 95,641 downwards.
AACGTAGCCGCGGGGGACATCATTCTGACCATCCGCTCCACCAAAGGGGAACGTATCCGGGCTTATGTCCTGCCGCCGATCGGACCCGAAACGAAGGTGGGAACCCGCGTGGAAGTGCTGTCCCGAACCACCCCACGGAAGGCCGCTTACGCCACCGTGGCGAGCATTGGGGGATTCATGACCGTGGTGCCGCCATTGCTGATGGCGTCCTCTGGCAACGGTGAGACCCTGGGTGTACCCATCGATCTGACGGTGCCCGGAGAATTGCAGCTGCGCCCTGGCGAACTTGTGGATCTGCGCTGGGTCCCCGGCGGCGCAGGCCCCAACTGACTCCTCGACAGGTCTGGGTCCGGCGATTCGGGGTTTGACCTTGCGGCAGCCGCACCTACGATCCCGCTGTCAGCGTTGCCAGGGAGGATCCCGGGCTGCCTGTGCCGGCCGACGGAAGCCAGGTGACGGGGAGGAACCGGGGCCGACCACGACCTTTTGGACGCCACATGCGGACACTCTACAACATTTGCTTTACGGCCTTGTTCTGGGTCTGCTTTCCCTATTACTTCCTCAAGATGTGGCGTCGAGGGGGATGGCAGCAGAACTTCGGGCAGCGCCTCGGGAGATTTGGTGCGCGCGTCAAACACTCGGTGACCAATCGTCACGTGATCTGGTGCCATGCCGCCAGTGTCGGGGAGGTGAATCTTTGCGTGCAGTTGATCCGGGCGCTGGAACCACGGGTTCCCAATCTGAAGATGGTGGTTTCGACCAACACCTCGACCGGCATGGCGGAGTTGAACAAGCGGCTGCCGGGGCACATCGAGAAGATCTACTACCCGCTCGACTTTCCGGGGCCCGTGTCCAAGGCCCTGCGCGTGATCCATCCCAAGGCGGTCGTGCTGCTGGAAGCGGAGATCTGGCCCAATTTTCTTTGGAAATGCCGCTCCCGGCGCATTCCCGTGTTTCTCGTCAACGCCCGCTTGTCCCAACGCTCCTACCGGGGCTACCGCCGCCTCGGTTTCATCTTTCGCAAGGTCTTCGCCTGCTTTTCGGGCGTGGGCGCCCAGAGCGAGCACGACGCCCGCGAGTTGGTGCGCATCGGTTGCCGCCCCGATCGCGTTCACGTGTTCGGCAGCCTGAAATACGACGCCGCCGCGGTGGATCATCGCCGCGTGTTCGATGTCGGTGCGCTCCTCCGGCAGATCGGGGTTCCCGAGGGAGCGCCGGTGTTGCTCGGCGGCAGCACCCATGCCGGTGAGGAAGCGTTGCTGGCGGACATTGCTCAGCGGCTGCGGGAACGCTTTCCAGACCTGTTTCTCATCCTGGTGCCGCGCCATTTTGAGCGGGGACGCGAGGTCGGTCGCGAGCTGGAAAACCGTGGCGTGAAGTTCATCTACCGCCGCGAAATCACGAACCGGACCCGTCTGGCCGAGCGCTCGTTGCAGTGCCTGCTGGTGAACACCACCGGCGAACTCAAGCACTTCTACGAGGAGGCTGACGTCGTGTTCGTCGGCAAGAGCCTGCTGGCGGAAGGAGGCCAGAACCCGATCGAACCCGCCGCGCTGGGCAAGGCCATGGTGTTCGGGCCGAACATGCAGAACTTCGCCGCCATTTCGACCGCGTTCGTCGAGGGCGGCGGCGCTGTCCAGGTCCCGGATGCGGCGGCCCTGGAAACCGCCATCGCGGAACTGCTGGCGAAGCCGGAGCGGCGGGCGGAGATGGGGCGCAAGGCGATCCAGGTGGTTCGCGAAAACACGGGTGCCATGGAACAGACCGTCCGGATGATCCTGGACCGCCTGCCCACGGACCAGACCTACGTCTCCCCGTTGGGCCGCGAGGAATGATTGCCGCGCGGTTTGCAGTCCCGGCTGTGCTGCCGGCGGTCGGGCGAACGACCTTGCCGCCTCGCGCCGCAGGGTGTTTCATGCGGGGCTTGTCAGATGGTTATGGAAGACAGCAACGCCCTGATCGAACAACGCAAGACCAACCTTGCCGCCCTGCGCGAGCGAGGGGTTGATCCGTTCCGGAACAAGTTCACCCCCGGTGAGGGGTGCGGCGAGGCCCGGGTCAAATACCAGGCCGGCACCTACGCCGAGGGACAGCCCGTCGCCCTGGCGGGACGCATCACCGCCCATCGCGACATGGGCAAGAGCCAGTTCCTCGACCTGAAGGACCAGAGCGGGCGCATCCAGCTCTACGTCCAGCAGAAGGCGATTGGCGACGAGGCGTTCGAGTTGTTCAAGCAACTGGACCTGGCGGACTTCATCGGGGTGCGGGGCACGATGTTCAAGACCCGGGCCGGGGAGATTTCGGTCAAGGTTGAGGAGTTTGTTCCGCTGGCGAAGGCGTTGCGCCCGCCGCCTGCGAAGTGGCACGGGCTGGAGGACACCGAGACCCGCTACCGGCAGCGCTATCTCGACCTGATGTCGAACGACGCCGTGAAGGAGACCTTCGTCAAGCGGAGCGCCATCATTCGTGAGATCCGAAACTTCCTGCAAGAGCGCGGTTATCTCGAGGTCGAAACGCCGATGATGCAGGCGATCCCGGGGGGGGCGGCGGCGCGCCCGTTTGTGACCCATCACAATTCCTTGGGCTGCGACTTCTACCTGCGCATCGCGCTGGAACTGCCGTTGAAGCGATTGCTGGTGGGCGGCTTCGACAAGGTGTTCGAGTTGGGGCGCAACTTCCGCAACGAGGGACTCTCGCGCCGGCACAACCCCGAGTTCACGATGCTCGAGGCCTACCAGGCCTTCGGCGATTACGAGTCGATGATGGAGTTGGTGGAGAGCCTCGTCTGTCACGTGGCGGAGACGGTGCTGGGGACGCTGGTGATCGAACATCGGGATCACGAAGGGGAGGTGATCCGGACGATCAACCTCACCCGACCCTGGAAGCGGATTCGGTACAAGGACCTGGTCCGTGAGCGCGCCGGGGGCGACTGGTTCGACGTCTCGCTGGAGGAGCGCAAGCGACGGGCCGTGGAACTTGGGGCGGAGTTGGGGGACGCCTTTGAGGACTTCGAAGTGACCCAGGCGCTGTTCGAGAAGCTCATCGAGCCGACGCTGATCGATCCGGTATTCGTGACGCATGCCGCAAAGGAGTTGATCCCGCTGGCCAAGCTCTCGCCGGATGACCCGAGCACGGTTGAGGTGTTCGAGTGTTGCATCAACGGCCAGGAGATCTCCCCGGGTTACACGGAGCAAAACGATCCGATCGAACAGCGCGAGCGGCTGGAACATCAGGCCGGCGGCGAGCAACAGAAGCTGGACGAGGATTTTCTCGTGGCGCTGGAACATGGGATGCCACCCGCGGGCGGGATCGGGATCGGCATCGACCGGTTGTGCATGTTGCTGCTGGGACAGGAGAGCATCCGGGACGTCCTGCTGTTCCCGCAGTTGCGGCCGAAATAGGGCCGTTGCAAATCGCTTTGGGAGCAATAGACTGCCCGCATGACCGCGATTGCCGTCGAGTTGGATCGTAAGCTTCAGAGCCTTGATCCGGAGACCGCTGCATCGGTGGAGCAGTTGGTGCGCGATGCGCTGCGCCTTGCGGAGAAGAAGCCTGCGGCAGCTTGTGACTCCGGGGGGCAAGGCGCTCACCGTGCTCATCTTGCCCGCTTCGTCGGCATCTGGGCGGACGACGATTTCGAGCGGCCCTCGCAGGGTGAGTTCGAGAACCGGGAGGAGTGGTGAGCCGTTACCTGCTCGACACGAACATCTGGATTCTCCTGCTCAAGCGTCCTCCTGATTGTTTGCCGCGGCGTCTGGAAGCGGAGCGGGTTGAGTCCATTGTCACTTGCTCGGTGGTGAAGGCCGAATTGTATCACGGAGCGCTGAAATACCGAGGCTCCAACAAGCGCCGGGAGAGCATTGACAGCCTCCTCGCTCCGTACTTTTCGTTCCCCTTCGATGACGTTGCGGCCAGGCACTATGGCTCGATTCGACACGAGTTGGAGTCGCACGGTCACACGATTGGCCCGAACGATCTGAAGATTGCCGCGATTTGCCTGACTCATGGATTGACGCTGGTCAGCAGCAACGCCGGCGAGTTCGGTCGGGTTGCCGGACTCAACCTGGAAGACTGGACCACTCCGTGAACAACGCTGGATTCTCCAGGGGCCACGACGGTGTGTGCGGCAAAGTTCTCCTGTTCCCGCAGTTGCGGCCGAAGTCCTGATGCCTCGAATCCCCAAGTGCTTTGTCACAGGCGCCACCGGTTTCATCGGCGCGAATCTCGTTCACGAGTTGAACGCCGCTGGGCACGAGGTGAAGGCCTTGGTCCGCGAGGACAGCGACCTTCGTGGTCTGGGGGGAGCGGAGTTCGAGGCCGTGCGGGCGGACCTGCGGGATCGCGCGGCGCTGGCGGAGGTCATCCGCGGTTGCGATTGGTGCTTTCACGTCGCCGCGAGCTATCACTTGTGGTTGCGCGACTACGCACCGATGTATGCCGCGAATGTCGACGGCACCCGCGCGGTTCTGGAGGCGGCGGCCGATGCCGGTTGTTCCCGGATCGTCTACACCAGCACGGTGGGCACGCTGGCCTTGCCGAAGGAAACCGACGCCGGCGTCGAGCCTGCGGACGAGTCACGGACCGCGCCGCTGGAGCAGGTCCGACGCAATCCCTACAAGCATTCGAAATGGCTGGCGGAGGAGGTTGCCCGGGAACTGGCGGGGAAGGGGCTGCCGGTGGTCATGGTGAACCCGTCGGCGCCGGTCGGTCCCCGCGATGTCAAACCGACGCCGACCGGGAGGATCGTCGTCGATTTTCTGAACCGTGCTCTGCCGGCCTACCTCGACACCGGCTTGAACTGGGTTCACGTGCGGTTTGGAGCGCAGGGACACATCCTCGCCGCCGAAAAGGGCCGGGTGGGGAGCGCTACCTGCTGGGCCACGCGGACGGCAACTGGACGCTGAAGCAGGCTCTGGAGGTGATGGCGGAACTCACCGGGTTGCGGGCTCCCCGAATGCAGGTGCCCTACTGGCTGGCCTTTGCGGCGGCGGGCGTGAACGAAACGGTGGCACGTTTTACCGGCAAGCCGCCCAAGGCCCCGCTGGCCGGCGTGCGGATGGCCCGCACAAGATGTTCTTCAACCCGGCCAAAGCCATTCGTGAACTGGGTCTGCCGCAGACCCCACCGCGTGAGGCGTTGCGTGACGCCGTGGATTGGTTTCGGGCGAACGGTCATGCCAAGCACTCATGAGCGGAGCGACCTGAGGGGTATGAACGTGAAGTCGCGACTCAGGCCTTCGGTTCCATGGATCGCAGTTCTTCCGCCATCATTCTTGGCGACACGATGGTGAGGCCCAGGATTGCTCTGCCGTAAAGCGAACCGAAATGCGCCAGGTCGCCGGTGACCAACCGGTCCGCCCTTGCGGCGATGGCGGCGCCCAGCACAGGACGGTCCTTGGGGGCAGCCCGGCATCGGGACACGGTGTAACGCTGGTGCTGAGTTCGACCAAGGCCTTGATTGCCTCCAAGCCGCTCAGCCATCCGGGCCGTTTCGCCGCCAGGTTCCGCTCCGCTTCCTGCCAAACGGCAGGGTGCGTGACGACGGTGGTCCGCCGGCTGAGTTGAACGGTCACCGTCATGGCAGCAGGATACTGCAATGCTGATTTGCCGCAATGCCGGATTTCTTCCTGGAAGCAGTGTGCAGTCTCGTTCCCCTCAAGTCAGCGGCCCTCCTCGGAGACACTACGGGCCAGCCACAGAATCACCTTGCCAAACGCAATCACCATTGGCCCTCAAAGACGGTCCAGTGCCACGGCAGCCCCACCTGCCAGTCCACGATCAACGCGATGCCGCCAAAGCCGATCATGGCCCAGGCCACGTAACGGAGGACCGGCAGGTGGCGTTTGAGGTCGAAGGACAACACCCAGAGCAATCCGCCCAGCAGGGCGTAGAACGCGGATAGCGTTCGGGTCAGGTAACCGACGATTGGGCCGGAAGGCATCTCTCCCAAACCGAGCCAGCGGTGGGTGGCATCCATCCAGGAGTGCGGCATCGCCACCGCCACCAAGGCCAGCAACGAGACGCTGCCGACGTAGCGCAGGAAACACTTCAGGAGAAGCGGGCGTTTCAGGCGGAGCCCCTTTCGCGATTGCGCATGCTGTGGGGCCTTGAACCCGTTTGGCCGCTCGGGGGTCAGTTCTCCCTGTTGGCGGAGAGCGCCGCCAACAGCTGCAGTTCTGACCCCGTCGCTCGGTTCATGGGCAGGAGGCTGATCTAGAACCAGAAACCGGGTCGAATCCCCGAGGCGGTGCGGAGTTGCATCCGGTTGAATCCCGCCAGGCGGCGTGGCCATCGAGAAAGAGGATGTTCCTGCCCGCGGGACGCTGGCCTTGAAGGTGACTCGTGGTGTGGTAATCGATCCGCCGCTGGTGCTGCGGATCTGAGTGAAATTGTTCGTGTCTGGAACTTCGGAAATCACGACGTCGGCGACCAGTTCCGTTTCACTGACGTTGGTGCCGGTCATGCGCGTGAGCAGCGTTTTGCCTGGGGCCAGTGCCGGGTACTGCAGGGCGCTTGATGATCCAGGAGTAACTTGTGACCCGCTGGTCGCCCCGGAGTAGTTCCACCAGAAATCCATGTCGAACTGCTTGTAGTTCACGTGGAAGGCGGGCAGTAGAGGATCTCGCGGTTGGCTCCGTTGTCGGTGATGTGATCGGCCAGCCTGGCATGGAGATCCCAGAGCCAGGCGCCGCCCGGTTCGTGGTGGTAGGGCAGGCGGTCGTGGTTGTCGTCGGCGTGCATCCGGAGCGCGATCCCGACTTGCTTGAGGTTGCTCAGGCAGTGGATGCGTCGGGCCTTTTCCTTGGCCTTGCTGAGGGCCGGCAACAGCATGCCTGCCAGAATCGCGATGATGGCGATGACCACCAGCAGCTCGATCAGCGCGTGAAGGCCTGTCGTCTGGATGAGGTTGGATCCATGGTGCGCTTGCTTCCGGATTTGTTGCTTGCTTGTGCGCCTGATCCCGCCGGTTGCCGCCGGTGCCAGCCTGTGGCTTCGCGACAACGGGCGAGCGGGCGTCCGGTGTCTGGTCTGTCGCGAGGATAGCGGCGGTGCTCGGAGGCGGCCAGTTTCAATTGTCGCGCGCAATTGTCGCAGCCTCCGGCGAAGCGGGTTTTCATTGGACGACGGCGGTTGCTCTCTTAGGCTGTCGCGCGTGACGGTCGAGACATTTCAGGCGGAGATGGAAGAAGCCCTTCGGGCCTACGACAAATACATCGTCTGCTTGGAGAAGAGCACCGAAGATTGCCAGTCCGTGCTTCACTCCCTGGTGGCGAAGGCAATCAGCGTATACGAGGGACGGGAGCCCGGACTACGTCACGGCATCGCCCTGGACCATCAGGTGACCGTGATCCTGAGCCAGTCAGACGGGGACCGGCCCCAGTGTGCAATCTACTTCAACCTGCACTCCCCTGTATCGCCGGCATTTGCGCGAGGCTGCCGGGAAGGCGGGACAGAACCCGGCAGGGTGAGATCCCCCGCTCAATCTGTGGTGACGGGAGGGACGGCCTCATCGCCTGGGGCGGCTTCCCCTTCGACCAGGTCGGCAATGGTCTGGCTGCCGGAGTCCGGTCCGCTGACCCGGAGTTTCCCGACCACGGTTCCGTCGCGACGAACTTCCAGGGGGTCCCGGGGACCTGGAGAGGGTCGATGCCGAAATCCAGCACGACGAACCGGAGCCGTTCCCGAACCGACACGATCCTGCCGGGCATCAGCAGCACGGGTTGGACCAACGGGTAGCGGACTTCCTCCGAGTCAACATCCGGATCGGCGTCCGTCCCTGGTGGACTGACCTTCGGGTTGCTGGCACACCCCGTCGCCAGGATGATGGCAGCCAGCAGGATTCTCGGAAGCAAGTCGTCCATGGGGTCAAGTAAAGGACTCCTTCCCGACGGCGTCAACGGAGCAGGAGCCACCCGCCGGATGGAAGGAAAAGGCCGCCGGCGGAACCGGCGGCCTGGAATCATGCGGATCGAGTCCGCGGGTCAGATGCCCTCGCCCTCGCCGCCTTCGTTGCGGTCGCGGCTGGATTCCCGCCGTGACTCGGAACGGCCCGTTCGCCGCGATCCTCCCTGGGTTCGCGTCGGCGATCGTCGCCCTCATTGTCGGAACGGCGTTCGCCGCGATCCTCCCTGGGTTCGCGCCGGCGCTCTCCGCCCTCATCGTCGGAGCGACGTTCGCCGCGATCCTCCCGACGTTCACGCCTGCGCTCCCCGCCCTCGTCATCGGAGCGACGTTCGCCGCGGTCCTCGCGTCGGTCGCGCCGGCGGTCCTCGCCGCCATCGTCAGAACGGCTTTCGCTGCGGTCCTCGCGACGCTCCCGCCGACGGCTCTCGCCTTCGTCATCGGAACGACGTTCCCCGCGATCGTCCCGGCGCTCCCGCCGGCGGTCGTCGCCACTGTCGTCCGAGCGACGTTCCCCGCGTCGGTCATCGCGTCGGTCATCGCGTCGGTCATCGCGTCGGCTATCGCCCGAATCGGACCGGCGTTCCCCGCGGTCGCTGTCGCGGCGTTCCTCGCGGTTTTCACCGCGCTCACTGCCACCGCCAGCGCCACCGCCGCTTCCTCGACGGTCTCCGCTCCGGCTGCCGCGTCGCCCCCCGCGTCGTCGGCCTCCGCGGTCCCGACTACCCCGGCTGTCACCTCGGTCCCGGCTTCCCCGGCTGTCGCGGCTGTCTCGTTCGGAGCGATCGCGGTCCTCACGCCGCGGCTCATCCTCGTTGCCGTTGGCGTCGATGTCCTCGTCGTTGGCTTCGTCACGGCCGCGCCCTTCGCTTTCCTCGTCGTCGCCGACCGGGGATTCGCCGCGTTCCTGACGGTCGCGGTCTTCCATCGCGGCCTTACGGGACAGTTTCACCCGGCCCTTGTCGTCGATGCCCAGGCACTTGACCCAGATTTCGTCGCCCATCTTGACGATGTCCTCGACGTGTTTGACCCGGAAATTCGCGAGTTCGCTGACGTGAACCAAGCCATCCTGGCCTGGGAACACTTCGACAAAGGCGCCGAACTCCTTGATGGTGACAACTTTGCCTCGGTAGATTTTGCCGGGCTCGATTTCCGCCGTGAGACCCTCGATTTCGCGGCGGGCAACCTCAAGACCCTCGGGATTTCGAGAGTAGACGAGCACGGTTCCGTCGTCCTGGATGTTAATCTCGCATCCGGATTCATCCACGATGCGCTTGATGTTCTTGCCGCCGGGGCCGATGAGCGCACCGATTTTGTCGGGCTTGATCTTGAAGGTAACGATCCGGGGGGCGTACTTGCTGAGTTCGCGGCGGGGTTCCGCCAGGGCCTCGGCCATGATGTCGAGGATCTTGAGGCGGTTACCCCGCGCCTGCTCGACCGCCTCGCTCATGATGTGGTGGGGCAGTCCCTTGAGTTTCAGGTCGAGTTGGAAGCCGGTGATGCCATTTGCCGTGCCGGCGATCTTGCAGTCCATGTCGCCGAAGAAGTCCTCGGAGCCGATGATATCGGCAAGGAGCTTGTAGCGGCTGATCATGCCGTCCTCGCCCTGTTCGGTGCAGAGACCGACGGAGATGCCGGCGACGGGCCGCTTCATGGGGACGCCCGCATCCATGAGGGCGAGGCTGCCGGCGCAGATGGTTGCCATCGAGGTTGAGCCGTTGCTGGCCATGATCTCGCTGGTGACGCGTACGGCGTAGGGGAAATCCTCAAACGGCACCAGCGGTTCGAGGGAACGTTCCGCCAGTGCGCCGTGACCGATTTCGCGGCGCCCGGGGCCCATGATCCGGCCGGTTTCGCCCACGCTAAAGTTCGGGAAGTTGTAATGCAGGATGAACTGCTTTTCGTCCTCCCCACCGGTGTAGGCGTCGAGATCCTGGGAATCCTCGGTGGTGCCGAGGGTGGTGAGGCAGAGGGCCTGGGTTTCGCCGCGGCTGAAGACCGCCGATCCGTGGGCGCGCGGGATCAGGCCGACCTCGCAGGTGATGGGGCGCAGATCCTCGAATCCGCGGCCGTCCAGGCGCTTGCCCTCGTTCAAGATCAGGTCGCGCACCGCATCGCGCTGGATCGCGTAGAACAGCGTCTTCAGCAGGACCGGGGTGACTTTCTCCTCGCCGAACTTCTCGACGAGCTTCGCGCCGACGTCGTCCGTGACCGCGGCCCAGGCCTTCTGGCGCTCGACCTTGGTGGGGGTCAGCAGTGCCGGCATGATTCGGTCGCCTGCCAGTTCCTTCGCCGCCTGGTCGATCTCGTCCGGCACGGTCTGGGTGACGATTTCGCGCTTCGGTTTGCCGACGCGCACCGCCAGGTCCTTTTGGGCGGTGATCAGGGGTTTGATGGCTTCGTGAGCGAAGTGGAGGGCGGCGACAAAGTCCGCATCCGGGATTTCGTCGGCGCTGCCCTCGAACATCACGAGTTCTTTCTCGCTGCCGACGTAGACGAGGTCGAGGTCGCTCTCGGCCTGCTGGGCGTGGGTGGGGTTGGCAACGAACTCGCCGTTGACACGACCGACGCGGACGGCACCGAGGGGGCCGGCCCACGGGATGTCGCTCAGGGTGAGGGCGGCCGAGGCGCCGACGATGCTGAGAATGTCGGCATCGTTTTCGCCGTCCGCACTGAGGAGCAGACTTTGAATCTGCACCTCATGGTACCAGCCCTTGGGGAAGAGCGGGCGGATGGGCCGGTCGGTCATCCGGCAGGTGAGGATTTCCTTCTCGCTGGGGCGACCTTCGCGCTTGAAGTAGCCTCCGGGGAAGCGACCGGCGGCGGCCGCTTTTTCCCGGTAGTCCACCGTGAGGGGAAGGAAGTCGATCCCTTCCCGGGGTGTGGCAGCGGCCACGGCAGCGGTGAGGACAATGGTTTCGCCGAGGCGAACGGTGACGGCTCCATCGGCCAGGGCGGCCAGTTTGCCGGTTTCGATTTCGATGGTGCCGGCTCCAACCGGCACCGAGACTTTATCGGACATGTCTATGTTTCTCCAAACGAACCGTCCCCGGTGCCCGGAGGAACTTCATTCAACCGCCGAACGAGGTGGGGGCTGAATGAAATTTCCCAGGGCCGGGGTGGCTCCATGCGCAACGCATTTGGGCTGCCAAGGGTCCGGGTTGCGCTTTCCGGACCGGTTTCTGTAGTGACTGGGCGGGCAGCCGGTGCACCCAATGTCTCCCGACCCCAAGGTCGGGAGAAAAGCCGTTGAGGATCTAGCGGCGCAGGCCCAGCTTCTGGGTGAGGGCCGTGTAACGGGCCTCGTCCTTGCCGCGCACGTAGTTCAACAGCTGCCGGCGTTGGCTGACCATCATGAGCAGACCGCGCCGTGAGCTGTGATCCTTCTTGTGCTGCTGCAGGTGCTGGTTCAGGTGGTTGATGCGCTCGGTCAACAGCGCCACCTGCACATCCGCCGATCCGGTGTCCCGCTCATGCAGGCGGTGATCAGCAATTGTCTTCGTTTTCGACTCCATATTCTAACTGTTCCATCCAAACGGAGCGGCGAACCTAGGCGTCTCGCGCGGGACTGTAAAGCACTTTGTCGGCGCCTTTTGCGCCCCGATCCCGGGCCGGATGCCAGGGTGGGGGAGGCGATCCCGGGGGTGAAGAGTTTTTCCTAGTCGGCACCAGCGCGTCCCCTTAAGGTCGGACTCGAACCACAGCAACACAATCGAGGTCGTTATGGATGTGAGCTTTCATTGTCCGCATTGTCAGCAGGAACTGGTGGTGGACGCCTCCGGAGCCGGCTCGATGATCATTTGTCCCACCTGCGAGGCCGAGATCTCCATTCCGGAACCGGAGGTGCCCTCGGTCCACCCGATCAATGCCATCGCCTCCTCGGCAGCGGCGAAAGAGGAGCGGCATTTCAAGGTCCCGGTGCGGGATGCTCCTTCGGAAGTGCTGGTGAAGGCCAAGGCCAAAGGGGATGACGAAGAAGGGGAAGGAGCCGCGAAGAAGATGCGCCTGAAGATTTTCCGGCACACCGACTACGTCGAGGTTGGGGTGGACAACTATGAAAAGGCGGTGGCGGAGTTCCTCAACAAGATCGGGGAAGAGAACATCATCAGCATCACGCCGCTGGTCTACAGCCACATCGATCTCGGCACGCAGAAGCTTCTGCAGGACTACGCGATGCAGGTTCTATACCGACGCTGAGCGAGTCCGCGCTGGTCACAGGTTGTTCCGCGGCCGCCGATCAGGGCGACCCGGACATCCCATGCCCCCGGGCTCCGGGCGGCCCGGTTGGCTGGCGGGCGCGGTCATTTCTGTTTTCCATGAATGCGCTGAACTGCTTCCGGTTTCTGAGTGTTCCGGGATTCGTGTGGCTGGCGGCGGCTGCGGAACCGGCGGCTCCCCCAACCTTCCACCTGCCCGCGGATCCCGCCTGCTCCATTGTCGACTCCGTGCAGAACTCCCTGCGATTCACCCTGGGGTGGACGGTTGAACGGGATGATCGCCGGCATCTCGTTTCGATTTCCAGTTTCGTGAACCCGCAAGGGGAGGTCATGGGCTGGCATGATTTCGGGAACCTGGAAGGACCCGGTTGGGCCGCAAACGCTGTCGGCGGCGCGTGGGAAATCTGGGGATGGGGACGGTTCCACGGGCGGCCTTCCTGGCAAGCCGATGCGCTGGCGATTCTGGATCACGTGCTCGATGGGGGATTCCTGGACGAGGACACGGGATTCATCCGCGGCTACCGTGAGACCACCAGCGGTGAATTCGCCTTGAACTACAAGCACCGATCGGACTGGTTCTGCCCGGGTTCGATGGCGAAGGTGGCGTTTCAACTCCTGGGCTTCGCAGGGGATCTGGGGGATGCTCCGCGGGCCCGGCGCATGCGGAACCTGGCAGTAAAGACCGCGGCCTGGATTGCGTCGCACGTCGAGGAGGTCCCTAATGGCTGGTATCCGCGCCGTGTCACTCCCGGCGGGGAACTGTATCGCAAGTCGCCCGAGGGGGGGGACGACCCTTTCTGGCAGACGTCCGCGGATGGCCTGTTCATTGTGCAACTGCAGGCTGCCCTGACCGCGCAGGGGTTGGCGGACTACCGGGAGGTCGTGCGGAGAAAGGTGGCGGTATTCCGCGAGTTGGGCGGCATCTTCGGCAGCATTAATCACGACACCTACGACCCGCACGAGAATGTTGCGTACTCCGTCGCGTTTCGGACGTTGCTGCCGGTGTCCCGGTTGCTGGGGGACACGGCGGTGCGGGACTTCGCCTACGCGAAATGCCTGGCGGGGCTGGACCCGTTCAAGATGGCTGAGGACCGCAATGGCGTGAGCACGCGAGGGCTGTTGTACATGGAGAAGAGCTGGGATACCGCGTATCTCTGGGAGAATGCCGAGGCGGCGCTGGCGTACTTCGAGGCGGCGGCAGATCTGCGGCCGACCGATCCCGGGCGCTCACGCCAGTGCGAACTGGATGGGCTGACCATCCTCCGCGCGGCCGCGAAGCATCATTACGGGACCTACGGGTTTCTGACCGAGGGAGTGGACTGGAACAACCACGTCGGGCAGGAGCATCACATCAACCAGGCGGAGTTCGGGGCGATCCAGTACACCGAACCGTTTCTGAACAACCAGCACATCGCGGAGCCGACCCTCTTCTATCTGGAACATCTTGCCAGGCGCACGAAGGAAGCAGGGGAGACCCGATGGTTGGACGTGGAGGGCAACGAGCTTTTCCGGCGACGGGATCCGGCGGGGAGCCGCGAATGAAGGAGCCGCCACCAGGCTGACCCCGGGTTGCGGCGGGCCTCCGGAGCGGGAGGGGATTCGCGCCATTTATCCTGGAAACCGCAGATGAACGGGGATGAACGCAGATAAGTCCCTCGACGTGAGCCCCCCACGTCCGCCGGATGTCTTCACCCATTGGGTGTGACGCGAAAATCGCGCAAGTCCTTGGGTATCTGCGTCTATCTGTGTCGATCTGCGGTTCAACTGCTTTTTCTAGGTTTATGGGGACGGCGACAACGTTGGGAGCGTGGCTGTGGGTTTGCCGTCACGAATGGCCAGCAGGTCGAGTGGGCAACGCGTGTTGCGGCCGAGTCCGTCGAAATGGATCAACCCGGCACGACCCTGCCAGGGTGAAAGGTCGCGCAGGGCCTGGCGGATGGCGGAACGCTCTGGGCCGTGGAGGCGGATGGCCTCAAGGAGCAGTCGTGTGGCATCTCGCGTCAGGAGGGCCTGGGGATCGGGGGCGTGCCCGGTGACCCGGAGAAAGTGTTCGTCGAAGGACTCTTGGTTGAGGGATGCCGGTGTTTCAGCGGCGGGAGGTGGTGGGGGGGAGCGATCAATCAGGGAAGGGAATCGCACGCCCTCGGCAGCGGGTCCCACGGCCTGCAGGAAAGCCCGCTGACCCAGCGCCGGTCCGCCGAGCACAGGGGCGTCTGAGCCTGCGCGTTGGAGGGCCTGGAGGAACCGGGCGCTGTCCCCGGCATCGGCAATGAGGAGCAGCAGGGTGGGATCGGCGGCCGTCAGGGCGCGCAGTTGCGCCTCGAACGTGTTGCCGCCCGGCGTAAACTCGTAGTGGTTCGCCACCGGGCTGTGTCGCTCCGCCAGGGCCTGCCGCAGGTCCTTGGCGAGGGATCGGGAGTCATGATCGGTGGCGTTGACGAGAGCGATGCCGGTCCCGGGGCGGGTCGACTGCCCGGTCATTTCCCCGAGCGCAGCTTCCGCCAGGCAGCGGGCGACCGCGCGGTCATCCGGGGCACACGAGAACATCCAGGATACCCCGGCGAGATTGACGGAGGCATCCGTGCTGACCGGGCTGACCAGGGGAACGCCGGCCTTGGCGATGACCTGTTCCGCCAGGTGGGTGGAGGCCCCGTCGATCGAGCCCAGGACGGCGACGACGTCCTGCTCGTAAACCAGCTTGAAAAGGCGGGCCACCCCGGTGCTCCAGGGGTTGCCGGCCCAGCAGGGGGCAAGCCGGAAGAGGCGTCCGTTCCAGCCCCCGGCGGCATTGGCCCTTTCGACCGTGATGGACGCCGCGGTCCAAAGGTCCCCGCCCACTGCATCGGTCGGATCGGACGGACCGAACCAGGCGATCACAATCTCGGTGGGCTCATCCCGCGGGGAGAGGGGGCGGGCGGGGTCGGTGAACTCGAGCGCGCGGGTGCGGTGATCGAAGTGGGGGCGGGGCGGGGCGGAGGGGCCCTCGGCCCCGGCGGGTCCCGGGGGGAGCAGCAGTCCTGCGGCCAACAGGAACCGTTTCATTCCCGTTCCGTGCCGGAATCCGGCGATCACTTCATGGCGGACTGGCGTTCCGTCCGCATTCGCTCGATCACCTCTCCGCGAGGGATCCCCAGATCCTCCCGGGAGTGGAACGTCCAATGACCGGCTTCGCGTACCGCGAGGAAGACCTCACCGGCATCGTCCAGGGCGGCGCTCAGGGGGATGTCCCCCGTGACGCCCGGCCAGGCATCCGTCCGGTAGGCCAGCATGTCGCGGATTCGCGCCCGGTTGAGACCGGCGTGTTGGATGGCCCAGATAAGCAGGTTCATGCCGTCGTAGGCGTGAGCGGCGTAGGTTTCCGGGCTGGCCTGGTAGCGGGCCTGGAAGGCTTCGCGGAACGCCTCGAGACGCGGGCTTGCGCTTTCCGGATTCCACGGATAGCCGCAGAGGACGCCCTCGGCGTTTGGCCCGGCAATCCGGACGAACTCGTCGCTGACGGCGCGGTCGGAAGCGATGAAGAGTTGGTTCATGCCCCGGGCCCGCATGGCGTTGAGGATGCGGGCGGCATCCGGGCCGTTCCCCCAGTGAATGACCACCTCGGGGTCGACCTCCGCAATCCGGTCGAGCTGCATGGAGAAGTCGGTGATGCCTCCCTTGTAGGCCATTTCGACCAGGACCGGCCGGCCCAGCCGACGGCAACCGTCGCGGATTTCCCGCACTCCAAACCGGCCGTAGCGGCTGCTGGCACGGATGATGGCGATGCGGCGGTAATCGTGTTTACGAAACAGGTAGTCGAGGATGAGATAGTTCTGCTGCCGGTCGTCGCCGATGCACCGAAAGACCCACGGAATGTTCGTTTCAATGTAGGTGGGATCCAGGTCGCCGCTGGTCATCCACGGGATTTCTGCCTTCAGCGCGACGCGAATGGCAATGTGGGTGTTGGCGCCGTCGATCGATCCAAGGATTGCCCAGACCTTGTCGTCATAGGCCATCCGGATGATTTCGTTGCCGGACGCACCCCACAGGGCGTTGTCGTTGCGGACCACGAGCTCGAACGGGATGTTGCGGGCCCGGTAGCCGCCGGCGGCATTGGCCTGGTCGATGGCGAGTTGGGCGCCCTTGAGCATCATCTTGCCGAGGGTCTCCTCGTTGTGACTGCCCCCGCCCGTGGCGACCGAGACGGTCGGTTCGATCGGTCCGAGGAAGCCGATCTTCACGGTCTCCACCTCATCCGGTTCCGGGATGGCCCGGCCCGGCCCGGTATATTCCATCTGGACGAGGAAATGCTCCTTGTGCGGTTTGACGCCCCCAAACGGTTCCACATCCGCCGCCGACGCGGCGTAATTCAGGTTGGTGCGGAGGGGCAGGTCGGGAATCTCGTACGGTCCGACGCGGATGCGGGCGGCGACTTGGTCGGAGGTGAGTGGAGTGAGAGGGGCGTCCTGGGCGGAGGCCGGAAGCCCGGTCAGGCTGGCGGCGAACACCAGGGCCGGCAGTCCGGAAAGGAAGGGGCGACTGGGAGTTCTCATAAGCGTGACAAAAAGAAGCCGGGAGTTCTATGGCCCGGCGGGATCGGTGGTTGAGGGGGGCGTTTGGAGGCGTGGATAATAGCCGGCGCCGACCCCGCGACAAAGGCCCTTGGAAGTGCCGATCCAGACATCATTGCCGTCGAAATCGACCGCGAGGGCGTAGTTGTGCGAGAGGTTGTAACCGGTGTCGACGGTGGCGAGCACCTGCTCGCCCCGTTGGATGACGGCCTGACCGGTGTGGTTGACGCCGTCCGTGGTGTAGGTCACCCAGGTGTCCGTGTCGAAGTCCATGAGGGCGCCAACGCCCTTGTCCGTGCAGTACCAGGCCTCCTGGGCGCTGCGGCCCTTGACCGCGTTGTTGAAATCGCTGGGCAGACCGGATTCACGCGCGTACCAGCCCCGCCAGTGGCGGCCGTCGTAACGGCATACGCCGAAGTAGGTGCTGACCCAGAGCGCCTTCTCGATGTAGCTCACGCCGGTCGTGATGACGTGGATGATCCCGTCGTCGCGATACAGGTCGATCTCCATCTCGCGATCGGGGTCGAGGTAGTCCTTCCATTGCTCGGTCGCGATGTCGAATTCCAGGACGCCGCTTCCCCAGACGCCGAGGTAGACCAGACCGTCGTTGTAGCAGACCCCGTAGTTCCAGATTTCCTCCATCGGTGCGTTCTGTTCCGTGTAGATGCTCCACTTGTCGCCAATCGTGTCGTAACGGCTCGCGCCGGCGGTGGTGGCGGCCCAGACGTTGTCGTGTTCCACGGCGACCCCGTAGACGACGTCATTGACAAGACCGCTGTTGAGCTGGTGGTAGTGGTCGAAGCGCCCCGCGCTGAAGCGGGCGAGCCCTCCGCCGAAGAGGCCGAGCCAGACCTCGCCCGTCTTTGGGTTCACGTCGATGCTGCTCACGACGCGCCACGGCAGACCGTCCTTCTCGCCCCACGACTGCCATTCGCCGGTGCGCTTGTCGAGGCAGGCCAAGCCGTCCTCGGTACCGACCCAGACCTTCGGGCCGTGGACCTTGACGGCGAAGATGTGGTCGTTGGGAAGGCCGTTGGCGGTGGAGAAATGGTCCCACTGGCGGTAGACGAACGGCCGGCCGGGGTCGGGGGCTGCGGGCACGGTTGCGTCCTCCGCCAGGAGCAGGCCGCCGCAACCGGCGGCGAGGCAGAACAGGAGAAGGTGGTTGGTCTTCATGCGGTGCCTTCCTAGAGCGTCTTCAGATACTCGATCAGATCGTTCAACTGATCCTTGGTCATGTCGTTCGTGATCCCATGTTGGTCGTGGGGATTGTAGACCGTCCAGATCTCCTCGAGCGACGGCGCCCTGCCATCATGCAGGTAGGGGGCGGAGTCGTAGATGTTGTTCAGGTGCGGCGCGTCGAATCTGCTCGCCAGGTCCAGGGGGCCCTGGGTGCCGATGTCGTGGACCCGGCCGTCGGTGAAGAGTGGCGGAGGATGGCAGGTGGTGCAGCGTTGGCCGGCGGGGATGACCCGCCGGTCATTCGTCATGGTTCGCTCGAACATCGCCTTGCCGCGGCGTTGCGCCGGAGTGAGGGGTTCATCCAGCCGGCGGTAGCGATTGGGCGGGCGCTGGATGGTGCAGATGTAATTGTCCACGGCGTCCAGCTGTTCCGGCGTGAACGGGTCGATCCGGGTGAAGAAGACGGCCAGACGCGGGCCGCACTGCCGTTTCAGTGTGGGGTTCTTGCCGGTCCACTTGTAGGGCGCCATGTCGTTCACGCCGCGGAGCGTCCGGTTGTCCACGGGATCGAGTCCGATGCCGTCGGGTTCGATGTCGTAGGTGATGCCGTCGATGTGGCCGTCCGGATGACAGGTATGACACGAGAACTGCCGGCGGAAGGCGATGTTGGCGCTGTGGAACAACTGTTCGCCCCAACGCACCTTGCTGATTTCCCTCGGTCCCCCGAGATCCACTTCGCCGACGGCCTCGAGACGGTCCAGATCGATGACGGTCAGCGAATCGTCCAGCGCGTTTGCCGCAAAGGCCGTTTTTCCGTCCGGGGCACAGGCGATGCCCCGTGGGCTGAACCGGGTGGGGATGAACTTCGTGATGAACTCGGTCGGTTTGCCCAGATGATTGGGGAAGATGCGACGCCGTTCCTCCGGCGAGGCGGCCTTGAGCATGGAGGTGAGCCTGGCGAGGTCCACGACGGCGACCCGGTCCGAACCGCTGCTGGTCACGAGGGCATACCGGCCATCCGGGGTGACGATCACGTCTGCCGGATCCGGAAAGTAGCGGTGGGTTTCGTCCAGCAGGACCTGGTCCACCGTGCCGTCGCGCCAGAGGATGCCCAGACCGTTCGTGATGGTCCAACCCTGGAGCAGACGGGTCATCGGGACCAGGTTCTTCGTCCGCAACAACGTGAAGACGGCGTATTCGCCGCTCGGATGCCAGGCGATACCCTGCAGCAGATTCGCGTCGGGTACCACATACCGCGATTCCACGGTGGCGGTGGCCAGGTCGAGCACGGCGAGTTCGGACATGGAGCTGTGGCGCACCCCCCCAAACCGGGGCAGGGTGTGGGTGACCACCAGTTGGGTGCCGTCAGGCGAGCGTGCCATCAGCCAGGGAGCCCGGCTGGCAGTGAGCCGTTTGGTCTCCTCCATCGTGGCCAGATCGAATACGGAGATGCTGTCGATGGAGGTGTTCAACACGTAGAGATAACGGCCCTCGCGATCCGTCATCACGCCGTGGGGTTCGTCACCGACGACCAGGGTGTCGATGACGGTTCGCGACGCGACGTCGATGACCGAAACCGTGTCGTCCAGGCGATTGGAGACAAAGGCGCGTCGGCCGGGTGGATCGAAGCAGACCGCGGTGGGCTGTCCACCGATGGGGATCTCGGCGACCTTCACCCGGGCGACCGGATCGACAATGATCACGGAATTCCCGGCCTCACAGGGAATCCAAAGCTCGCTGCCATCCGGATTGAAGCCGAGGAAGAGCGGGGTCTTGTATTCCGGCTTGGAGACCAGGGCTCGTGGGCGGTTGGGGTGACGGATTGTGCGGACGGCCTCGCGATAGTTGAAGGGCTTGCCATGGGCGTTTGCATGGCATTTCAGGCAGGTGCTCTCGTCCGGTTTCCACAGGCCCGCTGCCGTGGCGGCGGTCTTGTCCTTCATGGTCTGCTCCGGCGAGTAATCGCTTCCCGGCCCATGACAGGCCTCGCACTGGACCCCGTCCCGCGGGTCAAAGCTCTCCAGGAAATCCGTCCCGGGTTGCCCGTGACCGGTGGTGTGGCATTCCAGACATTGCGGGCTGGTGCCGGGATCGCCTTCGATCCCGGCTTCGCGGGCGATTTCGTAACCACGCGGGCTGGCGAGATCCGCAAAAGCCCGGGCGTGCGGGGTGTCCCGCCACTTGCTGTACTGGAACCCGAACTTCTCACCCTGATGACATTTCGAGCAGGCCATCACCCCGGTGTATTGATGCTCACCGGGCGCGGCGCCATCCGCGGGGTCCGCCGGCGCAGGCAGCGGTTCGACGGGGTCTTTCGGCGCAGGATGAGCGATGCGCTGCCAGGCGTTCTCGAGGTCAAATGGCGGGGTGTTCAACACGGCCTTGTGCGAGCCCTTGTCGCGATGGCAGACCAGGCAGCGCTCCTTCGCGTCCATCTTCAATCCCATCGCCATGGCGCGGTCGCGGTCCATCATGATCTCGCGAGTGGCGTATTCGCTGCCGGGACCGTGGCAGGCCTCGCACTGGAGACCGTCCTCGACATGGAACGTGTCCAGGCGCTCCCAGTCCTCGGCTTCCGCGGCGGTGGCATGGCAGCCGAGACACATCTTGGCGGTCTGCGGTTCCCCCGGGATGCCCGCCAGCTCGGCGATGGCCTTGGCCTCGGGCTTGGCGAGCGAGGCATAGGCGCCGGCGTGAGCGGTGAGCCGCCACTTGCTGAACTGGTGCCCCCTGGCCTCGCCGGCATGGCATGCGCTGCACGCCCGGACGCCGATGTAGACCGGTTGCCGCATCAGGGCGTAGTCCTCGGCCTGCAGCGGACCCGCCAGCGCCGTTCCCAGGGTGAGGGCGGCGGTCAGGGTGTGACATTGAAACCGCCTATTCACCCGGAATCACCTCCAGAATCTGGTCGGCCTTCACGTTGCGCAGCGTCTGTTGCCGCCCGTCCGGCCAGAGCACCTCGACGGTTTCCGCGGTGGGGTTCGTGCCCAGGCCGAAGTTGGGCCGGGGATCATTGCTGACCAGGTAGCCGTTGCTGGCCACGGCGGGTGCGGACAGGGCGGCGCCACCCGCTCTCACGGTGACCCGGGTTCCCAAGGCCACGGCGCGGCCGGGTCCAAGCCGCGGCACCACCTTCAACCAGTGGTTGCGGTTGCCACCGTCGTTTCGCAGGACTGCCGGCCGGGCGTTCAAGTTGAAAACCACCACATCCACGTCCCCGTCGTTATCGAGGTCCCCGAAGGCCGTGCCGCGGCCGACGAACTTCAAATCGAAGTAATCTCCGGACCGCCGCGACACATCCTCGAACCGGCCGTTCCCGTCGTTCCGGGCCAGCACGTCCTCCTCGCTGTAGAGATGGTGCGCGTTGCCGTTCGCCACAAAGACGTCGAGCCAGCCGTCGTTGTCGTAGTCGAAAAGTCCGCCGCCCCAACCGGTGTACTGGCCGCAGATGAGCGCCAGGTTCGATTGCGCGGTCACGTCCAGGAACATCCCGGGGAGTTGTTGCAGCAGCAGGCAGCCGTAACTCATGTCCGGGATGAAGAAGTCGATGCGGCCGTCGCGATCCACGTCGCCGGCCACCGGGCCCATGGAGGATGCGCCCTGGCCGCCCTCGCCAAAGGCGGCACCCATCTCGACGGCGCGATCCACGAAGTGCCTCGGTTGGTCCTGAATCCAGAGGCTGTTGGGCATGGCGTCGTTGGCCACATAAACGTCTGTGCGGCCGTCGCCGTCGACGTCCACCGCCACGGCGCTCATCCCCCGGCCCTTCGGAGCGGTGAGGCCCGATTCCGTCGTCACATCCGTGAAATGCCCGTTCCCGTCGTTCCGGAACAACCGGTCCTGCGCGCCCGGATAGGCCAGCGGGCCCGGGTAATTCTCCGCCTTGTAATAGGCCCCCGAACGCTGGAACTCGCCCTTGTCATACGTGAGGTAGTTGACGACGTAGACGTCCAGGTCGCCGTCCCGGTCGTAATCGAACCATGCCGCATGGATGCTCCAGACCGGCACCTCAAGTCCGGCTTCGCGGGTGACCTCCGTGAAGGTCCCGTCGCCGTTGTTCCGGTAAAGCACGTTGGGGCCGTAGTTCAACACGTAAAGGTCCAGGTCGCCGTCGTTGTCATAATCCGCCGCGGTGGCTGACATCCCATACCCGCCGTTCGCGACCCCGGCCTTCGCGCTGACGTCGGTGAAGGTGCCGTCATGATTGTTGTGATACAGGGCGTTGAAGAGCTTGCCCTGCAGCGAGCGGCCGCGGCTGTCGCTGATGTCCGGATGCCAGCAGCCGCTCACAAAGTAGAGGTCGAGCCACCCGTCGCCGTCGTAATCGAACAGGGCGCCCCCGGGACCCGTGCCTTCCACGATGTTGCTCAGTTCGGCGTCGCCCACGCTGTGCTGGAACCGGATGCCGGCGGATTCGGTGATGTCCGTGAAAGTGGGGAGGGGTCCGGCGGCCTGGACGGAGATCAGACCGATCGCGACCGCCCCCAGTGCTCTTGTTCCTTTGCGTGGCATGCTCATGGGCTGGCGGGTGGGGTTCTCCGGTTCATTCCCAGGTTGCGCCCAGGTCGATCCACTCGATGAGAGTCCGGCGTTCCTGCGCCTCCAGCGGGGTGGCCTTTCGCGGAGGCATCTGCTTGAAGGGCCCCGGTTGCGCCGACTCCTTGTCCCACGACCGGGCGGTATTGTGTCCCGCAAGATGCCAGACCAGGCGGCTCGTCCGCGCGGTTCCCGGGGTGATGTAATGGGTGCGCAACAGGTTGTAGACCTGCTCCGCCGCGCTGCCACCCTCCGCCTCGCGCCAGGGAGCCTCGATCCCGCCGTGACAATCCGTGGCGCCGCAACGCCGTTCCAGGATCGGCATGACGTCGCGGCAGAATCCGACGGAACGACGTTCCCCGGGCGGTGGCGCCACGATGACCGAGGGCTTTTTCATGGCGTCGACGAAGAGGTTCTCGGGCGTGCGTTCGGGATCCTCGTGACAGCCGATGCAGCCCCGGTTTTCCTTCTGCTTCACCCAGATCCAACCGCAGGTGGCCAGCGCCACGCCGTCCGCGTCCAGCGCCTGCAGTTCGATGGGCAGGTCCGCGGGTAGCTCGATGTTGACCGAGCCATCCGCCTCGATGGGGACCTCACCAAGCAACCGGCGATTGATCGGGGCGGGAGTCACTCCGGTTGCCGGGACACCCTCGATGACGCGCAGCGTCTTCAGCATGCCCGGCTCCAGTTGGTCGGCAAGTCGTTCGTCGGCGTCATAGCAGTTCATCGCGAAAAGCACACCGTTCGGGAACTCCGTGTTCACCACGGTGGAACGTCCATCCGGGCGGGCCCGCTCCTGCAGTGCCTTCGGTTGCCGCAGATCGAAGTTGGGATCCCGGGCGACCCGACGTTCGATGCCGGTGTGGGTGTCAAACACCACCAGGCTGGCTGGGCCACCCGAAGCCGGTCGGCGGGCCGCCAAAACCTCGCTGCCTCGAAGCGGCGCGGGGTTCAGATACAAGAGCGATTCGTCACCGGTCAGCCGCCGGTAGGAATGGTGGGGCCGGGACTCCGTCACCGCCGCGAGTTGCCCGGCACCGTCGGGACTGGAGGGTTCCGATTCGACGAACACCACCAGGCCTTCGGCAGTGGTGCAGGGCATCCTTTGGAACCGCCCGCCCTGTTCCGCACCGTAATGTTCGTAGTCCGTGCCATCCAGGTTGACGGCGAAGAGCCGCGAGCCGTCAACACCCGCCGCCGTTAACCGCCGGCTTGCGTAAAGCACCCGCCCGTCCCAGGCCTGGAAGGGATCGAGATTGTCCGCGGGGTTGGCGGTGACCCGTCGCGGTTCCGTGCCGTCCAGGCGTACGTTGAACAGGTTTCGAATCCAGCCCGAACCGGTCACGTTCCAGGCGTCCTCGGTGCCGACGTAGAGCAGGGTCGACCACGGTTCCGGGGAGTCCAGGGTGAACAGGCGGGACAGATAGACCGGGGAACGACAATCCCCGGCGGTGCTCACCACGCGCCGGTGCCGGCCCGTTGCCAGGTCGAGTTCATGCACCTGCCACGTCGATTCCGGGGCGGGCTTCCCGGCGAAGAGCAACCGCTGGCCGTCGTGACTGACGTCGGGGTCACAGGCCGAATGGAAATCCGGCGTCAGGATCTCGGTCGTGCCGTCAGGGGCGATCCGGACCAATTGGGCTTGATCAAACACCTCGTTGGAGCCGGGGGTTCGGGCCACGGGAACGCGCGTGGCGACGAGTGATACGTCCAGCCCTGTCGGTCCCGCGAGGGATCGGGCGCAGAGGAACAGCAGAACCCATGCCCCGAGGACTCGCGTCCGTGGGCAACCGCGCGTGGTTCGGGTCTTGTGGCACATGATGGGCGCGGAGGTCGCGGTGCTGAACTGGCCGGCAGCGTGACGGATTGGCGCAGTACCACAATGGCGCCGGGGTGGAACATGCGCAGTTTGGGGTGAACCGCGGGAGTCGCGTGGTGATCGGTCAGCGCGGCTGTTCGCAATGATAGACGAACGCCGGGGGGAAATTGCGCCAGACCATCGGGCTGCGCTCCACGCGACCGAAGAGCCGTTCCAGCAGTGTCGCGCAGGCGGCGCCCCGCCGGGTGTGCGGCGACTGGATATACGTGAAGGTCGAGAAGCGCCCCTCGGGAGCCAACAGTCGGGCAATGCCGCCCAGAATCGTCTCCTGCAGCGTCGGTGGCATGGCGGCCCAGGGGATTCCACTGATGATCGACCCGGCCCGGGTGGCTCCATGTGCGGCGAGGTGGCTGCCGAGGTTTTCGGCGGAATCGTTGATGACTCGAATGCGCGGATGCCGTTGCTGGAGGCGGAGGCTGGCCTCGGGGTCGAGTTCGAGGGCCAGACATTGGGTTTCCGCTCCCAACCGTGGCTCAATGTGCCGGGTGAAGGCCCCGGTGCCCGGCCCAAGTTCCACCACCACGCCGCCACCCTCGAGATCATGCCCCTCCAGCATCCGGTGTGCCAGGTGCCGGGAACTGGGCAGGACGGCTCCGATTGTGCCGGGCGAGCGCAGGAAGGCGCGGAAGAACCGCCAGGCATCAGACCAGGCGCCGGGTCGTCCTGTCCGATTGGGATTGGCGGTGTCTCGCATGCGGAAGGGGGAGTCGGAATCTCGGGAAAAGCGTTCTTACCGGCCGCCACTGGGCAGGACTCCGGGAAGGATGCGGAGCGCCAGCCAGATTGCGCCGACGAGGATGAGCACCACCATCAGCCATCCGATTCCCCTCCAGAGCATCGCCTGGTTTCGCAGACGCTCGGTGTCGACCTTGCCTTCCTCGCGCAGCTTGGTGAACTCGTGTTCCAGCGCCTGGGCGATGGCGGCGTCATCCCGCAGCGCCAGGGTCCACCAGCGGGCCTGGCCGGTGGGCAGTTTGAACGAGGGGGGCAGACGGTTGAGTTCCGCGGGATTGGCGGGCTTGAAACCCGTTTCCTGCCAGAATCCTCCCAGGGGTCCGGCCATCCATATCCGGGCCAACCCCTTGCTGCCGGCGATCTGCTGCAGGTGTTCCCACAGCAGGGGCAGGGCGACGGCTTCCTCGGCCGCCGAGTAGAAACAAGGACTGTGCAGCAGTCCGTGCCAGCCCACCACCTGCAATCCAATGGCGCCCATCGCAGTGTCGTCCGGCCGGAAGGCCATCTGGAACTGGGTCAGCCGCGGTTCCATCTCAAACACCGGCAGCCGCGCGGTGCTCCACAAGCCCCGCAGCACCGCCAGGTCATCCAACGTGGCGCGACGGACTGTGTTCTGGGAACTTCCGGTCACGTCCGCCAGCGTAGAACACGCCCCACGGTCCGTAAAGCAAACCGCGCCATCGATGCGGGGCCTTCTCCGGGAGCGCGGACAGCCTTGTCCGCGAGCGAAAAGACCGGCGCCGACGAACCCAATCCGTGGCGGCGAAATGGCGTTCGCCGGAGCCTTCTCAACCTGGAAAGGGCACTCCAACCGCGGATGGACACAAATCAACGCGGATTCCCGGGGACTTGTGCAATCGTCCCGCTTCAGTCGTCCGTTAAGTTTGGTTCCGAGGGGCAGTTGAGGTTCAGTTCGCCGCTACGGGGACTTCGGATTTCAGGCTTCGGCCTTGCTTCGGGTTTCGGCTGTGCCTCCCACGCTTTCTCCTTCCGCCTGCCGCCGGTTGCCGTTTGAATCCCAGCGTGTCACGCGATTACGTGCTCCATCGCTTTCGGACGGCGGTTGATCTCCAGATCGACTACGCCGCGGAGTTGAATGAGCAGCAGCACGCCGCGGTCACCGCCGAACCCGGACCCGCCCTCGTCCTCGCCGGGGCCGGGGCCGGCAAGACCCGGACCCTCACCTACCGCGTCGCCTATCTTCTGGAACAAGGCATTCCTCCCGAACACATTCTCCTGCTCACCTTCACCAACAAGGCCGCCCGCGAAATGATGACGCGGGTGACCGAGTTGATCGGGCGCGAACTCCCCGAACTCTGGGGCGGCACGTTCCATTCCATCGGGAATCGCATCCTCCGGCGCCACGCCGGCCTTCTCGGCTTCCGCCCGGGCTTCACCATCCTCGACCGCGAGGACGCCCGCGACCTGGTCCACGCGTGCATCGGCGACAGCGACATCGACCCAAAGGCTACGCGCTTTCCCAAGCCCGACGTCCTGGGCGACATCCTCTCGCTGGCGCTCAACACCTCCCGGTCGGTCAAGGCGGTGTTGGAGGCGCAGTTCGGTTACTTTGCCCAACTGGCGGATCAGATCGCCGACATTGGGCACCGCTATGTCGAGCGCAAGCGGACCGGCAATGTGATGGACTTCGACGATCTGCTCGCGCTCTGGCTGCGGCTGCTCCGGGACCAACCGCAGGTTCTCGAGCACTACCAGCGGCGGTTCCAGTTCATCCTCGTGGACGAATACCAGGATACCAACCAGCTCCAGAGCGACCTGATTGATCTGCTTGCGGCGCGGAACCACAACATCATGGCGGTGGGGGATGATTCGCAGAGCATCTACTCCTGGCGGGGCGCGAACTTCCGGAACATCCTGCACTTCACCGAGCGTCACGCCGGGGCGAAGATCTTTCGGATTGAGACGAACTACCGGAGCACGCCGCAGATTCTCGACCTGGCCAACGCGGCGATTGCCGCCAACGTCCATCAACACGAGAAACGCCTCGTGCCGCATCGGCCCGCCGGCGTGAAACCGGCCCTGGTCGCCTGCGGGGACGCCCATGAGCAGGCCACTTTTGTTGCGCAGCGCGCCCTGGAACTTCGTGAGGAGGGGATTCCGTTGGAGCAGATGGCGGTGCTTTATCGCGCCCATTTCCACGCGTTGGAACTGCAGATGGAACTGACCGGCCGGAACATCCCGTTCAGCATCACAAGCGGCATCCGGTTCTTCGAGCAGGCCCACATCAAGGACACCTCGGCGTTCATCCGTTTGGTGTTTAATCCGCGTGATGAAATGGCCTTCAAACGGCTGGTGCTCATGCTGCCGGGGATCGGCGCCAAATCGGCGGCGAAACTCTGGCAGGGTTTTCTGGCCGCACTGCCCGCGGACGTCGGGGCGGGCTTGCCGGAATCGTCGCCTGCCGGAAAGCGCCGGCGAAAGCCGGCCGGACCCGCCCCCGAAGTTACCCCGGTTCTCGCCGAAACCCTGCAGTCCCTGGCCGGCAGCGTGCCGAAGAAGGCCACCACCGCGTGGGCCCAATTCACCGCCACCGTGGCGCAACTCGAGGCGCCTGACACGCGCGACCATCCCTCGCGCATGATCGAGCTGGCGCTGGACGCCGTTTATGAGGATTACCTGCAGGCGAAATACACGAACTACCTGAACCGGCGCGAGGACGTCGAACAACTGGCCTCCTTCGCCCGCCAGTTCGCCGGGGTGGAGGAATTCCTCAGCCAGCTCGCCCTGCTCACCAACGTGGAGGCCGACGCGCAACAGAACGCCGAACGCGACGACGAACGATTGCGACTGTCCACCGTGCATCAGGCCAAGGGACTGGAGTTTCAGGTCGTCTTCGTGATCATGCTCTGCGACGGGATGTTTCCGTCGGGCCGTTCCATTGACACGGCGGATGGACTGGAGGAGGAACGGCGCCTGTTCTACGTGGCGGTGACGCGGGCGAAGGACGAGTTGTATCTGGTCTGGCCGATGATCCGGATGGCCGGGGGCGGCGACATGATGCAGCAGCCCTCCCGTTTCCTGGGCGAGTTGCCCCGTGACCGGCTGGAAACCTGGAATCTCCGTGAGGAGCGGGGTGCCGACGAGGACTGGGGGTCGAGCTTTCGTTCCACGCCATAGAACCTTCCAGCCCAACGCAGCCACCTTCGCAATGCGGACGGAACCGACCAACTCACTTATGAAGCCCACCCACGTACGAGGCTGCCGCTCTGTCGTGCTGCTCGTCCTGATCTGGACTGCCGGCCAGGTTGCCATGGAGGCCGGAAACTGTGCCGTGGCGGATGGGTCCAAGTTGCGGAGCGAGGACGGCTGCATGCTGGCCTTCATGTACAACCAAAGCGACGACCACCGGCTTGTTGTGATCGACGAGAAGAACCGGCGCCGGTACGAAGCACGCATGGATCATGGCGGGCCGGCGCCCTTTTGGGAGGGCGGCAAGCTCTACCTTGTGGATCATTCTGGGACAGTGCAGGGATTCACGGTCGGCGAGGGGAGACTGGTCCCGGGCAAGCCCGAGACCCTATGCCCGGCGGTGGTGCGTCACGTCGCCTACTCGTGTTCCCAGAGCCGCTTGTACGTGATTCGGACTGTTGTCACTCAGCGTCGGGAGTTCTTCTATGAACTCTCAGCCATCGATTTTCCCGCGCGAAAGACGCTCTGGACGCGGCGGATCGACGATCCCGGCGTGATCACGCTCATGGGGTATGGCTGTGTCACCGGGCTGGGTTCCGTGGAGGTGTTCGATTGTGACACCGGTGCGACGATTGGCACGATTCCCGTCGCGAAGCCGGTGCCTTCCACCGATGCGGCCGTGCCGGGAACGGGGAGACAGCATGAGTGACGCAGCACCGCCTTTCCGGCTTCGGATGCTCGCCGGTTCACGGTCCGTCCGGCAGTACCATCAGATCATGCCCTTCTGGACGTGAGGCTCTTCCCCACAGGGGCTGCAGCAGAACCGGGATGGCCCGCCTTTCCCTCCTGCCAATCCTGTTCATCCTGTCCAAAACCCGCGGCGCCTTGATCCCGTCAAGGGCTCAAAACGCGGTTGCGTGATGGGTATTGGTGGTATATACCGTTGCTCATGGACACGGCAAAGGTCTTCCCGAATGGCCGGAGTCAGGCAGTGCGGCTGCCGAAGGATTTCCGGTTCGACGCGGACGAGGTCTTCATTACGAAGATGGGCTCTGCCGTGGTGCTGATTCCCAAGCAGGATTCCTGGGGCGTGCTCTTCGACGCGCTGGACGGATTCACCGGGGATTTCATGGAGGACCGGGGG
Organism: Verrucomicrobiales bacterium; assembly: GCA_024233215.1. Classification (GTDB taxonomy): domain Bacteria; phylum Verrucomicrobiota; class Verrucomicrobiia; order Limisphaerales; family J093; genus J093. The sequence goes on along the minus strand of JACKPW010000017.1, from coordinate 66,350 downwards.
CAACCCACTGAGGAACAGCGACGCGATCTGGATTTCTCCCGATCATGACCCATCTCCTCGACACCTCGATTTGTGTATTTCTGATTCGCAACCGGCGTTCGTCAGTTCGCAGGCGGTTTGAAGCCTTCAAGGTCGGCGACCTTGCGATATCGGCGATCACGGAGGCGGAACTCCGATTTGGTGCAGACAAGAGCGCTGATCCCGTCAGAAACCATCTTCAACTCGACCGGTTCTTCGTTACGCTTCCCGTGGTCCACTTCGGAAGTTCCGCGGCGATTGCTTACGGTCGGATCCGAAGTGAACTTGAGCGGGCAGGCACACCCATTGGTCCACTCGATCAACTGATCGCCGCCCACGCGCGTTCGCTCGATCTTACGTTGGTCACCAACAATACGGACGAGTTCCGCCGAATCCGGAACCTGAAGCTCGAAGACTGGAGCGAGAAAGGTCAATAGGTGTGGTTTTTCGCATTGGACCTGCCGGGTCGATCACACTGACGAGGATCAAATGAGAAGACCACGATGCGGAGAACTGGACGTGCGGCGAGTCCAAACACGAACGCTCGCCAAGGCGAACCTGTACGCGAAACTGTCCGGGTGAGAGCGATCTCCGATACCGCAGCCCGCGAAGCCCTGGCGGCGACCATGCAAGCGGTTTGTGACGACCGGGAGACCCGGGCCACGGAAGGAGCGCCATGCGGGCGTTTGGTCGCGCCGGATTACCGAAGAGCATCGCTCGGGCTACAAGGTCTCCGGCGGAGAACTCTGGATCGCTCAAGCTCGCTACCATTATGCGAAATAGGACTGGACAATCGTGTCGTACCGAAGGAGTGGGTGGTGATCGTTGCAGTCGCCCCTTTCATGGTTCGCCCGCGACAGGTTTGCATCGGGCGTGCCTCATCGGATTGGGGCTTGTGGCAACAGCTTGCGTCCTGGGTGGTGAACAGGCGCCATCATCCGGGAACACGGTCTTTCTCAAGCCGGCCCGGGACGTCTCGTTCGCGAACGAGGTGGAACACGCCATCGACCGCGGCTTGAGCTTCCTGTTGACGCAGCAGCAGGAGGGCGGTTGGTGGTCCAGTGAGGATCATCCGGCCGTAAGCGGACTGGTGCTGTCGGCGTTCCTGGGTCATCCGCACGGACGTTATCGGACCAACCTTCCGCCGGCGCTGGCCAGGGGATTCCGTTACCTCGAGGAAAGTGCGAAACCCGACGGCCGGATCTACCGGGCCTCGCTGGCGAACTACAACACCGCCATTTGCGCCATGACCCTGGCATTGGCGGACAACCCGGATTACGGGCTCATCGTCCAGCGCGCCCGGGAGTACCTCATCCGCTCGCAGGTCGACCTGGGGGAACCGGGGGTCTTGGACACGCCGTTCGATGGCGGGGTGGGTTACAACGACAAATACGATCATTCGGATCTCAACAACACCCTGATCGCGCTGGAGGCCATTTACCGCACGCGCCCCACTGGGGAGGCGAATGGCGGTCCCAGACTCAACTGGGAGGCCGCGATTCATTTTGTGCAAAGCTGCCAGAATCTGCCGGAGCGCAACTCCCAGCCGTGGGTGTCCGACGCACCGGAGGACCGGGGCGGTTTTATCTACATGCCGGGCGAGAGCAAGGCGGGTGGCACCACCAACGCCGTCACCGGCCGGGTCGCGCTGCGCAGCTATGGCTCGATCAGTTACGCCGGGTTGCTCAGCTACCTCTACGCCGACCTCGCCCCGGAGGATGCGCGGGTGGCGGCGGTGCTCGACTGGCTGCGGGACAACTACACTCTGGAAGAAAACCCGGCGATGGGTCAGGAGGGTTACTATTACTACCTCCAACTCATGACCAAGGCCCTCACCGCGCTGAACCGGGATCGTCTCGAACTCAAGGACGGAACTGCGGTCGACTGGCGCCGGGCGCTGGCAATGCGGTTGATCAACCTGCAAAAGCCCGATGGTTCCTGGGTGAACGGCAACGGGCGCTGGTGGGAGAACGACCCCGTGCTCGTGACCGCCTACGCGATCATCTCCCTCGACCATCTCCACCCGGGCCTGTAGCACGGGGGCACCCGGCCCCGGCCCCGGCCACCGTATCTCGAGGGTTCAACCGAACCGCGGTGAACGATCTCGGATGCGGAATGGCCGGTGCCGGGACGACCCTTGCGGTCTCACGGATCGTCGATTCGTGACTCAGGGCGCCGGCGGCACCCCGGGCGGAAGCAGAGGACACAGCAGGTAGGTGTCGGTGTCGTCCCGCTCGCCATTGCCGTCGGTGTCGATCCACCAGCGCCCCCCCAGGTAGCCCGGGTCGCCGGGGCCGAATTCGGTGACCCCGTTCTGGGCGTCCAGATACTGGAACGGCCCCTTGTTGGGCAGTTTCTTCGCCGAGACGAAGGTGTCGTAATAGAGGCCCTGGCTGGTCACGTAGACCGAGCCGAGCACCCCGTTGCCCCGGTTTGCGTAGGCGACGGTGGCCAGTCCGAGCGCGAGCCCGGCCGTGATCAATCCTGCGGTGAGTTTGTTGCGGAGTTTCATGTTTCGTTTGTATTGCTGCCGTCTTTTTGACTTTGCCGGGAACGGCAGACGCAGAGGTCCACACCCGTGAACCCTGGCCATTCCCAGGGGCCTCCCGGCGCATTGCCGGAACGCCCCTTCACCACAGGAGTCGGTTGAGGACAGGAATACCTTACAGAGAAGATTACCCGATCTGTCACATTCCGTGTCTTCCGGCAGCTGGCCTGCGGGGCAGGAGGCCGGTGGGGATGACCCGCCTCAGGATCCTGTCCCGGCGATCATTCCTTCCAGAGGTCTGTCGTCCGGGCCTTCACGTCCGGCATCGGCGGCAACGGTGCGCTGGGGATCGGTTCATACCAGAACGTGGCCGCGGACCAGTCATCCTGCCGTTCGTAAAGCCCGTCCTTCCAACCGATCTGCTGGATGGTGATCCGCACCGCTTTCTGCCAGAAGATCGGATCCGGCAGGTGCCAGCGGTACATCGAGACAAAGCCCTGGTCGTCGAGACTGCAGCCGTTGTAGCGGAATGGTGTCTGCTGAATGCCCCAGGAAAGCCCCACGTAATCCTCGCTGCCGGTACCGCAAATCGTGGGGAACTCCTGGTCGCCGTCGAGGTAGACCTTGATCTCGCCCTCACCCCACCAGTTGCCCGCCAGCGCGCGGATACCCATTACCGACCCGATGAACCGACCCTTACCCTTGCGGGCCGGTAACAACTCGAAATCCTGCTTCAGCGTGGTCGGGTTCTCGCGGCGGAACAACACGTGCAACCGGCCGGTATCCTGCGGGTGATAGTCTCCCAGGGTGTAGTCGATCTGGTAGAAGAAAGGCACGTCCTTTTCCCCCTCGTTCGTGATGGTAAACCGGGCCTGCTTCGTGAACGGCATCGGTAGCCAGAGGTTCATGCCGGCACTGCGACCCACCGAATGCACGGCCGACTCGTAGGCCATCACCTTGCCGTGCGCGAACCCCATGAAATCGCCGAGCGGACTCTCGATGCTCGGGTGTCCCTGTCCATCCCACCAACCGCGGATGACGAGCGAACGCAGGTTCTGGGGATCGCGCGCCGTGGTGATCCAGATGTGGCGGATGGTGCCTTTGCCCGCGATGTCACAGAGTTGGACCACGTCGCCGGGTTTGAGGCTGCGGGAGGGCGAACCCTTGCGGCCGACGCCGAGCTTGCTGGCGGCCTTGCCACCGGCACCGCGTTCGCCGGTGGGATTCTCAAACGAGATCGAGCGCGACTCGAGACCGGTGTCGAGGTTGTAGGGTTCCGAGATGAGGCTGTGCTGGTCGCCGGCGGTTGCGGCAAAGGGGATGCCCAGCGAGACGGCCGTGGCGGCGGCAGCGAACAGGAGGGTTCGGAGTGATTTCATGGCGATGCGTTGCGTGCGAGTGAACCAATCAGGATGACCGGAGGATTTGGCGGGATCGCGTCCGGTCGGGCAAGGACATTTGGCAGGGTTGTTTGTCGCGGGGAAGCAGCCGCGTCGACGCGATCTATCCTGCGGTTCAGGGGAAGCCCGGCCTTCGGGGGGGGATCCCGGCTTGAAAGCCCGAGGGACTGGCATTGATGGGCTGATCTCCGGCAACCTGGTTGCTTTGCGCCGAACAGGTCCTCGCCGGAATCCGCAACGCGCTCAACCTGTCTTCCCAAACCTTGCCGGATCCAGGCGTGGAACATTCGCGGCCCCGGCGTGCAGGCCGACCACCAGGCGTGCTGTCACCGGTGCCAGGCTGAGTCCCAACATGGCGTGCCCCCCGGCGATCACCACGTTGGACAAGTTCCGCACCCTCCCGATATAGGGAAGTCCGTCCGGTGAGCACGGCCGCAAGCCGGACCATGGTTCCAGGCCTGTGAAATCGCCCGGCTTGAAAGCCGGGAAGCAGCGGCAGAAGGACGTGATGATCCCCTCAAGCCGCCGGCGGTTAATCACGCCTTCGCTGCCTCCGATCTCCATCGTGCCGGCAACGCGCAGTTTGTCGCCCATCGGGGTGATGGCGACGCGCCCTTCCTTGAGGAGGTAACAGAGTTCCGGTTGCTGCGTGGGTTGGGGGAGCGTGAACGAGTAGCCTTTGCCCGCCTGCATCGGCAGGTTCAAGCCGAGCCGCCGGGCAAGGGGCGCGCTCCAGATGCCGGCGGCCAGGGTGAATCGTTCGGCCGACAGCTCCTCGCCTTCCGCAGTGAGGGCGCAGACCACCGAATCCCCGGATTTTCGAAAGTCCATGACCTTTCCGGACCGGATGTTGCCGCCCTGACGCAGGATGCCCCGCCGAAGCGCATCCAGGAACGCGGTCGGATCCAGGTGGGCGTCCCGCGGGAACCACACGCCACCCAGTACTCTCAGGTCGACCTCCGGGTCCAGTTCCCGCAGGCGTTCCGGCGCACAGACCTCGGCCTCGAGGCCGAGGCTCCGGGCTTCCGCAGCCACCTCGGTTTCCTCATGCAGGCCGGCCGCGGATTCGCACAGCATCAGCAATCCTCGGCGGACGAACGTGAACCCCAACTCCTCCGCGAGTTCCTCGAACAAGGTGCGGCTTTCCAGACTGAGATCACGCAGCAATTCCCGGCTGTTCAGCGCGTGCCGGCGATTGGCGTGGCGGTAGAATTGCCAGCACCACGACCAGAGGCTGCGATTGAGGCCGGGACGCAGCGCGAAGGGGCTCCGGCGATCCAGCATCCACTTCAAACCCTGCCCCACGACCCCGGGCGCGGCCAACGGGGTGAAATGGCTGGGCACCACCATGCCGGCGTTGCGCTGGGAACAGCCCGTGTCGCCCGACGGATCGCGGTCGATGACCGTCACCCGCTGCCCTGCCTTGCCGAGGAAGTACGCCGTGCAAAGTCCGATGACGCCGCCACCGATGACGAGATGGGAGGGTTGGACTGTCATGTGAATGGGGAGGGTGGAACCTGCACGCGAGTCTGGAGAGCTTCAGCGTAACCACGAAGTACGCGAATCACACGAAAGGAAGATCGGGAGGGGCCGGTTGCGCTGTCCCGTTCGTAGCACCGGGCCGGACCGGTCAAGAGCGCCAGACTCCCGTGACACCCACAATACCTGGTCCTCCTGCCATGTTTTCGTGTGTTTCGTGTATTTCGTGGTGCCCTCCACTCAAGCTGCCCGACTACGCGGTCGCTCCGGGCCAATCGGACCACCACTTTCGGAATTGTTGCCATTGGCGCCTGAGATACGCCGATTGGCTGGGGGACAGGCGGTCCGAGGCGTTGATTGAGTGGGTGTATTCGGGATGCCCTTCCAGCACCATGAGGGCCTTGTAGTAGAGCACGAGGTCGGGGCCTTCATCGAAGGTGGACAGCACGTGCAAGGCGGCATCCAGTTCGGCGGCCAGACGACGGGCCGTGACATTCCCCGCAGCCGCCTGTTCACAGAGTTCCACCAACCGCAGCACCTCCCGTGGCAATGCGTTCCCAACGCCCGTGATGGCCCCCTGCGCACCGCAGTTCACGAAACCGTGAAAGACCTGGGTGTCCACCCCGACCATCAGGGTCAGGCCGGGATCGCCGCTGGTGATGTGTTCGGCGGCGTAGGTCAGCGACGCCGCGCCTCCGAATTCCTTGAACCCCACCAGTTGGGGATGGGCCTGGCGCAGCGCGAAGAACAGGTCCGCCTTCGTCTCGTAGCCGTAGTAGGGGCTGTTGTAGATCACCGCAGGCAGGTCCACGCCCGCCTCGAACACGGCGGCGAAATGATCACGTTGCGCCGCCGCGGAGGTGCCCCGGGACAGGAGTCGGGGAATGACCATCAGACCGGCCGCACCGCAGGCTTTCGCATGGGCGGCGTGGGCGGCGGCCTGTCGGGTGCTCGGCGCGCCGGTACCGACGACCACCGGCACCCCGGCCGCGGTCAAGCGCCCGACCCCTTCCTGGCGCTGGGCGTCGGTGAGCAGTGGCCAGTCGCCCATCGATCCGCAATAGACCACGGCGCGCATCCCCGCTTCGATCAGGCGTTGGCCGGTGGCCACCAGGGCGTCGAAGTCCGGGGTGCCTTCGGCGGCACAGGGCGTCATGAGCGCGGGGATCGTCCCGCGAAAGACCGTGGATTCGGAGTTGTTTGCAGGCATGAGAAAGCAGCGTTGTCCGTTTTCGATCGGCGCGCGCGCCGACCGCCAACGAGATGCCAGATTGCGAACGCCGAATGCAAGCAGAGTCAGATGCCGGGTTCGGTCGGGATGCCCAGGGCAAACGGGTCTGCCGGGTCGAGGATCAAACCGGCTTCCCCCGTGATACTGGCTGAACCGGTGATGCTCGGATGCACGCCGCCGCTCTCAGCCGGCTCGACGCTTCCGTTGAACACCGTGTTGAGAATGCCTGCCTGTCGCCAGGTCATGCCCCGTTGCAGTCGGCCGTCCGCGTGCAGACACGCCAGTTTGGCGCTGGTGCCCGTGCCGCAGGGTGAGCGGTCGTACGCCTTGCCGGGGCAGAGCACGAAGTTTCGGCTGTCGGCCAGCGCGGGGTCCGCGGGCGGGCCGAACAGCTCGATGTGATCGATTTCCGCGCCGGCCTCCCCGGTGATGCCCGCTGCCTTCAAGGCCTGCCGGATGGCCCACGCGTGATCGGTCAACCGTTCGCGATTGCGAAACTCCACCGCCAGACCGGCGGGCGCATCGGTGAGGAAGAACCAGTTGCCACCCCAGGCAACGTCGCCGGTGACAGCGCCGATCTCCGGCACGGCAACCCGGATGCCGGCGAGCAGTCGGTAGCTCCGCACGTTCCGAACGGTCACCGCGCCCGTCTCGGTGAGTTCGAAGGAGACCACGCCGGTTGGCGTGTCCAGGCGGTGAATGCCGGGACCGATGCGACCGAGATGGGCGAGGGTGACCGCCACGCCGATGGTGGCGTGCACGCAGCCGTGGAGGCAGTCCACGTTGTTGAAGAAGACCACGCCGGCAGCACAATCGTTGTGGGCCGGTTCGCAAAGCAAGGCCCCGACCATCGCCTCGTGGCCGCGCGGTTCGCAGACCGTGGCGGTGCGGACCCAATCGAGTTCACGACGGAAATGCTCGCGCTTCTCCGCCATCGTCTTTCCCACGACCTCCGGGGCACCGTCGATCAGGACGCGGGTGGGTTCACCGGCGGTGTGGGAATCGACGACCCGCAGGCGACGCGGGATCATGGGTTCGGTCCGTTCCGTCATGGCTGAGCATTCTCACAAACCGGGGTGGCTTCCAAGCGGAGAGGTGGGGTTTGGTGCGCCGCGGAAGTCGGGAGGGTCGCCGGGCGGGCCATCTGCTTTCAGGAGCCTGGCGGGGCACTGCTCGCCCTCAGTTCGGAGGGAGTGCACACGAGCACTTCGCGGGAGCCGAAACGCTTCGTGTAGGCGGGGGAACCTGACGGCGTGACAAGTAGATTCCGGCCGCCGGGGTAGTAGCCGCGGAAGACCTCCAGTGCAGAGCTCTCGAATGCATTGTGGCTCCACTTGCACTCGATGACGTCCACCTCGTCGCGGCGGTGGGCCAGCACGAAGTCGATCTCGTGACCCTGTTTGTCGCGCCAGTAGCGGACGGGGGTGTCGGGGAAGTGAGCCTGCAAGTGCTCCAAGACCAGGTGTTCCCAGAGCATACCCAGGTCTTCGAGGCGCAGCGGGTCCCAGCCGCGCGCGAAACTCACGAAGCCCGTATCGAAGCCATACACCTTCGGTTGCTTGACCAGTTCATGCTGACCGCCCCCGTGGAAGGGGCGGACGAGGGCGACCGCATGGGTGATTTCCAGGGCGCGTAAATGGCTTTCCACCGTGGGACGGCTGATGCCCAGCGCCGTGGCGGTCTTCGTGATCTCGAACTGACCTCCACTCTGCCTCAACAGATACTCGAACAGGGCGTTGAACCGGTTCATATCACGGAAGCCAAACAGACGCTGGATGTCCCTGGCGAAGAAGGAGTCCATCCACTCCCGGTAGAACGAGGGCCTTTTTGTGTCTGTCAGCAACGCCGGAGGCAGCCCTCCCCGGAACAGCCGCTCCGGCAGCGTGGCACCGAACGCCGGCAGTTCATCCCACAACACCGGCGTGAGATGCACCACGCGCTTTCGTCCGGTCAACGTGTCGCGGAACTTCTTGCTCGCCGCGAGCGTGGAAGAACCCGTCGCCAGGATCCTCAAACCGGGGAAACCGTCCGCGCCGATCTTCAGCACCCGGGCCGGATCGCGCAGTTGATGGATCTCGTCGAACACCACGACCGGCTTGGAACAGCCCCGGTAGAACAACTGCGGGTCGCGCACCATGTCCTCGACCGTGGGCAGGTCACAGTTGAGGTACAGCACGCGGTCGCTGCCAAGGCTTCCGGCCAGGGTGGTTTTGCCACTGCGCCGCACCCCGCACAGCCACGCGATGGGCACCTCACGCCATGCTGCTTCAATCCGTTCCAACCAAAAGGGCCTCTCGATCATGTAAGCATAATGTGCATTTGGAGCTACTGAATGTAAAGTATGGTTTCACGTCGACGGCTTGCCCCTGACGAGGTTGGGGGATTGCCAGTCGTTGTAGCCGGAGGGAACTCGTGGAGACGTCGCTCGCCGTTCTGTGCGGAGTGAACGCCCTGGATACGGGGGAGCGCGCTGCGTGTTTCCCTACCGCCGGCACAGTGTCAAGTTGGGGTCTGGCGGACCGAGAGGATTGCTTCACGGGGTGAGATCTGCAGACTCTTCTGCATGATCTCGCTCGTTCTTGACGCGCGGCCTGCTCTCTTCCCCTGTTCAGCGATGTCGCACGCCGAACCCGCCGTGGAGGTCCTGAGGCTCCTCGTCCTGACAGTCGGCATGACCTGCGGTTGCCTCACGCCCGCGGCTCAGGACCTCGCACGGTACGCAAGCTGCGATCTCCGGAACCTCAGCACGAACGAGGTCAGGATACTGCAATCAGAGTTCAAGCAAAAGACGGGTATCGAGCTCGGCGAGAAATGGGGGTGGTTTCCGTTTGCACCTTGGTTGCTCGCCTCCTTTGAAGCGGACAGCGTGTCGTGGGTGTTCGCCGAGGTCTATCCCGGCTACGACATTCCCGACGTTTCTGCGATGAAGCTCCACTTCTTTGACAAGTCTTGGGGGGGCGTGTGCAGTCACACGGTTCCCACGGGCTACCGCTTCTTCCTGAACGACGTGACGGTCCAGCGGAAAGCAGAGCTGGACAGACCGCTGGTGGTTGTGAGGGCAACCTCCACCGGGCCCTCTATCGTAACGTCTCCGGGCCAAGAAAAATCCCTCTTTGAGCAGGGCGACTATCAGCTTCAGTATTACACCTTGATCGGCGCCAGCCTGTTCATGGTCCGGTTGGAGGACAACCACGGTGCTGTGGCACGAAATCACTATCGCTGGGAATCTCCCCTCAAGGGCCCCCCGGTACCCACGCGGAGCAAGGACGAGTGGATTGAATGGTTGGATTCGCCCGACGTCGCCCACCGGTTATCCGCGCTCGTTTGGTTGACCGGCTTTCACCGTCCGTCATCGGAACCGCGAGGCGCTCATAGCAGCCAGGAGCCCTTGGCACAGTCCAAGCGATTCGAGTCTGTGCGTGATGATCCACGCACAGCCGCCATTCTGAGGAGGCTGAAGCGCGACGAGAACCTTTGGGTACGAGACTACGCGTCACTTGGATTGTTGCGTGGGGACGACGAAAGCAAGTAGGTGAGGAGGTGCAGTGCGACCCACATGATACGCTTGGGTGGCGTCAACCGAGAAGTAGCAGCAAGGACGCACGCCCTCACTCCCAAATCGGCACACCCATCTCCTGGAGTTGGGCGGCGGCGTTGAGGAAGTGGGCGGTGATCCAGAAGACGGTCCACGTTTCATGGTAACCGCCGCGGAACCGCGCCGGGTCGCTCATGTCGCCGCCCTGGACGTAGTTCGTGTGCTGCGGTTGCTCGCCTTGGCTCCCATACGGATCGATCAGTTGGCCGCAGCTGCGGAACATCACCAGCGCCAACTGCTGTAACTCCGGTCGCTTCAGCAGTTCGCCCATCCGGTAGACCTCCGGCGTCATTAACACGCCATACGCGTCGATGTGCATGTTCTGCACCGACACCGCCGTCCAACCACGGGTGTTGAAGGCGTGATCCCGCAAACGCCCGGCCGGCAGGTCCATGTCCCAGACCACGACGTAGGTCAGCACTACATCGAGGGCATGTTCCGCCCAGCGGAGAAAGCGCGGTTCGTGTGTGGCTTCATAGAGCGCCAGGAACCCCTGCAACGCGGCGTAAGCGCCTTCCTTGTCCTCGCAACTCGCGTCGAGTGTGCCGCCCCAATACGGCTCGCGCATGGCGAGATGCCGCTTCGCCAGCACCTCACCGGCCTTGCGCGCGGCGTCGAGATGACGCGCCTCCCCGAACAGTTCGTGCCCCTGGCACAACGGCGCGATGAAGAACCCTTCGCTGGTCGACGGCGGGAACCAGTCGGCCGTGAGGATACGGTCCGCATGCACGTCGCAGGCGTGACGCAGAAAAGCCTCCCAGGCCGTGGTGTCGAGGCCGCGTTTCCGGCCGACGCGGATGGCGTTGGCCATGTTGTGCATGCCCTGTCCCTGGGAAAGCGGCTCAACGTTCTTCCATTCGTCCTGTTTGAAGTCGTACCAGGTATGGAAGCCGCCGTCGTAGAACTTCGCCCCGGCCACCGTGTTCAACGACCGGGTGACCTGCTCGTCCACATTCGCCGCCCCCACCTTATCACCCAGCACCTGCAGGGCGTAACCCGGTGCCGCGGCCTGGCCGCACCAACCGATCACAAAGAACGGTCGTCGATCCGGGTCCGGGTATTTGCAGAAACCGCCGCCGCCGTTGGCGGTCTCCCGCCAGCGGGTCTGACTGAACCGGTATTTGCTCGTGATGATGTCCCGGAACTCGGGAAGGCCGTACAGGCTGTAGGGCTCAAACAGGTCGAGGCAGGTCCGGGTGGCCGTTTCAAAGCCGCTGCCCTCGGTTTCCACGGGGTAGGCCTCCAGTCGGAACGTCTTCTCGAGGATCCCATTCGGCGGCACCTCCAACCACGCGTCGGGATAAGCCTCGAAACCGCGCTGAAGTTCCTTGATCACACTGCGCCGACCGTTCGAGGCGCACGGCCCCGAAAGCAGGCCCAGTTCGGTGGCGCCTTCGAGTGTCCGGCAGCCCAGCGACCACCATTGGTCCGCGCGATGCCCGAACGGTGTGGGGCAGGGCAGGGAATGCAGCGCCGCGCCCCACCAGTGGTCCTCGCTCTGCCATTCAAAACCGGCGTACGGCATTGGGAAGCGGTGCTCCTCGTAAAAGGCTTCCTCCCCCGGTTTGCCGGTGTAGACCGGCACCCGGCCGCTGCGGGCGCCGGAGGGATTGCCGTGATAGAGAATGCCGGGCATGACGACGTTGTCACCGGTGCCGGGCGCCTGGAACCGGACAGACAACGTGCACCGACGTGCCGCCTCCTTCCCCTTCCACACGAACCGGCGGATGCCTTCAATGGTACCCTTGAACGGACGGTAGGCGTCGGAGAGTTCCCAGTCTCCCTGGGGCGTCTGGATCCGACCGCGCAGAATCGTCCAGTCGCCGGTCCGCTCGATGGACCCGGGCGAGCCGTGAAACCAATCCGACGGCCAATCATCCTGCCAGTCCATCGCAATCGACCAGAGACCTTCGGTCGGCGATTTGAGCAACACCGTGTCGCCGTACATGAGCCGGACGTTCGCGGCGCCTTCCCCGGCGTGGGCGGCGAGGCGGATCCTGGCGGTGGGTTCGGCGGAGTGAGCGGCGAGCAGGGCGCCCGGGCATGCGAGGAGTCCGGCGAGCAGGATCGAGCTCCGGCATGGGCGGGAAAAGTGCGTGATGACATCGTGGTTCACGGCCGCGAAGCTAGGGACTCCGCGGGAAATGGCAATGCGGGAGCCGTTGTCCATATGGACTGCGCCGGCAAGGCGAAGCCGCGACGGCGCTTTCGGGCGGCGGAGGGCCGGACAGCTCGGCAGCACTCATGAGGCAGTTTGCCGCCTGGGCCTTTGACCCGCGGACTCGGCGGTCCGCGCTCCCGGGAGAAAAGTGGCGTCGTGCTGCGCATGCCACCGCAGTCCCGCAGTCCGGTCGTTGCCCTTGCAGGTTTCGCGGGCAACCGGCAGCATCCGTGCCACATGAAGCACGTCCAACTCATTTCCGTTTGCGGTTTGCTGGCCGTGCTCCCGTCCCTTGAAGCCGCTCCCGCCCCCGCTCCCGAAGGAGGTGCGGAGACGACTTCCATCACCAACCCGGTCGTGCCCCGCGGAGCGGATCCGTGGGTGATCCGGCACGGCGACGCCTATTACCTGTGCCAATCGCGCGGTGGCCGTGGCGTGTTCGTCAATCGCTTCACCCGCCTGCAGGACATCGGGCAGGGCGAATGGAAGCGGATCTGGCAGCCGCCGGCCGGCACCGCGTATTCCCGGGAGATCTGGGCGCCGGAACTGCACTTCCTGCAGGGCAAATGGTGGGTCTACGTCGCGGCCGACGACGGGGAGAACGCGAACCATCGCATGTACGTTCTGGAAGGTTCCTCCGACGATCCGCAGGCCGAGTTCAGGTTCCGGGGCCGGATCGCCGCGCCCACCGACCGTTGGGCCATCGACGGCACGGTGCTCGAGTTGCCCGACTCGCGCATTTACTTCATCTGGTCCGGCTGGGAAGGGGAGGTGAACGTGGCGCAGCACCTTTACATCGCGCCGATGAGCAATCCGTGGACTATCAGCGGCGAGCGCGTGCGGATTTCCTCGCCCGAGTTGCCATGGGAACTCAACGGTCGACCGCTGATCAACGAGGGACCGGAAGCGCTGTGGAACGGCGAGAGGCTGTTCCTGATCTACTCCGCCAGCGGCAGTTGGACCGACGACTACTGCCTGGGCCAACTGACCTGGAGCGGTGGGGATCCCCTGGACCCCGCGTCGTGGGTGAAAAAGCCAACGCCGGTCTTCTCGAAGACCCGGGACGTGTTTGGTCCGGGGCATTGTTCGTTCGTGAAATCGCGCGACGGCCTCGAGGATTGGATCATCTATCACAGTGCCCGGTCCAGCGGCGCGGGCTGGAACCGACGGATTAACCTGCAGCGCTTTGGCTGGAATGCCGACGGTTCACCTGAGTTTGGCCACCCCATCGCTGCCGGCGTTCCGATGCCCGCACCTTCCGGCGACTGACGTTTGAAACCGCAGATGAACACGGATGAACGCAGATTCCCATGACCGACCCGAACCTGAATCCTGCCCGTTACAACCTGACCTACGTCTGGCTGATCTGTCTGGTGGCCGCCATGGGCGGTCTGCTGTTTGGCTATGACTGGGTGGTGGTGGGTGGTGCGAAGACCTTTTACGAACCGTACTTCGGACTCGACACGCCAAGCCTGCAGGGCTGGGGAACGAGTTCGGCCCTGGTGGGATGCCTGGTGGGGGCCATGGTGTCCGGGATGTTGAGCGATCGCTTCGGGCGCAAACGCCTGCTCCTGTCTGCCGGCTTCCTGTTCACGCTGTCGGCGGTCGGGACCGGTCTTGCGTGGGACTTCACGAGTTACACGGTGTTCCGGATCATCGGGGGGGTGGGGATCGGCCTGGCCTCGAACCTGTCGCCCATGTACATCGCGGAGATCTCGCCCGCCCGGTTGCGGGGGAGGTTCGTTTCGGTGAACCAGTTGACCATCGTCATCGGCGTGCTGCTGGCCATGACCGTAAACTGGCTGATCTCGCTCCATGACCGGGGGCTTCCGGACAACGCCACCACCGGGATGATCCTGGAAAGCTGGAACGGCCAGTACGGCTGGCGCTGGATGTTCGGCGCCGAAGCCGTGCCGGCGCTGGCGTTCTTCCTGTTGATGTTCCTGGTTCCCGAAAGTCCGCGCTGGTTGATGAAGAACGGGCGGGACAAGGAGGCTGAAGAGGTGCTGGCTCGTGTGGGGGGGGAGGCTTATGCCCTGGCGGAGGTGAGCGATATTCGCACCACGCTCGCGGCACAGGAGATTGCGCACGTGAACTTCCGCGACCTGCTCGAGCCCCGGTTGGTGAAGATCATTCTCATCGGCGTTGCGCTTGCCGTCTTCCAGCAGTGGTGTGGGATCAACGTCATCTACTATTATGCCGCCGACATCTTCAAGGCGGCGGGTTATGACGTGAAGGCCACCATGCTGAACATCGTGATTACCGGGTTGGTTTCGTTGATCTTCACCTTCGTGGCCATCGGCACGGTGGATCGGATCGGCCGCCGGGCGTTGATGCTGATCGGGGCCGCGGGGCTGGCGGGCACCTATGGATTGATCGGCCTGGCGTTTCACCTGGAAAAGACCGGCGTGTTGGTGGTCGTGCTGACGGTGACCGCGATAGCGTTCTATTCCTTTTCGCTGGCGCCCGTCGTGTGGGTGTTGCTTTCGGAGATCTTCCCGAACCGCATCCGGGGCGCGGCGATGTCGATTGCGGTGTTCTCGCTCTGGGTGGGTTGTTTCACGCTGAGCTACAGCTTTCCAGGCCTGAACAAGGGGTTGGGCCCGGCGGTCACGTTCTGGCTGTATGGCCTGATCTGCGTGGCGGGATTTCTCTTCGTCCTGACGATGGTGCCGGAGACCAAGGGCAAGTCGCTGGAAACGATCGAGCGGGAATTGCTGTAGGCGGAAGAGCCGGGGCGCGCGCCCTTCCCGGACCCGTTCGGGGCTTGCCCCGGCACCCGCTTTCCCGTAGTGAGCGGGCCGATGAACCCGGCTGGCGTGCGATTCAGGATCCCGATCTGCCAAACCGCCGTTCCTGCGGCGAAGCTCCTTCCGCGTCTGGCGATGCTGCCTCTGCTTGGCCTGTTCGTGATCGTTGGCTTGCCTGGCGCTGTCGCAGCCTCCGACGCCCCGCCAACGGATGACCCGTTGGCCACCCTCCGCGAAGTGTTCCTCCATCCGCCCGAGGAGGCGAAACCGCGTGGTTACTGGGTCTGGCCTCATGGCAACTTCGATTATGCCACCCTTCGCACCGAACTGGAGGAGTTCAAAGCGAAGGGGTTGGGGGGCGTCGACATCTTCGACCTGGGCATCCGGGATCGCGACCATGTCATTCCGCCGGGCCCGGGATTCCTGAGCGTGGAACAGGTGGACGGCATCGCGTATGCGCTGGAGCAGGCGAAGCGATTGGGGCTGAAGCTGGGGCTGATCGTCTCCAGCAGTTGGAACGCCGGCGGCACCTGGACACCGCCGGAGTTCGCATCGATGAACCTCGTGGCGTGGCGGGAGGAAGTGACCGGGCCGCAGCACTACGACCGCGTGCTGCCGTTTCCCGAACTGCCGGACTCCTTCAAGAAGCCGTATGGGACCTATCCATTGCAGGTACCGAGGGACGACAGCGGAGAACCGCGCTTTCACCGGGAAGTCGCCGTGCTGGCGTGTCCGCTGGACGCCACGGGGCGCATTGTCGATCCGCGGCAGGTGCGCGTGCTCGGCGATCAGGTGGAGGCCGGGGGCCGGCTGGTTTGCGACCTGCCCGAGGGACGTTGGCTGATCCTCCGGACCGTGCTTGCCAACTTCGGCCAGCAGCTCTGGCTCCCGAGCGACGGTTCGCAGGGCCTGACGATGGACCACTTCAGCAAGGCGGCGACGCGACACCACTTCGCCACCGTGATGAACCGGCTGGAGGCCCGGGTTGGGCCGCTGCGCGACACGGCGTTGGAACGTCTCTACCTCGCCAGTTACGAGGCGAATGCGGATGTGATCTGGACGCCCGGATTTCAGGAGGCGTTTGCCAAACAGCATGGCTATCGCATCGAGCCATTCCTGCCGGCGTTGTTTGGGGTCGAAGTGGAGAACGCCGATGTCACCGGGCGGTTCCTGCATGACTACCGGCGGACGGTATCGGATTTGTTTGTGAACCACCTCTACCGCGAGGCCAGCCGGCTTTGTCGCGAGCGAGGGCTGGTGCTGTGTTCGGAATCCGGGGGTCCCGGCGCGCCGCTGCACGATGTGCCCACCGAGGATCTGCAGGCGCTGGGGGCGGTGGATGTGATGCGGGGTGAGTTCTGGAACGGCCGGACGAACCAGCTCACCCCGGAGGGTTTCGAGGAACTCCAAGTGGTGAAGCCGATCGCCAGTGCGGCCCACATTTACGGGCATCGCATCGTCGAGATGGAGGCCTTTACCAGCACCATTCACTGGAGCGAAGGGCCGGCTGATTTCAAGCCGCTGGCCGACCGGGCGTTTTGCGAGGGCATGACCCGTGTGGTCTATCACACCATGACCCACAACCTGCCGGAAGCCGGGGTGCCGGGTTGGACGTACCAGGCGGGCACCCACATGAACACGAATCTCCCGTGGTGGAACCTGTCCCAACAGCTGCACGCGTATCTGGCCCGCTGCAGCGCGCTGCTGATGCAGGGTTGGTTCGTTGCAGACGTGGCGTACTACCGGGGCAGCGAGGTGCCGAACTTCGGCAAACCGAAACACCGCCGGCCGGGCCTGGGCTTCGGCCATGACTACGACGACCTCAACACCGAGGTTCTGTTGACTGCCAGGGTGGATGAATCGGGTCGTATCGTGCTGCCGTCCGGAATGAGCTACGCCTTGCTGGTGCTGCCTCCGGACGATGACCGAATGGAACTGCCGGTGGCACGCCATGTCGAAACGCTGGTTCACGCGGGGGCGACGATTCTCGGTCCCCGACCCAAGCGCACTTACGGCCTCGCCGACTACCGTCAACAGGAGGCGGAACTTGGGGAGATTGCCGTGCGCTTGTGGGGCAAGGAGCCGGGGAACCGGTCGGTGGATCGAGTCGTTGGCCAGGGCCGCGTTGTTGCCGGACACCCCGAGCTTGAGTTGCTGGTGGCCATGGGGCTCGGACCCGATCTTGCCGTTTGGCCGGAAGCGGCCGAGAACCAGCTCGACTTTATTCATCGTCGCACCGACCGCGGGGAGATCTACTTCCTGCGGAACATCGGCACGAACGCGCTGAGTTTCGAGGCGGACTTCCGCGCTCGCGGAGCCCGGCCGGAGGCATGGGATCCCGTGGACGGAACCATGAAGCCGTTGGCGGCCTTTGTCGGGACCGAGCAGGGCACGCGGGTGCCCCTGCATTTCGAAGGACACGGTTCGATCTTCGTGGTGTTCCCCAGGGGTCCGGAGACAGGGCCGCAAATCACGCGGGTGAGCCGGCAGGGGCAGCGATGGTTTCCCCGCGGGACTGCCGGCTGCGCAGGCTTCGACGCAACCATCGAACCCGACGGCAGCGTCCGTTTTCGCGCGGCACAACCCGGCGAATACACGCTGGCCTTTGCTGATGGAACCGAGCGGCGGGTGAGGGTCCGGCCAGACCCGGAGCCCATCGAGATTACCGGTCCGTGGGAAGTGCGGTTTCCGTGGGGGTGGGATGTGCCGGTGCATCAGGAGTTCGCGACGCTGCAAAGTTGGACGGAATCCACCAATGCCGCGACGCGCGCCTTCTCCGGGAGCGCGCGCTATGCCAGACAGTTCGATCTGCCGGCGGAGCGGCTTCGCGGGGAGGGGCGGGTGATGCTCGACCTGGGCGAGGTGCGCGAGGTCGCCCGGGTCCATTTGAACGGGCGGGATCTGGGGCTCTCGAGCTTTGCCCCGCACGTCCTTGATGTGACGGAGAGCATTCGTGCCGGTGAAAACTCGCTGGTGATCGAGGTGGCCAACACGTGGCTCAACCGTCTCCGACTCGATGACACCCTGCCCGAGGCGCAGCGCAAGACGCATACCAACATTGGCGGGCCGGTCGGTGGCAAACGCTGGCGCGATGTGAGCCCATCCCCGTCCGGTCTGCTGGGGCCGCTTCGGTTGCGGTTCGAGGACGATGCGCGCATCCACGTGGCGCCCACACAGGCTGGGTGAAGACGCGTTCTTGCTCTCTCGTCCCCGCACCGGCTACCGTGGCCACCGCATTTTCCGTGGAACACGACTGTGGCTTGATCATGAAACCTGTCCCTTCTCCCGCGACCCCCGCAAACGGCACGTCCCGTCGATCCTTCCTCAAGCGGGCCGGCCTGGCTTCGGCTGCGCTCACCCTGCCAACGCTGATTCCCGCCTCCGCCATCGGGGCCGATGGCACCGTCCCGCCAAGCGAACGGATCAACATGGGATTCATCGGTCTGGGCGGGCAGGGGACCGGACACCTGCTCGGCGGCGCGTGGACGTACGTGCCCGGCGGGTACGTGGCCCGGGCCGATGTTCAGGTGCTTGCCGTCTGTGATGTCCGCCGCGAACGCCGCACCAGCGCGCGGGAGCGCTGCAACGCGATGTATGCCCAGCGGTTCAGCCAGCCCGACTACAACGGCGTGAGGGACTACAACGATTTCCGCGAGGTGCTGGACCGCGCGGACATCGATGCCGTTCTCTGCGCGTTGCCCTATCATTGGGCGGCGCCGATGGCCATCCGCGCGATGCGCGCCGGGAAGGACGTCTATTGCGAAAAGCCGGTCGCCATTACCGTGCGGCAATCGCAAACCATCGTCGAAACCGCACGGCGTTTCGGTCGCATCTACCAGGCCGGCACTCAGCAGCGCTCCGAATACGGTGGCAAGTTCCGTCAGGCGTGCGAACTCATCCGCAACGGCCGCATCGGCCAGCTCAAGGAGGTCTATGCCTACCGCCAGCCGGGTGCGTTCTTTCCCACCACCTGGACGTCCGACCACTCCGTGCCGGTGCCCGCGGGGTTCGACTGGGACATGTGGTTGGGCCCGTTGCCGTGGCGGCCGTTCGGCGGTGAGGCGGGGCACACCTTGTCCGGTTTGCTCGTCGGCGACACGAACTGGAGCCCGCACCATTACGACATCATCCAGTGGACGGTGAACCCCGATCTGACCGCGCCCATCGAGGTGGAATACGAACCCGCCCGCGTCCAGGGCGGTTCCGCCGCTCATCCCGGCGGCGCTGCGGGCCGGCCCGAGGACGGGAATGTCCATTACCACTACACCAACGGCGTGGTGGTCCATTCCACCGGCTATCCGAACGAACCCGTGGGCGGCGAGGGCGGGGCCTGTTTCGTCGGGACCGAGGGGCGCATTGCCGTGGATCGGGGGAACATCGTGTCGTATCCGGATGGCATCCTGAAGAAGCCCCTGCTCCCTGGCGATGAACGCGTTTATCACGCGGACAGCCATTCCGGGAACTTCCTGGAATGCATCCGCACGCGACGCCCCACCATCTGCGATCCGACCGTGGCAGCCTACACGATCAACGCCATTCTCATCGGCGGCATCGCGATGGGCCTGCAGCGGAACGTGCGCTGGGATCCGGTGAAGCTGGAGTTCCCCGGCGACGAGACCGCCAACCGCCTGCTGTCGTACACACCGCGTCCGCCGTGGTTTCTGTGAACCAGCCGTCGCGTCGTCAAAGCCTCAATGCTCTGATTCCCAAAAGCTCATGAAGAACCCCTTTCTGAAATCCCTCCTGGCGGGCCTGGTCGCGGTGCTGTTCGCGTCGTGGAGCCTCCAGGCTGCGGACGAAAGCCAGCTCATTGCCGTGCTGCAATCGAACGCGGGCGTGCCGGAGAAAGCGGCCGCCTGCCAGCAGTTGCGCATCTACGGCACGGCGGCCTCGGTGCCGGCGTTGGCGAAGCTTCTCGGCGAGGACCGGCTCGGTCAGGCCGCCCGCTACGCGCTCGAAGGCATGGCCTTTCCCGCGGCGGGAGACGCCCTGCGCGATGCGCTGGGAAGCACCTCCGGCCTGCTGAAGGCCGGGATCATCGATTCGCTGGGCTGGCGACGGGATGACGCGGCCGTGCCGGCACTGGTGCCGTTGTTGTCGAACGCGAACGAGACCATTGCCATTGCCACGGCCAGGGCTCTCGGGCGGATCGGCGGGAACACGGCGATCAAGGCCCTCGAATCCGCCGCCCCAGGAGCCGCTTCCGCGGTGCTGCCTTTCATCGGGGAGGCGTTGCTCCAATGTGCCGAACAGCGACGGCTGGCCGGCGACGGACCCGGAGCTGCCGCCATCTACCGGGAACTGCTCGAGCCCACCACGCCGGCTCCCGTGCGGCTGGCCGCCTGGCGCGGCGTGGTGGCGGCGGATGATCAACGTGCCGACCTCCTCGCGGACGCCCTCAAAGAAACGGACCGCAGGCTGCAGGCGGCTGCTTTGGGCCTGGTGCGCGACCTGAAGGATGCGCAAGTCATCGGAGCCCTCCTCAAGCAATGGTCGCAACTCCCTCCGCTGGCTCAACTGGCGGTCCTCGATGCCCGGCTGGCGCTCGGGGGCGACACGGCTCCGACCGCGCTCCAGGCTTCGCAAAGTCCGTATGTGGAGGTTCGCGTACGGGCGTGGCAGGCGTTGGCGGATCTGGGGACCGTGACGAGCATTCCCGCCCTGACCCGTGCCGCGGCGAATGGGGAGGACGCGGAAAGAGCGGTCGCCCGCGATGCCCTGGCACGCATCCAGGGCAACGGGGTGGGTGCTGCGCTGATCGCCGGACTGAAGGATGGGCAACCGGCGGAGCGGGCTGAACTGCTGCGGGCGCTGGGTCGACGCGGTGATTCGTCCGTTGCCGGAGTGCTGCTCCAATACGCGCAGGTGGGTCCGGCAATGGTCCGGCTGGCGGCCCTCGATTCGCTGACGTTGCTGGCGGTTCCGGGCACCCTGAATCCGCTCATCAAGCTGGCCGCCTCAACGGTCCCGGAAGGTGACCGCGACGCCGTGCTCCAGGCCCTTTACGCCGTCTGTCAGGCCAGCCCCGACAAGGCGCAGACCACGCGCGAGGTCAATTCCTTGCTGACGCAAATGCCCCTTGAACAGCAATGCCGGGTGCTGCCGGTCCTGGTCGATCTGGCCACGCCGGACGCCTTGACAACGCTGACCACGCTGGCCCGGGGTGCCAATGTCGAGGCGGCGAAGGAGGCCGTGCGCGTGCTGACCCAATGGCCCGATGCGACGCCGTCGGCGTATCTGTTGTCGGTGGCCCAGGCTGCCACCGAGCCCTCCCTGCGCGCGCTTGCGTTGCGCGGGGCCATCACGACGGCCGGGTTGCGCGAGGAACTGCCCGCGCGGTTCAAGCTGATCCGCCGCGCCTTGCAGTTGGCGGGCGATCCGGCGGAGAAGAAACTGGCCCTGGGCCAGTTGGGACAAGTCCCGACGCGCGACGCGATGGACCTGGCGTTGGGGTACCTGGGCGAACCGGAGTTGGTGAATGAGGCGGCGCTCGCCGTTCTCGGCATCGTGGAACCGATGGCGAAAGACGAACCCGCCCTGGCCAATGCCGCGGCTGGCATGGTGCTCGCGAAGACGGAGGTTCCCGCAATCGTCCAGCGCGCCTGGGCCCTGCGCCTCAAACCCGCGGCCGGGGGACCGTTCATTCGCGACTGGCTCGTGTGCGGGCCGTATCGCCAGACCGGAGCCGTCGGGGCGCTTACGGTCTTCAACATCGCGTTCGGCCCCGAAAAGCCGGGCGCCGAGGTGAAGTGGTATGCCGGGCCGGTCGGGGACTCGGTCCCCCTGGCCGCGTTCTTCCCGGGGCAGGACAATTGCGTGGCCTATCTCAAGGCGGTGATCACGGCGCCCGGGGCCACCGACGCGTTGCTGCTGATGGGCAGCGACGACGGGCTCAAGGTCTGGCTGAACGGCGCGGTCGTTCACAGCAACAACATCGACCGCGGCCAGGTCGTGGATCAGGACATGGCGCCGATCAAGCTTCGCGCGGGCGACAACGAGTTGCTCATGAAAGTCACCCAGGGCGGCGGCGGTTGGTCCGCCTGTGCGCGCATTGTGGGAACCGACGGCCAACCGATCCCGGGGCTGCAGGTGAAGTCCCAGACCGACGCGCCACCCGTGAGCCAGGCCAAGGCTCCGCCCGTGCAGGAGGTGGTCGCGGTGCCGGCAAAGCTGCCGCCGCAGGACGCGTATCGGACGCTGACACTCTCGGACAAGTTCTACGCCGAGGGTGCGACGGCGGCCGACATCAACCGCGACGGGAAGTTGGACGTCGTGGCCGGCCCGTTCTGGTTCGCCGGACCGGACTTCAAGGAGCGCCACGAATACCGCCCGGCAAAGGCCTTCGATCCGAACGGTTACTCGGACAACTTCCTGACGTTCACCGGCAACTTCAACGGCGACGAATGGCCGGACATTCTCTGCGTGCCGTTCCCGGGCGCCGAGGGCTACTGGTATGCGAACCCGGCGGGCAAGGACGGGCATTGGGAACCGCATCTGGCGCACCAGAACATCGGCAACGAATCTCCCGTCTGGGGCGATCTCACCGGCGACGGCCGACCCGAACTGCTGTTCTGCATCGACGGCCAACTGGGTTACGCGGGGCCCGATCCCGACCAACCCGATGAACCGTGGAGGTTTCACGGCGTCTCCACGAAGGAGGAGCGTTACCAGCGGTTTACCCACGGCGTCGGTTTCGGCGATCTGAGCGGCGATGGGCGCAACGACGTGCTGGAGTCGATTGGCTGGTGGGAGCAACCTGCCGATCCGCAACCCGGCAAGCCGTGGATTTTTCATCCGTTCCGCTTTGCCACGGATGCGGCGCAGATGCTCGTCAACGACGTCGATGGCGACGGCCTCGCGGATGTCATCACCGCCTGGCATTGCCATTTGTATGGCCTCGTCTGGTGGCGGCAGGTCCGGCGGTCCGGCGGGGAAATCGATTGGGAACAACACGTGATCTTCTCACCGACACCGGATGTCAGCACGCCGGACTTTCGGCCCAGCCAGATGCACGCCCTCGAACTCGTCGACATGAACGGCGACGGCTTGAAGGACATTCTCACTGGCAAGCGGTTCTGGGCCCACGGCCCGACCGGTGACAAGGAACCGGATGCGCCCGCCACGGTATTCTGGCTGGAACTGCGCCGCGACAGCAATGGCGTGAGCTTCACTCCGCACCTGATCGACGACGACAGTGGCGTGGGCACGCAAGTATCCACCGCCGATCTCAACGGCGACGGTCGGCCGGATGTGATTGTGGGGAACAAGAAGGGGATGTTTGTGCACTTGAGTGAGCCGACCCGCTAAGGCCATGAGCGGTTCCCGAACCACCGGTGCGAATCCAACGGAGCGTAGCCGCGGACGTCAGTCCGCGCTCGAATCCGGAGGCGGAGCGGCGTCTTGCCGGGTTTTCGCCGCCGCTCACCGTCCGGCAGAGCATCCCGAGCGAGTCGCAACCGGTTTGGTCGCCTACCCAATTTGCGCCGACTCACGTCGGCGACTACGGCGGTTTGGATTGATGCGGCTTGGTGGGAGGAGCGCCGTTGGAGCGCTCGCGGTTGCCGGCCTGATCGGCGCTACGGTTTCGTTGGCTGCCGATTCCCCGCAACTTCTGCTGAAGGGCGAGTCGGAAACTGAACTGGCGCCGCATGGCCAGGGGAATGTCTACGCGCCCGACGTCCATCGCGATGAGGACGGCAACGGCTGGATCATGTGGTACGGCGGGCAGGGCCACGACGGACACGACCGGATTCACCGGGCCGATTCGACCGATGGGCGGCATTGGGAAAAGCGCGGCGTGGGGGTGGATTGCGGCACCGCGAATCATGTCAACGATCCGTCTGTGGTGCGGGTCGGTTCGCTCTGGTGGATGTTCTACACCGTGGCCCAAACCGCGGAACTGGATGAGATCGCCCTCGCCACCTCCGCTGACGGGTTGCATTGGGAGAAGCGCGGGGTGGTGTTGCCCAAGGGCGAGGGAGCGGTGTGGGATTCGTGGAAGGTTGGGCGCCCCTCAGTGCTCTTTGAGAACGGCCGGTTTCGGATGTGGTATGACGGGCAACCGACGACCGAAGCGGCGGCGGCGAATGCGTTGGCCGGGGTGGTGAAACGCGAAGGCCGCGCCGTCGGTTACGCGGAATCCATCGATGGCCTGACCTGGCTACGCCGATCCGAACCGGTCTTTCACGAAGGCGCAGGCGCGATCGATGTCGTGCGCTTGGGCGATCCGTTGATCATGGTGATCGAATCCGGCTCAGGCGTCCGTTGGGCGAGCAGCACGGTTGGCCTGTCGTGGCAAGGCCGCGGGCGGTTGCTTCCGCTCAGCGGTGGCGACCTCGACCGGTATGGCCAGGTCACTCCGTTCCTGCTCGAGGATGCCGGCAAACTCCGCTTGTTCTTCGGCGCCGCCCGGCGTCGTACGTGGGACGGCAATTCCATTGTCGTGGCGGAGGTCGTGCTGCCACCGCTTGGGGACACTCCATAGGGGGTAGCCGCGGACGTCAGTCCGCGCAAATTTAAGCCCTCCGCCGGTGATCCGACCTCGCCCAGGTACTCGGTTCGAGAATACGCCGCCCCCGATGGGGCTCGGGAGGGATTGAGCGCCTCGGTACTACAGGTATGCCGCCCCTTCGGGGCTGGAGATTTGCGAGGACCGACGTCCGCGGCTGCGGCGGCCCGGCTTTTCGCCCGCATTGACGTGCCGTCTCCGGCGGTGTAAACCGGCGACCCAGTCACGACACCTATCGAAACATCGCAATGAACAAAGCCGCCTCCGTTTCCCGCCGCACCTTCCTCAAGCGTTCCACCACCGCCGCCGGCGGCAGCCTGCTCCTGCTTTCGTCCAGCCGGCTGGCTTTTGCCGCCGAGGCGAATGACAAGCTGAACATTGCCGGCATCGGCGTGGGCGGGCGCGGCGGCGATGACCTGAACGAGTTGGCGAACCTGGGCGAGAACATCGTGGCACTCTGCGACGTCGATCAGGCGCGGGCGGAGGGCACCCTGAAGCGCTACCCCGGGGCGAAGGTCTTTCAGGACTTCCGCCGGATGCTCGATGAGGTGGGGAAGAGTGTCGATGCCGTGGTGGTGGGCACGCCCGATCATACCCACGCGGTGGCGGCGGTGGCGGCGATGCGCCGGGGGTATCACCTGTTTTGTGAGAAGCCGTTGACCCGGACCGTGCACGAGGCGCGGGTGATGCGGCAGACGGCGCAGCAGACCGGCGTGGTGACACAAATGGGCAACCAAGGTTCGGCCTCCGGGAACCTGCGGCGTGCCGTGGAACTGGCTTGGGGCGGAGTGCTCGGGGAAATCCGCGAGGCCTACGTCTGGTTCGATGGTGGCAACGGTCCGCTGGAGCGACCAAAGGACACGCCCCCGGTTCCGAAGACCCTCGACTGGGACCTCTGGCTCGGGCCGGCGCCGTGGCGCGCCTACAATCCGGCCTACCTGCCGGGAACGTGGCGCGGTTGGCGAGCCTTTGGCAGCGGGATCGTCGGCGACTTTGGCTGTCACACCGGCAACATCATGTTCCGCGCCCTGCGGTTGGACCGGCTCTGGAATGAACCCGGGGTCGGCGGTGCCGGCGGGAATGTGCTTCGGGTGAGCGCGGTTCCTTCGGAGCTGAACGAGGAAGGCTATCCGCGGTCGTCTCGCGCGGTGTTCGAGTTGCCGGCCCGCGCGGAGCTGCCGCCGGTGCGACTCGTCGTTTCAGCGAAGGAGAAACCGTCCGAGGATCTCATGCTCGGCTGGCCGCAATCCGGCTGGGGCGACCTGCTCGTCGGATCGAAGGGTTCCCTCTACTCGGAGTGCCCGTGGAACACCCGATACGTGTTGTTGCCGGAGGCGAAGTTCGACGGCTTCAAGGGCGGGCCCGAACCCACGCTGCCGCGGACGGACAATCACCACCGCGAATTCGCGGAGGCCTGCAAGGGCCGCGGGAAGACGTTTTCGCCGTTCGAGATTGGCGGTCCGCTCACGGAACTGATGCAGCTCGCGAACCTGGCCTGTCTGGTCGAGGGCACGATCGAGTTCGACCCGATCGCCGGGAAGGTGGTGAACCACGAGGCCGCCAACAAGTTGGTGCATCGGGAGTATCGGCCGGGTTGGTCGATCTGAAATCTCAAATCTGAAATCTCAAATCTGGAACCCCAGGGAGGGCGAAGCTCCCGCTGAGATCTCCGTGGCTACTCCATCCAGTTGACCCGGTAAAACCGGGCGGCCTGACCTTCCTCGCCGGCGTCCAGGAATTCGAACCGGTTGGTCGTTGTGGTGCGATCGTCGATGGATTCCCAGTCGCGCAGGTTCTCGGAGGACTCCGTCCGATAGTGCTGGTTGGGGAGGCAGGTGATGATCAATCGGCGTGCCCCTGAACCCGGAGCCGGGATCTCGAGGGCCAGTTCCGGAGCGATCAAACGGAGCAGTTCCCGCGGCAGGTCGGCCCCCTCGGAGTAGCGACCCGACGATGTCGCCTCGCCCAACAAGACGGCTGCTCCGCGGTAGTCCTCAAGCTGCATCGCGGCATTGGCCGTGAGGAGACTGATCTCCAGCACGTCGGTTTCGCCGGCGGCCCGCTTGAGCGCGAGGGCCTCCTGACCGTGCCACAGCGCCTCGTCGTAGCGAGCGTCGGCATAGGCCGCCCAGGTCAGGTGTTCCTCGTGGTTCGCCGCCGTCAGATCATCGGCCGGTGCGGTTACCGAGAAGAAGAGTTCATCCGCGGCGACGGTTCCATCGGGAGGCAGCATGGTGGCGTCAATCAACCCGTTGCCATCCCACGTTGCTCTGAGTACGTAGCGCCCCTCCTCCAATCCGCTGGTGTCGGCCGGAATCAGCCACCCGGCCGATTGACCGAGTCCTCGCCGACCGGCGAAGGCGGCGCCGGGGGGTTGCGGTCGGAGGCCGCTGGTCCAGGCGTCGCCCAACGCCATCAGCACCCGGGAGTCGTCGGGAAGCACACGTTCCAGTTGAAAGCCCACGTGGGAGGCCCAGTCGGCCGCCAGTTCGGGCGGGGCCGGCGGGGTGGTGGTCAGCCCAAGGCCCGCGAGCGTGAGTTGCTGACGGTATTCCGCGAAATCGAGGCGGACTTCGACCCGCAACGGATCGCCCGGGTACAGCTCGGACCAGGGGAGCGAGGCCTCCAGGGTGAGTGGCCTGGCGGAGAGGGCGACCTCCGCGGTCGCGGTGGCGGGTGTCGCCACGCGGGTGAGGTGGGGGCCGGAGAAAGCATCGCCATCCGAGCCCTGCCCCGTGGCGGAAGGGGTCGCTGCGGCTGCGGCGCCATCCCGGCGGTCGCTGACCTGGATCTGGCGCCGACAAGGGATGCCCTTGGTGGTGGCGACCGGACTGTCGCAGAAAGTGGTGGGCCAGGAGCGCCGGACCAGTTCGAAGCGGTCGGTCGGGTCGCGGGGAAAATCGCCCAGGTCGAAGTAGCGCATGACGCAACTGACGGGCCCCCGGTTGCGCGGTTCCTTCAAATCATCGATGCCCACGCCGTGCCCCAGTTCATGGGTGACGACGGTCTTGAGGTAGCGCCAGTTCATCTCCGCCCAATCGCCCGGGTGGCTGTCGATCCATTCGTCGGTCTGCACCTCGGCCTGGGGACGGATGGTCTGTTTGGTGGCTTCGTCGAAGCTGTCGTAGTCACCCCAGAGCCCGAACGTATGGTATTTGACGATGCGGCGGCATTCGCGGTCGATGTTCGCGAAATAGACCTCGGACATGAGCGCATCCGCTGGGGACGATCCGCCTCCCGGATCCGCTGCGGCGGACGGGTCCGGCCAGGTGGTCCCGGGGGCGTCCCACAGCCCCGCCGTCACCGCCGGATCGTACTGCCCGTGCTTCTTGTCGTAGGCATCGTTGTAGACGGTGGAAGCGATGGGGTCGGCGTCGTAGTTGGCCACGAGATGCACGGCGTGCTGGTCGGTGGCATGGGTGGCGGCGAAGGAGTTGAAGTTCACGATCCGACGATCCTCACCGGCGGTCCCCGGCCCGGTCCATTCCTTCGGACCAATGAAGCGGACCTCGCACTGGGAGGCCCGGGAGAAGCTGGGTCCGTCGGCTTCACCCTCCACCATTTGCCCCCAGCCCTCCCGGTCGCGGATGAACACGTATTTTCGCCGAGGCTTGAGCCGTTCATAAACGCCCTGGATCATGAAGCCGCGATACTTCTCATAGAGCGAGATGCCGTCGCCCTTGGTGTGATGGTAGGCCGGATCATCCGCCTCGTCCCACCGGGGATCTTCGATCTGCCCCAGGATTCCCTCCGAATCCTCCCAAGTGTCGGCCAGCCAGTTCTCGTTCTCGTCGAAGGGAATCCGGAGGTAGTGCTGTTCCGGTTGGTCCTTCAGATGCGCTTCCACTCTTGGCTGGCCCGGCACTGCGGCCTCGACGCGCAGCCGGCCGTAAGCGCCGTAATCGTATGCGTTGATCACGAGTCCCAGGGTCTCGACCTCGTTTTCCGTCCAGGCTTTCTGGCCGTCTTCGGAAACCGTCAGCCCGGCTGCCTGGGCGAATTTGAGGTCAAACGCTGCGGGGTCCGCGTCCTGGGTCGCCGGGGTGCTGCGGTAGGGATGGTTCATGCACAAGCCCGGCTGTCGGGAAACGTCCTCGAGGTAGGCGGTGTAGCGGGCTTTGGCGCCGGACTGGTTGAGGTGGACCACGACCGGCACCTGGGTTCCGGGGACCTCCTCGGTGGCGCCCGCCTTCGGAAGCCAGTCCTCGTAGTCCGGAGCCGTCTCGATGATTGCCTCGAGTGGCGGTTGGTTGAAGCTGACGACCAGCGTGGAATGGGCGGAACCTGTGAACGTGGGAGCAAGCAGGTCGAAGGTGCCCGCGCCATTCAACACCTTCCTGAACGAAGGCTGGGCGGGATCGATCTCAATCGCCGCCGTGTAGATCGGGACCTTCTGGATCATGTCCGCCACGGCGAACCGAGCGGCATCGGCGGCGCTTCCCCCCGCGTCCTCGTCGCCCGTAATGTGGTACGTGGCGGTGAGCGGCTCTTCGATGCTCACCCAGATCGTGGCGGTCTCCCGGTCGTAATCGAGATAGAGCAGGTCATACGGCGATCCGTCATCGTTGGGCGGAGGCGGTTCGGCATGGTAATTCCACGACCAGTGGATACCGGCCTCCGGCGCGTCGTATGAGCCGCCTCCGCTGGCATTGACCTGGACTTCCTCCCGCACCTTCTCGAGGGTGATCCCCCCCGTGTCGTTGGTGCGCCACTGCCACCAGCCCGTGGCGTGGAAGGTCCCTTGAAACTGATCATGCGATTGCCATCCCCCCTCGGGGTCCTCAAGCTGGCAGCTGCCCTGCCAGTCTTCGTCCAGCGTCAGAATCACCTGGTCGTCATTCCCTGCCTTGGCGGTGAAGCAGCCCAGGTCCGCCAGGTTCCCCAACCCGATCGCCAGGGCGAGAAGGACTGGACCAGGGAGTTGGAAACGCCGGTGGGAACTCCGGGAGAATCGCGGGACTGCGGGGGAAGGCCCCGCCATGAGCCGACACAGGCACCGTGGAAGCACACGCATAGAAATAGGGACGAATCACACCACCTGCCGTGATTGAGCGGCGGCAGCGTAAGGCGGCGTTGGGTGCCGTCAAGCGGGAACTGGCCGGACTCGGCGACCCGGCTCTCCCGGGTGGGGGGTTACTCCGGGGTCGTGCGGTAAACGCGCTCCGGGCTCCCCAGGCTGTCCTGATCGACGAACATGTAGGGGCTGGCGGGCAGGGTGAGCGTGGTCAAGGTCTGCCAGTGGGTCCAATCCTACCTCGCCGCATTCGCGATCCTTGCGCGCCCGTGGGCCCAGTCGCGAAGGCGGTTGATGGACTCGGCCATCGTGCGGGCCAGGGGGACGGTTTGCTGGAGCGCGCGCAGGATGTCGGTGTCGGCCAGGTCGCGGCCTTCGTGGAAAGCCTCGCACAGGCCGTTGATGATCGCCTGTTCGATCTCCGCCCCGCTGCAACCTTCCGCGGCGTTGGCAAGCATGCCGAGATCGAAGGACTCCGATTGGCGACGCCGTTTGCGCAGGTGGATGGCGAAGATCTCCCGGCGTTCGGCCTCGGCGGGCAGGTCGACGAAGAACAGTTCGTCGAAGCGGCCCTTGCGCAGGAGTTCGGGCGGCAGATGGGTGAGATCATTGGCGGTGGCGGCGACGAACACCGGGGCCTGCTTTTCGGCCAGCCAGGTGAGGAACGTGCCGAAGACCCGCGCGGTGGTGCCGGCATCGACCGATCCGCTGCCCTGCATGCCGGCGAATGCCTTGTCGATTTCGTCCACCCACAGCACCGCCGGCGCGATGGATTCCGCCACGGCGATGGCGCGGCGGGCGTTTTCCTCGGACGACCCGACCAGGCTGCTGAACAGCCGGCCGGCATCGAAGCGCAGCAGGGGGGCCTGCCAGAGTGCGGCGGCGGCCTTGGCACACAGGCTCTTGCCGCAGCCCTGGACCCCGAGCAGGAGCATCCCACGCGGAGCGGGCAGCCCGAAGTCGCGGGCCTCGCGGGTGAAGGCGCGTTCGCGCACGCGCAGCCACTGCTTGATGCCCTCCAACCCGCCGACGGTCGCGAAGTTCTCCGTCGTTTCGCAGAATTCCAGCAGCCCGCTGCGCGCGATGAGGCGGCGCTTTTCCTGAATCAACTCCGGCAGCAGGTCGCTTCCCAGCCGCGAATGCCGCACCAGCAGCCGGGCCAGCGCCCCCTCGGCTTCCGTCAAGGTGAGTCCGCGGGCGGCCTGGGCGAAACGGTCCCGCGCCGCGGCGTCAAGGTCCACCCCCACCGACGGATGGGTCTCGAACTCGGCCACGACATGGTCCAGCAGATCGGCCAGTTCGGTTTCGGCGGGCAGCGGGAATGGGACGACCGCCATTTCGGTTTCCAACTCGGGCGGCAGGTCCAGGGCCGGGGAAACGAGGATGAGGGTCTTGCGGGTCTCCTTGAGGGCGCGGGCCACTTCGCGCAACCGCCGGACGATGGCGGGATGCTGCCGGTTCAGCCACGGATGCAGGTCGTGGAAGACGAACAACGCGGGATCCACCTGCTGAAGGACTTCCTCCAGCGCCTTGAGCGGGTCGGCGGTGGTGGCCGTACCCGGACGAGCGGCAGCGCCCGGGGCCGTCAGGCCACCCGTGCAGCTCCAGGTGACCACCGGTTTGCGCAGGCGCCGGGCCACTTCGCGCAGGGTGGCTTCCACGCGGGTTTCCTCGGCGGAGAGGATGCCGATCAACGGCTGGCGGGCGCGGATGAGTTCCTCGATTTCCTGGAGGGGGGTCATGGAAGGCCTCCTTTCGCGATGGCGCGTGTCATGTCACCAGGAACCTCCTCGGAGGAACGAGCTCCGCGAGTCCCTGGAATCAAGTCAGGGCCTCGCAAAACTCGGCCCTCCGTTGGTTCGGCCGCTCGGGGGCCAGTCCTCACGATTGACGGAGAGAGCGCCGTCAATAGCTGCAGGACTGACCTCGTCGCCGGGTTCATGAAGCGCATTGGTGTCAGTGGCCGAGCCAACTTCGCCACCAGGACCGCTTCGGTCCCGGCGTGGCCTTCATTGATTCGGCCAGTCGCGGTTCCAGGGAGTCGGGCAGCGGGGTTCGGGCGGCGTCGATCCGGAGCATTTCCTCCGGGGTTTGGAACTCCCGCGTGGTCTGCTGCTCCGCTTCGACGCGGGCGGCGAGTTCCTCGCGGGCGCGGGTCTCCTGCTGTTGTCGCAGCGGGGGGAGGTTGGGGTCGTCGGGCATGGGAAGAGTCGGTTCAGGCGGTTTTGGCGAAGGCGGCGGCGAAGGCGCGGCGGGCGCGGTGGAGTTTGCCGCGGACGGCATCGGGGGTCTGGCCGGTCAACTCGGCGGCGGCGGCGTAGCTGAGTTCCTCATCCGCCACCAGGAGCAGCAGTTCGCGGTATTCCGGGGGCAGGGCGTCCAGGGTGCGCTGGATGCGCTCCCCCAGTTCGTGGTTTTCGGCGGCCTGCAGTGGCGAATCGGAGACATCGGCGGCCTGTTCCCAAAGCGGGTTGTCCGAGCCGGGCAGGATATGGTGCTGTTGCCAGGAGCCCTGGAGATTGCGGCAATGGTTGAGGGTGATGCGGTAGAGCCAGGTGCGCACGCTGCTGTCGCCACGAAAGCGATCAAAGCTGCGCCAGGCCTTGAGGAAGACGTCGTGGGCGGCGTCCTCGGCGCGCGTGGGATCCCCGAGCAGGCGCAGCGCCAGGTAGTAGACCGGCTTCGCATGCGCGGTGTAGAGGGCGGCAAAGTCCCGGTCGGGCAGGACCGTCGGGGCCGCCGGGGGCGGAATCGCGGGTTGTTCCGGACACGTCATGGCGTTCGGATTCACGGGGAATTGGACCGGAACGGGGCGGACCTGTCACGCTTGGTGTGCCGAAAAACGCACATTTACAGGGGGCTGGACCGCCAGTAGCCATAGCGCCCCCCGGCGAGGATTCGATGGGGCGGGCGAGCCGGGGCGGGGCCGAAACGGTTTGCATCACGCGGAGGCATTCGTATGCTGGCGCGCTTGATTCGCTGAGATGCGACAATTCTGGACCATAGCGAGCAACGCATTCATGGAGTTGGTCCGGCAGCCGGTTTTCCTGCTGCTGCTGACCGCTTCCGGGGCGTTTACCGTGTTTTTGGCCGCGGTGCCTTACTTCGGCTTCGGGGACGACCCGAAGATGGTGAAGGACATGGTGCTGGCGGTGATGCTGTTATCCGGTCTGTTGGGGGCGGTGCTGAGCGCCTCGTCGTCGGTGGCCCAGGAGGTTCGGACGGGCACGGCGCTGGCGGTGCTGGCGAAGCCGGTGGGCCGGTTCACCTTCATCATGGGGAAATACGCCGGGTTGGCCGGCGCCCTGACGCTGCTGACCTTCTTCAATCTCGTGGCCTCCCTGCTGGCCGGACGCATGGCCTTCGACGCCTACGGCGACGCCGACATGACGTCGGTCGGGTTCTATTTTGGCGCGATTGTGGCGGCCTATTTGGTGGCGGCCCTGAGCAATTTCTTCCTGCAACGGGTGTTTGTGGCGGACGCGGTGTTCGCGCTGGTGATCCTGACGACGCTGGCGTCCGCGTATGTGATCCTGTTTACGAAGCTCGAGCGGTCCTTTGGCAACGGGGGGACGGTGGACTGGGAGATGGTGCCGGCGGGGGTGCTGTTGCTGTTTGCGATCTGGATTCTGGCGGGCATCGCGCTGGCGGTCTCGACGCGGTTGGATCTGATCCCGACCCTGGCCATCTGCTCCGGGGTGCTCATTCTGGGGATGATGTCCGACTTCCTTTTTGGGGCGCGGGCCGAAGCGGGTTCGTGGTGGGCCACGGCAGCCTACGCGGCGCTGCCGAACTGGCAGCTTTTCTGGATGTCCGATGCGATCTCGATGGGCAAACCGATTCCCTGGACCTACGTGGGACAGGCGCTGGGTTACATGGTGGGTTACCTGGGGGCGGTGCTGGCCGGCGCGCTCCTGCTCTTTCAGGATCGTGAGCTGAATTAGCGACCGATGGAACAGAACGTACAACGCAAGGGCTTGGTCAACTGGGTGGTGCTGCTGGCGCTTGGAAGCGTAGGCGCCGGGATCGCGGCTTATGCCGACTCCGCCACCGGGTTGGTCGGCGCCGTGTTCATGGGTCTCGGACTGATTGTCGCCCTCACGGCCCATTTCCAGATGCGCCTGGAGGAGCGCGAACGGCTGGAGGGACTCGAGTATGACCAGTTGAGGCAGAGCACCCGCGATTCGTCCCTGTTCGCGGAGCAGGCGGCGGACACCTTCCCCGCCCGGCAGGCGCGGATACAGTTTGAGAAGTATTTCGTCCCCGGGGTGGCGATCCTGTTGTTCGTCCTGCAATCCGTGGGGGCCTGGCTGCTGTGGAAGGCGGTGGCGGCGGACACCCACCCGGAGGCGCATCAATCCACGGTGGCGATGGTGGTCTTCGCCATTTCGTTTGTGCCCTACTTCCTGATTGGCCGTTTCTCGGCGGTGTTTGCGCGGATTGAAGGGTTGCGGCTGCTGCGTCCGCAGGCCAGCTACCTGTTGCTGGGGGCGGTGTTGAGCGCGGTGGTGGTGGGGGTCGAAATCGCGGCCTTTGCCGGGCATCCGGAGTGGGATCTGTATGCTGCCCGGGTGTTGGTGGTGTTCCTCGGGTTGGTGGCGGCGGAGAACCTGGCCACACTGGTTTTCGAGATCTACCGTCCCCGGCTGCACGGCCAGCAGGTGCATCCGCTTTACGAGAGCCGGTTGATCGGCTTGTTGAGCCAGCCGGGCGGGTTGGTGCGCACGGCGGCGCAGGCGCTCGATTACCAGTTCGGTTTCAAGGTCAGCGAGACCTGGTTCTATCGGTTCCTGGAGAAGGCGCTGGCCTGGCTGGTGCTGGCCCAGATTCTGGCGCTGCTGGCCTTCAGTTCCGTGGTGGTGATCGAGGTGGGGGAGAAGGGTTTGCTGGAGCGGTTTGGGCGGCCCGTGCCCGGCCACGCCGTGCTGGAGCCGGGTGTTCATTTCAAACTGCCCTGGCCGCTGAGCAAGGTTTACCGCTACGAAACGGAGCGCGTGCAGACCTTCATGCTCGGCATGATCGAGGGCGAGGAGCACGAGGGCGAACGGACCATGCTGTGGACCAAGACCCACGCTCAGGAGGAATTCAACATGCTGGTTGCCAGCCGTTCCGAGGACGATCAGGCGAACGGCAACAGCCCCGGCACCGCCGGCAACCAGACCCAGACCGTGCCGGTCAACATGCTCTCCGTGAAGGTGCCGGTTCATTACGAAATCCACGACCTGGAGAAGTTCGCCTACAGCGCGGTCGATGCCGGGGGCGTCCTGCGGGACCTGGCGAATGCCGAATTGACCCGCTACCTCGCGAGCGTCGACCTGGATGAGCTGATGACCACGGGCCGTCGGCAGGCGGCGGACGCGTTGCAGGAGGGCATGCAACGACTGGCGGACCAGCACGGACTGGGCGTGCGCATCCTGTTTGTGGGGTTGGCCGGCATTCATCCCCCGGTCAAGGTGGCCCCGGATTTTGAGGCGGTGATGGGGGCGCTGCAGTCCGCGGAGGCCACCAACCTTCTCGCCCAGGCCTACGCCGCCGAGGTGGTTCCCGCCGCGAGGGCCGAGGCCACGAGCATTGTGAACCTGGCGGAATCCGACCGGCTGCGGCTGGTTTCGCTCGCTGCGGCGGGTGCCGGCCGGTTTACCAACCAACTGGCGGCCTACCGGTCTTCCCCCCAGGTTTACCGCGAACTGACCCGGCTCGATACGCTGAGTCGTTCCCTCACGAATTCACGCAAATACGTGGTGGTGCCGACCAACGCGCATGAAGTCATCACCCTGAACCTGGAGGACAGCATCCGGCCGGACCTCACGGACATGATGTTGCCGTCGAACGAGAAGTAACTCCCTTTCCGTCTCCCGAAGTAGTCATGAAACGAAACCCAGTCACCCTGGTCACGGCGGGACTTGTCGCCGTCATCTTCGCGGCCATGTTGTTTGCCTTTCAGGTGCGCCAGACCGAGCTGGCGGTGGTCACGACGTTCGGTCGGTACTCGCGCACCGTGGATCACCCGGGCTTCCAGTTGCGCCTGCCCTGGCCGGTGCAAAACGTCTACAAGTTCGACAACCGCATCCGGAACTTCGAGAAGAAGTACGAGCAGACCACCACCGCGGACGCCAAGATCATCGTGATCCAGACGTTCATCGGGTGGAAGATCAAGAATGCCCAGGTCTATCTCGAGCGCTTCGCCGGCAATGACCAGCGGGCCGAGGAGAGTCTGGAAGGCCTGCTGCGGGACGCCAAGAACAGCGTGATCGGCCGGCACCCCTTCTCCGACCTGATCTCCCCGGACCGGGAAAAGCTCAAGTTCGACGAGATCGAGCAGCAGATGTTGACCTCCATCCAGCAGAAGGCCGCCGACACCTACGGCGTGGATGTCACCATGCTCGGCATCAAGCAGATCGGTCTGCCGGAATCGCTCTCCACCGTGGTCTTCGAACGCATGAAGGCCGAACGGCAGAAGCTGGCGGCGGCTTATCGGGCGGACGGGGACCAGCGGGCGCAGCAGATCCGTTCGGATGCGGACAAGCAGAAGGAGGACATTCTGACCGCGGCGAAGTCCCAGGCCATCAACATCCGCGGGGGTGGCGAAGCCGCCGCGGCGAAGGCGCTCAAGAGCTTCGAGCAGAATCCGGAACTCGCCGTCTTTCTGCTGAAGCTCGATGCCTTGGAAGCGGCCCTGAAGAACAAGTCCACCCTGGTGCTCGATCCGAGCACGCCGCCGTTTGATCTCCTGGAGGCGGAGCAAAAGCCGGAAGCCGCCGGCCACTAACCCAACCCACGGAGGGAAACCAGCACGATGAGCACGGATCCCCAGGAACTGTTGCCGAAGAAGCAGCCCGAGCCGCCCCCGGCACCGGACGAGGTCGTGGTCACGCCGCCGGTCGAGGACGCCGGGACCCAGGCGCTCACCGAGGCCCTCAGCAGCAGTTTCAAGATTGTTCGTTTCGTGATGCTGCTGCTGCTCGGCGTCTTCCTCGTCTCCGGGTCGTTCATCGTGCGGCAAGGTGAGGTGGCCGTGCTGCTGCGTTTCGGCAAGCCGGTCGGGGTGGGCGCCGAACTGGTGCGGCAACCCGGATTCTACTTCGCCTGGCCGGCCCCGATTGACGAGGTGATCAAGATCAAGTCCGGCGAAAGCCTGACCCTGCGCTCAACCACCGGCTGGCATTCCACATCGCCCCAGATGGAGGCGCTGGGCCAGGAACCGCCCGCCATGGGCTTCCTGAATCCCGCCTCGGAAGGCTACGCCATCAGCGCCGACGGCAACATCTTCCACGCGCGGG
This sequence comes from Verrucomicrobiales bacterium, assembly GCA_024233215.1. Classification (GTDB taxonomy): domain Bacteria; phylum Verrucomicrobiota; class Verrucomicrobiia; order Limisphaerales; family J093; genus J093. The sequence goes on along the minus strand of JACKPW010000017.1, from coordinate 29,426 downwards.
CCACCGTGAAATACCGCGTGGCCGATCCTTTGCGCTACCGGTTCGGCTTCGCCGATGCGGCGTCGATCCTCACGAACATCGTCAACAACGCCATCGTGCATGCCGCCGCCCGGATGACCGCCGAGGACGCCCTCTACAAGAACAAGGCGGGCTATCGCGACCTCGTGATGGCGCGGGTCCAGGAGCAGGTGGACGAATTGAACCTGGGCATCACACTGGAGCCCGGAGATGTGGAGACCAAGCCGCCCGCGGACGTCAAGCGGGCCTTCGACGACGTCATCGCCGCCGAGCAGGAGGGCAGCAAGCTTGTGCAGGAAGCCCGGGGCTATCACGACGAGGTGACGCTCCTGGCGCGCGGTGAAGCCCAGGCCCTCATCAACGCCGCCGGTACCCAGAGCAACCTGTTCGTGCAGGCCGTGGGTGCCCAGGCTGCCGCCTTCACCCAGATGCTTCCCGAGTATGAGAAGGATCCCTGGCTGTTTCGCAGCCGCCTCCTGACCGCCCGCATGGAACGGGTCCTGACCAACGCGCAGGAAAAGATGTTCCTTCCCGATTTGCCGCCGGGTCAGACCCGTGAACTGCGGTTGCAGCTGAGCCGCGAACCGATCGAACGCCGGGCACCCGCCAGGCCCTGAGACCGAAACCTGATTTCAAGGAAGCACCATGCAGGTCACATCTTTGATGAGTCGCAAGGAGGCGCACGCCGCCCATCATTCCGACTCGCAGCATCATCATGATCACCACCACCACGATGGCGAATCCTGCTCGTCCTGCGGGCACGATCATGAGCACGCGCTCATCGGGCTGTGGCAGACGCTGATCGGGCTGATCCTGGTGATCAACTCCTATGTCCTGGAATGGGTGTTCCCGGGCTCGGCCATGGTGGCCAGCGCCAGCGCCATGATCGGCGCGATCATCCTGGGTTTCCCCATCGTGATGACCTCCGTCCGCGACCTGCAGCGGGGCATCCTCAGCATCAACGAGCTGGTCACCATCGCCGTGCTCGCCGCCTTCGGCAGCGGTGATTACCAGACCGCGGGCGTGGTGGCGTTCTTCATGCTGATGGGCGAACTCATCGAGACCCGCACCGCCGCCGGCGCGCGCGCCTCCATCGAAAACCTCATCACCCTGACCCCCACGAAGGCCCGCCGCCTCGGCACCGGCGGCACCGAGGACGAAATCCCCGTCAGCGAACTGCAGGTGGGTGACGTGATCCGCGTGCGCCCCGGTGACAACATTCCGGCGGATGGCGAGATCCTGAAGGGCGAGGGTTCGCTCAATCAGGCCACGATCACCGGGGAATCCCTGCCGGTGGACAAGGGACCGGGTGAACAGGTCTTTGCCGGTACCCAGAACCTCACCGGCGTGCTCGAGGTCAAGGTAACCCGGGCAGGGGGCGAGACCACCCTGGGCCGGGTGCGTGAATTGATCCTGGCCGCCGAGAAGACCAAGCTGCCGTTCCTGCGCATCGTGGACCAGTACATGGTCTATTACACCCCGCTGGTGCTGCTCATCGGCGCGCTGGTCTGGGCCTTCACCAAGAACCTGGACCGCACCATCGCCGTGCTCGTGGTGTCCTGTCCCTGCGCGTTCATCCTGGCCTCGCCTTCCGCGATGGTCGCCTCCCTGAGCGCCGCCGCCCGACTGGGCATTCTCATCAAGAACGTCGCGGACCTGGAACTGGCGGCGCGCATCAACGCGTTCATTTTCGACAAAACCGGCACCCTGACCACGGGGCAACTCGCCGTCAGCCGGCTGGCTCCGGTGGGGGAGGTGAAGCCGGCGGAACTCCTCCGCATCGCGGCCTCCGCCGAACGCTACAGCAACCATCCCACCGCCCGCGCCCTGGCGGAACTCGCCGCGGAGGCGAAGGTGCCCCTGGCGGAGCCCGGGAACTTCTCCGAGACGGCGGGTCGCGGGGTGAAGGCCTCGGTGGATGGCACTGAGGTGCTGGTAGGGCGTTCCTCCTGGCTCAAGGGCCTCCAGATCAAGGGCGATTTCGAGGGCGCGGTGGACCTCAAGGAAACGGAGGGATTCAGCCTCGTCCACGTGGCCCGGGGCGGCGAATACATCGGCTGGGTTGGCCTGCGGGACCAGACCCGCACCGAGGCGAAGGAATCCCTCGCGGCGCTGCAGGCGGGGGGCGTCCGCCGGCTCGCGATGGTCTCCGGCGACCGCAAACCTGTCGCCACACGCGTGGCCCGCGAGATCGGCTGCGAGGAGGTGCTGGCGGAATGTCTGCCGCAGGACAAGGTCGATTACGTTCGCAAGACCAAGGCCAGGGGTTACCGGGTGGCGGTGGTGGGCGACGGCGTCAATGATGCGCCGGCGCTGGCCGCGGGCGACATGGGCATTGCCATGGGCGCCGCGGGCAGCGAGGTGGCGATTCACAGCGCCACGATTGCCCTCATGAACAACGACCTGCGCCGCCTGCCGTTCCTTGTCCGGCTGTCGCGCAACACGCGCAGTGTCATCAACCAGAACTTCCTGTTCGGGGTCGTCTTCATCATCGGCGGCCTCACCCTGGCCGCCTTCGGCTACATCAATCCGATCCTGGCGGCCCTGATGCACAACGCGGGCTCGTTGATCGTGGTCTTCAACAGCGCCCGCCTCGTCCGCCAGGGTGAGGAACTCGAACCGTTCACCGCCCCGGTCCCGGAACCGCCCGCCGGCGGGCCCGGCGGTTCAGGCTCGCGTCCCGTCACCCAGGTGGCTCCCCGCCCGGCTCCCAGCCCGGCCTGAAGCCGGTCGACTCAGTCTGGAAACCGCAGATGAACGCGGGTGAACGCCGATAAGTCCCTCGGCGGGAGCCCCCCCACGTCCGCCGGATGTCTTCACCCATTGGGTGCGACCCGAGGATCGCGCAAGTCCTGGGAATCGGCTGCGATTACGGGCTTCGTTGCAGGATCACCACTCGCCCTGCAGCGCCGTCCACCTCGATCACGTCGCCGGTGCGGATGAGCCGGGTGGCCGAACCCACGCTGGTCACGCTGGGCAGACCGTATTCTCGGGCGACGATGCTCCCGTGCGACAGAATGCCGCCCTGGTCCATTACCACCGCGGCGGCGGAGACGAAGTAGGGCGTCCACGCCGGATCGGTGAAGGGGGCCACGAGGATTTCGCCCGGCAGCACCTGGTCATGATCGTTCGTCCGCAGGATCACGCGGGCCGGACCGGTGACGACGCCGGGGAACACCGGGATGCCGGTCAATGTTGTGGCTTCGCCACCGGCATGCGGGGCATCGAGGTCCTCGGGGCGATACCGCCCGATCACCAGCGGGGGCGGTTCCAACTCCAGGTTCCGCGCGTACTCCTCCCGGCGCTTCGCAATGGCTGAATCCACGTCGAAGGTTGCCTGCCCGTCTGCCACTGATCGGACCTCGCCGACCTCAAGGAAGAAGATGTCATCCGGTTGTGCCAGGGTTCCTCTCTCGAAGAGTTGACCTCCCAGTCTCAGCAGAATCCGGCGCAGCACCGTGATGTGGCGAACGGCCTGGTTCTTCCATTCCTCGCGGTTGACGGCCAGTTTCTGGGCCCGGCGAAGCGACCTCGAGAATATCCAGCGTTTCAGCGGGCTCTTCAGGCGCCTGCGGCACTCCTCTGTCAGACGGATGCGTTCCGCGGCGAGGCGGCGCTGGTTCTCGACCGGGTCCAGTTGGCCGATCGATTGCAGATAGCCACGCACCAGACCGAGGATGTAATCGGGCGTTTCGTGCCAGCGAGCGTTGTGCAGTTCGAGTTCGCCGCGGCAGTGATGGCCATGCTCCGCCATGAAATCGTCCCAGGCCGCGAGGAAATGCCTTCCACCCTCGATCCGCTCGAGCGCCGGGCGGATCGTCGCCCAGTCATCGTCGGAGAGCAGCAGTCCTCTTACGGCTTCGCCGGCGTGGGCGAGGGAGGCCAGTTTCCACAGCGCCTGGCCCGCCTTCGCTTCGGGTAACTCGCCGAGCCCGGCAAACAACCGGTATCCCAGCGTCAGCTCCGGATCGTCCAGCCAGTTCCGGCAGACACCCTCAAACACAAACAGCGACGCGGCCTGCGTCACCAGATAGAGCAGGTCCATCCCCAGCAAGCCATCCTGCAACACGTCGTCGAAGAACTTGCCCAAGGCCGCGACGTCCATCGATTCGATGTCCGTTTTGGCCAGCGCATCCTGATGTGCCTTGAGCCGGACGGTCCAGGCGTCTCCCCGCCCGGGCGAATGGGTGATCAGGCTGGCAACGCATCGCGGCCAGGAAAGGACGTACCGGGGCCAACTGAACCCCAGGTCGGGCAGGTCCTCATCGGTGAGGTCCTTCAGCCCCTGCTCATGCTGCTCGATGTGTCCGCCGCCGATGGCCTGAACGAGTTCCGGGGTGTTCTTGATGAGCCAGGAGAACGGCTTCACGGCCGCCAGCCCGGTGTTGGCATTGAAATACGCCCGGCCTCCGACCGAGCCGACGACGGGGGCGCGGTCCATGTCAGCCCCCACCAAGCGGAAGATGGAACCGGCGATGCGGCCCATGAGCTTCTGGATCATCGACCAGGTCGCCGGGGTCATGACATCCGGCAGCACCTCCCCGGTGTTGAGATTGCTCCAGACCTGTCGGTCTTCCCAAGAACCGAGCGACGGGGTCAGTCCTGCAGCTGTTGGCGGCGCTCCCTCCGCCAACAGTGAGGACTGACCGCAGAGCGGTCGAACGGGTTCAGCGGCTCCGATGCCTGTGCGAAGGTGGGGCGAGGCAGCCTCCCGGATGTCCGGGGCGGGCCTGTGAACACCGTTCCGTGAGGCTGGCGGTCCGGTGGTCACCGGACGGGCTTGCAGCAGGAAGACCTCGCCATTCGCGACGGCCCATTCGATGTCTTGTGGGCTACCGAAGAGACGTTCCACCTGGCGGCCCAGTTCGCCGAGTCGGCTTCCCAGCGATTCATCGAGACAACCACCGTCGTCCGAGGGGTCGCGACGGACGACTCGCAGCGTCGCCTTCTCCAGCAACACACGGTCCGGATTCACCTGGCCCGACACGAGCCGGTCGCCCAAACCACGGGTCCCTTCGACCACCATGCGTCCTCCGTCGCCCGACACCGGATCCGCCGTGAACAGCACCCCGGCAGCTTCGGCGGGGACCATGTGCTGAACGATCACCGCCATCGCCGCCTTTTCGGGAGGCAGTCCCGCGCGGACCTGATAAGCCAGCGTTCGTTCCGCGTAAAGTGCCCGCCAGCAATCCAGGATGGCCTTCAGCAACGCGTCCCGACCCCGCACGTTCAGGAACGACTCGAACTGCCCGGCGAACGAATGTTCCGCCGCATCCTCGACGGTGGCGCTGGAGCGGACGGCATAGGCCCGCTCCTCGCCCTGTTCCTGCCAGGCTTTGATTACCGACTCGGCGACCGCTTCGGGTATCGGGACGTCAGCGAGTTGCGCCAGCACCCGCCGGCTGAGCAAAGGGATTTGTTCGGGCTGACCTTCCGCCAACCCGGCCGGCGCCGCGGAGATTTCTGCGCTCCCGGGACAGCCCGCGAGGAACTGCCCAAATGCCGCTGTGGTGAGGCAGAAGCCGCCCGGCACGGGAAGCCCGCCGCGAATCATCCCCGCCAGATTCGCCGCCTTCCCGCCGACCAAAGGTCGTTGCCCGGGGGTGATCGCGGACAAAGGCAACACCAGGGGCGCGTTTGGGTGCACCCAAGAGCCCCCCGTTCCGCGAGGTTGCGTTTGTCGTGGTTCTTCCCGCATGAGCATAACCGGTCCCTGGTTCAGACCGGCCTGAGGACGAATCCTCACACGCCAACACGGCGGTTCTCAGCAGCCAGGTACTTCACTGGGAAGCCCCAGGGCCTCATCCACGATTTGCTCCACCGTCATGCTCATGCGCACAGAATACCTGCGAGTCCCCAAGGCTCAATCACAACCTGTCGCCCCCTAAACGCCGAGCATGAGCCATGGGAGGCAGCTGCCACTGACTTACGCATGGGGAAGGACAGACCTGGCTGCCTGATGTTGGCTCGATGCTCTGGTAAAGTGTCATGGCTCACGGCGTAGTTCGCGGCACTCCGCGTGTCCATCCGCATGCCCAATGATACGGCGAGGTGGCTTGGTGCTTGTGCACACGGCCTCAAAGATTGCGACGTTCGCGCCTGTCCTCGTGCCATCGAAACCGTGAAACTCAATACCGTGTTGCCGCACGTACGCCACATCGTTCGAAGAGAGAATGCCTGCAGACTCAAACGCTTCGATTCGTGTCGAATCCGGCCCCTTGGGCGGCGGAATCTTGGAGTTAACCACTTTGCAGGCGAGGAGGGAGATTTGATTGAATTCTCTTGTGAACGCTGTGTCCTTGACGTGGGAACCCCCGAAAAACCCCTGCCAGAAGATCAGGCCGAGCAGAACCAAGCCGCAAACAACGAATACTCGATAGGGAGGCTTCATCGGTGGCGTTTTACAGGGGATTGAGCAAGTCTGGGCCACACCCTATTTGGGGTGGATATCCGAAGAATGGGCTTCCTGAGGCCGGTGGCAGCGCTCATTTGCGGGTTCTGACCTACTCGCGATGCCTCCGCTGGGAAAGCCTTTTGGCACTCCGGCGACCCCGCTCCAAAGCTGGTCTTTCGGCACACCCGTCTCCTATGCTGGGTGCATGAAGCACCTCCGGTCGTTCCTGGCTGGTCTGGCAACGTGGGTTCTTATCGGGTCGGGACACGCGGGAGACACGCCTGCCCCGAGCCGTGAGGCGAGGCCCTGGTACGCGCATTCGCTGGTGGGATTGGAAGTCGGGCCGACCGGCTCGCAGTTTGGCAGTTCGCCCAGCGATGTCGGCTTTGCGAGCCGGTTCAACGGCGGTGACATTGCGCGGGCGACCCAGGCGTGCGGCGCGGAATACCTGGTCATCTGGGCGCGCGAGGGCGACTGGGTGTTCTACGATTCGAAATTCCAGCCGAAGCCGCCCGGCTTGGGGAATCGCGATGTGCTGCGTGAAGCGGTGGGCGAGGGGCACAGGCTCGGTCTGCCGGTCATTGCCTACTGCCAGGTGCAATACCCGGGACACACCCTGCGGGAGCATCCCGACTGGCGGGCGGTGGCTTCGGACGGCAAGCCGATCGATGGGCGGGTCTGTTATCGCTCCGGCTATCTGGAGTACCTGAAGCAGATGGTGGACGAGCAACTCGCTTACGGCATTGATGGTTTTCACCTCGACATGGTCGACCAGGGGTTCGGCCCTCCTTACGGCTGCTGGTGCGCCACCTGCCGGAAAGAGTTTGAAGCGGAATACGGTCGCCCCATGCCTGCGGGGGTCACCTGGGATGAGGATTGGGATCGGATGCTGAAGTTCCGCTACGCCGGCAGCGAACGGTTTGAGAAGGAGTTGACCGCTCACATCCGGCGTGTGAATCCGCGGGCGACGGTGGACTACAACTACCACGGCAACCCACCGTTCTCCTGGGAGGTGGGGCAACGTCCCGTCCAACACGCGGGCAACGGGGATTTCGTCACGGGCGAAACGGGCGTCTGGGGTTTCAGCGCATTGACCGTGGGGCTGAACGCGGAGTTCTACCGGGCAGCCACGCCGGGTCTCCCGTTCCAGATCGCCATGCAACGCGGGGTTCGGATGTATCACGATCAGACCACGCGCCCCTTGAACGACCTGCGCTGGGAACTGCTCACCCTGCTCAGCCACGGCGGCTTTGTGACCATCGTGGACAAGACGGCATTTGACGGGTGGCTCGACCCCGTGGCTTACGAGCGATTTGGCGCGGCGTTCAGGGAGGTCGCTGCCAAGCGCTCGCAGTTTGGGCATCCCGCCGTTTACGAGGTGGGGCTCTACTTTAGCAGCCGCACCCGGGATTGGTTCGGGCGCGACCAACCGGCGAAGTACTTCCAGAGCTTCCAAGGCGCGCACAAGGCGATGGTGTACGAGCACATTCCCTGGGGGGTCATCCTCGACGAGAAGGTCACGCTGGAGACGCTGAAGCGGTTTCCGGTCGTGATGCTGCCGAACGTGGCTATCGTGTCAGACAAGGAGGTCGCGCTGTTTCGCCGGTATGTCGAAGAAGGCGGGAAGCTTCTTGTCACCGGTTTGACCGGCACACGCGGCTGGCGGGGGGAACGGCGAGAAGAGTCGGCGCTGCAGGAATTGGCCGGCGCGAAACTCGTTCGCGAACTCGATTCAACCGACAACTGGGTGAGGTTCTCCACTCGGTCAGACGTCATCGTGGAGCCTTGGGCGCCATCGGAATCGATGCGCGGATCGGCAAGAACGAATTGGCCGTTCCTGGTCCGCGGTCCGGCGGTCGTGTACGAAGCCACCACCGCCACACCGATTGGCGAACTGCTCAAACCGCACCGCACGTCGCTTCATGTCGAGGGGCGTTACAACCAAGATTGGCCCCTGAGCGCCGACACACCGGTCGGTCCGGCCATGCTGCTCAACCACGTGGGCAATGGCGCTGTCCTCACCTTCGCCGGCTCACCCGACTGGGCCACCGCCAGCGATCATCACATCACCGAAACCCGCAAGCTCCTGGCGAATGCCGTCCGTCTGCTGAATCCCGAACCGTGGGTCCGCATCGAGGCCCCCACCACCGTGCAGACCGTTGTGACCGACGATCCGATCGCACGTACGCTGCGGGTCCATCTCCTGGGCTACGATGCCCCGCCCCAAACCACGCCGGCCAAGGACCGACCGTACGTCCTGCCCGTCCCCATCGAGGACGCCCCGATCTTTCGCGTGACCATCGAGGTGCGCGACGGCTTCAAGCGCGCGAAGGCGTTCAACCCCGCGACGGAGTTGAAGAAGGGCGGCAACCGTCTGGAACTCCTCGTTGAAGACATTCACGAAGTCGTCCAACTCAGCTATTGAATCCCCCGAACCTGACCGGCTGTTCTCATGAGCATGTTCCAGAACATCCCGATGCACCTGTTGAGACTTCGCTTTGCCGCGCTGTCGGCCTCGGTCGTCCTTGCCTCCGACGGTCACTCGCAAGCCCTCAAGCTGGTGGGTGTGACCGTGACGCCGCATGTCCAGTCCACCGAGATGCGGTACCGACGCGAGCCCGATTTCAGCCTGGGGGCGCGGGTGCAGTTGTTCCTCATGAACCATGGGGATGAGCCAATCCGTTTCGATGCGAGCACACCCGTGCATGTGCGAGGAAAGACCCCGGACGAACTGCTGGCCGCGGATGAATGGTCCTGGCACGACTTCCCGAGTGCGTGGACGAACGAGCCGTTGTTGTTGCCGCCGAGCGCTCTCACGGTGTGGAGCTTCAATGGCCAGCGCGCGCCCTGGGGCGTGGGGACGGAGGCGGACCTGATCGTGGGCAACTGGACCAACCACTTCGCCATCGCGGCCCCCCGCGCGTGGCTGTCGTCCGTGACGTTCCTTGGCAAAGGGGACGATCCCCGGCCCGATTCGATGGTGTTTCATGTGGTGAACCAGACCGGCGAGCCACTGAGGCTCGTCGCTGCGAGGCTCTGGGTTCCCGAGGAAGGCATCTCGTGGCGTGCCCTCCGCTCACAGGGCTGCATTGGGAACCTTGAAGCTTTCCCGGGTGACTGCGTCATTCCGACCGGAGACCACGGTGGCGCACGCGTTCCCACCGGCCCGCTGCCGCTGACCTATGCTGTCGTTCAAGTGTGGTGCTCGGGCGTGGGCTGGGGCTGGCTCTCGACGCACCTCCGCATCAAACGCGAGACCTTCGACCTCAGCGGTGGCTGGGTGGCCTCCGGACTGGGCGGCAGCAACACGCTCCAATGCGTGCCGTATCTCAAGACGCTCCGGCGAATGCACCTGAACACGGGCATGCACCAAGCCGTGCCCGGCTACACCGACAACGAGGCGCTCTATTCCCGATACCCGCTGAAGTACATGAACCGCTGCCAGCCCTTGGACCAGTACGACACGGACGCTGTGTTGCCCCGGATTCACGCGGTGGAGTTCCTCGGCGAACCGCAATACGGCGGCGGCCGACCGGTTCCGCCGATGGAGGTCTGGCGGGCCTTTGCGCCGTATCAGCGCACCCGGTTGCCCACCAGCGTGACCCACAGTGAGGAACGTATCTGGCGCTTCTACGCCGGGCTTTCGGACTTCCCCCATTACGATGCCTACCGAGTTTGTGCGCCGGCCTCGGACTCATGGCGGGCCTACGATCGTTGGGGCGGTGAACGGCTTCGCTGGGGCGCACCCCTGGAAACCATTGGCGACATGACCCGCAGCCTGCGCGAACTGAACCGGCCGATGCCCATCGCGTACTGGTCCCAAGGCGCCCACGATGGCTGGAGCGGCCAGGGCCGTTCCCGGACCTCACCGACCCCCGACGAACTCCGCGTGCAGGCCTATCACGCGCTCAGCAGCCGGGTCACTTCCCTTTACTGGTTCAACCTGAGCCTGAAGTCGCTGCTCAAGTTCCCGGACCTCATCGAGCCCATCACCCGGGTGAACCGGGAAATCCGGTTGCTGGAGGACTTCCACCTCGAGGGGGAAGCGTATCACTACGAACGCATCACGCGGGATGGCCGACCGGATTGGGACCTGGCGGTCGTGGCCGGACCGCGCGGGGCGCTGCTGTTCGCGCTTGATCTGGATTATCAACCGGACCCCGAGGAGCGGGTGTTCAAGTTCGCACCTCCCCGCGAAGCCACCCTTTCCTGGCCCGTGCCTGCGTACCTTGACGAGGCGCAGGTGCTGGCCCGCGTGGACGCCGATGCCGTGACACCGGTTTCGATGAAACGCGAAGGCCAGCGGGTGGAAGTAAGTACGCGGTGCGGTGCGGTCAACGTGTTCGTCCTCGTCCGCGACGCCGAAGTCATTACGGCCCTGGACGCACGGCGCCGCGACCTCGTCGCCTTCGAGGAGTCCTTCAACTTCGATCCGGCTGGGAACCCGTCGGACCTGGCAGTGTTGCAGGCGCTCCTCGACGGGGGCGGTAAATGAAAGAGGAGGGGTCGGTTCTTGATATGGTCATATCGGGCCAAGGTGTGGCAGCCCCTCCACTGCGACCCCGAAGGTGGCCGTCCGCGGCGATATGCCATTATCAAGAACTGACCCCTTCGCCGGTTCTACTTCCCGTCGCGGCGGGGGAACAACGGAGCTGGCGTGCCAACCACGTGCCCTTCGGCGAGCCCGCCCCAGGACGCCAGATCCAGACGGTCAGGAGAACCTTCCAACGCCAGTTGGCTGAAGATCCTCCCGGCGGTGTCGGGCAGGAACGGCCAGATGAGCACAGCCAGTACACGACAGGTTTCCACGAGGTTGTAGAGGACCTCGCCCAGCCGCTCGGCCTGCGCCGGATCCTTTGCCAGCTTGAACGGCGCGGTTTGATCGACGTACTGGTTGACGCGGTCGATGAGCCGCCAGATGGCGATCAACGACGCCTGCAGGGAGTGTTGTCGCAGCAGGTTGCGAACGGTTGCCACCGCAGCCGTCACGTCCGGTTTCAGTTCGTCGTGGCGCGGGGGCACGACGCCTTCCCGGTAGCGGCGCAGCATCGAGAGTGACCGGTTGATCAGGTTGCCCAGTCCGTTGGCGAGTTCAGCTTGATACCGCCCCGCAAAACCCGCATCGGTCCAGTTGCCGTCCGGGCCGATGTCCAGTTCGCGGGTGACGTAGTAGCGGAAGGCGTCCACGCCCCATTCCTGGATGACCGCCACGGGGTCCACCACGTTGCCCGTGGTCTTGCTCATCCGCTCGTTGTCCTTCTGCCACCAGCCATGGGCGAGGATCTGGCGGGGCAGCGGCAGTTCCATCGCCTTGAGCATGATCGGCCAGTAGACGGCGTGAAACTTGATGATGTCCTTGCCGATGACGTGGATGTCCGCCGGCCAGAGCTGCAGGTCGGGGTTGCGCTCGATGCCGCTGCCTTCGGGGAGCCAGGGTCCGAGAGCGTCGAGCACGACGGGATCCCCCCGCAGCCCCGGCAGGCTGGCGTAGTTCACCAGGGCATCGAACCAGACGTAGGTGATGTAGTCCGGGTCGAAAGGCAGCGGGATGCCCCAGCTCAGGCGCGCCTTGGGCCGGGTGATGCACAGATCCTCGAGGGTGTTGTTGCGGAGGAAGCCGAGAACCTCGTTGCGCCTGAAACCGGGGGCGATGAAGTCCGGATTTGCCTCGATATGGTCGATCAGCCACTGCTGATGCCGCCCCATTTTGAAGTAGTAGTTCTCCTCCACCAGTTCGACGACCTGGCCCCAGAGCGGATCGAACGTCCCGTCCTCGCGGCGGTCCTTCTCCGTGAGAAAGGTCTCCTCCTTCATGGAGTAGTAACCGTGGTAGGGCGCACGGTAGAAGTGGCCGTTTTCGTTCAGCTTGGTGAGGATGGCCTGGATGATGGCCTCGTGACCGGGATCGGTCGTGCGAATGAAATCGTCGTTGGACAATCCCAGCGTGCCGGCGAGCGAACGCCAGATGGCGGCAAGTTCGTCGCAATACTCCTGGGGCGGCTTGCCGGCGGCCATCGCGGTCTGCTGCACCTTCTGGCCGTGTTCATCCGTGCCGGTCAGGAAGAAGGTCGGCTCGCCCAGGGCGCGATGGACCCGGGCGATCACGTCCGTGATGACCTTCTCGTAGGCCTGTCCAACGTGCGGTTGGCCGTTGACGTAGTCAATGGCGGTGGTGACGTAGAACCGTTTGCTCATTCGTGCGCGCAGTGTGAAGGAGCGACCGCGAATTGGCAAACGCAGGGTGGGGGAGGGAGCGAGATGGAAGATGGAAGATGGAGGATGGAGGATGGAGGATGGAGGATGGAGGATCGGAGATGGGAGATGGGAGATGGGGTTCTACGCTCCCCGCGCCGCCTTCATCGCGGCGACGAAGCGCTCCGCGCGGCGGGTCAGCTCCGCCCAGTCGCGCCGTTCCTGGATGTCCTTCGAGACCAGGCAGGAGCCGGCGCCGACGGCGGCGCAACCGGCCTGCATGAACGACGCCAGCGTTTCATGGTTCACGCCGCCCGTGGGCACGATGCGCAGATGGGGCAACGGGGCGAGCAACGCCTTGATGTAGGCCGGTCCCAGGGTATCCGCCGGGAACAGCTTGATGAAATCCGCGCCCGCTTCGTGGGCCGTCTGGGCTTCGGTCGGGGTGTAACACCCCAGCATCACCGGGCAGCCGCGCGCGTGGGAGGCGGCGATCAGTTCCGTCCGGCAGACCGGTGAGATCACGTAGGCTGCCCCGGCATCCATGGCCTCGTTCGCATCCGCGGGAGTCAGCACGGTGCCCACGCCGATGAGCGCCCCGGCGCCCAAATCCCGGCTCATGGCGGCGATGGCCTCACACGCGCCCGGAGTGGTGAGGGTGACCTCGATGGCGTTCACGCCGCCCGCAAGCAGCGCTTTCGCGGCGGGCAGCGCCAGGTCGGGAGAGTTGGCCCGAATGATGGCGACGATGCCGGATTCGAGCAGGCGGGCGATGGTTTGTTCGCGGTCGGGCATGGGACGTGGAGGTTAGAGGCCCTCGACGAAACGCTGCATGGTTTCCTCCTGTTCCGCGATGGAGCGGACCAGTTGGAACTGGGTGCGGCAGCGGGCCAGGTTGTGGTCGGGGCGATGGACCCGGAAGTAGGTGTCGCCCTGCAGATAGTCGGTGAGGAACCGGATGCCGATGGTGTAGCTGATGAGTTTTCCCGCAAAGGCGAGGTGGCTGCGTTCCTCGGGGGTCAGGAAATCCCGGGTGGCCTGGACATAGCCCCGGGCCAACGCCTCGAACATCGGCATCTGCAGCCTGACCTTCGAGACGTCCGGCTCGTCCTCCATGGTGGGGCTGGTGGTCGTGCGCACCATGTCCCCGAAGTCGTAGTGCACCAGGCCCGGCATGACCGTGTCGAGGTCCACCACGCACATGGCCCGGCCGGTTTCCCAGTCGAGCATGACATTGTTGAACTTGGTGTCGTTGTGGGTGATGCGCTCGGGAATGCGCCCCTCGGCGTGCGCCTGCAGCAGAGTGTCGATCCACGGTTCCTGGGCCAGCGCGAACTCGATTTCCGCCTTCGCCTTGCGCACCCGGTCCGCCGCATCGGCCTCGATGGCGGATTGGAGCGCGGCGAAGCGTTTCCGCGTGTTGTGGAAATCGGGGATGGTCTCGTGGAGCCGGTCGCCCGGCAGGTCGGCGAGCAGGTTCTGGAACTCGCCGAACGCCCGGCCGGCTTCGAAGGCCTGTTCCGGGGTCTGCACGGATTCAAAGGACTGGACGCGCTCGACGAACACGAACGTGCGCCAGTAATTGCCCTCCTCATCGACGTAGAACGGTTGGCCCTCGTGGGTGGGGACCACGGTGAGGGACCGGCGGGTGCACTGGCGGGCGCCGTTCGTGCGCAGCTTTGCCCGCAGATGTTCGGTGACCCGCATGACGTTTTCCATCACCTCCACCGGCTTCTTGAAGACCCCCTGGTTGATCTTCTGGTGAATGTAACGAACGGTCACCCCGCCCTGCTCGTAGGTGGCGGTGTAGGTTTCGTTGATGTGACCGATCTTGCAGAGTTCCGCGTGCAGGATCTGACCGTAGATTCGGAACTGCTGCGAAATGTGCTGCAGATGTTCTTGCTTGTATAGCGGCATGGCTGAACCCGTTCCGGCGTCCAACCCTCCCGGCGTTACTCAACCGGGCGGCGGAGCCACTGGCGCAGAAAGAGGAACCGGGCCGGGCGGCGTAACACAAGTCCTTTCTGCCGGATGCTAGCGGGTCTGCAGCAGGGCCGTCAGCTCGCCCCCATCGAGCCACAGCCCACGGCACCCTGGGCAGACGTCCACCACCAGCCGGGGGTTCCGGGTGCTGTGGACACGCATCAACAGTCGTCCGTCACGCGGACATGCGCCCTTTTGCTGGTCACTCCCGGGGTCGGTCCGGCCGCGGGTCAGCGGCTTGAGTTCGGACGGTTCGGCCTGCAGGAGGGCGGCGAGTTCGGACTCGTCGAACCAGATGCCGTGGCACGCCGGGCACTGGTCCACCTCGATTCCGCGGACCCGGGTGGCCACCAGTTCCCGGGTGTTGCACTTCGGACATCGCATGCCCTGCATGGCAACTGCTCGAACGGCAAAGTGCAATCCCGGACTGGCCCGAATGCGGCGGTTGGCGGGTTGGTGGATGCGGACGTCCTGGAGAATGGGCTGGATCACTGCCCCGGCTTGCGTGACTCCGGGAGGCTTTGGCAGGATTGGAGGCACATGAACACGCTGGACAGCCCTCCCCGAACCGGTTTCGTCGGCGGGCTGCTTCTGGCGTTGGCGCTGCCGGTCATCGCGGCGGAACCGCCGGTGGCTTCCGGTTGGTTGCAGCGCGACTTCATTGTCCGACGGTGGCGCCAGGAAAACGGGCTGCCGGACAACCGGGTGCTCAGTCTTCTCTGTGACCGGCAGGGCTTCCTCTGGGTGGGCACCCGCCGCGGCGTGTCCCGGTTCGACGGCGAGCGCTTCGTGACTTGGTCGCGCTCCACCGATGCGGCGTTCGTGGATGAGCAATGTCATGCGCTGGCGCAGGATCTGCACGGCCACATCTGGGTGGGAACCGGGGCGGGGTTGATGGAAATCGGCGAGGAGGTCCGGCACCACAGTCTCGCGGACGTTCCAACGCCGGAACAGCTTTCCGGGAGTGGCGAGAATGTCGAAGTGGGACGTGTGCTGTGCCTCCCGGACGGCCGGATGGCGGCAGGTTCCAACCTGGGGCTGTTCGTGCGCTCGACTGGCAAAGGATGGCAGGCCCAATGGGGGATGGAGCCCGGGCGCATGGTCCGGGGCATGATCCCCGCGGCCATGGAGGATCAGGAGGGCCGGTTGTGGGCCGCGACCGGTGCCCAGCTTTTCGTCGAGTCCCCGGTTGACGGAACATGGCAGCCGCAGTTCCCGGAGCCTCTTGCCCACACGACCCACCACGTTTTCGACCTGGCCGAGACCCGCGATGGCACCCGGTACGCGCTGGTGGGCGACTATCTTTCCACCACCGCCCGGCTGTGGCGGTTGGGGGAAGGCGGTTGGGTACCGGTCTCGGACGAGATCATTCGCAACTTCTCGAACCCACCCTGGCTGTTTGCGGATTCCCAGGGAGCGCTCTGGTATCCCATGGAACGGTTTACGCGTCAGATGGGAGGCAACATGACGCTCGTGCGCCGCCGCAGACAGGACATCACCCTGTATCCGCTCGACGGATTCGCCAATACCACCGTGTTGCTGTGCATGGCGGAGGATCACGAAGGCAATCTCTGGATCGGGACCAGCGAGGGCGGACTCGCCTGCCTGGAACCCCGCCGGTTCCAGACGCTGACCCACGCCGACGGCCTGCCGGACGACAACACCTGGGCTGTGATCGAGACGGCGGATGGCTCCCTGTGGGTGGGTACGGACGGCGGGGTGGCCCGGTTTCATGGCGACCGCGTGGAGACCCTGACCGAGGCCGACGGGCTCAGTCGGAAGGAGGTCAAGGCGCTGGCGGAGGATGCGCAGGGCAGGGTCTGGATCGGGACGGCCGGTGGCATCACGATCTGGGATCACGGCGCCCTGACCTGGCGCAACTTTGATGGCGAGTGGTTTCGAACCAAGATCCGCACCCTCTACGCGGCGCGGGATGGCAGCATGTGGGTCGGGGCGGCCCGTGGACTGCACCGGGTGAAGGACGGGGAGGTCACCACCTGGCTGCCCAAGGACGGGCTTCCGCACGAGAACGTCCTCGCAATCCTCGAGGACCGGCAGGGGACCCTGTGGTTCGGTACCGGCGGGGGTGGCCTGGCACGGTGGGTGGACGGGCGGTTCGAAACGCTCGGCCGGAAGGAGGGATTGGAAAGCCTGCATGTCTGGTCGCTGTTCGAGGATGCGGACGGACTGCTTTGGGCGGGAACGGATCACGGGTTGCATTGCGTCCGTGACGGCCGGGCCACGGCGCTCACCACCGGGAACGGACTCCCCGTCAACGAGGTCAACAGCGTCCTCGGTGACGGACTCGGCTCCCTTTGGGTGGGCCACGACCATGGAATCTACCGCGCGCCGCGTCAGGCACTCCTGGAGGTGGTGACCGGGCGCACCGGGCAGGTGCATTGCGTGAGCTACGGGGAAGCGGACGGGTTGCTCAACGTGGAAAACAACGGGCAGATCAGCCAACCCCCGTCGATCCGACTGCGCGACGGGCGGCTTGCCTTTGCCACCGTGGCGGGACTGGCGCTGGTTGACCCGGCGCATCGCCCCGATCTCACCAACGCCCCACTTCCCCGGGTCGAACGGCTTCAGGTCTCCGGGATGACACGTTACCAGGCCCCGCCCGGCGGCGGGTCCGGGGTTCGCGGAATGGTCCCGGCCCACCTCGAACCGGTCCGCGTGCCCCCGGAAGCGGGGCGTTCGGCGGAGTTCACCTTTACCGCCCCCAGCTTCCGTGGAGTCGAGCAAACCCGGTTCCGCTATCGGTTGATCGGGCTGCAACCGGAATGGGTGGAGGCGGGAACCGAGCGCCGGGCAACCTACGCCTACCTGCCGCCCGGCGATTACACCTTCGAGGTCATCGCCATCAACCGGCACGGCTACCGGAGTTCCCACTCGGCGATGCTGCCGGTCCAAATCGAGTCCCGTTGGTACGAGCGGACCAGCGTGCGGTTGCTGGGGGTTGGCACCCTGCTGGGGCTGGCAGCATTGGGAGTGGGTTGGCGCATCCGGGAACTGCGCCATCTCCATCAACTGGAGGAAGAAGCCGCGCGTTTCCAGGAACGAAGCCGCCTGGCCCGCGATCTGCACGACGGCCTGGGCGCCAACCTCACCGAACTGACCCTGCTGAGCCGCGTTGGCGAGACCCGGTCGATCCCCCCTGAGGAAATGGCCCGCCGGCTCGACCGCCTCTCGGAAACCACTCACGACGCCCTGCATGCCTTGAGGGAGTTGATCTGGGTCACCAACCCCAAGGCCGACAGTCTGGAAGCCCTCGCCGCCCGGGTGTGTCAGCAGGCCGAGCGCCGGCTTCGATCCGCCCGGCTTCGGTGCCGTCTGGAACTTCCCGACGACCTGCCGCAAGTCCCCGTGCCTGCCGAGATGCGCCGCGAACTGGTGCTGGCGACCAACGAGATCGTGCACAACGCGGTGCGCCATGCCGCGGCAACCGTCGTCCACCTGCGACTTCGGATCGAGTCCGGGGTGCTCGTGATCGAGATCGAGGATGACGGCCGTGGCTTCGATCCCGCGGATCCGGTCCGGCCGGGCACCGATGGCAGCCATGGGGTCGGTCTGGGAAGCGTGAAGGACCGGATGACGGCGATCCGGGGTACCTGCGAGATCCGTTCGCAGCCCGGCCAGGGGACCTGCGTCATTCTCCGCCTGCCGCTGAACGGAACGTGAACCGCGCCCTTGGGGCCGGCAATTGTCATTGTGGCGGAGCGCCGACGTCCGATCGGCTTGCCTCAAACGGAACCCCGGGCGGTTTACTGGGCTCGCTCCATGGGGAGCCCCCCTTTGCGATCGCACATGCAATGGGACCCTGAACCCTCCTCGGAAGGACGAGTTCCACGAGTCCCTGGAATCAAGTCAGGGCCTCGTGGAACTCGGCCCTCCGTTGGCGGTTGACGGTTCATGGAGAGAATTGCTGGCTTCGGGCGCCCCGGACTTGCCGTGCCGCCCGTCAGACGCTTTCATCTCCGCGTGCCCCACAAAGATGAACCGATTGGTGTGATGATCGTCGAGGACGAGCCCGGCGTGCGGGAGGCGTTGGTGGACGCCCTGCAGGGTTCCGGCAGAATCCGGGTGATGGGCGATTTCGATCGGGCCGAGGAAGCACTGTCAGCCCTGGCCCACCAGCGGGCCGAGGTGGTCCTCGTGGATTTGGAGCTTCCCGGACTCAGTGGGACGGGTTTCGTTGCGGCCTGTCGGGAAAGGTGTCCGGAAGTGCAGTGCATCGTACTCACCGTGCATGACGAGGCGGCCTGGGTGTTTCCGGCCCTGACCGCGGGGGCGTCCGGCTACTTCATCAAGGGCACGCCGCCCGCCCGTTTGGTCGAGGCGATCCAACAGGTGCGCGACGGCGGTTCGGAAATGACTCCCTCCGTTGCCCGCCTGGTGCTGAAGAGCTTCCGGGGAGCGCCGCCCGCCGGCGGGAAGGGGGGCGCGGACGGCAAGGGGAACCTGACACCGCGTGAGCGGGAGGTCCTCGAGTGCCTGTCCCGTGGCATGACCTACGACGAGATCGGCGAGCACCTCGGATGCCACGCTCGCACCGTCAACAGCCATCTCCACAACACCTACCGCAAATTGCACGTGCATTCTGCCGCCGGCGCGGTGGGCCGTTATCTTCGTGACGGTTAAGCCGGATCCACGCAGTTCCACCACGAATAGACCCGAAGAGACTCCGATGGAGGGACCCCTTCCGGGACGAGGGGAACTCCAACGGACCCACACCAAACGGGGTTCGAGCGAGGTGTGGTCTCCCCCGCTTTCCCGGGAGTGACAAGCGCCCTTCGGATCGCTAGAATCCCCCGGATTGGCAACGACGAAGTACGCGTGATGGAAGCTCAGAGAGAATCAACCGACCGACCGGCCCTCGAAACCCTGCCCAGCGATGAGGTGCGGCAGATCATGTGGCGTTTCGCGGAACGCTTTGACCTCCACATGCTGGTGCAGTCCAGTCGAACGGTGGCCCGCGGTCCGGTGGCCCGGCTCGTGGCCGAGGGGGGGCGGAATTCCCACGAATGGACCCCCCAGAAGGCCGGCCTCCTGCGTGCCTTCGACGAGAGCGGCATCACGGCGGCCTTCCTGAACCCCGAACACGGCGGCTTCATCGAGGGCCCCAAGAATCTGGCCCTTGCCCTGATTGCCTTTGAACTGGCCTGGGTCGATGCCGGCGCCGCCACGTGCAGCCTGGCCGGAAATCTCGGCCTGGCCCCGATCCACGAACGGGGTACCCCTGAACAACGCGAACACTACATGCATCTCGCCGCCCCGATGCAACCCGGGGAAGACCGCCGGCAGATCCGTGCCGCCTTTGCGCTGACCGAGCCGCTCCCGTTCGTCGGGGTGGAAACCGGCATGCTCGGCGGCAAGGTCCGGGTCGCCGAATGGTCGGAGGGCAGGGAACCCGTGCTGCAGGTGGACAAGCGCGGCCGGTTCATCACCAACATGGGCTTCGCCAACGTCGTCACCGCGGCCGTCGAGTCCGATGACCCGCGGCTCAAGGGCACTTGCATGGTCATCCTCGAGGAGAGCGACGAGGGCACCTGGGATCGTGGCGTGCCCACGAAGAAGATGGTTCACCAACTCTCCTCCACCCGCGACCCGTCCTTCAACCTCCGCGTCCCCGCCAGCCGGATCATCGGCGGGTACACCGTCAAGGACGGGGTCATCCTGCCAAACTACTCCCACAGTGACATCATCGAGGCTGTGTTCCGACGCACCCGTGTGACCGTCGGGCTCATGACCTCGGCGAAGCTGCTCTCCGCCGTGGAGCCGGTGATCCTCTACCAGCGCCGCCGGTTCCGGGGTGGTCAGGGAGGTCCCGGCACGCCGCGCTATGAGATGGGGTTGCAGCAAAAGGAGGACGTGTTGCACCGATTGGTGGACGTCTGGGCAACCGGCGAGGCCAGCGCCTCCCTCGGGTTCGAGGCCGCCCGCGTGTTTGATGACCTGGATCCGCTGGAGCGACGGAAGGACGAATTGCTCGCACGCCAGGGACTCGCCGGGCGCGCGGCGTTCAAGGCCATGGCCCAGGCGCAGAAGCGGGGGCTCGACCTGGTCGCCCTGCTGGACCGGCCCGCCGGGGAGCGCGACGAACGTCGGCTCCAGGAACTGGATGAGGATCCGCTGGTGAAATTCGCCCTGTTGGATTCGGTCGCCAACGTTCTTTGCCCCGCCTGCAAGCTCTGGAACACCGGACACGGCGCCAACATGATGCGCGAGGCCGTCAGCCTCATGGGCGGCTACGGCGTCACGGAGGATTGCCCCGGCTTCCTCGGCCAGAAGTGGATGGATGCGCAACTGGAGGCCACCTACGAGGGCCCGGAGGCGGTTCAACGGCTCCAGCTTTCCCTGACCATGACGAACGAGCTCTTCCTGGCCCAGTTCGATCAGTGGATCCAGGAACTGCGGGGAACCGCGTCGTTCCGGCCGGGGTCCGGCGCCTGCACGCTCGCCACCGCCATGCAGTTGTGGCGCTGGACCATCCGCCACATCCAGACCGCCACGGATGCCTCGGGCGCCAAGCTCTACCACAAGACCCGACAGGGGGTGACCTTCCCGCTGGCCGACGCCCTCTGTTGGTTGCTGGCGGCACGTCAGTTCATTCTCGACGTCCGGGAATTGGAAACGCGGGGGCCGGACAATCCGGCCGTGGCGGATGGCCTGGCCGGCACGGTCGCGTTTCTTACCAACCTGTGTCACGTGCAGTGTGCCCGGGCGGCGGGCGAGGTGGCGCGGATTTGTGCGGAGATCGTCCATGGCTACCGGCAACACCCGGCGTGGACCAACGAGAGCTGCAGCGCCTGTTTTGGGGCCGAGGATCTTGATAGCCTCGAAGGGATGATTCCCGGAATCGCCGGTTCCGCCCGCGCTGTGGCGGACGTGGTGGAGATTGGGGAACCCCACCCGCCCAAGGCCGGTCCCTGTGTCTGTTTCACCGGATTGGAGGGCTTTGCCCGGCTGCGCGCCAAACTCGACGGCTGCCTCACCGGCTCACGCCTCGCCAAGGACCGGGCAGCCACCGCCCTGACCGGCGTCATGACCCGCGAGGCGCTGGACTACCCGGTGTAACTGGGGGCCGTTCAGGTCCAGGCCCTCCCGGTGTGGTCGGAAGTCGACAAGCTCCAGAGTGGAACTCCCGGGATGCTTGCATCCTCGCCGTCCCACCTTCTCCAGATCCCGTTCGGCCTTTCGCTGCAGTCCCTCGTGGGTTTTGCCCAGTTGGTTCTGTAACCGGTCGAGCTGTCGCTGCAGCATCGCGGCTTCCTTGGCGGCCCGGTCCGGACTCCGACAGAGAATGAACTGCTCGACCCCTTCGTCGGTGCTCAGCAGTTTCACCCCCAGCCCCGGACGTGCCTCCTGTCTCAGCACACAAGACTCAGTCGCACAGCCACGGGCGAGGAGTCATGCTCGTCTTAACCCGTACTTCTTGATCTTGTTGTAGACGGTGACGCGATCGATCCCGAGAACTTCTGCCGCCTGGCTGACGTTCCATCTGGTGCGCTCCAGGACCTGGGCGATGTGGCGTTTTTCAACTCCAGCCAGCGAGTCGTCCGCGTCCGGCGCGGTCTTTCCCTGCGGACGCGTGGGCAAATCCTCGATGCGGATCTCCGGCGGCCGGCCAATCACCGCGGCTCGCTCGATTGCGTTGGAGAGTTCCCGCACATTTCCTGGCCAGTCGGCCCGGACCAAGCCCTCCATCGCAGCCGGGTTGAGGCCCGTGAAGCGCTTGTCCATCTGCCGGGCAAACCGGTCGAGGAAATGCATCGCCAAGACCGGGATGTCCCCCCGACGTTCGCGCAACGGTGGAGCCTCGATCGTGAACACGTTGATCCGGTAGTAGAAGTCCTCGCGTAACCGCCCTTCGGCCATCGCCTGGTCGAGATCCTCGTTGGTGGCGCAGATCACGCGGAAGTCCGACTGCAACACGGCGGACCCACCCACCCGAGTGAACTCCCGGGTTTCGAGCACGCGCAACAGGTCCACCTGCATGCGTGGTTTGATAGCGCCCACTTCATCGAGGAACAGCGTCCCGCCATCCGCCATCTCGATCCGCCCTTTGCGTTGCTGGCGGGCGCCGGTGAACGCCCCCATCTCGTGGCCGAACAGCTCGCTTTCGAGCAACTCGTCGGGCAGGCCGCCGCAGTTCACGGGGATGATCGGGAAGTAGCGGCGACGACTGCGGGCGTGGATGGCCCGCGCGATCAGCTCCTTGCCTGTGCCGCTTTCTCCGCGAATCAACACAGTGGCATCAGTGGCGGCAACGGTGTCGATCATCTCCCGTACCGTGCAGATCGGCGGGCTGTTGCCCACGATGGTGTCGAGGGACGGCGCCATCCCATCGATGGTCTCACGCAACCGGATGTTCTCCTCCTTCAGTTGGCGTTGCTCCACCGCCCGCTGGACGAGGTGACTCAATTCCTCCGGTTCGATGGGTTTGGTGACGTAATCGAAAGCGCCCTGTTTCAATGCTTGCACGGCCGTTTCCACCGAGGCAAAGGCGGTGATGATGATCACCGGCATCCCGGGGTCGATGCGCTGGGCGTGTTGTTGCAGCGCCATGCCGTCCATGCCTGGCATCTTCACGTCGATCAATGCGACGTCGAACCGCCGTTTGCCCAGCAGGTGCAGGGCGGCATCGGCGCTGGCGGCGACCTGCACGTCCAGGCCGTCCTTGCGGAACCATTGGGTCAGTGAGTCCCGCACTGAGAACTCATCGTCCACAACCAGGATGCTCGGGGTGGGGTCCTTCATCTCATGCCTCCTTTTCCTCCGCTGGGGGCGGCGGGGTTCGCGGCAGGACGACCTGGAAAGTCGTACCGTGACCGGGTTCGGACTCCGCACGAATGTCGCCGCCGTGGCGTTGCACGATGCCGTAAACGACGGCCAACCCGAGCCCGACCCCGCTCTCTTCGTGCTTGGTCGAGAAGAACGGCTCGAACACGCGGGGCAGCAATGCAGCCGGGATGCCAACGCCCGTGTCACTGATGCGGATTTGCACTTCCTGCGAATCCCCGGAAAGCGCGACCGTCAGCCGGCGCTGCGGTAGGTCCTTGTCGCCCATGGCTTCAATCGCGTTGACCAGGAGCGCCACCAACCCCTGCTGGAGTTGGCCGGGATCGGCGAGTATCCGACTATCGCCCGCGAGCGGTTGCGTTGTGAGTTCCACCCCCTGCAGTTCGAGGTGGTGCTGTACGAGCATCAGGCTGTGATCGACCACCTCGTTGAGGTCCACCGACGTCATCTGGGCACCGCGACGGCGCGCGAACAGCAACAGGTTGCGGACGATGTCCCCACACCGGCTGCACTCCTTCTGGATCAACCCCAGGTATCGCTGAAGCTCCTTTTGCCGCACCGCGGGCATTTCCTGATCCTTCAGTTCGCGTTCGACGAGGCGGGCATAGTTGAGGACGCCGGCGAGCGGATTGTTGAGTTCGTGCGCAACCGTGGCGGAGAGTTTGCCGAGCGAGGCCATCTTTTCCATGTGAAGCACCTGACGCTGGGCGCGTTGCAGTTCCTCCGTCTTCTCGTGGACCTTGACCTCGAGCTTGCGAGACCATTCCCGGAGTTCCTCCTGGGCCTTGAGGAGGTCATGCGCCATCCGGTTGAAAGCCTCCGCCAACCGGCCGAGTTCGTGCCGCCCACGCACATCGATCCGGGTTTGCAGATCGCCACGGGCGATGCGTTGGGTGCCGGCGTAGAGCGAGGCCACCGGTCGATGCACCAAGCGCCGGATGAACACCGCCGCCACGGCGCTGCCGATCAGTACCAGCACGACCGTCGTCCACGCCAATTGCCGGCGGGCGGAGGCCAGGGCGGCTTCCAAGGGAGCCATCGACATCTCCACGTCCAGCACACCAAGAACCTTTTGTTCCTCGGGGGAGGCATGGCAGTCCACCGCGGCGCAGGACGGCTCATTGTCGATGACGGTCAAGTGGCGGAGAACCTCGGCGCCGGTACCGGGCGCGGGGAGGCGGATGCGCTCCAGGCGGGCAGGCGAGAGCGGGGCACCGGCACTGTGGCAGCTCAGGCAGGGTTCGGATTCGAGATTGATCTGGCTTCCGAGTTCTTGCTTGTGCGCCGAGATCACCACGTTTCCCGCCTTGTCATAAACGCGGATCGAGGCGAGGTCGGGCGCCTCGGCGAGACGTTCAATCGTATGCTGCACCTCATCGAGATGGTTCAGCAGCATCCCGTCGTGCGTCGCCCGCTGAATGAGGCTGCTGGTGCGCTGGACCTCGGCCCGCGTCAGCGCGAGGAAGCGTTCGCGGGTCGAGCGAAAGCCCAGCAGGGCGTACACCACCAGCACCGCCCCCACCGTCAGAAACAGCGGCACCATCAGCCGTACGCCGAGGGACTGCAGAAATCGTTCGCCCCGGATTCTCATGGTGATCTGTTCGCTCTTTCTTCGGCCTTTCCCGTGGACCTCGCATGGCAGCCTTCAATTCAGTGGGCCTCCCGCTCCTGCTGAAACACTCAGCATGGCCCGTGTAAGAATTCAACAACCGCTGCCATTTGCCCCGGCGGGCAGACCGCTGCCGTGGCTTCCCTGTCCAAATCCAACGCCTTGCACTGGAATTGGTTCCAGCTTCCTCGGAGAGAACCCCCGTTCCCTGGCCCGCCGGCTGCTGTCGCGATTCCTGGATGCGTGACATCCGAAAGCTGAGGTCATCATGAAAACTGTCTCATTTCTTTCCACAAGTTCAAACATTCTGATCGCTATGGGGATCCTACTCGCGACGCTGTTGCTCGTGCCGGTTCTGGTTGTGTTCGCCCTTCTCGCCAGGTTCCTCCTGGTCCCCTTGCTGGTGGCTGCCCTGGTGACCGGGATTGTGCTTTCCCTCGCGAGCCGCCGTTTCCGGGCCTGGTTCCAGAGCGTCACCGAGAGGGAGGTTTCCTACCGCGGACTCCGGTTGGCGACGGATGTCGATGTCGCTCCGGGGCATACCTGGGTCCGGGGCGAGAACGCGAGCATGCTCGTCGGGACCGACGACCTGGCACCCACACTGCTCGGACCGGCGGCCAGCATTGAGCTACCCCAAGCCGGTCAGCGGTTCCGCGCCGGTGAGCCGTTTGTCCGGCTCCGACGGGGTTCTCGCACGGTGGTTTTGCGGGCGCCGGTCAGCGGCACGGTGACGAGTCGGAACCTTGCCCTCTATCAGCAGCCGGAACTGGTGAACGAGGATCCCTTCGGGGCCGGTTGGCTCGTGCGCCTTTCGAAGGAGAGCCGCGGGGAGCGACCGAGTTGGCTGTATCACGGGGCGAGCGCGGGGCTCCACTTTCGGAGCGAAGTGGATCGGCTGATCAGGACGCTGCGCCGCGGGTACAAGCCAGCCCCTACGAACGGGAACGGAAAGCTTCTGGGCGCACAAGTGTACCGGGACATCGACGAGGTGACATGGTTCGAATTGAGTGAAGACTTCTTTGCCGGGCATGCAGTGCTGGCCCGTTGATGCTCAAGAACGAACCGGCAGAACCGGTCATTCCCACACTCATCCTGTCGAAATGCTCCTCCGTGGCCCGGGGTGCCTTCTTGGCCACCAGTCACCAACGTGTTCCCATACCCCGGGGACGGTTTCCGACCGGCAGGGAACGGTGGAAGGAAACGTGAGCAGCGACCCTGTAAAAGCAGGACATGACAATATCAAGAACCCCTTTCCGTTGCGGACGCGGTCCCCGGACGTGGACGACCCTGCCTCGGCGCGCTCAGCCGAGCCTTCAGTTCATGGATCCCATCGCAGCCGATAGAAGCGCGCAGGCAGACTTGAGTCTGGGAAATACTCATTGCCAGCCGGAGCGGGCGAGACAGGCTGCCAGTCGGCGCGTGATCCGAGTTGGGCTGTGCCTTCGAGTTGGTAACCCGTAGCATCTGCCTTCCACCACAGCCTCACGGTCCCCGCGCCCGTGACCTGGCTCTTCAGGGTCACGGGGTCTCCCGGCGAGGCGTAGAGTCCGAGCAAGCCGCAGGTCAGACCGAAACCCTCGCCGACCGACGTGTTGGCGCCCGCGGCGGCCACGTATCCGGTGATGCGAAAGGTTCCTCCCTCGGAACTGCCTCCGGTGGCGGGAGCGCCCACAAGTA
Organism: Verrucomicrobiales bacterium; assembly: GCA_024233215.1. Classification (GTDB taxonomy): domain Bacteria; phylum Verrucomicrobiota; class Verrucomicrobiia; order Limisphaerales; family J093; genus J093. The sequence goes on along the minus strand of JACKPW010000017.1, from coordinate 2,751 downwards.
CGAACGAGCCACCGGTGAGTGGCTCCGCCCGGACCGGCAGAGCGCTGAGCAGTGAAATGGCAGCCAACGCGGCAACCAGACTTCCCCAGGCAGCCGCCCCGGGCGTTCGCGAGACAAAGGCCGGGGCCGACATCCCACGGAGAGCCATGGTGAGCCGTCGTCGTGGGCCCCCCCGCGGGGCAACGGGTCCGGACGTTGGAAGGAGCCGGTTCATGGCTGGCGTGCTGCGGGTGGGTTGAAGGACCGAAGCACGAGGCTCCGGAGTTCCGAAAGTTCGGATTCCAGCCTCGCGATTTGCGCCTCCCGCTCGCGCAGCGCGGTGGCCTGTTCCTCCACCTTCTGGTTCAACCCTTGAATGGCGGCCAGCGCAACCCCATCCGCATCAACCGTCGCAATGTGCCTGTCATCCGGACCGACGCCGAAGGCGGCATGGAAGTCCTGGGCCATGGGGCCAATATGGCGGGAGGTCGGGTCCTGCTTGTAGTTCCACTCACTGAGAGGCAAGGCCGCCACTTTTTCGAGCACTTCACGGGGCTCCACCGGCGCAAACGCCTCCTTCTGATTCCGGTCCGAGGAGCTGACGAAGGTGCCGTTGACACGCAGACCCGCGGAGTTGAGTCGCATCATCTCGGTGCCGCCCGTGCCCGGGGCGTTGGCCGTGTTCGAATGCGTGCCTCCACGGAACCAGGAGAAGTTGGAATCGCTCCGGAAGTAAAGCGTCGAGGACTGTACCCCGACCCCGTAGTTGTCGTCCCAAAGATTGAGCATTTGACGCGTGGTGCTCCCGAAGAACATTGAGGTGTCGGCGTTGGCATGGATCCCCCCTGAAGCACGAATGTTGAACGTATCCGAGCCGGCGGAGCCGAAGCTGGCGTTCTGGCTATCCGCAAAGACGAACGCGCCCTGGTGGTTAACCCGCGATCGCCGCCCGGCTGCGAGGGAGAAACCGCAGTTGTCGGCCACCAAATTGTTTGTGCCCCCCACGACGATCGCGCTCGGGCAGTTGGTGCCGATCCGGTTGTTATCGCCCCCCAGGATGACCGCCCAACTGCTTTCGCGACCGATCTCATTGTCCGAGCCACCGACCAGCACCGGCGCGATTTCCCGCCGGTTCGGGTTTGGCGAGCCGAGGATGTCATTCCTGAAGCCGCCCACCATCAAGCCCCCATCCACATTGTTGGCGATGCGGTTCTCCGCCCCCCCGACGACCAGGGAGATGACGGTGTTGGTGCCGATGCTGTTGTCGCGTCCGCCCACGATCACCGCATGCTGGTTGTCCTGTCGAATCTCGTTGCGGGCACCACCGCCGATGAAGGCGGAGCGTTGGTCCAGGCGAATCTGATTCTGCAAGCCACCGACGATGACGCTTTCATGCGCCGCTTCGGCGACGGTGCACATCCGGCCGCTCAAGATGGCCGAATTCGTCGACCGCGGGTCGATTGAGTTATCGCGACCTCCGATGATTCGCAGCCCGTCAGGCTGGCCCTCGAACCGGACCACCGGCTGGTTTCCCGCCCGCAAGACCAACGCAGCCGCATCGGTGGTTCCGATGAAGTTCAGTGTGGGATCGGTGCCGGTATTGCCCGTCAGGCTCCAGTCGGCGCTGCTCGGTCCGGGTGGTCCTGCGGGGCCCCTGAGTCCGGTCTCGCCCTGCTGAGCGAGCAGACTCCAGTCGGACTTGCCGTCGGACGGTGATTTCCCGAAGTTCTCGGATTTGGCGATGTAAGACGACCCTTTGAACAGAACCGCATCACCGGGCGAGTAAGCGGTCTTTTCACTCCAGTCCTCACGCCAGGTCAGCCCCACGGGCCCGGGAGCACCCTCAGGGCCCGGCGCCCCGGTTGCTCCGGTATCGCCTTTCGGGCCGGCCGGGGTCATCGCGTAAAGGGCATACGGTGCGGCGGCGAGCGGCTGACGCGGCGCCAGAGAGGTGTAGCCCGCGCCACCCGCGGGGCGGACCGCCAGTTCAAGCCAGCGGGCGGCGCCGTCGAACACCCCCGGACCGAAATCGAGCGAGGTCGTGAAGAACCCCCCGGTCACGGTCACCGCCAGCTTGACCACCACCGGACCGACTTGCACACCGTCTGCTTCCGCATTGAAGAGCCTTGCCTGCAAATCGTAGCTGCCGGTGGCCGGCTGACCGGAGCTGGCCAGCTGCCCCTGATAGGTAAAGGCAGTGTCCTGCGCCACCGCCTGCATAAAAAGCCCGGCGAAGATGGCGCCAGGTACAATGATTTTGCATATCACGAAGCCGAATTACACCACGACCGACCAAAGGTCAAACGGGTGCCAGGGAAGGCGGCTGTTTTCATCGAGATAGCCGCTGTCCCCCACACCACCCGTGGCACGCCAGGGTGAGGGGTCGGTTCTTGATATTGTCATATTTCGCTTCTGCAGGCTTGCTCCTCACGCTTCCTGCCTTCGTTCCCTGCCGGTCGGAAACCGTCCCTCGGCCTGGGAACGCGTTGGCAACCGCCGGTGTGGACCAGATCGCTTCCGCTGGACGTCCGGCATTGGCTTTCCGTCTTGGGACCATGACGCGCACCATACCGCCCTGGCCTGTTCGGTCAAGAACACGCGTGGTCTGTGTGGTGGGTCCATAGGCTGCTCCACGGCAATTCGAGGAAGGTGTCCGCCGCGTGGGAGCACGCCTTGGCAACCTGTTCCCATGTGAGAATATCAAGAACCGACCCCTCGCCGGCATCGCCTGAGACGGCCAGCGAGCAGCAAGGCGCTGCCGAGGGCAAGGAG
>JACKPW010000016.1 GCA_024233215.1 Verrucomicrobiales bacterium | reverse complement strand
GGGAACGGCGAATCTCATGCGGGGTCTGGTCTGCCTCGTCAAACAGGTGGCGGGCGGGGGCCTCGGCATCGTTCTCGTATCCAGCCTTCTGAGCCTTCCAGCCGGAGGACCCTCGGTGCCGATCCATTCCGACTGGGTGGCGGGTATGTTCCCGTTCTTCGTCTTGGGCCTCTGCCTGACCTTTCAGATGGCCGGACGTGACCTGCTCCCGGCAGCACTGGTCTCGCTGCTGGCCTATTTCGGGGTGTTAGGCGGCACAGCCCTGTTCGGAGCGATGATTGGAACGCTGATCGGGACGATCGTCGCGGTCGGCGCGTCGCAGGTCTGGGCCCGTCGGACAGGACGACCGAGCACGATCCTGCTGATCCCGGCCGTGGTGACGCTGATCAGCGGCGCTGCCGGCTTCCGTGGCCTCGCGGAAATTTGGCAGGGCAATACCAACCTCGGCCTTCAGAACGTCACGCATATGTTCATCGTCGCCCTGACCGTGCTTGCCGGCTTGCTGATCGGCAATGGCCTGTTCAAAGGCGACGACGCCATAGCGCGTGCGGTGAAGGAAAAAGAACAGAAGACACAGCCAAATTCGATGAAATTGACGAAAGGAGATGAAAGATGAGTGAGAACAATTCGAAAGAATTGGCGGAACTGAGAAAGAAGCAAGCCGAGATCGCGGCGAGGCAGGGCAACAGCGTGACCGAACGGACCACCCCGATGTCCAAGGCCAAGCCGCCGTTGAGCGCGGAGGAATACTACGCGATCACGAAGGCCTTCAGCTACTGGGGCGTGCAGATGCCCGGGGATTTCTCCGTTTACTACGGCCGCCACATGTCCCAATTCATGCACACGCAAGTGGTCATGCCAGGCGATCCAGTGGCTTATCTGGAACGCGCCATCGATCCCCGACTGACGGATTTGACCTTCAAGACAAAGGACGGGGCGTCAACCGACAAGCTGGGAGATTACCTTTTCGGCTCATCGCGCAAGCAGGCGATGATGATGGCGCACAAGGGCAAGGTGGTGTTCGAAGCCTATCCCGGCATGAACCCGAATGACGTCCACCTCTGGATGTCTACCGGGAAGAGCACGGTGGCACTGATTTTTACCATGCTTGTGGCCGAGGGCAAGGTGAACCTCGACGACATGACCAGCAAGTATGTGCCGGCTCTGCAGGGTTCTCCCTGGGACAACATTCCGGTCTGGGCCACGGCCATCATGTGCGCCGGCCTTGATATCGAGGAGACAATGATAGCAATGGTCGAGCCCGGCTCATGGGTCAACACATTCCACCACACGTTCCTTGGCGAAAACCAAACTCCTTACTTCGAGCAGTTGCGGTCGGTAAAGCCGCTTCCCGACGAGAAACCCGGAGAGGTGTTCCGGTATTCATCCGCGAACCCGATGGTCTTACAATTCATCTGCGAAGCGATCGAAAAGAAGCCCTTTGGCACCCTCTGGCAGGAACGTGTTTGGGGGAAGGGCGGATTTCGCAACCCATTCCTGCTGCATCTGGCACCGGACGGTACGGGTATTGGCTACGGCATGATTAGCACAACCCCAGAGGATATGTTGCGCTACGCCATGCTGTACGTCCCAAGCTGGGAAAAGGTGGCCTCCGAAGAAATCGTCTCGGATGAAGTTTCCAACCTCCTCCGTTCCACCGCGAAGGTGCAGGCCTATAAGGGCTCGACCGAGCAGGGCTACCAAACCGAATGGTTCGGTTATTCGCCGAAGTCCAACGGCATACAGTGGGACGCTGTCTTCGAGGATGGCGCCATGTTCAAGCACGGCAACATGGGGCAGGGCATCTATGTCGATCCCCGACGCGACTTCTGTGCGATGGTTTTCGGCGTGGCGGACAACAACTCGGGTGTCGACTATGCACCGGGCTTTATGCGGGCGGCGGCCAAGCTGCTGGCCGGTGAATAATTCGCGCTGGCATCACTTGAACCTTCCCGAAACGACTACCAATCTTAATACACCAAAATGAAAACAAACTACGCTTGCAATCACTTCGCCTTCGCGGCCTTCCTCGCTGCCGCGTTGCTAACCGCCACCAGTCTGTCGGTCCCGGCAGCAGATGCGCGTGCCAAGCCAGCCACCCTCATCACCAACACCCGCATCTTCGACGGCCAGAATGAGAAACTCGCCGACGGCATGAGCGTGCTGGTCGAGGGCAACAAGATCACGAAGATCGCCAAATCCATCCCCGCGCCGGCGGGTGCGACGGTCATTGACGCCAAGGGCAAGGTGCTCATGCCCGGGCTGATTGATGCCCACTGGCATACGATGTTCAACTTCTCGCCGATCAGCAAAACGCTGGGCTCAGATTTTGGCTATTTGAGCATCGCCGCAGCCGATGCATCGCGGAATACGCTCATGCGCGGGTTCACCACGGTGAGAGATGTCGGAGGGAGCGTTTTCGGCGTGAAACGCGCGATCGACGAGGGTATTTCCGAAGGCCCGCGCATCTATCCCTCCGGCGGCTATATCAGCCAGACGAGCGGGCACGGTGATTTCCGCGGCCCCAACGACGTTCCCGAGAACGCGGGAACCGCGTTGGATTACCAGCAGCGGATCGGCCACACGCTGATCGCGGACGGCGTTCCCGCAGTAATCCAGCGCACACGCGAAAACCTGCGCCGGGGTGCCAGCCAGATCAAGGCCATGGGTGGCGGCGGCGTCTCTTCGCTGTATGACCCGCTGGATGTCACCGAATACACGCTCGAGGAGGCGAAGGCGATCTGCGACGTGGCCAAGACATGGAACACCTACGTCGCGGTCCACATCAACACCAAGGAAGCCATCAAGATGTGGGTCGAGGCCGGCGCGAAGTCCATGGAACACGGCTTCTTCATTGATGAGGAAACCGCCAAACTGATGGCCAAGAACGGCGTCTGGTGGAGCATGCAGCCGATGGAAGCTCATGGCGACGACGCCTTTCATTTCGAAAGCCCCGTCAGCACGGCCAAGTATTTGGATCTCGTCTCGCAGCTTGATAATGCCATCGCCGCCACGAAGAAATACAAAGTCAAGACGGCCTTCGGCACGGATCTGCTGTTCGACGGAGAGCTGGCCAAGAAACAGGGCAAGTTCCTCGCCAAGCTCGGCAAGTGGTATACGCCCTACGAGGCGCTCAAGATGGCAACCTATGACAACGCCGAGTTGCTCAAGCTGTGCGGACCGCGCGATCCCTATCCGGGCGCGCTCGGCGTGGTCAAGGAAGGCGCCCTGGCCGACCTCATCCTCGTGAACGGCAACCCCCTCGAGAACCTCGACCTCGTGGCAGATTCGGACAACAACTTCGTCGTCATCATGAAGGATGGGAAGATCTACAAGAACACGCTTGAGTAGAGTCGCCGTTGGTGGGATGAAGCATCGATGCCTGTCAACGATTCCAACATGCGTTGCGTCGTGTCCCACCAGCACATCAACAAGCGCTTCTGCCGGGTCTTTCTCATTTGGTTGTCGTTGCTGCCCTGTATGGGGCTGAAGTCGGAGTCCATAACCAACTCGATGCCGCCCGTTGCCCTGGCCAACGCTCCCCGCACCTTTGGAAGCAGCGCCTCGGTAGGCGGACAGTTGCAAGCCGACGATCAAATCGATTCTCCCGCGCTGTCGCCGACCTTCATTGACCAATACGAAGCATGGCTGCAGAGACAGCGGAGCGGGTTGCGTGACCATGTGGGCCTGACGCTCGCCGGCGACTACAACGCCCTGGTCCAGGGGGCCACGGAGAGCCTGGGAGAGGATTGGGCGGCTGGGGGAGTGTTCCGGGTGTACGGCCAATGGCGCTGGCCTGGGGAACCGTGGAAGAACCCCGGCTCACTCACGTTCAAATTTGAGAACCGGCATCGATACACGGAGATCTCGCCCCAGAAATTCGGAGCGCAATTGGGGTACTCATCCCTGACGGCGATTACATGGAGCGATGCAGGTTGGCTGCTATCCAACTTTTACTGGCACCAGCAGTTTCTCGACAACCGTCTTTCCTTTGTCGCCGGTATTGTGGACGTCACGGATTACGTCGATACCTATGGGCTCGTAAATCCCTGGACCGACTTCATGAACTCGACCCTGAGCTGCAATCCCACCATCGCCGCTCCGGGACAGGGACCGGGAGTCGCTGTTCGCGGCAGTTTGACGGAACGCATTTACCTGGCCGCTGGTTTGGCCGACGCGAGCGGTGATCCAACCCAGCCGTTGGATTCGATTGAAGGCTTTTTCACCGAAGCGGAGTATTTCAAGCACATCGAACTGGGGTGGAGCGGTTCGTGGGACCGTCGGATGGAGGACAACATCCACGTCACCGCATGGCAGACCTCCGAGCGGACCAAGGCGGGGATTCCCAGTGGTTGGGGCGTGGCAGCTTCGGCGAACTGGCTGTTTGCCGAACGCTGGCTCCCGTTCGTCCGAGCTGGTTGGTCGGATGGGGGAGGAGGCGTTCCGCTCGAGACTGCGGTCAGCGCGGGGGCGGGCTATTATCTGCGCGATCGCAGCGACCTTCTGGCGATTGGTTTCACCTGGGGACGTCCATCAACAGAAACCTACGACAGCGGGTTGCGGGATGAGTACACCCTGGAGATGATGTATCGCGTCCAATTATTGCAGCGCCTCAGTCTTACCCCGGACATCCAGGTGCTGGTGAACCCGGCGCTGAACCCTGACCAAGACGTGATCGCGGTCTTTGGTCTACGGGCGCGCCTGACCCTCTGATCGCGCAACTATCAGGAGTTAGGATGTGAACGAATCCCAAGCGAAACCGAAATCCGAGCTTCATCGAGTCGATGGCCGGCTGCATCTGGTGCGCTGTGCCATCCAGTGAAATCGAACATGAGTCGGGACACTCAACGTCGTCTGACGGTGGAGCAGCCTGGAGGCCGGGAGCTCGTGATCTCGATTGGCGGTGACTGGAGTTTGCATCAGCAGGTACCATCGTTCGACGAGGTCAGCCGTCAACTGCAGGCCGCGCCGGGGCCCGAGGTGGTTCGGTTGGTGATGAAGGACCTTGGGCAGCTACGATTCGAGCCTGGTTTCCCTCTTGATCGAGGTGGCCAAGCGTTGTCACGAGGCGCAGGTCATCCGGGGTGCGGAAGGCGACGGGTTGACGTTCGACGAGAATGACCTGGCGGCTGATCCCGACATTGAAGTAACTGCGTGGCCAGACACGATCAACCAGGTCACGTTGACCTTCCGCAACCGGGACAAGCAGCGGCAGGAGGACAGTGTCGCGTGGCATGACCGGGCGGCGTTTGCCATCCAGGGGGCGACCAAGACGGAGAGCATCCAGCGGCCGTGGATCACGCGGCAGGACCCGGCCTGGCAGGTGGCGGCCGCCTGGTGCCAGCAGCGCGCCCTCCCGAGAATCACCGGTCGAATCAGCCTCAAGGCGGCGAGCGCAGGTTCTCTGGCCCCGGGCGATACCTTCAGCCTGTCCTCCGCTTCCAACAGCCTCTCGGGCCTGCTCTGCCGGGTTGAGGAGGTCAGCCGTCGGTCCCCGGAGTCGGTGGAGGTTGATGTGAGGTTCCTCGAGGATCGCGGTTACCTCAACGGGGTAGCCTACTCGCCCGCGGCGGATGATCCGGTCGAACCGGAGACCTACAGCCCGCAGCAGATCGCCGGTGCGCGGCTCTTCGAGACGCCCTACGGCTTTCAACCGGAGGAACACACCCACTTCCAGTTGCTGGTCGCCCGTGGGGACACGGTCACCGGCCGGGTGCATTCCTGGAACGAGGTCGCGCCCGACAGCTACGAGTTCTATCGGTCCACCCGCACGTTCTGCCTGATGGCCACGTTGAACGGGGCGTTGTCGAAGTCTGGGCCTGCGGTCGATGAGGACGGCGGACTGCTGCTGACGATCACGTCTCCCGACAAGACGCCCTATGACGCTACCTTCGCGGAAGCGATGGCGGGGCGGTCGGTGCTGTTCCTGGGCACGGAGGTGTTCCTGGTCTGGGGACCGACGCTGGTGTCGGGGAACCAGTACGCTTTCAGCTACGTCCGGGCGGCCTACGCCTGCGAGAAGGAGGATCACGCGGACGGGGCGACCGGGTTCCTGATCTTCCCGAGTGCATCCCGGCCGTACCTGACCTGCGAATGGGGACGGGTGGCGCTGCCGGGGGAGAGTCTGAAGTGGAAGTTCCAGGCCGAGCTGCTCGGGGTGACGACGGACCTGGCCGGGGCCGGGGTGTATGAGATCACCTCGACGGCACGGGCCTACCTGCCGCTGGCGCCAATCAACCTGACCGTCAACGGGGATGGGCACTGCCCGACGTACGCGGGCGGCGAATCGGTGGTGGTGGACTGGGACATGGCTTCGCCACTGCGGAACCTTCACCCGGTCGAGGAGGATTGCCCGTCCACGTTTGCCGACGCCACCAAGCTGCAGATTCTGGATGTGGCAACGGAGACGGTGCAGTGGGAGGCAACGTTCCCGACGACGGGGAATGCGACGATCAGCAACGCCACGATCCTTGCCGCCCTGGGGTCTGAGTCGGATTTCATCATCCGGGCCTGGAACCAACGGGCGGGCCTGAACTCCATCAACGCCACGCAGATCAAAGTCACGAAGGTATGAGCACGATTACACCCAGCCGCCTGAAGGAAGTCCTGAACGCCGAGACGTTCCGCCAACTGACCGCCGACAACTTCGCCATCCTGGCCGAGGAAATCGCCAAGCGGGTGGCCACGCACCAGAACGGGAGTCCGACCGCGATCATCGGGCCGCCGACCAGCGGCGACCGGGTCCTGAACGAGTTCTGGCGGGACGCCTTGGGTGGAGAGTGGGTTTGCACGGCGGCGGGCACGCCGGGCACCTGGCTGCAGACCAGAGCGGCGGCAGTAGTGGTTGATCCTTCGACCGGCACCATCCCGACGGGCTACCTCATCTGGAACGTCACGGACGGGGCGGTCAAGCGCCACGCCGGGGCCTATTCCTGGGAGATCACGGTCGGGGGAGATGCCGCAGCCAAAGTCGGGTTCCACGGCGTGACACCCACGGCCCAGGCCGCCCACATCGCGGACCCGTCCGGCGGCACCACGGTTGATGCCGAAGCGCGGGCGGCGATCAACACGATCCTCGTGGCGCTGGAGGGGAAGGGGGTCGTGGCCGGGAGTTGACCGCTTTCCTTCAGTGGAAGCGACTTGTCAACAGTGGCTTGGAAGCGTTATGGTCGGCAGATGATCCTTCGCCGGCCATGAAGACCCATCCGATCACCCTCATTTCATTGCTCCTGCTTTGTTCCATTGTGCGTGCCGCTGACACTGATCTCGCCGCGCAACATGCTGCGGCAGTCGGCGAGAATGTTCTTCAGCTCCTGGAGACTCAGGATGTCGAGGGCTTCGCCGAAAAGATGGCGTACCCGCACCCGTTCAACAGAAAGCGAGTGTCGGACAGTGCTCGTTTAGTGCTTAATCAGGCGGCTCGTCTTGGCCTCGCAGCTTCGCGCATCCAGCTACGAGTCAAGGCGGTGGTGGCCAAGGCCACAGGCACATCTGCGACACCGGAAACCAAAGGGATGCCGACCTCGTTTGGGATTAGAATCGTCCTGCTGGGAGAGCCGATGGGCGATTCCCCAGCTGCTAAACCCCTGCAGGGTGAATATGAATTGGCCTTGGGCTTTGCGATCGAGTTTCCTGACGGATGGCGCACAATCGCGGGTATTCGATGGAGTCGATTCCCAGATGGTATTGCGGATGAGCGCACGAAGCGGGAGGTGATGTTAGTTTCCAACATTGATACGCGCGCCGGTGTACCACTCCGAGCAGCCGATGATCCTGCCCTGGCAGCGTTGGGCAACACCGTGGGGCGTTTCCTCCAGCAGCGTGATGAGAAGATTCTCGAAACCGAAGCGATGGTCTCCTTCGAGGAGATTTGGGAGGCACTACTGAGGAAGCTCAACGCAACTGGTGTAGACAAGGTGCCCTCAAGGGAGGATGTCGAGGATTCTTGGAATATGCGGAGGGGGCAGTGGGTGGGATCAGCCCGCGGGGTTCTTGCTCAGGCCGCAGCGCTTGGAGTCGATTTCTCAACCGCCGAAGTAACCTTGCTGGATGTAACCGCTGAGCACCCCTATATGCGGGGTGTATATGGGTCAGTGAACGGAATCACGGCCGAGCCACTTCAATTCACCTTCAGCGTGAAGTCGGGAGAACCTTCAAACATGGGGCATCCAATCGGTGGCGAATACACCCTCACTACGTCTAGGGGGAAGCGGGGACCGAACCGATGGACCATCGAGGATAAGATTCGATGGGAGAAACTCCCGGATGGCCTGCTCCGAGAAAAGGAGCTCGCCGACTTGGAATTCGAGAACTACGTGGGGGAGCACGGCACTCTTCCGCCAGGAACGGCCGCCCCGGACGTCGAGATTGTCCGGTTGGATAATGGAACCAGGACCAAGCTATCAGATTTTCGAGGCGAGGTGGTGGTTCTGGATTGGTGGGCTACCTGGTGTGGACCCTGCCAAGGGCCGATGGCGGAACTGCAACTACTTACAAAACAGCATCCTGAATGGCAGCATCGGGTTAAGATCATCGCGCTAAGCATTGACGACGAGTTGCGTGAAGCTCGGACGCACCTGGCAAAGCGGGGTTGGACGAACACCTTCAACGCCTGGGCTGGTCCAGGAGGCTGGACGTCTGCTGCCGCCAAGCAATTCCGGCTTCACGCGGTACCGACCTGTTACGTGATTGACGTCCACGGGAAGGTCGCGCTGGCGGGGCCTCCAATGGGTCTTTCACTTACCAACGTGATCACAGACTTATTGCCATAGCGTGAAACCGACCTCAGACATTTCAGTCACCTGGACTTTGGAAACACTGCCGAACAATACGCTCGGCCGAATGACGAGGACCCGGTAATGTTGGGGTTCCCATCGAACGTGCTTGGACCTCCTCCTCATCGGTAGAGTCTACGTTCCTGCCGGAGGTGACGGGTGTCCGCGTTCGCGCTGCGTTCTGTCCCTGGCACTCTCGCCAGGGGACCTGAACTCGCACCCGAATCTGCCCTCGAACGTCCGCCTTTCAGGCGGGGTTGGAAGGCCCTCGGTTCCTGCTCTTGGGAGATCACGCTCGGGACGGATGCTAACGCCAAGGTGGGCTTCCACGGCGCAACGCCCACAGCCGAAGCCACAGCCCGGACCCGTCGGGAGGGGCAACGGTCGATGCCGAGGCCGGCGCAGCACTCAAGCACAGACAGGATGGCGGCCTCGGAATGTTCGATCATTCTTGCGTTTGGGGTACGGCAAAACGCAATCTTGCCGTCAACAGTCCGTGAGCGCTCTACCGGTCATCCAGCGTGAACTTCGCGTGGCATCCCGCCAACGGAGTACGTGGCAGCTACGCTGGGCCTTTGTCGCTGCGGCCTTGCTGGCATTGGCTATCGGTCGCTTCTCCCCAAGCACACCTCCGCAGCAGTACGGCCAGATGATGCTCGCGAGCTTGGCCCGTTGCGCGTTTGCCCTGAGTCTGCTCACGGGACCTTTTCTGACTGCGGACTGCCTCAGCGTGGAGAAGCGGGAAGGTACGCTGGGCCTTCTCTTTCTCACGCGGCTGAGTGGATCAGGAATCGTGATTGGGAAGATGGCCGGTCACTCTCTTCGTGTCGTCTGTGCATGGCTGGCGATCTTCCCCTGCCTGTTTCTCCCGATCCTGCACGGCGGAGTGCTCTGGGCCGAAGTTGTTCGATTGATGCTGGTGTTGCTCTGCGGCATGCTGCTCTCGTTAGCGGTCGGCGTCTTTTGGTCCACGGTGGCGACGGAGGCACGAACGTCGGTGCTTGCAACAACGATCACGCTGTTGCTGGTCGTCTTCCTGCCGTGGTTGCCGGCTTACGCCAGAGCGACATTTCTGACTGGTCGCTTCATTCTTGACGGTTGGGCGCTAATCTCGCCGATGACCACTGTGGCGTACGCCTTCGAGAGCAGTTTCACATCAAGTGGACCAGGCGTGCTTGGCTCCGGTGCCAGCCTGTTCTGGTGTTCTCTCACCTTGAGTTGCCTGGTCAGTGTGGCCCTCGTGTTCATCTCAGGTTTACTCCTGCCATGGACTTGGCGAAAGTCTGAACTGACAATGAGGGGGGGCGGCTCATTGCATAGCCTGGTCCGGCCCACTTCATCCGTGCTGACCTACGATTGGCTGCCTATCGGGCGAGCAGTCTCACCGGCGCGATGGCTCGCGATGCGGCGCGTGAAGGAGGACTGGTGGATGAACTTGCTGCGTTGGCTATTGATTCTGTTCTTCTGCGTGATGTTGGTCCATGCGTTCGCCGTGAAGCAGTTCGAGCAGGGCCTTATCGGTGCGTGCGGTCTGGCCTATGGGTTGCACTTGATCACCCGTATCCAAGCGATCCTCTCAGGCACACGCCGACTTTACGAAGCCCGCCGTACCGGAACGCTCGAGGAACTCCTGGTGACGCCGGTGACCGAGAGGGAGGTGATCATGGCTCACCACGAAAGCGTCTTTCGCAGCCTCCGCATAGGGTGCTGGACGTTGCTGGTCATCAATATCGTCCTTCAGGTCGCGCTCACTCTTGGCTCAACGCAATCCACCAGGAGGGACTGGGTGGATGTGTGGTTCCTCATGACCGCTCTTTGTGGCGGGGGGCTGCTCGTTACGTTGTCTGACTTCCGCACCCTTCGCTGGCTGGCGCTACGGGAAGCATTGCGCGCCCGGACCCAGATCAAGGCAGCGGGCAGGGTGTTCTGGCTTTTGATCGGCGTGCCTTGGATTATCTTCGCCGTTACCTACCTGGTTGCCGCCCAGTTCAGGGATACGTCGGCATTAGCGCTGTTCGGTTGGTTGTGGATCGGTGGTTGCCTGACCTACAACCACCTGTTGGAAGGGACGGTCCGCCTGTGGCTACAGCCCGGTTTGCGATTCCGCATCGCAGAGACTGCCTGACTGAAGACCTTCTGGGCTCTCCTCTCGCTGGGCGGTTGGCAAGACCTCACGAGCACAGAAGGCCCTGAGGGCTCTGCGAGCTCGCCGAGGTTTTACCGGAGTGGCGCAGTTCGACGTGGGTCTCAAACCGTTCCTGAACACTCGGAATGGCCAGTCTTCCAAGTAGGGTTCTTAGCATCGGAAATTCCACAAAAGTTCCACTTTGTTTCAAATGGTTTCAGGCGGTTTCAACTGGTTTCACGGAGAGGTCCGGAAAGGCCGGGGAACGGCAGAACTGCCGCTAAGTCCTTGAATGCGAAGTTGTAAGTGGTTGGTAATGAGGTGGGGAGTGGTTGCGGGGATAGGATTTGAACCTATGACCTTCAGGTTATGAGTCTGAAGGTCTCAGGTTCCCCTATCTGTGGTCAACCATGCCTGATTGGCGTCTGGGCTTCAAGCCTTAACTCGCTGGACAGCAATGGCTTTGGATTGACTGAATGTGGAGCCGTGGCCCAAGACTCCGTCGCCCGTTCGCCGGTGACCAACCATCTGCTCTACTCGCAATGCCTGCGGTTCATTTCACAACAGCCGATTCCACCGGAAGAAAGTAAGCGGGTAACTGGCGACCTCATGGAGTGAGGCCGAGGAACCGGTAGAATGGGGGATTGATGAGGGAGCTGCCGTCGCAGAACTCGTTCGGGAATGAAAAACCGGCGCTCGATTGCTCAGGCCGCCTGGCGGAGGACCGGCTGTCGGGCCTTCTGCCAGTTGAGCGGCGTCAGTTGAGCCACCTGGCGGTTGGTCGTGGTCGGCAGGCGGGTCAGCACGTCCTTGAGATAGGCATAGGGCTCGACCCCGTGCATCCGGCAGTTCTCAATGAGGGTGTAGATCACCGCACTCCGCTGGCCTGCCTCCGGCGATCCGAAGAAAAGCCAGTTCTTCTTGCCAAGTGCGGTGGGCCGAATGGCGTTTTCGACCAAGTTGGTGCTGATCTCGACCTCGCCGTGGTCGAGAAAGCGCTCCAACGTGGGCCACTGGTTCCTGGCGAACTTGATGGCCTCGCCCATCAAGCTCTTGGGCAGATAGCGGGGCCTCAATCGTTCCAATGCACGGCGGAGCCTCTCCACCACCATTCGATGGTGGGAGCTGCGCATGACCTCGCGCAACGCCGGCCCGGCCCGGCTTTCCCGGAGTTGTTCTTCCCACCGGTAAAGCAACCGGATCTGATTGAGAATCCAGCCGGCCACCCGGGGGGCTTCCCCTTTCGCGTCAAAGAAACCGCGTCGCGCGTGGGACCAGCAGCCAAACAACTCCACCCCATCCCGTCCTTTCGCGAAGGCGGGATACGCCCCGTAGCCGTCGCACTGGAGTTTGCCGGCAAAGTCCGCTCCCAGCAGCGATTCCAGGCACCGGGCCGCCCGGCTCGTGTGCCATTCGTAAACCACGCCGAGACCCGGCACCAGGCCGGTCCAAAGATAGCCCTGACCGCAACGTCCTTTCAGGCTCGAGTCCTGATAGCGCACCGGTGTCTCGTCAACCTGCACGTAACCGCTCAGCTGCATCTCCTCTTTGAGGCAGCGGGTGATCCCTTCCAGAAGCCGCACGCTCTGCTCAGTCCACTGCACCATCTGCTGCCGGGCGATGAACACCCCGTGTCGTTGCCAGTAGATTTGTTCCTGCCGGTAGAAAGGAAGGTGGTCGCAGTATTTGCCCACCAGCACTTGGGCCAACAATCCTGGAGCCGCCACCCCATGCTCAACCACCCGCTCCGGCGCCGGGGCCACCAACGGCGGCAGGGCCCGCTGATCGCATCGCACATACTTGGGGCGGACCGTCTCGTTCCAGAAGAACTTGCCGGGCTGAAAATCCAACTGCCGGCTCACCTCTTCGCCGATCCGTTTCCATTGCTCCGGTTCGGCCTGGACCAACTCCGGTTCAATGACCTGGCGCACCACCTCCAGGTTCTCCGGAGTGCGAATCCGCCGGTCCCCGCGACGCGAGCGAGACGAGGGCGGACGCGCGGGAGGTTCGGCTTTCTCCGGGAGGGTTTCATCGCTTTCGCCCAGCCCAGTCAGGAGCAGTTCGAGTTGGGCCGGATCGAGTCGTTCACTCTTCTTCCCGAAGAACCGCCGGGCCAGCGCATCGAGCTTCTGACGCAACAGTGTGTTCTCCCGCCGGGACTCCTCCAGAGCCTTCTGCAACAGAGCGACCTGCTGCTGCAAGGCGTCAACTTTATGGTGGAGCGAATCCGGTCTCATCGAACTGCTTTCTCTGACATAGCTATATGGAAAGCGTTCGATCTTTATATCACTTTTTCTCGCGGCTGTTCGTCTTCAGCAAGGTGCTTCATACCAAGCCCGGCGACCAGCGGCTTTCAACTCCACCCCGTCCAGGAGCAACTGCAGTGCCTGAGGAGCCAGACGCAGCTTGGCTCCGGCTTCGCCGGCACTTTGCGGCCAGCGGAACGTGCCCTCCTCGAGACGCTTGGCCAGCACGACGACACCGGTGCCGTCGAAATAGAGGATCTTGATGCGGTTGCGCCTCCGATTGCCGAACACAAAGAGCGCGCCCTTACGAGGATCTTCGCCCAAGCGTTCCTGGGCCGCGGCCCAGAGGCCGTTGAAACTCATTCGCAAGTCCGTGGGGGCAGTGGCCACGAACACCTTCAACTGCGCGTGGAAGCTCAGCATGGCTCGGTGCCCTCCAGGGCTCGGATGAGTTGCGCTGCCAACTCGACCTGATCGGGCGCCCGCACGTGCAGGCGCATCCTCGATCCCACCTCGACCACCAAGCCAACCGGAGTCGTTGGACCGTCCAGGGCGACTTCCACGAAACCGGGGCTCGGAACGTCTGCGGCTTGCTGGCGTCGCCACGAGCAGAAGGTGCTGTAGGCGATCCCGTGCTCTCGCGCAAAGGTCGCCGCTGAATCGCCGCTGCGTTCAAACGCCGCCACCAAAGCAGTGCGCTCTTCCGGAGTGCTGGGTTGCCGTCCTCGCTTGGCTTTCCGTCGGGCTTGCGTCATGCCCGGGTTTTACCCCGGTCACCTCTGGCTGGGAATGGGGTCGCCGTTTACCCGCTTACGGAAGAAAGAAAGGGCGCTTCTGGCCATGTGGCCGGAAGCACCCCGCATGTCGGTGACCACCGGGAGACTACTGCTTGGAGATGACCCAGATCTTGTCGCTCCCAAGCAGGAGGGAGCCATCCTCCAGCCAGGCACTGAAGGGCAGGTCGATCAGATCCCCATCGGCCACAGGTCCGAGAGCCGTGACAACCTCCTGGTTGCTGAACTTCAGGGTGAGGTCGTCAAAACCGTCTTCGTTGACGTCCTCGTACGCCCATCGGAGAGGGCTCACATCCGACAGCAACGCCGACGAGGCATCGATGGACGTCACGTCGAGGGTATCCGACCCAAGGACGGCCACCGGTAGCACGCCCTTGGCTTTCACGTTGAGCGGATTGACATCCGAGCCGGGCTTGATGTCCACGTCTCCAGCGATTAGTTCATAGCCGTAGGCTTGGATCTCCGACACTGAAAAGGCCCCATCGCTTTGAGGCGGGACCTTGCCGCTGAAACGCAGCGCCGACGCGATGATCGGTGCAGGCAGGATGTACTGCTCGGTCTCGTCCTGCGGGTTGGGGCGGGTCTGCATCCCGAAGACGTTGACGCCATTGACGAAGTCCGCGTTCGGGACGTCCCACGCAGTCTTCCACAGCCCGTCTTGGGGATCGTAGTATTCCAGAAGATAGGCGTCGTTATCATCGGCCTGCACCACCAAGGACTCGATGGTGAAGGTGCCCTGGAGGTCGATTTCGACCGTCGCTCCCGGGGAGTCTCCTTCGGTCCACCAGATGGTGCCTCCGTACCAAACCGTACCTGCAGGAACGAACAGGCCGTCGGTGACAGTGGCGGCTGAGGAAGTGTATCCAGGGTAGTAGGTCCCGCCAGAAGTGAAGAACGACCCGTTCAAAGTGACGGGCTTGTTCAGCGTGACGTTCGAGGCGTGTGAGGTCGCCAGAACAAGGGTGGCGACCCCCAACATGCATGTGATCTTCATTTGAGTTATTCTGTATCGCTTAAACCAGTTGCTGGCCAAGGCACTACGATCTGCAGTGCGAAAACCCACCAGCACCACAGGGTATGCGACGGGATAGCTAAAAGCAAGCATACGTAATAGAATGCATGCACTACGCTAACCGTAATCCAACGACTTCCCGTCCATCGAAGACCGGCTGCGTCCACTTATGCGGTCGCTCCAGAACTGATCCCCCAAAACTCCGCCGCCTGCTCCCGCGTGACCAGCTCCCGATAATGCGTCAGCAGCACCTGCGGGCTGTTCCCGAGTTCGAGGGCGACCGCGGCGGCGTCTTTCCGCAGGGCAAGGAGCTGTGAAGCCGCCGTGTGGCGCAGGACATCCTGCGGCCACGCCTTGAAACCGAGGCGGTCCCGCATCGCCCGGAGCGAGCGGCGGCGGGACACGGACGGGACCGGGAGGTCCGCCTTCAGCTTGCGGGCCAGGGCTACCCCTGCCTCCCGCACCGCTCCCTCCTTGGCCCCCTGGGCGCTTTCCCCTTTGGCCTGAGGTCCGTTCAGGAAGCCGCAGAAGGCTTGACGTTGGCTGAGCGGATCAGGTCGGGGAGTCTCTTCAGAGCGGCCCATTGGCGCAGGGTTTGGCGGTAATCTGCGGCCGGGTAGCCGACCACGGTTTGGCCGGCGGGTACATCAGCCCCCACCGCCGATGCGCCGCCAATGCGCGCTCCGCTACCGATGGTAATGTGGTCCTTGAGAGCGACGCACCCCGCGATCACAACACCATCGCCCAGCGTAACCGACCCGGCGACCGCGGTACAGGCGGCGATCACGCAGCATGATCCGATTCGGCAGTTGTGGCCAATCTGCACCAGGTTGTCGATCTTGGTGCCCGCCCCGATCGTGGTGGCGCTGAACTTCCCGCGGTCGACGCAACTGTTCGCGCCGATCTCCACGCCATCACCGAGGACGACCGTTCCGATTTGCGGGATCTTGACCAGGCTGCGGCCGTCCAGGGAAGGGCGGTAGCCGAAGCCATCGGCGCCGATGGAGACGTTCGCGTGGAGGATGCAGCCGTTGCCGATGCGGCAGCGCTCGCGGACGACCACACCAGGCCACAGGATGCATCGGGTGCCGACCACGGAGTGATCCAGCACGGTCACGTTGGCATACAGGCGTGTTCCCGCGCCGATCTCAGCGCCGGGCCCGACGTAGCATCCCGGGCCGACCGACACTCCGTCCCCGAGGATCGCGGTGGCATCGACGGCTGCTTGCGGATGGACTCCTGCGGAGCCCACCGGCACCGGGGGCTGAAACATGGCCAACACCTCGGCCATGGCCAGATCAGCGCTGGGCACCCGGATCAGAGCTCGACCGGGCCCCGGGTCGACGGCGAGATCCTGATTCACGAGTGCCGCCGATGCGCGGGAATCGTTCCACAGGGGCACGTACTGCTTGCCGCCAATGAAGGTCAGGTGGTTCGCTTTGGCCGACTCGATTTCCTCGATCCCGCTGATGGCGATCGTCGGGTCACCCACGACGAGTCCGGAGATCCTCTCCGCGATGGTTTGGATGGTGAGGCTAATGGTGTTCACGGCAGGTCGGTGTCTGCGGATGTTGAGTCCGGTTGAAGCTCCGCGATCCACGGAGCAGCGAACGACAATTGATTTCCTTGCGAGTATCCCGGCCAGAAGATGGCGCGGAGACGACGAATGCTCTCGGCGGCGATTCTGTCCCGGGATTGATCGTCATGGGCGCCATCTTCTTGAGTTCCTGATTCGCTTCGAGTCTACGGCACGGGTGGCCTGGAAACACAGAATAATGGGCTCCCTCCTAACAAATGGGGCGAGCAGACGCCAGGGTAGATCGTCACCGATGCCAGCCAGCCGGAAGGGTCAGACAGCGCCGGCGGATTCCGCAGGACGCTGCACTTACACGCGCCGGCGTGTCGGTGCCCCGGTATTGGGTAAACCGTCAGCATGGTGCCAAACAGTGCCACATTTTCTTCCGACAACTTCGGAAAAGTCCAGGGAAACTCACGACAACTCGGGCAATTCGGGAACCTGAAAAGGAGGTCCCAAGCCCTTGGCGATCAACGCAACGCCTTGGTGGGGAAGGTGGTGGGCGACACAGGACTCGAACCTGTGACCCGCTCCGTGTAGAGGAGACGCCCCAACCACTGAGCGAATCGTTCTAACCGCCACTCCACAGTTCAGCTTTGACTCCGCCCGGAAGGCCGTTTGTCGCGAACCTCCAGGCGGCGATCGGATCAGCCCGCGGCAGCCTTGCGATGGAGCGGCACCACCCGCTCTTCCTTCATTTGCTCGTAGTCCGCCAACGCCAGCAACTGGACTTGGGCTCCCTGCGCGTAGGCTTCGTGGACCACGCGGGAACTGTGGCCCAACGCGATCTGCACGAATCGCTCTGGATATCCAGCCGCCTTGACCCGCTCGGCCCAAGCGTAGCGGTAGGGGTGCAAGATCACTCGCTTCACCCCCGCCCGACGGAACTCGGTGGCGCCGTGGTTGGCCCCGAGGTCGTGGAAGGCCGGGGAAAGCCGGCCGACCTTCGGCAACGTTTGCAGGATGCGGGACTCCAAAGCGCCAGGTGGATCCCGCGTCAGGTACCAGCGAAGGCTATTCGGTCGCTGTGGAATCCAGTAAGATCCGCGTCAGCCATGAGCCTGAAGATCGCTTTGCTGCTGTCGCTTGCGGCGCAATCCGCTGCGCTTGCCGACGATGCGCCTCCTCCGGTGACGTCCGCACCGTCACAGAAGACCACGGTCTCCGTCCCGCTGCTGGCCTGGCCGGAGATCACTCGAGAGGCCCGTCCGTGGTCTTACTGGTGGTGGCTGGGCAGCGCCGTGGACACCACGAACATCACCCGCGAATTGACCCGCTATCGCGATGCCGGATGGGGCGGCGTACACATCATTCCGATCTACGGCGCGAAGGGCTGGGAGGATCGCTACCTGAATTACCTCAGCCCCGAATGGATGGCCATGCTGCGACACACAGTGGAGCAGGCGAACCGGCTTGGACTGGGGGTGGATATGACCACCGGCAGTGGTTGGTGCTTCGGTGGTCCGGCGGTCACCGAATCCGAGGCGAACGCCGTGGTCACCCCAAGAAACTTCGAGGTGTCGGCCGGAAGCCGTCTGGACCTGCGCGTTGATCCCTCCAAGCTTCAGGCCTTGATGGCCTTCGGTCCCGACTACCAGGCGGTCAACCTGATGGAGGTCCTTCGCGGCGATGGCACGACTGACTGGGTAGCCCCTGCCGGCGACTGGCGCGTGACCGCGGTCAGTCAGGAGCCCTCTGGAAGAAAGGTCAAACGGGCCGCACCGGGCGGCGCCGGCCACATGCTGAATCTCTTCTACGAACCAGCGATGGTGAACTACCTCCGGGTCTTCTCCCGGGCTTTCGATGCCTACGACGGTCCGCGGCTACGCTCGATGTACCATGATTCCTACGAATATGTCTCAAACTGGTCGCCGGACCTCCTCGAGCAGTTTGCCCGTCGTCGCGGCTACCGTTTGGAGAGGGAATTGCCGGCGCTCTTCAATTCTGAGGTGAGCGAACGCGCCGCCCGGGTCCAGTGCGACTTCCGCGAGACACTGTCTGATTTGATGGTCGAGAGCACGTTGCCGCGCTGGGTTGAGTGGTGCCACGACCGGGGCATGTTGACCCGGAACCAGGCCCACGGTTCGCCGGGAAACCTACTCGATCTCTACGCCCTGGCAGACATCCCCGAGACCGAGATGTTCCACACAGATCGCAACCGACTCGTGTCCAAGCTTGCTTCCTCCGCGGCCCATGTGACCGGGCGCCGACTGGTCGCGGCGGAGACCGGCACCTGGCTGAAGGAGCATTTCACCGAGACGCTGGCGGACATGAAGTATCTGCTCGACGATCTCTTCCTGAGCGGCGTGAACCATGTGATCTACCACGGCACCTGCTATTCGCCGGATGAAGCCCCCTGGCCCGGCTGGTTGTTCTACGCGAGCTACGAGATGAACCCGCGAAACCCGATCTGGCATGATGTCCCGGCCTTGAACGAGTACGTCGCCCGTTGCCAGTCGATGCTGCAATCTGGCGAACCTGACGCCGACGTGTTGCTCTACTGGCCAATTCACGAGTTTTGGCAACAAAGTGGCGCGCTCGAACAGAAGTTCACCGTGCATGCCAGGGAATGGCTGGAAGCGCAACCGTTTGGCCGGGTCGCTGAGCAGCTTTGGCAGCGCGGTTACGACTTCGACTACATTTCGGACCGCCAGTTGCAGGAGGCGAAAGTGGCGGGCGGCAACCTCCAGCTTCCAGGTGGAAGCTACCGGACCGTCGTCGTACCTCACTGCCGGGTTATTCCCGTCGCGACCTTCCGCCAGTTGCTCTCTCTAGCCGACGGTGGTGCCACCATCATTTTCGACTCGAGGGTGCCGCAGGACGTGCCCGGATGGGGGAGGCTGGATGTGCGTCGTGCGGAACTGAGGGCGCTGCGTGAGAATCTCACCTTCGCCGAGGGCCCAAAGCCGGGGCTGCTGACCGCAGTGGTGGGAGCGGGCCGGGTTCTGGTCGGCGAACTCGAACCGGCAATGGAGACGGCAGGCATCGCACGGGAATCCCTGGTGGATCACGAAGGGCTTTCCCTTCGTCGCCGGCGCTTCGGCGGCGGCTGGCACTACTTTCTCGCGAATCGCGGAGAGCAGGAGTTCGAGGGCTGGCTCGCACTCGCCCGCCCCGGACGGGCAGTCATTGTGATGGACCCGATGACCGGACGCGTCGGCTGCGGGAAGTGGCGCGACGGGTCGACCGGACGACCGTACTCGGTGTTCCTCCGTTTGCTGCCCGGCGAGTCGCTCATCCTCCGGGTCCTGGAATCTTCGCCAGGCGATCTCGGTCCCGACTGGCCAATCCACGAACCGGCTGGTGAGCCATCCTCGATCGACGGCCCATGGGAGGTGCAGTTCCTGCAGGGTGGTCCGGAATCCCCGGCTCGCATCATCACCGAGCGGTTGGCCTCGTGGACGGACCTTGGCGATGTCGAGGCGCGGCGTTTTGCCGGTACCGCCGTCTATTCGACCCGATTCAACGCGCCCGAGGGTGACCAGTCTTGTTGGTGCCTTGACTTGGGAGAGGTCCGCCAGAGTGCACGGATTCTGCTGAACGGCCGGGATCTCGGGACGTGCCTGATCCCGCCCTTCAGAGTGGAGGTTGAAAATCTGAAAACCACGGGGAACGAGCTTGAGATCGAGGTGACCAATGTCGCGGCCAACCGGATTCGCGATCTCGACCGCCGCAAAGTGGCCTGGCGGACTTTCCACGACATCAACTTCGTCAACATCGACTACAAACCATTCGATGCGTCAGGATGGCCGCTGACTCCTTCGGGGCTTCTGGGGCCTGTTCGGCTGATCCCGTTGGCTCCGCGACCCGCACCCTGACGGGAAGGCAGTCAACCTGGAATACCCAGATAACGGCGTCAACCGGCGTCTCAAACAGACCTGCCACTCCGGGGTGATATCTCCCGCCGCTGTCTCACGGCACACTTTCGTCACGGCCGGCGAAAACCTCCTGCACGTTCCCCTGGATCACTCGTAGCCACGCCACCGGGGAAGGCGGGACGACGCCTCGGTGGGCGAAGCGCCGCACGATACGTTTCGGCTTTCCCGCTTCCCCCAACCCCGGCCGACTGTCTCCAAAACGGTGCCTAACTGAGTACGCGCTAGTGTGGTGTCCCCCACTAGCGTCCTCCCTCAGCGGTTACCCTTGTCCGCTTGTTCCGGGTTCGATGGCGTGCCAGGGCTTCGGCTTCCACCAATCCGGATTCACGAAATCGCCTGCTCTGAATCTGATAATCCATCTGATACCCGATGCCCGACAATGGGCCCACGTGAGTCCCAGAGAGTCCACCAGACGAGCCTACAAGCCGTTGAAGGGTGGGAAGTTAGGGTGCTCCAGTCCAATTGAGTCCAAGTGGGGGGAATCGCTTTAAAGTGATTATGAGTCGGCTGCTCTATCCACTGAGCTACGGGCCCTATATATACTTGATGGACAACGACTTATAAATCTGCCGTGTTGCTCAACGGATTTGGATATGATACCGCCGTCATAAGCGGAATCCATCCATGCATCATGGGACAGAGCAGTCAGTGGCACAAACCGTGAGTGGCCGATCACAGCCATCACCGTCCATCGAGCACCCACTCTGTTCGCTCCCAAGCGGAGGACAAGATTATTCGGCAGCCCATTCGAAGGTGGTAGTATGCACCGCGCGAACTGAGCGCCAAAGCCGACCGTCAGACTTTCCGAGCGGCAGCAAGCCGTTGCGCCACTTCCGCCACGTGTTTCCCCAGCTGAGCCGCAGTCTTCAGACCCAGTTCATCTCCGGTCACGCTGTCATTGGAGGACAAGAGCGTCGCGCCCTGGAACGCGGGAGCATGCCCGCCCACGGGGATCATTCCGTAACACAGCAGGATGGCTTGGATTTGTTCGATTGTCATCTCCTGGCCGCCGTTCCTGAACGCCCCTACGGTGAGGTTCATCCGCACTCCTGCCCTTCTTCAGGGCGACGGTTCCGACCACGGCCACCGCCAGTGCGGTCACCGTCAGGATCTTCATGGCTGTTTTCATGGTTTCTGTCGGCTTGATTTCCAGGTGTTCTGGGTCGGGTTCACGGTTTGATCCTCTGGTAAAGGCCCGGCAGTCGTGTGCGATACATCTCTGCGACTGGCGCCTCCATCTCCGCCAGCGGCTTCACCGGAATGAGGTTTATCACCTCGGCGGGTGTTAGTTCAGACTCAAGCAATGTCCGCGTTGCGCCGCAGACGGTGCGCTTGAGTGCCGGGGTGATGTCGGCATCGGTGAGACCGAGGTCCGCCGCCACTTCCCGCAAGGTCTGCAGCTGAAACCAGAGATAGGTCGGCCCCATGGCGGAGAGGATGGCGTAGGCCTCGAGCTTGGCTTCGTCCACCTCCGGACAATCACCCAAGGGTTGGAGTAGTTCGGTCAGGTCGGCCTTGTCCGCCGTCCCCAGTGCGGGCGCGAACGTCATCGGATTATAGCCCGCCCCGATCAGCGACGGCGCATTGGGAATACAGCGTGCCAGCCGATTGAAGCCGCCCAACAGTTCGCCCAGCTTCGCGATGGTGAACTTTGGGGCGAGCGAGACCGCCACCCCCTCGGGTTTGAGCTGTCCCTTGATCCCCGCAGCCATCTCCACCATTGCCGGTGGATGAACGGCCAGGAACACGATGTCCTGCGCCGCAGCCGTGGCGCTGGCGGCAGCGATTTCCAGCGTGGGCACGATCGCTTTCAGCGCCTTTGTGGCTTCTGGGTTGGCGTCATAGACGGTGATCTTTGCCGGCAAAGCGCTCTGCCGCTGGAGCCCCTCCAACAGAATGCGGGCCACCCGCCCGGCGCCAACGAATCCAATCGATTTGTCCGTTGTCATCCTTCAGTCCTCCGGCTGGTCAGCTTGGTCCCATAGTTCACCGAAGACCTTGCCGCGATCGCCCAGCGACTCCTTGGCTTGAACGTGTTCTGTTTTCATCCGCCTGTTCCGTTTGTGGTCTTCCTGGTTACAACGGAATGGGCCAGGCGAGCTTGATCGCCACGCCGACGAGCACCACTCCGAAAGTCCGCTTGATCCAACGCGCCTTGAGCTTGTCCCGCATCACTCTCGCGCCAAGCTGCGACGCCAACTACCAACACCAACGTGCCTTCGATCATGGTTCTCTGAGAACATCCTACACCTCGCGCCGGAGCCCCGTCGGTCCCGTCTTAGTGCGCTGCGCGTCACTTGGATTGCGCTTGGCGGGCGCATTCACTGAGCAGGGTCTTGAGTTCCCCCACACTGGGCACCTTGCCGACGACCTTCACGGTGCCGTTGATGGCCAGGGCCGGGGTCATCATGACTCCCAGCGCCATGATCTGGTTCAGGTCGGTCACTTTGTTGATCTCAGCGTCCACACCGAGTTCCTGGACGGCTTGTTCGGTGAATTGCGCGAGGGTTTTGCACTTGGTGCAGCCGGGGCCGATGACGAGTAGTTGCATGGTCATGTTCTTCTTTGGATCAAGAAGCGAAAGCTCCGTAGAGAAGGCCGGTAAGGGTGGCCATGACCACAGTCAGGCCGGCGAACACCAGCATCTTCCGGGTCCCCATCACGCTTCGGAGCACGAGCATGTTGGGCAATGAAACGGCCGGTCCCGCCAACAGCAGGGCCAGCATTGGGCCGGGGGCCATCCCCAGTTTGCCCAGGGCCTCACAAATCGGGATCTCGGTCAGGGTGGCGAAATACCAGAACGCACCAATCACGCTCGCCACCGCGTTGGACTTCAGGGAATTGTCCCCCACCACCGAGGCCACGTAGTTTTCCGGGATCAGAGCGCCGATGAAGCCCACCACAAACACCCCGCCAAACAGGAGCGGCACCAACAGCTTCGCGAAATCCCAGGTGTTGTGCATCCATTCCTTGGTCTCCTCGGCTGTCATCCAACGCCGGGTCATCACCACGACGGCCAATCCCATGGCACCCGCCAGCCACCACTTCCAGTGATGGATCGCGATCACCCAGGTCTGTGCTTCCTCGACCGATGCCAGGTCCCGCTTTGCCAAGGTCACTTTCTCCCCGGCAAGATGCCCGGACCAGTCCTCCTTGAGCTGGAACACCACTTCATCGTGGGTTTCCTGCAACGACACGGCGGCGAATGCGTCGCCGGACTGAGGGCGGACCAGGACGTCCCCGGGGTTATACCAGTCGCTGAACACCAGGAAGGCGACCAGACAGACGAAGAACGTGGCGGTCTTCCACAGGGGACGCGGCGGGGTTTCGGGTTCGGGCAACACGGCCTCGGCGGCAATGCGTTCGGTCTCCTCCTTGCGGAAGATGAACGCCATCAGCACGCCAATCAGAAAGGCGAATCCCACCGCCCCCACCGCCCGCCAAAGCCCGATCTCAAAGCCGAGCACGCGGGAGGTCAGGAAAATGGCCAGGATGTTGATCGCCGGACCGGAGTAGAGAAACGCGCTGGCGGGTCCCAACCCCGCCCCCAACCGGTAGATGCCGGCGAACACTGGCAGCACGCTGCAGGAGCAGACGGCCAGGATGCCGCCGGAGACCGACGCCACACTGTAGGCGGCCAGTTTGGGCGATTTCGGTCCGAGATAGCGCATGACCGCGGCCTGGGACAGGAAAGTGATCACAGCGCCCGCGATGAACAACGCCGGAACGACGCAGGCCAGCGTGTGGTTTCGCGCATACCACTGGAGGAGCTTGAAGGCCTCCTGAATGGCGGCGTTGACCTTGGGGTTGCCTAGCGGCAGGAAGTAGGCCAGGAGAAAGACCGCGGCCATCCAGCTGAAGACCTTGAGTTCGCGGGCGAGGTTACCGTTGCGGAAGTTGAGGGCGATACCGTTCATTTAGAAAGACTCCGGGAGTATCATAAGGCATTTAGCATAATGGCGAATAACAACGCAAAAAGGGGGGAGCTCACACCATCGTTGCGACCCGTTCTTCCCGTCCTTCCCGAACGGCCGTGACGCATTGGAAGAAGTTCATCACACACGGCGTTTTCAGACGGTAGAAGACCTGCGCGCCGCGTTTCTCGTCCTCGACAATGCCGGCGTGACGCAGGACGGAGAGGTGCCGGGAGACGGTGGCCATCTCGGAACCGACGAGGGCGGTGAGTTCGCAGACGCAGCGTTCGCCACGTGAGAGTTCATCGACCATGAGGAGGCGCCCGGGATGACCGAGAGCCTTGAAGACTTCGGCCTGGGCGCGGAACTGGGCAGGGGTGGGTTTCTTTGCCATCAACGGACGCAAGTTAGCTAACTTGCTAAATGTGTCAAGCCCTTTCGCGGCGTCCCCATCGCGGACCATCTCCGCAAGCCGCTCCGCAAGGCCGTCTGAACGTGCAGCCAGGCTTTCATCGGCGGAAGCAGTCGGCCCAGCGAAGACGGAACGCGGACCAGAATTGGACACAGTTGGATTCTTGACACAGTCCAGAATCAGAGTATATCTATATCCAATGCGCGGTCCCATCGACCTTCTTCGTGAACACGGCATTCCGGTGACACCCCAGCGACTGGCGGTTCTCCGGGCGATGTCGGCGATGCCCCATGCATCGGCGGATGCCATTGCCGAGGCTGTTCGGGCTGACATCGGCGCCATCTCACGGCAGGCGGTTTACGATGCCCTCGGGATGCTGACTGAAAAGGGGCTTCTCCGGCGCATTCAGCCCGCTGGGTCGGCAGCCCTTTACGAAAACCGGGTCGGCGACAACCACCATCACCTGCTCTGTCGGACCTGTGGAAAGACGGTTGATGTCGATTGTGTCACCGGCATGGCGCCCTGCCTGGCTGCGGCGGACGATTCGGGTTTCCGGATCGATGAGGCCGAGGTGATCTTCTGGGGGACTTGTCCCGATTGCCTTGCCAAGACGAAACGACGCCCCGCCCCCGGGAGCGGTCACGAGAAGAATCCAATAGAAGAAGAACAACCATGAAACAAACAGAAGTAACGAACGCACTCAACACACTCCTGGCAGACATCCACATTCTGGTGGCGAAGCTGCACAACTATCACTGGAATGTCTCCGGGATGCAATTCCACGCCGTTCATGTGGCGACCGAGGCCTATTACAATCACTTCTTCGGCCAGTTCGACGATGTAGCGGAACGCGTTCTGCAACTGGAAGGGATACCGGTTTCAACCGTCAAAGGCTACCTGGAGCTTGCCACGCTTAAGGAGGACGAGGGCACGCATTTCGAGGCGAAGTATGTGCTGGAGCAAGTCCTGGCGGATTTCACCTACCTTATGAAGGAAACCAAGGAAAGCAACGCGCTTGCGGAGAAGGACGGAGACGTCGGAACCATGGACCTGCTGGGCGGACTGATCTCCTGGCTGGAGAAGGAAATCTGGATCCTCAAGGCATCCCTCTCCTGACATGCCTGATGACGGAGGCTTGAAATCCTGACCAAACCACAAGGCGAGAAACACCCATGAACGATACTGGCAATATCGGTGCGGGAAAATGTCCGGTTCCGTACGAAGGGAGCGCTGGGAAGTGCCCGGTGATGCACGGCGCCAATACCAGTGCCTCAAGCAAGGGCATGGATTGGTGGCCCAAGGCTCTCAACCTCGACATCCTCCATCAGCATGACACCAAGACCGATCCCATGGGCGAGGGATTCAACTACCGGGAAGAGGTCGCGGAACTCGACGTCCAGGCGCTGAAGAGAGACCTCCACGCCCTGATGACTGACAGTCAGGACTGGTGGCCGGCGGACTGGGGCCACTACGGCGGCCTCATGATCCGCATGGCCTGGCATGCCGCCGGCACCTACCGCACGGCGGACGGCCGTGGAGGCGGCGGCACGGGAAACCAGCGCTTTGCACCACTCAATTCCTGGCCCGACAACGCGAACCTCGACAAGGCTCGACGCCTGCTCTGGCCGATCAAGAAGAAATACGGCAACCAGTTGAGTTGGGCGGACCTTATCCTCCTGGCCGGCACCATCGCCTATGAATCCATGGGGCTGAAGACCTTTGGCTTTGGCTTTGGCCGGGAAGACATCTGGCACCCGGAGAAAGACATCTACTGGGGCTCGGAAAAGCAATGGCTCGCGCCCAGTGGCAGCGAAGGCAGCCGCTACTCCGGTGAGCGCGATCTGGAGAACCCGCTCGCCGCCGTGATGATGGGCCTTATCTACGTGAACCCCGAGGGCGTGGACGGCAAGCCCGATCCGCTCAAAACCGCCCACGACGTGCGCGTCACCTTCGGGCGCATGGCGATGAACGACGAGGAAACCGTCGCCCTCACCGCCGGCGGCCACACCGTCGGCAAATGCCACGGCAACGGCGATGCCGCCCTCCTCGGCCCGGACCCGGAAGGCGCAGAACTGGAGGACCAGGGCCTCGGCTGGATCAACAAGGCCAAGCGGGGAGTCGGCCGCAACACGGTGACCAGCGGCATTGAAGGCGCCTGGACTACCCACCCAACGAAGTGGGACAATGGCTATTTTCAACTCCTCCTGAACTATGAGTGGGAGTTGAAGAAGAGCCCCGCCGGTGCCTGGCAATGGGAGCCGGTTGACATCAAGGAGGAAGACAAGCCGGTCGACGTCGAGGATCCCTCCATCCGACACAACCCCATCATGACCGACGCGGACATGGCCATGAAAATGGATCCCGCCTACCGCGCGATTTCCGAGCGCTTCCACAAGGATCCCGATTACTTCGCGGCGACCTTCGCCCGCGCCTGGTTCAAGCTCACCCACCGCGACATGGGGCCGAAGAGCCGTTACCTTGGCCCGGATGTCCCGGAGGAAGACCTTGTCTGGCAGGACCCCGTTCCCGCTGGCCGGAGCGATTACGACATTGACGCCGCCAAGGCCCTTATTGCCGCCAGTGGACTGAGCATCAGCGAACTGGTCGCCACGGCCTGGGACAGCGCCAGAACCTACCGCGGCTCGGACATGCGCGGCGGCGCCAACGGAGCCCGCATCCGCCTGGCCCCGCAAGAGGACTGGGAAGGCAACGAGCCCGCCCGCCTCAGCAAGGTCCTGGATGTGATGGGGAGAATCTCCGCCGACACCGGTGCCAGCATCGCGGACCTGATCGTGCTTGGTGGAAATGTGGGCATCGAAAAGGCGGCCAAAGCCGCTGGATTCGATATCGCCGTCCCGTTCTCGCCCGGGCGCGGCGACGCCACCGACGAGATGACGGATGCCGCTTCCTTCGAGCCGATGGAACCGGTCCACGACGGCTACCGCAACTGGCTGAAGAAGCAATACGTCGTCCAACCGGAAGAACTCATGCTCGACCGCACGCAACTGATGGGTCTGACCGCGCCGGAAATGACGGTACTGGTCGGCGGCATGCGCGTGCTGGGAACAAACCATGGCGGCGCCAAGCACGGCGTCTTCACGGATCGCGAAGGGGTCCTGACGAACGACTTCTTCGTGAACCTGACGGACATGAGTTATTCGTGGGTGCCAACCGGCGACAACCTCTATGAAATCCGCGAACGCCAGACCGGCAAGCTCAAGTGGACGGCCACTCGCGTTGACCTCGTTTTCGGATCGAACTCAATCCTGCGTTCCTACGCCGAGGTCTATGCCCAGGACGACAACCAGGAGAAATTCGTGCGCGATTTTGTCGCGGCATGGACCAAGGTCATGAACGCGGACCGGTTCGATCTGGCATAGCCCCAAGGCCAACAACGCCCGCTGGGTTTGTTCTGGCGCTGGACCATCTCTGCACGGTCCAGCGCTTTCTTGCGCCTTGATGCGTCATCTTGATCTGCGAGGGGGGGGGCCGCCCATTAGCGCGGTTCCAGTAATGCCGTAGCCGCGCCCGTGAGTGCGCGCAGTTATCTCTTCCGCGGATTTGATATGCGCCGCCTAACGTCAGCGGCTACCCGTCTCCATCGCGCAAGCACGAAGCCAGCGATCAGTGAAACGGCAAGGAGACAAATCCAGAGATCCCACAAGCCTGCCAGGCTCCAGCCGAGTTTGATCGTATCCGGCTCGCCCATTGGACGGCCAGCGACAACCCGCTCAACGGCCCTGACCTCCCCATGCAGCCAACTTCCCGGAGTGAAGTAATCAAGCCCTACGGCATCGGTGCAGTTGTAGAGTCTGTCTGTAACGAACGCGGACCACAGCATCGAGAAGCCGACGTTCAGCAAGATGAACGCCAGGACAAACCTAACGAAACTGGCGGCACCCCGCTTCACAACCGGCAAATCGCCGCGCAGCGTGTATTGTCCGGGACTGCAGAACCAAAGGGCACTTAGGTTCCAAAGGTTAGAACCCAACGTAACCTGCCTTAAGCAGGCATTCGGGCAACCACCCAGGTTGAGGGTCCGTCTACCAGTCGACCTGTTCCAGGAACTTCAGGCTCTGCGGCACCTGTTGCTCGACGCTGGGGGATTCGTCCTCGATGAAGTACCACTTCACGCCCGATGCCTGGGCCGCCTTGAGTACGGCGGGGAAGTCCATCTGCCCGGTGCCGAGAGTGACGTCGTTCCGGACGTCCGTGCCGCCGCTGAGGTCGCCCTTCACGCCCTTGCGCAGATCCTTCAGGTGCATCAATTCCCAGCGGCCGGGGTACTTGAGCAGGAGCGCGGCAGGATCCTGGCCGGGGAACAGCGTCCAGAGGATGTCCATCTGAAAAGTGACGTAACTGGGATCGGTCTTCTGGATCAGCACGTCCAGGAGGGTGCCGGCCAGGCACGGCTGAAACTCGTAGCCGTGGTTGTGGTAGTAGAACCGAAGGCCCTGGGCGGCGACGGCCTTGCCGATGGTGTTGAAAGTCTCCGCCGTGGACAGTGCCAAGTCCATGGTGAAGGGGCCCTGGTGCGGAATCCAAGCCGCCCCGACATACTTCACCCCGAGGGTCTTCGCATCACGGATGATCGAATCGATGTCCTTCTGGTAGAGGTCCAGACTGAAGTGGGCAGCCACGGGGACGAGTCCGCGCTCGGCGAGCATCCGCTTGAATTCTGCAGGAGCCAG
The DNA here is from genome assembly GCA_024233215.1 of Verrucomicrobiales bacterium. Lineage (GTDB taxonomy): Bacteria > Verrucomicrobiota > Verrucomicrobiia > Limisphaerales > J093 > J093. The sequence goes on along the minus strand of JACKPW010000016.1, from coordinate 125,178 downwards.
GCCGTAGGTGCCGGCAAGCTCGACGTACTTGAAGCCCAGCGCTTTCACCTTGTCGAGGGTGCCGGGAACGTCGTTGTTGAAGGAATCGCGCAGGCTGTAGAGTTGGAGGCCGACGGGCCCCTTGAACTTCGGGCCCGTCCCGACGGTGGATTCGGCCAGAACCGTGCCGGCGCCCAGGAGCGCCGCTGCGGTGGCAACCGCAAACAGGTGCGATATCGGAGTCTTCATCGGGACGATTCAACTCCCGCTACGGGCGGATGCAAGGGGAAAGCGGCGATTCTCGCCTGGCTCCCGCTTTCCCGACCAGCCGCCGGGGAACGACCCCACTCTGAAAAAACAGTGTCCATTTGGGTAATGCCTCAGTTATGCCCGGCAGGCGGGGGAATCAGGAGGAGTCGCAGCGGAAGAGCAGTGGGTAGAGATCGAGTTGAGGTTCTTGGATCAAACGATCCAAGGCGTCTTGGAAGGTTGCGGTGACATCCCCGGTGCGCTTGCGCATCGTGTGAAGCACACTCATCAACACCTCTCGGGTCCGTGCGCCCGCTTCGGACTGGGAACCGAAACTGACCTTGCGGGCAATGACCAGGGGGCGCAGTTCCCGCTCGGCGCGGTTGTTGTCGGCGGGGATGTCCCGGTGCTTCGCCCAGTGGTAGAGCCGGTGGCCCTTTTCGCGGAAGATATTCTGGATTTTCTGAATGGCCGGGTGTTGAGCCGGCGCCTTCGTCACCGCTTGGATCTCGGCGCGGGTCTGAGCGGCTTGCTTCCGGAATTGCGCCGGGGTCAGCTGCAATCCCCGCAGGTGCATCGCCCGGGCCAGAAGCGGAGCCAGGGCGGCCACAAACCGTTGGATCTCGGGCTGATCGGGGAACTCCTTTTCCAAGTCGCCCACATCCCGTAACAAGTGGGCATAGCAGTACTGGAGCGCGCAGGGGGAGCGGTTGTAGCCGTGGTAACGGTCCACCACCAGCACCCCGCCCAATCGCCGGGTCCCCAGCACCTGGTGGGCGACCTGGGCGGAACGGGTCTGCCGAAAGCGAAACAGACTGATCGTGTCGGTGCAGAAGAGCCAGGCGTAGCCGTTACGCCCGTCGGTCCGCCAGCCGGTCTCATCGGCGTGCTTCACCGGTGCCTGGCGATACTCCCGGACCAGTCGTTCAATCACCGGTTCCAAACGGCGGGCCAACTGATGCAACGCCCCCATCAGGGTGCCATAGCCCACGTGCAACTGGCTTTCCAACTGCCCCAGTGTCACCCCGTGGACATAGTGCTGCACCGCGACATGCGCCAGCAGCCGGTTGCCCAGCAGGTGCCGCGGCAGAACCCCCGGCGCTCGTGCGGAGACGGCCTGACGACAGTGGGGACAATACTTCTGTTCTAGCTGATAGTGGAGGGTCTGGCGCCGCAAGGGTTCCACGTCGAGCACGCTGCGCGCGGCGACGCCTTTGTCCTGCAGCGGTCCTCCGCACTGGGGACAATGCGGGCCAACCGGAATCCGCTGCACCCGGTCGGCTTGGGCAGCGCTCACCGTTCCACGCCCGTGCCCCCGATGACCGGGCCGGGCACCGCCCCGGCGCGGCGGTTGGTCCGGCGCTGCACTCGGCTTGATCGGGACTTTCGCCGAGGGGGTGGAGGAACCGAAGGGACCTTCCCGGGCGCTACGCTCTTGGTAACGGAGCCGGCCTTTAAGGCGGGCGTTCTCCTCGCGCAGCCGATCGATCTCCTGCTGCTTCTGGAGACACTGCGGACAGTAGTTGAGGCGATGAAGACTCGTGGGCTCAGCCTTTCGATTTCCTTGGGGCCGCATCCCGTTGCTGCCGCCAGCCGCGCAACCAGGTCGGTCCCAGTTCCGCCAGCCACTCCTCGAGACGGCGGCCGTTGTCCAAGCCCTGGCGGACTTGCGCGACCAACTCAGCGGGAACGTAGAGACAGTGCCGGCGACCCTGGGCGCGGAAGGTCCAGAGGAAGGCGGGATGTTTGTCGCCGCGCGCACAGGCGGGGCAGTTGGGACGGATGCAGGGCTTGCGCACCTCGGTCAGCGAGCCTTTGAAAGGTGGCCAGAGGGCGGCGAGTTGATCGAGGAACTCCCGGTGAAGAGTGTCGGCGGCACGCGGGCGAGCAGGCATGAGACATGTATGCCATACAACATACATACACCACAAGAAAAAAAAGAACTCGGCACCCACCTCGGGCAACCGGGCATAACTGAGGCATTACCATTTGGCGCAATTTGGCATTGCGGCAGGGTCGCCCTTTGCTAGAGTCGCCCGCTTTGCGCTGCGGCGCGGTGTCCCGTGGGGACGTCCGGGCGGCGGATGCAGGAAATGTTCGGTAAACGGCCGGGAGATCATTCCATGTCCGGGGGGACGTGGTCGGCCACAAGCACAAACCATGAGAATCCCGTGTTCCGCGGGATGGCCCGGGCCGTGAGTTCGGCCGGGCTGAAGAACAAAGGAAACCGTGACAAACATCGGCATTAAAGAACTGTTGGAAGCTGGCGTCCATTTCGGGCACCAGACGCGTCGTTGGAACCCGAAGATGAAGCGTTTCATCTTCGATGCGCGCAACGGCGTGCACGTGATTGATCTGGGACAGACCCTCACCTGCCTGCAGGCGGCCTGCAAATTCCTTCGGGAAGAGGCCCGCAAGGGCGGGCAAATCCTCTTCGTGGGCACGAAGAAGCAGGCGCAGCAGGTGGTGCGCGACGTGGCCACGAGTTGCGATCAACTGTTCGTCACCGAGCGCTGGCTGGGTGGGACGCTGACGAACATGAAGACGATCAAGCGGTCCATGGGACGGCTCCGCGAGATCGAGCAAATGATCGAGGACGGCTCGATCAACAAGTACGTCAAACAGGAGCAGTCGATGCTTAAGCGCGAGCTGGCCCGCCTCATCAAGAATCTGGGCGGCATCCGGCGGATGGAAAAGAACCCGGCCGCGGTACTGATCGTCGATGTGAAGCGCGAGCACAACGCTGTGGCGGAGGCGCGTCGCCTGAAGATCCCCGTGGTGGCGATCGTGGACACCAACGCCGATCCGGATCTGGCGGACTACCCGATTCCGGGGAACGACGATGCCATCCGCTCGTTGCGGGTGCTGCTGACCGCCGTGGCGGAGAACATCACCCAGGCGAAGGCCGAGTTCGAAACGCAGCGGGCACGTCAGGCGCCGGTTGCTGCGGCTCCGGCCGCCACCCCTGCCGTGGCCGCCGCGGTTCCGCCGGTGATCGAACCGGTGCCGGTCCCAGGGATCCCGTCGGCCCCGATTACACCGGTGGCGGTGCCGCCGCCGCCTCCCGCTCCGGAGCCTGCTCCGGCTCCGACTCCGGCCCCGACCCCGGCGGCCGCTCCTGAACCGCCGGCATCGCCGGCCCAATAGACTGCAACCCCTTTGGCCCGCGGCGACGGCGCGCACGTCGTCGCCGTCGGGTTGAACCAGACACTGTTTTGTTACATGGCTGAGATTAATGCTCAAATGATCGTCAAGCTCCGGCAGATGACCAATGCCGGAATGATGGACTGCAAACGCGCCCTGCTGGAAACCAACGGGGACCTGGACGCCGCCGTGGATTTGCTGCGGAAGAAGGGCATGGCGACCGCGGCGAAGAAGGCCGCCCGTGAGGCCCGTGAAGGCGGGATCGCCCAGTTCATCCTCCCGGACTCCCGGGCGGGAGTGCTGGTGGAGGTCAACTGCGAGACGGATTTCGTCGCGAAGAACGAGATGTTCCGCAGTTTCGCCGACGAGGTTGCGAAGACGCTGGCGGAGAATGCTGCCGCGGACCTCGAGGCCTTGCGGACGGATGCGATTGCCCGGCTCCGCGAGAACATCCAGATCGCCCGGCACGAACGTTTGGAAGTGCAGGGCAACGGCCTGGTGGCGGCCTACATTCATACCGGCGCGAAGGTTGGCGTCCTGGTCGAAGTGGGGGCGGGCAAGGCGGAGACCGCGGCAAACGACCAGTTTCGGCAGTTCGTGAAGGACATCACCCTGCAGATCGCCGCCGGCAGTCCGGTGGCGGTGACGCGCGAGGAACTCGATCCCGCGATCATCGAGCGCGAGAAGGAGGTCTACGAGAACTCGGATGCGGTGAAAAACAAGCCACCGCAGGCGGTGGAGAGCATCATCAAGGGGAAGCTTGAGAAGTTCCTGCAGGGCATCTGCCTGGTGGATCAGGGCTTCGTGAAGCGCAACTCCGAGGTGAGCGTGCGGGAGCACCTGGGGGAGGTGGCGCGGGAGATTGGCGACGAGATCACGATCCGTCGTTTCGTGCGCTTCCAGGTCGGGGAAGTGATTGCCGCAAAGTAGCCGGCAGAGGATGACGGGCTTGGGCCGCCGGGAGGGTTCCGGCGGCCTTTTTGCTGCGGTAATTCCACGCTTGCGCCGGGGGGAGATTTCCGGGAAACAGAGGTTCATGAGCGACGTCAGGAAGGCCCTCATCACGGGCATCACGGGACAGGACGGCTCCTATCTGGCCGAACTGCTGCTCGCGAAGGGCTACGAGGTCCACGGCATCATCCGCCGGGCCAGCACCTTCAACACCGGCCGGCTGGATGACATCTATGCCGATCCCCACGAGAGCGGCGTGCGATTGCACCTGCACCACGGGGATCTCAGTGACGCCAGCGCCCTCGCCCGCCTCGTGGCGATGATCCAGCCGGATGAAGTCTACAACCTCGCCGCGCAGAGCCATGTGCGGGTGAGCTTCGACAGTGCGGAATATACCACCGACATCGTGGCCACGGGCACGGTCCGGCTGCTTGAGGCCATCCGCGAAGTGGGGATCCGACCGAGGTTCTACCAGGCGTCATCGAGTGAGATGTTCGGCCAGGCCCGGGAAACGCCGCAGACCGAGTCCACGCCGTTTCATCCGCGCAGTCCGTATGGGTGTGCGAAAGTGCATGCCTACTGGATCACCGTGAACTACCGGGAAAGCTACGGGTTGTTCGCCAGCAACGGCATCCTCTTCAACCACGAGTCACCGCGCCGGGGAGAGACCTTCGTGACCCGCAAGATTACGCGCGCGGCGGCCCACATCCAGGCCGGTCTGCAGGACAAGTTGTTCCTGGGGAATCTCGAGGCGCGACGCGACTGGGGGTATGCGAAGGAATACGTCGAGGCCATGTGGTTGATGCTGCAACAGGACGCACCGGACGACTACGTGATTGCCACGGGCGAGACGCATTCCGTGCGCGAGTTCCTGGAAGTTGCCTTCCGCCATGTGGGGTTGGACTGGCAGAAACACGTCGAACTGGACCCGCGTTACCTGCGCCCCGCCGAGGTGGACCTGCTGGTGGGGGATGCCTCCAAGGCGAAGGAGCGGTTGGGATGGGAGGCGCGGACCGGCTTCGCAGAACTGGCCCGGTTGATGGTGGACGCAGACATCGCCCTGCTCCGGGCTCATCGGGAGGGACGGACGCGCGTAACCTCCTGAACCCATGAAACGGGCATTGATCACCGGTATCACTGGTCAGGACGGTTCCTATCTGGCGGAATTGCTGCTCGCGAAGGGTTACGAGGTGCACGGTACGGTACGGCGCACCAGTTCCCTCAGCCGGTCGCGCATCGACCACCTCTATTCGGATCCGGCGGTCTACGGGCGGCAACTGTTCCTCCACTATGCGGAACTGGACGATGCCACGCCGTTGCGGCGGCTGCTGATGAAGGTGAGCCCGGACGAGATCTACCACCTGGCAGGGCAGAGCCACGTCGGACTCAGCTTCGAAATCCCGGAATCGACCTGTGACCTGACCGCGATGGGAACGCTGCGGTTGCTGGAGATGATCCGTGATCTGGACCGTCCGGCGCGGCTCTTTCATGCGTCGAGCAGCGAGATCTTTGGTCATCCCGCCCGGGCACCGCAGGACGAAACCACGCCGATGGCCCCGGTCAACCCGTATGGCTGCGCCAAGGCCTTCGCGACGCAGATGGTGGGGGTTTACCGGGAGGCGTTCGGCGTGTTCGCCTGCAACGGGATCATGTACAACCACGAGTCTCCCCGCCGCGGGGAGAATTTCGTGACCCGCAAGATCTGCCGGGGGGCGGCGGCGATCAAGCTGGGCCGGGAACGGGAACTCATGCTCGGGGACACCTCGGCGGAGCGCGACTGGGGCCACGCCCAGGACTATGTGCGGGCAATGTGGCTGATGCTGCAGCAGGACACGCCGGAGGACTTCGTGCTGGCAACCGGCGTGAGGCACCGCGTCCAGGACGTGGTGGAGACCGCGTTCGCTGCGGTGGACCTTGACTGGAGCGGCCACGTAAGGCAGGACCCTCGACTGCTCCGCCCGGCCGAACCGGTCCAGTTGACGGGCAATGCCTCGAAGGCGCGCGTCCGGCTGGGCTGGCAGCCGGAGGTGGATTTCGCGACGATGATTCGCGAGATGACGCTGGCGGAACTGCAATTGTTGCGGGGTTGAAACGCGGGTCGGAGCGGGGGGCGTTCAGGGAACCCGCGAGGCCTGATACGCCGCGAAGCCCTCCGGCCCCAGAACGGTCTGCACGGCAGCCTGCCGCTGGTGTTCCACCGCCTCCAGCTGAGCCGCCAACTCCGCCGCGTCGAGGCCGGAATCCGACTGCAACCGGGCAATCTCCTCCCGGGTCACCTGGTTGATTTCATAGAGCGGCAGCGCGTGGCGTTCGGGCAGGCCCAACTCGCGCAACCGGTCCCGCTGGCTGGTGTAGGCCGGGTTCTGGTTGAGCGAGTACTCGGCGTATTGCTCGGGCGAGAGCGTCTCCTGCAGGACCGCCTCGCGCCGGGCCAGCAAATCCACCTGCTCTGCCGCGGCCTCGGCGGTCTCGGTGCCCCCCCCGAGGGTAGACAGTCGTTGTTCCAACGGATCCAAGGCTCGGAAGAGGGCGCGGAACTCCTCGGGACCAAGGTCCAGTTCACTCGTGCGGTCCCGCAGTTCGTTCGCGGTCCGGGAATATCGTAGCAGGTACTCCTCCAACTGCTCCGGATTCAGTACGGCAGCAAGGTTGGTCCGGACCATGCCATCAAGCCGGACCGCCTCCGCCGGTGAAAGCGCCTCGCCGGCTTGCGCCAGTTCCTGCAAGCGCCGATCCCGCAATTGCTCGGCGCTCCGGACCGCGGCCCGAATCGGCTCCGCCAAAGCGCCCAAAACCGGGCCATCGAGTGGCGTGGCCGCCTCCGCCTCATCGCGTGCCGTCCCGGTTTCGGAACCGGCGGAACCCAGTAGTCTCGTCAGAAGTGCCGCCCGCTCGTCGGCGAGGGACTGCTCCACGCTCCCCGCCGCGGCGACCAGGGCGGGATCGGGTTTCGAGCGCCACCATTGATGACGGGGGAGAACGAGTTCGCGGCGTCTCCGCCCGGCAAAGAGGTCGTCGATCTCGGCAGTAATGATGTCGCGGACGGTCGCCTCCGGGCAGCCAATCGAGCGCAGGTTGCTGATATAGAAGGCGTAGTTGGTGGATTCGAGATCGTGCCAGCGCAGGGGCCGGGCTTCGACCACGATGTTGGTGCGGACCGGGCGATAAATGTTGGTGACCGTGGCGGGTCGGACCAGGGTGACCTCCATCGGCCGTCCCGGTTCCCAGGCCAGCACCAAGGTCACCACCAGCACGATGTTCGCCACGAGCGAGGCGAACAGCAGGCCGGCCAGGGCTCGCGTGCTCATGGGGGAAGGGTGGCCGGAAGCGCCCTCGACGGCAATTCCGAATCCACGGACATCCACCATCCCTTCCGAGGGTTGGATCCCCCGGCGTCGGTCACCCGACCTCCACCAAGCCGATGCGACGACTCAACCGCCCTCGTGCAGCCCCCCCGTCACATCGGCGCCGCCGAACAATCAAATCTCTTCCTTAAGCAGGGCAATGAACTGCTTCATGGCGGTGCTCAGGACCTTGTTCTTTTTGTGGATCGCCGCGATTGGACGGCTGAGGTCCGCGTCATCCACCTTGAGGGCCATCAGCGTCTGCTTGGTGATTTCCTGCTTGATGGTGGTGACCGGGACAATCGCCACACCCGCGTCGATCTCGACGGCGCGCTTCACGGTCTCGACATTGTCGAATTCCATGACGGTCGCCACCTGCACCCCATGCTCGCGAAGGACCTTGTCCACCGCCCGGCGCGTGGGAATGTCCGGCTCAAAGGCGACGAAGTTCTGTCCGGCAAGTGCACTGAGCTTGATGCTCTTGCTGCGGGCCAGGGGGTGCTGCGGATGGCAGATCACCGCCATGGGCTCCTTCGGCAGCGCGACGACGTCGAGCTTGGAATCCCGATGCGGGTAGGCGATCAAACCGATGTCCACCACGTTGCCCAGGACATCCTCGACAACCTGGTTGGCCCGGCGGTACTCGACGTGCACGTTCACCGTCGGGTAGCTTTTCATGTAGCGCTTGATGTAGGGCGGAAGCGCATGCAAACCGATACTGTAAATCGTTGCCACACGGACAGTTCCAGAAATAATATCCTTCAACTCCTGCAGCTGGGTATGGAGGGTCTCGAAGGTCTGGACGATGTGCTTGCTGGCATCGTAAAGCACCTTGCCTTCGCGGGTCAGCCTGAACTTCTTCTTGCTGCGCTCGATCAGCAGCGCCTTGAATTGGCGCTCCAATGAGCTGATCTGCTGGCTCACAGCGGATTGGGTGATATGATTGATTTGCGCCGCCTTCGTGAAACTCTCCGTTTCCGCCAGATCACAGAAGACCTTCAAGCTCTCGATTTGCATGAGCTATGGTGAACATCGATTTGCCCAGTTGTCAACACAGTTAATGCCTCTCATTTCCAGTTTGTTCCATGTATGCTTCACGCCCCCATCAGGTACCCTAAACTCAACCCCATGATGACCGGAACAACTGCCGCTGACAAACCCGGCCCGGTCGCTATAGTTCCGCCCATGCGGAAACGCGAACGACTGCCGGTGGCACTCACCATCGCGGGATCGGACAGCGGCGGCGGTGCCGGCATTCAGGCCGACCTGAAGGCTTTTGCCGCCATCGGCGTCCATGGCACCAGTGCCGTGACCTGTCTTACGGCCCAAAACCCCGCGGAGGTTCGCAGTGTGCAGGTCTGCCGGCCCACGGTGTTGCGCGACCAGATTGAAGCGGTCCTGGACGCCCTGCCACCCGCTGCCATCAAGACCGGCATGCTCGCGTCCGCCCCGCTTGTGCGGGTCGTGGTGGAAGTGCTGCGGCAACGGGCCGACCGGATTCCGGTGGTGGTGGACCCGGTCCTGATCGCCACTTCGGGGGCACGGCTGTTGCCGGCCCGGGCGGTGCGCGGCTTGACCGAAGGACTCTTCCCGCTGGCCACGCTGATCACCCCGAATCTGGGCGAGGCCGAGGCGTTGTTGGGGCGGCCTCTGGTGGAACCGGAGGATCTGCGGAATGCGGCGCGGGATTTGCGGAAGCGCCATGGTTGCGCGGTGCTCCTCAAGGGGGGGCATCTCCGGGGGCTCCGTGAAGCGGTGGACGTCTTTTGGGATGGAAAGCAGGAATTGTTGCTCAGCGCCCCCCGAGTCACGGGAGTGGGCACCCACGGGACCGGATGCACCCTTTCCGCCGCAATCGCGGCTTTCCTGGCGCTGGGACTGGCCCTTGCCGAAGCGGTGGAAAAGGCGAAGCACCACGTAACCCAGGCCATCGCCGGGAGCGTCCGGGCAGGAAGGCACGAGGTGCTACAACAATTCTGGCGGGATTGAAATCTCCGCAAATGGGCACTCAACCTGCTGTGGTGAGAGCCGGTTGATGGATCGCATGAGAAAATGCCTTGGAACGGTCGTGCTCCTGGCTTCCGCGGCCGCGTTGGCCGGGTCCGCCCGGGCGGGGGTGACTTTCACCTTCCGCGAACCCCTGTCCCGCACCTACGAGGTGGAGACCCCGGCCGTGGGACTTTCGTCGGCAAGTGCCGCGGGACCGGCCGGGGAGTCCTCAGGTCCGGCCTGGCTTCAGGCGGTCCCTGTGGGCGGCGGCCAACCGGTCCAGTTCGGCAGCCGGGTGGTGCTCCGCACCGGCCTGGGAACTGATCTGGAGCGGCTGCTGACGGGTTCAGCGCTGCAACGATCGCGCCAGGTCGCAGCGGATGTCTTCATTTTGGAGGCCCCGGATGCCTTGGTGGCAGCCACGGAGGCCGGACGCCTGGCGGAGGTTCCGGGGGTTGAGGCCATCCATCCGGTGCGGCGACGTGTGGTGGGCTTGCATGGCGCCTACGCCCCGCGCCCGGATGATTCCCGGTTCACCCAGGCATGGCATTTGGATAATCGGGATCCCGTCAGCGGTGCCGCCACGGGGGAGGACCTGAACGTGCGCGCGGCGTGGCCGGTCGCAACCGGCGAGGGGATCCTGGTGGCGGTGGCGGACACGGGCTTCGAGATCACGCATGCCGACCTCGCGGACAACGCGCGCAACAGTTACCACTACAACTTCCATTCCGGCGTGCACGACGGCCGGCCCACCACCAACAGCAAGGTGCATGGCACGGCGGTGGCGGGACTGATCGGGGCGGTCGCCAACAACAGCCTGGGGGCGACCGGGGTGGCGCCCGGCGTCGAACTGGCCAGTTGGGTGGTGTTCGACTCCCTGGACTACTATCTCGACGAGGAGGAGTCGATGGACATGTTCCAGTATGGCCTGGAGGCGGTGGACGTGCAGAACCACAGCTGGGGCAACGTGGGAGTGGAACAGCTGCCGCTTGGGGTGTTGGAGGATCTCGGCATCGAAGCCGCCGTGACCGAAGGACGCGGCGGCAAGGGGGAGGTGCTGGTGCGTGCTGCCGGTAACGATCGCGAAGCCTTCAACAACACCAACGACGATGGCTATGCCCAGGATCCGCGCTCCGTCGCTGTGGCGGCCGTGCGGCACAACGGCCGTGTCTGCAGCTACAGCACGCCGGGCGCCACGGTACTGGTGGGAGCCTTCAGCGGCGACGCCAACGTGGATCTGTCCGGCACTCTCGTGACGAACTATCCCGGTCTGTTCACCACCGACCGCAGCGGCAGCCTGGGCTACAACCGCAGTTCCATCGGAGACGCCGGGGATTACCTCTATGGCGCCACCGCCTTCTCCGGAACCTCGGGAGCCACCCCCGAGATCTCCGGCCTCTGCGCCCTGATCCTCAGCGCCAATCCGGACCTCACCTACCGGGATGTCCAACAGGTCCTCGTGCTCTCCGCCCGGCAGCGTGATCTGGCGGACCCGGATCTGCAACGTAACGGTGCCGGGCTGCTGGTCAGCCACAACGTCGGATTCGGCGTGCCGGACGCCGGGGTCGCAGTGAACCTGGCGAAGCACTGGCACAACCGCCCCCCCCGGACGGAGGTAACGGTCAAGGCCACCGGGCTCCGGGTGATCCATGACGACGGCCTGCGGCTGGAGGTCCGGGGCCTGCGGGTGCCCACCGATCTGGAGTCCATTCCCGCGTCACCGGTGGACGGCCTGTGCCCGGACACCGCCACAGCCTCGCTGAAGTTCGTGGATGTCGGGCTCGCCACCAGTCCGATCAAGGACGACCTCACCGGCAAGGCGGCGCTGATCCAGCGGGGCGACAACTATTTTGTCGAGAAGCTCGCGCATGTGGCCGAGGCGGGGGCGGCCTTCGCCGTAATCTACAACAACACCGGCGATACCGAACGATTCGTTCCCAATGGTGCCGACATCCACTTCACGCCCATTCCGGCGGTCTTCATCGGCCAGTCCGACGGCGAGGCCCTGGCAGCCCACCTTCGCCAGTGGTTCAGCACCGAGGGAAAGCTCACGCTGGACACAGCCGGCTACTCGATCGAGTTCGGCACTCCCATGATCTGCGAACATGTGCGACTGCGCGTGAAAGGCTCCCATGCCCGGCGCGGCGACCTCCGCATCACGCTCGTCTCCCCCTCCGGCACACGGAGCGTGTTGCAGCGGTTGAACAACGACACGCTTTCCTCACTCACCGAGTGGGACTACTACTCGGTGCATCATTTCTTTGAACCCTCCGTCGGCACCTGGCAGGTCGAGTTCAGTGATCAACGTCCCGGAGTCACCGGACAGATCAACTCCGTGGAACTGACCCTCTTCGGCGTCACCATCCAGGATGGCGATCACGATGGCCTGGACGATCACTGGGAACAGTCGGCCCTTCGCAGCCTCACCAGCCGTTACACCGCCACGGACGATCCCGACGGCGACGGCGCCAACAACGCCCGCGAGCAGATCATGGGGACCGACCCCCTCGTGGCGGAACCGGGCTCCCGGGTCGAGCTGGCCCATTGGGACGACCGCCTCGCGCGACTGAGCTGGCCGGCCATCGACGGCGTGCGTTACCGCATCCGGGCCTTTGATGAGTTGGGAGGAATCCCGGCAATTGACGAGGAAGTCATCGGGATCTTCCCGGAAACCACCTGGTTCGGTCCGATGGGGACGGGGCCACGCCGCTTCTTCAGTGTCGAGCCGTTCCCTTGAGACGGCAGGCCCCCGGCCGGGCCGTTCTCAGGCGTTGGTGGCGGGATCGATCAGGACTTCCCGGTGCACGTCCGGGGCGTCGCGGTTGAGGAACTCCGTGTTCAGCCCGACCATCAGCACCGGCCGGTCGCCGACATTCTTGAGGGCGTGAGGGATTCCGGGAGGGATGGTGAACTGCCAGACCTCCCCCGGCGGGACGAGATGGTCCCGCAACCCGCCGGCCTCCCGGAACCGCACCAGCGTGGGCCCGCTCACGGCGACGACCTCCGTTCCCCGCTCGTGATAGTGGTTGCCCCGCACCGCGCCAGGTTCGGTCCAGACCAGGTGCACGTTGCGAAATCCGGCCAGGGCGTTGCCGTTCAGCGGCTCGTAGACCCAGCCGCGGGCGTCCCGGCGAACCACAAGTTTCTCGATGCGGATCTGCATGGCGCGGGACAGGCTGGCGTTCCGTGAAACGATGTCGAGCCGGGAGTTCGACGTGGCGGGAATAGTGGCGGGAATAGCCTTGTCGCCCCGGGGGCCATTGCGGATGCTGTCGTGCCATGGCCGAACGCGCCCTTGCCGGATTGAGCAAGCCCGACGTTGCGCTGGAACTGACCCTGCGTCCGGCGTTGTTCTCCGATTTCGTGGGCCAGGAGCGCGTCAAGGAACGGCTGGAGATCGCCGTACAGGCCGCCCGGCAGCGGGGCGAGGCACTCGATCATCTGCTGCTGAGCGGCCCCCCGGGGCTGGGCAAGACCACCATCGCGCACATCATTGCCCGGGCCATGGGCTCGAACCTCAAGGCCACCAGTGGACCGACCATTGAGAAGGCGGGCGACCTGGCCGGTCTCCTGACCAACCTGGAGGAGGGCGACGTCCTGTTCATCGACGAGATCCACCGGTTGCAGAAGACCATCGAGGAGTATCTCTACCCCGCGATGGAGGATTTCAAACTCGATATCATCATCGACCAGGGGCCCAACGCCCGGAGCGTCCGGCTGAACCTGCCGCGGTTCACCCTCGTCGGGGCCACCACTCGAAGCGGCCTGCTCACCGCGCCGTTGCTCACCCGTTTCCCGTTGCGCGAACGCCTCGATTATTACGAGGCGGCGCAACTACAGCACATCGTGGTCCGCTCCGCCCGCCTGCTCGATGTGGAAACGGAACGCGAAGCGGCCCTGGACGTCGCCCGGCGGAGCCGCGGCACGCCGCGAATCGCGAACAACCTTCTCCGGCGGGTTCGGGACTACGCGCAGGTCCGGGGGAACGGGCGCATCACCCACGAGGTGGCGGATCGCGCGTTGGCCATGCTCGAGATCGACCGGGATGGCCTGGACGAGATGGACAAGCGCATCCTCGAGGCCGTGATCGCGAAGTTCGGTGGGGGACCCGTGGGGGTGAATTCCCTTGCGGTGGCGGTGGGGGAGGAACCCGACACGATTGAGGAGGTCTACGAGCCCTATCTCATCATGCAGGGCTACCTGAAGCGCACGCCGCAGGGCCGCGTGGCCAATGAGTCCAGCTATCAGAAGCTGGGGCTCAAACGCGGCCCCGGCGATCAGGGACGGCTGCTGTGAACCTGGAAAGAGCAGTGAGAACGAGCCTTCTCGCGTCGGCTACGGTTACTCTGACGCTCTCAGGGCGTGGACAGCGTGAAGTCCCCGGAGAGGGCGGTGGACGGGAAGGTGTAGGCGGTGCCGGAATAGGTGCCGCCCGTTTCACTTGTGAAGTCCAATCGGAACGTCATGGGCACCAGACCGGAATACTCGATCGGCCAGAGCCGCCCCCGGTACGGTTCCTGGGTCCAAGTGTAGCCGCTCACGGTACCCGGCTGACCGTTGTAATCAAATGTTCCACCCCCTGCCTCATCAAACCGGACGGTCAGAACCTCGGTGCCGTTGAAGAGCTGGATGGTCAGCTCCCGTCCCTCGACGTCGCGAGGCGCACGGGTGGACTCCGGGTAGTGAACTTGGGAGATCGCGAAGAAACGGGCCGTCTCAGTGGTCTCCTGAGGGACCCGGCCCAGGATCGGCGCCGCCAGATCAATGCCCAGTGAACTGCTGCTCCAATCGTTCAGGATGCCTGCCTCCCGGAGGAACGTTTCCACATACAGGTCGCTCGCAAAGTCCAGGTCCACCCCACCGGCATTCGCCGCCACGGCGAGGTCCCCAGGCGTCACCACCGGCAGTCCCTGCGCGGTGAGGTCGAATGCCATCGCGTCCGGACCCTCGCGCCGGATCGTGACGTGAGACACAACCACAGGAGTGGTAGGGTGATCGGTGGCGTCGGTGGGCACCACGCTGATCGCGGTCACCACGTCCATACCGCTGACGACCCGGCCGAAGATGGTATGGACGTCATTCAGCCAGGCAGTGGCTGCCACAGTGACGAAGAACTGGGCGCCGTTGGAGGACGGTCCCGAGTTGGCCATCGACAGGACACCGGGACCGTCGTGCCGCAGTTCCGGGGAGAATTCATCGGGGAAGGCGTAGCCCGGTCCGTCGGTGCCCTGCCCGTTAGGTGAACCCCCTTGGATCATGAATCCCTTCATGACGCGATGGAAGGTAAGCCCATCGTAGAACGGCGCGGTACGCACCGCCCCGGTCGGTTGATCGATCCAGGCGCGTTCCCCCGTGGCGAGGCCAATGAAGTTGGCGACCGCCTTCGGCGCGAGCGTGTATTCGAGCCGGCAGGTGAAATCGCCGAGACTCGTTTCGAAGTCCGCGTAGATCCCCGGCTCCGCGGCGACCCCCGTGGAGACGGCCATCAGCCAGCCGATCAGCCAACCAAATCCGCTGGCGCGCACCTGCCATCCGGCAGGTCGTTCAACACTATTGCTTCGCGTCATAGGCGGTGAGGATTGCCTGCAGTTCCGATTCGTGCAATGCCAGCATGCAGCCGTGCCGCGCCCCCTCCGGCACCTCGTAGCCCGGCACAAAATCGGCGTACCACGGGCCATTCAATGTCGGGGCGGTGGACACGCCGTACTGCACCGCGGGGTACTGCTCGTAGTACAGCAGCCACCCCTGTCCGTCGGGACGCGGAATCAGCGTGGGCGCTTCCCGGAAGTTTGGCGAGATCGGGAAACCCGGCTCGCTCCAGGGACCCGCAAGCGAGGGAGCACGGCTCAGCCGGAGCGTCTTGCCGGTGGGCCAGTCGAACGAGGGATACAACTCGTCCTTGAGGATCGCGAAGTAGCGGTCGCCCTCGCGGCGAATGATGGTGTCGATGGTGGCCGTCTCGAACGGAAACAACCGGGCCGGCTCGGTGAAGGTCCGCAGGTCCGGCGACGTGATGTAGAACGTGCGTTGCCCGGCCCAGAACCACTCGGGCTGCTCGCGCAGCGGGGGGTTCTTCGAGCTGTGCCAGGAGATCACAAAACGTTGCGTCGAGTCATCAAACCAGAGCTTCGGCGCGCCGTGGTTGCGGGTGTTGCGGTCAAAGCCCGGCTGCTTTGACACATCGAGATGGTGGTCGCCCCGGCGTTGCCACGTCACCAGATCGTCGCTCACCCAGAACCGCAGGTCCTCGTCCCACTTCACATTGCCAACCAGGTAGAACCGGCCGTCCGGCCCCCGCGTGATGTCCGGATGACCCAGGTAGTCCGGCAGAATCCGGCGGCGGTTGTTCAGCATGCGCCAGTGCCGTCCGTCCGTGCTGATCGAATAATACAGATGGGCGTAGTCTTCCTTGAGCATGTGCGCGAACAGGTAACCCGCGAATCGTTCATACGGCCGGAGTACAAGCTGGTCGCTGAACTCCACCAGATCGAACAACCGCACCCGCTCCGCCCCGCCGCTGTTGGGTTGATGCAGCGCCAGAAGGTGCCGTCCATCGAAGGTGTCGAAGGTCATGCAATGCCCGCCGTCGTCCGCGAAGAGCGGCCCGGCCCGCTGCGTCCAATGCCCGTCGAGCCGGCCGTTGTCGGATTCGGCAATCCCCACCGCATAGCCGCGTTCTCCAAAGCTCGACCAGAGCAGCAGCAGGCGGCCGCCCCGCGTCCGGTGAAACGCCGGACCATCCGTGACAAACCCCCCGTCCGGACGCAGCCGGCCTCCTTCAATCTGCCGGACCCACGGCGCCTCACTGGCGCTGAAGAGCCGAATTGGATCGCCAATCCGTGCACTCCAGTCCGCCTTCATGCGCACGGCCCTCATCGCGCCATCGCCGAGTTGCACCCATTCCTGACAGTAGACGAGCCAGCAGGTGCCGTCGGCCTCGACGAACGGCGTCCCATCCAGACAGCGTTCCTCCGGTGGAGTGCAGGCGTTGTCGCTGAACCACTCGAACGGGCCGGCGGGCGAATCCGCGCGAAAGATGTGCGTGCCGCGTCCCCCCTCGCGGCCATTGAAACTGACGAAGAGGTAGCAGCGGTCCCCCAGTCGATGCACCTCCGGCGCCCAGACCTCGTTACCACCCCAGAAGTCATCGGGCTTCTGAAAGACCAAAAAAGGTCCCGACCAGTGCTCCAGATCCCGACTGCGATACGCCTCCACGCCGCGAAGCGCTGACCGCCCGCGGTTGCCGGTCTGGGCATAGAGGTAGTAGGAACCGCTGCCGCCATCCGCGACCACGAACGGGTCGCGAACGCGGATGTCCTCGAGGCGGAGCGGGAACTCCGCGGCAACACCGGTCTCCCCCGCCGCGAGGAGGGTCATCAAGACCGACAGGAGGAACAGGACGTACCGGCGGTTCAGCATGGCAGGATGTGACGGAAGGACGGCGTGCGGCTCGTGGCGGGGAGGCGGCTTCCCCTCTTCGGGTCCCTACGGTGTCAGGAAGCCTCGCTCAGGTGGAAGACCTCGCGGAGTTCCGTCGAGACCGGGCTGTTGTCGGGATTGGCAGGCATGATCTCGCGCATGTGTTCCCACCAACGCCGGCACACCGCCGTGCGGGCGATCGCCAGCCATTGGGTCTCGCTGGCACACTCGACGTAACCGAAGAGTTGCCGGGTCTGTGGGTGGAGAAAGATGGAGTAGGTGCCCACCCCGTGGGCCCGCAGCGTGGCCTCGAGTTCGGGCCAGATGGGGCGGTGCCGGCGCTCGTATTCAGCCTCGGCACCCTCATTCACGGACATGACAAATGCCTTGCGGATCATGGCACAGGTCAGACCTTGTAAGGATCGCGCTTCTCGCGGTCGAGCCAGGTGTTGGCCTCCTCATCGCCAATGAACCGCTCGCGAGCCGGATCCCATTTCAGCGCGCGCTTGTTCCAGTAAGCGAGGTTGCCAAGGTGGCAAACCGTCACGGACCGGGCGCCCACCTCCACGTCACAGATGGGGCGCTGCCGACTGGCGATGCAGCTCGTGAAATCCCGGTAGTGGTTCCGGCTCCGGTAAAGCTGGACCGGCAGTTTGTCGAACTCCACCTTCTCGAGTTCAGCGGGCTCGGCCGAGAACCGGCCCCGATCCACACACACCTTGCCCTTGGTGCCGACGAACACCACGCCGAAGTTGTACCCTTCGAGACCGCCGTGGATGAGCTTGACGCCGCTCTTGTAGAGGTAGGTCAAGCGCTTCACGTCCCGGCCATTCGGCGGGATGATCTCGACCGGGCCGCTCTCGTCCATGCCAAGGCCCCATTGCGCGATGTCAAAATGGTGAGCCCCCCAGTCGGTCATGCCGCCGCCGGAGTATTCGCGGTAGGAACGCCAGTTCGGGAAGTGATCGTGGACCCCACGCGGACTCAGGACCGAGTTGTAGGGGCGCACCGGCGCCTGGCCAAGCCATTCGTTCCAGTCCAGGCCGGGTTCCATGG
The DNA here is from genome assembly GCA_024233215.1 of Verrucomicrobiales bacterium. GTDB lineage: Bacteria > Verrucomicrobiota > Verrucomicrobiia > Limisphaerales > J093 > J093. Next base: position 107,047 of record JACKPW010000016.1, on the reverse strand, counting down.
GTTCCTCCGGCAGGTCGCACCATTGGCTGGGGCCGCCGACATTGGCGTAAACCTCTTTGATCTCGCCGATCATGCCGTTCCGGACGAGCGTGCAGCCCTTCCAGAAAGAGCCGTCCGAGCGCTGCATGGAACCGGTCTGAAAGACGACGTTGTTCTCGCGGACGGCATTCGCCATGACCCGCGCCTCACGGATCGTCAGGGAGAGCGGCTTCTCGCAGTAAATGTCCTTCTTCGCCCGGGCGGCCTGCACCACCGGGAGGGCGTGCCAGTGATCCGGTGTGGCAATGACCACGGCGTCGATGTCCTTGCGCTCAAGCAGTTCGCGGTAGTCGGTGTAGCTCGCGCAGCCCTGCCACGGTTTGCCGGTGCGGCTGGTGTAGAAATCCTCCACCAGCTTCCGGTGATGGTTCCGACGGGTGGTGTCCACGTCGTTGACGGCGACGACCTGCACGTTGTCGTGCGGAAGGAAGCTGTTCAGCAGGTGGCGCCCCTGCTTGCCGACGCCGATGTAGCCGAAGTTCAGGCGGTTGTTTGGGACCTCCTGCCCCCGGGCGGTCCAGATGCGGGAGGGCAGCAGGAAGGGCGCGGCGGAGGCGGCGGTGACGGCGGTTTGGAGGAAGGAACGGCGGGAGCGGCGAATGTGCTTGGTCATGGTCTTGTCGATGATGTCGGACGGGCCGGATGGCATTGGCGTTCAGCATACGCAGGGGCGGGCGCGATGGCAACGCCGCTGCTTGAAGGAGCCCGGCCACGGGCGGACGCCCCCATGAGAACCGCCGTTTCCGCCTTGCTTCGGCTTGCACCGCGTCGGAATGATGTCGCTTCTTGATTCAATGAAGCTGCGCCTCAACCAATACTCAGCCAGCAGGTTCCTGATCCTCGGGGTGGCCTACGCGTTCGTGCTATGGGTCAGCCACCTGCTGTCCTTCGCCCTGCGGTTTGACTTCGATGTGCCCGAGGCCCAGTTGGCCCAGTACCATTGGGGCTGGCTCTGGGAACTGCCGCTGCGGCTGGCATTTCTGGCGATATTCGGCCAGTTCGCGGGTTTGCTGAGCTACTTCAGCATCCCGGATTTCCGGCGCATCGTGCTCGCGGTGGGAGGGGCGTCAGCCATCCTCTATGGGCTGCGCTTCCTCCCTTCGCAGACCACGCTGCCTCCCCGCGGCGTCCTGCTCATCAACTTCGTACTCACGACGGGAGGCATCACGCTGGCCCGACTGGCTTTCCGCATGGTTCGCGAACGCTATGCCAAGGCGAGCGGGCTGGAACGACAGCATGTGCGTCGCGTCGCCATCATCGGGGCGGGGGATGTCGGCGCGAATCTGGCCCGGGAACTGCTCGGGCGGCGTGGTCTGGGGATGCAACCCGTGCTCTTCTTCGACGATGACCGGGGCAAGTGGCGCTCGCAGGTCCATGGGGTGGGAGTGGCCGGCGCCCCGGAACTCCTCCGGCAACCCCAGCCGGAATGGCGGATCGAAGAGGCCATCATCGCGATGCCGTCGGCCACCGCAAAGCGGGTGGGCGAGGTGGTACGGATTCTGCAGGCCGCCCATCTGAAATTCCAGACCGTGCCGTCGCTCGACCAGCTGGCTTCCGGGAAGGTGCGGGTCAGCCAGTTGCGGCCGGTGGAAATCCAGGACCTGCTGGGGCGCGATCCGGTGAAGCTGGAGACCGAGAACATCCGTCAGATCCTGCAGAACAAGGTGGTCATGGTCACCGGCGCGGGCGGGAGCATCGGGAGCGAGCTTTGTCGACAGATCGCCGGGTTCAATCCCTCCCAGCTACTGCTCCTGGACCAATCCGAGGTCCAGCTGTTTCCCATCGAACAGGAACTCATCGAGACGGGCCACTGGGGCGTGGTCCTGCCGTTGATCGGTGACATCCTGGACCGGGACCGGATGCGTTACATCTTCGAACGATTCAAGCCCGGGGTACTGTTCCACGCGGCAGCGCACAAGCACGTGCCGATGATGGAAAGCCAGCCGAGTGAGGCGCTGAAGAACAACACGCTGGGCACCGTTCACATGGTGGACCTCGCCGCCGAGTTCAAGCTGGAGCGGTTCGTCCTGATCTCTACGGACAAGGCAATCAATCCCACCAATGTCATGGGGGCCTCGAAGCGGCTGGCCGAAATCTATCTCCAGGCGTTCGCGGCGAACCACGGCGGGAACACCCGGTTCATGGCGGTGCGCTTTGGGAACGTGCTCGGCTCCTCGGGGAGCGTCATTCCCACCTTCAACCGCCAGATCGCTGCGGGGGGACCGGTCTCGGTGACGCATCCCGACGTCACCCGCTACTTCATGACGATCCCCGAGGCAGCCGGCCTGGTGCTGCAAAGCGCCGCGCAAGGGGAAGGCGGGGAGATCTTCGTCCTCGACATGGGACAGCCGGTGAAGATCGTGGATCTGGCCCGCCAGCTCATCGAGTTGTCCGGGTTGCAGCCCGATGAGGACATTGAGATCAAGTTCACCGGGTTGCGGCCGGGTGAGAAGCTGTTCGAGGAAATCACCCACGGCGGGGAAAACATGGTGGAAACGAAACACCCCAAGATCATGCGCTTCGTCTGCCAGCCCGCGGATCTGGCCGGGATCCGCGATTCCCTGGACCGGCTCACGGCCCGGCTGCACCAAACCGAACGCAACCAGCTCAAGATGTTGATTCAGGAGATGGTGCCCGAATACAAGCCCTACCTGGTCTGAATCTCCGAGGCCGCCGGCATCCCCGCCCGTTCCGCGATGCGCCGGGCCACGTCATCCCCGGCCAGAATCGAGTCGGCCAGGGAGATGCCGTTCCGATAATGCCCCGCGAAGAACAGGCCGGGCAGATCGGACTCCAACCGGTCCATGTGGTCCTTGAACCGACCATAGCCCAGCACGTACTGCGGAATCGCCCGGGGATAGACCATGACGTGGCGGAACGTCGGACGACCTCGCACCCCGAGCAGCTCCCGCAAATCCTCGTCGGTGAGCGCCACCAGTTCGTCCTCCGAACGCCGGGCCAGATCGGGCGCACGCATCCCCCCGACATAGCTCGTGAGCGCAACGTGGCCGGCGGGGGCGCGATTGGGAAAGAGCGACGAGGAGAAGAGCGTTCCCAGGATACGATACCGCTCAACCTCGGGCACGAGCACGCCGAATCCGTCCAGCGGATGGGTGACATCCTCCCGACGATATCCCAGGACCACGCTGGCGACCGGCGGATAGTGGATCTCACCCAACGGAGTCAGGTCCAGTCCGCTGCCGCCCTCCACCGCGATTTCGCTGAGCCGGTAAGCGGGGGCGGCGAGCAGAACCGCCCGATGCCGGCCCGCCCCCATGCCGGTTTCCACCCGCCAGCCAGACTGCGGATCGCGCGCAATCAACCGAACCGGGCGGCTCAAGCACAGCGCATCACCCAACCGCTCCCCCAGGGTGTCCGTCAGCACCTGCAGTCCCTCATCGAAGGAGACCTTCGGCGCCTCCTGTTTAGAGACCTCCCCCTTGCGCTTGCGCTCCTTCGCGCCAAGAATCTGCCCCTTGATCAGTGACCCGTAACGCTGCTCCAGGGCATGCAGCTTGGGGAATCCGTGCAGGACCGAAAGCCGCGCGGGATCTCCGGCGAAGATACCGGCGATCATCGGGTTGATCGCGTAATCCAGCCATTCGCGGTTCAGGCGACGCAGGACAAAGTCGGCCACCGATTCCTCCCGATCCGCCGGCGCCTTGGGGAGGAAAGGCTCGCGCAACAACGCCAGTTTCGCCGACCACGAGAACAGCTTGCAGGTGAGAAACCCGGGAGGCGAGGCCGGCATGAGGACGGGCCGGCGCCAACGCACGAGATAGCGGTTCTCGGCCGCGGGATCCGAGTAGATCCGGTGGGATTCGAGGTCGAGATCCTTGATCAGGGCCCGAATGACCGGCGATATGTCCAGGACCGAGTTGGGCCCGAACTCCGCCAGGTATCCGTCCTCGCGCACCGAACGAATCACGCCGCCCACCCGGTCCGAGGCTTCATAGACCGTGACGGGCAGTCCCCGCTGGCGCAACCGGAAGGCGGCGGTCAGGCCGGTAATGCCCGCCCCGACGATGGCAATGCTGTGGTTTGGCGAGACCATGAGACGGCGCGTCAGATCGTCATCGCATGACGCCGCACCCCCTGCCGGGGGAGGTAGGCGTCGAACCGCATGGCGATGATGCGCACCAGAAGTCGCCCGATCTCGCCAACCACCAACCCACCCGGGGTTCGTTCCACCAGGCCGTCGGCCTCCAGATCGCCGAGGGAGTCCAGCTCGGCGGCAAAGTATTCCTCGAAGTCAATGCCCAGCCGGGACGACATCCCCGCGTACTCCAGCCGGAGGTTGCACATGAGCTGCATGATCGTCTCCCGGCGGATGCGATCGTCGTCATTCAGAACGTAGCCCCGGGCATAGGGCAACAAACCCTCCCCGATCCGCTGCTCATAGGCCGGCAGTTCCTTGAGGTTCTGCCAGTAGGTGTCCTCCGTCTGTGAGATGGACGACATGCCGAAGGCGTAGATGTCCGTGCCGCCGCGGGTGCTGTACCCCTGAAAATTCCGCTGCAGGGTTCCCTCGCGCTGGGCCACTGCCAGTTCGTCGTCGGCCCGGGCGAAGTGGTCCATGCCGATGTAGCCGTAGCCCGCCTGTTCGAGCCGTTCGATGGAGAGCTTGAGCAATTGCAGCTTGGTCTCGGCAGACGGCAGGTGCTTCCGGTCCTCCAGGATCTTCTGTGCGGGCTTCATCCAGGGAACGTGCGCGTAACTGAACACCGCGTAACGGTCCGGCTGCAGCGCGATGATCTCGTCGAGCGTCTGGCGGAAGGAATCGACCGTCTGGTGGGGCAGTCCATAGATGAGGTCGATGTTGATCGAGGTGAACCCCAGATCGCGCATCCACCCCACCGCCTGCCGGGTCATCTCCAGGGGCTGGATGCGATGCACCGCCTTCTGCACCACCGGATTGTTGTCCTGAACCCCCATCGAGGCCCGCTTGAACCCGATCTCCCGCAACGCCTGCAGGTGGTCGCGCGTCATCCGGCGCGGGTCCACCTCCACACCCGCCTCGACATCCGGAGCCAGCTTGAAGTGCCGGTGGATCAACTCGCCCAGGCGACGCAGTTGATCGGGGGGCAGAAAGGTCGGAGTGCCCCCACCGAAGTGCAACTGCACCACCCGACGGTCCGGATGCAGCCGGCGGGCCATCAGTTCCATCTCCCGACCCAGTTGCTCCACGTAAGTCGCACTGCGCCCATGATCCAGCGTGATCACCGTGGTGCACCCGCAGAACCAACACAGGGTCTCGCAAAAGGGCAGGTGAAAGTAGAGGGAAAGGTCGCGCGACGCCGTTTCGTTGTTGCGACGGATGTTCTCCTCCACGCGCGCCGAAGGAAGTTGATCCGTGAACTGCGTCGCCGGCGGGTACGAGGTGTACCGCGGACCGGGCACGTTGTATTTCCGGACGAGGTCGAGATCGACGTTTAGTTTGCTCATGCCGTTGCGCGTACAGTTTCGACCAGGGCGGCGAGGTTTTCCAGTTTCGCCTCGGGCGGCACGCCGTGGCCGAGGTTGAAGATGTGGCCGGGCCGGCCTTGCAGGGAAGCGATCACCTGATGCACTCCCGTCCGCACCTGCTCCGGAGTGGTCAGCAGCAGCGCCGGATCGAGGTTTCCCTGCAGTGCCACGGAGGCCGGCACCTGTTCCGCCACCTCGGCCATGGCGACACCATGATCCACGCCCAGGACATTGGCGCCGGTGGCGGCCAGGTCGGGCCAGGCATGATGGACGCCCTTGGCAAAGACGATCACCGGCGCCCGCCCGCGGAGTCCGCTCACGATGTCCCCCAGCCAGCGCCCCGAGGCCGCCTCGAAATCCGCCTCACCGGCAAGCCCCCCGAGGGTGTCGAACACCTGGACCACCTCGGCCCCCGCCTCGATCTGCAATTCCAGCAATCGCGTCACGGTCCGGGTAAGTTTCTCCGCCAGCCGCGCGTAGAGCACCGGGTCCTCACGCACCATCGCCAGGGCGTTGCCCCAGGCCGGCACGCTGCCGCCTTCGATCATGAAGTTGGCCAGGGTCCATGGCGACCCGGCAAAGCCGATCAACGCCGTCTTCCCGTCCAACTCCCGCCGCAGCAGCCGCAGCGCCTCCCAGACGTACCCCAGGCGTTCTTCAAGGGCCGACTCGTCCAGGCGATCCACGTCCGCCGCCGACCGCACGGCAAAGTCCATGCCGATGCCCCCGGTCTCACGAAAGTGGTAGTGCTGCCCCAGCGCCTCGGCGACGATCAGGATGTCACTGAAGAGGATCGCCGCATCGAACCCGAACCGGCGAACCGGCTGCAACGTCACCTCAACCGCCAGATCCGGCGTCTGAACCAGTTCCAGAAAGGTATGGCGCTCCTTCAGTGCCCGGTATTCCGGAAGACACCGCCCGGCTTGGCGCATCAGCCAGACCGGTGGCCGGTCGGTGGGCTCACCGCGACAGGCCGCCAGGAAGCGGTCGTGATTGGACATGGTGGGACTCGTGCCCGTCATGCGCGACAGTCTGCCGTGCCGGGTGGCCCGGCACGAAGCGAAAACCGAGGCATCACCGGACGAATCTGGCCACCCCGCATGCCGCGGCCTGAACTGGTCTCACCCCGCTGCCTGCACCCGCCGCGCGGCATGGTCGCGCATGGTCCGCCAGCCGTAGATCGCAATCACCACGAAACACACCAACGGCAACACGAACGACAAGCGGGTGGGTGACAGGACACTGACCTGCTGGTCCATGATCCACCCTTGGATGGGAGGCATCAGACAACCGCCACCAATCGCCATGATCAACCCGGCCGATCCCAGCTTGGCGTCGTCGCCCAAGCCGTCCAGGGCAATCCCGTAGATCGTGGGAAACATCAGGGACATGCAGGCGGAGATGCCAATCAGGCAGTAAAGCCCCAGCATGCCGTGAATCAGGATGGTCCCCAGCGTCAGAAGACCGCCGCCCGCCGCAAGGCAGGCCAGCAGCTTGCCCGGACTGAAGAACTTGAGCAGATACGTGCACACAAACCGGGATGAGACAAAGATCACCATCGCGATCATGTTGTAGCCTTGGGCATCGGCTTTGCTCAGACCGAGTTCATTGACGCCATACTGGATGATGAAGGTCCAGCACATGATCTGGGCTCCCACATAGAAAGCCTGCGCGACCACACCCTCAACGTAGCGACTGTTGCGCAGCAACCGGCCGAGCGTGGGACCGGCGTCGAGCCGGCGTTCATCCTCGCCTGACACCTTGGGCAACCTGGCGAGGGCGAAGAGCACCAGGACCCCCAGCACCACCAACCCGAGCATGGTGTAGGGACCGATGATGACGTTGAGATCGCTCTGCTGGATTTGGGCAAACGCTGCGGGATCCGATTCCAGCAGGACCTTGCGCGCCTCTTCGGTGGAGGGATCGAGCCGTTTCAGGATGAACTCCTTCGCCACAAACATCCCCGTCAGGGAGCCCAACGGATTGAAGGCCTGGGCGAAGTTGAGGCGCCGCGTGGCCGTCGCCTCCTCCCCCATCGCCAGAATGTAGGGGTTGGCGCTCGTCTCCAGAAATGACAAGCCGCAGGTCATTACGAAGTAGGAGATCAGGAAGGCCCAGAAAGCCATCATGTGACCCGATGGGATGAACAACAGGCAGCCGACGGCATAAAGCGTCAGCCCCGCCAGGATCCCCAGTTTGTAGGAGAAGCGCTTGATGAACAGCGCGGCCGGGATGGCCATGAAGCAGTAGCCGCCATAAAAGGCGAACTGCACGAGTGAACTCTCGAAGTTGCTGATCAACAATATGTTCTTGAACGCCGCCACCATGGGATTGGTGATGTCGTTCGCGAACCCCCACAACGCGAACAGGCTGGTGACCAGAATGAACGGGAAGAGGACGGCCCGGGCGACCACCACCGCCGGCCGGGGCGAGGACTCACTGGTTGGCATGCTCATGAATGCTCAGTCGGTTATCTGACCCCGGGCCAGGCACAACCAGCGCGGGAGTGCCGACAGCTTGGGAATCAGGCGGCGAAAAGCAAGCCTCCCGTGGCCCCCCGGGCGACTGCATAATCCACCCCGGCTTTTCGTTTCCCTCCGAGCGGGCCCGGAGGCAAGATGACCGCCGGATGAGCACGACGCAGTTGCTGATCTTGGTGGGAGTGACGATCGCCGGCTTTGCCGGGCTGGCGGGGCTCCTATGGCGGCGCACCGGCGAGCGGACGTGGGAATCACTTCAGAAGACCCTCGGCCAGGGCCAAAACGAACTGGAAGAACGGCTCGGCCGGGGGCAGACCTACATGCTCAGCCGCTTGGAACAGTTGAAGGGCGAGCTCCAGACCGACTTCACCGAGCGGCTTCAGGGCAGTTCCCAGGCGCTGCGGGAAGCCGTGGAACGGCAACTCGCCGACGGACGCTTCGAGCAATCGCGGCGCCTCAGTGACGCGGTACTGGGGCTGGAAAACCGCTTCGACTCCCTCCGCACCGCCACCGAGAACCGGCTCGAGCAGGTGGCGCAAGGCCAGGCGGAATCGGCGCGCCAGGCCCGATCGGAACTGGCAAAGAACCTGGCGGAATCCACCCACGCCCTGCAGCAACGCGTGGAGGCACTGGAACAGCGCACCGCCGGGCACCTGGAGAAGATCCAGACCAACGTCGAGAGCCGGCTTCAGACCTTGGGCGACCAGGTCCAGACGAAGCTCGAGAAGAACATCCAGGAGGGATTCGCCCATTTCCAGAAGGTGCAGGAACATCTCCGGGCCGCCGAGGAGCAACTGCGCAACGTCGGCGTGGTGGGACAGTCGATCAACGAGCTGAACACCCTGCTCAAGCTGCCGCATCTGCGGGGACGTTTCGGCGAGGCCGAACTGGGCCGCCTGCTGGCCGATTTTCTGCCGGCCTCGGCCTATGAGGAACAGTTTCTCATCGTGCCCGGTTCCCGGGAGGCAGTGGACGCCGTCGTCCGCTTTCCGAAATACCTGCTCCCGATCGACAGCAAGTTTAATCGTGAGCAGGTTCTTCCGTTGTTTGAGTCCACCGACCCCACGCAGCTTGCAGAGGCCCGCAAACAGCTCTCAAGTGCCATCCGCCAGCAGGCCCGGTCCATCAGCGAGAAGTACATCCACGTGGAGCATGGGACAACAGACCTGGCACTCATGTTTCTCCCGAGTGAGACGCTCTACTTCGAGGTCATCCGAAATCCGGAACTCTGCGAGGCGTTGCACAAGCTCAAGGTGTTCCCGGTGTCGCCGAACACCCTGGCGATCACGTTGCGCAGTATCAGCATGAGCATCAGCCAGTACGAGTTCGCACGGAACGTCGAATCCACCCTCGTCGAAATCCGCCGGGCGCACGTGAGCTTCAGCCGCTTTCAGAAGCGATTCGACGATGTGGGCCGGGGACTGGACCGGGCCCAAGAGGCCTACCAGACTGCCACCGGCCATCTGAGTCGCTACGCCAATCGGGTCATTCGGTTGACCGGTGAACCGGAACCGGACCTGCTGTCGGACCCGAAGGCGGACGGTGAACCCACTCCAGAGGAGACCCCAGGCAATTAGTGTCACTAACTTCGACGGGACCCCGTTGGCTTGGCGAGGCACGCGTGGGCGCCCCTCCCGTCACAAGCTCTTCCGTCTCTCCCACAAGGTGCGGTGGTGAATACCCTCGTGAGCAATTCGGGACCACAAGATTTGGACCGAGGATGAAAGAATCTTCTTGTCAAACGGTCTGATCCCGCTAAAGTCCGCCACAGATGCGCGGTTTCGGGTTACATCTAGGAAACAAACCGGTGAGGCCTGCTTCCACGGGGTGGGAAACGGGGCTGGGCCGGGGTGACTCGTTCTGCCCTGCCTGATAAAAAGACGGCTGCCGGATGGCCCACATCGACCAGTCCAGCATGGAAAGCAACACTGAGGTCCGCCTCGACATCCTTGAAAGGGGGGTTGGCATACCAGTTGCTTAGCCGAGCCGTCGCGCGGCCTCCCTGGCCGCGTCTCTTGAACCATCGAGCGAAATTACCGCACAGACTGGAACCGTCTCTGCCTCGCAGGCCGCGTGGCCGAGCCAAATCCTAACCCATAAACACAAGACATGAAGAGAACCAACAAAACCACCATCAACCCTTGGACCACCGCCCTGGTGGCAGCCGGGGTCGTGAGTGCCGCCTCCGTCGCCTTGGCGGAGGAGGCTGGTAGCCCGGTGATGACTGCCCTGCAGCCCACCACCATCAGTGGCTACGTTAACACCTCCGCCATCCTCAAGTTCGGCGGCCGGGGGAGTTATGACCTGCCGGGGCGGTCCTACGACAGCTCCGACAAGATGAACCGCGTCAACCTGGACGTCGTCCGGTTGACCATCGAGAAGGGCCTCGACGAAAGCAGCTGGGCTGCGGGCTACAACGTGAGCCTCCTGTTCGGCCCCGACGCGAACTCGATCGGCACCACCTCGATCTCCGGGGCGGCTCCGTCGGACTTCGCCATCCGGAACGCCTATGTCGCCCTGAGGGCGCCGGTGGGCAACGGCCTGGACATCAAGATGGGTGTCTGGGATACGGTCATCGGTTACGAGGTGTTCGACGCCGGCAGCAACCCGAACTACAGCCGTTCCTACGGGTTCTTCCTGGAGCCGATCACCCATACCGGCGTGCTGCTGAGCTACGACGTGAGCGAGGTCATCTCGGTCAGCGCGGGAGTGGCCGACGAGGGCGTCACCTCCAACAGCATCAACTCGATGGCCGCTGATTCGGGCGACTTTGCCTATCTTGGCAGCGTGTCGCTGACGGCCCCTGAGAGCGCCGGGTTCCTCGCCGGCGCCATGCTGGCCGGAGGCGTGGTCTACACGCCCATGCCGGCGGCTCCGGCGTTCCCGCAGCAGAACATGTACAACTTCTACGTGGGCGGCAGCATGCCGCTCCCGGTCACCGGCCTGAGTCTGGGGATCGCCTACGACCACAAGATGGGCGAGGACACCACCCACGCGAATGCCGTGGGCGGTTACTTGGTCTACCAGGCCACCGAGAAGCTCAAGGTGGCGGGCCGTGTCGAGTGGGCCAATGGCACCGACGGCACCTACGGTCCGACGGCAAACGGCTTCGACGACCAGTACCTGGGGGTGACCTTCACGGTCGACTACTCGCTCTGGGCCAACGTGATCAGCCGGGTTGAGTTCCGTTGGGACAAGGACCTCGAGTCCAACTCGAACGCGTTCGGCGTCAACGGAAACGCCCAGGAGAACGCCTTCCAGCTCGCGCTGAACGTGATCTACAACTTCTAGGATCGCCGTTCGTCTCCGCGCAAGCGCCCCTTCCGGTCTCCCGGGAGGGGCTTTTTGCTGCCGCCCCCCCCCGCCGCGCGACCGCATGGGGGAAGGCCTCGGTCGGGCGAAGGACCGCGGGAGTTCGGGAACTCTCTGCCAAACCACGTCCATGGAACACGTCGCGTGGTTCCCGTTCTTCCTCGTGGGGGAACCCCTTGCTGATCCCCGTGGCGGCGGGAGTCCCCACGGGATTCCGACCCAAAGCCCACGGTTACCCGCCAGGGGCACCCTGGGCTTTGCAGTGCGACCACGTTGCGGTTGAAGGAGATACGGCGCTGGTCAGAGTTCCGGACAACGGACGGGGCATGCGTGGTCCCGCCACGATCGCGTGAGGGCTTCGCGAACCGATCCGTACGGTTGGCCTGCTGGACCGCCGGCGGTCTCTCTTGGTTCCAAGATTCGAGCGCGGACTGATGGTCGCGGCTACCGGGACCTTCCGGCGGCACGAGAAGGGCCTGCAAAACAGAAGAGGCGCCCGTGGGGGCGCCTCTGACTGTGAATTCGGACAGGACGTTTAGTCGTTCTTGCCCGAGACGTACGGGAACAGCATGTTGTGATCCATCTGGGAGTTCAGAATGTTCTGCTTCATGCGCTCCCCGGTCAGCTGCTGGGCGCTGCCGTCGCACATCACGCCGTTACCGGCATTCTGGTGCATGCTCTGGGAGAAGCCGAGGTAACGGAACTGGTTGTTGAAGATCGCCGGAGTGACCTTCATTTTCAGTTCGCGGGAGAACACGGCATCGGTGAACACCATCGGGCTGTTCGTCCAGTTGCGGTCGGCCGCCAGCATGGACTGCGGGCTGGTCTCGTCACCGTTCAGGTTGACGGCGTAGCTGACGCTGTTGTTCCCGAGGGTGTTGACCACGTGCCAGAAGTTGGTCCCGGCTTCGCGCATGCTGTCGGAGGGGCAGACGCACATCTTGGGAGATGCGAGCTCGTTGGACAGGACGGCGAAGGCCCAGAACTGGTTTTGGGCGCCCACCGGGGCCGTGGTCCCGGAGGAGAGCATCTCAGAGGCGCCGCCTTCGTTCTGGCTGACAATGAACGGGAACCGATCCTGGTGATCGGTCGCGAACAGGCGGAAAGCGATGCCAACCTGCTTGAGGTTGTTGATGCAGTTGATGCGCTGAGCCTTGGCCTTGGCCTTGGCGAGCGCCGGGAGAAGCATGCCGGCCAGAATCGCGATGATCGCGATCACCACCAGCAGTTCGATCAAAGTGAACGCCTTCTTTGCGTTCCTACGAGTTTTTTGGCTCATACGGTTCGTCAGTATTTGTCGTTAAGGGTTTACGCTTCGCCACACTTTCTGGGGTAAACACCCCCGTTGTGTCAACGAATTTCAGACCAGAATAGAGCATTGATGATGCCAACAGGCCGGCAAATCCACGTCCGTCGGACACGCATGCCCCGTTCCCATCCCGTGGCAATCAGCCTGCCGACGTTGCCCACTGCGTCGTCCCGCCACCATCCCGCCGCAGAACGCCCCGCATGACTGCCACGGGAACACACTACCAAGCCCCTTCCCCGTTCGGCAAGCCCCATGACCGGGCGCCTGCTCGCCCATCAGCCGGCGGGCGCCTGGGACATCCCCAGTTGCGCCAGCACCGTCGCCACGGTCGGCTCGACCGCCTGGACCACCGCAGGCGTGAGTTCCGTGCCCAGGGTGAACGGGTCTTCAACCTCCACCGCCACGACGACCACTCGCTCCGGCATCTCCAACCCCAGATGCCGCCCCAACGCCAGCGTCTCTCCCACACCCAGGAAGTGCGGTGCTCCGTTCCGCCGGGTCTTCACTTGGTTGCCATCGAAGATGTGGATCGTGCCGGGGGGCGCCTGACCCGTCTGCACCGAGTCCACAATCAGCAACCGCTCGTAGCCCACGATGAGGTCCAGCAGCGCCAGGCCCATCTCGCAGACCTCGATGACATCCACCGGGGCATTTACCCCCAACCGGCTCCGCACCGCTCCCGCGACATGCAGGCCCACGGCGTCGTCCCGCAGAATGTCGTTCCCGAGGCCGAGCACCAATGTTCGTCCCGGGCCGTCCTCCGATGCCGTCACCGCAGACGGCCACGGGCTCCCTGCCCGGGAATCCTCCGTGGCCGCCTCACGCGTCACGTTGGCTGAGTCCTTCTGCACGGCCGGCAGACACCCCCGCTCACGACTGGACCAACTGTTGCATCAGGCCGCGCCGATGGTCGTAGATATTGACCGTCAGCGGCAGGTGCCCCGGCAACGAGTGGGTGGCGCACCCGAGGCAGGGATCGTAGGCGCGGAACGCCATCTCCACCTTGTTCAGCAAACCATCGGTCACGTTGCCGCCCTTGATCAACCCCTTGGCGGCGCGTTCCACGCTCATGGCGATGCGGGCGGCATTGTTGCCCGTCGCCACGATCATGTTGGCCATGGAAATCACCCCACGCTCATCGGTCTGGTAATGGTGGAACAGGGTGCCACGCGGTGCCTCCACCACCCCCATGCCCTCGGTGGGAACCTTCGTCGGCACTTCCCGGATGTTCTCATTCAGGATCTCGGGATCGTTGACCAATTCCTCCATCCGCTCGGCCGCGTAGATCATCTCGATCACGCGCGCCCAGTGAGTGGCCAGGGTGTGATGCACCGGACGGCCGCCCAGGGTCTGGTAGAACTCCTCGAACGCCGCCTGGGCCTTGGGCGTCGCCATCGCGTCGGCGGCATTCAATCGCGCCAGCGGACCGACCCCGTATATGCCGGTGTCCGGTCCCTCGCTGAAATCGGTCCATCCCCGGTCCTTCAGGAAGGTGAACTTCATGTAGCTCCAAGGTTCCACGTGCTCTGCCACGAAGTCCCGGTACTGTTGGGCCGCGAACTTGCAGACTTCCTTGCCGTCGCAATCCACCACCCGCAGTTTGCCGTCGTAAAAGTTGACCTTGTTCTCCTCGTCCACCATCCCCATGTAGCAGGTCTTGTGGGTGAACGTGTCGGACGTGATCATGTTCACGTAATCTGGATTCGCCAGGACGATGTCCTTGAACACCTGATGGGTCCACTCGGCAAACTCGACGCCGTCCTTCGCCAACTCCTGGAACTTCGGGAGGTCCTCGGGCTTGAGGCGCTTGCTCACCCCGCCCGGCAGCCCGAGCACGGGATGCACCACCTTGCCGCCGAAGTAGGCGATCAGCTCGCGCAGACGTTTGCGCGTGCCGATCACCTTCTTGCCGGCCTCGATGCCCACCTTGCCGATCACGCCAAGGATGTTGCGTTCGCCGGCGGGCGCCTCGGGACCCACCACGAAGTCCGGACCGCCCAGCACGAAGAAATGCAGGGCGTGGTCCTCAAGGACAAAGGTGTTGTAGACCAACTCCCGGATCTTCCGGCCGGCCGGGGTGGGCTGGATCTGGTAGAGGTCATCGAGACACTTGGTGGCGGCCATGTGATGGGCCGTGGGGCAGACGCCACAGATGCGACTGGTGATCTGCGGCATGTCCTCGGCCGGCCGGCCGAGGCTGAAGACCTCGAACCCGCGCAGCTCCGGCACCTGCATGTAGGCCCGCTCGACATCCCCCTGCTCGTCCAGGTAGATGTCCACCTTCCCGTGGCCCTCCAGGCGGGTGATCGGGTCGATGGTAATGTTCCGCTTGGCGGCCTGGTAGGCGGCGTTGGCCCGGAGGTTGCCCTGATTGAAGGCTTGCTTGACTTCCTTGTCCATATCTCAGCCTGTCATTTTCCGCTGGCGGTCATGTTCAGATCGACACGGCGACGCAGAATGCTCTTCGCCAGCCCGTAACGGTAGAAGGTGCCGACGGGATCGGGGATGCCGGCCAGTGTCTGGTTGATGCCGTCCTCATCACGCGCCTCGATGTTCGCGCAAAGGGAGGAGAGAATCTTGGCGCCCTGATCCCGCACGCGGGACGTGGGACCGAAGCAGCCGGTGCAGGGCATGTTGCCGCTGGTGCACGCGGCACCACAACCGCTGCGGGTTGCCGGTCCCATGCACACCATGCCCTGCGCCAGGAAGCACAGATCCGGATCCGCAAGGGCCTGATGGGGCCGTTTGAACTCGGTGAACGCCACATTGGTCGGCTTGGTTGCCTTGCGGGAACACTCGTCGCAAAGCGCTATGTCCGGCGCAATCACCGCCCCCTTGGGCGGCAGGTTGCCACTGAGCAACGCCTCGAAGGCTGCCTTGGTCAGGTTCGGAGTGGGCGGGCAGCCGGGGATGTAGTAGTCCACGTCCACCACCTGGTCGAGCGTGCGGACCACGTTGCGAAACTCCGGCAGGTGCGGGTTGCGCCCATCGTCCTGGAGACTCAGCGTGGGCCGGGTCTTCTGCGGGTTGTCGAGCGCGGGGCACTTCTCGTAGTTGAACTCCAGAATCTGGTCGCGGGAGAACTGGTTGGCGAGCGCCGGGATGCCTCCCATCTGGGCGCAGGCACCGTAGGCGATCAGGAACTGGCTCTTGCGCCGGAGCAGCGCCGCCATTTCCTCCTGCTCGGAGGTGCGAATGGCGCCGTTGAGCAGGGTGGCGAAGATCTCCTTGTCCGCCATCGCCTCGATGTCCTGGTACTTGAAGTCCATCGCGACCGGCCACAACACGATGTCCACCTTCTCCACCACGCCGAGAATATCCTCGGCGAGATCGACCACGGTTTCCTCGCAACCTCCGCAGGAGGCGCACCAGTAGAATGCAACCTTTGGTTTAGACATGAGCCACCTCCGTATCCCGGGGTTCGGCGGGAGCGCCACAGGCGCATCCGGCGGCCTCCTTTTCCTGCACGGTGGCGGCCAGGTGTTCGACCTCCCGATCCCATTCCTCGAATCTGCCGGGCAATCCCAGCGGCCCCAGGGCCTGCAGCGCTTCGGTCATTTCATTGACCACTTTGCGAACCTTGTCGCCCTCGGCGGCGGAAATCCACTCCAACCGCACGCGCTGTTCCTCGATGCCCATGTCCTGGAGCATCCGCTTCAACAACTGAAAGCGGCGGAGCATCTTGTAGTTCCCCTCGACGTAGTGGCAGTCATTCGGATGACAGCCGCCGATGAGCACACCGTCGGCCCCCTTGGCCAGCGCCTCGAGGATGAACTGCGGATCGATCCGTCCGGAGCACATCAGCCGGATGACCCGCACATTCGGGGCATATTTCAGTCGCGACACCCCGGCAAGGTCCGCGGCGGTGTAGGTGCACCAGTTGCAGAAGAACGCCACCAGACGCGGTTTCCACTCTCTAGTCATAAGCCAGCACTCCCTCGATTTCGCTGAAGATCTCCTGATCCTCGAACAGGTTCTGCACGATGGACCCGGAAGGACACGACCCCACACAGGTGCCGCACCCCTTGCATAGCGCCTCGTTGATCCAGGCCTTGTCGGTCTTTTCGTCGAACAGGATGGCGGTGTAGGGACAGAGCGGGATGCATGATTTGCAGCCGGAGCACTCGTCCTCCAGGATGAAGGCGGTGTTCGGTTCCTGCTCCACGTAACCCTTGTCAATCAACGCCAGCACCTCGGCTGCGGCCGCCCCGGCCTGGGCCACGGTGTCGGGAATGTCCTTGGGCCCCTGACAGGCGCCCGCGATGTAGATGCCATCGCTGAAGGTGTTCACCGGCGCCAGCTTGGGATGCCGTTCGAGGAAGAAACCCTCGCTGCCGCAGCTCATGTTGAACAGGCGCCGCACATCCTGCGCGTCCTTCTGCGGCTCCAATCCCGTCGCCAGCACCACCATGTCCACCGGAATCCGCCGCACCATCCCGGCCAGGGTGTCCTCGACCCGGATGACCAGCTTGCCCTCCTCCTCGGGCGTCATCGCCCAGTCGGTCACCTCGCCCACCCGGCCCCGGATGAAGTGCACGCCCTCCTCGAGCAGTTTGCCATAGAACTCCTCGTAGCCCTTCCCGGGGGTCCGGACGTCAATGTAGAAATTGTAGATCTCGGCGTTGGTGTGTTCCTTGAGCAAGTGCGCCAGCTTCATGGAATACATGCAGCATACCCGCGAACACCAGGCGTTGGTCTTCTTGTCCCGGGAGCCCACGCAGTGGATGATGCCCACCGACTTCGGTTCGCTCTTGCCGTCGCGCATCACCACGTGACCGCCGGTGGGGCCCGAGGCGTTCACGAGGCGCTCGATCTCCAACGCCGTGTAGACGTTGTCATACCGCCCGTAACCGTAGGAGGGAGACCGGGTCGCATCGTAGGTCTGGAAACCCGTCGCCACCACGATCGCCCCCACCTCGATCTCCTCGAAACGCTCGGTCTGCGTGAAATCAATGGCGTCCTTGTCGCCGCAGGCCTCAACGCACGTCTTCTTGCACTTGTCCGACACCACCCGGTCGCCGTTCTCGCCCTTCTTGAAGTTCAGGCAGACATTGGGATCGATGGCCACGATCTGCGGAGTGGCCTGCGGGAAGGGGATGTAGACCGGCCGGCGCTTGCCGAGACCCTCGTTGAACTCATCCGCGAACTTGGGTGTCTTGAACACGCACGCCGGGATGCAGTCCTGGCAGCCGATGCAGGCCTCCTCGTCGATGTAGCGGGGCTTCCGCTTGATGGTCACCTTGTAGTTGCCGACGAACCCGTCCACCTTCGTCACTTCCGAGTAACTCAGCAGGCGGATGTTCTCATGCGCACCGGCCGCCGACATCTTCGGCGTGAGAATGCAGGCCGCACAATCGAGCGTGGGAAAGGTCTTGTCGAACTTCGCCATGTGCCCGCCGATGGTCGGCTCGCGTTCGACGAGCACGACCTGCTTGCCGGCATTGGCGATGGTCATGGCGGTGTGGATGCCCGCAATGCCGGCGCCCACGACCAGGGTGGTGGGGTTGATGTCCACCCGCTTCGTCTCGAGCGCCTTGTGATGGGCCACCCGGCCAATGGCGGCCTGGGCCAGGGCCTTGGCTTTTTCCGTCGCCTCCTGCCGGTCCGTGTGCACCCAGGAGTCATGCTCCCGGATGTTGACCATGTGGAAGAAGAACGGGTTCAGGCCGCCCTTCTCGACGGCACCGCGGAAGGTGTGCTCGTGCAGCAGGGGCGAGCAGGAGGCGACCACCACGCGGTTCAACCCGTGCGCGGCGATGTCCTTCTGGATCAGCTCCTGGCCCGGATCGGAGCACATGTACTTGTAATCCTTCGACATCACCACATTCGGCAGTGTACCGACGTGGTGGGCCACCTCCGCGCAGTCGACCATTCCGGCAATGTTGGTGCCGCAATGGCAGACGTAGAAGCCGATGCGAGGTTCCTGATTCTGCTTTTCCATGGCCATCAACCCTGTTCGCTGTTGTTCCTGCCGGTCCGATAACTAGGCGGCCACCGCCTCTGCGCGGGGCAGCGATGGCATCGGAATGAACCCCCGTTGCAGCCCGAGCCGGTTCGCGGGCATGCCGAACGCCAGTCCCATCAGCTGACTGAAGTAGACCGTGGGCACGCGCACCGGCTCCCACTTCGCCTCGATCTTGTCGTGGTAACCGTCGAGGTTGAACTGGCAGAGCGGACAAACCGTGGCGATCAGGTCCGCCCCCCGCTTCTTGGCCTCCTTCAGGAGAATGTAGGAGAGCCGGAGCCCCGCCTCGGGAAGGGTGCCGGTGAGACTGCCCCCGCAGCATTTCGTCTTGAGCGGCCAGTCGATCACCTCGGCCCCCAGCGCCTGGAGCAACTGGTCCATGCTCACGGGATCGGCCTGGTCATCAAAGGTGGAATAGGGCCGGACAATCTGGCACCCGTAGTAGGGCGCCACTTTCAGACCCTTCAACGGCCGGGTCACCTTCTGCTTCACGGCATCCAGTCCGACGTCGTTCAGCAGGATGTCCAGCGGATGCCGCACCGGGGTGTCGTTCGAAACCTTCAACCCCACGCTGCCGAGGGCCTTGTCCACCAACCGGCGCATGGCCGGGTAGTCCTGCATGAAATGCTGGGTCTTGTTCAAGACCAGGTAGCAGGCACTGCAGGGAGCCATGACCTGGGCAAAACCGCCCTGTTCGGCGAGCGCGAGGTTCCGGGCCGCCAGGGCACAGGCCTTGCCCTCGTCCACCGCCATGTAGGCGGTGGCGCCGCAGCAGCTCCAGTCATCGAGTTCCACCATTTCCACCCCGAGATGCTGCATCACGGGAAGCAGCGACTCCTCGTAGGCACGCCCCGTGCCCTTCAACGAACACCCAGGAAAATATCCGTATCTCATGGTTCAGGCTTTCACGCTTTCGTTGTCCACCGTCGCGACGATGCGTGCCAGGTCGGCACGCTGTTTGATGTTCTCCTGTTTCAATGAGAACCGGCCGGTCTTCATCAGCCCCATTCCCAGCTTGGCCATGCCCAGCGCGGCAATCGGGTTCGTCTTGAGATACAGCTTGGTGACCAGCAATCCCTCCGAAACGCGCCCGTGCTGACGCACCATGGTCGTGAATTCCTGGGCCAGCACCGGGATGGGGAACCGTTTCGGGTAGACGCCCTCATGAATCGCCCGCTGCTTCAGCTCATACATGATGTCCGTGATCCGGATCTCCCGGGGACACTCCACGGTGCAGGCGTAACACGAGGCGCAAAGCCAGATGGTGTGACTGGCCAGCACCTCGTTCTTGAAATCCTCCCGCGTCAACGCCATCACCTGCCGGGGCGTGAAGTCCATGTAGATGCTCAGAGGACACACGCCGGAGCAGGTGCCGCACTGGATGCAATCCTTCAGCTTCTCGCAACCGGGCACGCTCATGACCTCGCGCCCGAAGCCTCTCACCCGGTCCGCCTGATACTTGATCGTGCGTTTGATCTCCATAATAGAGCGCCTGCTTGTCCGTCCTGATCCCGCCGCTGCGACCTCCCACCACCCGCGTTCTCTTGCCGGTCGGCCCGGCACCGGGTTGGTGTTGTGCATTTTGCGGTTCCACTATTAGCCATCAGCTGGGAACACCGCCAACCACGTTTTGTTCATGTTTGCTCACTATTTGTCATTGAGATCTTAGTATAACTAATGATTGATATCCAGGACAAGTCGTTCATACTCTGCAACATGTTCACATCACAGTGGATACATCAATCATTCCAAGGAGCTGACAGCGCTCCCCCCGGTGTCCACAGGGGGCGTCCCATTCGGCCGGAGGTCCCTCCCTGACGGCGGGGTCTCCGTGGCAGTCAACCGGCTGCCCAGCGGCAGGAAGACTCCCGCCAGGGCCGCCACCAGCGCGAACGCACCCAGACCGCCGAAGTGCCTGGCCGGCGGGAACGAAGAGGCTCCGGGCAGCAGGAACACCGCCACCAAAATGACGGTTGTCCATACAACGGGTCGTGTCTTGGACCGGAACGCCTCCGCCAGGGCCGGGTTGGGAGCCCTGCCGGCGAGCCGGGCGGAACGCCATCGCGTCACCAGATGGATCGAATCGTCCACGGCCAGTCCCAGCACCGTGGCCGCCACCATCACCGTGACGGAGTTCAGTGGGATGCCGAGCAGGGCCGCCGTGCTTCCCGCCAGCAGCACCGGCAACAGATTGATCCCCACCACCCACGCGGCGAGCCGAAGCGATCGCCACAACATCGCCAGCGCCAGGCCCACGCACCCCAGGGTCAGCCAGAGACTCCGCGTCTGGCTGCGCAGGATTCGCTGGTCGGCTTCGAGGATGGAGTGCAACCCGGCGGCCGCGGACACTTTGACCGCTCCCGGAGCCCCCTCGCGAGCCAGGGCCACGATGCGCTCGATCATGGCAAGGTAGTCCCGGGCGGGCATGTCGGAGGTCCGGACCACGAGATAGGCGGTCCGCTGGGAGTCGTCCGCGAGCGCGGACAGGAAGGGGTAATTGGCGGACTTCAGCGCCAGCACGAAGACTCCCAGGAGCATCTGGCTTTCAGGCAGGCGGAGGGATCCGGGAGCCTCGCCCTCCCAGATCTGGTTCATCATCGCGAGCAGGGAGGCGTAGGAGTAGACGCCCGAAGGTTCCGGAAGCGCGGCCACCTGCCGGTGAACGGTCTCCAGGTAACGGAGAAACCCCAGGTCGTTGATGCCCCCGACCCGGCCCGCGTCGAACTCGATCTGCACGACATTGATCCCGCCGTAGACCCGGTCCAGCGCCTCGATCGACCGGCGTGTGGGACTCTGTTGCCCCAGGAACTCCACCGCCCGGATGTCTGTCCGAATGAAGGTACTTCCCACGGCCGCAGCAGCGAAGAGCCCCAGGCTGGTCACAAGTATGCCCCGGCGATGAACCGACAGCCAACCAGTCCACCGGGTGGCCACATCCGCCCGGGAAACCGCGTCGCCCCCGAACTCACGCGGCCCCGCCCCACGTCCCCCCCACCCCCCGGGCCAACGCCACACCAGCAGCTTCAACGCAGCCAACCCGGGACCGAACGTGAGACCGAAGACCACCACCAAACCCAGCGCGCCAAGTTTGCCAAAGTCCCGCACCTGCTGGACATCGCCCACCGTCAGCGACGCCATCCCCACCAGCGTGGTCAACGCGGCGAAACAGGAGGGTTTCCAGACTTCCATGAGCATCCCGCGAAATGCGACCTCCGGTGCCCCCCCCCGCTGCATTTCCCGGCGCAGTCCGCTGAACACGTGGGCCAGCAGGGTCAATTGGATGCCCCCCAGCAGTGGCAGCGCCATGGCGGAAAAGAGGCTCAACCGGAATCCGGCCACCGCGATGATCCCCGGCATGAGCCCCAGGGCGACCAGTTGATTCAACGCCACCACCCCCAGCACCCGCCAGGAACGGAACGTCAACCACAGCACCACGGCCAGCACCACCGCACCCGCCGGTAGCAGCCGCCGCAGGTCCTGCCAGAGCGTTGCCCGGATTTCCTCCGCCACCAGCGGCAGCCCAACCGCCCACAATTCCAGTCCCTCCGCCCGGAAGGGAGCCAGCACCTCGTTCACCCGCTCGGTCAGGTCCCGCTCCCCGGCCTCACCGGTCACCCGACCCCGGTAGGTCACGGTGATCAGGGTGTTCCGGCCATCGGCCGACACCAGGACGTTCCGCACCAACGGATGCTCCAGACAAAACGCCTTGAGCCGGGCCCGCTCGTCCTCGTTCAGCGGGCCCTCCGGCACGAACGGGACCATCTCGAAAGAGAACCCCCGACGAACCGGCTTGTAGGAGTGCGTCAGGCTCTTCACATCCTCCACGCCGGGCTGATCGGTAAACGCCTCGCTGATTCGGCGGACCGCATCCAGGCCCGCCGGCGAGAACAGGTCGGGATACCGCAGGTTGATGACAACCACCTCGGTGTCGCCGAGGATGGATTCCACCTTCTCGTAGGTCGCCAGGTTGCGGGAATCCCCCTCGAGCAGGACGCGCGTCTCGGAACTCACCCGGAATCCTCCCACGCGCCACAGCAACGGCAGGCACACCGCCAAGGTCAGGATCAACGAGATCCGGGGCCAGCGCACAAACGGGTTCCAGGATTCGAGCTGCACGCTCCCGCCCTACCACGAATGACCGTTCCAAGCCAGCCCTCGATCCGAATCACGGCCCGAGCACCGGCCCGCTTTCGGGCAACGACAAGAGTATTCGCCAATTCCGCCGCTTGGCGCTTAACGTGGCCTCCGTGCGTTTGAAATGCTGTTTCATCCTGGGACTGGTCGCCGCTGTGCTTCCCGTTGCCGGCCGGGCCTCCAGCTACGATCTCGTCATCCGCCACGGGCGCGTTGCGGATGGCACCGGCAACCCCGCTTACTTCGCGGACATCGCCGTCAGACGCGGCCGGATCACCGCGCTGGGGCAGATCACCGGACACGGCCGGACGGAGATCGACGCCACGGGGATGATCGTCGCGCCGGGGTTCATCGATGTGCACACCCACGCGGACGAACTGGCAGGGATGCCCGAGGCCGCGAACTTCCTGCGGATGGGGGTGACCACGGTGGTGGCCGGCAACTGCGGAGTGTCCGCGCTCGACGTCGGCCGGGCTTTCAAGGAAATCGAACGGGCGAACCCGGCCCTCAACTTCGCCACCCTCGTCGGCCACGGGACCGTTCGGCGCGAAGCCATGGGAGGAGCGTTCAACCGCCCGCCCACACCCGAGGAACTCCAACGCATGCGCGAGTTGGTGGCCCGGGCCATGAAGGATGGCGCAGTCGGCCTTTCCACCGGCTTGATCTACTCCCCCGGGGTGTTCGCCGAAACCGATGAGATCATCGAACTGGCCCGGGTGGTCGCCGGCTACGACGGCCTCTACGCCACGCATCAGCGCAACGAAAGCACCGGCATCTTCGATTCGCTCGATGAGGTCATTCGCATCGCGCGCGCCACCGGCATCCGTGTCGAGGTTTCCCACATCAAGCTGGGCGGTGAGAAGGCCTGGGGCCGGAGCGGGGAGGTGCTCTCCCTCCTCGAATCCGCGCGGGCAGAGGGACTCGACATCACCCAGGATCAGTACGCCTACACCGCCTCCAGCACCGGCATGAGCCAGCTCATCCCCGACGACGCGCTGGAGGGTGGGAGCGAGGCCTTCACCACACGGCTGGAAGAGCCGACCACGAAGAAGGGAATCGTCGAGGCAATGCGACGGAAGATCCACGCGCGCGGCCGTGAGGATTACGCCTACGCCGTCATCGCGCTGTATCCCCATGACCCCGCGTTGAACGGGCTGAACATCGTCGAGGCGGCGCGCAAGCTGAGGGGCACGGACACCCTGGACGACCAGATCGAGACCATCCTCGAACTGCAGCGGAACGGTGGAGCCTCGGGAGTGTTCCACGGCATGGATGAGAACGACCTGCGGACCTTCATGCGCCACCCGAACACGTCGGTGGCCTGCGACAGCGGCATTCGGGAATTTGGCAAGGGCATGCCGCATCCGCGCGGCTATGGCAACAACGCCCGGGTGCTCGGCCATTACGTGCGC
Organism: Verrucomicrobiales bacterium; assembly: GCA_024233215.1. GTDB lineage: Bacteria > Verrucomicrobiota > Verrucomicrobiia > Limisphaerales > J093 > J093. Next base: position 82,930 of record JACKPW010000016.1, on the reverse strand, counting down.
GAGCTGAAGGTGCTGCGGCTGGAGGATGCGATTCGCAAGATGACCAGCCTGCCGGCCACCACCTTCCGCTTCGAGAGTCGCGGCCTGCTGCGCCCGGGAAACTGGGCGGACATTGTGATCTTCGATCCGGAGACGGTGCACGACACCTCCACCTACGCGGATCCGCACCACTACGCGGAAGGCTTTCACTGCGTACTGGTGAACGGTGTACCCGTGGTTCGGGACGACCAACTCACGGGGAATCGCCCGGGAAAAGTGCTCCGGCACCGGGTCCCTTCGCCGTAGCCATTCAACTCGCTACAAAAGGAAACGAAGGGCACGAAGCCGGGACGACAACACGCGTGAGAAGTGACCCGCGCGCGGCCGAACCGGTTCACGGTCCCATAACATGTGCAATTGCGAAAGGGGGCCCCCACGGTCACCCCGGCGCAAATGCGTCGACAGCGCGCCTCTAGGCTGTCTAACCTCCGATCCGAAGCATGGCGACGGAGGCGCAACGAGGATGCATTTCCGGTGAGGATGGACCGGATGCGTTGCTTCGTTCCGCGCTCCTCCTCGATCTCGAGATCACGCCGCGCGGAACGCTGCTGAAGATCGGTGCCGTGTTGGGGAATCGAAGGGCGGGCAGCAACGGCGCCACCAGTCCCACCGCCACCCTCGCTGCGCTTGCCCCTTTGGCGGCCGAAGCCTCCTGCGTTCTCGGGCACAACCTCGCGCGCCACGACCTGCCCTACCTTCGTGAAATCGCCCCGGGGCATCCCGTGCAGCAACTGCCGGTGATCGACACCTTGGTGCTCTCCCCCCTGGCCTTCCCCGAGAATCCGTATCACCGACTGGTCAAGGACTACCAACTGGTCCGCGAGAGCATGAATGACCCGGTGGCCGACGCGCGGCTGGCGGCCTCATTGTACGCGGATGAATGGCGTTCCTTTGCCGGCCTGCGCCAGACCGAGCCGGGCCTGTTCGACCTGCTGCACTTTCTGCTGGCCACGCCGGACCACGGGGAAGACCGACTGGCCGCGGGCATGGCGCGGTTCTTCGAGTCGCTCGGGGGCAGGTGTCCTCCCGCGGCACGCGCGGTGGAGCTGTTGCGTGGATGGTTGCCTGGAAGAGCCTGTGCCAGTGTTCCGGTGGACGCGACGCTGCTGCAAACCCGCGCCCAGCGGCATGCGGTCGCCTATGCGGCAACCTGGCTGCGGGTGGCCGGTGGCAATTCCGTGCTGCCGCCCTGGGTACGGCTGGAACATCCGTTGACCGGCGGACTCCTCGCGCGCTGGCGCGAACGGCCGTGTGACCGTTCGGACTGCGCCTACTGCCGCCAGGTCCACGACTCCCGAGCGCAGCTCAAGCGGTTCTTCGAGTTCGAGGATTTTCGCCCCACTCCAGCCAATCCGGCGGGAGGCAGCCTGCAACGCGACATCGTGGAGGCCGGCATGCGGGAGGAATCGCTGCTGGCCATCCTGCCGACGGGCGGGGGCAAGTCGCTTTGCTTCCAGGTTCCCGCCCTGGCGCGCAATCACCGGCGGGGGGTGTTGACGGTCGTGTTCTCCCCCTTGCAGGCGCTGATGAAGGACCAGGTGGACGGCCTGGTGCGCCGCACGGGCACCCCCTTTGCCGCAGCCCTGTACGGATTGCTCACTCCGCCGGAACGTGGCGACGTGTTGCGACGAGTGCGGCTGGGCGACGTGGCATTGCTGTATGTCTCGCCCGAGCAGACGCGGAACAAGTCTTTCCGCGACGCGATCCGACAACGTGAGATCGGCTGCTGGGTGTTTGACGAGGCGCATTGTCTGTCGAAGTGGGGTCATGATTTTCGCACCGACTACCTCTACGCCGGCCGCTTCATCCGGGAGTTCTCGCGGGATAACGGGGGTCGCATCGCGCCGATTGCCTGCTTCACGGCCACGGCCAAGCGGGAGGTGAAGGAGGAGATCCTGAAGTTCTTTCGGGAGGAGGCGGGCCTCGAGCTGCGCTGCTTCGAGGGCGGCGTGGAACGGAAGAACCTGGTGTTCGAGGTCAAGCTGATCACCGGCCACGAGAAGCTGGAACGGGTGCATGACCTGCTCCAGGAGCGGCTGCCGCCCGGCGGATCCGGCAGCGCCATCGTCTTCCGGGCCAAACGCCGGCCCTGCGAGGAGACGGCGGAGTTCCTCCGGGAGAAGGGCTGGCGCGTCGCCCACTTCCACGCCGGTCTCACGCCGTCGGTGAAGAAGCAGGTGCAGGACGACTTCCTTGCCGGCGAACTGCAGGTGATCTGCGCCACCAACGCGTTCGGCATGGGGGTGGACAAGGAGGACGTGCGGCTGGTCATCCACGCCGACACCCCGGGGTCCCTCGAGAACTACCTGCAGGAGGCGGGGCGGGCGGGCCGGGACAATCAACGGGCGGAGTGCGTGCTGCTGTATGACGAGGCGGACTGCGAAGAGCAGTTCCGGCTGGGGGCGGGTTCCGAACTGAGCCGGCGCGACATCGCCCAGATTCTGCGCGGGTTGCGCAAGGCGGCCCGCGGTGGCAAGGACGAGGTCGTGCTCACCACCGGCGAAATCCTGCGGGATGAGGATGTTGAAACCGACATCGCGCTGGAGGATCGGAGCGCGGACACCAAGGTGCGCACCGCCATCTCATGGTTGGAACGGGCGGGTTTCCTCCAGCGGGACGAGAACGTCACCCAGGTCTTCCAGGCCCGTCCACTGGTGCGCGATCTGGAGGAGGCCGCGTCCCTGATGCGGCCGCTCAACCTCTCCAATCGCGAGCAGGCCCTCTGGCTGTCCATCCTGCGCGAGATGATGAATGCGGACGCCGCGACAAGCCTCGCCGTGGACCAACTGGCGCTGCTGCCGGAGCTGCTGCGTTACCGGGAAGCCGGCCCGGAGCCGGCCAACCCCGAATACGTCAGCAACAAGGTGCTTCGGGTCCTCGGCGACATGGCCCGGGCCGGCCTGCTCAAACGGGATCTCCTGCTCAACGCCTTCGTCCGGCACAAGGTGGCGGATCATTCGCGGCTGCGCCTGGACCGCGTGCTGAGGTTCGACGGTCAGCTCGTGAACCTGCTGGCTGACGAGGAACCCGATCCCGAGGGCTGGATGCCGCTCAATCTGCGCCTGCTCAACCAGCGGCTTTCCGAGGCCGCCGGAAGGGATCCGTCGGACCCGGGAGTTCCCGGCGATACGCCGTCCACCACAATCCCGGCGTGTTCCCTCGAAATGGTGCGCGCCCTGCTCAAGAGCCTCAGCGAGGACGGCCGTGGCCTCGCGGGTACCCACGGCAGCATCGACCTGAAATTTGGCTCGCGCGACAGCTACCGCGTGCGGGTCCGCCGCCCCTGGGAAGCCATTCGCGAACTGGCGGACAAACGCCGGCGCGTGGCCTCGCTCGTGTGCGACACCCTGCTGGCAAAGATCGCGCCCGAAACGCCACCGCGTGCCGAGGTGCTGGTGGAGTTCTCCTTTGACGAACTGCGGGTGGCCGTGGAACGGGACCAGGCCCTGCGGGCCGACCTGAAGGACCTCGACGCCGCCCTTGAGCGCGCGCTCATGTTCCTCCACGAACAACGCGTCATCATCCTGCAGCAGGGCCTGGCGGTCTTCCGGTCGGCCATGCGAATCCGGCTGCAACCGGACGCCCGCGGCGAGCAGTACCGGGCCGCACACTACGAACCGCTGGAACATCACTATCGGGAGCGGGTCCTGCAGGTGCACGTGATGAGCGAATACGCCAAACGCGGGATCGAGCGCGTCCAGGAGGCCTTCCGGCTGGTGCTGGCCTACTTTTCGCTGGGGCGGGAGGAGTTCCTGCGCCGCTTCCTTGGCAACAAGCCGGAACTGCTGGAGCACGCCACCACCGCCACGTCGTTCCAGCGCATCGTCACCGACCTCAGCAACCGTACGCAGATTAAGGTCGTCACGGCACCGTTGGACCGCAACCTGCTCGTCCTAGCGGGGCCGGGGTCGGGCAAGACGCGCACCGTGGTGCATCGCTGCGCGTGGTTGCTCCGGGTGAAGCGGGTGCGACCGCACAGTGTGCTGGTCTGCTGCTTCAACCGCGGCGCCGCCCTCGAGTTGCGCAAACGGCTGACGGACCTGGTCGGCCCCGATGCCCGCGGGGTGACGGTGTTGACCTATCACGGGTTGGCGATGCGCTTGCTGGGACGCTCCTTCACCCCCACCACCGGGGCAGCCCCGGGTCCGGCGCCGACAACGCCGGCGGAACCGGATTTTGACGCCCTGATCACCGACGCCGTGAAGCTGCTGCGCGGGGAACAGGTCCCGGCCGGGTTGGAACCCGACGAAGTCCGCGACCGCCTGCTCGCCGGTTTCCGGTTCATCCTGGTGGACGAATATCAGGACATCGACGCGCCGCAGTATGAACTCATCAGCGCGATCGCCGGACGCACACTCCACGACGCGGACCAGCGCCTGTCGATCCTGGCGGTGGGCGACGATGACCAGAACATCTACACGTTCCGCGGCACCAACGTGGAATTCATCCGCCGCTTTGAGCAGGACTACGAGGCCGGGGTGGTCCCTCTGGTGGAGAACTACCGGTCGACCCGCCACATCATCGAGGTGTCGAACCAGCTCATTGCGGCGAACGCGGACCGGATGAAGACGGCGCAGCCGATCCGGATTGACGAACACCGGGCGATGCTGCCACCCGGCGGGGATTTCGGAGAGATCGACCGGCGCACCGCGGGCCGCGTACAGGTGATCCGGGTGGGGAACGAACCCGACCAGGCCGCGGCGGTTCTGGAGGAACTGCGGCGCCTGCGCGATGTGGGGGTGGACCGGTGGGACCGGATGGCCGTTCTGGGCCGGACGCACCGGGAACTGGCCGGAGTCCGCGCGCTGGCGGAGCAGGCGGGCATTCCCGTGCGCTGGATGGCCGGGAGGGATGCGCTTCCGCCGTTGCATCAGGTCCGCGAGATCCACGGCTTCCTGCGCAGCCTCGCAACACACCCGAGTGCGCCCGTCCGGGCCACGCAACTGATGGCGCGGGTGGCGCAGCAGGACCCCGAAGGAGGGCAAAACCCATGGGTGGCTTTTCTGCGCCGGGCTCTGGAGGCCTGGCGGGAGGAATCCGGGGATGCCGACCTGCCGGTGGTTGAGGCGGTGGAGTTCCTCTACGAATTCTGCGCCGAATGCCGTCGTGATTTCAGCCACGGCGAAGGGGTCGTCCTCAGCACGGTGCATGCGGCCAAGGGAACGGAACACGACCACGTGATTCTGACCGGCACCTGGCCGCTGGAAACGAACCCGGACAGACTCGAGGAAATCCGCCGCCTCTTCTATGTCGGGATGACCCGGGCCCGTCGCTCGCTCTCGGTGATCGACCGCCGCGATTGCCGGCAGTCGCTGCCGGCGGGCTTGAACGGCCCGTCGACCGTGAAACACACGTTCGCGCCCACCCCGGAGACCGTGGACGTGGACCCATTGGACTACGCGCCGCTCGGGCTGGCTGATCTACATCTGGGCTACCCGGGCCGGTTTCCGGCCGGCAACCCCGTGCACACCTCCCTTGCCCGCCTCCAACCAGGAGATCGTCTCACCCTGGACCCGGTGCACGGAAGCGGCGTGACCCTCTGCGAGAAGGACGGCGTCACCGTGGCGAGGCTTTCGCGCAAGGCCGAGGACGCGTGGCGGCCGCGACTGGACCAGATAATCGAAACGCGGGTGGTGGCGCTGGTCCGCCGCCGGGCCGACCAGGAGACGGATCCCGAACGCCGGGCCCGCTGCCTGGTGCCGGAGTGGGAGATTCCGTTGGTGGAAATCGTCGTGCGCCGGCCGGACTTGTGCCGACTCACGGCGGTGGCTACCTGACCCCGGACATCAGTGACTTGATCGGCTTCGCGAAAATGAAGAAGACGATGCCGGTGCCAACGGTGGTGAACACGATGCGCAGGTAGAGCCAGGGCATCTGGTCGATGGCATCCGCGTGGAACTCGCCGGCCAGGAGCCCGGCAATCAGGTTCCCCAGCGAGGCGGCAAGGAACCAGGTTCCCATCATCTGCCCGACCAGTCGCGGCGGGGAGAGCTTGGTCACGGAACTCAACCCGACGGGACTCAGGCAAAGTTCGCCGACCGAGTGGAGCAGGTAGGTGGTGATCAACCAGGTCGGCCAAGCCTGGTTGCCCCCCACCACGATCTCGGCGGCCGCGGCCATGGCCAGGAACCCGGCTCCGAGCAGGACCAGCCCGAGCCCGAACTTCACGGGCAACGACGGGTCCAGATTGCGCCGGGCCAGGGCCACCCAGACCGCCGCCACCACCGGCGCCAGCGTGATGATGTAGAACGGGTTCAACGACTGGAACCAGCCGGCCGGGATCTCGAACCCGCCGAAGAGCCACGCGGGAAGCACCCGCGCGGTGTGGCGGTCGGCAAACAGGTTCAAGGACGAGCCGGCCTGCTCGAAGCCGGACCAGAACATCGCCGCCCCAATGAACAACGCCACGATCACCCCCACCCGCTTCTTCTCGGTCGGGGTCAGTCCGAAGAACAGGAACACGCACAGGAAATACACGGCCGCCACAACCACAATCACGGTCTTCGTGTTCTGTGCGAAGGCGAGCGGATTGATCGTGGGTTTCCCGGGAATCGCCTCCGGAAACGCCGCGTCGACCGCGGTCCGGTTGGCGGTCAAAACGGCCTGCCGGTGCGCCTCGACCTCCTTCGCCGCCGCCTCTTCGTCCGGGCCTGCTTCCGCGGACGGGACTGCCTCGGTGACCGTTGCGAAGGCGCCTTCCTTCATCATTGCGTTAATCTCCCCGACCAGGGCCATCTTCAACTCCGGAGCGACGCCGGATTGCCCGTCCGCCTCTCCGAGCAGGGTGCGCGTTTCCTCCGAAAGCGACTCCCGGAGCCTGGTCGATACGGCATCGCCGCCCGTCCGCACCCGGGTCACCAGGGAGGGGAAGTCCTTCACATCATTCGGAAGCAGCAACGGGGAACCGATGCGCACCGCGCCGGTGCCGATGACGGCGATGACCCCGACCACAACCGCGGCCAGGCCCGCGAGCACCACCTTGTCCCGAAGCCGGGCGCCTTCCGCGTGGCCCGGATGCCGGCCCGCTTCGCCGAGATGACGGCAACTCCAGGAGTATTGAATCAACCCCAACAACATCCCCACCCCGGCGGCGGCGAAGCCGTAGTGCCAGTTGACGTGCTCGCCCAGCCAGCTGCAGATGAGCGGTCCCATGAAGGCCCCCAGGTTGATGCCCATGTAGAAGATCGTGAACCCCGCATCCCGGCGCGCTCCCCCCTCGGGATACAACTGCCCGACAATCGCGCTCACGTTCGGCTTGAGCAACCCGGTGCCCGTCACCACCAGGATCAGGCCGATGTAGAAGGACTCCACCGCCGGGATTGCCAGGGTGAAGTGACCCAACGCGATGATGATGCCGCCGATCAGTACCGAACGTTGCGCCCCCAGGATGCGGTCGGCCACCCAGCCCCCCGGCAACGCCACCAGATAAGCCGCCGCCGTGTAGAGCCCGTAGACCGCCGTCGCCACCTCGTCCGTCATGCCGAAGCCACCCCGGCGGACGGTGTCCACCATGAACAGCACCAGCAAAGCCCGCATGCCGTAGTAGCTGAACCGCTCCCACATCTCGGTGAAGAAGAGCGTGTAAAGCCCCCGGGGATGCCGGGAAGACGTGGCGGTGACCGGCGTTGCCGCCGGGGAATCCTGCTGCGGGTCGGGCATGCTCTGCATTTCGCTGTGGTTCACGCCGGGTGGTTTTCCGGCCATCCCTGCCAATCGGACGACGGCAGGACGATTCGCCGGGACCCTGCCTGCGACGGGTCAACCGGCGCAAACCAAAACCACCCCGGGACACCTGGAAAAGGAATGAACCCGAAGGCAGCGGTTAGACCCCAGATGGACCGGGACACCCGCAAACCCCAGAGGACTTGCACCATCGCCGGGTCTCATCCTTTGAGTGAGCCCATCCGGAAGATGGGAAGGCTGACTCCGGAGGACTTGTCTGCGGTCCTCCGGGTTCACCTGCGGTTTCAGCGTCCGGCCTGCCAGGGCCAGGAAGTCAGAGAGTGAACTGCGCGATGGCCTGGAGCGTGCCGACCCCGGCCGGCACCGTGACGTTGAAGGTGGCCGTGCCGTTCTGGAAGTTGACGGGACCGGCGGTGATGACCCCCGTGCCGGTGGTCACCCGGAGGGTCACCGGGGTTCCGTTCGGGATCCCGACCCCGTTCACCACCACGTTCACCGGCCCGGCGTCACTGAACACCACGTCGGGCGTGAGCGGATTGCCGGTGGGCGGTTGCAGCACATTGGCACCGTCCACGCTGATGATTGTGAGCGTCCCAATCTGATTGAGTTCGCCGTTGGCAGCGGGCAGTCCGACCACGGCCGGCGGAGTCTGACCGCCATTGAGGGTGCGCACGTAGGCCTCGATCCGGATGCGTCCGTTCGGGTTGTTGGCCTCGCCCCCGTAGGCCTCCAGGGAACCCGGACCGGTGATGCGGTCGGCCCGCAACAGGATGGCCCCACCGGAGCCCCGCCCCCCCATGCTGGCACCGGTCCACTGGCGACTCCCCCCATTCGCACGGATCACCCCGTTCAGCAGAATGTCGCGGGAGGAGGCAATCATGAGGGCGCCGCCACCCCCGCCCCCGTTGCCGCCATTCACGGTGGGGGTGGACGCGCCACCGCCGCCGCCGGAACCTCCCGCCAGTGGTTGGAGAAAGGCGTTGCCATAGGTTCCCGCATGCTGGCCGTCCCGCCCGTCCCGCAGGTTCTCGGGACTGGTGACGGCGGGATCGGTCCCGGGGGCGCCCCCGCCCGGTCCTTGTCCCGGAGCCCCAACGAATGAGCCGGAGGCATCCTGTCGCAGGGCGCCCCGCCCGCCATCGTAGCCGCCCGGCCCGCCGGCGGCCACGGTGCCGACCGGAAGGGCGTTGTCACCGAACTGACCGCCGGCATCGATGACCCCGTTGATCGCGACGTCTCCCGTTGCCAGCCAGCGAACCGGCGTGTTGCCGCTGTTGCGCCTGAACTGCACGGTGATCCCCGGCGGCACGTTGATGGTCGTGAAATTGAAGATGCCGTTGGCCCGCCCTGCCAGGTCGAAGAACTGGGTCTTGTTGCTCCAGAGGGTCCAGTCGGTTCCGTTCCAGAGCCAGGTGTCGCCGGAGTTGGCGTCCACGCCGGAAATCGAGCCACCGAACAGCACCACGCGCTGCCGGACGGCATCCCAGGCCATGTCGTGGAATTGCCGGCCACTCGGGGTGGTGGCGGGGTTCCGACGGGTCCAGTTGACACCGTTCCAGGACCACGTTTCCGCAAGGTTACTACCGCTGAATAGAAGGATCGTATTGCTGGTGCCATCCTGAATGAGGCTGGGGTTGCTGCGGGCGGAAGGCACTTCAAACGACGGACGTTGGGCCCAGGTGGCACCGTTCCAGATCCAGGTCTGGCCGTGGGGCCCGAACATCACCACCTCCTGACGGACCGCATCGTACGCCATCCCGTTCCCGCCCGTGGCCGGGGCCTTGGTGGCGGGATTCGCCAGGGTCCAGTTGGAGCCATCCCACAGCCAGGTCTGGTCGCCGCCGTTGTTACCGCCGAACAACACCGCCTGGTTCCTGGCGGCGTCGTAGGTCATGGCGAAGTTGTCGCGCGGACTGGGGCGGTCCGCCGGGTTCTTCTCGGTCCAGGTGGTGCCGTTCCAGGTCCAGGTGTCATTGAGGCGCCCGGTGCTGCGGGTGCCACCGAACATCACGATCTCGCCCCGCGCGGCGTCCCAGACCATGCAGTGCCCCCAACGGTCCGGGGGACTGGTCGGGGGCAGCCGCCGCACCCAGTTGCCGCCCTGCCAGACCCACGTCTCCGCGCTGCCAAAGCCGAGGTTGCCGCCGAAGAGCACGACTTCCTGTCGCACGGGATCGTAAGCCATCGCGTGTTGCTGCCGGCCACCGACCACGATTTCCCGGAAGGCCAGCGGCCCGTCGGCGCCCGTCGATCCACTGGTGAACGGGAGGTCCGGATCGGCGGCTTGCAGGGCTGCCACCGCCACCCCGGCAAGCAGCGCCCTGAGGAACGACCGCGAACGGGGATGGAACCGGACAACCGGGGAGGTCAGGTCACACGAAGGATGATGGGCATGCATGGGTATTCTGGGGAAATCACTGGTTATGGTAACTCACAACCGCCGAAGGCAGGGTCGCGGGGCCCTGGGCGACACCCGCCACCGCGTTCAAGTAGCCTGCGGCGGGTGAGAGCATCCGAATAACGGTACCGGGCCCGGGCAACTCGGCTGCGCTGTTGAGGTAACTGACCGAAGCACTCGGAACCCGCACCACCGTGCCGGGAAGCGGCCCCTGCCCCACTGCGTTCAGGTAGCTGGCAGGAGAGGAACTGACTGCCACCATCAATCCCGGCGGAGGGGTGGTGGCGGCGGCATTGAGGTAGCTGGTGGCCGGGGAACCCACCGTCAATGATGTGCCGGGTGCAATCGCGCCGGGGGTGGCGTTCAGAAAGCTGGCGGTGACCGTAAGCACCTGCAGCCGCGGCGTGGACTCCGCGCTCAAGGGGTCGGTGCCCTCGATGATCTCGCCGTTGTCATCCCAACCGTCGGCGTCACTATCGCTGTTGCGCGGATTCAGCCGGAGTTCCGCCTCAATCCGGTTCCGCACGCCGTCGCCGTCCGGATCCTCATCCTCGTCGTTCACCCCGTTGGCATCCGAGTCGCGCAACCGGGGATCATAGCCGAACACCAACTCCCACGATGTCGCCAGCCGGTCGCCGTCGAAATCCTCCTGACCGTCCAGAATGCCGTCACCGTCCGTATCCGGATTGAGGGGATCCAGGCCCAGGGCCGGCTCGATCACATCCGGCACGCCGTCCGCGTCCGAGTCCTCCTGACCCAGGACCCAGAAGGTCCAAACCACGTCGTGCGGCAGCGGGTTGCCGGCAAGGTCGGCGATGGGGGGAGTGAGCCGAACCTCGTAGAATCCGGGGTCAAGCGTCCGCACAAGTTGGAGAACCATGGTGTTCAGGTCGCCCCGCCATTCCACCATCCCGCCCGTCACGGCGCCGTCATCCGCGGTGCCCAACACGCCATCCGCCCCGGCGAACACCAACCGAACCGTGGTGGGATTGAGGCTGGCCGGCTGCACCGGTTCACTGAACGTGGCGGAGATGCCCGTTACCGCGCCCTCGATTCCCCCCGGCCGGGGATAACGGCCGACCACCCGCGGAGCCGTGGCGTCCGGCACGAGCGGGATCGCGTATTCGTCCGTCCAGGTGCTGTTCCCGCCGGTGTCCGTCGCCCGGGCCCGCAGAGTGAAGCCGGTCCGGGTTTCACTGCGTAGCGGCGTGGTGAATCGCAGCTCGAACTCAAAGTTCCCGTCGGTGAGCACACGCTGCCCGTCCACGTGGAACTCAACGTTCCGCACCAGGACGTCATCCGTGACCCGCGCCCGCACCCGAACCGCTTTGCCCTCCTCCGCCTGGGGTGGATCGAGGGGAAAGTCGGCTTCCAGCGCAATGGTGGGCGCCTGCCCGGCTGAATCGAAGGCCAGGTAGTTCAACACCTGCAGCCCCGCAGCCCCGTCCGCCACATAGGCCAGGCCGTTGTAGAGGGTCACCGCGGTCGCCAGCCCCGGCGTGGGCAGCGTGGCCACAAAGTCCGAGGCGGTCCCGTCAATCCCGAGGTTGAACAACGACACGTTGTGCTCGCCGTCATCGGTGCTGTTCGCGGAAAGGGTGGCGATGCCCAATCCCGAGCCGTTGGCCACAATCTGTTTCCAGCCCTGCTGCGCAGTGGGGTTCCGACGAACCAGGAACGGCGACTCCGGGTTGGACACGTCGAAGATGTTGTAGCCCGAGGTGAAGGTCGCATAGGCCAGACCGCCACCCACGAACAGCCGCAACCGGCGCAGCCCGGCGCCCATCGGACCGTCGGACGGCAGGCTGGCGCCCACCCGCAGTTCGCCGCCATCCAGGGGGACCAGATAAAGGCGTCCGACCGCCAGCGCAAACAGCGTGTCGCCGTGGATCACCAGGTCCTGCATCGCCAAGGTGCCGGCATTCAACCGGCCCATCACCGTGCCCGAGCGAAGTTCCACCTGTACCAGGCTGCCGTTCTGCAGTCCGCAGAAACCCATCCCACCCGACACCGCCACGGCATTCACCGGCGACCCCAGGTTGACCTGTCGTACCAGGAAAGGCGTACTGGGCGAGGTGGCGTCCACCACCGCGAGGCCCCCGGATCCGTCGGCCACTGCGATCAGGTTCCCGGCAAACGCCACCCCCCGCGCCTGCCCCGCGGTGTCCACCGAGGCGAGAAGAGTGGGGGCGAATGGGTTGGAGATGTTGAAAAGCGAGATCCCCGCGGTGTCGTCCGCAGTGACGGCGATGTCGTTCAGTGCAACCACATCGTACGCGCGCCCCGGGGTGGCGGCACTGGCGATGATCCCGGTCTCGAGGGGCGTGCCATCCAGCGGACTGGTTCCCTGTTTCACCTCGGCCCCGTCATTGACACCGTCCCCGTCGCAATCGGGATCGAGGTAATCGGTGCCCATGACCAACTCACCCCCGTCATGCAGGCCGTCCTCGTCAAAGTCCCAGGAGAGCGGCGGCTGGACCAGGATGGGAGGCAGGACGATGCGGGAACCGCTGGCCCCTGTGGTAATGCGGATCCTGCCCTCCCGAAGCGTTGCCTCCTGGAGAATGACAATGTCATAAGGGGTGTTCGGGGCGAGGATCAAATCCGTGAAGGCAATGCCCGCCGACCCCGCATGGCCGCGCTGCACCACCTGGCCGGTGGTGAGATCGACCACCGCAAAACGGTGCGGACCAAGCTGTGGAACCAGGGAGGTGGCCACGCCTGGCGCCGCCGCCGGACGTGGACCCGCCAGCGCCACCCTCCGGGCAAGCGCCCCCGCACCGGACGTGTTCAGCAGGGAGGGACCGGCCCCGCCGGCGCCGCAATCGGGGGACGCGGGCGGGTCATCGCACACACAGGCCTTGTTCTGCGCCTCGCCGAACGCCCCCTCCCCGCCGCCGGTCACCGCCCGATGGTAGAGCACGGCCTTGCCCATGCACTCGAGCCGCGCCAAACCGACCAGGCAATTGCAGGCCGCGAGCATGTCCTGAAGGAACTGGTCGTCGGTCTCCTGCTTCGGCTTGCCGCAGGTGTTGTAGCCGATGTCGTGCGCCTTGCAGGCGTCGAAGAAGCTGGCGCAGGGATTGAGGATTCCATTGGGGTTGTCGGGCACGAGGTAATCCCAGCCATCGGGCCCGCACCCATTGTAGTTTGCCGGATCGGAAGGATCGAAGTTCGGGTTCTGCCGGCAGTTCCGGGTGCCCGGCGACCCGCCGTCACTACAGGGCCCCTGCAACGGCCCGCCGTCGGCACTGACCCCGGGACGGGTGCCGTGCCATCCAGGTTGCAGCACCCCCACCCCGGGATCCGTCTCGACGAACCGGCCGTCGGCAGTCACGGACATCGGCCCCATCATCTCCCAGGTCCCCGTGTCATGATTGAAGCTCCACAAGGCGCTCTTCGCGCCGGGCGGCAGGGTTTCCCCGGTCGCCGGGTCCGGCAGATTGGGAAACCGGACCGGGACCGGGCGGTCGAAGTTCTGCGGACCGTCCGTCTGAATGGTGATGACCAAGGGCAGTTCAAGCCCGGGAGGTAGCGGCGAAGGGATGCGGTCGGGAGGCACCGGGGCGATGCCGACGCGTCCCCCGCGACTGCCATCATCGCTGAACAGCGCGTTGGGGGGGACACGGACTTCGACGCCCGCAAGTTCCGGATGCTGCGCCAACACCAACGGCGGGAAAGTGATCGGGGTGACCTGGGTTCCGCTCACCGTTTGCAGGGTTCCCGCCTGGACGAGCGGCAGATACACCACGCCGGTCTCCCCGGCCAGGTTGTCGCCCCGCCCGGGCACAGCCTCCCAGGCCTTGCCCACCACCGGGTAATAGCCGCCGTCCGGCCAGTCGCTCCCTTCCGCGTATCGGCCGTCTATGTGCACGAAGAAACGGCCGGCCGGCGCCGGCTCGAGCCGGAAGTGGCCACTCGCATCCGTTACGGCCCGCAGCGTTTCCTCGGCACCATCCACTGTGATGATCACGCCGGAAAGCGGCCGGTCGCCCCCTCCCCCACCCGCGCCATCCGACGGTTCCGAGGCAAACACCGATCCCACAACGGCGGTGTTCGGCAGGGCCCGGTTGCCAAAGGTCTCAAACTCCAGAATCCCCGTCCCGCCTGCCCCGCCATCGCCGTCGGCATCCACCGCTTGCCCGCCGGAATCCCTCACCGCATCGCCCAGCAACGTCACCCGGATGCGCGTCGCCGCTGGCATCGGTTCGAGATAGAACAGGCTTGCCGTGCGCCGGTCACTGCTGATTTCAACCCGCGTCAGCAGCCGCCGACCCGCGGCCTCCGCGAAAATCGTGCCCGGACCCAGCACCGCGTCCGGCGCCAGCGCGCGGCTGAACCGGAAGACTGTCTCGCGGTTCACCGAGACCCCTGTCTCAAGCTGGTCCGGCGAGGAAGTGACCGACGTCACCCCGTCGGCATCCGCCTCGAACGGGTTCGATCCGCGCTCGTACTCCTCCAGCGTGGTGGCCCCGTCGCCGTCGGGATCCTGCCCCGCATCGGATGCGTCGAGCGGGTTCAAGTCCGGCGCCAGCGCCAGTTCGTAGACGTCGTCGATCCCGTCCCCGTCCGAATCCTCGGGATTGGTCACCGCCCTTTCGGCGACCCGGTAGAAGCCCCGGCCATCCCCGGCAATCTCCGCATCCCGCAGGGTGACCGGCCCGTCCTCCCCGATGGCCATGCCGACCGGAAAGATGATCTGGGTCACCTCGTCGCCCCGGTACAGCAGATAGTAGCTGAACGCGTTTCCCGGCACCTGCAACCGGAGGGAGTCCGGGAACTCAAAGGAGAAACCGGTGATCCGGAGCTGGCCCTGAACCGCCGGCAACCCCGCGAGCGCGGCAATGAGGCAGGCGCTCCGGAGGCCGGTTGCACTGGGAGGGATGAGAAGGCGGGTCAACGCCAGGAGCGCACGCATACCAACGCACGAAACCGCACCGAATTCCACCCCGTCCCGGACCGGCTCAAGGTCGCTCCGCCGGTGTCCCTGCGCAGGGCACCGTTCCACCAACCCAACGGAGAACAGAGGTTATTCATTCGATATGCTGACTTGATTCTTCATGGATACTTCTTTGTCAAGCGGGAGTTCAAAGTAACCGCCGGGTTGGGACGGCCCGCCCCCACCGATCACGTCGTGACTTGTTCGGCCCGCCCGGACGCGTATGCTGTGGGGCATGAAACGAGTCTGCTTGAAACACGGCCTGTCCCTCGTGGCCCTGCTCGGGGTGTTGCTCTGGTCCAGCGGATGCGCCACCGCCCCCGAAACCGGCCGGCGTCAGATGATCCTGCTGAGTGCGTCCGAGGAGATGCAGCTCGGGTTGACGGAATTTGAGAAGCTGAAGCAGGACGTCCCCGTCAGCAAGGACCAGGCGGCGAAGGCGATGGTGGAACGGGTGGGCCGGCGCATTGCGGCCGTGGCGCCACTGCCGAATGCGCAGTGGGAGTTCGTCCTGTTTCAGAGCGACGAGGCCAACGCGTTCTGTCTTCCCGGTGGGAAGGTGGGCGTCTATACGGGCATTCTGCCCGTCACGAAGGCTGAGGCGGGGCTCGCGACGGTGATTGGACACGAGGTGGCCCATGCCACCGCGCGGCACGGGGCGGAACGGATGAGTTCCGCGATGGTGCTGCAGACCGGGGGGCAACTGGCGAGCAGCGCATTGGGAGGCGAGAACGGCAAGTACAGTGAGACCGTCGGCGCCGCGTATGGCATCGGCAGCCAGGTGCTCGTGGCCCTGCCCCACAGCCGCACGCAGGAATCGGAGGCGGACCACATCGGACTCCTGTACATGGCCCGGGCTGGTTATGACCCCGCGGAGGCAGTCGCCTTTTGGGAGCGTTTCGCGAAATTCAACGAGGAAGCCGGAGGTGGCGGCGACCTCTGGTTCCTGCGCACCCACCCGCTCGACGCCAAACGCATAGCCGACCTGAAGGCACTGCTACCCCGGGCCCGGGCGGAGTATGAGAAGACCCTGGCCACACAGAAACCGGCGGGAGGAGGGCAATAGCACGCCGGCGTCGGACCGGTTCACTCCCTCTCCGCCCGGTTCAATTTGAACTTGAACTCATCCCCCCACTCGAACCAGAAAGCGGGAGTCTAAGTTCAGGTTCAAGTTCGAGTTCAAGGTTCAGTCTGAAGGTTTTCGGAGTCAGGTCCGGGTTTCGGGACCCTTGAACAACAGTCCGGCCTGCCAGGGCAGGACGTGCTCTTCGGGATCATGTCCCAGCGCAAGGGAGGAAAGCGTGCTCTTGCTGGCCACAAAGCTGGGATCGAGCCCGAGCTCCTCCGCGGCCCGGTCACGCCGGTCGCGCAGTTCCTCGAACTGCCGCTTCTGCCGCTCCGACATGCGCTCGCCGCGTTCGCGATGCACCCGGGGCAACCCGGCTTCCGGAACGCCCATCCCCCGCTCGACCGCCAGGATCAGCGCGCGCCGCCGGGGCTGGGAATAACGCCGGGGGATCAGGTCGACAAAACCGTCATTCAGCGCTGCCAGGTCGGCGATGCGGAGCAGCCGTTCGTGATCCAGAACGAAGAACGGGGGCCGGTTGGCGGCGATGGCCTCCTTCTCCCGCCATTGCCAGATCTCGCGCAACACCGCCAGGCCCCGCGGGGACAGCCGGGCGGCCCCCTTGATCTGCCACGCCGGCCGCGCCTTGGGCTCGGCCGGTCGGGTGTTCGTTTCCAGCAGGTCCTGACACATCTGCGCGTGCCACTCCAGCCGGCCAACCGCCTGCAGGCGGTAGCGCAGGCAATCCGCGAGCGGTCGGAGGAATCGGGCATCCGCCAAGGCATACTCGGTCATCCGCTGCGTAAGCGGGCGGATGGACCAGTTGGCCTTCTGGGAACCCTTGGCGAGGGTGATCCCCAGGAACTCCTTCACCAGGTGGTGCAATCCGAACTCGTGCCGGCCGAGCAGCCGCGCCGCGTTCAGGGTGTCGAAGATGCGGTCGGGCACAAAGCCTTGGGAACGCTGCAGCAGCCGCAGGTCATAATCCCCTCCGTGCAGGATCAGCCCCCGCCCCTGAAGCGCCTCCCAAAGGGGCGAGAGGTCACAGCCTGCCAGCGGGTCCACCAGCACCTCCGTCGCCGGCAGGCTCAACTGGATGAGGCAAAGCTTCTCGGGATAGCTGTGGAGGCTGTCCGCCTCGGTATCGATGCCCACCCATTCCGCGCAGCGGATGGCGGGCAGAAGACGTTCAAGTTCGTCGGGGGTCTGGATCATTCAAGGGAAGTCGGAAACCAGGAACCGGCCGGACTCAGGCTTTCTCATAGACCACGATCAGCAGGACGTCCGAGGGATCGTGGGTACTGCGGCTGATCATGGAAGCCTGCGGAGCCTTCGGGCCTGGCGGCGCAATGTTGCCGAAGATCTGGATGACCTGGACGGGGTGGGCGGCGAGCCACTCGTTGACGCTTTTCTCCAGCGCCTCCAGCTCGTTTTCCAGCCTCTTGAAGATCTTGATCTGCTGCATCCGTTCGTTCTACCGCTGCCGGGCGGCGGCCTCAAGCGCAGAGAAAGCCCCGGGAAAACGCCCCCACAACTGCCAGGACGCCCGGCGTGGCCCGGCCAGCCCCCCCCCGGGAGCCCGCGGGATCATTCCCACTCGATGGTTCCGGGCGGCTTGCTGGTGATGTCGAGGACGCAGCGATTGACGCCCTTGACCTCGTTGACAATGCGATTTGCCAGACGCTCCAGCAGGTCGTGGGGCAGGCGGACCCAGTCCGCCGTCATGCCATCCTGCGATTCCACCGCCCGCACGGCAATCGTGTAATCGTAGGTCCGTTCATCGCCCATCACGCCCACGCTGCGCACCGGCAACAGGACGGCGAAACTCTGCCAGATCCGGTAGTACCAGCCGCCTTCCTTCATCTCCTGCAACACGATGGCATCGGCCTGTCGCAGGATCTCCAACCGTCTGCGCGTGACTTCACCGAGAATGCGCACGGCCAGGCCAGGTCCGGGGAAGGGCTGGCGATGCACGATTTCATCCGGCAATCCCAGTTCCTTCCCCACCATGCGAACCTCGTCCTTGAACAGGCACTTCAACGGCTCCAGCAGGGCAAACTTCATCCGCTTCGGCAGACCCCCCACGTTGTGGTGGCTCTTGATCAGCGCGGCCGGATTGCCGCCAATCGGCACCGACTCGATCACGTCGGGATAAAGCGTGCCTTGCGCGAGGTACTTCGCCTTCCCCGCCCGGCGGGTGCCGGCCTCGAAAACCTTGATGAAGGTGCGCCCGATGATCTTCCGCTTGCGCTCCGGATCCGTGACCCCCTTGAGCCCGTCAAGAAACGCCCGGGTTGCCTCCTCGTAGACGAGCTTGATGTGAAAATGGCGTCCGAAGACCTCGCGGACCATGTCGGCTTCGCGCGCCCGCAACAGCCCGTTGTTTACGAAGACGCAGGTCAACTGGTCCCCGATCGCCCGGTGAATCAGCGCCGCGGCCACGCTGGAATCCACCCCGCCGCTCAAACCCAGGATCACGCGCTCCCCACCCACCTGGACCCGGATGTCCTCCACCGCCTGCTCGATGAAATGGCGCATGGTCCAGTCACTGCCGCAACCGCAGACGCGATGAACGAAGTTCTCGAGAATCTTCTTCCCGTGCGGGGTGTGCGCCACCTCGGGGTGGAACTGCAATCCGAAGAGCCTCTTCCTCCGCTGCTCGACCGCGGCGAAGTCGGAGTTCTCGGTTACGGCGACGGCCTTGAAGCCGCGGGGCAGGGCGGTGAGCTTGTCCCCGTGGGAATTCCACACCTGCGAGCTTTCCGGCACGTGCTGAAAGAGCGCGCAATCGGGGTCTCGAACAGTCAGGATGCCCTTGCCGTACTCCCGCTTGAGACCGCGCTCAACCTTGCCGCCCAGGAGGTGGGCCATCGCCTGGAGCCCGAAGCAGATCCCCAGAACCGGCACCCCCAGGTTGAAGATCGCCGGATCCGGCAGGGGCGCCTCCTCGTCATACACGCTCGCGGGTCCGCCGGAGAGAATGAGTCCGCTGGGTCGCCGACGGGCGATCTCCTCCGCCGAGGCGTGGTAGGGGAGAATCTCCGAGTAAACCCGGCACTCGCGAACGCGCCGCGCGATCACCTGGGTGTACTGCGATCCGAAGTCGAGAATCAGAATGCTCTCTTGCATGCGGGAGAAAGCTCGATGCTGGAATGAACGAAGAAAAGAACACGGGCCGGGGTGCTCGACCCCGGCCCGGGTGTCCAAGGGCACGGTGTCGCGGGCCTACTCCTTCGGCCCGCCGGTGGTCTTTTCCTTCTCCTTCTGGATGTACTTGTCCACCTCGGAGGCCTTGATGACTTCGACCTTGGCCCCCTTCTCCATCTCCTCCTTCGACGGCACCTTGATGATGTCGCTGGTGACCGGCTGCGGTTTCGAGGCGGCCGGGGGGGTGGGTGGAGCCGCCAGCACCTCCAGCAGCTCGACCTCGAAGATCAGGGTGGAGTTCGGCGGGATGGACCGGCCCATGCCGCGCTCGCCGTAGGCGAGGTCGGAGGGCACGAACAGCTTCCACTTCGCGCCCGGCTTCATGAGCTGCAGGGCCTCGGTCCAGCCCTTGATCACGCCGCCCACGCCGAACTGGGCCGGCTGGCCGCGCTTGTAGGAGCTGTCAAACTCCTTTCCGTCAATGAACGTGCCGCGGTAGTTCACGGACACGCGGTCGGTGGCCGACGGCGAGGTGCCGGAGCCCTCCTTCTCAACCTGGTACTGCAGGCCGCTGGCCAGCGTGGTCACGCCGTCCTTCTGCTTGTTTTCCGCCAGGAACGCTTCGCCTTCCGCCTTGGCCTTCTCGGCGAGTGCCTTGCCGGCGGCCAGCTGGAACTCCCGCAACGCGGCGGCCATTTCCTCCGGGTTGAGGGCGGGCTTGCCGGAGGCCTGGTCCTTCAGGCCATCCACCATGAGCTGGAGTTCGGCGTCATCCAGGGTGACATCGAGGTTGCTCAGGCTGTTGGCAATGCTCAGTCCGAGGCTGTAGCAGAATTTCTGGCGGCCATCCTTCAAATCCGCGGCGTCCGCCGCCAGGCATTGCACGCCCAGCAGCCCGATAATCAGAAAAGGCAGTTTTTGCTTCATTGCTGTTTTCGTTTCAAAGCGGGAAGTTTCCAGCTTGCGGCCGGGGATTCAACGGAATTCTTGTGCCCACGGCCGTTCTCATCTTGTCGAAACACCGGTTTTCAAACGGTCCGGCTTGGACCGAACCCACGTCGGTTCGTTCAATCCCAGGACCATTATCCGGATGGAACAGGCCGCCGGACTGCGGCATGCTGCGGGCATGGTTGAGCAGGTCGATCCCTGGCGGGGACGCGGTGCGGTGACCAATCCACCCAACCGCTTTGAGCGTCTCGCGCTCGCGCCCGACGAGGCGGCCGATCCGGTCGAGGCCCGGGCCCCGCGCACGGAGTTCCTCCGCGACCGGAGTGCCTCGGTGATCGCGCGGAACGACAGCCCGGATGTGCCGTTCGACGCGAGCCTCAATCCCTATCGCGGTTGCGAACATGGCTGCGCCTACTGCTATGCCCGGCCCACCCACGAATACCTGGGCTTCTCCTCCGGCCTCGATTTCGAGACCCGCATCCTGGTGAAGGAGGACGCGCCCGAGCTGCTGCGCCGCGAGCTGGCCTCGCGGAACTGGCGTCCGCAACCGCTCGCCCTCAGCGGCGTCACCGATGCCTACCAGCCCATCGAGCGAACCCTCCGCCTCACCCGACGTTGTCTCGAGGTTCTCGCGGAGTGCCGTAACCCGGTCTCGATCGTCACCAAGAACGCCCTCGTGGCACGCGATATCGACCTGCTGGCGGAGCTGGCCCGTCATCACGCGGCCTCGGTCTGCCTCTCGATCTCCACCCTCGACGCCGGACTCGCCGCCCGTCTGGAACCCCGCGCCTCCCTCCCGGCCCTCCGGCTGGCCACTCTCGAAAAGCTGGCACGCGCGGGGATTCCCGCCGGGGTCCTGGTAGCTCCCATCATTCCCGGGCTGACGGAAAGCGAGGGTCTGGCAATCCTGAAAGCCGCCGGCGAGGCGGGGGCGACCTTCGCGGGCAAGGTGGTGCTGCGGTTGCCCCATGCGGTGGAGGATTTGTTCGATGCCTGGCTGACGCAGCACGCCCCCCTGCGACGCGAACGGGTGCGCGCGGGCCTGCGCGAACTGCGCGGCGGAGCATTGGACCAGGGCAGTTTCGGCGCCCGCATGCGCGGGGAAGGTCCGGCAGCAGATCGATTGGACCGGATGTTCGAGATCGGCTGTCGCCGGGCCGGGCTCAACCGGGGCGGCCCCACCCTGTCGGTCCGGGCCTTCCGCCGTCCGCCCGGGGCGCAACTCGAGCTGCTGCCGGTCGAACCTTAGCGTCCTGGCGGGCTCTGCAGCATGCCCTCGAAACGGTCACGGGCCTCGTCCCAGGGCGCGGCGTTCTTGGGAACCACGGTCTCCAGGTCGAACGAGTTCCGCACCACTTCGCGGGCCGCCGCCAGTGAGGGCAGGTGCCCCATGGCAATGGCCTGGACCAGGATGTTGCCCGCGGCGGTGGCCTCGACGGGGCCGGTGATCACCGGCATCTGCAGCGCATTCGCGGTGAACTGGTTCAACAGGCCGTTCTGGGAACCGCCACCCACGATATGCAGTCGCTCCGGCCGCCTGCCGGTCAGTTGGGCCAGCTGGTCCAGGGTCCGGCGATAGAGCAGGGCCAGGCTCTCCAGCACACAGCGCACCAGGGCTCCGGGCGATGCCGGCTCCGGCTGGCCGGATTCGCGACAGGCGGCCGCGACCTTGGCGGGCATGTCGCCGGGACTCAGGAAGCGCGCGTCCGCCGGGTTTATGAGCGACTCGAAGGGTGGCGCCTCCGCGGCCAACCGGGTGAGCGTGGCGTAGTCGAGTTCGTTCCCGGCGGCGGCCCATTCGCGACGACACTCCTGCACGATCCAGAGGCCGATGATGTTCTTGAGCAATCGCACGGAGTGGCCGTAACCGAGTTCGTTGGTGAAGTTCAGTTCCCGGCAGTCCTCGGTGATGATCGGTTCCGGCAGTTCCACCCCCATCAACGACCACGTGCCCGAGCTGAGATAGGCCCATTCGCCCGCCTGCGCGGGCACGGCGGCCACCGCGGCCCCGGTGTCGTGGGAACAACTCGCCACCACGGTCAGCTCCTTCAACCCGCTTTCCGCCGCGAGTTCGGGGCGCAATTCACCCAACCGCGTGCCCGAGGCCACCACGTCCGGGAACATCTCCCGGCGCAGCCCGAGCGCATCCATCAGTTTCCCCGACCATTGCCGCAAACGCGGTTCATAAAGTTGCGTGGTGCTCGCCAGCGATTCCTCCCAGTTCGCCACGCCGCTGAGGTAGGCGTTGAAACCGTCGCCGATGCCGAGCACCCGCGCCGCACCGGCCAGCCGCTCGGGCGATTCGGCGGCCAATTGGAACAGGGTGTTGAACTGCATGAACTGCAGTCCTGTTTCGGCGAAGATCTCCTCCCAGGAAAGGCGTTCGTACGCCCGGGCCACGCCGCGTTCACACCGGGGATCGCGATAGTGAAAAACCGGCTTCATGACGTTGCCGTCCGCGTCGTAAAGCAGGTAATCCACCCCCCAGGAATCGGAGCTGATGCTGGCAATCGGCAGGCCCAATCCCCCGGCCTTGGCCAGGCCGGTCCGCAGCTCCCCAAAGAGGCGGTCGATATCCCAGTGCAGCGATTCGCCGGCGGGCGTCGCGCCCGTGGTGAAGCGGTGGAGTTCCGTGAGGGAAAGACGGCCGTCCTCCAGCGTGCCGAGCATGAGCCGGCCGCTTTCGGCGCCAAGGTCGCAGGCCAGATAACGGGTCAACATGACGATCTGTGCGCAAACAGGTTCGGCCCCACAGTCTGGACAAGTGCGGCACCCGGACAAGTCGATTCCATTTGACGACCGGCATTTCGTGACTAGCATGACCCGCTCTCAAAGCGAGATTGAGATTGACTGAACGAACCCGGTGTGAGGGACAGAACACACCACAAACGAGACAGGACAACAAAAATGGCAGTGATTGATTTTGGCGGGGTCAAAGAGAATGTCGTGACCCGCAAGGAATTCCCGATGTCGAAGGCCCGCAAGGTCCTCAAGAACGAGACCATCGCGATCATCGGTTACGGCGTGCAGGGCCCGGCCCAGTCGCTGAACCTGAGGGACAACGGCTTCAACGTCATCATCGGGCAGGCCAAGAAGTTCAAGAAGGACTGGGACCGCGCCGTCAAGGACGGTTGGATTCCCGGCAAGACCCTGTTCGACATCGAGGAGGCGGTCCAGCGCGGCACCATCATCCAGATCCTGGTCTCCGACGCCGCCCAGCGCGTCATCTGGCCGCTGGTAAAGAAGAACCTCAAGGACGGCGACGCCCTCTACTTCTCCCACGGCTTCTCCATCGCCTACAAGTCGAAGACCAAGGTCATCCCGCCGGCGAACGTCGACGTGATCATGGTCGCCCCCAAGGGCTCGGGCACCTCGGTCCGACGCAACTTCCTCACTGGCGCCGGCATCAACTCCAGCTACGCCGTCGGTCAGGACGCCACCGGGCGCGCCGAGGAACGCTGCATCGCGGTCGGCATCGGCATCGGTTCCGGCTACCTCTTCCCGACCACGTTCGAACACGAGGTTTTCAGCGACCTCACGGGTGAACGCGGCGTGCTGATGGGCGCGCTGGCAGGCGTGATGGAAGCCCAGTACGACGAGTTGCGCCGCCGCGGCCACACGCCCAGTGAGGCGTTCAATGAAACCGTCGAGGAACTCACCCAGAGCCTCATCCGTCTCGTGGACGAGAACGGCATGGATTGGATGTACGCCAACTGCTCCGCCACCGCCCAGCGCGGTGCGCTCGACTGGCGGCCGAAGTTCAAGAAGGCCGTGGCCCCCGTGTTCAAGGAACTCTACGAGCGGGTGAAGAACGGCAAGGAATGCGCGCGCGTCCTTTCCGCCTGTGGCAAGCCGGATTACCAGACCCAGCTCGGCAAGGAACTCGACGCCATCGGCAATTCCGAGATGTGGACCGCCGGCAAGGCCGTGCGCGCCCTGCGCCCCAAGACCGCAGCGAAGGAGGTCAAGATCGCCAAGGGAACCAAGGGTGTCACCGGCCGCGCCCGGAACTGACCGACCGGCAGGCGAAACCCACCCAAGGCATCTGCGACGAGGGCGGCCCGAACGGCCGCCCTTTCTGCTGCCCGGGAGCGCGGACCGCCGAGTCCGCCCGTGAAGCGACCACGTCGCCTCCGCGGACAGGGCTGTCCGCGCTCCTGGCTAGTCCACCTGGATCCCGAGCACATCCAGCACCCGGTTCAGGTCGTCGTCCGAGAAGAACTGAATTTCCACACTGCCCTTCCCCTTGCGGTAACGCAGCCGCACCGGGGTGCCCAGGTGCTCCCGCAACCGTTCCTCCAGCGCCGCCAACTGCGGATCGGTGACACCGCTGGCGGGCGTCCGCCCCGGCTTCCCCGGTGCACCGCGGCCGGTCTGGAGGCGGGCGACCAGGTCCTCGGTCTGCCGCACATTCAGGCTCTCGCGCATGACGCGGTCCGCCGCCAGCGCCTGCTTCTCCGGCAGCTCCAGGCCCAGGATCACCTTGGCGTGCCCCACGGAAAGCCGGCCGTTGCGGAGATGCGACTGGAGGTCGGCGGGCAGCTTAAGCAGGCGCAGGGCGTTCGCCACCGCCACCCGGCTCTTGCCCACGCGGGAGGCCACGTCTTCCTGACGCAAGCCGAACCGGTCCGCCAACTGCCGGTACCCCTCGGCCTCCTCGATGGGATTCAGGTCCTCGCGCTGGAGGTTCTCGATCAACGCCATCTCCAGCACGGCGCGGTCGTCGGCTTCGCGCACCATGACGGGGACTTCGGTCAGCTCGGCCATCCGCGCGGCCCGCCAACGACGTTCGCCCGCGATGAGTTCGAACTTGCCGGCCCGCTCGCGCACGATCAGCGGCTGCAGGATGCCCTGTTCCCGGATGGACTCCGCCAGTTCCTGAAGTTCCTCGGTGGAAAAGTCCCGACGCGGCTGGAAGGCACACGGCTGCACTTGGTCCAACGGAACCCGGCGGATGCCATCGGCGGCTGGTGGCTCCGAAGGCGCAGCGGGCGCCGGCGTCGGCGCCGAAGCGGCGGCGGACGTCCGTGGTGCGCCTCCGAGCAGCGCGTTCAAACCTCGACCCAGGGCTGGTTTGGTCATGGCCGGCAAGTCTTGCGACCCCGCCCGGAGGTGTCAAACCGAAGGGGAGGAAAGCCGGGGTGCTCAGGCACGTGAGAGCGCGTTCTCGCTCACAAAGAGGTTGCGGGAGCGAAAGCCGGGTGGGCTTTCGAGCGGCAGGACGGCGCGCACTGAAGCCAGAGGTGTGGCAAACCACGGCCGGTGCAGCGCGTGCTCCGGGGCGGTCATCCAGGCGGGGGGTGGGAGATCGAAACGGCGGGCCAGTTCCTCGGCGGTGGCAGCAAGGTAAGCGTCCTGAACCCGGCCGGGCTCACCGGCCTTCGGGGCCAGGAACGGTGGCATCTCGACCAATGCTCCGGCGGTGGGAGCCGTATAGAACTCATCCAGGTAATTGGCAAGGCAACGATCGAAGCAATCGCCTTCAGCCGCCAGGCGGGCCACTTCGGCCAACGACTTCGGTCTCATACCTGCCCTCTCCTAGAACGTCATCAACCGGTAGAACCGCTCCGTACCACCGGTGGGCATGAGGGTCCAGAAGTCAACCTCTCCGCTGGCGGTCCGGGGATCGACGTTGGTCAGGAGTTTCCACTCACCGGTCCGGAGATCGTCGCGATACTCCACGCGGTAGGGCCGGCCCGCGGTTGCGTGAAAGGCCAGGTAAAGCTGGCGGCCGGTGATCCAGAGCCTGGAGAAACGAACGGTGATCTGCGTGGGATCGGTGCCGAGGCGAAGTTCCTCCGCGTTGCTCAACCCGTCGTCGTCAGGATCGCCCGCCGCGCCATTCGCGCCTTCCGCCGACCAGAGGTCCAGACCGTAACGCCATTCCCATTCATCCGGAAGGCCGTCATTGTCGCGATCGCCGGCATTCGCCCCCATCGGACCCAGGGGCGTCGGGGCGGCAGCGACCCAGTTCAGCGGCTCGTTCCCGTAGCCATCGACCCGATACCGTTGCAACGAGAGGCCGCTGCCGTTTGCGGCCGACGGCCAGGGGGCGTCCGGTCCGTAACCGACCTGTTCGACGAGCGTCATTGGCACGTACACGCGGCCGTCATTCCCGACCACCGGCTCGAGTGGCGCCTGAAGTCGAACCGTTTCGCCCTCGTTCGCCAGGCGTCCTTTGAAGGGACCGAGCAGCCGCGGACTGGCAGTGGAATCCAGACCGTAGGTGGCAAGGAACTGCTGCGAGGCCGCGGCATCCGCAAACTCCGGCACCACCAGCAGGTAGCCTCGCGGCGGCAGCGTGGCCTCGCCGAAATCGCATTCCACCGCCCCCGACAATCCCCAGGAATTCGTCCGGCCACCGAGGTGGTTGAACAGGTCGACCGGTTGATCCGTCAGGTTGTGGAGCTCGATGTACTCCAACGAGGCGTCGTCGCCTCCGCCCAGCGGGCTGAAGGGGTGATACATGATTTCGCTGATGACGACGGGGCCGATGCGTGGACCGGCGTTCGGCGCCCCCCGGCTGAGGCGGAAGTCGTCCAGTGATTCCGGGTTGTCGTTCCCGAAGGTCCGCGCGGCAAGGGGAACGAAATCCACCCCCAGGCTTGTGCTGTGGCGACCGAGGGAAACCCCGTTCTCCGCCGGGCCGAACGTCGCAGTGGCCCGTCGCCCCGTGAGGTTGTCCTCGGCATCCGTCTCACTGAGGAAGAGGCGGACGGCGTCATCGGCCACCAGAGAGAACGGTTGGTCCGCAAGTGCAGGGTTGGCGAACTGGTCTTCGAACAGCACGGCATAACCGCCGGGAGGCAGAACGGCTCCTGGCGGCACCCGGAACTTGCGCAACTGATGTTCGTCATCGCTGAACCACCAGCCGCCGAGGTCCACCGGCAACTCGCCGGGATTCGCAAGTTCCACGGCGTTCTCAAGCGGCGGGTCGGCACGGGCCAGGACTTCATTGATCACCACGCTGGGATGGGGCAGGTAGTTGGGCGCGCCGGGGGATGCGGTGTGCGGAAAGTCCACCACCTCCGTGCCGGCATCAGGGAACCGGCCCTGGGAACCGGCGGCGGGCTGCGCCGAGAGGACCTGCTGGTCGATGATCAGACCCGTGGACGTGGAAAGCCGCAGCGTTTCACCGAGCGGATCGAGGCTGAAGGGGAGATGATCCGGACCGGCGGCCGGCTTGCCGTCGGCCTGCCAGACCACGAAATCGCCGGGAGCAATGAAGCTCAGCCCCGGGATGAGGTACCGATCCAGGCCGGCATACGACGGGTCATCGGTCAGGCGCAGGCCGCTGAGGTTGATCGGACGATCCACGGGATTCACGATCTCGATCCAGTCGTCACCCGGCCCGTTGGCCTGCCATTCGTTGAGGCGCAGCCAGGTGTAGGCGCTGGTGGGAGCCGCGGCGGAGTTCGCGTCCCCCGGGCTCGGCGTGGCCAGCAGGGTCCAGGTCCCCAACGACCGTCCGATGGACTGGTCCCGCACCTGGAACCCGAACTCGACGGAATCCACTTTGCGGCCCGCCGGATCGAAGAGGTGGAGGGCGTCACCTTCGGCGGAAAGCGATCGACCGATGTTCGGGCGGTCGCTCCATTCCAGGCTGGCCGGCTGTGAACCGTCGCAAAGCAGCAGGAGATGGCCACCGGACGGTACGGTGGCGCCGGTGGGGAAGATCCACTCACCCGGTTCCGCCGGTCCGGTGGACACGCTGAAGCCGGCGAGGTCATAGGCCTGGTCGGTCGGGTTGAAGATCTCCACCCAGTCCGAAGCCGGGTCGGGCCCGCCGGGAACCACCGTATCACTGCGGGCCAGCACCTCATTGAAGACAGGGCCATCCCAGCTCAGTTTGTAGTTCGGCGCGCCCGGTGTCGGGGTGCCGGCGAACAGCGCGTAGCGATCCTCGCCATCCGGCAGCCGGCCGAAGGAGAAACCCAGGAATGTGGGCCGATGGTAGAGGCGGTCAATCTGGTTGCCACTTGCATCAAACAACCGGAATTCGCCGCCGCCCACCGGGAATGACAGGTCGAGGTGGTCTCCGCCGGGATTCCCGTCCGCCCGCAGCATGATGAATCCTCCCGGCGCGAGAAAGGTGCGGCTGTCGAGGCGCGCGCGGTCGGCGTCGGCCCCCACCCAGAGCCCCTCCAGCGCCACGGGATGTTCGAGGTCGCGGTTGTAGAGTTCGATCCAGGCATCCTCCCCGGTCAGCGGTCTCGGCAACACCTCATTGATCGAGAGCGAGGTCGCCAACGCCATCGTCACGCGTTCGTTCGATGCGCCGGGAGTGGGATCGCAAAGCACCCAGTCCGCCGAATCGGCCACGCGTCCGAGGGTGAGGTCGGACAGTTGCGGGCCGAAGCTGACGGCGTCCGCGCGTTCTCCCGAAGCGTCCGTCAGTTCCACGAATTCGCCGTCACGGTCCAGAGCGAAGCCGGTGTGGAGGAACGCCGACGGGGTCACCTCCGGGTTGCAGAGCACGACCTGATGGCCGCCCGCCGGCAGGCTGATGCCGGGGAAGGTGAAGCGATGATCCGGGGAGCCGTCGGTAAGCGACCACCCGGCGAGGTTCACCGGTGTGTCACCGGGATTGTGGAGTTCCAGCCAGTCCGGATGGCCCCCGTCCACGGCCCAGGAGTGGCGGTTGTCGGCGGCGATTTCATTGAGCACGACGCGCGGGGCGGCGCCGGCCGGGTTGGGCATTCCCGGGGAACCGCCGGACCGGTCACTGGCCCGCCAGTTCGCGGGATCGTCCGGGTTCCCCAGGGGATCGATGATCTCCAGCGAGGACCCTTCGCCATCGGCGGCAACGGGCCAGCCGTTCTCATCGTCGTAATCCACCGAGACAATCGTCCGCCCCGCCGCATCCACCAGCGCCAGGCGTTCCCCGCCGTTGCTGAGGGAACCGGCGAACCATCCGGCAGGCACCAGGTCCGGGTAGCGTTCGGCAAAGGCCGCGGGATCGTCGTCCGCCGCCAGGACCAACCGATCGTATCCGGCCAGCGTCGCTCCGTGGGGAAAAAGGAAATCCACGCCTTGAAGGCTCACGCCGGCGAGGTCGACCTCGATCGGGCTGGTGTTCAGGATCTCGATGAACTCGAATTCCTCGCCGCCGGCGGGGTGATACATGATCTCGCTGAGGCGGAGCGGGGAACCAACCCGGCCAATCTGGAAGGTGGCCTCCGCAAGGGCGCTCCATTCGGCGCCGGCCCGCGTCCGCGCCTTGACGGTCAGTTCCCGGTCGAGGATCAGCGGGTTGCCTTGCTCATAGATTGTGGCGGATGGGTTGACCGTGCCGGTGAAACGCACGCGCGGATCGCTCCCGTCGATGGTGAACCAGATGTCGCCCTCGGCGGCGGACAGGGTGAGGGCAAACCCTTCGGGGACGGCGCCGCCGTGCTGGTTGAACACCGGCGCGTTGGCGGACGCCCACAGACCGACGCCGGCCAGGTGGTTGGTGAGGTAACGCTCGCGGTTTGGGATCCAGGAGGTCTCGATGGTGTTGTTGAAGCCGGAGATGACACCGGTGAGCGCGTTGCGCAGCGGGGTGTAGAGTTCCAGCAGGTGCTCCTGCGAGAGCGTGCCGCCGTGGTAAAGAAACCGGTGGACGCGATCGGCGAACAGCAGGCGCCATTCCGGGCTGGCCAGCAGGCGCCGGAACAGGACCCGAAGTTCCGGACCGTTGTTGTCGGTCGGTTGCAGTTGATCCAGGAAGATGTTGTCGGTCATCTGCTGCGACCAACCGAAGGACCACTCGGCGTCCCACATGATGAAGCGCCAGAGTTCGCCGGGCCGACGCTCGCGGGCGGCACGCCAGTTGTTGTGGGGCCAGTCGCCGGTGTTGGCGTAGATGTGGACGAGCAGGTAGTCGGCGAAGTTCGTCAGATCGAGCATCTGCTCCAGCGCCTGATAACGATCCGGCCGGCTGAGGTCGTTGCCCTTCGCGAAGTTGAGCAGGCGGTTCCATTCGATGGCGTCGCCTTCCCGGATTTCACCAAACTGACCGATCAAGTCGTAGTCCTTGCCCGTGCCGCGCCACGTCTGGAGGAAGTCCGCGTCCACGCGTTCGGTGGGGTTGTAGTAACCCTCGTAGACCCCGTTGAGAAAGAGATGGGCCCAAGTGCCCCGGGGCGTGATGTTCCCGGTGTCCGCCAGCAACCGGCGGGCAAACTCGTCCCGCAGAAACGGGTTGGTGGCGTCGTTCATCCCGGCCCGGAGCACGATCGTGTCGAAGGACTCCACCGCCACGTCCGGAATGAGCGGGTATTCCAGGCGGCCCTCCCCGTAGTCGCCGCGAAAATAAAGGCGGAAGGAGTACTTGCCGGCGGGCGGATTGCTGTCGTGATAGTTGTAGCGCTGCCGGATGTAGTCGCCGCCCTGGAGGCGAATCCCACAGTCCACCGCAAACCCGCCGTTGTCCCCGGGCCGAATCCACTCCACCGACACCGGACGTTCCCACGCCAAACCGCGATAGATGGTGTTTCGCGGCGTGACCTCCATGATCCCGGTGGGACCGTAGAGGTTGTCCGAATCAGTGACGATGGACACGACCGGCAACCGGAGCAGGCTCGAGCTGACGTTGAGGATGTAGGAATGAGTCTCCACCCGCGATGGCAGGCGGTTCGGCGCGATGGCGATGGCCCGCAATCCGGTGGTGCGCTGGAGCGTGATTGGCCCGGCATAGATCGTGCCGGTCGTTTCGGTGGGAGTGCTCCCGTCGTTCGTGTAACGAATCTCCGCACCGGGCGTCGGGCAGGACAACGAGATCGTCAACGGCCCCCGGTACAAGCCCCGTTCCAGGCTGAACCGCACAGGCTCGGTCACTCCCTCGATCGCACTGATGCCATTCGCCGCCCCCGGCGTGGGTTTGGAGAAGTGGCGCCACCGGCGGTAATCATCGAGACCATACGAATGGTCATTCCGCTGCTCAGGAAACTGCGGCGCCAGCTCGCTCACCGCCAGCCGCGGTGATTCCGCGTTGAACAACCCGAGATACTCGCCCCTGAGACTGAGCTTGAAGTTCGTGTGCAGGCGCGCACCGGGAGTCACCGGCCGACGGTCCTTGCCCGAGGCGAACACCACCAGGTAACCGCCCGACGGAATGCTGACCGCGGGGAACGTCCATTGGCCGGGCAGGTCCGGATCGTCGGTCAACGACCAGCCCTCGAGGTTCACCGCCGAATCCCCGCGATTGTGCAGCTCGATCCAGTCCTCCGTCTGCCCGTCCTCGTCCCGCAATCCGGCGACGTTCTGGGCCAGCAACTCGTTGATCACGACGTCGGGCACCGTCAGCGAGGAGTCGACCGCGTAGGACAGGCTGCCTCCCGGAAAGACGGTGGCGGCCGGGGCGGCATCGAAGATCCCGTGATCCGCCGTCCATTGCACCCTGACCAGGCCATCCGGTTGTGCCGGAAATGTGAAGACATAAGGACCCGCGGCGGCCCCGACCACGGCCGGGACCGGCTGTCCGTTCACCTCCAGATCGGCCGCATCCACGCCGAGCACCGGCCGGTCAAACAAGACCTCGATCTGGGTCAGCTGCCGGACGGTGGCGGCGGGGAGCGGGTTGTAGGCAATGACCGCCGGCGCCCGCGCGTCGTACAGCTGATAGGTCCAGCTCGTGCCCAAGCCAAAGGGATCGAAGGGAGCCGGCGGAATCCCCCGATCCACGATGCCGGTGTCGGAGGCCCAGGTGATGGTCACCGAACCGTAGGCCGGTTGGGGAAACCCGAAGGTGTAGATCGCCCCCTCGCCGGTGACGGCGGTGGCCGGAACGTCGTTGACGAGGAGGTCCGCCGCGTCCACCCCCGTCACCGCTTCGCTGAAAGTCACGGTGACGGAGGTCAGTTCCGGGAGCGCACCGGGTTCGGGGGATTTCGCGGCAATCGTCGGGGGCCCCGAGGGCAACAGCACGGCATCCAGCCGCGCGTCGAAGACCAGGTCGCTGCTGCCATCCGAACCGTTGAAGACCTGCACCGCCAGCACATTCTCCCCCGGGACCAGTGAGCCCAGCGGCGTGGTGATTGGGAACGATTCCCAATCCTGCGGTTCCGGGGCATTCGCTCCCGCCAGCGAATCAAAGCGGGGGGTCCCGGCCGGCGCCCGGGATTGCGCCACCAGGGCACCGTTGATCCACGCCATGAACCCGTCGTCACTCACCGCGGTGAGTTCCAGCGCGTCAACATCCGCCGGGCTGGCGAGGAAGAAGGTCGTTCGCAGGAAGACCGTGCGGTAGTTGTTCCGCATGTCGTCCAGCACGGTCCCGCTGAAACCGTCGGGGCCGTAGTTGAAAGTCGCCACCCCTTCGCTCCAGGACGAATCGTCGAACCCCGTCGTGCGCCAGACCTCGACAGGATCGGAAGCCTCCTGCGTGCCCTTGAAGTAACGCCAGGTGGCATTGGTCTGCACCAGCACCTGCGGCTGCGCAAGCGCCGGGCCGGCGATGGACCAGGTCAACGCGAGTGCCAGGATGAGTCGTCTCATTGTGTCGCAGCAGGTCCAACAAGCTAGAACCATGCCGGACTGAAACCAAGCGGGAACCTCCTGCGCGAACGGACCGGGAGCGCGGACCGCCGAGTCCGCGGGTGGGAGGATCGGGTTGCAAGGGCCGGAACGCAACGGCACCGCACCGGGGTCCGCAAGGATGTGTGGGTGTCAGAGCGCGGGTTTCAGGTTTCAGGGAGGGAACTATGCCGCGCTCGACGTTCGTTTGACCTTCGGATTTCGGGCTTCGGATTTCGGATTTGCCCACGCGCGGCTCAGCGGGAGCTTCGCCCTTCCCGAGGCGCCGCCTTAACATTGAGCATTGAGCATTCGGCATTGAGCATTGAGCATTCGGTGTTCGGTGTTCGACATTCAGAATTCGGATTTCCCCCAAGCCGGGAACTTCCTACAGAAGGCAACGAAGGAAACGAAGAGAGACAGGTCCTCCGAGGCTCAGTGTCGGAGGCGTCGACATCCCACGGAACGATGGCCGATTCCCGGGTTCCCATGGCGGGTTGTTGCTTCGGCCCCGCCTTCGTTTCCTTCGTTTCCTTCTGTGGGCTCCGCATAGACAGGGCTGGATGCGTGCATCCGTGTCGGTCCGCGGTTTTCAGGTTCATGCTTCCTGAACCTCGATCCGTCAGAGGCTCGGCGAACGCCAGTTCGCCGCTACGGGGATTTCGGATTTGGGAATTGCCCCTGCTACTCCTGCTTCAGCCGGAAGAACGCCGGCGGCCCGGCTTTGGAGACGCGGACGCTGTTGTTCTCGACGCCGGGGACCGGTTCCCACGCCCCACCGGTGACCGCAGGCGAACGTTCCAGCACGTAGCCCGTCCACGCGGCATGCCAACTCAGGATGACTTCGTCCTTCTCGATCCGGGCTTCTAGCGTGGGCCGGGGTGGCTCACCCGCGACGATGGGTGTTTCCGGGATCGGGTGGATGGCGTGGTCCACTAGGCTGACACCGCCCATCTCCGTATAGGGTGGACGCAGTTCCGGCCACGGCTGCCGGAACTGCAGTCGCGCCCAGCCCAAATGCCAGGCCTCCTCCTGCCTCAGGCGCAAGCCCACCAGGACTTCCCGAACGTCCCCAGGCCCAAGTGTCGCCGTACCGAGCACTCCGATGGAAACCGCTGAGAAGCACGAGTTGGGGTAGCAATCGGTCACTCGGTGGAGGATTCCCAACCCTTCGGCCTCGAGATAGGGCTGGGCTGGGGGGTAGTCGGAGGACCAGGCCCGGCAGGCGCGCATGGGCGGCGCGCATTCCAGCAGGACCGGATCGCCGATCAAGTCGCCCGCCGGCACACTGAAGGTCACCCCGTACTCCACCCAGACCTCGACATGAGGCTCGGGATAGAACGCCTCGATCTTGTCCCGTTGCAGTCCCCACTCCTCGTCACTCCACCAACCCCGCTGCTCGCTATCGAGCCGCCTTTGGTGGAAGTCGACGATCCCATCTCCATCCACGTCCACCGGGGAACTCCACAGTTCGGTCAGCGTACAACTGTGGTGGGGGGCATACTGTTCGGAGTAGTCAGTGAGACTCGCGTCCATTGGCGGACATTCCGACGCCATTGAACCAAGAGACAGGCTGATGCCAATGCCAACGGTCGCTGCTGCTGATGGGACGTACCTCCTGCTCCTCCGCATGTCTTCCGTTTTCATATCCATCTCTCGAATTAGAACGGGCCTGATCCTCCCTGGGACTCAGTCTGCTGTTACGGGTTGTGCCTCCAGCACGAAGCCCCACATCCCGCTGGGGTGGGCGGTCCAATAGCCGTTGGCTACGATGACTCCCGCATCGTTCACCGCCTCCGCGCTGGTGAGCGTGATGCCGGCCTGGTCGGTCCAACTGAGTTGAGGGTGGTTCAGGTCCAACATGCGGCCGTTTATGATCTTCCGGTGATGCTTCTCCCGGGCGGAAGCGAAGTCGATGACAAATGTGTCCCCAAGCTGGGTCGGAGTGGAACCGCGATGGGATTCTACTCGGCGTAGCGGCGAACTGGCGTTCGCCGGAACCCTGCCATGTCCGCGACGGATTGACCCGCCGGGGGTTCGGCGAACACCAGTTCGCCGCTACGGGGATTTCGGATTTGCCCGAGGCGCGTCCATCAGCATTGAGCATTGAGCATTCGGTGTTCGGTGTTCGACATTCAGAATTCGGATTTCCCCCAAGCCGGGAACTTCCTACAGAAGGCAACGAAGGAAACGAAGAGAGACAGGTCCTCCGAGGCTCAGTGTCGGAGGCGTCGACATCCCACGGAACGATGGCCGATTCCCGGGTTCCCATGGCGGGTTGTTGCTTCGGCCCCGCCTTCGTTTCCTTCGTTTCCTTCTGTGGGCTCCGCATAGACAGGGCTGGATGCGTGCATCCGTGTCGGTCCGCGGTTTTCAGGTTCATGCTTCCTGAACCTCGATCCGTCAGAGGCTCGGCGAACGCCAGTTCGCCGCTACGGGGATTTCGGATTTGGGAATTGCCCCTGCTACTCCTGCTTCAGCCGGAAGAACGCCGGCGGCCCGGCTTTGGAGACGCGGACGCTGTTGTTCTCGACGCCGGGGACCGGTTCCCACGCCCCACCGGTGACCGCAGGCGAACGTTCCAGCACGTAGCCCGTCCACGCGGCATGCCAACTCAGGATGACTTCGTCCTTCTCGATCCGGGCTTCTAGCGTGGGCCGGGGTGGCTCACCCGCGACGATGGGTGTTTCCGGGATCGGGTGGATGGCGTGGTCCACTAGGCTGACACCGCCCATCTCCGTATAGGGTGGACGCAGTTCCGGCCACGGCTGCCGGAACTGCAGTCGCGCCCAGCCCAAATGCCAGGCCTCCTCCTGCCTCAGGCGCAAGCCCACCAGGACTTCCCGAACGTCCCCAGGCCCAAGTGTCGCCGTACCGAGCACTCCGATGGAAACCGCTGAGAAGCACGAGTTGGGGTAGCAATCGGTCACTCGGTGGAGGATTCCCAACCCTTCGGCCTCGAGATAGGGCTGGGCTGGGGGGTAGTCGGAGGACCAGGCCCGGCAGAGCCACATGGGGACAGCACACTCAAGTAGTACCGGATCACCAATCAGGGCGCCCGGGGCCACCCCAAAGGCGATGTGAAACGGGGAGGCGTACTCCACCCAGACCTCAACATGAGGCTCGGGATAGAACGCCTCGATCTGGTCCCGTTGCAGCACCCACTCTCCCTCCAGAGAACATCGCATCTCCACGTTCATCCGGCGCCGCCAGAGGTCCGGCACCTCGTCGCCATCCAAGTCCACCGCCTCAACCCAGTTGGTCTCCGCGAGACAACTGTGCTCGGTGAGCACGAAACACCCATCGGGCCAGAGAACACACGGCTGGGCAAGCAACTGGCCCGACAGCAACAGCATTCCGCCCAGCGCCACAGCGCCCCGTCGTTGAACAAGAGGTTCAGTCGTCATTTTGGCTCCTCTTCCAGATCGAGTTTCCCGGCGTGCTATTCGGGGGCCACTGCTTGCGGCTCCAGTACGAATCCACATGGGTAGGTGGGGGCTGAGGCCCGGTAACCGTTGGCGACGATGATCCCGGCATCGTTCACCGCCTCCGCGCTGCTCAGCGTCACCCCGGCCTGGTCACACCAGCTTAGTTGGGGATCGTTTAGATCCAGCATCTTCGCACTTGTGGCGGCCCAGTCGTGGTTTCCCGAGCTGAACGCAATGTCCATTTTGAAGGCCCGGCTGTACCCAGTAGGCGTAATCCAGGCGGTACCCACTACTGTCACTCCCGCGGGATTGTTGGCAACGGCCAGTGCCTCACTCCGTCCCGGCGACTGATCCCCCACCAGAAGCAGGTGCATGGTCCGGAGGTCGCGCGCCGTGGTTTGGCCGGCCCACCAAATGGTGGCCCGGGTTTCCTTCTGATAGGTGCTACTTCGCTTGTAGTACGTCGTGCTGGACCCCACTGCGTGTCCCGCTGCGCTGATCGCATTCGCCGTCGAGACGAAATCGGAGGTGTTCGTCGGTGCTCCGTCGGGCGGAGCGATCACTTCGAGCCCGGCGGTGGAGTTGATGGGGCTGCCGGCCCCGGTGCGAAACGCCCGGTAGACGAGGTTCCCAACGTCGTTCGTCTGGCATTTCCCCACCGTGACCCCACTGCCATTGATCCCGAAGGCGTAGGCGTTAATCGTGCTCCCGGGTGAGGTATTGCCATTGAAATCGCCGAGGCGATTGCTGCTCCAGGAGGCTCCCGACTGGTCCCAGCGCATGGCGCGGTAGTAGCCCGCCCCGCCGGCATACTCCCGACACCAACCCGCGATTCGATCGTCACCCGGCCCGATGCTCAACGCCTCGCCGCCATAGCCCAGGTCCGGCAGCCAGGTGTTGACTCCTGCTTCGTTCCGCACCGGTCGATAATAGGATCCCGAATACTGGGTCCCCACACAGACCCCATCGTTGGCCACGGCAACCATCTCCGCATAGCCATACGCAGGATCGTTGACCTCGGTCATGTCGTCGAGTTCGTCGGGGTTTACCCAGTAGCCGCCCAGCTCGAACTTCTTGGGCAGGCAGCCATAGTAGCTGTCATAGAAGTAGCTGTAGCCGGCCACCCTCGAATCTCCTGCCTGGTCCTGCTGATTGATCCCGAACGCGAGCAGCCACAAGGCTTGCAGAGAATAGACCGGGCTGGACTCCAACCCCGCCTCACCGGAAACCGGGACGGTTACGGTCGGGACCCCATTCTCGCTGCGAGTCGTGGGGTTCATTCCGAGGGCCTCAAGTTCCAGCCATTCCGCCGCGAGGGCTTCCTCCAGACCGGTGCCGCGAATCCGGGTGAGCATCGGCTCCCGCGGGGGGGCCGGAATGTCCTCGGGGTCCGAGGGCAGAATGCCCAGTTGCCGGACGGTTTCCTCGGGCAGCAGGCCGGCCAGGGCCAGGGCCTGGAGCGTGGGATCGGTGGCCGGTCGGATACCCGCCGCAACTTCCGCCAGCAGTTCGACCGTCTCTTCCAGGGTGATGGTGGACACGAGACTCTCCTGCTCCAAGCCGCCGTCCTCGCCGGTTGAGGCGGAGTTCATCCCTTCGCACGTGAAGTAATGGGAGTCGTCCAGCGGCTTGATCCGGTACTTCGCCCCGTCCCAGAGGGTGACCGCCACGCTCCCGTCCTCGATGGCGGTGGTTTCAGGTTCCGGCGGGGCGATGGCGTAGGCCGAGTCAGGGACAATCTGGAACCACGCCGCCTCGTACTCCGCCACGTGCCGGCTGCTGTCGTCCCGGGGCACGACCTTGAAGCTCGCCCCGGTGCTGCCGGGTGGGACGGTCAATGCCCAGTCACCACCGGGCAGGGTGTTCATGTTTATGCCCAACTCGTCCTTGAGATCGTAGTCCTGCCCGAGGGTGGCCGGGCGGGTGACCCCTGAGGTGGCCGGGTGCACGTGGACGATGACATTGGTGCTGGCGCTGCTGAGCAAACGGAGGGTGCCGCTGTTCAACCGCCGGTCATCGGCCACGTCCGGGGCGCGTCCGAAACGGACGGTGGTGCCCAACTGGATCTCCGTCCCGGCCCAGGCGGTGGCGTCGGGAGTGAAGCCGTCTCCCTGATCGACGTAGACCACGATTCGATCCCGCCCGGGTACCAGGCCGCCCTGAGCGACATCAGCGGGGTAGGTCAAGGTGGCGACATTGTTGGTCCAGGCCGGCGCGTTGTTGTACTCGCCCTCATTGGGACCGTCGGTGACGAGGAGATGAAGACTGTTGTCCGCGAACGGCGTGGGATGAGCATTGCCGGTCTGCGTGAGGCCGCTGCTTTGGGTGGGGTGATAGACCAGCCGGGCGTGCACGGTGACCGTGTTGCTGGTGACCACCGGGCAGCTCACCTGCACCTCGTAGATGCGGTCCAATTCATCCCCCGACAAACCCATGAGCACTCTTCCCGGCCAGCCGCCGGGGGTGAAGCCTCCAGGAAGAGCATTGGTGGCAATGAGTTGGCCGGCACCGTCACTGACCAGGTTCGTGCCAGTGATCCCGGCCAACGCGGTGAAGTCCATGGCGGTGGCGGATCGGGTGTTGCCGCTTTGGGGGTCAACCGCGCCGGATTGGTGGCAGACCCGATGCGTTTCCGGGTCCTTGCCAGGCCGGAACACAGGGGTCCAGCGGGCGGTGCTCACGGTTCCGTTCCCGGGATCCGGCTCGTAGAAGTCCGCCATCGGCCGGGTGGTGAAACGGTTGTCAACGAACGTCACGGGGCCGGCCCCGGCCAGTTGGAGGCCGGCGGAGTAGCCGGTTTCGAATCGGCCGAGTGCCAGCGTGGGATCGGTTACCGGCATGATCGCAGTAAACGAGCCGATGGTGTTCGTGATCCACTCGTAGGAGCGATAGTCCTGCTTCAAGGGGACGCCCCGCAAGCGGATGGCGTTGCCCTCGAAATGGTAGTTGCGGAACTGCCACTTTCCCGACGAGCCGATGCCCCAAAGCGGCCCCCCGACATTGGCCAGGCGGTCGACGTCCAGAAAGACGTTGTTGTTCAGGTCCATGTTCCGCAACGGGACTTCATTGGCGGTATCGTGGTTCATCCCGATGCCTGCGCACAGAACGACATTGTCATGGTAGCTCACCCCGGCGGAGTTCGATGAACCGAAGGCAATTGTGTGGCGGTTGCCCCGAATCTGACAACGGCGGACCTCGAAGGGGCGGTGGTCCGGATAGTCGTCTGGGTCGATTTCAGGGTGAGGGTTCTCTGTCATTGCCATGATGAGCGACGCGTACCCGCCGTGCAGACTGTAGAAGTCGCTGATCTCGCAGTCTTCGACAACCCACGCGGTTTCCAAGGTCTCGCCATTCGGTCCGATCCCGTAGCTGTA
The DNA here is from genome assembly GCA_024233215.1 of Verrucomicrobiales bacterium. Classification (GTDB taxonomy): domain Bacteria; phylum Verrucomicrobiota; class Verrucomicrobiia; order Limisphaerales; family J093; genus J093. Next base: position 43,410 of record JACKPW010000016.1, on the reverse strand, counting down.
GTCGGTCGCATGGAGGAAGAGGGGAAAGGCCTCGATGCCGGACTCGAGTGCGAAGTGCCCCGGGACCTGGCCGTGGGCGCCACAGTTCTTGATGCGAACATTCCTGATCAAGCCAGTGGTCGCCCTGCCTTGCAAGGCGTTGACGGCGAGGCCGTGGAACCAAGTCGGACTGGCTGCCGTCGCGGCGGCCGCCCAAGTTGGCCAGTTCCCGTCGATGATCAAGTCATGCACTTCGAGACGCCCGACGGGCTGATTGAAATTCAGCAACCAAGTGCTTTGCGCCGAGGCGCCGTACTGGCTTGGCAAGCCACCGCTGGTCACCACGCTGCGGAATACCGGACGGGCTGAAGGGTCGTCACCGGGGGCGCTGATGCCGTAGAGCCGCACGATTTGGGTGGTCGGCAGACCCCCAGGCAGGCTCCAAGTGGAAATCGTGTAGGCGTTCGCCCCGGATTCCAGGTACAGGTTTGCCTCAGTATTGGCGGCAATGAAAGTGTTGGCAGCATTGACAGTGAACGGCTGCGGGTTGTTGATGGAGTTGTCGGCGCCGGGGTCGTAGTTCGGGTTTGACTGGGCAAAGTACCAATCAGCCGCACGCAAGGTCCCGCTTGCGATCTGGAGGCCGGTAATGATCAGCCCCGTCCAAAGGGCTCGGCGGAAGGGCTCGGCGGAAACACGTCAGGATTCATAAAGGTCCTCTTGAGGCGACGCTGATTGGAGCCTCTCTAATCCCACCCCCAGTCCGATGTCAAGTCCGGAATTGTGTCAATCTTATGGTATTCATGTGGAGTTTTTCGAGCATCGGAAAGGCGCGTAGGAAACCCGGGGCAGCGGGCGGGACGGGAACCCAGGAGATGCTCCCGCGCGCACGCACGGGGCAACCTGGGCTTTGGAACGGAGTCCCGTTGGGATTCCCCACGCCGTAGCGGCGAACTGGTGGTCGCCGGAAGCTCGCCGTGCTACCAACAGGTTGAGCCAGCAGAAGCTCGGCGAACACCAGTTCGCCGGCTGGAATGACAGGGTGATTACGACGGTCCGGCGAACGCCAGTTCGCCGCTACGGGGATTTCGGGCTTCGGATTTCGGATTTGCCCGCTGCCCGGCCGAGTTACTCAAAGTCCATGCGGTAGCTGACCACGTTGCCGGAGGATTCCGTGTGGAGGCGGCAGTTGGACTTGTTGAACACCGCCTGCATGGCCTTGTTCTCGGTCAGGACCTCGGCGGTGAAACCGCGGATGCCATGGCGACGTGCGATGCGGATGAGGTATTGCAGCAGAAACGTCCCCACGCCGCGGTTCTGCAACTGGTCGCTCACCACGAACGCCACCTCCGCAAGGTTGGCCTTGGGATCGAGGTAATAACTGCCCACCGCCACCACATCCTCGCCGTAGGCCTCCCGCAGGGTGCCGACGATGGTCACGTCGTTGCGGTGATCGATGTAGACGAAGTCCTGAATCTGCTTGCGCGGGATGATCTTCGTGAAGCTCATGAACCGGTAGTAGATGGTCTGCTGGCTGAGCTTGTAGAAGAGGTCGCGCATGCGCGGCTCGTCGGTGGGATGGATGGGTCGGAAATTGATCTGGGTGCCCTCCTGGGTCACATAGGTGGTGCGCAGTTCCTTCGGCCCGACCTGAATCTTGCCCTCCATGTCGGCCATGCTGGCGGAGAGGTATTTGGCCTCGATCGCTTCCCGCAGGAGCTGGGCGCGGAACTTGGGATGGGCCACGGAGATCAACGCAAGGGCGCGTTCCTGAATGCTCTTGCCGTGCAGATAGGCGGCCCCGTATTCCGTCACCACGTAGTGCACACCCGCCCGGGTGGTGACCACCCCGGCCCCGGGACTCAGCCGGGTGGTGATGCGGGAGATGGTCCCGCCCTTGGCGGTGGAGGGGATCGCAATGATGGCCTTGCCCCGGTGGGCCTTCGCAGCGCCCCGGTTGAAATCCACCTGGCCGCCCACGCCGGAGAAGAACTTCGAGCCGAGTGAGTCGGCACACACCTGGCCGGTCAGGTCGATTTCCAGGGCCACGTTGACCGCCACCATCTTGTGTTGCTGGCGGATGACATAGGGGTCGTTGACATACTCGGTGGGCCGGAAGGCGAAGATCGGGTTGTCGTCGATGTAATCGTAAAGGCGCCGGGTACCCAGGCAGAAGCTGGTCACAATCTTGCCGTGATCAGTGGTCTTGCGTTGGCCGGTCACCGCGCCGCATTCCACGAGCTCCACGATGCGGTCCGAGATCATCTCGGTGTGGATGCCGATGTCCTTCTTGTCCTTGAGGAAGCCCAGCAGCGCCTGCGGGATGCGGCCGATGCCGACCTCGATGGTACTGCCGTCCTCGATGAGGGAGGCAATGTTCTCGGCGATTTGCTGGGTCTCCTCCGCCAGTTCCATCGGCGGAACCTCGATGAGCGCGTCGTCCACCGGCACCAGGAGGTCCATGTCGTAGACATGCAACAGCGAGTCGCCGTGGGTCCAGGGCATGTTGGGATTGACCTGGGCGATGACCAGCGAGGCGTTTTCCGCGGCCGTGCGCACGACATCGACCGACACCCCCAGACTGCACATGCCCTTGGCGTCGGGAGGGGTCACCTGGATGAGGGCCACGTCGAGCGGCAGCTCGCCCGAATCGAACAACCGGGGCAGATCGGACAGATGGATTGGGGTGTAGTCGCCCAGGCCTTCCTGGATGATGTTGCGCACGTTCTCCGAGATGAAGAAGCTGTTCGTGCGGAAGTACTGGGCCATCTCCTTGTGGGCGTAGGGGGCGTCCCCGAAGGTGAGGAGATGGACGATCTCGGTGTCCGGCAGTTCCGTGGCCCGTTTCGTGAGCGCCCGCACCAGTTGCAGGGGTTCGGCGCAACCCGTGCCGATGAAGATGCGCTGGCCGGGACGAATGCGTTTGGCAGCCTCGTCGGCCGTGACGATGGAAGATCGGTATTTCTCCTGCCAGTTCGCGTCGTAGCTGGGTTTCATGGAAAGTGCGGCGTTACTTCGTCTCCAGGGAAAGGGTCATGCGGGCGTCGGCCACGTAGGCTTCCATGCCCACCTCGCCAACGATGAAGGGGTTGATGTCCAACTCGCGGATCTCGGGATAATCCGTGGCGAGCTGGCTGATTCGTTGCAGGGCGGTGGCCAGTTGCATGAGGTCCACCGGCGCCTGACCGCGCGCGCCCTTCAGCAGGGCATAGGAGCGGGTGCCCATGAGCATTTGCATGGCCTCGGCGCGGGTGATCGGCGCCAGGTGGAAGGTGACGTCCTTCATCACCTCGACGAAGATGCCTCCCAAACCGAACATCAGCATCGGTCCAAACTGGGGATCGTGCGTCATCCCCAGGATGACCTCGCGACCGCGCAGCCCCATCTTCTCGACGTAGGCCCCGCGGATGGCCGCGTTGGGCGCCCGGCGCTGCACGCGCAGCATCATCAGATCGAAGGCGTCACGCACCTGCTCGGCATTGGCCAGGTTGATGCGCACGCCGCCGAAGTCGGATTTGTGGATGATGTCTGGGGAGGAAATCTTGAGCACGACCGGGTAGCCGATGCGGTTGGCGGTGTCCACCGCCTCCTCCGCGGTCGAGGCCAGGGTCCCGTCGAGAATCTTGAAGCCGTATGCCTTCAGGATTTCCTTACCCTCCACCTCGCCAATCTGCGCGGTGCCGCTCCGGATGTGCCACTGGATCACGCGGTCCACGCGACGGCGATTGACCGGGAACCGGGTGACGATGCGGATGGGCCGCTCCTTCCACTCGGCGTAATCACACATCGCCTTCAGCGCCGCCACGGCACGGTCGGGCGCAGGATAGTTGGGAATGCCGAGTTCCATCAGGCGCGCCTTGCCGGCGGCCACCTCCTCGCCTCCCATGAAGGCGGTGAGCAAGGGCTTGGTCCCCTTGTGGGCGGCGGCCAGTTTCTCCGCCAGTTCAAGCGGCCGGGTCATGTTCTGCGGCGTGGCCACGACGATGATCGCGTCCACGTTCTCGTCCTCCTGCAACACCTCGAACGCGGCCATGTAACGTTCCGGTTCGGCGTCGCCGATGACGTCGACCGGGTTGCCGAGGGCCGCGGTGGGCGGCAGGGCGGGCTTCAGTTTCTCCCGGGTGGACTCGGAGATGTTGACCATCTGCAGCCCCACGGTTTCGGCGGCGTCGGCCGCCATGATGCCGGGTCCACCGGCGTTGGTAATGACAGCCACCCGGCGGCTCTTGGGCAACGGCTGCGTGGCGAATGCCAGCGCGTAGTCGAACAGGGCCTCGAAATTCTCGGCGCGAATGACGCCCGAACGGCGGAACGCGGCGCCGTAGGCCATGTCCGCCCCGGCCAGGCTCCCGGTGTGCGAGGAGGCGGCCTTCGCACCAGCCTGCGTGATGCCGACCTTGAGAATCACCACCGGCTTGATCGCCGCTGCCTCCTCGGCCACTCGCAGGAACTTGTCACCCTCCTTGATGCTCTCGAGGTAGCCGGCGATGACCCGGGTTTCCTTGTCCTCGGCCAGGGCCTGGAGGAAATCCACCTCGTTCAGATCGGCCTTGTTACCAAAGCTGATCACCTTGCCCAGACCGAGTTTCTGACTCGCAGCCCAGTCAAGGATGGCCACACAGAGCGCGCCCGACTGCGAGATGACCGAGATATGGCCATCGGGCGGCACGGTCGGGGCGAAGGTGGCGTTCATGTCGTGGTGGGTGTTGAGCACCCCAAGACAGTTCGGCCCCATCATTCGCACGCCGTGCGCATGGCAAAGCTCCACCAACTCTTTCTCGGCCTCGGCCCCCTTTTCGCCAACCTCCCGGAATCCCGCGGTGATCACCACCACCGTCCTGGCCCCGGCATTGATCGAACTCTCGACCGCGGTCCGCACGTGCTTGCCGCCGACGACGATGATGCTCAGGTCGATCTTCCCGCCGTAGTCCTCCAGACTCTTGTAGCACTTCACGCCACAGATTTCGTCCGCCGTGAGGTTGATGGGGACGATCGTGCCCTTGAAGCCGGTCCGGGTCAGGTTGTGCATGAACGCATAACCCACCTTCTCCGGGTTCGTGGAGGCGCCAATCACGGCCACCGTCTGTGGGTAAAGCAGGGACTCAAGCATGATCTGTTTCTCTCAAAGTTCCGCCAAGGTTGCCGGAAAGCCACGACGGGGACCCGCCCACGCGACTGCCAGCCTGGGAAGTGTCAGTTTGTGACAGCCGGGAGACCCCGGAATGAAACGGCGTTCGACGCGGTCAACCACCGCCCATTCTTGTATCCCGAAGCCCCCTTGAGCGACTCGCCGGGAATTGGCGAACACTGCGCATTTCTTGCCGGCAGCCGACTGCAAGGCGCCTCAAACACCCGCCTCGCGATCCGGCCCGTCGTCCAGCCAGAGAACCCGGATTCGCCGGTACCAAATCAGCGCCAGCATCGCCAGCCCGATCATGAGCGCGCAGTGGTTGGGCTCGGGAATCATCGGAGGAAGGGGAAAGGCCCTGATGTTGGAGACGACAAGATTCGGGGGGAGACGGCTCGACGGTCCGGCGATCTCAGCAAGCCCCCCACGGAAGCGCGATCCCCACTCCTGCCAGCCCCGCCGCCTCGGCACCCATGGCAGCCGTAGCCGCCCTCGTTCGTCCTGCTTTCCATCGCTTCCTCATATCCGCTAATGACTCGGATAATGTATTCATGAACAGCCGACTGTCCAGCGGCAGTGTGCGCGATCTACGCTCCGGGTGGCTGTCCGGCAGGACGCCGGGCCGTTCGCGCCACTTCCCGGGCACGGTTGGCGGAGAGGGGTGGTGGAGCTCCCAGTCGACGGTAAAGCCAGACCTCCAAGGGGCGCACCGGGGCCAGCCAGCGGTAGAAGGGTGAGTAAACCAGCCGCAGCCGGACCACCGAAAGAAACCACGCCACGGCGGCCTTGCTGAGACTCACCTTGGAACCCAGCTTGTCGGTCCACTCGGTCGGCACTTCCCGGACCCGGTAACCCGCCCGCTGGAGCGAATAGAGCAGGTTGATGTCGAAGGTCATGTCCGCAATCGTCAGCGCCGCGTGGATCTTCTCGACCGCAACCCGCCGCATGACCTTGGCCCCGCACTGGGTGTCCTTGATCCCCATGCGAAACAGCAACTCCACCAGGGCGTGAAACGCCCGACTGTAAAACCGGCGCTGACTCGTCTGGGGCACGTGCAGCACGGATTCCGGCAGCCAGCGCGACCCGATCACGCAGTCGGCCTCGTCCAGGTGGTCCAGCAGGGCACAGAACGCCGCCGGTGAAGTGGCCCCGTCCGCATCCACGTACCCGATCCATTCCATGTCGGGCCCTCGCTTCAGCCCCTCGATGAGGGCGCCGCCCTTGCCGATGCGGCCGGGAAAGTCGATGTGCCCCACTTCGGGGTGATCCGCCTCCACCGATCGCACCACGCCCAGGGTATCGTCCGTACAGCCATTCAACACCACCAGCAACCGGAACCCCCCTCGGAAGTGCTCCTTGAAATGCCGGGCGTATTCCCGAAGCACGGGAGCGATCCGCTCCTGCTCATTGTAGGCGGGGATGATGAGCAGCAGGCTGGGCTGGTGCCGTGACATGGGCGCAGGAAGCGGGGACCGGCCTCAGTGCTTGCCCGGATCCGGGATGAAGATTTTCGTGCCGGGGATCAACCGCTCCGGCTTCAACCCCTTGTTGGCCTTCAGCACCATGTCCACACTGAGATCCTTCAACTTGGGGTCCGCGGCCCGATAGGCCTCGACGATCGCGCTGATCGTGTCGCCCGGATTGATCGTGTAGTCGTAGCCCTCCTTCGGCGTGGTTTCGCGGGGCGGTGACGCGCTGCCGGCACCGCCCTTCTCGAGCAACTTGCGCAATTGTTCCAGTTCGCCGGTGATCTTCCGGCCCTGCTCGGCCTGTTGCTTGTTGATCGCCACGCGGAGCGTCTCCACCGCGTCGCGCAATTGCTCCTGGGTGACGGCGTTCGGGGGCAATCCGGCGGTGGTGGAACGGAGGTCCCGCAGCTCGCCCGCCAGGGCATCCACCCGCTTGTTGAGCGCTGCCTGGCTGTCCACCATGTCCTGCATCAGGCCGTTCAAGCGCTCGTAGCGCTGGGTGAATTCCTCCTGCAGGGCACGCGCCTGGGCCACCGTCAAAGGCTGCGCCACACCAGCCACGGAAATGCCCAGTCCCGTCACCAGCGCGAACACTCTCAGCCGTCGGAGATTGCTCTGAAGAAGCTGTTTCATGCCGCTGACCATAGAAGCCCCCCCGGCGGGGGGCAAGTGACATCGGGCCCGCAGGGCGGCGGGGTGGCGCCCCAGGACGTCAGGCCGGTGTGTCAGCCACCGGGTCAGGCGGTGGAGGTTGCTCGTCCCCCGGCTCTGGAGGGCGGGCGGGAACCCGGTCCAGGATGTCGTCCACTTTGCGCCAGTCCACCCGGCGGCCACGTTCGGCGATGCTGGGCCGCAAGGCTGCCGCGGAAACCTGCGCTGAGAGCGCGGTGCTCACCAACTGGTCCACGGTCACCTTCTGCCGCGCCGCCAGCTCCGTCGCTTGCCGGAGCAGCGAATCCGGAATGTCTACTTGTAGAGTCATGTCACTTCGCCTCGCAATGTGGTCAGAAACAAGCCGGGTTTCAAGACCTCAACTCCCAGTTGGGCGGCAGGAGCAAGATGCCGGATGTTATGGGTCAAGATGCGGTTGGCCGTGGATTCGCAGGCCAGTTGGACCAGCGGCTCGTCATCGGGATCGGCAAGCACCGGCCACCATCCAGGCTGCAAAGGCCATTCCTCAGCGCGAGCACAGATGGCGTTCAACAGGTCCTCGATGTCCTCGGAATCCAAATCCAGCACGAGCCGGTTCGCCCTTAGAATCTCTTCGTATTCGTGGACCAGGTGATTGCTCACCACCGCCGTCCATTCCCCGAGCCTGAGCCGACGCAGGACTTCGAATGAGGCTCCCAGCCGTGATCGCAGCCCCGAGTAGAGAACACTTGTGTCCATGACGGCGCGCGGTGGCATCCGCTCACCCTGCGCGCCCGGTCCTTGCCCGTCAATCCCAGGCGGGGATCAGCCCAAACCCATCCAAGTATCCCAGGTGTCCGTCGTTCATGCAGCGGACACCGTTTAGGATCGACCCACCCCGGTTGCCGGGATGAAATGGGCCCGTGAAGACCACGTTCCCATGTGTCCGGGGCCTTGTACTCCTGCTCGCGGTGGGAGCGCTACAGGCCGCGGACCGGTTTGCGTTCGTCATTCCCGGCGATGACGCCACGCCCTCGTTCACCGACCTCTCCGCCTTGAACGCCAAACCCGCCGGTCGCAACGGCTTCGTGCGGATCGAGGACGGTCATTTCTTGACGGACGCGGGCCGACTGCGCATCTGGGGGGTGAATGTCTGTTTCGGCGCGAACTTCCCCTCGCATGAGGATGCCGGGAAAGTGGCGGCGCACCTGGCAAAACTGGGAGTGAACGGCGTGCGGTTTCATCATCACGACACCTCGCCCGCGCCGAGGGGCATCCTGGGTCCGGTGCGCGACGGCCGGCGCTCGCTCGCGCCGGAACAACTCGACCGACAGGACTACTTCCTCAGTGAACTCCACCGCCACGGCATCTACGCGAACCTGAATCTCCACGTGGGCCGCGAGTTCACCGCCGCCGAGGGTTTTGACGCGGGGGAAGTCCCGCGGGAGGTTCGTTACGACAAGTATCTGCTCTATTTCGAGCCCCGGATGCGGGTGTTGTTCAAGGCGTTCTGTCGCGATTACCTCACGCACGTGAACCCCTACCGCCGGCTGCGTCGGACGGAGGATCCCGGGATCGCGATGATCGAGATCACGAACGAAAACGCCTTCAACACACAGGGGGCGGAAATCGCCGCGGGCCTGCCCCCGGTCTACCGCGACGAATTCCAACGCCAGTGGAACCAGTGGTTGAAAGCCCGTTACCCGTCAACCACAGCCCTCAAGGCGGCCTGGGGCGCGGCCGACGAGCCGCTTCGGCCGGCAATCGCGGAGGCCACCGCCTGGAATCTCAACCCCGGCGGATGGCGCTTGCACCAGTCGGACACCGGTCCCGTCAGAATGGAATTCAATCAACCCGGCCCCGCAACCGGCCTGCCGGCGGTGAAACTCGACGTCGTCAAGGCGGCGCCCGAACTGCACCTCCAGGAACTGCAGTACCCGGGGCTGCAAATCCAACCCGGTCGCGTCTACACCATCACCTTCTGGGCGCGGGCGGCTGCACCGCGCACGGTGTATGCGGATGTATCCAACGCCGGCCCCCAGGACTGGAGCGCCATTGGCTTCGGCGAAACCATCGCGCTCACGTCGGAATGGCAGCGCGTTCAGCGTGTGTTCCGCGCCACCGACGACATCCCCGGCAACACCCGCATCTGCTTCAAGTTCGGCGGCAGCGAGGTCGACTTCTGGCTCGCGGGGGTCTCGCTGCGACCCGGAGGCGAGTGGATTGTCCTGCCGGAGGGCCAGTCCCTCGAGGCGGCCAACATCGGCATCCCGGTCGGCGGTTGGGCCGAACCAGCTCAGGCGGATGTGCGGCGGTTCATGGCCGACACCGAGGCGGGTTTCATCCGGGAGCTCACGGACTACCTGAAACACGATCTCGGCGTGCGCGTGCCGGTGACCGCGTCGCAAATCACCTATCACGGGGCGAAGATCGTTGCCGATACCTGTGACTACGCCGACATCCATGCCTACTGGCAGCACCCGCGCTTTCCGCGCCGCCCCTGGGATGCCGTGGATTGGAACATCCTCAACACGCCGATGGAAGCGGCGCCCGGGAGGGATGCCCTCCTGGGCCGTGCGCCTTGGCGACTGCTCGATCGGCCCTTCACGATTTCCGAGTGGAACATCCCCGATCCCAACGACTACGCCGCGAGCGTCGTGCCGTTCGCCGCGATGGTGGCGGCCCTGCAGGATTGGGATGGGGTCTTCTTCTTTGATTACCAAAGCGGCGATGGGGCCTGGTATGCCGATCACGTCCAGCGGTTCTTCTCGTTCAACGGCAATCCCGCCAAACTGGCCCTCTTTACCGCCTGCGCAAACCTCTATCGTCGAGGTGACCTCGCGCCGTTGCGCCACGTCTCGGCCGGCACCGTTGACGAACGGCTTTCACCGGCACTCGCCTTGAGCCGGCGAATCGGGATCGATCCCGGGACCACCGCACCGGCGGAAGCCGTGATCCCGAGCGGCGCCCCGCTGGCTTCCCCGGACGGCGCGGTCGTCTGGGATGCCACCCAACCCGAGGCCGCGCACGTGTCCGTCGTCACCCCGAAAACCGTCGCTGTCTGGGGATTGATCGGGGGCCGTGAGTTCGATCTCGGCGGTGTTCGTTTCTCGCTGGGCCAGGCGGATCGTGACTATGCCGTGCTGCTGTTGACCAGCATGGACGGCCAGCCGATCGCGTCCTCGAAGCGCCTGCTGCTGGCGACGGTCGGCTCGGCCGAGAACGTCGGGATGAAGTGGAATGCCGACCGCACCTCCGTGGGCAACGATTGGGGGACCGGACCGGCGCAGGTCAACGCCATTCCCGTGACGCTGGAGATTCCCGGCCGCCGGCTGAAGGTCACGGCGCTCGACGGACGCGGGCTGCCGTTGGAGGGGGGGGAAGCGAAGATCACCCGCGGCGCAAGCCGGATTCAGGTCGGCCCGGAAGATCACACTCTCTGGTATGCCCTCACCGAGGAATAGCCGGGCAAGCCGGGGAGCGGAGCGAACGGCAGGATGGCCAGCGCGCCGCATGCTGGGTCTGATCCTGGCGGTGCAGGCCGTCCTGCTCGCCGTGGCGGCAGCGACCAATCGAGGCCGGCTGAACACCGACGGCGTGGCCTATCTGCGTCTGGCGCACGACTACGCGGAAGGTCCCCTGCACCTGGCGGTGTCGGGCTACTGGGGACCGATGCTGAGCTGGCTGGTCGCGCCCCTGCTGGCGTTCGGGGTGGAACCGCTCCTTGCCGGCCGGGTGGTGATGGCAGTCACGGCGCTCGGGTTCACCGCCGGTTGCGCGAGTCTGCTGCGCTCGCTGGCCCTGCCGGCGCGCACGGTGCAGGCGGGCACCGCAATCGCCGCTCTGGCCGGCCTCGGCTGGTCAATCGAGATCATCTCGCCCGATCTGCTCGTGGCCGGTCTCGTCTGCCTGGCGCTGGCGCTGATGACCGCGGAGTGTTGGACCAAACAGCCGCGATGGGCCCTCGGGACCGGGACGATCTGGGGAACCGCCTACCTGGCCAAGGCCGTGGCCTTACCGCTGGCGGTGGGACTTGGACTGCTCATTGCCCTGGTCCGCTTCTTCAGAACCCCGCCGGGAAACCATCGTCACCGGATCTGGCGTCAACTCGCCCTAACCTGGGTGGCCTGTGGAATCGTGGCGGCTCCCTGGATTGTCGTCCTGTCGATCAAGTACCACACACCCACGTTCTCCACTTCGGCGAAGGCGGCGCATGCGGTCGTGGGCCCGAAGGATGTGGACCGTTACCACCCGTTCGCCCGCACCTTCCATCGGCCTGAGGAAGGGCGAATCACCTCCTGGGAAGATCCCACGAGCCTGCCCTACGCCACGTGGTCGCCCTTTGCCAGCGGCGCGAACTTCCGCCATCAACTCAACGTGAGCGCCCGAAACGCGCTTACCGCCGTGCGGTTGCTGGGGACATTCGACCTTCTCCACCTTGGCGTGATCAGTGCCCTGCTCCTCGCGATCCTCGGCCTTCGCCGCCTTGCCGGCGCCCCCCTTGGAGGGACGAGTTCCACGAATCCCAAACCACCCGGAGGTGATCCCAAAGGAGCGACCTCCGGATCGGCCAGCCGGCTCGAGGGAACCCGGCTGTCCGGGGACTGGATCTGGCCTCCCCTCCTGCTGCTGGGCCTCAGCGGAGTGTATCTGCCGGCCTATCTCGAACTCGTGGACCAGCGCTACTTCTATGCGACGCTTCCGCTCCTCTTCGCCGCAGCGGCGATGGCAGCGGACTGGCTGAAGGACCCTCTGGTGGATCGATCGCCGGCGTTGAATCGACTGCTGTGGCCCCTGGTGCTGGTTTCCTTCGCTGCCCTACCGGCAATCAATGCGCTCTCCGCCCTGCAGGGAGGCGTGAACCCGGCGGCGTGGGTGGCACGCGCGGCGGCGGATGGGATCGCGAAAACGGGCCGGCCGGGTCCCATTGCCGGCTCCGGCTTGCTGGCGGGAGATCGTACCGGGGTGTTCACCGCGTTCTTTCTGGACCAACCCTGGTATGGTGACAAGCCGGACGCCACCGCCGAAGAGTTCGCCGCCTCGGGTGCCCGCTGGGTGATGGTGCAGGGCAGGCGTCCGGTCGCCGCCCAACTCGCAACCGATCCAGGTTTTACCGAGCGAACGCAGGACGTGCTGAAGGAGCTGGGGTTGGGCAACCCGGAGAATTTCTTACGCCTGTTTGAAAGGCCGGGGTGGAGTTCTGGGACCTTTGCCGGACGCAGGGAGGTGCCCGACGTCCCGGCAGCACCGTTCCCGGTCACAAGGTGAAGAAACGGTCGAAACCTCTTGCCCGGAGCCCCTTCATCAGGTCCGGGTCCGTCAGAAACCGCTTGCGACGCGCGGACTCCGTCCGGATCAGGAACGAGAAGAGAACGCTTGTGTCGACAACAAGGTTGGACTCGTTCGCTCAGCGCCCCTGCCTGTGTAACGGTCCCGGTTCCTGCTCCACCAGTCGGACTTCACCTCGTCCGCCAACTGCATGGCTTCGGAGGAGGCCAACCGACTCCTTCGGGTCACGCCCTCCACACGAAACCAGGACACGAAGTCACTGACTTTGTCACTGGCCCTGACCCAACCGTTCCAGGGCTTCGCCGGTGACCCGGAAGATCGTCCAGTCGTTCAGCGGCGCGGCTCCGAGTTTCCGGTAGAAATCGATGGCGGGCTGGTTCCAGTCGAGCACCGACCACTCGAAGCGACCGCACTTCCGTCGTACGGCCTCCCGCGCAACGTGCTTCAGGAGCGCCTGTCCGACACCACGCCCCCGGCACTCCGGCTTCACGAAGAGATCCTCCAGGTAGATGCCCGGCCGGGCCAGAAACGTGGAGTAGTTCTGGAAGAACAGCGCGAAGCCGGCGGGTTTGCCGTCGAGGTACCCGATTACCGCCTCCGCACCCGCACGTTCACCGAACAGCGATTCACGCAAACCGGTTTCATCCGCCACAACCTCATGACTGAGATGCTCATATTCCGCCAGTTGACGGATGAAGGAGAGCAGCAACGCGCAGTCCGCTGCCGTTGCCGATTTGATTTCGATGCCACCCATGGTTCGGAGTGTGCGGCTCCGGTCGGAGCTTCGTCAGCGCTTACGCGCCGGCACCCGCGTGGGCCCGCTTGCCGCCCCCCCGAGTGGGGGCGTTCCCGATCCGGCGAAAACTCGCCCAGGAGGTCAACGGCAGCAGGCCGACTCCAATGAGGGCCAGCTGACTGACGATGAAGATCATCAACCACTTGAACGCCGCATCCATGAACCCGTAGGAATGCAGTCCCACCCCCAGCATGTTCACGCCGAACCACGAAAACGCAGTCACGATGTTGCCGCCGATGGCCAGGTTCATGAGTCCGCGTCCCTTGACCAGCCCGGCCCAGCGGGCGTGCAGCAAGATGGCGCACCAGAGAACGATCAGCAGGGCGCCGTTTTCCTTCACGTCCCACCCCCAAAAGCGGCCCCACGATTGGTCGGCCCAGATGCCCCCGGTCACGGTCCCGACGAAACTGAAGAACGTGGCAAAGCAGATGACCCCGTAGACCATGCTCTCCACACTGCGCCGGGTGGCGTCGTCCAGACTCCGCGTGAACACCCCGCGCACGATGTAGAGGATGGCGAGGAAGCCCGCCACAAACACAGCCGAGTAGCCAATGGTGATGGTGATGACGTGCACGGTGAGCCAGAAGTTGGAGTCCAGCACCGCCCGCATCATCTCCATCGTGTCGCCGCTCTCCGAGAGATTGAAGGCGATGATCTGGGTGGTGAAACCGACGGCGGCGGCCATCACCACACCGATGCTGTTGCGGAACTTCGATTCCAGAATCAACCCGATGCACACGGCGCCCCAGCCCACAAAGACGGCGGAGGAATAGAGGTTGGTCACCGGCGGACGGCCCTCCAGCACGATCCGGTAAAGCATCCCCGCCGTGTGCAGGGCGAAGGCCAGCCAGAGCAGGAGCAGGGCCGTGCGGTTCAGCGGGCGGAACCAGGCGAACCAGGAACCGCACCCCACGAGAAACGTCAGGACATAGACGATGGTGGAGCGGTAGAACGGCTCCCACTGGTTGTAGACGTATTCGTTGCGCCCCTTGGCAACGGCTTCCGGCAGGATCGAGGCCAGTCGCTGCCGGTATCCCGACAACGCCGCGTTGAAGACCGCCGGCTCATTGTTGTGGTACGCGGTGGACATCGCCGCCCACAGGCCCAGTTCGGGCTGCCACTGGATTTGTTCCGGCACCTTCGCGGGTTCCCCGTTCCCGACACCGCTGATGATCTCGCGCACCGGATCCAGGAGACTGTCGCCGACGCTGCGCCAGCCGGTGGGATCCTTCACGGGATCCGCCGGGGGAATCATGAGCGGGTAGGCCATGCGGGACACCTGCTCGTAGCGCTGCAGATAGCCCGCCATCGACCGCAGGGCGTCCTGGTCGAAATCCGAGCTCCCGTGACTGGCCGCGAAGGCCTTCAGGCCTGGTTTGGCGGCCGCCTGGAAGGCCTTCAGGTCGGCGGCGAAGTCGTGGGTGTCCTCGGTCTGGAGACTGTTCTTGAGCCGTTGATAGAGGATGAGCCCCTGATGCAGCTGGACCGCCGCGCGCTCAAAGGTACTGCGAACCTTGCCCTCCACCTTGCCCGCGCGCTGGGCCTCCTTGTCGAACTCCATGACCTTCGGGGCCAGGTCATTCCAGGAGAAGTAGTGCTTCCCGGGATCCCCCGGCAAACCGAACAGATCCCTGAGTTGGGGATTGTCGATGCGAAAGGTTGGCCGGGTGTCGGCCACCTCGGGCCGCATCATGACTTCCATCAACCACGGGGTGGCAGCCAGACGCCGGCGCACCTTCTTTCCGCCGGCGTCCGTCTCCTCGTAGCTCACGCTGCGCCGGGTGCGCATGATCAACAGGGAGTTCCGGGCCACGGAATCGAGCGGTTGGAGCCGGCCGTTGAGAAGGACCGGCAACCGCCCGAAATCGACGGTGTCGAACCCGCTCTTGTCCTTGGGCGCGCGCAGGCCGGCCAGCGCCCAAAGGGCCATGACCGCCAGAATGATCCAGGGCAGTTTCTTGCTCATGATGCTTTCGTCTTCTTGCGGAGCCAGCGCCCCAAATGACCGAAGAACTGGGCCAACAGCCCCACACTCACGATCGTGCAGGCCAGATAGGGGGTCAGCCATCCCGGGTTCTTGACCACCTGCAGGATGGTGACGGTGGGGTCGTTCTCGTCGTAACCGGACTGGTAATACGTCTGCCCCCCGTAACGCAGCGGGTGGTTCATGTAGATGAGCACCTCGCGGTCCTCCCGGGTCTCCGGGTTCTGAATCTGCACCAAGCTGGAGAAGTTCTTCGGAATGTTCGTTCCCAGGTACCGGTCGTGTGAGAAGTCGATCAGCTTGAGATAATACGGCTGGTAGTAACGCGTCGGACGCAACGTCAGCGCATAGCTGTGGCCGTCGTGGGTGAACGTGTCCGCCGCGTCCACCCAACCGGTCGCGCACCAAGTCCCCAGCGACTTGCCATCGGCCTCCAACTCGACATAGGCGGTCGGGATGTCCCGCCGGTCCATCCGGGTGGTACTGGGTTCGCTGTCGTACTGAAACCGGGTGCCCTGTCCCTGGGTGGCTTTGGGAGCTGCACTGGCGGGAGTCTCCATCGGCCCCAGGCGCCGCGAGTTGCGCCAATAGGTGTGCACCTGCACGGTGAACGGCAGCCCCTCCGGCCGGAGGGTTTCCCCCGGCGCCAGCAGGCGGTCGGGAAGAACCGTGACCTGATCAAAGGCCGCATCCGTGGTGTCCACGATGGCCAGTTCCCAATGCCGGCCGCTCACGGAGTAGTTGCTGCGCTCGCCTTCCTTGAACCGCAGGTTGCTCTCGACTTGGAGCAGGTCCGTCGAAAGCTGGCCCAGCAGCAGCATCAACAAACCGCCATGGATCAGGAGGAGCCCGATCCGCCCCCGTTTGAAGCCAATGCGCAACGCGTAGGCACAGGCGATGTTCAGGACCAGGGCGAACCCGACCAGGTAACCTCCCGGCAGCACCGGCAGGCGAAGGCTCTCGCCGACATCCGCATACACCACGAAGCTCTGGAAGAACCGGACCTGCGCCGCGTGAATGCCCAGCTTGACCTGCGCAATCGTTCCGGCAAACACGAGGACCAGCGCGAACGCCAGCAGCACAATGGTCAACCGCAGGGACCCCAATCGGTTGATGATCTTCCTAACGGCCATAGTCAATGCCCTTCACGAAAGCGAGGAGATGGTCCAGTTCGCGGCTCACCACCGGGGCGTCCCCCATGAGCTTGATAAACCAGGTCTGCGCGCCCGCCGTCACCACGGCCGCGGTCATCGCCCGGGCCCCGTCGCCGGTTTGCAGCAGCACCAGTTGTGCACCGGCAGGCCCGTCGGCGATCGGGGTCACGCACTTGGTCAGGCCGTCGGCATCCACCGGGTCCATCCCGAGCTGCCGTCTCCAGCGATTCACGTTGGCGAGCAAACCGCCGCCGTCGCCCGCCAGCGTTGCCACACTGACCTCCGCGGATTTGCTGTCATCGCCGGCAATGGCGAATTTCGCCATCTGCATGCTGCCGGCGGGTTGCGTCACCCAACCCTCGGGCACCGTCCAGGCCGTTGCGGGAGCGGTTCCCGCCCCTGCCGTTGCCGGAGCGGCCGCCGCAGTTTGCGCCGTCGGCGCCGGCCCATCGAATTTCAACCCCGCGAGGAACTTCCCGAACACCTCCCGCTGACCGGCCACCAGTTCATCGGGGCCCATGGCCTTGATGAACCAGGCGGTGCCTCCCCGGCGCAGGATGGCGGCCAGCATTCGCAGCGGTTTGCCGTCTGAAGGTTGCCCCCCACCGAGGTCGAACATCAGACCTTTCTCATCCCCGATGGCGACCTCCTTCCCGAGTTTGCTGAACTCATCCTCGGAAACCGCGGGCAAACCCACCTGACCACGCCAGCGATTCACGTTGGCGAAATCGGTACCGGCCATGCCGGGCAACGGGATGATCGTGACTTCAGCGCCGGCACCGTCCTCGCCGGGGATACGGAAGTTGCCCACGCGAAACTGGTTCGGCTCCAGCTCCTGCCAGCCGTCGGGAAGCGTCCAGGCCACCTGGCGGTCGCTATTCGGGGCGGCCCCGCCGCCTCCCATCATCATCCCACCGGCGCCACCCCCATGCGGGTTGGGGATCGCCGCCGTGGAGGGCGTCTCCTCCTTCGGTACACGGTACGTGCGCACCGGATCGCGATCACAACCGGCCACCAATCCTAAAACCGGGACGAGCAGGAGGGTCCGCCACCGAGGTCTCAGCGGGGGAACCCGGCGGCTCGTCGTCCGCGGGATACTGCCAAACGGCAAGAACATGCCGGGCACTTATAACCGCGATGCGAGGCATTGCAAGTCCGCTGGGGCAGGATGCCGCCACCGGAGGCGAACGACGGCAGACGTGACGTCAACCGCCGCCGGCGGAAACACCCGGTCCAGAAACGATTCAACCCGCCGGTATGACACCGGCGGGTTGAATCGAGAAAGAACTGTCGAACCTGCGGTCAGGAGGCCCGTTTTCGAGCCTCTGCCCGGGCATCCGGGGTTCCTTGGAACTCCGGCATGGTGGCCTCACCCACCGCGGAGATGCCGTCACGGCGAACCACCGTGAAGAACGTTCTCAGGAGGATCTTCAGATCCAGCCACAGACTGCGATGATCGACATACCAGACATCCAGTTGGAATCGATCTTCCCAGGACTGGGCGTTTCGACCATTGATCTGCGCCCAACCGGTCAGGCCGGGGCGAACCTCGTGCCGCCGCGCCTGTTCCGGGGAGTACCGTTCGAGATATTGCATCAGGAGCGGTCGCGGTCCCACCAAACTCATGTCGCCGCGAAGAACGTTCAACAACTCGGGCAACTCATCCAGCGAGGTGGATCGCAACCAGCGGCCGAAAGCGGTCAGGCGCTCGAAATCCGGCAGGAGCGCACCCGAGGCATCCCGTCGATTGTTCATGGTCCGGAACTTGAGCAAATCGAAGGGCCGGGCCCGCCAACCGGGGCGCGTTTGCCGGAAGAGGACGGGAGCCCCCATCCGCCAGCGCACCAACGCTGCCAACACCAACAGCAGGGGCAGCCATGCAGGCAGCGTCAGTCCCGTCACCAACAGGTCAAGTGCCCGCTTTGCCATCCGTCGAGGCAGCCGGAGCCGCTGCGGGTGCGCTGCTCTGCAACACTTGCTTTTGCAGCCGGTTGAGCAGCCAGGATACGAGAATCACGCCCACCGTGGTGAACACCAGGATCGACCAGCCCGCCGCATCATGCACCTTTTCGATGGCTTCGACCCCCTGGGCGTTGGCTGTAAGGCTGAGATAGAGAGACCGGATCAGGTTCCCAATCACCGCGAGCCCCACGCCGCAAATGAAGAGGAGCACCTGCCAGCTGACGCGTTTGAGGGTGAGGTAGCCGATGAAGACGGTGGCCATGATCGTCGACTGCAGACTGCGGATCCCGCTGCAGGCTTCGTCGATGCCCACGGTGCCTGCCGGCAACTGGATGAGACTGCCGACGCGTTGGGCGGGGATCCCCAGCAGGTTCAAGACCTCCGTGTTGATGGTGGCCACGAATCCCTGCAGGCCTCCCACAAGCGGCCCGTGAACCGCACTGGGCATGGGCAGGGCGACCAGCAGAAAGGCATAGGCCATGCCAAAGGCCCGGATTCCAGGCCAGCCGAACACCATGGCGAGATTCGCAAACACCACCAGCATCACCCCCAGGGCGAGACCGACGGTGCTGGCGGCATTGGCCCCCAAGGCGGCCTGATAGATCTGAATCAGAAACAGCAACCCCAATCCGCCGAGGCAAAACGGCAGCGCCCACCAACGAACCCGGCAATCCAGGGCGGGCCGCGTTTCCCAGGCCTCGTAGAACAGGTAGGCACAGAGGAGCACCACCACCCACCCGAAATTGAGGTCGGGATTGGTGTTCCAGAACCACTGCGCCCGGGCGATCAGCCACGCCATCGCCAGAAACGAAGGCAGCAGCAGGGCCAGCGTCGGGCCGGCGGGCGGGAGGGACGTCGCTTGCTTCATGGCCGGACTCACGATTGCTGTTGCTGCCATTCCTCCAGTTCCTGCTCGAAATCCACCGGCTGGAGCCATAGCGGCAGGAAGTCCTGCAGTTCCTTGTCCGCCTTCGCCAGATCGCCCTCCCGGATGCCGACCGAGAGCCGCACGAACTGCTTGGGCCCCATCAACGCGCGGCGGGCCACGAAACTGTCCCAGATACGGCCCCAAAAGAGCGGGTCGAAGGCCCGCTGGCCGGCGCCGGCGGTATCAGTGACTCCTTCACGACGTTTGACCTGGTACTTGAGAGCAACCGAGTAGTTGTGATCCAAGCGGTAGGGCAACGGCTGACCACCCACCAGTCCTCCGAAGTAAACGAGTTCGCGATGCCCGCCCGCGACAAAGACCCGACGCTCGAACCTCATCGGGACGCCGTGCACGGTCAGATCCACAAAGGACGGTTCCACCGGTTCCAGCCTCCATCCGCCCTGGGTCCAGCAGCGATCCGGAGTGTGAACGAACAGCCCGATGTCCCGGGAGTTCGCGGTGAACCGCTTCGCCGAGAATACCCTCACGACGGTACGATCCGTCTGGTTGGTGAACGCTCCATTGAACAGGGAATCGGCTACCAGCAGGCGTTCTGCGGATTCGGCGACCGGCTCCTCGCCGAACGACCACCCCTTGACCTTCGTTTGGGGACTCAGCCACACCCGCCGGCTTTGAACATCGGTTGCGGTATACCAGATCGACGGGAAGAGCCACAAGAAACCCACGACGGCGGCCAACAGGCAGCTCGTGAGAATGGCGCTTCGCCTGCGGGAACTGAATGTTGGATTCTTCTCAGTCATCGATTGAAAAAAAAAGAGAATGGACCCGGTTCTAGGGCGACTCACCCGCTGGCCAGCCCCGCGGCAAGGCGCAACACTTCGGCTCTCGGCCGCTCCTTCACGGGCACGAGAGGGTGACCGGCATAAATCCGCCAGGGCAGCAGGTCGCGGTGCACCACGCTGCCGGCGGCCACCACCGCCCCTGCGCCCACTGTAACCCCAGGAAGCACAATAACCCCGGTGAAAAGAACCGCATGATCGTGGATCTCCACATTGCTCCGCACCACTGACCGCAGCCCCGCTGGCACCGTGGGGTTGGTCAAACCGCTTCCGTCGACGATCTCCGTCCCGGTGACGATCCGGACACCCGCTCCGATCCCCACGAAGTCGCCGATGCGGCAACGCCCCCCGCCGGAAATTGAGGAACCGAAAGCCAGGTGAACATGGTGGCCCAGTTTCACCCCAAGTCCCCCGAACACCCGGACCCCCTCATCGATCTGGCTGTGTGCACCGACCCCAATCCGACCGGCACCCACCAACCGCGCGCCACGAAACACCCGGACCCCCTCGCCGCAGGAGGCCAACCGGGCTTGCAGCACGGCCAGAGGGAGCAACTCCCCTTCACCAAACACGTCCTGATACTCGCTATGCGGTGCTTCCACCATCGATCACGATCTCCGTGCCGGTGACAAACCGGCTCTCATCGGACAAGAGAAAGCTTACGCTCCCCACCACGTCCGTCACCGTGCCCAGTCTGCCCAATGCCGCCCGACGCGCAAGCCGTTCCCGTTGATTTCCCGAAAGGGAGGCGCTCATGTCCGTCTCCAGGAAACCCGGAAGGACGCAATTGGACCGGATCCCCCGGGAACCGTATTCCCGGGCCACGCTCCGCGAGAAGGCCACCAACGCCCCCTTGGTTGCCGCGTAAACGGACAGCCCGCTGAACCCGGTGCGTGCCGCCACCGAGGACACAAAGACGAGACTCCCTCCCCGGCCCAGCATGCCCTTCACCACCTGGCGGGTCAGCAGGATTGTCGAAGTCAGGTTGACCTCGAGTGTTTCCCGGATGGCGGCCTCGCTGGTCAGGGTCAGGAGTCCCTCGGTTCCGACAGCGGCGTTGGCGACGAAGGCGTCCAACCCATCCAGAAGCCCGGCACGTTCCGTGAGCCGTGCGACCCCGTCGTGGTCCGCCAGATCCACGGAAAAGTGGTGCAACCGGCCGCCTGAATCGGCCCGTAGCTTGTCAAACGCCGCCGTGGTTCGCCGCGAGACGGCAACGACCTCCCACCCCTCGGAGAGTAACCGGTCGCACAGCGCCAGCCCCAGTCCTCGGGACCCCCCAGTGATCAATGCCCGTTTCATGCCACCGCCCGTTTGGCGTTGCCCGCCAGCCCGATCCTCTCCTCGATCCAGTCCCGGGGCCAGGCCGGCTTGGGCAGTCGCGTTCGCAGTGACTGCTCCAGCTTCGCCCTCACCTGTCGCGACCCCGCGCCCGGTTCCGGTTCGAAGTGCAGCACCACCACCTGGCCCGTCACGGGACTGGCTTTCGCCGTCGCCCGCGCCCGCCGCACCCCGGGCACCTCCTCGGCCAGGGCGGCGACCTCCGCCAGACTCACTTTCGTCCCGGCCACATTCGCGACCTGATCCGACCGGCCAATGATCCGGAGGAGGTCCCCCGCACGCTCAACCTGATCCCCGGTGCCCGCCCAGTCGTCGGTGCGAACCCCGAGTTCCAGAGCACCATCGACAATCCGCCAGCGTGGCCAGCGCTTTTCGAGGTCGGCAACCTCATACCACCCATCCAGGCGCGCCGTCTTCATCACCACACCAAACTCGGCCGAGGCGTAGACCGCTGTGCCGCGCGTCCCAGGCCAGCGCCGCCGAATCCGGTCAGCGGTCCCGGGACGGAGCGGTTCGCCCCCCAGAGTCAGCTGGCGGGGATGCCAGGACGAGCCGCCAGCAGGCTCGTTTTGGAGCAGCAAGTCGACGAACGTGGGGGTGCATGAAAGCCCGTCGACAGTCTGCTCCTGGAGAACATGCCACGTCCGCGCCCAGTCGGCGGAAAGGGACAACGCCCCGCCCCTGCCGACCCACGCCTGCAGGGCCACCTGAACCCCCGCGAAGCTCCAGGGGTCATAAGGCGCCGCCCAACGCCATCCTTGAACGGCGGGGCTGCGACTGGCCGTACCGGCGAGAGCACTCCAGTTCTTCCAGACGAGTTTTGGTCTTCCGGTGGAGCCGGACGAGGTCACAGCCAGTTCCGGCCCTCCTCCCCCCGGCCCAGGCGCATGCACGCCCGGCTTCATTTCGCCCGGCAGCAGGGCCACGCACTCGCCCGCTTCAAGCAACGCGAATGCGGGCATCACCTCCGCAAGGCTGCGAGGATGCATGACCACGACTTGGGCCCGTGGCAACATCCCCCCGTCCGTCCTCGGTTCTGGTTTGGAGGGCATCAACCGCCGTTCCGTATCAATCGGCGGCCCCTCATTGGCGCCCCTCCCCCTCCAGCGCTGCTGCGTTGGCCAATTCCATCGTCTCCTCACCCATCTGCAAGGCGTAGATGCCTGCTCCGGTCAACCGCTTGACGACCTCCTCGGGAATGGACCAGCTTCCCAGGATGCCGACTACCCGCCGGCCACTCAGCTCGGGAAAGTACTCCTGAAACTGTTGCAGCTTGGCGGTCAACTGCGGGACGTGGTCGGCTTGCGGCGACGTCCGCGCCTCGCCCAGCAGCACCGTCTCCGCCCCAACCACGACAACGTCGAATTCCTCCTCGCGGCCCCGCTCGGTCGGATGCCGACGACAACACCGGATCATGAACTGCTCGACCGGATCCATACGAAAATGTTCGCGGGCCAAGTGACGCACATTGGGAGCCACGACGTCCTCAAGAATGGTCCCGAGACGGTTGGCCAGCCGCCCCCACTGCTGGTTCATCTCCCGCCGGTCAGCCTGCATCTCGTCCTTAAACGCGCGCATCTCGTCCTGGAACCGGACGAACCGTTCTTCCGCAGACTGGTGCCGTTCCTCGGCGGCCTTGTCCCGTTCCTCGGCGGCCTTGTCCCGTTCCTCAGCGGCCTTGTCCCGTTCCTCAGCACGTTTGTTGATAAGCGCCATCTCGGTCAGAAACTGACCGAAGAGCGCTTCCAACCGGTCGACCCGGTCATCAATTGTCACGTATGCCATAACCTCCGAAATCTGGCCCGACACCGCCGTTCTGGCAAGCGGCCGTTGCCCAAGCGTCCGACCAGGCCAACCCGCGGCAGCCGCCGACGTCAGTGGGCGTATTTGCCGCCGCTCCCGCTTTGAGATGCGCGGACGGACGTCCGCGGCTACCGCCGGTCCGTGGGTCAGGGATTGGACCCGCTCCCCTCAATCAACGCCAGCAACTCCCGCCAGGTTCGCGGCGGCACCGGGGCGTTGAAGGGCTCCACCCCGAACTCCCGCTCCACCGCCACCATGATCTCGGCCAGGTCCATGGAGTCCAGGGCCAGTTCACGAGCCTGCAGCGGCCAGTCCAGGTCCAACCCCGTCAGATCACCGCCGTTGCGACGGTGCACCGTGAGCACCAACCGGGTTAACTGTTCGGTATTCTCCTTCATGCTGCGTTTTGCGGCCGGGAATCACCGGCGAGACTCACCCACCCCGACACGACGTCACCACCCTCTCATGCGCGGCCCGCACCGTCTCAATCACCCGGTGCTGGTCCTCCTCGGAGAGGCTGCTCGAGCTCGGCAGACAGATCCCCCGGCGGTTCAAGTCCTCCGCCACCTCCCCGCCGATGCACTCGAACCCGCGATACAGCGGCTGGGTGTGCATGGGCTTCCAGACCGGACGGGCCTCGATGTTCGCCGCCGCGAGTGCCCGGATCAGCTCCGCGGAGGACAGGCCAAACCGCTGTTTCTCTATCAGGAAACAACTCAGCCAGCGGGTGTGGCGGGTGCGTCCGGTCGCCAGGTCCTCCGGGCAACCAAAATCCGCCTCGGGCTGAGGCTCGATTCCCGGCAGCCCGGCGAAGCCGCAACAGTAACGATCAAAGACCGCCCGACGTTGCCGGACCCGTTCCTCAAGCACCTCCAACTGCCCCCGCACGATTCCCGCCAGCACGTTGCTCAACCGATAATTGTAACCCAGTTCAGAATGGACGTAGTTCTTGAGTCCGAGCGGATCCGGATCGCACGCCTGCGTGCTCCAGAAGCGGGCCCGGTGCACCCAGGCCGGATTCCGCGAGACCAATGCCCCACCGCTGGTGCCCGTGATGATCTTGTTACCATTGAAGGAGTAAATGCCCACGTCCCCCAAGGTGCCGGGAGGATGCCCCTTGTAGCGCGCTCCAAGACACTCGGCCGCATCTTCAATCACCTGCACCTCGTACTGCCGGCAAAGTGCAAGAATCGCATCAAGGTCGGCACTTTGTCCGAAGAGGTGGACCGCAATAAGCGCCCGCGGCAGACGTTTCACTGCCGCCCGCCGCTGCAGAAACTCCGCGAGCAGGTTCGGATCCAGGTTCCAGCTCCCCCGCTCGCTGTCGATCAGCACCGGACGGCCACCTTCGTAGCAGATGGGATTGCAGCTTGCCGCGAAGGTCAGTGTGGGAGAGATGACCTCCTCGCCGGGGCGGATCCCCGCCAACCGGACCGCCAGATGCAACGCCGCGGTGCCATTAATCAGGGCGACCGCCGGCACTCCGAATCGCTCCTCAAGGCACTTCTCCAAAGCCTGCAGGTTGGGCCCCACCGTCGAAAGCCAGTTGGTCTCAAACGCTTCCGCCACGAACCCCAGCTCGAGGCTGCTCATGTGCGGAACGGACAACCGAACGTGGTGGTCCTCCCCGTCTGCCATCTCCGCCCCTTCGATCGGCGGGAGCGGTCGACGTTCCGGATCCCTCACATCCGCCGACCCGCCAGTCAGGGGGAGGTTGTCAGCCGCGGACTCCCCGGTCGAAATAGGCGGCCCGGAATGGCCTTCCCGCAACCGGCTGGCCGCCGCGGGCACGGTTTCGCCAGGCAGAATGCGAGCATAACTCCCGACCGTGGAATGCGGCCCGACGTGGGCATGGGCCCCGATGACGGCATCGTGGTCGACGACGGCTCCGGCGTTGATGATGACGTTTTCACCGATGGTTGCTCCCGATTGCACCACCGCCCCGGCCAGGACCACCGTACCCCGGCCGAGCTGGGCGCTGTCCGATACAGAAGCCCGGTCGGACACCACGGTTGCCACCTGCTTACAGGACCGGACCAACTCCTCAAAAACACGGCGTCGCGTCGCGTTGCTCCCAATCCCGACGATGTACTCGTCCGCCGCTGTCTCGCGCCAATGGCCGAGGATCTTCCAGCGACCCAGGGCCTGGCCATGACTGGCAGGCTCGTCGTCGGCAAAACCGGTCACCTCGTACAGTTTCGTGGAAACAGCGGTTTCGGCCACCACCCGGCCATGCCGCCCCGCCCCGACAACAAGCAACGACTTCACAAGGAAGGTATCATGAGGCGGCCAGCAGGCCGCCGGAAACAAAATCAACGCTCCGAGGAACCGCCGGCGCGAAACGAACGCTCACACCAGGCAAAGAACCCCCCCCAGAGCATGAGGATCGCCGCCGCGATCCCAATCCGCGCCGGGACTCCGACATGGAGGTAGGCGACGAGCAGACCCAGAACCACCGTCTGCAAACCCGCCTCCCAAAGCGTGACAAAAGCATGGGTGCGCCCCGATCGAAGCAACCGCTGGTAAAAATGCTCGCGGTGCGGCAGGTACCACCGCTCGCCCCGAACAACCCGACGCAGCAGCGTGATCCCGGTATCCAGGACGAAATTCGTATGCAGGAGCAACAATGGGATCACCAGCCACCAACCCGCGTCGCGTGGCACCCAAAGCACCGTCACTGCCAGCAGGAATCCCAACGGTGCGCTCCCAACGTCCCCCATGAACATCCGGGCACGCGGGAAATTGTGTGGCACAAAGCCCGCTGCCGCTCCGGCCACCATCCAGGCAAACAGGGCAGACGGCAGGTCCCACAGCCCGCTTGCCAGGGACGCCAGGAGCCCGCTGCCCGCACCTGCGATCACAGCCTGAAGCGCCGCCAGGCCGTTGATGCCATCCATGAAATTGAACGCATTGGTGTAGCCGGCAAGCCAGATGCACGCCCCAGCCAACCCCAGCCACGGAGGAATCGGATACACCCGCCCCACCTCCAACCCGAGGGCCACTCCCGATCCCCACAGTCCCAGGCTGGAAACCACGACCACCGCCGCTACCGCATGGCACGTGAAGCGCACCCAAGGACCCAGCGAACGCAGATCATCCCAGAAGGAGATGCCGGCCAGCAGGAGCATGGCCGCGAGAACGCCTGCCAGGGGCATCCACCCATGGCTGACCCCTAGACAGACACCCCCCCCTAGGACCACTGCCACCACCCCCAGTCCCCCTCCACGAACCGTGGGTCGCTGATGACTGGATCGTTCGCCGGGGCGATCCACAACGTTACCGCCCGCCAGAAAGCGGCACACAGGACCTCCGATCACCGCCGAGATTACGGCAGCCACGCCAAAGAATGTCCACACCATGCTCATCTGTCATTCCGAGCCGGGTTCATGATGCGGTCGGATCCGCGACCGAGCCCGGGACGGGTAACGGGAGTTCCTCCAGGGAATAGACGTTGGACGAGAAGAGCTTTGCATAGAGGCATCTGAGCTTGTAGCCCAGTTCTCCGGGACACAGCTTGAGTCCCAGATAACCCACCCCGGTCAACGCCAGTGGCACAGGTAGCCGGGGTCCGGAGAACCACTCCAAGAGTTCACTTTGGAGGTAGGGTTGCGGATCCGCGATGTTCTGGACGGTGCGTCCGTGGGGACCGCGAAGCACCCGCTGAGCCACGGCATCAACAACCGTTTCCAGACTGCACAGGGAGTAGCGCGGCGGAGGCAACATCCGACAGCGGAAAGGCAACCCCGGCAGAAAGACGCGCTTCCTGACATCCTGTAGCCGGGCCTGCGTGAACACGGGTGCCAACCGAAGGACGTCGATGTTCCGGATGGGGCTGGCAAGCAGTCGTTCCTCACAGCATTGCTTGCTTCGCCCGTACTCAGTGGACGGACGCAAATCCACGGTGGGCGCCACGGCCCCAGGGCGCTTATCCTCGCCATACACGGCAATCGAGCTGAAAAAGATCACCTGCGGCTGGGTGCCCTGCAGGGCCTGGATCAGATTGAGGGTGATCCGGGTGTTGGTGGAGAAGCAGGTCTCCCCCGGAGGGGGAGGCTGGCCATGGGCCAGGGCGGCAAGATGGACCACCGCCTCGAAAGGGGATTGCTGCGCGATGGCGGACCTGGTTTCGGTTTCCTTGAGAAGATCCGCGACAAGGCATCCGGGAGGCTCTGCAGGCGCCAGGTCCAAGCCCCATACCTCGTGGCCTTCAGACCGGAGCGCCGAAACCACCGAGCGGCCGATGAAGCCGTTTGACCCGGTCACGAGGATCCGTTTGCTCATGTTCCTTGGATAATCTCGGCAGCTGTCGCAGCCAGCCCCGCCCGCAACCGGGCAAACGTGGTGAATTCGAACCCCCGGTGTCGCAACAGCGCAATCAGCCGCTGCAAACGGTCCCCGACCTTCGCCCGTCCGGCAGAAAAACGATAACGCGTGAGCCTCCCCGTGCCCGATGGCAGCGGGGGAACCGCCCCTAGTGACAGTTCAAACGGGTGGATGTAGAGCACATACAGTCTGTGAAGCGCGAGATAGCGCCCGATCAGGCCGCGCATGAGCGGCCAGGGAATGAGCCGGAGATATCCTCCCCCGGAGACCGGAACCCGCTTTCCGAAGAGCTTCAACGTGCTGACCTCAAATTCCACAAATGCCCCCTGCCGGAACACCCCGTCCTGAACCGGCTCAAACCCCTGCATGTCCAGCGTGCCATAGAGTGGGTGGGCACCGAAGTCGATCCGGCTTGAATCGTAAGCATGGCCTGCGGCGCGAACCTCCTCCAAACGCGCCCGATCCAAGCTGAAGCAGGGGGCACGGTACCCCAGAACCGGACGCTGGATGGTGTCCTCCAATTCCCGCTTGCTCCGGCGCAGATCTTCCCCGAGCTGAGCTGGGGACATCGTCAAGGGGCGACGGTGATCCCATCCGTGCGAGCCCACATCGTGGCCGGCCTCAGCCAACTCCCGAAGCACGGTCGCCAACCGGTCCGCAAGTTCCCCCAGAACGAAGAAGGAGGACTCCAACCCCTGCGCGGTTAGAATCCCTCGATACGTCTCGAGCCCATCCAACAAGGAATGGGCTGGATCACAACGGTCACGGGCGAAGTAGTCCAGATGGTACCAGTCCTCCACGTCCATCGTCAGCACGGCGTAACTCCGACCGGGCGGCAACCCGCTGGTGGCTTGAGGGCTCATGCGTGGGGCCTGTCAGAACGTTGATAACGTCGGCCCTGAGGATCCGCCCTCCGGTGCCCTTGGGAGCGGCACGGACGGAGTGGGGTTAACCCGGCCCGTGCCCAGCATGGCGGCCAGGGTTCCGAAGGAGAACTCGGCGAGCAGCCGGCGGAGTTTGGGAATCGTTCCCGCCCGCCGACGGTATTGCGTCCAGCGGAGCCAACGGAGTCGACGGTGGCTGACCGCCGGCAACCACTGCCTCAAGTAGCCGGCATCGTAGTCGACGTCGAGTTCGTAGGGATGCAGGTAGACCACGGCTCTTCTTCGTTCCCGTTCAAGACAACGTAGCGCGGCGCGCGTGAAGGCCAGGGGAAAATGCCTGAGATACCCACCGCCGCAGGCGGGAATACGCAGCCCGGCCCACCGCACCACTGACAAGGGCACCTCCCACAACGTGCCTCTCCGGGTCCTCACAGGATACGGGCTCAGCGGTGCCCCGGACATCCCGTAGCGCACGCCTCGAAAGGGAAACACGCTGCTGTCGTAGTCAAAACCCAGTTCGGCAAGCGCCTCCATCGCCCACCATGTCTCCCGCCCCATGCTGAAAGCGACCGCCCGGTGACCACGCACGCGTTGTCCACCTGCCTGTTCGATCACATCCTTAGCACGCCCGAGGCTGCGGCGAAAGCCCGCCGGATCGAGTTCCTGCAGCCGGTGGTGGTGGTATCCATGCGCGCCCAGTTCGTGCCCGGCCTCCGCGACGCGCCTCACCAGTCCGGGAAAGGAGTCGGCAACCTCACCCAAGAAGAACCATGTTGCTTGGACCCTCATCTCCGCGAACAACAACAGCAGGCGCTCCGTGTTCCGAACCACCGCTTCCGTCGGTGGGATGACCCGCCTGCCCAGCGCGAGCACGGCCGCGTTGTACCAATCTTCCACGTCCACGGACAGCGCGTGGCCCGCAGGGCTGATCTCGCGCTCCAGCACCTCGGAGGGAGTAAGGGTTTTGTCAACCGTATCCACCAACAGGTAGTCCTTCAACCCCGCCGTGCCTGCTCCGTGCGGAATCTGGCCTTGCGCTGCTTCGGCTCAAACAAGATGAAAAGATTCTCCAGGAGGTATCCCAAGATTGCACCGGGATCCCGCCAGGAACACACTTGGTAGTGCAGGTCTCGGCCCCAGAACGTCAGCCAACTGCGCCAATGAGCGCGACGCCGTTTGCTGGTGAGGAGCCACATCACATCACCGGGTAAGAACCGTAAGTACTGGCCCACGCGGTAGTCGGAGACTGATGGAGGAATACGCCCATGGGCCATTTCCCACAGCATTTCGACCATGTCCAACCCAGCCGCATAGGTCGCCCGGAAACTCTCCGGAAACCTCGGATTGATCTCCATCAGCCTCACCGCTCCGTCGCGGGGATCGGTTATGAAATCGAAGTCGATGAAGCCGTGCCAGCCGATTGTACGCGCCACGGCTGCTGCTGCTGCGATGATGTCCGGGCGCGAAGCGGTCCGGTTGAGCACACTGGAGCCGCCGTTCGGGGGGTAATACCGGAGCTTCTCGTACACCACGGCTCCGACGACGGCCGTGCCATTCGCCATGATCATGTCTACCTTGTACTGCATGCCGGTCTGCGGAACGTAATCTTGTACGTAACACTCCCCGTATTGCTCCTGGAGGGGGCGCAGTCGCTGTAGGAGTTCTTTGGGGTTCTCGACCCGGGTGATGCCCCGCGCCCCCGCGGACACCGACGGTTTGATCAGGCACGGGTAGCGGACGGAGGCAGCGACCCGGGCGGGTTCCGAATCTTCAAAATACCACGTGTCGGGAATGGCGACCCCCGCTTCCTGGGCGGCCTTCATCGTTCCGACCTTGCTCCGCCCGACGGCGAATTTATCGTAGGGGGGCAGGACCAGGCGGGTCCATTGCCGCAGCTCCTCTTGCATCGCAGCACAGACAGCGGTTACGGGATCCCCCGTCGGGTACACCATGTCCGGCCGGCGTTCCCTAAGGAAGTGTATTAGCCAAGACTTAAATGCCTCAGGGTCCCCGAGCGGTGAGGGGTATACTACGCGTTCCTGCGGATACCGGGACAACATCCCAGCGCAACACCGGTGCGTCGCGCCTGCGATCACCCTCCGCCTATGAAGGCGGGCCGACTCGATAACCGGCAGGGCTGCCTTGCTGTGTACTTCCAGCACGAGAACGGTTGCACTCATGGTGTTCCTACGGATCGTCTCGTCCGGCCCGCAATCCCAAGCATAGTGGCATGCCGTTGGCGTTCGCTCCTACCCGCATACAGTTGGCCGTTTCGCGCGGTTTAGGGCCAGGATTTGCAAATACAGCTGTTTCGCTAGCCAATCCGTATTCCATCCGCGTCAAAGGAAACAAATCAGCGCTGTGAAACCAGCTCTTCATCGATCTCTAACCTTCCCGTGGCGGCGTCGATAACAAGACGACGTCCAGCCGGCGCCTCTACCAGAAGGGTCGAAGTCCGTCCCACAGCGTCCCTCAAATCCACCGGCACGTCACTGAAGGTGACATCCGACGAGTTCTCCACCGTCAGCCGCCCGCCCGCATGGGACACTTTCACACGGCCGGTAACGGGACTCAGCACCTCACGCCAGTACTTGCCGATCCCGAACATGGTGTTTATGTGGAGGTCTCCCCGAAAATCATGCACGGCTTGACGGAGGATGCTTTCGGTGAAACGCGTGCAGGCATGCCCGTCGAACTGCCGCATGTGCTGGTGGCACATGAAGATCATTGGGATGCCCCGTCGATGTGCCCGGTACAGCCAGAAGGTGACCATCGCCCAGTGCAGTACGTGCTGCGGGTCACCCGGATAGCGGTTGGTCAGTTCCACGGCGCGCGTTTCCCCAGGGTGGTGGGGTGGTGGTTGGTGCAGCACGTTGCTGCGCGGGGTGGTGTTCGAGCCGCTGAGCACCTCACACCCCGCCACTTCCATCGCCGCCGCAGTGTGCCGGTCGTTGGTGCGGTCCGGCATCGCCCAACTTCTGGGGCTGAATCCGAAGAGCCGTTCCATCCAGCGACGTGCCTCGAGGGCGTTGTCGCGCTGCTCCCCCAACGAGGAACGATCGTCCGTCAGCCAGGGATAGCTCCCCGCCCCCATGCGGGCCTTGAGTTGCCACCCGTTCTCCGGAGCCCCGGAGGTGTCCGTGCCGTAGTGAAGGTGCCCGTGATTCCCCAACTCCACCACAAACCGCCGGGCCGATTGAAACGGGTAGGAACAGGCATGCCGAAGCTCCACATTTTCCCGGACCCACTCGATGAAGTCAGGAATCCGACCGGCTCCCCGGTCGATGCCATAGTGCTCGGCCCATTGCCGGGCTGCCCCTTCATCGAGCGAAAGGCGGGTGGACAGGTACATTGTCTGCGGCACCCGGTAGCGCGCCGCCAACCCGAATGCCACCTCCAAGCCCTCGACGGTCTGCAACGTGGAGTCGTCGTAGAGATCCATGTCCCCACGCCAGGCAAAGGCCGAGCGGCAAGCGCCGGGGTAGCGACGAATCGCCACTTCGGAAACCACCGATTCCCCGGCAGCAACGCAGCCGTCGAGGCACACCTCCACCTCGCGCGAGAAATGCCCCCACTCGATCCGGTAACGGAGGCTCCCAGCCCGGCCCGCCTGTTGGACGGTCCACTGGTTTCGCACGACGTGCACCTCTCCGGACGCAAGCCGAGGGACCCATTCCGTGTGCTCCCGGCCGCCTCCCAGGACCGCGGGAGCGGAGATCACCACTCGAATCCCGGTCTGGGTCGGCACCTGGGTGTGATTGGCAATGAGCAGCCGAAGCTCCAGTTCGCGGCCCACCGGCAGGGTACCCAGGCGATAGGTCGGAACCCGCTGCACAAATGGCCCCACCAAGTTGATGGTCAGTTCCGGGTGAGTCGAAGGGAACGGATACCCCACAGCCGGCCGGTCCGCTGCGCCGACCCGGTTCGGTCCGGGGCCGCACCGATCCAGCCGCGCGTAGGCATCGGTCAGGATTCTGCGTTCCTGCCGCCGAGCGTAGATCTCCAGCAACAGCAGGGCGACGATCGTGGCGGAGATCCAGTGCCAACCGACTCCCGCGAGGAGCAGCAGACACAAGCCCGCTCCCAGCATGACGAGTTCGCCCCCGCCGCGTGGCAGGCGCGCCTTCTTCAGGATCGTTTCGCCGACCACGTTGGCGAGGAACATCAACCACCCAGCCCGCGTTCCCGCCAGGAACAGGCAACGTTGGGCCCCCAGGATCCCCAGCGCCAGTGCACCGATGACCAGGCAGGCTGCACTCATGCCATGGCCCCCCTCCCGCCGGATTCCGCGCCAAGGTCCAGGGTCCGGGTTTCCCCCGCACGCACATCCATGAGCCGCATTCCCTGGCCGCCCCCCGCGAGTTCAAATTCCAGCGGAAGGCCCTTCAGATCCCTCGCACCACGATTCTCCACCTCGATCAGCCCGTCCTTGACGCGCACGGAAACCACCCGGGTTGTCTCACTCAGCACATCACGCCAGTACCGTCCAAGCCCCCCCACCGTGGCGGCATGCACGTCTCCATCGCAGTCCTCCAGCACACTCCGCAACAACTCCTCCGTCATATGATAACAGGCAACGCCCTCGTATTGGAGGAGATGGTGATGGGACAAGAAGATGAAGGCCCGTCCGGTGCGCCGGGCGGCATGCAGCCAGTACTTCAGCGTCGCCACCTGGTAGGCGTCCTGCGGATCGCGCGGGTACTTCCGGGTCAGTTCGACAAACCTCTCACATCCGGCCGGGTGGTGTGGGGGAGGGAGCTGGAACACCCGGGTAAAGCGCGAGGCGTCGGTGTCCGAGCCGACTTCGAGACCGGCGGCTTCCATGGCTCCCGGGGTGTGTTCATCGTAGACATCAGACGGAATCGCATAGCTCGCCGCCTCGTAGTCGAACAGCTCGCGAAAGAGGGCGTTGTTGGCGCGCGCGTTGTCCCGTTGTTCGCTGAAGGAGTCGCCGACCGCCCCGGTCATCCAGGCGTAGCGACCCGACCCCATCGCCACGCTGAATTGCCAGTCGTTCTCAGCGGCGGCGGCCGCCTCCGTTCCGTAGTGCAGGTGCATGTGGTTGCCAAGCTCCGCATAAAGCGGTCTTGCGCTCTGCCAGGGCCATTCCATCTCCACCCGCAGTTCAACCTCCTGGCGGACGAACTCAATGAACGCCGGCATCTCCGCTGAGCGGCGGTCCCATCCGAAATGCGCGCAGTAGGCTCGATGCTCCTCTTCCACCAGACTGAGCCGGGACGATAAGAACAGCGTGCTGGGCAACTGGAAGCGCCTCGACAAGCCGAGGGCGATCCTCCACCCCTCAATGGACTGGAAGGCGGCAGGATCAAACAGATCGTGGTCCCCCCGCCAGGCAAACGCCCCCCGGCACCCGTACCGCCATCGCCGAATCACCACGCCTGTCGGCCGCGCGGATTCACGAGGCACCACCTCCCTCACCCGCAGCTGCCGCTTGAAGGACCAGTCCCCATGCCTCAGCTGAACGAAAACGCTGCCGCCCGTCCCCGGAGAGACGGCCTGCAACTCCAGTGCCAGTCGGAGGCTCTCTCCGGGCTCCGGCGCAGGCATTTCCCCGGAACGGGCCGCAACAATCGCCAGCGAGCAGACGTCGCATCGCGCCTCCAACACCAACGGCAATTGTGGCACCACCCTGCTCGGGTTCAACACGATCACCTCCAAGTGGAGGGTTTCGCCCGCAACCAGCACCCCCATCTCGTCCACTCCACGCCGACGTTCCAGGACCGGTCCGCGAATCTGGACGATCAGGTTGGGCACCGGCAAGACCGCCCGGTTGCGATAGACCCGATGCTGATGCGCCAGACCTCCGCTGCGCCATCGCGAGTCCACCATGGACGCCCACCCCCAAGCCAGTCCGAGCACCAGCGCGAAGCCCGCAGCATAGCTGGCTCCCGCACTCAGCCACCACCCGGTCACCGCGAGCGGCAGGACCATCGCGTCGGCTCCAAACCGCCGCAGCCCAAGCCGCTTGTATCCGGTTTCGTAGAGAATGTTGCACGCCATCAACACCCAGCCTGCCCGGGTGGACGCCAGGAAGAAGCACTTGCTGATCAGGAAGACCAACGAAAGCCCCAGGCTCCCCCCGATTCCCACCGCCGACACTACGCTCGCAAACGTCATGCTAATAGCAACTCACGCGCCTCCCCGGACCGGCCTCCCGACTCAGGCCGGAAACGGCTCCCAGGCTTCCAGTTCGCCCGCCCTCCCGGCAGCCACCGCTTCGATCCGATCCACGTAGCGCTCGATGATGTCTGGAAGCAGCAGTCGTTCCCGGACCAGCCGGGCACCATTCGCCCCCATCTCGGCGAACGCTCCGTAATTGTCCGCCGCTTCGGCCACCAAGGCGGCGAGGCCCTCATGGTCAAAAGCATCCACCACCTTGCCAGTGCGAAACCGCCGGATGACATCCGCCTGCTGCCCTCCCATTGCGCCAAGAATCGGCTTCCCGGCGCCCATGTAGTCCATGAACTTGCTCTCGAAGTAGATGTGGATCAATGGACTGCGGAATAGAGCCATCAACGCGACGTCCGCTCCCGCCAGCAGGTGGGGCACGCGTGGTTTTGGCACGGGATCGTGAAAATGGAGGTTCCCCGTCTGCAGTTCGGCTGCCAGACGCATGGCCGGCGCCTTGGTCTGCCCGC
Source organism: Verrucomicrobiales bacterium (assembly GCA_024233215.1). Lineage (GTDB taxonomy): Bacteria > Verrucomicrobiota > Verrucomicrobiia > Limisphaerales > J093 > J093. Next base: position 8,281 of record JACKPW010000016.1, on the reverse strand, counting down.
TTCCGAACAGGTCAAACCGGATGTCCCGGCGATGCTTCAGGACGTTGGCGGCCCGGACATAGGTTTCCACTGCTGTGACCTCGGTGTGGGCCCCTGCGTACACTGCCACAAACTGGTCATCCCATCCCAGTTCCCGCCGGATCTCGGCCCGGGCCGTGACAGGAATCGCATACAAGTCCGGGTCGAAACCGTTGGGAAGCACATCGATCACTCGCGGCGAAATCCCTTTCTTCACCAGCTCTGTCCTGATCCCGGGGGTCAGGCTCACAATCCGGGTCGCGTGACGGTAGAGTTGATTCGCCATCCGGTGTAGGACCCGCGCCTTGATCCCGGTCACGGCCCCTTTCGCCTCCAGCGCATCAGGCCAGAGGTCGACCACCTCCAGCACAAACGGAACCCCCGCCGATCGGGCGTTTCGCAGCGCGACGCTGCCGGTAAACAGCGGTTGGATGCTGCCGATGACGAGCTGCGGCCGTGGAGCGCGCCGGCCCGCCGACCATGCCCGGGCAGCAAAGGCCCCGTAGCTCGCAAACCGGCGGGTCAAGCTCCGGCGCATGCCCCGCGGTGCCCGCAGTCGCCTCACCCGATACCGTCCCCCGTTACGACCGGGGACTTCCTCCTCCGGCTCGTCCCGCTCGTCATAAGGGTTGAAGTCGCAGGCAAACACCGTGACATCATGGCCCCGGTCGGCCAGGCGGCCCATCAGCTTCCTGGCCGTCAGGTAGCCCACCGCGTTCGCGCTGGGGAAGAACTGCTGGTAGTAATGGAGGATCATCTGCGCCAAGTCGCCACGCCCGGGACCTCACCGCGGGAGCCGCAAAACCGGATGGGTTGCTTGCTCACGCCTGCGACGCGGTGGCTCTCTGCCCGGCCCGCTTGCTACTTTCCAACCATTGGAGAGTGGCCGCCAGTCCCCGCTCAAGCGAGGTTTCCGGGACCCATCGCAGCGTCCTGCGGGCCTTCTCGATGTTCACCACCCGCCGGCTCACGTTGTCGATATCCCGTCGGTCGATGAACTCCACTGGCGGCTGACCCGGCATCAATCCGGCGATCAGACCGGCCAGTTGGCGCACGTTGGTCTCCACCCCCGAGCCTACGTTGAAGACCTCCCCCAGAGCCCGCGGCACCAAGGCCGCCAGCAACGTGGCGGTCACCGCGTCATCGATGTAGGTAAAGTCGCGCGTCTGCAGGCCGGTGCCGTGGATGCACATGGGGCGGCCTTCCAGACCGGCCTCCAGGAACTTGGACACCACCCCGCAGTACGGATTCCGGGGCGACTGGTGCGGCCCGTAAACATTGGAATAACGCACCATCACAATGGGAAGCTCGTACATCTCCACAAAAGCCCGGCAGTAACTCTCCGCGGCAAACTTGCTCGCGGCGTAGGGCGACAGAATGTTCGTGGGCTCATCCTCAGTGATCGGGAGCGCGCGCGGATTCCCGTAGACCGAGGTGGTGGACGTGTAGACCACAGGCGGGGCTTTCGGGCCGAGATCGCGTGCCGCCAGCAGGATGTTCAACGTACCGCCGATGTTCACCCGGTAGTCGGATCGGATGTCCTTCGTCGAGGACGCCAGCACCCGGGCCGCGAGGTGGAAGACGTAGTCGCTTCCGGCCACCAGCGGATCAAGGGTCTCGGGATCTTCGACGCTGCCGTGCACAAACGCCTTGACTCCCCGGGGCACCAGTTCCTCCAGGCCGGTGGTTAGATCATCCAGCACCGTCACCTCGGCGCCCAGTCCCACCAACCGGGTGGCCAGGCTCGAGCCGACAAAGCCGGCGCCGCCGGTGACCAGCACTCTTGTTCGGTTGTATCGCGCCAATCTGTCGTCGGAGTTCATGGGATTATGTGTTCGTGCAGCTGCAGTGGTGTGTTCAGTTCGAGGCAACGGTTCGGGCTCACGTCCAAACCCGCACTTCAAAGCGACTTCCGGCCGACAGGTCCGGAAACTCAATCAGATATCCCCCAGAGGTGCTCCGCGCCTCCCGGCCCCCTGCCGGTCCGACCATCACCCGGGCTCCTCCGGCGTCCCCATGCACGCGCAGGGTCAGGCCGGAAATCGCCCGGCGCGCCTGCCCGGAGAACCGCCAGCCATCGGCCGTGCGCAAGGCGGGCTCCCAGGTCACCGCTTCCCGGGCGCGCCACCAGCGGTTGATCTCGGCACCGGTCGCACACCACGGTTGCATCCCCGCAAGCTGCTCCAGCAGCCGTTCGTAGACCCATTGCCAGTCCGCGTACTCCGGCTCATTGAAGTAGTTGCCGTGCCAGAGCAGGGTCACGAGACCGCCGCACGCGGCGTAACGCTCCATCTGGGATCGCGCCAACTCCAGCGCCTCTTCCTCCCGAAGCCGCAGATAGCGAAACACCGTGGTGTCCATGACGGTCAGCGGCAGCACCAACAGATCCAGCATTTCCTCCTGCTCCCGATCATAAGCAAAGAACGGCAACGCCAGCCCACTGCGCGGACCCGGCTGACAGTTGTAGCCATAGGTGGCGTCGTAGTCGAATCCCGCATCCCTCTGGGCCCTCCAGGTACCGGGGTAGGAGTACCTCAGCAGGTGATTGCGGATGCCGATGGCCTCCACTCCAAACAACCGCTTCAGCGTCTCCCGGCTCTCCAGGTAGGCCGACGGGTTGTTGAACCGGTAGTAGCCTCCGTGCACGGTGAACTCGCATCCGGCCTCGATCACCCTTTCCGCGATCGCCCGGATCGCCCGTCCCTCAATCCCGAATCGCGCTCCCTGCCGCGCCCAGTACGGGTCGTGCAGAACAAAGAAAGTCGACCTGAAACCGTATTGTGCCTCCAGAGCCAGGATCGTCTCGTAGTCCTTCGTGGCCGGCTTCGGCGCCAGGACGGCCCGGGCAATCCGTCCCATGGCCTGTCCGACGTGCCCCGGCTCTCCCTGGGTCACCATGCGCCGGACATGGTTGACGTCCGCCAGAATGCGCCACATCTCGCGATCGTGGATCTGGTCAATGTCGTGGGAAAGCAACAGGGCGAACGCACGTCCCCCCGGCCAACGCTCCGCGCTCAACCACGGTGCCCCGCCTTCCGCCCGACCGGCCGCCACAGCCGCCAGATCCTTATGGAGATCCTCGACCTGTGGCTGCGCGACGGGTCCTCGTCCGGGATACGGCCTGACCGCATCCAGATCCTCCGCCCCCGTCAGCAACCCGAGCAGCCGTTCCCCGAGTCGCTTGCCGGCATCCGAGTCAAAGGCATTCCGAACCGCCGGTTCCTGCGGACTCCCGTGCCATCCCAGGGCGGACGCCATTGTTCGCTCCACGTAAGCACCGGGCACCCGACTCCAACCACGGATCCCGTCTCCTGATGTTGTGACTGCCAGCGTCATCTGTTCAACGTCTCCACCCGCTCAGATTTCGCCGGACCAGGTTCGGCAGGAACCGGGGCAGCCAGCGGAAGGTCGTCCTCCAGTCGGGCGCGAGAATCCTCCGAGGGCAACGCAGGTAACGCCATATTTCCTGGCTGCCACCGAGGACCCGGTTTGCGGCGACGACGCCGTTGATCCAATAAAGCGGCGGAGCAATCACTGCGTCCGGGGCGGCCTCCAGGCCGAGATACCGACGGGCGATCGTCTGGCCCGTGTGCGCGCCGTGCAACGCGTGCTGCATCCACAGGCGCGGATTGAGTTCGATGATCTTGTAACGACCGGAATTGCCGTCCAGCACGAACTCCAGCTCAAACGGCCCCTCGTAATTCAACGCCTCGAGCAACCCACGCGTGGTGTCGGTCAACACCGCCGGCACCTGGACCACTTCCACAATCGCACCTCCGCCCTGCTGGGCTGGATACTGGAATGCCTTGCGGGTGGCGAGATACGAGGGATCCCGTGCGTCATGCCAGCCACAAATCGAGACATTATCCTTCGGGTCAATGCTGAGCTTCTCCTGGTAACACCATTGTGCCGCCGTCCAACCAGCGCCCGTCAGGGATTCCACCTCCCGCTTGAAGGACGCCTGGCTTTCCACCAGGCGGGGCCTGGGCAATCGTGCCAGGCCGTCCCAGGACCGCCGGAAGCGAAGAAAGAAACCCTCGGGAAAAGTCCTGAAAGGATCGGATTCGCTGCCTATGGTCCGGGGCACCTCGGCCAGCCCCAGACGTTCGATGAACTCGTAGAACGCCGGCCGGTCCAGAATGATCTCCAGATCGCACTTCCCCCCGGGATACACCCGTGCATTCGCCATCCAGGCGTCGGAACTCCCCCGGTGAACCGCAGGCAACAGAGACTCATCGGTGAAGAACAAGGCCTTCGGATCCTCCTCCGGAATGCGCTGCTTGAGAAACGGCAGCAACCCTCCGGGCTCTGAAAAATCCAGCGTCCACGTCTGCACGTCATCCCCATACAGGTCCATGATCGACGCATCGCGACCCGGCCGGCGCAGGACAACGAGGGTGCCGGGACACTCCAGGCTTCGCAGAATCTGCACGAACGACCAGCTATTGATATAGCCGTCCGTGATGATGATCCAGGAATTGCCGTCGGTTCGATTCATGTCAGCCAGCCGGTCCCGCGGCGACCGTTGCCCATGGCGTGCAGGGATCCGGACCACCCATCCGCAAGCCCACCGCCCTCCGTCAAGTCCGCGGGCGCGCCGTGAGTTCCGAGCAGATGTTCCGCAGGGTGCCTTCCATGTGTTCCCAGCTGAGTTCCTCCACAATCGCGCGCCGGGCGTTCGCCCCGAACTCCTTCCGCTGCCCGACATCCTGTGCCAGGCGCACGATGGCGGCCGCAATCTCCTCCGCCCGGGTGACATCAACCCCCACGCCACAATGGTATTGGCGGACGAGTTCCTCGGAGGCGGACCCGCGAGGTACCACCAGGGCATGACCGCATGCCATATAGCTGTAGAGCTTGTTGCTGAGGCTGCCGTAGTTATTGCCTGACGGCTGCATCACCACCAGGCCAATCTGCGCCTGCGCATCGGTCCTGCCCACTTCATCATAAGGCAGCCATCCGGTCGCCTGAATCACGGCCCCGAGATCATGCTGCTTCACCAACTGGTCAAACGCCTGCTCGGAACCAACCCGGACCTTTCCCACCAGGAGTAGCCGGACCTTGATCTTCTTGCGTGCCAGCGCCACCGCCTCGATCAGCTGTTGCATACCATAGGAGATGTCCAGCCAGCCCTCGTGACAAAGGGTCACTTCCGCCCCCACGTCCTGATTGCACACCGGGAAAAGCCCTGAACGCGGGCTGTTGTGCAGGATGTCCACCCGCCCCTCGGGCCGGAGCGCGCGGAACTGGCGGGCCGTGGTGGGCGATACCACCGTGATCCAGTCGCACCGCCGGCCCAGATGGGCCATCATCCGCCAGACCAGAAATCGAACCAGTCCCCGCAACAACCGCGGCGCGCGTTCAGCGGCCATCTCCTCGAAGCACTCATGCACGTCGAAATGCACCGGGGCACCGCAGCGCCGCCTCGCGGACAGGGCCACGAAGGCGCTGTCGGGTTCGTGGGCCACGATCAAGTCCGGCCGGAGATCCAGCACCTGCCGGCGCAACCCGAACAGCACTTTGAACCGGCCCAGCTTCGACGCCAGCGAAGCCCCGCGAATCAGCGGAGCCGTGGATCGGAGATCGAGCCTGGGATGGACCGGCAGCCGCTTCTCCGGATCCTCCCTCCCCAGCACCGTGACATCGTAACCCGCCTGCGCCAGCGAGAGGGACTGCCGCACCACCACACGCTCATCACCCAGCGAGTGATTCGCGCATAACACCACGATCTTCATACCCATGGAATTCTAAACCCGGGAATCAGGAAGCCACCGGCCCGGACCGGGGACGCGCGGAGGTCGTCTGCCAACCCCGGCTTGTTCACGGCTCAGGACGGGGACCACACGGCGATCCCGCCGGAGCACACCCCGGGATACCGTCCAACAGTCGCCGGGCCACCCGTTCGCCGGCGTGCCCATCCCATAGCGGTGGCACCACGCCCCGCTTCCACTCGCCGGCGAGAGCGGAGTGCGCCTCGCGCTGCAGCAGATCCCCGTCGCTCCCCACCAGCAAATTGCTTCCCAAGGTGATGGTCACGGGTCGTTCAGTGTTTTCCCGCACGGTGATGCAGGGCACACCAAGATAGGTGGTCTCCTCCTGAACCCCCCCGGAGTCCGTGATCACAAGGGCCGCGTCCCGCTGAAGCGCAAGGAACTCGAGATAACCCAGGGGATCGATCAGGTGCAACCCGGTGGGAGACGGACCAAGCCCCAGTTCTGAAAGGCGGCTGCGGGTGCGGGGATGGACCGGGAACACCACCGCCGCCTGGCGGCTCAGCCCCACCAGAGTGCGCCAAAGGTCGCGCAAACGGTCTGGTTCGTCGACATTGGAGGGTCGGTGCAAGGTCACCAAGACATAAGGGCGGGGCACCACCAAACCTCCCGGCCAGCGGGCATGGGGAAGCAACCGGATCAAGGTGTCGATCATCAGGTTGCCCACCAGGCAGATCTTCGTCGCGTCCACCCCTTCCCGCGCCAGGTTGACGTTGCCGTCCTCGCTGGGAGTGAACAGGAGATCAGCCAGCGTATCCGTGACCAGGCGGTTGATCTCCTCAGGCATCCGGCGGTCGTTCGATCGCAGACCCGCTTCCACGTGGGCCACCCGGATGCCCAACTTGGCGCAAACCAGCGTGGCGGCGACCGTCGAGTTCACATCCCCGTAGACCAAAACCCATCCGGGCTTCTCACGTTCCACCACCTCCTCGAATCGCATCATGATCTGGGCGGTCTGCTGCGCATGACTGCCCGAACCCACTCCCAGATTGTAGTCGGGCTCCGGCAAGCCCAGTTGTTCAAAGAACAAGTCCGACATTCGCCGGTCATAATGCTGGCCCGTGTGGACCAGCAGCTGAGGGATCCCCCGGTGAGCCAGGGCAGTGAGTGCCGGGGCCGCCTTCATGAAATTGGGCCGGGCCCCCACGACGTGCAGTATCCTCCTCATGCTGTTCCGTTCCGATAACCTGATGCCCCTGCCAGCCGGCTCATCCATTGCAGGATGTTTCGCGCCCGTTGCCGGATGTCGAACCCGGCCGCCCGCGCGACCGCCGCACGGGCAAGTCGCTCACGAGTAACCCCCTCCCCCTGCAATCGCTGGATCGCCCGGCGGATTCCCGCGACGTCTTCCGGATCCACCAGCACGGCGCACTCCGGGTCGCACAGGTCCCGGTTAAACGGCCGGTCGGATACGATGACCGGGAGACCGCACGCCATTGCTTCCAGCGTGGCATTAGAGGAGCCTTCAACGTCGCTCGGAAGGATAAAGCAATCGGCCGCAGCCAGCAGTTCCGGCACTTGCTGATGCGGCACTCTCCCACAGAACGCCAGGTTGGGAAGCTCCGGTTTCAAGGGACCGGAACCGACGAACATGCCAGCGACGCCGGGCATGCCGTCAAGCGCCTGAGCCACCCGCTGCACCCCTTTCGGTTGGATGAAATTGCCCACATAGATCACCAAGAACTGGTCCTCCGGCAATCCATGTTTCCGTCGCATGGCCTCCCGATCCCGCGGCTGGAAGGTCCGCAGATCCACCCCGTTCGGAAATGCCGCCGTCTTCTCGGGATCGAATTCCAGTTCTTCGATCAACCTTCGCTGCAGTTCCCTCGACACTGCCAGAGCGCCCTGCATGCCTGCGAAGTCCCGCTTCGCCCGCTCGACTCCCAAGGGACGCAGGGTCCAGAACGTCCCCTCCCCGACCGCCACGAACCCGGGCCGCCCAAGTCGCTGCCCGGCCCAGACGGCCGCCGCCCCCCCCGAGTAGAGAAAGTGGCCGTAGATGGCGTCGGGCTTGGAGGGAAACCGCTGGAGTGACCGCCATACCGCCCTTTGGAAGGCCATGTGCGTCAGGGAGAAAGTGTTGAACCCGCCGATTTGACGATTGGATACTGAAAGCGTCACCGGCCGGTGTACCCGAACGCCCGGAGTACCCCCGGAGCCACTCCCCCGTTCCCGCCACCACTCATGCAACTTCAAGGGATGGATCACCGTGCATCGCACGCCCTGCCCCGCAACGGCATCCACCAACTGATGGACAAACGTCCCGCGATTGGGATGGGCGCCGGACGGATACAATCCCGTCACGAACGCGATGTGAGGCAGGTTTGGAACCGGATGCATGGCGGAACGTTTGAGGCCTCCTCGAACCCTTGGCTCAAACGGCATCCGGCAGGCCGCCGCCCGTGAAGACATGCGATTGCTTCACACCCTCGCCCTGCTCCTGGCTTGCCGGTCGTTCCTGGTCACACCGGCGATGGCCCCGGATGGGGTTG
>JACKPW010000015.1 GCA_024233215.1 Verrucomicrobiales bacterium | reverse complement strand
GGCATTACGGCGTTGCCGAGGAGTCGCATCCCCGCGGGATCACCCACGTCCACGATCCAAAAGTGCGTCCGGTTGGCGGCGCAGAGGCGGTTGCCTGACAGGTGGAGCACCCCCTCGCGCACCCAGGACGCCAGCACAGCTGGAACCTGGTCCGGATCTTCCGGCAGTTGCAGAAACTCCAGGAAGCGGGGCTGATCCGGGTCCGAGATATCACAGCTCACCAGGCCCGCGGTCTTGGGCATGAACAGGAATCCCGTGCTGCCGCTGACCGCCACCGCCATCGGTTCCGACGACGGAAAGCCGGGCCAGTGGCCCAACTGTGTCAGGCCGGCGACCGCGGTGGTCCAGCCACTCAGGCCAAGGATCACGGCGGATATCGAAAGTAACCGCATTTGCTGTCGCCCCGGGTTGCTGGACTGGAACCCGACCCGGTTGCCGGCCCCGGCGGGACGGGCCGCAAAGCTGACGGCCGCCCGGGCACCCCGCACGATCAGGTCAAGGGAGAACGCATGCATGGTCGGGTAAGCTATGAGCAGTTCGTGTACCAGAACAGCACCAAGATCGTTCGGAACACCGCCTGACCTGCCCTCCTTGTAGCGCCGAACCGGCGTCCGCCGGAGCAGATCGCCCCCCTCAACATCCGTATCAAAGCAGCCACGATGACCCCATAGTTGCCACTCCGCCGGACGCCAATCCGCCGCCACGAGCGTAGCGGCAGACGGGCATCGGCGGGTTGGTCCAGGCCTACGGGTTCGGAATCACCAGCCGATAGAACCGCGCCGCCCCATCCTTCGTCGGATCGCCGGAATGGTTGGGGATCACGTCCCCGGTATCCACCCATTCCCCCGAGAAGAGGTCCGTCGTGGTTTGCAGCATCGGAGTGACATTCTGTCCATCATAGCGGGCGGTGTTCCACCAGACCTGGAGGTTCGTCGGGGCCTGCAGAGTGACGCCCACCTTGAACGGCACGACCTCCAACGCCGCCGGCGGGCTGCGCAGCATCCCGTGTTCGTTGGTGACTTCGCAACTGTAGGCGCCGCTCTCCGCCCCCGCCACCGAGGTGAAGTGCAGTTGGGAAGTCTGCGCCCCGCTGACGCGTTCGCTGTCCTGGATTGGCACACCATCCCGCAACCATTGGAACGACAACCCGGCACCAGTGGCTTCAACGCGATAGTCGAATGTCATTCCTGCATAGCGCGTTTCACTCAAGGCAGGTCCCCACACAAACGACGGCGCACCTGCTCCCGGCGGCTCGAACTGCCAGAAAAGGACATTACCGCGCGAGCCGCCGTTCGTGATAAGCAGCCCCTCATGCCAGCCCTGAACCCAGGTGGGCGAGGCTCCGAGGTCGGAGACGGAAACAACCACCGGATTGGCGAGGTCACGGAGGTCGAAGACCTCGCAGGTGCTGCCGCCAGCGCCCGCTGCTGCGTAGCGACCGGAACCCTCCACGAGCAGGTGGCGGGGGAGCGCAACCTCACCGATCATACGCGGGGCATCCGGATCACTGATGTCCACGGACATGCCTTGGTCGGAGAACACCAGGCAGAAATCATCGTTTCCTTCAACCACCGAGACCCAGGACCATACCGTGGGCACGGGTACATCCAATGCGCCCCGCTCCACCGGCCGACCCGGGTCCGTGATGTCCAAAATCCTCAGACGAGCCGGATCGGTGGTCGTCAGGATCGCAAGCCGCTCCCCGCCCGCCCTCTCGCGGACAAAGAAGCTGGTCACCCGTGCGCCCAAATCGGTGGCACTCAGGCTCTCCACGTTCGGAAAATCGGAGGTGTCGAGGATGTTGAAGAACCCCTCCGCATCCGGATCAAAGAGCAGATCACCGGCCACGGCATAGTCCAGGTCACCGACCGGCAGCGGAATGGAACCCAGCAACACGGGGCTCGTCGGGGTCGTAATGTCCCAGGTCCAAAGCTGGGCCGACTCCGGGGCATTGGAGGATCCCACCGCCCAAAGGCGTTTGTCGTCCATTTGCACCAACCCGAGTCCCGAAAGCTCCGGGGCCGGCCGGAGCAGGGTCGAGAGATGTCGCGGCTCGGTCGGGTTCGACATGTCCACCAGATGCAGGACGTCGGACCGGTCATCCGCCACACAGAGCAAGCCGTCCCTCGTGGACATGAACCTACCGAGCCACCCGTGCGGAATTGGCAGCATCGACCGGACGGTCGGCTGGGCCGGGTTGGACACATCCGCCAGCACCAACCCCCATTCCCGGGTGCACAAGAAGGCCGTGTCCTCCCGCAGGACCATGTCGGAAACTCGCAGGTTCTCCTGGAGGCTGCCCAGCAACACCGGATTCGCCCGGTCCTGCACATCCCATATCTGGAGCCCGTTCTCACTGGAACTGATGAACAGAAGGTCACCCTGCAACGCCATGCAGGTGGCGGGGACGGGTTGATCCACGTGCGCGATGATCGGCGGTTGGATCGGATCTGCCGTCAGGTCCAGGACATACAGCCCGTGGTCATCGACCACCACCCCACTGTCGCCGGCCGCCATGAAAGCCGTGGTCTCATTCGCGGCCACCGCTTCAATCGTGCGGGGCAGATACGCCAGCTTGACCGGGGTCCCCGGATGAAGGGGATCGCTCAGATCCACCACGTGCGCCCGCGGGGTCCCGGCCACGTAGGCCAGCGAGCCCACCACGGCGACATCAGCGGCTCCGCTCAGGGCCAGAGTGCTCGCCGGCACCGGTTGCGCCGGACCTGAGACATCCCACACCTGAAACCCCATCCCCAACCAATCCTCGCTCCCTCCGATGAGCAGGTAATCGCCAGCGGGTACGCAGCGTCGCGGTCCGTACGCCCCGAGCCCGTTTTCGATGACCGCATGCCCCTCCAACCGCAGGTCAGCGGGATCGCTCACATCAACCACCCACAGATCCAGGGCACCCGTGACGTACAACCGGTCGCCCGACAAGCAGAGCGCCCCCTCCCCGCTCCGGCCGTCGTCAGGAAGCCCAAGGTAGCCGGTGAAACCCGGCGCGGCCGGGTCGGTGATGTCACAACTCACCAGACCGTTGTTCGGCATGAGCAGATACACCGTGTCGCTCTCCACCGCCACCGCCACCGCCGCCGAACTGGGAAACTCCGGCCAACTCCCCACCTGGGTCAGGCCCGCGGCCATCGCACCGGTTCCCCCCGTGATGAGTCCGACCATCCAGAGCAACTGCAAAAGGGAGCGTAACCGGAGTCGTGCCAGCCCCCTGGCCACGACATCGCCTTCGCCAGAGCGAGAGGAAATCAAGCCAGACCGCACGCCCACGGGCGTTCGGACAGACCCAATTATCGGGAGTAAGTACAGCGGATGCATGGTTGGGAAGTTCATTAGCATTTCGCGTGCCAGGGGGTGGTGTAATTCTCTTACCACGAGCATTCCATCGTGCTATGGCTCAGCCCTGCCTTTGCTGCTTGCACCGATACACGGGAACCGCCCAGGCCCTCCTGACACCCGGCAAAACCCTGATAGTAGGCGGGTGGGCCATCGAACCCGGCAAGCGGACGCTCGCCCTGTTCACCCCCGACGCTCCGGCAACCGCGCCTGCCCACCGGGCCGGAGTAAGCCAGGCATGCCGCCTTCCTCACGGAGGCCGACTGGTGTTCGCCAAACTGTCTCCTCCATCGCCGCGGTCGGAGCAGAACCGCGATCCAGGCTGCGGACGTCACCAGGGCGCGATCCGGGAATTGCCGCCATTGCGGAAAGCGGCGATTGAGATCGCACGCACTCCACGACGCCTCGCGAACCGTCCGATCTCCGCCAGGTCGTGGACTGCGGTGAAAAGCGCCGGCCTTCACCGCTTTCGACCCCAGCTTACGCTCCCCACACCCTCGCACTCCCCTCGCACCTGCCGCTCTCTGCCGACCCGAACACCAAAGCGGCGATTGCCATCGCACGCACTCCACGACGCTTCGCGAGACCGGCCGTTCTCCGCCAAGTCGTGGAGTGCGGTGAAAAGCGTGGCCTTCCCCGCTTTGGCGACGCCACGAGCGGAGGCATCGACGGATCGGCAAAGCCCCAGAACACCTGTTCGCCAGGACGGGGGGAGGACGGGGCCGCTTTGCACGTCCGGTTTGACAGTGGGGCCGCTTCGTTCAGACTCGGGCCATGCGATCCCTTGCCATTCCTGCCGGTTTCGCCGGGTTGCTCCTGTCGGCGACCGCGGCCCTGCCCGCCCAGGCGCTGGACGAAAGCGCCGCCGTTCGCGCCCGGTTCGTCGATCCGCCCCGGGAGTTTGCCTCGGGACCATTATGGGTCTGGAACGACGACCTGACCGAGACCCAGATCCGCGAGACCCTGCGCGACCTGGCAGGCCAGCGGGTCCGGCAGGCGTTCGTGCACCCGCGCCCCGGCCTCATGACGCCCTATCTCAGCAAGGACTGGTTCCGCCTGTGGAAGGTCGCGCTCGACGAGGCGGCGAAGCTGGACATGAACATCTGGATCTACGACGAAAACTCGTATCCGAGCGGTTTTGCCGGCGGTTGGGTGCCCCATCTCATGCCGGAATCCCGCGGCATGGGTCTCGTCCAACGGGAGGTCAAGACCGTGCCGGCATGGGGGGAGACCTTCGTGGCCGTGCATCGCCTGGATGGGGATCCGGTGGAGGATGTCTCGGCGCGGGTCAAGGCCGGGGACAAGTTGCCCGAGGGCCGCTATTCCATCGCGGAGATTCGGCGCGCCGGCGACTCCCCATGGACCGGAGGTGGCCCGTATGTGAACCTGATTACGAAGGGCGTCACCGAGCAGTTCCTCAAGGTCACGCACGAAGCTTACAAACGCGAGATCGGCGATCAGTTTGGGAAGCGGGTTCCCGGCAGTTTCACCGATGAACCGCAGCTTCGCCCGGCCGGCGGCATGCCCTGGTGCCCCGACCTCCCGGAGCAGTTCGAAAAGCGCTGGGGCTACAGCCTGATCGCCACCCTCCCCAGTCTGACCCAGGAGGTCGGGGACTGGCAGCGCGTGCGGCACAATTACTTCAGCACGCTGAACGAACTGTTCATCGAACGCTGGGCCAGGCCTTACTCCGAGTGGTGCGAACAGAACCACCTCATGTTCACCGGCCATTACTGGGATCACGAATGGCCGAATTGCGTCGGTGTGCCCGACAACATGGCCATGGCCTCCTGGCAGCAGGCCCCGGGCATCGACTGCCTCATGAACCAGTACGCCGAACATACGCACGCCCAGTTCGGCAATCTCCGCTTCGTCCGGGAACTCGCCAGCGTCGCCAACCAGTTCGGCCGGGAACGACGGCTCTGCGAAATCTATGGTGCCGGCGGCTGGGACCTGAGGTTCGTCGACATGAAACGCATCGCCGACTGGCTGGGCGTCCTCGGGGTCAATCTCTTCGACGAACATCTCAGCTACATCACCGTCCGCGGAGCCCGGAAGCGCGATCATCCGCAGTCCTTCAGCTACCACGAACCCTGGTGGCAGGACTACCACGTCATGGCCGATTACCTGGCGCGCCTTTCGGTCGCCATGTCCGCCGGCGAACAGGTCAACCGCATCGTCGTCATCGAACCCACCACCACGGCGTGGATGTACCAGAACCACGGCGGCAAGCTCGGTGACCTGGGCAGTCGCTTCTTCAAATTCCTGCAACTGCTCGAGTCCGCGCAGATCGAATACGACCTGGTCAGCGAGAACGTGCTGGCGCGACAGGGCTCCGTGCTTACGCAGAGCGGGCGAAAAGCCGGGCTGCGGGTCGGGCTGAGAGACTATCCCGTCCTCATCATCCCGCCGGGCACCGAGAACCTCGACAGCCGGACCATCGGGCTCATCGAAGATGCCACCCCCGGTTTGGTGGTCTGGTGCATCGGCGGGACGCCCGCGCGCGTGGACGGGGCGCCGTCGGATCGTTGCGTCCAACTCGCGGAGCAGCACAGCACGTGGCATTCGATTGACGAGGTGCGCGACATGGCCTGGCTGCGGGGCACGATGGCATTCGACGGGCTGCGGGTGGACCGTGCCCCGGGCGATGCCGGAATCCTCTTTCATCAACGGCGTCGACTCCCCGATGGCGATCTCCTGCTGCTCGTCAACACGAGCCTCGATGCGCCGAGCCGCGGCGAAGTGCTCACAACGCGCGGGGCGGTCGAGTCCTGGGACCTGTTCACCGGCAAGGCCGGGGCCTGGCCGGTTGAGGTGAGCGACTCCGGAACCATCGCGAAGTTCGACCTGCCCCCCGCCGGCAGCCTGTTGCTGCACCTGCAGGACAAACCCCGTAGTGGCACTCTGGCGAGTGCCGGAGTCCCAAACGGCCAACGCCAGTTCGCCGCCACGGCGCCGGCCCAGGTCACCCGGCTCGAACCGAACGTGTTGACGCTCGATTACGTGGACGTGAAGGCCGGAAAGGAAAGTCGCGAGTCCATCTACTTCTATGATGCCAACCGGTTGGTCTGGCAGCAGAACGGCATGGACCGGAATCCCTGGGACAGCGCGGTGCAATTCCAGGACAACCTGATCTCACACCGTTTCCCCGCCGACAGCGGGTTCACCGTCAGTTACCACTTCGTCATCGACGGCGCCGTGCCCGCTGACCTGGCAATCGTCGTCGAACGACCCGACCTCTACGCGATCACCTGCAACGGGAAACCGGTGCAGGCGAAGGGGGGCGATTGGTGGCTCGACAAGGCGTTCGGCCGGATCGCCCTCGCGGACGTCGCCACGGAAGGAACCAACACGGTCACGCTGACCGCGCATCCCTTCACGATGTTCCACGAAGTGGAGTCGGCCTATGTCATTGGCGACTTCTCGTTGGAGCCGCGGGAACATGGCTTCGTCATCGTCCCGCCCAGGCCACTCGAAATCACGCCGGCCAAACCAGTCCAGGTCCACGGCATCAACCCGGACGGCACCATGTGGCTCAGTGGCGGCATTGGCTACGCGCACAACGCCGATGGCACACCGGTCGAGGATCGGAATCCGTTCCTCGTGTTCGACCTCGGCAAACCGGTTGATCTCTCCGGCCTCCGGATCTGGAACTACTGTGAAGGTCACGTGAGCGATTTGACCTCGCGCGGTGTGAAGGAACTGAGGGTACGCGTGATCCCGGAGGGCAAACGCAGCACGGATTCCGTGGACAAGGGCGTGTTCACCCTGGCCCGCGCCCAGGGACCGGCGCGACCGGAGACCCTGGAACTCAAGGCGCCCGCGACGCGTTTCGTCATTCTCGAAATGGTGTCGAACCAGAACGGCGTCCATTACCCCGTGAAGGGCGACGCCCCCGACAACGGCTTCGTCGGCCTCGCCGAGGTGCAGTTCGTCAACGCATCGGGTGAAGTGGCGACCGGCGTAAGCCTTGACCGGATGTCCGGTGAACTCGCGTCCCACCAACGCACGGCCAACCACCTGCTCGACGGCTCGGGCCTCACGACGGAACGACCGGGCTGGAAGGAACAGGGCCTCCCGTTCTACGCCGGCACCGTGGCCTATCAACAGGACTTCAAGGTCGAGGACGCGACGGGACCGTTCTTCGTCCGGTTGCCGGCCTGGCTGGGAAGCGTGGCGCGCGTGAAGGTGAACGGCAGGCTGGCCGGACGGATCATCAGTCCGCCCTGGCAATGCGACGTGACGGACCAGATCGTCGCCGGGCAGAACACGGTTGTCGTCGAAGTGGTGGGCACGTTGAAGAACACCCTCGGCCCGCATCACGGAAACCCCGGTCTGGGCAGCGCCTGGCCCGGCATGTTCCAGCACGGTCCGAATCCCGGTCCGCCCCCCGGCAACGAGTATTCCCAGGTCAGCTACGGATTGTTCGAACCGTTCGTGCTCGAGCAACACTGAGGGAAACCGGCATTTCGGGGCGGCGAAGGGGTATCCACCGGGAGCGCCCTTGCGTTTCCGGCGAACGCCGGTTTGCCGCCACGACATGATGGCTGATGGCTGATGGCGAGGGCTGGGGGAGCGCTTTCGCCCCATGTATCACCCTGCCTTGCTCTTGACGCCGGCAGGGTCGGGTCCAAGATCCCGCCATGCTCACGTGCCGCTTTTCCCGGCGGGTCGCCCGCCATCGCCACCCCGGCTCATTCCCCTTCCCCCTCCGGATCCTGATGCCGCTGCTCCTGCTGGCGATGACTCCGGTTCCGGGGCTGCGAGCCGCGGAGGAGGCACAAGCCCCTTCGCCCGGCACCGGGACACAATGGTCGATCGCGGGAAAGCGACTGACGGTCACGGTGAACCCTGCGAACCTGGCATTGACGGTTCGGACCCCGACCCGGACTTGGCGCGCGGAACCCTCAACGACCGGCGACCTGGTGGTGGCCACCCATGGCAAGCGGCAGTCGTTGGCGCTCGTCTCCGCCGGCCAACGCACCTCTGAATCCTACGCCACGGGCTATTCCTCAGGTTTCAAAATCACCCTCGGCGATCTTCCCGGCGAACCCGCACCGCTCGACCTGAAGCTGCAAATCCTGGTTACCCTGGAGGGACCGGACGAGGACCTTGTGATCGAAACCCTCGCCACGGACGGTGAAACGCGGATCGCCGAGCTTTCATGGCCGGGCCCCTGGCAACCCGGGTGCTTCGACACGACGGTTGTCCCGTTCATGCAGGGCATGTTGTTGCCGAAGGACTGGCCTGAGAAGGCGTGGCTCTACGACACCCTGAGCTTTGGGCGCGGGCTCTACATGCCGTGGTGGGGACATCAGCAGGAAACCGCCGCGGCACTGACGATCCTCGAGACCCCCGACGACGCCGGCTGCCGTTTTGACCATCCGCCGGGCGGCCCCACGCGGACCGCATTGCGCTGGGTGGATGCGTTGGGTCGCTGGGCCTATCCGCGTCGCGCCCGGTTGTGCTTCTTCGATGAGGGCAACTACGTCACGCTGGCCAAACGCTACCGGCAACAGGTCATCGACCGCGGGGACTTCGTTTCGCTCGCCACCAAGATCGCCCGCAATCCCCGGGTCGGCCGACTGGTCGGTTCGCCGGTCATTCACACCAGCATCCTCTATCACATCCAGCCGGAATCTTCCTATTATCACCAGGACGACCCGGCGGCGAACCATCAACTGGTCACGTTCGCCGACCGCGCGAAACAGTTGGAAGAGATCGCGGCAAGAGGCATCCCACAGGCCTATGTGCATCTCGATGGCTGGGGCCGGCGCGGCTATGACAACCTGCACCCGGACGTGCTGCCCCCCTGCCCCGAGGCGGGTGGTTGGGAAGGGATGAGGCACTTCGGGGAGGTCTGTGAAAGGCTCGGGTTCGTCTTCGCCATTCACGATCAATATCGCGACTTCTACCTCGACGCCGATTCGTATGATCCACGACACACGATCCTGGACCCGGCCGGCAACCGGCCCTCAGGAAGCACCTGGTATGGTGGCAGGCAATCGATCCTCTGCTCGCGGCTCGCACCCGGCTACGTCCGGCGCAATCACCGCGCCCTGCTCGACCATGGCATCCCGTTGCGCGGCGCCTATCTCGACGTGTTTTCCGTGGTGCCGCCCGACGAGTGCTACGCGCCGGAACACCCGGTCACCCGGAGCGAATGCCTGCGCTACCGTGGCGAATGCCTGGATTCAGTCCGGGCCTGGGGGGGCGTGGTCAGTTCGGAGGAACCGAGCGACTGGTCCATCCCGCACCTGGACCTCGTCCATCACGGTCCCTACGCGTTGCGGCCGGATCCGGGCCACGGACCGGCGATGGGCATTCCGGTGCCGTTGTTCAATCTCGTTTATCACGACGCCCTCCTCACTCCGTGGTCGCTGGGCAAAGGCGCCTGGGGCATTCCGGAAAACGACCTCGGATTCCTGCACGGTCTCGGCAATGCCGGACTCCCGTATCTATCGCTGAACCCGAACGACGAGGAACTGCACCGCGTCCAGCTCATGTGCGCCCTGCACCGTCGGGTCGGATTGCTCGCATTGACCGAGCACCGATTCCTCGACGCCTCGTACCGCCGGCAGGAGTTCACCTATGCCGACGGCACCCGTGTCGCGGTTGACCTGGCGGGGGAGACGTTCGAGGTAACGCCGTAGCCGCCGACGTCAGTCGGCGCATTTTCGTTCAAGAGGGAATCCCGTCTCGTCACCCGGGGCTGGCCGGCGCTCGGGGTTTCGGGACGCCGCTCAATCGGTGGGAACCTGTTGCTGGAGCAGTTCGAGCGCCCGGCGTGCATCGGAAACCCGCATGACGATGATGCCGTGTTTCGTCCGCGGGCTGGTGGCGCAGTAGAGGTAGTCGATGTTGACCTTGCCGGTCGCCAGCGTACTGGCCACGTCGGCGAGGCCGCCGGGACGATTGTCCGCGTCCAGCATCAGCACCTCCGTTTCGACCACGAGCACATTCCGCTCCTCAAAGAGAAACAACGCCCGACGGGGATCGCTGACCACCATTCGCACGACGGTGTGATCGACGGTGTCGCTCGTGGTCATGGCGAGGATGTTGATTTCCGCCTCGCCCAGGGCGTCGCACACGCGCGCCAGCGTGCCGGGTTTGTTTTCCAGGAAGACCGCGAGTTGGGTGACGATTTGCATGATGCTGTCGGGGTTGAGGTTGGACTGCATTGCGATCAGCGGGATTGGACCGGTGACGACCCGACGATGCGCCAAGCCGCCCCCAAACGCAAAGTCGAACTTGACGGTCCCGGCCGGTCCCAGCGGTCCCGCCTTCACCCGCCTGCAGTCATCACCCCCGCCCCTCGCTTCACTCCCACTTGACAACCACTCCAACCTGACGGGCGTCCACCATGCCAAGCGCCTGGCGCGCGGTGCTGGTGGAGGGCGATTGGTCCGCTCCCTTGGGGATGATGATGATCGCATCGCCGCCCGCTTCCTTCGCCATCCGCGCAGCCTGTTTCATGTCACCCTGGTTCCAGTCGACGTTGGCATTCGTGAACTCGATGGAACCAAGCACGACATAGCTCTTTTCAGGCCACCCCCGATACACCGGCACGTCGAACACCCGGTCCGTGTAGGCCGAGCCGGTCGGCCAACTGGAGGCCGGGCCTCCATACTGCCGGTAGTGCATTTGCTCGCACCCTGTCAGGGCGGCCAACGAAAGCAGCCCCAGCAACAGAACCAGCGGCGTCTTCATAGGTTGCCTTGGTGAATGAATGTTCAATGCCTGTCAAGCGGAAACACCAGACCAGGGTGGTCCTCAATCCTCCACGCCCGGCGGAGAGGCCTTGGCACGTCGTCATGATCATAACGGAAGCACGTCGATGTCACCGGTCGGGGCCGGGCCGTTCCCGCTCCGCCTCGCAGGAGGAGCACGATTGGGCTGCGCCCAGGCTTGTTGGGACCGTGGGAAGGGGCGAGACTCCCGAGCATGAACGGACCCGCTGATGCGCGCCGCCGGTGGTTCGGGCTGTTGTTCCTAATCCTCGCAGGAGGCATGACCACGTGGGGGATCACCCTGCTGGAGCCCCGGCTGCGGGGATGGGGATTCATTCTCTACTGGCTGGCCTGTTTCACCTTCCTGGGAATCGCCGTGGCGATCGCCCTGTGGGATTGGTGGATCATCCGCCGTGGCCGGCGACTCGAACAGGCCCGACTCGCCCGGGAAATGGTGGAACGTGCGGCGGCAGACGCCGAGCCCGTCAAGCAGGCACGGCGTGAAGCGCGGTTGCGGTCGCGGTCCCGGTCGCGCGGCCAAGGCCCCGGGCCGCGCGCCGCACCGCCTCCTGGAAAGTCCGACGGTTGATTGGCGCCGATTGACCCCGTCCGTTACTGGCGATCCCCCGCCACCGCGCGCTTCAGGCGCTCCATCTGTTCCGCCAGGCGTCCCACGGCCCCGCGCAATTCGTCAATCTGCGCCTGCAGGTGTGGCACCGGATCCCCGTGGCCCCGTGGCCCCTGCAGCGCCCTTTCCAAATCAGCCGCCACCTCCTCCAGGTGCTGGGCCACATCCGGCAACCCGGCGGCATGGAGATTCTCCATGGCGATGCGGACATGCTGCAACCGGCGCTCGATTTCCTCTGGCGGCGGCATGTCGCCGCCCCGCGGTTTCTCTGCCATCCGGACCGGTTCCCGCCCCTCGCGCCCCAGGCGGGCCTTGAGTTCCTGCTTCAGTTCCTCGGCACGACGCTGGATGTCGCGCGCCGCCTCGTGATCACCGGCCGCCTTCCGTCGCTGCGCTTCCGCGACGAGCTCGCGCAACTTCTGTTGCATCGGAGACAGGTCGGCGCCGGGTGGGCGACCGGCCATTTCCCGCGGCAAGCGTTCCGCCTGTTCCGCCAGGTCCCGCGCCGCCTCTTCCCGGCCGGCGGCTTTCATCTCGCGCGCCCGCGCCCGCAACTCCCGCACCTCGCGGGCTGGTTGCGCCTCGGGGGCCTCGCGACGGCCTTCACGTTGCTGGCCCTGCAGCTCGCGCAACCGCGCTCCGACCTTTTCCAGTTCGGACTGAACAGCGTTCGCCTCTTCGCGATTGCCATGCTCCCGCAACTCGCCCAGGTGTTGCTTCAACTCCTCCGCGTGGCGACGCAGATTGGCGGTTTCCTCTGATTGGGCTGCGAGTTGAAACGGGCAAACGCCCATCAAAGCCCCGGCCGTCAGGCTGAGCAGGAGAGTCTTGGTGATTCGTTTCATGGTGTTCGTCGCATTGGAATCGGCTCCGGCCGGCGGGTGCAACCCGGCTTTCAGCGGCCTCGGCCCGGTTCTGGTGTTTCCCGGTCATCCTTCCCCACCCGCGCGGCGGCGCAAGTGAAAACTCGTGAAACTTCCCCCCGTGATCCCGGGTTCTCCCCCCTGCTGGCAGACGCCGGTAATGACATTGAAGACCAGAACCCCACGACGATCATGAAACGCACTCCCATTCAATTCATCGGCCTCGGTCTCATCACCGCCGCCCTTCAACTCAACGCCGCCGAAGCCACGGTCTCGCCGCTGGACCCCGCCATGTTCAAACTCCCCGCCAGCGCCTCCGGGGAGGAGTATGTCGAGGTCAACATCAGCCGCAGCCTGATCAGCCTGGTGAATCGCGCGGTGGCCGCCCGCGAACCCGAGATCGCAACCGTGCTCGACGAACTGCGCGGCATCCGGGTCCACGTGGTCAGCCTCGATGACACCAACCGCCGGGGCGTCCTGGCCCAACTCGAGAAGGTGCGCACCACCCTCACCGCCGCCCGTTGGGAATCCGTTGCCACCGTGAAGGACGGCGACACCACCGTCCACGTCCTGTTGAAGCTCAAGGGCGACGAGGCGGTGGAAGGCCTCGTCGTGGAAGTCATTGAGAATGGCGACCAGGCCGTGCTCGTGGGCATCGACGGCAACATCCGCCCCGAACAGGTCGGCATGCTCGGCGAACGATTCAACATCGAGCCGCTCAAGGGCATCGGCCTGAAACTGAAGGAACACTAGCCGCCCCCACCGTGGCCCGTCAGCCCCCTGCCACCGCATGAAGACGCGCACACACCACGACTCCGGCACCCCACCGGGCAGCGGCAAGATCCTCGCCGTCCTGGTGGTGCTGATGGCTTTGCTGGCTTTGGCCGTCGCGGATTGTTTTCGCATGGACTCCGACGGGCAGAGCCTGCGCGACGCCCTGAAACGCAGTTCGGGAACCTCCTTCGGCCGTGTGTTCCAGGGTGGCGTGGGGCCGGTGCTGCTGGCGACCGCGCGAATGGGCCTGCATTTCCTGGATGATGTGCCTGACGAGGCACGTCGGGCGGCAACCTCCGTGCGCACGGCGCGGGTCAGTGTGGACCGGGTGGAAGGGCGCATCTCACCGGAGCGGTATGCGGACATGATCGCGGAGGCCGACCGCACAATGACGGCGCGCGGTTGGGAGCGCCTGACGTGCGTCCGCGAGGCGGACACGCTGGTGATGGTCTACATCGACCCCGACGCACGTCGGGGCAGCACCGTGCAAACGCGTCTGGCGGTGCTGGAGTCCGACCAACTCGTGGTGGTGTCCGCCCGACTCCGGCTCCAACCGCTCATCGATGTGGGGCTTGATGCGATGAACCACGAGTTGGCGGCCCAGCATCGCCACCGGTCCGGCAGGCACCCGGACGCGTTCCACCATCATCCGTAGGCAGCCGGCCGAGAGCGCCGTCGCCGCTTCGCTTTGCCGGCGCACTCCACAACCGGGGCGGCTTTCAGCTTCCCTTGCTCGCCCTGGAGGGCATGATCTCCCTTCGAAATCCCCCGGTCGCGGGAAACGGGAATCCTCCGGGGTTCGGCGTCCATGCGACCGGGGGCCAATGCCGATGAAGCCGGACTTCTTCAACATGACCATGACCCCGCCCAATCCCCTCACCCGCCGTCAATTCCTCCGCACGTCCACGCGCACCGCCACCGCCGTGGCCGCCGCTTCCACCCTGGCCCCCAACCTGCTCCGGGCCGCGTCAAAGGCCGGCACCGTCCGGGTCGGCTGCATCGGCCTGGGGACGCGGGGAGGCGACCTCATCAACGCGGTCGTGCCGCTGCCGGACGTCACGGTGACCGCGGTCTGCGACGTTTATGGACCGCACCGGCAGAAAGGGGTTGAGCGCAGCCGGAATCCGGCGGTGAAAGCCTATGTCGATTATCGCGAGTTGCTGGCCGATCCCAACGTGGACGCGGTGATCATTGCCACACCGGATCACTGGCATTGCCCGATTGTGGTGGACGCGGCCCGGGCCGGGAAGGACATCTATTGCGAGAAGGGGTTCGCCCGGACGCTGCCGGAGGCGAAACGGATGCGGGACGCGCTGAAGCGAACCGAGGTCGTCTTTCAACTGGGTCACCAGGCGCGCCAGGCCACGTGCGCCCTGCAGGCCAGGGAACTCATCGCCCGGGACGTTCTGGGGCCCATCACCCTGGTACGCACGGGCCGCTACAAGTCGACCCGGCCGGACCGCCCCAACTGGCGTTGGTACGGCTACTACGATCAGTGGGAACGCCCCGATCCCGCGCAGGTCCGCAAGGAGGTGGACTGGGACCTCTGGCTGGGGCCGGCCCCCAAGATCCCCTGGAACGAGCGGCACTTCTGGCACTGGCGCTGCTACTACGCCTACGGCACCGGTTACGCCGGCGACCTGCTGTCGCACGAGATGGACTTCGTGCAGTACCTCCTGGGCCATGGCATTCCCGACACCTGCTCCTGCCGGGGGCTGATTGCCCTGCTCAAGGACGACCGCGAAGTGCCCGACACCTACTGCGCCACCTACCAGTTCGAGAAGCTGGGACGCACGGTGACCTTCGAGGGAAGCATGAACTGCACCGACAGTCTGCCGGTCACCCTCTGCGGGCGGGATGCGACCCTGCGCTTCGACGCCATCGCGCATGACGTGAGCACGTTTGAGATCGAGAAGACCTATCACAACCGCAACGCCGACCTGCCTGCGGGCTATGAGCGGGGACGCACCCCCGCCCAACCCAATCACATGCTCGATTGGGTCCAGTGCATCCGCAGCCGCGGCACGCCGAAATGCTCGACCGACGAGGCGTTCATCGAGACGGCCACCTTCCTGATGTCCCTGGTTTCCCAACAGGAAAACCGCGTGGTCCGTTGGGACGCGGCGAACGAGGAAATCATTTGAAGCCCCGGGACCTCCCCGAACCCCCAGACTCCATGAAGCAATTCCTGCAAGTCCTCACACTGTCCGCCCTGGCCTGGCTTCCGACGGCGTCCGGACAACCCGCCACAAGCCCCGCATCCGGCCCGCGCCCCGGAACCGTCACCGCGCATTCGCAGGGTCTCCACGGTTACATCGGCTACCGCGCCACGCGTCCCGGCGACCGCTCCGAGTTCAGCGCCGGCATGGGATTCTATGCCGCCGTCTGGCCGCTGATCGATCAACCGATTGCCAACTTCCAGATCGGTCTCCCCAGCGCCTGGATCACGCCGGACAACTCCGACAACAAGGACCAACCCCTGGCGCCGGAAGGCACGCTCGCCCGGACCTGGGCCCCGCGCGGCCCCACCTGGAGCAGCGTCTTCCAAACCGTCGAGGGCGGACTGGGGTACTGGGCCGGAAACCACTTCCGCTACGGTCCGCCGAAGTTCAGCATGAACGCCACACCGCAGTGCTACGATTACGAGGTCGGCTCGCCGGGTTGGTCGTTCTTCTACGATAACGAGGCCCTGCCGGACAATCGCCTCGGCATCGCCCAACTCAGCAACCGGTTGCTCATTCCGCCCGACGCCCTCCCGTTCGAGGGGAATCCGAATGGCGAGTTCCTTGGCTACACCTACATGGCCCTCCCGTTCACCGATCCCACCACCGGCGATCCGCCAACCGGGGACCAGGCCTGGACCTGCTTCCTGAGCGCCGCCAATTTCAAGGGCCCCATCGCCTATTACATCCCGGAAACCTGGAGCAAGATCGGCAAGCTCTTCAATTACCCCTTCATCTACGGACGCGGACTCGACGCCCGGCCCGGCAACATGGGCGGCGGCGCCATGGAGATCAACACCGTGCCCCGCTTCGACGGCGTGGACGCGAACGGCACGGTCTATTCCAAAATCCCCAGGCTGCAGTTCCCGGTGGATCCACAGGGCCGCAGCCTCCTGGTCCAGGACGTCGTCTACTATTCCAAGGCGGCCCTCTACGACGCCTTCAAAACCTGGCGGGACGGCGGCCCGGCGTGCTCCGGACGGTTCGACGAGAAAGGAGCCTGGCGCTCCAGCCTGACCCGGCGCGACACGCGTTACGATCAGGCCGGCAAGGTGATCACCGGAGTGGAACGGGTCTTCGACAACGAAGTGCTCGATGGCGGCGTCTGGGGCCTGGTGTGGCGTGAGAACGGGCCCAGCCCCAAGGGCGTCTTTCCCCGTTACTTCAAACGGGTCGGAGAAGAGTGTGTGGTCGTGAGCGCCGCCGAGGTGCCGAAGGAAACCGGGTTGCTCGATCAGGAATTCGAGAAGGCAACCCTGGGCGTCCCCTACACCTCACCGCAAACCCCGGCCTGGACCAAGCCCGGCCCGACCCGCGGGCCGTTCACGGTGGACCTCGCGGATGGCTCGCGCGTCACCTACTCCTGGTACCGCTTCATCGATCAACCCTCATTCCAGCAATACGACTGGAGCCAGGCCAAGCGGGAGAAACTCCAGAACTTCATCGAGCGACTGCACGCGCAATGGCCCGTCGACCGCGATTACATGACCCCGCCCAGCCGCGGAGAATTGGTCAGCCTGGACCCCGCCCTGCTGGTCACCCCGCCCCCGGGATTGGAACTTGGCTATGTCCCCATCGTCACCCATCAGGAGGCGGCACCCAGGTAGCCCGTATCCAACGGTGCCGTAGCCGCCAAGGTTAATCGGCGCATTTCATGGAAAACGCTGAATCCATCCCCCACCACCCCCGAACTCGCCGCGCCATGCGCCACAACCTCGCGTCCGTGCTGTCCCTCGCGTCGCTGCTGGCGGCCGCTTCACCGTTCACCTCCGTCGTGGCCGCCACACTGCTGGACGACCGCAACATCACGGTCCTTTCGGAGGCCGACGCGGCCGCAAAACGCGCGGCCTTGATCGACCATCTCTGGGGAAAGGACGGCTTCCCGGCACAACGCCAACCGGACGTCGTCCGGACGAACATCCCCTCCCCGGTGCAGTCTCTGGACCACCTCGACCGCGTGGACGAACTGCAAATGAACCTCGCCCCCGACCTGGAGGGCCGGGCCTGGCACTTTGTCCCCGAACACCCCAATCGGGAACTCGTGGTCCTGCATCACGGCCACGGCTGCACCCTGGATGACGATCCCGGCCCGGCGGACGTGGGGTACGGTTTGCAGCGAACAATCCACGCCCTCCTCCGTGAAGGCTACGGCGTGCTCGGTGTCTTCATGCCTCACATGCGTCCGGGGGATTGCACCGGCGGCCACAACGCGATGTTCGAGCAGAACCACGATTCCCGCAGTCCCATCCGGCTGTTCCTCGAATCCACGGCGATTGGACTGAACCACTTGAAGCAGGCCAAAACCCCGGACGGTTCCCTCCAATACCGGGCCTTCCACATGATCGGACTCTCCGGTGGCGGATGGACCACAACCGTCTATGCCGCCTTGGACCCGACCATCCGGTGCAGCTTCCCGGTGGCGGGTTCGATCCCCCTGTATCTGCGCGCGGGTGGGTCCGTTGGGGATCGGGAGCAATTCGAACCGTCGTTCTACCGCCTGGCCGGGTATCCGGACCTCTACGTCCTCGGGGCGCTTGGGGAGGGACGCAGGCAGGTGCAGATCCTGGGGCGCCGGGATGATTGCTGTTTTGGCGAAGCCCAACACGACGAGCCGGCCACCGGCCTGCCGTATGAGGAAGCCATGCGCCGTTACGAACGCCAGGTCCAGGCGGCACTCGCTGGCATCGGCGACGGGGCGTTCCGCCTCGAGATCGATGAAACGGCCCCGAGCCACATGATCTCCCATCACGCCATCGAACAGATCATCCTGCCGGAACTCCGCAGTTCACGCTGAGTTTGCAGGGTCTCTCAAACCGGCACATTGACCACGGAATACTCGCGGGGCACTCTTCCAACATGAGCATGACGGCAGAGAAGATTGTCACGGAGGCCCTGGCCCTTCCCCCACAGGGGCGTGCGTTTGTGGCGGAACGCCTCATCGAAAGCCTCGAGGCCGGCCCCGGAGAGGATATCTCCCCGAAGTGGCGCGAGGAGGTCCGGAGACGCTGTCGGGAGATCGACGAGGGCGCGCTGGAGTTGCGTGATGCCGCCGATGTGTTTGCGAAAGCTCGTGCGGCTCTTGCGTGAAACCGGTCCGTTTCCATCCCGATGCAGACGCAGAGATGCTCAATGCTGCGGTGTGGTATGAGTCGCAACAGGAAGACCTGGGGAAACGTTTCCTCGTAGCGGTCCAGGACGCCCTCAACCGGATCCAACTCAATCCCGAGCTCTACTCTTTTGTCGATGGGGACGTACGCCGATGTCTTACCAAGACGTTTCCCTTCGGCGTCTTGTTCCGCATCGAGCCGAACGTCATCGCCGTCATGGCCGTCATGCATCTCCACCGCGACCCGGATTACTGGAAGAATCGAACAGGACAGTAGCCCGGAGGGCTGCCAGCCATTAGCCGGGGCTCGCCCGGACCAAAGTCCGGCCGACCCCCGGTACCACGCCCAAACCGATCCGACCCCGGCGGGGTCGCAGACGCGGCACCTGCTCGCGACCGCTCTGGCACCCCTCCGGGGTGCGAAGCCTGTTCCGGTGCCCACCGGGGTAAGGCCCGAGCCTACTCGGACCCAACCCCGGCTAATAGCTGGCATCGCCTCGCGATACGGAAGCCAGTGGCAGGAAACTCGGAACGCGCCCGGACAACCCAAGCCCGCCGCAACATCTTGCTTTGCCGCACGGACTTGCAGTAGCGTCCAAATCAACGAGCACACAGTGAAGCCAGCCCACGGGAGTGAGCCTTGTCGGATAGCACTCCACGTGGGAGCGATATTCTGACTCATGTAATCACTTGGTGGACAGCATGGCCGTTGAGCGCGCGACATCCCTCAAATAGTCCGCGCGGCGTTCCTCCCCTTGTGGACCTACCGTGTTGGCGGGTTACCGCAATGCGGATCATGGCTCGGTTCGATTTCGGCATCATGGCCCCTCCAGGGTGCGAAGCCTGTTCCGGTGCCCACCGGGGGTGGGGCCCGAGCCTACTCGGACCCAACCCCCGGCTAATGGCTGGCATCGCCTCGCGATGCGGAAGCCGGTGGCAGGAAACTCGGAACGCGCCCCGGACAACCCAAGCCCGCCGCAACATCTTGCTTTGCCCCACGGACTTGCAGTAGCGTCCAAGCCAACGAGCAAACAATGAAGCCAGCCCACGGGAATGTGCTTTATCGGATAGCACCCCAGGTTGGCGTGATATCCAGACTCGCATAATCACTTGTTGGCACCTGAATGGGATGAAGGCGTTTCTCGCGCAGAGGCGCAGAGGCGCGGAGGAAGACCGGAACCGGAACGACAGGACGGTCGGAGCGAAGACCGACCCCAAGACGACTCAGAGAGGATCAACCGAACCGGAAACCGGACCAGAAACCGCCGGGTAGAGAATGGGGTTCCCTCTGCGCCTCAGCGCCTCTGCGGGAGAAACAGAAACGGAGTTCCAACCAACGGCTTCAGCGGACGAAGTACCGCCGCTGAGCCTGGCGTTAGACATCTACCGTGTTTGACAAATTCAAGCGCTTCCTGAAGAGAGCCCCACCACCCATTGCGAAGAAGATTCATGAATAACCCACTCACCCGTCGACAACTCCTGAAGCTCCTCGGCGCCGCCGGTATCGGCGCGCCTTTGGCCATCTCCCGAGCCCAGGATTCCCGTCAGCCTGCCGCGAAAGCGCGGGACGAGGTCCTGGCCTTCCTAAAGGCCCGAGGCCACGGCTCGTATCTGTTCGGTCAGGTGGGGACCTGGGTTCACAACGAGAATCCCGACATGGACGCGGCCGGCAACTGGCTCAAGAAGGTCCGGGAGCACACGGGGCGACTCCCCCGTTATGGCTGCATCACCTACGACTTCGTCGATGATCCGTTTCCCGACTCGGCGTGGAACGAGGGCGTCAGGAAGGTCTGGGAGCGCGGGATGATCGCCGGCGTCTACAACTTCTGGGCCAACCCGTCCGGCGACCGATGGAATGGTCCCGTCGACATCCCACAGATCTGGGCGCCCGGCGACAACGCCACCAAGACCAATTTCCACGAGCAACTCGACCGGATGGCCGCGAATCTGCGTTGGCTGAAGGACCGGGGGATTCCCGTGGTCTACACGCCGTTCGTCGAGAGCGACGACCGGAACAAGTGGCATGCCAAGAACGGCAGCGACGCCATCATCCGGCTCTACCGCCTGGTCCACGACTACTTCGAGAACACCCAGGGGCTCGACAACCTCATCTGGGCCTACCACACCACCCAGAACAACGGCGCCCTGCAGCGCTGTTACCCGGGCGACGCCTACGTGGACGTCATCGGGAAATCGGCCTACGGCACCGGCCTGCCTTTCGCCGAATACGAATGGGCGGTCGCAAAGAAGCGGGAGCAGGACAAGGTCATCTGGTGGGCGGAACTGGGGATTCGCGGTCGGTCCGACCCGCCGCGCGACTGCCTGGACGTGCTGCGAAAACTCGAGGACCACTTCCCCGAACTCGCCGGCTTCGTCTTCTGGAGTGACGAAGGATTCTACAACGTGGTCGGCAATCTCAACGGTCGGGAGTTGATGAACGATCCCAAGGTTGTCACCCTTGAGAAATGAAACCTCAATTCTCCCGTCGCCGACTCCTCAAGCTTCTGACGGCCGCCGGCTTTGGCACGCCGTTCGCCACCCGCATCGTGGCGGATGAGGCGCCTGCCAACACCCCTCGCGCGGTGCGGCCGGAGAACATTGTCATTCCCGTCACGGCCCGCGACCGTTATCCCGCCCAACTGGTCGACGGAAAAGTCCTGCAACCGGCGCGTCCGCTGGGCGTGATCCACGAGACGGATGTGTTGGTGGTCGGCGGTGGACCGGCGGGCTTCACGGCGGCAATCGCCGCCGCCCGCACCGGGGCGAACACCACCTTGGTGGAGCGCTACGGCTATCTCGGCGGACTCTGGACCGGCGGACTGGTCCTGCTCGTCTATCCGACGCACGCCACCGAGAACGGCGAATTGACCAAGGTCGTGCGGGGCATCGGTGATGAACTGCTCGGCCGGATCGCCGAGCATGCGAATGGCGCCACCAACTACACCGCCGGCAGGCCCGATCCCACCACCGATCCGGAACTCACGAAACTCGTGATGGATGAGATGATCCAGGAGGCCGGGGTGAGGATGTTGTTCCACTCGTGGGTGGCGGACGTGGTGATGGACGGCAACGCCGTACGCGGCGTCGTTCTGGAAAGCAAAGCGGGACGCCAGGCGGTCCTGGCGAAGGTCGTCGTGGATGCCTCCGGCGATGGCGACGTGTTTGCGGCCGCCGGAGCGGAGCACGAGCAACGCCTGCATGCGGTCGGCCTCGTGCATCGGTTGGGTAACGTGGATCGCGCCGACCTGGAAGCGCTCAAGGAAGCCGGTTTCAAGAACCTTGGCAGCGTCGAACCGTTGCCCAGCGTGAAGTGGGTCAACCTCCGCGGACCGAGCACCGACGGGCTGGACATTGCGGAGTTGAGCCGGCTCGAGGTGGAACATCGGCGCAGTATCTGGAAACGACTGGAGAAGCTGCGGGAAGTCCCCGGCGCCGACAAAGTCTTCGTGCTACAAATCGCCCCCCAGATCGGGGTGCGCATCACGCGCCTGCTCGCGGGCGTTCGGAAGATGACCGACAAGGAGGCTCGTTCGGGCGTTCGGGAACCGGACACGATTGCGATTGGCGGCACCTACGGGGCCGGCAGGGACAAGCCCGGTTTTGCGATCCCCTATGGCTGCATGGTGCCGAAGGCGGTGGACAACGTGATCGCCGCCGGGCGTTGTCTCGACGTGGACACGCCGATGGTGGAGGACATGCGTCTGATTGCCACCTGCCTCCTGACCGGACACGCGGCGGGGGCGGCGGCAGGCGTCGCGGTCCGGGACAAGTGCCGTCCGCGGGAGGTGGATCCGGAGAAGCTGCGGGACCTGCTGCGCCACCAGGGCGCCTACCTTGGCTGAATTCAGAACCTGACGTGATTGGTTCCAGCAAACGGCCTCGCCGCGCGCACGCGATCCGGTGGACCTGTCGCTGGCTGGTTCTGGCCGGAGCGGTGGCCCTGGCATGGCCGTGGCGTTCGGACTCCACCACCTCCGTCATCCTTCCCGCCACAAGTCCGTTCATCGCCATGGCGGGGGCGATCAGCACCCGAACAACCGGCGTCCTGCTGCTCCTGTCCTTGCCGGTGTTCCTGTTGGCGCTGCGATTCCCCCGGTCGTTCTGCCGGTATGGTTGTCCCGTGGGACTGCTTCAGGACTGCGGTCAGAGACTGCGTCCGAAGGCTCGGAAACAGGGCTCCGGATGGCCGGCCGTGGGGCGGTGGCTGCTGCTGCTGACCCTGGGCGGCGCCCTGCTCGGCTGGCCCTTGTTCCTCTGGCTCGACCCGTTGGCTCTCTTCAACGGTTTCCTGAACGCCTGGCGACAACCGCTCTCGCTGGCAACGCTGCTCACCGGTTTGGGCCTGCCGTTGGTGCTCCTCTTCGACCTGCTCTTGCCGGCTCTCTGGTGCCGACGCCTCTGCCCGCTGGGCGCCACGCAGGATTTGCTGGCCTGGCCCCGCCGGGCTTTGCGCAGACGTCAGGTCCGGGCACACCCCGCGCCAACCCCATGGCCGATTGGGAACCGCGGTCGACGCCGGTTTCTCGAGGGACTGCTGCTGGCGGGCGGAGCCGTGGCTGCCAGGGCTGTCCAGGCGAAACGCCCCCCGCTCCTGCGCCCTCCCGGTTCCCTCGACGAAGGGCGTTTTGCGGGCGTCTGCGTCCGCTGCGGCAATTGTGCCCAAGTCTGTCCGTCGGATATCATCCAACCCGACCTTGGCGCCAGCGGATTCGCGGGGTTCCTCAGCCCCCGGCTGCGGTTCGATGCCGATTACTGTCGGGAGGACTGCCACCGCTGCGGGGAGGTTTGCCCGAGCGGCGCCATCACCCGGTTGTCCGCCGATGGCAAGCGGCGTTGGGTCATCGGTCGGGCAGTCGTGGATTACGATCGCTGTCTGCTGGTGCAGGGACGCGAGTGCACCGCCTGCCTTCAGCGATGCCCGTATCAGGCCATCGCCATGCGGAGCGCAGACGGTGGGTTCTCCAATGAGCCCGCGGTAATCGCGGATCGCTGCAACGGCTGCGGCGCCTGCGAAGCCGTTTGTCCGACGGCCCCAACCCGGGCGATTCAAGTCGGAGTCGCGGCACGATGCGTGGATCAGAGGGGATAGCCCTGTGCGTCTTCTCCGTCGGCGTCATTGCCGAGGCGGCAGAGTCGTCAGGGGCTGAAAGGTAGTCTCCCGCCGCCTTCAGACCGGCAATGATTTCCAGAAGACCGCGGCCACCGTGCTTCAGCGCGAACGCGCCGCCCGGTAAAACCTCCGGGGTGAATTCGTCGCGGTGGTATCCTTGGATACCCATCCTTGGGTTGCCAGATCGGAGCTGATTGATTCCCAGTGCATGAGGTCCGTTGACATCTGCAGGTATCCGGTCCAGGTGGAGGTGCCCCGAAGCGCGAGATGAACCTCGCCATCCGGCAAAGTAGCAACGCCTGTGAAATGGAGATCCTGAACAGGATTTCCGTTCTCGCGAAACAACACCAAGCGATTCGATCGATAGGGCGCCGTCACGCCGCCGATGATCCCGTCCTTCTGGACCGCGACCAGGTGTAGGTTCATCCAGTCGTCCAGGATGGTCTGCTTCGGACCGAAGGCATAGTCCTGACGCAGATCGGCATGGACTCGCACCACCCCCCCATAAGACATCCACTTTCCACTAAATCCCCCGGTAATCAAGAGTTTCCCATTCTCCTGCCGGGCCATTCCACTGACCCCACCCGTGTTGATCGGATCGCCCACTATCGAGAGGGAGACTTGGGTTGCGGCCGGACCGCCGTTTGAGTTCAGGACCAGGAGACCCAGGGATATGCCCGAATACACCCCCATCCCTCCAACCAGGATTCGGCCATCGGGCAGGACCTCCAATGTCCTGGCGCCACGAACCGCTCGACTCTGAATGGCTTTGAGGTCGGCGTTGAACTCCGGATCAAGTGAACCGTCGGAAGCCAGACGGACCAGGAAGCCCTCGCCGTAATCCCGGTCGGCTCCGACAAGCACCCTCCCATCCGGCTGCAGGGCCAGGATCGTGGCGTTGGTCAACCCGGGGGCCGGAACGAAGCTGGGATCCAGGCTTCCATCATCGTTCAACCGGATCACGCCGGCCCTGGCAACCGCACCGGAACTCAACTCCGCCCCGGCGACTAGCAGCTTCCCATCAGGCTGGCTGACCACATGTCGCACCGCCCGTGGCGGATCGCCCCGCGGTATCGCGTCGGAACCGATGTCGGGAGTAAAGCCGGGATCGCTGGCACCTGTCGGGTCCAACCGGACGAGCAACGATCGCCCGGTATCGCCGAACGACGAGAAGCCCCCGCCAATGAGAACCTTCCCGTCGGGTTGACAAAGCACGCAATAGACCGACCCGTCAGCTCCCATGCCGGGGTCGAAGTCAAGGTCGATGACGCCATCAGATTCGAGCAGGGCGACGCCTCCCCGGAGGTAATCATCCACCATGGTAAAATCTCCCCCGATGAACCATCCGGATTCCGCTGCCGGCACGATTGTCCGGATCCCACCATTCACACCACGTTGCGGCCCCAGGACTGTGTCGTCGTCGGTGATCGTCACAGTAGTGGTTGCGTTCCGGCCCAGCGCCACGCCCTCGGCAGGATCGAACAATCGAACCCTGAATTCTCGAGTCCCGTTCCATGTCGGGTTGTCCATCAGTTGCACGTCAACCCATCCGGATGACGGTGAATTGAAGTCCACCATCCCGCTTCCGGCCAGGTAGTCCTCGCCGGAATGCGCGGTCACATCCTCAAGCACATAGCAAGCGGTATCCTCCGGTCCGGGCGCTTCAGTGGCATCCGCCAGTCGGTTCCGGGCCACAGTGAGACGCACGGACTTCCGATCCTCCTGAACCACGAGGTTCGCCAAGGAGAAACCCACCGCATAACAGCAGGTGTTCGTGACCGGTTCGCATCCGGGGGAGTTCACAACCAGCAGTGGCAGATCGCCCAGGGGGGTCAACGCCGCAGGCAGAGTCGGTGGACTCCCCCAACCCCCGGGGCTGATCCCAAAGGGCGGCGTCGCTGCACGGACCAAAGCGTCCTGGTATTGGGTGATGGTCCCGCCTTCGTTATCCCAGACCCGCAGTTGCACCGTCACTTCCCACCCGGCCCCCTCCACCGCCACCGTCACCGGGATGAGATAGCCCGCGTACTTCGTGCTGAACCCGGCGGTCGGCAGGAGCGGTTGGAGATCTGCTTCTGGCGTTCCCAAGGGACCCCAAGAAAGCTGCGCAGTCCAGCCAGCCCCTGACAGGGGACCGCGGCAATCGGAAATCGGGTAATCGAAGAGTCCCACTTCACGGTTGGCCAGAGCGATCGTGCCCTGGCCCACAAGGCACATGGGCGCCACCATGCTCGCAGCGAGTAATGCGGACGGTTTCACAACTGCCGTGGGTGCGAACGAGTGGTCGACCGGGCAAATGAAGACAGCCACCCGGCGTGGGGGCTTGATGCGCCGCCGACCTGTGCATCAGAGTCGCACCCAGTCTCGCGGCACTCAAGCAAGTTCCACTGGCTCAGCAAGCCAGAAAACGAGAAAGCCAGGGGCCGGCATTCCGCCATTTGGACGTCCCGGCCTGCCCGCCCGCGCCATGCAGGTGCTCAGGTGGAGAAACCAGACCCAGCCCCGGTCCGGGCAGCCTGAGCACTGGGTACGTTGTCCATGCCCCAGAACGACACCGACATGCTCCAGGCCCGTCCTGTGCCCGCGATCTACGTACTTTGACGGAGAGACAGCCCCGGTCCGGATGGCTAGGATGCGGATGGGGTTGCCCATGGTACTCTCCAAAGTCTTGCCAGATGCCCAAGGACAGCAGGTCGGTCTCCTGCTCGGAACGGATTAAGGTGATGGGAACCCAGGCGGGTAATTGCGGGTGAGCGGGCCCGCCGTGCAAACCGCTCACCCAATCCCGCCCCGGCCGGCAGCGGGGAGGCATGATCTGTTGTCTCCTGCCTGCCCCCTGCCCGGCCCCTTCACCGCAGGAGCCGGAACCAGCGGGCATCCCCAAGCACCGGAACCGCCAACCGATAACGCCCCTCACTGATGGCGGCCTTCCCCGCCACCGGAATCCAGCCGCCGCCGGATACCTGCTCCACCGACTGCAGCCCGAAGCCCGCACCGTACGATGGCCAGCTCAGTTCGAGCTGCCCGCCCAAACGCGCCGTGGACAGCGCCAGCGGGAGGGCCAGCGCCTCAGGGCCGGCCAGGTGATTGGCCTGGATTTCCCCGGCACTCAACCGGCCGTCGTAGATGCGAAACTCCTCCAGAGTCGCGTTCAACCAGCCGTCGGCGGCGAACAGGGACCGACCCAAGAAGGCCAGGTCCGAACTGACGCCCGACAGCGCCGGAATGCCGGTCGTCGTCTCGAAATCCAGGACCCCATTCGTGTAGACGGCCGCGTAACGGTTGGGCGGGTCGAGCACGATTGCCAGGTGCGCGGTCCGCCCGTCGAGAGTGGGAACGGAATCATGGGTGAAGGTGCCCGCGGCGGTGGAGATCTCGAGCCGTTGCCCGCCGGGTCCGGTGTGCGGACTGTAGAACACGAACTCCGAGCCGCGCGTGCCGTTTGTGGTTCCGAAATCGAAGACCCGCACCCAATCGGCGTTGGGACCAAAGGTCGCCCAGAATTCGAAGGTGGCGGCGGCACTCGAACTCACCAATCCCCCGGGCAACGCGAGGTAACCTCCGGGCTCACCGGTGAGTTCCAGCGCATGGTCCGTGACGGTGGCGTTCCCGACCAGCGTTCCGTGGGCCATGCCGACCGAGTCCCTTGCGTCGCCATTGAAGCGGTAGCGATGCGCCAGGGCGGGATGCGCCTGGGCCAGGTCGCGGACCTCCGCCACACTCAACGCCCGCCCGAAGACGCGGAGGGAATCGATCTGGCCGTTGAACGCGGGATCGGCGGCGAACTGACTCGCGCCAAGGTAGTTCGTACGGGCCAGCACCTGCCAGGGGCGTTGCGTGAGACGGTTGCTTCCGGCCAGGGCTTCACCGTTGAGAAACAGCAAGCCGCGATGGCCATCGAGCGTGACAGCAACGTGGCACCAGGAGTTGACGGGCAACGCCGAGGGCGCCTCGAGGATGCCGTCCTCCACCACATCCGGCGTGCGGATCGTGAACCGCATCCGGCCACTGCCACTACGGGGCGTCAGACAGAGATACCTCGAAGTGCCGTCGCCGAAGTCAAAGATGCGTTGCCAATCGCCGCCCCCGTTCCATTTCACCCACGCCATGAAGGTGCTGGCATTGGCCACGGAAGTCGCGAGCCGGGCCCGCCCGCCGTTTCCCGCCAGGTTCAACACCCGGCCCCGATCCGGATCGACCGCGATGGAAGCGCCGCCCTGGAGGTTCCCGCCGTAGACCCCGCGATGATCCCGGGCATCCACCTCGAATGGGTAGAACGCGCTCCAGTCGTTGGTCAGCACCGGCCAGTCGTCCTCATCCCAACCCAGGCGGGCCATCCCGATCTTGGCGACGCCGGAGTCGTTGCCGTCGTAATAGTGGTAGGTGAACCAGTCGGTGCCGTTTTCCCCAAAGACCCCGGCGTGGCCCGGGCCAAGGTAGCGTCCCGTGCTTTCGAGCAGCAGCGTCCCCCCGCCCCCGATCAGGTTGACGCCCTCCCGATCGACGTAGGGTCCCGTAACGCTGGTGCTCCGGCCCACGCGGATGTTGTAGGTGCTGTCAATGCCGACGCAACAGCCCCCGTAGTTCAGGAACAAGTAGTAGTAGGCGCCGTGTTGGTGAAGGAACGACGCCTCCGTGGTGTTGCCGAGGAACCGGGTGCTGCTGCTGGCAATCCGGGTTCCCGGCGAATCCGGGTTCAGCCGCAGGCCGGTCAGGGGATTCAACTGCGTCACCATGATCCCGTCGAAGTAACTGCCGTAGGTGAGCCAGACCGAGCCGTTGCCGGCCACCAGGACGCCCGGATCAATGCAGTTGACCGTGGTGATGTCCGTCTCCGGTCCGGCCTCCCAGCTGTTGTCCGACTGCACGACCTTTCCGCGATCCGTCCAACCCGGTGTGATGAGCGATGGGGAGGTCACCAACCCGATGGCGGAATCGATGCTCCCCCAGGACGAGCAGGAATAGTAGACGTGATACCGGCCGTTGAACCAGGCGACGTCGGGGGCCCAGAAGTGGCCGGCGAACTCGGGCACGGCATTCGTGGTCCAACCGGGTGCCCCTCCGGGAAACACCGCCCCGGCAAAGGTCCAGTCCAGGCGGTCGTCGGACCAAGCGTACGAGATTCCCGGGCCGGTGCAGAACCAGAAGTAGCGGTCACCGTCCTTGATCAACTGGGACGGGTCATGCGCCCAGACATGACCGGTCAGGGGCTCCTGAGCGGCCCCCGGCATTCCACCCACCGCCGCGAACCACAGGACCAGAATCCACAAACTCCGCGCGCTACGACGGAAAGCGGCTTCCACCGGTTGGCGACACTTCGAGCCGGGTGGCTCAGCCGGATCCATGAAGTGGAGCGAACCAGGAACTACATACCCGTGTTTTGTGGTTCCACGGGATCGCCACGGCTCAGGCGATGCCATCATCGCTCCGTCTTGAGGCGGATCACGGTGAAGGAGTTCGCCGGAAACTCGCGCTGGAAGCGGGCGCCGCCGCACTCCTCCAGGCCGACCACCGGCGCGATCTTCTCCGGTTCGTCGAACGTGTTCACGTCCTTCAAGCCCCCTCGCAGCGTGGTCACCGACGCCGGCCCGGCAGGCTTCCGGACTCCTTCCAACGCGATGTCCAGGGGGGTCGCTTTCGGATGGACATTGGCCACCTTGAGGATGACCTCGCCCGCGGTTTCATCCCGCACGGCACTGGCAAAGACCCCTTCGGTTCGCGGCAGCGGCACGTCCACCGATTGAACGAGTTCGCCATCCAGGAAGCAGTCCATCCGCGGCCCGGTCAGGACGATCTTCACCTCGTACCAGCGACCGGCATCGATGTGGCCGGGGACCTGGGCAATGAGGCTTTCCTGCACGCCGAGAGTCGACTGGATTCCGTGTTTGGTGTTGTTCCAACCGCCGAGGTTCCATTGCACCCAGGTGTTCGGATGCCGTTCGCGCACGGCGATAATGAAACCCTCGCGGCCGCCCGTCTTTCGGGCCTGCAGACGGATCGTGTAGTCACTCCAGGAGGCATCCCCAAACCGGTCCCCTTCGCGCGCAGTCTCCCGGTTGATCAAGGTCGCGCCTCCCGCGGTTACCACGACGTTCCGAAACTCCGCCGAACCGTTGTAGGTGGTGAGCCGGACACCGCCCGTCGCGACCGAGGGCGCCGGGTCACCGGAGAGCACGACCGGCAGGACCACGTCGCCGCGGTGGTGCATGAACTGCTGCTGGACATGATAATTTGCGGTGCGCAGGGTGCGGAGGTTGTCGACCCAGATCAGGTCCGGGGTCCATTGCCAGGCGTCCACGTGCGCGAAGAGCGGGGCGTAGCTGGCCATGGTCACGACGTCGGCATTGCGCTCGACCCCGGTCAGAAAGGCGGCCTCGGACAGGGCGCATTCCCAATTGTTCCGGTTCTCCACGCTCACGATCTTGTCGCTCTGCGCCGCGTATTCGCCGAAGAACACCTTGGGCCCTTGAGGATCGAAATCGTCGTAGCGATGCGCGTTGCTCAGGAACCAGATGGGATTGGCATAGCAATGCTCGTCCACGATGTCGGCATGCAACTCCCGGAGTCTCGGCCAGAGGAAATCGTACCGCTCATCCGCGGGGGACGGCCCGGCGCCGGAGACGAGTTGAATTCCGGGGTGCTTCTCCTTGATCACCCTGGCGAACGCGGCATAGCGCTCGATATACTGCGGCCCCCACTGTTCGTTGCCGACGCCGAGCAGCTTCAGGTGGAACGGCTCGGGATGCCCCAGGGCGGCCCGCCGGGCACCCCATTCGCTGGTGGCCGGACCGTTGGCGAACTCGATCAGGTCGAGGGCGTCCTGGATGAAGGGATCGAGTTCATCGAGCGGGACCAGTTGACCGCTGTTGAACTGGCAGGCCATGCCGCAGTTCAGAATGGGCAGCGGCTCCGCACCGATGTCCTCGCTGAGTTGGAAATACTCGAAAAAGCCGAGGCCGAACGACTGGAAGTAATCGGGCGCCGGGCGGTGAAGGAACTCGTAGTTCCAGCGATTGATGAGCAACGGACGTTCCGCCACCGGTCCGATCGTGTGCTTCCACTGGTAGCGTTTGTCCAGTTCGCTGCCCTCGACAATGCAACCGCCGGGGAACCGCAGGAAACCGGGTTTCAAATCCGCCAATGCCTGGACCATGTCCGCCCGCAACCCGCCGGGACGATGCTTCCAGGTGTCCCCGGGGAACAGTGAAACGAAATCCACGTCCACCGCACCCCGGCCGTCGACGAGCAGATAGAGCCTTGCTCCGGGATCGGTTTCCCGGGGCATCAACACCGCGGTCCGCTCCTCCCACCCGCGACTGAATCCGTTCAGCCGGACCGAGTCCAGCAAGGCGCCGTTGCTCGAATAGAGTTCGATGCGCAACCCCGGTGAACCCGAGACATTCCGGATCTGCAGGGAGATCTTGTAGGCCTCGCCCCGCTTGACGCCGATCCCACGGAATCCCTCGTTCGCCACGCCGAACAGATCGGTGCCCGCCGACTCCATCCGCAGGTAGTGCGGGTTCTTCGCGTTGAACGGATCGTCGTCGCGAACAGAGATCTTCCCGCGCGCCTTGCTGGGCGAGAGCATGCTCCAGCCCATCAACGCGTCCGGGAACTCGAACCCACGGTTCTTCACCAACTCGGCATAGAGTCCGCCATCCGCACCGAAGTTGATGTCCTCGAAGAAGACGCCCCACATCGCCGGGTTGATGCGCGCGCCGGGTTCATCGACGCGGACGGTCAGTTGAACGGAAGCCGCTCCCACCACGGCGACGTGGCAGAGGGTCAATGCCGTCAGCGCAGCGACGAGAAGGCAGTTCTGAGATTGGGCAAATCCACGGTGTTTCATGGCTGGGTCGGAGTGTGGCAGGCCCCGCCTCGGGTAATCAACCCGACAGTGCCGTCGGTTCCAACCCATGACAGTATACCGGCTGCAGGCGGAAACACGCGCTGCCTCAGTCGCTTCGGCGGATGCCAATCCGGCGCTGCGCGGACGTCGCAGCGGCGAATGGGTGTTCGCCGCCCTCCCCCGCGCTCTCCCGGCCCCTACGACATCCAGCGAGCGATCCTCCGCCCCCGGATTCGCGGCGCGATCTGCTCGCCGTCCACCAGTTCAGGATGCGAATCCACCCCCAGTTCAGCCGGCGAGTCACCCACCCATTTGCTCTCGCAACCCGCCACGCGGATGACCCCGTTCCCCGGCTCGAAGGTCAGCATCGTGAACAGCGAATCCCGATACGGACAGGTATGCGAAATCCACGGGAATCGGGTGTGAATCTCCGGCGAGTAGCTCTCGTGCTTGAACGCCGCGCCCACCCAGAAATAGGATGCGGAATTCACGTGCAGATGCAGGATCCGCCCCGCCCGGAGCAACTGGTCGATGTGACTGTGTCCGTTCACGCAAAGCAGGATCTTCTCCGCAAAGGGCGCCAGGAGCGCCTGGATGTCGACGGCGTTGTCCACGCTCCAGGCCCCGGCCAAGGGTTGATGCGAGACGATGACAAACGGCCCCTCCCCCGCCGCCAGTTCCTGTCGCAACCACTCCAACTGTTCGGGGCCGACGAAGGACGGATACCCGCCCTTGTGCGTCGGGGAACCACGGTCGTTGCCATCCAACACGAGCACGCGCAGCCCGCCGACGTCCCGGGCGTAGTAACGACCCTTCATGCCCCAACGCTCGATGCAGTTCTCCTTGGAATGACCGCTGTCCAGATCGTGGTTGCCGATAACGTGGAGCGCGGTGGGGTGGGCCTTGGAGAAGGCCTCGGAGACGCGGCGGTTCGCTTCATTCGGATAGGCGAAGTCGCCGAGCTGAATCAGCGCGTCCGGCTTCCGGAGCGACATCGATTCCAGGAAGGCGTTCAGTCGGTGCTCGCCGTCGGGCATCAGGTCGTGATGGAGATCGGCGATCATCCCGACGCGCACGGGGCGCTCGAGTTTGCCGAGGGCTGCGGCGGCCCCGTGGGGAAGCGCGATTCCCAGGCCGGCCGCGCCACAGAGTCGGATGAAGGCTCGACGGGAAACCAGCGTGGCCGGGGGGAACCCCGACAGCCTCCGCGAGTATTGAGGATCAGCCATTGCGAACCCGTTCTCGTCCGACCGCGCCCCCCTGTCAAGCCACCTGAGCCGTCCAATCCCGTCGCCGTAGTGCACCGTCGCGGCTGGTTCATCGACACCCGGGAGCGTAATCTCGCCGGCACATGACATCGTCCGAGGTTCATCTATCCGCCCCCAGGGAAATCTCCCGCCGCAGCTTTGTGCGGGACTGTGTCGTCGGGGCCTCAACCCTGGCCGCCCTGCCCCTCGTCGGTTGCCGCAGCACCCCGGGTCGCCTGGGGAACGGCAACCGCGGTCCGGCGTGCCACGTCCTGGCGCTCGACCAGGACTGGCGGTTCGGAGGCCGGCTCGAACCGGGAGCCCTGGCTCCGGATTTCGACGATTCCCGCTTCGCCCGGGTCACGTTGCCCCATTGCGTGACAGCCCTCTCCTGGCACGACTGGGACTGGAAGAGCTGGCAGGACGTGTGGTGCTACCGGCGGCGTTTTGACCTGCCGGCCGCATTCGCAGGCTGTCGGGTCTTTATTGAGTTCGACGGCGCAATGGTCGGAGCGGAACCGGTCATCAACGGACACAAGTTGCCAAAACACCTTGGGGGTTACCTCCCCTTCCAACACGAGATCACCGACTGGATTCGCGAGGGTGAAAACCTCCTGGCGGTGGCCGTTGATTCCCGCTGGAGCAACGTGCCTCCGCAGGGTTCGGAAAAGGGGCCGCAACGCATCGACTACCTGGAACCGGGCGGCATCCATCGATCGGTCCGGTTGCGCGCCGTGCCGCCCTTGTTCATCAGCGATGTCTTCGCCAGGCCGGTGGACGTTCTCAGCGACGACCGCAAACTCGAGGTGCACTGCACCCTGGACGCGGCCCTGCAGCCTGCCGCATCGGCGGAACTCAGGGTCGAACTCCTGGCAGGGAGACGGCCCGTCTCCCGCGTGCAGACCCCCATCGAGTTGACGAAAACCGGACCCACTCCGTTAACCCTGACGCTTTCCGACTTGGAGGCGGTCAAGCTCTGGGACGTCGACACCCCACACCTCTACCGGGTGGTGACGACGCTGTTGATCGACGGCAAGCCCGTGCATGGTCACGAGACCCGCATCGGCTTCCGCGAGGCGCGCTTCGAACTCGACGGGTTCCATCTGAACGGGCGCCGGCTCCAGATCTTTGGGCTGAACCGGCACGAGCTTTATCCCTACGTGGGCTATGCCATGCCCCCGCGCGTGATGCGTCGCGACGCGGAGATTCTGAAACACGACTTGCACTGCAACTTCGTCCGCTGCTCGCACTACCCGCAGTCGCCGGCCTTTCTTGACGCGTGCGATGAGCTCGGCTTGCTGGTGTGGGAGGAGGTGCCGGGCTGGGGCTACCTGGGCAACGACGCCTGGAAGGACCTGCTCGTCCGGGACACCCGCGACATGATCCTGCGTGACCGGAACCGGCCGTCGATTGTCATCTGGGGTACGCGGGCCAACGAATCCGTCAACGACGTCGAGTTGTATGACCGAACCCGGGCCGTGGCCAGATCGCTCGATGACACGCGGCCGACTTCCGGATCGATGACGCCCGGCAGCCGGGAAGATTGGGAGACGAACTGGCACGAGGATGTCTTCGCCTTCGACGACTACCATGCGGCGCCCGACGGGACGGTGGGCATCCTGCCCCCCACGCCGGGGGTTCCCTATCTGTTGGCCGAGGCGGTCGGACAGTTCAACTACGAGACCGGCAAGCGCTTCGACAGCTACTACCGGCGCGCCGGTGACATCAAGGCGCAGGAACTGCAGGCGTTGCGCCATGCCCAGGCCCACAGCAAGGCGGCGGCGTATCCCCGAATCTGCGGTGTGATCGCGTGGTGCGGCTTCGAATACGGCAGTCCCGTCAACGCCATCCAAACCCTCAAGCACCCCGGCGTGGCCGACGTCTTCCGCGTGCCCAAACTGGGGGCATCATTCTACCTCGCCCAGGGCGATCCCGCAGTCCGGCTGGTCATCGAGCCGAACTTCTATTGGGACTTCGGTGACCAGACCCCGCGCGGCCCAGGCAAACACGCCGCCATCTTCTCGAACTGCGACCGACTGCAGGTCTTCATCGACAACCAGCCCCACGCCAGCCTGGAACCGGACACGACCCACTACCCGCACCTGAAGCATGCCCCGTTCTTCGTGGATCTGGACATCGAGCCGACCGGCACCGGCCATCCGGAGTTGCGCATCGAGGGCTATGTGGGCGGTCGCAAGGTGATGTCGCGTTCCTTCTCCTCCGATCCCGCCGGGGACCAACTGATCGTGGAGGTGGACGACCCGGGGTTGCTTGCGGACGGGGTCGATGCCACCCGCGTCGTGTTTCGCGTTGCGGACCGTTACGGAGCGAATCGTGCCCTCGCCACGGAATTCCCGGCGCACAATGGGGCTTGCGCGGCCACGCGTCGTCGATAGCCTGCGGCTCATGAAAACCCGTCTCTGCTCCGCTCTGTTGCTGGCCTGCGTGGTTGGCGGTTCGTCCCACTCACACGCCGCCGACGCGTGGCGACGGCTGCCGGTGAAGGAATACCGCGACAAGATGAAGGGCGGCTGGATCGGCCAGATCGCCGGCGTCGCCTGGGGCGCGCCGACCGAGTTCAAGTGGAAGGACCAGATCATCCCGGCCGACCGCATGCCGCAATGGAAACCGGAGATGATCAACCACGCTTTCGGCCAGGACGATCTCTACGTGGAGATGACGTTCCTGCGGTCGCTGGAGGAACACGGCATCGATGTCAACATCCGTCAGGCGGGCATCGACTTTGCCAACAGCGGTTACCCGCTCTGGTGCGCAAACGACAATGGCCGGCGAAACCTGCGTCGCGGCATCGCGCCCCCGGACTCGAGTCATCCGCAATTCACCCGCTGCCCGAACGACATCGATTACCAGATCGAGGCGGATTACTCCGGCCTGATCGCCCCCGGCTTGCCGCAGGCGGCCATCGATCTCGGGGAAAAGTTCGGTCGATTGATGAACTACGGCGACGGCATGTACGCCGGGCAGTTCATGGGGGCAATGTATGCCGAGGCGTTCTTCGAGAGCGATCCAGTAGAGATCGTGCGCGCGGGTCTGAAGGCGATTCCCGCAGAGAGTCAGTATGCCGAAATGGTGCGGGACCTCCTGGCGTGGCACCAGGCGGACCCTGTGGATTGGGAGCAGACCTGGCGGCTGTGCCAGAAGAAATACCGCGAGAATCCCGAGTATCAGCAGGCATCGAACGGGGGAATCGACTGCAAGATCAATGGCGCCTATGTGCTGCTGGGCCTGCTGTACGGCAATCGCGACCTTGACCGGACCATCCTGGTCTCCTGTCGCTCCGGCATGGATTCGGACTGCAATCCATCGAGTTCGGCCGGCGTCCTTTTCACCACCATTGGGTATGCCGCCCTACCCGCCCGGTTCAACACCGGCCTGGACGAGGACCGCGAGTTCAGCCACACCGCCTACAACTTCCCCCGACTGCTGGACGTTTGCGAGAAGTTGGCCCGGCAGTTCGTCGTCCGACACGGGGGGCGCATCGAACGGGCTGCGAACGGCGAGGAGGTGTTTGTGATTCCGGTCGTGGAACCGAAGCCCTCGAAACTGGAACTCAGCTGGGCCCCGGGCCCCATCGCGGGCAGCCGCTTCAGCCCCGAAGAGATGAACCGGATCAAGTTCGGCACGAC
Organism: Verrucomicrobiales bacterium; assembly: GCA_024233215.1. Lineage (GTDB taxonomy): Bacteria > Verrucomicrobiota > Verrucomicrobiia > Limisphaerales > J093 > J093. Next base: position 121,262 of record JACKPW010000015.1, on the reverse strand, counting down.
TCCCGAGGCGGTCAACCGCGCCGCGGCGAAGCTGTTCCCCGGCTGGAAAGTCGCCGACTGCGGCCCGGACATGAATCCCGGCCTGCGCGAGGAGTGGGATGGCCGGCGGAACGTGTTGTGCGTTCACCCGCTCGATCAGCAAACCGGCTGTGTCCTCAACCGGACGGTCGAAGTTCCGGCAGGACGGAAAACACGATTGCACCTCGTGGTCGGGCATGATCCGCAGGGTGACTTCGAGCTGCGGGTGCGGGCCAACGACCGGGAACTCCGGCGCCAATCGGTCAACGCCACCACCTGCACCGACGGCCACTGGCTGGAGCAGGAGATCGACCTGAGCGAGTTCGCGGGAAGGAGCGTGACGTTGGAACTGGTCAATCAGCCGACCGGTTGGAGCTACGAAGCCGCGTATTGGGCGGAGATCAAGATCCAGTCGGAATAACCGAGATCAACCGATCGACCCGTCGTAGGACCGGTCGGAGGGACGAGTTCCACGAGTCACAACTCAACCTCCGGTGTCCGGGTATCGCATGAACCTCGAAAGAGCCGTTGGAACGTGGATGGACGCACATCCCCGAAGACCAACTGAATCATCCCGTGCCACCCGGTGGGGAAGACACCCATGGGAGATCGGGCGATCAGGCCGAAGGACTTGTCTGCGTTGATCCGCGTTGATCTGCGGTTTCCGGAATGAAGGCTGTGCGGCGAACGCGAAAGCACCCGCCCGAAGAACGGAACGCCCCGAAAAGACGGCACCCGGACCCAAGAGGCCCGGGTGCGTGAGTGATGTGATTGCTGCCGGAGCAGCGCAGCAACTACCGGCGGCGCCTGCGGGATCCCACTCCCAGCGCCAGTGCCCCCAACACGCCCAAGGCGAAACTGGACGGTTCAGGCACGGCGACAGGCTCGAAGAGCACACCTGCCGCCCGCATGGAGACAAAGGTATTGGCACCCGACTCCTGGGTCACGGTGATGGGAGTGGAGCCGCCATTCCAGTAGATCTCGCCGAGCTTGTACCACTCGCTGCCCTTGCCGTTCTGGTCCAGGCTGACGGAGAACGTGTCCCCCTCGGTATCCACGGTAAACGTCGTCAACCCGCCGGTCACGTTTGCCGTGCTCGGCCAGGTGGTGAACACCGCATAGAGACCGGGAGCACCTCCCGTGATGCCGCTGGCAACCAGGTCGAGCCCCAGGTCGGTCCCGAGCGGGATCACCAGGTTGTCAGCGTCCGTGCCCGGATCGTAGGTGTAGATATAGGTATCCGGCCCGGACACCGCATCCCCGCCGAAAATACTGTCGCCACCGGTCATACCGAACGCAGGACTGGGACTGCTCTGCGACGCCGCGGTGGTGTCCCCACCGAAGCTGAAATGAGAATTGTAGGTCAGGATGCCGTCATCAGCGGCATCGGTATCGATCTCGATGAGGTATCCCGCCTGCGCCATTCCAATGCCCAACACCGCGGCCAACGCGGCAAAGGCCCTGGGCGTGATCCGACTGCGATTCCGTGGTTTCAGTTGCTGCATATGCCGGAGATAAGGTTGTCAGTGAAACTTCGCTCTTGGTCAAAACCGCCTGGCACTCGTCCGGACATCCCCTCCAAAGTCCCTTGCCCTGCGGGAGCCGGACAAATGCAATGCCGGCTTTCATACTTCATAACCGCCTGCCGGTCAAGCTTGAACAACAACTCGCGACGACAGCCTCCGCCGTGCCCAAACCCGGACATGTCACCGCCAGGAGCACGGTCAACCTGAGACCTCAGCGGTGGTCGGATGCGCTCACCAACGGGGAGAAGGAGCGTTTCGGCAAGTCCTTGGAAATCCGTGTCTATCTGCGTGTATCTGCGGTTCAACTGCTCTTACCAGGCTCAGTCGTTCCCATGCAGTTCAACCACGAACCGACAGCAGTGCAGGAGAGTGAGAACGCGGTTCTCAAGAACGGTGGGAACGCTGCGTGGAGGCCACCCGGCGCTGGCGGAAGCCGCGACCTGGCGGCCCTCGGAATGCCCTCCCATTCGTGTCGATTCGGGTGGATTCGTGGTTCTCCACTAAATCGTTACGGCTGAGGTATTCCGTTACCCGAACAAGTCCAATTGCGGCGGCGGCTCCAGCTCCTGCAGGGTTTCGCGCTCGGCCCGATGCTTGCGGCGCCGACGCACGTTCCCTTCCGGTGTCAGTTCCGATTCCTCCAGGTTCCCGAGGATCACCTTGGCCCGGTCCACCACCGCCTTGGGCACCCCGGCCAACCGGGCCACCTGGATGCCGTAGCTCTTGTCGGCACCGCCCTCCACAATCTTGTGCAGGAAGACGATCTGGTCGTTCCACTCGCGTACCGCCACGTTGAAGTTCTTCACGCGCCCGAGTTTGCCGGCCAGTTCCGTGAGTTCATGGTAGTGCGTCGCGAAGAGGGTGAGAGCCCCGACCTGGTTGTGCAAATGCTCCACGATGCTCCACGCCAGGCTCAGACCGTCGAAAGTGCTCGTGCCCCGCCCCACCTCATCCAAAATCACCAGGCTGTGCCGCGTGGCGTTGTTCAGGATGTTCGCCGTCTCGCTCATCTCGACCATGAAGGTCGATTGCCCGCGGGAGAGATCGTCACTGGCTCCGATGCGCGTAAAGATGCGATCGAGCAAATCGATCCGGGCCGAGGCGGCGGGCACGAAGCTCCCGGTGTGGGCCAGGAGAGCCAGCAGGGCGGCCTGTCGGATGTAGGTGCTCTTGCCGGCCATGTTCGGTCCGGTGATCAACATCACCTGCTGATCGGCGCCGTTCAGGTGGGTGTCGTTCGGCACGAAGCGCTCCTCCACCAGCACCTGTTCGATCACCGGATGCCGTCCGTCCCGAATCTCAATCCGCCCGTCCTCCCCCACCTCGGGCCGGCAGTAATCGTGCAATCGCGCCGTTTCGGCAAAACCGGTCAAGACGTCGAGTTCGCCCAGGGTCCTCGCGGTCTGCTGGATCGAGGCGAGCTGCGACAACACCTCCTCGCGCACCCGTTGGAAGAGCTCGTATTCCAGCTTCACCCCCCGCTCCTGGGCCCCCAGAATCTTCGCCTCCATCTCCTTCAACGCCGGCGTGATGTAGCGTTCGCCGTTGGCGATGGTCTGTTTGCGGACGTAATCCTCCGGCACCTTGTCCAAATTCGCCCGGGTCACCTCGATGTAGTAGCCGAACACGGAATTGAACCGGACCTTGAGCGACGGGATTCCGGTCCGCTCAATCTCCTGCTGCTGCAGCCGGGCGATCCAGTCCTTCCCTTCGCGTGAGGCCGACCGGAGTTCATCCAGCCCCGGATCGTAGCCGTCACGAATCACTCCCCCGTCGCGCAGGATGGCGGGCGGTTCGTCCGTAATGGCGCGGGCCAACAGGTCCACCACTTCCGGCAACGGCATCAGCCGTCCGCACAACTCCACGAGCAAGGGGCCGGAGCCGACCGGCGGGGTCGCGGCCACCTCCGCCGGTTCCTCAATGGAGGGTTCACCATCGTCACCAAACCAGGCTTCGCGAACCGCCTCCGCCGCCGGGGTGAGATCCGCCAGGAGGGCCTGCAACGCCGGCACCTGTTCCAAGGCCACCCGCAAGGCCAGGAGATCCCGGGCGTTTCCCGTCCCGGCACTCAGCCGGCCCAGGGTTCGTTCCAGGTCGCGCACCTCCGTCAGGGCCGCCCGGAACGTGTCCAGGGCCGCCGTGTTCGCCAACCAGGTTTCCACCGCGCCCTGCCGGCGCCGGATCGGTTCCGCCGCCGAAAGCGGTTGTGACAACCAGTCCCGCAGGCGGCGGGCCCCCATCGGCGTGACGGTCCGGTTCAGGGCACCATAGAGACAGGCATTTCGCGGTGCGTCGCGATGGAGCGGCTGCAGCACCTCCAGATTCCGGAGGGTGGTGGGATCCAGGATCAGGAACTCGCTGGTCTCATAGAAGGCCACACCAGTGATGTGGTTCACCTCCCGTCGCAGTTCGTGCATCAGGTAGTGCAGCACCGCCCCCGCCGCGCCGATGGCCGCGGAACGCCCCTTCAGTCCGTAGCCGTCCAGCGTGCCGACCTTGAAGTGGTCCCGCAGCGTGAACCGCGCGTTGTCGGCCGCAAACACCCAGTCCTCATAATCGTTCATGAGGCTGAAGGCCGGCTGCACCAGATGCCGCAGCTCCGCCGCCTCCGATGGCAGAATCAGTTCGGCCGGTCGCAGTCGTTCCAACTCCGACAACAACGCCGGCTCGCCCTTGACTTCCGTTGCCTTCAACTCCCCGGTGGTCAGATCGGCGACCGCGATGCCATAGGTCGATCCACCGGCCGCGATGGCAGCGAGGTAGTTGTTCCGCTCCGCGGCGAGCATCCGTTCATCAAAATGAGCGCCCGGACTGAGGATCTGCGTGACCTCGCGCTTGACGAGCTTGCCGGGTTTGGCGTCCTCCACCTGGTCACACACCGCCACGCGCCGGCCGGCCTTGAGCAACCGGCCAATGTAACCGTTGGCGGCGTGGTAGGGGATGCCGCACATCGGCAGGTCGCCGCGCTTGGTCAGGGCGACGTTGAGAAGGGCGGCGCCGATCTTGGCGTCGTCCAGGAACATCTCGTAGAAATCCCCCAACCGGAACAGCAACAGCGTGCCAGGCGGCAGCTCGCCCTTGATCCGGCGATACTGCGCCATCATCGGAGTGAGGTTGCCCCCGCTCTTGCTCTTGCCCGGTGACGCCATGCGGTGGGGCATGGTGAAAGAAAGCTCCCCCGGCGCAAAGCAATTTGCGGGTTACCCTCCCTCCACGCCGGGACCCTCAACCGTAAGGGGGCAATGACGACGTCCCGTCAAATCCGCGGACGACGCGAGAGCCAGAATAGGCCGTCTACAGGCAGTCCAACCGCGAATGGACACCAATCCACACGAATAAGACTGCAGTTTTCAGGGCCGGCAGGACCGATGACTGGGAGCCACCCGGTAGTGACGGAGGGCGAACCCTGCCTGCCGTCGCAGTGCCCTCCCATTCGTGTTGATTCGTGTTGATTCGTGGTTCCTGCCGAGTCGTTATGGCTTGTAAGCCGGTCATCGACGGGGCTGGCGACGTCACTGTCCGGTGACGGTGGGCTGATCGCCAGACGGCAAGGCATCCCCCCGCTCTGGTATCCATCCGATCCATCAACTGCAGCAGGTTCGGTTTCGCGATCCCGGTCTTCTTGAAGCGATGCCATGCGCTGTGGAAGCCGCCGCGAACGGGGATCGAGTGCGATCACCCCGGACCGGACTCGTCGGGTCTGCTCTACCGGGAACCGGACTCCCGTTCCCGGCCGGCGACCGCTCCCTGGGCGGCCATGCCGTCGAGCAGGACGGCGCGGATGATGTTGCAGGCGTCCACCATGCGCGGGTCGCGCAACCGGTAGTAGACGGTCTGCCCGTCTTTGCGGGTCTCGACCACGTGCTTGTCCCGCAGCAGGCGCAGGTGCTGGCTGACGGTCGTAATGGACGTCCCGACCTCCTCGGCGATCCCGGTCACGCTGCGTTCCCCGTGATGCAGCGACTCCAGAATTGCCAGTCGTTTGGGATTGGCCATCGTGCTGCAGAGCTCGGCATGCAACTCAAACAGTCTGCCCTTACCAGTTTGCACAACTTCGCAAATACAGGCCAGCACCGCATCAAGCAAGCCTTATCTTCGCCCGGTCAATGCGCCCTGCCCCCTTGCCGGAGCCGCTGGAGCCACCGGGGTTCCTGCAGGGGCACGAACCGTTCCCGGGACACTCACGGGTAGGGAGTCGCCGCTCCCGAGGACGAGGGCCTCGCGCAGGATGTCGCCGGTGTAGAGGGCGCTGGGGAGAATTTCACATTCCGCCCAGCACCCGGGACAGGCCCGGACCCAGCGACGTTGCGACGCCGCGTGGATTCCCTTCCAGACCTCGGCAAAGGACTGCCGTCGCAGGTTGCCCACACTCCGGGAGTTGAACTGGCACACGGGCACGTCGCCATTGGGCATCAGACGCAAGTGGGAATGGAGCGCGACACAAGGGGGATTCGGGTGGCTCCGCCCTTCCAGGAGACGGTTGCGGATGCCGCGCAGGTAGTAGCGCTTGGCCGCTCGGTCCGCCCAGGCCGCGGTCCCAAGGTCGGCCTCCACCTGCCCGAGGAAGGCCTCGATCTCCCCGGGGCTGAACACCCCGTACGGCTGGAAGGCACCGGGGTGCCGGGGCGTGGTGTCGACCGATGCATCCACGCTGTAGGTGGCGCTTTCGCGGTAGGCCATCACCACGTTGTTGCGGATGCCGAGCGGTTGGAGGAAGTCGCGCAACCGCGCGTAGTCTGCCATGCTCGCCGCGTCCGTGATGGTCTGGTTGACGCTAAGAATGAGGTTCAGCTCCCGCCGTCGGCCCGACAGCGCCCGCAGGGTCGCCACGGCGGAATCCCAGGCCGTGTCCCGACCGCGGATGGCGTTGTGCTGGGGCGCCATGCCATCGATGGAGATCAACAACCGCAACGGGGTCTGCTTCGGACGGTTCTCGCAGAAACGGACGATGCGATCCGTCAGGAATCCGTTCGAGGTGATGTGGAGGCACAAGGGACGGAGATGACGTTCCGCCAGACCGGCGATTTCCGGCAGGTCGGACCGCACAAAGGGCTCGCCTCCCGAGAGCCGGACGAAGTCCAGCGGGGGCAGCTGCCGGAAGATGCGCTCGATCTCCTCCAGCGAGAGGTCGTCGGGGGAAGGCTTCTTCCAGCTGTCACACATCACGCAGCGGGCGTTGCAGGTGAACGTGACGATGTAGGTCAGGAACCGGGGCCGGGGGACGCCTCCCTGCCGGTTGCGCAGGACGGTCAGTGGCAGGGAGAGCAGGCGTAATCCACTCATGTCGGCGATCAGGCAGGTTGGAGGCCGGGGCTTGGGAGCGAAGCGCGGTGCCGGGCCAGTTGACGCCGCAACATGCGGAGTGCTTCCGGCAGCCCGTCCATGCGGTCCCGCGGAATCCGCTGCCGGTGTTCGTCGAGCCGGCCCAGAAATCCGCGCAACTTCTCCCCCGTCAATGCGGCCATTTCGGTCCATTCCCCGGCACCGCTCAACCCGAGGAAGTGGGCGTTGATGTACTGCTCGTAATTGCCCGGCTCCGGGGCGGCGAGCACCGGTTTCCCCAGGTGAAGCGCCTCGCCCACGAGCTGGTTGCCGGCGGTGCACACCAGCGCTGCGGAACCGGCGAGGTCGGACAGAAAGCCATCCGCCCCGATGGGGCGGAACACGAGGTTGCCGTCCTGCGGCCGTTCCCCCAGGCCGTAGAGCCGCACCTCCCGACCGCACTCCCGCAACGCCTGAAGGACATTTTCCGGGGCGAAGCGACGCCAGTAACTCACCACGTGATCGCCTGTCACCGGTGACGCGGCGACGACTTCCGGTCGCAACAGCACCCCGACCTGCGTCACATGATGGGCCTCGGGCCGGAGGGGCGGGAAATAGAAGGACGAGACAATGGTCTCGGACTGCCCCGAACAGTAGAGCCGCACCACCGCGGCCATGTAGGCGGCATGCCAGCGAAGCCGCCGCGGCAGGCTGGAAAGGTCGTAGGTCAGCAAGAAATGCTGATGATCCAGACTGACCAGGCGGGTCCCGGCACGTTTGGCGGCCCGCGGCAGCGCAGGCTCAAAATCCGTGATGACCAGGTCCGGGCGCTCGGCGCGGATCCGCTGTTCCAGGTGCCGGATCAGCCGCGGCAGCGTCAGCAGGTAACGCAGGGCCTCACGCCCGGTGCGGGGGTAATCCACCCGCCTCCCGCGATAGTGGAAGCGCAGGCCGGCGATCGGTTCCACCCGCACGTCGCTCCCGGCGTAAATGGGCGCGAGCAACTCATACGCATCCCCCGGCGCGAACAGGCAGACCTCGTGCTCCGCCCGCAATCCCTCGGTCACCGCGCGTACCCGCGTGGCGTGTCCCCGCCCCTCACCCGACATGCTGATGAATACTCTGGCCATGCTCGCAAGCCTGCGTGTATCGGTTGTCGCCGTTGACCCGGACTCTCCCAGCTTCGTCGCCCACTGCAAGTCCGACCCGCCGCCGTCGCCGGGATTTCGCCTGGCTGTCACCCGCCGGCCATATTCCCCCCGGAGGAACCGGCGCGCTTCCCTTCTGCGGGGGGCACCGGTATGCTGCCGCCGATGGGGCCCACCCTACAGTATCTGAGCGCCTGCCGCGAACTGGTTGTCGCCGTGGAACGGCAACAACCCGCGATTGCCCAGGCGGCCGACCGCTTCGCGCAGACCATCCTGGCCGGTCGCATGGTGCACCTGTTTGGCTCCGGTCACAGCCGGATTCTGGTCGAGGAGATGTGGCCCCGCTACGGCTCGTTCCCGGGCTTCAACCCCATCGTCGAACTGTCCCTGAGCTTCCACAACCTGGTCGTGGGCGCAAACGGCCAGCGCCAGGCGATGTTCCTGGAAAACGTCTCCGGCCTGGCCCGTCGCATCCTCCGCAACTACGTGCTGTCCCCCGAGGACAGCGCCCTGGTGATCTCCTCCAGCGGCTGCAACCTCGTGCCGGTGGAAATGGCGGAGGCGTTCCAGCAGGCGGGAGTCCGGGTCGTCGCCATCATCAGCCGGACCCACTCCGAAGCCAGCCCGGCCCGGCGGACGGACGGACGGAAGCTCCAGGACTTTGCCGACCTCGTCCTCGACACCGGCGCGCCGGTGGGCGATGCCATGATCCGGGTGCCGGGTCTGGCCACGCCGGTGGCTCCCGGGTCAACCGTCGGCGGCTGCATGCTGATCAACTGTCTCAAAGCCGAAATCGCCGCCCGCCTGACGGCCGCCGGTCATCCGCCGAAGGTCCTGACCGCCGGCGCCGTGGTCGGGGCCGCCCGGGCGGAAACGCTGTTTGAAGCGGCCTACGACGAGCATGCCCGGCGCCTCGCCCGACTCTACGAGCACCCCGAGCCGCAACCCGAACCCCACGCCGGTTAGCCCCCCGTTCGCCCCGTCCCATGCAACCCGTCCCCCTCCGCACCACGGTCATTGGCAGTTACCCGTTCCCCGGCTGGCTCGAGTTCGCGTGCCAACACCTCGACCGCTTCGGACCGGCCGACCGTGAGGAACTCATCGATGATGCGGTGACCGTCGCCCTGTCGGACCAGCTTGAAGCCGGCCTGGATGTCGTCACCGACGGCGAGCAGACCCGGCTGGATTTCAACCTGTCCTTCTACGGCTTCATCGAAGGCATCGAACTCGAAGCCGCACCCCCCCGGCGGTTTGGCCCACCCGCGCACGATCAACGCGGCAAACACGCCGTGACGGGCGAACTGCAGGCACCACGCGGGCTGGGGGCCGTGGACGACTTTCGTCGGCTGCAGCGGCTCTCCGAACGCCTGTGGCAGAACGCAGCCGTGCGTCCCGTGCTCAAGGCCAGCGTGCCCGGCCCTTACACCCTGAGCGGCCGGCTCCTGCCGAATGCCCGGTACCCGGATCGTTTCGCGCTGAGCGAGGCGTTGTTGCCCATCGTGCGCGCCGAACTTGAATCGCTGGTGGCGGCCGGTTGCACCGAGCTCACCGTCGACGAGCCTTCGATGAGCTGTTATGCCCATCGCAGTGATCCGGCGCAGTTCGTGGACCTCTTCAACCGCACGGTCGAGCCGGTCGTCGGGAAATGCCGCCTGTCCACCCACCTCTGCTTCGGCAACTACCGCGGCCACGCCGTCGGCCTGCGCCGCTACGCCCCGATGTTCCCGGCCTTCCTGGAAATGCACGTCGACGAACTGCACCTCGAAATGGCGGGCCGGGAGTTCGCCGAGTTGGAGATTCTGGCAACCCTCGCGCCGCACCGGGACGTCGCGGTGGGAATCATCGACGTGAAGAGCTATTACGTCGAAACGGTGACGGACGTGGCCGCCCGCATCCGGGCCTGCCTGCAACACGCGCCCCCGGAGAAACTCGCCTTCGCCCCCGACTGCGGCCTCAGCCAGACCGCCCGCTGGGCCGCCCGCCAGAAACTCAAGAACCTTGTCGCCGGCACGCGGATGGTTCGGAAGGAACTTGGAGCATGATCAAACCCCGGTTGCAGGACGACGCCTTTCTGGCGGACGTGGAGGAAGCCCGCAACCATCCGGCCGCATTGCATGTCTGGTGGCTGGGACAGAGCGGCTTTCTGGTCCAGTGGCAGGACCGCCATCTGCTGCTCGACCCCTACCTGTCGGATTCCCTCACCCGCAAGTACGCCGCGACGGACAAACCCCACGTGCGGATGACCGAAAGGGTGATCGCCCCCGAGCGCCTGGACTTCATCGACGTGGTGACCTCGAGCCACAACCACACGGACCATCTCGATGCCGAGACCCTGCGAGCGCTCGCCCGCATGAATCCCCGGCTTCGACTCGTGTGTGCCCGCGCCAACCTGCCGGTGGCGGCGGAACGTTCCGGGTTCGAGGATGACAGCATCGTGGATCTCGATCCCGAGGCCGAACCGGTCACCGCCCGGGTCCGGGGCTTTCGCATCTCCGCCGTACCGGCCGCGCATGAGAGGATCGAGCGCAACCATGCCGGTCTGCAGTGTTTCGTGGGCTTCGTCGTGGAAGCCGGCCCCTGGCGTCTCTACCACAGTGGGGACACGGTGCTTTACCCTGAGCTCGAGGCCCGTCTCCGTCCCTACCGCGTTCATCTCGCCCTGTTGCCGATCAACGGTCGCGCGCCCGAACGCCGCGTGGCCGGCAACCTGTGGGGACGGGAGGCCGCCCGGTTGGCCCAGGACATCGGGGCGGAACTGGCGGTGCCGTGCCACTTCGACATGTTCGAGTTCAACACCGCCTCACCCGAGGAATTCGTCACCCGCTGCGACGCCTTGGGCCAACCCTGCCGCGTGCTGCAGGCCGGAGAACGGTTGACCCTGGGCGACCAGCGCTGAGACCACCGGGGAACCCGGCCCCACCGGGAATTGCCGCGCCATGTGGAGTGCGCCGGCAAAACCCGGCGGCGACGGCGCTTCCGGCTGATCAAAGGCGCGGTCCAAAAGATTACGATGAGGATTACGATGACGAAGGGGAGATCGAAAATCCAAGGTCCGCAGCCGTGCTCGCGACCGCACAGGTGGTTTTTGGTTTTCAGGCGAGGATTTCGGCCCAAGACTTGCTGGGACACTGGCATCCGCTGCTGCTGGTGCCCTCATGGCGCCGCGGAGCCAACACGCAATCATGGTTACAATTCTGCAACAACGGCCGGTCCAACGGGTGAAACCGGAACCCGCCCACCGTTTTCGCCGGTTCGCAACGGGCCTGTGTTTGGGCGGCGCCGCGGTGGGGCTTCATGCCGACGTCGTCATCAACGAAATCCACCACGATCCCGACGTGAAAACGGAACGGGTCGAGTTTGTGGAACTGTACAACACCGGTGAAACCGCGTTGGACCTCGCGGGTTGGGCGTTCACCAGCGGCGTTGAGTTCACTTTTCCGGGGGGCACCACACTCCCCGGCCGGGGGTTCCTGGTCGTCGCGCAGGATCCGGCGGCCTTGAAGCAAAAGTATGGAGCGGACGCCCTCGGCCCGTGGACCGGACGGCTCGACAGCAACGGCGAACGGGTGGTGCTCCAGGACGCCTCGGGCACCGCCGTGGACGAGGTGGATTATCAACTCGGCTTTCCCTGGCCCACGGTGGGAGAGCCGCCCGGCTACTCGATCGAACTGATCAACCCGTCCCTCGACAACGACCTCGGCGGCAACTGGCGCCCGTCAACGGTGGGGGCCGCTTCCCCGTCGGAGGACACATTGATCCCCCGCGGAGCCGCCTGGCGCTATCTGAAGGCCACGGCCGAGGCCAGTGACCCCACCACCGCCTGGCGCGAACCGACCTTTGACGACGGCGGGTGGACCACCGGCGTGCTGCCTCTCGGTTACGGCGAGGACTTCATCCTGACCCCGTTGGACGACATGCGGGGAAACTACACCGGCGCGTTCCTGCGCAAGACCTTCACCGTGAACGATCCGGCCGGCGTCTTCAGCCTGACCCTCCTGGCGCAGTACGACGACGGATTCAAGGTCTGGATCAACGGCCAGCATCTGCTCGACGTCAACATCCAGGCCGGGGAAGTGCCCTTTGACGGTACGGCCGGCAGCGCGCGGGAATCCCACGAGTTCTTCGAGTTCGACCTGGGCAACCCCACCTGGCTGCGCGCCGGCGAGAACGTCATCGCCATCCAGGCCCACAATGCGTCCCTGGGCGGCAGCAGCGACTTCTTCATGGACTTCGAGCTGGTGAGTGGCAGTGGCCCGTCCGGCAACGGCCCCACGCCCGGCCGGTTGAACGCCGCCTTCGCCACCCAGACCCCGCCCGCCATCCGGCAGGTGGATCATGCCCCCCGCAAACCGCATTCCGGTGAACCGGTCGTGGTCTCCGCCAAGATTACGGACCCCGACGGCATGGGAGCGGTGCAACTGCACTACCAAGTCGTCGAACCGGGCGACTACATCGAACTGGCCGACCCCACCTACGAGACCCAGTGGGTCACCCTGGCCATGAACGATGCCGGGCAGGACGGCGACGCCGAGGCCGGCGATGATGTGTTTTCCGCCACGGTGCCCGCCGCGGTGCAGGACCATCGGCGCCTGGTCCGCTACCGAATCACCGCTGCCGACGCCACCGGCCTCGAGGTGCGCGCGCCTCTGTCCGATGACCCGGTCCCGAATTTTGCCTGGTTCGTGTACGACGGGGTGCCCGCCTGGCAGGGCGCCGTGCGACCTGGCGTCGCGGGCGGCCTGGGCGAGGCATTCACCGTGCCGATCGACGAGATGAACCGGCTGCCGGTCTATCATCTGCTGGCCAGGCAAAGCGCGATTGAGGACGCCACCTGGTTCAGTCGCTACGGAGGGGACCTGTACCGCTGGGCTGGGACGCTGGTCTACGACGGCGAGGTGTATGATCACATCCACTACCGCGCCCGGGGCGGTGTCTGGCGCTACGCCATGACAAAGAACATGTGGAAGTTCGACTTCAACCGGGGCCACGATTTCCAGGCCCGCGACAACTGGGGCCGCAAGTTCGACACCCAATGGACCAAGCTGAACCTCGGCGCCTCGATCCAGCAGGGAGACTATGATCACCGCGGCGAGCAGGGCATGTTCGAGTCCCTCGGATTCCGGTTCTTCGATCTGGTGGGGGTGCCTGCGGTGCGTACGACGTTCGTGCAGTTTCGGGTGGTTGACACGGCTGACGAAACCGTCCCGGGCGACCAGTACGAGGGGGATTTCTGGGGCGTCTATCTCTCGACAGAACAACCGAACGGCCGGTTCCTTGACGAGCACGGTCTGCCGGACGGCAACTTCTACAAGATGGAAGGGGGCAGCGGTGAATTGAACAACCTGGGTCCCGCCGGTCCGACCAACAAGTCCGACCTCAACACCTTCCTGAACGACTACAACGGCCCCACCGAGACCTGGTGGTCTGCGAACCTCAACGTGCCGGCCTACCTGAGTTACCAAGCGATTGTCCAAGGCATCCACCACTACGACATCTGTTTCAACAAGAACTACTTCTACTACTTCAACCCGCTTGACGGTCGGGTCACGGTCACTCCCTGGGACCTGGATCTCACGTGGGCCGAGAACATGTACAGCTCGGGCTGCGGCGGGGTGGACAACATCAAGAGCCGCCTGCTCGACCGGCCCTCGACCTATCCCAACATCGCCATCGCCTACCGCAACCGGGTGCGCGAAGTCCGTGACCTGCTGTGGAACGAGGACGAAGCCTGGCGGCTCATCGACGAATACGCCGACCGGCTCCAGGGTCCCGCCACCGGTCCCACCCTGCTCGACGCCGACCGCGCGCAGTGGGACTACAACCCCAAGATGACGGACTCCCGCTACTCGAGCAGCCTGAACAAGGCCGGCCAGGGTCGCTTCTACCAGTGGCCGCGTGAACCGTGGGCCACCAAGGACTTCGCCGGCTGCGTCCAGTTGATGAAGGACTATGTGAGTTTCCGCGCCTCAAACCCCTCCGCCCAGGCCGCGCCGCTGGACACGATTGCCAACGATCCGGCGATTCCGTCGACCCCCACCCTGAGCTACGCGGGCGCGGCGGGTTTCCCGGTCAATCGCCTCGAACTCCAGGTCACTCCCTACGCCGGCACCAACCCTTTCGGCGTCATCCAGTGGCGCGTGGGGGAAATCACCCCGCCCGACCAGCCCGGTTGGGCCTCCTCCAAGCCGTGGAAATACGAGATCCAGGCGGTGTGGGAAAGCGGCCCGATCACCACTTCGGACTCCACCATCACCGTTCCCGCCGGCACGCTCGAGGTCGGCCATGTCTACCGCGCCCGCGTGCAGTATGTCGATCAGACCGGCCGTGCCAGCCATTGGTCCGCACCTTTGGAGTTCATCGCGGGAGCGCCGGACAACACCGCCGCCCTGCTGGACAACCTCACGGTCACGGAGCTGATGTACCACGCCCCGGACAGCAGCGCGTTCGACTTCATCGAACTCCGCAACCGCAACCTGGACACGGCGCTGGACCTCGGCGGCGTCGCCTTCACCGACGGGATCGACTTCACCTTCCCCACCGGTTCCACGCTCCCGCGCGGCCAATGCGCTCTGGTCGTGAAGGCTGCGGGCGCCACGGAGATCGCCGCCTTCCGGGCCCACTACAACCTACCGGAGGAGCTTCTGCTGTTCGGGCCCTATGACGGCAACTTCAGTGATGGCGGGGAAACTGTCACCCTGCGGACCGCCCCCGACGGGGACGTCATCTTCTCTTTCGCCTACAACGACGGCCGGGGCTGGCCGGTTGCCGCCGACGGCGCGGGACATTCGCTCGTGCCTCGCGTGGGCACGGACGAGGCCGCTCCGGAAGGGGCGCTCGACTACGGCGGCAACTGGCGGGCCAGCGACTTCATCGGCGGATCGCCCGGATGGCTCTACGCCGAACCCCAACCACTCCTGTTGCTCAACGAGATCGCCGCCCACACGGACTACCTGAGTGAACTCGATTCCAACGATTGGATCGAACTCCTCAATCCGAGCATCAATCCGATCACCCTCGGCCCCAACTGGTTCCTCAGCGACAGCCCCTCCGATCTTCGGAAATGGATGATCCCGGCGGGCACGTCCTTTCCGCCGTTCGGCTTGATCTCGTTCGATGAGGTAACCGGCTTCCACAACCCCACGAACCAGGGCTTCGGCTTGAGCAAGGATGGTGAACGGGTGTTCCTCTCCGTCCTCCCCGGAGACGGCACGGACCGCGTGGTGGACGCCGTCGAATTCCCCGCCGAAGCCAACGGCTGGTCCTTCGGCCGCGTTCCTCCCTACGGCCACTGGTGGGCGCCGCTGACCCCCCGTACCCGCGATGCGGCCAATGCCGCCCTTCCCGATGCCCCGCGCTTCACCGAGGTCATGTATCACCCGCTGGAAACCGGCACGCCGCCGGAGGAAGATCCCGCGCTCGAATACCTCGAAATCACCGGCGCCACCGAGGCCACCGACTTCTGGAACACCAACGGCACCTGGCGTGTCAGTGGCGATGTTTCGTTCGCATTCCCGGCCGACTTCACCCTCGGCGCCCAAGCCGTGGCCCTGCTGGTGAACTTCGATCCCGCCGACCTCCCCGCCCGTGACGCCTTCCTCGCCGCCTACGGTCTCGAAAGCGCCTCTCCGCTCCTGCTCGGCCCCTACGGCGGGCGGCTGTCGAACCGCACCGGACGACTGACATTGGAACAACCCCAGGCCTCCGACACCCCCGGAGAAGTCCTCTCCTGGGTTCCCCTCGACGAGGTCATCTTCGCCGATGCCACGCCCTGGCCCGCGGAGGCGGACGGCCTTGGCAAGAGCCTGGCGCGACAGACCCTGGACCGCGTCGGCAACGACCCGCTGGCCTGGCTCGCGGAAGACCCTTCGCCCGGCGTCTTTCAACCCGGCGGCGAGGCCGACTCCGACAACGACGGCATCCCGAACGACTGGGAACAGGCCCACGGCATGGACGCGTTCGACCCGGCGGATGCCGGATTGGACTACGACGACGACGGCTTGAGCAATCGCGAGGAATACGAGGCGGGCACCGATCCCCGGGATCCGGCCAGCACCCTGGCCATCACCATCGCCGGCTTCACCGAAGCGTCCGGCGGATTGCGGCTGACCTTCCCCGCCATCGCCGGCCGGGAGTACACGGTGTTGTTCTCGGACGACCTCGGTGTGAATGGGTGGTCGAAACTGTCTGACTTCCTGCCCGGACGCTTCGACGGCACCGCGGAGATCGTGGATGAAGCGCCACCGACGGAAGGAGCCCGGTACTACCGGGTGGTCACCCCGTCCATTCACTGAACCTGGAAAGAGCAGTTGAACCGCAGATAGACACAGATGGACACAGATTCCCAAGGACTTCCGCAGTCGTCCCGGTTCACCCATTGGGTGAAGACATCCGGCGGGCATCGCGGGCTCAGGCCGAAGGACTTATCTGCGTTCATCCGCGTTCATCTGCGGTTTCCAGACTGAACGGTTCATCGTCGTTCATCTGTGGTTTTCGGGATCATCCTGCTGTTCCCGAACCACCGCCCCGGCCATACTCGCCCCATGAAACCCGCTGTCCTGAGCGTTCTGACCGCTGCCTTCGCGTCGGTGTGGCCGGCGCAGGCCGGCGCGGCCTCCGCTGACGATCCCAGCGGCGCTTTTCCACCCATCCCGCCCCTCCCCGGAACCCTGCCGCTGGAGATGACGGGCGACATCGCCTCGAATCTCGTTGCGGGGGTGGACCGTTTCCTGTTGCGCAAAACGGACGAATCCGCCGGGGTGCGCGAGGCTGCCTGGAAACCGGGCGCATCGTCGGTCGAAGCATGGGAGCAATCGCTGGTACCCCGTCGCAAGCGGCTGGGGCAGATCCTGGGAATGCGCGATCCCCGACCGGAGCAGGTCGAGCTCGAACTCGTTGCGGCGCCGTCCCGGGGTGCGCTCCGCGGCGCAGGGCAGGATTACGAGATCCTCGCCGTGCGCTGGCCGGCCTTTGGGGACGTCACGGGTGAGGGACTGCTGCTCACGCCGGTTGGCCGGTCTCCCCGCGCGAACCTGGTCGCCATCCCGGACGCCGACCAGACCCCGGAACAACTCGTCGGCCTGGCGGAGGGCGTTCCCCCCGAAAGCCAGTTTGCCCGGCGCCTGGTGGAAAGCGGCTGCCAGGTGATTGTCCCCACCTTGATCAACCGGGAAATCGATCCGCAAACCTCGCTGTCCCACCGGGAGTTCATCCAGCGACCGGCCTATGAACTGGGCCGGCACGTCATTGGCTACGAGTTGCAGAAGGTCCTCGCGGCGGTCGACTGGCTGTCGGGTAACAGCGCGGAGTCGGCCGTCCCCATTGGCGTGATGGGCTGGGGCGAAGGCGGTCTCCTGGCGCTCGACGCCGCCGCATTGGACCCCCGCATCGTCGCCACGTGCGTCAGCGGCCATTTCGACGACCGCCGGAAACTCTGGCAGCAACCGGTCGATCGCAATGTCTTTGGATTGCTCAACGAATTCGGGGACGCCGAACTCGCCGCCATGGTGGCACCCCGCACGTTGATCATCGAGGCGGCGGGCGGTCCAAAACTCAACCTGCCGGGGGGCGGCGGTTGGAGCTCGCAGCGACGCGGCAATGGGGCGCCCGGGCTGCTGGTGTCGCCTCGACTTGAAGACGTGCGGACGGAATACGAACGGGCCCGCTCGATGGTGGCCGGTCTGGGCACCCCCGCTCCGATGCAACTCATCGCCAGCGGAGAGACGGGGGACGGCGCGTTCGGCAGCGAACCGGCCCTGGCGGCGCTGCTGGCGGCTTTGCGAATCCCGGAGCGCCTGCCTGCCGACGGGGCGCTCCCCAGGAACCTATGCCCGGATTTCGATTCCGCCGCTCGCTCCGCCCGGCAACTGCACGAACTGGATCGCCACACCCAACAGGTTCTCACCGAAAGCCCCTACACCCGGGCGGCGTTCATGACGGACCTCGATACGAGGTCGCTGGAGGCATTCCGCAGGACCGCGGCGCACTACCGGGACTACTTCCATCGCGAAGTGATCGGCCGTTTCGAGGACCCGGTCCTGCCGCCCAATCCGCGTTCGCGGGTGATCTACGATCGCCCCCTCTGGACCGGGTACGAGGTCGTGCTGGACGTGTTCCCCGAGGTGATGGCCTACGGGATTCTGCTGGTTCCGAAGGGACTGGAGCCGGGGGAACAACGGCCGGTTGTGGTGTGCCAGCACGGTCTGGAAGGCCGGCCGCAGGACACGATCACCGGCGATTCGCAGTTCTACCGCGACTTCGCCGCCCGGTTGTGCGAGGAGGGATTTGTGACCTTTGCGCCGCAGAACCTGTATCTGTTCGCCGACCGCTTCCGCACGCTGCAGCGCAAGGCGAACCCGCTGGGCAGGACGCTGTATTCGATCATGGTCCCCCAGCACCAGCAGATCACCGACTGGCTGCAGACGTTGCCCTTCGTGGATCCGGCAAGGATCGGCTTCTACGGCTTGAGCTACGGCGGCAAGACCGCAATGCGCGTCCCCCCGTTGGTGGACGACTACTGCCTCGCGATCTGCTCCGGCGATTTCAACGACTGGGTCTGGAAATGCGCGTCGACCCGAAGCCCCTACAGCTACGTGCGAACACCGGAATACGAGATCTTCGAGTTCAACCTGGGCGGCACCTTCAACTACGCGGAAATGGCCGCTTTGATCGCGCCGCGCCCGTTCATGGTCGAACGGGGCCACTTCGACGGCGTGGCGCCGGACGAAACCGTGGCCTATGAATTCGCCAAGGTCCGCCACCTCTACGAGGCCCGGCTCGGCCTTCAGGAACAATGCGGCATCGAGTGGTTCACCGGCCCCCACACGATCCACGGCGAAGGGACCTTCGAGTTCCTCCGCCGCCATTTGAACTGGCCGGGACACGCAAACCCAGCAACCTCGGCCGAATAGGCCCCCTCATGAAACCGCGTCCCAGCCCATCCCTCCTCCCGGTTCTCCCGGTTCTCCTCGCCGCAACCCTTCTCCCCGCCTTGCCCGCGCGCTCGACGGAACTCGAGTTCGCCGGCCACACTTGGACGGTGCGCTCGGGCCGGGGCGGACCGGGTCCCAACGCCTGGGACACCCGAAATGTCTGGCTCGACGGACAAACCAACCTCCACCTCAAGATCGCGTGTCGCGACGGCCAATGGTCTTGCGCCGAAGTGACAATGAAGGGCCGGCTCGGCTTCGGTCGGTACGAGTTCCAAACCGTGGGCCGGCTTGACCGGCTCGACGACAATGTGGTGCTGGGCCTGTTCAACTACCCCACCCGCGACGTCGGCCCGGACGCCACGCACGAAATCGACATCGAGTTCGCCCGGTGGGGTCGGGCAACCAATCCGATCGGGAACTTCACCGTGTGGCCGGCGGAACCCGGGTTGAAGCAGGTTTCCCACGGGTTCCCGCTGGAACTCCCTGGAGACGACTCGACACACCGTTTCGTTTGGACCTGCGAAGGGATCACGTTCCAGTCCCTGGCCGGCCTGCCTGGGGATGGGAGTCGGAACGCTCCGGTGGCGGTGTGGAACTACCGTCCCTCGGAACCCCAACGCTTCATCTCGCAGGAACCGATGCCGGTGCACCTCAACCTCTGGCTGTTCCAGGGTCGTCCCCCCAAGGACGGACAGGAGGTCGAACTGGTGATCCGGGACTTCCGGTTCACGCCTGTGTCAGGAACGGGGTCGGTCCCGCCACCGCCGGCCGCCCCGCAATGACGCCACGCCGCACGGAAGCCGCCTCACCGATCACACCGGGATAGATGTTGCGCGGCCGAAGGGGCTTACTTAGGCTGCCCGCCACAGAAATGAAGGTCTTCATTGACGGCAAATTCTACAGCGAGCAGGACGCCAAGATCTCGGTGTTCGACCACGGCCTGCTCTACGGCGACGGCGTGTTCGAGGGCATCCGGGCCTACAACGGGCGGGTCTTCAAGCTGCGCGAGCATCTCGAGCGGCTGTTCGACTGCGCCAAGGCGATTGCGCTGGAAATCCCGATGTCGCTGGAGGAACTCACCCGGGCCGTCGTCGAAACCTGTCGCGAGAATGAAATCACCGACGGCTATGTCCGGCTGCTGGTGACCCGGGGCATCGGAACGCTCGGACTGAATCCCAACCGCTGCAAGAACCCCTCGGTCGTCGTCATCGCCGGCCGCATCCAGCTGTATCCCCCGGAACTCTACGAGCACGGGATGGAAATCGTCACGGTCGCCACCACCCGGAACCACCACAACGCGGTCAACCCGGCCATCAAGTCGCTGAACTACCTCAACAACGTGCTGGCGAAGATCGAAGCCAACGTCGCCGGCGTCGAGGAGGCAATCATGCTCAACGCCCAAGGCTACGTGGCCGAATGCACGGGCGACAACATCTTCATCGTCCGCCGGGGCGTGCTGCATACCCCGCCACTGCACGCCGGCGCCCTGTATGGCATTACTCGCGGCGTGGTCATGGACCTCGCCCGGGAAGCGGGAGTGACCGTGTCCGAAAGCACCCTGACGCGCTTCGACCTCTACGTGGCGGAGGAGTGTTTTCTCACCGGCACCGGCGCCGAGATTGTGCCGGTGGTCAAGATCGACGGGCGCAAGATCGGCTCCGGCACGCCCGGCGCGCTCACCCGCGATCTGGTGGCCAAATACCGCGAGCTGACCCACGGCTCCGGCGAACCCATCCGGCCCGGGGATGTGCAGGACGCCTGAGACGGCGCCGCATCCCGCCAACCGCCTTCGCCGCCATGGTCTGCATGATCTGCAAGGAGAACGAAGCCAAGGTCCACCTCACCCAGGTGGTCGGCGGCAAGCTCAAGAAGGTCGACCTTTGCGAGAAATGCGCCAAGGAAAAGGGCATCGACGATCCCATGGGCTTCTCCCTGGCCGACCTGCTCATGGGACTGGGAGCCTCGCAGGGACTCGCCCAGGGGACCACCGAGGGCGAGGACACCGCCTGTCCCAAGTGCGGTTTCACCCAGGCCGACTTCAAGAAGAGTGGCCGGCTCGGCTGCGCGGACTGCTACCAGCACTTCGCGGAGGGTCTCGAGGGCATGCTCAAGGGCATGCACAAGGGGATGCGCCACACCGGCAAGACGCCGCATCAACCGCGCCGTCCCCGGCCCGTCACCCGGCGGATTCAAAGTCTGCAGAAACAACTTGAATCCGCCGTGGCCGGTGAAGACTACGAGGAGGCCGCGCGCCTGCGGGACGAGATCAAGCTCCTGCGCGCGGAACCGGCCCCGCCCGAATCTCCCGCCAACTGACGCTTTGCCATGGATTTGCAGGAGTTCCTTTCCCCCATTGCCGAGCTCGCCGCACAATCGGGGCCCCAGAACAAGATTGTGATGTCGAGCCGGGTGCGCCTGGCCCGTAACCTCCAGGGCTTCCCCTTTCCCGGCTGGGCGAAGAAGCCCGACCGCGTGAAGTCGTGCGAGAAGAGCACCGTTGCGGTGCAAACCCTGCCGCAAATGGAGGGAGGACTGTCGCTGGCCATGGAAAGCCTGTCTTCGCTGGACAAGCAGATTCTCGTGGAACGGCACCTCATCAGCCGGGAACACGCCGCCAAGGGGGCCGGCAGCGGACTGGTACTGAGCCGCGACCAGTCCCTCAGCGTGATGATCAACGAGGAGGACCATCTGCGCATGCAGTGCGTCCTGCCCGGTCTGCAACTCGACCGCGCCTGGGAGGCCATCGACGCGGTGGACAGCGCCATCGAACACCATCTGGACTACGCGTTCTCGCCGCAACTCGGTTATCTCACCGCCTGTCCCACCAACATCGGCACCGGCATCCGCGTTAGCGCCATGCTCCACCTGCCCGCCCTGGTCCTCGGCGAGCAGATCAACCAGATCATCCAGGCCGTCAACAAGTTGGGGCTGGCGGTCCGCGGCCTCTACGGCGAAGGCACCGAGGCCCTGGGGAACGTCTTCCAGGTGTCAAACCAGATGACCCTGGGCGACTCCGAGGAAGAAATCCTGGAACGGCTCGGCAAGGTGGTGGCCCAGGTCATCGAACACGAAAACGACGCCCGCGCCCTGCTGCTGGAGAAGAAACCGAAGTCCGTCCTCGACCACGTCGGACGCGCCTACGGAATCCTGGCAAACGCCCACCGGATCCCCAGCAAGGAGGCGATCAACCTGCTTTCCCTGTTCCGGTTGGGCATCGACCTCGGCCTGTTCGGCGACGCCCCCCGCGCCCTCACCGACGAGCTTTTTCTAATCGTCCAACCCGCCCATCTCCAGCTGATCTCCAAGGGCAAGCTCAGCCCCGAACAACGGGATTTTCTCCGGGCCGATCTGATTCGCGAGCGGTTGCACGACATCCCCCGCCCCGGGAGCACCCCGCCTTCCGCACCCGGCGCGCTGGACAAACCGGCTTAAACACGGCAGTTTTGAATCGTTCCGCTTCGGGACGAACATATGAGCGACGAGTTGATGAACAACTTCACTCCCAGAGCCCAGCAGGTTCTGGCTTTGGCACGGAAAGAGGCTGACCGCTTCAACCACAATTTCGTGGGGACCGAGCATTTGCTCCTGGGCCTCATCAAGCTGGGCCAGGGCGTGGCGGTCAATGTCCTTCAAAAGATGGGCCTGGACCTGGAGACCGTGCGTCTCGAGGTCGAGAAACAGGTCGGGACCGGCCCGGATCAGAAGCTGATGGGCAGCATCCCCTACACCCCACGGGTGAAAAAGGTGCTCTCCCTCGCCGGCAAGGAGGCCAAGGCGCTCAACCATACCTACGTCGGCACCGAACACCTCCTCCTCGGCCTCCTCCGCGAAGGCGACGGCGTGGCCGCCCGGGTCCTCAAGAACCTCGATGTCGACCTCGAGCAAACCCGCACCGAAACGCTGCGCGAACTCGATCCCAATTTCACCGGCGAGGAACCCACCGTTCCCGAGGGCGAGGAGAAACCGACCGGGAAAGGTGTCAAAACCCCGGCCTTGAAGGCCTTCGGCCGCGACCTGACCGACATTGCGCGAAAAGGCGAAATGGACCCCGTCATCGGCCGATGCGACGAGATCGAGCGGGTGATTCAGATTCTCGGGCGGCGCACCAAGAACAACCCCGTCCTGCTGGGAGAGGCCGGGGTGGGCAAGACGGCCATCGTCGAGGGACTCGCCCAGGAAATCGTCAAGGGCAACGTTCCCGAACTGCTGCGCGATAAACGGGTCATCACCCTGGACCTGGCACTCATGGTCGCCGGCACCAAGTACCGCGGCCAGTTCGAGGAACGGATCAAGGCCGTGATGGACGAAATCCGCCGGGCAAAGAACGTCATCCTGTTCATCGACGAGCTGCACACCATCGTCGGCGCCGGCTCGGCCGAGGGGACGATGGACGCCTCAAACATCATCAAGCCCGCCCTGAGCCGCGGCGAACTGCAGTGCATCGGCGCCACCACGCTGACCGAGTATCGCAAGTACATCGAAAAGGACGCCGCGCTCGAACGCCGTTTCCAGAGCGTGAAGGTGGAGCCGCCGTCGATCGAGGAGGCCATCCAGATCCTTCAGGGGCTCAAGCACAAGTACGAGGAGCACCACAAGATCAGCCTCACCGACAACGCCGTGGCGGCCGCGGTCAAACTCTCCGACCGCTACATCACCGGCCGGTTCCTGCCCGACAAGGCCATCGACGTGATGGACGAGGCCGGTTCCCGGGCCCGCATCGGGGCCATGACCCGACCGCCGGACATCAAGGATTTGGAGGCCGAAATCGAGCAGCTCAAGTCGCAGAAGGAAGCCGCCATCAAGGAGCAGGACTTCGAGCGCGCGGCCGCCATGCGCGACAAGGAGAAGCAGGCAAAGGCCCGGCTCGAAGCCATCCTGACCGAGTGGAGAACCAATCGCGAGGAGAAGCACATCGAAGTCGACGACGCCGACATTCTGCATGTCGTCGCCAAATGGACCGGCATCCCGCTGCAACGCATGGGCCAGACCGAGGTTCAGAAGCTCCTCGACATGGAAAAGGAGCTGACCCGGGTCGTGATCGGCCAGGAGGAGGCCGTCAATGCCCTGTGCAAGGCGCTCCGACGCTCCCGGGCCGACCTCAAGGATCCCCGGCGCCCCATCGGCACCTTCGCCCTGCTGGGGCCCACCGGCGTGGGCAAGACGCTCCTCGCCAAGACCCTTGCCGAATACATGTTCGGCGACGCCAAGGCGCTCGTACAGCTCGACATGAGCGAGTACATGGAGAAATTCAACGTCTCCCGACTCGTCGGCTCGCCCCCGGGCTACGTCGGCTATGAGGAAGGCGGCCAGTTGACCGAGGCGGTCCGGCGCAAGCCCTACTCCGTGGTGCTCTTCGACGAGATCGAGAAGGCCCACCCGGACGTTTCAAACATGCTGCTCCAGATCCTGGAGGAAGGAAAACTCACCGACAGCTTCGGCCGGCAGGTCGATTTCCGGAACACGGTGATCCTGATGACCTCGAACGTTGGCTCCGAAAGCCTGCGTCGCCAGACCACCATCGGCTTCACCCCGCCCACCGACACCGCCAATTACGAGGCCATGAAAGGCAAGATCCTCGAGGAGGCAAAGAAGGTGTTCCGCCCCGAGTTTCTCAACCGCCTCGACGACGTCATCGTGTTCCACTCGTTGGCGAAGCCGGACCTGATCAAGATCCTCGACCTGGAAATCACCAAGGTTCTCGAACGCCTCAAGCACCGGAACCTGCAGCTGGAGCTGGACGAGAAGGCCCGCGATTTCCTGGTGGAAAAGGGTTACGACCCCGCCTACGGCGCGCGCCCCATGCGGCGGGCGGTGGAACGGAACCTCGAAGATCCCCTCGCGGAGGAGATCATTCGCGGCGACCTCCGGGAAAACGAACCGATCATCGTCACGGTCGAGGACAACAAGCTGGTGTTCAACCAGCCCGCTGCCTCCGAAAACGCGGTGGCATCGTAGGCCCACAGTCTCAGACGCCACTCTTGCGTGTCATGAATCGCCCCACCCCAGTCGGTGGGGCGAGTGCTTTCAGCGGGTGGACGCGGGAACCTTGACACGCC
Source organism: Verrucomicrobiales bacterium (assembly GCA_024233215.1). Classification (GTDB taxonomy): domain Bacteria; phylum Verrucomicrobiota; class Verrucomicrobiia; order Limisphaerales; family J093; genus J093. Next base: position 96,324 of record JACKPW010000015.1, on the reverse strand, counting down.
TGCTCAGGATACCACGATCGAACCGGCCAAACACGCGCCGCTCAACGATCAACTTCGTGTTGCAGGTGCAACACGAAACTGCTCGGCGGATTCCGGCCTGCCATCCTCCCGGCGGAGGGATCCAACGGCCGCGGGGCTCATGGTGGAGGCAGGCAGCAGGCGGCCGGGTCACCGGAGAGGTCGGGGCTCAGGTAGGGGATCCCCAGCGAGGCTCCGCGGAGGATGAGGAGCACGGCCACCAGCGCCAGGGACCACGGCACCACGCGTTGCAGGCGCAGCCGGAAACCCGGTGGGATCACCCGTCCCGCCAGCCCCAACGTCAGCATCATCGGCACGGTGCCGAGCCCGAACACCAGCATGTATTCGACCCCGGCCAGCCACTCACCCAACGCCGCCGCCCCGGCACAGGCCACATAGACGAGGCCACAGGGCAGCAGGCCGTTCAGCAGGCCGAAGCCGTACATTGCGCCGACGGTACGGCGCTGAAGCAGGCGGCCCAGGCGAGGCTTGAGCCACCCGGTGAGGCCTGTAGCCGGCAACTTGAGAAGGAGGGGGCGCGAAAAAACCACCCCCACCAGCAGGACAATCCCGATGCCGACCGAGAACCATCGCTGCACGCCGGCCAGCGCGAGGCTTCGCCCCAGCAAACCGAAGACAATGCCCAGGCCCGCATAGGTGGTCATGCGGCCGAGGTTGTAGAGCAAACGTCCGATGACGTGTTGCACGCCCCCCTTGCCGGAAGACGGCAGCGCCAGGGCCAGGGGCCCGCACATCCCGGCGCAATGCGTGCTGCCGGCAAATCCCAGGATGAAGGCGGTCCAAAGTTCCATGGCGACCGGAACCGCTCAAGGTTCCGTTTCCAGCCCGCGTTTGATGATGACCCGCTGTTGCGATGAGAATTCCGCGGTGCCAAGCGCCCATTCCACCCGCACGTTCCACGGACCTTCCGGCAACTGACTGGCGTCCACCGATTGCCGGCCCTGTCCGTCCACCTCAAGCGCAATCTCACGATCCATCTCGGCGGCGGCCGGCCGGTAGAGCAGCACCCGGCCTTTCGGGTGCGCCAGACCATGGGCCTCCGGCAGTGCGATCACCAGCCGGTCACCGACCGCCTCGTAGTCCACCTTCGCGGTCAAACCGGCCAGCCGGGTGCGTTCTGCGCGATCGATCTGTTCCTGGTAACGGAGTTCCCGCTCATAGTAATCCGGGGCGACCAGGTCGGTCCGCTGGCGGGTACTCAGAACGATGAACACGGCGGTCAGCGTGATGAAGCAGGCGAAGAACGCCACAATCCCCACCGGCCAAGGGTTCCAACGGGGTTGGGAGGTTGCGTGGGTCATGTTCATGGGGATGGTCGGGGTCGGATCCCCTGCTATTTTCCGGAACCAGATTGCCGCGGGCCAAGGAACTCCGGTCGGACGGTTCCGACCTTCACATCGCCGGCATACAGGACGACCGTCAGCGGCGTCTTCCGCCCCTCAAGCGCACTGCGATCCAGCTCCACCACCACCGAGGACTGCACCTGTTTGCCGGCAGCGAGATGGAGTCGCCCGCCCGCCACCGTCAGTTCGCCGGCAGGTTCCTCCAGCCGTAGATCGATGCCCATCTCGCGGTTGCTCTTGTTGGTGAGTTTCAGCAGATACAGGTTGCTCACCCGGTTGTCGGGCAGCTCCTGATAAAGCGTCCCGCGCGCCCGCAGCATGGTCACATCCACGTCCGACCGCGTCAGCAGCAGCGTCAGCATGCCCAGTCCGAGCACCATCAGCACAATCGAGTAGCCGATGATGCGCGGTGTCACGCGGAGCGGTTGGCGCTTCTCGATTCCCTCCAGCGAGGCGTACCGAATCAGCCCGCGCGGCCGCTGGATCTTGTCCATCACGGCGTCGCAGGCGTCCATGCAGGCGGTGCAATGGACACACTCCATCTGGAGGCCGTCCCGAATATCGATGCCGGTCGGACAAACCGCCACGCATTGCCGGCAGTCCACACAGTCCCCCTGCCCCTTCGCCGCCCGCGCTTCGACCGATTCGTCCCGGTGCAGGCGCTCCCGTTTCTCGCCCCGTTTGAAGTCGTACCCGACGACGATGGTGTTTTCGTCGATGAGCGTGGACTGGAACCGCCCGTAGGGACAGATGAAGGTGCAGGCCTGTTCGCGAAAGCGGGCGAAGATGCCATAGAACAGGAGGGTGAACAGCACCATGAAGGTCAGGCCCTTGAGATGGTTCAGCGGACTGTCGGTGACGATCTGAATCAAGGCGTCGCTGCCAATGATGTAGGCCAGCAGCGTGTTCGCGACCAGGAACGACAAGGCGAGGAAGACGGCGTGCTTCAGGGTCTTCTTAAAGATCTTGAGTGGGGTCCAGGGCGACCCCGCCAGGGCCCGCTGGGCCGGGGCGTCGCCCTCGATCCAGTATTCGATCCGGCGGAACACCATCTCCATGAGCACCGTCTGCGGGCAGGCCCATCCGCACCAGAGCCGCCCAAAAGCCGCGGTGAACACCACGATCCCCATGAGGAAAAGGAGCATCCCCACAGCGAACACGATGCCGTCCTGCGGCCAGAAGATCCGGCCAAAGAAGGCGAAGCGACGCTCGACGATGTTGACGAGCAGCAGCGGGTTGCCATCGATCCGGATGAACGGTCCGGCGAACATGATGGCCAGCAGCAGCAGGCTGAAGGCGGTGCGCCAGCGGTAGTAACGGCCCTTGGGCTGCCGTGCGAAAATCCACTTGCGACGGCCCTCCTGGTCGGCGGTGGCAATGTGGTCGCGAAAGTCGGTCCAGTCGATTTCCTGGACGACGGAGGACTCTTCGGGGTTCGGCCGCTCGGGTGATTTCACCGCCATACGCGTTTAGGGAGCCATGTTACCGGATTGGGTTACAGAAAGAAACCCACCGACCGGTGGGCCCGGCCGGTGGGTTGCTGGACCGGGGTTTCAACCGCCTACTCGTAGATGTTGACCTGCGGGGTGGCGGGCGCCGTGTTCTCCGGTGGTTTGGGGTTGGGCGGATTGCTGCCGCGCAGCGTGTAGATGTAGCTGGCGACCGCGTAGATCTGCGTGGGTTTCAGCAGGCCTTTCCAGGTGACCATGCCCTTCTCGGGCACGCCGTTGGAAATGGTCTGGAGCGTGTCCTTGAACTCACTCCCGTGAATCCAATAGTCGTCCGTCAGGTTCGGTCCCACCAACCCACCGGCATCGGCGCGATGGCAGGCAACGCAATTGACCGTGAAGACCTGCTTCCCTTCCTCCAGGACAGCGGCGTCAGTGGACGGCGCCATCGTCAGCATCTCCTTCTCGAACCGGTCCAGGGCAGCCTGCTTGACCTTTTCTCCCACCTCCATTTCCTGCCGGTATTCCGCGGCCATCAGCGCGCCGCGGTCGAAGACGTGGTAGTACAGCAGGTAGGCGCCGGCAAAGAAGATGGTGAGGTTGAACAACCACACCCACCAGCGGGGAAGTTGGTTGTCCAGCTCGCGAATGCCGTCGGCCTCGTGATCGAGCAACAGCGGGTCTTTCTCGTTATTCATCGGAGTGCTCCTTCAGCGTTTGGGGAATGTCGGTGTCGGAAATCAACGGCAGGGCCGCCATTTCCTCGAGGTGCGGTTTCCGGAGCCGTAAGGCCCAGATCAGCACCCCGAAGAAACAGGCAAAGAACAGGCAGATGGAAACGATGCCATAGCCCTCGATTCCGCCCATGTGCCGTAAAACATTCTGAATCATGGTCGTTGCCGGGTGGTTAGTTCTGGGAGGTTGGGGCGGCCACCGGGGCGGCGGGAGCCGCCGCCGTCTGACCGGCCTTGATGTCCGTGCCCAGGCGTTGCAGGAAGGCGATCAGCGCGATGATCTCCCGATCCGGCTCCGCATCATCGACCATTCCCACCTTGAGACCGTCGATGATCTTCGCCCGTTGCGCGTCGATGGACTCCTGCGCCCCGGCGATCTCCTCGTCGGTGTAGGGCACGCCGACCTTCCGCAGGGCCCGCATCCGGTCCTGCACCGGGCTGACGTCGAGCTTGCGCTCAAGCAGCCAGGGATACGGCGGCATGATGGATCCCTCGGACGTTGAGGTGGGATCTTCCATGTGGTTGTAGTGCCAGGCGTCCGGATACTTGCCGCCCACCCGGTGCAGATCCGGCCCGGTGCGTTTGGATCCCCACAGGAACGGGTGGTCGTAGACGAACTCGCCCACCTTCGAGTATTCGCCGTAGCGCTCGGTTTCCGAACGGAACGGCCGGACCATCTGGGAGTGACAGCCGACACAACCCTCGCGGATATAGAGATCGCGACCCAGCAATTCCAGCGGTGTGTAGGGTTTCACGCTGGCAATGGTCGGGACGTTTTCCTTGATGAGGTACAGCGGGACGATCTCGACCAGGCCGCCAATCAGGATGGCCAGGGTCGTCAGGACCGTGAAGGTCACCGGCAGGCCCTCCAGCCAGCGGTGGCCGTGGTCGCCCTCGGCACCCTTGGCCTTCTTGCGCTCCAACGCCGGAGCCTTGACCTCGGTGTCCGGTTCGAACTGTCCGCTCTTTGCGGTTCGATAGAGATTCACCATCATCAGCACGATGCCGGCCACGAACAGGGTGCCGCCGATGGCGCGCAACATGTACATCGGGATCAGCCGGATCACCGTCTCCAGGAAGGCCGGGTATTGCAGGAAGCCGTCCGCGTTGAACTGCTTCCACATCAGGCCCTGGGTGATGCCGCTCCAGTACATCGGCACCACGTAGAACATGATCCCGGTGAGGCCGACCCAGAAGTGGTAGTTCGCCAGCTTGGTGGACCAGAGCTTCGTGTTGTAGAGCCGCGGGAACAGCCAGTAGAGCATGCCGAACGTGAGGAAGCCGTTCCAGCCGAGCGCCCCCGTGTGAACGTGGGCAATGGTCCAGTCGGTGTAGTGCGACAACGCGTTCACGCTCTTCACGGCCAGCGTCGGCCCCTCCAGGGTCGCCATGCCGTAGGCGGTCACCGCCACCACCAGGAACTTCAGCACCGGGTCACGCCGCACCTTGTCCCAGGCCCCGCGCAGGGTGAGCAGGCCGTTCAACATGCCGCCCCAGCTGGGGGCCACGAGCATCACCGAAAACACCATGCCCAGCGACTGCGCCCAATCCGGCAGCGCGGTATACAGCAGGTGATGCGGGCCAGCCCAGATGTAGATGAAGATGAGCGCCCAGAAGTGGATGATCGAGAGCCGATAGGAAAACACCGGGCGATCCGCCGCCTTGGGCAGGTAGTAATACATCAGGCCCAGGTACGGGGTGGTCAGGAAGAACGCCACCGCGTTGTGGCCGTACCACCACTGCACCAATGCGTCCTGCACTCCGGCGTAGATCGAGTAGCTCTTGAAGATGCTGGCCGGGATTTCCAGCGAATTGAAGATGTGCAGCACCGCCACCGTGATCGCGGTGGCAATGTAGAACCAGATGGCCACGTACATGTGCTTCTCACGCCGTTTCCAGATCGTGCCGAAGAGGTTGATGCTGAAAACCACCCAGACCACCGCGATGGCGATGTCAATGGGCCATTCCAGCTCGGCGTATTCCTTGCTGGTGGTCAGGCCCAGCGGCAGCGTGACCGCCGCCGACACGATGATCGCATTCCACCCCCAGAAGTTGATCCAGCTCAGGGCGTCGCTGAACATGCGGGCCTTGCACAACCGCTGCAGCGAGTAATAGATGCCGGCGAACATGCCGTTCCCCACAAACGCGAAGATCACCGCGTTGGTGTGCAGGGGACGGATGCGACCGAAGGTGGTGAAGGGCGTGTCGAGGTTCAGCGCCGGCCAGAACAACTGGCAGGCGGCCAGCAGCCCCACGCTGGTGCCCACCAGCGCCCAGATGGACGTGGCAATGGCGAACGCCCGGACGATTCGGTTGTCGTATCGGAAGGTTTCTACGTTCATGGTTGCTTGGGTTGGGATCCGTTGCCCGGAAGCGTCCGCCCCGTCGGCTTCGGAGATTCGTCGTCTGCCAGCATTCGCATCGCCGGCGTGCAGGTGTCCTCATACTGTCCCGTCCGCACCGCCCAGATGAACCAGCCCAGGAACACCAGGGCCACCACCAGGCTGATCGGGATCAGCAGAAAAAGCGCGCTCATGCCATCACCTCCGGGAACTCTCCCGCGTCACGACCCGCGGCGTCACGCAGGAATCCGAGGCGGCGGGCCAACCCGGCCGTCAGACCGCTGGCCAGCGCCACCACGCTCACCGAGCTGAGGGGCATCAGAATCGCGCAGATCCACGGCGCCAGCAGCCCCCGGGCGGCCAGGCTCACCCCCACCAGGTTGTAAAGGCACGAGACGCCAATGCAGACGTGCACGATGCGGACCGCACCCCTGGCGAAATCGCGCACTGCCGGCAGCCGTCCGAGACGACCCGCTTCCAGGATCATCTCGCTCGCCGGACTGAACGTGCCGAGGTCCTCGACCACCGCCACCCCCACGTCGCTGCAACGCAGTGCACCGGCATCGTTCAGGCCGTCACCCACCATCATCACCGTGCGTCCCGCTTCCTGCCGGGCCCGGACGAACTCGAGCTTGTCCAGCGGGCTCTGGCTGAAACGCATGGGGGTTGCCAACCCGAACACCGCGACAAATTGATCGCGCTCGCGTGCGTTGTCACCGCTCACCAAAGCCAGTTCGGCCGAGGCACCGAGACGGGCGACAATCTCCGGTGTCTCGGGCCGCATCGTATGCGTCACCCGGAACGCGCCCAGGCATTCGCCGTCGATGCCAAGCCACACCGCGGAACCGTTCGACGCCCCACTCTCATCCAGCGACAGGCCCTGCCGGCGCAACCACCGGGCGGAACCCAACACCACCGGCCGCCCGTCCACGGTCCCCTTCATGCCTCCGCCGGGTTCGTCGCAAAAACCGGCCACGGCAGCGTCCCCGGCCACGCGACCCAAAGTGCGCCGCACGCGGACCGCCAACGGGTGGGTGGACTGGCCGGCCAACGCCGCGGCCAGGGATCGTTCCGTCGCGGTCAGGGTTCGTCCCTCCCACTTCACGGCACCCCGGCCGGGCAGGGTCAGGGTCCCCGTCTTGTCAAACACCACCGAGTCCACCCGGGCCAGCGTCTCAATCGTCTGGGGGCGCTTCAGGAAGATGCCCGCGCGCCCGAGCAACCGTTGCGCCGTCCCGAATGTGAACGGGGCCGCCAGCGCCAGCGCGCACGGACAGGCCACAATCAACACCGCCGTGAACGCGCGCAACGCGAGACTCGCATCCCGCAGCCCCCACCAGGTGGCCGCCCCCAGGGCCACGCCCACCACCACCAGCGTGAACCAGCGGCTGAAACGATTGGTCAGGTCGTCCAGGCGCGCCGCCCGCGGCCGGACAAAGGTCTCATTGCTCCACAGCGATGCCAGGTAGCTCTGCGAAACCGGCTTCAGGGTCTCCACCTCGATGGCGCCACCGACCTGCTGCCCCCCGGCGTACAGCGTGGCCCCCACAGCCTTCTCCACCGGATCCGCCTCCCCGGTCACGAAGCTGTAGTCCATCAACCCCTCCCCCCCGACCAATCGCGCATCCGCCGGCACAATCTCGCCATGACGCAGCAGCAACCGGTCCCCAACCGCCAGGCGGGAAACCGCCACCATCTCCTCCCGCGCACCCTGTCTCCGGGTCACCGCCAGCGGGAAGAACGCGCGATAGTCACGGTCAAAGGCGAGCCGTTCGTAGGACTTCCGCTGAAACACCCGGCCGCACAACAGAAAAAACACCAACCCGGTCAGGGAATCGACGTAGCCTTCGCCGGCCCCGGTGAGGATCTCAAACGCGCTCTGGCCAAAGAGGGCCGCGAGACCAATCGCAATGGGAAAATCGATCGTCAACACCCGCCGCCGCAACGCTGTCCAGGCCGCGCGCCAGTAATCTGCCGCACTGAACACCATCACCGGCACCGCCAGCAACAGCGACAAGACGCCGAAGAACCCCCGCATCCCGATGCTCCCGGCCCCCTCCAACCCGAGGTAGCCGGGGAAGCTGAACAACATGGCGTTCCCGAAGGCGAATCCCGCCACCCCAACCTGCAGGTAAAGCCGACGCGAGGACGGACGTTGGCCCTCCCGCTCCACGGCATCCAGCCGCAACGTGGGCGGATACCCCAGCGAATGCAGCAGCGTCACCACGCCACTCAGCTTGAGGACGGTCTCGTCAAAAGTGATCGTCACTTCGCGACGCGGGAAATTGACCTGCGACCGCCCGATCCCCGGGCCGAGTCGGAACAGGTTCTCCAACAGCCAGACGCAGGCCACACAGTGCATCGCCGGAATCTGGAAGGTCACCCGCGTCGTGTGCCCGTCGCTGAAGTCCACCAACCGCTCACGAACCACGGCATCGTCGAGGTAGGTGAACCGCCCCTCCCCGACCCGTTCCCCCACCCGCAGCCCTGCCTGGGTGCCGAGGTCATAGAAATGACCCAGTCCATTCGCCACCAGCAGCTCGTGGACCGTCTGGCAGCCATGACAGCAGAAGGTCCGATCCTCCCGGGCAGGCGCGCCCTTGGGACAGGGAGTGCCGCAGTGAAAGCAACGCACGCCGACGCCCTCCTCGCCCGGCCGGGAAGCCGGAGCGGGGACGCTTTCCACGTCATTGGCTGCACTCACTGAACGCACGGATTGCACCGATTAACCTCTGCTCGTCGTCGTCGGAACATCATGGGCCTTCATCCCGTCCGGGCGACAACGGCCGGATTTCGCCATTACCACCACTTGTTGTCAAGCGGTTGACAAAAAAAGGTCGGTTAATCTCAGAGCAAAGGAACCAGGGACTAAAATCAGGCCTACTCCTATGCACAAGTGCATCTTCTGGATTGCCCGTTTCGAGGGCGTGTTGCTTGGCGGGACGCGGGGGGTGCCCGGCGAATGTCAGCGAGGTGCAGGTCGATGGTTGACGACGGCGGGATCGCTGCTAGCGTTGCCCCCCGTATGCTCAAGCGCACCCCCCTATTCGAGGCGCATTGTCGGCTTGGTGCACGATTGGTGGAGTTCGGCGGCTGGGAAATGCCGCTGATTTACTCCGGGATCGTGGAGGAGCATCATGCCGTGCGCCGGGCCGCCGGGGTCTTCGACATTTCGCACATGGGCGACTTCACGGCGACGGGCCCGGGGGCGGAGGCCTTTCTGGATCATTGCCTGACCAACGACGTCACGCGGCTTGCGGTGGGACAGGGGCAGTACACCCTCATGTGCAATGAGCGGGGCGGAGTGATCGACGATCTCTACCTCTTTCGCGTGAAGCCGCAGGAGTATCTGCTGGTGGTGAACGCCTCCCGCATCGCGGCGGACTGGGACTGGCTGGAGACCCAGGTGGACGGTTCGCCGACGAACGATGGGTTTCACCTGCGGGACGATTCGGCGAACCTGGCGGCTCTTGCCGTCCAGGGACCGGGGGTGGTGGAGTTCATCGGCGATCTGATCCACGGCGGCTCGATGGCCGGCACGCTGGTTGCGGACGTGCGCGAACTGAAGAAGAACCAATGGGGCAGCTTCGTATTCCGCGGGAATCCGCTGGGGGTGGCGCGTACCGGTTACACGGGCGAGGACGGCTTTGAGATCGTGGTCGAGGCCGGCCAGGCGGAGGCCTTGTTCGAGACCCTGCTCGAAACCGGCGCGCCGCACGGACTGAAACCGGTCGGTCTCGGGGCCCGGGACACCCTGCGCACCGAGATGGGCTATCCGCTCTACGGCCACGAGTTGGCGGAGGACATCACGCCGTTGGAAGCCGGTCTCGGCACCTTCGTGGCCCTGGACAAACCGGACTTCATCGGGCGTCAGGCCCTGCTGGAACAGAAGCAGCGCGGACTCGAACGGCGCGCCATCGCCTTCCGCATGTCGGCAAGATCGGCTCCCCCGCGCCCGGACCACCGGGTGATGGACGGCACCGGCAGGCAGTCGATCGGCCGGGTGACGAGCGGCACCCAGAGTCCCTCCCTCGAAACCGGCATCGGCCTGGCATTGGTGGATCCGGCCCACGCCGCCATTGGCACCCCGCTGCAGATCTCCATCCGCGACCGGTTGTTTCCGGCGGAGATCCTCCGCAAGCCCATCTATCGTCGCGAACCGGTAAAACCGGATTGACCCTTTCGGCGGACGCTGTATCCCTTGAGGCCATGAGCGAGATTCCCGCCGGGTTGAAGTACGCCAAATCGCACGAATGGGTCCGCGTGGAGGGTGACACCGCCACCATCGGGATCACCGACCACGCACAGGCCGAGCTGACGGACGTGGTGTTCGTGGAACTGCCCGCCAAAGGGCGGCAGCTCAAGGCGGGCGAAAGCTGCGCCGTTGTGGAATCCGTCAAGACCGCCAGCGACATCTACTCGCCCCTCAGCGGCGAAGTCGTCGAGGTGAACGAGGCGGTGCCCGAAAACCCCGCCCTGGTGAACACGGAACCCTTCGGCGGCGGCTGGTTTTTCAAGCTCAAGCTGGCCGATCCCGGCGAACTCGGCGCTCTGCTGGACGCCGAAGCCTACCAGGCACAGATCGGGGGCTGAGTTGCCGGCCTCTCCTGCCCACACCCCCGCCTGATCGGACCCGACGGTTCTCCGGGACGGCGAGCTCCTGCTGGGCCGAGACGAGTCTCAATTCCGAAATCCGGGGAACCACGTCAGCCTCCCCCTGAAACCTGAAACCCGGGATCTGAAAACCTGACGGCAACGACGACCGCACTCTGCCTCCAGCTACGGCAACATCAGACCCAGCAGCAGCAGGATCACGAACCCGGCAACACTCACCCGGACCCATCGGCCCCACCGACCGGACGCCGTTGCCTTCCGAAAGAAGTCCCCCAAGGCAAACACCCTCTCGAAGGGGGCGGTCGAGGCATAGGACGTCAGCGGGGTACCGCAATGCCGGCAGAAGTGCGTATCCGGCACGTTCTCGCCGAGGCAGGAGAAACAGACTTCAACCTCGGTCTCCGGGGCCACGTTGTCCTGACAGGTCTCTTCGTTCATTTCACGTGCTCCTCACTGGGGTGGTCTGAGGGGCAAACTGCCCCGCCACACGCATCGTGTCAATCGGAAGAACAATGATCTCCCGAGGGCCTGCCTCGCTTCGTTCTCTTCGTTTCCTTCTGTAGAGACTTGAATCGTTATGGCTCAGGATTCCGGGGAGCGGTCTCCCGCCCTGTTCGTCTCCTCCATCGCTTCCATCCGCCGCCGTTTGGCGAGGTAGTGTTCGTATTTCCGCACCTGTGCCTCGGTCCACGTGTTTGCCTCCGTGTAATCCCCGCAGTAAGGCACCAGCAGATCGATCCAACAGGCGATGGTCTCGTACTCCGCGCGGGAAACCTGCACTCCCTCGTGGCGTTCCCGAAGCAGCTTCATCAGACCGCTCCGAGCGGATCCAGCCAGCGGCAACGGCAGGAGGGTCGGCACCGATTGCGCCCCAATCCAATTGACCAGGGGTGATTCGTAGTCCCCCATCCAGACCGCCCGATCCCAGGGAAGATCATCCAGGGACGCCGAGGTCAGCGCCAGATAGGCATCGCTCCACCGGCGACCGGCCTTCGCGTCCACAATCCCTTCGCCGAGCAGGCTGAAGGACACCCTGGCCTCGTCGCCGCCCGCCACCGGGATCACCGGATTCAGAGTCTGCATCGACACCCCCGCACGTTCGGCGAAACTCCGCGGATCCAGCCCCAGACGATCCGCCAGGGCAATGCGGTCGCGGTGACATCGGACGCAGTGCCGGTCGAGGATGGGCTGCACCTCGGCGGCAAAGCTGAATCCGCGCGCCGGGCCGGAAAACGGCACCAGGCTCTGCACTCCCGCGACTTGGGCGGCCGTGACTTTCGGCAGGGTGGCGGGGGGCGAGCTGTTCTTCTCCTCGTGACAGCCCACGCACGACTGCGTTTCGCCCGGCTGCAGGGTGGTCCAGCTTCGCATCGTCTGGATGGCGTGCCCCTGCTCATCGATGGCCTGGAGGTAAAGCGGCGTGCGGGCCGGGACGCGGAACCAGGCGGAACCATCCGGGTGCACCGTGGCTTCGCCGACCACCGCCTTCACATCCCAACTGCCGTTGCCAATGGAGATCGGCGTGCTCGCCAAGGCGCCGCCGGCCGGACCGCGACTGTAGTTGTTCCCCACGCCTGCCGCGCGAAAGTCCAGGGCCACCACCCGCAATCGCTTGATGGCCCCCCGTTCCACCCCGGCGAGACCGGGACCGGCGTAGATGTCCTGGACCTGAAGTTGTCCCTCACGGAGCGAGTAGTCGACGACGCTTGGCCGGACCGGCGGAGGGGTTCTGCCCATGATCGGCACCGGTTGCTGGCACGCCAGGACCGGATCCCACGCCAGCAACTCCCGGTGCCCATCGAAGTCCATCCAGTAAATGCCGAACGCGGCGTCCCCCGCATGACCGCCGGAATCCTCCCACCCCCGGGGGGCATGGCCCACCAGGCATTCCCGCGCGTTCAGCGGAAACGGATACTGGAACAACTCCCCGTCCTGCCCGTAGCCGTCGGTCCGCTCGGCCGGCACCTCACGCAAAGGCGCCACCAGTTTCACCCCGGCGTTCTCCTGACGGCCCAGGTCGGGATCGAGCAGACCCAGCTTCCCCGCCTGGGAGGTATGATGACCGCAGAAGATCGCCAGCACCTTGCGCGAACCGGGAATGCCCCGCGCATGCGCAATGGTGGTCGGAAACCACGAGTTGTTCCCGTAGAATTCCATCTGCCCCGTGCCGTCCCAGTTCATCTGGAACAAGGCCTGCGGAAAGATCTGGCCCCGGTCGTTGTAGTCCCAACGCGTGTAGATCACGCGACCATCATCCAACACCTGCGGGTAGATGGCGTGCACCTGATCGAAGCTGAGCCGCCGCAGAAAACGTCCGTCCGGGTCGCACGTGTAGAGGTTGCTGGCCTCGGTCCACCAGCAATCGACGGTTTGCACACATCGGGTGGACGCGAAGATGAGATCGCCGTTCGGGAGGAACGCCGGTTCGTAATCGGCAAAGCCCAGGCCGGAGGTGAGCTGCCGGATCTCTCGCGTGGCAAGCGTCAGTTCGTAGAGGTGGTAATCGTCCTCGTCCAGCGACTTCTTCCACGCAAACACGACGCGTTCCCCATCCCACGAAACCGCGGGATCCCGGATGACCCCGCTCGGATCGGCCAACAGGGTTTCCGTCTCTGCGGTGACCGCCTCGGGGACTCCGGCGAACACCGGTTCACCGCTGCGGTCTCTTGCCCCGCTCCCTGGGCCGAGCTTCAACAGACACAGCTCCGAACCGGGCAGGAAATGGCGCTCGTTCTGGGCATCGGACTGGCCCTCGGTATAGGCGAAGAAGGAGGGGCGGATCGTGCGGCGTTTGGTGAAGACGACGCGCGGAGATTGCTGAAGGAGCGTTTGCAGGCGTTGCGCCCGGCGGATCTCGCACGCTGCCGAGTATCGGTTCAAGACCGACGCGAAAGTGCCTGCGCTCTTCGGGGTGCCCGCGGTGTCATTACCGACGGATTGCAGCAGCCCTGCCAGCGTTTCCGCGGCCGACGGTTCCGATCCGGTAAGCAGACCCCCCAGCACCCCTTCGCCGCCGTCCTGCAGCAGCCAGTCGCATTCGATCGGATGCTCGGCTTGGAACCGCTCCGCCAACCGCCCGGCAAGCCACTCCCTGGCCGGCGCTTCCGCCCGGGCAAACTCTTCCCGGGCTGATTGCAGTTGCAATGTCCAGGTTGGCCGCGGTTGGTTCCCCTCCGCCAGTCGCTGCGCACATCCTCCGCGAGCTCCGACCACTGCGCCTGCAACCAGCAGAAGCCAGGGATGCAGCCCCACTGAACACAGCCATAGTCTCTTCATAAACTCACTTCAGCGAACCCCACGCGGAGCAGTCAACCGTAGGTGCCCGAGCTCAAGTGCGCCGGTAGATCTCGCGCCGATGTCCAACATAGTGGAGGTAAATCCGGCCACGCTCTGCATCAAACTCGTACAGTACACGGTAGTCGCCCACACGAAGCTTGTACTCAGGCCGCCCATGCAAGCGCCGGTGCGGAAACAAGCCGAGGCGAGCCCCCATCTCGTCCACCTTCCGCTCCACTTCGGCTTTAGCCGAGTGCGGCAGGTTGTCGAACGCACGAGCAAAGGTGGTCGACCAAACTTGAAGCGCAGCCGACACGAATCAACTCGGCTGGCGCAGCGTGCAATGACCGGCTGCGATTTCGCGACGGGACTCGTCGAGCTTGGCCCTCACCTCATCGCTAAGTTCCAAGCGATCCTCCAAGTAGTCCTCATACCACGCGTGGAACTCCTCCAGTTCCGGCTGCGAGAGCTTCGGAATGGCCGCCTCAATTTCCTGAACAGTACTCACGTGGGGAACATAGCAGGGCCCGCTGCGTCTGCCCAGACTCTGCTGCATGATGTCTGCTGCATCAACTCTCAGGTTCAGACTGTCAACGGGCGCGGCGCGGGCACGGCGCAGGTTCCGGGGAGCGCACGCGCCCCCGCGTGCGGTTTTCGGCGCCCACGCCGAAAACACCTGGCGCAGCACCCTGCCTCGTCACGGCTGGAAGCGGACCAACAGGTCACGGGTCCAGCACCGCCCGGAAGAACCGGGCCTCGCCACTGTTGGGAAACGACCTCACCCACGATTCCTCACCCAGCACAAACGTCGCCACCGGCTGCCACGCACCCAGCGGAGACAGACTCGAAGAGGTCTGAAGCTCCCCGTCCACTCCGGCGTCTCCCGACACTTGAACCTCGATTCCCTGCCCCGCACGGATCGACAACCGCACTTCCGGCGCCGGCACAAATCGCATCAGGACTTCGCTCTGACCGGCAATCAGGAAGCCGCGTTCTCCAGGTCCCACCCAATCCAACACCTCGGTGGTGGGCGCCTCGTGAGTTTTCCAGGTCAGTCCGTCGCGAGATGTCATGACCCGGCCCTGTTCTCCCACCGCGATAAAACGCCCGCCGCCGAAGGCCACATCGTGGATGCCTTCCGACTCAACCCATGTCTGCCGCGTCCATTCCCGGCCATCGGCACTGGTTCCGAGCATGAGGGGAGATTCGGCATCGGCAAAGGCATAGAAGAGAAGGAAGCGACCAGCCCCGAACAGGAGCCTCCGCGGAGGATGCCACCCCCAGGAAGTGAATGGAATGGACACCCATTGCCCTGTCAGCCCGTCAGGCGACAGCCACGCCACGCCCGGAAAGTCGATGACTGCCACGTAGGTTCCGTTGCCCCAGCCCACCCGCCGAAATGAACCGGCGTAGCCTTCGCTGGGTACCGTGTAGGTGGCGGTCCAGTCCACGCCATTCGTCGAAACCATGATGCTGCACCTGCTGCCGTATGGGGTCTCACCACCGCCACCCGCGACGAAGACCGGTCCTTCGCCACAGACGTCGTGGATCGGCGTCGAGGGGCCATGCATCTCGAACCGCGTCCAAGAAATCCCGTCCTCAGAAGAGTATCCCAGTGCTCCGAAGCCACTGCTGTTGCCCTCGCCCCCGAAGACCAGCAACCGTCCACCGGTGGCTTTCATGTAAAGATAGCCGTGGATATAGGCCGTGCCCTGATGCGCCAGTTGTGTCTCCCATCCCAAGCCGTCCGCGGAAGTGCCGAGGACCTCGCCGCTGGTATCCCAAGGGGTGTCGGGAATCGAACAGGATCCGAGCAGGGAAAAGTGGCCGCCGAACGCCGCCAAGGAAGTCACACTAACCGGCCCCCGGGCCTCCAAATACTCGACCGGCGCCGCTACCCAATCGCCAGCCCCAACACGCGTAAAGACGACCCCGTCGTGATCGACAGGCCGAGCAACCATCGTGTCCCCAAATTCAACCACTTCCGCCACCGGCGCCTGCCCGCTCCGCAGGATCTCCCAGGAATCCCCCGCACCAGCCCGAGTGCTTGCCACCGAAGCCCCGATACCCAGCGCCATTGCCAACCGGAGGAAGCGACCGGCGCTGGCAAACGAACCACCCGTCGAAGTCTGCATGACGGCTCTCACTCTCGGTCGACGCCGAACCCTGTCAACGGGAATCCGTGTGACGATTTGATGCCTCAGCCGTGGCAATGCCGTCCCGCAGGGGACCGCACGCGGCTCGCGTGCCGTGGCCGGCGGCCCGCCGGGCACCTTCGAAAACGTCCTGAGATCACGGTTTGGTGACGGTGCATTGTGCCGGGAACCCCTCTGCGAGCCGCCGACTGGTGCAGCCGGGCCGGCCGCGCTCCCCTTGACGACTGAATCGTCACGGCTCAGTCATGTTCAGTGGAGAGGGGACAGCCCGGCGCCATGATGGGAGCACGTCGTCGCCACCTTTCGGGGACGGGCCGTCCCCGCTCCTCCAGAGAGCACCAGGTTGCACCGAAGGAGTGCGAGGCACCGCGCGCCGCCAGACCGTTGCGGCGATGGCGTTCTCCTATCCCCCCGTTTCTCTCCCTCGCGGACAAGGCTGTTCGCGCTCCCTACTCCACCCGGTAACCGTGCCGGTCCGCGTCGTAGGCGAAGCGGCCCCAGTTCGACAGCAACCAGTCGCGAAACGCCTCCGGTTTCTCATCCGGTAAAGGCGCATACCCGGTAATCTCGCGCAGCTGCCGGGACCAGACGTCCTCCTGGGAGGAGCGGCGGCCGCGGTCGACGGCTTCAATCGCCGAATCCAGCGACTGCGGCAGCCCATATCGTGCGGCAACAACCCCAAGGCCCGCCCGATCCGCCAGCCCCACCAATGCCCGTTTCCAGGCGGCCCGCACGGTGCCTGCGAGATCAAATCCAGGAAGCCCCTCCAGCACCGGGGCCACCCCCTCGTGCCCGCGCTCCAGCAGGATGAACCGTCGGGCGAGGAGAGGATACAAGTCCGGTGAGGCTCCCTGAGCGGCCACCGCCACCGCTCCCGCCGGCAACGGAACCCGGAACCCGGCCAGCATGTCACGCAACACCGGACGGGCATCGTCTTCCCAATGCTTCTGTTGGAAGAGCCAGACCAAACCGGGATCGCGACGCAGCGCCTCCAGCAGCGCCGGCAGGTGGTCGCGAGTCGCGAATTGCCCCAGGACGGGGTTGCCCGCGGACGACCGGATGCGCTCGTGGATCGGCCAGCGCTGGATGAGCGCGTCCAGGTGTTTGGTGCCGAGCGCGAGCAGCTTCTCTCGAAACAGTTGCCAGTCGTTGCCCTCGCGGTTCTGCGTCGCCAGGTCATCAATCGTCCGCACATAAGCCAGGGCCTGTTCGTCGGAGGCATCCTCCGATAGCGTCAACTCCTTCAACCGAGCCAACCCCGCCTGTCGGTCGGCCTTGCCCGGCACATCGCCGTCCATTCGCAGTTTGAAATCGGCGATGTAGAAGTTGTCCTGGGCCCAGCCCACCGCCCGTGCATCGAAGATGTGCAGCCGCGCGCCCTCCAGCCATTCGGACATGGGCATGCCGGTCAGGTGTTGCTGGAGCCGCGGGAACTCGAACCGGAGCTGTTGGTTCCGGACGGTCTGCCCGCCGTAGAACGCCAGGTGGCCCCACCCGTAGGTGTCGGGATCGCGCACGACGGCCTCGCCGGTGGTCGGTTGATAAAGCACATAGACCAGACCGGCGACCCGCTGTCGGGCCAGGCCGGCCCGGTCCAGTCCGGGATCCAACAGGAAACTGGTCCGCCGCTCCTCGACGGCAATCACAATACCATCCATCTCCGTACTGACCCGACGCAGACTCACCATGGTCTCATCATCCAGGCGAATCTCAGCCCGCTTCAGCGGCACGTCCGCCAGATGCCGGACCTCGTGAAGCCGCAGGCTCAAGGTGCCTCCGAAACGCCCACGCGGATTCCCGTGGATTTCCACCTCTTCCTGCCCGGGTGCCAGCGGCAACGAACCCCGGGCGAACACGACCCAATCGCCGAACCACAGTGTGTCAGCGGGAAACGCCGACTGCACCGTGCGCAGGTAATCCGCCTCCTGTGCCGAATTCAGGAGATCCGAACGTCCCTCCGTCCACCTCGGGTCCATTTGAAAGAAGCGCAGTCTGGGACGTCCCTCCTCCCTCAGCGAGGCCTCCAACTGTATCGCAATCGTCACCTGATTCGTGGCAAGGCCCTGGATCCGAAAAGTCGACCAGAGCACCTGACCCTCAGTCGCGTCGGGTGCGGGATCATCGGCCGGGACCGGCACGACTCGGAGGGTGACCTCG
The DNA here is from genome assembly GCA_024233215.1 of Verrucomicrobiales bacterium. Classification (GTDB taxonomy): domain Bacteria; phylum Verrucomicrobiota; class Verrucomicrobiia; order Limisphaerales; family J093; genus J093. Next base: position 78,215 of record JACKPW010000015.1, on the reverse strand, counting down.
GGAAGCGAAACCCGCCCCAGCAGACCGTAATGCCAGGTGACCTTGAGTGTAACCGATCCGACCACCGCCAGCACAAGCAGCGTCCCGACAACTCCTGAACGCCGTATCGAGGTCAGCACCCACGCCGCCAGACTCCACGCGAGCAACCAGCCGAGCGCCCCAATGGATGAACTCGCATCGAGCCCCAGGGAGAGCGTGCTGATGTGGACGGGGCCAGTGCGTTGCACCAGGGCTCCGCCTGCACTGAGCCAGGACAGGACCAGCAGGGTCATCACGAAGACCGCGAACAAGCCGCCGGAAACCGCCGTCAACTGCACGAGATTGCGACTCAGACCCGCCACCGCCAGCGCGATGGCGATCCCGGGCAGCACCACCAACCACAGGCTCAAGACGCCCAGCGGCACCTTCGCCGCAGTCACTCCGGCATTCGTCCAGCCGAGCATCGCCGCCGCCGTGAACGGCAACAGCAGTCCGAGCAGGACCAGAAGGCTCTTCGCCAGAAGCAGCGTCCGCGGGGTCACCGGTCGCGTCTTCCAAAACAACGTGTCCCCCACGAACGCATCGGCATGAACCGCCCGGACGATGACCACGATCGCCAGGAACGCCTGCAGCAGCAGCAGTCCCACTTCGAGCGAGGTACGGACTTCGAAGTAGGGCGTGGCCAACCCCGCCACCAGCACCTGCACCGGCAGGGTCGCCCAGAAGGCGATCAGCCACGGGCGCTGATGGCGAAGATCGGTCCGGAGTTGGTGAAGCAACGGATTCATGGAAGAAACGCAGCCGTGTCCATGCAGCGGAGGGAACCACGAAATACACGAACCACACGAAAACGAAGGGAGAGAGTTGCTTGCGCGCCGGCGCTCAAGTCAATCACCGGCAAGGTTGCCAATCGCTCTGGGCGAACGGTCCTCTTCCCAGGCCCGCTCCGGCGGCCCTTTCGTGTGCTCCGTGTTTTTCGTGGTTCCATCGGGTCGTCAAGGCTCAGGGTTGAGTGACAGGTCCGGCGGAACGGAGCAGCCAACGACGCCGGTTGGGCTCCCACTGAAAATCGTCCGGCTGCTTGTCCTTCAGCCAGGCGGCGAGCGTCCCCGTATCGTATCGTTTTGCGTGATCGAGACCGGTCATCACAATTCCCTCCCGGCACGCGTCGAGGAGCAACCACAAACGATCACGCCTGGCTTCCGGCACCAGGCGAAAAACCCGGAAGACCTCCGTGAGGGCGGCCCGGCGACCGGTCTGCAAAAGCACCGCCAACCGCGTGACATTGGCGTCCGGTCGGATGACCCGGGATCGGTCCCGCCAGATCGCGTCGAGGGAGGACTCAAGGTCCGGTTCGATCCCGTCCAGGGTTTGCAGGATCTCGTACGTGTCCATCGAGGGCCGCAGTTCAAACTCGGCCAACAGCCGCGGACGGACGGCGGGTTCCCCCGTAAGCGCGAGCAGTCGCGTGACGCCGAGCGGCAGCGCTTCGGGAGTCTCAGCCAGGCGCTGATCGAGCGGTGCCGCGAACGTCTCCCAGCCACGCTCCAAAACCACCCCAGCCAGGCCGGGTTCGGCGGGCAATGCCGCAATCACTTTCGAGGCGTCCGCCTCCGGTGTCCCCCGTAGGATCGCGGAAAGCAGCACGCGCCCTGAATGGCTCCCGGAATAGCGGCAGGCATCGAGGAACAGCTCGAGATGCCCGGGGACCAGGGTCGCCAGTCGCACCACGATGGGATCGTCTTCCGGGAGGAACCGCTTTTGCGCGTCAATCAACCGCAGCACTTGGACCAGGTAACTGGCCACCTGCGAGCGACCGGCATCGACCGGCGGCAGCGTGATGGACTCGATCCGGTGCCGAAACGCGGCCTCGTCCAGGTTCTGAGCGCTCACCAGGTTCATTTCGTCGGCGGACATCGGCCGCAGGGAGGCGAGATCGATCTGCGGGGTGTGGGCCCCGGTTTCGATCTCCCCCAGGAAATCCCGCCGCAGGACCCAGAGTTCCAGATCGTCCAGACTGACCGGGCCGGAGGCTGACCGAAGCAACTCGGGCATCCGCAATTCGAGCCTCAGGTAGTAGTGAGCGAATCCGGTGTGGGAACCGAGTTCCTGCGAATTCCAGACGGGCGATTGCTGGAGGAACACCACCTGCCGTTTGGGATCGACGAACAGGAACTCATGCTGCGTCGCCGGCCAGTAGGTGAGTCGTCGCCGCGTGGCGTCGGCGGTGGTCAGCAGGGCGACTTGATCCCGGCGCAGACCGATGGCGTGCGCTTCATCCCACAGCGGGGCCAAACCGACAATGCTCCAGCTTCCCGCCTCGTCCCGGGCCCGGGCGCCTTCCTGCAAGGGCAAGCGGGCCACAGTCGACCACCGAAACACCCGGCCGTTCAACCCGGCACAAACGGACGCCCGATTGGTCGGCATTTGATCAAATAACACCCGGCCGAGATTCGCCATGCCGCCGCCGGAAATCGCACCATGATCCGTGAAGAAGAGCGCTTCCCCGCCCAGCAGCGGTTCGAAGGCCCGGAGATCGCGTTCGCTCAGGCCGGAACGCCAACTGAAGACCGCAGGTTCCCGCCCGGTGTATTCGAACGGGCGGCGGTCGCCCGAGTCGAGTTCCAGATCGGCCTCCATCACGGTCCAGTCGATCGTCTCTGTGTCGCCAATCCCCGGCAGGTGCGGGTCGAGCGTGCCCCCCACCGAGAGGGCGCCTCCCGACGCGTCGCTGTTCGAGGTGATTTGAAACTGACCCCAGCCGATCGGCACCGAAGACCAGTCATCCGCGGCGCTGTCGAATCGTTCCGGCTCGATGGGCCGGATCGGAAACAGGTTCCACGAAGGGAAGAAGCCCATGAGGCTGGCCGCCAGAGTCACCAGCGGCACTGCCAGCCAGCGACGCCACGGGCGCAGTCGACCCCGCCAGGCCCGCCACGCCACAAGCAGGAGTCCGACCAGGACCGCGCCTTCCCACATCAGCAACCGGCTGGCGTTCGGATCATCAATCCAGTGCGGCAACAGGCCGAGCTTCTCCAGCGCCATCGCGATCAGATACAGCACCAGAAAGGTCCCCCACGCCCCGCCGCCGAGAACCAGATAACCCGCCACCAGCTCCTTGCGCGTCCGCCAGAGCCCACCGAACACCCCCGACGCCAGAAGCGCCGGGGCCAGGAAGAGCACGCGTTCGCCCGCGGCATGCAGCGCCGCGTTGAGCCCCGCGCCCGCGGCCAACAGATGCACCAACTCCGTCAGGCACGCCGGGCCCAGGAGACACAAACCGACAAACCCGAGCTTGCTGAAGATGATCGCGCGTGACGGAACCGGGCGCGTGCGGACAAAGGCGTTCTCGCGGAGCGGCGAGTCGCTCATCACCAGAACCGCGGGGAGGATCAGGACCCCGAGCCAGAGCAGGAACACCACCAGGGCCTCCGCTGCCAAGCTCAGGAGGGTAAGTCGGGTGGCCCAACTCCTATCGTGGAAATCGAATCGGACCCAGTCTGGAAGCAGCAGGCCGAAGACCAGGTCCATTACCAGGAGGCCCCACCAGAACCCCAGTCCAAGCCGGAACTGGCGCAGGTCCTTCACGAATTGATGCCAGATGAGCTGCATGTCAGGGATGCCTTGGCGAGGATTCAGGTTCCCGTGGTTGAGACCGCTGATGCCGGCCGTCCCGAAGGGCGGCGGCAAACCCCGCCCCGGCTGAGAGCCCGGTGCCGATGGTGCACAACACCAGCGGACCGGTGATCGTCCCCATCGCGAGGAGGACCAGGCATCCCCCGAAACAGATCGCGTTGATCGTCAGGCTGACGATTCCCCAGGGGAATCCGAGTCTCCGGGAGGCGGCGTTCTTCTGGCTCGATTGAATCATGAGCAGTCCTCCCCGCTTCAAGCCCCGGTTCCGCTGCCCGCCGCCACCGGACTTGGCATGCCATTCAGACGATACGTCCGGGCCAGGGCCACAAAAACCTGGCGCAGGGTCATGGGATCGGCGTCGAGCTGGCGGATGCCCTCCAGCACGCGCTCAGCGTCCTGTTGCAGCCGGCCTGCTTCATGCTCCGAATCGACAAAGCGCAACACCCGCCCGCTGGTCTCGGCATTTAGCCAGTGCGCGGGCGCGCCCGACGGGACGACCGCTTCGGTTTCCAATGTCACTTCCACCGAACGGAACCGGGCCTGCAACGACTCGGCCCGCTCGTTCAAGCGGAGTTGCCCGCGGTCGATGATCGCCACCTGATCCGCCAGACGTTCCACCTCCTCAATGTCGTGCGACGAGACGAAGACACTCCAGCCCTGCTCCTCCGTCAGCTCCAGCAACCCCCGGATGAACTCGTCCCGCACGAGGGGATCAAGTCCGGAAAACGGTTCGTCCAACACCACCAGCCGCGGCCGGTAGGCGAGGCTCGACAACAACGCCGCCTTCATCCGCATCCCGCGTGACAGATGCTTCAGCTTCGCGTCCTTCGGCAGCTCGAAGTCACTCAGCAGCTTGGCGGCGAACGCGGCGTCCCAGGTCGGATACAGCGGACGGCAGTAGTCGATGAGCTGCTGCACCGTCATCCAAAGCGGCAGCTCCTGGTTCTCGGACACGTAGCCGATGCGCCGGAATTGCTCCGGGCCGAGCCGACGCGAGTCCGCGCCCAGCACTTCCACCGAACCACCGTCCGGGGTCTGCAGGTTCAGCAGGCACTTGATCGTCGTGGTCTTCCCCGCCCCGTTCGGGCCGAGGAAGGCAGTGACAGCACCCTCCGGCACAGCCAGGTCGAGTCCGTCCACGGCGACCAGACGGCGAAAGCGTTTGGTCAGGTTCTGCGCTAGGATGATCGGGTTCATCGGGAGACTCCTTCAGCGGGGGAGGAAGCCACGAAAGACACGAAACCGAGAGGAGAGAACCGCGCCGTGCCAACAACCCTGAACTCGCGGGCGGGTGAGGGGACGCTGCCCCAGGACCGGGGCGGCTGTTCCTTTCGTGTGTTTCGTGTGTTTCGTGGTTCCATGGAATCGTTGAGGGTCAGGCGGAGGCGGAGGTATCGGCCGCGGCTCGCTTGAGGGCGTCCACGGCGTCTTTGGCGGTGAGGTTCAACTGGGCGGCTTCCTCGAGGAAACGGAGGCAGGCGGGCCGCAACTGGTCCAGTCGTTCCTCGCGTGACGGCAAGTTCCGCGCGGTCACCACCATGCCAATCCCCGGCCGGCTGGCGAGCAACCCTTCCGCCTTGAGTTGGGACACCACCTTGTGGGCGGTGGTGGGGCTGATCCTCAGGGATTGACTGAGCGCCCGCACCGACGGGAACTCGCTGGCATCGGCCAGTTGCCCGCTGAACACGGCCTTGCGAACGGCCTGCACGACCTGATCCGAGACCGGCACCCCATCGAGCACCCGAATGGTGAAAGGCAGGTTCATGATGCGCTCCGTTTCACGTGTTACAGTATTACTGTTACACCTAGCACAGTGCAAGGAATTTCTTTTCCGTCGCGGAGGATCGGCTTCCGCCGATGCTTTCCGTTGCTTTCCGTCGCTGCCGGCGAACGCCGGTTCGCCGCTGCGTCCGCCTCCCGTGGCGGCGGCCGGGGTTGCCTCCGTTTGGGTGTTTGCTCCCGTCGCATTTCCGCCTAGGCTGGGGCATGCCGATCAACACATCACCCCGCGTGACAAACCTCGTGTGCGCGCTCCGTTCCGGTTCCACCCGCGAGCCGGGGGTCCGTCGCACCCCGCATCGCGCCGTTCACCCCGGCTGCCTGGGGATTCTCCTCCTGTCCCAATCGCTCAGCGGGGTTGCGGCTGCCGACGCGACCCGGGTGGTTCAACCGCCTTCCGAACCCATGAGCGTCTGGTTTGTAAAACCCGCCCGCACGTTCCATGAATCGTCGGTCCTGGGGAACGGCCGCCTCGGCGCCATGGATTTCGGCGGAGTCCGCCGGGAACGGATCGTGCTCAACGAATCCTCCGTCTGGACCGGGGGCCCGTATGACGGCAACCGCTACGGCGCGTACGAATGCCTGCCGGAGGTCCGCAGCAACCTGTTCGCCGGGAACATCGCCGCCGCGCAGCGCGAGCTGGGTCGGAACTTCGGCTACGCCGACGGCATCCGGGGCTGGAACGACCGCGACCAATTCGGCACCTATCAGACGCTCGGGGACCTGACGTTGACCTTCGGTGGCAAGGTGCTGGAAAACCAGGTCACCTCCCCCAGCGGCCACGAGCAGGGGGACGGCAAGACCATCGCCAACTGCGTCGACGGCGATACCCGGACCAAGTGGTGCATCGACAAGGCCGGAAAGGCGGTCGTCTGGCAACTGGAACTGGTCAAGCCCCAGACCGCCGCGGCCTACGAATTCACCAGCGGCGACGACATGCCGAATCGCGATCCGCAGGTCTGGGTGCTGGAAGGTTCGGTGGATGGCAGCAACTGGTTCGAACTCGACCGCCGCAGTCCCGGCAAGCCGTTCGAACGCCGGTTCCAGACGAAGTCCTTTGACATCGCGCAACCGCGGGAATGCCGGTTCTACCGGTTCACCTTCACCCCACAGGAGAGCTTCTTCCAGGTCGGGGAAATCTCGTTGACCGGGGTGGACATGGCCATCGGACCGGCGGCGGCCCCGGCCGATTACCGCCGCGATCTGAACCTCATGACCGGCGTGGCCACGACGCACTTCACCCGCGACGGAGTCGGCCACATCCGCACCCTCGTGGTCTCCAAACCGGACGAGGTGATCGCGCTGCATCTCGAGGCGGACCAACCGGGCACACTTTCCTTCACGGCCGCCCTTTCCCGAAGCGAGTCCGCAACCCTTGCAGCCGACGACACCTGCCAGCACCTGGAAGGTCAACTCCCCTTCCACGCGCCGGAGGGGGTCACGGCCCAGGGCGTGCGTTACCTGGCCCTGCTGGGCGCGACCGCGAAGGGCGGCACGGTGACGGTTTCCAAGGCCGGCCTGAGCATCGAGGGGGCGGACGAAGCCACGTTGATCGTGTCCGCCGGCACGGACTTGTATGATCCGGACTACACCCGCACCACGCGACGTCGGTTGAACGAAGCCCTGGCCAGGCGGTTCCCGGCGATTCGGGACGCGGCGGCGCAGGATCACGCGTCGCTGATGGAGCGTTGCCAACTCACCTTGCCCGAAGGGGCGAACTCGAGGCTGCCGACACCGGATCGCGTGCGTCAGGCGGAGACTGTCTCCGATCCCGCCCTGGCGGCGCTGTACTTCCAGTTTGGCCGGCACCTGATGGTTTCCGGTTCGCGGGCGGACTCGCCACTGCCGACCAACCTGCAGGGCATCTGGGCGGAGGAATACAGCACCCCGTGGCGGGGCGATTTCCACAGCAACATCAATCTCCAGATGAACTACTGGCCGGCCGAGGTGGCAAACCTGTCGGAATGTCACCTGCCACTGATCCGGTTCCTGGAAGGCGTGGCCCGGGAGGGCGCCAAGACCGCCAGGGCCTATTACAACGCCCCCGGTTGGATGGCCAATCACACCCAGAATCCCTGGTATGACACGTCACCCAGCAACCTCGGTGCGTGTGTCGGACCGACCTGCGGCGCCTGGCTGGCCCAGCACATCGCGATGCATTACGCCTTCACCCAGGACCTGGAGTTCCTGCGGACCTACTACCCGCTGATGCGCGGGGCGAGCGAGTTCTGCCAGGCCGTTTTGGTGGAGGATCCGAAGACGCACCTGCTGGTCACGGCTCCCTCGAACTCACCGGAAAACGCCTATCGCTACACCGGCCCCGACGGCCAGACGCATACGACCTCGTTCTGCGTCGGGTCCACGTTCGATCTGCAGATCATCCGGGGTTTGCTGGCTCAAACGGCGGAAGCGGCGCGGGTTCTCGGCATTGATGAGGACTTCGCGCGAAGCCTCGACGCAACCCGGGCCCGACTGATGCCGACCCGCGTGAACGACGCCGGACGAATCATGGAATGGCAGGAGGACTTCGAGGAGGCGGAGGTTCATCACCGGCATGTCTCGCACTTGTGGGGACTGTATCCCGGAACCGAGATCAATCCCCAACGCCCGGAGTTGTTCCGCGGCGCGCGGCTTTCGCTGGAACGGCGGGGCGATGCCTCGACCGGCTGGTCGATGGCGTGGAAGGCGAACTTCTGGGCGCGCCTGCAGGACGGTGACCATGCCAACACACTCCTCTCGATGCTGATTGGCCGCGGGGCGCCGAACCTGTTCTGCCTGCACGCACCGTTCCAGATCGACGGCAACTTCGGCGGTTGTGCGGCCGTGGCCGAAATGCTGCTCCAAAGCCACGAACGGACGCCCGACGGCCAACCGATCCTACGCCTGCTTCCGGCCCTGCCGGAAACCTGGGCGGACGGTTCGGTGAAGGGCTTGAAGGCGCGGGGCAACTTCACGGTGGAGTTCACCTGGAAGGACGGAAACGTGATCGATTACCGGATCACCTCCCCCCAACCGCGCCCGGTCACCATCGTGCTGAATGGGGAGATGAAGACGGTCCGCGCGCAGCCCGAATCCGGCGATCAAACGCTCTTCGATTTTGGTCCCTCCTTCGATCGGGAACAGCTTCGCCAAACGGATGCGCAGGCCGAACCCGCGCGGATGTCCGATAACCCACCCGCACTTCGGATTCGCACGGGGACCGCGCAGACGTGGCCCGGCATCACCCTGACGGCACCGGACGGACATTGGGATCTGTCCGCCTTCGGACAGATCGAGGTCCACCTGCGCAATGCGGGGGAACATCGCGTCACTGTCCACTGCCGCGTGGACAACCCGGGTGCGGACGGCGTGAAACACTGCGTCACCGGCCAGGTCGCGCTCGAACCGGGCGCCAGCCAGACCTTGATCGTGCCACTCAAACGCGCCAGCGGCGACACGCTCGACGGGAAGCTCTTCGGACTGCGCGGTTACCCGGTTGCCGCGGGCGGCGACCACACCATCGATGCGGCGAAGGTCACGCAATTGCTGCTGTTCGTCAGCAAGCCGGCCGAGCCGCACACCTTTGAGGTCAGCGACATTCGGGCGACCGGTTCGTGGACGCCACCGACCGCCTGGACCTCCGACGCCACGCCATACTTCCCGTTGATCGACACCTTCGGCCAATACCGACACAAGGACTGGCCGGGCAAGGTGCATTCGCTCGCGGAACTCGGCGAACGCAAGGCGACGGAGGCGAAAGAACTGGCGGGCCGACCCGGTCCGGACGGGTGGGACCAATACGGCGGCTGGGCGGACGGCCCCCAACTCGAGGCGACCGGCTTCTTCCGAGTTCAGAAACACGAGGGGAAATGGTGGCTCGTCGATCCCGAAGGCCGGTTGTTCTGGTCGCATGGCATTGATTGCGTGCGGATGCTGGATTCCACGTTCATCGAGGAGCGTGAGGATTGGTTCGAGAATTTCCCGGGCGATCAACCCGGCTTTGCGGAGTTCATCGTCCCCCGGGCCCGTGCCTTGAAGGGGCATTACGCCGGACGCTCGGAACGCGGCTTCTCCTTCGCCGGCGCCAATCTGAAACGCAAGTATGGCGAAGATTGGAAACAGGAGGCGCCGACCGTGATCCACCAGCGGCTGCGGTCGTGGGGACTGAATACCATTGCCAACTGGTCTGATGAAGGCGTCCGCCTCCTGCGTCGCACGCCCTACACGGACAACGTCAGCTCGCGCGGTGCCCCGGACATCGAGGGTAGCGAGGGTTATTGGGGGAAGTTCCCGGACGTGTTCGATCCGGCTTTTGAGGAAGGGTTGCGTCGAAGCATGGCAGGCCGCGTGGGCAGAAGCGCCAATGACCCCTGGTGCATCGGCTACTTCTCCGACAACGAAATGTCCTGGGGCGACGACTTGTCCTTGTCACTGGCGGCGTTGCGCAGTCCGGCAAAGCAGGCGGCCAAACAGGCCTTCATCGCTGATCTTCGGGCGAAGTACGGCGAGGTATCGCGGTTGAATGCGGCGTGGGGAACGGCACACGCCTCCTGGGAGGCGCTGACAGCCTCCCGTGAAGCACCTGAACCGGCACGGGCGCGCGATGATCTCGCGGCGTTCTACACGAAAGCTGCCGAACGCTACTTCCGCATGGTTCGCGACGGGATCAAGGCGGTTGCCCCGCATCAACTCTATCTGGGCTGTCGCTTTGCGTGGGTCAACGACCGGGCCGCCCAAGCCGCCGGGAAGTTCTGCGACATCGTCAGCTACAACCGCTACGAACGCAGCGTGGCCGACTTCAAGTATCCCGGGGGCGACAAACCGCTGATCATCGGTGAGTTCCATTTCGGTGCGCTCGACCGGGGCATGTTCCACACCGGCCTCGTCCCCGTGGCAAACCAGGCGGCCCGGGCGCAGGCCTACACCGACTACGTCCAGGGAGCCCTGCGGCATCCGCAGTTCGTCGGCACCCACTGGTTCCAATACCAGGACGAACCGACCACCGGCCGCGTCTACGACGAGGAGAACTACCAGATCGGGTTCATCGACATCGCCGACACGCCCTACCCGGAAACGATCGCGGCCAGTCGAGGGATTGGGGCGCGGCTTTATGAGACGCGATTGCAGGAGTGAGCGGGCTTGTGGCTTCGGGTGAGCCGGGGAAAAGCGGTGAAGGCTTCGCTTTTTACCGCGCTCCAGGACCTCGCAGCGCGTCGTGGACTGCGGCGATCCCAATCGCCGCTTTTCGCGAGCAGACTGAGGTCCGGGCGTTCAGGTTTCCACGCCCCGAAGGGCAAACGGGAGCGCTTCGAGCCTGATTCGGATTTCTGGTTTCCGGCGAGGGCCCGGGACAAAGCGGTGAAGGCTTCGCTCTTCACCGCGCTCCAGGACCTCGCGGAGGCTCAGGGAAGGACGACTTCCAACCGGTAGAACCGGACTCCGCTCTCCGGCGGGTCCTCCAGGAGGGACTGCTCGCCCGAGACACCGGTCAACTCCCGGGCAACCAACCAGTCCGCATCGTTCAACCGTTCAGCCCGGAGCAACCGGTAGGTCCGGTCGGCCCGGGCGGTGAACCCCAAGAACAGCCGCCCCTGTTCGTTCTTTCGCACGCTTAAGTGCAACCCACTCTCGGACTCCTCCTCCCGCCCCGGTGAGCCGCCAACAGCCTGGCTGAGTTTCCACGCGGACATTTCCCCCCAGGCGGACCACGGCCCTGACGCGTCCCGGATGACCACCGAGCGACCGCCGCCGTCCGCCTCCGGGAACCACTCGTCCTCGTAACGGAAGTCGAGGACCTCCTCCCCCACCCCATCCACCAGGCGCAACCGTTCGCCGCCATTGTCCAAGCGACCGGTGAAGACACCCAGCACGCGAGGGTCCGGCCCGTAGCCGGCGCGAAAAGCAGGTTCGTCCGCGACCAACACCGCGAGTTCCCCGGGAACGAGCACAACCGGCACCTCCATGTCGAAGGCAAACACAATGCCATCCGTGAACCCCACACCGCGCAGGTCAAGCGGAACGGTTCCTACGTTCTTCAATTCGATGAACTCAAGACTGCCTCCGGCGTTTCCCTCCGCCAGGCCCGTTGGGTGGAACATGATCTCCGTAATCCGCAGCCCTTGCTGGGCGGGTGTGGGTTCACCGGGATATTCCCAGACAACCCGTTCGGCCCCGGAAGGATCGAGCAGGACGAGCGTTTCCCCGCGCGCGGACAATTGCCCGGAGTAATCGCCCTGCACCAACCGGCCCTCACCGCCGGTCGGAGAAGTCGCACGGCTGCGGAAGGCCCGCCCATCCGGCGACAAGTAGAGCGAGCCGCCGGCGGGAATGACCGTGCCCGGACGAAATGTGTGCCGGACACCGCCGTCGATCTCCCAGCCGGAAAGGTCGAGAGGCACGGTCAACGGGTTGTCGATTCGCACAAACTCCTCCTGCTGCCGGCCGCTCGCCGGATTGAAGTCCACCCCGCCAAAGGCCGGTTGCGCCTTGTCCGACTGCTCCTGCGGCACCAGGGCGTCCGCGCCAGCCACCTTGTTCGTCGCCGCATACGTCACATAGAGATCGAACCGCCGTTCTTCCAGGAACTGCAGCACGCTGTCGAACCCGTTCTCCACCGTGCCGCCGAGTTCGGGGCTCAGGTCCGGCACGTAGGCCCGGGCGGCCTCTTCCAGCACCGACATCCCCGCCGATCCGCCAGGCGGCCCAAGCAGTGCGTCCATCACACTGCGCAGCCGTCGCAGATAGAGCGGACGGAGTTCCGGATCGTTGAAGACGAACTCCCACAGCTCGTTCCACTGGTCCGCGTTGGCCTTGCGATGCGCGTAATCGCCAAAGAACGGATGGCCCAACCACGGCCCGCCGTCGCCGGTCACCCCGAAGGTCCAGTCCTTGTCCCATGGGAAAATGGTCCATTCGCCCGTACCACGCGTGTCGCGGTAGAGGTAGAAATTCTTGCGGACATCGTCCGCGTCCTGAATGACACACCGCACCGCCAGATAATTGAGCAGCCCGGGCACGTCCACGTTGTCGAAGAACCACGCCTGCCGTGCCTCCGCGGTGGCGCCGTGCAATCCCTGAACGAAGGCCGTGAGATCCGCGATGCCCTCATCCTGTCGCGTCTTCTTCTCCACCCCCTCCGTGGCATTCGAGAACACCGGCGTCAGCGTCCGGCGTTGCACGAACTTGTAAAGCGCCCCCTGATCGTCGAAACCGTGCCGTCGCAGGAAGCGTTCGTCCACCTGCTCGATGAAGATGCCGACGCGGTCGGATTGCCCGTTCACCCGCATGAGAACGTGAAAGGAATCGCAGGAGGCGTTGCCGGCGAGCCGAAAGCTCTCGAACGCCAGGGGCACCCGCAGCCAGGACGAATCGCTGCCGGGGGTGTTGAGGTTGGCCTCCTCGACCGCACCGATGGCCTCGTCCACCACGAGGTGATCGCCCGTGTTGAAATCGAACTTCTGAGATCCCCCGGAGGTCGCCCCGCCCCGCGCGCGAATGAACACGTTGTCGTAAAGCCGGCCGTTGAAGAAGACCGCCCCCCGGGTACCGCCACGGGTCCGTCCCTGTGCCGGGTCCGCGGCGAACCACTCCCAGACCGGCAACCGGCTCGCCACCTCCGGATTGTCCACCACGGTTCCCTGGTACTCGGGCGAGTTGCCGGGAGCCACAAACGGCGGCCAGCGGGAGACCACCCCGGCCGAGTCAACCGCTTCCACCCGGTAACGCACCAGGTCGCCCGGGCCGGAAGCCGACGCGGGAATGGGCGCCCCAAACAGTCCGTCCCCCGCTGCCGCATCGTCATGGGCGCCGTCGTCCGCCATCGGGATCGACTGCTCCTTTCCGAAGCCGACGCGGTAACGCAGCGTCACCCCCGCCACCGGGTTGAAGGTCGCCTCGACCCTGGCGCGCACCCACAAGTCCGCCTCGTCGGCCGGTCGCTCCGGGGGAGGCGGTTCGTGGCTCAGGGAACGAATCAACGGTCCGACATTCCCGCTGCCGCCGCCGTTGGGCGCTCCCGGGGTGGGCACGGTGAAGTAGCGCCATGCAATGTCCGTCTCGGTGACGCGGGTCGCGGACAACCCGGGCGCGAGCAGGAAATCGCTGCTGCCGGTCGAGACGTTGAGCCCGTGCAACGCCAGCCAGTTGGTTCCCGAAACCAACCGGTCACGATATACCGCCAGATCGAACTCCTCCGGAATCAACGCCTCGGCGTCCGGGTGGTTCGCCGTTGCCGGACTGTTCCAGGCGAGATTCGCCGGGGCATTCAGGTGCGCCACCTCCACCCCGTTCAACCAGGCCACAAAACCGTCGTCGAACCGGAGGTCGAACGTAAGTCCCGCGAGTTCCAGCGGGTCCGCCACCACGAACGGCACCAGCACCAGGCAGGACGGATTCGTCTGATGCATCTGCATCCGCACGTCGGTCCGGATCAGGCCGGCATATTCGGCCGGGGACGTCTCGTAGCCGATCGCGGCAAATCCCGTCTGCCACCCGGCGCCCGGTGCGCCGCCCTGGAACCAAGTCGGGTCAAATGCCCCTTCATCTTCCGGCACCAGCCAGCGGGCGGGCGAGTCGCCGGAGATCAAAGAGACCGACTGCGATTGTTGCCCGATGCCGAAGGAAACATCCGGCACCTGCGGCGGGAACGCCGGACTGAACTCGGAAACCACCTCCCCCTCCGGCGAGAACAGCCCGAGGTATTCGCCGTCCGCCGCCAACCGGAAATCCGTGTGCAACGGCGCGCCGGGCACCCGGCGGTCCTTGTTCGACGCGAACACAATCAGATGCCCGCCGGCCGGCAGATTCGTTGACGGAAAGACCCAGCGCCCCGTGCCGTCCGCCACATCGCTGAGCGACCAGCCGGCCAGGTCCACCACCACCGATCCCGCATTCTCGATTTCGATCCAGTCCGGGTAATCGCCGTCCTCATCCGCCAGCGTTTCCGAATTCGCCGCCATGAACTCGGACAGGCGCACCCTGGGTTGCGCCTCCACCGGCGCCACAGTGGACGACAGCAGGCATAGCGTCAGACAGACGAATCGCATCGGCTCAGGATAGCGCAGGTTACCCTTCCGATGCTCGACGATTCTCCGCTCCAAGGAAGCGAGTGGCACCCCTCCACGTGCCACCCGCGGGGAGACGCTGATGAGCCGTGACAATTCTCAGTCCAACCACGAAACACACGAAAAGAGGAGTGAGCAACGGGTTGGCCGAGTGCCCTGCGCCGGTACGATGAGCCCTTGTCATCATCAGGTGACCTTAAGGACAGGCTCACCGAGCGGTTCTTTCCCAGTGTTTTCGTGTGCTTCGTGTATTTCGTGGTTTGCCCATTCCCGATCCCACTGAATCGCTACGGCTGAGCCACTCCACACAATGGGATGGAACGGCTGGAGTTCGGCTGGCATGGTCCCCGGAAACAACTGCTTAACTGACGTTGGCTTGCCCGCGAAGGATGCCTGCAGCGCCCAACCATATGCGTCTGATTCGACCCAACAGGGTCTTCTTTTCCTGTCTAATGCTGGCCATGGGAGGCGTCTGCGGCGGTGAGCATCCCGGGACCGCCCCTCCTTCGACCGCTCCGGTTCCCGCGATTCAAAGCCGGGCGCTGGCGTCTCCCGACCCACGTGCCGATGGAACCCCGTTGTTTGAGGCCCTTCCTTCCGATCAAACCGGAGTGTCGTTCCAACTCACGTTCCCGGACTTCGCCAGTCACATCCAGGAGATGATCCACCTGAGCCTGTACGGGGGCGTCTGCACCGGGGACTATGATGGGGACGGACGGCCGGACTTCTACGTCACGAGTCCGGTCGGGGGGAACCGGTTGTTTCGCAACCTCGGGGACTTCCGTTTCGAGGACGTCACCGCGGCCACCCGCGTGGCGGACACGAACTTCTGGGGAACCGGCGCCGTGTTCGTGGACGTGAACAATGACGGCCGCCTGGACATTTACGCCTGCGCCTACGACGCCCCGAACCGGCTGTTCCTGAACCTGGGAGCGAATGCGAACGGGCAGACCCGCTTCGCGGAAAAGGCGCACGAATACGGGCTGGATTACCGCGGGGCCAGCATGACGATGGCGTTCGGGGACCTGGATCGGGACGGGGATCTGGACGGCTACCTGGCCACCACGGTCATACTGCCCCCGCCGGGAACGCGACTCCGTTTCGAGCAGGTCGACGGCAAACCCACCATCCCCCGGGAACTCCGCGAATACTGGGCCCTGCTGACCCTGCCGGACGGGCGGGTCTACCCCACGGAAGCCGGGCAATACGACCATCTCTACCGCAACGACGGCGGGCACTTCACTGAAGTCACGAAGCAAGCAGGCATCGACGGCGCCTGGTTCACGCTGTCGGCGCAGTGGTGGGATTTCGACGCCGACGGCTGGCCGGACCTCTACGTGGCCAATGACTACTTCGGCCCCGACCGGCTCTATCGCAACAACCGCGACGGGACCTTCTCCGACGTGATCAGCCGGGCGGTCCCGCACACCCCGTGGTCCTCGATGAGTTCCGACGTGGGGGATCTGGACCAGGACGGCCGGCTGGACCTGATCGTCACGGACATGATCGGCTCGACCCATCAGCGCTGGCACGTGATGCTTGGCGACGTCACGAAGAGCGCCTGGTTCCTGGACTGGGCCAACCCGCCGCAGTACCGGCACAACGCAGTCTATCTCAACTCCGGTACCGGCCGGATGCTGGAGGTCGCCTGGCAACTGGGGATGGCCGCCACCGACTGGACCTGGGGACCGCGCATCGAGGATTTCGACAACGACGGGCGCCAGGACGTGCTCTTCTGCAACGGCATGCTGCGGGATGTGCAGCACAGTGATCTGGGCGCCTTCGCCGACCGCACGTACGGCGGCGGTTCCAAACCCTGGGCGGAGTTCTGGGCGTCCCAGGCGCTGCAACGGGAAACCAACCTGGCCTTCCGCAACCTCGGTTTCCTGACGTTCGAGCATGCGGAAAAGGAGTGGGGCCTGGATCGCCGCGGCATCAGCCTGGGAGCCGCAACGGCCGATTTCGATGGCGACGGCGATCTCGACCTGATCGTCAGCAACGCCGACGCCCCGGTCAGTCTCTACCGGAACCGGTCACAGGACGCGAACCGCATCGGTGTGCAATTGCGCGGGCAACGGAGCAACCGGTACGGGATGAACGCGACCGTCCGGATTCGAGCGGGCGACCAGGCCCAGGTGCGCTACCTCACCCCCAACCGCGGCTGGCTCTCCGGCAGCGAACCGCTGGCCCACTTCGGCTTGGGGACGGCGCGCCGCGTTGATGAATTGACCGTGGATTGGCCCTCCGGCGCCCGACAAACCGTCTCCAACCTGGCCGTAAACTGCCTTTACACCCTCACCGAACCGGCGGCCGAAACCCAGACCACGACGCCGATACCCACCGGCTCCGACGAGGCCCCTCCCCTCTTTGGACGTTCCGACCTGATGGACTCCGTCTCCTTCGGCGAACCCGCGTTCGACGACTTCGCGCAGGAGCCGTTGTTGCCCCGGAAACTGTCCGCACGCGGCGGGCGACTGGCCTGGGGGGACGTCAACGGGGACGGCCTGGACGACCTCTATGTGGCGTCGCCCCCCGGCAATGCCAGCCGGTTATACCTCCGCGAGAAGTCGGGAGGGTTCCGTCCGCCACCTCAGCCGGCGATTTCCGCCAACCAGGATTGCGAGGACGCGGATGCTGCGTTTCTGGACGTCGACCGCGACGGCGACCTCGACCTGTTCGTGGCCGGGGGCGGCGTGCGTCAACCCGCCGGTGACCGGTCCTACCGGCACCGTCTCTATCTGAACGACGGCACCGGGTTGCTCACCGACGTGTCCGAACGAACGCTGCCAGCGGCGACGGAAGGCGCCGGCTGCCTGGCGGTGGGAGATCTCGACGGCGACGGTGCGCTGGACTTGTTCCTCGGGGGCGCCTCGATTCCGGGCCGGTATCCGCTGGCCGGGGAGAGCCGCCTCTGGGTGAACAACCGGGAGGGCCGCTTCGAGGACCGCACGCCCCCCGCGCTGCAGAAACTGGGCCTGGTAACCGCTGCCGTGTGGGCCGACTCCATCGGCGATCCACAGCCGGACCTGGCGGTGACCGCGGAGTGGGGACCGGTGCGCCTGTTCGAGAATCGCGGCGGAAGCCTCATCGATCGGACGCAGCCGGTCGGCCTGCTCCCGCGCACCGGTTGGTGGAATGCCATCGCCACCGGTGACGTGGACGGGGATGGGGACCTGGACTACGTCGTGGGAAACCACGGCCTGAACTCCCCGGCACGGGCCGGGCCGGGCCAACCGGAGCTGCTCTTTTATGGTGATTTGGACGACTCCGGCCGGTTGAACCTGCTGCGGGCCTATTTCATCGGCGAATACGGCTATCCGCACGACGGCTACGCCCGGCTGACCCAGGCCATGCCGTTGCTGTCCTCGCGCATTCCCACCCACGAGGCGTTCGCGTCCGCAACCATCGAGGATCTGTTCACCATGGATCGTCTGCGCCAGTGCACCGTCCGCGAAGCGAATACGCTTGAGTCCGTCATCCTGATCAACGAGTCCCGCCGTCGTTTCCGCTCCGTCCCGCTGCCGCCGCCGGCGCAGATCGCCCCCGCCCGCGACCTGGCTCTGGTGGACCTGGACGACAACGGCACCCTCGACCTGGTCATCGGACAGAACGACTACAGCTACAGCCACTATGTCGGCCGCCTGGACGGCGGAATCGGCCTGGTGCTTCAGGGCAATGGACGGGGAGGGTTCACGCCGCTGGCCGGAGCGCAGAGCGGTCTGGTGATCGACGACGAGGTGCGCGACCTCTCGGTCCGCGACTTGAACGCGGACGGCCGACCCGACCTTGTGTTCGTCGTCTCCGGCGGGCACCTTCGGGCCTGGTTGAACCAGCGCGGAGCGCCCGGCAACCCGCCACCATGAGCACTGCCAGCCGTCTCGAAAAGCACCGGATCAAGTGGGCCAGCCACGGTTTCAAGAACCTGTTGGTCTGGTTGTTCGGTTACCTGCTGCTCGGGCCGTTCCTGGGCTCGGCCCCCCAGGCTCACATGGTGATGACGGTCCTCCTGACCGCCGTGCTGTTCTCCGCCGTCTACGCCACCAACTGGCAGAGCCGGCTGTTCGCGCCCTCGCTGGCCTGGCTCGCGGTGACCCTCGTCCTGTTCTGGTTGAACGCGCTCAAGGTGCTGAACTGGCCCGCCGCGGTCAGTTCCGGGTTGCTCGCGGTCTACCTGGGAATCCTCGTCTATTCGTTTGCAGGCCACCTGTTCGCGGCCCGGCGCGTCGATGGCAACGTGATCGCCGCGGCGCTGTGCCTCTACCTCATGCTGGGCATGATGTGGGGATCGATCTTTGGGATCCTGGAATCGCTGAGACCGGGTTCCTTCGGCGGCACGCTCCTGGCCGAAGCCGGTTCGCCGGAACGGGTGCTGGATCGTCTCATGTATTTCAGCTTCGTTACCCTCTCGACCCTCGGCTACGGCGACATCACCCCGCAATCCCCGCAGGCGGCGGCGCTTTGTCAGGCGGAGGCCATCCTGGGACAGTTCTTCGCGCTCGTGCTGGTGGCACGGCTCGTCGGGATTCAGGTGGCCCAGGAGGGGGCGAAGGAGGACCGACCCGCAGATTCCCCCCCCGTTCAGCCCCCGGTTGCGAGGGACTCGAGCCAGGCGCTCCAGAGCCTCGCCACCCACCCGCATGACGGCAGGCGATGACCGTCCAGTTCCCCGACCGCAACAACTCCCCACACGCTGTTGGTCAGAAAGACCCCCTCGGCCTGGTGAAGCGCTTCCGGGCCGGCAGAGATTTCCGCCACGGCCAGGCCGAGCCCGCGTGCCAGTCGCAGAATCTCCGCCCGGGTAACGCCGGGCAGTGCACCGGCCTCCAGCGATGGGGTCAGCAATTTCCCCCCGTGCACCCAGAACAGGTTGGCCCCGGACGCCTCCACCAAATCGCCCCGCTCGTTCAACAACAGGGCCTCATCCGCCCCCTGATCATCGGCCTCCGCCCGCGCCAACACCTGCAGCACCTTGCTCGTGGACTTGACCCGGTTCAACGGCGACCCCGACCATACCCGGACCCCGGCCGTAACCACGCGCCAGCAGGAGAGTCCGCCAGCCACCGGGCGGGGCAGTGGATGCGTGGACATCAGGACCGTCGATCCTCCGGCATCCCGCGGGGAATAACCGCGCGCTCCGACGCCGCGGGTCACCTGCAGGCGGAAGACCCCCTCCTCCACCGCGTTGCGTCGCAACAATTCATCCGCCCTCCGCTGCAACCCCGTCGCATCGGGCCGGTCCTTGAAACGCAGCAGCCGCAAACCCTCCGTCAACCGGGCGGCATGCCGGTCCCAGAAGGGGATTCTCCCGCGCCAGACCCGCATCGTTTCAAAGAGTCCGTCACCGTAAAGAAAGCCACGGTCCAAGGCGCTCACCCGCGCGTTGGATTCAGGAACCAGGTCGCCTGACAGCCACACAAACTTCACCGGAGCCTCTGTGGAAGAGTTCATGGCAGGTCGAGGCATACGCCCCCTCGATTCGTCAGCGCCCCGGCCACTGAAGGCGCCACCGTGGTGGCTGCCGGTGTGTCGCCCCCCGCCCGGGGATCAAGGGCCAGCTTGAACCCGGCCGCCTTCGCCAGGGTCTCGTCGTACTCGGCTTCCGGGTCGGACTCGGCCACGATGCCCGCCCCCACGTGCAGACAGGTCCGGTCCCGCAGACAAACCGCCGTGCGGATCGCGATGGCGAGCTGGCTTTCCCGGTTGAATCCGAGGTAGCCCAGGCAGCCCGTGTACGGCCCGCGCGTCACCGGTTCCAGTTCCTCGATGATCTCCATCGCCCGCACCTTCGGCGCCCCTGTGATGCTCCCCCCCGGAAAACAGCTCGCGAGCGCGCTCAGGTGGGTCACGTCATCCCGCAGCCGCCCCTCCACGGTGGACACCAGGTGATGCACCTGCGGAAAGCGCTCATGGCGCATGAGATCGGGCACGCGGACACTTCCAAACTCGCAGACCCGACCCAGATCGTTGCGGAGCAAGTCGGTGATCATCACCAATTCCGACCGCTCCTTCGGACTGGCCCGAAGCTCAACGGCCAGTGCCTCATCCACCACGGGATCCGCCGACCGGGGCCGCGTGCCCTTGATCGGACGCGTGCGAATGCGGTTTCCGGACAACCGGAGAAACTGCTCGGGCGACGCCGAGACCAACGCGAACTCCCCGGCATCGATCACGCCGGCAAACGGCGCGGGCGAGAACTTCGCCAACCGGGCGTGCAAGCGCCACGGATCAACGCCCCCCGGCCACGTGAGCCGCTGGGCGAGATTCACCTGGTAGATATCCCCGGCGGCAATGTAGTCGAGCGCCCGCGTCACGAGGTCGACGTATGCCGCACGACCGAGATTCGAAACCGGTTCGTGCCACGCGGGCAGCGCGTCAGAATCGTCGGCGGATGGCTTCGCCCCGGCGCCCGCCACCCGTGTCCGCCACCAATCCGCCCGCCGCCGCGCCTGCCCCGAATCCTGGGTCCCGTCCGGCAGCAGGCCGGTCGACACGATCCAACTCCGGGACTCAAGATGATCGAACGCAACCAGCGAGTCGTAGAACCCCACGCACAGATCGGGCAATCCGAGGTCCGCCGCCGCCCGCCGGGGCAAACGCGGTTCGACAAAGTGCTTCAGATCGTAGCCCCAGTAACCGAAGCACCCCCCCAACGGCATACCGTCCGGTCCCGCCAACGTGCCGAGGTCGTACCGCGCCAGCAACCGTTCCAGAAGCATCCACGGATCCCCGTAAAGCCACTGCACCCGGCTGCCCTGGCGCAACTCGCACGAGGCCCCCCATGCCCGCAGCCAGACGAAGGGACGGGCTGCCAGAAACGACCATCGCCCGTGCCCGGCGCCGGAAGGCGCACTTTCGAGCAACACCCGGCCCGGCCCGCCATCCAGGCGGGCCGCGACTGCGCTCAGCGCACCCGGATTTTCGACCGGCTCGATAATCACGGCACGAACCTACCAAATCCCTGCGGCAAAGCCAGCCGGACGGGCGCCGGAGGGCGATCGGCGCCCCGGGGTCGGAGGCGGGTCATTTGACACGGGCGGTTCATCGGTTATTGATACTGCCGCCCGGCTTCGGAAGACCGGGCGTTGAAACAAGCTAACGACAAACCGAATTAGACATGGCCATTGCTGTTGGAACCAAAGCCCCGGACTTCTGCCTCAAATCCAAGGACGCCTCCGGGCTCAAGGACGTGAAACTCAGCGACAACCTGGGTAAGAAGAACACCGTGATCCTGTTCGTACCGCTGGCGTTCACCAGTGTGTGCACCCAGGAACTCTGCGACATCACGTCCGGACTGAACACTTACCAGGGCCTGAACGCCGAAGTCATCGGCATCAGTGTGGACAGCCCGTTTGCCCAGGAAGCCTGGGCCGCGAAGGAGAAGATCGGAATCACGCTCGCAAGCGACTTGAACAAGACCACCGCCAAGGCCTACGGAGTGCTGCTTGACGACCTCATTGGCCTGGGCTCCGTCGCCGCCCGAGCCGCGTTCGTCATCGACAAGGACGGCGTGGTCCAATACGCCGAGCAAACGCCCACCCCGAAGGATCTCCCGAACTTCGCCGCCATCCAGGCCACCCTGGAGAAGCTGGGCTGACCCCCCCATGAGCCGTCAACCGCCAACGGAGGGCCGAGTTCCATGAGGCCCTGACTTGATTCCAGGGACTCGCGGAGCTCGTCCCTCCGAGGAGGGTTCATGGGCCCATTGCCTGCGCGTTCGCGAAGGGCGGTCCCCAGGAACGGAGAACTGCCTTGCGCCGAACCAAGCCAGGCTCCAGGACAGGCCACGGCGGTTACCCATCTGCCGCTACGGAAAAAGGCGGGACCGCCCATCTGGCCGGTCCCGCCTTTGTCTGTACTGATTTGTCTGCGTAACCCTCAACCGAAAGTCGCGGCTACTCGGCGGTGATTGCGATGAGGAAAGGCGCCGAATCACTCATCGCTGAGATGAAGTCGATGCTCGTAATCTCCTGATCGGGCATCGGGTTTTCCCAACGGGTTTGGTAAAGGCGGAGTTCCGGGCCGCCGGGCGAGGAGTGGTTCTCCCCCGTCCACGCGACCTGAAGCTCGTCCCCCACGATCTCGGCGGTGTCCGTCCACCAGTCCCGCACATCCCGGCCGTAGACGATGTGCACGTTGCGTTGTGCCCCGTTGGCGTAGTGCACCTGATAACGACCGATGTTGGTATCGAGCGGCGCCTTCCACCCGGTGCCATGCAGGAAGCACAGCGCGGTGGCCGTTCGCCCCACGGGGATCCCTTCCACGCGCTCCGGAAACCGCACCCGCGATTCCGCCACCTGGGACCGGCCGGCGAGTTGCACAATGCCCCGCACGTCAAACTGAACGTCGTTGAACGTCTGAAGTCCCTCGGGCAGATCGCGCAACGTATTGTCCTCCATGTTGCCCTGATGCCAGCTGTCGGTCAGCGCGGCATTGTAGAACGCGCCCAGATCGATCTGGGCCGAGCCCGCCTCGGCCGAACGCTCGGGGATCTCCGAGTGCGGCTCTGCGTCAGTCTTCTTCGGCGGACGCGGCAGGAAGTCCCACGTCGGGTTGGTCACGAGCATCCGGTCGAGATTGCGGTCATCCCGGTCCCCCGGACGCCACAGCAGGCCGGAGACTTCCTCGTGCCGGTCGGGCGCCAGCACCTCCTCGGCAATGGCATTGCCGGTCTCCCGGATCAGGGCCGAAATCCCCTCGGTGTTGACGATACAGGAGGCCTGGAACTCGTCCGGCCGCACCCGGGTGTAGCAGATCGTCCCGCCCACTTCGTCGGACTGGGCCGCGTAGCCGGCAAAGAGCTTCTGCACAAGTGGCATCACCGCCGGACGCGGATAGACCAGGTTGCCGGGCAGGAGGGCATAAAGTTCGCCATCGTCGCCCCGGCAGAGGCCATACAGGAACTCCGGCATCGGCAGACGACGCAGCGCCTTCACCATCGTCGCTTCATCGTCCGACTCCGCCACCACGGACCGCGCCGCGACCAGGTACTGGTCGAGATCGCGGCGAATGCGCGCCTCGAGGGCGGCGATCCAATCCACTGCCAGCGGCAGTTTTCGCACGATCCGATGAACCTCGATCCCGTTCACTCCCGCCGGAAGACGGTCCAGCAACCGGGCGTTGGCCGGGGCGACCTTGCCACCGGCCGACGGATCGAGGCCGGCCAGCCAGTCGGGCGTCGCCAGGCCCCGATGATAGACCAGGTAATCCCCCACGGTGCGCGCATTGTACACCCGGCGGCTCACCAACTCGTGCTGGTCGAACCCAAAGATGCCCCCATGCGTACGCAGTCCGGTCTCCAGAGTGATGCGCCGAACGCCGTCGTCCAAGTTGACGGCATCCACCCGCCACAACTGGTCCAGCCAGGGATCCTGCTCGGCGAAGTCCCGTCCGAACTGGTCGCCCAGGGCCTGGTTGTGCGCGTAGACTTCCGCCCGCTCACGCAGGTGTTCCTCGAGGAAACCGGGATCGTGGCCGGGCACAAGGGTGACCGGTTGTTCGACCGGAAGCACCAGGTGGTTGAAGTAGTACTTCAGGCTGGGACTGTCCGCCAGGGAGGGCTCGGTCACCGTGGGCGCCTGGACCGTCAGGGTCCACGGAACCTCGGACCCGAGATCCGGCGCGGCGCGTTCGCCGTCCAGCGTTTCACTGAGCAGATCGATGAACCGGGAATCCAGGCCCTGGGCCGCGAACTCCTCGCGGATGGCGCCGATCCATTCGCGCATCACCGGACACAACTTCGCCTCGGGCTTCCGGCCCGTCACCGAGAAGCAATCGGCCTCATCCCCCAGCCAGGCAAGCGCCTCGCGCACTTCGTCCAGGGGAATGGCGGCCGTTGAGGTCTCCGGCTGGAAACCCGACGAGAACAGGTGGAAGCCCAGTTCCGGAAACCGGGAATCCAGTTTCGCCGTGAGGCAGAGGCCCTCGAAGGAAAGGAGTTTGCTGGTGGTGAAATCCAGCAGCCGTCCAACGGTCACCCGCGCAGCCGCCTCCAGGTAGTCCGCCATCTGATCGAGATCCTCGACCCCGAACTGCGCACGGAACTGTCGTTCCATGGCCTCCCGCTCCATCGGTCCCAACTCGGCGAGGAGTTGAACCCGCTGCTCGTGCAGCATTCCCATCAGCATGGGACGAACCTGATCGATGTACATCGCCCCCGTCCGGATCAACCCGGGGTCCACCAAGGCCACCAGGTGCTGGTCCGCCACCGTCGGAAGCACACGGCCCAGGAAGGCATCCTTGGCCAGCCGTTTCGCCGCGGGGGTCTGGAACAGCATGATCGCCAGTCCCCGGTCGCCGCAGACGAACAACCGGTCGGCTCCCGCCACGAGGTACAGCGTGGGCATTTCGGGGTTGGCCGGCACGACCCGGACCGCTTTGCCGGAAGCGATCTCCTCCACCTGGGTTTCGGTGGGTTGCAACACCATGGAAAGCAATCCCGCCAGCGTGTCCCGATCGGTCATCGGCAGGCTCAGGATAAAGAGGCGGCGGGGATCGCCGGGATACAGGCTCAGGGTGAGGGTGCCTTTGGCGGCCAGCCCGAATCGCTGGCTGACCAGGTCATCCGAAAGCGGTTCACCGAAGGCCTGGTAGCCGAGGGCCGTCAGCAACGGGTGGTCCGTGGCCAGCACATCCCGGAGATCCGGCGGCGCCAGCTTTGGCGGCACGGTGGCCTTCACCAGACCGTCCAGTCCTTCGAGCGCGCTCGTGATGCCGTGCACTTCAAGGTGCAGGACGGCCCCGGACGGCAGCAGTTCCAGGGCGGTCCCCGGCTTCAGGCCGTGATCGGCAAGTTGACTCCCGCCGAGGCCCTGCGCCCGGACACAGCCCAGACACAGCGCCGCCACGGCGGCCAACTGACTGAGGAACAAGAACTTCAAGTGTTTCATGGTTTGGTATCTCATCCGGACGGTTGCATCGCCGCAGGACAGCCCCCGGCCGCCTTGCGGTCCTGTGGAAGGCAGGACACGACGATGACGACCCGTGTTTCAGCTTTTTCACGCCGAAGCCCCCGCGCGTGGGTCTTCAATTCCTTTTGACTCGATCCCGGACCTGATTATCCTGCGCGTCTGGTTTTGTCGGAACCTGCATTTGGAGTATGGCCAAGCTGACACTCAATGATGTCGATTTCGGCGGCAAACGCGTGTTTGTCCGCGTGGACTACAATGTGCCCATGAAGGCGCAGGACGGGCAGATGGTGATTACGGACACCACCCGGATCACCGCCACCCTGCCCACCCTGAAGCATCTCATGGCCCAGGGCGCGAAACTCATTCTGGCCGCCCACCTGGGCCGGCCCAAGGGCGAGCGCGTTCCCACCATGTCCCTGGCCCCCGTCGCGGTGAAACTGGCCGAATTGCTGGGCAAGCCCGTGGCATTCGCCAATGATTGTGTCGGTCCCGAGGTCGATGAAGCCGTGGCGAAACTCCAACCCGGCGATGTCCTCCTGCTGGAAAACGTCCGCTACCACGCAGCCGAGACCCCCAAGGAACCCGCCGCGGAAAGCCGGGCATTCGCCGAAGCCCTGGCAAAACATGCGGAGGCCTACGTCAACGATGCCTTCGGCTCGGCCCATCGCGCCCACGGTTCCACCGCCGGCGTGCCGGAAATCGTCAAGGCCCGGGGCGGCCAGTGCGCCGCCGGTTTCCTCATGGAAAAGGAACTGAAGTTCCTCGGCGAGGAACTGGAAAGCCCGGCCCGGCCCTTCGTCGTGATCCTCGGCGGTGCCAAGGTCTCGGACAAGATCCAGGTGATCAACACCCTGCTCGACAAGGCCGATGCCCTCTTGATCGGCGGTGCCATGGCCTACACGTTCCGCCTGGCGGAAAAGAAACCCGTGGGGGTCTCCCTCGTGGAACCCGACAAGGTCGCAGACGCGGAGGCCGCCCTGGCCAAGGCCCGGGAGCGCGGGGTCCGGTTGCTCATCCCCACCGATGACATCGCCGCCACCCGGGTGGACACCGGCGAACAGGACAAGAAAGGCCGGCCCATCTTCCGCTACGACAATCCGCACGCGGTGCCGGGGGAAATCGGCGACACGGAGGCCGGTCTCGACATCGGACCGGAAACCGCCGGCACCTATGCCGAGGTCATCTCCCAGGCAAAGACCGTGGTCTGGAACGGGCCGATGGGGCTGTTCGAGGACGCCCGGTTCGCCGAGGGCACGCTGACCGTGGGCCGCGCTGTGGCCGCGGCCACCCAGCAGGGCGGGGCCATCAGCATCATCGGTGGCGGCGACAGCGTCACCGCACTCAACAAGGCCGGCCTCGGTGACCAGGTGACCTGGATGAGCACCGGCGGCGGCGCCAGTCTCGAGTTCCTCGAAGGCAAGGTGCTTCCGGGCGTTGCCGTGTTGAGCGACAAGTAGCCTCCCCCCATCATCGGGCCGTCCCACCGCACAACATTTTCAAAACCCCATGACGAAAGACCGTAAACTCATCATCGCCGGCAACTGGAAGATGAACAAATCCGTTGCCGAAGCCTCCGACCTGGTCACCACGCTCAAGCGTGACCTCGCCAACGTCAAGGAGGTGGACCTCGTGGTCTGCCCGCCGTTCACCGCCCTCAGCGACGTGTCCCGCGTCATTCTCGACTCGAACATCCGGCTCGGGGCGCAGAACATGAGCGAGCACGGCAACGGCGCCTACACCGGGGAAATCTCCGCGCAGATGCTCAAGGAATTCTCCGTGCGCTACGTCATCCTCGGCCACTCCGAGCGGCGTCAGTATCAGGCCGAGTCGGACGAACTCATCTCCCGCAAGGCCCACGCCGCCCACGCCGCCGCGCTCAAACCCATCGTCTGCATCGGGGAAACCCTCGAACAACGCGAATCCGGCCAGATGGAGGCCGTGCTGGCAACCCAGCTCAAGGGCAGCCTGGCCGGCCTCAGCCACCAGCAGATGGAGGAAACCGTCCTCGCCTATGAACCCGTCTGGGCGATCGGCACCGGCAAGACCGCCACCACCGAACAGGCCCAGTCCGCGCATGCCTTCATCCGCGGCGTGCTGGCGACGCTGTTCGACGAGACCGTTGCCCGCCGCGTCCGCATCCAGTACGGCGGCAGCGTCAAGGCAAACAACGCCCGCGAACTGATGGAGCAACCGGATGTCGACGGCGCCCTCGTCGGCGGCGCCGCGCTCGAGGCCCGCAGCTTCACCGAGATCGTCACGAACTCAATCTAACCCCGACCCCGACCTCTCATGGATTTGCTGATTGGACTTCTCACGTTCGTGCTGGTGCTGAACTGCGCCTTGCTGATCCTCCTGATCCTGATCCAACTGCCCAAGAAGGAAGCCGGCGCGGGACTCGCCTTCGGCGGAGCCGCCTCGGACGCCCTGTTCGGCGCCGGCACCGGCACCGTGCTGACCAAGGTCACGCGCCACGCAACGACCTTCTTCCTCGTCCTGGCCTTTGCGCTCTCGATCATGCAGTCCCACCGGGCTCACGCCCGGAGGACCTCGATTCTGGATCACCTCGATTCCAGCGCTGCCGCCGCTGCCGCCCAACCCGCCAGCGTCCCGGCAACCACACCCGACGTGGTACCCCCCACCAATGCCGCGCTGCCCGTGGATACCACCACCACGACCACGACCACGGCGGTCACCCCTGAAGCCGCCGCCACCAACAACAACGCGGCAGCGGGCGCCGCCGCACCGGCGGTGGAAACCTCCACCAACGCACCGGCCGCACCCGCCCCGGCGGAGGAAGGCACCACACCCCCCGCCCCCGCGGAGAATCCCTGACGCTCCGGACCAACCCATCCCCGGCTCTTTTCGATCCGACCCCGGCGCCTCCACGCCGGGGTCTTTCATTATGACTGGGTCGTGAGGTCTTCACTGCCGGTCGACTGCCACGCCGAACTCCGTCGCCGTCTGCCGGATGGCTGACAACAGCGCGGTCCAGTCCTCCCCGGAAGTGTCCCAGCCGGCGCTGATCCGCAGCATGCGGTCACTCTCATCCGAACGACAGCCCATCGCCGCCAGCACGGGTGAGGGTTGTTCCCGACCGCTCGAACACGCGCTTCCGGTGGATACGGCAAAACCGAGTTTGTCGAGTCGGGCGACCCAGCGCCGCCGGCAATCGCCGGCCTCGGGCATGATGACCGCCACGGTGTTCCACAAACGGGGAACCGATTCCCCGAGCACCCGGACCCCGGGCACCGCGTCCTTCAACGCCTCCACAAACTGGTCCCGCCAGCTGGCCCGAACCGGCAACGCCTCCGCGGAATCCCCCGACGGCGAGGCCACCCGGGCACCCCGCTCCTCCAGCGCGGCAACCATCGACAGGATGCCCGCCACATTCACCGTGCCGGCACGACGCCCCTCCTCCTGAAGCCCCCCCACGAGCAGAGGTCGGAAGCCGACCGGGCACTTCATCACACCCACTCCTTGGGGACCTCCGAACTTGTGCGCGGAAGCCGTCAACAGGTCCGATGCCCCGAGCCCTTCCGCCGGCAGCCTGCCCAGCCATTGGGCGGCGTCGCAGACAAAGCGAATTTCGGATGCGTGACAGAGTTCCTGAAGGGCCCGCCACGGTTGGATTACCCCGGTCTCGTTGTTCGCCGCCATCACCACCATTGCCGTCACCCCACCGCGCCGCACGCGGGCATCGATCCAGTCGAGATCCACCACTCCCGAAACACGGACGGGGATTGTCTCCGTCCGGCCGTCGAGCCACCGACGCGCGGGGCTCCAAACCGAGGGATGTTCGACCGCCGAAATCAGCACGGTTCCATGGGTCGCCGTGCCGAGGTGGTGCAGAATCGCGTTGTTGGCCTCGGTGGCACCGGAAGTCCAGACCAGATCCTGGGGCCGGCAACCCAGCCACCCCCCCAACTGCTCCCGGGCCTCCTCCACCGCCGCTGATGCCCGCGCCCCCCAGCGATGCGGACTCGAGGGATTGGCCGGAAACCGGTCGACGGCATCCAGCCAGGACTCCCGGGCTGCCGCGGAGAGCGGATGCGTGGCGTTATGGTCGAAATAGCGCACGCGACCAATGTCGCGAACCGCGATAAACCGGCCAAGGCTGATTTCCGGGCTCCTTCCGGTGCGATCGCCCCCGGGCCCGGCAGTGCCCCGAGGTTGGGGAACGCAGGAGGCCTCAGGCCGACACGCACCCTCTCGCACCGTCCCCCGCTCACGCCCCCAGGCAACAGGCCCCGAAAGGCAACTGGACGGACTTGCCCACATCCGCTTACCCCGGCAATACTCTCCCCATGAACCAGGCGACGGGGTCAGTCCTGCAGCTATTGACGGTGCTCCCTCCGCCAATGGAGGGCCGAGTTACACGAGGCCCTGACTTGATTGCTGGGACTCGCGGAGTTCGTCCCTCCACGGAGGGTTCAGGGTCCCATTGCCTGCGCATTCGCGAAAGCGGGCTTTCCAAGCACACCGGACATGGATCTCAGTGAGAAAGAGACCAGAGCTCGCCAGATCGACATCCAGCTTGCGCGTGCCGGTTGGACCGTCGGCAACCGTTCCCTCGTCGAAGAGTTCCTTCTGCGAGGATCCGGGATCTTTCAGGAGTCTCCGGGCAGCTACCGGGCGCAAAACGAGTTCGTGGACTATGTCCTGCCCGACCGACTCGGCCGTCCATTGGCGATCGTGGAGGCGAAACGTGCCAGCCGCAGTCCGCTCGAAGGTGAGCAGCAGGCGGCGGACTACGCGGACCGTATCCTCGCCACACACGGCGTGGCGCCCTTCATCTTCCTCGCCAACGGCGATGAAATCTGGTTCTGGCACCGCCCACTCCATCCCCCTCGGAAAGTCAGCGGTTTCTTCAACCTGGATGACCTGGAGCGGCTGGCATTCCTCGACCGTTACCACGAGACGCTGAACGGCGCTCCCGTCTCAACGGAAATCGTGGACCGGGCGTATCAGACCGAGGCTGTCAAAGCGGTCGCAGAGCGGATCGAACACGCGCGTCGCAAGTTCCTCCTGGTGATGGCCACCGGCACCGGAAAGACCCGCACAGCCATCGCATTCGTCGAACTGTTGCTCCGGCAAAAGTGGATTCAGCGCGTGCTCTTTCTTGCCGACCGGCGGGAGTTGGTGAAACAGGCCCTCGACGCCTTCAAGCAGCACCTGCCCTCGGTTCCCCGGGCGCGGATCGAGACCGGCGAGGTGGACCCCGCGGCACGGGTTCTGGCGGCCACCTACCCCGGCATGATGGCGGTTTACCCGAAGCTCTCCCACGGGTGTTTCGACCTCGTCATCGCCGACGAAAGTCACCGGTCGATCTACAATCGCTACCGGGCGATCCTGGACCACTTCGACGCCATCCAACTGGGATTGACCGCCACCCCGACCGATTTCATCGAACACAACACCTTCCAACTCTTCGCCTGCGAAGATGGTCTGCCCACGTTCCATTACGGTTACGAGGAAGCCATCCGCGACGGCCATTTGGCATCCTACCGCCCGGTGCATGTCGCCCGGACGCACTTCCAAGTTGAAGGGTTGCAACCAGGGCAACTCCCGCCGGAGCTCCTGCGCGACCTACAGGAGCAGGGGCTCGACGCCGCCGACCTGACCTTCGAGGGCACCGACCTCGAACGCCGGGTCACCAACACCGGCACGAACGATGCCATCGTGCGCGAGTTCATGGACGCCTCGATCAAGGACGCCGTCGGCACGCTGCCCGCCAAGTCCATCGTTTTTGCCGTCAGCCACCGGCACGCCCTCGAACTCTATCAGAGTTTCAATCGGCTCTACCCCGACCTCCAGCGGCGCGGCCTCGCCCGGATCATCGACAGCCACATGGAACGGGTCGAAAAGACCCTGGACGACTTCAAGCACAAGGACTTCCCTCGCGTTGCCATTTCGGTGGACATGCTCGACACGGGCATTGACGTACCGGCCATTCGCAATCTGGTGTTCGCCAAGCCCGTGTTCAGCCAGGTCAAGTTCTGGCAGATGATCGGGCGCGGAACCCGGCTTTGGACCGATCCGGTCAGCGGCCAGCCCAAGGGCGACTTCCTCATCATCGATCACTGGGACAACTTCGCCTATTTCCAGATCAACCCCGAGGGCAGCGGTACGGGTGGCAACACCGAACCCCTCCCGACCCGTCTGTTCCGGCTCCGGCTCGAGAAGCTCCAGATTCTCCTCGGCCGCGGGGAAACCACGCAGGCCGAAAGCGCTCGCCAGCAGCTTCAATCAATGCTGCATGCGTTGCCGATCGAGAACGTCAACGTTGCCCCGCACGCCGAAGAGATCCGCCGCCTCACCACCGAGGCCAACCTCTGGATCCCGCCTGAGCCGGAGCGCATCCGACACCTGTCCACCATCATCGCCCCGCTGCTGCGCTTCGCGACCACGGAAGGCTGGGCAGTCCTGCAATTCGAAAACCTCACCGAGCAACTCGCACTCGCCCACCTCAAGGCGGACACCGAGGAAATCGAACGCCTGCGCGAGCGCATCACCGAGAACCTCCGATTGCTCCCGGAAGAACTCCCCGAGATCCGCGCCGTCCACACCCAGCTTGCGTTCGCCCTCAGCCCCGGCTTCTGGGAACACCTTGATTGTCCTCGGATCGCGGAGTTGCAGAGCACCTTCGCCCCGTTGATGCGTTTTCGCGCCCGCCGCTCCGGCGGCGAGATGATCCGGCTGACCCTGCCCGATTCCATCGCTCAACGGCACTGGATCGTGTTCGGTCCGGCGGGCGAAGGTGCGTTCGTGGAAACCTACCGCGAACGACTCGAAGCGTTCATCCGCGATCTGGCGGAGGAACATCCCGCCCTGCGCAGACTCCGCGCCGGACAAGAACTCTCGCCCGAGGAACTGGAATCCATCTCACGTTTGCTCAACTCACCCGACCTCTTCGTGACCGAGGAACGTCTGCGCCAGGCCTATGACCAGCCGGAAGCCGCACTCGCCGATTTCCTCCGGCACATCCTCGGGCTGGCCCGGTTACCGAGCCGGGAGCAGCGCATCTCCCAAGGCTTCGAAGACTGGATTGCCCGCCACCCCACCCTGAACGCCACTCAACTCATGTTTCTGCGCACCCTCCGCCAAGCCATTCTCAACCGCGCCGAAATCGCCTCACTGGAACAGCTGCACGAAGCACCGTTCAGCCGGATCGGTGATCCCGAACGCCTGTTTGCACCCGCCGAACTCGACGAAATCCTCGGCCTGGCCCACTCTCTGGCTGCATGATCGCGACGTCACCCCAGTCAGGTTCCGCATGATCGAGCGCCTCTTCATCAGCAGCGTGCAGAAGGAACTCGCGGAAGAACGCCGCGCCGCACGCGATTTCGTGCAGGGCGACCCGCTCCTACGCCGGTTCTTCGAGGTCTTTCTCTTCGAGGACCTGCCCGCTGCCGACCGCCGTGCCGATCAGGTGTATCTCGACGCCGTGGACCGGTGTGGCCTGTATGTCGGCCTGTTCGGCAGCGAATACGGCAGCCCGGTCTCCGGTGACAAGTCCCCCACCGAACTTGAGTTCGACCGCGCGACAGCCCGCCACAAACCACGCCTGATCTTCGTCAAAGGCGAATCCGAACAGTCCCGTGACCCAAGAATGGCCGCCCTGATCCGCCGCGCGGGCGCCGAACTCATCCGCCGGCGTTTTCGGGACAAGGCCGGCCTGATCCCCGCGCTCTACGCCAGCCTGGTCGAGTATCTCGTCGCCGGGGAACGCATCCGCACAGGGCCCTTCGATGCCGCTGGCTGCCCGGGCGCAACCCCGCGTGACCTGTCCGCCGAGAAGATCCGCCACTTCGTGGGTGTCGCCCGAAGTGAACGGGGATTTCCGCTGACGCAAAAGACCCCCACTCGCGCGGTCTTGGAACATCTCCATCTCTTGCGTGCGGGTCGCCCCACCCATGCCGCCATCCTCCTCTTCGGACGCGAGCCGCAGAAGTTCCTTTCCTCCTCGATAGTCAAGTGCGCCCATTTCCACGGCACGGAGGTCGAGAAGCCGATCCCTTCCTATCAGGTCTATCGCGGCAACACCTTCGCCTTGGTCGATCAGGCGGTGGATTTCGTCCTGTCAAAGATCAACCTTGCCGTCGGGACCCGGGCCGCCTCAACCCAGGCGCCGGTGGCTTACGAGATTCCCCCGGAAGTGGTCCGGGAAGCCATCGTCAACGCCGTGGCTCACCGCGACTACGCCGGTAACGGCAGCGTGCAAGTCATGCTCTTCGCGGACCGGCTGGAAGTTTGGAACCCGGGTACCTTGCCCCCATCGCTGACCCTTGCCCGGCTCCGCCGACCGCACGGTTCCGTCCCAGGCAACCCGCTGCTCGCGGAACCGCTTTACCTGACCGGCTACATCGAACGGATGGGAACGGGCACCGGCGACATGATCCGACGCTGCCGTGCCACGGGCCTACCGGAACCGGAATTCGCCCTGACTGACGGCTTCGTCACGACCGTTCGCCGCCAGCCTGAGAAGGCATTCAAGACCGTCACCGGGCGGACCACCCCGGAAGTCACCCCGGAAGTCACCCCGGAAGTCACCCCGGAAGTCACCCGTCTCCTGCTCGCCTGCGGCCAGCCCGGCAGCCGGCGGGAATTGCAGGAAAGGGTGGGCCTCAAGGACGCGGACCACTTCCGCCTTGCCTACATCCTGCCGGCCCTCACCCTCGGGCTCCTCGAAATGACGATTCCCGAGAAACCAAACAGTCGCCTCCAGAAGTACCGGCTCACCGCACAAGGCCGCGTCTGGCTTGCCGCTCACCCCTCGCGCCCGTAACCCCCCGCTTTCCCATGCTCAGCCCCCAACTCCGAAAGAAAGTCGACAACCTCTGGAGCCTGTTCTGGTCCGCCGGCATGACCAATCCGCTCGTCGCCATCGAGCAGATCACCTACCTCCTGTTCCTCCGCCAGTTGGAACGGCTCGACGCCGAGCGCGTGAAAAACCGCAAGCCCTCCATCTACGGCCGGACCAGCCACGACCGTCACGAGGCTCGCCATGTCGAGGAGTTCGAGGAATGCCGCTGGTCGTACATCCGCCAAAACCCCTCTTTTCGACTCCTCAACGACACCGTCTTTCCCTGGCTCCGCGGTCTCGAAAAGCGGCTTGCCAGCCTGCCGGCCAACGGCGACGACAAACTCCGCCAGGTCACCGGCCGGTTGGATGACGCCTACTTCGTCCTCGACCCGAACAAGACCGACACGCTCACCCGCGCCGTCCAGGCCATCGACGAACTGTTCCGGCAGCTCGACACACGCGGCGCCAATGCCGACATCATGGGGGACATCTTCGAGCACCTGCTGAGCGAGATTCAGTCCTCCGGCAAGAACGGTCAGTTCCGCACCCCGCGCCACATCATCCGGTTCATGGTCGAACTGCTCGATCCGACGCCCGGCGCGAAGATTCTCGATCCCGCCAGCGGCACCGGCGGCTTCCTCGTCAACACGCTCCTCCACTGGCGCGCCCGGACCACCGACCCCGAGACGCTCCGCCTCGAATGGGACGGCACACCGCACCGGGCCTTCGGGGACGTTTCGTTCGAGAAGTTGCCGCTCGACACGTGTGTCACGGGCTACGACAACGACCGCACCATGGTGCGGATCGGCTGGATGAACCTGATCCTGCACGGTCTCGAGTTCCCCCGGATCGAGCAGCGGGACAGTCTCAGCAAGCGGATGCCGGACGACGAAAGCGGCACCTACGACTATGTGCTCGCCAATCCCCCCTTCACCGGCAGCGTCGATGAAGGCGACCTCAGCCCCAATCGCCAGCGTTTTCCGGCCGGGAAGGGCAACAAACCGATCACCACCAAGAGCGAACTACTCTTCGTCTGGCTCCTCCTCGACCTGCTCAAGGTCGGCGGGCGCGCCGCGGTGGTGGTGCCCGATGGCGTGCTGTTCGGCAGCACCAACGCCCACAAGGAGCTGCGTCGCCAACTGCTGTTTGAGAACTCGCTCGAAGCCGTGGTCTCCTTGCCTGCCGGCGTGTTCCAGCCCTACGCCGGGGTGAAGACCTCGATCCTCCTCTTTCAGAAGGCCGAACTTCCCGACAGCAAACTCAAGCCCGGCGACGAACCCCGCACGCGCGAAGTCTGGTTTTACGAGGTCGAGGACGAGGCCTATACCCTCGACCAGAAGCGGAAGGAACGCCCCGGCCAGGACAACGATCTCTGGGACGCCCTCGAGAAGTTTAAGCAATGGCGGTCACGGATCCAGGGCAAGCCGCCGAAGCCCGACGACACCGCGGGCACTCGATACTGGCAGCCAGACTACTGGCAAGAGCGCTGGCGAACGGTGGATAAGGATTTCGTTCGTATCTTCCCTGAACACAGCATCCAACAGGACCAAGTTCTCGGCATCCACGAGGCATTCTCCGAACTTCCGCGGGACCCGAAGGCATCCGAGGAGTCGGTGGCCGGACAGGTGAAGTTCCTATTCACCCGCTGGCTGATCCACACTTTCGCCCAGAGAATCGGCAACCGATTCCTTCGTGAACCGCGTAAGACCCTTACGGATTCCGAGCGCGACTCAATCCGAGTGGCCTTGCGAAAAGCCGCGCAGGAGGTTCGCAACGGTTGCCGCGAACCAATACGGGAGCTCTTAGAGAACGACCATGAACAGCACGCGAAAGAGCTGCTGCTCAAGACGCTTGGCGAGGAGGAAGGCCGCCTGGCTGAGTCTCTGGAGGCGGCGCTCGCCGAAGGCGCGCTTCAGAAGATCGTCACCGACTCGACCGCAGGCAAGCGCCAGAAGGCACCTGCAGCGGAAAACTGGCATCAGCTGATCAAGAATGCAGTCACGTCCCTCGCAAGGTTGGATGGTTACGACGTCTGGTTGCGTAGCATCCTGGCCAAACCGCGAGAGGCCAAGAGCGACCAGAAGCGACAACTGAGCTGGGTCGTTCCCGTCCGGGAATGGGCGCGTCTTGATTCGTGGGGGCAAGATGCGAAGACCGGCCGTGAGATCAAGAAGTCCACCCACGACAAGAGTGGGCTGCTGCGAACCGACTACCTCGACTGGCTCCGAAAGAAGCTGAAAGTTTTCGCCTCTGACGGCACCGTAAAGCCGGAGTTCAGGGAGCGTCTGGACCCCGCTTGCATCGAGGCGACTGAATTGAACCTCTCGGCGCGCCGACACAAGCCCTTCGTGTTCGAAGCCGGCGAACATCGCCCCGCCGCCGAAATCATCCGTGAGCTGGATGGTGTCCATGCCGAGATCCGCAAGCGGCTTGGCAAGCTGTTGGCGATGGTGGAGGGCGAAGGATGATCGGGCAGTGGGACATCCCATACCCAGCCGTGACCTTGGGTTCGATCTCGACCAATATTCAGTACGGTCTGACTGCAAGCACCGCTCGGGGCGAAACTGGAGTACGGTTTCTCCGGATCTCAGACGTTGGTGACCTTGGTGACTATGTCGCCACGGAACCAGTCTACGCGGATGCCTCGCCGGACGAGGCGCGCAAGTATGGCGTGATTGCGGGCGATTTGTTAATCGCACGAAGTGGTGTGTCTGCGGGGCGTGCTTTTGTCGTCCCAGAAGGTTTCGAGGGTTGGGCTTTCGCCTCCTACTTCATTCGCTTCCAGTTGCGTCAGGGCGTGGTGGAACCTGAGTTTTTGAAGTTCTACTGCCAAAGCCAGATGTACCATGCACAGATTTACAGAATTGCGCGCGGAGCAGCCCAGCCGAACGTGAACAGTCACGAACTCGCTGGTCTGCAAATCCCGCTTCCGCCTCGGAGCGAGCAACGGCGGATCGTGGAGATTCTGCAGGAAGCGGAGGCCGTGCGCCGCCTCCGCGCCGAAGCCGACCGCAAGACCGCCGAACTCATCCCCGCCATCTTCCAGGGGATGTTCGGTGATCCGACAAGGAACCCGAAGGGGTGGCAGGCGAAGACGCTCGGCAAGCTACTCGACGGTGAGCCTCAGAACGGACTGTACAAGCCGTCCACTGACTACGGTTCCGGGACGCCGATCATCCGTATCACTGACTTTTATGACGGACGGCTCACCACAAGGGCCTTTCAGCGGGTTCGCGTGCATGAAATGGAGGCAGCAAGATACCGCCTGCAGGAAGGCGATATCCTCCTGAACCGCGTGAACAGCATGGAGTATTTGGGCAAGTCAGCCTTGGTGGAGCAGCTCGAAGAACCAACGATCTTTGAGTCGAACATGATGCGTCTGTCGCTGAAACGCGGCGAGGTCGAGCCGAGGTTCTTGATACAATTCCTCCAGACAGGAAGAGCCTTGGGAGATCTACGCCGCAGGGCGAAACAGGCGGTCAATCAGGCAAGCGTGAACCAAGGTGATGTTCGATCCCTTCAGGTGATTGTCCCTCCGCTGCAGCTTCAGCGGCGCTTTGTACGAGTCGCTCGCGAGGTCGAAGAGACCGCTTTATTGAACCAGGGTGGCGCGCCTTCCACACGAGCCAGCTCGGACGAACTCCTCGCCAGCCTGCTTGCCCAAGCGTTTGTTGGGAAGCTGACCGCAGGCTGGCGAGAGCAGAACGCAAACAACCTCGCTGCCGAAACCCACCAGCGGGATGAAGCCTTGCAGGCAATCGGCGTCGCGCCTGCCCGTCTGCCGCCGGAACCAGAACATGAGCAGCCGGAACGCGATGACGGGCGCATGTCTGAATTGTCGTCCGAACAGCGCCGGCTCTACAAACAGCTGCCCGATCGTCCTTTCACCGCCTCTTCACTGGCTGGCGAGATCTCCGGCCCGCTGCAGAGCCGACCGGAGGCCATCCGCCGGCAACTGGAGGTTCTTTGCGCCCGCGGCTTGTTGCTCTCAGTGAAGCGCCGGCGGCAGGATTCCACGCAGCGCGTCGAACTGGCGCAGCTGTACCGCAAACCGACACCCGAGGAGGAGGGTTGGTTGGAGAAGCAGATGAAGCTGCTCGTCCAATCGCTGGAGGGGAACGAGTCATGAGGCTGCGTTACCTCCACATCAGGAACTGCCCGCCACTCGAAGACGTGCGCGTGGTGTTTGGGCGGGAGACGCTGCTGCAACGGGACTATGCCATCAACTTCGTGGCCGGTATCAACGGCACCGGAAAGTCCACACTGCTCCGCGCACTTTACACCGTCTTCCGGCATCTCGATCGGGCGAAGGTGCCGCCGTTCCCCGTGACCTTGGTTTACGACGCCGACAACCGGCGCGATCCACAGGCAGTCCTTTTTCATTATCCAGGCAAGAGTCGGAGCAAAGCGTTCTTCTACGTGAAGCCCGGCAAACCGTGGTCGGACCGTGACGCAGAAGAATGGGACCAGCTTGCCGAAGCGGCTCGAAAACGTGAAGGGGAGGCGACGTTTGTGTCGGGCGATGCCCTCTCAGGCAACAACGTGCTCCGCGAGTTCTTGCCCGGCTATGTCCTTGCCTATACCTCTGGAATCGTTGACGAGTGGGACAGGGTGGGCCAACCGGTGTTTCCCGAGGAAGAGCTGCCCGATTCACGTGAAATCGAGCTGCCGGAGGAGTTTCCAGCAAGCGCCTTGTTTCGGCGAGGGTTCGCAGCCGAAGCGGAGTCGCCGGAAGCCGAGGCCAGCCCGTCCGTTGGGGCGGCATCCTGGCCTGTGCGCATACCGCCCTTGGGGCGATGCCGCTTGCTGACCGATAGCGAGATTAAACTGGCTGGTGTCGCATTTGGTATTTGGCACGCATTCATGGAGTTCACAGGCGCGGAGGATGAACGGAGTCAGGAACGTGCCCGTCACCAACCCCTGTGTGACCGGCGGCCAGAGGTGATGGGTAGCGCCAGGAGCCTCGTGGACAAGATGGACTGGCTGTGGCCCACGCATCTCAGCCTCCTCATGAACCTGGATGTAGCACGGTTAAGCGCGGGACGCCAAGCCCAGTTGCTTGTTCTAATGGCATTGGCCGATGCCGGCATCAGCCAGCCAGGCAAGCGGGGACAGTTGGTTTTGCCTTTGTCAGCCTTGGGACGCCGTGACGTTGGTGAGAAACTGACCACCCGCTTTCGGGAAGGCAAGCTGCCTCCAATGGTGAAGGAGATAGCCGATAGGATCGGGCGCGCGCCGAACGGCGCCGAGGCTCTATGCCGACTCTGCCACCCCGAGCCGAACCTATGGGCCACGTTCGAGACACTGCATCAATGGCACCTCGAGGGGCTGCTCGTCGATGCCACTCTTACCGTACGCCGGAGCACCGACAACGGCGTAATCGTCTACGAAGGGCTCAGCGACGGGGAACGGATGCTGCTCGGGCGCATGGCGCTGCTCTTCCTCCTGCAGCAGCGGGACGGTTCGCTGCTTCTCCTGGACGAACCGGAAACCCACTTCAACGACTTCTGGAAGCGTGAGATCGTGGACGTGATCCACGATAGTCTGAAGCGGACAGCCGTACAGGTGTTGGTCGCCACTCACTCAAGCATTACGTTGTCGGATGCCTTCTCGGCCGAGGTTGCACTCCTGGAGAAGCACAACGACGGCATCCAGGCCATGTCGCCGCCAATCCCCACGTTAGGCGAGGAACCGGGTGAAATCATGGTGCGACTGTTCGGGGCACCCGAAACCATCGGACAGCGGGCGGCCGAGTGGTTGGATGGACTTATCCGTCAGCCATGGAAACCCGAGCAACGCGAGGAACTGGAGCGCATCATCCAACGGATCGGGGCGGGCTACTACCGTTCCGAACTGCGCGCTGCACTCAGGAAACTCCAGTATGCTTCACCGCATTCAACTCCCGCCTGAAGCGGCGCACCTCCGCTGGGCGGTGGATTTGCAGGAGCGCCTGTTGCGTGGGCTGTGTGACCCGGCGACGAATGCGGGAACCGTGACCCTTGCGTGGGTGCAGGGGCTCTGGAATGACCCTCCAAAGCCCTGGGTCAAGAAGTTCTGCGGGCGCAAGGGCTTGGCCTTGATGCGGAAGATCGCCGATGCCAACGCAGCGGAAAAGGACAGCCTACTGGCAGCATTCCTGAACGACAGCAAATGCGGCCAGGCGTTTGCGTCCGGGGCAGTCCGATTTCGGCTTCACGGGCTCGCGGCTTTCTCGGCGAATCCGGCGCTTGCAAAGTCGGCAAGGGACCTCTTCGAGCGTTTCTACAAGCCGCAGTTTGACGCTGGGGCTGGTTACTCGGCACCCGGGGTCAAGCTTGCGAAAGGGCAACTGGATCGTCCGGCGTTCGTCAGTGCTTTCGCCCGTCACAACGATCTCGGTGTCTGCCCCTATTGCGACGGCACACTCACTCCATCGCGCGCTGAGGTGGATCATTTCTATCCCAAGTCCGAGTATCCCTTTCTCGCTTTGCTTCCGGAGAACTTGGTACCCGCCTGCAAGGGCTGCAATAGCATCCAAGTCAAGGGCGTGCAGGTACCGCTGGAAGTGGGAGCAACGAACGAAACGGCGGATTGGTTTCATCCCTATCACCGCACGGCGGATGGCGACTTCCGTGTTGAGTTCCTGCCGCCGCGGATGAACGACGAGCCCCGGCAGCTACGTCTGACCGCCATCGACCCCAACCACCAAGCGCGTGTGAAGAATCTGAACGGTCTCTTGAGCCTCACGGAGTACTGGGGCAACCGCCTTAGGCATCGTATGCAGGCGAAAATCGCCGCCTTGCGAACCCGTCGACGAAACCAGAAAGGACGCCTCGACGAGACTGGGCTACGCGAGCAACTCCAGGACTGGGCGAAGGAGGCGGCTGCTGGACGGCGCCACCTTGAGTTCTCCATCCTGGAGGAAGCGTGGTGCCGCGCCGCCGGCGATGGTGATGCTCAGTTCCTCGAGGAACTCCTGGCGGTAAACAACGAGCCGTGCTGACGATATGGCCACCTCAAATCGCATTCGCATCATGATCTCGAGCCAGTGCAAAGCACCCTTTCCGCTCAAAGATCCCAAAGCGCCGAGGCTCTCCGAGATCCGCTTGGAGTTGAAGCAGGCCATCGAGGCCGTTGATGTCTTCGGCGAAAAGGCCTTCGAGGTTTGGATCAACGAGGTCGTGCCGCCGAAGGGTGGGCGCTGGGACAGTTGGGATACCTGCCTGCAAGCGGTCAAGGATTGCGACATCCTCCTGGTCCTCTGCAACGGCAACGCCGGTTGGGCCAAGGCCGGGGGCGACATCGGGATCTGCCACGCCGAGTTGTCCACCGGCCTGTCAGTCGCGCCGGGCAAAGTGTGGTTGATCTCCCTGGGCAACATCCCGTGCGACAATTCGCCTGAGGGCCGGCGGAACAAACGCTTCCAGGAGTACGTGGCGCTGCAATCGCAGTTTCGCGGCGGCGAGGTCCAGACGGTCGCCGAACTCAAGCAGCGCGTGAATGAAGCCCTTCACGAGGCGGTGATCGACCTGATGCAGCGGGGCGTCCGCGAAGCCAGCCGCGGCAAGTTCCACAGTGGGCAGGCGTTGGACTGGAGCCGGCTCGACTTCGCCGGGCGGCAACGCGAGATCGTCCGGGTGCTGCGGGACGCGCTCCTGAGCCGGCCGAGTGCCTCGGAAGCCGGCGGCAACCTCTTCCTCAAACTCGGCGGCGGCGAAGTCCTGTTTCTCGCCAACGCGATCCCCGCCGCACT
Organism: Verrucomicrobiales bacterium; assembly: GCA_024233215.1. GTDB lineage: Bacteria > Verrucomicrobiota > Verrucomicrobiia > Limisphaerales > J093 > J093. Next base: position 36,338 of record JACKPW010000015.1, on the reverse strand, counting down.
CAGTGTCGGGGCCGCCAAAGAAATGGTCGGGCAACCGTTTCTCAAGGACCACCGGTTGGCGCCGGCGTTGACCGGGAAGCGGAGTGGCCCGGTACACGTGATCGGCTGTCACAAGGGTGTCACCGAGACCCAGGCGACCCGTTTGCTGGGATTCCCCGACGCCGAAGTGGTGGGCGCCCCGTTCGGCGTCTACGTCGCCGACGGCATCCAGCAGATCCAACTCGCGTTTCTCAAGGACTGCCGCGACGAAGCCACCACGCGCCACAATGTCCAGCGGTTCCTCGAGTGGCTGGAGCAAACCGGCGAGGCCACCCACCTGACCCGGCGCGCGGTGTCCCGCGCGAAGATCGTCAAGGCAATCGCCGCTGAGCTCGAACCCAAGCCGTAGTGGTGCGGCGACGGTCTGGAACAGCATCCACGCGCGAGCGCAAGTTGCTCAAAGTCAGGGATTAACCAGTCGCCTTGAAGTCGTCCGCGACGCCCAAGGTTGATTTCACCGGCTTTCGCGGCTATTGGTTTCGCCCGCGTTCCAATGATCGCCAATGGCCATGCAGCACGCCATCCGCTACCAGCGAGCGACGTTCGTCACCCGGCTCCCAACCGGGTATCTCTACGCGCCTTCGCATTACTGGCTCGCGCGACAGCAATCCGGCCGTTGGCGCACCGGTTTCACCAAGTTCGCCCTCCGCATGCTCGGTGAGGTGGTGGAGGTTCAGTTCGACCACGCGGTCGCCGCCCCCGTGAAGCCCGGCGACATCCTGGGGTCCATCGAGGGATTCAAGGCGGTCAGCGACCTCTATTGCGTCGGCCGCGGCACGTTCGCCGGCGGGAACCCGCAGTTGAACGAAGACCCCGAGGTGCTGTCGCGTGACCCCTACAACGCCGGCTGGCTCTACGAATTCGACGGCGAACCCGATTCCCGCTGCCTTGACGTCGCCGGCTATCAGGCGCTCCTGGACGCCACGATCGACCGCATTCTCGCGAAACAACAACAGGAGGAGGACCGGCCATGAACCGTCTGTTCAACTGTCTGCTCGGCGAATGCGTCGGGACCTTCATCCTGGTCTTCTTCGGCTGTGGAAGTGTCGCCGCCGCCGTGCTGACAGGTGCCCAGGTCGGGATTTTTCAGGTCGCCATCGTGTGGGGACTGGGCATCGCAATCGCCATTTACCTGACCGGATCGTTAAGCGGGGCACACCTGAACCCGGCGGTGACGACGAGTCTGGCTTGGTGGGTGGGATTCCCGAAACGCCGCGTGCTGCCCTACATCGCCGCGCAGCTGACCGGGGCCTTTCTCGCGGCCGCGGTGCTTTACCTGATCTTCAGCGGGGCGCTCCGGAGTTACGAAACCGCCCATGACATCCAACGCGGCGCCCCGGGCAGCGAGGCCACGGCCATGGTTTTCGGAGAATATTTTCCGAATCCAGGCGGCAAACCGCTCGATGAACCCCGGCGGCAGATGATGGCTCCAGCCGCCGCATTCGGGGCCGAGGTCGTCGGAACCGCGATCCTGCTGCTGGTGATCTGCAGTGTCACAGACAAATGCAACCGGTCGCGTCCCCGGGCGTTTGAACCGGTGGCCATCGGGTTGACCGTGACCCTGCTCATTTCTTTGCTCGGACCTTTGACCATGGCCTGTTTCAACCCGGCCCGCGATCTTGGTCCCCGGGTCTTCTCCGCCCTGGCCGGTTGGGGCGCCCTGCCCTTTTCGGTTAACGGCACGGGCTGGCTGACGGTTTACGTGATCGCACCACTGCTCGGCGGCTTGGTGGGCGGCGGACTCTATCACCTGGTTTTCCGCGAAGCCTATCGCCTGCAAACCAGGGCTTCGGCGCCGAGCCCGGCAACCATCGCGGTTCCCATTCCGGCCTTGAAATCCTCAACGACACACAACCCCATGACCACGACCACTCCAATCCCCGCTCCCCCATCCCCACCGGCCCGTTACTTCATGATCGGCGGTTTTCTCGGCGCCGGCAAAACCACCGCCGTCGCCGCCCTGGCTCAACGGTTGGCGAAAGACGGCATGAAGGTGGGTCTGATCACCAACGACCAGGGGAGCAACCTCGTCGACACCGCCATGCTGCGCGCCCGGGGCTTTGCCACGGAGGAAATCCCCGGCGGCTGTTTCTGTTGCCGGTTCAATTCGCTGGTCGACGCCGCCGCCAAGCTCACCGCGGCCACGCGGCCCGACGCCTTCGTGGCCGAACCGGTCGGGAGCTGCACCGACCTCGTGGCCACCGTCACCTACCCCTTGCGACGCATTTACGGCGACCGCTTTCGCATCGCACCACTCAGCGTGTTGCTCGATCCCATCCGCGCGGAACAGGTCTTCGGTCTCGGCCCGGCAAAGCGATTCTCCGAGAAAGTGCTCTATATCTGGCGCAAGCAGGCAGAGGAGGCGGATTTGCTCGTCATCACGAAAACCGATCTCCTGGATGAATCCCGCTTGAACCGACTCAAGAACCGGTTGGGCGAGGAATTTCCCGGCAAGGAAATCCTCACGGTGTCCGCGCGCACCGGGGAAGGGATCGACGCCTGGTTCGACCGGTTGCTCAGCGGAGAACAGGTCACGCGCCCCGTGATGGCGGTGGACTACGACGTCTACGCGGAGGGCGAGGCGTTGCTGGGCTGGTTGAACGCCACCGTGCAGGTCCGGGGTGCGGGCTTTGATGCGAACGCCCTGTTGCGACATCTCGCGGGGGACGTGTGCCAGCGGTTGGCCCCGGCCGAGATCGCGCATCTCAAGATGACGTTCAGCCCGGACCAGGGCTTGGGCGATATCGCGGCGGTGAGCCTGGTGCGGAGCGATTACGTGCCGGAACTCAGTTTCACGCTGGATGGGCCGGCGGACTCCGGTCAATTGATCCTCAACCTCCGGGCCGAGGCCGATCCCGCCGAACTGCGGGCCGCGGTCGAGGCCGCCCTGGCCGCCGCGCCCCAGGACGTTCCCGGAATCAGCCTCACGCTGGACCATTCGGAGCAGTTCCGTCCGGGCCGGCCCAACCCGACCCATCGCTATTCCGACGCCGACGTTGCCCCTGCATGAGCGAGTCCCCACCAACTCCCCCGACCCTTCTCTACTGTCACTGCCAGTACGCGCAGGTGTTGCCGCAGGACGTGAAGGCGGCCGTGCTGAAGGCCCTCTGCGACGCCGGCGTCCCGTTCGAAGCGGTGCCCGATCTCTGCGAACTCTCGGCCCGGCACGATCCCTCGTTGAAGCGCCTCGCCAACGGCGGCCCCGTCAAGATCGCCGCCTGCTATCCCCGCGCGGTGAAATGGTTGTTCGCCGCCGCCGCCGCCCCGCTGTCGCCGGATCATACCGAGATCGTGAACCTGCGCGCCACGCCAGCCGAACAGGCCGTCGCCACCCTGCTTGCTCCCGAACTCCGGCCCAACCTCCCCGCGGCGGCACCCGGGACCGACGAGAACCAACCCGCTCCGGCAACCGCATCCTGACATGGCCCTCACTGAACTTCCCCTGCGCGTGGTCCTTTACGAAGGTCCCGGCGCCACCCCGTTGGGACCGGAGGAACGCCGGTCCGCCATCCACGCGCTGCTCGAACACGGCTTTGGCGTGACCTGCGCGCGAACTGAGGAGTCCGGAACCGACCACCGGGACGGGCACGCCACACTGCTGATTGGGCGGTGGCAGAACGAGACCCCACCAGCAACAGCGGGAACCCGCCACGCCTCCTTCCAGCCGGATTCCCTGATTGCCCAGGCCGAAAGTTCCCGCGCGGAAACCGGTTCGGCCAATCCGGGTGCCTGGAAGCCGTGGTATCCGGTCATCGACTACGACCGCTGCACGAACTGCCTGCAATGCCTGAGCTTCTGCCTGTTTGGGGTTTACGGGGTGGACGAGGACAACCGCATCCAGGTGCAGAACCAGGACAGTTGCAAGACGAACTGCCCGGCGTGTTCGCGGGTCTGCCCCGAAGCGGCGATCATGTTCCCCAAGTATGCGACCGGCCCGATCAACGGCGATGCGGTGAACCCCTCCGACCTCAACCGGGAGAAGATGAAGATCGATATCACGGCGCTGCTCGGCGGCGACGTGTATTCGCTGTTGCGGGACCGGAGCGAGCGGGCGCGCAGCCGGTTCAGCACGGAGCGGGACGCCGACAAGGCGCTCGCCGAACGCCGGAAATGCCTCAAGCAACTCACCAGCCTCACCGAAGGGATCCCACCCGAGGTGTTGATGAGCCTGCCGTCGCCCGAGGAAATCGCCCGCCGGGCGGAAGAGGCCGCGGCGAGAACGAAGGCGGCGAAGGATTCGCAACGGGGCTGAGCCCCATCCATGTACCGGAGGGAACCACGAAACACACGAAACACACGAAGATCCGGGTAGGGAAGCGGCTCGTTGCGTCGCCTCAAGGTCACTGGTGCGTCATCGGCTCAACTGCTGAGGGTACCCGATGCCTGCCCCGCCACTGGCTTGCTCTGCCTTTCGTGTATTTCGTGCATTTCGTGGTTCCACTCAACCCTCGCGGCGTGGAATGCCTGACTTGACCATGCTCCCGTCTCTTGTTTTCCGCACGCTGCGCACCGCCAACTTCCGCTGTCTCCGGAAGTTCGCCTGGACGTTTGGCGTCAAGGGGCTGGTGGCGGTGGAGAAGTTCAAGCGGCGGCTTCGTCGCGGCGACTACTTCCCGCCGTTCCTCTACCTCTCGATCACGAACAGCTGCAACCTGCGTTGCCAGGGCTGCTGGGTCGACGTCACGGCGCCACCGAGCCACCTGAAGCTGGACACCCTGGACCGGGTGATCCGCGATGCCCGGGCGCATGGCAACGTGTTCTTCGGGATTCTCGGCGGCGAACCGTTCATGCACCCCGGCCTGATGGACCTGCTTGCCGCCCATCCGGACTGCTATTTCCAGGTCTTCACCAACGGCCAGTTCATCACCGAGAAGACCGCCACCCGCCTGCGCGAACTGGGCAATGCCACCCCACTGATTTCCATCGAGGGCCGGGAACTTATCAGCAACGAACGGCGCCGCGGCCAGGACGTCTTCAACCGCAGCCTGCGTGGCCTGGAAAACTCCCTCCGCGCGGGCCTGCTCACCGGCGTGGCCACGAGCCTTTGCCGGACCAACATCGATGATCTCCTCACCGAAACCTGGCTCCGCGAACTGATCCAACGCGGCGTCCACTACGTCTGGTATCACGGCTACCGCCCCGTCGGCCCGGACATGAACCCGGACCTGGCATTGCGCCCGGACCAACTGACCCGCGTGCGGCGGTTCGTGGTGGAAATGCGCGCGCGAATGCCCATCGCCATCATCGACGCCTACTATGATCACGAGGGTCGGGCGTTGTGTCCAATGGTCACGGGGATCAGCCATCACATCGGGCCAACCGGCGGCATCGAACCGTGTCCGATCATTCAGTTCGCCGCCGAAAGCATCGACGATCCGCGCGGCGTCTTCGCCACCATCAAGGACTCGGCCTTCCTGCGCGATTTCCGCGAAACCAGCGCCCGCCACACGCGGGGCTGCGTGATTCTCGAACGGCCGGACGTGGTCCGTGAACTGGTGCAGAAACACGGCGCGCGCGACACCACCCTCCGCGGCACCGCGATGGCGGAACTCGACGCGATGACCCCGCGTTACAGCCAGTGGTTGCCGGGCGAGGAAGTCCCCGAGCGCCACTGGGCCTACCGGCTGGCCAAGCGCTACTGGTTCCACGAATTTGGCGCCTACCGGCACGCCCGCCCGGACGCGGAAGGCCGCGCCCGAAAACTGCGTCAGGACCTCGAAACGCACGACCCCTCCCCTGCCCCGCAACCGACCGCTGCCCATGATTGAACCCCTGCCCCGCCTGGCGCCCGCCCCGACGTTCCGCCTGCCGAAGCTGGTGCCGCTCCAGAAGTGGCGACCGGCCGCGGTGAACATTCCGCCCACGCCGGCCGAACGTCAGCGCATCCTGCGGGCGGCCCGGAATTACGTGGCGGAGTTCAGCCCGGTGCCCCCCCTGCCCATCACCGAACTCCAGCAACACGCGGATCGCCTGATCTCGGAACTCCATTGCAGCCCCGCTTTTCGCGACTACGTGGGCGTGCTGCTCAACAACGAGATGTGGCGCGAGCAACTGGCCGGGGTTCCGTTCGAACGACGGCTTCTGCTCCTCCCGAAATGCCTGCGGGTGGAGGCCAAGTGCCCCGCGACCTTCGACGAGTTCGGTCTGCTCTGCAAACACTGCGGCCTCTGCTCGATCCAGGACCTCACCGTCGAGGCGGAACGACTTGGATACGCCGTCCTGGTGGCCGAGGGTTCCGCGGTCGTCATGAGCCTCATCCAGACCGGCAAGATCGATGCCATCGTCGGCGTGAGCTGCCTGAGTGTCCTCGAACGGGCCTTCCCCTACATGGAAGCCGCCGCGGTTCCGGGGGTCGCCATCCCCCTGCTGCAGGATGACTGCGCCGACACCAACGTGGACCTCGAATGGGTCTGGGAATACATCCACCTCACCGCCGCCGACCGCACCCGACGGCTTGATCTGGGCGGTCTGCGCGAAGAGGTGGATTCGTGGTTTGGTCCGGCCTCGCTCGACGAGATCGCGGGGCCCGCCCGGAATGAGACCGAGGTGCTGGCCCGGGAGTGGCTCAGGCGCGCCGGCAAACGATGGCGGCCCTTCCTGACCGTCGCCACTTACCGCGCCCTCAGCGGCACGCCCGACGCCGAACTACCGGCCGACCTCCGCAAGGTCGCCGTGGCGGTGGAGTGCTTTCACAAGGCGTCGCTCGTGCATGACGACATCGAGGACGACGATGCCCAGCGCTACGGTGAGAAGACCCTGCACCAGGAACACGGGGTGCCGGTCGCCTTGAACATCGGCGATCTGCTGATCGGCGAGGGCTACCGCCTGCTGGCAGCCTGCGACGTCGATGCGGCAAGACGTGCGGAGATGTTCCGGGTGGCCGCCGAGGGCCAGCGCGAACTGTGCTGCGGTCAGGGGGCCGAGTTGCTGTGGACCCGCCAACCCGACGTGTTGACGCCGTTGCAGGTGGTGGACATCTTCCGGCAGAAGACCGCCCCGGCTTTCGAGGTGGCCCTGCGGCTGGGCGCCCTTTACGCCGGCAAGCACGAGGATTGCGCCGGGGTCCTCGGGGCCTACAGCCGGGCACTCGGCATCGCCTACCAGATCCGCGACGACCTGAACGACCTGGGCGTCGATGGGGAAAGCAACGACATTGCCGGGCTGCGGCCCAGCCTGCTCCTGGCGGTGGCCCGGGAACGGGCCAAGGGGGAGGCACGCGATCTCCTCGACCAACTCTGGCGGCGCCAGGGCCGGCCGGACTCCGCGAAGATCGAGGCGCTCTATCGCGAACTCAAGGCCGACGAGCGCTGTGAGCGCCTGCTCGAAAGCTACAAGGAGGAAGCCATCCGTGAGCTTGCAAAGCTGGAACATCCCAGCCTCAAGGGATTGCTCCGCCGGGTCGTCGGCAAGATTTTCAACGACGTCGAAATCAAGGGCTGGTGCCGCGAGCAGGAGCGGGAAAACGCCGAAAGGCGACCTGCCAGCGTCACCGCCATGCCGGCCGCGTGAGTCTGCGTCTTCAGTTGCTCGAGGTCGTGCGACAGGCGCCCCGCCTGCTGGGGGATTCCACCGACCGGGTACGAGACTTCCAGCGGCGTCAGTTCAACGCGGTCGGGGCGGCGTGTGATCGCGCCGGTCAACCCGACCTTTACTATACGATCTTCGCCCTGGCGGGAGCCCAGGCGCTCGGCGTGCCCGTACCCGAGGAACAAACGCGCGCCTGGTTGGGGACGTTCGGGGCAGGCGCGAAACTGGACCTGGTCCACTTGGGCGCGCTCATCCGTTGCTGGGCGGCACTGGGCGTGGACCAAATGCCGTCCGGCCTGACCGAAAACCTGCTGGATGGCCTGGAGCACTTCCGGAAGCCGGATGGCGGCTACGAAGGGGACCCGGGACTCGCGCACGGCACGGCCTACGGCGCTTTCGTGGCGCTGGGAGCCTACCAGGATCTCCGACAAGCCCCGCCGCGACCGCTGCAACTGGTTCGCAGCCTGCAACGATTGCGAACCGCGGACGGTGCCTGGAGCAACGCTCCCGGACTGCCGCTGGGTTCCCTCAATGCCACGGCCGGCGCGGTGACGCTGATCAGTCACCTGGGCCTGCCCGTCCCGCGCGAGGCGGGCGACTGGTTGCTGGCACAGTTCCACCCGCAGGGAGGTTTCCTTGCGGTCCCGAACGCCCCCCTGCCGGATCTCCTTTCCACGGCGTCCGCCCTCCACGCGCTGGCCTGTCTCGAGCGCCGTCTCACCGCCGAACAACACGAGCGTTGCCTGGATTTCATCGACACCCTGTGGTCGGCTGAAGGAGGCTTCCACGGCCATTGGGCGGACGATTATCTCGACGCCGAGTACACCTTTTACGGCCTGCTCGCCCTGGGCCATCTGAGCCTGTGAATTCGGAACTGCGCCAACGCATCCGCACCGCCCACCACCGGGTTTCGCAGGCGTTGCGATCCGAACTGGCGCCCTCCGGTCACTGGGAAGGCACCCTCAGCAGCAGCGCGCTTGCCACCGCCACCGCCGTCACCGCCCTGGCCACGGTCGGTCGGGTCACGGATGGGGAACTGGTCCGCAACGGACTGCGCTGGCTCGCCGACCACGCGAACGCCGACGGGGGCTGGGGCGACACCGTGCGCAGCCGCAGCAACCTGAGCACCACCGCCCTGGCCTGGGCGGCCTTCGGCGCCGCGGGCGCTGACGAGGCCTTTGCGCCCACCGTCACGAACGCCCTGCGTTATCTCCGGATCACGGCCGGCGGCATTGAGGCCATTGTGCCCGCCATCGAGGCACTCTACGGCAAGGATCGCACGTTCAGTGTCCCGATCACCATGACGCTGGCGCTCAGCGGTCGGCTGGAACCCGACGGGTGGAAGCAGGTGCGCCCGCTGCCGTTCGAGCTGGCGGCGCTGCCCCGCGGTTTGTTCGGCGCCTTGCGACTCCCGGTCGTGAGCTATGCGCTCCCGGCGTTGATCGCCATCGGCCAGGTCATCCACCAACGCTCGGGCCGGTTCAACCCGCTTCGTTCGCTCACCCGCCATCGCACCCTGAGCGTGCTGACCACGCTGCAACCGACGAATGGAGGTTTCCTCGAGGCCACGCCTTTGACGAGTTTCGTCACGATGAGTCTGGCCGGAATGGGGCTCCCGGACCATCGGGTGGCACGACGGGGCGCACGGTTCCTGCGGCATTCGGTTCGGGCGGATGGGAGCTGGCCAATCGACACCAACCTGGCCACGTGGGGAACCACGCTCGCCATCAAGGCGCTGCGCCACAATCCCGACGATCTCACGCCCGCCCAACGTGACGCGTTGCGGGCCTGGCTGCTGGGCCAGCAATACCGCGCGGTCCATCCCTACACCGGGGCGGCTCCCGGCGGTTGGGCCTGGACGGACCTGCCCGGCGGAGTCCCGGATGCCGACGATACGGCGGGCGCCCTGCTGGCCTTGCGCCACCTGGCCAGGCCCGATCAGGCAACGTTGGAGGCCGGGGCGCTCGGTGCCGAGTGGCTGTTGGGTCTGCAGAACCGCGACGGCGGCATCCCCACGTTCTGTCGCGGCTGGGGCACGTTGCCGTTTGACCGCAGCACCCCTGAACTCACCGCTCACGCCAGGCGCGCCTGGAATGCCTGGCTGCCGGACCTGCCCCCGAACCTGGCGGCAAGGGTTCAAGTCGCGAGTCTGAAGGCGGAACGGTTCCTGACCGGCAACCAACGCACGGACGGGGCCTGGCTGCCGCTCTGGTTCGGCAACGAGGCTGCCCCCGACCAGGTGAACCCGGTCTACGGAACCGCCCAGGTGCTACTCGGAACGGAAGCCGTACCTTCCCTTCGCGCAGCGAGAGACCGCGGGTTGTCGTTCCTGGCCGGACAACAAAACGCCGATGGCGGCTGGGGCGGCGCGCAAGGCGCTCCCTCCACCATGGAGGAGACGGCGCTGAGTCTCGAGGCGCTCGCGGACGCGGATGTGCCCGCCCCTCAGGAGGCGCTGGAGAGGGGCGCGCGCTGGCTGGTCCGGGCGGTCGAGGAATGCCGCTGGCGTGAACCTGCCCCCATCGGTCTCTACTTCGCCCGGCTTTGGTATTTCGAGCAACTCTACCCGCTGGTGTTCGCCACGAGCGCCCTGGGGAAACTGGTGGCAATGAACGACTGACCGGACTCAACCCTGTGAGGGGAGGCCTTCGCCACGGCCAGGGCCCGTGACAAACCCGTGGCGCAACTGACCTCCGAGTCTGCGGTTTCGCGGGTTTCCAAACCCGCAGGCCACGCGAGCGCTCGGGCACCCTGCCGATTGGGAAATCGGCGATACGGCGGAGGTGGAGATCTGCGCCCCAACCAACGAACCTCGTTTTCCCGTTTGCCGCCCACGGACGCCGGGCGGTATGCTCACTCCACATCACAGACCTCATCGTCATTGAGACCCTCGGGACAAGAAACGGATCAAACCATGAAACGACGTCACTTCCTCAAAGCCCTCACCGCCACCACCTCCGGATCCCTCATCCTGCCGCAAGGCACGTTGTTTGGCGCGGAGGCCCCCTCCAACAAGCTGAACATCGGCCTGATCGGCACGTGGGGCCGGGGGGAAGCCCATTTCAACGCCATCTCCAGCCAGAACGTCGTCGCCCTCTGTGACATCAATGAGGATCACCTGGCCTATGGCGCCAAGCGCTTCCCCGGTGCGACGCAATACTTCGACTGGCGCAAGATGCTGGATCAAAAGGATCTCGACGCCGTGGTGTGCTGCACCACCGACCACATGCACGCCTTCGTCGCGAACTGGGCCTTGAATCGTGACCTGCACGTGTATTGCGAGAAACCGCTGGCCAACAGTGTCGAGGAGGCCCGCATCGTGCGGGCGACCTACCTGAAGAAGCGCCACAAACTGGCCACGCAGGTCGGCACCCAGCGGCACGCCTTCGAGAATTTCAATCGGGTGCGGGAACTCGTCCTCGACGGCGCCATCGGCCAGTTGGAACACGTGAGCGCCTGGGGCAACCGCCAACTGCCGCGTCCCGGTTATCTGCCGGCCGCCGGCGAACCCCCGGCCAACCTGCACTATGACCTCTGGCTCGGCGCGTCCCCGGCCCATCCTTACAACCCGGGCTATTTCGCCGGAGGCCCGGGAATGAACTGCCTGAGCTGGAACATGTACTGGGACTTCGGCACCGGTCAGGTGGGCGACATGGGCAGCCACACGATGGATCTCGCGTGGAATGCCCTCGACGCCGACCTGCCCACCTCCGCCATGGCGAAGGGCGATCCGTTCAACGCGGACGTCAGTCCGGTGGCACTGGAGATGACCTGGCGAATCCCGGCAAATGACTGGCGGCCCGAGATCGGCCTGTCGTGGTTCCAGGGCGGGTCGATGCCCAAGGGCCCCACCAACGCCGTCGATCTCAACAAGGTCGGTCACGGCGCCATGTTCGAGGGAACGCGCGGCACCCTGGTGGCCGGGTTCACCAACCGCCTGCTCGTCCCGTTGGATGACCACGCGGATTTCACCTACTACACCCCGCGCACGAAGAAGGACCTCCTGCCGCCGCTGGGCAGGTTCCAGGACCAGTGGATCAACGCCTGCAAGGGCGACCTCAAGACCGACTGTAACTTCGATTACGCGGGCAAGATGATCGAGATGATGATGCTTGGCCTGGTGGCGTATCGCACCGGCAAGAAGCTCAGCTACGACGGCGCAACCGGCAAGGTGTCGGACGGGGCTGAATCGGACCTGCTCTATCATCGCACCTACCGCGACGGCTGGACGATGAACGGGTAAGGCGGACTCGACGACCGGGCCGGCAGCCCCCAAGGACTGCCGGCCGTTTAGGGAGAAGTCGAACGACACCCGCCCAAGCAAGCCTTGAGGATTCCGTGAAGCAGGCGCTCCTTTTGAGATGGCGATTACGATTACGAGTTGGGAGCGGGACGGGCAGGGCGTTCGGAGGACGTTCAGTGGCACGCTCGCCCGCCGACCACCCGCGCAAGAACGCATTGGACGAATCATCCCCCGGGGGTAACACTCCCCCTCAACGATTATGACAAACGTCGGCGTCATCGGTCTCGGCTTCATGGGGCTCACCCATTTGAAGGCTTATCGGAAGGTCCTCAACGCACGCATCGCCGCCATCTGCGACGCCGTGCGCCTGCCGGAGGACGGCAACCTCAGCGGCATCGCCGGCAACATCGCCGACACGGACGCGCTGCACTTCGACATGTCGGAGGTCAAGGGCTACCGCGATTACCGTGAGATGCTGGCCAACCCGGACATCCAGTTGGTGGACATCTGCGTCCCCACACCGCTGCATGCCGCCATGGCAATCGACGCCCTGGAAGCCGGCAAGCACGTGCTGTGCGAGAAGCCGCTCGCCCGCGACACCGCCACCTGCCGCCGCATCGTGGAGGCCGCCACGAAAGCGAAGGGCTTCTTCATGCCCGCGATGTGCCTTCGCTTCTGGCCGGAATGGGCCTGGTTGAAGCAGGCCATCGACGATCGGAGATTCGGGAAGGTCCTCAGCGCCGCGTTCGAGCGCCTGAGCGAACCGCCGGCCTGGAGCCAGGGCAGTTACTTCAAGGGCTCGGATTCCGGCGGCGCCCTGCTCGACCTGCACATTCACGACACCGACTTCATCCAGTTCTGCTTCGGTCGTCCGAAGTCGGTCTTTGCCACCGGCCAGACCCGGTTCAGCGGCGCCATCGATCACGTGACCACGATCTATCACGTGGAGTGCGGCGCCAGCGTCACCGCCGAGGGCAGCTGGCTGATGCACAAAGGCTTCGGCTTCAAGATGGGTTACCGGGTCAACTTCGAGAATGCCACGGTCGATTATGACAGTCGCCGTGGCCCCGAGGCCCTGAAGGTCTACGCCAAGGACCAGGACCCGGAAGTGATCACCTGCGACGGGGGCGACGGCTACATCGGCGAGTTGACGCACATGGTGGACTCCATTGAGAAGGGAACCCCGCCGAGCGTGGTGACGGGCCTCGACGGCATGACCGCGGTCACCCTTTGCGAGGCGGAGGAGAAATCGGTGGAAACCGGCCAGGTCGTTTCGATCCCCTGCTGAACCTGAGCGACACCTGACCCGGATTGCCCAGGATGGACACGGATTGGAGCACCCCTCGTAGCGGCGAACTGGCGTTCGCCGACGGGGACTGTCGCGCTCACCGGAGAAGACCGGCGAACACCAGTTCGCCGCTACGTAATCACAAGCCACCCTTCACGCCGGCGAACATCCGTTCGCCGCGACGCATTGAGCCATGCAGGTCTCCCTTGTCCTGACCCTGCTGGGACCGGATCGGTCCGGCATCGTACGTCGGTTGGCGGACCTCGTCGCCGGTCACGACGGCAACTGGCTGGAAAGCCGGATGTGTCGGCTCGGCGGGGAATTCGCCGGGATTCTCCGCTGCCAACTGCCGGCGGAGCAACAGGCCGCCCTCGAGACCGCCCTCGAAGAGTTCACCCGGGAGGGCTTCGCCGTCGTGGTGAAACCCGACCCCGGACACACGGTGCCCGAAGGCAGCGTCGCGCTGCTGGACCTCGTGGGTCAGGATCGTCCCGGCATCGTCCGGCAGGTTTCCACCGCCCTGGCCCGGCACGGGGTCAACGTCGAGGAGCTCGACACGGAATGCGTCAGCGCGCCGATGTCCGGCGAAACGCTGTTCCGCGCCAACATCCGGGTCTGGATTCCGGCGAACTGCGATCAGGCCGCCCTGCGTGCCGACATCGAACGGATCGCCGCCGACCTCCTCGTGGAAGTCACGCTCGCCGCGGCGGAAACCGGCTGATCCGTAACGATTCAGTCAAGAGACACGAATTCCACGAATTCACACGGATTCCAGGAAGGATCAGCGAGGGGCGCTTGGGCCGGTAAAGCTCGCTTCGATTGCGCGCCGCGGTCACTGACTGCTGACCGGGCCTGAGTCTCAGGATGGGGGGCTCTTGCCCGGCCATTCCCTCCCTTTGGCTTCCGTGAAGTCCGTGAAATCCGTGTCACTTCCGATTCGACTGAGCCCAGAAAAAGCAGTTGAACCGCAGATCGACACAGATAGACGCAGATACCCAAGGACTTGCGCGATTTTCGCGTCACACCCAACGGGTGAAGACATCCGGCGGACGTGGGGGGCTCACGTCGAGGGTCTTATCTGCGTTCATCCCCGTTCATCTGCGGTTTCCAGGCTGAGTTCTCACGGCTGAGCGCCCGGGAGGGCAGCGGGCTACGCTGCGCCGCGTCGACGGGTCAACGCCACCTGGGCTCGCAGAAGATCGTGCAGCGTGACCAGACCGATGACCTTGCCCTCATCACCCTCCTGCAGCACCACCATGTTGGCGGAGGAAAGAATGAGGCTGGACTGCAGGTCGCGGATGGTCTGATTGGCGCGGCAGGTCACGATTTCCTCCAGCACCGGCTCCCGGCCCTCCGCGATGGCGGCTTCAGCCTCCACGCGGCGCAGCACACCGGAGGGTGTCCCGTCGACCACCACCGGCCAGCGCTCATGCGGATGGTTGGCCAGCAGTTTCTCGAGGGCCGGATGGGAAAGATCCCGCGCCACGACGGGTTCGAAGTTCGCAATGGCCGAGACCGGCAGCTGCTGCCAGCTCTGCAGGTCGCGTGGTGGGATCACCCGGTCCAACCGGTGCCCGTCCTGTTGCAGCAGGGCATCGTAGAAGCTGTGGCGGTTGAACCACTTCGCAATCGCTCCGCTGACGAGCGCACCAATCATCAGCGCCGGCACCAGGGCGAACTCGTGGGTCATCTCAAACACGATCAGGATGCCGGTCACGGGAGCCCGCACGACCGCGTTCAGGCAGGCGCTCATGCCCACCACCGCCAGCGTGAGCTGATCCGCCGGCGTCAATGGAATCACCTGGGAAACCAACCCCGACATCGCCACCCCCGCCATGCCGCCCAGGAAGAGCGTGGGCGAAAAGATGCCGCCGGACCCCCCGAAACCGTAGCAGGCCACCGTGGCAATCAGCTTCGCCCCCAGCAACACCAACGCGGTGCGCCAGAGGATCTGGTGATCCAGGGCGGCGGAAAGGTCGTCGTAGCCCAACCCGAACACCCCCATCTTGCCGGTGTAGTAGAACACGGCACATCCAAGTGCCCAGGTGACAATCCCCCCGAGCGCCGGCCTCGCCCAGGTCGGAAGCAGGGTCATCCGGCGGTTGCGAGCGCGCAACTGCACCGTGCCCACATGGAAGGCCACTCCGACCAACGCCCCCACCGCCGCCACCACCGGGGTCAGCAGGTAGGCCTGCCAGTGCGGCGCCGAGGCTCCCCGCAGAATGAACGCCGGCTGCGGTCCGATCAGTCCATGAACCACGAACGCACCCAGCACCGAAGCCAGCAGCACGCTCCCCAGAAACCGGCTGTTCAGGTCGCTGATCACCTCCTCCAGCACGAACGTGATCGCCGCCAGCGGCGTGTTGAAGGCCGCGGCCAATCCTGCCGCGGCTCCGGCCGCACACGCTTGTTGACGCTGCTGTTTGGGTTCCCCGAGCACCCCGCCCAGATTCGAGGCCAGCCCGCCGGCAATCTGCACCGACGGTCCCTCGCGGCCCAGGCTGCAACCCCCGCCCACGCTCAGGACGCCCGCCACGAACTTCACCCACACGGTGCGGAATGGCACATGCCCAAAGTCTTTCCAGAAGGCGAGCTTGAGCTGCGGAATGCCGCTGCCGGCAGCCTCGCGGCAATAGGAGTTCAACAACCACCCCACCAGCAGCGAGGCCGTCACCAGGATGATCAGGGTCCAAAGAGCGAACTCCCCAAAGCTCTGTTCCCCGGCCCGCTCGATGGTGTTCCGGTAGGTGAAGTTCACCGACAACTGGAACAATGTGGCCGCCAGGCCCGCTCCCAGACCGTAGACACACGTGGCCAGCACCATGCGGGGCTTCTCGGGCAGACGCCCCACCCCGCCCGCAATCAAACCGCGCAATCGTTCAACCCCGCGGCTCATGAGTGCCACCGCCCCCTCAGTGCGCGTGACCCCGCTGAACACGAAACAGACCGCCTCAACATCCCCCCCACCCTACACCAACCCGTCGGGCTTCTGGCAAGTCTGCGCCGGATATTTCCCACACGCCCTCATGGCCCGATGCTTCCCTTGGGGAAGGTGCCTGCGGATTACCGGGGATCAGATGTGGGGACTGCGCGAGTGGCAGTTCCGCCGGGGGCATACGAAGCGCACACAAGCGGGGCAGCCTCGATGTGAGGGCAGGCATCGGCACCGGACCGTGCGCCTGCCGCGACACGCAGCCTGCCAGGGACCGTCGGGCCTGTTTCAGAAGGGAAAGCCTTGACCCCTCCCGCAACCGCTCCGCATGCTGGGTGCCGCGATTGACGACGATGCGGGCAATTCTGGCCTTGGAAGACGGTTCCGTGTGGGAAGGTGACGGCTTCGGCGCCTGTAACACAACTGTCGGGGAGGTGTGTTTCAACACCTCGATGACCGGCTATCAGGAGATTCTCACCGACCCCTCCTACCACGGGCAGATCGTGACGATGACCTGTCCCCATATTGGGAACTACGGCGTCAACGCCCTGGATGTGGAATCCTGGCGGCCACACGTGGCGGGGTTCGCCGTGCGCGAGGTTTCCCCGGTCGTGAGCAACTGGCGGGCCGAGGAGGCCCTGCCCGACTACCTGGAACGGCACGGCATCCCCGGAATCCAGGGCATCGACACGCGCTCGCTGACCCGCAAGCTCCGGGTACGGGGTGCGATGAACGGAGTGCTGTCCACGGAAGGGCTGTCCCGCGAGGAGGCAATCGAGCGGGCCCGGGCGTTTCCGGGACTCGTCGGGGCGGACTACGCGAAGGAGGTCACGCACGCGGAAGGATTCCGTTGGGACGAGGAGGATGCCAAGAGTGCGGATTTCCGGATCGCCACCGGCGCCGGGGAAACCGGGGACCCCCGCACCCTGCGGCATCCCCTCCCGCCGGCGGACATCCCGATCATCGCCTACGACTACGGGATCAAATACAACATTCTCCGGCGACTCCGACAGCACGGGTTTCGGGTGGAGGTGGTCCGGGCGGACGCATCGGCCGAGGAAGTGCTTCGGCGAAAGCCCGCCGGCGTGTTCCTGTCGAACGGCCCCGGGGATCCCGCGGCGGTCGGCTACGCCATTAAGGCGGTGGCAGAGCTGGCGAAGGCCGGGTTGCCGATTTTCGGGATCTGCCTGGGGCATCAGATTCTCTCCCTGGCGATGGGCGGGACCACCTTCAAACTCAAGTTCGGTCACCGGGGGGCCAACCAACCGGTGAAGGATCTGGATCAGGAGGTGGTAGAAATCACCGCGCAGAACCACGGTTTCGCCGTGGACGCCGCCAGCCTGCCCGCCGACGTGCGGGTCAACCGGATCAACCTGAACGACCAGACGGTCGAGGGAATCCGTCACCGGACGAAACCGCTGTTTTCCGTGCAATACCATCCGGAAGCCTCCCCGGGGCCGCACGATTCGACGCCGCTTTTTGCCGAGTTCCGTCGCATGATCGAGGCCCGGCCGTGAGCCGCGGGGGAGAAACCGTTTGACTTGGCAAACCCGGCGGGGATAATGCCCGCACAGCTGACCGCCTATGGCCAAACTTGTTGTTGTGACCGAAGGACTTGCCGCGACCGCTTTTGAACTCAAGAGCGAGCGGACCACCATCGGCCGGCTGGAGGACAATGCCTTCCAACTGGCCGAATCCTCGATTTCCGGCCACCACTGCGAGGTGCTGCTGTCCGGTGAAGAGATCGTTGTCCGGGATCTGAACTCCACCAACGGTACCTTCATCAACGACAAGCAGATCAGCCAGCAGGCGCTCAAGCCGGGACAGGTGCTTCGGCTCGGCCAGGTGGAAATCCGGCTGGAAAACGGCGCCTCCACCCCGACGGCTGCGGCCAAGAAACAGATCAGTCAGACGATGCCGATTCAGGGCGGCGTCAAGATGGACGATCTCGGCGACAAGACCCGCGTGGTCGAATCCCCCTTCAAGAAGAAGAGCGACAAGGCGAACAAGTACTTCCTCTATGGGGGCATCGCCCTGGGTGTGGTCATCGTCGCCGTCTTCGTCTATGTGATCACCCAGCTGGGCGGCGGCCAGTAGCCGGCCTCGATTCGCCCCGGCTCCCCCCCCAAGCGGTGGCCCGTCCTTCGTGCGGGTCCATTCCACCGGGGGAAAGCGACGCCGCAAACCTCGATCCGTGTCCTCCACCCTCGGCGCAGGCCGCTGTGCCCCCCCCCAACCGGTCGGATTGTACAAACTTCTTTGTGGATCAGTAGGATACGGCTTGACGAAACCGAAACCGCCGGGAAGATCGCGCGCTCGATGAATTGGGAAGTGCCGTCTTGATTAAGTTTGACACCCTGATGGCACGAACCTAGCTTCGCCAGCACTGAGTTATGGCAGACGAGACTCCCAACACTCCCCAGGGTGCCACCCCTCCGCCGAAGGCTGCGGAGAGTGGCAAGGTGCAACCCAAGAAGGAAACCGTGCGGATCACCCTTCCGCCGAAACCCACCGCGGCGCCGACCATCAAGATCCCCCGCCCGGCTGCTCCGTCCGCCAATGTGGCGGCCGCCGCAGCGCCCACCGCGGCCGCGGCTCCTGCGGCCGCCGCTGCCGCCGCTCCGGCCGCGGCTGCCAAGCCGGCTCCGAAGGCCGCTGCTGCGGCCGCCCCCGCCGCCGCCCCGGCACCCATGTCCCGTCGTGCCGCCCCGCGTGCGGCTGCTGCAGCTCCCGCCGGCGCGGCGACCCTCAGCCCCGTGGACACCGGCCTGGCCATCGCGGCCGCCGTCCTCGCCATCGCGGCCGTGGTACGTATCTATCTGCTGCTGTAGCACCCGCAAGCCCGGACGTTCATCCGAAACCCTGCCCCGACAGAAACCCAGGTTTCAGACACCGATCCCCATGGCATCTCCTGACATTCTCACGATCAACGAAGCCAACTTCAAAGCCGAGGTGCTCGACGCCGCCGAGCCGGTGCTCGTCGATTTCTGGGCCGAATGGTGCGGGCCCTGCCGCATGATCGCGCCCGTGCTCGACGAACTCGCCGCCGAATACAAGGGCAAGGCGGCCATTGCGAAGGTGAACGTCGACGACAACGCGCAGCTCGCCGGCCAGTACCGCATCTCCAGCATCCCCTCCCTCCTCATCTTCAAGGGTGGTCAGGTGCGCGAGATGATCGTTGGCCTCAAGAGCAAGGCGGAACTCAAACGCCTCCTGGACGCCGCCATCGCCGGCTGATTCGGATTTCGATTCTCCAGGCGCGCCCACCCCGAACGGGAGGCGCGCCTTTCTGTTCTCCCGCCGGCGTTCGAGGACGGTCTACGCCACGACCTCGGTTCCCACGCCTTCATCCGTGAAGATCTCGAGCAGCACGGCATGAGGCATCCGCCCATCCACGAAGGACACCTTGTCCACCCCGGCCCGCACCGCCGCCACACCACTGTCGACCTTGGGAATCATCCCCTTCGCGATCACCCCTGCCCGCTTGAGATCCTCCACCTCGCCGGCGGACAGGTGCGGAATCACACTGCCGGGATCCTGCGGGTCGCGGAGCAGGCCGGGCACGTCGCTCATGAACACAAGGCGCTTCGCCCTGAGGGCGATTGCGGCCTGGGCGGCGGCAATGTCGGCATTGCAGTTGTAAATCCTGCCGTCATCGCCCAGGGCGGTCGGGCTGATCACCGGCGTGATGCCGGAGGCAATGCACTGGCGCAGCGGGTCGGTGTTCACTTCCACGACCTCGCCGACGAAGCCCAAATCCACCTCCCGACCATCCGGCATCCGGGCGGGCTTGCGGCGGCAGCGAAAGATGTCAGGCCCCGCAAAACCCCGCGCGTCCCCGCCGAGTGAGTCGATCATTGCCACGATTTCCGGGTTGATCTCCCGCGAAAGGACCCGGTCCACAATCTGCACGGAGGCTTCGTCCGTCACCCGCAGTCCCTCGACAAACCTGGCCTCAAGTCCGGCGGCTTCCATCGCGCGCGTAATGGCCTTGCCGCCGCCATGGACCACCACGGGATTGATCTCCACCGCCTCCAGGAAGACGACATCCCGGGCCACGGAGGTGCGGACGGAGGGATCGGGGGAATCCATGAAGCTCCCTCCGTATTTCACCACGAACGTGGCGCCGCTGAATCGCTGAATATAGGGCAACGCCTCAAGCAGCGTGGCCGCCTTGCCGATCAACTCCTGCATGGCCTCCATGAAAAGGCGACCCGCTCCGCGGCTTCAACTCCTTTCTCCACGGCTTGTCGATTCCCTCGCTGCCTGTATCGTAACCAAGTGATCGCGCAGCAGGAACACACCGCACTGCTCGGGGCCCTGGCTCTCTGCGGACTGGACGTGCTGGGGGAGGAGCGTTTCACCGGCCCCTGGGATGTCGTGGCCTTGCAGGAGGTGCCCCGGCACGAATGGGCCATGGAAACCAACGGTGTTCGGGGCGTCTATTACTCCGGCTTGCCCTACCAGGGACGAGCCACGCGCGTCTTCGCGTGGCTGGGCATTCCCCTTGAAGGGCAATCCACCGAAGTGCCTGAACGGAGCGTCGCGAGTCCCGGGTTTCCGCCTTCAGGCAGTCCGCCCACCATCCCACCCGTGGGCGGGACTCCGAACGAGTCACCTCGGACAGGCCTCCGGGAGGTGGCCGGCGTGCCCGGAATGATCCTGCTCCACGGCGGTGGGCAACACGTAAGCCCACTGTGGGTGTCCTACTGGGTGGACCGGGGCTATGCCGCCATCGCGATGGACCTGGACGGGTATGGCCCGGACGGACTGCTGCCGGATGCCGGACCCCGCTTCCAGTTCAAGCCATTCTTCGGACCGTTTCCGAGCGATGACCTGCGCGAGGGATGGATCTACCACGCGGTGGCCAACGTGATGAGGGCGCACTCCCTGCTGACCGCCCAACCGGGTGTGGCGGCGGACCGCATCGGGCTCAACGGCCTCAGCCTTGGGGGATCCCTGGTCTGCCTCGTGGCCGGGGTCGACGCCCGGGTCCGGGCCGCTGCGCCGGTGTATGGGGCGGGCTTCTTCGATGAGGGAGGCTACTGGCAGGGCCATACGCAGTCGATGGACTGCCGGCGTGCGCGGGAATGGGAGGCGCTGCTTGACCCCGGCGCCTACCTCCCCGGGATCACCTGCCCGGTCCTGTTTCAGAATGGCGCCACCGATCCATTCACCCCCCCGGACACTTATCAACGCAACGTGGATGCCTGCGGCGGTACGCCCACCCTGGCGATGCGGGACCACCTGGATCACGGGGACTTCTGGCGATGGCCCTGGGGCGAGAACGAGGTGAACCTGTTCCTCGACCACCACCTCCGCGACGGCCCACCCCCGCCCACGATCCGCGTGGTGGAGGAGGCGGAGGACCACGTGGTCTGCACCGTCACCTCAAGCCAACCGGTGGTGCGGGTGGACCTCGTTCACACCACGGATCTCGGGGCGTGGCAATCGCGCAGCTGGCAGCACACCACGCTGGAGGTCGACCCCGCACACTTCACGGCGGTGCTTCCCGAAGGCCGCCCGGTCTGGGCAATGGTGATGGTGCGGGTGGCCTTGCCGGCCGACCGCCACGCCTGGTTCAGCACCCGCTATTTCTTCCGGGACACCGCCGGCAGCCCCGCGCGCATCGAGATTGACCGGCCCATCCGCTCGGGGGATGGGCTGTTTATCTCGGGACGAAAGCCCTTCGGACAGAGGGTTCTGCTCGAGGGAAGCGAGGACCTGTGCGAATGGGCGCGACTCGCCGCGGACGCCACTCCCACCACCGACTTCACCTTCGCACAGCCCTCCGGCCCCGACCGGCGCTTCTATCGCGTCCGGAGATGGGAACTGATGCAGTAAGCCCCGGGATCAGGACGCCCCCCTCCCGAGGCCGCGACGACCGTCCTCCCGCCACCCCCGCTTCACGGAAGGCCGCGTGGGAAGTGCCGGAACCCGGGACTCCCGGGTACCTGCCGGCCGGGGCCATGGTCAGGCGTGCTCCCAGTTCAACACCACCTTGCCGGATTCCCCGGAGAGCATCGCCTGGAAGCCGTCCTCAAACCGCTCGAACGGAAGCCGGTGCGTGATGACCGGGGCGATGTCCAGCCCGCCCTGCAGCATCACCGTCATCTTGTACCAGGTCTCATACATCTCCCGCCCGTAAATGCCCTTCAAGGTGAGCATGTTGAAGATCACCTTGTTCCAGTCGATGGCCAGGTCCGTGCCCGGAATCCCCAGGAGGGCGATCTTGCCGCCGTGGCTCATGGACTCGATCATCTGGTGAAACGCTTGCGGGCTGCCGGACATCTCCAGCCCCACATCGAATCCCTCCTGCATGCCCAGGTCTTTCTGCACCTGCGCGAGGCTCTGCTCCCTTGGATTCACCGCCAGCGTTACTCCCAGCTTGCGCGCCAGCTCCAGTCGCCATGGGTTGACGTCCGTGATCACCACATACCGGGCCCCCGCGAACTTCGCGACCGCCGCCCCCATGATGCCAATCGGCCCCGCACCCGTCACCAGCACGTCCTCACCCAGCACCGGAAACGAAAGCGCCGTGTGAACGGCGTTGCCAAACGGATCGAAGATCGACGCCACATCCCGGTCGATCCCCGGACTGTGCAACCACACATTGGTCATCGGCAGCGAGAGGTACTCGGCAAACGCGCCGGGCCGGTTCACCCCCACACCCTTCGTATGGGCGCACAGATGGCGCCGTCCCGCCAGGCAGTTCCGGCAACGTCCGCACACCACGTGCCCCTCGCCGCTCACGATCTGTCCGGGCCGGAAATCCGCCACGTTGGAACCCACCTCCACGATTTCCCCGACGAATTCGTGCCCCACCACCATCGGCACCGGAATCGTCCGCCGCGCCCAGTCATCCCATTTGTAGATGTGGACGTCCGTCCCGCAGATGCCCGTGCGATGCACCCGGATGAGCACATCGTTGATGCCGATCTTCGGCACCGGCACCTCGTCCAGCCAGAGCCCGGGTTCGGCCTGCTTCTTGACCAGGGCTTTCATTGTCTGCTTCATGTTTCGCGCCTTTCGGTTCGTCTTTCGCAAAATTGCCTTGCCGACCACCGCGCTTCCCGCGCAACCTCCGGCATATCGGCATCGACTTCCGGCATGCTGGACGACCGGATTCCATGATGCAAGATGTTTTTCCAATATGACGAACACGGTAGCCAGCGGACGCGGACGTCCGAGCCAGGGCCACCCCACGACCCAGGCAATCGAACCGGCCGGGGAGCAGCTTTGCCGTCGCATGAAGGCCCTGCGACGGGAGCGGCACTGGTCCCTGGAAAAGCTGGCCACCGGATCGGGCGTCAGCCGCTCGATGCTGAGCGAGATCGAGCGGGGCCGGGCCAATCCCACCCTGGCCGTGGCCTGCCGGATCGCGGCCGCATTCGGACTGTCTCTCGGTGAACTGGTGGACTCCCAGGCCGCCAGTTCCGCCCTGGGCGTCATCCGCGCCAACGACCCGACGTATCTCTACCGCTCTGATGAGCAGGTGTCGATTCGCACGCTTTCGCCGCTCAACCTGGAAAAGGACGTCGAGTTCTATGAAGTGACTCTTCGGACCGGCGGCGAACTCCGGAGCGCCCCGCACTTCGAAGGCACCCGCGAGTTCCTCACCGTGCAGAAGGGGCGCCTGCGGGTGGAGTCGGGAGAGGATGCCGACGAACTCGGCCCCGGCGACTCCGCCAACTACCGGGCCGACCTGCCCCACGCCATCATCAACCTGGCCCGCGGCGAGACGGTCGCCTTCCTGGTGGACATCTACCCGTAGGGTCCTGCAAGGCAGATGGGTTTCAGGTTTCGGGTTTCACGTTCCAGAGCACAGGAAGCCCCCGAAAGCCCGACCGGTCGGGGTTTCCTGCCGTGGGCATCGACTCTTGGGATCCATGGCGCAGGACACTGGGGGGGCGATTGCCTGAAACCGGGGCGGCGGTCGGTGTGTTGGTGGAGGAAACCACCTGTTCCAACCTGCCCACCCGACGCCCGTGAACCTCCATCGCCCATCCCGCCTTGCCGTGGCGCTTGCCTGCTCCCTCGTCGGTCCCGCCGGCTCCGCCCGACTGCAGGCCGCCGCCGACCCGCCGCACGTGGAACCCCCGGCGAACCCGGTCGCGAGGCCCGGAGAACAGGTCACCTTGTCCGGGGAAGGCTTTGGAACCACTCCCGGTCATGTGATCCTCACCGGGCGCCGCATCCCGCCCGAATCCTGGTCGGAAACCCACTTGAGCTTCATCGTTCCCGAAGATGCCGCCTCCGGTTTCCTGCGCGTGCGACCGGCGGAGGGGCCACCTTCGGCGGACCTCCCCTTCACGGTTCGGCGAACCCTGCCGGCCGGCCAGATCGCCCCGTACGGCCTGCAACTGGACGATACCGGCCTGCCCGGCGCGGCGTTTCTGGTGGAAACCGACGGCACGTGTCTCTACGGGATCTCCGGCTTCGAAACCCTGTGTACCTACGCCCTCGAGGCCAACGAACCCCATCGCTTCTGCAGCCGGGTCCATCTCAATCAACGCGTTGCCGACCTGCGCGTGCGGGCGGACCACCTGTTCTGCGTCGGCGATCACGGGCTGTTGGTGTATCGTTGCGCCGATCTCCGGGCGGGAACCACGACCGCGGCTGCGGCCCTTGCCGGCGGGTCCTATCTGGGAGTCGATGTCAACCGGGATCCCACCGGCGAACTTGATGGGTTGCTGTTGGCGCTGAGCGAACACGCGCCGCGTTGGGGCTCGGATCAGCTACGGGTGGTGTTCTACCACTTCGTCGACGAGGAACTCACGCCGCTGGGCACTTTCACCCGCACCGCGGCACCGGAGGAACGCCAGTTCGGCGTGGCCCTCGACCCCCTGCAGCGCAAGGCCTATGTATCGGGTTGGGTGACCCTGACGGGCACCAACAAATACCTGCTGGAACTCGACACCACGGAGCTCTCGACGCCGGCTCTGACGCATCGGGAAGAAACCGGCCACGCGCTGGCGGCGGACATGGAAGCGGTGGGCACCCGCCTCTGGACCGGCGTCACCACCACCGTCACCGGTAACGAACTGTTCCGCACCTACCGGTTGGGCAAGGGGACGGAGCCGGTCCGCCTGGACCAAATCATCACCGGACGGGTGGGCCTGGGACGCGTGGCACGCGTGCGGGTGGTGGACCATCAGGTGACCGTGGGTTGCGCCTGGTTTGGCAACCGACCGGATGTCTTTCTCCTGAACACTTTCGGGAGCGACACCACCCCGGTCGCCTCCTTGGACTCCCTCGACTGGGCGTTCGACGTGACCGGACTGGCGCAACCCGCCGCCCCCAACGCCGGGAAGGTCCTGGTCGCCGATGAATGGGGCGGCTTCCTCACCCTGGATTACCGGATCTCACCGCAACCCGGACTGTCCCACCGTTCCGATTACCAGTGGGTCGCGGCCGCGGCCATGACGGAGGGCTTGCACCTCGCAGAGGACCGCATCTATGTCGCGGGCCGGGGTGCGGGACCGTGGAGCGCCCGAGCCGCCGACCTAGCAGAAGAAGCCGAATGGCGGCACGTGGACTTCGACTGGTCACAGCCCGAGCCTCAGCCCAATCCGGTCAGCGCCGTTTGCACGCGGCGCGATCCCGGTGCCGGTCTGCTCATTGCGGCGCTCGGGCACGAGAAGGCCATGGCTTGGGGCAACCAGATCCTCGCGTTGCTCTACCGGGAAACGCCCACAAACATCGAACTGCTCGCTCAGTCCGCAGCCTTTGACCCGCCCGGTCTCTACAGCCAGGGCGTGAGCGCCGTGTGGCCGGAGACCGACCTGGTATTCCTGACCACGGGCTCTGACGGTTTCCGTGCCTGCGTGGTGGACCCGACCGTCCCGGCCATCGCCTGGCACCGGGACTGTACTGGAAACGGCTTTGCCACAAACGTGTACGGCACCGGCCTCACCGCCAATTGCCTCAGACACTGGTCGGCGGGCAACACCCGGAAGCTGATCGTTGGCAGCAAGCCGGGGCTGCTGGTGGCCAGTCCGGCCTTGAACCTCTTCTCGCTGAGTTATCCCGACGGGGTGCCGGACCGCACCCGTCCCGATGCCCCGATCCGGGTGGTTCACGATGCCGCACTGGAGTGCATGAAGTGGCGCAGCATCTCGAATCTGGATGTCCGGCCGGCGGGCTGGGTGGCGGCTGCGACCAGCGCGGGGCTCGCTCTCTTCCACCTTTCGTGGGTCCCGACCCTGAACACGATGAACGATGCCGCGGCCTGGAACCTCATCCAGGTACCGCCGGAGGCGTACGCACCGTGGTGGGAACCGGGCTGGGGAAAGGACGTGGCGGATGTGAGCTTCGGGAACGACACCACGTTGTATGTCGTCAAAGCCACGGAAGGCGTCTGGCGGATGTCCATTGAATGGGACCCGGCCAATCGCACCCACCGCTGCCTGGCCACCGGTTTCTATCCCGGGGTGCAATGCGGCATGGACTACCGCGTCGAACTGCATGGGTGGGGCGATCCCGACATTGCCACGTTGCATCACCCGTACGGTGTGGTGGCCGATGGTGCCACGGCCTTTGTCACCGGTTGGAGCGGCAAGGTCCAACGACTCATCGCCGATCCCGTCGCCGGGGTCTGCTTGTTGGGAATGCGCCTGCAGGCAGGCCAGTTGACAATTGGATTCACTTCGCCGTTCGACACCCGCACGCACGTGGTGGAAACGACCGTCACGCTGACCCCGCCACGCTGGGCCCCGCTCTCCGGTGCAGTCATCCGGCAAACCGCCCCCAGGCACTACCTCGCCACCTGCCCGGCCACCACCGCTCCGGTGGAATTCCACCGCATCCGCGTCCGGCCCTGAAGGCCATCCTGTCCTCGCTGTCCCATCGGTTCACCCCGCCCTCTTGCGCAGCCCTTGCCCGCGGCGGAAGCGCGGACGCGCAACGCCGTTTCCTCGTTTCCGCTCGCCTGATCAGGGACGGCACCATAGCCTTGACCGCCGAAGAGATTGTAGGATTGCAGATGCTGGCAACTCAGGGAAAAGGCCTTCATCCCAACCACCCGGGAGTTCAGGAGGATCGCCCGGGCCGGGCCGGCTGGAGTCCTCCGCCTGGTCTCCACAAGCCGGTGGGGGGCCGGACCGCCCGGACGGGTTGGGGGCGGTTGGGGCCTCGCTCAAAGGACAGGGTGGGACAAATCCGGCTCGGGTTCATCCTGGCCGGAAGCCTCGTCGTTGGCCTTTCCGGCCCCCGTTCGTTGGCGGGGGTTTCCCTGTCGGCGGTGGGGCTGGCGGGACGCGTCGAGCTCTCGTGGCAGGCGACCGACGATGACTACTCCGGCTTTATCCTGGAAAGGAGTCTCACACCGGAATCCGGCTTCGTCCCGATTCACTCGGGCATCCTGGAGCCCGTGGTCACCCGCCATGAGGATGACTCCGTGCCCGCGGGGCAAACCTGTTTCTACCGGGTCCTTGCGGTGAACGACACCGGCACGGAGACTTCCAATCCGGCGGCGGCGGCCGCCTTTGACAACTTGCCTCCCACCATCAGCCATCTGCCCGTTGAATCCTGGGAGCCCGGTCAACCAATCGAGCTGGAGGCGGCGGTGACTGACAGCCTCCAAGTGAAGACCGTGGAGTGGCACTATCGCCGCCTGGGTGAGGCCGACTACACCACGATGCCGATGCTACCGGACGGCAAGGGCCCCCGAGGCCCCTGGAGCGTCCGGCTGAACCGGATTCCCGTCACCGCTGACACGCTGATTGCCCAGGATTTCTCGGAACACACCGCAACCGTCGAGCCCTCCATCAGCCCGGCACCCTACGGAACCCAGGCCGGACCGTGGGACCTGCACGGGTACGGCGGCACCACCGTGGCCTACGGGCTGATCACAAACGGCGTGTTCACCACGGGAACCAACTGGGTCCAGTACGAGGACCGCAACTGGGTGGTGGTGTACGTGGGCAAGCAACTCCAGGAATCGCCGGGCCGCATCCGCGCCCGGGTGAGTTGGCAGAAGGCGGACGAAGGCACCGCCGTCGGCACGTTCGTGATCGGGTTGGGACGTCGAGGACGTTACTGGTGGTCCGACTGCGTCCATATCCGATGGAACCAGATGACCGACGAGATCCAGTCGCTCTATGTCGACGAGTTCACGACTGACGGCGGGGCCATGCAAAACCTGGGGTCTGCCGCCTTCCCCGGCGTTCCGCTGGGACAAATCTCGGAACTGGACGTCTGGCACATCGATGACACCCTCTGCCTCGCAGTGAACGGGGTGGAACGGCTTCGGATCACCCACAGCAAGATACGGACCCAATGGGGACCGGATGTCTTCTGGGAACTCTTCTCCTGGTCACGCCCGGGATGGTGGGCCGCAGTTCACGGCGTGGGCTTCTATCGCGAGCCGCCTCCGGGAGGACGTTACTTGACAGGAACGGACGCCCCCGTCGCCGTTGCCCCCGGCTTGGAGTACTACATCTCGGCAAGTGACGGCGTCAACGTCAGCCGTATCGGCACCCCCGATGCCCCCTTGCGAATCCAGGTCGACGACGCCCCCGTGTTGACCTCGATTACCCCGGCCGAAACCACCGGCGAGGAACCGCGCACAGTGCTTCTCAACGGCCGGCGCTTCGCCGACGGAGCGGTGGTCACCTTCGATGGCCGCACCGCCCTGGAAACCGTCTGGCGGGGCGCAACGCAGGTGGAATGCCGGGTTCCCCCACACTTCCCGGCCCGGGTCGACGTGCGACTGACCAATCCCGACTCGCAGTCGGCCTCCCTCCCGGGGGGATTCCAGAACTCCTGACATAGGAGGGCCGGCATTCAAGGGGGTTTTGTGATTTTGTTGGGGTTTGCGCGAATTTGTCTCCTCCAGGAACCGCTCCGGGGTGCGGACCCAAACCTGTCCGCTTTTTTCTGATTCCCGGCCTACCCTCGTGGGATGGATCTCGGAAGATCTCAGGACCTGTTTCCCGACCTCCGCAACCCTGAAGGCACTTGTTTCATCAATGATCGCTGCCTGTTCCGAACGCGGGAGGGTCTGCGGGTGGTGATCGTCTCTGGCATCGTGCTGGCTCAATACACTGTCGCCGACCGAATGGCCGAGGCCTATGCCATGGTCAGTCTGGTCGAACAAGGCTGGGCCGACCAGAACGAGGTGGCGCGCGCCTTCGGTTGCTCGACACGAACCCTGCGCCGTCACCAGCGACGGTTCGAAGCGGGCGGCTTGAACTCCTTGGGCCACGCAGCCGGTTACCCACGGGGCCGACCGCGCCTGGCTCGTTCCCATGAAGCCGGGGTTCAACGCCTCCATACTCAAGGCCGCTCAGCCCGTGACATTGCCCGCCAGATGGGGGTTAGCGAGAAGGCCATTCGCAAACTGCTCCGTCGTTTGGGCCTTCAGGGCACACCCAGGCCTGAGCCCGAACTGGACTTGACCAGCAGTGCCCCTGCGGACCCAAACCTGTCCGCTTCTCTGATTCACGCGATTCCAGAGGCCTCCTCGCGTGCGGACCCAAACGTGTCCGCTTTTGGCGAAAGCAGTCTCGCTCCAACGAGCGCGGACACCGATCCGAATGACCGTCGGCACGACCGGTTGCTGGCCTACTTGGGCCTGTTGGACGATGCGCCTCCCTTGTTCGGTTCCCGGCTCGCGGTTCCCCGAGCCGGAGTCCTCCTGGCCGTGCCGGCCTTGGTCCACAGTGGGGTCTTTGAATGCGCGCACCAGATCTACGGCAGTCTCGGCCCGGCCTTTTACGGCCTGCGCACCAGCATGCTGACCTTGTTGCTGATGGCGCTGTGGCGGATCAAACGTCCCGAGGCTCTCAAGGAGCATTCTCCCAAAGATCTTGGGGCGGTCCTGGGATTGGATCGCGCCCCGGAAGTCAAAACATTGCGACGCAAGCTCACCGGCTTGGCGAAGGCGCGGCGAGCGGCTGACTTCGGTCAAGCGCTGGCCCAGAGACGGGTGGAGGCTCGGGGCGCGAACCTGGGTTTCCTCTACCTCGACGGCCATGTCCGCGTTTACCACGGGAAACATCCCCTGCCCAAGACCCACGTAGCCCGAATGCGCCTGTCGATGCCGGCCACCACCGACTACTGGGTCAACGATCCTGGCAGTGATCCCCTGTTCGTGGTGACCGCCGCCGCCAACGCCGGTCTGGTCAAGATGTTGCCTGGGCTCTTGCAGCAGATCCGCGGCTTGATCGGCGATCGGCGCCTCACGATCGTCTTCGATCGGGGCGGCTATAGTCCCAAGCTCTTTGGCCAGATTCTCGAGGCCGGGTTTGATCTGCTCACTTACCGCAAAGGGCGCTTTCGACGAATCCCACGCCAGCGGTTCCAGAGGCGTCACTTCCGGTTGGCGGGACGGACTCACACCTACTTGCTCGCGGATCAGGAAGTACGCCTGCTCAAAGGCAAATTGCGCCTGCGCCAGGTCACGCGCCTCTCGGACAACGGGCACCAGACCCCCATCCTGACCTCGCGCCGGGACCTGCCCTCCGCCCAGGTTGCCTATCGCATGTTCGAACGTTGGCGGCAGGAGAACTTCTTCAAATACGGACGCGAGGAATACGCTTTGGACGCTTTGGCCGACTACGCGACCGAGCCGGACGATCCGGACCGTGAAGTGCCCAACCCGGCCTGGGTGGCTGTGGACCGCCAGCTCCGCCAGGCCTGGGCGCAGGTGGAGCGGTTGCAGGCCGAGTATGGATTGGAAGCGATCCTCACCCTCGATTCCGACCGCCCGAGCTTGCGCGCCTTCAAACAAGCTCACGGGCTGATCGGAGAGAAGATCTGGAGAGCCATGAAGAAAGTGCTGGAGTTGCAGCAACGGCGAGCCTCGTTGCCCCGGCGGGTACCGGTTCACGCTGCGAGTGATGAGCCGGTTGTGAAGCTGGCTCCGGAACGGAAGCACCTGATGAATCTGATCAAGATGCTCGCCTATCAGGCCGAGAGCGATCTCCTCCAGGCACTCGCTCCGCATTACCGCCGGGTCCAGGACGAAGGCCGCACGCTGATTCAATCGGCGTTGGCCAGTGTTGCCGACCTCAAAGTCACGGCAACGGAGTTGTGCATTACACTGGCGCCGCTGAGTTCTCTCCATCGTAGCCGGGCGGTTGCTGCCCTCTGCAGAGAACTGAACGAAACGAACACCTGCTTTCCCGGGTCACGACTGCGCATGAGCTTCGCGGTCAGCGGGGTCTTATGAAAACCCGGAAAAGCGGACATTTTCGGACACCCCTATGTCAGGAGTTCTGGATTCACCTATCGCGGCACCCCGGGCACGCTCTCCCTGCCGGAACTCATCACGGAAGTCGGCGCGGAATTCGAGGTCGCAATTCAGGCGTCCGGGCTTCGCGGTCTGCGGGCGGCGGGATTCGAAATCGGGTTCGAGTCCGCCGACCTGGCATTTCTCGGCATCGCGGAAATCCCCGTGGGCATGATCTGCGAGGCGGGGGAACCTGCGCCCGGGGTGGCAGCGGTATCCCTGGCACTCAAGGACGAAAGCCCCGACGACCTCGGCACGCTGATTCGGCTGCGCTTTCGCGCCATCGGCCCACCCGGTTACTCCGTGGATCTCAGCTGGATGAAGGCCGTCCTGAACGACGGGTTGATCCCGGCCGCCACCACGAACGGATCCGTGACGATCGTGGAATCCCCGGCTCCGGACCCCATCACCATTGTCACCGGCAGCATCCGGCAGGACGCCGGGACCGGCTTGGGCTTCGAGATCCGCGGCCCCGCCGGAAGAACGGTCATCGTGGAAGCATCGTCCGATCTCCGCTCCTGGACGGAACGCGAGAGCCTTCCCCTGCAGGACGGCGTCGCCCAGTTCGACGACCCCGCGCCAGCAGTCGACGGCATCCGCTTCTACCGGGTACGACAGGCTCCTGATTGAATTGATCGAACAGCCGCCGGTGCATTGCGCGAGCCCAACCAGCAGAGGCGCCTCGGTGCCTGCCGTGGCAGACCTGTCGGCACGGGCCGGCTGAGGTCGCCTTCCAGACTTGGCCGGGGAGCTCCGAGAATCAGACCGACTGCCGGACCGAGCGACGTCGCCGGACGATACCGAAGAGGACCAGCGCCGCTCCCGCGAGCATCGCGCTCGCCGCCGGCTCCGGCACCGCAACACCGTACCACGCCAGGCCAAACTGCTCGGTGTTCACGTCGCCACCGGGGACCGAGTCGAAAATCTCCTGAGCCCAGGTGACCCGGATTCCATACTCACCGGTCGCCGGGAGCGAGAAACTCAGATGCTCCACGTTGTTGTATGTGCTCTGGGAAATTGCGACCAGCGAATCGAACAGTCCACCGACAACGGTCCAGATCTCCAGATCCAGATCGTCAAAACTGTCGTCCGTGACACTGCCCCCCGTTGTCTCGTTAAAGTTGTAGGTCCGGTCGCGATTCCAGGTCAGGGTGGCGGTGAACTGACTGCCTGCCGCGAGTGCGGTATCAATGACGTAATCCGTGGGGCTGCCCTCGGAAACCTCGGCGTAGTCCCAACCCACGGACTGGACCGTACCACCCACCATCCCGGAGACATCCGCGGTGCCAAGCAGGAATTGGGTGTAGGCCTGGGCCAGGTTCATCCGGCCCGCCCCCACATTGAGGTCGAGCGATTGGAAGGTCTCCACCACCCCGCCGTTGAGCGCCTGACCGTTGTCCCATCCGGCAATCTTGTCGGCGGAATTGAGCAACACCGCCTTGACCACGCGATTGTCCCGGGCGGAAGGGTTGGCCGGAAAGGCCGTGTAGGCCGCATCCGTCAGCAAGGCAGCGCCACCCGCCACAATCGGCGCCGCAAACGACGTGCCGGCGATGTCGGGATAGTAGAGATTCGCTCCCGGGTAGGCCGTCCCTCCCGTGTTTCCTCCCGTGGTACCGCCATAAAACGTACCGGTGAGGTTCTCCCCCGGGGCCGCGATATCAACGGTGGCCCGGACACCGGCAATCTCGCCATTCACATCCCTGTAGGGACTGGGACCGCGACTGCTGAAGGAGGTTACCGCGTCGTAGGTGTTGCCGGGGCCGAGGGCGGCGACGGCAATGACATTGTGCCCCGCGGCAATCCCACCGACCGTGTTCGCATCGGGGCCTGAGTTGCCGGCCGACGCCACCATCGTGGTGGTCGGATTCTGGTTGACCAGGGCATCGACCATGCCGGCGTAAGAGTTATAGCCGGTGGGATCACTAAAACCCCAACTGCTATTGACCACATCGGCGGTTCGCCCCGCGACGCCGGAAGCAAAGACCGTGTTGTACGGGATGGCCACGGAAGCCGCGGTAAAACTGAAGCCCAAGGAATACGCGGGCGGCGTCCAGGCCGTGGCGATCGCCCCGGACCATAGGTCCGCGCCATAGGCGATCCCCCGCTGCCACTCGCCCTGGGCCGCACCACCAAGTCGCCCGCCGATCAAACCGCCCACCCAGGTGGCATGCAGGTCGTAATCGCCGTTGGGGGAAGCCAGGCCGGCATCGATCTGGGTGGTGACGTGACCCAGAGTCTCGTGGCCATCCCAAATGTGTCCCGCCTCCACGTTCGCAACGACGGAGCCTGAACCGGTGTAACCCGCGTCATAGAACGTGTCGGCACCCAGAAACTCGTTGATGTTGATGCCGGTGAAAGTGCTTGGATTGCTGCTCAGCACGTCGTTGTACCCCTCCATCTCCACCAGCGGCAGGGCGACCCGAATCACACCGCCTGCGGTGGGATCGTCGATGATGGTCTTCGAGCTGAGGTCCGCGGCCTGAACCTGGAGCGCAATGCCCAAGAGGGCAGCCGGAAGACACCAGGCCAACGCACTCTTTGTACGCGGCCCGGAATTGCCTGTCGTCAGAATCTCGTGCTTCATAATGCGCCTTGAAGGAACCTTGTATTTTGATCGGGCTGACCC
The DNA here is from genome assembly GCA_024233215.1 of Verrucomicrobiales bacterium. GTDB lineage: Bacteria > Verrucomicrobiota > Verrucomicrobiia > Limisphaerales > J093 > J093. The sequence goes on along the minus strand of JACKPW010000015.1, from coordinate 2,445 downwards.
CCGATCGCTAGCGGATTAACCCCGTCCTGTCAAGGAGTTACTAAAGGCAGGCAATAGGGCAATAGGGCTGGCATCTCTTTCGAGGTTGAACATGTTCTATCTGAATTCACTTCATGGGCTCTCCGGGCTCGCCCCAGCCGAAGCCCCCCGTCACTCCGCTGCTCTCCAACGCTACTCCGAGACAACCGCGGGTTCCGACTCCTGCAGCAACCGAAAGAACCGGGCAACGCCGTCGAGGGGGAGCACGGCTCGGCCTTTGCCGACGGCCGAGACATCAGTCCAAATGGGATGCTCCAGGGATGGTGTCGATTGGAGCGCGTGATCCTCGAGTTGAGCGTTCCACGAAAGCACGAGATCTCCATCGGTAACCCAGGACCCGAGCGCCAGAGGCACTTCGCCCGCAATGATGGGAACACCGGGCCGCGGTTCGTAAGCGATTTCTGGTGGGAACTCAAAAGGCCATTCGCCAAACCACCAGGCAAAATGGCCGCCGTCTTGGGCTTCGAACCAGAGCCCCAGGAAACCGGAGAAAACGAAAGGGTGCTCACAACAATCCCACACCGTCACGCCGTCGCTGCTCCACGCGGCGGGCCCGGCGGCGAACGGGCCAATGGCGTCGCCTGGTTCGTAACCCGGCCGCGCGACCTTCGCGCGGCGCAGCGGTTCGATCCACTCAGAGCCGCCATATCCCATGGCCTCGAAGCTGCGCATCACGAAATCCGTCAGGCCATCGCGGTTGACGTCGATCATGTTGGTGGTCCGCAATTCACCTACCTCGCCAACATGAGACCACCGAGGCAGGGGTTCGCCGAGGACAACGTAGATGCCATCACCGAAGCCCTGCTCGGTCAGGTGCGCTTCCCCGTCCAACCGCAGCCAGCCCGAACGGAGACGGCTGTCCTCAATTCGCCGGAAAGCCACGAAGAGCTCTTCCCGATCGGCCAGGGGCCCAACCGCCGACAGCACGTGACCCTCCACCCCCACCTCGCTCTCCAGCAAAACGAGGCCGTCGGCACCCGACCGCCACGCCGCAGGACTGGACGGGTTGGACGGGATGAGCGAGCGATCCGGCACCGGCCAGGGAAACCACACCGGGGTCTCCTCCACGGTACCCGGAACCGCCAGCACTTCGTAACCGGGATCGTTGATCAACACGGCCGAGGTCCGGACCACGCCCGTGATGGCGTTTGTGCCGTGCCACACGCTCAGCAGGAAATCGAGATCACCGCTCCCGGTCAGGTCCACAGGCACAAAGATGGTGGACTCGCTGCCAGGAGGCACAGGTGGCTTCTCGCCGACTGTCAACGACCCGCCGGGCTCCGGCTGGCAGCCGTAATCGACCACTACCGGTCGGGGCGCCTTATCCGGAGTTGTCTCAGGCCGATGCACGTTGAGCCAGCCGACATGCATCCCGTCAGCAGCCCAGAACCGGGCCGCCAGCCAGGCGTCCGGGGCAGCCAGCAGCAGGCCGTCTGTGGGCGGATCATACCGTACCGTCGCAGGACCATTCTCGAACCACGACACCGCCAGGAGCCTGACCGCATTGGTGTTCCAAGTTGCCGGCAAGGCGAGGGAAAGGTCGATTCGGTCGCCAGGCTGAAGGGAGGGGACGGTGTCGAGAATCGCGTTTCCACGATCCGCACCGCCCCAAACCGACGTGAGGGTCCAAACGACATCACCGTTAGAGCAGAAATCCTTCCAACAGCTGTTTGTTCTTGATTCCGCGATGGCGAAGTCGGGCAACCCGTCCTGGTTGAGGTCGATGGCCTGCACGATCGAATTGTCTGTGTAGGTCCAGTAACCCGGATCCCAGCGTTGGGCCACGGGTTGCCGGTCCGACGCCACGGCGGCTGCAATGGCGCAACTGCCACAAAGAACTGCCAGCTTGCTTATCATCACTTCCTCCTGCTTCGTTCCGCTTGTTCTTAATCCAAGGCGGTCAATGGTTGGGTCATGGTGTGTGGCAAATGCCCCGCCCTCAGGGTTTGCGCAGCCGGTAGTAGCCCTCCGTCTTCCCGGGCGAGATCGTCACCTCCAGGTTGTCGCCGACTTCGACGGGGACGCTGCCGACGATGGACCATTGGTCCGTTCCCAAGTCCCGATTCTCCTCCAGCTCCCAACCGCTCGCCGACGCCGGCCACGAAATCACAATGCTGTCCGCCGCGCCACGATGGATGCCGAGCGGGGGACCCTCCCGGGAGAACTCAACGTAGTCCAGGTTGACGATGTAGAGGTACTGCTCAGGCAGCGATTCGTCGAACGCAACCCGAAGCACATGGGTGCCAGTCGGAAGGCTGACCCCCGAGTGGGAGATGTTCGCGTAGGACTGCCAGTCGCCTGTGGGCTCGATGGTGAACGGGGCGCCAAGTGGCTCACCATCCAGCTCGAGGTGCAGCGTGCCAACCCCCGTGCCGTTTGACTTGCGAGACACACGCAACGTCACCG
>JACKPW010000014.1 GCA_024233215.1 Verrucomicrobiales bacterium | reverse complement strand
GTGCCGCTCTACCACGACGGCTTCTCCTTTTCGCTCATGGCGCTCACCGATGACTGGGGCGAGACCTGGCATTTCAGCACTCCGCTGGTGGGCGCGGGCAACATCCAACCCAGCATCGGGCGGCGAAAGGACGGTTCGCTCTACACACTCATGCGCGACAACGGCCCGCCGCCCCAGCGGCTCATGCAAAGCGATTCCCACGACCGCGGCGAAACGTGGTCCACCGTGATCGACAGTGAACAGCCCAACCCCGGCTCCGGCGCCGAGATCATCACACTGCGCAACGGCCATTGGGTGCTCATCAACAACGACACCGAAAACGGCCGCCACAGCCTGGTCGTCCGGATCTCCGACGACGAGGGCGCGACCTGGAAATGGGAACGCCATCTCGAGCGCGATCCCGCCGACCCGGAATCCGGTCGCTACCATTACCCCTCGATCCTCGAGGCCCGCGACGGCACCCTGCATGCCAGCTACAGCTTTCACCTGCATCGGAGCCAATTGCCCAAGGATGTCGACGGCGACCCCGCGGCAAAATCCATCAAACACGCCCACTTCAACGAAGCGTGGGTGATGCAAGGCGACTGATCGATTCTCGCGCAGGGACGCGGAGGCGCAGAGATGCAATGAGGAATATGGTCTCAGAAAGCACGGCCCCACGCCGGCCGGTAGGGAGCCCAACAGCGTTGTCGTTCCACTCGGTTTCTTCCCTGCGCCTCTGCGCTTCTGCGCGAGTCTTCCCGTCATGAGTTCCTCCGTCTGCGTTTTCTGCGGGTCAAGCCCGGGCAGCAATCCGGCCTTCTTGACGGCCGCGGAGGAGGTCGGCCGTTGGCTGGGCGGGCACGGACACACGCTGGTCTATGGCGGGGCAAATCGAGGCCTGATGAAGGCGCTCGCCGATTCCGCCCTCGCGGCGGGAGGACGTGTCATCGGGGTCCTTCCCGAGAAACTCCTCGACCTCGAAATCGCGCATCGTGGGTTGACCGAACTCCGGGTGGTGGCGGACATGCACGAGCGCAAGGCCACCATGGCCTCACTGGCCGACGCCTTCCTCGCGTTGCCGGGCGGTATGGGTACGTTGGAGGAACTGGCCGAGGCCTTTGTCTGGACCCAACTCGGCTACCACCGGAAACCCTGCGGTGTCCTTGACATCGACGGCTATTACCAACCCTTCCTCGAACTGCTGGATCACATGGTGGAATGCCGCTTCCTGCGCGCAGAACAGCGGGACCAATGGGTGGTCGGCACCGATCCCGGCGAGACGCTTGAGCGCCTGCTGGCCAGCCGCCCGCAACCCATGGAGAAGTGGCTCGACACCCCGTAGCCACGGACGTCAGTCCGCGCTGAATTCTCGGAGTCGAAAGCGGTTTCCACTGGTCCGGAGGACGCTCGCTGACCGGTGGTCGGTCGGTGGCGGGAAAGGCAGGCTCTTCCCTGTATCCGTCACGAAGATGCCAACGTGATCAAGCATGGTGGTGACGTCCTCAATGCAACGCCCTTCGGAGCAGCAGCACCAGCGTTCCCATGAGACCCAACCAGACCGTGTCGGGCTCGGGCACGGGCAGCGGTGAAAAGCGGATCGCGTCCAACTCCAGATAGCCGCTGCCAAGAAGCGGCGCCGGATGAACCGTAAACGCCAGTGTGGACACTTCCCCCGCCAGCAGACTGATGTCCGCCCCGTAGGTTTGGTAGGTGTCGCTCGTCTCCAGAACCTGTAGCGCCAAAGCCTGGCCGCCGAGCGATACCTCAAACGAACTGCCGGGAGCCCCGGACAAGCTGGCGGAAAAACGCAGTGATCTGGCATCCCCCGGAACCCGGCCGGTTTGGAGCAGACTTGCGTCGACCCACTCCGCCCCCTCCAACCCATCCAGTCGCAGACCCGCCATCAGTGTGGCCATGTAGCTGCCCTGAACCACCGGCGTCAGGCTGCCGGGCCCCTGAACGCCAATCCCCGCCGAGTCGAGGAAGCGATTGTTGAACAGCGCCAGGTCTTCGGTCTCGCCGCCGACCTGTCCGGTCCACCCGGGCAGCGCATCCTGAGAAACCACCCGTTGGTACGGGTCCCCGGCCACCGGAGTGATGACGGCGGATTCGAAGTTCAGGTTCCGGAAGGCGAGCTCCGGGACTTCCGCCGTGATCATCGTGTCCGCCCCCCCGCGCTCAGCGGCTTTGCCTGGAAGGGGGGCAGCCAGGCATCCGACCAGAATCAGGAGGCTCTCCTTGGCCGGGCTCCATGGTCTGAGTGGTTTCATCCCTTTCGGTATCGGCGGAAGTCAACGGGAGCTTGCATCCGACATGCCAGCGACCCTCGGGACTCCGTTGATCGGACGCTACGGGACCGGGGTGTCCGAGTCGAGCCGCGACTACGATAAAGAAATGAGGAAACCGAGCCTCGCTGTTTGCTTGCACGCCGCCGCCCACACCCTACGCTTTCCCGCCCATGAAAGAGAACGGCTCTTCCGCTCAATCCGACGCCGCACCGACCCTCGAATCGGTGAAGGCGCTGTTCCAGCAGTACGTCGCACCGACGTACGGCCGCTTCGACCTGGCGTTCGCGCGGGGCGAAGGGTGCCAGCTTTGGGACGTGGGCGGCCGCCGTTTTCTCGACTTCGGCGGGGGCATCGCGGTGTGCAGTCTGGGCCATGCGCATCCGGAGCTGGCGGAAGCCATCGCCGCGCAGGCGCGGACCCTGATTCACATCTCGAACCTCTATTACCACGAGCCGCAGGGCCGGTTGGCGGAGGCGTTGGTGAAACTGACGGCTCCCGGCAAGGTTTTCTTTGCCAACAGCGGCGCCGAGGCAAACGAGGGGCTCTACAAACTCGCCCGACGGTTCGGGCACGAGGAGGGCCGGTTTGAGATTCTCACCGCAAGGAACTCGTTCCACGGACGAACGCTCGCGGGCATCGCCGCCACCGGCCAGGAGAAGGTGAAGACCGGTTTCGGCCCGGCGGTTCCCGGTTTCCGGCATGTGCCGTTCAACGATCTCGACGCCGTGCGGCATGCGATTTCGCCGGCCACGGTGGCAGTATTGATCGAGGGCGTGCAGGGCGAAGGCGGCATCACGCCTGCGACGCCCGAATACCTGCTGGGATTGCGGCGGTTGTGCGACGAACACCGGCTGTTGTTGATGATGGACGGCGTCCAGTGCGGCCAGTTTCGCACGGGCCGGTTTCACAGTTTCCAACGACTGCTCGAAGGCGTGCCCGGCGGGGATGGCTTCCTGCCGGACGCGATCTCGATGGCGAAGTCGCTGGGCAGCGGCATGCCGATTGGGGCGTTTTGGATCCGGGAATCATATCAGGATCTGCTCGGGCCGGGCAGCCACGCCACCACGTATGGCGGCACCCCACTCGCCTGCGCGGCGGCGTTGAAGGTGTTGGAGATCGCGCACCGCGACCGGTTGGATCAGAACGCCCGGGAGATGGGGACGTTTGTCAAGGAACAGCTCCAGGCACTCGTGACGCGGCATCCGGCACTCCTCCGGGAGGTCCGGGGACTGGGATTGATGATCGGCATCGAGTTCGCCCCGAAGGAGTCGATCCCTGCGCTCGCGAAAAGCGACAAACCGGTCTCGCTGCAGATGGTCGACCACCTGCACGCCGCGGGTTTGCTGACCGTCCCGGCGGGAACGCAGGTGGTGCGGTTCCTTCCCGCGTTGAATGTCACCCGCGAGGAAGCGGAGGAAGCCCTGACCATCCTGAGGGCGGAAGTGGAGAAGCTGGCGAACGGCTGAGCGGGAGGCAAATCCGAAGCTCGAAGCCCGAAATCCGAAGCCGTAACAAGTCCGTGGAAGGACAGACACGGATTTGCAGGGATTCCCACAGAGGGCAGCGCGCGGGGGGGGCGGGCGGTTACGGTTCGCTTCGAGGCCAGCCCCCGCTCACCGTTCGGTGTCTCTTCCGGCAGACTTTCGCTCTCGTTGGGGACTGCCTCCCTATTCGTGTTTCTTCGGGTCCATTCGCGGTGAAAGTGGATGGAGACGGCTGAGACCAGTGCATTCCGACCGGGAAGGGCGATCCAGGATCTGAGATTTCAAATCCGAGATCGCCCTCCCGAAGTAGCCCGGCGTGCACATGGCAACCAGCCAAGTGGAGCTTCGCCGATTCGAGAGTCGACGTTGCGAGGCTCTCGACCCTGCCTTTGCGCGTCGGCCTTCGGCCTTCGGGCTTGCTTCGGATTTCGGATGTCGGATTTCAGGTTCCCGCTTCGGCCTCCGGGCCCGGCTCAGGGCAGGCGGCTGGTAAACCGGTATTCGCCGGAACCGATGTCGAAGTCGGCGCGACCATCCGCCCACCCGAGAAACCGGACGCCCGGTTGCCCGCCGGCGGCCTTGCCGCCTTCCAGCACCGCAACGTCCTTAGCAGCCGGCACACTCAACAGGGCGGTCACGTTCGGCGGCACGGTCACATGCCACTCGAGACGTTCGCCGTTGCGACGCCAGTAGCTGCGGATCATGCCGTGCGGCGAAGCGAAGGAGGACTGGACGAACTTGAGATCGCCGACGATCTCCGGCCGCATCAGCAACCGCCCAAAACCGGCGTGGGCGGGATCGCTCTTGATACCGGCGAGGTTCTCGTAGAACCAGATGATGAGGTCGCCCACGAGCATGACGTGGTTGCCCGAGTTCATCGCGGGATCCGCGGTGTCGCCGTTCCAAAGCTCCCAGATCGTGGTCGCGCCCTTCTCGATCATGTAACCCCAACTCGGGTAGGACCGGTTCGAGGCCAGCTGGTAGGCGAGATCGGCCCGCCCGCCCGCGGTGAGGGTGCGCATCAACCACTGGCCCCCGATAAGCCCGGTACCGATGTGGTTGTGGCTTTCGTTCGTGATCTTGTCGATCAGGTGGGCGAAGACCCGCCCCTGCGCGTCTACCGGCACCATGCCGAAAGCCAGCGGCAACACGCAGGAAGTCTGGGAGCCGTTGTCATACCACCCCTTCGCCGGGTCATACAGTTTCTGGTTGAACGCCGTTTCCAGCGCGTCCGCCTGCGTGTCAAAGGCGTCGGCGTCGGCGTCCTTGCCCAGCAACCGGGCATAGCGGGCCATGAGCCGGCAGCAGTGATAGTAATAGGTGGTGCCGAGCACCACCGGGCTGGTCTTGCGCGCCGGGTCCTGGGAATGGATCAGCTTCGGATCCTCCGGCGGCACGCACCAGTCGCCGTAATTGTCGCGCGGCATGAGGCCGTCCTTCATGAACCCCGCCATGTGATCCATCCAGCGCTTCATGCTGGGATAATGCCGTTCCACCACGCGCGTGTCGGCATACTGTTCCCAGAGATGGCCGGGAATGATCACCGTGCTGCTCGGCCAGGTGATGTTGTCCGAAAACAGCGGCCAGTACGGCGGGTTGACGTCGGACACGCTGCCGTTGGGTTTCTGGCCATCCGCAAAGTCCTGCACCCACTTGGCGTAGAGGGCGGCAATGTCGTGGAGGTAGACCTCGCCGCGCGATTCGGCGGAGCGGTCGCCCAACCATCCCTGCCGCTCGTCGCGTTGGGGACAGTCGGTGGGCAGACTGCGGTAATTCCCCCGCACTCCCCAGTAGACATTTCGCAGGATGCGGTTCAGGAGCGGGTTCGAGCAAAGCCACTGCCCCGTCCGTTCCAGGTCGTCGTTGACCACGCAACCCTCGAGGGTGGTCAGGTCGGGCTGCCCGGGGTAACCGCGCAGCTCCACGTAGCGATAGCCGTGATAGGTGAAGGTGGGTTCGTAGGTCTCGGCGTCACCGCCCTTGAGCGTGTAAGTGTCCGTGACCTTCGCCCCACGGATGTTGTCGAGGTAGAGCGTGCCATCGGACTTGAGGGTTTCCGCGTGTCGCAGGGTGACCCGGGTCCCCCGCGGGCCGGTGACCCGCAATCGTGGCCAGCCGACCATGTTCTGGCCCATGTCGACAATGAACAGGCCCGGTTGAGGTTCGGTGACCGCCACCGGCCGCAGGACTTCCGTAATGCGAATCGGTTCCATCATCGGCGCCGACAGCACACCGCCCGGGGCTTCGACGACCTGGGCAGCCTCCCAACTACGCCTCAGGCCTTCCGAAGAGGGCTTGGCGCCGAGTGGATCCTGAAAACCGGCTCGGGTCCAACCGGGCATCTCACGACGGGCGTCGTATTCCTCCCCGTCATACTCGCAATTGCCCCGGATCGGCCCCTCGGTGGTCAACTGCCATGAGGCGTCGCTCACGAGCAGATCCGAAGTGCCGTCGGTGTATTCCACCCGCATCTGGAACAGCAGCTTCGGGTAGCCGTAGGTGCGGGTCGACGTGGGTTCACCGAGGCGCGGGGCAAAGAACCGGCCGTTGCCCAGAATGACACCCACCGCGTTGGCGCCCTGCTGGAGGTGCTCCGTGACGTCGTGGGTCACGTAGAACACGCGCTTCGTGTATTCGGTCAGGCCCGGGGAAAGCTCCTCGTCCCCCACCTTCCGGCCGTTGAGGTACAACTCGGAAAGGCCGAGCCCGGAGTAATAGGCGGTCGCACGACGGACGGCTTTCGGCACCGCGAATTCCTTGCGCAGGTAGCGGGCGACGTTGCGGCGTTGTTCCGCCTGCTTGAGTTCCCCCCAGGGCCCCATCCCCACCGCTCCCAGCACTTTCGCCGGTTGCCAGCCGTCCTCGTTGAACACCGGTTCCGCCCAGCCGTCGGTGGCATCCCGACCGGTCCGCCAGTCGGCATCGGAATGGATCAGGAGATGTTCGCCATCGGTGAATTCGAGATCGAGATTGGCGAGCAATCCGGCGGGATTCGCGGCGTCCCCGACGTTCTGGGCGGAAACCGCGATGACGTTGAGCCCCGTTTGCAGCCGCGCCGCCACATCGAATTCATACGGGGTCTTGAAGTTGGAGCCGGTGCCGACCTTGTCGCCATTGACGAACACCTCGAAGCTGTTGTCGGCCGTCAGGACCAGTTGAGCCGACTTCACCGGCACGGCGGCGGAGAGGTTGAAGGCACGCCGAAAATAGCGCGTGCCCACCGGGGCCGACGACGCGGGGTCGCCTTCGGGATACCAGATCCAGTTTCCCGCAAGGGGCACCGGCTTCGACTCGACCTCGTCGCGCCCGATCCATTTCCCCTTCCAATCATCCGGCCGCAGGAGACCCATCGACCAACGTGCCGGCGCACTCCAGTCCGAGATCTGCCCGTCCTGGTCCCAGACCCGGACCTTCCAGTAACAGACCTGCTCGGACACCGGCGCCTGCCCGGCGTAAACCACCTGAAGGGTCTGCTCCGACGCCACGCGACCGCTATCCCAAAGCGTGCCATGATCGGCAGACAGCGCAGCGACATCGTCGGAGACCAGCACCTGCCAGGCGGATTGTCGCTGGTCGCGGGCGTCGGGATCGGACGATTCAAGGACCCAGCTGAGGCGCGGGGCGGTGGCATCAATACCGAGCGGGTTGCGGAGGTATTCGCACCGCAGGTCAGTGGGCACGAGGGCAGCGAGGGCGGCGACCTGGGCCGCGAACGCCAGGAGCAGAGGCAGGGATCGGAGCAAGCGCGTTTTCATGACGATGACAATGATGGGAGCGAGCATAGCGGGAACCGGACGCCTGCGGAATGGGAAAAGCCAGTACGGGGATGACGCGTCCCCGGATTGTGACGTCACCGTGCTGCGATCATCGCCACAGGCCGTTCGCGCTCCGCAGCACACGCACCACCCCCGCTACCAGAAGCGCAGTCGGTAAAAGCGGGCGGATTTGCCCACGGCGGCCCGGTCGATGCGGTTCATCCACTCCACGCGCCAGCCGTCAGGTGGGGGCAGTTCTGCCCACTCGGTGAGGTTATCGGAAACCTCCAGCCAGTAATTGGTCGTCCCAGGCTGGCCTTTCCACGTAAGATGGACCTCACCATTCGGGAGCCGCGCAATCGACTCGAACTGCAGGTCGTTTATCAGATAGCCCTCGGCATTCAGGCGCATCAGAGTGGCTCCGGTATCCGTTACCGAGACGACGATCTCACGATCCGGCCGTGCCGAGGCGGCCACCACGAAGTGGCTGATGGGAGGGGGAGGGAGGAGCCTGGAGTGTGCCCACGAACGAAACTCCGAGTCGACCTGTCCATCGGGGAGGAACCGTATCCATCGGGCTTGGTAAGTCCCCGTTTGCTCGGGGTCTGAGAGGTCCAGACACGCGAGGAATCGGTCCTCGGGAAGACGAACGAGTGCCCTGACCCGGAACTGACGATCCTGGCCCTCAAACACGATGTCCGAGAGGTCGCGGAGCAACCCTCCTCTTGAAGACATGTGTTGGAGGGAACGAGAGGGGTAAGGCGACGCCGGCAACCACAAGCTACCATCGGACTGAGCGAGGAGTAGAACGTCTCCCGCGATCGTCGTGTCGGGGAACCGGGGATCGCGGTGGCAGTCCTCTTGGTAAACAACCAACTTGCCGTCGTTGAGCGCGAAGCCACCGGACCGGAGCGGTGTCAGGCCCCGAGCGATTCTGGTTGCAGCTTCGAGGATTCCGAGCAGCGTCCCGTCGGCGCTAAGATGAACGAGTTCGCTCTTCCGGTTCTCGGCAACCAAGGAACCGTCAGAGAGTGGCAGCACCTCAACGAATTGCCTCGCCAACGTTTCTCCCAAGGCTGTCGTGTACGGCTGAAAGCCTGGGGCCAGTTCCCCATCCGGTCGGACCTTCGCCACGCCCGGGGAAAACGCATCACCGAACGAACGAAAGCTACCAACGATGTACACGGAACCGTCATCAACAGTCCAAATGTCCTCCACCGCCCCATCCGGAGGCCTCGACATCGACCAACTTTCGTCCAATGTCAGGTCGGGCTGAAGGTGCGCAAGATACGGTCTCTCGAAACCATCGTAGACGGTGAACTCACCGCCCGCCCACCATCCGTCGTTGGCATCGGGAGCCACTGCCAGGATCCGAGCGTCGACCCCACGGGCCGGCCTTATGACCGTATCGTTATCCCGGATGGTGACAACTTGGGAGGTGATCTCGCCAGGCACGTATGGGCGGCGGAAGTTGACCAGACTCACGCGAAAGCTCCGGTCCCCGTCCGAAACGGGATTGTCCTGAATCGGAATCAACGTCCAAGGACCGATGCTCTCCGCATGCAGGTAATCCCGGCCCAGGATCGCGGTCATGTCGTCCAAGACAACGTCCGCCGCGAAATCATGATCGAGCCTGATGGTGAATGTGCCGCCAGACTCGTAAACGTCCCTCGTCTCGGAAGTGAATCCCACTGCTTGGTCATCGCTGACAATCGTGGCCAGAGCCCGGTCCTGGCCGGGTACAAGGATTGCCCCGGCGGGATGGATCAGAAACACCTCGAACGTCTCGTCTGGTTCCTCCAGCCAGTCGTCCAAGATTGGAACGATCAACGTCTTATTCGTCTCGCCGACACCGAACACAAGGGTGCCTCCCAGCGGCAGGTAGTCTTCTCCAGGAACCGCGGTTTGCGGGGCCGTCCGATACTCCACCGTGCATTCCGAGCCCAGGTCGAGCCAGCGCAGCACCTGGACCTCCAGACTGCCGTCCGCTTCGGCCGTTCGCAGAACGGTCGAATCGAGGTAAACCTCCGCGGGTTTGTCGGGAAACAACGGCTTGAGCCGTGCCACCCCGGCCCGGGGAAAGCCGTCGAAAGCATCGAAATCCCCGGCGACGAAAACGCCGCCATCGGGCTGCGTCACGACCTGAGGTGTGCGGTACGGCTGCATTGCCGGCCCGGCACCGGGATCGAACGTCGGATCGACGGTGCCGTCAGCCAGCAGTGCGGCCACCTTGTTTCGCGCAATGCCGTTGATGTTGGTGAAGCCTCCTGCCAACAGAATCCTGTCGTCGCTCAAGCGCTGGAGACACCCGGGAGATCCCCCCTCGAACTTCGGCTTGGTGAAATCCGCCACGGGCGTCCCGTCTCTTTGCACCACCTTGAGATCCCGGCCATCCCAAACCACGGCACGGTCCCCCGGCAGGGCAATCAACGCCTGCACGTGGTAGAAACCGCTGGTCCAGCATCCGTCCTCGTCCAGGGATCCGTCAGGATTGAAACGGAGCATGTCGTACGCGGCACGAACCAGTTCCCCCAGCACCTGAAAATCACCGCCAACGAGAACCTGGCCGGACTCCGTGACCGCCAGGTTGTGGATTTCGTCGGAGGCGCCGAAATACCAGGCGTTCAAGTCGGGCCATTGAGGGGAAAACGACGAGTCTCTGGTCCCGTCCGGATGATACTTGTCCATTGCGACGTAGCCCCTCAACGCGGTTCCGACGGTCTCCCCCCAGTTCCTTCCCACTAGAACGTCCCCCGAAGCGGTTAGGGCCAAGCTTGGATCCCCCCAACTAATACCACGACGGATCTCAAACGAGCTGTAGGGAAGCGGACTCTCGCGCGAGGTATCCCGAAGTCCGTCCCGGCCAAAGCGCCACCCGCGAAGCCACCAGTCGTCCTGCCATACCAGCAACACGTTGTCGTCGCCGTCGACGAGGAGATCGACCACCTCAGGGTCGCGGTTTACCGGCAGACTTACCGAAGCGAGGTCCCAGGTCGGGTCCACGGAGCCATCGGGGTTCAGGCGGGTGATCAGGTGATGGGGTTGCCCGTTGAACTCGTCGAACATCCCGGCCACCAGCAACCGCCCGTCGCTTTGAACGGCAATGGCTTCAATCGAACCGGAAGCACCGGTGCCGGGGTCGAACTCCGGATCGAGTTGCGTGGCGGCAGACAACCCACCCGCCAGCGCCGGGCACAGCCCCACCGCCAAGCCTCGCATCAGGGTGTTCATACGTGGGCGTTAGTACGTCCCCCTTCCGGAACTTGCAAGGGCGAAGCCGCCTCGAAACGTGCGCAACTCACCCCCCTTTCACCATCGAGCCGCCGGGCGAACTCCCCACCGGTCCTACTCATAGTCCTCGTCGTCATCGCAATCCCAATGCTCTCGGAGCAGCATTTCCGCCCTACCCACAAGAGCCAGCGCCCCCCGGGTCGACCTCCGGCTTCGCGCGATCAAAGATGCGGTTCATGAGATTACGATGAGGATTGAGATTACGAACCCGAGATCGAAAGGCCTGAAATGCGCACCTTGAAGCCGTCGTTCGGGTCATGCCTCAGCGGAGTCTGATGAGAGTCCACAGAAGGTCCCGAAGGGAACGAAGAGAGGCAGGCCCTGGGGGACCCAGGATCGGTCGCGCCTCCATCCGAGCGAATTCTGAGGACCGGTTCCTGCGTTCCCCCGGCATGTTCCTGCTTCCGTCCCGCCTTCGTTTCCTTCGTTTCCTTCTGTTTGAATTTGGATTGTCACGGCTGAGGGGTCGCGTTTGTGACGTGTTTCGACTTGTCGGCGGGAGCGCGCGGTTCAACGCTTCCCCGTGATGGAACGTGCGAAGATCACCGCCGCCGAACTGCGAAGCTGGAAGGGCCGCCGCCGGATTCCGACGCTGACGGCCTATGACCACCCGATGACCCGACTGCTGGACGAGGCGGGCATCCCGTTGATCCTGGTGGGCGATTCCCTCGGCATGGTGGTGCTGGGTTATCCGGATACCACGCACGTCACGCTGGCTGACATGGAGCATCACGTCGCGGCGGCGGCCCGCGCCAAACCGTGCGCCCTCCTGGTGGGCGACCTGCCCGCGAACAGCTACGACACACCGGAACAGGCTTTGGTCAGTGCCCGAAGGCTTGTCGCCGCGGGAGCGGAAGCGGTCAAGGCGGAGGGCGGACGCGGCATCCTGCCGCAGGTGCAGGCCATCGTCGAGGCAGGCATCCCGTTCCTGGGTCACCTCGGCATGTTACCGCAGCACATCCACGAAGAAGGCCGTTACCGGATCAAGGGGAAGACGGAGCCGGAACGCGAGGCCCTGGTGGCGGACGCCCTGGCATTGCAGGCGTCGGGCGCATTTGCCGTGGTGTTGGAACTGGTGACCCCGCCGGTCGCCGCCGAGTTGTCCAAACGACTCGAGATTCCCACGATAGGGATCGGTTCCGGCCCGGATTGCGACGGGCAGGTATTGGTGACGAATGATCTGGTGGGCACGTTCCCCTGGTTCACGCCGCGATTCGTGAAACCCAACTTCCAGGCATTCGCGGGCATCCGCGACGCCGTGGAAGCGTGGGCTCAGGAGGTGGCAAACGGGGCGCCTACGACGCCGTAGCGGGGCGCACGGGCGCGCAGGAGTCACGGCAGATCAATCGGGGTTCCACCCGTTGATCCCGCCCCCGCTCGCCGGCAATCAGATCGGACATCACCCGTGCCGCGGCTCGTGCCTGAGCCTCGATGTCGGTATCCACCGTGCTCAGCGGACGGCTGGAGAATTCGCTGCAAGGATGGTTGGCATATCCCAGGATCGAAATCTGCCGGGGCACCTCCAACCCCGCCGCGGTCAATTCCCGCAGCGCCCCCACCGCCAGCGGATCACTGAAGGCCATGATGGCCGTGAACTCCACCTTCCGCTCCAGCAAGCGTCGTGCCGCCACGGCCCCATCCTCCACCGTGGCACCCGCCGGCACGATGAGTTCCTCCCGAACCGGAATTTGCCGGGAAGCCAGGGCTGCCCGATACCCTTCCAGGCGCGGGCCGGCCAACGAGGAGTACTCGGGTCCCGCAAGGAAGGCGATCCGTTGGTGGCCCAACCCCAGCAGGTGCGCCACGGCCAGCGCCATGCCGGCCCGGTCGTTGACCGTCACCGCCGGAAAACCGCCGAGATGTTCCGGTCGGGGCCCCAGCACCACCACCCGGATCCCCTGCTCCCGCAACTGCCGATAGACGCCACCGATCTTCTGCGCGCGCGCGAGTGGGGCAACGAAGAGGCCCTCGACGCGGCGTCCCATCAGGCGCGCGATCCTCGCCTCCTCCGACTCCTCGTCCTGGTGCGAACAGGCCATCGCCAGATCATAACCGCTCGGTGCCCAGACCGCTTCGAGCGCCGAGGCAATGGCCGCCCAGGCAGGATCCCCCAGGGCCGGCAGCACGAGTCCCAGCAAATGCGTGTTCTGGAGCCGCAACCCACGCGCGGCGGCGTCGGGTACATAACCCAGCTCCCGGGCCACCCGCAGCACCCGGCGACGCGTGGCCGGCGCAATGTTGGGGGTGTCCCGCATCACCCGTGACACGGTCATCACGGAGACGTCCACGCGCTCGGCAATGTCCTTGAGACGGATCACGTCAGAACTCCCGGTTCAACGCTTTTGGGGCGACCATGCACGGGACATAAGTTTCACAAACACGGGCAACATGCAAGCCTACTGTTTTTGAACCCCGGCATGGCGAGCAGGCCGGGAGAAAGGCTTTGACCGGCAGGCGCGGGGGTCGGACTCTTGAAGGCGCCCTTCACCAGGGAAGGCACACAAGCTTACATGGACCTGCCCATTCGACTGATTTCAACCGACTTCGACGGCACCCTGCACGCGGATCATGAAGACCCACCGGTGCCGGTCAGCCTCCAGCAACTGCTGGGCGATCTGCAACAACAGGGGGCCACCTGGGTAATCAACACCGGCCGCGACCTGACCAGCCTGATGGAAGGCATGGCACGAGCCCGAATGCAGGTGCGGCCGGATTACCTGGTGCTGGTGGAACGTGAGATCTATGTGCATCGCGACCACCGCTACGAACCGTTGGCGGATTGGAACGAGCGTTGCACGGAGGATCATGCCCGGCTCTTCGAGCGGCTGCGCCCGGACCTGCCGCACCTGGCCCGCTGGATCAACGACCGCTACGACGCGGACGTGTACCAGGATCCGTATTCGCCGTTCTGCCTGATCGCCCGTCGCACCGCCGATGCGGAGGCAATCTGCGACTACCTGGCCCGCTACTGTCGCCAGGCCGGCGACGTGCAGGTGGTGCGGAACGACGTGTACGCCCGCTTTGCCCACGTGGGCTACAGCAAGGGCACGGCCCTGGCGGAGATTGCGTCGCGCCTCGGGGTGACCGCCGAAGGGACCTTTGCCGCCGGGGATCACGTGAACGACCTGCCGATGCTCGATCCCGAGGTTGCCGGGCATCTCGCCGCACCCGCGAACGCCGTGCCGGAAGTGCAGGCGGCCGTGCGGGAACACGGGGGTTACCTCTGCCGGCGACCCTGCGGCCACGGCGTGGAGGAGGCACTGCGCCGGATTCTTCAGGCGGAACCAACCTGACAAGCCGCACCACCGAGGCGGGCGATCATGATTCAGACCACAGTCTTCGACACGAAACCCTACGACCGGGAGGCCCTGCTGCGGGCTTCGGAAGGCGCCGGGATTGACTGGCGATTCCTGGAGTTCCGGCTGACGCGGGACACGGCCCCGCTGGCGGCGGGCACCCAGGCGGTGTGCGTGTTTGTGAACGACCAGTTGGATCGGCCGTGCCTGGAGGAACTCGGCCGGCAGGGCATCCGGCTGGTCGCCCTGCGCTGCACCGGCTTCAACAATGTCGACCTGGACGCCGCGAAGGAGAGGGGGATCACCGTGACCCGGGTGCCGGTCTATTCCCCGCACGCCGTGGCGGAACACGCCGTGGCTCTCCTCCTGACGTTGAATCGCAGGATCCATCGCGCGTACAACCGGGTGCGCGAGTTGAACTTCTCACTCAACGGACTGGTCGGGTTCGATCTGCACGGAAAGACGGCGGGGATCATCGGCACGGGGAAGATCGGCCGGATTGTAGCGCAGATTCTGGGCGGGTTCGGCCTGACCGTGCTGGCGCACGACCCGTTTCCCGATCCGGCCTGGGCGGCCCGGCAGGGGGTGGAATACGTCGACCCCGGCACACTGGCGACGCGGAGCGACGTAATCTCCCTGCACATTCCGCTGACCCCGGAAACGCGGCACATCATCCGGGAGGAAACCCTGGCCGCGATGAAACCCGGTGTGATTCTGGTCAATGTGAGTCGAGGGGCGCTGGTGGACACCCGGGCGCTCATCCGGGCCTTGAAGACGGGGCGTCTCGGTGGCGTGGCCCTGGATGTGTACGAGGAGGAGGAGGGCATCTTCTTTGAGGACCTGTCAGGGCAGGTGTTGCAGGACGACGAACTCGCCCGGTTGCTCACCTTCCCGAACGTGCTGATCACCTCGCACCAGGCGTTTCTCACCCACGAGGCGTTGTCGGACATTGCCCGGACCACGGTGGGAAACCTGCAGGCGCTGGCAGAAGGCCGGCCATTTTCCGCGGGTTCCGTGCTCACCTGAGCACAACCCGAGTCCCCGGGCGAACGGCCGTCCCCTCCCCGCCCGACTCGTTCAGGCATCCTCCGCCACCGAGAATCCCCCGCTACCACGGAGCAGGCCGCTTTCACCGGCGACCCAGAGCAGCACCCGACCGAGCGGACCCAGATCCCGTCGCAGGGCGATGACCTGCCGGGCCAGCGCCACCCGGTCGGTGATGAGGCCGTCCAGGCCCCGGCTGATCATCACGAACATCTGGACGGGATCATTGATGGTCCAGGCGTGCACCTTCATTCCCCTGGCATGCGCACGCCCGATCAGGGCCAACGAGGCCGACTTCGCGTTCACCGCCAGAAAGTCCACGTCGAGTTTGGTGAGATCCCCCACCGCCACCGCATTGAGCAGTCCGTGGGGCCAATCCGGCCGCAACCCGGCAGCCCGCCGCACCCCGGCGTAATCGAGTGACATCAGCACCACGTCTGACGCCATGTCCGCCACCTCCACCAGGTCGACCACCCGGGGTTCCAACGCCTGCTGGCGGCCGTAGTACTTCAGTTCGATGAACAACCCCACCCTGCCGCGGGCCAAATCCAGCACCTGACGCAGGGTCGGCACGCGTTCGCCGGCAAACCGTGCGCCAAAGGAACTGCCGGCATCGATCTGCTCCAGCGCCTCGTTGGTGGCGTCGGCGACCTGCAATCCGCTGGCCCCGATGCGCATGAAGTCGCGATCGTGGACGACCACCACCTCCCCGTCGGCGTTCTCCTGGACGTCCAGTTCCAGCCAGTCCGCCCCGTCCGCGATGGCACGTTCGAAGGCGGCAAGGGTGTTTTCCGGGGCGACGGCGGCACCTCCCCGATGGGCAATAACCACCGGCTCACCAACCGGGTCCAGCAAGCGCAGGCAGGAATACCCCCCCAGGCCGGCCAAGAGCAGGAACAGGCCGGCCAACCCCGGACCCAGTCGCCCGCGCAGCCAGCGGGGCAGGTGGTGTCGCGGGATTCCCTCACCCCCGGCACCCCCCAGGGCCCGGTGGAGTCCAGCCAGGCAGAGAGGCAGCAGGAGGGTGCTGAGGACCGAGACCATGAGGTTGGCCAGCCCCCCAAGAGCCAGCAACCCACCGACGCTCACCGCCAACGACAGGCCCCCCGGGTTGGCCCAAGGAATCACAAGGTCAGCCATGAGCGCCGTCAATCCGCCGACCGCCGTAAACAGGAGAACGGTTGCCGCAAACCACGCCCCCAGCCAGAGCGCCAGTCGGAGCCGATGCCCGCGGGTCCTCCGCGCGCTCAGTTCCAGCGCCTCCCTCCCCCCCCTGGTTTCCAGCAACACCAGGGGGATCGCGAGCAGCCAGGAGGCCATCCGGCTCGCCACCAGAATCCCCAACCCCACCAGCAGCAGGGTCGTGGCCAGGGCCACACCGAGGAAGGCGGGAGGCCGGGCTGAAAGGTAGTAGTTGATGTCATACCGGCGCAGGAACAACAGGTACAGCAGCCCCACCGCGGTCGCAAAAGGCAGCGCCAACACCAGCAACCGGATCACCACGACGCCCCCCAGCACCACCAGTTCCCGGAATCGCCGGGCCGTGTGGCAGAGCGCGTCCAGCCAGGTCAGCCGGGCGGGGCCGGCGGGAGCGGAGGCGATCACCACCAACTGACCAACCTCGAAGAACACGATCCCCAGCCAGGCGGCACTCAACGTCACCAACGCCAGCCATCCCAGGGGGTGCAGGAGAACGGAGAGAATCGCCGCGTCCGCGAGCACCCCGGTGTCCGTGGTCTTCAGAAAGGCCCGCAACAGAAATCCCACACCGGGGACCAGGATCATCACCGCAACCGCGCGTGCGAGAAAATCCGCCACGAGCAGTTGCGGCCAGTCAGCGCGGAAACGTCGCCAGGCTTCCTTGAGGATGGTGCTGCGGTTGAGTGTCACCGGCAGAGTTCTGAGCGAACCGCAGGAAATCGTCGACGCAAAACCGCCCCGGCGTGCGCTGCGACATGACCCCATGGGAGGGCATGGCGGCTGATGACAGCAGGCGAGGCCGACGGGAACGTGTGGCGCACCCCGGTACGAGAGGAGCCCGGCCGAAGCCGGGCTCTGCGTGGCGAGCGTGTGCCGGAGAACCGGTGTCTACAGCTCGTCCTGCACAATGCGGGGGGTCACGAAAATGACCAACTCCTTCTTGCGGGAGGCCTCATAACGCCCCTGGAACAGCTTCCCAAGGAGCGGGATGTCGCCGGCAATCGGGATCTTCCGGACCGTGCGGCTCTTGGAATCCTGGATGAGCCCGCCCATGACGATGGTTGAGCCGTTGCGGACCCGGACGATGGTGGACGCCTGCTTGATGTCCAGCACGGGGGCCGTGGTGGTCTCGGTCGGGGACAGTTCCACCGCAACGAGACTGGTGAGCACCGGGGAGATGTCGAGGGTGATCCACTCGTCCTCCGCGATCTGAGGGGTGATGGAGAGGATGGTGCCGACGGTGATCGTGGTGACCTCGTCATCCTGGAGGACGGTCGATCCCGAGGAATTGACCCCCGGAACGATGGTACTGCTCTGGGAGAAGAACGGGGTCTCGGTGCCGACCTTGATCAGGGCGGTCTGGTTGTTCATGGTGCGGATGCGCGGCTTGGAAATGACCTTGACCTCTCCCTGTTGCTGCATCGCCTGCAAGACGGCGGAGACCTGGCCGTCCTGAAAAGTCCAGGTACCGCTGAGGTTGAGCGTGGACGCACTGGGAGTCAGCCCGCCAATGGGGGCGTTCACAATCGTGGAACCGCCCGGCAGGAGCGCCGCGGAACCAGCTTGCGCCGCCATCTCCCAGTCGATTCCCAACTGGAACTCGTCATCCAACATCACATCATAGAGCTTCACCTCGAGGTCGACCTGCCGTTCCACGCCGGCCTCCATGTCGCTGAGGTATCGGGCCACCCGGCGCAGGGCCGAGGGCCGGTCGGTGATCTGGATCATGCCGGCGGTCATGTTGACCGCCATGGTCTCCTTGCCCTTGGCGGTCAGCAGCTTTCCAACCTCCTCCTGCAGTTCCTTCCAGAAGTCGACAGGGTTGTCGGCGGTCAGGTTGATGGTGGATCCACCTTGGGCGCCACCGCCACCCCCACCGCTGCCGCCGGACGCGCCACCGCCACCGCCGCCGCCGCCGCCGGACGAGCCGCCACGACCGCCACCGCTGCCTCCCGCGGAGAGCGAGGCACTGTTCTGTCCCTGGCCGGTGCGGCTGAGCCGGAGGTAGTCCACCTTGAAGGTCTCCGTGCGGTTCGCCTTGACCCGGATCAGGCCGCCATCCTCCTCCCAACTGAAGTCATTGGCCTCCAGCAGGGCGCGCATCATCTGTTCCAGCGGCAGGTCATGCACGCTGAGGGTCACCGTGCCGGTCACATCCGAATCGGGCACGATGTTCAGCTTGTTGGCCTTGGCGAAGGCCGCGAGCGCGATCTTGATCTCGGTGTTGAACGCCTCGAAGGAGTACATGTTCTCCCCCCGGACCCGGTTCAGGATCTTGTTCGAATCCTGCTCCATTTGCAGCGCGCTAACCGCCGGAATTGGGGCCACCTGCGGGGCCCCGGTGGCCGACGCCACAGGCACCGCGGAGGCACCACCGGTTTCAGGGGCCGGGGCCGGGGCCGGGGATTCCGCCGGTGGGGTGACGGCGGCGGTTTCCGGGGCGGGCCCGGGTTCCTCGACCGGTTCGGTGAGCACCACCGGTTCGTTGGTGATCACCACCACCACCGGCGGAGGGGCGGGAATCGGGACGGGTTCCACCACCACCTCGTTCGTCGACCGGGGCGGTTCCCCCTTCGGAGGCTCCATCCGGTTTGGCGGGATCACGGCCCCGGCGGGAGCCACCACCACCACGGGGGCATTGGTGGCGGGCGCCGGTATTGGCCGCTCCATCCGCGCCGCGGGAACGGCGGGAGCCGCCGCCGGTGGGGGCTCCACGGGTTTGAGGCCCGGGTAAGGATTGGAGGGGGTGGCCGTCCCCGCCTGCCCGGAGGCGCCGCCGATGAGGAGCGCCGCACTGAGCGAGAGGCCGGCGAGGCAGCGCCAGCCCGCGGAGCGGAGGGTGGGATCGGAGTTACGGGATGCTCGTTGCATGGCCGTTGTTCTTAAGGTTCGCATTCAGGAGGGGGTTGGGGTGAAAGGGTGGTTCGGGGGCGGGCGGAGCCCGCCCGGTTCAGGCTGAGGCCGGGGCTCGCTTGGGATTCGAGGGGGGTTTCGCGGATGCCGGAGCAGCCGCTTCGCGGACCGAGAGCTTGTCGAAAAGCACCTGCTCGCGCCCGAGCCGACCGATCACCCAAATGCCGTCGAAAGTGATCGATTGCACGGTGTAATGGAGAATCGTGTCGCCCTCGCCCAGGACGGCACCGTTGACCACCGCCAACCGCGCACCGGTCTGAAGCCACAGCCCGGTGACGGTGAGCAGTTCGGGAGCGGTGGGTTCCGGCGGCGGCACGGGGACGGCCGCCTCCGGCGCCGGAGTCTCGAAGGGGTCGTTGTCCAGCATGCGCCACACCTCGTAACGCCGGCTGAAGTAACCACGCTCAACCTCCCGTTCGGGGCCCGCCGCAGCCAGTTCCATCGTCGCCGCGTTGGTGGCGTTGCCGGCATCCTTGTCTTGCGGGGTCCCGGCGGACGGCTTGCTGTTCCGGGTCGTCCCAGAGGAGGAGCGCCGCGGGGTTGACTTGGGCCAGAACTGCATGGCCAGCAGGGCCACGGCGGCCAGGGCCAGCAGGCTGACGACCCATTTGTTGTGCAGGAGTTTGTTCATGGCGCATCGGTTTGGAGTTCACTGCTCCAAAGTTGGACATTCAACAAGGCGGACTCGATCGACCGGTCGCTGGCCCGGGCGTCCAACCCCACCAGGTCGACGCGGTAGGGCGTCCGGGTGAGAAACTGCGTCAGATCCAGAAGACGGCGGTAGGGAGACTGCTGGTCGTTGGCTTCCCGTCGGACCCGCACGGCGATTGTGGCCGGGATCACGGTCACCACGTGGTTGCTCAAGTGACGGTTGTCAGCCATGCCAAAGGTCACCCGGACATCCAAACCGAGGGGGATGGCGGCGGCATTCAACTCACGCAGCCAGCCCTCCACGCCGGCCCGTCCCGGGAGGAGCAGGGACTGGGCCTTGCTGAAACCTTCCCGGATTTCCTCGGCTCCGCCGGCGTTCTTGATCCGGTCGCCCATGGCGTCCATCTCGAGGTTCATCCGCGTGAGCTCATCGGATATGTCCCGGACCTCGGTCTGCACCGGCACCAACCGTTGCACACTCCACCAGATGAGGAGCAGCGCCCCCAGAATGGGGGGAATCAGGAGAAGCCTTCCCCAACCCAGCACCTGAACCATGCCGGGCGGACGGGGACGTTTCGACGGTTTGGCGGTCATCGCACCAGTCCCTCCACCACGAACTTGTGTTCGATCACGGCCCCATCCACCTGGTTGGTGCCTTCAGCCCGGATCCGGTCAAGCCAGACTTCACCCGCTCGCCCATCACCGGGCCGGGCAGGTTCGGAACCCTGAAAGGTCACGGCATTCGTCACCAGCATGTGCATCGGGGCACCGGCCAGACGGTTGGTGAACGCCTCCACCTCCGCGACCAGGGCCAGATCCGGTGCGGTGTTGGTGGTCGGCATCAGCACCCCCTCATACCGGGTTTGCCAGACCGGACCCTGTTGCATGATCGCAAAGGCCCGCAGCACCAGCTTCGGGGGGACCACCTCGCCCAGATATCCCAGACTGTAGGAGGCCAACGGATCCGGACGGTTGTCCTCGACCTCCACCTTCATCGCCTGCATGTCCAGCAGCCCGAGGCATTCGTCGCTGAACTCCCGATGCCGCATGAGGAGTTCGTCCCGTTCGCTTTGCAGGTCCGTCAACTGACTCCCCAGCTTGCTCAACTGCAGGTGGGACCAACCCAACATACCCAGGGCCAGCAACACCAGCAGCATCGCAACCACGGATACCACCCGAATCATTGCCCGGCGCTGCGGCGCTTTTTGCTGCGCCACACTGACCAGGTTCGGGGTCATCGCCGGCGGCAGCCGCAGGACCTCCGCCGCCCAGTAGTCCGGTACATCGTCCGCCAACGACGGCCGCACCGGAATCTCAAACGGCGCCTGCAAGGCCGCCTGATGCAGCACCGCGTCCGCCCCGAACAGGTAGATCCCGGTCACCTCCGTCTCGAACTGTTCCCGGGTGTAGAGCACCGTGCTGCTCAGATCCCCCAGCAACCCGGCGACGTTCCCGGTCCACGAAGCCGGCACCGACCGTGCGAGCAGCACCTGACCGTCGCGTTGCCCGACCAGCAGAAGGGAACTCGAGCCCAACCCGGCCACGACCATGACCGCGTCCCCGGCAGCGACCGGCAGTTCGAGGATCTGCCCGTGGAGCACCGCGCTGGCCGGCACGACACTCACCAGCGTCAGTCCCGCCCCTTTCTCGCAGGCACGGGTGTACTGCTCCATGAGGGCGGCCGGGAAGAGATGGATCAGGGCATTCGGCCCGGTCTTGCCCGGCGGCGTAAGTTGATGGCACCAGACCGCCGCTCCTTCGAAGGTCTTGTCCCGCTGCACCACCCGGTCCAGCACGCGATCCAGCGAACTCCCCCGGGCGGGAGGGACGGAAGTCAGCGTCGACACCAACCGGGGGTGAGCCAGCACCATCCGCACGGTGCTGCCCGGGTAGCCGGTGGCCTGAACCGCCTGCTTCAGTGCGGCCGCCAGTTCGGACGGCTCGGTCACGAGGTTGGGGGCGTCCCAACTGGCGGTCACGGCACCCCGGTTGACCGCCACGGCATGAAACCGGCCGTGGATGAGGCTGACACTCAGGGTCCTCAAGGACGGCGGGATCGAGCCCATGCTCGTCCGTTTGGTGGGGGCCACCCGATAGCTCGTCTTCGGAATCATGTTACCTGCCCCCCTCCGGCCCCGCGGGGAAACACCCCGGCTGCCGACGCCGGTCTTGCACGCATGATCATCGCATATTCCCTTTCGTGAACGCGGTTCTCATCCAGACTCCGGACCTCCCCGGGTCCAGCACGTTGGATCAGCCCCAGAGAACCGACCCGCCCCGAAGGAGTCAATGTTTTCGTGAACTTAGCCATCACGCCCAAGTGTTTCCGGCAAAGCGCCGTGCGTGGAAGACAACCTTCCGGTTTCACCACTCGCCCCGCGCTGCACCCGCCGCCTGCCGGGCGTCCTTTCCCGCGACCAGTGCCCCTCGGCACACACAAAAGACTCGGGCGCACTCCCCAGCACCGCCGTGACGGAAAGCACCGGTTCGGGCCGATTGTCGTCAAAGAACCGAAGCACCGAGCCCTTCAAGTAATGCGACCGGAACTCGGCCGCGAGCACAGCGGAGGCAGGGACACCGCCTTCCTCCAGGACGAACCGGGCCCGGCCCGGCCCGGCGGCCCCGAGACCCCGCATCCGGACCTCAACAAAGAGGTCGGCGAGGTTCAGCCGTTCGATCTGGAAATCGTGCCAGGCCCTCTCGGACTGCCAGTTCGGGGGATAGGCGCTCGCGGGCGCATCCCACAGGGCATCGAATTCGGCCTCGCTCAACCGGGCTGCGTCCCGCATCTCTTCCGGCAGGTCATGGGACAGACAGGACACCATCATGACCCGCATCCGGTCGCGATCAAGGTTCGGAACCCCCTGCCAGTCCTGCCGCCAGGGCGGCCGCAACACCGCCTCGATCTGCGGATGCAGCACAAATACGCGGTGGAACGATCGGGCATTCCGCTCCACCGCGACGGCCGACATCCCCAGTTCCCCCGCCAGCGCATCCGCCACACCGTCGGCCTCGGGAATGGCGCGCTGCCGCACAATGCTGGCCTTCAATCCCCCCATCAGGGACTGCAGCGCGGCTTCCTCATGATCCCGGGCCAACCGGTCCAAAGTGGAGATGGCGGACGGTGCCACCAGCAGGGTCACGATCGCCACCAACCCGAGCAGCATCACGAGCCGCAGCACGCTGCCTCCCCCCACACCCCCGCGCCGGAAGCGCGCGCGTCCCATGGGACGCTTCAACCCGGCCTTCCCTGGTGCGGACTGAGGATCACTAGTTCTCATTGTTCGGCTTGAAAATCAGGTAGGTGGCATCCGTGTCCAGCTTGACCTTCGCCTCGTTCACCAGGCCGAACTTCGACTGGAACCCGCCTTCGGCCCACTCCAGATACGCCTCCATGTAGGCGGTCATGTCATCGACCACCATCTGCTGGTCGGCCGCAGGGTTCCCCTTGGCGTTGGCATTCCACGGGGCGGCGAGAAACAAGTCATGAGCCGACTGCAGGTCCAGTCCGCCCAGCAACTTGACCCCACGGCCGGTGAACAACCGACCCCGCCAGGTATCGATTTCGTACACGTAGGAACAGGGATCCCGGAGGATTTCCGAGGACTCGAGGGTGTCGGTGAGCCCATCGTGAGAGTGGAGTCCGAGGACCGTGCCGGCCAGGTAGCGCGTTGAGTAGACCGTGGAAAAACCCGGCAGCGTGTTGGTGGCACTGTTGTCGACGGTGAACCGCCCCAGGTTGGTGAAGGACACGGTCCAGGTATCGTAATTCAGGGTCACGTCGACGAAGAGATCGCGGAGGTTCAACCGTTTCAGGATCAGGTCGTCGGGTTCCCCTTCCCAGGTCCAACCGGTCGGCAGGGCCCCATCGGCCGCATACCAGATGTTCGAGAAGGCAGCGGAACTGGCGGTGAACCCGCTCACCAAGGTGGCGGGCAGGTCACGGGAGATGCTGGAAACCAGCAGCACCCCCATCAACCGGGGCATGTTGTTGGTGACTCCCCGCCAGTCCTGCGTGAAGGGAATGGGCAGGGAGTTCGTGATGGCGGGATCCAGGAGACACACCCGCCGCAGACCCCGGGCATTGGTCAGCACCGCGTCCGGGTCCAGGCCGATTTCAGTACCTATCGCGGCGGCGAGGTTGTTCGTGAAGGGGATGTTGCGATTGCGCAACACGTGCCCCTTCAGCCCCTCGATCAGGCGGGTCATCCGCTCTTCCTCGGCGGTTCGCGCCATGCGATCGAACACCTGGATCAGCACCGGCACCACCACCACCGAGAGGAGCGTCAGGATCGCCATGACGGCCACCAACTCCATCAGGCTGAAGGCGGTCCCGCGCCGCCGGGAACGTCCTCCGCACCACCACCCGCCTGCCGCGGCAGGCCGCTTGATCCGGGATGTCGAGATCGGAAGCTGCATGGGACTCAGTCGATGAGGTTGTTGGTGAAGGCGGCCATCCGGGCATCGCAGTCGTTGAGAATCCGGAACGGAGGCACCTGCGTATCGCTGGTGGTCCCTCCCTTCTCGAACTGCGCGACGGCCGGGGGGCTTCCCATGGCCCAGATGGCGTAGGTCCACATGTACTCGTAAAATTCGTCAATCACCGCCTGCTGGTTCGCGCCGAACTTCGGGTCGGACGGGGGGGGAGCGTTGAGAAATGCCTCCACCAATTCCCCAAAGGAGCCGGCCGCCGGCCGGCCGCCGTAGATCACCTGGCGACCCCACTGACCATGCTCATGCACGTAGCTGGTGTCCTCCATGAGGACCTCCCGCGCCTGCAGATCGCCGTTGGCGTAATAGAGCGTCACGGTGGTGCCGTGGAAGAACCACGCCTCGCGCCGGGTTCCCACCTCCACCCATTGGAGCCCGAACCCGTCGATGGCGTAGAGCCCGACATGATCCCGGTCCACGTTGTTGAGGATCAATCGGTGGAACACGCCGCGCAGATCGAGTCGTTGCACAAAGAAGTCCTCGGCGTCGACGTTCATGCCGGCCGGCACCGTCCCCTTCGCAAGATCCCAGACGGTGTCGAAATTCAGGTCGGAAGGAACGTCCCGCGCCAGGCACGAGACGATCATCCCCCGGGGACTCACCGGCTGGAGGGAACCCGCGGCGCTCTGCGTGTAGGGAGCCGTCAGGTTGATGTTGGTGCCCAGCCGCAGGGCGGGATCGAGCAGAAACCGGCGGCGATGGCCCTGCGGTGTCTCCTCGGCCCGGTTGGGCGGAATCTGCAGTTCGAGAGCCACCAGATCGCTCAATCCCACGGCAGCCGGAAGTCCCCGCTGGCGGGGCACGGCGTCCCGGAGGGCCTGGGACATGTTCACCAGCGACAGGTGCTCGGAGCGCCGGGCTTCATCCCGCATGCGCACGATGGCGCTCTGCGCCACGAAGACCCCGAGGATGGCGATGACCGCCAGTACGCCCAGTATCTCCAGCAAAGTGAAGCCTCCGCACCGTTCGTCCGGCGCGGTCCGGCAGCGTGGTTCGGTTGGCAGCATCTCGTGGGTCATGGGAGGGTCCTCAACGTCTGCTTGCAGCGCTCATCAGCGACAGGATGGGCAGGAAGACGGCCAGCGCCACACAGCCGACAATTCCCACCAGAAAGAGAATGAGCATGGGTTCCGCCACGCTGAAGATCCGCTTGATCTTCCGCGGTATCACCGTGTTGTAGTAGCCGGCGACGTTGTCCAGGGCCATGTCCAGCGAGCCGGTCTTCTCACCCATGGCGATCATCCGGATCACCAGCGGCGGATAGACGGGGTGTTTCCGGCAGGCATCGCTGAACGGTTCCCCCGCGGTCACCCGCTGGCGGACGTCCTGCAGGACATCGATCATGAGGGCACTGCGCAGGAGATCCTCACACAGCTTGATCGCATTGATGATCACGATGCCCGCCCGGTAAAGCGTGCTCAGGTTGTGGGCAAACCGGGCCATCACCAGCATCCGGTTGAGTTCGCCGAAGAGCGGCATCCTGAACTTGAGCCGGTCAAACAGCACGTCGACCTGGTGCACCTTGACCCGGAGCACCTGCACGACGATGGGGACCACCACCAGCAGGATCATCCAAACCCACCAGGTGCTCTTCGCAACGTCTCCCAGCCAGAACACCACCCGCGTGATCGTGGGAAGCTCCGCGCCGGCGGTCTCGAGCAACTTGGCGAACTGGGGGATCACAAAACTGAACAGTCCCAGCACAAAAAGGCACACGCAGATCAGGACAATCGCCGGGTAGATCGTGGCCTGGCGAATGTCCGACACGATCTCCTCCTGCCACTCGAGATAACGTTTCAGCTCGGCGAAGGTCTCCGGCAGGGAACCGCTGTCCTCCCCCGCCCGGACCAGGCTGGTGAAATAGGAGGGGAACACCGCCGGGTGATGCCGCATGGCCTCGTGCAGGGACTCGCCCGCCTCAATCATCCGCTGCACGTCCTGAACCGCCTCCCGGTAACGACGGTCCTTGCTGTCCGCCGCCGTGGTCTCCAGCGCCACCATCATGCTGACCCCGGCCTGCAGCTGCACGCTCATCAACGTGCTGAAATCGATCAACTCCCGCCGGTTCCCCTTTCCGAACACCGGCTTGCGCTGCTTGGTCGGCTGCTCCGCTGCCGCCTCCTCCGTCGAAGCCTCCACCAGCCAGAGGCCCATGCCGCGAAGCCGCTTCTCCAGCACTTCCTCGCTGCTGGCAACCAGGCGTCCCTTCACGCGGCGTCCCTGCTGGTTGATAACCGTGTAGGAATAGGTCTGCATGGTCGTCTCCTACTCGCTGGCACACCGGGTGACCCGGAGCACCTCCTGCACCGTCGTCACTCCCAGGGTCGATTGCCGGATGCCGTCCTCGAACATCGTCCGCATTCCCGCCTCCCGAGACAGCCGCGCATACTCCGGCGCCCCAGCCCGCTGCACGATCGGCTTGTGAAACCGCCCGTCCAGCATCATCAGCTCGAAAATCCCCTGCCGCCCGTGGAAACCCGCTCCCCCGCACTTCGCGCAGCCCCCCGCCTGCCACAACTTCAACGGATGCCCGTTCCCCTCCCGCGGCCGCGGCAACTGCAACTCCTCAAACACTCCCTCCGCATCCGCCACCTCTTCCTGGCACTCCGGACACAACCGCCTCACCAACCGCTGCGCCAGCACCCCGATCAGGCTGTCCGGCAGCAGATACGGCTCCACGTCCATGTCCAGCAACCGCGGAATCGCCCCCGCCGCGTTGTTCGTGTGCAACGTCGTGAACACCAAATGCCCCGTCAGCGCCGCCCTCACCATCAACTGCGCCGTCTCCGTGTCCCGCGTCTCCCCAATCAGCATCACGTCCGGATCCTGCCGCAGCAACGACCTCAGCCCCGCGCTGAACGTCAGCCCAACCTCCTCCCGAATCTGCGTCTGCCTCACCCCCTGCATCCGATACTCAATCGGATCCTCCAGCGTAAACACGCTCCGCTCCCCCGTGCACACTTCCCGCAACGCCGCGTACAGGGTCGTCGACTTCCCGCTCCCCGTCGGCCCCGTCACCACCAGCACGCCAAAGGGCCGGTCCAGCGCCGCCCGGATTGCATCCTCCGTGTCCGCCGCCATCCCCAGCCGCGCCAGTTGCAGAAACTGGCTGCTCGTCGAGAGAATCCGCAGCACCACGCTCTCCCCGTACGCCGTCGGCAGCGACGACACCCGCAGGTGATACGTCCGCCGCCCCACCATCACCGACGCCCTCCCATCCTGCGGCACCCGGCTCTCCGACACGTCCAGCTCCGCCATCACCTTCAGCCGCGCCGACACCAGCGGCATGACCGCCCGGGGAATCAGCACGTCCGGCTGCAGCACCCCGTCGATCCGGAACCGGATTCGCATCAGGCGCGCTTCCGGTTCGAAATGAATGTCGCTGGCTCCCCGTTCCACCGCCCGCTTGATGATCTGACCCACCAACGCCACCGTCGGCGCGTCGCTCTCCTCGGCATCCCTGGCCTCCACCAGTTCGGAGCTGGGCGGCCCGTACACCCGCGCGTCCTGCTCCCGGTTGGCGATGATCTGGTCAATGGATTCTTGGATGTTCTCCGCGTGGGCGTCCAGCCGGTCGAGCTGGTCGAGAATGTCCTGTTCCGTCGCCGCCACGATCCGGAGTTCCAGGCCCGTGATCTGGCGCACCCGGTCGATGGCCCGGATGTCGTAGGGATCGGCCATCGCCAGAATGAGACTGCCGTTCTCCTGGGCAATGGGGATGAGGCGGTGTTCACGGGCGAGGGCGCGGGGAAGAAGGTCCACCACAGCCTGCTCCAAAGCCAGCTTGCCCAACGAAATGCGCTCGGTCGCAGTCTGGCTGGCGAGGAATTCAGCCACTTTCTCCGGGTCGACCAGACCCAGATCCACCACGACCTTGCTGAGAGGATGACCACGCAGCCGCTGCTCCCGGCGGGCCAACTCTAATTGTGGTCCGGTCAGGAGTCCGGCATTCGTCAGACGCTCACCCAAATCAAGCGTCGTCACTTTGTCCACTAAGGCAGACACGGCTTTAAGGCAACCGGCGCCAGTTAAGCCCCCAAAGCACCTCCAACGCAAGTCATTTATGAGCAATTCTTCACGAACTCCCAAACCACTCCCAGGCGAGGTAACAAGCCCCCTCCCTTGACCGGCTCATGGAAGCCGGCGCGAATTGACGTCCGGCCGGCCGGCAGACCCCACCCCACCCCGGCGGCCGACCTCCACCGACCTGCCGGTGATGGGTGTCTGATGATTAGATACGCTTGAGTTGAGCGCGAGCGCCGTCCGCTCCCCCGGCCACCTTCGCCCAACTGTCCCTGAGCGTGATCGTCCGGTTGAAGACCAGGTGATCCGGCGTGGAGTCCTCGTCCAGAACGAAGTATCCCAACCGCTCGAACTGGAACCGGTCGGTCGGATGCGCCCCTGCAAGGGACGGCTCGAGCCGCCCGGACACCACTTCCAGGGAGCCCGGATTGAGGTGCCGCCGAAAATCACCGTCTTCCCCATCCGGTTCCGGAATAGTGAACAGGCGGTCATACAAACGAATGATGGCCGGCACGGAATTGCGGGTACTCACCCAGTGGATGGTTCCCTTCACCTTGCGATCCGCCGTGGCCCCGCCGCGCTTGCTTTCGAGGTCCGCCGTGCAGCGCAACTCCACAACGTTCCCCTCCGCGTCCTTCACCACCTCGTCGCACCGGATGATATAGGCGTATTTTAAACGAACCTCGCCGCCGGGTTTGAGTCGGAAGTACTTCGGGGGCGGCACTTCCCTGAAGTCCTCCTGCTCGATGAAAAGCTCCCGGCTAAACGGGATCGACCGGGTCCCCGCCTCCGGATCCTCCGGGTTGTTCACCGCCGCCAGGTCCTCCGCGTGGTCCTCCGGCAGGTTGGTAATCACCACCTTCAGCGGCCGCAACACCGCCAACCGCCGCTGGGCGCTCCGGTTCAGATCCTCGCGAATCGCAAAGTCCAGCACCGCAATGTCGGTCAGGCTCTTGTACTTGGTCACCCCGATGTTGTAGGCAAACGCCCGCAACGCCCGGGCCGGCACCCCCCGCCGACGCAGCCCCGAAATGGTTGGCAGGCGCGGATCGTCCCAACCGTCCACCACCCCGTCCTGCACCAACTGGATGAGCTTGCGCTTCGACACGATCATGTAGCTCGGGATCAGCTTCGCGAACTCGATCTGCCGGGGCAGCGGCCGGGGCAGATCCAGGTTCTCGAGAATCCAGTCGTACAACGGACGATGGACCTCGAACTCCAGCGTGCAGATGCTGTGCGTGATTCCTTCGATGTAGTCGCTGAGGCAATGGGCGAAATCGTACATCGGATAGATGCACCAGTCCCCGCCTGCGTGATGGTGCGCCGCGTGGCGAATCCGGTAGAGCACGGGGTCGCGCAGCCAGATGTTCGGCGACGCCATGTCAATCTTCGCCCGCAGCGTGCGGGTTCCGTTGGGGAATTCCCCGGCCCGCATCCGCGCGAACAGGTCCAGGTTCTCCGGGATGCTTCGTTCCCGGAACGGACTGTCCTGCCCCGGCCGGTCCGGAGCCCCCCGATAGGTCTCCATGTCCTCCGCCGACAGGTCACAAACGAATGCCTTGCCGGCCTCGATCAAGCGGACGGCAAAGGCATACAGCGGCTCGAAGTAGTCCGACGCGTAAAAGGGCTCCACCAGAGTGGACCGTGGATTACCCAACTCGGCGGCCGGCACGGCTTCCGCCGGTCCCATGAAATAGT
Source organism: Verrucomicrobiales bacterium (assembly GCA_024233215.1). Lineage (GTDB taxonomy): Bacteria > Verrucomicrobiota > Verrucomicrobiia > Limisphaerales > J093 > J093. Next base: position 129,283 of record JACKPW010000014.1, on the reverse strand, counting down.
CGGGCTTCCCGTCCTGCTCCTGTGCCTGGGGCAACGCCCCCTTCGTCTTCAGGCTGTAATTTGGCTCCGCCCAGTCCGCCACCAACCACGCCACGTCGCGCATGATGGACTCCACGTAGGCCGCCTCCTCCTTGGTCGGGTTCGTGTCATCCATCCGCAGGTTGCAGCGACCCCCGTTTTCGACCGCCAGCCCGAAGTTCAGGCAGATGGATTTCGCGTGGCCGATGTGGAGGAAGCCGTTGGGCTCGGGCGGAAACCGCGTGACGATCTGCCGATGTTTTCCACTGGCGAGATCGGCGGCGACAATGTCGCGAATGAAATCCGAAGGCGTCGCCGGCCCGGCGGCCTCCGCGGGGGTGTTGTTACTGCTCGTTGTCATGCTCGAACCCGCAAAGCCTAGACGGCGGAAAGCCGGCACTGCAAGCCGCCCCTGCGCCAGGGTTCGCGGGGCTGACATCCTGGCGGTCAACGTGCTAGAAGCTGCCTCGTGCGCAACGGAACCGGACGTCCCTGGTGGAGACCGGCCGCGCTGCTGGTCCTGCTGGCAGTCGTGGCCGGAGTCGCCGTCTGGAAACGGGGCGTCGCTCCTGCGAAAGTCCCGTCTCCCGCACCGTTCCCCACCTCCCCCACCCTCCCCGACCGGCAGCAACTCCTTCAGGAGCTGACCGCCCTGCAACGCCGCGAGGCCGCCGTTGCTGAGACCACCTGGGCCCCTGAGATGCTCGCGCAACGGCACGGCCGGGTGTTCGACGAGCTGTGGGACAACCTCAACCGGGGCGAAGACGACTTCGGCGTGCTCGACGCCCTGCCGCTCCGCGAGGTGCTCCTGCCGGAACTCCAGGAGGCCGGCCAGTTGACCGACGGGATCGTGACGTTCGAGTCAGCGGGAAGCAACCGGCTGGAGCGGACCGCCTGGGCGGAGTGGCTGGAGGCACGTCGGGCCGAAGGCTGGCAGATCGCGTCGATCGAGTTTCGCCACGTGGCGTTCGACCCGCCTGCGGAGGGCCAGGCGGCCGGCAGCCGTTTCCGCTTTCGCGGCCATTTCCAGCGCCGTTCACCGCAGGAACGTGCGGTGCTCACGGGCGACCTCCAGGTGCGTTGGGGGATTGCCGGGGTGCCCGATGCCCCACCTGAATTGGATCAGGTCGATGCCTCGGGGCTGGAGCTGAAGACCCGCCCGGGCCCGCCGGCCTTCCGCGAGTGGCTGAACGTGACCAATCAACCGCCGGAGAAGTCGTTCTTCACGGATCCCCTGATCGTCCGCGACCTGGATGGGGATGGCCATTCGGAAGTGGTCCTGCTTTCGGCAAACCGGGTATTTCGGGGGGAAGGCGACGGTTTTGGGGCGGCTCCGCTGGTGGAGGGCGGCCCGGGGCTGGTGTTCACCGGGATTTTGGAGGATTTCGACGGGGACCACCTGGCCGACCTGCTGGTCGCGCAGTTTGCCGGCTTGTTCCTGTTCCCCGGCCGCGCCGGTGGCGGATTCGCCTCCCCGCCTCGGCCGGTCTGGGAAGCGGATGTCCGGCTGCGGTATGGCCAGGTGATCACCTGCGGCGACGTGGATCGGGACGGCGACCTCGATGTCTGGCTGGGCCAGTACAAGGGCCCCTACACCCGCGGCCAGATGCCGACTCCCTACTTCGACGCCAACGATGGCAACCCCTCCTGGCTGCTGCTGAACGACGGCTCGGGACGCTTCACCGATGCCACCGAAACCCGCGGCCTGGCGGAAAAGCGTCATCGACGCAACTACAGCGCGTCACTGGTTGACCTGGATGACGACCTCGACCTCGACTTGGTGACGGTGAATGACTTCGCGGGCATCGACGTGTTTCTCAATGACGGACGCGGTTTCTTCCACGAGGCCACGGACGAGAGGATCGACGAACGCCACGGCTTCGGCATGGCGCACACCATGGCGGATTTCAACCGGGACGGCCGGCTGGACCTGCTCATGACCGGGATGCGCTGCCCGACGGCATTGCGGTTGGATCATCTGGGACTGACGCGGGCGGAACGACCGGAGAACTCGGCGATGCGCCGGTTGATGACCGCTGGATGCCGGTTGTACTTCGGACGGGAAGACGGGCGGCTGGCGCAGGAACCGGTCGGGGCGGACCTTGCCGACGCCGGCTGGACGTGGGGTTGCACGACGCTGGACGTGGACAACGATGGCTTTGTCGACGCCTACGCTGCGAACGGCCACGAAACCAAGCAATCCGTCGGGGACTACGAGCCCTACTTCTGGCTGCACGACATCTACCTTGCGACCTCGCTGGATGATCCGCTGTGTGACGCCTACTTCGGCAGCCAATTCAGCCGCACCCGGGGCCAGGGCATGTCCTACGGGGGCTACGAGAAGAACCGGCTTTACCTGAACCGGGGCGGCACGGGCTTTGCCGAGGTTGGCTGGCTGCTGGGGGTGGCGCTGGACGAGGACTCGCGGAACGTGGTGGCGGATGACCTGGACGGTGACGGTCGCATGGACTTGATCGTCACCACCTTTGAAGCCTGGCCGGAGGTGAAGCAGACGCTGCGCATCTTCCGGAACGAAATGGCGTCAACCGGCAACTGGCTGACCTTCCGCCTCCGGCAGACTTCCGCGGCCGACAATCCCGTGGGGGCCTGTGTGACCCTGCGGCACGGCGGACGGGTGGACAAACGTTGGATTGTCACGGGCGATTCCCACCGCTCGCAGCACGCGCCGGTGGTTCACTTCGGTCTTGGCGGGGAGACCGCCGTGGACGAGGTGGAGGTCCGGTATGCCGGCGGTCTGGTGCGGCGGTTTGAATCGCCGGCAATCAACCGGGTTCACACTCTCTCAGGTTTGGGGACGGACCTGGACTCCCGCTGAAGGCCTTCGGCCGCCGCCTCCGGTTGCAGAAGTTTCTCCGCCCGGGCACGGGCTTCCGCCATCTTCGGGTAACGAATCTCCCGGTAACCCGAAACCTCCTCCGGCAAACGCAGCACCTGCAGGAATCGCTCGTAGTCCGAGGTTCGCCGCGCCGCCTGCTCGAAGCCGGGCAGCAGCGAAAGGTACCAGTCCCGAAAATCGCGCTCGGGCCGGTGCCAGTCCGGCAGCACGCGCCGCAGCCACTTGAGCCGCTTCATGATGTTGAGCATCCAGTCGCGCGTCTTCATGTTCCACGCGAACTCCCGTCCCCAGAGCGCGAATTGCGGCCGGTTCAGGTGGCGATAGCTCAGACGGTCGCCCCGCTCGGGATCGATGCTGAACCGGGCGCGATCGCGACGATGCTTCTCCTCGCTGGTCAACTGGTGCGCCACGAAGATCTCGTCCTTGATCGCCATCACCTTGTGCAGGTTCCAGATCACCGCCCGGGTGGCGGCATGATCCTGCTCCGCGTCGTCGAGGTGATGGATTCGCTCCACCCAGGTCGCGTAAAGCCGGGCCGTGTCCAGACCGCCGTCCCACTGAATCAGGTCATAGACGCGCAGGGCGAAATCGCGCCGCGTGGCGTCCTCGAGCTTCAGGCGGCTGGCGGTTTCCTCGACCAACTGCCGGTAGCCGGTGGCCAGGCCGCCTCCGCGCTGCCGCGTGCGCCGAAGGATGTCCACCTTGTCCTTCACCATGGCGGCGAAAGTCTCGGGCTCGGTGTAGAGATGCGCCGCCGCGCGCACCACCGGCAGGTCCACGATGATCAACCGCCCGAGCCGGAACGCGTCCAGATTATCCGCCACCGCCGCCCCCATGCCGGTGCCGATGGCCCATTCCAGGCTCGCGAGACTGACCGGCAACAGTCCGCGCTGCCAGACCATGCCGAGCATGATGATGTTCGCGTAGAGCTGGGTTCCGAAGAAGGCCTCGGAAAGCTCCGACACGTTGCAGGAGAAATACGCTTCCGGCCGGGTGTGCCGACGCAGGTCCTGCTCCAGCGAATCGACATCGAAATCGTCCCGGCCGAGCAACGTCAGGATCGTGGGGGTCTTGTGGTTGTTCACCACCGCCGCGGTCCGCTCCGGACTGCCCACCCGCTGGTTCGTGGATGGATCCAGCGCCCGCACCGCCTCCAGCAAATCCACGCCGATGATCAGGTCGGCCTTGCCGTAGGGGATGATGTTGGAAGTGAACGGCGCCCCTTCGGTGGCGTAGGTCAGCATCGAGTAGACACCGCCGTTGCGGATGGCCAGGCCCTTCTTGTCGCAGAAACGCACCTGGTATCCCTCACGATGCCCCGCCAGCACCATGATCGCGGTGGCGGTGCCGATTCCCATACCCCCCACCCCGGCCATGTAGCCCCGCCACACCTCTTGGATTGGCGGCACGTCGGGCTCGGGCAGATCGGAAAAACTCAGTCGCTCGATGGGTTTCACCGGCGCCTGGGAACGACGGACAATGACTTCCTCGAACGCCGGACACGCCTTCACCCGCGGGCCGCCGTCGCCGGTCGGCACCATGAACCGCGTGCAGGCGCCGTCGCTCACACACCAGGAACGGTCCACCTGCATCTTGCGGCCAAACGGGGTCTCCTCGACCGTCAGGCCCGGACACCCGGTGGCCTTGGTGCATTCCAGGCAGTGTTCGCAGGTCTCGTTGGTGATGTTGATGAACCGCTTGCGCGGCACGTAGCCGTGCTCGTGCAACTGGCGGCGTTCCGCCCGGGCCGCCCGACGATGGTAGGTGATGCCGCATTCCTTGTCCGCCACCACCACCTTCACGCCGTCCTGCAGAATGGTCTTCTCCAGCAACCGACGGTAGGTCTCACGCTCGGCAGGGTTCACCCGCACCACGGTGGCCCCGCTGCGCAGCCGGTCGGTGATCCCCGCCACGATGGCATCGATGTTCTGCGCGAAGGTCTCCTCGCCCAGGACGCTTTGGGTCAACCCGGGCGTGGTCTGGTGACCGGTCATCGCCGTCGTCTTGTTGTCGAGCAACACGTAGGTGATGTCCTGGCCGTTCTTCAGGGAATTCGAGATCGCGATCTGGCCGCTGTGGAAGAAGGTCGAGTCCCCCATGAACACGACCTGTTTGTTCCGGATGAACGGATCGATCCCCGCCCCCGTCCCGCCTCCCAGGCCCATGCCGCTGTAGTTGTGCATGAGATCCTTGGTCGGCTCGAACATCAGCATCGTGTAGCAACCGGTGTCGCCGTGAAACACCAGGTCCACCGGCTCCATCCCGTGCACCCGCCGCATGTAGGACGCGTCCCGAAACTGCTGCTTGATCTCCACCAGCACACTCGCCGAATCGCGATGCGGGCAGCCCGGACAGAACGTCGGCGTGCGCGGCGCCACCTTCACGGAAATCGATTTGGCGCGCGTAATCAAATCCAGCTCGCGCCGGATGCGGTCTTCGTCGACCCGGCCGGCCAGTTCGGGCAACGCCAGGAACAGGTTGCCGAGTCGCTCGATCAGCTTGCTGGGGTTCAGTCCCCGCGTGTCCGGGATCGGCGTCAGCCCGAACGGGAACTGCTTGCCCCACACCTCCCGGGCGAATGAGGGTTCCTCCGGTCCGGCCACCTGCGCCGCCTGATGGATGAGCTCGAGAACCTGCTGCTCCAGAAAACCCCGGCGTTCCTCCACGACGAACAGGCGCTTCAAACCGCGGGCAAAATCGAGAATCAACCGCGGTTCGAGCGGATACGTCACCCCCACTTTCAGGATCGGAAACGCCCCGTCCACCCCGAGTTCAGCCAGGGCATGCCGCAGGTAGCAGTACGCCGAGGCCGAGGTGATCAAGCCGACCCCGGCTTCGGCATTCAGTTTTCCGACGGCCGGCAACACCTGGTTGACCCCGTGCCGGCGCGCGCTCGCCCAAAGCCGCTCGAACCGCTCCGGCAGCGATTGTTCCTTGCGCCAGGTGCGCGGGGGCAGCAACACGTTGCGCTCGAGGTCGATCTTTGCCGTGTCCAGCGTGATCGGGTTCCGCGTGTTGACCTCGGGAAAATGGTTGGGTCGCACCAGCACCGAGCCGCCGCCATCCGCCTGGTTCGTGGTGACCAGGTAACCGATGTAAAGCTCGCTCTCGCGTGAGAGCTTGAACGCGAGGTCGATCCAGTCCTTCAACTCCTGGGCATCGGACGGCTCGAGCAGCGGCATCATCAGGTGCCGGGCCAGAAACCGGGAATCGGCCGGCACCTGGGTGGAGTCGCTCCACGGATCGTCCCCGAAAATGAACACGGCGCCGCCTTCGGGATTGGCGCCCACGAGGTTGCCGAGGGCGAGGGCGTCCGAGGCCACGTGGACTCCGACGCTTTTCTGGACGCTGATGCCGCGCAGGCCGTGCATCTGGGCGCCGTTGATCATCGCCGCCGCGAGCGCCTCGTTGTTCGCGATGGTGGCCCGCACGCCATGGGCGTTGAGCAGATCCCGCAATTCCTCCGCGGTGTCGAAGAAGCCGGAGACCGGGGAACCGGGGTAACCGGTCCAGAGATGCGTGCCGCCCTCGGTCTCGAGACAGCCCTTCACCAGCAACTCATTGCCGGTGAAAACTTCGATGCCACTGGCTTTGGTGAAGCGAGGATCGATTTTCACTTTGGAAACCGTGTCATTGACCCGACGAAATGGCAAGGACGGCAGTTCGCCGGTCGAGATGACAAAACGCCGCAGGTGTCAGACACCGGCGGCGTGAAATGGACTGGTTCGGGATGCCCGCTCAGGCGGCGTCGTCGCCGATCGCCTCCACGGGGCAACCTTCCTTGGCCTCGTTGCACTGGGCCTCTTCCTCCGGGGAGGAAGGCTGCTTCGAGACGAAGGAGTAGCCGCCGTCCTCGTTCCGCGAGAAGTTGTTCGGCGCGGTCTCGCGACAGAGGTCACAGTCGATGCACTGGTTGTCCACGTAGAACTTGCCAGCCACGTTTTCGGGGTATTTGTTTTCGATGTCAGCCATAAAGCCTGCTGTTTCGGAAGTTCTTAGAGGATGAGACGGACCGAATCAAGCCCCTTCTGCGGGGAATGGTGGCCGCGGAACAGATCGGTCCCCAAGCGGTCCCATCAAGGCGTTGGGACGGGTGGATTCGGATCGGGGTGACGCGGTGACGCAGGTCACAGGAAGGCGGGTTTGAGGCGGTGCCACCCCGTAGCGGCGAATGTCATTCGCCGGGTGCCGGTCGTGGCGACGGCAGGCTTCCGGTCACTTCACAGGTCGCCGCCAAAGCGGTGAAGGCTGACGCTTTTCACCGCACTCCAAAACCTGGCGGATTCGCGAAGCGTCTTGGACAATGAGCGCGGGATGCCCGGCGATCGCGCGACTGGGAAGAACCGTGCTCATGTCACGAGGTCAGGAGTGGGTGTGGTGTGGGTGGTGTGCCACGACGTGATGCCCGGAAAGGTAGCACCTCCGTGCCGTCCGACGTTAACCACTCGCGGAAACCGGCAAGGACCCAACTCCTTGGCCCGGAGGTTTCACGTCGTCTTTCGTAGCGCGTTCAGCCTGGATCGGGTGTGATATACCCGGCTTGGCGGCGCATGGGCATTCTCGGCGAACCCAGTTCGCCGCTACGCGGAGGGGGGCGTGGTTGGAGGAATACTTACGGTCCTGAACGCGTCCGCGGATGGCGGACTCGCTGCCACCAGGCCGGCCGCGGCCGGCTAGGCCAGCCCCACGAAGTTCCGCAGGATCTGCAAGCCCACTTCCTGGCTCTTTTCCGGATGAAACTGCGTGGCGAACACGTTGCCCCGCCAGATGGCCGAGGCGAACCGCCCGCCGTAGTCGGTCCAGGAGGCCACGATGGACTCATCCTCCGGCGCCGGATGGAAGCTGTGAACGAAATAGACGTGACTGCCGTCCGGAATCTCCTGGAACAGCGGACACTCCGGGCGCGCAAACTCGATCCGGTTCCAGCCGATCTGGGGGATCTTCAAGCCCGGTTGCTCCCGGAACCGGACCACCCGGCCGCGAAACACCTTCAACCCGGCCGCACAACTGTTGAATTCGTCACTCGCGTCGAAAAGCGCCTGGTAACCGACGCAAATCCCCAGAAACGGCCGACCGGAATCCATGAACTCCCTGACGGCCGCCAACAATCCCTGCCGCTGCATCGCGTTGAGGCAGTCGTCGAAGGCACCGACTCCCGGCAGAACGACGGCATCTGCAGCCGCCAACTCCCTGGCTCCCGCACCCGTTCCACCGAGGCGCCCACGAAACGCAGCGCCTTGAAGACGCTGTGAACATTGCCCGCTCCGTAATCGATCAACGCGACCACGCCGCCGAGCATACCGGCTGGTGACACAAGTTCAACGGCGTTCCCACGCAAGGACGTCGGCAGCGGGGGCCGGCGCCTCGAGGGAAACCTCACCCGCCTGTCCCTCCCTTGCGGCTGCGTTCTCGAATCCGTGTCATCGGCGAGAATCCGTGTCTCCGCCGAATCGTTACATCCCAGGCGGATGGCATCCGGCTCGGCGGCGGAACCAGGATTGCCCCGGTCAGGCCACCCGGCCAGCAGGCGTCGGATGACATCCTCGGCGGTGTAATCATCCGCGCCCGGCGAAAGGAACCCGGCGACCTGGGCGACATCATCGCCGGCGGTGACCAGGGGAGTTCCTCCGGGTCACCGTCCTGACCTGCCCCTGTCCCACCGTCGCGGGAGGCCGTTGCAGACGCACTTGCGCCCCACCGTGTCCTCCAGCCTGCCCCCTTCTTCAGGTAATCCTCCACCGGCTCCGCCGGGCACCGATACCCACGGTTCCGTCGTCACGCCGATAGAGATGGCGCAGATAACCGAGGTCACAAATCCGCCGGCGCTCCTGGTATCCCTCCCGTCCGACAGGGTGCCGTCCAACTGCACGACCTTGAAAGGAAAGCCGGTGGGTGACGCCACCGGATCCGTGAAGGCGCGCGCCTGGCCGAGCCGGCTGAGTTCGATGACCTGCTTCTTCAGGTCCTCCCGCAGGCCGGATTCCCGACAGAAGGCAAACGCGGTACCCACCTGAACCCCTGCCGCCCTGAGCCCGAGGGCCTCCGTCAGGCGGCCCGGCCGGCCGATGATCCCGCCAGCCAGAACGGCAATCCCAGGAGGCAATCTTGTTCAAATCCGCAACATCCCGCGTCCCATACACGGGTTCGCCGCCGGAACTGAGCTCAAGGGCCCCGCGTGGCGGCGCGTTGTGGCCGCCGGCGGTGGGTCCCTCCACCACGAACCCGTCCACGACACCATTGGACTTGCGGGCCAGGGCCTGGGCCAGCGTGGCGGAGGACACGATTCCCAGGAACAGGGGACGGCGCAGCGCAGGAGGCGGTTCCCCGAGGAACTCCGTCGGGTCGAACTCGCTCGCGAACTCCTCGCCCGCCTGGGCCCGATCACTTCAACCGAAGACTCGCGGGCCGGCCGGCGGTAGATTGTCCAGGGCCCCGGGAATCAATCGCGGGATTCCGGCCCCCATCAGCACCACATCCACCCCGGCCAACATCGCTCCGAACAGTGCTGCCAGCGTGGGGAGCTGAATCTTCTCCAGCAGGTTGATGCCGACCCGGCCCGCGTGCCCTTCCTTCGCCAGAAAGACCTCGACGAAGCTGGCCACCACGGTCAGTTCGTTCATCGGCGAACCCGGTTTCACCGTGGGCATGGGGGTGAGGAGAAACGGTTTGTCCGGCGCCTTGCCCCCTCGATGAAGTATCGGTCGAGGATTCGCGAAGCCATCGCGGGAACCGGAAAATGCGCCAGGGCATGGCGCATCCGTCCGTCCAGATCCTTGCTGGAGCCTTCGGGCCAGAACCACGGCGAGCGCCGTGCCGGACACCACGCCAAGCTGACCGGCCTGGGCCACGGCCGGGCCAGGCGCCAGCCTGATACGGCTACCCCATTCCGCCCTGTATGATTTGCGGTAGTAACATGACTTGACCGTGCAACCCCGCCAACCGGGCAGGGACCTTCCGCGACAGACATCTGTCAGGATTCGCCCGGCCGGGGTGCGGCAACACTCGGGAGGGGTTCCATCGGAAACCGACGCGCCGCGGAAGCTAGACCACCTTCGCCGCAATGGGAAGCCGCGAACCCAAAAAGGTGCGTCCGCGAAACGGGGAAAATCCGAGCCGGGCGGAAACCCTCACGCGGCCGGATTCGGGCTTTCAACGCGCCGGGTCCTGGGGATGCTGGGGCGGCGCGGGCCCCATGTACCAACCGGGGAACCCTCCGCCGCCCACGGCACACCATGAGCCAGACCACCCCCAGCCTCGAAAAGCAGTCGACCCTCGCCCGCCGCATGGCCGCGCTGGGACTGCGGGAGGAGGACCTGAGCGAAAGCTTCGTCAGGTCGTCCGGCCATGGGGGGCAGAATGTCAACAAGGTGGCCACCTGTGCCGTGCTGGTGCATCAACCCACCGGACTCCAGGTGCGCTGTCAGGCCACCCGGCATCAGGCCATGAACCGGTTCCTGGCCCGCCAGTTGTTGTGCGACAAACTGGAGGCCCAACAACGCGCCCGAGCTGCCGAAATCCAGGCCCGCCGCGCCAGGATCCGGCGCCAGAAACGCAAGCGGAGTCGGGCCTCCAAGGAACGGATGCTCGCGGACAAGGCCCACCGATCGCGCCTCAAGTCCTCCCGTCGTCGCCCTGCGAGCGACTGATCCCCCACCGCCTCCCGCGCTCGTTTTTCGTTTTCAAACAGGGCTTTTGACGGTATCCAAGCCGTGTGGCCGACCTAGGTTCGAGAGGAGAGCGCATTCTGAACGGCATTCCAGCCTCCCGGGGCGTCTGCCGCGGAAAGCTGTTTGTCCTGCGTCAACCCACCGCCCACGAGACACCGCAATACCGGATCTCCGTCAACGAGGTGGACGCCGAATATGACCGGCTCCAGCAGGCGCTTCTCCTGACCCGCCAACAACTGCACGACCTCCAGCATCGCGTCAGTGAAACCCTGGGCAGCGATGAGGCCCGCATCTTCGACGCCCAGTTGCTGGTGCTGGAAGATCCCTCCCTGATCGACGAAGTGCGGAAGGCAGTAGGGACCGACCACGTCAACATCGACCACGCCTTCGCCCGGGTCGCCCAGCGGTTCATCGACGGCTTTGCGGCGATGGACGACGATTACATGCGCGAGCGGGCCATCGACATCCGGGACGTCACCCACCGGGTGCTGCAAAACCTCGCCAGCCCGGGTTCGACCCCCGACCTCTCGCAGATCCGCGAGCCCTCCATCCTGGTGGCGCACGATCTCACGCCGTCGCAGACCGCCCTGCTGGATCGCAAGATGATCCTCGGATTCGCCACGGATCTGGGGAGTTCCACCTCCCACACGGCAATCCTCGCCCGGGCGCTCAGCCTGCCCGCGGTGACGGGCCTCAAGGACGCCAGCCAGAGAGTGGTGAACGGGGAATACGCGCTGCTCGATGGATTCAACGGCGCACTGGTGTTGCATCCGTCCGAACAAACCCTGTTCGAGTACGGGCAGATCGAGCGGCGCTACCTGGCCATGGAGGAGAAGCTCCGCCAGGACCGCGAACTCCCGGCGGTCACGCTGGACCGGCACGAAATCGTCCTCTCCGCCAACATCGAAAACGCCGGGGAAACCTCGGAGGTCCTCGCCAGCGGAGCCGAGGGTGTCGGTCTGTTCCGCACCGAATACCTCTTTCTCGAGCGGGCCACCCACCCTTCGGAGGAGGAGCAATACACCGCCTATCGCCAGCTGGCGGAACGTCTCCATCCGGCCCCGGTCATCATCCGGACGCTCGACCTGGGCGGCGACAAGATGCCCGTCCAACCCGACGCCTTCACCGAGCGGAATCCCTTCCTCGGGTGGCGGGCAATCCGACTCTGCCTGCAGGAACGCGATCTGTTCCGGGCCCAGTTGCGGGCCATTCTCCGCGCCGCCGTCACCGGGAACATCAAGATGATGTACCCCATGATCTCCAGCCTCGATGAGCTCGGCCAGGCCAACGAACTGGTGGCGGAATGCAAGGCCTCACTGGCCGCGGAAGGGATTCCCTACCAGGCCGATCTCGAAATCGGCGTGATGGTGGAAATCCCCTCCGCCGTGATCATCGCCGATTCCCTCGCCCGCCACCTCCGGTTCTTCAGCATCGGCACCAACGACCTCATCCAGTACACGCTGGCGGTGGACCGCATGAACCCGAAGATCGCCCACCTCCACCAACCCACCCACCCCGCCGTGGTGCGCATGATCAAGGCCACCATTGACGCCTCGCACCAGGCCGGCATCTGGACCGGGGTTTGCGGCGAAATGGCCGGGGACCCGGTGCTGGCACCTCTCCTGCTTGGCCTCGGGGCGGACGAACTGAGCGTCAGCCCGTCACTCCTGCCGTCGGTGAAATACGTCCTGCGACGGCTCAAGCTCTCCGAGGCCCGCGAACTGGCGTATTTTGCCCTGCAATCGGAAAGCGCCTCGGAAATACTCGAACGTTGCCGGAAACTGGTCCGGAGCATTGCCCCGGAACTGCTGGCCTGTTGACCCTGATCCCGGGCCCGGCCGGATGCTCCGGAGAGGCCCACACCGCAAACACCACTGACTGCCCTTATGAACCTGCTGATCCTCGGAGCCGGCTACGCCACCCGCCTCTACCCCCTCACCCTCAACCAGCCCAAGCCGCTCCTGCCGGTCGCCGGCAAGCCGATGGTCGAGCACGTGCTGGACAACCTCACCCCCATCCCCGGCATCGATCGCGTCCTCGTCGTTACCAACGCCAAGTTCGTCAGCCACTTCCAGCAGTGGGCCGACCACTACCGGGAAACCAAGGCGAAGGTCGAGTTCACCATCGTCAACGACGGTTCCACCGATGACACCAACAAGCTCGGCGCCATCGGCGACATTCATTTCGTCCTGACCCGGGAACGACTCGACGACGACCTGATGGTTGTGGCGGGTGACAACCTGTTCAGCCAGAGCCTCGAGGATTACGGCCGTTTCTGCCGTGAGAAACAGGCGCCCGTGCTGGGGGTCTACGACGTCGGGAACCTGGAGTTGGTGAAGAAATACAATTCCATCACGGTCGATGCTGACGACCGCATCACCTTCTTCGAGGAAAAGCCGGCAAATCCCACGTCTTCGTTGACCGGCATCGCCCTCTACTACTACCCCAAGGCCACTCTCCCGTTGATCCATCGCTACATGGCGGAGGGCAACAACCCGGATCAACCCGGTCGCCTGATCCAGTGGCTCTACCCCCAGACGCCGGTCTATACCTGGACCGTCCCTGGCCGCTGGTTTGACATCGGCTCCAAGGAATCCCTCGAGGAAGCCGACCAGATCTTCACCGATCTCGCGAAGTAGGACCGGCATTCAGGCGCGGTCCCCGCGGCAGCCCCCGGAATGCCGGGGCCTCGGGATGAACTGCCGGGCCTCCCGAACAGGTCCGGAGTTTCCCCGTTCCGCCATGGACAACTTCAGGACCCGCCGCTTTCGCGGCACCCTGCCCTTCCATTCACGGCGTCGGCCGTGACGAGGCGCGGGCGAGGGTCAGGTCATCCTGCAGGACGCGTCCGGCCACCGCCAGGGCGGTCAGCACGAGGATTGAGGCCATGAAGAACGGCGCCCCGGGGAGATGGATCCTGGCATCTTCGCGCACGAAGTAGCCGAACAACGCGGTGGCCACAGGCGGACCGACAATCCCCGCCACGCTGGCGAGACTGGAGAGGGCCCCCTGCACCGAGCCCTGTTCGTTGGCCTGGACGCGCCTCGAGATCAGGCCCTGGGCCGCGGGACCGGCGATCCCCCCCAAGGCGCCGCAGGCCAGAATCGCGTAGATCATCCAGCCCCGGGTGGCCAGTCCGTAGCCCGTCATCGCCAGCGCGTTGATCGACAGCCCGAGGATGATGCCGCGGGCCTCACCGATTCGGGGGATGATCCGCCGCACCAAACCGCCCTGCACGATCATCGCGGATGCGCCGACCACGGCCAGCGACAACCCCGTCTGGCCCACGGTCCATCCGTAGCGATGGCCGGTATAGAGCACCCAGGTGCTGTGCAGGGAGGTTTGGGCCACGTGCAGGAGGAAGAACATAAACGAGAGACCAAACACCACGGGATATCGCCGGAGTGAGAGCAGTGCCCCCACCGGGTTGGACCGGCCCCAGGAAAACTCACGCCGGTTCCCCGGCTTGAGGGACTCCGGCAGCACCCAGAGGCCGTAAAGCCAGTTGATCAACGTCATTCCGGCCGCCACCAGGAACGGTAACCGCAATCCCAGGTCCCCCAGCACCCCCCCCAGCGCCGGGCCCGCAATGAAGCCCAGGCCAAAGGTCGCGCCAATCAATCCGAAGTTCTGCGCGCGCTTCTCCGGCGGCGTCACGTCCGCGATGTAAGCACTCGCCGCCGTGATGCTGGCACCCGTGATCCCCGACACGGCACGACCGAGAAAGAACCACGGCAGGCTGGGAGCCCAGGCCAGCATGAGGTAGTCCAGCCCCGAACCAAGCAGCGACACCAGGATCACCGGGCGGCGGCCGAACCGGTCCGAGAGGCTCCCAAGGATCGGTGCGCAGACAAACTGCATCAACGAATAGAGCGCCACCAGCAGCCCGAAGGAATGCGAGGCGGAAGACAGGTCGCCGCCGGAGAGTTCCTCGATCAGTCGCGGCAGAATGGGAATGATCAACCCCACCCCGAGCACGTCGAGGAAGAGCGTGACCAGCACAAAGGCGACTGCAGGCCGGCGCGGCATCCTGGAGAAAACGTCAGTGTCAGCGGGCGCCGCAATGGATGTGATGTGAACTGGAGCCGGCAGCGCCTGCGGCCGGACGGTAACATCGCAGGAAACGGCGTCAACGGGCCGTTGAAGGTCCGGCCCCCTCCCGGCCCAAGGCAAACCGCTGCCGCGGCCGGATCAATGGCAGCACGGCAAGTCCGATGAGGAGCGAGTTCTCAACCAGCTTGTTGCAGACGAAGACCTCGCCCGTGCCGCAGCCGCAATCGAACTTGATGACGCACAACCGCGTGTCCTGCTCGCGGGCCAGAGCGAGGCCACGGTTGGCCACCGCCGCGGTGAAGAACACCAGCAGGGCGAGGGTCACCAACGCGGTGCCCCGCAGGGCCACACCGCTCACCAGCAGGACACCGCAGAGCATCTCCAGCCAGGGGAGAATGACCGCAACGCTGTTGAGCAGCAATGGCTGGCTGACCAGTTCGTAGGCACGAACCTGCTTGAGAAAGGCCACCGGATCCGAGGCCTTGACGAGACCCAGATAGAAGAACGCCACCCCCAGAAACAGCCGCGCCACCACCAGGGCGATCTCCCCCGGCGTCCATGGCCGTTGCTGGGTTGCGGTTGTGGTCATTGGGTGGCAGGGAGCAGTTGACCGCTCAGCCGGGGTCCGGTTTCCACCGGCAGACCCGCCTGACTCCAGTCGGTGAACCCCGCCTCATACAGCCGCAGGTGATCGCCCGGAACCCCCATCTCCCGCAGCGTCACCGCCGTGAGCAGGCTGTCCTCGCAACTGCCGCCCTTGCAATACACCACCACCAACTCGGCGGTCTGACAGACGGGCAGCACCTCCGCCACGTGATTCTCCGGGTGGTAATGGTCAAACAGGTAGGCACCGGGGATATGTCCCCGGTCATAGGCCGACCGATCACGCGCATCAATGAACACGACCAGATCGGCCTCGCGCCGCGGATCCTCGAACAGGGCCCGGGCTTCCGCCGGGTCAATCCGCTGAACCCCCGTCTCAAGCGGGACCGGCGGGACGAGCGATGGCGATGGGTCCGCTGAAGCCGGCGTGGCGCCGGGGGGATTGGCGGGGGCCTGAGCCCCATGGTCCAAGGGGAAGTAATCGCGGGTCAGCGAGAGTCCCACCGGCGAGAGCCCGTTGCCGACGACACCCAGCACGACCCCGCCCAACAACACGGCGGCCGCCTGGAGAAGCGCTCTTCCGGAACCGGTCACGAGGGCTGGCCTCAGCGCGAGCGGGGCGGAATCGGCGGCACCGGCGGGAGACTCTCGCTGCCTGCGCCGGGGGGAATGGGCCGCAGTTCGGGAACCGGCGTAGCGGGAATACTGACCCGGGGCGTGGGTTCGGGGACCGGGGCCAGCGGAGCGACGGAAGCCGGGGCCCTCACCGTCACGGGCGCGCGTGGCCGAATGACGGACGACCGCACCGGCTGGACCACCGGAACCTCCAGCTCCTCATAGTCGGCACGGTCGGTGTGCACCAGGAGCTTCGGACTCTGTCCCTGTTCGAGCAGGAACCCCTCGGGGAAGGTCGCCTCAACCCGGAACATCTTCCCGGGAATCGTCTCGGTGAACGAGGTGGCGACATCCGCAAATCCGGGGACCTCCACGCTCTTGACGACGAGCGGGGTGTTGTCGCTGCTGCGGATGCTCACATAGCGCTTGGTCGCCGCGGGCAGGTTGCCGGCGGGCAGGATCAAGTGCTTGGGGGTCACGACCACCGCCTCCAGCACGTTGAGATACAGTTTCACCTGCAGTTCCGGACTGTCTTTCTGGTTGGTCTCGAGGCGCACCAGACCCTGGGTTGCCCCGGGCTTGAACTCACCCACCGGGGTGACCTCCAACTCGAATACCTTCCCCTCCTCGACTGTCCGCAACACCGCCTTGAAGGAGTCCGGTTCCACCTGGGTGGAGAGGATGTGCAGGGGAGACTCGACGTTGCTGGTAATCCGTGCCGTACGGGCGGCGGCGGGCGCACCGCCGGTGACCTGCGGGAAATACAGGTAGGGCGGGCTGACCGCCACCGGCACCCAGGCTTCCCCGGTCAGTTGCAGCACCACCGTCGGTTCGCGCACTGCCGTGCTGTTCACCGTGATGGTCTTGTGGAGGGGCCCGGTGAAACCGGTCGTGCGCAGGATGACCGGAATCCGCCCCCTGGCGCCCGGAGCGATGCTCCTTTCGTAATCCGCCGCGGTGGTGCAACCGCAGGAGGTCTGCACCGACCGGATCTCCAGCACCTGGTCGCCAGTGTTCACAAACTCGAAGTCGTGCTTCACCTCGCTGCCTGCCGCCACCTTGCCAAAGCTGAAACTCGGCTCAGCGAACTGGATCTGCGCCCCGTTGCCGGAAACCACCGGGGCGGTCACCGGGCCCGGGACGGGCGGGGCCACCGGGGGCACCGGTCCCACACGGAGAGGGACCTGGGCCGTCGCCGCACACACGCCGCCGACAAGGCCGGCCGCCAGCAACCATGGGATAATCGTTGAAACCTTCATCTTGCGTAAGGGGCGGTTCCAGACGCTTGCAGTGCAACCGGCCGCCCCGGAGTAACAATTCGTCTGCAGCTTACGCGAGGCCCGGGTTCGTGCAAATAGAAAGGAGGTCGCCGCGCCGTCCCCGGCGGGCCACCTGCCCCCTCAAATCGGGCATTCCGCCTTGCCGGACCGCTCCCATCGGCCGAGACTGCCCGCCAGCAACAAGCCATTCGGGACGCGCCTTTCGGCCGCGCCCCCCACATCCGAAGCACAACATGAACCAAGCCCGCAGAAGCCGCCTGAACCGGCGCCAGTTCGTTCGCACCACCACCGCCGCGGTGACCGCCGTCACCCTCGTTCCCCGGCACGTGCTCGGCGGACCCCGCTTTGTCCCGCCCAGCGAAAAGGTGAACATCGCCCTCGTCGGCGCCGGTGGCCAGGGCCGGACCAACCTCCGGGCTCTCTTCAACGAGGCCGATGCCCAGGTCGTCGCCGTCTGCGATCCCATCGCGTCACACAATCTGGACCGGTTCTACTATCGCGGCGTGGCGGGCCGGAAACCGATCAAGCAGGAGATTGAGAAACACTACTCCGCGAAGACGCCGAACCACGCCTGCGCCGAATACGTCGACTTCCGGAAGCTCTATGAGGAGAAGGCGCGGGACTTTGACGCCGTGCTCTGCGCCACCCCGGATCACAACCACGCCCAGGTGGTGCTGCCCGCCATGCGGATGGGCAAGCATGTCTACTGCGAGAAGCCGCTGGCCCACAACATCTGGGAAGCCCGACTGATGGCAAGGGTGGCCCGGGAGACCGGCGTCGCCACCCAGATGGGCAACCACGGGCATTCCGGCGAGGGACTGCGGGCCGCCTGCGAGTGGATCTGGGACGATGCCATCGGCCCGGTCCGCGAGGTCCATGCGTGGAGCGCCGCCACCCGCTGGGGCACGCTTCTGGGCGGTGGCCGACCGCCGTCGGAACCGACCCCCGCGGGCGTGGAATGGGATCTCTGGCTGGGGCCCCGCGACCCGCGTCCCTACAGCAGTGCCTACTCCCCGGTAACCTGGCGTGATTTCTGGGACTTCGGCACTGCGCCCATCGGGGACATGGCCTGCCACAACCTGGACCAGGCGTTCATGGCGCTCGACCTGCGATCCCCGCGCACCGTGGAAGGCACCGCCGTCGGGGAGGTGGACGATTACATGGCGCCGGCCGGTGCCATGTACACCTACCAGTTCGAGGGCCGCGGCAACCTGCCGCCGGTCAGACTGGTCTGGTACGACGGCGGACTGGAACCCGCGCGTCCGGATGAACTTGAGGATGGCATGATGCTGGGGGGCGGCCGCAACGGGGTCCTGTTTATCGGGGACAAAGGCAAGATGATGTGCCCCGGCTGGGCGGGCGAGCCGACCTTGTTGCCGCTCGACCTGATGGACACCTACCAACGCCCGGAGAAAACCCTGCGTCGCGTAAAGGGGCATCATCGCGACTGGCTGGATGCCTGCAAGGGAGGCGAGCCCGCCGGCGCGAATTTCGAGTATGGTGCGGCGTTGACCGAGTTGGTGTTGCTGGGCCCGGTGGCCCTGCGCACCAGGAAGAAGATCACGTGGGACTCCGCCGCCATGAAGGCGACCAATGCCCCCGAGGCGGATCAGTTCCTCAAGGAATCGCAGTATCGCGACGGCTGGAAGCTGGCTTGATCAGTCCCGTTTGAGCCACCCCTGGTGGCGGAGCCATTCGGTGGCGCGCTCGGGCCACCAGGTCACCGGGTTGTCGGTCCGGCGCAGGCCGTAACCGTGGCCGCCGCTCGGATACAGGTGAAGCTCCACGGGCACCTTGAGTTGCTCCAGGGCCAGGGCGTAGTGCAGCGCGTTCTCCGCCTTCACGGGATCGTCCGCGGCCATCACCAGAAACGCGGGCGGCGTGTCCGCGCTGAGTGGCAGGTTGGCGGCAATCACTTTGCCATCGTTGTTCTCGGTAAGGTAGGCGGGGTAGATCAGGACCGAGAAGTCGGGGCGGCAGGATTGGGCGTCGGCGGCATCCACCACGGGATAGGTGCGTTCGCGCCAGTGGTTGCTCAGCATGGCGGACAGGTGCCCGCCGGCGGAGAAGCCGAGCACGCCGATGCGTTTCGGGTTGATCCCGAATTCCCCGGCCCGCTGGCGGAGGATGCCCATGGCCCGCTGTGCATCCTGCAGCGGCGCGTCATACATCTCGCGATCCGCACGGCGCGGCACCCGGTACTTCAGCACGATGCCGGTGACCCCGATTGAATTGAGCCATTCGCAGACCTCCGTACCCTCCAGATCCATGGCGAGAATGTGGTAGCCACCTCCCGGACAGACCAGGACGGCAGCCCCGGTGTTCTTGTCCGCCGGCGCCGGGTAAACCGCGATGGTCGGGTCGGCCACGTTGCCCAACCGGATGAGTCGCCGTCCGGCCACGAGGCCGCCGTCCGGTTTGGTGGTGTCCTGCTCCGGGCCGAGGCCGCCAACCTCCCCGGGGGCGGTGCCGGGCCAGAGCCGAATGGTGGCGGTGGGTTCGGACGCAACGACGCCGAGACCGGTCAGGGCGAGCGTGCAGAGCAGGACAGACAAACGTGCTTTCATGGTTCGTGGGACGAATCCAAGCGGAACCGCCGGGAAAACGCGACTCCTTTTGCCGCGACGGGGTCAGTCCCGGGTATTCCAGTATTCCAGGCACGGCGCTTCCAGGGCCAAAAGGCAAGAAACTCGGGACTGACCCCGTGGCGGCATCTTTGGCTCGCGCCGGGGATCGGGCGTCCCTAGAGTGCGCCCGCAGACGCAACGAAGAAGACACCGGATGACTGCGCCAGACACATCGAAATACAATGCCACCGTCGTCGGGCGGGAGGAGATCAACCCGCAGTTGATCGTGCTCCGCGTGAAGCCGGACGGCGAGATGTTCACCTTTCAGCCCGGGCAGTTTGCCGTGCTGGGCCTTGTGGGGGCGGCGCCCCGGGTGGCGGAAGCGGATGCGGAGGAAGCCCCGGCGGCGCCGGAGAAGCTGATCCGCCGTGCCTACAGCATCGCCTCATCGAGCGCGGAGCGGCAGTACGTGGAGTTCTACCTGACATTGGTGGCCAGCGGCGAGTTGACTCCCCGATTGTTCGCCCTGCGGCACGGCGACAAGGTGTTTCTCTCGCCCAAGGCCAGCGGCTTCTTCACCCTCGACAAAGCCCAACCCGACCGGGCGGTGCTGTTGGTGGCGACCGGTACCGGTCTCGCGCCCTACATGTCGATGCTGCGCACGATGCTCATCAACGACACCTCACGGAAGTTCGTGGTCCTGCATGGCGCCCGACACAGCTGGGATCTCGGATACCGCGCCGAATTGGAGAGTCTGGCCCGGCTGCGCCCCAATCTGAGCTATCTCCCTTCGATCACGCGCCCGGACGAGGACGCGCATTTTCACGGTCTGACCGGTCGGATCCAGAAACTGCTCGAGGACGGGGTGGTGGAGCAGTCCTCCGGGATCGCCATCGATCCATCGCAGTGCGAGGCCTTCCTCTGCGGCAATCCCGCGATGGTGGACGCCGCGAAGGAGTTTCTCGCCGCACGGGGCTTCGTCGCGGACAAGGGCAAGGAGCTCGGCACCATCCACGTCGAGGAATACTGGTAAGTCCGCGCCGTTCCGCGCTTGTCTTGTGCCGGGGTGAAACCCCATCGTCCCGGCATGTCAAACACCACCGCTTCTCCTCTCGTGGGCGGCGACATCCGCCGCCTTTCCCGTCGCACCCTGCTGGGCACCGGTCTTGCCGTGCTCGGTGCGCCGTGGCTCCAAACGCTTGCCGCCGACCGACCGCGTCGCGTCGTCGTCTGGTCGGAGGGCACGGCACAACAGGACAAGGTCTATCCGGACGACATCAACCACGCGATCGCCGACGCGCTCCGGAAGCAACTGCCCGGGTGGACGGTTGAGACTGCCGGAATCAACGACTCGGAGCAGGGTTGTTCCGAGGATTCCCTGAACCGTTGCGACGTCTTGATCTGGTGGGGACACAAGCGGCACGACAACGTGAAGGACGAATACGTCGACCGCATTGAACGCCGGGTGAAGCAGGAGGGCATGGGGTTCATCGCGGTGCACTCCTCGCATTTCGCCAAACCCAACAAGCGGCTCATGGGAACCCGCTGCAGTTGGGGGGCCTACAAGACCGACGGGTGCCAGCTCAAGGTAAGGGTCAACGCGCCGGACCACCCGATCACGAAGGGCGTGGGGGATTTCACCCTGCCACAGATCGAGCGCTATTCGGAGCCCTACCGCGTGCCGGAACCGGAAGCCGTGCCCTTTGCGGGGACCTACGTCTATCCCGACGGCAAGGAGGAACCGACCCGGGTGGGGTTCTGCTGGACCATCGGGAAGGGGAGGATGTTCTACTTCGCCCCCGGGCACGAGACCTATCCGAACCTCTACCGACCGGAGGTGCAACGACTCTTCGCCAACGCGGTGGAATGGGCGGCAGGCCGGAGCTGATCCGGCACCGGGCACAGTCGCAGCCTATTTGCTCCCGGGCTTGACCGCCGGGGTCCCGGCCAGATCCGGGGGAAGCTGATCCGGTGGGAAGGCTTCCACCTGCATCCGGATCAGGCTGTGCATCGGCACGCCAAGATCCACCGTCCCGTTCGAACGATCGACCAGGACCGCCACTGCCAGCGTGGCGGCGCCCTGTTGTTGCACGATGTCCAGGGTCTCGCGCACCCGCCCCCCCTGGGTCACGACGTCCTCGACCACCACCACCCGCTCGCCGACCGCCAGCTTGAATCCGCGGCGCATCACCAACCGGCCGTCCTCCTTCTCCACGAAGAGGAACCGGCACCCCAACCGGCGTGCCACCTCCTGACCGATGACCAGCCCACCCATCGCCGGGGCGACCACCGTGGCGGGTTCCAGGGATCGAATCGTGTCCGCCAGCGCAGCCCCGAACCGCTCGACCAGGGGCATCTGCTGCAGGGCGAGGGCGCATTGAAAGAACTGGCGGCTGTGCAGGCCGCTGCGAAGCACAAAATGTCCTTCCAGCAGGGCGCCGGATTCGCGGAAAAGCTGCAGGGCTTCCTCGGTTGTCATGCGGGAATGCAACACTCACGGCCCCACGAACTCAACCGTGAAACGAACCGACAACCCGGGACGGTGGGCCGGCTCCCCACGGACGCCCGCGCAGCCGGCAAGCGAAACCCTTACAGCGGAGACCGGGACCGGTCGCGCCTCCCCCTTCGGGCCACATCCGCCCTGCCCGTGGGAAGCCTCAGCCAAACAGGCTTTCGATGGGTCGACCGAGCCCGTCGCGGGTCACGTAGAATGGCCGTTTCTCGACCTCGTAGGCCTGCGTCGACGGGATTCCCATCGCCCGATACAGCGTGGCGTGGAGGTCCTCGATCACCACGCGGTCCTGGAGGGTCTTGCAGGGACGCTCCTCCGCCGTCGCGCCATGCAGGTGACCCCGCTTGATGCCACCGCCGAACAGCAGCACGCAGCCGGCGTCGGTGAAGTGCCGGTGCATGCCGTAGTTCTTGATGTCCTCGATGGTGTCGGGTACGGGGACCTGGTCCTTCACCAACTGCTCCGGCTTTCCTTCCACCAGTGAATCGCGGCTGAACTCGCTGGCCAGCACGATCAACGTCCGGTCCAGCAACCCGCGCTCCTCCAGATCGAGCACGAGTTGGGCAACCGGCGCATCGATGGTCCGCTTCATGTTGACCGCCTTTTCGTGGCCGTGCTCGTGGGTGTCCCAGTTGAGGAACGGGATGTACTCGGTGGTCACCTCGATGTATCGGGCGCCGGCCTCCACCAGGCGTCGCGCGAGCAGGCAACCCAGACCAAACCGTCCAATGGTCCGTTCTTCATAGGAGCCGTCCCGCGTTCGGTTCGTATCCGACAACTCGGTGAAATCGGTCACGCCGCCCGTGTACTTCGCCACGTTCTCCTTTGGTTCCAGCGCCAGATCGAAGGCCTTCGCCGCGGGGGAACTGAGGAGTCGATGGGCGTTGTCCATGGAGCGCAGCAGCGATTCGCGCTGATGATCGCTGCCGTGGAGCATCACCGGGCTTTCGGCGAGCAGGCGGCGGTAGAACCGGTCACGATTCTCGAACCGTGAAGGGGTCATGCCCATCGGCGGTCGCACCGCGTTGGCGGCCTGTTCCGGCAGGGCGATGTTGAACGGTCCATATTCGCTGCCCAGGAACCCCGCCGTGGTGAACGCCTTGAGTTCCTGGCCCTCCACCATGTCAAACCGCTGCCCGATGTTGATGAACGCCGGCATGGCGGGGTTCAACGGACCCAGCGTCCGCGCGATTACCGCCCCAAGATGGGGACACGCGACGGTTTGCGGCGGGGCATAGCCGGTGTGCCAGTGAAACTGGTGCCGGGAATGCAGGATAAACCCCAGGTCGCCTGCCGTGTAGGAGCGGATCAGTGCGCCGCGGTCCATGACGGCGCCGATACGCTCCAGTCCCTGCGAGAACTTGATGCCGTCCACCGCGGTGTCGATGGCCGGAAACGTGCTCATGACGTCCGCCGGCTTGATCCCCTTTTCAAAAGGCGTGTAGCGCTTCGGATCAAATGTCTCCGTGTGCGCCATGCCGCCGGCCATCCAGAGCACGACGATGGTGTCGGCGGTGGGTTGGAGCTTCGGGGCCCCGGTCGCGGGCTCCGTTTGCGCGAGGAGCCGCGCGTTGCCCGCCGCCAGTGCGGAAAGGGTCGCGGCACTGGCGGTCTTCAGAAAATCGCGACGATTGGTGAAGCGGGTTCGGTTCATGACGGGTTCGGCTCTCAATCTCAGTAGATCATTTGGAATTCCGGCAGCATCAGCACGGCCCAAAGCAGGTCCTCGACCTGCTCCTTCCCTGGGCTCGTGCCCAGCAACTCATCGGCGAGCGCCGCTTCATTCGGCGTCGGCGGACGTCCAAGGGCACTGGCATACAATCGCGAGACCAGTTCATTGTTCGACGCGGCCCCCTCGGCGAGCACGTGCTTCGCCGCCTCCTGGAGCAGGCCGTTCAGGGTTCCCCCGTTGGTCAGTTCAAGGGCCTGGAGCGTGGTAGCGGTGGAAGGGCGTGTGGTGTTGACCTGTTCCCGATTGGGTCGCCCCAACGCAGTCGTGAGCGGATCCGCCGGCACGAAACTGGCCCGCACTTCCCCATGGATCAGCGCCACGCTCAACGTACCGGCGAGCCGGTCCCCGAGATTCCAGGGAGCGGCGGATCGCTCTCCGACCTCGACCGCCGCGGTCGCGTTGGCAGGCGTGAAATCCCGCTGTTCCCAATGATCCGCCTTCGTCTTCGAGCACACCCACGTGGCGTCGGTTCCGAGGTCCAGCACCTGCCGGCCCTGGCGCAACCGGGCGTAAAGCAGGAACCCGGCGGGATTGGCGTCGGCCTCGACCGCAGGCTGGTCCTCGGCGGGCGGCTGGTTGCCCGGTGTGTGATTGACCGCCGCAACGGCGAACACATTCTCGCCCGGGCGAAGCCTGGACCGGATGTCCGCGAAGCGCGGCTGGTTGAAGTCGCTTCCGGTCAGCACCTTGTTGCCGTTGACATACAGCGTGAAGCTGTTGTCGCAGGTGGCGGCCACGAATGCCTCCTCGGGCACCGTTTCGAGCGAGAACCGTTTCCACAGGTAGACGGTTTCCGCCAACGCCTTTTGGGCGGCACCGGCGTCGCTCCAGATCCACTTCACGGGGCGCGGCAGCAGTTCGGCGTCCACCTCCTCCACGGAACGGCCCGCAGTAAGGTCGAACTGGGCCGCCGGACTCTCGAACCAGACTCCCGCCACGGTTCCAAACGCGTCCCGGAATTGCTCGGCGCTCATGCGGCGTACCCCGGGGCCGTTGAACACGAAGTCCGACTGCTTCTGTTCGCCCAGACTCACCGCCGGCATCTGGTAGGCGCGCGAGGTGAGGATCACCTGCATGGTGTGCTTGAGATCGTAACCGTGCGCGGCCAGGTCCTCCGCCAGCCAGTCCAGCAGGTCCGGACACCATGCCGGTTGTTCCATGTCGTCGACCGGTTCCACCAGGCCCCGGCCCATGAACTTCTCCCACAGCCGGTTCACGAGGGTCCGGGTGAGCCGGCCGTTTTGTTTCGACGTCAGAATCTCCGCCAGGCGACGGCGCTTCTCCGCCTGCGGCGCGTCGGTGGGAATCTCGCCCAGTTCCGGGTAGAGGAAGCGGGTTTCCGCCTTCCGGCCGGTGGGCTTGTCGCAGCGCACCATTTCGAGCGGTTCATCCGTGTAGATGCCGGCCATGCCGTAGGCGTCGGCGAGTTTCCAGTCGTTGATCAGGCTGTCGTGGCAGCTGGCGCACTTGAGGTTCACGCCCATGAAGACCTGGGAGATGTTCTGGGCGGCCTGCATGGGAGGCGTTTGGCTGGAGTTGATCCGGCCGCGCCAGACGATGCCCTTGACGAAGCCCTCGGTCCCTTCGGTGGGATTCACCAACTCCGCCACGAACCGGTCGAAGGGCTTGTTCTCCGCCAGCGCCGCGTGCAGCCAGCCGGTGATCTGCTTGCGTCCGCCGTCGATGTAGCCGGTGCCCTCGTAATCGTTTCGCAGGAGATCATTCCAAAAGGTCAACCAATGCTCCGCGTAGCGTTGGTTCTCGGCGAGCAACCGCTCCACGAGCCGTTGCCGCTTGTCCGGACGCGAATCCTCCTCGAACGCCGCGAGTTCCTCGGGAGGAGGCAACAGGCCGATGGTGTCCAAGTAGACGCGCCGGGCGAACCCGCGGTCCTCCACCGGAGCCGCCGGCCGGATGCCGTGTTCCTGGAAATACGGCTGGAGCAGTCGGTCCACCGGGTGGTTGCCGGCGATTTCGGAGACCGGAGGCAGGGAGACTTCCCGCGGATGCAGGTTCAACGCGGGCGGCTTGACGAAGCTGACTTCCGCCGGCCAGACGAGACCCTGGTCAATCCAGGCCCGGAACAGCCCCACCTGCCCGACCGTCAACCGCGAGCCTTTCACGGGCATGACGTTGTCCGGGTCAAGACCGGAGACCAGCTCGATCAGCAGACTCTCCGCGCTTCGGCCCGGTTCGGCAGCCGGGCCGGAATCGCCGCCCTGCAGGAACGTCTCGCGGGAATCGAGGCTGAACCCGCCCTTGGCGGCGCCGCGGCCGTGGCACTTCACGCAACTGGCATCGAACACCGGCTTGATGTCCCGGGCGAAATCGACCGTCACCTCCGCCGCCGGCGGCAGCGCCGCGACCTGCTCGGGCGTCAGCCGCGCCAGGGCGGGTGCCGTGCCGGCGAAACCCAGCACAAGGGTTAGAATGAAAGCGTTCTTCATGTTGACGACAAAAGAACGTGATACCTGTATCCGCGAGAATCTCAACTGAAAGTTGACGGTGCCGCGCCGGAAGAAAGGGGGAGGAGTCGCGCGAAGGCGCGAAGACGCAAAGGGGATGAGGGGGAAAGCGGGGACTGTCGGTGAGCCGGGCCGGATTCGCGGAGCGTCGTGGAGTGCGCGCGATCTCAATCGCCGCTTTCCGGACCAAATGGCAACCCCCGTTCGAGAACGCTCAGAACCGGCGCGGGCGGAGGATCGATGCCGGGGTTTCCGGATTCGGTGTGCGGCGGGAAAAGCGGTGAAGGCTGGCGCCTTTCACCGCGCTACGGGACTTGGCAGAGTTCGGGCGAGGCCCTTCGGTTTCCTTCCTTGGGTCCGTCCGCAACAACCCTAGGGAGTGGCAGCCTCCATCCGTCCCGAATAGAACTCGTCCATCAGCGCAAAGGCCTCCGGGTCGTAGGCTTTGAGGCCCTCGCGGCCGTTGGCCGGCTTGGCGCCCTTCATGGTCAGGTCGCCGTGCGTGCCGAAGTACCACATGGACAATTCGGCGAAGAACTCGTGGTGATTTGAGCCGGCGTAGGATTCCTGCCAAAGGCCCTGATCAAGCGAGCGACGGTGTCGCTCCTGAAAACGGTCCCGTGTCGTCCGGGTCATGCCGTGCTGATAGATGTTGTGGGCGAATTCGTGGACGCAGATGTCGCGTCCGCGATAGCGGTCCTTTTCCAGTCGGAGGAGGTTCTCCTCCCCACAGGAGGCGTGCAGACCGCCCATGCCGCGGGTGCGCTGGTCGCGGGTCAGGCCGTTGTATTCGGCCAGCGGTTTGCCCTTGTCGTGACGCCACTCCGGCAGGTCGGTGGTGACCTCGTTGCGACCGATGATATGGAGTTCGGCCCCTGCCTCGCGCAGTCGCACACGAACGCCGGGCAAGTTCGTGAGCATCATCGAAAGGCGATCCCGGGCGGCGAAGAGGGCTTCATCCACGACGTTGGTGGAGGTCTTGATGGCGATGCCTTCGTAATCGAGGCGCTTGGCGTAGAAGCCCTGCTCCGGCGGATCGATCTGGGTGATGGTTAGGCTTGGGGTTGACGGGAGCCCCTCGCACCTGGCCGGGAGAAAGCTCGCCGAGGTCAGTCCCGCCGCCAGCCATCCCGCCAGCGTCAACTTGAACCTGAACTTGAACTTGAACATGACCGTCAACACCCCCCCAGTCCGCTGGACTACTCCGGCAACCGCACTTCCAAGCGGTAGAAGCGAGCTGACGGCACGCCGGCCTGCGGGACTGCAAAGGCACCGACGCCGTAGGCATCTGCCGGCCCGACCGCTTCGGTCACCGGTGTCCATGCGCTGCTGCCGGGGTCGTCGGTAGCGAGGAGGGAATAACGGCGGCCGGGATGTTGCGGCCAGAAGCGGAGGAGCACTTCGCCCGGGCCGGTGATTTCAGTCCAGAAGCGCAGGTGCGAGTCCGCCTGGCGGGGATTCGTGCCGGCGAGGTACTCCTGGGCGTTGTTGTAGCCGTCGAAGTCGATGTCGGCGTTGCCGCTGGTGGGGCCGCCAAAATGGTGCCAACTCCACCAGATGGGGGGAGGATTGCCGCTCGCTGGTGGGGGATCGTCGGCGTAGACCCAACGGACGGCATCGGCGATCACCACCCCGCTGGTTCCGCCCGTGGCGTTGTTCAGACGGACCTCGCCGGTGCCGGGAGTGATGGCGCGGCGTGAGGCCAGCAGATTCCAGGCCCCACCGTTGACCGTCTGATTCACCGTCACACGGGAGATGCCGGCGGCGTGAACGATCTCGAACGGGGCGTTTTCCGCACGATTGGCGCCCTGCGTGTGCCATTCGGAGACGTCATAATAGCCGGGGGTTTCGATGGTCGGAATGAACGCGGCGCCGGCGGTGGCGGAACCGTCGGTGACCCCGGCATACCGGTAGTCTTCGCCGTAACGGTCGGGGGCACTGGTACCAGCCAGCCAGGAACCGCTGAAGCTCGCCACTGGATTGTCGATGATGATCTCGCCGGCAGTGTGAAACGTGCGGAGGCTCGATTCGTAGCGGGCGTCGGTGGTCTCGGCGACGACCCGGTAGTCGTAGGTCGTGTTCGGCAGCAGGGCCGTGAGCAGGACCTCGTGCGCGGTGGCGGCGGGGGTGGTGACGAACGATTGCCGGTCGAGCGCTTCGCCTGCCGGACCGAACTCGATGTGGCACTCGGCCGGTGCGGCGGTTTCCCAGTTGATGAACGCCTCGGTGGGGCCCGGGGCGGTCGTCACCGCCCGGACGAACACCTCCGCGGGATCGGATGCCAGTTGGAGGTTTTGCAGGGAAACCACGCCTGCCTGGGTCGTGAAGGTGACTTCCGCTGAGGCGAGGGTACCGGCGGTGGCGCTGAGGCGGTATTCGCCCGGAGGCAGATCCGGCAGGCCAAAGCAGCCGTGGGCATCGCTCCGGAGCAGTTTGTTCACCGGGCCCAGCAGGAGGACGTTGGCGCCGTCGACGGGCAGCTCCCCGGGCATTTCGACGGCGTATCCCAGCAGGTGGCCACGGTCCGGTTCCGTCTTCCAGGGCATGTCGGGCGTTTCCGGATAGTCATCGAACACGGGAACCGGCTGGGGATCGTAAGTGGTCGGCGTGGTCAGGGCCTCGAGGAAGGTGGTGAGGCTGGCATCCGAGGCGGGCGCCGCGTAGGAGAAGCCGCACATTCCCTCCGCGGGATTGCCGGTGGCCGTGGGGACCCGGGTGCTGCGGAATTGCAGGAGGGTGTTGGCAACCGGGTTGATCCAAAGGCCCGTGCCGAGGGCGAGTTGGCGGCGGTATTTGTTGTCCTTGGCGAACGTGCTCCAACGGGCCCAGGCATCGGGATGGCTGTCCTGGTTGAAATAGGCCATCGGCAGATTCAGGTCGAGGATGCCCTCCGCCATCCAGCCGCGCCAGTCCTGCAGGACGCTCGAATAGGCGGCCGTGCTGAGCCATTCGGCGGCATTGGCGGGGCCGGGTGCCCAGGTGATGGTGGCCGCCGAAAGCTTGACCTGGGGCTTGAGAGCGATGGCGGAGAGGTAGACCCGCCGGACCACCGCAGTGACCTGGTCCCGCCGCCATTGCATCCAGACGGAGTCGGTTCGGGAAGGCTGGCCGGAGCGGTTGTAGCGCCGGTTGAAACGCTCGAGTGCCACGGGGTTGTAGCCCCACTGCGTGCCGGGATAGCGGATGTAATCCCAATGGAAGCCGTCGACGTCGTAGCGGCTGATGATGTCCATCGCCACGTTGAACAGGTGGGCCTGCACCCCGGGATGGCCGGGGTCCAGTTGGTAATTGCTGCCGGTCCAGGACTCACCCACGTCGTTGTACATGAGCCAGTCCGGATGCAGGTTGTAGGGGTGATCAGGTTGCGAAGGATTGCTGGTCTGCGAGGCCCAGAAGGGGTAGGCCACGATCCAGGCGTGGATTTCGATCCGGGGGGTCTGCGCGTGGCCCTGCCGGATCAACTCCGCCAGCGGATCGAGACCCGCTTCGATGTCCGTGGCGCGAGGTTCGAAAAGGCTGTCGTAGTAGGCGTCGCCCCGTTTTCGGACCTCGACGAACAGGGCGTTGAAGTGCCCGCGGCGGGCGTCGCTGATCAGCTTGGTGATTTCCGATCGGCTCTTGTAGCCGGCGTGGAAGCCGTCGACCCAGAGACCGCGCCATTCAGGGGTGGGCGCGGACTGTGCGGTGAAGCCGACGAGCAGGAACGCGAGTCTCATTAGCAACGAAGAAAGCGGATGGGCGCGAGAGGCGCGCCCACCCGCCCGTCTGGCAGGTCGGGTCCGGGATACCATTGGCCTGGCCTACTTTTGGACCGCGCGGAAGAAGCGGTACGGGGTGTCCCCGAGCGTTATGCTGGCGGTGTAGCTCGGCCCCGTGCCATCGGCGCCATCCACGGGTTCCCAAGCGGAGAAATCGGCGCTGCCCTCCAGGCCGTAGGCCATGCCGGCGGTGCCGCTGATCGTGAGGGTCAGGTTGCCGTCGCTGAGGGTGGCATCACTGAGTGTCGGGGCGGCGGCGCTGGGTTTCTTCACATCGAAAACCACGAGCCCGTTGTTGGTGTCGAGCACTGCGAGGAGGTCTGCCCCGAAATCGGCCGCGCCGGTGCCATTCACGTTGGCGTTGTCGGCGGCGCAGAATTCCTGGTCGATCAAAACCGGGTTGGCCGGGTCACTGACATCATGCAGGCGGACGTTATCGGGAGTCTCGAGCGCGATGCCGGCCAGGAAGTCGTTGGGGGCGTCGTAGGCGAGCGACGACAGAGTGGTCGGAATGAGTTCGGGAGCGAAGTCGTCGAGCACGGTTCCGGTTCCGGCACCCAGATCGAACGAGACGCGCTTCAGATCCCGTCCGGTGGCGGTGGCCCAGACGGTGTCGCCCTGGCCAAACGCGATGCCCAGGCCGAAGTCACCCTCGACGGCATCGGCCACGGCGATGGCGTTCGCGCTGAAGGACTCGCCGTCGGCAGTGGTCAGCACGCTGAACATGTTGCCGGCCCGGGAGGCCAGCAGGATCTGGGTGTCGGCGCCGCTGCCGCGGGCGTCCATCGTATCGCCCCACCGATTGACCGTGCCCATGCCGGGATCGCCCTCGAAAGCGACGGTGGGATCGATCCCCTCGGCATCGCTGGACCAGCGATAGAGCTTGAAGGTGCCGGTGGTGCCGTTGAGTTGGAGGTTGCCGACGTAGACTGCGCCGTCCCCGGCGACGCCGATCATGTTGACGGCGTAGGTGCCCCCGGAGATTCCGGTGGTGCTCAACTGGTGCCGGAGTTCACCGGTTTCGCCGTTGAGAACATAAATGCCATTCCCGCCGGTGCGGCTGACCACGAGGACGTTGCCGCTCACCGGGTTGACGGCGGCGCCGCGCTGGGCGTTGTCATTCTGCATCCACGCCGTGTCACCGGGAGCGACCTGCCATTTGAAGGTCAGGGCGTCGGACTTGACGAGCGGGATGACAGTGAGGGTGGCCGGATCGCTGACGATGGCATCGGCCTCGTTCGTGACGCGCACGGAGTATTCGCCCGCCTGGTCCGGGGTGACGGCGGTCAGGGTGAGGGTGGCTTCCGTGGCGCCCTCGATTTCGGTTTCGCCGAACAACCACTGGTAGCTCAAGGGCAGCGTGCCGGTGGCGGCGACGGAGAAGGAGACGTTGCCGCCCTCGAGCACCTCCGTGTCGGCCGGACCGGTGCTGATCGCCGGCGGTTCGGCGGTCGTGCTGCGGACGATCTTGTAGGCCTGGAGCCCGTTGTTGGTGTCGAGCACGAAGAGACGGTTGTTACCGAAGTCGGCGGAACCGACGCCGTTGCCGTTCGCGTTCGAGTTCGGGTTGGGCTCGGAATCGATGAAGATCGGCGGCTGGGCCGTGTCCTCGATGTTGTAGAGATTCACGCCGTTGCCGCCGTAAAGGACGCCCGCGAGTTCCTTGGCCGCTGCGTCGGTGGCGATGGGGGCCACGCCATTCGGGATGGCGGGGTCGGCCCAGGACTGGATCAACGTGCTGGTGCCGGTGGCGAGGTCGAAGGAGACCAGGCGCAGCGCACCGTTGTTGATCTTGGTGTAGACGGTGTTCCCCGCACCGAAAGCGACGCCGAGGCTGCCGTTGCCGTTGGCGGCGCCCTCGATGAGGGTGCTGGTGAACGTCACGCCGTCCTCGGTGGTGAGAATGGCGATGGCCGCGGTGTTGCGGGAGGCGATGACGACCTGGGTGTTGGCCCCGGAGCCGCGGACGTCCATGGTATCCCCCCAACGCTGGGGGTTCAGGCTCGCGCCGCTGTCGGGATCCGTCCCGGCCGGGTCGCCATCGAACGCCACCTCCGGCCAGGTCCAAAGCTGGTCGTCGGCATAGCGATAGAGCTTGAACTGGGGAGCGGTGGTGCTGGTGGAAAGGTTGCCGACGTAGATCGCCCCGTCCTCCGCCACGCCCACCATGTTGACCGGGAAGGTCCCCCCGGACATCCCGTCGGAGATGAGTTCCCACTGATAGGAGCCGTCCGCGGCATCGAGCACGACCGGGCGGTAGCCGCCGTTCCGACTGATGACGACGACGTGGTCGGTGACCGGGTTGTAGGCCATGCCGCGTTCGGTGTTGCCGGTGGTCATGAAGTCGATGCCTTCAGCGCCGGGATTGACGGTCCAGAGCAGTTCCAGACTGTCGGCGTGGATGGATGAGGCGACCCCCAAGGCGAGGCCGCCGAGCACTGCGAGATTGCGAATTGAGCGCATGATCGATGCCTTTCAGGTTTGCTGGCTTCCGAGGTGTTGTCTGTCGCGACCAGGGGCCGGCCCTGGCGCGGGCATTCCAAGTGCCAATGAAACCACTCAATACCCGGGCCGCCGCCCCAGGTCAAAACCTGTTCTTGGTCCAACGCCCGGGGCGGTCTGGCGGGGAGCGGGGAAATCCGATTGGCGGCATGCCGGCCTGGCGGGCACCCTCGTGCGGTCACAGCCTTGGAATCGCTCTCCCGGCCTTACTTCCAGGCGCGTTGTACGTTGCTACCCAGGCACTCCGAATTATCAGTGCATATGCATCAAAGCTTTGCACAGGCCTTTTGGTCGACGAACTGGACAAGCCGCCCGCCGAAGGGGCGGCACCGACGCTTCTACGGCCCGGGGATGGATGGGCTTCACCGGTGCCGACGGATGAGTCCCCAGAGCAGGAGGCCCAGCGCGCCCGACAGCGCCCACGTCCCCGGTTCGGGCACGATGACCAACCGGCCGTTGATCACCGTCGGGGACCATTCCTCTGCAGTGCCGTTTGCGGTGAACTTGGTATCCGCCAGGTGCGAAAGGTGATTGCTCAGCCGCAGGGCCCAGGTCCCGCTCGTCAGCCCGGTGGTGTCGAGGGTCAATAATGCGACCCGCGTCAGGCTCCCCGGCCCGAACTCCACGTACTCCCCTCCGAAGAAGTCCGTCAGCACGCGCACGTCCCAGTACTCTGACTCCTGCTCCTGATAGGTCACCCAACCCAGCTTTCCTTCCCACAGACTGCCCGTCACCGCATCCACGCCCGTCAGCGCCGGGGCGTTCCCGCCTCCGAGCCCGTCGTCCACCTCCAGCCGAAGGCTCAAGCCCTGCACCTGCGCCACGCCAGAGCCGTCGTTGCTCAGGCTCAGCTCCACCACCTGCCCCGCCAGGTCCGGCTCCAGGTAGATCGTGCCCACATCGATGCTGAGCACCGGCACGGCGGCGAGCACCTTGCCACCGGAGACCGCCAGCGCGGCCACCAGGAGTCCGATGACACCGATCCGCCTCATCCAGCCGGCCCGGCCGACTGGAAAGCCGGCGCGAGAAGTTCGGCCGCTCTGGGGATCAGTCCTGACTATTGACGTAGAGAGCGCCGCCAATAGCTGGAGGACTGACCCCGTCGCTTGGTTCAGGGGGAGATTTGCTGGCACATTCATGTCCTGGGTCCTCCGGGGTTCGTTCAAACGATTCTGGTTCCGGCTCATACGCTCTCCTCAGTGTTGGGAATTGGCCGGCTCGACCACTCGGAAGAACCGGGCGCCAGGTTCGGAAGGCAATTCGATCCACCATCCGGTTCCCTCCGGCCCATCCGTTGGCTCCACCCCCAGCGTTCGCCAGTCCGTCCGCCCCAGGACATCGACCCACTGGAGCCGCCAGTTGCCTCTCCGAGCTTCCAACTGCACGAACAACCGGGCGTCCCCAGCGCGCAGCAGATGCAGGGCCGGGGGTGGTTCCGGTAGTGGCAGGCCGGTCGCCGGGTCAAATCCCTCCAGCCAACCGTCACGGAACAGGGTTTGCAGGCCGACCGACGAAAGCGGATGGGCTTGCGCGAGGGCGGGGCCGCCAGCGCCTCCTCCTCCAGAGAGGTCCAGCAGGACCAGGGCTGTGGCCTCGCTGGTCTGGTGGTAGAAGGGCAGGAGCACGTCCGTGGTGTCCACCGTCTTGTCCCGGTTGATGTCGTAAGGAGAGGAGAGGCCCGCTGCCCCGCCGCTGGTCTGGTTGTAGAAGGGCTGCAGGACGTCGGTGGTGTCCACAATCGCGTCCGCGGCACTGTTGCCCACTTCGCCGACGGCGTTGCCGAAGTAGAAGGTGTGATCGGCGGTCAGACCGGTGTTGCCGGTGGCCTTGACGGTGACTTCAAGCCAGGCCTTGGCCACGGCCTCGTTGGGATCTTCGGTGGCGTCGAGGTTATTGTCGTTCCAGATCAGGGTGACCCGGTCCGAGCCGTTCACCCCGGCGTCGGGACGCAGGCTGAAGCTGAGCGGTTCGGGGGCGGTGGCCCAGCCGGAGGGGTTATGGTCGTTGCCGGTCTTGAACGTGAAGTCGCCGGCCGTCGGCGTGCCGGCGAGGTTGGCAATGTCGATCATGATGCCGTTGAGGCCGCGGGAATAGGCGGTGTAGTTGGCGAAGGTGGCCACGCTGCCGGGGAGCAAGGCCGACTTGTCCGGCGCGATGGCGTTATCGTCCGCGTCGTCGGGGCCGGGGTAATTGCCGTCCCATTGCGAGCGATTGTAGAAGACCCACTGGCCTTCGATCAGGGCGGCGACGGCAACGATCTCGGCGGTAATGTAGCCGTGTTGGACCTCGTAATTCGCGCTGCCGCCCGTGCCGATCGAGGCGGTCTCGAGCGAGGTGGCCGAGGTGTAGTTGAGCGAACTCGAAGCGCCGCCGCCGCCGTCCATGGTTTCGGCGGTGAGCGAGTAGTTGGCACTGGTGCGGGTGGCGGCGTGGAGACCCGGACTCACCAATGCGAAGGAGGCGAGTAGCGAAACGGCCAAGGGGGTAAAGGCGCCGCCAGGTTTTGGAGTGCGGTGGCCTCGACACCGCTTTTCGACTTCGAGCGCGATGAGATGTTCGAACGTCCGTCCGGCCTCGAAAGCGCCGTCGCCGCTTCGCGTTGCCGGCGCACTCCAAGACGCTCGGTGACATCCATTCTCCATCTTCGATCCTCGCGTTCTCATTGCGCACCTCCGTTAACCTTCTGATTCAAGAGTTCTTCCAGTTTCTCCAACCGCGCTTCGAGCGACTGGTTCTTGCGTCTCAACCCGGCATTCTCCTCTTCCAGCTTCTGGATTCTGACCTCTGACCTCTGACCTCTGACCTCCACCTTCTCATTGAGCCCCTGAATGGCCGCCAGCGCCACGCCGTCGGCATCGACCATTGAGATGTGCTTGTCGTCCATGCCGACGCCGAACGCGCCGTGGAAGTCCTGGGCCACCGGGCCGATGTGGGGCACGGCCTCGCCGATGTAGTTCCAGCGCTGGATGGGCATGGCACTGACGCGATCCAGCACGTCCTGCGGATCAACCGCCGAGAAGTTCTCCTTCACATTGCGGTCGCTGGAACCGGTGATGGTGCCACTGGCCACGATGTTGCCGTTGACGTCCAGCGCGCTCGTCGGACTCTCCGTGCCGATGCCAACTCCACCCGCCGCACGGATGAGGAACTGGTTGTCGCCGGTGGAGCCGAAATCCGCATCCGTCGAGTCCGCCCATACGAACGCCCCGGGATGATTGGCCTGGGCACGCCGCCCGGCGGCCATGGCGTGGTGGGCGTCAGCAGCGACTTCGTTGTTCTGTCCTCCAGGGATCATCGAGTAGGCTGCATTCCCCCAGACCTTGTTTTCCAGACCTCCCCCAACCGTGGCCCAAGCCGCCCCGTCGCCTATGGCATTGAGGTCCCCTCCCGCTATCGTGGCTCGTCCGGCGCCGGTCCCGACGCTGTTGGCCGCCCCACCCCCAATCGTCACGTAATCCGACTGGTTCGCGACCGTATGAAAGCCACCGCCGCCGATCACCGCATACGGGGACTCCGACCCGACCGAACTCATCAACCCGCCACCGATCACCGCGAGGTCGGAGTCCGCCCCAATTGTGTTGTTCCACCCACCGCCGATGGTCGCGCTGTTCGAACCGGTGGAAACGGTGTGCGATCCTCCGCCCGAGATCGTCGCATCTTCCGCGCCCGCCTGAATGCTGTTCGACCTGCCGCCGGCGATGGTGGCGGCCACCGCATTGTCCGAGATAGTGTTGGCCGATCCCCCGCCGACGGTGCTGTCCGTTGCATTCGGCAGAATGCTGTTGTTCCGGCCTCCCCCGACGCTGGCCCAACCCGCACCGTTGCCCACGGCATTCACGTCCCCTCCCGCTATCGTGGCTCGTCCGGCGCCGGTCCCGACGCTGTTGGCCGCCCCACCCCCAATCGTCACGTAATCCGACTGGTTCGCGACCGTATGGAAGCCACCGCCGCCGATCACCGCATACGGGGACTCCGACCCGACCGAACTCATCAACCCGCCACCGATCACCGCGAGGTCGGAGTCCGCGCCGATTGTGTTGTTCCACCCGCCACCGATGGTCGCGCTGTTCGAACCGGCGGAAACGGTGTGCGATCCTCCGCCGGAGATCGTCGCATCCTCGGCGCCCGTCTGGATGCTGTTCAACCTGCCGCCGGCAATGGTGGCGGCCACCGCATTGTCCGAAATGGTGTTGTCCGCCCCACCACCGATGACTGCCCCTTCCGTTCCCGCGGTCACCGTGTTGGCGCCCGACCCGCCGATCACATTGGGCGCGGTTCCCACCGTCGGGTATTCCAAACGCAGCCCGCGCTGGTTGTTCACTCGCAGTTCCAAAGGACTACTGTCGATCGTTCCCAGGAAGTGCGTACCCTCTGTCGTCCCTGCATTTCCGCCCAGCTTCCAGAACGACTCCGAACTCAACCCGTCCAACCGGTCCGCATCCAGGCCGCTGCCTGCCCCATCATCGTCCAGGATTTCGGCCAGGGCCGCCCCATCGGTCAGCTTGGCGGATGTGACACCCCCGTCGGCGAGTTGAGCCGAGGTTACAGTGCCATGGGCGGCACCGAGTGCGGTCCATTGAGCATTGCCCAGATACTCCAGCGTGGCGGTGGTCCCCTGTGCTCCGGACGCGACAGTGCCCGAGGTGTAGATCTGGCCGCCATTCACCACGGCAACCAGCTTGCTGCCGTCCGCCGAGGAGGCCACGGACCACCAGTAGCGGTTGCCCTCCCGCGGGGTCCAGCTCACCCCGGAGTCGCTCGAGGTGTAGATCTGACCGTACCACACCCCCGCGACGAGCTTACTGCCGTCGGCCGACGAAGCCACGGAATACCAGAAGCGCTTGCTCTCCCGCGGCGTCCAGACGTCAGGTTGGTAGAGTTCTGCCCGCCACCCTCCTGCGCCGACGCCAGTAACCTGGACGATGTCCCCTACATTGGCAGTCGTATCGGTGAGATCGATCTCGGTGAGTGAGGCGCTGGTGGCCAGATAGCTCGTGTTGGCCGCAGCCGCCTGGGAAGTACCGGCGATGGTCTGCGCCGGCAGCACCGTGCCCGGTGTGATGTGAGCGTTCTGAACGGCGTGAGGGGCGAGCTGGGCCGAGGTCACAGTTCCATAGGCGGCACCGAGTGCGGTCCATTGGCCATTGCCCAGATACTGCAGCGTCGCGGTGGTCCCCTGCGCCCCCGACGCGACGGTCCCCGAGGTGTAGATCTTCTCGCCGCCCGCCGCCGCGACCAGCTTGTTCCCGTCCGCCGACGAGGCCACGGACCTCCAGTTGCGGGTGCTTTCCCGCGGCGTCCAGCTCACCCCGGAGTCGGTCGAGGTGTAAACCTGTCCCCCAGTCGCCACCGCGACGAGCTGGTTGCCGTTCGCCGACGAGGCTACGGAGAACCATTCGCGATCGTTCTCCCGTGCGGTCCAGCTCAGGCCGGAATCCGTTGACGTGTAAATCCGGCCGCCTTCGCCGGAACCGGTATAATCCGCGGCGACCAGCTTGCTGCCGTCGGCCGACGAGGCCACAGACGACCACTCGCGGATGCTTTCCCGTGCCGTCCAGTTCACTCCGGAGTCGGTCGAGGTGTAGATCTGACTGCCCGACGCGACTGCGACCAGCTTGCTGCCGTCGGCCGACGAGGCCATGGAGCGCCAACCACGGCTCGTATCGGTCATTCGCGGCGTCCAGGTTTCGCCCGAGTCAGTTGAAGTGTAGATGAAGCCGCCCGCCACCCCTGCGATCAGCGTGTTGCCGTCGGCCGACGAGGCCACCGAGGACCATTGGCGGTTGCTCTCCCGGGGTGTCCAACTCAGGCCGGAGTCCGTCGAAGTGTAGATCTGGCCGCCGCTGTCATCGAGGGGGCCCAGGTCTACGGCGACCAGCTTGCTGCCGTCGGCCGACGAGGCCACGGAAGCCCAGGAGCGGTCGCTGTCGCGCGCGGTCCAGCTTACCCCGGAGTCGGTCGAGGTGTAGATCTGGCCGCCAAGCACTCCTGCGACCAGCTTGCTGCCGTCAGCGGACGAGGCCACGGAATACCATGAGCGGTTGTTCTCCCGCGCCGTCCAGACGTCGGGTTGGTATAGGCTTGCGGTCCATCCTCCTGCGCCGACGCCGGTAACCTGCACAACGTCCCCTGCATTGGCGGTCGTATCGGTGAGACCGATCGTCGTCAGGGAATCGCTGGTGGCCAGGTAGCTCGTGTTGGCCGCAGCCGCCTGGGAAGTACCGGTGATGGTCTGCGCCGGCAGCACCGTACCCGGGGCGATTTGCGCCGCACCGATCGCGCCCCCGGCGATCTTCGCCGAGGTGATCGCCCCGTCCGGCACGGTGGCGGCGCTGCTCGCGCTCAGCGCGTAGCCGACCGACCCAAGCCGTTGATCGGGCGAGAGCCACTGCGACCCATGCCCGTTCGCATCCAGCCAGACGCGCAGCCACACGTCCGCCTGGTTGGCAAAGACGCCGGCGGGAATCTCGGTGGTCATGTTCGCCAGGCTGGTGTCCCCCAGCGCCACCGAGTAGCGGCCGTCGGTCACGGTCAGAGGGACTGCCGAGGCCGGCTCCTGGGCGTTGACGCTGGTGCCGTCATTGGACCAGTAGGTGGTGGTCCCCGCGCCATCGACCAGCGCGAACTTGAAGTAGCCGGGGCCGCTGTAAGGCGTCCCATCGACCTTCACGACGCCCTGGTGGTGGAGAATGCCCGGCGGCGAGGCGGCGAAGCCGGGGCCCGCGCCCAGGCCGCTCAACAGCAGCCCGAGGACAATTGTCTGGAACGAGTTCGTTTTCTTCATCCTGTGAGGGTCTTCAGAGTTTGAGTTCACAAAGGTGGGTTTCATCGCTCTAGTGGGCGGCAAGCTGTGACGCGGAGGCCGGGCTCGGCTCCGCCAGGACCGCCCGGTCGAGCAATCGATGGAGCGAGGCCATTTCCGCGGCGAGTCGCTCATTCGCCGCCCGTTGCGCCTCCAGTGAGGTCAGCCGTTCTTCGAGTGCGGTGATTCGGGCTTCCCTGGTCCGGACCATGGCACGCAACTCCTGGATGGCGGCGGCGGAATAGATCGTCAACGGGTGGATGTCCACCTGGAGGATTTCGGAGCCGTCGGGCAACCGTTCGCCGGATCCCCGCACGTGTTCGGGGAAGACCTCGGCGAATTCCTGCGCGATGACGTTGAGGTAACGTCGTTCGCCCACCGAGGGGTGGCTGGCCCGGTAATCGTCCGTGTAATCGAAGCTGACCAACCGCACCCGATCGAGGGTGTCGAGGGCATTCGTCACCGGCAGGATGTCCTGTTTGATGCGCCGATCCGAGTTGGCCAGCCACGATCCGGAGGTGGTCTTCGAGGCCTGACCTTCCACTTCCAGCCGATTGACGGCGGGTGCACGCCCCACGCCAAGGTTGCCCTCGACGACGACGTAACCGGCGGCCTGGGTGCCGAAGTGGGCGGAAGCGCGCAGCGCCAGGGCGTGGTCCTCGCCGGCCGCAACCGCGACGAACCCTCCGCCCGCTGGGAGCTGGGTCAGCTCCCCGTGAGAGTCCCGGCCCCAGGCCACCAGCGAACCGTCCGATTTGACGGCGGCCGCCCAGTCGAAACCGGCCGCCACCGCCACGTAAACGCCAGCGGTCGGAGTCTGGCTCACCTGACCGTAGTCGTCTCTTCCCCAGCTGACCAACGAGCCGTCCGACGCAAGCGCCACGCTGAAACGGTCTCCTGCCGCCACGGCGACATACGTTCCGGTCGGTGTGCCGGCCACCTGTCCGTAGGTGTCATCCCCCCAACTGACCAGCGAACCATCCGATCGGATCGCCACGCTGTGCCAGTACCCTGCCGCCACCGCGATGTGGCTGCCGGTCGGGGTGTTGGCGCCCAGGCCGAACCCCAGGTATCCCCAAGTGACCAAACTTCCGTCCGATCGGATCGCCAGGCTGTGGTATCCCCCTCCCGCAACGGCGACATACTCGCCGCTCGTGGGCGTCGTGCTCACCTGACCCTGGTCGTTGTTTCCCCAACTGACCAGCGAGCCATCCGACCTGATCGCCACGTTGTGGTTGTCCCCCGCCGCAACGGCCACGTAACTGCCGCTGGCCGGCGTCTGGCCAACCTGCCCATGAACGTCCCATCCCCAACCCTTCAGTGAGCCATCGGCCCGCAACGCAACGCTGTGATGCGCGCCCGCGGCAACCGCCACGTAGCTCTCATCAGTGGGGCTCTGAGTGACCAGACCATCCGCATCGGTCCCCCAGGAAATGACCTTCTGAACCAATCGAGCGGCGCCCGGGACCCCGGTCAACCCCGCCCCGTCCCCGCTGAACGCCGTCGCGCTGACCGCACCCTTGACGTTCACCTCACCATCCACGCTCCGCAGTTCTCCAATCACCGCGAAGTCAAAGGAGTCGGTCTCGCGAAGAGCCACGGCATGGTCTGCCCCGGCCGCCACGGCCAGGTAGTTGCCGCTTGCCGGTATCCGGCTGACCTGACCAGCCGTATCCCATCCCCAACTCGCGAGCGAACCGTCCGACGCTATCGCCACGCTGTAATGACCTCCGGCGGCGATCCCCCGATAGACGCCGCTCGTCGGCGTCTGGCCAACCTGCCCATGACCGTTCCACCCCCAGCTTACCAACGAGCCGTCCGACCGCAGAGCCACGCTGTGGTAGATGCCCGCCGCCACGGCGACATAAGTCCCGGCGGTGGGTGTCTGGCTGACCTTGCCGTCGGCATTGTCTCCCCAGCTGACGAGCGAGCCGTCGGCGGCCAGCGCGACACAATGATTCCATCCCGCAGCCACGGCCCGGTAGGTTCCACTCGTCGGCGTCTGACTGACTTGCCCGTAGTCATCGATTCCCCAACTGACCAGCGCACCCTCCGAGGTGATCGCCACACTGTGGGCACCGCCTGCCGCCACCGCCACAAAGGCTCCGGCGGTTGGGGTCTGGCTGACTTGTCCGTGATCATCGATTCCCCAACTCACCAACGCACCCTCCGAGGTAATTGCCACACCGTGGGCACCCCCCGCCGCCACGGCCACATAGGTTCCGGCCGTTGGCACCTGGCCCTGGTCACCCCCTCCCCAGCTGACGAGCGAGCCATCCGATCCAATCGCCACGCTGAAACCGCTGCCGGCCGCTACGGCGACAAAGGACCCAAAAACCGGTGTGTCCCGGACCTGGCCATTGGCATCACTTCCCCAGCTGCTCAGGAACTGAAGCCGGGTGGCGGTTCCCGGAACACCGGTCAGCTCCGATCCGTCGCCGCTGAAGGACCCACTCAGGTTCACTCCGGTCGCCCCGTCCAACACCACCGTCGCCGGCAGTTGCGCGGTGTTCAGCGTCCCCGTGATGTTCGCAGCGTCCACATTCCCGGCGCTCGTCGCCACCGTGGCCGTCTCCGCCACCGTCGCGCTCGCGGCACTCAGGGCGTAGCCCACCGACACAATCCGTTGATCCGGGGAAAGCTGCTGGAACCCATGGACGCCGTCGTCAAACCAGATTCGGAGATAGACCCCGGCGTGGTCCCCGAACACATCGGCCGGGATCGCCGCCGTCATGTTGGCGAGGGTCGTGTCGCCCAGGGCCACGGCGTAATGGCCGTCGGTCGTCGTGAGGGACACCGCGGCCGCCGGTTCATCGCCCACCGTGCTGGTGCCGTCGTTCGACCAGAACGTGGCGTCCCCGGCAGGGTTCACGAGGGCGAACTTGAACTCGCCGGCGCCATCGAACGGCGCGCCATCGGCGTGGATGATCCCCCGGTGGTTGAGGATGCCGGGCGGTGACGCCGCGTTCGCGCAGCCGAGCGGGTGCTGCCCGATGGCGGGGATGCCGAAAGCGATCAGCAAGAGGCGTGACAGGACGTGTTTGGTTGGTTTCGTTCCTTCAGAACATGAGGGTTTGTGCACACGGCTCGGGAACCGACTTCGATCGCGACCGGGCTCGCCGGGAGTCCGGATGGAACCGGCCATGCCAACAACGGACGCGGCGACGGAGCGCGGGGGACGCCACCGGTTGCCGGTAGTGTTGGCCCGGGAGGGGCGGTGCGCATCCCCTGTCCGGAGACGGACGGGGCCGCGGGCGTGAGCGGCGTCCGCTTTGAGTTCGGGCGAGTTCCGATTCATCGCCCTTACATGCGCAATTAGCAGACAAAAAGTATGTGCGAGCCGAAAAAAAAGAAAACGGCGCGGTTCGAGGTGAGTTCTTCTCGCACCGCGATCGGTGATTGCCGCCGTGACCTCGAGCCAGCCCAACTTGACTGGGTCACAGGAAGTCGAAGCCAGGCGGCCGTCCGCCGAGGATCGCACCGCTCAGTTCCCTTGCGGGAACGCGGTCGGGGGGGGCCCGGTCGGAACTCCGGGAACCTCGGCCGTGACGAAGCAGTCGAACTTGGAAGCGCACGAGGCTCGTGTGCCGCGGCCGGCGGCCCGCCGGGCACATGCGAAACGTCCGGCGGTCGCCAATCGGTGACGCCAGGTTCCGCCGGGAACCAGTCGGCGAGCCGCCGACTGGAGCAACCGGGCCGGCCACGCTCCCCGTTGCGACCGCATCGAGGCGCCTCAGGGCGAGCGGGCGGTCTCAAGCCGCACCGCTTCCAGTCCCCGCAACGCTTCCTCATTCCGCGGGTCCAATTCCAAGGCCCGCCGGGCGGCGAACTCCGCTTCGACCAGG
This sequence comes from Verrucomicrobiales bacterium, assembly GCA_024233215.1. Lineage (GTDB taxonomy): Bacteria > Verrucomicrobiota > Verrucomicrobiia > Limisphaerales > J093 > J093. The sequence continues at coordinate 86,007 of JACKPW010000014.1, read as the reverse complement.
CGATCCGGATGCATGGCGGAATCCTGGTCGAGCAGCAACAGGCTCAGTCGCGCCCAGGCCAGGCTGTTGGTCGGAGTCAAGTCCAGGGCCTTCATCAGGCTGCTCTGCGTGTTGGCGGCGATCTGGTCCCCGACGTACTCCGCGACGGTCAGGCTGGAATGGGGCGAGAGGGTACGGCGGGCGGGATCGGCCTGGATCCACTGAGCCAAGCGGGTGAAGTCGTCGGTTCCGGTGCGTGCCGCCACGGCCTGCTCAACGCGCTGCCGCTCGTCCGCCGGGATGACGCTGATCTCAGTGCCATCTGAGGCGCGCCGGCCCAGTCTGACTTCGGCCCAATCCAGGAACCAGGGAGGGACCGGAACTCCGGGCAACCAGACCTCGGAAACCAGGGCGGTTCCGTCCCCGGAAGCAGTGACCACCCACCGGCCGTCGGGGCTGAAGGCGGCTGTCTTTACACCGCCGCTGTGACGCACCGGTTCCCCCAGGGACAGCCCCGAATCCACATCCCAGATCCGCGCCGTGCCATCTTCGGAGGCCGTGACGACACTCCGTCCGTCTGGGCCAAACTCCGCGGACCAGACGGTTCCCTCGTGGCGCAGCGGCTCGCGGATCAATCGCCCGGTCTCGGCGTCCCAAAGGCGGGCCGTCCGGTCGAGGGAGGCCGTGACCACCCGACGTCCATCAGGGCTGAAGCGTGCGGACAACACCACATTGTCGTGTCGCAGGGGTTCGGCAACGGGCAGGCCGGACGTTGCGTCCCAAATCCGGACAGTATGATCCTCCGAGGCGGTAACCACCCGGGTTCCATCCGGGCTGAACCGCGCCGACCACACCGGCGCCTCATGGCGCAGCGGATCGGTCAGGGGCTGTCCGGATCGGGCATCCCAGATCCGCGCAGTCCCGTCATCGCCGCCCGTGACGATCTGCAACCCGTCGGGACTGAAGGCGACGCTCCAAACGATCCCTTCATGGCGCAACGATTCGACAAGCAACCGCCCCGAAGCAACGTCCCAGATGCGCACCGTCCAGAATGGCTTCGTTCCGTCGCCTGAGCCGGTGATCATCCGGGTCCCGTCGGGGCTGAACGCCACGCTCCAGACCGCTCCATCATGGCGCAGGGGATCGGTGACCGGCCGACCGGTCCGTGCGTCCCAAATTCGGGCGGTCCTGTCGGCCGAGGCCGTTGCCACGAGTTGGCTGTCGGGGCTGAAGGCCGCCCCGTTCACCCCCTCCTCGTGGTGCAGGGGGCCCGTTACGGGACGGCCGGTTCGCGCGTCCCAGACACGGGCGGTGCGGTCATACGAAGCTGTGACCACGAGGGCTCCGTCCGGGCTGAACCGGGCGGCCTTGAGGAACGAGCCATGATCCAGCGCCGGCGCCACCGGCGGGAGGAAACCGACGTCCCACAGGCGCGCCGTTCCATCGTAACAAGCCGTGAGCACCCGGGAACCGTCGGGACTGAACTCCGCCATGGCCACGTACCATTCGTGCTGCAGGGGTTCGGTCAAGGGCCGGCCGGTTCGCGCATCCCACACCCGCGCCGTGTGGTCCGTGGAGGCGGTAGCCACCCGCCGTCCGTCCGGACTGAATGCGGCCCACCGCACGGTGGCATCGTGTTGCAGCGGTTCGCCCAGTGGCTGACCGGTACGCGCGTCCCAAATCCGGGCCGTCCTGTCGCTCGAAGCGGTGACCAACCGCAGGCCGTCCGGGCTGAACCAGGCACCGCGGACCGGCTTCGCATGCTGCAATGGCGCGGTCAGGGGATGCCCGGAACGCGTGTCCCAGATCCGCGCTGTGCCGTCCTCGGAGGCGGTGACCACTCGCCCACCATCCGGACTGAATTGGGCAGACCGCACTTCCTGGGCGTGGGCCAACGGTCCCGCCAATGGTGCCTGTGAGGCAGCGTCCCATACCCGGGCCGCCGTGTCCCCTGACGTGCCTGCGACCCGCCAGCCGCCCGCGACGAATCGCGCCGTGAGCACCCGGCCCTCAATTGACCAGGCCCCGCCGAGCGGCTGCCCATCCCGTCCGTCCCAGATCCGAACGCTGCCGTCGATCGTGCCGGTCAGCACCTGCCCGCCATCCGGGCTGAACCGGGCGAACGTCACCTCGCGCTCGTGCTGCATCGGTCCCGTCGACGCCTGTCCCGTCCTCACGTTCCAGATCCGGGCCGTGCCGTCGGCGGAGGCAGTCACCACCCGCAGACTGTCGGGGCTGAATTCCGCCATGTTGACCTTCTGCTCGTGGGGCAGTGAAGCGGTCAGAGGGGCGCTCGTTCGGGTGTCCCAAACTTGCGCCGAACCGGTTTCCGTGATCGTGACGACGCGATGTCCGTCGGGATTGAAACGCGTCGAGACCACGGCGACATCGTGACGCAGGGGACCCCCGGAAGGCTGCGGCAGGGAGCGGACCAACGCCGCCACAAGACGCGCCGCTGCCACCGTGTTCGAGGGGTTGGCCCGCAGCACTTGGACGAGTTGGGCCGCGCCGCCCACCGTTTGCCGCCGTTCGAGCAGTTCCGCCGCTCGCCGGAGCTGAGTTTGTTCCAGCAGATTCTCCGCCCGCTTTCGCTCCCGGTTCTCGGCCGCGGCGGCGGCCACGGCGTCCGATCTCGCCGCTTCGGCGTCCAAGGCTCTCTGGGTCGCCAACTCGCGCTGTTCTGCCTCCCCAGCCTGGGCGACCGAGGCCCGATGGAAGGCGATGATCGCGAGGGTCAGTCCGACCGCCAGGGCGAGGATCACCAGTGCACCGGCCGTGCAAACCACCTGGTTCCGACGCCAAGCCTTCCGGAGCCGGTAGATCGTACTGGGTGGACGCGCTACCACCGGCTCGTTCTCCAGGTGCCGCTTCAAATCCGCCGCCAACCCGTTGGCCGTCTCGTAACGCCGCGTCCGGTCCTTCTCCAGACACTTCATCACGATCCAGTCCAGATCCCCCTGCAGCAGGCGCAAGAGCCTCCCCGTGTCCACCGACCGTCGCCTGGCCGTCGTGGTCTGATCCTCCCGGGCCAGCGCGGCCAGCTTCGTGCTGGGCTTCGCCGGTTCCTGCTCCCGAATCGTTCGCCGCATCGCGTCCAGCCCATGCGACAGCAGTTCCCCCACTTCAAACGGCGGCCTCCCGGTCAGCAACTCGTAGAGCAGCACCCCCAAGCTGTAGATGTCCGAGCGCGTGTCGATGTCGAGTCCGCCCTGTTCCGCCTGCTCCGGGCTCATGTAGGCCGGGGTCCCGATGAACTGGTGGAACTGCGTCCGAATTGTCGCCTCGGTCAACCGGCCTTCGGTGGCCTTCGCGATCCCAAAGTCGATGACCTTCGGCACCGGCGCCCCGTCGGTTAGGGTGACCAGGACGTTTGAAGGCTTGATGTCGCGATGAATGATCCCCTTCTGGTGGGCATGCTGAACCGCCTGGCACACCGCGATGAACAAGTCCAGACGCCCTACGGTGGAGATGTTGTGCTGGTCGCAGTAGTCGGTGATGCGAAGGCCCCGAACCAGCTCCATCACGAAGTAGGGCAGCCCCTGCCCGGTGGTCCCGGCGTCAAAAACCCTGGCGATGTGGGGATGGTCCATCATGGCCAGGGCCTGTCGCTCGGCCTCGAACCGGGCGACAACCTGCCTGCTGTCCATCCCGGGCTTGATGACCTTCAGCGCCACCTGCCGCCGCACCGGCTCGGTCTGCTCGGCGACATAGACGATCCCACAGCCCCCCTCGCCGATCTTCCCGAGGACCTGGTAGCGATCGATGGTCTGACCGACGGTCTGGTCCGCCGCTCGCAACACCGGGTCCCTGCCCCCCGCGCCCAGGGCGTCATCGGCCAGGGCCGTGTCGGGCTGGTCGTGGGCTGCCAGCAACGCCTCCAGACGCGTGCGCAGGACGCGGTCGCCCTGGCAGGCATCGTCGAGGAATGCGCCCCGGGCCTCAGGGGGACGCTGCAAGGCGGCCGCGAACAGGGCTTGTTCCCGCCGCGACCCCCGCTGTTCTTCAGGCGGCGGTCCGTCCATAGGCTCTTCCATGCGCAAACGGCCGGCGAAAAGTATGGTACGAACTCAGGAAGGTTCCCTGGCACCACCCAACTCCAGCGTCAACCAGGCCCGCGCATAGGCCCACCATTGCTTCGCCGTGGGCACCGCGATCCCCAATGCCGCCGCCGCCTCCTCATAGCTCATCCCGGCGAAATACCGGAGCTTGACCAACTCGGCCTTGCGGGGATCGACAGCGGCCAGGGCCTCCACCGCATCGTTGACCCGGAGCAGATTGTCGTCATCGATCGAAGGGCCGGCGAATTGGATCCCGTCAAAGGCCACTGACTGCGCCGCGCCGCCCCGCCGAGCGGCCAGTCGGCGGCGGGCACGCTCGACGAGAATGCGCCGCATGGCCTCGGCCGCAGCGCCAAAGAAATGCCCGCGGTTCTGCCAGCCCGCCTGGTTGTCGCCTCCCAACCGCAACCAGGCTTCGTGAACCAGCGCGGTCGGTTGCAGGGTGTGACCCGCAGGTTCGCGGGCCATTTTGGCAGCCGCCAGCAGGCGCAACTCGTCGTAGAGCTCCGCCAGCAGGCGATCCGCAGTCCCGGCTTCGGCTCGTGCCTCGGATTCAATCAGACACGTTGCTTCCCTCATTAAGCCACGATTATGATATCCAGGACGGCGGAGGTCAAGTCGTACGGCCACCGACACCCGGCGCGGAGGGACGGGCGCCCTGCACCGTGGAACGGCGCGTGACGGGTTTGACCGGACATGCCTGCTGGACAGGCGTCCGAGGTCGACCCGGCACACGCTGTCAAATCCCAAACGCGGCAGGATAGAAGTTGAACGCGCCCCGGCCGGGCGGCAGACTTGCGGTCCGGAACGAATGAACATTCACGAGTATCAGGCGAAGGAACTTCTGCGGTCGCGCGGCGTCGCCGTGCCGCCCGGTGAGGTGGTGGGGACCCCGACGGAGGCCCGCAGTGCGGCGAAGACCCTGCTGCACGGGGGCGCGAAGCGACTGGTGCTCAAGGCGCAAATCCACGCCGGTGGCCGGGGCAAGGGGACCTTCTCGAACGGCTTTCAGGGAGGCGTCAAACTCACGGAATCGGCGGACGCGATCGAGGAGTTCGCCCGCCAGATGATCGGCAACACGCTGGTCACCAAGCAGACCGGCCCCGAGGGACGGCTGGTGCGCCGGCTCATGGTGGCGGAGGCGCCGAAGATTGAACGCGAGCTTTATCTGGCCGTGCTGTTGGACCGGGCAACGAGTCGGCCCGTCGTGATGGCCAGTACCGAGGGCGGCATGGACATCGAGGAGGTCGCCGCGAAGACCCCGGAGAAGATCGTGCGGTTGACCGTGGACCCGGCCTTCGGATTGCAGCCGCATGAGGCCCGCCGGATTGCCGCCGCCCTGGACTTGGGCGGTCCCCTGCTCAACGCCGCCGTCAAACTGCTGCTGGCGGTCTATCGCACCTGGTGGGAATGCGACGCCTCCCTGGTGGAGATCAACCCGCTGTGCGTGATCGCCACCGCCGAGGGTGGCCGGGACCTGTGGGCGGTCGACGCCAAGATCGGGATCGATGACAACGCGCTTTTCCGCCACCCCGACATCCACGCCATGCGCGACGAGGAGGAGGAATCGCCGTTGGAGGTGGAGGCGAGCCGGTTTGAGCTGAACTACATCAAGCTCGACGGCACGATTGCGTGCCTGGTCAACGGCGCGGGGCTGGCGATGGCAACGATGGACATCATCAAGCACTTCGGCGGCGAACCGGCGAATTTTCTGGATGTGGGCGGCGGCGCCACGGTGGAACAGGTCACCGCGGCCTTTCGGATCATCATGAAGGACCCGGGCGTGCGCGCGATCCTGGTCAACATCTTTGGCGGCATCATGGACTGCGACGTGATCGCGCAGGGCATTGTGGCCGCGGTGAAGGAAACGGGATTGAGCCTGCCCCTGGTGGTGCGGCTTGAGGGGAACAACGTCGAGGCCGGCAAACGGACCCTGGCCGACTCCGGGTTGACGATCATCAGCGGCGACACGATGGCGGACGCGGCGGAGAAGGTGGTGAAGGCAGTGGCGGAATGAACGCGACACTCGAAAAGGAACTGGCGGCGCTTTCGTTACAGGAGAAGGCGGAGGTAATCGATCTTCTTCTCCCGGATGTGGTCGGCGGGGAGGATCGCATCCCCCATGGACTGATGGAAGAGTTGGAGCGCCGTGATGTTGCCCATGAGGCCGATCCGTCAGGAGCCCTGACCCTGCGGGAATTCGACCGAAAGTGGTTCGGTGGGAAATGACTTTCCGGCTCGTCATCACCGCTGAAGCCGAACGTGATATCGAAAATGCAGCCATTTGTCCAGCCTACTTGAACTATCGTCTGCGCTAGCTAAGCCATGTCCATCCTCGTTCAACCTGACACGAAAGTCCTTGTCCAGGGCATCACCGGCGGCTTCGGCGGCCGGCACGCCCGCTTGAGCCTCGATTACGGCACGCAGGTCGTGGCCGGCGTCACGCCCGGCAAACGCGGCCAGTTCTTCGAGCACAACGGCGCGAAGGTGCCCGTGTTCGACACCGTGGCCGAGGCCGCCGCCGAGACCGGGGCCACCGCTTCGGCGGTCTTCGTCCCCCCGGCCTTCGCCGGGGACGCCATTCTCGAAGGCGTTGCGGCGGAACTGGACCTGGTGGTGTGCGTCACCGAGGGCATTCCCATCCACGACATGACCCGCGTGAAGCGCGCCATGTCGGCGTGCCGGATCAAGACCCGCCTCATCGGGCCGAACTGCCCCGGGATCGTGACCCCGGGCGCCGGCGAGCATTCCCACGGCGGTTGCCGGATCGGCATCGCGCCGGGCTACATCCACCGGCAGGGCCACATCGGCGTGGTGTCCCGCAGCGGAACCCTGACCTACGAGGCGGTGTGGCAGCTGACCTGTCGCGGCGTCGGCCAGTCCACCTGTGTCGGCATCGGGGGCGACCCGGTCAACGGTTCCTCGCACCTGGACATCATCAAGCTCTTCAACGACGACCCGGACACGCACGGCATCATCATGATCGGTGAAATCGGCGGGTCGGCGGAGGAGGAGGCGGCCGCGTGGATCAAGGAAAACTGCCGCAAACCCGTGGCCGGGTTCATTGCCGGCACCACCGCGCCGCCCGGGCGCCGGATGGGACATGCCGGAGCCATCGTCAGCGGGGGCAAGGGCACTGCGGCGGCGAAGATCGAGGCCTTCCGCGAGGCCGGGATCGGCGTGGCCGAAACCCCCTCGGTGATGGCGGAAACCCTGTTGCAGATGATGTGACTCAAGCCGTCCCGCCGGGGCGGAAGCTGCCTTGTGGACTGGGCGGACCTCCTGCTGAACCTCGTGGCGCTGCCGCTGTGGCTGGGCTTCCGCGGGATCGGGGTGGGATCCAAGGTGACCCCCGTCCGGTCTGGACCGGCCACGCGGCTGGGATGTGGCTTGATCCTGCTCCTCCTCCTGGGCGGCCGCGCCTGGGTCTACTGGCGGCTCGGGTCGGAGTCGCACTGGATTCCCCGGCTCAACCTGGGGATCACCAGCATTCCGTTCAACAGCCTGATGCTGCACCGCATGGGGATCTTCTCGCTGTGCAGCTTCGCGGTCTGGTGGGGGACCTTCCACTGTGGCCTGAATGTCGTTTCCCTGCTGACCCACTCCCATCGGAACAGTGATCCCTGGGCCGCCTGGGTGGCGGCGCAACTGGGCCCGTTTTCCCGTCTGCCGGCCGTCTTCAAACCACTCCTGCCATGGGGCGCCCTGACCTGGCTCTGGCTGGTGGCACGGCCGCACCTGGTGGCCAGCGGGGTGCTTCTTCCGGTGGGGCAACCGGACCGTGAATGGCAGCAGGGCCTGGTGCTGGGAGCGACGACCTTGCTGGCCGGCGTGACCCTCCTGGTGCCGATCCTGCTGCTCCATTTCACCAGCCTCGTCGCCCATCTGGGATCGGGAAGATGGCTGGTCTTCGTGGAGTTGGTGGCCAGGCGCGCCACCTGGCCGGTGGGTTGGCTGCCGTTGACCCTCGGCGGAGCGAACCTGGCGCCCTTGCTGGTCGCCGCCGGAATCCTGGCGGGGAACTGGTTTGCGATCCAAGGCCTGGGGTCGTTGTTTCGCTGGCTTGAGGTCTCATGACACCCCCTTCCTGGCTGCGCATTCTGAGCGATGGAGTGGAGTTGCACCTCCGCATCCAACCGCGGGCCTCCCGCACCGAGATCGCCGGCGTAATGGGGGACGCGCTGAAGATCCGGGTCGCTGCGCCTCCGGTGGACGATGCCGCGAACGCGGCGTTGCTCCGGTTTCTGGCCGACCGATTGGGATGCCCCCGGAGCGCGGTGGGATTGATACGGGGACGGTCTGCCCGGCAGAAAGTGGTCAAGGTGCGGGACGTGCCGCCCGACCAGGTGCTGCGACAGCTGGGCCCAGGTGACAACTGATCCGACCCTTCGACGGGGTCCATCACCTTGGCTGCCGGAAAGAGCGTCGCAAGGAGACTCGCAACCGGGCCCGGCGCCCGGTTCGTGGGGCGAACTGCGGCCCGGACTCCGGTCCCGCTTGCCAAGCGGGCGCCATCGCCCCACAATCCCGGCTTCAGAACCCATCCAGATGGGGCAAAGGCATGAGCAACGAAGCCAAACTCTTGATTGAGGGGCAGGAACACGTCCTGCCGGTCACTGTCGGTACCGAAGGCGAGCGGGCCGTTTCGATCGCCAAGCTGCGGGAGGTGTCCCAGCACATCACGCTCGATGACGGTTATGGAAACACCGGCTCGTGCCTGAGCAACATCACCTTCATTGACGGGGAGAAGGGAATCCTCCGTTATCGCGGGTATCCCATCGAGCAACTCGCGGAGCAGTCCTCCTTCGTGGAGACCGCCTACCTGCTCATCAACGGGGAACTGCCCACGCGCGACCAGTTGCGACAGTTCTCGGAGGGTTTGACCGAGAATGCCTATCTGCACGAGGACATGCGGTATCACTTCGAAAGCTTCCCGGTGACCGCCCACCCGATGGCGATTCTGTCCTCGATGATCAACGCCAGCAGCTGTTTCTATCCGGGGCTCATGGGGCCGGCGAATGTGGAACGGCTGCCGATCCATGCGACCCGGCTGATCTCCCAGGTGCGAACCATCGCGGCCTACTCCTATCGCAAGTCGCGCGGCTACCCCATCATCTACCCGAAGAAGAACCTCAAGTACACGGCCAACTTCCTGCACATGCTGTTCTCGCAGCCCTACGAGGACTATGAACTAAGGCCGGAGGTGGTGAAGGCACTCGACCTGATCTTCCTGCTGCACGCCGATCACGAACAGAACTGCTCGACGGCCACGGTCCGAATGGTGGCCTCCAGCCAGGCCAACATGTTCGCCTCGGCCGCGGCCGGGGTCTGCGCCCTTTGGGGACCATTGCACGGCGGCGCCAATCAGGCGGTCATCGAGATGCTCCAGGAAATCCACGCCTCGGGCGATGACGGCTCGAAGTTCATCGAGGCGGCGAAGGACAAGAACAGCGGCGCCCGGCTGATGGGCTTTGGTCACCGGGTGTACAAGAACTACGACCCGCGGGCCCGCATCATCAAGGCGGCGTGCGATTCCATCCTCGACAAGATGCACATCCAGGATCCGTTGCTGGACATCGCCAAACTGCTTGAGGATAAGGCCTTGAACGACAGCTACTTCGTGGAGCGCAAGCTCTATCCGAACGTGGATTTCTACAGCGGCATCATCATGCGGGCGATTGGCATCCCGGTGGAGATGTTCACGGTGATCTTCGCCATCGGGCGGATGCCCGGGTGGATCTCGAACTTCAAAGAGGTCGTGGAGAATCCCAAGAGCCGCATCTACCGGCCGCGGCAGGTGTACATGGGGGCGACGCAGCGGGACTACGTGCCGGTCGAGAATCGTTAGACAGCACCGGCGGACGGGCGGTTCGGTGGGCAGGCAGCCCCGCCTCGCGAAGGGGCAACCGGTGCCTTGCACGCCGGCCACTCCAATAAGTGCTTCCTTTGCCAGAAGGCCTCTGATAATCATCGCCGGTCATGCGCAGAGTCTACGGAATATTGCTGTGCCTCGGGTTGTTCGCGGTGCTAGGGCCCGTGTCCGTCGGGGATGAATTCAAGCTGACCGATGGTACGACCATTTGGGGCACCGTGTCGGATTCCGATGAGACGGGCATCGTGTTTCGGCTGGATTCGGGGGGCTTTTCCCAGCGGATTTCGTGGAGCAAGTTTTCGGATCCGACGCTGGAGGTGCTGGCCCGGGACCCGGAGATGCGCGAGTTTGCCGAGCCCTTCATTCCGGTGCCGCCCGATGCCCGGCCACCCGTGCCCCGGGTGGTAATCCGGGATTATGAAAAGGTGGAACTGCCGGCGGGGAAGACCGGGCTGTTGAGTTCCGTGACCTCTCCCATCGGCCTGTTGATCCTCGCGCTGCTCTATGCCGGCAACCTGCTGGCGGCCTTCGAGGTCGCGATCTACCGCAATCGCCCGGTGGCCGTAGTCTGCGGGGTGTCCGCGGTGTTGCCGGTGGTCGGCCCCGCGGCGTTCCTGGCGTCGCCTTCCCTGGAGCTTGAGGGGGGTGAGGCGTACGACGAGGGCGCAGCCGAGTTCGATGCGGAGGCCGGCCCGGCGGTGGCCGAGGCCGGAACCCCCGGCGGCACGACTTCCCGGCAACTGGGGAAGGTCGCGCCCGCGGCCAGCGGCCTCAAGGTCGCGGCGGGCCAGAAGTCCGGTGCGGCCGCTCCCGCCGAAAAGAAGGTCTTCAGCCGGGGCGAGTTCACGTTCAATCGGCGCTTCATTGAAACTCAGTTCTCGGGCTTCTTCCGGGTGGTGCCGCTCGAGGCTGAAAAGGACCTTGTGATGGTGGTCAAGACCCCCAAGCAGGAGTACATCGCCAAACGCGTGACCCGCATCAGTGCCTCCGAGATGTTCCTGCAACCCATCCAAGTCGGCACCAAGGAGGTCAAGGTGCCGCTGGGTGAGATCGCCCAGATCATCATCCGGCACAAGGACGACCGCGGCTAGGTCCACGGCAGGCACGATTCAGCAGTACCGGGCATCACCATGAAGCTTCGTACGGTTCTTCTCTTCGGCGCGCCGGGGAGCGGCAAGGGCACCCAGGGGAAGGTGCTTGGGGCGCTTCCGGGATTCTACCATTGCTCCTGCGGCGAGGTGTTTCGGAGTCTCAAGCTGGACACCCCGCTGGGCCGGGTTTTCGTGGAGTATTCCAGCCGTGGCGAACTGGTCCCAGACGGCCCCACCATCGAGCTCTGGCGCCAGTTCATCGGGAACTGCCGGCAGGGCGGACATTACGATCCCGCCAATGACATCCTGGTACTCGATGGCATCCCGCGGAACCTCGCCCAGGCAGAACTCCTGCGGGACACCCTGGACGTCCGGGCGGTGGTCTATCTGACCTGCCCCCACCCGGAGAAGCTCGTTCAACGGCTCCAACGCCGCGCCCTCAAGGAGAACCGGCTCGACGACGCCAACCTCGAGACCATCCGCCGCCGCCTCGAGACCTACGACCAGGAATCCCGCCCGGTGCTGGATTTCTACGGTCGGGAGCTGTTGCACGAAGTGGACGCCACCCAGACCCCGCTGGACGTTCTCGAGGACGTGGTGGCGGTCATTCGCCGGATCACGGCAGGCTGATGAACCGACAGTTTGGCGACCTCGAAGCCAGCGAACTCTACTGTCCCAAGTGCGGCCGGTCGCAACCGGTCCGGGAACGGCTTCTGCTGATCCTCCCCACCGGGGAAATTCACGAGTACCGGTGCGCCCGCTGTCTGACCTCCCTGGGGCAGCGGACCGTGACCGGCCCCGCCATCCAGGGGGCGCGACCCGCACCCGCGGCCCACCCCCGCCCGCGTCCACCCGCCGCCCGCCCCCGACCGGTCCGGGGTTTGCTTGGTTGATCCCCCTCTCCCCCGCATGTCCGCCGCCCCGGAAAACAATCGCCACCGCATCGTCTATTTCGGCACCGCGGAGTTCGCCTGCCCCGCCCTGGTGGCCTTGGAACAGGATCCGGCATTCGAGGTCGTGGGGGTGGTCACCCAACCGGATCGACCGCGGGGCCGCCAACTGCACCTGCACCCCTCCCCCGTCAAGGAGACCGCCGGGCAGCTCGGACTCGAGGTCTGGCAACCAGCCAGGTGCCGGGCACCGGAGTTCCTGGGGCAACTGGCCGGACTGGCCCCCGACTGCTGCGTGGTGGCGGCCTATGGCCAGATCCTCCCCCGACCGCTCCTCGAACTTCCCAAGCACGGATGCGTCAACATCCACGGCTCGCTGCTGCCGAAGTACCGCGGCGCTGCCCCCGTCCAATGGGCGCTGGCGGATGGCGAACCTCACACCGGCGTGACGATCATGCGCCTGGACGAGGGACTCGACACCGGCCCCATGCTGGCATCTGAGAGCACGCCCATCTGGCCAGAGGATGACGCCCAATCGCTGCACGATCGTCTGGCCACGCAAGGGGCGGACCTGCTGCTGCGCACGCTGCGGGACTATCTGGCCGGAATCCTCACGCCGGTGCCGCAACCGGCCGAGGGCGCGTCCTACGCCCGCAAGATCACGCGCGAAGACGGCCGGGTGGACTGGTCCCTGCCGGCGGAGGTTGTGGCCCGGCGAATCCGTGCGTTCACCCCCTGGCCCGGGGCATTCACCTTCCTGCCAACCGATTCCCGCAGACTGTTGAAGATCCTCTCGGCGGAACCGCTCAGCCGTGCCGGCGCCATCCCGGGAACGGTGATGAAAGCCGGGCCCGAAAGCCTTCTGGTGGCCTGTGGCGAAGGCGTCCTGCAAATCCACGAGGTCCAACGGGAAGGCGGCCGCCGCCTGACAGTCGAGGCTTTCCTGGCCGGATTCCCGCTGGAACCAGGGACACAGCTCGGATAGCACCCGGGTCCCCAGGCAGGGCGCATCTGCCGGGAACACCAACCTCAGGTCCGCCGGCTTGGGACCACTGAACGGAGTCGGCCCTTGATGATCCCCGTGGATTCGCCGGCTCCCGACCCCCTCCATCCTTCGCCCCCTGCTCACAGATCAGTGTTTTTCTGTTTGATGCCGGCCACACGGAATGGCGAAACTCCAACCTTCAGCACAGCCCGGGCACCCGCGGTGCAGGGTCGGCTTGGCGATAAGCGGTTTTCCTTCCGCGAAACCCCGCCAACTCGTGAGCAAGACTGGCAGTAATATCTCGATCACTCCTGACCGGAGCAGGTCGGCCCAGCAAGGGACCTTGCAGGGGGAAGACCGGCTATGGGCCGGTGCAGAAGACCCCCGGATCGGCCTGGACCGGGCGGCGGGCGGCATGCTCGGGTGTGATTTGCCGGGTCGCGTCGCAGGGGTCAACCAACCGGCCGGCAGATCGTCCGGCGATCCGACCGGTCGGGCAACGCACCGGACACCTCGCCATTCCCTCCAACCGGCAGGAGGACCCGGGCCATGACGGGCTTTCTTCGCAGCCCATTGCGTGCCCGTCTGGCTTCACTGCTGGCAACCGGCGGCGTCGCCATCGCGGTTTGGGGAGGCTGGCCGGGGGCCCGGGCGGCCGAAGCACCATTGACCCGCGCCGTGGACATCAAGTCGTTGGGAAACCAGCAGGCCGAAGCCGGACTCCCGGTCCAACTGGAAGGCGTCGTTACCGCCTTCAAACCAATGCTGTTCGTGGTGCAGGATGAAACCTCCGCCGTGTACGTGGATCAGGACGGGCTTGAGGGCCCGGTAGGAGTCGGGCAGCGGGTCAGGATCATCGGTCACACGGGAAGAGGGGGCTTCGCTCCCATCGTCCTCAAACCCTCGGTGACGGTGCTGGGACCGGGAACCCTGCCGGCTCCCCAACCGCTCGCGTGGAATCACCGCCTGACCGGTGGTGACGACAACCGTTGGGTCGAGGTCCGGGGAATCGTGAGGTCGGCGACGAACATCTACGAGCAGTTGCTGCTTCAGGTCGCCGGCCGGGACGCGCATTTCGCTGTCTGGTGTCAAATCCTGCCAGGCGAGCAGGAGCCGGAACCACTTGTGGACGCCGAAATCCGGCTGGAAGGGGTCTATCAAGTGGTTTTCAACCAGGAAGGCCAGTTGACCGGCTTCCAACTGCAGGTCCCGGGGCTGCAGTATCTCCACATCGAACGACCACCCCGGGATGATCCGTCGGCGTTGCCAAGGCGGCTGATCGGCTCACTGTTGCGATTCGATCCCGAGGCGGATTCCGGTCACCGCGTGCAGCTTCAGGGACGCGTGATCTACCACCAACCCGGCGAGGCGCTCTATCTGCGTGATGAAAGCGCCGCCCTGCTGGTGGAAACGACCGCCGGAGGACAGTTGGAGCCGGGGGATCTGGTCTCGGTGTTCGGCTTCCCGAACGCCGGGGGTTACCCCCCCATGCTTGAGGACGCCACGTTCAGCAGGGTCGCCTCCGGACCGCCGCCTCAACCCATCGCGGTCGGAGCGGGGGAACTGCAAGCCCCCAAGCACAACTTCGCCCTGGTCCGACTCGAAGCCACCCTGGTCAACATCGCCCGGCATCCGGCCGGCCAGCGGCTGACGCTTCAGGCCGGAACGACGTTGTTTGAGGCCACCCACACCGGCGCGGCAGGCTCACTGGCCAGCCTGCGGGAAGGCAGCTTGCTGGGGATCTCCGGGATTTGCCTCGTCGACTTCGACAAGGCCCTCACCCCACGATCGTTTTCCCTGCTCTTGCGAACTCCGGCGGACGTCACCGTAATCCGCCCGCCGCCCTGGTGGACCCTGCAGAAGTTGCTCGTGCTGGTGGCAGTGCTGGGCGGCCTTAGCGCGCTCACGATGGCCTGGGTTGCGTCCCTGCGGGCCCGGGTCAGCGCCCAGACCGCCGAACTGCAGAAACGACTGCTGCGGGAAATGGAATTGGAGGCCAAATACCGTACGCTGGTCGAAGGCAGCCCGGTGGGCATCTGGCAGACCAGTGCGGCGGGCGGGACGGTCTATGTGAATCAGGCGATGCGCACCCTCCTTGGGCTGGAGGATGACAGCGGAACAGCCCCCGTGGTCTGGGGCGACTTCTTCCCTCGCCGACCCGAGCCCCCTGCGTCCACGTTGGTAAGATTCGAAACGGAGGTCACGGGACGAGACGGCGTCAGACGACAACTCATGGTGTCCAGCGCGCCGCTGCCGGGGGCCAGGGGAGAGCTCCGGGGTGCCATCCATTCCTGCATCGACATCTCCGAACAGAAAAGGGCGGCCGAGGCGGCCACCGTCGCCCGGGAGGCGGCCGAGACGGCCAACCGCGCCAAGAGCGATTTTCTCGCCGTCATGAGCCACGAGATGCGCACACCGCTCAACGCCATCCTGGGCATGACCAACCTGCTGCTCGAATCGCCGTTGGATCGGAGGCAGCGCGAACTCGCCCGGACCTCGGTGCAAAGCGGTGAAGCCTTGCTGGAGTTGATCAATGACATCCTCGATCTCTCGAAGATCGAATCCGGGGAACAATTGCAGCTCAAGGAGGGAGCCTTCGACCTGCGGGTTTTGGTGGAGGACGTGGTGCGACTTCTCCGCGCCCGGGCGGACGCGGGGGGCATCGCGTTGGCGGCGGAGATTTCGCCCCAACTGCCCGGCTGCCTGCGATTCGACCATGGGCGGTTGCGCCAGGTGTTGGTCAATCTCGTGGGCAATGCCATCAAGTTCACGGACCATGGAAGCGTCACGGTGCGGGTGCATTGCGCGGAACCGACAACGCCGCACCTCGACCTGCGAATCGAGGTCGTGGACACCGGAATAGGGATCGCCCCCGCAGACCAGGAGCGGCTCTTCCAACCCTTCACCCAGGCCGACAGCAGTTCATCACGCCGGCGCAGCGGCACAGGGCTGGGCCTGGCCATTTCGAGGCGTATTCTCGAGCGGATGGGCGGTCGCATCGGGGTCGAAAGCGACCCGGGACGCGGGTCCTTGTTCTGGTTTGAGTTGAGGCTGCCCGTCGCTGCCCGGGAGGGGACGGAGGCTTCCGCGGTGGGCAAGCCGGCCCCCGTGCCCCCCGCGGATCCGCCGGCCTTCCCGGCGGCGCCTGATCGGGCACTCCGGGTTCTGGTGGCGGAGGACAATGAAACCAACCGCCGTCTCGTGCAGTTCATGCTGGAAGGTCTGGGGCTGCAGCCTGATTTCGCGGGCAACGGCGTGGAGACCGTGGGTTCCTGGGAACGGACCGGCTACGACGTGATCCTCATGGACTGCCAGATGCCCGAGATGGACGGACTCCAGGCGACGCAGGAGATTCGTCGTCGTGAATTGGCCCGGGGCATCGCACCGGAGCGCCGCGTGCGGGTGGTGGCGCTCACCGCGAATGCCCTTAAGGGCGATCGCGAACGTTGCCTGGCGGCAGGAATGGATGATTACCTGACCAAGCCCTTCACCGCAGCCCAACTGGCGCGTGTCCTCTCCGGCATCGCGGCCGCGACGCCTTCCCCGACCTTGCCCGGGACGACGGGGGACGAACTCCTCAACGCCGGGCGCCTGGACCAGCTTCGCCAGGCCCTGGACATCGCGGAGGTTCAATCCCTGGTGGAGGAGTTCCTGAAGGAACTGCCCGATCACATCGAGGAGATGGCCCGGTTGGCGGCGGCGGGACAATGGAAGGAACTCGAACGCCAGGCCCACAGCCTGAAGGGAAGCGGTGGCTCGCTGGGATTCGAAACCTGCGCCGAGAAGGCCCGGGTTTTGGAGGCAGCCGCCGCCCAACAGGACCGGACCCGGGCCGGGCAGACCCTGGAGGAACTGCGGTCGCTGCGACCACGCTTTGCCGCCGCCTTCGCAAGGTGGGTGTCGGACACGCCCGCCTGCGCTACCCGGAACCCATGAGCGGATGCTTCCAGGGCTGCCCTTCCGCTCCCCAACCTCTCCACCTTGGGAGCATCCACCAACGGGGGGTGGTGTGGTTGTGGATGGGACCTTCCCTCCGCCAACCGTTGGGGGACTGCCCCCCGACCGCCCTTCGCTACAAGCCCGTAGGGTGATCGAGAAACACCCAGGGCAAACGGAACTTCTCGGACAAATGGGCGGCCAGTGCGCGTACCCCAAAAGTCTCCGTGGCGTAGTGACCGGCATAGAGGACGTTGATTCCCAGATCCTCCGCCAGGGCGAAGGTCCAGTGAGGGCCCTCCCCGGTAATGAACGTGTCCACCCCCTCCTCCGCCGCCTGCTTCAACTCCGCCCCGGCCCCTCCGGTAACGACCCCGATGGACCGGCACAGCGCCGGGCCTCCCGGCAGCAGGCGCACGGGACCGTTCACCGCCACCCCAAGACGGGTGACCAACTCCTCGCGCTGGATGCGCCGGGCCACGCGGAGGCCCAGTTGCGCCCCGCGCGAAAGAAAGAACGGCCGGGGCTGGCGGAACCCCAGGGCGGCGCAAAGGCGCGCGTTGTTGCCAAGCCGCGGATGGACGTCCAGCGGCAGATGTGAGCTGTACACCGCCACATCGTGGTCCAGCAACAGACGCAGCAGTTCGTAACGACGCCCCGTCCATGGCTGCGACGCTCCCCAAAACAGGCCGTGATGGACGAGTAACAAGTCCGCCTCCGCTTCCACCGCCATCCGCACGGTGGTGACACTGGCATCCACCGCGGCGGCGATGCGGTGGACTTTCCCGCGATTCTCGACCTGCAATCCGTTGGCCGCGCCGGACCAGTCGTCGATTTCGCCCGGTTTCAGCAACCGGTCACAACAGGAGGTCAGGCGTCGGAGCGCAATGGCTGGCATGGGTCTAGCAAAGCAAAGACTTGCATCCCGGGCCAAGCTGCTTTTGATAGTGCGTTCCCGCGGCCGCGGAACCCGGCCCTGGGTTGGCCGGCCCGTGGAGGGCATTGCCGGGTGGCGTCAGCCCGGCCCCGACCGATCCCTTAGAGCAATGAGCAAACCGAACGAGAACGCGGACTGGAGCATCCAGGAGGCGCGCGAGCTGTACCACATCGACCGCTGGGGGGCGGGCTACTTCGACATCGACGACCAGGGGCGCGTGGTGGCGAGGCCGCTGCCCGAGGAGGGTGCGGCGGTGATCATCTCCGACCTGGTGGAGGAATGCCGCTCGCGCGGCCTCCGACTGCCGGTACTCATCCGGTTCCAGGACATCGTCCGGCACCGCGTCGAGGCCATCAACCGTGCGTTCAAGTCGGCGATTGCGGACAGCGACTACAAGGGCCGCTATCGTGGGGTGTTCCCGGTGAAGGTGAACCAACTGCGCGAGGTCGTGGAGGAGATTCTGGATGCCGGGAAACCGTTCGACTTCGGGTTGGAGGTGGGCAGCAAACCCGAGTTGTTCGCAGGTCTGGCACTGCAGAGCGAGGAGGGCAGCCTGCTCGTCTGCAACGGCTACAAGGATGCGGCCTTCATCCGGATGGCCCTCATGGGCATCAAGCTGGGCAAGACCGTCATCCTGGTGGTGGAGAAGCTCGAAGAACTGCGGCAGATCCTGGCCTTGGGACGGCAGTTCGGCGTGGAACCACTGGTGGGATTGCGGGTTCGCCTGCTGAGCAAGGGTGGGGGCCGCTGGGCCGCCAGTGGCGGGGAGGACGCCAAATTCGGGCTGAGCACGACCGAACTCCTGACCGCCACGAACATGCTGCGCGAGGCCGGCCTGGAAACCTCGCTCAAGCTGATCCATTTCCACATCGGCTCCCAGGTCCCGGACATCCTGATGGTCAAGAAGGCCGTGCAGGAGGCGGCCCGGTTCTACGCCAAGCTGCGGCACATGGGCTTCCCGATCCAGTACCTCGATGTGGGCGGCGGACTGGGGGTGGACTACGTGGGGAGCCGCGCTCCGACGGAGAGCTCGATGAACTACAACCTCCAGGAGTATGCGAATGACGTCGCCTACTACGTGGCGGGCGTCTGCAACGCGGAGGGAGTGCCCCATCCGGACCTCATCAGCGAGAGCGGGCGGGCCATCGTGGCCCACCATTGCGTGCTCGTCGTGGAGGCCTTTGGCTCCATCGCCAAGACGGAGCTGCCACCCGGGTTGATGGACTTTGGCCCGAACGAACATCCCCTGATCAAGGAACTGCTGGAGATCCGCGAGAACCTCCCGAAACTCAACCCGCTGGAGGCCATTCACGACGCCATCGAGCGCCGGGACGACGCCCAGGACATGTTCACGCTTGGCATGTTGAGTCTGGAGGACAAGGCGAAACTCGAACAGCTGTACTGGCAGATTGCCGACGCGGTGGTGCGCCACTTCAAGACCCAGCGCTACGTGCCGGAGGAAATCCGCCGGCTGGAGGACAGCCTGGGCGACCAGTATCTCTGCAATTTCTCCGTGTTCCAATCGCTGCTGGACCACTGGGCCCTGGGGCAACTCTTTCCCATCATGCCCATCGAGCGGTTGGACGAACGTCCCACGCGCGAAGCCACGCTGGCCGACATCACCTGCGATTCGGATGGCCAGGTGCGGCAGTTCATTGAACTGGAGGAACCGCGGGACACCCTGCCCCTCCACCCGCTCAGTCGCAACGGTAACGGCGAAACCCGTCCCTACCTGTTGGGGCTCTTCCTCACCGGGGCCTACCAGGACATCATGGGCGACCTGCACAACCTCTTTGGCCGGGTCAACGAGATCCATGTGTTCCTCGATCCCGACGAGGAAAGCGGTTACTACATCGAGGAGACCATCGACGGCACCACGATTGTTCAGGCCCTTTCCGCCGTGCAGTACGACGAACGCGAACTGAAACGTCAGGTGAAGGCCCAGATCGATCTCGCCATCAAGACCGACCGCCTCAAGCCCTCCGAGGGCATGCGCCTGCTGGATGACTACGACCGCGGGTTGCGCGAGTACACCTACCTGACGTTCTGACCGCGCCCCCCCCTGCGCCCGCTCCCGGCACCATGGACCCGGCCACCCCACCCCCTGCCCTGCCGTCGGCCGGAGCCTCCCGACAGCCCCGGGACGTGAAGCCCGGGGAACTGCCGCCGCTGCGGGAAATGGGGCAACTGGCGAGGGGTTTGACGTTGCTCTTCTGGGCCCTGCCATTCGTCCTGGTCCTCGCGGTCCTCACCGCCCGGACCAGCATGCTGGGCCAGGCGGGATTCTGGCCCGCCCTGCTGGCCACCGGTCTGCTGGTGGTGGCGCTCCAGGAGATGCGGCCGTTCCGGAGCCAGGACCGCGCCTGGCAGAGGGCATCCGACCGGGCCCGCTTTCTGGCCCTGGGCATGACCGGCCTCACCCCCTTCCTTCACTGGTGGCAGCTTGCACCGGGCCACACCCATTACGAGATCTGCGGCCTGCTGTTCTTCCTGGGCGGCCTGCTGTTTCTGCTGAACCTCGCGTTCCTGCTGCTGCGCGCCGCCACCCTGCTGGCCGAGCCGTCGCTGGAGGACGAGGCCCGGCTGTTCCTCGGGGTAAACGTCCCCCTGATCGGCGCCGTGCTGGCCCTTGGGCTGGCCTGGATCGGGGTGATGCGGTCACCGCTCGGGCCCAGGCTCGCCGCCACCATGGGTCCCCTGCTCATGCGCGTCGGGTCCATCGGACTCCTGCTGTTGCTCGTGACCGTCGCCCTGAACATGACCCTCCTCTGGAAGCTGAAGCAGTCGATTCTCGACACCGCCTTCCAGACCCGGGATTGAGCGCCAACCGCAGGACAATCCCCGTCTACTCCACCGTCCACTCGAGTATCCCACCCGACCATCCGGGTTGAAGCTGCACTTCAAGGCGAAGCGCATCGGCTTCGACCGGATCGAACGCGAACCGGTTGAACCGGTCCATCCTCACCCCGGCGGGTTGTCCGGACGCAACCGGTCTCCACTCGCCCCCCGCACGGTAAAGCAACCGCCACGACTCCGGCACCCGGCAATGGGCCTGGATGCGGCGTTCGTCCCACCAATAGACCTCCACCGCCGAGACGCGGGTCGGTTGCTCGAAGTCGTATTGCACCCACTCGCGGGTCCCGCGGTGATCCCACCAGGTGAATCGGGGAATGCCGGTGTCGTCCGAGGCCGCAGGCCGGACCTGGTCATTCAGCGCCAGCAGCGTGTCGTGGGGCCAGCAGTGCGATGCCGAGGCCCGGGCCAGGGCAGCCACCGTCGGGGTCGGCAGCAAGTCCGCCAGTGTCCCACATTCCGGCAGCCAGACCCGCATCTCGCCGGGTTCCCGGTTGGCGTTCGCGAAGTAGGGGATGGCGGTGAACTCCACCCGACGCCGGCCGGGCAACTCCGTTTCCGGAACGTAAAGCGCGTCCGCCCAGTCCGCCCGCTGCATCGCCAGCGCCTCCCCGCGAATCACGGTCACACCTCCCAGCAAGCCGGGACGAGGTTCCGCCGCCATGACAGCTCCCGGTGGCACCGCCAGGTTCCGCACGTGCCCCCCGTTGTCGATGCCTTCCAAACAGTAGATCAACGGGCCGCGTTGCAGCGCCACCCGGCCCACATCCGCCTCAACCCTCGGGTGCGCGTGCACGCGTTGAACCGGCATCGGCAGTTCCAGTTCGACTTGGTCGCCCTGCTGCCAGGTGCGCTCCAATTGCGCATACCCACCGACCCGGACGATCGGTTCCGCAAGCGCGCCATTCACCCGAAGTCCGGGATCCCCGCACCAGTGTGGAAGCCGCAGGTTGAGGGCGAACCTCACAGGTCTGTCCGGTTCGATCGTCAGCCGGATCGTGCCGTCCCACGGATAGTCCGTGGTCTGCCGGAGCGTGACTTCGGCACCTGCAAGGGTGACCCGGGCGCGGCTGCCGATGAAGAGGTTCACGAACAGGGCGTCCGGGCCCTGCGCGTAGATCATGCCGGGCAACGCCCCCATGATCTTGAGGAACATTGGCGGACAACAGGGACACCCATGCCAGGCCCAACGCCGGCGCTCCGGCCCGGCCTCCAGCGGGTTCTCGTAGAAATACCGGTCTCCCTCGGTCGACACGCCGGGGAGGATGGCATTGTACAGCACGCGCTCCAGTTCGTCGGCATACCGGGCATCCGCCAGTGCGAGATTCATGTTCGCATGAAAGAAGCCGGCCCCGATCGCCGCGCACGTTTCGAGATAGCCGTTGTTCGGCAGGACGTAATCGGGTCCGAATCCCTCATGTCCGGCCACCGCCCCCAGCCCGCCGATGACATACATGCGGCGATGCACCATGTTGTCCCAAAGTCGTTGCGCCGCCTCAAGGTAGTCCGCCCGCCCGTTCACGTTCGCGGCGGCCACCAGACCGGCACAGAGCAAGGTCGCCCGGACCGCATGGCCCTCGATGGTCGACTGTTCCAACACCGGCAAGTGGTCCTGGCCGTAGGTGCCAAAGCTCTTGCGCCCTTCGTGGCACCCGCGGTTCTCAATCCAGTACTCCGCCAGCCGCAGGTAGCGTTCCTCTTCCACCGCGACCGGCATGCGCGCCTTCAATTCCGGATGTTCCCGAAAGAGGAGGTACAGCTTCACCAGGGCCTCCTCACCCAACGAATGACCGGGCACGACGTTCTGCTTCGGCGGCGGGCCCATCAGTTCGGTCATGTGGTCGGCCAATCGGGTGGCGACTTCGAGCAGCCGGGTCTTGCCCGTGGCACGGTAATGGTGCACCGCCGCCTCCACCATCGCACCCGCGTTGTAGACATCGTGCTGCCAGTTGTCGTCGCCCCCATTCAATCCCCAACGATGGTCCGGTTCCTTCAACTGGGTGTAGGTGTTGAGATAACCATCCGGATCCCGGGCGGCCGCCGCCGCGATCCGCTGAATCATCCCATCCAACCGCGCCTCGATCCCGGGGTCCGGCTGCGCCGCCAGGAAGTCGGCCGAGCCCCGAATCATCTCGTAAATCAAACCGTCATACCACGGCGGCCCGCCGTGCTCGCCACCGGTGCCGTCACGGATCTTGTCGAAGTTCGCCAGCGCGCCGTCCTGCTCGAACTTCGCCAGGCAATCGGGAATCGTCACCCGTCGCCACACCTCCCGCTTTGGCGCCCAAAAACTGTCGTCAATCATCACCTGCTGGATGGGAACAGGCTTCAGTGCGGGCTGCAGAGCTGCCAGGACTGGCGGCGCGACCAGGAGGGCAGCCAGGATCCGGAACTTCGGGCGGATTGTCTTCATGGAATAAATCAGCACTGTCTCCCACAGAGGATGCGTGGTCCATCCTTCGGGTCCAGCTTGTTGCCGTGATCCCGGCATGTTTCTCTCCGAAACGCCACCATCCCCCGCGGGCCGGCCCGGCTCCCGACGGGCCTCGTGAACCGGCCTGAACGCGGCGGCATTTGACATCCCGTCCGCCCGGGTACATCCAGAAGCCGGACGATGAGGCAAGACCACCACAGTCACCGAGGGCGTTCCGGGATTCGCGGGAGCATCCCAGCAGGGCGCGGTCTCCCGGAACCATGAACCCGCCCACCCACACGGCCAAAGGCCGTTCCCTCGCCATCCTCGCGCTGTGCCTGGCGACTGTCGCCGGCGTCGCGGCGGTGGGTGGCCACTTCCGCCCCGGCGAGTGGTATGCCGCTTTGAACAAGCCCCGATGGAATCCGCCCAACGGTGTCTTCGCCCCCGTCTGGACCGCGCTCTACCTGATGATGGCGGTGGCCGCCTGGAGATTCTGGACCCGTGCAGGCTGGCGACGGGCCCGGCCGGGGCTCCTGGCCTTTGCAATTCAGTTGGGACTGAACGCCGCCTGGTCATGGCTGTTCTTCGGACAGCAGCGACCCGACCTTGCGTTGCTGGATCTGCTCTGCCTCTGGCTCGGCATCCTCGCCACCCTGGCACTGTTCTCGCGAGTGGATCGATTTGCGGCACTGCTGTTGGTGCCCTACTTCTTGTGGGTCAGTTTCGCCGGGGCCTTGAACCTTGCGATCTGGCGGCTCAACCCATGACTCAATCCGAAACCAAGCCTCCGATCCTGGTCTGGTTCCGACAGGACCTTCGCCTCAGCGACCATCCGGCGCTGGAGGCTGCAGTCCATCGAGGACGACCGGTCGTCCCCCTGTTCCTGTGGTCGCCGGAAGAGGAATCACCGTGGGGTCCCGGGGCAGCTTCCCGCTGGTGGCTGCATCAGTCGCTGAAGCGATTGGACGCAGAACTCCGCCGGCACGGATCCCGGTTGATCCTGCGCCGAGGGACGGCGGAGGAAACACTCCTGCGACTCCTCAAGGAGACCGGGGCCACCACGGTCGTCTGGAACCGACGCTATGAACCGGGCATCATCGCCCGGGACCGGCGGTTGAAGGAAACGCTCCGGGGGGCGGGCTTCGAGGCGGAGAGCTACAACGGGTCGTTGCTGTGGGAACCGTGGGAGCTCCGGACAAAAACCGGCGGCCCCTATCAAGTGTTCACCGCCTTCTGGCGGGAATGCCTGAGTCGGGATGACCCCGCGGCCCCGTTACCCGCAGCGGAGCATCTGGCTGGTCCGACCAACTGGCCGGCTTCGGAGCCCCTGGCAGAACTGCGCCTGGAACCACGCCTCGACTGGGCGGCCGGGATACGCGCGGCCTGGCAACCCGGGGAGACCGGCGCCCGGGAGAGGCTCGATCACTTTCTGGACACCGCTTTCGCGGACTACGACGACGGCCGCAACCGTCCGGACCAGGCCGGCACCTCCCGGTTGTCCCCGTTCCTGCATTTCGGTGAGATCAGCCCGCGCCAGATCTGGCATGCGCTGCGGGCCCGGGCCGGGAAGGAGGGCTGGCCGGCCACTGCCTGGCGCGGGTCCCAGTACCTGGCGGAAGTCGGCTGGCGCGAGTTCGCCCATCACCTTCTCTTCCACTTTCCCCATACCCCCGCAAAACCCCTCCGCGCAGAGTTCGAACGCTTCCCCTGGCACCGCGACGCAAACGCCCTCCGCTCCTGGCAGCAGGGTCGGACCGGATTCCCCATCGTCGATGCCGGCATGCGGGAGTTGTGGGCCACGGGCTGGATGCACAACCGGGTGCGCATGATCGTGGCGTCCTTCCTGGTAAAGGACTTGATGATCCCCTGGCAGGATGGGGCGGCGTGGTTCTGGGACACGCTGGTCGACGCCGACCTGGCAAACAACACCCTGGGCTGGCAATGGACGGCCGGATGCGGGGCCGACGCCGCGCCGTTCTTTCGCGTCTTCAACCCCACCGGTCAGGGGGAGCGCTTTGATCCGGCCGGGGATTACGTGCGGCACTGGGTTCCCGAACTGGCGCGGGTTCCCGCGAAGTGGATTCACCGCCCTGCCGAGGCGCCCGCGGAAGTGCTCGCCGCAGCCGGTGTCCGCTTGGGGAACCACTACCCCGAACCCATGGTCAGTCACGCCATCGCCCGGCAGGTGGCCCTGGACGCCTGGCAACGCCTGAAACGCTGAACGGCAGCGAGGCATCATCAATGGGGAGCGCGGCCGGCCCGGCTGCTCCAGTCGGCGGCTCGCCGACTGGCCTTCGTGGAACCAGATCGTCAACGGATAGTGACCACAGAACGCCTCGGAAGTGCCCGGCGAGCTGCCGGCCACCGCACGCGAGCCGCGCGCGCACCCCTTCCAAACCGAATCGTTACGGCTGATCCGGCGCCGCCGCCGCGGACCGGTTCGAGCCGCTCCAGCAGTGGTTGCGATGGACTTTGTGGGACAACGACGTGAAGTTCCCGTAAAACCCGCAATCGACCGTTGACACCCTTGTTGCCTTTGTTAGTTTCGCTTGTCTTTTGCTGCCGCAATTGCAGCAAAACTCAGAACACGGAAATCCAATCTGTTTATGGCTAAGGCATCGAAAGCACCGAAATACGTCTATCAGTTCGGCAACAAGAAGGCCGACGGCAACGGCTCCATGAAACCGCTTCTCGGCGGCAAGGGCGCCAACCTCGCAGAGATGACCCGTATTGGTCTGCCCGTCCCTCCAGGACTGACGATCACCACCGAGGTCTGCACCTACTACTACGCCAACAAGCGCACCTACCCCAAGGAGATGATGCCTGCGGTCAAAGCCGGCATTGCCAACATGGAGAAGATCATGGGATGCAAGTTCGGCGACAAGAATGCGATGCCGTTGCTGGTGGCGGTCCGGTCAGGCGCACGGGATTCGATGCCCGGCATGATGGACACGATCTTGAACCTCGGCCTGAACGACGACACGGTGCTGGCACTGGAAAAGGCCACGGGCAACTCGCGCTTCGCTTGGGATTGCTACCGGCGCTTCATCCAGATGTACGGGGACGTGGTGCTCGGTGTGCAGAAGCGGCCGGACGAGGATCATGAGCCGTTCGAGGTGGTCATCGAGACCTACAAACACGAGAAATACTCGGCGGACATCGAGGACTCCAAGCTGACCGCGGAAGATCTGCAGGAGATCATCACCCGGTTCAAGAAGCTGGTGAAGGACCGCACCGGCCACGCGTTCCCGGCCAGCCCTTGGGATCAGCTCCAGGGAGCGGTCGGCGCCGTCTTCGGCTCGTGGATGAACGACCGCGCCATCGTCTATCGCCGGAAGTACAACATCCCCGCCGAATGGGGCACGGCGGTCAACGTGCAGGCCATGGTGTTCGGCAACACCGGCGACACCTCGGGCTCCGGCGTGGCATTCACCCGCAACCCGGCCAACGGGGTGAAGGAGTTCTACGGTGAGTTCCTGATCAACGCCCAGGGCGAGGATGTCGTGGCAGGCGTGCGCACCCCTGAACCGGTGGCACAGCTCAAGAAGGAAATGCCCGCCGCCTACAAGGAACTCGACCGCATCCGCACGGTGCTGGAGAAGCACTTCACCGACGTGCAGGACTTCGAGTTCACCATCCAGGACGGCAAGGTCTTCATGCTCCAGACCCGGAATGGCAAGCGCACCGCCATGGCCGCGCTCAAGTTCTCCATGGACATGGTCAAGGAGAAGCTCATCGACTGGCAAACCGCCATCGGACGCAACCCGGCGGACCAGCTTGACCAGTTGCTCGCCCCCGTCTTCGACCTGGCGGAGGTGAAGAAAGCCGCCGCGGTCGCTTCGGGACTCCCGGCCGGCCCCGGCGCCGCTTCCGGCAAGGTCTACCTGAACGCCGACCGCGCCGCCGCCGCCGCCGACAAGGGCGAGAAGGTGCTGCTGGTCCGCAACGAAACCTCCCCCGAGGATCTGCGCGGCATGATCGCCGCCGAGGGCATCCTGACCGCCAAGGGTGGGGTGAGTTCCCACGCGGCGCTCGTCGCCCGCCAGATGGGCAAGGTCTGCATCTGCGGCGCCGGTGCCCTGAGTATCAACTATGACAAGAAGACCGTGAAGGCCGCCGGACAGACGTTCAAGGAAGGCGACTTCATGTCCATCGATGGCACGGCCGGCACCGTTTACGGCGGTGAACTCAAGACCGCGCCCTCCGAGATCATCACCGGCCTCTTACACGGCGATGAGGCCGCCCAGAAGACCGAGAAGTTCCAGAGCTTCCAGCAGCTCATGAAGTGGTGCGCCAAGGTCACCCGGATGGATGTCCGCACCAACGCGGACAACCCGGAGCAGGTCGCCAATGCCATCGCCTTCGGGGCGAAGGGCATCGGCCTCTGCCGCACCGAGCACATGTTCTTCGAGGGCGACCGCATCGACGCCATGCGCGAGATGATCCTGGCCGACAACCTCGCCGACCGGAAAGCGGCCCTGGCGAAGTTGCTGCCCTACCAGAAGGAGGACTTCGCGGGGATCTTCGAGGCGCTGAAGGGCCTGCCGGCCACCATCCGCCTGCTGGATCCGCCCTTGCATGAGTTCCTCCCGCACACGGACGACCAGCAGAAGGATCTGTCCAAGAAGACCGGCATTCCGGTGGCCCAGATCAAGCAGCGGGTCGAGCAGTTGCATGAGTTCAACCCGATGCTCGGCCATCGCGGCTGCCGTCTGGGCATCGCCTATCCGGAAATCACCGAGATGCAGGCCCGGGCCATCTTCGAGGCCGCCGCCGAGGTCGCGAAGAAGAAGATCAAGGTGAAGCCCGAGGTCATGATCCCGCTCGTCGGCTTCAAAAAGGAGCTGGACCTGCAGGTCGAGATCGTCCATCGCGTGGCCGCCGAGGTCATGAAGGAGAAGAAGGTCAACCTGAATTACCTGGTCGGTACCATGATTGAAGTGCCGCGGGGCGCCCTCACGGCGAACGAAATCGCGGAAACCGCGCAGTTCTTCAGCTTCGGCACCAATGACCTGACCCAGACCGGGCTGGGCATCAGCCGCGACGACATGGGCAACTTCCTGATGCCCTACACCGAGAACGAGATCTTCAAGAAGAACCCGTTCGCCACGCTCGACACCACGGGCATCGGCCAACTCATGGAAATGGCTGTGGCCAAGGGCCGCACAACCCGCCCGGACATCAAGCTGGGCATCTGCGGCGAGCACGGCGGCGACCCCGACTCGGTGAAGTTCTGCCACAAGCTGGGCCTCGCCTATGTGAGCTGCTCACCCTTCCGCGTGCCCGTGGCGAGACTGGCCGCCGCCCAGGCCGCCCTGGCAGATGCCGCCGCCGCCCCGGCGAAGCCGGCGAAGAAGAAGGCCGCCAAGAAGAAGTAGCCCGACGCCGTGGTGAGCGGCGCCGACCGCTCCCACTGCCTCACCAGGGAACACCAAAGCCGTCCCGGAAACCGGGACGGCTTTTGTTTTCAGCACAGCCGGCAGACTGTTAGTGAAAAAGTCTTCGGTGGAGTGCTTCTGACTGCGGGGGAGGGCGGGAGCGCCGCGTCTCCCGCCCCGTGAATGGATCCAACCCGCCGCCCCGTCTCGCGACCGGGTGAGCGGGCGTCCGGCCCGCCAGGGGCTGCTTCTCGTCGCTTTAGCGACCTTTGCGTACCAGGGAGACCATGACCCCTTGGATGACCAGTTCGGCCGCGGGGATGAGTTTGGAATACTTCGGGTTCTCGGCCTTCAGGTGCGGCTTCTTGCCACGCTCCTGCACGTAGGTCTTCAGCGTGGTCTCGCCGTCGATCAACGCCGCCACCACATCGCCGTTGCGGGGGTTCTTCCCATGCTCGAAAACCGCCAGGTCACCGGGACAGATGTGCCGTCCGATCATGGAATCGCCCCGGACCTTCAGCGCGAACAGACGAGCCCCGGACTTGACTCCCAGCGCATCCAGATCCGCCGTGAGACAACCCTCGGCGTTCTGCATTTGATCCTCCGGAAGCCCGGCCGCGATGGAGCCAAAGATCGGCACATCGCGAGTCGGTTTCTTGTGATCCTGCAGCGGCGAGACGATCTGCAGCGATCGCGCCTGATGGGATTTACCCACAATCAGGCCTTTGCGCCGCAGCGCAGCGACGTGATCCGAGGCCGCCTTCACGCTCTTGAAATCAAAATGGGTGCAGATCTCCCGAAGACTGGGAGGGATTCCCACCGTTTGTACCGTGTCACGGATGAAATCCATGACCTGTTGCTGCCGTTTCGTTAGTGCTTTCATATGATGCCCACAAGTAACTGCTGGTTGAAAGAACGTCTTCAAGACGCCTGCCATCGCACCTTCAGACCACTTGAAAGTCGTTGACCAAAAGAATAGCGAACCTGATCACAGAAGTCCAGAAAACAATAGCAGACTCATAACTCAGAATTGCATCACACTATACACAAACAGCTTACAACCATAAAATATCAAGAAGTAAGACTCTTGAGGATCATTTATGACCTCTTAGTACTCTAATTCTTGATGCCTCGCCTCGTTTCTTGGCCGGCTGTGCGCGCCCGGAGCAGCAACCGGATCGGGGCTCCATCATCTCCACGATTCACTGATCAAACATTTGAATGATGAGATTTCCGCAGGGGCCCCACCGGTTCGCCTCCGGCCGGGCGACAGGCATCAGGTGATGCGCCAGGAAGTCGGTCTACGCGGCCAGTGCACCCGCGAGTTCGGGCCAGAGCAGGGTTCCCAACCGGGCTCCCGCCGCGAAGTTCCGCAGGTCGAACTTCTCATTGGGCGAGTGCGCGTTGTCGTCGGGCAGGGCGAGTCCCAGAAGCAGGGTATCAGCGCCAAGCACGCGCTTGAAGTCCGTGACGATCGGGATCGACCCCCCCTCCCGCAACAGCACGGGAGCGTATCCGAAGGCCAGTTCCAGCGTGCGCATGGCCGCCCGGGCGAGGGAGGTGTCCGGCTCCAGGAGATAGGGCAGACCGCCATGCCCGGCCCGCGTTTCGAGCCGCACCGTGGGTGGACATATCGACTTGAGATGACGTGCCACGAGGCGGGCGATGACGTCGGGGCTTTGATCCGGCACCAGACGCATCGTGAGTTTCGCGCTCGCGGCGGCAGGCACGATGGTCTTGCTGCCCTCGCCCTGGTATCCGCTGGTCAGCCCGTTGACTTCCAAAGTGGGCCGGGCAGACCGCTGCTCCCAGGCCGTGAAGCCGGCCTCACCAAAGAGTTTCGGCACGCCCAGGAAGCGCGCGTAGCTGCGTTCGTTGAAGGGCAATCGGGCAAGCTGACGCCGTTCATTTCGGGTGAGCGGACGCACCTGATCGTAGAAGCCGGGCACGGTGATGCGTCCGCGCCGGTCCCGCAAGGCGGCCAACATCCGTGCCAGCGCCATGGCAGGATTGTCGAGGGAACCCCCGAAGATGCCGGAATGGAGGTCGCGTGACGGCCCCCGGACGATGACCTCGAGCGCGGCGATACCCCGCAGGGCGTAGGTGAGAGCCGGAAGGGTTCGGGCCGGCATGCCCGTGTCTGAAATCACGACGGCATCGCACCGGAGCGACTTCCGGTGCTGCTTCAGAAACGGGACCAGGTTCGCGCTTCCGACCTCCTCTTCCCCCTCGATCAGGAACGTGAGATCACAGGGGAGTTCACCCCCGGTGGCGAGCACGGCCTCCACGGCCTTGAGGTGCGCGAAGTGCTGTCCCTTGTTGTCGCTGGCTCCCCGTGCGAACAGGCTGTGTCCTTCAACGCGCGGCTCGAAAGGCGGACTGGCCCACAGCTCGATGGGCTCGGGCGGTTGGACGTCATAGTGGCCATACACCAGGAAATGGGGCCGGCGCCCCGGCCGGCGGGGCGTACGCGCCAGCACAATGGGGTGTCCCCGGGTGGGATGAAGCTCCGTGTTCAACCCGATCTCCCGACAGTGGGCTTCGATCCAGGCGGCGCAACGGCCCACGTCCTCGCGATGCGAGGCCTGGGCCGAGACACTGGGAAGCCGGAGGTAATCACAGAGCTGCCCGATGTGCCGGGCCTGGTGTTCAATGAGGTATTGCTGCGGGGTCATCATGAAGTCAAAGCCGGCCGTCAGCGGTCTCCGCGGGGGCATCGGCGGGTAGCCCGCTGCGTCCTGAGGAGGTCGCGTCCGCCGCCGGGGACGGTTGGGAATCGGCCATCCGCAACTCGGGTGACCAGTCGAACAGCGTGCCCTTCACCGAAAGAAACGGGGGGAGCTGCACAAACCCCGGTTGTGAGGACGGTTTGAGGTTGGTGAGGGGGAGCCGCTGAGCCAGCACTTCACGCAGGGCGATCCCGACGGGCAAATCGAATGAGGAATCGCCCCAGTGCGGTGCCAGCCGGGCCTCCCCCGAGAGGCTTAGAACGAAGAGATCTCCGATGGCCGTCCAATCGTCCAAGGCCAGCGAGTCCCCCGCAAGCTGGGCCTGCCCCCCGACGTAGCGCAACGGGGATCGTAGCATCTCATCCAGCTTGAATGTGGTGGCCACCGGCCCCAGGGTCCGGCGCGCCCAGGTCGGGAGGACCGTGCACACCAGGTTGGTCAGTGTCAGGGAAAACCTCCCGGTGGCGGGTGCCGGAACGCCCCCGTCGGCGGAGGCCGGGGCGGAGTATTCCAGTTCGGCACTGAGGTCCCCCAGATACCTCCCCCGCTCCGCCCCGAACAGGGCGGTGGACACGGGACCCACCGGGAGATGCTCGGCTGCGATCTGCAAAACTGTGTCCCCCGCACTCCCGCGCCCGGCAGCCTGACCGCGAGCCCGCAATCGGCCGGCCCCGATCTCCGCGCTCAAAGAGTCCAACCGCATCACGCCGTTGGTACTGGTGGCGTGAGCCAGCCAGTTGGTGACGTCCATCGAGGCCACGCACAACCGCCGCACGTCCAGATCGACTCCAAACTCCGGCAGCTGAAAACCCGCCCCGATCCCGGCGGCATGTCCGGCTTCCGCTCCCCGCGAGGCCACGAGGGTGTCCTTCGTGACGGGCTGGTTGGTGCGGTAGAACGCGACGGCGTCCGTCAGATCAAGTCCGGCAGACCGGATCTTGAGCTGTCCGGCTTCCGCCTCGGTCCGGGCAAGGTCCAGGGTTCCGGTGAGGGTCAGCACGTTGGTGGCGCGAAGGGTATGGGGAATGGCAATGATGTTGGTGGCAATCTCCAGCCTCGACCCCGCGAGGGAAAGAGCCAGCACGGCGGAGGAACTCAGCGGGTAGTGATCCACCCCGGCGCGATTGTCCCGGACCACCAGTTGATCGGTCTTGAACTCCAATTCGAGATCCTGCCGGCCGGAGGGGAAGCGCCGAAACTGGGCGCGGGGAACATTAATCGTACCCGCCGCCAGCGCGAACGGGCCAAAATAGGGACGGAGAAAGGGGGTCAGGGAATCCGGCCCCAGGTTCACCGCCGACAGTTCGAAACTCGCCTCCCCGCTCGGGGTCGCCTGCCCGGTGGCAAAAACGCTCCCCGCAGCTCCCGCGGTCGGCCCCACCGAAATGCCGAAATTGCGCACTGCGTACTGCTCCGGGGTCCAGTCCACGGAACAATCCGCCCGCAGCCACTCCCCATCAAAAGCGTAACGGTCCAGCCGGCCGCGGAAGCCATCCAGCACCAGACTTACGCCCGCCGTTCCGGATTCGCCGCGAAACTGGGTGTGGCCGTTGAGCCGGAAGTCCCCCTGCCGGGCCTCCACCAGCGGATGAGGGAACCGCTTCATCAGCTCGCTGCTATCGCCACGGAGATCGAATTGCAGCCGGAGAATCTGGTTGCGAAACTCGTAACTTCCCGATCCTCCCCGACCCTGCACCAGCGGGACCCCGTCGACGGCAGCCTCCAGGGAGGTCTCCTCCGCGGCCAGGGAAAGGTAGTCCCGAAACTCCAGCCGGGTGGTCAGCCTGACTGCGGCATTGGAAACCGCGTACGGCCCGGCGGTGAAGGCCAGCCCTTCGACCCGGTTGGTGATCCAGGCCCGCATGCGCCGACCATCGTCCCGGTTCGTCAACACCCCCTCGATGGTGACCACTCCCTGCGGTGCGGACGCTCCGAGCAGGGGACGCCACCGGGCCAGGTCGAGCGCATTGAGACGAAAAGCCACGGACGAATCATTGACGCTCGCACGAACCGCCGGATTCCAGAGAAGGTTGATCGCCCGAGGTGTCTGGATGCTCAGCAATTCCCGGTCGCCCTCCGTGGCGGTCACGGCAAACTTGCGGATGTCCGCGCTCTGGTTGGGAAGGTTGACCCGGCCATCCAGCTCGATGCCCAAGTCCAGAACCGGGGTGGCCCCGGCAGACGTCAGGATGCCGAGGTGGGATCCGTTCAGGCTGCCTTTGATGTTGATCGACTGCCCGTCGTTTGACGCGTTGAACAACATGTCTCCCCTGAGCTTCGTCTGACCAAACGCCAGACCAAAGGGACTCCCCAACAGGTCGAGCACTTCGTGGCTGAGATCCTTGAGTGAGGCTTCCAGCCGCATGTTCAGGTTCTCAAAATCCGCGGGCCCCCCGATGTCCAGCGACCCGAGGGACTGCCCATCCTTCTCGAAGCTGAGCAGGCATTTCCGGATCTCCTTGTCCGCCAGCTCACCGTCGAACCGGCCGGTCAAGCCGGCCAGGGAGCTGTAATCTCCGGTCGCCTCCTGAGCTCCCAACCGGATGCCGGTCTTTACAGCGGAGGGGCGCAGGTTTCGACCCAGGTTGGCCTCAACCCTGGACTGGAGTGCCAGGATCAGTCGCCCTCCCCCGCCGGCCTGGCGGGCCCGCTCCAAGCCAATCCGGCCGGTCAGTTCGA
The DNA here is from genome assembly GCA_024233215.1 of Verrucomicrobiales bacterium. Taxonomy (GTDB): domain Bacteria; phylum Verrucomicrobiota; class Verrucomicrobiia; order Limisphaerales; family J093; genus J093. The sequence goes on along the minus strand of JACKPW010000014.1, from coordinate 52,204 downwards.
GCGCCGCCGCCCGTTCGTTGCCAAAATTCGACAGGGTCGCCTGGATCTCCCGGCCTGCCACCCGGGTCCGCTCGCCATCCGCCAACTGGTTCTCGTAGGAGAAAGTGCCATTCTCCACAGTCAACAGCCCGATCAGGAGTTCCTCCGGGTTTTGCACTGCGAAGGGACGGCGGGGAAGATCACTCTCCCACAGACGGTCGAGTGAGGTGCGGCCGTCGCTGGTTTCCACCAGGTTGAATTCCGGGTCCACCAACCGAACCTCGGGCAGGATCCAGCGTCCCCCCAACAGGCTCACCAAGCCGTACCGCAGGTCGGCCTCCTTCGCCGCCAGCACGGTCTCGCCGTCCGCCAACCGGACCTGCAGGTCGGTCAGGCGCAGCCGGGAAAACGGGTGCCAGGAAATCGTTCCAACGCTGACCTCACCGTTCAACGAGCCCACCAGTCGCGGAAGCACCACCCGCCGCAAGAAGAAACTGCTGCTGGCGATGAGGTACAACGCCACCACCACGGCGGCTGTCACACCCAGGCGCACGAACCAGCGTTTCCAGCGGCCCGGCTCGCTCAGGGGATTGTCATAGTCAAAACTGCGGTCTCGTCGTGCCATACAGATCAGTCGGGTGCGGAACAACGACCTTCACCTCGAGGTTTTCGGGGACGGCGAATCCGCTCGTGCGAGCCTACCCCGCCACTCCGCACAGTCAACCCAAGCTGGCCGCTTCCCAGCGCGACCGTGCATAAGATCCGTGTGCCGGGGAAGAAACGCCCGTCCTCATCCCCCCTGGGTCTCCCCCTCCGAGAACACTCTTCGAATCACTTCCTCGATGGGGACTTCCTGGATGTCGATGTCCCGCACCGGAAGCTCGTCCAGCAACGCCTTGCAGGTGGGGATGACCCGGTTGCGCTTCACCCGGAGACGGATCATCCCGGAATCCCGCTCAATCACCTCCCCGTACCGGGAGGCATCAAGGGTCGTGGGCATCCCTCCGGGATCGCAGTGAATCGTGACGAGCTTGAAGTCCACAAAACGGTCCAGGACCTCCTCCAGTCGTCCGTCAAACTGCAGACGCCCCCGATGGATCACCAGCACGCGGTCGCACAACTCCTGGATATCCGCCATGTAATGGCTGGTCAGCAGGATTGTGGTCCGGCGGGTGGTGTTGTGATGCTTGAGAAACTCCCGCACGGTTTTCTGGGACACGACATCGAGGCCGATGGTGGGCTCGTCCAGGAACAGCACTCGCGGCTGATGCAGAAGCGCAGCGATCAGTTCCATCTTCATCCGCTCCCCCAGGGACAACTCGCGCACCATCACCCCCAGCTTGTCGGTGACCCCGAGGAGTCCCGCGAGCTCGGCCGTGGTTGCCTCGAGTTGCCGTCTGGGGATGCCGTAGATCCGGGCGTTGAGTTCCAGGGACTCGCGCGACGGCAGATCCCACCACAGCTGGTTCTTCTGGCCGAGCAGGAGGGCGAACTGCCGGCGATAGCCGTCGCTCCGCTCCCACGGAACATGCCCCAGCACTCGCGCCGCCCCGGCCGTGGGATGGAGCAAACCGGAGAGCATCTTCAATGTGGTGGTCTTGCCGGCCCCGTTCGGCCCGAGAAAGCCCACGAGTTCCCCCTCCTCAACCCGGAAGCTCACCGCATCCACCGCCACCGTCTCCTGGATCTCCCGCCGAAACAGTCCGGTCAACGCCCCCCGCAGCCCGGGACGCTTGCGGTGGGTGCGATAGGTGCGGCTCAGGCGGTCGACCTCAATGACGCTCATGAGAGGGGCTTGCGGGAAAGGGCCCCGGAGGGGCCGTGCAGTGAAACGGTTGCCGCCGCCGCCCTGCCCTAGGTCTGCAACTGCCGGTGCAGCAGGTCAATCGTCTGCTTCACGTGGGGATCGACCTCCATGCGTCCCCCTACCAACCGGCAGGCGTGCAGCACCGTGCCGTGATCACGCCCGCCATACGCCTCCCCGATGGCCGAAAGCGACAGAGAGGTCAGTTCCCGGGTAAGGAACATCGCCACCTGCCGGGCAAAGGCGATGTGCTCGGGACGGCGCCGACTGGTCATGTCCGCCAGGCGAATGTCGTAGTGGGACGACACCGCCCGCTGGATCATGTCGATGGTGACCACATGCCGGCTTTCTTCGAGCAGCAGTTCCCGCAGGGTGCGCTCCGCGAAGTCCAGCGTGATATCCCCGACGTTGCGCTTGGCCAGGGTGATCGTGGCCCCGAGTTTGGCCAGCGCCCCTTCCAGGCGGCGTACGTTGGACCGGAACCGCTCCGCCAGGAACTCCACCACCGGCGCCGGCAGGTCCACGTTGTACTGCCGTTGCTTCTTGCGGACGATCGCCATGCGGGTCTCGACATCCGGTGGCTGCAAATCCGTGATCAAGCCCCACTCAAAACGAGAGACCAACCGCTGCTCCAGATCCTCGATGGCCCCAACGGGCCGGTCCGAAGCAAGCACAATCTGGCGATGTGCCTCATGCAGCGCGTTAAAGGTGTGAAAGAACTCCTCCTGAATGCGGTCCTTCTTCTGGAGGAACTGAATGTCATCGATCAGCAGGAGATCCAAGTGCCGGTATTTCCGGCGGAACCGGTTGAGGTCGTTGTTCTGAATCCCCTCGATGAACTCGTTGGTGAACCGCTCGGTGGTGACGTAGAGAACCCGCGCGTTCCGACGCTCCCGGCTGACCGTCTGCCCAACCGCGTGCAGCAGATGGGTCTTGCCCAACCCGGTGCCCCCGTAGATGAACAGCGGGTTCCAGGACTTCCCGGGCGACTGCGCCACCGCAAGGGCGGCCGCATGCGCGAAGCTCGAGTTGTTCCCCACCACAAAGGTGTCGAAGCTGTAGTGCGGGTTCAGGTCCCCCGGCATCGGTCCGGCCTCCGGAGGACGGACCCGCGGGCGTGGGGGGAGGGTGGCCACGGGCGCCGTGGGTACCGGCGGTTCCACCGTGGCACCGTTGCGATCAGCGGCAAGGAACCGCACCTGGATTTGCCGCCCACTGACGTGTTTCAGGATGTCCTGGAGCAGGGTCTGGTAGTTGTTCGTCAGCCAGAGCTCGTGGAAGTCGTTTCCCGCCTCGATGGTCAGTTCACTCTCCGTCAACTGCTTCGCCTTGAGGCTCGCGAACCAGAGGTTGAAAATCTCGGGCGTGACCATGCCGCGCAGCACGCGGCGCAGATCAAACCAGAGTTTCTGACAGGGAGATTGCATGGGTCGGTTGTGGGGTTGTAAAGGTCGATCAGCCGAAAAGTTATTCACCGGTGCGCGTAACCTCCGCGTAACCTGGCCGCGGATAGCCAGTTACGCGGAACGCAGCCAAACTCCGGCGGACCGCCCCGTGTGTGCCCCGACCAAAACCTCTAGAATTCCCGCAGCGATCTTCATAAACATCTTGTAACCAGTTGGTTGTCTACAGCGGTCAGCACCCCGTCGATAACGCCCGCCCAAGTGCCATCCGCCGGTTGGTTGTCGGCCATTGCACACCGGGGCGTTCTACGGGGAGATGTGTCAGCTGGCGAGCAGAACATATTCAAATATCTTCCCAAGTTATTCACAGCCTCGGAAACCCCCTGCAAAACCGCCCCATCCGCCCCACAAAACCCATCACCTGAACAGTCTCCAATCTTCCCCGGTCAGCCGCGATGACAGCTCGCCGGACCCGGAAGCCCCCACCTCAGAGTGCGCTCTCGGCCTGCTCTCCCGTCCGGATGCGCACGGCCTCCTCCACCGGGAGCACGAACACCTTCCCGTCCCCGATCTTGCCCGTCTTGGCCGCCTTGACAATGGCCTCGGTGGCGCTGTCCACCTGGTCGTCCGCCACCACCAGTTCCAGCTTGATCTTGGGAAGAAAATCCACCGTGTACTCGCTCCCGCGGTAGATCTCTGTATGCCCCTTCTGCCGGCCAAAACCTTTGACCTCACAGACGGTCATGCCCTGCACCCCGATGTCACTCAGCGCCTGGCGGACATCCTCCAGTCGGAACGGTTTAATGACTGCTTCAATCTTCTTCATGGGACTATCGCGAGGTGCATTTTACGACGAGGTCGCGACCTGTAAACAGCAATCGCAAGGGGCGGCGACTTTCCTGCGGCAGCGTGGCGAAAACACCCGGCAACAATCCCTGCAAGGTCCCGGGAGCACCTCACCGGCGCTCAACTCCGGCGGCGGGCAAAACCCAGCAACAACCCCACACCAAACGCAATCCCCACGGCACGCATCGGCTTCTCCCGAATATAGTGGTCGGCACAACGCGCTCCGGCGCTGGTGGCGTTCTCCAAACGGTCGTACGCCGCTTTCACCCGGTCGAATCGAGCCTTGAGATCCGCCTTCGAGCGATCCGCCAACGTGCCGACCGAGGCGGCGAAGACCGACTCGGTATCCCGGAGCAGCACCCCCAAGTCCTGAACCAGCTTTCGTGTGCTGCCTTCTTTCGCCGTGAGATTCTCGAAGTAGGTCTCCATGACTGCAAACGCCAGCCCATTATGCGCCCCCACGCGGCGGCTGTCCAACCCTCCCTCGAGGAACTCGCGGGGAAGCGATCAACGGGCGGCCAGCGGCATCCGGACCAGGGTCTGGTTGAGTGATGGCGCCGTTGCGGGGAACCGAATCTCCCGCCCTTCGCCGTCCACGACCTCAACGTAGTACTCGAGGTCCCGTCCCGCCGAGGCCTGCATCGGCAGGTTCGCGCGATAGACGCCCCGGGCGAACCGCACCAACGGCGCCTCGTTGAAACCACCCTGCCCCAGTTTGCGCCAGTGGATGGTGGCGGACCGGGGGGCCTCCTGCGCCAGGAGGAGGACCCGGATGGCAATGGGCTCCGCCGGACTGAAACTGCTTCGTACCGTCGGCACAATGACCCGTGTGGGGCCCTGATAGGTCAGGCTGAGTCTCGCCTCGACCGGCAGCGGATGGCCCAGCAGGGCCTCAAGTTCGACTCCGGGACCGTCCATCAATCCGGGAAGGATGTGCTGCTCCCAGTTCGCCACCGTACCCAGTTCCCCGGAAGTGGAGACCGTTGCCAGGAGGTGTTGGTAGACCGTCGCCAACCGGGCCACCAGCGCAATCCGCGCCGGCAGGGCCTGCTCCCGCGCCAGGGTGGCTTTCCGGGCCGGGTCCGCGGCGTCCCGGGCCGCCTGCAATGCCTGATTAAACTGCGACCAGGCACAGCGTAGTTCCGCCACCGCCCGCAGGTATTGGAACGTGTTCAACCAGTAAGCGAAACGTGCCTGGTTGCCCGCGCCGCTCACGTCGTCCGTCAGGGCCTCCAGTCGCTCAACAAAATCATAATCCCGACTCACCGTCGACCAGGGGCGGGAATCCGGCGAGATGCCCCCGGGACCGTTGATCCACTCCGACGGACGCGGCAGGTGACAGTCCATCTCCGCCAGAATCGCGGCCACGGGAACCGCCACATCGGAGCCAAGACCCTGCGTCGCCCAATCGAGGTAGTAATCCGCGGCGGCAACGAAGTTCTCCTGTTCAGCGGGGGTCGCCGGCCAGTCCGCGATGTAGTCCCCCACCGCAGGCCCCCCGCAATTCACCCGCCAGGGCCGCCCGTTCCCTTCCACCACGATGCCGGCAATGGAAGGATACTCAACGATCCTGGGGAACTCGATCTTCAGCCATCCGTCCGTCACCGCCACATCCTCGAAGGCGAGATCCAGAGCGCGGTTGCGCGGGACGCGCTCGAGGATGTCGAGCCGCTCAATCACCGTCCGGCCCTGGAGCTTCACGCCAAAGGCGCGTTTCCCCGCCTCGGTATAGTGCGGTTCACAGAACTTCAGGGTCACCCGGTACGTGCCGTTCGGTACGGGAAGGGTGTATCGGCTCACATCGTAACGCACGCTGCGATAGATCTCCGGATCGGCTGCTCCTTCAATGGGCGCCCCGGGAAACGTCGCGTAGCGTCCCCCCTCCGGCCCGGGCCGCAGCGGTTCCTGCGGCGGGGCGAGCGGCTGGCGGTTCCAGCCGCTTTGATCCCAGGCCCCGGCCGCCAAGGCCGCCACGTTCAGCGCCACCGCCCGGGTGCGCCAGTGGATCCCCATCAACCCGTCGCACCCATAGCGGCGGGCATCCGCGGCATCGCGTCGCATGCGCCCCACCCACAACTGAGGCGAGGTCAGAGCGGGATCGTCCTCCAGCCAGGGAATCGCCCACTTGCCGCGCCCCACCACCTCCCGGAACGCGGGATCGACCGGCTCCATGCCCACCTGGCGGTTGATGCAACTCACCGCCATGCCCGCAGGCAGGATGCGGCCAAACTTCGATCGGTCATCCGGCGGCCCCAGGACCCAGCCGCAGGTGGCGAGCTGGAACGGCGCCTCGGTTCGCCGCAACGCATTGGCAGCCAATCCGATGTCTGCGAGGGCATCGAACACCTGGGCGGAGCTGGTCCCCTGCCAGGTCCAGGACTCCGGGGTCCAAAGCCAGTAGTAATCCACGGGGTACGTCGCCATGATCCGGCGAAATATTCCCTCGTAAACCTCGCGGACCACCTCGCCGGCCGCAGGATCCTTGCCTGCGGCCCTCAACCGGGCCTGGACATCGGCCGGGATGGTGAGGGGCGTCTCGGTCCCCACGCAGGTCCTCACCCCCAGCGACCGCGCGTAGCTGAAGGCATCCCGCAGCACTTCGCCGGCGCGGTTGAACACCTCGTTGCACGCCGATTGCGTGGCGGGTTGCGGCGCATGCCCGTACATCACATCATTGCCGTGGGCGTCCTCCTCAAACAACTGCCGCGCCCCAAAACTGAAGTCCCCCGTCTTGCGCGGTTCGTATCCCCAGTTGCCCCGCCGCGTGTTCTGATAGCTGGAGGGATAACTCGTCAGGACCTCCCCGCGCGAACCGGCTTCGCTTGCGGGCCCGATCCAGACCGTTGGCTCGGCGTTCGGTGCCCCTTCAGGATAGGTGTGCAGTCCGAAGAAGTTCATCCGCAGCTTGGGCAACTGCGCCATCACCGCGAGGTAATCCTCTTGATTCCACCAATCCGGCCCCTCGGGAAAGTCGTGAAACGGCTGGATGCCGCGCAGCGTGAACAATGGCATGCGACGTTCGTCCACCACCGGCAAAGGCAGGGACAGCCGTTCATCCGGAACCACGTCACCATGCAGGTAGAACCGCACGCCCAGCTTCTCGGCGAAGCCGTAGGCCGCGTACAGCGTCGCCACATCGCTGCCACCGGTGATCAGGGTGACCATCCTCCCACCCGGATTCACCGACTTCAGCCAGTAGTCCTGTTCCCCCAACGTGGCCAGGGACAGTTTCGCGGCCGGGTCCGGGAGCAACCCCCTCGCAAGGCCGCGATCATTTCGCGCCACGACGATGGCCCCGCCGGAAACGTCTCCCAAGGAGTCCACCGCCTGCACCTCGGCCAGCAGACCGGTGCGAAGATACAGGTAACGGCGCACCTCTTGGGCGGCAAAGTCCTCCAGGCCTGATGCTCCCGCCGGGAGGACGATGCCCGGCGTGCGGGTGACCGCTGGTTGCGCGACCGCCACGGGGTGCCCCGCGCCCCCCAGCAGGGCGACTCCGATCAGCGAGGAGAACAAAGCGTGTTTCATAAGCGTAAGCGAACTCTGCCCCGCAATCCTCGCGCGCCGTGCCGAGATGGACTGTTCCGGCGGCTGAATCCGATTCGCGCTTGGATGGCCGGAGCATGTGACCCGCCAAGTACGCGGGCTGTGGCCCGACAAATCAACCCGAAACTGTCCGATCCGGCGGGCAGGCCCCCAAGAAACACGAAGCCCGGCGCCGTGCCGGGTTGCTCCACGGGGGGGGCCGGACGAGGGCCTCAGAAATCGAATTGCAACCGGGTCTCAAAGATGTTCATGGCACCTGACGATACCCAACCGTCTGCCAGACCGTGCACGTAGTTGAACTGCCACCGAACGTGCGGGTGCGGGTACCAGTTCAACCCGCCACTGAACAGCGTCAGCCTTCCTCCGGCGATGTCCCGATCATTCAGGTCGGTGTGGGACACCCGCCCCGAAACTTCCCACGCTCCCAGGCCGCCGCCCTTGAGGGAGGCGTTTTCGGAGGGTTTCAGCCGGGCAAACGCCCCCTTTCGCCGGTCGTAGGGCCGGCTTTCGCCGGTCAGAAACCAACTGACGGACCCATAGGCACCGTGGAAGTAGAGCGGTGATCCGCCGGTCTGATCGACGAACGAATTCAAGAACTCCCCCTGGATGGAGAGCGGTCCCCTTACCCATGCGGCCTCGATGTCGAACACCGCTGCTCCGCTGGCATCGATGGCCCCGGTGTCGATCACAATCGGAGCAATATGGCTCTCCGGGCGCGATTTGTAACGCACGTTGCTGCTGGCGGAGTAAAGAATGTTCCCGCTCAGCCCCAGGTGAAGCAACTGCTGAGAGGGACTTCCCCCCCCATTCATGTCATACCACGGCAACCACGTGATCCGGCCGATGGCCCGGGCATAGTCGCTGGAGGCGTCGCCCGTATCTTCGCCCAACCCCTCGCCGAACAGGCCCAATGCCCAGGTGGAGCGTTCCCTGAAGACGCTTCTGCCGAGCTGAACTCCGGCGTTGACGCCCGGCGCCAGCGCCTGAACGGGAGCCGCCTCCTCCATGAACGTGATGTCGCGGCTGCTGGTCACCGCGGCGAGGCTCATCGGGGTTTGGAACTGGCCGAACTTCAGTTCCCCAAGCAGTCCCAGGTTCTGAAACGCAAGATAACTGTCCTCGATGTAGAAACCTCCCGGCACATACCCCACTTCGAGTTCATAGGAGACCGGCAACACCAGAATGCAATCGCCCTGGGCGCAGAGGCGCAATCGCCTCAACTGGACCCCACCGTCAAACCCGCCCAGATCCCCCGTCGTCGTGAAGCCGGCGGCATCCACCGCCACCCGGGCGCCGATGTGCCCCTCCATCTTCGACTCCTCAAGGTGAACCCGCGCCAGGGCATTGGTCAGCCGGGGGTCCAGGTGGCGGATCGCGGTCCGCCAAGGCATCGGTGTCCGTTCGGTGATCCCCACGTAAAGACCATCCCACCCTTCCCAGGAGAACCTCCATTGCAGGGCTTTCTCGGTAACACGTGCCGCATTGGTCGCCACCAGTCCCGAGGCTGGCTTCGTGTCCACCACAACGCGCACCTTCTGCTTGAGCGCCTCGGGCCCGGCATTCGTTTGGATCGTCGGATGGGAAGGAGGCGAGGTCGCCGTCCCACCCTCGTGCTGCGACCCGGCTTCACGGGTCGTCTGTGTCAAGGCGCCGCACCCGGACGTTGCGATCAGCGACAATCCCACGAGTCCGGCACGGAGGGACTCATGCACACGACGGCGAGTCCCGTAGCATACGCACTTGCCCAGGCTGCCAGCCAGCAGCCTGACGAGCCTTGCTCTCAGGAACCTGCGGATCGGCGAGGCGGACGAGCCTGCCGCGAACCGGTCCGGGGATGAACCCGCTGCCGCACCGGCATCGAGCGTTCGAATGAGTTGGCCGTTCATACCGCCCGCCCGAGCCCACCGCTGACGGACATCAGCGGCGCAGGCCCCTGAACCCACCCCCGCGAAGACCTCCGAAGGAAGGGCGATTGACCTGAAAACTGCGTTCTCGCAGCTCCCCGACCCGGCGCGACTGGAACTCGTTGTTCAGCGTTTGACGCTGGGCAGGGCCGCCTTCGAACGACCCCCAGGCCGATCCCCGGCTCTCCAACCCGGACGATCCAGCGGTTTCCCTGCCTCCCAGGCTGTTCCCCAGCGAGCCGGGCCGCGACAGTTGTTGCCATCCGCCACTTCCATCGGGCCGGTAGTAGTTGCCGTCCTTCCCGGCGACGACATGTCCGTTCAGAGCGGCAAACCCACCGTTCTCCCCGCGAGCGCCGCTGACGTTCAGGGCGTTGCCCGTGTTGGGATTGTAAACGGTGGCGTGACCGGCAGTTGCCTGGTTGCCGGTGAATTCGTTGCCCACCGTTACCCTGCCGCCGGTTCCGGCGATGCCGGTTCGATTGTTGTAAGCCACGCCACGGCTGCCATACGCGTAGTTGCCAGTGTAGACGTTCTCCACCGCGCCGCGCCGGCCGGCCACCCGGGTCCCGGTGACCGAGTTGTACGCGTGTCCATAGCTCGTCGCCCACCGGTTCCCGGTCCAGGCATTGGACCCGGCCGCGCCCCGGCTCACTCCAGTCCACGGACCGTTCTGATGATAGATGTAACCGGACGTTCCCGCCCAACCGTACGGGCCCCAGGCCGTGATGCCGCCGTAGGCGTTGTAGTGGGATCCATAGCAGCCATACCAGTAGGGCCCCCAGTACGGGGCCGGCGGACAGCAACACCACCAGGACCAACCTGCCGCCGTAGACCAACCGACCGCGAACCCGAAGGCCCATCCCGCCCACGGCGTCCAGCAGGGGTTGCTCCCATAACCGTAAGTCACCGAGTAGGACACGTAGACCGACGAGCCGACATAAGGAGGATAAACGTAACCCGTGCCATAGACCACCGTGCCCTCCGGCCCCACCACCGTGCCGTAGTACCCGGGCGTGGTTCCGACCCAGATGTATCGTCCGTCGTTGTTGAAGATTCGCGTGTAGACGACGTAATGGACCGGCGAACTGGGAGGAATCGAGTAAATCACCGCCGGCACGCTGGTAGCCACCACCCACGGTCCTGCGGAGGTGGTGGCGACAAACCAAACCCCATTGCGACAGGCATACCATGACGTCGCGTCCACCTCGATGACCGGGGTCTGACAGTTCGCGACATAGTGAAGCGGAGTGCCCTCAATGGGCTTGAGTTCCGGGTCGCCGTCGTAGGCCGGCGGCGGATCCAGTCGGGCCGAGGTCCGGTCCACGCGAACGGTGTGTGGAATGCCATTGGCAATGGCAGCCTCCTTCGCCTGGCGCGTGCCCGGCACCGACGCCTTGACGTTCTCCTGCGGGTTGTCATCGGGGATGGCTGCAAAGTCCTGGGGCAGACTGGCGCCGGGGACAAACTGCCACGGCCCGGCAAAGCCGGGGGAACGGAACCACCTTCCCGAGATCAGCACGTAGACCTGTTGATCAGTCAGATCCTTGAAGACGTGCGAGACGGTGTTGGTCGCGAACAGCAGTTGCGTCGTGGGAATGGGCACCCATGCCGGATCCCCCTGCAGCACGATCAACTCCGTGGGGACGAACGTGACGTACAAATCGGGCACCGGGGTGGATTTCAAGGTCGGTTTCTTCTTGGTTTCGGGATTCTCCTCCCCGGCCAGCAGATCCACCTGCTTTGCCTTGACCGCGACCTTTTCCGCCTTCTTGACTCCGCTGGGGACTTTGTTCGCAACCGTCCAGGGACCGTTCAGGCCGGGCGCCACCACGTAACCGTCAAAGAGGTGCAGGAAGTGCTGGCCGGCCTCGTCGCGCACGAGGAAGGCCCGGGTATTGAAGATCCGCTCCACCTTGGCGCCCTCCACGGGCCGATATACCGCCGGGCCGTCCACCGGAATGAGCACCGCGGGCCGGGTCGAGACCAGGATCACCGGCGGCTCGTTTCGGAGCGGTTGTCCGCTCGCCTGCTGCCGGGCCTCGAGAATCGCCAGACTGGATTCCAACCGATCCAGCCCCATGCCCTGGACCTCGGTCGGGATCAGGGAACGCAGGTTGGCCAGATAGAGGTTTGCCTGGGAGCCGGCGGAGGGAAAGTCGACATGGGGAATCTCAAGGGATTCGAAAAACACCTCCCGGTTGGCGCGGTCCACCCGGGTTTTCGCCGTGAGCTCCATGGTGCCAAACATCGGCTGGGCTGCTCCGGCGGGCTGCACCGAAACGGCGCAGGAAGCCTTCAGGGTGAGGTAATCCCAGGATTCCAACTGCGGTTGGTAAACCGTGTTGGTCACGCCGTCCCGGACCACGACGCGCGGCCAGGTTTCGAGCGAGACGGGCTGCGCGGTTACCTCCACCAGGTCGATGCCGCCGGCGAACGCCAGCACCACCACGCTCCACTTCACCAAGCGACTCAGGTTGTTCATCGTCGTTTCCCTTCCTTGTCTGTCCATCTTTCAAACCCAACGCCGCCACACTCCGAGTAATCGCTCCCGCTACTGCTCATAGCGGATCACCTGCACGGTCAGTTCGAGGCGGGGTAGATGCGGGCCCAATCGTTCTTCATGCTGATCACGGTCCAGCCCTGTTGTGTCGCTTCTTTGCCGAGCGCGTCGCTGAAAGTGCCAATGTGGGAGTCGGCGCCATACGCGTATTCACGGGTTGCGTCGTCGTGCTGCACCAGAACCATCAACCGCGCGCCGTCCCCGGCCTGCGTCCACTCCAGCATCTGACGGTCGCCGTCAGAATTGCCAAACGCCGCGATGGGACGGCGACCGATATGGGAGTTGATGCCCAGCGGCTTCCCGTCCTTGTCGTCGATGAATTCGACTTCCGGCAGGCGCCTGAGAACCGGCTTGCCATCGCGCAGCTCGAACTTGGTCTTGATGCTGCTGCCGACCACCTGCTCGGGGGGGATGCCGTAGACCTTCTCCGTCCACGGCCGCATGAACTCGATGCCGCCCCCGGAAACGATGAAGGTCTTGAAGCCGTTGGCGCGAAGGTACGCCAGCAGTTCGAGCATCGGCTGGAAGACCATCTCCGTGTAGAGCTTCCCGGTCTTCGGATGCCTGGCGGTCGCGATCCAGTTCCCCACGAGTGTCTCGAACTCCGTGGTGGTCATCCCGGCATGAGTGGTGGCGACCATTTCGAGCATTCCGTTCACGCCGGAGGCGGCGACCCCCTTCAGGTCGCCCTTCAGCACCGACGCGAACGGCTCCTTGGTCTGCCATTCCGGATGCTGCGGCGCCAGTGCCTTGACCCGGTCCAGTGCGAAGAAGAGCTGAAAATACATCGGCTGCTCGCTCCACAGCGTGCCGTCGTTGTCGAAGGTCGCAATCCGTTCGGGCACCGGCATGAAGTCCGGCGAACCGGGAGTGGTCACCTTCCCGACAAACGTGATGATGGCCCGCTTCGTGGCCGTGTCGTTCCATGACGGGAGCGGGTCCGCGGCGCACCACAGGCTGGCGGTCAACGCCGCAATGCTCGAGAGTGCGACGGTCGGAGGTGTTCGGCTCATGCTGCTCTTCATGTCTCTCTTCCTGGGTTGGAGATGGCGGTGGGATTCAGAGTCTGCAGATGCACCGGGCGGAAGGGTGCCACAAGCACGCAGAGAGCGGACCACAGCCTGGACCTCCAGCCGGTGAGGCAGGCCAGGGCGACGGCCGGCACGAGCCCTGCCAACCCCCACCAGAGCCTCGAGGTTGACGCAAGGCTCCCCCCTTCGGAGGTCGCTTCGGTCGTCGAGGCGTAGGCTGCGTTGGCAACGACGTTCAGGGTCCGGGCGGGCAGATCGTTCGTTCGCAGTTGCCGGCCTGCCAGGTCGAACCAGATGAATCGGGTGGCGGGAATCGTGAAATGTCCGGGGCGCTCACAGAGGTAAGTGATGGTGTCCTGCCGTTTGCCCTGCATGGTGCCACGGTCGGATTGATCGAGCAGGTTGTGTTTGGCGTAGATGCCGAGGCCCGCGATGTCACCCGTGGGAAACGGCGGGAACACCATGCCGGGCACGTCCGGAGCTGTGAACGTGACCGTGCGGGTGAACGCGGCGCCGGCAAGTATGTCGGTCCGCCCCGGCTCCGGCTTCCAGCTTTCCTCCAGCTTCAGATCGCGGGCGCTGATCACCTGACCGAGTTTCTCCGCGCCGGGCGGGGTCTTCACCTCCAGTGGCTGGGGCTGGGTTGCCATCGCGGCCGCGATGGTGTTGGCGTCGAGCGGCGCACGCTTGAAGGCAAAACGCACCCCAACCGCGGGAATCGTCAGATCGCCCGCCCGCATTGGGTAGGCGAACAACTCGTGACGCTGCACGGTGTAGTCGGTGTCGCCGACCGTCTCGCGTCCGACAACCGGATGGTCCACCGGCGGAACGAGCAGCACGCCCTGCGGACCCGGCAGATCGAAGCTCGGGGCCCCTGAGAAGTAGCCCGGCGCCAGAAGCTCGACGACCAACGTGACCTTCTGGCCGGTCCACACCGCGTCGGCTCCTTCCGTGCTCGTCCGGACCTTCGCCTCCTGTCCCCGCAGATCCCCGCAGAGCAGCATTCCAGCAAGGAGGAGGAATCCACCAAGAACTTCAGGGGGCTGGAGGGTTCGGTTCATTCGTCCCGCGTCGCGGTGTTTCCCTGGTCCTCCTTTGACGCCTGATAGGCGAACTTCGCCTTCAGGAAATCCCCGGGCGTCGTCTGCACCCGACGCAGCCAGACGGAGCGCAGCGTTTCGTCGGTCATGGCGTCTCCGTTCATCTCCTTCGGCTCGCCCTTCTGGTCCTCGCCCTTCTGGTCGAAAACGATCTCGTCCGGGGTGTAGGCCTCGGTCGCCTCCTGCTCCCGGTCCTTGCCGGAGTCATGGATGGCTTGTCTGCGGGCCTCTGCCAGGGCCTTGTTGTCCAACGCCTCCCGCCATTCTGGCTTGAAACCAAGCGCGCGGTCGTAGCTGGCAATGGCCGCGTCGTAGTTGCCGTGCATCAGCCAGGCATTGCCCTGGTTGAACGCGCCTTCCGCGCCGGGGACCCGGGCGAAAGTCCGGGCTGCGGCCTCGAAGTCGCCGTTTCGGTATTGCGCCGCACCGATACGACGCGGGTCCTGGTAGACTCTCGCCGCCTCGGAGAATTCCTTGCGGCTGAACAGGCGGTCACCCCGCCGGTCCGCCGATTGCCAGAACTCTGGATTCCTCCAACTGCCGACCCCGAGGGCGACCACGAACAGGGTGGCCCAGACCCAGCCGAGCACCGCCAGCAGGAGCCTGCCGGACTGCTTCGTTCGAGGAAGGGCGCCGGGTTTCATCCTGTGGCAACAGTGGAGACCATCCATCCCTTCCGGAAGAACGGCAGGAGCAGGACCGCGAGAACGGGTGTCAGCCAGTAGCCGCTCTCCGACCAGGCGGCATCGGCATCGCCACCGTGGGTGCGCGCGAACTTTGCCCTGCCCGCCAGTTCGGTGACATCCGCGTCGTCCGCAGTGAGATGCACGACGTCCGCCCGGACGTTTCGCGCAGCGGCGGCGAGGACATTCAGCTCAGAACCGGGCAGCAGCGGCGGCAGCAGACTCACTTCCGTGCGGGAAGACCTCCGCCAACCGGACAGCGCGACCGCCTGCTCCGGCGCAATGCTGTCGGTGATCCAGAGAATCGACCCGCCGCCAGCGTCCTCGATCGTCCGGTCGGCGAGCTTGAATGCGTCCGCGGCCACATCGCCTTCCGCCGGCATGATCTTCGGATCGAGCGCCTGAGCGAAGCTATCGATGATGCCCCCGTCGGTGGTGGCGGGCATGACCACGTGCGCCGTGCCGGAATAGGCGATGAGCGAGCTCTTCGCATCCGCCCGCTGCTGGAGCAGGTCATGGACCTTCTGGGTCGCGCGCGCCAACCGGCTTGGCTGAACGTCCTCGGTCAACATGGAGGGTGCGACCTTCACGACGATGGCAAGGGCCGCCGTGTCCTCGGCGAATGGGGCGGGCTCGTGCTTCCACGTGGGGCCGGCGATGGCCACGATGCCGACCGACCAGACAAGCGCAACCCATTCCAACGGTCCGAACCGTGATTTCCGGGTGTCGCCGCTCAACAGGTGCGGCAGCAGGTGCGGCGCGATAATCCCCCGCCACGGTTGCGAGGCGTCCGTGCGCCGGCGCATCCCCCACCAGAGCAGGGCGGCCGGGATCAGGGCGAGCAACCACCCCGGACGGATGAAGTGAAATGGGACGGACGCCATCGCAGGGGGGCTGACAACCGCGAGCGCGACCACGGCGGGCTGCAATCCGGCAACCGCCGGGTTTGCCTCGCGCCGGCGTCCCCGGAGTCCGACCGAATGCAGCAGCAGGGAGACGACGAGCGCCACCGCCAGCGGCCACCAATAGATGTCGCGACGCGGCCGGTGGGTGACGGTCTGTGCCTTGTGCGACTCGACCTTGTCCAATTGCGCGTAGACCTGCTCAAGCTGCTCACGGTTCGCGGCGTGGGAGTAGAGCCCGCCGGTGGTTATGGCCACCTCCTGGAGTGTGGGAATATCCAAGGCATCCTCACCCGCCGCTTTCGGGTCACCCACGGCGACCGTGTGGATGACGATGCCCTTGTCCTTGGCGATGGCCGCCGCCTTCGCCGGCGGCACCTGGCTGGCGGTGTCGTTGCCATCGGTGAGGGCAATGAGTACGCGCTCCTTCACGGTGCTGCGGTCGAAGACGTTGATCGCAAGCCCCAGCGCGTCGCCGAAGGCGGTCTGCGGTCCGGCCATGTTCACCTGCGCCTCCTCGAGCAACTGCCGGCAGACCCTCAGGTCCTGTGTGAAGGGGGCCTGCACGAAAGCCGCGTTGCCGAAGAGGATGAGCCCGACCCGGTCGCCCTGGCGTCTGGCGAGAAACCCATCAAGCACCTGCTTGACCGCGGTGAGCCGCTCCACCGTCGCGCCTTGCGCGTCCTTGAAATCCGTGGTCTTCATCGATCCGGACAGATCGACGGCCAGCAGCAGGTCGCGCACGGGAATCTCCCTGGTGAGCGGGGGCTCGATCACCTGCGGGCGCGTCATGGCGATTACCACACAGACCCAGCAGGCGCTGACCGACAGCCAGCGCCACCATGCGCCCCGCGCGACCACCGCGCCGTCGGCGGGGTGCTGTCCGCTGTGCTCGGCAAGGCGCGGCAGGAAGGGCACCACGAGACCCTCGCGGGACTGGCGGTGCCCGGGGGCAAGCCACCACACGAGCAGCGGCACCGGCAGAAAGGCGAGCAGCCAGGGATGGGCGAGGGTCATCATGGCGCGGTCACGGTGGGTTGATGATGCCGGATCCACTCGCGAACCTCCCGCATCAGATCGTGAACCGTCCGTTCCTCCAGCGCGGCGACGGTGCGGGGATCGTGGACGGCGGAATGGAGGACTTGGCCGGAACCTTGGGAAAACCGGGAGCCCACCGCGGTGCGGTCGAGAAACGAGGACCACTCCGGACCGCTGAGGCTGGCGATCTCCCCCCTTGGATAGGCGGTGAGGGCGGTCCGCTTCAGCAACACGGCCAGTTCCAACAGAACAGCGGGGCGATGCGCGGGATCTTTCAAGGATGCCTCAAGGGCGGCCAGTTCACCCAGCGCCTGGCGCCGGTAGCGGTTGTGCTGCCAGCGCGCAAAGGCACGAAGCTGCACCACGAAAAGGAAAAGCAACGCGGCCCCCATCACCCACCACCAACCCGGCGCTACCGGCCACCACGGTACCGGATCGGGCACGAGGATGTCGTGCAGCCGGTCAAGACTGGTCAGGTCGCGATTCATCGCAGTCGCACGCCCAGCATACGTCTGACCTGGGTGGGAACGTCCTCCGCGGTGCTCAGGGGCAACACCGGTGTCTCTCGGTGCAGCAGGAATCTCCGTCCCGCGGCGCGCTGCTCGGCGAAGGCGGTGCGATAGCGCTCACGCAGCCCCCGGCGGTTTGTGTCCACCTCGAGTTGCCGCGCGCCGTCGCCGAAGACCAGAGGGCCGGCGGCGGGCAGTTCGGCTTCCAGCGGATCGTGGACGAAGGCAAACAACACGTCGTTGTGCCGGGCCATCCGGGTGAGGATCTTGCGCGACTCGTCGTCGTTTCCTGTGCCGTCGCTGATGATGCAGACGAGGGCATCATGTTTCGCCTGCTGCTCGCAGCGGCGGAGCACCTCGTTGAACCTCGCGGGATTCGCGCGCGTGCCCGCCTGCACCGAAAGCTCGTGGTTCAGCTTGAGGATCGCGTCGAGGATGCGCATCACAGTCGAGTGGCTCCGCCGTGGCCGGACTTCCACGATTTGCGAGTCGTTGAACACCATCGCTCCGACCCGGTCCTTCTGTTCGATCACCCGCCAGGCGGCCAGCGCTGCGGCCTGGGCCGCGGTCACGGACTTGGTGTTCTTCACGCTGCCAAAGAACATCGAGATCCGCTGGTCGACAAGCAGGAACACGCTGCGTTCGCGTTCTTCGGTGTAAACCCGGCTTTGCGTCTTCCGCAGGCGCATCGTGGCCTTCCAGTCGATCTGGCGGATGTCGTCGCCAGGCTGGTAACGGCGGATTTCCTCGAAGTTGAGCCCGCGCCCTCGAAGCCGTGAGGCATGGCGACCGGCGAGCAGTGAGTGCACCGGCTGACGCGGCAGGAAGCTGAAGCCCCTGGCGAGAAAGCGAAGGGTGACGAGCTCCCTGAGGCCGGCGTGGACTCCCTGCGGCGCGCCGGTCGCCGCTGTCGGAAGCTGGTCGCCAAGCAGGGCCGTGTTCATGGCGGTCAAGGCACGGCGACCTGCTTGAGAACCTCGTCCAAAACGGCGTCCTTGGTGGTGCCGGCTGCCTCGGCCTCGTAGCCGAGGATGAGACGGTGGCGCAGGCAGGCGTGCGCAACGGCCTGCACATCCTTCGGCGTGACGGTGTCGCGGCCGTCGAGCCAGGCTTTGGCCCGGGCGGCACGGTCCAGAGCCAGCGTGCCGCGAGGGCTGGCGCCGACCCTGATCCACTCTGCGAGTTTTGATTCCTGGTAGTCCGCGGGGCGGCGGGTGGCGGCGATCAGGGAAACCATGTAGCGCTCCACCCCTTCGGACACTTGCACTGCGAGCACTTCCGCGCGGGCATCAAGCACGGCCTGGGCGGGGATCTTCCCGTCTTCGGAAGCCACGGTGCCCCCATCCTCACCGCGCACCAGGCGGAGGATCTTCCGCTCGTCGTCATCGTTCGAGTACCCGACGAAGACGTGGAGGAGAAAGCGGTCCATCTGTGCCTCGGGCAGCGGATAGGTGCCTTCCTGCTCGATCGGGTTCTGGGTGGCGAGCACGAGGAACAACGGGGGAAGCCGGTGCGTCTTGCCGGCCACGGTGACTTGACGTTCCTCCATCGCTTCCAGCAACGCGGCTTGCGCCTTGGCAGGCGCCCGGTTGATTTCGTCGGCGAGAATGAGGTTGCCGAACACCGGTCCCTGCTGGAACACGAAGGTGCCACCGGAACCCTCGCCGGTGTAGATTTCGGTCCCGGTGATGTCGCTCGGCAGGAGGTCCGGGGTGAATTGAATGCGCCGGAACTCACTTTCGAGGTTCTTCGCCAGCGTCTTGATCGTACGGGTCTTCGCCAGTCCCGGCAGGCCTTCCATCAGGATGTGGCCGTTGGCCAGCAGGGCGATCAGCAGTTGGTCCACAACCTCGTTCTGTCCGATAACCGACACGGCGATGCGTTGCTTGAGGTCGAGGATCGAGTCGAGGGCTGTCATGATTCGAAAGGGTGAAATGTCCACATCCAGCGGGGAGGGGGCTTCCCTTGAAGCCCCCTCCCGATGGTTCAAGAAGCGGGGCAAGCCCCGGCCGGACTCAGTTGGGCTTGAGCGATTCGAGTTCGTTGAGACGCTTCAACGCGTCCTCCTTCTGGAGCATGCCGTAGTTGATGCCGGAGGCATTGAGCGACCCCCCGGTCTGGTACGGATAGTCCGTGAAGTCGGCGAAGAACTCCTTGATCACGCCCTGGATCGGCACCAGCAACCACATCTGTCGGGCATACCAGTCCAGGTAGCTGCCGCCTTCATGGCTGGCCTTTTCATAGGGGTCCATGCGGAGGTTGGTAATCCCGGCCCAGGAAGTCACCTTGCGGCTCCCGAAGGCGATGTTGCCATCGTTGACCGCGAAACTGAGTTTCCAGTCGTTCCAGCGGATGGCGTTCAGGTTGCCGCCCTGGTCGAAATACATGATCCGGTCGCGGGGACCCTTCTTCTCCCGGCCCTGGAAGTAGGGCGCGAAGTTGTAGCCATCGAGCTTCACCTTGAACTGCTTGCCATTGAGCGTGGTGCCCTTGGCCAGCTGTTCCTTGATGTTCGGATTCCCCGCCGCGGCAAGCAGGGTCGGGAACCAGTCAATCTGCGAAATGATGTCGTTGGAAACGGTGCCGGGTTTGATCACGCCGGGCCACCGGACCATCATCGGAACGCGGAAACCGCCTTCCCAAGTGGTGCCTTTCTCACTGTGAAACATCGTCATGGCACCGTCGGGCCAGAGCGCAAGCTCGGCACCGTTGTCGGTCGAATAGACAACAATGGTGTTGTCCGAGATCTTGAGCTGGTCCAGCAGGTTGAGGAGTTCGCCGACCATGCCGTCATGCTCCACCATGCCGTCGGCGTGAATCCCCTTGCCGGTCTTGCCGTAGGACTCCTTCTTGAGATGGGTGAAGACGTGCATGCGGGTGGAGTTGAACCAGCAGAAGAACGGCTTGTCCGCCTTGGTCTGGCGCTGGATGAAGTCCTTGGCGGCCGCGAGGAACTCCTCGTCGACCGTCGGCATGCGCTTGGTGTCGAGCGGGCCGGTGTCCTCGATCCTGCCATCGGCCGTGGACTTGATCACCCCGCGCGGGCCGTATTTCTGTTTGAACGCAGGGTCTTTCGGATAGAAGTAGCCTTCCGGTTCCTCCTCGGCGTTGAGGTGATAAAGGTTGCCGAAAAACTCGTCGAAGCCGTGCTTCGTCGGCAGGTGAATGTCCTGATCCCCAAGGTGGTTCTTGCCGAACTGCCCCGTGGCGTAACCCTGCGTCTTCAGCGCATCGGCGATTGTCGGCATCCAGTCGGTGATGCCATGCGGGTCCCCGGGCATGCCGATGGTGAGGAGCCCGGTACGGAAAGGCTCCATGCCGAGAATGAAGGAGGCGCGGCCCGCGGTGCAGCTCTGCTGCGCGTAGGAGTCGGTGAACAACATCCCTTCATTGGCGATGCGATCGATGTTCGGCGTCTGGTAACCCATCATCCCCCGGGTGTAGGCGCTGATCTGGGGGATGCCAATGTCGTCGCCCCAAATGACGAGGATGTTGGGTCTCTTGCCCTGCGCCCGCACTTCGGTTGCGGCAGGCACCAGGAATGCAGTCGCCATCGCGCAGGCCGCGAGGCCCCGCATCCGGCGGTGGAGTCGTTCTCGTAGTCTCATGGTCGTTTCTTCGGCTTGTTCGTCCGCGCTGGAGTTGGGTTCGCGCGCCTGCGGACCTGGCGCGACGAAACGCTCCCGGGCAAGACCCGGAAATTCACTTCACTACTTCGGAAACAGCAGGGTGACGGAGAACCGGATGCCCCAGTCCGGCGCGGCGTCCGGTCCTGCGACGTAATACTTGCCGCCGACCTGGAACTGGACCGGCGTTCCGCCCACTTTCACCAACTGCCCCACCATCAGGTTGACCGGGGTCGTCCACTGTTCGTGCTCCCAGTCGTAGGTGGACTCGCTGTTGATTGTGAAAGTCGTCTGCTTGGGGGTGGTGTAGGAGAGGAAAGGCTGGAGGAAGGTCGCATTGACCTCGTCACGGTTGTCATTCCCGGCCACCGACCAGATCTGGTTCACCAACGCGCCGTAGGTCCAACCGTGCTCCTGCTTCAACAAGACGGCGGTGGGGCCCAGGCCGAGTTTCTCGGAACCCAGCAGGGAATCCGTGGCGCTCGGGAACAGGAACACCGGTCCCACCCCCCAGATCAACCCTCCCGGCCCCGGTTGCTTCGGGGAAAAGAAGGCACTCTGCACGATGTCCCCCAAGCCGCCCTGACGGGTCGTGCCAATCAGGTCGTTCTGCTGGATGACCGGGACGATGGTTCGCGAGATAAGGTTCCAGTTGGTATTGAGCGTGATGGGAACCACAGGTTGGAAGTTGAGCAGGTAGCGGAATCCCTCGTCGTTCGGGCCGCCGCCAAATTCAAAGTTGTTCTGGAGCGGGACGCTGATGAGCGCAGCGACCGGGTTGGACAGCTTCTTCGCAAGCTCCGCCGAGTCGTTCGGTGGAGGAGCGGCCGGGTCTTGCGCCAGCGCAGAGGCCCAGGTCAACCACAGGACGGCCAAGCCACGTCCGACGCATCTCGATGGGGAAAACGGTTCAGCTTTCATCGGATAGAGTTCTCCAGTAGTTCCTCGTGTCCCAGCCCATCCCGGCCGGACCCCGGGGAAACGAAGCGCCGGCCCTCCAACGCTGCTTCCAGCGCCGGCACCAAGTCCGTGGCGAGTCGCGCCTTGACCACGTAACCGGTCCCGCCGGCCGCAAAGCCGGCCCGCACGTAGTCCGCATCATCATGCACCGTAAGGAACACCACCCGCCCCGGACAACCGCCGCTTCGCAACCGGGACGCGATCCCGATCCCACTGTCAGAAGGCAGCGTGATGTCGAGCAGGATGATGTCTGGTCGCTGTCTTTCCACGGCGTCAAGCAGCGCCGCTGCGTCCTGCAACGCCGCCACAACCTCGAATCCCTCGGGGAGCACGCCGGCCACGTGCCGCACCACGCCGGGATGGTCGTCAAGCACCAGCACCCGCACGGTTGGCTCGCCACGTCTCACTCGATGGGCAGCTTGCCCCAACCATGCCCGGGCTGCCTACTGTCAGAAGTGACAGGTGGGGAGACGGCGACGGCATCCGGGTCGCGCGCGCACCCCTTCCCGACCGAATCCACAGGGCTGGTTCGGCCTGCCTCAACCGCGAGGCGAGACGATGCGACGGGCTACGGCGTATTGAATCAGTTCGGCGCCGTTCCGAAGGCCGAGTTGCTCGATCATCCCGTATTTGTGAAACGCGATCGCGCGTGGGGTGACGCCGAGGATGTCCGCCGCCTCCTTCATGGATCTGCCCTCCGCCAGGAGCTGCAGCACTTCGCGCTGGCGCAGGCTCAATTCCGGGACCGCCCGAGAGGAACGCTCCGCCGCCGTCACAAAAACCGATGTGCTGGGCTGGGCAAGCACCGGAGTGACATACCTTCGTCCGGCCAGAACCTCCCGGAGCCCCTCGAACAACTCCGAGGAGGCAGACTTCTTGAGCACATACCCGGCCGCTCCGCGGCGGATCGCCTCCGCGGCAACCTCCGGATCCTCGCAGACCGTGAGGAAGATCACCTTCACCCCGGGTAAACGCGCCCGCAGGTGTTCGGCTGCGTCCAGACCGTTGAGCCCCGGCATGGAGATGTCGGTAAGGATCACGTCGGGCTTCAGCGCTTCCGCCGCCTGCAAGAGCGCACGGCCCTCCGTGACCACCCCCACCACGTCGTATTCCGGCTCGAGCAGCCGTTTGAACGCGTCGAGCAGAATCGCGTGGTCATCTGCGATCAGCAGGCGCGCGCGGCTCATGCAGTGCGGTCCTCGTGGTCTAGCGGAATCCTCAATTCCACCTGGGTGCCCTGGCCGGGAACCGCGCGGATCTCGAGCCTTCCCTGCGACAACCGTACCCGTTCTCTCATGCTCAGCAGCCCCAGACCGGCGGAACTGGAGACTGCCTTGAGGTCAAATCCGCAGCCGGCGTCGACGACTCGCAGGCGAATGCCCCCCTCCTCCCCCGTGAGTTCGATCCGCGCCTCCTTCGCCCCGCTGTGGCGAATGACGTTTTGCAGCGATTCCTGGGCCACACGAAACAGACAGCGGGCGACATCCACGGGCAGCCCTGCAGGGATGTTCTCCGGCGTGAAATGCACTTTGAGTGCTGAATGCTGCTGGAGATCACGACACATGCTGCTCACCGCCGGCACCAACCCCAACTGATCGAGTTTCGCTGGATGCAGCCGGTAGGCAAGCCGGTGGAGGTCCGAGGCCAGTTCCCGCGTGTGCCCGCTCAGTTGCTGGAGCTTGGCGGCCTCGTCCGCGGTGGAGACCGACCGGCCCAGCAAGTCGATTTCCACCGACAGCAGGGCCAGCCGCTGATTGAAGTCGTCGTGCAAATCCCGGGCGATGCGACGGCTCTCCTCCTCCTGGGTGTGGATGAGCCGGCCGCTCAATGCGCGGGCGGCCCTCTCGGAGGCGTGCGCCCGGGCCTCCGCCTGCCTCCGTCTTCGCAGCTCCAGGATCAAAGCCGCAATGAGCGACGTTTCAACGACCAGTAGTCCCACGCCGCTGAGGATGGTCTTCCGGTGCTGTTCCCACATGCCCCTGGGGCGAAACAGGATTTCGGCTTCGGGAGGCAACCGGTCCAGTGGAATCCCCCAGCGCTGAAGTTCACGCCAGTCGTACGCCGGTCTCCCTGGAACCGTGGGCTGGGACACGATCCGGCCGGCTGGCTCGCCGTCCATGACGCGCAAGGCGGCGTCGGCGACCCGCTCTCCCCATGCCTGCATCGAAACCAGTCTTCCCCCGACAATCCCCAGACCAAGTTGGTGGTTGTAGACGCCAAACATCGGGGCGTTCGACACCTCCCGCAGCGCCGTCAACGCCGTCTCCTGTTCGTGGGGCACACCGGCGGCATCCATCGCCAGCCCGCCATAAAGGACGCTCGAGTTCGGCGGCAGTTGTTGCACTGCCTGCCGGATTTCGTCGAGTGAGAGATCGTTGGAATAGGTGAATGCGACCCGGTTCGTGAACCTCGCAAATTCCCGCCTGCACTCATCCACCCAGTAGCGCGAAAGCGGATTCGCCCCCAGCACCACCAGCACGTTGGTCGTTGCCGGAAGTGGCTGCAGGATGTCCTCGATCAAGCCGGCCGGGTCCAACTGCAGGGGAACCACGGCAACCTCGTTCCGGGTGACCGACTCCTGAACGCGGCGTACGTCCAGCGTGGCGACCAGGGGGACCTCGGGGAACAGACGCTCCCTGTGGGCTTCGACAAACAGGGTCGCCGGTCCTCCCAACGCCACGATCAAGTCGAGGTCACGGTCGGTGAACATTCCCTCGAGGTAGTTCACCAAAGGCTGCTCATTCGCTCCTTGAATGGACCGGGCCGTCTCCAGGGTCGCCTCATGGAACTCAATCGTCCGGTCCGACCGCTCCGCCAGGTCGGCACGAAAGGTCCGCGCCATCTCGTTGAATGGGGCGAACTCGCGCCCCATGGAATACACGACCAGAACCTGCCTGGGGATTTGAACCGCCCCCCCTTCAGCCCGCCCGAACGCGATCAGCACCCCCAGGCACGCCCCCCACGGTCGCCAATGCCTCATCCCCGAGGGTCGGATCCGCCGCGCATTCCTCCAAGGTCCTTCCATTCGGATCGATTCGTGCTGAGTCGTGGTTCGCTATCAACTCGTTCCGGTTCAAGGTCACATCGCCGGGAGGAAGGGGGCCGGAACCTGGTCCAGCGCGACCCCAGCAGCTTCAGTCAGCCGCGTTGCCGGTGATCACCACACTGCCTTTCGACCCATTGCGGATCTGCTCCTCCCCACGAAGGACGTTCCCCGAGATCACAGCCCGACGCACGTTCTCCCCAAGGGACACCTGGGGCCGTGGTGCGCGAAACTCGCAGCCGCGCACGAGCAGCGTGCCGCCCACGGCCTGGAGCGCATGCCGGCCCTCCTTGTTGCGATCCCATTGCACAAACGAGCAATCGCTGAACCCCACCGTTCCCCGGCCCGCCACCTTCGCGATCTGGTTGCACGGGCCCCAGAAGGCACAGTTCACCAAGCGCACGCTCCCGGTGTTGGTCTCCTTCACGTCCACCATCGTCGGATCGGGTCCGTGGAAGCTCACGAATTCCCCGTTGGTGATCAGCAGTCCAAAGGGGGCGCACTGGTCCACGACCAATGCCGTCTGGCAGTCATCCGCGCCGATGCCGAGGAAGTTGCCGTTGCAGACGCCGCGTTCGCTCTGGATGAAGTGGTAACCCACATGGTAGCCGAAACAGAACGTGTTGAGGACATACTGCCAGTCCGTGCGACCGAAGATGAACGCCTCTCCGTTGTCCATCTGCCACTGGAACAGCTTGGGCTGCATGCTCCACCAAGGGTTGAAATGCACGTTCTCGATCCGGCCGACATCGAAGATCTGGTCGACCAGGATGCCCCGGCGCAACGGTTGCCCGTGGACATCCCGGATCAGGTGGCGTTCGCTGCCGGTGGTGTCGATGCCGTTGTAAGGATTCAGCAACTCCACCGCCAGCACCGCCGGGTTCTTCCCGCTCATGTGAATCGCCCACGGATAGGCCTCGGGAACGTCGTCCGGCTTCTGGTTTGGGTAGTCGATCACCACGCCCTTCAACGTGCTGTTGTGGGTCAGCGAGATGAAGGGGGGCGCCGACTCGTCACCCGCCCCTCCGGTCACCAGGAACGTCGTTCCGTCATCCGTCGGCTTCGGCAGGCCTCGATCGCGGATGCCGTTGTGGGCGGGCACGGATTCCCAGATGCCACGGAGCGTCACGCCCGAGGGCACTTTCAACGAACCGGCAAAGAGGTAGTTCCCGCGGGGAGCCAGGACCACGCCTCCGCCGGCAGCTGCCGCGGCATCGAGTGCTTTCTGGAAGGCGGTCGTGTCGTCCGTCTTGCCGTCGCCCTTCGCCCCGAAATCACGGACGTTCAAGGGAGAATCGGGACTTTGGGAAACCACCGTCACGGCGAGTCCCAAAGCGACCCACGCAAGCAAGGACCGAGGTTGTTTCATAGGCGCGAGGATATGCCGCCCGCCTCCATCTGGCGAGTGAAAGTGGTCCAAGGATCACCGGATGGCGGCCGCCAGCCCAGACTGCTGTATACGTGCGGCCTTCGTGACCAGAGGCACTTCACGCCGACGCGCAATCGCTGCGAAGTATCCGATCGACCGGGTCGTCTTCACCGCCCCGTTTCCCTCTCACCACGGCAGCGCATGAAACCGCCATTGCACCGGCGACCGGGCCTCGGGATCGATTTCCGCCGTCAGGAATCCGCCGTCCTTCAGCAGTTGGCAACCGGTCAGCGACGGGCAAAGCCGCACCTTGAAAGGCCGCCAGCGCCGGGCCCGGTTCAGCGCGGAACTCAGCCGGCGCACCGCGTTGCCCATGAAAGTGATTCGGGGGAATCCCGCCAGCACCCGGCTTTGCCAGAACACCAGCTTCGTATGGAGGTGACCGATGACCGTCGTCTCGATCTGGCCGAACCGGGTCGCCACCGCTGGTTCCTCGTGCAGAAACGGCAGGGCAGTCGGATCATGGCAAAACAGAATCACGCGTTGCTCCGGCCGGAGTTGCTCGAAGACCTCCCGTATCCGCGCCAGATGCTCCACCCGCAAGGCCTCCCATTCCGGCAGTTCCTCAGGCAGCGCCTCCGGTCCGTACACCGGCAGCGCCACCACCGAGGAAACCACCCCAAGCAGCACATACCGGCCCACTTCCCGCCGCCAGAGCGATGGCAGTCCGAGATCTTCCCGTCCGCGTCGCCAGCTTTCCAACCGCATTCCTCCGGCCGCGCCGAGCAGGCTGAACTTGCCCAGTTCATGATCCCCCCAGGTCAGTTCCAACGCGGCGCCATACCGCTCGCGGAGCGGGTCCAGGCAGAGTCGGGCGCTTTCCAGGGAGGCGTCGTCCGCCAGGCCGATGAACGCGGTGTCACAGGAGTAATCCCCATTGGCCACTGCCACGTCCGCCGGGGGCGCCGCCGCCAGAAACCGGTCCAGCATGTGGTTGTGCCCCTGCGGATCGTGCAACCACAGGTAACGACGATAGGCCGTCAGCGCGACCCGCAGCAGCGGATTCGCCACCACCTTCCCCTCATGCCCCCGACGGGCCTGCTCCCCGGGGCCGGCATGGTGAATGTCGCTCAGGACCACCAGTCGCCGGGTCCGGCTCATCGCGAGGATCGGCGGGGATCGGTTGAGGACGCGAGGGTTCGGCGCAGGCTCTCGCGGTTGTGGGCATCGTAGAACTCCACCGGGTTGTAGTCGTCGGTCAGCACCCGCCCCGCCTCCGGCCGCAACGCGGGGGAACCGGCAAACGCCGCCCGGGCCTTGCCCTGCAGGAAGGCCGGGACGCCGGACAGGTCCATCGGTTGAACCGGCGCCAGGGGCTCCCGGTCCGAGGCCACCAGGAACACATTGCCCGTCCCGGCGATCTCGGAAGCGTGCAGCCGCACCGATGCGAAGACCGCCTTCAGGCTCTTGTGCAACGAACCGATGAGAAAATCCTCGCCCTTCGAGAAATCACCAAAGGCGTTCATCACCAGGACGCCGTCGGGCCGCAGACAGCGCCGGATCGCCGCAAACGCCTCGCGCGTCATGAGGTGGGATGGAGGGGATTCACCCAGAAACGCATCCAGCACCACCGCGTCATAGCGATTCGTGGTAGTCATGGTGAAATGGCGTCCGTCTCCAATCGACAGGTGGACCCGCTCGGGATCGAAGTCGAAATACTGCTGCGCGAGCGGAACCACTGCCGGGTTGATCTCCACCACGTCGACGTTCGCGCCTTCATGGGCGAGTTGCATCGGCACGATTCCCACCCCCATGCCGATGCAGAGGACGTCCTGGCAGGCGGGCGCGTAGCTGCGGGCCAGACCGTGCAACATGTGGGTGAACAGGGCCTGGCTCTGGCCGGTCACCGGGTTGTAGGTGTTCTGCACCAGCAGATCGTTCAGATACATGCGGTATTCCCCGGCCTCATGATCCACCACCTGCATCAAACCGAAGCTGGAGTTGCGCCGGAGCAACTCCACGAAGTTGTCCGGGGCGCGCAGGGTCGATGCCCGCACCCCCGCAATGCCGCAGACCAGGGCCACCACCGCCGCGCCACCCGCCGGCGCCAACCGGCGACGTTCCCAGACCAGGAAGTAGACCAGCGCCACGGCAATCAACAACCCCGCCACCGCAAACAGCGTGGTGGTGTTGGGCATCAGCGGAATCAGGAGGTAACCGATCAACAGTGTGCCCACCACGCTCCCCAGCGTGCTCAGGGCCGTCAACCTCCCCACGCTGCCCCCCACCACCGCGACATCACTCGTCAGCGCCCGGACGAAGAACGGTCCCACCATCGCCAGGGCCGCCAGCGGCACGAGGAACAGGATCAAGGAGGCCACCAGGGAACCGATCGCCAGATTCAAATCCAGACAGGCAAAGGCGATGGGTTCACAGAGGAGTGTCACCAGGGTGAGCCAGAGCGCCGCGAGGAGGATTCCCCCGTAGATCCAGCCCAGCCGCTGGGTCCGGTCCGCCAGCCAGCCCCCGGCCGCATAGCCCCCGGCCAGCGCCAGCAGGGTCATGGTGATCTGAGCGGTCCAGACGAAGGTCGAGGTCCCAAAATACGGGGCCAGCAGCTTCGCCCCGAGGATCTCGACGATCATGATCGAGCCCCCGGTCACCATTGCCGTGCCGTAAAGGTAGCGGCGGAGCCCCACTCCGGGACCCGCCAGGTTGACCGCAGGTTGCGTTTTCACGCGGACCTTTTACAGTCCGCCCGCGCGCATGGGAAGCCGTCTGCGTCATGCGGAAGTACGGATACGTCATCAACATTGCCCTGCAGAACACGCTGGTCTACCGCGTGAACTTCCTCTTTCGGGCGCTGTTCTCCCTGGTGCCCCTGATGGCCACCATCTACCTCTGGCGCGCCGTTTTCGCGAGCAACCCCGGGCAATCCGAGGTCGCCGGCTACACCCTCGCCGCGATGACCTCCTATTACCTCCTGACGATGGTCGTCGACACCCTGACCGCTGTGACGGAGGACGACTGGCAGATCGCCGCGGACATCCGCGACGGCCGGATCAGCCAGTTCCTGCTCAAACCCATCGACTACCTCACCTACCGGTTGTGCGTGTTTGGGGCGGGACGACTGATCTACACGCTGATGGCGGCCGGGCCGGTGCTCCTGTTCATCCTGGTCCAGCGGGATCATTTCCTGGCGCCGCCCGACGGCCTCACCGGGCTGGTGTTCGCGGTGTCGGTCGTCCTGACCGCCCTGCTGCAGTTTCTGCTGTCCTACACGATGGCGTTGCTGGCGTTCTGGCTGCTGGAAATCTCCACGTTCGTGTTCATCCTGTTCGCGTTCGAATACCTGGCAGGAGGCCACTTGTTCCCCATCGACATCCTCCCGCCGCTGATCACCAGGATTCTCTCGTTCACGCCGTTTCCCTACCAACTCTACTTCCCGGTCAGCGTCTATCTCGGGCGCATCACCGGACCGGATTTGTGGCGCGGACTTGGGATTCAAGCCTTCTGGGTGGTGGCGGCCTATGGGTTGGCCCGATGGGTCTGGCACCGGGGAGTCCGGCACTACGAGGCCGTGGGAGGATGAATGACGCATGTACCCGCCGATGAGAGACACGGATTGGCACGGATTGACACGGATTCCCGGAGCGGTCGGGTATTTCGCATGTTTGGCGTGTTTGGCGGGCCAGATTCTCCCCCGACCCTCAGGGTTTTGCCGGCCATGAAGGACAGGGATTCACACGCACTGGCACGGATGGCGGGGATCTACGCCGTGCTCTGCCGGAACTCCATTGTGCGGGAGATGAACTTCAAGGTGAACTTCCTGCTTTGGCTGGTGGTGGAGGTACTCTGGTTCGCCCTGCAATTGATCTTCATCTCGGTGATCTACGAACACACCGAACGCATCGCCACGTGGTCGAAGTACGAGGTCATCCTGCTGGTCGGCGCGAGCCACTTCATCCAGCAGATCTTCAGCGCACTGTTCCTCAACAACTGCGTCAACCTGTCGGAACTCGTCCGCACCGGAAAGCTGGATTTCCTCCTGCTGTTGCCGGTGAACACTCGGTTCATCATCTCGCTGAAACAGCTGGACCCGGGCGCCTTCATCAACGCCGGCACCGCGGTCGCCGTGATGGTCTACGCGCTGCACCGATTGGGCACCGTGCCGGGTGCCCTGCAAATCGCGGGCTTCCTGCTGCTGTGCGGTGCGGGCGTGATGATCCACTACTCCCTGATGTTCCTGCTCTCGACCATCAGCTTCTGGACCGTCCGGGCCCAGGGCATCGTTTGGGGTTACTACAACCTCTTCAACCTCGCCCGACTGCCGGATGCCGCCTTCCGCCCCGGCGTGTTCAAAGTGGTCTTCACCTACGCGCTTCCCATGCTCCTCGTGGCGAACGTCCCCACCAAGGTCCTCGCGGACAAGCTGGGGTCGCCCTGGGAAATCGCGCTTCTGCTGCTCATGACCGCCGCCTGTTACGCGGCCTCCGCGTTGGTCTGGAGGGTTTCGGTCCAACGCTACACCAGCGCGAGTTCGTGACGTCCAAGGCCCCCTACTCCACCCGCCGACAGATGATCTGGACCACGTCCAACCCCAACGCCTTCGACTGATCGTTCTTCCCCACCAGCTTGAGCATGACGGGCGTGTCGCCGCCATCGGAGTCCAATACGCCCAGTTCCAACCGGCCGCTCTTCGCCGGGCTCTCCGCAAACAAATCCACGGGATCCCCCACGGGCACCTCGTCCTGGAACAATTGCACCCGGCCACCTTCCGGCCCTTTCAACGCCTCGATGGCCACGGCATATCGTCCCGGTCGCGGCACATGGCAGGTGACATACAGATAGGCCGGCCCAACCCAATCCGGAGGGCCACCGCGGACCGACAGGTAACGCACATCCTCGTTCCCGACCTTCGTGGTCTTGCGAGTCAACACGGTGTCCTGAAACGGGAACGCACGAATTGGAATCTCCCACCAAACCGGAAACGCCACCTCATCCAGGTCCACCACCGCCCGCTTTCCAGCCGGTGGCAACGGGTCGGCCACCGGTCGATCGGCATAGAAGTAGGTCACGCCGGCATAGTCGGTCGGAATCTCGTTTCCCGTTCCGGCGTGTTCGATGGTCTGCACGACGCTCTGCTCGAAGCTGTAGGCGTCCCCGAGCAGGAACCGGTAACCGCCGGTCCGCCCCAGGTGCTTCCAGTAGCCGAGACAACCGCTCAGCGCGAAGTTCAACGGCTTTTCCCACCGGTCGGGCACATCGTACCATCCCCCGTTGAAGAAGTCCTCCGAGCCCGTGCCATGAACGGCGAGCCGGCCGTCGAGCGTGGTCACATCATCCCCCTCAAAGAACAACGTCCTGCCCGACTCAAACCCCTGCGATTGCAGGACGAACCCAACCAGGTGCCCGCGCCCCTGCAGATCGGCAAAGGTGAAGGGCTTCCCGATGGTGGTCGGATTCTCCCGCCGCCAGAGCGCGCCAAAACGACCTTCGTTGGACCGCCGGGGAACGGGCGCGAACACGACCTCGCCTTCGAGGGTCAGAGGCGTCGCATCACTCGACTCCGACAGAAGTTCCACGCGCGTCGAGTGATCAAACGGCATCGGACAGTAGCAGTAGGCAACCTCGTCGTTTGCGCCCGCCAGCAGGGCGCGGGCGGCCGGTTCGCCCCAGGCGTACCCGAAGAAGTCGCCAACCGGACACAGCACCGACGGCGCGGCTCCGTCGAAGCTGATCCTCAAGGTCAAGTCCCGGGCGTGTCGGGCGAGTTTCGACGGGGGGGAAAGCCGCACTCCGACAATGCGCCCGCCCCGGTTGGTTTCGAAGAGGGTTGCGCCACCACCAGGCGACAAGGTCAACCGGCGGCGAATCATCTCCGCGTCGCTCCCCGGCGGTGTCGTGAACCCGGTGATGTCCTGCCCGTTGGAACTTAGGATCCTCCGCGCCTCCAACATTTGCGCCGCGGTACCGGCATCCGGTGTCGCCGTGTAGCTCTCGATGCCCGCATCGGTCCCGTAGCGGGCGTAGTTGATCTGGTAGAACTGGACCCGTTCGGCGCGAAGGACCACCTTGCAGGACTTCGCGTAGGTCAGCGGCACATAACTGAAGAACCCTCCCACGCCATAGCCGACCAGCGGCTTCAGAAACGGCTCTGTCCGTCCCAGGAAAAGGTCACGAAACCGCACCCGGATCCGCGGCTGACTTTCGCCATCGAAGAAGAACTCCATCCAATCGTCCGTCGGGGTTGGAGTCCAAATCCGATAGATCACGCCGGGACCCTTGAGATCGGCGATGACCAGGCCATCCCCTTCCTTTGCCACGTAGGAGTAGCGTCCCGAAAACCCGTCGTCATTGCCGCCCGACCGGTCGTAGCTGGAAACCGATCCCACTTCCAACGCGGGCCGGTACTCGGCCAAACGGTCAAGGCGGGTCAGGGTTTCCCAACCGACCAATGGAGCCTCGCCGGCACTCACCACCCAGGAAAACACGCCGGCAAAGACAACCAGCGAGGGCAGGAACCCGGTGACTCGGGGGCCTCCCCACCTGAAAGCCGGCGGAACGGCGCGGCAGCAAGCCGCCGAAAATCGCCCAACCGACTCAACCGAATCCCGATCAACTCCTGGCTGTTGCATGGCCCCATGGTAAGGACGCGGAGCAGCCGACTAAAGCCTGGAGTGAGATGAAGCAAGACCTGGCGGAGATGGAGGCCCCACCCACCCCGCCACGCGGTCCTTGCCTTCACGCTGCCACTCTCTACTCTGCCGCCATGATTCCGGCCCCGAAAAGCCACGGCTCCCTGAGCGCCACGGTGGTCATCTGCCAACCCGACACCCCCGCCCACCGTCCCCTCACGGGACTCCCCGCCAACCGCAGGGCACTGACTGCCCTGGTCCTGACGTGGGCAGTCCTGACCTCCAACGCGCAACCACCCTCGCTGCGAGCCTTCGATCCCTACCGGCTCACTGAACCCCGCGATTACACCGCGCATCGCGTGTCGTCCGACAATCCCGACCCGGATTCGAACGACGACAGCTTCCGCCCGATCCCCGGCGAAACGGTCGTCCTGGCGGACCTGCAGGGTCCCGGGGTGGTCAAGCACCTGTGGATGACCATCGCCGACAACGAATACGGCTGGCCGCGGTTGCTGCGGTTGCGCGTCTATTACGACGGCAGTTCGACACCGAGTGTGGACGCGCCGATTGGCGACTTCTTCGCCGTCGGCAACGGCATGGAAGGCGAGGTCGAATCGCTGATGGTCCGAAACAGCTCGGACGGCCGCGCCCGCAATTGCTACTGGCCGATGCCGTTTCACCGGTCCTGCCGGATCACGGTGACGAACGAGGGCCGCCGGCGCGTGACCATGCTCTATTACCACGTGGACTGGGATCAGGTTCCGTCCCTCCCGGCGGACACGCTCTACTTCCACGCCCGTTACCGGCAGGCCTTGCCGGCACCGGCGGACGGTTCCCACTACGAATTCCTGACCGTCCGGGGCCGGGGACACTACGTCGGCACCGTCATGTCCGTGGTCCAGGCGGAAGCGGGTTGGTTTGGCGAAGGCGATGACCTGTTCTCGGTCGATGGCAACCCACCGTCGATCAAGGGGACCGGCAGCGAGGATTACTTCAACGACGCCTGGGGATTGCACGTCAACGACGGGCCGCTTTACGGGGTGACCGTGGCCGAAGGCACGGGTTTGGGTTCGCGAATGACGGCCTACCGCTGGCATCTGCCCGATCCGATCCCGTTCAAGGAATCGCTTCAGGCCGAGATCGAACACCGCGGCTGGACTTTTGACGAAGCCGGCGCGGTGAAATCCGCGTTTGGCGTGCGCACCGACCTGATGTCCAGTGTCGCCTTCTGGTATCAGGCCGGCATTGCCGAAGACCAGCCGCCCCTGCCCTATGGCTCGGCCCGCCTCCCGCAGGGCAACGCCACCCAGATTGAAGTCGAGGACTCGCTGGGCGAATGCCACGGCGAGGGCGGGCGCGTGGTGCTCAGCCCCGAACTCTTCTGGTCCAAGGACGTCGTGATGCTGCAGGCTGAGGCCGGGGGTGCGCGGCTCACGATCCCCTTCGACGCACCGGACGACGGCGACTACGAACTCTACACCGAGGTCGCCCAGGGCTCGGACTACGGCGTCTACACCGTCCTGCTGGATGGGCGTCCGCCGGAAGGGCCGCAACTGGAGCATGAACCGGGCGCGGATGTGCGGCCGCAAACACAGTTCGATGGTTACGCCCCGGAGACCTACGTGGGCCTGGCCCACCAGGTCGGGTGGGTTCACCTGACGCGCGGACGCCACACCCTGACCTACGTCTGCCTCGGCAAGCGCGAGGCCTCCTCCGGCTACAACCTGGGGGTCGACGACATCGTGCTGGCGAAGGTCGGGCCGAAAGCCTGGGCTGCAGCGGCGGAATTGGGGGAACCGCAGGTGCTGACGAACGACGTGGCAGAGTTGGGCAGGATTCTGACATCCGATTCCGACTCCATCCGGCGTGGACTCGCGGCGATTGCGCTGCGGGACCAACCGGGCAACGCGAAGCGCGTCCTGCCCGACCTGATCGCCGCCCTGAAGGACCCGGACCTGTGCGTGCGCATGATGACGGCGAAAGCACTGGCCGCCATCGGCCCGGACGCGGCCCCGGCGGTTGAGGCGTTGATTGCCACGGCGTCGCGCGCGGGCGAAAAGGTCCACGTTCTGCGGTCGGTGGCGGATGCGCTGGGCGGCATCGGGAAACCGGCCGCCGTCCCCGCTCTACCCGTTCTCCGCGAACTTCGCAAGATACCGCGGGTGCAGTGGTCGGCGGAGTCCGCCATTCGAAAACTCGAGGCACCGGTGGATCTGACGAGGCAGTTCAAGCAGTGGGGGTTGCCCCGTTGGACGCAGGGCAACCGGCCGACGTGCTCCACATTCACCGTCGCGGGAGCGCTGGAATTCGCCCTGGCGAAACGCGAGGGCCGGGGCACGCGACTGAGCGTGGAGTTCCTCAACTGGGCCGCCAACGACTCCTGCGGGGACTCCCAGGACGGGGGCTTCTTCTCGGACCTGTGGAAGGGGTTCACCGTCCACGGCATCTGCCCCGCCGAGGCGTTTCCCTACGCCGCCACGTTTGACCCCACGGCCACGCCGTCGGCGGAAGCGGTCGCGCAGGCGAAGGAACGCCTGACAGCGGAACTCAAGTTCCACTGGATCAAGGAGTGGGACGTGAACACCGGCTTGACCGAAGCCCATCTGGCGGCGATCAAGGCGACCCTTGGCGCCGGTTGGCCGGTCTGCGCCGGCTTGCGGTGGCCCAAGCGCCAGCAATGGGTGGACGGTGTGTTGCAGATGTGCCCGCCGGACGCCGTGCGGGACGGCCACAGCGTGCTGCTCATCGGCTACCGGGAGGACCCGGCACAACCAGGCGGCGGGGTGCTGCTGTTCCGGAACACCGCGAATGGCGGAAAGGACGGAGCCATGCCCTACGCCTACGCCCGGGCCTACATGAACGACGCGGCCTGGATCGAGTAACCGCCATCCGGTTCCTCCCGCCTCGCGAGGTGATTCGTTCCGCCGAAGGAGCGGTCCGCTTCAAGCCCCGGCCGCCAGGGGGCGAGGACCGCCCCCGTCGCCATCATTCAAACACGACCCGGTAGAAGCGGTTCGGAACGGTGGCGGGATGGTCTTCCGTCTTGGGCGGACCGTCGTCAATCCATTCCATGAGTTCGCCGGTGCCGAGGACGGCCGGGAAGGCCGTCCGCCAGACCAACCCCCGCACATCGTCGGAGTACTGGATCAGGTAGGAGCGGTTACGGTCGGAACGAAACGTCAACCGGAAGCTGCCGTCAGGCAGGCGGCTGGCCTCGCCGTCGGTGAACACCACCGGGAAGCCGCAAAGCACGCCACTGTTGGGAACCCGCGTCGGTACGGTGACCGGAGCCCCGTGACCCAGACCCAATTGCCCGACCGAGTTGTCTCCCCAGGCGTAGAGGGCGCAATCGTCACCCAAGGCCAGCGAGTGAAATCGCCCCGCGGCAATGGCGGACCATCGTGTCACCGCCGGGGGGACGGTCACCAGGTTCAGCTCCAGCTTCCACTCCGCGCCGGCGTCCGGGTTCATCCAGCCGGCCTGTCCGATACCCAGCTGTCCCTCCCAGTTCCGCCCCCAGGAGTAGACTTGCCCGTTATCCCCCAAGGCCAGGGCATGCAGTTGACCCACGGAGAACTGCTCCCATCGGCTCACTCCCGGAGGAAACGGCACGGGCGTCAGGACGGGTTGCGGCGCCGTGCTCTCGCCAAAGACACCAGCCTGATGAAGACGCCCTTGATCATCCAGCAGGATGACTTGAAAAGCGGCGACCTGTAAGGCGACCCACCTGGCCACATCCGGCGGATTCGTTACTACCACGCTGTTCCAGCCCCCCTGCGACCCCGGGTAATGGAAGAAGGCACGCCCATCCTCACTCAGCGTGGCGAGGAACCCGCGCGCACCCACGCCGAAATCCGCCCAAGGTCCTGCGTCCGTCGCGAGCGTCATCTCGGTGGCAGAATCGAAAAAGAGCCGCCCGTCCGTGCTGAGCTGCCACGAGACGCCCGCGCCAGCCACCACGTTTTTCCAGCCGGTGACCGTGGGCGGAAACGGAACCGCCTCCATCCCATTGCGATAGAGCCGCCCGTCCCAGGTCAGTGCCCAACTGGCAAAGGTGATCGCGTTATTGGGGATCCATCGGTGCACCAAGTCGGACCAGCCGTAGTCGGTGAACCCACCCACGATCATCATCCAGTCCCGGACTCCCTCCGGCCAGGACGCTTCGTGAAGGGAGGTCAGGTCATCAGCGGGCACCAGTCCGAACTGCCCGCGGTTCATGCCGCTCAAACGAACGTGTCCGACGGAGTCGACGACGTAGGATGCGTCCGAGGCCCCACCGGCGAAGACTCGTGGGTGCGGCAAATCGTGACCGCTCACCGCCAGGAAATCGACCGGCAGGCTGGTACTAATGGTGCCGTCCGTCGCAAATGCCGTGGCTGCCACGCGATAGGCTCCGGTCTCAATCACCTCGAAACAGGCGGCAAACGGAGGCTCCAAGGCCTCCGCAACCAGCCGGCCGTTGGCGCGATACTCGAGTCGTTCCACGCCCTGCAGACCGGCTTCGCACCAGGCTGCCAGTCGCACCATGGAAGGAACGGTCACCGTGCTGTTGTCTCGCGGGCTGAGCACTTGGAGGGCATCGGTCTTCCAGGACACCTCACAAGCCGGCTCGGAACCGGGGTTTGCGAACACGCCGATTCGGTAGAGCGTGCCGGCGGTCACCGGGAGGGAGAGCCCAACCTCGGGTTGCCAATCCGGGCCGCTGTCGACCAGCGGCAGGAACCCTGCCAATGAAGACGCCTCCCCGACCAGGATGCGAACGGTTCCGTCCGGACTGGATGCGCGGAAGGTGGCCCGGGAACTGATCGGGGCCCGCCATTCCCACCAGAGGGAAGGGGCGTCCGCAAGTCCGTTCAGAACTTCCTGCTCCGGGTCCGCAATCGCTCCCCGAAATGAGGTGAGAAGGCTGTATCGCAGGCCTTCCACCCGCGCAGCCATGGCGTAGTCATCGTTGGCCGCACGCAGCCGCAATTGAAACGAGAAGCTCCCCTGCTCACCATACCCCCCGTCCACCAGAATCAGATAGGTCGTCCCGCCCGTGGCCATCCAGGATCCCCCCCCGGCGCCAGGCAAGGCGTTTTGCGCCACCTGGGTCCACAAGCCCGGCGGGCCTCCCTGGAACGTGGCAAGCAGCAGTCCGAACTCCCAACCCGTGGCGGGATCAACGCCCGCGCCGCCAATCGAGCAAAGACCGTCCTCCGGCGCCGTCCACTGGTACCAAACCGAACTCCCGCCCTGGTTGCTGGCCCAGAGCGGTTCGAAGCTCTGACGCGTCGCGGCAAAGTTGGCACCGCTGGTGGTGACGTTCTGTCCGACAATTTCTATCGCCTGCTCGTAGTTGTCGTTCGCCGGACGGACGGTCACCGTCACAAGATCCGATTCCACAACGAGCCCCGTCTGATCAACCGCCTCGGCGATCAGGCGGTAGAAACCCGGATGGTCGATTCCAATGACCGCCTCGGCGGGATCCAGTGAACCAGGAAACGTTGCCACCACGTCGTCGTTCAGCCGCAGTGCGACCTGGACGAGGTCCCGCGAATCCCCGAGCCGTCCAACTCTCACGGCCAGGTCCCCCGGCCGGCTCAAGACCACGCCGTCCGTCGGTTGAACGATGCCGACATCGCTCTGTGCCAACGTCAGCCTCCAATCCCCCGGAACAGGGATTCCCGTTGCGATGCCAATCTGGTACACCCGACCGGCCACCGCGGAAAAGGTCCCGCCCCCCACATCAGTCATCTCCGGTGCGGCGGAATCCAGCGCGGTTCCGGCCAGGACGGCGACCCATGCCACCGCACCTTCCGGCCCTCCGGCAGTCACACGCGCCGGCCCCGTTCTCGGCGCAGTCCATTCCCACCAGACGCTGCCCCAGAGGTCCTTGGGCCAGAGAGCCCCCTCCCCAGGTTCCATCGTAGCCCCTTCGAGCGTCGCGTCGGCTACGGCGTAGTCACCCGTCAGCACGGTCCGCTGGACGAAATCATCGTTCGGCGGGCCCTCGGGACGGACCTCGAGGACCACGGGCGCCGAAAGCGTCTCCTCGCCCGCGACCACCACGCGGGCGATCAAGGTGGCCTTGCCCGTCTCGATCGGGGTCCAGTCGGTTTCATACGGGGCTTCGGTGAGCACGGCAACGACCACGTCATCGACCAGCAGTTCGACCTGGTCTGGTGGGGGAAGTTCCGGACTGACCGCGGCAGCAACCCGAATGGGCTCACCAAGCCGCAGGAGTGAATCAGGAGTCGGAGCCACGATTCGGAGGGCGGGAATGCCCGGGAACACGTAGGTGACGAAGACCAGGTCCCGTTTGGTATGGCCATCGTTGAACAGGTACGCCAGCTGCCAGTCACCTCCGGAAAGGCGTTCCCAGAGATCGCCGCCGGCATAGACGTCGCCGGCCGACGTCCGAAACCCGTACTGGCTCGCGGGGGTCATGGGGGATTCGGTCGATAGCACCAGGGCATACTGGCGCCCGGCCTGCAGGTAGATCCCGAGGTCCACCCAGGAAACGGTCGTCACAACGCTCCCCGGCGCCACCACGCGACCCAGGACGACCTCACCGGGACGCCCGTCCGCCGCCTCCACGACGCTGGCAATCGTCGGCCAATCCAGGTAAGGCCCGACGCTGCTGACGACGTCGATTCGGTCCAGCAGGCCCGAGACACCCGCCGTGAACGTCTGGGCCAGGTCCGCCTTACGGTTGTTGTCCCGCATGATGATGCCTCCCCCCCAACCGCCCTGCCATTGATCCATCGCAGCGGAGGGCGTGACAGTCAGGTGCGCCGGACTGCTGACCACGCTGCCGTACGAGTTGCTCACTTCCACCGAGTAGTCCCCG
The DNA here is from genome assembly GCA_024233215.1 of Verrucomicrobiales bacterium. Taxonomy (GTDB): domain Bacteria; phylum Verrucomicrobiota; class Verrucomicrobiia; order Limisphaerales; family J093; genus J093. The sequence continues at coordinate 12,428 of JACKPW010000014.1, read as the reverse complement.
GCATCGTCCATGGAAAGGTCGATCAAGGAAAGTTGGCCCGCATTCGCCCCGTCGATGGGCTGGCCATCGAAGAACCACTGATAGTTCACAGCCAGGGGACTCACGATCTCAACCTGGAACACGGCGTTCGAGAACGCCGGTACGGTGAGCGCTTGCGGAGGGCTCGCGATCCAGGGCCTCCCGACCACCACCAGGGCCTCCCGACTGGTCACCGCCTGGGTTTCATTGCTGACGGTGACGCGGTAGAATCCGGAGTCCGATTCGATCGACGCCAGCAACTCGAGGGAGGCTTCCGTGGCGCCGGCGATCGCCTCGTCGCCATGCCACCACTGGTAGGTAACCGGCTGGCGGTCCATCACTTCAACGCTCAAGGAAACCCCTGCGCCCGGTTCGGCGGCAACCGGCTCCGGCTGCCGGCGGATAAACGGGGCACGGGTCCAAGCCACGTTGTTGAACGCGTTGGCGTGAATCGCCACCACACCAACCAGTCCCTCCGGCACCGGCGACGTGCTGCCCCATGCCACCACCGTCCCATCCTTACGGAGGGCGAGGTTGTGGTGGTACCCGGCCGAGATGGCGGTGACATCGTCCAGGCCTTCCGGAACCTGTGCCGCCCCGGAGAAACCGTAACCCGTGACCGTCCCGTCCTCATGGAGCACCAAGGCGTGAGCGGCCCCGCACGCCACCGCCACCGCATCACCAATACCTTCAAAGGCGTGCTCGCCGACACCCCAGGCCCCCGCCCTGCCGAAATACGCCACTCTGCCATTCCGCCGCACCACCAACCCTTCAGCGGGCGAGACCGACAGACCGATCCCGTCGTCGATCGTTGGCAGCACCGTCTCCGCCAGAAGGAACTCGTCTCCCCAGACCACCAACCGGCCCTGCCCGGTCAGTGCTGCCCCGTAGCCAAGTCCGGCTCCGATTGCCACGGCCCCGAGTTCCGTGGGCGGCAGTACCGGCGGCAGGATGGGGGTCTCGAACTCATCCCCAAACTCCGAGTAGCTTCCCCACGACCTCAGACTGCCATCCTCGAGCAGCGCGACGGCAAGGAGATCCGCGATGGACACGTCGACGACCCGTTCGAGATCGGGTGGCACTTCCAGGGAACCGAAAAGGCCCACCCCTTCAACGCTCCCGTCCGGATGAACCACCAACCTCCCACCCGGCCCCGCGTCCAGTGCCAGCATGCCCTGCGGCACCTCCTCCAGGCCGCTGCTTCCCCAGGCAATGGCGGTGGCATCTTCCGGGTATTGAAAGGACAAAGAATCAGGGCTCTCAAGCAAAAGGGCTGCGCCAAACACGCCGTACCCAATCATCCTCAGCATGCGTTTCATAACGACGACTCCAAGTGGCAGGTGAGATCTGACGTCACCGTATGCCCAAGGCCGCGTCGCGAGGCAAGTCGGATGTTTCCCTCGAACTTTCCCGGTCACCCGTTCACATGCCCCGGCATCCGCCGGTTGATTGAGGGAATGACTCCCCAAAGCACCGGGCGCGAAAGCCACCTCGCCCTCCGCTCTCAGCCCCCCCTCCCGCACGCGCACCGGACCCTCCGACCCGACAATCCCCGGCTCTGGTCAGGCGGTCGCCGGTTCCGGCATTTTGCGCAGGGTGGTCTTGAGAATCTTGCCGGTGGCGTTGCGTGGCAGGGCCGGCAGGATGTGATACCGCCGGGGCACTTTGTAGTCCGCCAGATGTTCCCGCAGGTAGTGGCGGAGCGCCTCTCGGTCCAATCCTTCCCCGTCCACCAGTGCCAGGTAGGCCACGGGTTGCTCGCCCCTGCGGGCGTCCGGACGCCCGATGACCGCCGCCTCGCGAATGCCCTGATACCGGTGCAGTAGTTCCTCGATCTCCCGCGGATAGACATTGATGCCGTTGACAAGCAGCATGTCCTTCTTGCGATCGGTGATGAAGGTGTAGCCATCGGCATCCTGATGTCCCATGTCCCCGGTGTAGAGCCACCCGTCACGGATGGTCTCCGCGGTGGCGTCAGGCATCCGCCAGTAGCCGGACATCACATTGCCGCCGCGGACGCAGAGTTCCCCGGTTTCGCCCTGCGGCAACGCCTCACCCGCCTCGCTGCGAATGGTCAACTCCACGTTGGGAATGGGCAGCCCCACCGAGCCGGGTTTCTTCGTACCATGCAGTGGATTCAGCGAAACCACCGGACTTGCCTCGCTCAATCCGTAGCCCTCGATCAGGGGCACCGGATAGCGGGCGTTGAAATTCGTGAGCGTGTCCACCGGCAACGGCGCGGCGCCACTGACGCACAGCCGCAGCGCCAAACCGGGAGGCACCGGCGCCGCCGCCAGCGCGCGAAAAAACTGCGGGATGGCGGGCAGAATGGTGGCCTGATGATGGATCAACTCCCCGACCGCGTTCTTCGGGGGATTCAGCGACTTGACCAGGACCTGCGATGCGCCGGTCAGCAGGGGCAGCAGAATGCCCACGGTCATCATGAAGCTGTGAAACATCGGCAACAGCACCGCAATCCGGTCCTCCGCCAGGATGTCCAGTGCCTCCTGACAACTGGCGACATTGTGCAGCAGGTTGGCGTGGCTGAGCATCGCCCCCTTCGGATGTCCCGTGGTTCCGGAGGTGTAGATCAGCACCGCAAGCTCCTCCGCCCCGCTCGCCGCATCGGCAAAATCCTTACCGGGCACCGGCAACGCCGAAAACTCGCCCACGGTCAGGGTCGGCAACCCGGCCTCATCGATCAGGAAGGTGTCCATGGCGGCCTTGAGCGTGTCATCGGTGATCAGCATCGAACACCCGGCGTCCCGCAGGATGTAGGCCACCTCCTCCGGTTTGAGGAAGTTGTTCACCGGCACCGCAACCGCCCCGGCGCGCAGAATGCCGAACAAGGCGGTGATGAACTCCGGGCAGTTGTGCAGCCACAACCCCACGCGATCCCCCGGTTGAATCCCAAACCGGCTCCGCAAGCCCCCTCCCACAACCGCGGAACCTGCAGCAAAATGGTCATAGCTGAAGGTGTCCGCCCCGAAGAAGACGGCCGGGGAATCCGGCCGTCTCCGGGCTTGATCAAGAAACGCGCTGTGGAGATTCATCTCGTCTGATTGTTTCGCGGGGTGACTAGCGCAGGCGGGGGGCGGGCGTCAAGCGGAAGGCGGCATGGCACCTTGACTGCCCGAAGGCGGAACCCCGAACCCTGAGCCGGTCGGTTCAGACCCCCGCTCAGGCAGGTTCCGTCCGGTTCCCACCCGTCCGCCGGGATCCGCACCGGATGCGGCAAGCGGGAAACCCAGTCGAACCGCAAGGTGCTGGGAAGCGATGCCGTAGTGCCCCGCAAGGTCGCGAACCGCAGCCGCCAGGAGTCCCTGCGGGCGCGGCCGGACCCGTTTGGTGGCCGCGATCATCAGGTTCCGGGCGGTGTGCTCCGGGGAGATGAACTCAAAGACGCGGGTGTCGTAGCCGGCCCATTCCAGCAGGGCCGCCCGCAACGCGTCGGTCACGAACTCCGCCTGCCGCTCCAGCAGGATGCCATGCCGCAACGCACCCCGGAGGGGCGGCGGCGGACGCAGGTGCGGGCGGAGTTCCTTGTGACAGCAGGGTGCGACGAGAATCAGCGAGGCTCCCGCCAGGATGCCCTTCGCGAGCGCATCGTCGGTGGCGGTATCACAGGCGTGCAGTGCCACCAGAATGTCCGGATTGGCCGGGTCGGTGCCGGCAATCGTGCCCGCCTCGAAACTCAGGCCGTCGAACCCCCCGGCTTTCGCCACCCCGTTGCACAGCGTGACCAGGTCCTCGCGCGCCTCGACACCCCGGACGCGGATCTCCCACCCCGCCCGTCTCAGGGAATCATACGCGGCGAAGGTGAGGTAGCCCTTGCCACAACCCATGTCCATCAGGGTCAGAGCACCCCCCTCCGGAAACAGGCCGCCCATTTGATGGTGGAGGATCTCGGCAAATTTGTTGATCTGACGGAACTTCGCCTCCATGCCACGGCACACGCCGCCTTCCCGGGTGGTCACTCCCAGCGCGTGAAGCCAACGCGCCTCCCGGGGATCGATCAACCGGTGCCGGGATCGGTCGTGTCGGGAGGGCGGCGCTTTGGCCCTGGCCTGCGACCGGCAGCGCAGCCGGGGCTCCCCGCTCGCCGGCACCTGCAGTTCTACCTCGGTTTCCGTGGTGAAGAGGTGAGCGGAACCAAAGGCCCGCCCCAGAAGCTCACCCATCAAGGTGAATCCCGCCTCCGGTTCCAGGTTCTTCGTGAGATCGCGGGTGTCGTGACGATAAACAAAGGAGAGGCGCGGCCCCGCACGCAGGTCCACCGGGCGGACCAGGACCTTGCGCAGAGTTGGATCGCCGCCCCGGGGTGCACCCAAGGTCAGCTTGACCCAGGCACCACCAGCCTGCGCCGCACGGGCGTGCTCGAGAAACTGCCGGACGGCATCGGTCATGACACCCCCAACCCTAGCTGGAACCGCCGCTCCCCACGAGCAGATCCGCCGGTATCACGAGTCGAAGGATTCCCACCCCTGGCCCCCACGCGGCACCGGCGGCCGACCGGAGGACCTTCCGCGTGGCACCGGCCGTCGCGCACGGGCCGGATTCGGGCGGAATGCCTGCATCTGGCGTTGCCGGTCGCCGGCGTTCCGAACGATGGGGATCGGCTTGCCGGTGTCGAAGTCCAGCCCCGTGACGTACATCGCCGCCGAGGGAGTCATGGGCAGGGGGATGAAGTCCTGCACTTGCTGGAGGTTCCAGTTCGACCGACGCAGGAAATGTTCGACCGCACCCATCTCGTGGTCGGTGCAGCCGGGAAAACTCGAGATGAAGTAGGGCACCAGATACTGCTCCTTGCCGGCGGCATCGCTCTCCCGCTCGAACATCCGCTGAAACTCCTCGAACACCCCGGCCGGCTTCCGCATCCGCCGCAGCACCTCGGGATGCAGATGTTCCGGCGCCACCTTGAGGTGACCCGAGACGTGATGCCGCACCAGTTCCCGCACATAGCCCGGCGTCCGCAGCGCCACGTCCATCCGGATTCCGGACTGGATGAACACGTGCTTCACCCCCTCCTGTTCGCGCGCCGCCCGCATGAGGTCGATGGTTTCGCGCTCATCAAGCTTGAGCTTCGAACAGATCGTCGGATGCAGGCAACTCGCCCGCCGGCACACCTTGCAGGCCGGATCCTCACCGTTTTCGGAGGCATACAGGTTGGCCGTCGGTCCACCCAGGTCGGATATGGTGCCACGAAAGTCCGGCGCCTCCGTTCGCCGGCGGATTTCCTTGAGCACGGATTCCCGGCTCCGGCTCGTCAGGAACTTCCCCTGGTGCATGCCAATCGCGCAGAAGGTACAGCCACCGGGGCAACCGCGCTGCACGGTGATCGAATCCTGGATCATGGTCCACGCCGGGATGCGCTCCCGGTAGGACGGGTGCGGTGCGCGGACGAAAGGCAGCTCGTAGAGTGCATCAAGCTCCGCCTGGCCGATCGGAAAGGCCGGTGACTCGACCAGCAGGGCCCGACTGCCGTGGGGCTGAATCAACCGCCGGCCGTTGTAGGGGCTCTGCTCGCGTTCGACAATGCGGGTAATCGTCAGCAGGTGCTTGGGGTCCGCCTGCAACTCCTCCCACGACGGAAGCCGGAGGTGGTTGCCGAAGTCCGTTTCGGCGGCGGCCCTGGCCCCGAGCAGCCGCGCCGTGCCGCGAATGCCGGCGAGATCCTGGCCGGACGCAAGACGCCGTGTGATCTCCCGGGCCTGGGTCTCGCCCATGCCGAACACCAACACGTCCGCCTTCGAGGAGACCAGGATCGAGGGACGCAGTTTGTCCTCCCAATAGTCGTAATGCGCCACCCGCCGGAGACTGGCCTCGATCCCGCCGAGCACGACCGGCAATCCCGGGAAGGCCTCCCGACAAAGCTGGGCATAGACGATGGCGGCGTGGTTCGGGCGGCGACCCGGGATGCCCCCTTCGCTGTAGGCATCCTCCCGGCGCTTGTGCCGCGCGGCGGTGTAGTTGGACACCATGGAATCGAGGTTGCCGGCGGTGATGCCGCAGAAGAGCCGCGGCCGGCCCATCTCCTGGAGGCTGTCCGCACTGCGCCAGTCCGGTTGGGCGATGATGCCCACGCGCCAGCCATCCCGCTCCAGCAGGCGCCCGATCATGGCCGCCCCGAAAGCCGGATGATCCACGTAGGCATCGCCGGTCACGATCAGCACGTCCAGTTCATCCCAGCCGCGCGCGCGCATCTCAGCGGCCGTGGTGGGCAGGAAAGCATGAGTGGAAACAGGTTTCTTCATCCGCAGACCGGCAAATGCCCGGCGCGGAAACTAGGTCAGCCTGCCTTGCCGCGCAACCCGGCACGACTCGGCCGGGTACTTCTCGCCACGGCACCGCACTGGCGGGCCCGGGGAGACGTGCTGCACAGGGAGCCCTGGCGTTGACCACACACCCCGGCCTGCCTACGCTGCCGCCATGAATCCCGGCCCAAAGTCAGTGGGTACCCTGCCCCGGAATTGCCTCCCTTACCGATTGGATCCATGAGAGCACTGCTCGCTTTCACCTTTACGGCCCAGTTGCTCGGCATCGTGACCCTCGCCGGGGAGCCGTTCGACTACTTCCGCAACAACTGGAATGTCATTGGCCTCAAGGACTACGCGCGAGGCACGCGCATCACGCCGGACAACCAACTGCAGTTGACCGATGCCACCGTCCGAATCCGGATCGGGCACAACCTGCTTCCCCTGGACCGCCGCCACGGAAAGACCGCTCTGGAGGGCTGGCTTCCAATCCTCCTCATCGCGGCCGAGGACGGACCGGTGCGCTACGACATCCAACTGTGGGCCACGCCACTGCCGACGGTGAAGGACTGGCAAAAGGCCTTCGACTGGCCGACCGAAGGGGAGAACTTCCTGAACTGGATTCAGGTCAAGGCCACGAACACGGGCAACCGCGAGGCTCCCGCAAGGGTCCGGACGTCCAGTTCGCGGGCGGATGCCAGCCGGGCGTTCGACTGGGCCCTGGCCCCCGGGGCCAGTGAGGTGGCTACGGTGCGCATCCCGTTTTCGCCGACCGGCGGTGGCGGGGAGTTCGACGATGCGGATCCCGACCTGTGGCGACAACGAACGGTGGGGTATTGGAAGGGGATCCTGGCGCGAGCCGCCCACATCCAGGTCCCGTGTCGGAAGGCCACGGAGGCCCTGCGCGCCGCGCACGTGTGCCAACTCATTGCCAACGACCACGGCGAAGTCCACGGCGGGGAAGGGTTCTACGACGAGTTCTACATCCGCGACGGCGCCTACCAGGTCATGGAATTGGAAGAGGCGGGTCTCTGGGAGGCGGCGGAGAAGGCGGTGGCCCTCTACCTGCCCCGCCAGCGGCCCGACGGCCGGTTCGAGTCGCAGCAGGGTCAGTTCGATGCCAACGGCCAGGCGGTCTGGGTCCTTTGGCAGTACTTCAAGATGACCAATGATCGGGAATGGCTGCAGGGCGTGTATCCGAAGATGCGTCAGGCTGTTGACTGGACCATGAAGACCCGTCGCGAAACGCCGCCCGACTCGCCGTTCGCCGGCGTGCTCCCCAACGCCCCGGCCGATGGAGAGTACCTGTGGGACGGGCGGCATCACATTGTGGGTTACGACTTCTGGAACCTGCGGGGAGTGCTTTGCACGGCCGACGCGGCCCGGGAGCTTGGCCGGCAGGACGAAGCGGAGGGCTTGCTCAAGGAAGCCGACCTGTATCGGCAGGCTTTGGACGCGGTCTGGCAGCGCACGGGCCTGGCCCACTTCCCCCCGAGTTGGGAGAAAGCGGGCACGCACTGGGGCAACACCGAAACGCTCTGGCCCACCGAAATCCTCGAACGGGAAGATCCGCGCGTGGCGGCTCTCAGCCGGCACGTCCGGGAGGATTTCCACGGCGGCTTCATCGAGGGCACGATTCAGTGGCACGGGCACGCGCCCGCCATTCATCCCTACATGGGCGCGTACACGACCATGACCGACCTGGTCCGAGGGAAGGATGAAGCCGTGGTCCGGGACTTCTACTGGTACCTCCTCCACTCCACCGCAGCCCACGCATTTCCGGAAGGGATTTACCCAGAGCGACGGGAGGCCTGGAGCGACACCATTCCGCACGTCACCGGGGCCTGTAACTACGCCATCATGCTGCGGCACATGCTCGTGCACGAGGAAGGCGGGGAACTGCACCTGTTGAAGGCCGTACCGGACTGGTGGCTGGAGGAGGGCCGGGAGATCTCCTTGGACCGCCTGCCCACTCATTTTGGCGTCATGGCGCTGCGGGTCCGAGGGAGGGCACAGGGGGTGGAAGTCACGCTGGCAAAGCCCACGCGGCAGTCGCCGAAGCGCGTCGTGCTTCACTTGCCCACGTCGCGGCGTCTGCTTACCCCGCGGAATGGGATTGACGTGGTGACACGCGCCCAGCAGACCCAGCGCTGGGATTTCCCCACGGTTGTGGCGATCTACGAGAAATCCGATCCCCCACCGCTCTGGACCGAACCGGACGCCCTGAGCTTGACCACGCACAAGCCCGCGACCTGTTCCTCATCGCTGGAGGCTTTTCCTGCCGGGCTGGCCAACGACGGTGACGCCGCCAATGCCGATCGCTACTGGGCGACGGACGTGGAGAGAATGAGCGACGCGAAACCCTGGTGGCAGGTGGACCTGGAGGAGGCGACCGTGGTCGGTCGCGTGGTGGTCGTTTGCTATTATGGGGACAACCGCTCTTATGGGTTCACGGTGGAAACCTCTCTGACCGGGGACGACTGGGACCTGGTCGCCGACCGGGGCGAGAATCGGGCGCCGTCAACCAAGGCGGGCTACACCTGCCGCTTCGGGCCGCGCCCCGTCCGCTACATCCGGGTCACCCAGACCGGAAACTCCGCCAATACCGGTCGCCACCTGGTCGAGGTCATGGCGTTCGCTGAGTGATCGTGCCCGCTCCGGCCAGGGCCTCCGCCATCGCCGCCGCCACAACCTCGCAACCGGCCGCAGTGAAGTGGGTGTCCACGATGGGATTGAAGAGCAGAGATCCCTCCTCCCGGGTGGTTCGAACCAGGGCGGGCGTCACGTCCAGAAAACGAACCTCGTGGGCCACGCAGAGTCCCCTCAGGTGGTCCGGCAGATCGGTGGGCGTCCAATTCGTCAGGGTGCCGGCAGCCCCGGCCGGGAACTCGAGCAGGCCGTGCCAGACCCGCAGTTTGCAGGGGAAATAGACCAACCAAGCCTCCAGATGGTGCTGTGCGGCCAGGTCCCGGTAACCGCCAAGAAAGCGGGCCAGTCCCTCCTCCACCTCCGGCGACAGGTCGCTTTGCTTGAGCGGCAGGTTCGTGAGACTCACCGGGATGCGCCGCCCGGGCAGGACCAGCATGGCATCCGACTTCGCCGGCGTCTTCGGTTTCAGCTCCTCGCCACCGAAGACCACGGCATCCCCCAGAGCGCGCAGCAACGATGATTGCGGCTCCACTGCGCGAAGCCGCGTTCCGGTCTCTTCAAAACGCCGCCACGCCTCGGATTCCCGACAGAGATCGTCCAGGTCGTTCCCCTCAAAGAACGCGATCACCACAGTCCGCGTCGAGGGGGCGATGCCATAGGTCTGCAAATAGTGCAGTTGGGTCAACGGCCCGGTGTGGCTGACCCCGAGGTTCTTTACCCGCCGCCCGAGACGCCCGGCCAACAGCGAGGTAAACAGCCGCTCCTCCGGCAGATACCCCAGCTCGGTAAAGGAATCTCCCGCCACCGCGATCTCCCAATCCGCCAGCGCGGGCGGATTGCGAAAGCCGTCGTCATCATACCGCACCGTGACCCGCGGCTCGTCGGCGTAGGCGTCCGTCTCCAGTCGCAGCCAGTCGAGCATCGTGTTGATCACCCTCCCCTCCCACACCAAGGGTCCCGACCGACGCAGGAAGCAGTCGCCGGAAGGCACCAGCGGCCGACGGTAGAAGGGGGGCAGATCGCGCTGCGTCAATTCGGCCCGCCGGAAATCGACGTGCAGCGCACGAAACACGAACTCCCCCAGAGCCAGCGCGGGCACCAGCATGGCAACCGCGACGCAAAGGCCGGCGGAAACCCGGGCCAGGCGCGGACGATAGGTGAGCTGCCCGAACAGCACCACGATGATCCCCGTCGCGATCAACGGTTGGCGCAGACTGATCCAGGAAGCCGGCTCTTCCAGCAACCAGCCGGGCAGCAGCGCCAGGAGGAACAACATCACCCCGGCGATTCCGTGCAGGACCCGGTGCAGCCGACGACTGTGCCCCGGACCGGTCATGCGCCCGGCGCCATGCACTCACGAAGCATTGCAGCGGGAGTTCCATGCTCCCCAACCACCGACCGCAGTCGCTCCATGCGCTCGCGTGCGACCGTGTTCAACCATGCCCGTCTGGCTTCCCGGTCACCCTCGGTCACCGCCTGGTCCCACACGGCGCGACCGGCCATGACCCCGCCGGCGCCGGCCTGACACGCCACGGTTGCCTGTCGCACGAAGACCTCAAACGGAACTCCTGCTGAGAGCAGCACCCACGGCACGGCCGAGGCCTCCGTCAACTCCTCGCAGGCTTCCCGCCAAACCGCCTCGCCCGAAACCTCCTTCACGGCTACCGGAAACTCCGCCTTGAGGATGTCCACCCCCAGGGCAGTCAGGCGCCGGGCCGTTTCCACGACCACCCGGCGGCGTTCGGCCGATGCCAACGGCCGCCCGGGTGATGCGGAATCGAAGGAGAGCGGTTCCAGGAACAGAGGGATCTCGTGGCGGCCACAATCGCGGGACACATCGGCGACCAACTGTTCCACTGCCCCGGCATTGGCGGCCTCCGGATGGTAATAAACCAACAGCTTGACCCCGGCGGCCCCGGTTGCGGCGATCCTGCCCGGGTTCCAACCCGGGACGAGCGAGGTTTCCAAACGCGCCGGATCCCCGGTCGACCCGGTGTCGAGCGCCACCAGCAATCCGGTCTGCCCCGGCAACGCACCTCCCCGCACGCAGGGTTCGACCCCGGTTTCGGGATCGAGCAGGACGGCCGAACTGGAATCAGCCAGCGTGCGCACGATATCCCGCTTCAGCTCGACCAGCGCGACCTCGACATCCGTCACGCCGCCGACCTTCGCCAGCGCGCGCCGCAACGGACCCCGATGATCGATGGCGAGAACGGCGAAGGTTCCTTCCGGGGTGGCGGCCTGCTGCAGCCGCCGCAGTTTGCCAAGGCTGACGCTGGGTGTCTTCGATCCTGATTCGTTCATCTCGCCACCGGAAGGGATTCAGTGTCCGCAGCACTTCTTGTATTCTTCCCGCTGTTGCACGGGCAAGGCTCATTGCGCCCGCTCCCGGGGTCCTTCTCTCGGGTCACCGGCGGTGGCATGGAGGATGGCGGGACGGGCCGGAGATCCCACTTGCCGCCCAGCGCCCAGCGGAAGAGCCGGGCGGCGGTTCGTCTCCACTGATTTGCTCGCCATTCTATGGTTTGCGAGACTTCAGCCAGCGGTCGAGGGACTGTTGGGACTCGGCCGAAGATCGACCCGCTAACAATCCCTCCAAGCTGATGTCCTCGTCCAAATCAGGCCAGTGGATACCCGAACCTCGGCCGATCAACTCCCAGCGACCGCGCTCCTCAGAAGTACCGTGAAGCAACCTGGGGAACCACCCCAGCGGCACCGACAGGCTCCTCCCGTCGCTGAGCTCAAGACTCAGGCTGTCGCCCGTAACGGCAACGCTGCTCACCGCCAGATCCTGCTCAATGACCAAAGTATTCATGCCATGCCCCGATCAACTGACGTTGATTGTCGATCACAATCCCCTGAATGTCCACCAACTCCTGCCCGCGGAAGCCGCCACGACGAGCCAACCGGACAGGCTCAAGCCAGAACTCCACCACGGCGCTCTCTCTGGCAACATGCACATGGAGCGGTTCGGGACGGTCGCTGGCGTAGAAGAGGAAGCGATAGGCTCCATGCCGTAAGACCGGGGGCATGAACGAAGGATACCAGTCGACCTCCGAATGGCAATCTTCCGCCCATTGCGGCCAATAACGTCCAAGGCCACCGCCCGGAGTGGGAGGCAGGCATTCGCAGCGAACCCAGCGCACAAATCTCGGGACGCATCCGCAACTCCAACCCCACCGCCGTCCGCACGGTCGGGCGCGTCACGTGAACCCGGCCGACTCGCGGCATCCTGCGCGCCAACGGCGCAGCGAGTCTCCAGCCCAGGGCAACGCCCTGGGAACCCGATCCAAACCAACGCGCAACGCCCTGAAGGGGCGTAACTTCGGGGCCGGCTTGTGACATGCCGGGTATCGCCCTTTCAGGGCTTGTCAGGCGTGGGGGGCGCACGTTCCCAGGGCGTTGCCCTGGGCTGATGAGTGGATGCGCCTTTGGCGCGTTGTTGTCGCCTGGTGCATCTCGATCCCCTCAAGGGCGCCTTCCGGAAGAGCAGTCCGGTGGGTGGGG
>JACKPW010000013.1 GCA_024233215.1 Verrucomicrobiales bacterium | reverse complement strand
CAAGGCGGCCGGCTGTTTTCCAGCTATCGCTCCGACACCGGCACCAAGTTCTGGGTGATCACCGAGTCCGACCGATCGGCGACCACCATCCTGCTGCCCGAGGATTATTGAACCCCCGCTTTTTAGGAGGAAATCATGCCTGCCATCGCAAATGACACTTCCCCCGAGCGTCCACGCCCGGTTCACGAGGTCCGATTGGGTGCCATCAAGGCCGCCATCTGGCGCAACGACACCGCCAACGGTCCGCGTCACAACGCCACGTTCAGCCGCCTTTACAAGGACGAGGGCCAGTGGAGATCCACGGAGTCCTTCGGCCGCGACGATCTGTTGCTCCTCGCGAAGGTCGCCGACCAGGCTCACAGTTGGATTCTGGCCCAGGGACACGAGCAGTAGGTTCCCACCCCGTCGCGCTTTGTGGAGTCGGTGGGGATGAACCCGGCGGAATATCCCTCGAATGCGGAATTAATCTCTTCGTTTGCCGGTAAACCCGCCGCGGAACTCATCCTGCAGGATCATCCCACCCTGACCAGCCTGGCCCATGCGTCCTTTGAGGACCTTCAGCAGTACAAGGGAATCGGTAAGTCGAAAGCCGCCGCCATCCGGTCCGCCTTCCTGATTGCCCAGCGCCTGTCTCAGGAGAGCTTTCCGGAGAGCCCCATCCTCGATTCGCCGGACCGGATCGCCGCCCTGATGCGCGACGAATGCCGCACGTTCGACACCGAGCAGTTCCACGTGGTCTTACTCAATACCCGCCGGCGGTTAATCCGCATCAAGCGCCTCGCCACCGGCACCCTCGACACGGTTCACGTGCATCCGCGGGAGGTGTTCCGTCTGGCCATCACCGCCAATGCCGCGGCGGTGGTCGGTGTTCATAATCATCCCAGCGGCGATCCCAACCCCAGCGAAGCCGACATCCGCGTGACCCGTGAATTGATCCGGGCGGGCCAGGTTCTGAGGATCGACTTTCTGGACCACGTCATCATCGGCCTGCCCACACCGGCCCGGCCTCAGGACTTCGTCTCGCTCCGCGCCCTCGGCTACTTCAGCACCTGACCCAAGGTCGCCGGAAGTCGCTCAAGGCCGGCCGATGCCCCACCGCCCTGCATTCCGACTCTCCGGTGCTTCCTACTCGCCTCCCCTTGCGGATACCGCTCCACCCTCGGTGGGCTCCGAACACTCGTCCTCGACCACCGGCGGCAGGCAGGAGTCCACGAAGCTCACGAATTCCTCGTCCCGAACCGCCTTGGTCTGTTCCCAGACCGCCCGGGGCACCGGCAAGGAAAAGAAGGTTCGCACGTCGCGCATGACCGCCTCCCGGCTGAGCACGTTCCCCGTGCGAACCAAGTCCCAGACCGTCGAGAGATGCACGATGAGCAGGTTGACGAACAGTTGCTCGGCGGCAGTGACCGGTTTTTCGCGAAGACTCGCCGACGGATCCAGCAACCGGGCGAGTTCCGACCGCTGCCCCGCCTGCAGCCAGAAGTGCCGGTGCAGCTTGGTCAGATCAACCAAGTGACCGGCACGGCGTTCGCGGGATTCCCGGCGCAGGGTGACCGCGGTGAACACCAAGCCCGCCACGATCCCCACGCTCTGAACGAAATCAAACCACTGCCCGGCAAACCACGCCCCGATTCCTCCCATCCGCCCACCATACCACGGCTCCCGAGTGGAAGGGTACCCCCCTTCAGACGTGATTCGGGATGTCTCCCTTGGCCAAGACGAGGGTCTTCCGGGGAATCCGGACGATGCGTTCATCGGGACCGCAGGAAACCGTTGGCGGCAAGGCCCCCGCGCCGGTTTCCGTCATGTCGACTCCGATGACGGCGAAATCGCCGGAATCAAGCTCCAGGATGTCGGGGCACCCCTGTACGGCCACCGTGCGCTGTCCCTGCGCGTGAGGATCAGGACCAAGACGACGTTTGAACATGAAAGATAATTACTATCGTTATCTATTCTGTCAACCGGCTTTTGGCGTAATCAAGACCCGTGCCAAAGAAAACGGACGCGGAGGCGGTCGGCGCGCGCGCGCTGCAGATCCTGATCGCGGAGCGCAAGCGGCAGGGACTGTCCATGCACCGACTGGCGGCCGCCGCCGGCCTTTCCCAGCCAATGATCAGTTTCCTGGAGCGCGGCCTGCGTGGCCCCAGCCTCGACACCTTCCTCCGCCTCTGCTCCGTGCTTCAGCTCAAGCCGTCGGAGGTTCTCAAGCGCGCGGAATGAGGGATGTTCCGCGTCATTTGCCATCTCGACATGGATGCCTTCTACGCGTCCATCGAGCAGCGGGAGAACCCGGCCCTGCGGGGCAAGCCGGTCATTGTGGGAGCGCCACCCACACAACGCGGCGTGGTTTGTGCCGCCAGCTATGAGGCGCGCACCTTTGGGGTCCGGTCGGCAATGCCCAGCGCCACCGCCGGCCGGCTCTGTCCCAAGGGTGTCTTCGTCCGTCCGCACATGGACCGCTACAAGGAGGAATCTCGGGGAATCATGCGAATCCTCGCCGAGACCGGAGCAGTCGTTGAACCGGTGTCCATCGACGAGGCCTGCCTGGACTTTTCCTCGGCCTGCCAGGCAACGGACGCGGATGCCTCGCTGCGGCTCGCCGTTCCGATTGCCCGGCAATTGAAGCACCGCATCGCGGACGAACGACGACTCACCGCCACCATCGGCATCGCCGCGAACAAGCTGCTCGCCAAGATCGCCAGTGACCATCAGAAGCCCGACGGCCTTACCCTGATCACGGAGGCGGAGAAGGTGGCGTTTCTGCGACCGCTGCCGGTGCGGACCCTTTACGGCGTGGGCAAGGTGACGGAACAGGTGCTGCATGGGGCTGAACTCCGCACCATCGGCGACCTCCAGGATCACGGGGGCGATCTGCGGGCCCTGGTCGGCTCGTTCGGACCGCGGCTGAAGCAGTTCGCCCTGGGCGAAGACGACCGGCCTCTGGAACTGGGGGAGGAGATCAAGAGCATCAGTGGCGAGGAGACGTTCCTGCAGGACACCGAGGACCGCCGCGTGCTCCGGGCGTGTTTGAAGGAACAGGCGGCTGATATTGCGACGAAGCTCAAGCGCCACCGACTGGGGGCCAACACCGTCCAGGTGAAGGTCCGTTATGGCGACTTCACCACCTTGTCCCGCCAGATCACGGTCGAAGACCCCATCACTGAGGCAGCGGACATCTACCGCCTAGGCTGCTGGCTGCTGGGCCGGGAACACCTGGTCTCGCGTCCGCTGCGCCTGCTCGGATTGGGCGTCAGCAACCTCTACGAGCCGACCCTCAGGCAGCTGCCGCTGTTCTGATCCGGGCGGCGTCGGGGAACCGGTCGCAAAATCCTCGATTCCGTCGTGCACTCAAGCCTTGTTCGGCTGTGCCCGGTCCTTATCCTTCCGGCCATCAACATCATGGACCGCCGCCATTTACCCGCCGCACGAGGGACCGCAGGAGCAATCCAATGACTTGGCTCGCAACGGCAGAAGACCCCCCCGCGGTTGCCGCGCTGGCACCCGAAACGCGCCTTCAGGCCTCGGAATCCTCCCGTGGGTGTCGTTTCTCACCTCGCCTCGCCGCAGTGCTCTTGGCTGCACTCGGCGGGACCTTGGCCTCGGGAGCATCGTCGGAGGATCCTTGCGCGCAACCGTCGCCCCAGGAAATGGCCCGGGCCGCCGGCGTCACGCTCCCGAAGCTGCCATGGCATTTGGTCAACATCTGGTGGGATTTCGAGAAGCCCACCCCACACTTCAACTCGCTCGCCGTGGACGTGACCATCGACCGCGACGTGCACGACTCCTACAACCTTTACATCTCTCCGTGCGGCCTCGGCAAAATGAACGGCCAGCAGTTCTACGGCGGCCTCCAATCCAACATCAACGGCTGGGCCAACGCGACCAACCACACCCGCGTCCATCCCGGCAAGGGTGCCATCTTCTCCCGCTGGTCCAGCGACAAAACCACCCCCATCGGGCTGGATCACGTGCGGGTGGCCGGCCCCGATTGCCTCGTCGAGAGCGCCGGTTACGAGGGCGAGTTCGCCAGTGTGCGGCGCCCGTTTGCCTGGACCAAGGGCCCCTACACCTGGCAGATCGTCAAGGCCCAGACCGAAATCGCCGCCAACCGCACGAATGCCTGGTTCACCTGTCAGGTCAGGGATGCCAGCGGAACCACGTTCCCGGTTGGCAGCCTGCGTTTCGAGGGGGACGACTTCACGTTTTGGGCCAGGAACTCCGCTTTCGTGGAAGTTTACAGCACCTCCAAGATCCCCCGTTCGGGCATTCCGAAGGTGAACGTCACGTTTGGCTGGCCCCGGATCAACGGCCAACCGGCGGCGTTGAAACGGGCCAGTGCCTACTACCCCAGCAAGACCGGTCCCGCCGCGCCGGATTGTGCCGTCGCCAAGGCTGACGGTCCCAACGTGCGTGTCGAAGTCGGTCCCATCTTCCAGCGCGAAGAACAGCAGCGCCGCCATGAACTCCCCATCGCGCCATAGCCCTTCCTTCTGCCCGGATGAACTGGATCGCTCCAACTCCAATGGCAGGTCCACCTCCGCCTGAAACATGATTTCTGCCATTGAACTCACCGCCGGGAAAGCCGTCACCCCGGTCTACCAACTGAAGGTCGTCTTGAACGGAACCAAGCCGCCAGTCTGGCGGTTGCTGCAAGTTCCCGGCGACGCCAGACTCGACTGGCTGCACGCCGTCCTTCAGGTCGCAATCGGCTGGACCAACAGCCATCTCCACGCGTTTCAGGTCGGCGAGGACCGTTACTCCGACACGCGCCACCACTTCGCCGAGTTCGAGGGCGATCCGGAAATCCTCGAGGAGCGGGACTGCACGCTCCAGCAGATTGCGCCGAGCGAGCACGACACCTTCGATTACGAATACGACTTCGGCGATTCCTGGGAACACGAGTTAACCGTCGTCAAGATCCTGTCGCCCGACCCGGCTTCGGCCACCACCGCCCTCTGCCTCGATGGGGCCCGTGCCTGTCCGCCGGAGGATTGCGGCGGCGTTTGGGGTTACGAAAACCTGCTTAAGATCCTGAAGAACCGGAAGCATCCGGAACACCAGACCATGAAGAAATGGCTGGGCCGCCCGTTCGACGCCGAAGCCTTCGACGTGGCAGGAACCAGCCTCTGGCTCCGGAAACTGAAGTGGCCCCGCGTGACAGAGGCTCAACTGCGCAAGGTGCTCCTGAGCCGGGCATCCTCCCACGACTGATCAGGAAAGCGCGCAACCTGGCCGCCGATTTCGAGAGCTCGCTGCCCTCAACTCCCCCGATGACCTTCGTGGACGCGTTGGAATCGCAGCCTGCCCCCTCCCGCGCTTCCGCCGCGACAACCCGCTCCTCCCTCCCTGCCAAACTCACCGCAAGCCATGCCTGATGTCTTCCTCATTTTGCGCGCCTCCCTCGTCTGGCTGGTCATCGCGGCCGCCGAGGTGCTGCAAGGCATCCTTCGGGTGCGTTTCCTGAACCGCCGGGTCGGTGATCATCGTGCGCGTCAGATCGGCGTGTTTACCGGCTGTGGACTCGTGTTCGGCATCGCCTGGCTGACGCTACCGTGGATTGGAGCGGTGACGTGGCCGGATCTGCTCGGGGTGGGAATGCTCTGGTTCGCGCTGATGCTGACGTTCGACCTGGTTTTCGGCCGGCTGGTTTTCCGCGCCCCGTGGTCACGGATCGCCGCCGATTTCGACCCGCGAAAAGGGAACCTCCTGGGATTCGGCATGCTGTTCGTTTTCGCGGCACCGCTGCTGGTGGCGAAACTCCGGGGCTACATCTGACTTCGTTGGCGATTTGCTGACCAGGTTGCCCGGTATCTATCCACCCTCGCCAGAGAACGCCGAATCGTGGCCGAAGTGGATCCGCGGATGGCCTTGGTGTCCCCGCCGGGATTGCCGTTCGCCGCCTTCCGCACCCACCGGGCCCGCTCCGCTCGCGAAACCACCCTGTTGCCGTTCTGTTCGTGCTTCTGCTCCCTCACATCCCCTCAATCTGCCCCTTGAAGGGAACGAGGAACCCGTCGCCCTTCCTCGCTTTACTCGCGTGCTTGATAATCGTCGGAAAGAGGTGGCAAAGGCGGGCCGCCTGTTCCCAAAAGAGTTGATGCACCCAGGCGTTCTTCAGGAAGAAGATCGGATGACCGGCTCGCTTCCAAGCTTCGACCTCGTGCGGATTGCGGCTGATGGCGGTGTCGGCGGAGAGGACCACCCATCCGCTTTCTGCGGCGAGCGCTTTCATCCATTCAACGTCAGGCGTATCGCCACGAGAACGGTCTTTGAGGTGGTGAACAGAGTGCGTCGGTTCGGTAAGACAATGGAGTGCGCGAGCGACGCGAGGTGACAAATTGTTGTCGAGGAAGAACCTCACGCTGCCAGCCTTTGCTCGAACTCAAGGGCGTCCCGAACCGAACGCACGTCCAAATCAAACCAGTCAGCGATTTCCTCAACGGCCTGTCCCGCCTTGGCCGCTGCTTGCAGAACTTCCGTGGCGACCCCGGCAGTTGAGGTGATTGGCTGGCCGAACTGCCGTTTTGGATCAAGCACCACGGCTCTGTCGGAGCCCAAAGGCCACCACCGAACTAGCTGATCATCATCGGCGAACTCCAACTCCCGCAGGAACGGTTGGATGACCTGCTGAAACACTCGTTGGCCCCGTACAACCTCCTCATAAGCTACTCCGTCGCGGCCGGTTGCGATTTCCTCGATAATCTGTGCGCCGTCGGTGACAAAACGACGCGTGCAGAACGGATGCTCGGTAGCGTAGCGCTGCCTGGCAATGGCGTGAGCCGAGCGCAAAAGCGGCCAGGAAACCCCGGTCTTGAGAAACGCGTCGATGAACCGCACCTCTTGCAGGTCCAGAAAGCCGAGCGCCAACTTGTCGTTGATCGGGTGGAGTTCTCCAAACCACAAAGGACGCGTCTTCGGTTCCGGCGTCTTCTCCGTTGGGAGCCCTTTCAGCCAGTAGCGAATGCGCCTCTGGGACACGCGGCTGAGACGGGACGCATCGGGGACCGTGTAGATGCCTTTCCCGAGCAGCCCAGATGATTGCGACGTCTTCACGTTTGCGTGCAGTGTAGCGACCCCGGCAAACTGGCAGCAGCAACAACGAAATGCAAGATCACCTCCCGGAAACACCGCCATCCTGGCGCCCTGTCGGATGCGGCGCCGACCCGGATTCTGCGGTGAGCCTCGGTTGGGTTGCTTTCGGAATCCGTGACAGACCCCGCTAGGACCGTCGCCCGGCTCATCCGCGAGCCCGCATGTAGCCGCGCCGGGCCGGGCCCATCACTCCAGACTTGTCTGGCCATTTTTACGGTTTATCCTCGATCCTATCAACAACATGGACCGTTACCACCCAGTTGCCGCGGGAGGAGCAGCGCGAGGTCGCCAATGAACTGGATTGCCCCGAAAGAGCACCACAGCGCCGGGCTGAAAGCTGACCTTGCAGCCGCACAGACACGCTCGACCCGCCGCGGCCGGGCGCAAGTCGCTCTGCCATGTCGCTTCGATAGGGGCGCTTGCAGTGGTTCGCCCGGCCGGAACACCTACGCCGATGAACGAAGCTGACACCTGCCGAACCTACGTCGTGCCCAGACTGCAGGCCGCAGGCTGGGAGCACACCCCCTGCAGCATCGCAGAACAACGGTACTTCACCAATCCAAACGGGCGCATTCGCGTGGTCGGGGGGCGTGTCATACGAGGAGGGGCCAAGAAAGCCGACTACTTGTTGCGCTACCGCCGAGACTTCCCCATCGCGGTGGTCGAGGCCAAGGCTGACTACAAGACCCCCAGTGCAGGGCTCGGCCAGGCCAAGGAGTACGCGCAGATTCTCGACCTGAAGTTTGCGTATGCCACGAACGGCAACGGCATTGTGGAGTTCGATTTCACGACCGGGGTCGAGCAAAACTTGGCCTCCTTCCCCACCCCGGAGGAACTCTGGACCCGGCTTAACGCCAAAGACCCGCTGCCCGCTCCCGTCGCGGAGAAGGTGCTCGCACCCTACCATCCCGACCCTGAGCGGGAACCCCGCTACTACCAGCGCATCGCCATCAACCGGGCCGTCGAACAAATCCTCCGCGGCGAGAAGCGCATTCTTCTCACGATGGCCACCGGTACGGGAAAGACCGTCGTCGCCTTCCAAATCTGCTACAAGCTATGGGCGTCCCGGTGGAACCAAGCCAACGACCCCATCAAGCGCCCGAAGATTCTGTATCTCGCCGACCGCAACATCCTCGTGGACGATCCCAAGGACAAGACGTTCATCCCCTTCGGTGATGCTCGCCACAAGATCGAGAACGGTGAGGTCGTGCAAAGCCGCGAGATGTACTTTGCCATCTATCAGGCCATCGCCCAGGACCAGAACCGTCCCGGCCTCTACAAGGAGTACGCCCGCGACTTCTTCGATCTCATCATTGTGGACGAGTGCCACCGTGGGAGCGCCAGGGACGAATCGAATTGGCGGGAGATTCTGGACTACTTTGAGCCGGCCGTGAAGATCGGGATGACCGCTACCCCGCTTCGGAAGGCCAACAAGGCCACCTACCGCTACTTCGGAAATCCCATCTACCAGTACAGTCTGCGGCAGGGCCTCGCAGACGGCTTCCTCGCCCCCTACCGCGTCCATCGAGTCGTCACTTCGGCAGACGCCACCGGTTGGCGGCCAACGAAAGGGGAACTCGACAACCTGGGCCGGGAGATTCCTGACGAGGAATACCACACTGCCGATTTCGAGCGCCGCCTGTCCCTGCGGCCGCGTTCGCAAGCCATCGCGAGACACCTCACGAACTTCCTCAAGAAGAGCGACCGCTTCGACAAGACCATCGTCTTCTGCGTGGATCAGGAGCATGCAGACGAAATGCGCCAGTTGCTCAACAACCTCAACGCCGATCTCGTCAAGAACCACCCGGACTACGTCTGCCGGGTCACGTCGGATGAAGGCGACATCGGCAAGGGACACCTGGGCCGGTTTCAGGAACTGGAGAGCGAGACGCCCGTCATTCTGACCACCTCACACCTTCTCAGCACTGGGGTGGACGCTCCAATGGTGAGGAACGTTGTCCTCATTCGCATCGTCGGAACCATGACTGAGTTCAAGCAGATCATCGGTCGTGGTACCCGCCTGCGCGAGGACTACGACAAGTTCTTCTTCAACATCCTCGACTACACGGGAACCGCCACCCGCCACTTCGCAGACAAGGAGTTCGACGGCGATCCGGAGTTCATTTCCGAGGAGGAGATTGACGAAGACGGCAATACGACGGCGGCCACGGTCATCGCCTCCGGGCCAGACGAATCCGACGACGATGACCGCGGGCAAGTTCTCGTTGACCCGCCACCTGCTGACATCATCGAGCCGCCCAATCCTCCAACCGAACCCTCCAAATACTACGTCATCAAAGGCGACGTGAGCATCTCGACCCACGCCATCCGCGACTTGGACGAGGCCGGGAAGCAGCTTCGTCTGAGCGAGTTTCGCGACTACACCGCCGACACCGTGCGTTCCCTGTTCCCGGACATGGCCGCCTTCCGGCACCAATGGTCGGAACCCACCCGGCGTGCGGAGGTCACAGCCGCCTTGCAGGAGAAGGGGATCAACCCCACCGAGGTGGGCGAGGTCCTCGGCAGTCCGGAGGCTGATCCGTTCGATTTCCTCTGCAACCTTGCTTGGAATGCGCCCGTGCTGACGCGGAAGGAACGGGCGGTGAGACTGCGTTCCGCCAAGCCGGACTTCTTCGCGACCTTCAGCGAGCCTGCGCGGGAAATCTTGGACGCGCTGCTGACCAAATATGCCGAACACGGCCCGGTTGAGTTTACAATCCCTGAGTCGCTGAAAGTTCCGCCCCTTTCCAACCTTGGAAACGTGTCCGAAATCACCCAACGCTTTGGCGGCGCCGACCCGTTCCGCGAAGCGGTCGCAAGACTCCAGGAACTCCTTTACGCCGCCTAGCGCTGTCTACCCGATGAAACTGCAAACCAGGACAAACGGTTCGCACAGTGGGCTAACTTGGGACAACTGCCAGGGAGTTCTCGTTCAGAAGGCGGAACGGATGGGGTGGTCCCTGTGCATCGGAGCAGGAAGTTCCCGAGGGAAGGCGGCCGGTGTATTCCCGGATTGGTCGGCTTTGGTGAACGCCCTAATGGGGGCAGATACCGAGGTGAAGAACCCTGGAACCACGTATTCACGTCTAAGCGGGTTCACTCCCGATGCACTCATTGAGGCGGGGAAGGACCGCTTGGGACTTTCGGATACTGAGTTCGCCCAACGCCTTCAAACCTTGCTCTACGAAGAACTAAGAGCGAAGGCTGGAAATGACTGGGGGGTGATCGCCAAGTGCCTCACCGCCGCCTCACCAGCGCAGCGAAAGCTGAACGACTGGAAGTTGTTCCGCGACTTCTTTCGGAGGAATTACAGGGATCTGACCGCGCTGCAATTGGCTCGGACCATCGTGGCCTCAGTCGATGAAGAGGTCGAACCCTCATCGGTTGTGTCATTTAATGCAGAGCCACTGCTTTACGCCCTTGTGAATGCCGAGGCGGCGATTGCCGAGAACAAGGAGAAGCCCCCTAAGTCCCTCCGTCTGTTCAACCGCGTCAGCCGCGGTATTTCTCCCCAGGTGGCTGGCCGTCGCCCGTACATCTTTTGCCATGGACTCCTGGAAGTGGACGCAGGATTCACGATCTTTGACAAGGTAGCTGCATCCGCTGAGAAGCTCGTGTTTTCGGAGAGTTCTTACCTTCGCTTGGCGAACAGCTCATTCTCTTGGCAATCAGCGGTCTTCTTGGGGACTGCTGTCTTGCGGTCGATGGTCTTCGTTGGCGTGTCGTTTACCGACCCGAACTTACGACGATGGCTGGCGTCCGTTCACGCAGATCGCGTGGCGGAACTGAAGATGAAAGGAAACCGGAACCCAACCTACGAACATTACTGGCTCAACCGCGACCCGAGAAACGAAACCCTCAAGCGATGGACCGAGTCCTTGGTTCACCATTTGGGCGTTCGCCTTGTTTGGATACCGGAATACAGCCAGCTTGAGGACTACCTGCGCCGCATGCTTTCCCTTTCGGAATGAAGACAGCCAACACTCGCCCCAAGTCCCGGCGCAAGAAGGCGCCGGTCCCACCTCTTACCACCGCTCAACGGCTCGGGGCGCTCATCAAATCCGCACGCCAAATCATGCGGAAGGACAAGGGGCTCAACGGCGACCTCGACCGCCTTCCGCTCTTTACCTGGATTCTCTTCCTCAAGTTCCTTGACGACATGGAACTCGCCGCCGAAGGCGAGGCCAAGCTCGCCGGGAAGAAATACCTCCCCGTTGTCGAGCCGCCCTACCGCTGGCGCGATTGGGCCGCACAGCCCGACGGCATCACTGGCGATGAACTGCTCAAGTTCATTTCCCAGGACGAGACTATGCTGCCTGACGGCAGCAAGGGAGCCGGCCTCTTCGCCTACTTGCGTGGTCTTCAGTCCGACTCTGGCAAGGGGCGCCAGGACGTCATCGCTAACGTGTTCAAGGGCGTCACGAACCGCATGGAGTCCGGCTACCTCCTTCGCGATGTCATCAACAAGGTCAGCGGTATCCATTTCACCGCCAGCGAGGAGATGCACACCCTCAGCCGCCTCTACGAGAACATGCTGCGCGAAATGCGCGACGCGGCGGGTGACAGCGGCGAGTTCTACACCCCCCGCCCGGTCGTGAAGTTCATGGTGGATGTCACCGCGCCCAAGCTCGGTGAGACTGTGCTCGACCCGGCCTGCGGCACCGGCGGGTTCCTCGTCGAGGCGTATGACCACCTTGCCGCCTCCTGCAAAGCCGTCGCCGACCGCCGCGTGCTCCAGCAAGAGACCCTCTTCGGGCAGGAAGCCAAACCGCTGCCCTACATGCTGGTGCAGATGAATCTTCTCCTGCATGGCCTCGAATACCCGAACATCAAGTACGGCAACACCCTCGCCGTGAAGGTCACGGAAATCGGCGATGGCGACCGCGTGGATGTCATCCTCACCAATCCTCCTTTCGGCGGGGAGGAGGAACGCGGCATCCTCAACAACTTTCCCGCCGACAAGCAGACGGCTGAGACCGCACTCCTCTTCCTCCAGCTCATCATGCGCAAGCTCAGGCGCCCGCGAAAGGGCTCGTCCAGTCCGAAGCCCGGCCGTGCCGCCGTGGTCGTGCCCAACGGCACGCTCTTCGGCGATGGCGTCTGTGCGCGCATCAAGGAAGAGTTGCTCAAGGAGTTCAACCTCCACACCATCGTCCGCCTCCCCGAAGGCACCTTTGCCCCGTACACCGACATCCCGGCCAACCTGCTCTTCTTTGACCGCTCTGGTCCCACGCGAACCATCTGGTATTATCAGGTGCCGCTGCCCGAGGGCCGCAGGAAGTACACCAAGACCATGCCCATGCAGGTCGAGGACATCGCCGCGTGCAAGGAATGGTTCATTGCGAAGAAGCGCGTCGAGGATGACCATGCTTGGAAGGTGGATTTCACGGCTGTCCGTGAAGAGGCCCTCACCGACGCCACCCCTCACTGGGACACCGCCCGCCAGGCCAGCACCCGTGCCCACAACCTTGAACGGCAGGTCAAGCACACCAGGGACGACCTCCGCGCCGACGGCAAGGAGCCCGCCAAGAAAGCCAAGCTCCGGGCTCGGCTTGACGAACTGGAAGCGGCCGCCGCGAAGGAGCGGAAGCTCCAGGCCGACGAGCAGGCCGCCGGCGACGCGATCTACTGGCCGATCTTCAACCTCGACCTGAAGAACCCCAACAGCGCCGACGCCCTCGAACACCGCCCGCCCCAGGAACTCGTCGCCAGCATCCTCGACAAGGAACGCGAAATTCTCCGGCTCATGGAGGAAATCCAGGCGGAAGTCGCTGCCTTCGAGGAAACCGCCCCGGAGGCCCGCTGACCATGCCCGGCGAACTCATTCTCTACACCACCACCGACGGCGCTGCGCGCATTCAACTCCGTGCCGAAAGCGGCAGTGTCTGGCTAACCCAGCTTGAAATGGCCGAGCTGTTCGCCACCACCAAGCAGAACGTCAGCCTTCACATCCAGAACATCCTCAAGGAGCGGGAACTACCCGAGGAGGCAACTGTCAAGGAATCCTTGACAGTTCAAACGGAGGGAGGACGGGAGGTCAAACGCAGCACCAAGCTCTACCGCCTGGAGATGATCCTTGCCGTCGGCTACCGAGTTCGCTCCCACCGCGGCACGCAGTTCCGCCAGTGGGCCACTCGCCACCTGCGGGACTACCTCGTCAAGGGATTCGTGCTCGACGACGACCGTTTCAAGCAAGCGGGCGGAGGCGGGTATTTCGAGGAACTCCTCGCCCGAATCCGGGACATCCGCTCGTCGGAAAAGGTCTTCTGGCGCAAGGTGCTCGACATCTACGCCACCAGCGTGGATTACGATCCCCGCGCCGAAGCCTCCCAACGGTTCTTCGCCACCGTGCAGAACAAGATGCACTGGGCCGCGCACGGCCACACCGCCGCTGAGGTTATCCACGGGCGGGCCGACGCCGCCAAACCCCACATGGGCCTGCTCAGCTTTCAGGGCGCCCGTCCGCGCCGGGGAGACGTGGCCATCGCCAAGAACTACCTCAACGCGGGGGAAATCGAGCCGCTCAACCGCATCGTCACGCTGTACCTCGAATTTGCCGAACTCCAGGCCGGCCAGCGCAAGCCCATGACGATGGGCGACTGGATCGCCAAGCTCGACCAGTTCCTCCAGATCAGCGACCGCCCCGTGCTCGACCACGCCGGGAAAGTAACCGCCGAGGAAGCCCGGGCGAAGGCCGAGGCCGAATACGAACGCTTCCGCAAGCTGCTCGACCTCGAGCCCAGCCCGGCCGAGAAGCACTACCTTGAAGCCACCGGCCAGTTGCCTCCCGCTCTCGGTGACAACGAGAACCTCAAGGCCCTCGATGACGCTGCGAAGACGCTCGCCAAGGCCAAAGGCAAACGGAAGGGAGGCAAGGCGTGAAGAAGGGGTGGACTGAGGTAGCGTTGGGGGAGGTGCTTACCCCCCGTTCGGAGGTCTGTGAAATCAACCCCGAAGGCGAGTATCGCGAAGTCACAGTCAGCTTGTGGGGAAAGGGTGTCCGGCTGCGGAGAAAGGTGGCAGGTTCTGAAATCGCCGCTCAAACCCGCAACGTTGCTCGGACCGGCGATTTCATCATTTCAAAGATCGATGCCCGTCACGGCGCCTACGGTTTCATCCCGACAGACTTGGACGGAGCGGTTGTCACGAACGATTTCCCTCTCTTCTCAGTCGTGGAGAAAACAGCGCACCCTCGCTGGCTCTATTGGGTCAGCCGGTCCGCCTTCTTTGTCGAATTGTGTCGCGCATCGAGTGAAGGGACGACGAACCGCGTTCGGTTGAAAGAGTCCAAGTTTGCAGAGGTGCGCATCCCTCTGCCACCACTGGCGGAGCAGCAGCGCCTCGTCGCCCACTTGGACGCCATCGAATCCCGCCTCACCCGCGCCCAACAGCTCGGCGAAGAACAGGACCGCGAACTCCAGGCCGCGCTCCGCTCCGCCTTCCACCGCCTGGAAGCTGCCGCCGATTGGAAGCCGATGGTTGAAGTCGCGCCCGTTCTTCGCCGCCCGACGGAAATCGAACTCGACGGCGAGTACCCCGAACTCGGCGCAAGGTCCTTCGGCAAAGGGATCTTCCACAAACCCGCCTTGTCCGGTGCCTCGCTGACGTGGCAGAAGCTCTTTCAGGTCCACGCAGGCGACATCGTCATCAGCAACATCAAGGCGTGGGAGGGGGCGATTGCCGTTGCCGGCAAGCAGGACCACGGACGCTACGGCTCACACCGTTACCTGACCTGCGTCACCGATCCGAACCTCGCTTTGCCGGAGTTCATCTGCTTCTACCTGCTTTCCAGTTCCGGCTTGGAGCAGGTTGGGTTGGCATCCCCAGGAAGCGCCGACCGCAACAGAACTCTCGCAGTGGGCCGGCTGGAGCGGATCAAAGTCCCTATCCTGCCACTTGCGGAGCAGCGCGAGTTCAAGAAGCTGCTCGACCTCCAATTGAGAATACGCGACGCGACCGCGCAATCCGGGCAACTTGTCGCCAGCCTGCTCCCCTCCCTGCTCGACCGTATCTTCAACAGGGAAACGTGACGATGCCAGCACAGCCCTCGTTCCCAGCAGCCGAACTGGAGAGCATCTGCCGAGTGCTGGCCGAGACCGAAACTGGTCTCACGGGAACAGAGATTGGCAATCTGCTTTCCGCGGTCAGCATTGCAGACCCGGCCCCCAACTTGACGAAGTGGAAACGGCTACAGGCCGCCCTGGCTGAGAAGCAGCATCGGGACCGCTGTGCCAACAACGTGATTCAGTTCATTCTCGAATCCATGAAGCCGGTGAGATACGCCAGCAATCCCGAGAAGTTCGAGGCTCGGCGGTCGGCATTGAATCAGGTTCTGGTGTTCACTGGTCTTGAATTGGGCAATGACGGCTTGCTGCGATCCAGAGCAACCGCCAAGACGCTGGCGGAGGCACAGGAAAGAGCGGACAGGCTTCGAGCAGAACTCAGACGCCGCAAAGTGCATGCAGACGTTATTCGATTCTGTCAGGCCGAGCTGTTGCAGGAGAACTACTTCCATGCCGTGCTGGAGGCCACAAAGAGCCTGTCCGAGAAGATCAGAATCAAGTCCGGACTGTCCGGCGACGCTGGCGAGCTGGCTCAGAAGGCATTCTCACTGGGGAGGCCTGGCATTCCAATCCTGGCGTTCAACTCCCTCCAATCGGAAACCGAACGGAGCGAGCAATCGGGTCTCATGAACCTGTTTATCGGGATGTTCGGGACGTTTCGGAATGTCACTGCTCACGGACCCAAGCTCGTTTGGAACATCACGGAGCAGGACGCCTTGGATCTGCTGACGTTGGTTTCACTGCTCCATCGCCGTTTGGACGCGGCGGCACCGACAGGTCGGAAGGAGTGACTTCATCCCGAAAGAAGCTGCCGCGATCCGTAAATGGAATTCATCCAGAACACCTCAAGCGGGAGCCGGCTTGACACGCTGAACAGCGCGGCCGTTCGGCAGGCCACGGCCGTTGAGGCCGCCGTCGCCTATGTGACCGACACAACCACGTTGCTGGAATCCTGCTGGAAGGCGAAGAAGCCGCTGACGTTGTACGCCCGATACGACCATAGTGGCCCTGTAGGCCCACGGGTGTTGGAGTGGTTCCTTAGCCACACGAAGGAATCCGCGGATTTCGAACTGTACCTTGTTCCGGATGGCTTTCACCCGAAGATCATCTGGTGGAAGGGGGCCGGAGTGTACATTGGCTCGGCCAACCTCAGCAAGCACGCCTGGGGGGGCAATGTGGAGGCGGGGCTCTACCTCAGCGAGGAGGAGCTTTCGGAGCACGACCTCGCGGAGAAAATGCAAACGTTTTTCGCTGATCTGCGGGACATTGCGCATCCTCTGACTCAGGAGCTAAAGGAGGAAATGACTCAGTTGGCGACCGGGAATCACGCCCAGGCTTTGGAGCGAGCCCGGAAGAGGTTCGAAGAGACACGGAGGCTCCCCCGCCGACCCTCCTTGATCGAGGTAACGAGGCGTCCCGCGAAACTGAAACAGAAGGGGGCCTTCCTCCGCGAATGGGCTGATACGCTGCAAATCCTCCGGGCCATTGGCGGTCGGCTTGCCCAACCGACCAACCGGCCTTGCTGGCTGCCCAAGGATGTACCATCCGGCGTTCTGGCCGACCAGTTCTTGCAGGCCTTCTACTACAACAAGGTTCGCGATGGTGTGAGTTACCCTTACCGGGAGATGTTCGAAACAAACAAGGACAGCCGCGAGGCCGCCCTGCAACACGCGATAGAATGGTGGCGGAACCTGCCAGCAGCGCCGAGCAGGGAGGATCTCCATATTTCGAGCTGGGCTCCGCAGGCCAAGCGGCTCTTGGCGAGAGAGAGCATTCATGGGATGAGTGTGGAAGCGTTTGAGGAGCTTTGCCTGCTCGTTTACGCCGTTCGGGATCACGCCAAACGGGTCAGTTCCACCACCCTTGGATTGCTGCAGGGGCTGGCGGGAATGGCTCAGGACGAACGCATCCGGAAATTCGCAGCATGGCTTCACGGACAATCGTCGAGTGATGGAAGCAGTACATGCCAGGTCATCGAATACGTTCTCTACGGCGGCGTGAACTCTGAAACGGCCTACCGCCTGTTCGAAGCCTGCTTCGGGTCGAAGAAGAAAGTCCCTCACCTCGGCGTGAGTTCGCTCGGCGAAATGATCGGCTGGGCAATGCCCGACGAGTTCCCACCGCGTAACGGCAGGACCAACAAGGCCCTCACGGCCTTAGGATTCCAAGTGACCATTCACAGCGAATAGCGGGATGCCCAACGACATCCCGGCCTGCTCGCAGCAGTCCAGTTCAAACGCCAGCGATGACCTCCACCATCCTCTTCAACCTGCCGCAACAGGAGATCGCTTCGCGGATCTCAGACCGGATTGCCCGGGCCATGTCGGTTAGCATTGTCACGGGATTTGCCACGCCCGGCGGGTTGGCCGCCCTCTCAGGTCCAATCACGGCTCGACCGCAGAAGCTGCAAACGCTCGTGGTTGGCGCCGCGACCTATCCGGGCTTCGCGGCGTTGGATGAACTCCTGGCTGCAGGCGTGCCGTCGGGTCGGTTGCGCGTCCATCTCGGTCACACCGGCCCCACGGGCGGCAAGAACAACCCCTTCGCCCGCTACCATCCGATGCTCCACAGCAAGGTCTATTACATGGAACTGCCGGATGCAACCGCCTGCGCCTTCATCGGCTCCCACAACGCAACGGCCTTCGCGCTGACCGGCTTGAACGGCGAGGCGGCAGTGTTGTTGGAGGGGCCGGCAGCGTCCTCGGAGTTCGACGAAGTTCGCCAGCACATCGCCGCAGCCTGCCACCAGGCGGTGGTCTATTCCTCGGCGATGAAGGAGGCGTATGCCTGGTGGACGCGGGAGTTCCTCGACGGCTTGAAGGCCGAGATGGGAATCCCGACAGACTGGAGCACAGTCCGCACAATCCTGCTCTTCGCCAGTGCAGCGCCAGGAGACCGCCCGAAGACCGGCGACCAGCTTTACTTTGAGATTCCGGCCGGTATCGAACAGATCGAGTCGCTCAAGACGGAGACACGCCTGTTCCTGTTCGACACCCTGCCCGCCACCCCTAGGCAGGCCGTTGATTCCGCGTCGTCCGCCGCCGCGAAGTACATCTGTGCAACCCTCGGAGCGGAGAACAAGCAAGGCAATCGCGAGGTGCAAGCGGATTGGCGTCTCGATGGTTCTACCCATCCGGTGCTGGTCCGTGTTCCCGGCGGTGTCCATCGACCCTCCACAAGCGCAGGCATGCAGCAGGTAAGGGCCGAAGTGCGCTCGGCTGACATTCCGCCTGCGGACTACCTCTTCGAGCGAGAAGTCCGCGGATGGACACCCGAGTTCGCGTCCGAAGGGGAACTGGATCTGCCGGCCGACAAGTTCGAGAGGGTCGTGCTGGACGAGGCCGGCGGCAAGCACCGCGGTCTGAAGAGCTGGAAGTTGGTGAAGGGGCTCATTCCGCGGCGGGGAGCCGCCAAGGAAAGGGACGCGGAGGCGCTCATGCGCGCTACCCCGGAATCAGGGTCATTCATCCTGGTGTCCCTCCGTCGCCGCCGACAGAGCACCGTCGAACCGTGACGGAAGGACGTGTCGCCCCGCCATCGAAGAACACGATGCACAGAAAGTTGCTCGATGACGAGTTGATGCACTCCGGGGATTTGCGGCGGTTGCGCTCCGAAGAACTGGTTTACGATGCAGCCGGAATGGACTTATGACTAAAGAGGTAATCGGTGCCCTGAGTGGCGTGGTGGTGGCGTTCGCGGTTGCGGTCCTCCTGCTCTGGCTGGAACGTCGGAAGCGGAAGGCAAGGAACGAGCGTCCCCCTCAAACCTGCAAGCTCCTGCGACCGCCAGGGTATTCGTTGATGCAGAAGCTCGACGACCTCAACGACCGCCTTGACCTGCCCTTGCTGGAGCTCTTGGGTGCCGGAGCATGCTGCGGCGTGCTGGTCTATCTGCTTTTCCCGGCACTGATGCCCGTGCTGCGACATCCTCAGGTCCTGCCGCAGCTCGTCACGAATCGAGGCTTTCCCGTAGTGCTGACCGCTCTGCTCCTGATCGCCGGTTTTGTTCTCCTGGCCGTCCACGGGCTCCTTTGCCTCCAGAGACACTCCCGCGAGTATCGCCACTACCGGTTGGGGCTTCGCGGCGAGCAGGCGGTGGCGGAGTCCCTGAACAACCGCAAAGTGGTTGCGCAGGGTTACGTCTCGTTCCACGACATCGATGCCGAGCCGTGGTGGGCGACGCGCTGGGTGTGCCTGTCGAGTTTCGTGGCCGAAGCGAACTGCAGCGCGATCCCGTGATGGGTATGCGTGGCCAGTTGACGTGACCAGGGAGACTCTTCTTTCAATGCCCCCGCGAGTCCTCGACCACTTCCCGCTGCGGGTGTCCGGCCGGAAGCGCGGGTCGTGGGTTGCGCCTGTTTTGCAGTTTCTCGATCAGGTGCAGGGTTAACAAGAGCGCCATACTGAAAGGATCGTCCCCGAATCTGCGAACTGGGAACAGGCGCTCGCGTTTCCCAAAACGGACAACAATCACCCGACCTCGCTTGCGCTCTGCTATCGCCTTCCGGACCCGTGTAATCTCTTCGCGAACCGGACTTTCCTCGACCTCCTGGTCAATTCGCCTCAACTCCTCGATGGTAGCATCATATTCCCTGATCTTGTTGTGCAATTCCGTCTCAATCCTCGACCGGGTTTCAGAGAGTGTCAATCGCCGCGCTTCAACGCGGATGGTCTCATCTAGCTTCTGCCTCTCTGACTCGAGGATCCGAATGCGTTCCTCTTCCGAGCTCGCTCTCCTCATCATTTCCCGGATGTGGGGAACCTTCGACAGCTGGGTGAGGATTTCGTGCTCACGAGCCCTAAACGCTTGCCCGAGAACCATGAAGGCGAACGGTGCCAGGATTGCTGCCGCGAGGCCAAACCAAACGACGTATCCAGAATCTTGCGATGCTACGAAACCCAGCCACGCCACTGCGGCTAGCAGAGCCAGTGCGAAGACCGTCAGGAGTATCCTCTTGATCATGATGCCGTTTCAAGTGAACCGCTACCGGGTTCTCCCTCCGCTGTAGGCTCACCCCCTGTGAGTGGACCTTGGGCTTCTACCCGACCTCCTCACTGGCCGCCACCTTGTGACGGTGTTGCCACTGTGCTGCTCGCTCCATTCGACAGCACCGTCGGCACGAGCCCGTCTGACCGTTCGCGGGCCGACGAAGCGTTGTTGGCACTCGCTCGCCAAGAAGAAGCCGAAGGCGTCACTTCTCCGTGTTGAGCGCGCGCACGGTAAATGATGGTGGGCTGATCGGGTTTGGTGATGGAGGAGGGTGAAGGGGAGCTGGGGGGGGAAGGAGAAGGGGGACGCTGTCCCCCCGCCCCCCTGGGATTTAGCGCATTGAGCTGCACCAGCAGAGGAGCACCAAAGAAGCGGATGGCCGGACGACCCTCCCGGTGAGGGGAGGATCGCCCGGCGTTTCTCACTCCTGCTGTCTGCAGGTTCCGGACGGCGCTCGGGTCGCATCCCTGCGTTGCCCTATCCTCCGCCGGAACAGGGGGCCCCCGGAGGTTGGGAGGGGGCGAGGGGTTTCCCGTTTCCGTTACCCTGGGGGTCCTTGGGGTGGGAAACGGGGAAAGGCGGGGCCGACGCACCGGACACGAGGGGCAAACGGAGTTGGTAGCCGCCGGCCTCGCGGAGGACGAGGCCCTGGCGGGTGAGTTGGGCCAGGGAGTCGCAGAGGGTGGCGGTACGCATGGCACAGAGCTGGCGCAGTTGGGCCACCGGGACGGGCCGATCCAGACCGGCCAGCGCGTCCCGAACCCGCTCGACCGGAGTCGGGGCCGAGGCGGCTGGTGGGTCGGACGGGGCCCCGAGGACCGAAAGGGCGAGGGCCGGACCGTGCTGAGTCAACTGGAGGGCGAAGGGATCGGCGGAGGGGGCGGCCCGGTGCTCGGTGGTGAGGGTGAGGGATTGCTTGTGGCGGCGGAGGTAGAGATTGGAGTCGCCCCAGCCGTGGAGTTCGCTCGAACCGCGCAGGGCCTGGCCGGGCCGGGTGGCGTGGGCATCCTTGCGGGCATGGTGCACGACGAGCACGGCGAGCTGGAACTGACGCTGGAGTTGACGCAGGAAGCTCAAGAGCGGGGCGACCTGGGAGGCTTCGTTCTCGTCGATGCGATGGAGACGGATCAAGGGATCGAGCACGAGCAGGCGGGGACGACGCTCCGAGACGGTCCGTTCCAAACGCCGGCGGTCGGCGGGCAGGTCCAGGCGCAGGCTCGGGGCGGTGATGACATCGACCGGGAGGGAGGCGAAGTTGACGCCGGCGGCGGCACAGATGCCGAGCAGGCGCTGGCGGACGACGGCGTGGGCGTCCTCGGCGGGAAAGAGGAGCACCGGGCCGGTAAGGACGGGGCGGAACCGGCGGAGGCAGAGGGCTCCGGAGGCGACGCTGACGGCCAGGTCGAGGGCGAGGAAGCTTTTGCAGCACTTGGGTTCGCCCCCGAGGATGCCGACGGCCTGGTCGCACCAGAGATCCTCGACGAGCCAGGAGGTGAGGCCACCGTGGTCCTCGGGAAGTTGGCTGGCGCGTTGAACCGGGAGGGTGGTGTTCATGGGCGTTTGGTCCGGGGCTTGGGCTCGGAGGCGAAGACCTCGAAGTAGAGTTTCTCGTCGAGGAGGTCGCGTTCCTGGCGCAGGGCGGCCTGGAGAAGGTCGTTGCCGAGGTTGATGAGGAGGCGGAGGTTGCCGGCGGCGTGTTCGCTCAAGGTTTGGAGCAGTGCGGGGGAGAGGAGCTTGGGATTGCCGGCGGCGTTCAAGAGATGTTGGAGGCAGGCCAGGAGTTGCTGGGGTGAAAGGGCCTGGGTGCGGAGGCGACTGCGGATGCGACTGGCCAGGGGCAAGAGGTCCACGGACTCGAGGCGGCTGCCCAGGCGGGAGTCGCCGGCCAGGACGACGGTGAGGATGGAGCGGCTGTCGAGATCGGCGCTGGCGAGCAGGCGCAGTTCGGAGAAGACGGCCAAGCCCATCTCCTGGGCTTCGTCGACGAGGAGGAGGGGCCGCCAGCGGGAGCTTTCCTGATGTTGGAGCCACTTTTCGCGCAAGACCCTGGCGCTGGCCCAGCGGTTGTGGGGCGAAAGGGCCACGCCGAAGAGGTGACCGAGTTCGCGGTAGAAGTCGGCCAGGGAGGCCTGGGGCCGGGTGAGGACCCCGAGGGAGAGATCGCGCACCCGGGCCAGGCGCTGGGCCAGGAGACGCAGGGCGGCGCTCTTGCCGGTGCCCGGGTCGCCGGTAACCAGGGCGAAGCCGCCTTCGCCGATCTGCTGCTCGATGCGCCAGCAGAAGTCCTCGATTGGGGGCGGGGACCAGAGGGCGTCGGTGGGCACCTGGGAGCTGAAGGGATTGAACTTGAGGCCGTAGAGGGCGAGGAGTTTCTTGCTCATGGGGTTGGGGGAAGGGGTGGGAGGTCGTCCTTGGGCAGATAGGCCGGAGGCAGACCGGTGGTGGCGTATTGGCGGAGGATCTTCTGCAACAGAGGCGCCATCCCGGAGGCCGGTTCGGTGGTGGGCGCGTCGATGAGGGCGGGTTTGGGGGCGCGCTGGCCCTCGGCATTGCGGGCCTTGTCCAGGGGATAGAGCCGGGCCAGGAGAGTGCCGGAGAGGGGATCGACGAGGTGGACGTGGCTCAGGTCCCAGGCGGCGTAACGGACGTGGACGCGGGCGAAGTGACGGTAGCGGGAAGGGATTTCGAAGCGGCGCCCCAGGAGGCTCAAGGTGCCGTCACTGCGGCGCTGGGAGCGGGTGATTTCGGCGGTGAAGGCCTCGCGGAGGGCGTCACCGGAGGGAGTGGGACGGCCGACATCACGGCCTTCGAGGAAGCATTGGAGGGGCGTGCGCTGCCCGAGTTCGCGGTGAGGGCGGCGTTGGTATTCGATTTCGAGCCAGGCGAGGGTGGCCTCGTTGAGTTGGGCGAGGGTGAGGTCGGGGACCCCTTCGAGCATGGGCAGGAGGCGGCCTTCGACCTGGTTCCACCAGGTTTCCTGCTTGCCGTTCTGGTAGGGGGAGAAGGGCAGCGTGAGTTCGTGCAGGATGCCCAGCCGTTCGAGGCCCTGGCGGGTCTCGGCGGCGATCATGGCCGAGCCGTTGTCGCTCATGAGCGCGCGGGGCAGGCCGCGTTTCTGAAAGGCCTGGCCCAGGCCGTGAACCAGTTCCTCGGCCCCTTCGGTGAGGTACCACTGGGCATGGCAGCCGAGGCGGGAGTGATCGTCGAGGATGCCCAGCAGAAGCGGATAGGCCCACTGGCCGTTGGCCAGGAGCACGCGCACCGAGCCGTGGTGGAAGTCCAGATGCCAGAGAGCGTTGACATACTCGCTCTGGTAACTGCGCACCTCGCGGGCCTCGTAGCGGGTCTCGGCCTGGCGGGCGCCGGGACTCCTGGCCGGCCCCCGCCGGGGGCGCTTGATCATGCCGTGGGCTTGGAGGAAGCGCTTGACCGAAGCGTAGGAGGGGATGGGCCCACTGGCCGGATCGGCTTCCAGACGCACGGCGAGGTTGTCGGCGTGGAGTTGGTAGGTCCAACTGGGATGTTCCCGATACTGGGTGCTCAACCACTCGGCGGCCCGGGAGGAGATGGCCCGATGGGTGCCCTGATCGGAGCGCGGGCGCCGGGTGAGCGCCTGGACCGGATCGCGGGCCGCCCGGGCGGCATAGTACCAACGCTCGATGGTGGAAAGGCCGAAGTGCACCGGCTGGCCGGTGACCGGGTGCCGCCAGGACTCGGCGGCCAGAACTCGGAGTTGCGCCTGAAGTTCCCCCGGCGCCGGCGGGGCGGCCAGCAGTTGGCCCACCACGCCGAAGCGAAAGCGGGCCCACCGCTCGGGAGTGCGAGCACAACTCGGATCAGTGAGAGAAGCGGCGTCGTTCATTTTTTGGCGCCCATCGGTGGCGACGCGCTCCTTGTATTGACCCCCGCACCATCGGGCCAGTGGCATCCTCTGCGGGGAAAATCCGCCCCCTCACATAACGACCTCCGCGACGGTGGAAACGGTGGTGATCGGGCTGAGCCATCGCAGCAACTTGACCAGTCCGTCGGGGGTATCGACGGGGAAACGCTCGCACCATCCCAGCGGCACCTGCTCCGACGACAACGGCGGGATGAAACGGCCGCGGGCGACCTTCCAGAAGGCGGTGGCCAGGAAGTGCTCCGCCCACCACTGCCGCCATCGTGCCACCGTTCGCCGGTCGATCTCCGGCACGACCCGGCGCAACTGCGCCAAACGGTCCGGCTTGAGTCCCTGGTGCAGCGCCGTCTTGAGCACCACCAGGAAACCGACATGGACCTTGCGCCCGAGGAACCGCACCGACGGGGGCGTGTGGCGTCGCCGGCAACCGTCCCGGTCGCAGCAGAAGCTCTGGCGCTTGGTCCACTCTTCGGGGCCACCGCGGGGTTTGCGCGCGTAATGAGCCTGGTGGAGCACCCCCTCGGCGCAGTGCCTGCACCCTCCTGCCCGCACCCGCTGCGCCAGTTCTTCATCGACGCATTCGAGCAACCGGTATAGGCACTGGTCCGCCGGCTGTTTCCGGCACCCGTTCTCTGCCGCTTTTGAGCCCACAACCCAAAGCGCATAGAACAAGTCCCCGCGGGGCAAGCCTCGCGGGGACTTCATCCTCCCTTCTCGCCCGCTTCCCAATCACCCAAATCGAGGGTGCCCCCTGCCTTTCCCTCACCCACCTTGATCAGCATCCACTGCGCCAGCCTCAATTACCGCGGGCGCGCTCAGTTCCCCTTTGAACTCGCTGGCCTCGGTCGTGGTGGCCGTGGTGGTGGCGGGCTCAAATGGCCGGCGGTGACCTTCTTGCTCTGCCCCTTGGACGATGGGGCGGGTTTCTTGGTGCTCATCGGAGGTTTGTCAAGGCTGCTTCGTGCCTCCCGGCTTGGGCTTGGAAATGGGTGGACGAGGCGCGACGTAACCATGAGTGCCAAGCCCTGTACGACCGCCTCTCGAGGTCGAGACGGGAACGCTAGTCCTTGGTGGCTGTCGCCGTGATGTTTGTGGTCTGGGTTGTTTCATGCTGGATCCCTCGTTCTTGTTCATGGTGAAGGGCACGGAGGTTTGCGAAGCTGAAAGCGCAAAGACAGGAGACGCCTAAAGTGAACACGCCCAGAGAGACCCAGTTCAGGATCCCAGTAATCCGCGTGAAGCGCTTGGGATACGTCAAGCTCGGGGCTCGACCCTCGCTCTGCGCCAAATCAAGCTCATCCCGCGTCTCACGAATCCCCAACTGACTGGTAACCAGTGACCAGAGCGCAGACAGCAAGGCCAACACCAAGAACACCCAGGCGACCCCAAGCAACCAGAGCGTGTCTGGATTGGGATTCTTCGCTATCTTCTCCACGAAAGTGATGGATATCCCCAACGCCCCACCGGACAGGGTGAGTATCCATTTGTCATAGCGTCCACTCGCCTCCAACTCTGAGGCGTTGTAGTCCTTCCGCACTTCGAGGTAGACCTGCTCACCGAGCGGTAGGCAGCAGTTGGAAGGTTCAGTCAACCTATTCTCGCCCATCTTGTTCAGGAGCCGATTGCCCTGCTCCTCCCAGCGTCAATCCCAGCGAGGGACCATTGGAGCTCCTCTGGACAAGAAGCCCAACCGGGGCGAGAACGAGCCGGCGGCGGTCCTCGCTGCCGATCCTCCCCACCGTCGGACCCAGCTGGTCGAATACGGACTTCACGGGACGCGATGCTACACGTCTGCACCGCACTGAGCAACCAGTAAACACTGACATGCCAAGGCTCCCGGGCTGCTGCCAAGGGGTCTCCCGGCACGGTCAGTGGGGCGTCCGCAGGTTGGTGATGGAAGCCCCCGGCAACCTGCCTCGTCGATCGAGGGACCCTCCCACAAGCAATCACTCCCCGTTGCGGCGGCCAGCTCGCCGTGATGCTCCTCAGTCCGGACTCGGCGGCTCATGTACAATACGCCGCTTTGCGCTATTCAGACTGGAAGTTGTCCGAGCCGAAACGGAGGAGCCTGTGTCATTGGACTGGTTTCGACCGGGGTGGTTGCTCGGTCTGTTCCTTGCCTGCGTCTTTCTGGCGGCCGCGCTTCGTGCCCTGGCCGCACCCTCTGCCGCTACCCGCGAAGTCCATTCTTAGATGAAACACCCGCAGTTCCGATGGTCCGGCCTTACCCCTCCCGACGACGCGGATTCGGAGGCCACGACGGGATACTCCACTCGAGTCGGATCACCGCTAGCCGCCTCTGCCATTCGTGGGTGCACGCATCTCGACGATCCTTTGGTTACGCTGGCGGGTTGTGGTCATGTTGCAGCAGTCGAAGCAAAGTGCCGGATGCTTGCGGAACGCGCCAGCGAATCTAGTCTCGACCCATGCAGGCGGCTGCAAAACACCAACTCCGACCCAATCCGCTCCTGAAGGACATCGCGTCATTCGACCGACGGTTCCGGGCCGCGCTCGGTGACTGGCGGCGCATGGACCGAGTCCGTGGGTTCGGTGGCCCCGATAATCCGTACGACGACTTTGCGCCCAAGCTCGAGCGTCTGTTCAAGCGTACGCGGAAGGCGTTTGAGCAGCGGAACATGAGGCTCGCGCGCGATGCCTACGCCGCCCTCTTCGCAACGCTGGCCCTGAAGGACGATTACGGCTTTGCCATCACAAGGCCCAAGTCGATTTCGATTGCGGACGAGCAGAGCTGCTATCTCCGCGCCGTGGGCGAGACTGCCCCTCCCGGGCAGCGCGGCGGCGAGTTGACGCAAGGAATGCACCGGCTGAGACGGGACCTTTGGGAAGGTCGTAGCCTGACGGTGCAGGCGTTGTTCGAATGTGCGCCAATGCCGCCGGATCTGCGCGGCGCCTGGTTGGACGAGATCATCGCTGTCCTCCGCCACGATCGCGAGCGCGAGGCTGATCGGTGGCTGCGTGAAGCGGTCCGGTTGAGACACGGCGCGGTCGGCTTGCGGGAACTGGCCCTTCGGGACCGTCCGTGGCGACCTCAGGCCTGGCTCGACTGGCTCGAGGCATTTGCCACTCAGGAGGCCTCCGCAGGCTTGTTGCGGGCAGCCAAAGAAGCCCTGCAGAACATCCCGGAGGGCCTAGAGTCACGCGCACTGGCGGCGGACCATCTGGCTGGTGCGGCGCAAGTTCTCGCCGACCGCGAGTCCTTGCTCACCGCGCGCTGGGAAGCGTTCCGGGCCGAGCCCCTTCCCCGCCGCCTGCTCGATCTGAGCGATGCGGCGCGCGAGCGAGGTGCACAAACCCACTGGATGCTCCAGGTGGTGAAGCGGGCGTGCGATCCAAACGGTGGCCACATCCCTGGCCCGTTCGTCGACGGCGGAACGGGTGGGGACCAAGTCTTGTTTCTGCGAGATGGCGACCACTTCACCAGCGGGCCGACGGATGGCACGACTGCCTGCGCCCTGATGCTGGCGGGCAATTGGCGCCAGGCTATGAAAATGGCCCGCGACGACGGATATCCCGATTGGCTGGGCGCGACCACGGCGCGGGCATTCATCCTGCCGGTGATCATGGCCTGGCTGGTTGGGTGGCCCGAACGGCATATGCCCGCCGGCGTATCCACATCACTGCAGGAGGCGCTGGCTCGGTTCGACGATCCCAACGAGACCGAGGAGCGGGTGAGTCGACGGTTGCGATGTGCGCTGGAAGAGGTTGTGCCCACGTGGAAGGAGCCGGCCCAGGCTGTCAAGACCGTCGTCGTGAACACCTGCGCCCGACTCACTCGGGCAGGGGTTCAAGTGATGCTCGACGGTAGCCGCCACCCTGGTTTTGAACACGCAATTGTCATGGTGGTTGCCGCGGCTGAGGTGCTCCAGGTGCAGCAGTCGGATGCCGCAGCGCTCAGTTTCTTCGACAAGATCGTGGCAAGGCACCGGCAGCATCGTGACTTCGCGAGCCAGCTTCGCATCCGCAGCCGGCAAGTGTTACGACGCCCTTCGGCATAGCGCCCCCGCAGAGGGGCTGGGATTCCAGGCCAACTTCATCGCCCAGGTCATGACGGGGGATCTGCCCATCCACCGGGTCGAAGGGTTGACAAACCGCGTACGCGAGCAAGTAGGTGTCGGCCAGTTCGGGTCACGGGCATGCCCTGCATCCCCTGTCCGAATTCGGCGGGTCTTGTGCCTTCCGCTCGTCTGCGCTATTCAGACAGGACGTTGTCCGAGCCGTAACGGAGGAGCCTGTGTCATTGGACTGGTTTCGACCGGGGTGGTTGCTCGGTCTGTTCCTTGCCTGCGTCTTTCTGCCGGCCACGCTTCGTGCCCTGACCGGACGTCACCCTCGCATCTCCGCCTCGCACCTCCGCGGTCGCGCGCTCCGTCGATCTCGTGAGGTCCAATGTCAGCTCGCGCAGAGGCGGCCGCCCCATCTCGGGGATGACGGGCTGCGCTTCGGCCCGCTCACCCTCCCCTCACGGATTGCCACCGGCCATTTCGCCTTTGTCGGCGCCACCGGCTCGGGGAAGACCCTCCTGCAACGGCTCCTGATGCAATCGGTCCTTTCTGAGGTCCGTCCCGGCTACAACCGGCGCGCCCTGGTCTATGACGCCAAGCAGGATGCGGTGTCGGTTCTCGCCGGCATGGATTTGCCCTGTCCCGTCCACATCCTCAATCCCCTCGACGCCCGCAGTGCTTCCTGGGACATGGCTGCCGACATCACCTGTCCGGCTTCCGCCCTTCAGGTTGCCTCGACCCTCATCCCCGCCAACCAGCGTGACAGCAATCCGTTCTTTTCCAATGCCGCCCGGCACCTCCTGCACGGCGCGTTGCTGGGCTTCATCAAGGAACGGCCCAGCGAATGGACGTTTCGCCAGCTCCTGTTGACGGTGCGGGATGCCGGTCGGCTGCGGAAGTTGCTCAAAGCCCACGAACTCACTGCTTACCTCGTCAGCTATTTCGAGCCCCAGGCGACCTTCCAGAACATCCTTTCGACCATCCTCACCTACACGGCCCCCTACGAGATCATCGCCGCTGCCTGGGAACGGTCGGAGAGCCGGGTCAGCCTGCGCGACTGGGTCGAGGGCGAGTCAGTGCTGGTGCTCGGGAACGATGAAGCCAACCGGGCGGCCATCGACACCATCAACCGCCTCCTCTTCAAGCGACTGGCGGAACTCATCCTCGCGCAGGACGAGGTGCCGGAAAACGCACTGCTCCCCCGACGCACCTGGATCTTCCTGGATGAGGTGCGCCAGGCCGGTCGGCTCGACGGGCTTTCGGCTCTAATGACCAAGGGGCGCAGCAAGGGGGCGGCGGTGGTTCTCGGGTTTCAGGACATCAACGGGCTCCGCGATGTCTATGGTCGAGAAGCCGCCGATGAACTCGTTGGCCAGTGCAACACGAAGGCCATCCTGCGGTTGAACAGCCCCGAGACGGCGGCTTGGGCTTCACAGCTATTCGGCTCCCATGAGGTGGTCGAGACGCGGCGCAGCTCCAACACCAACCGCAACTTCCGCCGGTTGGGTGTCGCCGCCGGCAGCAGCTCCGGCGAATCCCTCACCGATGACATCGCCAAGCGGGACGCCGTTCTCGAATCCGAGTTCTTCGAGTTGCCGGAGACCTCCCCCGAGAATGGGTTGTCCGGCTTCTTCCTTAGTCCGTTGACGGGGGGATTCCGGGACACCATCCCGGGTCGGTGGTTGAGCGAACACCTGTGTCCCCCCGATCCGCAGGTGCCGAACCATGTGTCGCGGCCGGAGGAGCACCAG
The DNA here is from genome assembly GCA_024233215.1 of Verrucomicrobiales bacterium. Lineage (GTDB taxonomy): Bacteria > Verrucomicrobiota > Verrucomicrobiia > Limisphaerales > J093 > J093. The sequence goes on along the minus strand of JACKPW010000013.1, from coordinate 133,093 downwards.
TATTTGATGCCGTGGGATTCCGGGACGGATGACCCCGCTGCGCCGTTGCCCGAGGAACCGCTGGAGGTTGGGTTCCCGCTGGAAGAACCGCCGTTGCCGGGACCGGACTTTTGGACGACTTGAGCCTTCGACCAGACCGGCGGACGGGAGCGGTTCGTTGCGGCCGTAATCCGATCCACACCCCACGCATTAAACTGCAGTTGGGAGGGTAGAACGACCATGCTTTCGATCTCGAAGCCCATCCGGGCGGCTGGACAAGGCGAGTATTACCTCAACCTGGCACGGGAGGATTACTACCTGAACGGCGACAGCACCGGCGAACCGCCCGGATTCTGGTTGGGCAGTGGGAGTGGAAAACTGGGGCTGGTGGGCACCATCCGGAACGAGGAGTTTCGCAACCTGCTCCACGGGCTTTCGCCGGATGGGTCCACGGCGCTGGTGCGCAATGCCGGGTCGGAACGGCGTCGGGCCGGCTGGGATCTGACCTGGTCGGTGCCGAAGTCGGTGTCGGTTGCCTGGAGCCAGGCATGTTCGGACGTCCGAACAACCATCGAGGAATCGGTCCGGGCAGCCGTGCATGAGGGGGTGGCCTATCTGGGGACCGTGGGGGTGGTGAGTCGCCGGGGCGAGGACGGGGTGGTAAGGGAGAAGGCCCGGCTTGTCTTCACCGGTTTCGAACATTCGACCAGCCGGGCGCAGGATCCCCAACTGCACCTGCACACCATCCTGCACAACGTGGCCGTGCGGGCGGATGGCTCGACCGGGACGATTGAACCCCGCGAGCTTTACCGGCACCAGATGGCGGCCGGCACGTTGTTTCGGGCTGAGCTTGCCGCCCAGCTTGAGGCTCGCCTCGGGCTGCGGTCCCGGCCGCATGGGCATTCGTTCGAGCTGATGGGCGTCGATCCGGATCTGATTCTCGAGTTTTCCCAACGCCGCAGCCAGATCGAGGCGGCCCTGGCAGAGCGGGGGCTTTCGGGGGGCAAGGCGGCTGAGACGGCGGCGCTCGATACCCGTGAGACCAAGCAGATGGTCTCGCGCAACGAGCTGTTTGCCCGGTGGCAGGAGGTCGGTCGGCGGTTCCATTGGACCGACCGGGAGCTGGCCTGGCTGATTCAGGCGCCGTATCCCCCGCGCGATACCGACCGCGATCTGCAGGAGGTGGCCAATCTCGCGCTCAAGAACCTGACCGACCGGGAGAGTCACTTCGCCCGGCGGCAGTTGACCCAGGCGGTGGCGGAGCAATGTCAGATCCATGGGATGGGGGCGCGCCAGGCCCTGGCCATCACCCGCGCGCTGCTGTGGTCGCCGGAGTTGGTGCAGCTCGCGACGCAGAACGGTGAGCTGCGTTGGACCACCCGGGAGATGCTGACGACCGAGCGGGCGCTGTTGGCGGGCGCTGACGCCATGCATCAGGCAGAACGACCGCTGCCCGGCGCCGACGGGAGAATCCAGTCTGCCATCGAGTCCCACCCGGGCCTTTCCGACGAACAACGTCAGGCGCTGGTTCATGTGTGCGAGGCACAGGGCGGTATCCGATTGGTGTCGGGGATGGCCGGCACGGGCAAGTCCACCCTGTTCGCCGTGGCGGCCGAGGTGTGGCAAGCCCAGGGCCGGACGTGCCACGGGTCGGCCTTGGCGGGAAAAGCGGCGTCCGGTCTCGCCGAGGCCACCGCCATCCCATGCCAGACATTGCACCGAACCCTGCAGGACATTCGGCTCGGATATCTCCAGTTGGACCCGACGTCGGTCCTGGTCGTGGACGAGGCCTCGATGGTCGGCACCCGGCAACTCGAGACGCTCGTCGCAGCTTGTCAGCGGAGCGGTGCTTCACTGGTGTTGTGCGGGGACCCGGGTCAGCTTCAGCCCATCGATGCGGGGGGACCGTTCGCGGCATTGCTGGAACGGTACGGTGCCGCCGAGTTGACTGAGATCCGGCGGCAACGGGAGGAGTGGGCGCGCCAGGCGGTGAAAGACATCGCAGGGGGACACGCGGGACCGGCCTTGGCGGAGTTTGACCAACGCGGGTTGTTGACGCAGAACGAGGAACCGCTGTCGGCCATCGCAGACATTGCTGCGTCTTGGACTCGGGATACAACCGCGGCTCCCGAGCCGCCGCTGATGCTGGCGAGCACCAACGCCGATGTCGACGCCCTCAATGAACTTGCTCAAGCCAACCGGCTGCAGGCCGGCAGACTCTCCGGGCCGCCAGCCACGTTTCTGACAGAACGGGTGTACGCGGGGGACCGGGTGGTGTTCACACGGAATGATCCGGCGCTTGGTGTTTTCAACGGCGACCTCGGGGCGGTGGTGTCGGTGAGTCCCGACACGGTGGCGGTCCGGCTTGATCGTGGGCCAACCCTGAAGGTGGATCCGGACGCCTATCCTCATTGCCGACTGGCCTATTGCCTCACGACCCACAAGGCCCAGGGCATGACCACGGACCGTGCGTTCGTTCTCCTGGGTGGCGGCATGCAGGATCGGCACACGTCCTATGTGCAGGTTTCCCGCGCGCGCGATGAAACCCGGTTGTTCGCCTCCGAACCCCTCCCCGACCTCGAACGGCACATGAACCGGAGCCGGCCCAAGGCGCTGGCCACCGACCTGGGTTCACATCCGGAACTTGTTCTGACACTGAACCGGTGAGCGGCTGAGCTCCCGAAATATCGCGCTCTCTCAAGGGGCGTCAGCATCGGGCCTCCCTCTCCCACCTCCGCCAGCGGACTCTCGATTCAACATCCGGCGCAACCTCCGATCGCCTTCCGGCGGATGAACCTTCGATGCGGAAAACCTCGCCACTCACTTTTCGGCCGGTCGGTTGCAGATGCCCTGTTGCCATGACCGGGCGTGACGTGCTAAGCCGGACGATAAGGAGGAAACCATGACCCATCTGCCCAAACGTCACACCCGTTCCGCCGGGGTTACCTTTGAAGTGCCCGTGCTGGATTATCTGCACGAAATGGCGCTCGCCCAGTCGCGCGACCGTAGTTTCTGCATCAACCAGATCATCCGCGAACACGCCGCCCGCAACGGCCAGTCGTTGCCGCCGGCCGTTCCCCCGTCCGACGACGGATTCTCATCCGGAGAGGCTTGAGCCATGGTCCGTCGGGGAATTGATCCAGTTCCGTTTGCCGGGTTCCCCGATTTCCGGGCCAACGTCACCTTCACGCCCATCCAGTTCTTCACCGTGGTGATTCCCCACTGTCAGCGGACCTGCATCAGGGTCATCGGGTGCATGTTGCGCCGGGTGCTCGGCTGGGTGGACGAACACGGCAACCCGACCCGGGAACAGCTACGGTTCTCATTGGGGGAACTCAGCGCGGCCGCCGGGGTTTCCCGGGCGAGCCTCTGGGAGTCCTTCGAGGACAAAGAGGACAAGAAAGGCGTGGAGTTCCACTGTCTGCGCCGGATCAACACTCCTCACCGTGACCTTAGCGGGTGTCCGGCCGTCAACGGTCTTTACGAGCTCTGTTGGGATCACGAGGGGGATTACACCGACTCGTCTGACGAATTCCGGGGCTTCTACTACCCGGAAGCAGCCGTGCTGCCGGTGTCCGACGGCGACCGGGTGGTGCATCGTCCCAAGGCGGCCCGGAAGAACATTCCCAACGCATTCTTCGACTACCTGCTTCCGCGGGAACCCCTGGCGGTGATCCGGGTCGTCGGCGCCTTGCTCTTCTACAGCATCGAATGGGGCCCCGGGGGCGAGCGCAAGGTGCCGGTGACCAAGTCGATCACGGAGCTCGCCAAGCTGACCCGACTTTCCCGCCAACGCACCCATGCGGGGGTCAAACGAGCCCGGGAACAGGGCTACATCGTGGCGGTGGGACCGGGTTGCTTTGACCCGGCCGCCGGTCAGTCGAGCCGGGCGGCCACCTATGCCATCCGCTGGACGAAGGAAGCCGCGGTGGGAGCGCCTGCCGGCGCGCCCCGCAAACGCCGGTTGAAACGGGGAGGAAACAGCCACCGTGCCAATAAAGTGAACGGGGCCGCGACCCGGCCGATCCCCGCTGACCGTACCAAAATAGTGAACGAGGGACCGGTCCAGAAAAGTGAACGGAACCGGTCCAGAAAAGTGAACGGGGACCGTGCTAATAAAGTGAACGGTATAAGTATTAAAAAGGATCTTAAAACTACTAAAGCAGCAGCAGCCCACGATGCGGTACCCGAGACACCTCACGACCCGTCTGCTGCTGCTGTGGTGGCGGCGGTTGAGTTATTGACCAAAACCGGGTTTGACCGGCCGACCGCCAACCGGTTGGTCCGGGCGCATTCCGCCGACCGGGTTCAGCGACAGGTCCAGTGGTTGCCGCTGCGGCGTCCCTCCCGTAACCGGCTCGGGATGCTCCGCCGGGCCATCGAGGAGGATTGGCCGAAGCCGGAAGGGGAGGACGATTCGGACCCGCGCTTCGACGAGGCCCGGACGTTCGCCGCCCATTACTACGCCGCCTACCATCGGCTGGAGGGACCCGCGGCGACGGAGCCGTTCGCCAAAGACCTGCAGACCGCGGCTGAGTTCCTGGAACGGCTGCCGGCCACGGAGCCCAGGCCGGTGGCCGAATGGGGTCGGCGCTTCGGCCGGTTCATGCGGGAGAAACATGCTGGGGATGCCCACGCCAAACCCAATCTATCACTGGCCTTGGTGCCCCATGGCGACGGCTTCCTCCGGTTGCTGCAGCGGGAGACCCAGGCCCGGCACCAGAAGGCGCTTGGAAAGGCACGAGCGGCTCATGAAGCGGCGTTCTCAGGTCAATGGCAGGCATACGTCATGGCTGCCGAAGTGCGACTTCAGGGGCAGCACGCTGCGTTGTACGCCACGTTTGTCCAGGAGCGCGACCGGCAACGGCACGCGATGACCGGTGGGAGGATCGTCGCCAGCGCCGAGACCCTCGCCAGGTTCGATGCCGACTCCGCCCGGTTGCAGGCGTTCGCCGAGTTCTTCCGCAATCATCCCGACTGTCCGGTTTTGGATTTCTGGCAGTGGGATCAACAACTCAACCCCGAACGGTTCGGAACCAAAACCGGGTCCGCGTCGGATTTAACCACTGCAGAGGTGCGCTCATGAAGACCATCGCCATCATCAACCAAAAGGGTGGGGTCGGGAAGACGACCACCGCCGTCAACCTGGCTGCCGGCCTGGCCCGGGAGGGGCATGCCACGCTGTTGATCGATCTCGATCCGCAGGCCCATGCCACGTTGGGGCTCGGGCTCGACCCGGACACGTTCGAGGGGCGGACCATCGGCGATCTGTTGTTGTCGGACTCCGATTCCATTGCCGAGGTGTTGACCGACACCCCGGTGCCGGGTCTGCGTCTGGCGCCCGCCGCGTTGAGTCTCTCGAAGGCCGACTCGTTGCTGCATGCCCGGTTGTTTCGCGAACAGCGTCTCCAGCACTGCCTGGCCGGGCTGACGGGGTTTGACTACGTCCTGATCGATTGCCAGCCGACGCTGGGAGTGTTGCCGGTCAACGCCATGGTGGCCGCCGAGCAGTTCCTCATCCCGACCCAGCCCTCGGGCTATGCGCTCCGCGGGTTGGGCGATCTGCTGGAGGCGCTGCACTGCATCAAGCGCAGTCCCGCGGTTTGGGACTACCGCATCCTGCTCACGATGGTGATGGCCCGGGCCACCGTGACCAACGACCTGGTCGACCGCGCCCTCGAACCGCTTCGGGAGAAGCTGCTCGCCACCCGGATCGCCCGGTGTGAGGCACTCAATCGGGCACAGACCGCCGATCAACCGCGCGACATTGTCGATTACGCCCGCACCAGCCGGGCCGCCCATGACTACCAACAACTAACCCAGGAGGTGAAAGCACTATGGTCCCCCGAATGATGGAACGTCTGGCCCGCCAGGCCGCCGGAACGAAAGGTTCCACCCTCGACCCCATCGGCCGCGATCTGCCCCGGCTGGTGACGGTCCCGTTGAAAGCGATTGAGCCCGATCCGGCCCAACCGCGCAAGGACTTGGGAACAATCCAGGACCTGGCCCTCTCGATTCGGGCGCACGGGTTGCTCCAACCGATCATTGTCGAAGCCGTCGACGCCGACCGGTTCCGAATCCTGGCCGGGGAACGGCGGTTTGCCGCCTGCCGGGAACTCCAACTGGAATCCGTCCCGTGCATTGTCCGGACGACGGCAGAGCATTCCCGATTGGCGCTGCAGCTCATCGAGAATCTCCATCGCAAGGACCTGCATCCGCTGGAGGTCGCGCAGGCGTATCAGCGGTTGATGGAGGAGTTCGGGCTCACCCAGCGGGAACTGGCGCAGGAGGTGGGCAAGTCATTGTCCTCGGTCAACGAGACCCTGCGATTGCTGAACCTCCCGCCGGAGGTCCAGGCGGATGTTCGGACGTCCGAACAAACCAGCAAGGCCGTCCTGCTGGAGATTTCGAAGGCCCCGGAACCGGAGACCCAACGCGAGATGTGGCAGCAGGCGAGGGAGGGGAAGTTGACCACCCGCACCGCCCGCAAGGCGAAGCGGACCGGCAACCCGCCGAAACCGCGACCCCAATCGATGACCATCGAGCTGGAGGAGGCCACGGTGACGGTCCGGTTCAAGTCCGGCGAGGCCACCTCCGAACGGGTGCGGGTGGTCCTGGCAACGGCCAGGGCACAAGCGTCCGACCTGAGGGAATAGCTTTGCTGTCCTCGGCGCGGCACAACCCATCCCGATGAAATACCTCACCAATTTCAACGACGTGTCCCGCCGAGGGACACGTTTCGTTCACGCTCGTCAACCTTCAGATTCAGTCCGACCGCCGGCCCGCTGAACGCCCGTCATGAAAATCTACGAATCGGTGACCAACCGCATCCTGGCACAACTCGACGCCGGGGTGGTTCCCTGGCACAAGACCTGGAAGACCGGATTGCCCAAGAGTCTCTCCTCCGGCAAGGAGTATCGCGGGATCAACCTGCTGGTCCTGGCCGGCTCGGAGCACAGTTCCCGTTACTGGGCCACCTACCGCGGCGCCCTGCAGCTCGGGGGCCATGTGCGAAAGGGGGAGCAGGCCACTCCGGTGGTCTACTGGAAGTGGCGCTCGCAGGAAGAGCTGGAGCGGATTCACAAGAAGACCGGCAAGACCAATCTGGCGCCGTGTGTGCCCTTCACGAGTGCGGTGTTCAATCTCGACCAACTGGAGGGGGTGCAACGGCCCGAGGACGACGTGGCGGCCAACCGGGAGCGGCGGCTTGCGTTGGCGGAGGGGGTTCTCCAGGTCATGCCAGACAAGCCCCGCATCATGCATGCGCTCAATGCCGACCCGGCCTATTCTCCGGCACTTGACCAGATTCAGTTGCCCCACCTGAGCCAGTTCAAGAGCGCGGATGAGTACTACGCCACGCTTTACCATGAGCTGACCCACTCGACAGGGGCCTCGCATCGGTTGAACCGGTTCCAAGACGCGCAGCTTGACCAACCGGAGAAGTATTCGTTCGAGGAGTTGGTGGCTGAATTCGGGGCGGCATTTCTGTGCGGGTTCGCGGGGCTGGAGAACAAGTCGAGGCAAGAGCTGCAAGCCAGCTACATTGAAAGCTGGTCGCGGGCGTTCCGAGAGGATCAACACCTGCTGGTGCGGGCGGCGTCGGCAGCTCAGCGGGCGGTGGATTATGTGCGGGGCAAACAGGTCCAGCGCGAGGACATCGCCGTCGAGGAACGTCCGGTCGCGTCCGTGGTGGCACTGGGGAGCAGGCCGTCGGTCTCCCCGGAGAGGCCTGCCGCACGGCTCAAGGTGCGGGTTGGTTGACGTCTGGTGTTGGGATCCCCGCAGCCGCACGTAACAAAAACGAGGCACTATTTGTTACGAGCTCCGGCTCCGGCGTGGCTGCGTTCCCGTCCCCTGCGACAGCCCTGTCTGGCCCCCCGTTGCCCCATCCTTCACCGCCAGTGTTCGGACGTCCGAACGAGAGACCCGCTCGCTGAGCGTCTGAGCGAGGGGCGCTGAACTCCAGGTTGAGACGCCGGGTCCGTTGTGCCACCGTGGAGTCGTCAACCCGACGAGAACCGTGGATTCGAAGACCGCCTTTCGATGTGCCACCCAATGAGCGACGACCAGCAACCCACAGCGGAACGTCCCGCTGTCAATCCACCTCAACCCGCTCCGGCCGACGCACCGGAACGCGATGCCATCGTCTATCTCGCGGGCCTTCCCGAGGCGGATGCGGCCGACTCCGTCGACGCCGTTGCCCGGCGCATCGCTGCGGCGCTGGATGACGAAGCCTCCCCGGAGCTGCAGTTCCTGCTCGAAGAGGGCAGGAACGAGGACTACGGAAAGCAGCGCGGGATCAAAGGCAAGACCCGGAAGATCACGGTCACCCGGCAGGACCGGCGGCAGGGCCCGAGACAGGCGATTCTCGACCTCTACAGCCTCGACTATCGCGAGACGTTGATTGGCGATCTGCCCGAGAAGCGACCCTTGAGCCTCCTCCTCCTGATTTGCTGGACGCTGCTCACGAACTCCGGAAAGTTGTTGTTCTCCATCGGCTCGCGCAGCAAGACGTCCACCGAGAAGTGGCAGGTCCGCATCGCCTGTCTTTGGTTCTCCACGCTGATTCTCTACGCCGTGATCATCCTCGGTGCCGTGTTGGGCACCCTCCTGCCGGCGGCGCTGCCGACGTCCGCTGAAGCCCCACCCATCGTTGTTCAGGCGGGCGCCGGACAACCCCCCGCCGCGGACGAGTCGACACCTGCTCCCTCGACGCCGCCTGCCGACGCGCCGACCGATGCCCAAGGGCTGGCGGACACCATCCGAACCCGCGTCGTAGCTTTCGGTTCCCACTACCTCCAGCCGATTGCGTATGGCTGCCAACTGCTTGTCGTTTGGCTCGCTGCGCTCGGGTTGGTCTTCAAACGAGACCTCAAGGCGATCGTCCAGAAGAGTGGGGTCGAGACGATATCGGCGGTGCGCTACCTCACGCTCGGCACCGCCAAGGACGCCATCACCAACATGTTCAGCGCCCTCCTGAACCACCTCGCGGAAAAGGACGACCTCAAGTATCGGAACGTCTACGTCGTCGCTTACAGCTTCGGGACGCTCGCCACCCTCGACGCCCTGTATCCGCATGGGGAACCGCCGGGGATCTTCGGCACCGTCCGGGGCCTGATCACCATCGGGTGCCCGTTCGACTTCATCCGCACCTACTGGCCCGACTATTTCAAGAACCGTTGTTCCGACGACACGTCGCGCACCTGGCTGAACATCTTCGCCCGGCCCGACGTGCTGAGCTCGGATTTCCTGGACGTTGCCGCAAAGGGCGCTGATCCGGTCGAGGCCGGCATCGCCATCAGTGGCGTGACGACGCTGCTTCGCCCGAGGAGCATTCTCTACGGCCGCGACAAGTCACTCGATGACTACGGACTCCTCGAGCGTTACGGGTTAGTCGGTTTCCGCGCCCACACCCGCTACTGGGAAGAGGATACTGCCGGCTGCTATCGTGACATCGTACGGGAGATTCTTGCCGACCAGGCTGAGCCCACCTGAGGTGCTCAGGACATTCGGCACCGGCCTGACCCAACCAGTGGTTTGGACCACTGCGGGTTGGACCCCTCAGTGGCCGGAACGCATCGCTCGCGGGCCGCGGGTGCGGCCGTGTTGATTCCTGCTCCGCGTCTGAAGGTGGATGTCGGATGAGGGCCGCTGTTCGGACGTCCGAACATTTCACGGCGTGCTGTGCTGTTACCCGACCCCTTCGCCGCCCTCCGATCTTCCCTTCTTCCCCTTGGGCAGCTCGACAATCTGGCCGATGCATGTGGCCGCATCGGACATTTCGGCGTGGGACCCTTGCTCCGTCACCTCGGAGACGATCTGTCGGGTCAGGTCGCGATACAGCGCGTGAAGTCCCCGACCCTCGATGAGGATGTCGCTTCCCGCGAATTGCAGGGTCACCTTGTCCGGTTCATACCGCATTCCCTGAAGCAGGTGGTAGGGTAGCCAGAAGCTGGTCGGGCCTCTCGCGAACACGATGCCGGGCGGCCGTTCGCCGGTGACGTAAGGCTGCCCGAGGTCGGAGGGTTCACTACCATCGGGCGCCCCGGTGCGGGAGGCGTTCGTCGCCTCGGGGTGGTTGTTCGGGTCTCGTCTGAGCATGATCAGGCTGCCATTCGCTGGCGTTGGGTGAGGCGTTGGGTGGGCTTCACGCTTTCGGCGGCCCGTTTGCTGTCCATCAGTTCCGATGCGCTGAGCCGCGCCCCGGAACGCCCGACGGCATCGTGGAGGAACTCGATGTCGTCGGTGTAGACGCGGACCCGCTCCCGGCCACGCGAGGCACTCACGTAGAACTGGTTTCGGTGAGTGGCCCGCCAACCGGCGGAGTCCACCGCCACATACACATGATCGACCGTGCGCCCCTGCGACGCGTGACTGGTCACGCAATAGCCGTGCGTGAAGTCGCGAAAGTCCGCCGGAATGGTGCGTCCGTCGGTCAGGGTGATACGCCCATTCCGCCTCACCTTCTTAACGGTCACCACCTGGCCGTTGAACAGACCTGCCTCCTTCCGGTTGCCCTGGAGCAGCAATCGTTCGCCCGCAGCGATGGCCAGCGACTGTTTCTGCGCGACATCGAAGGCTCCTGCCTGTTTCCGCGTGACCTTCACCACGGAGCCGTTGCCCTTGCGGACCTGCAGCGCGTCGGTGCCGGCGCTGACCACTGCCGCCGACTCGCCGCGGGCGAAGTCGCGGGTGGGCCGGTGGAACGACAGGATGTGACCCTCGCGGTAGTTGCGCAGGTCCCGTTTCTGGGCCTCGGTCCATTTGAGGCTGCGGTGGACCGTGAGGGTGGTGTCGGTCTTGCCCAGGAGACCGTGGCCCTTCAGTCGCTTCCGGATTTCGTGCGTCACCGCCTCGATCTCGTGCCACGTGGGGCTGACGACGAGGGCGGACTTCTTCGCCCGGACCGAGGTCAGATAATCGTCGGCCAGGAGCGCGTATCGTTCCGGCTCCGGGTTCTCCACCACCGCGCCCAGTCGGGCCAGCCGGGCCAGACCTCCCGGTCCGTTGCCTTGCGCAAACTCCGCAATGGCCTCCCGGTAATCCAAATCGACCTGGCGCCGGATGGTGTGGACCCCTGCCATTCGCAGCGAACTCCGTTCCTCCAACAGCCGCAGGGCGTCTCCCGCGCGGACGCTCGTGTGCTGCCGGGTGTCCCCCGACAGGATCATGCGGCCGCCGTGTTGCACCTGTTCCACCAAGGCCAACATGTCCTTGGTGGAGAGCAGACCGGCTTCATCCACCAGCAGCACATGGTCCTTCGCCTGTTCGCGAAAGCTCGGATCGGCGAGAAACCGCTGCACGGTGGCCGTCTGCGTGAGACCGGCTTTCCGCAACGCCTCCACCCCGGCGGTTGTGGGGGCCAGGACGATGACCGGTTGCCGTTCCTCGATGCCCCGGACGACTTCCAGCAGGAGCCGCGTCTTCCCGGTGCCGGCGCCGCCGCGCAATCCCACCACCCGGTCGGGCGCGCCGAGGATGGTCCGCAACGCGGTTCGTTGTTCGGCGGAGAGTTTCAGGTCGCCAACGAAACGGGGATTGAGCGGCCGGCAACGACCCATGCCCAAGTTGATCAGCGAAATCAACCGTTGTTCCTCGTGGAACGCGGTGCGGGTGGTTACCTGGTCGTCGGTGCGCAGGAAGTCCGACCTCTGTGCGAGCTCGGCCTGGAGCATATCGAGAGTGACCGACCCGCGGGAGTAGGCCAGGGCGGTCTTCAGCAGGTCATGCGTCTCCACCACGCTCTGCCGTTCGAAATGATGGTCCCGGGCGTAGTCGACGGCTTCCGCCGCAGACACGACCGCCCTGGGGGCGACAGGCTGAATCGAGGCCGACGGAGTGGGGCGATTCCTATTCGGGATCAGTGCGGTGAGGGTGGAGAGTTCCTCCGCCGTCAGTTGAGCGCGCTGGAGGTCCAGGACGGCCTGCGGGTCCAGGGTCCTGTCCTTCGCCTGCCGGGTCGTGTGGGCGAGGGTACCGCGCCCGTTGTTCGACAGCGGGTGCCCGAGCTTGCCCGACATTTTCTCCTGGGCATCCAGAATAGCCCGCCGCCGTTTGCTGAATCGGTGGAGGATCCCCGGCGAAACCCCGGCAATCTCGAAGGCATGTTCTCCCGAATGCAACTCATAGCCCAGAGCCTGCAGTCGGTGCGCCAGTTCACTCCGGTAGACCTCGGTGTAGAGAGCCATCTGGTCGTACATCCGAGAAGTCTGGAGCGCTTTCCACCGGTTCTCGACCGGGTCCCAGGTGGCGTTGAACACGACGAAGTGAGTGTGCAACTGTGGGTCCAACGCCCGCGAGGTGTCGTGACGGAAACTGGCCGCGACGACCTCCCCGGTGACGCGTTCTCCATCCTGGCCACCTTTGCGCACCCTGGTTGCGGCCACTTTTTCCATCTGCGTCAATGCGGCCTGGCACGCTTCATCATGGGCTGCGATGATCCGTTGGTCGCCGGCCACGAACGCCATCACCGAAACGCTCTTCGGCGCCGACACTGTGAAGTCGTAGAACACCCGGTGATCCTTCTGGCGTTTGCGAACCGTGAGCTTCTCCCCAGTCGCTGGATGCTGGTTCTCACAGAGTCGCCCGAACTCCGCTTCCGTAACCACGGCACCCGGCTTCAATCCGAGGCGTTCGGCTCCCAGTCCGAACCAGTGGCCGGCTACGGTCCTGTCTTCGCTGTGATAGTTACCCTGGGCCAGATGCTGCCGGAAATACTCCCGTGCCGTGACGAGATTCTTCTGAGGTCGAGCGGTGATCATGATGCCGGATGTGTTGATTGCAGCAGGAATACTGAAATTGGAGACACCAACCCCTATCTTCGATAGGGCACTTCGTCCGGGGGAATCAGCTGACGTTCCACCAATGGAACCAGCGCGGGATCTTCCCGTCGGGCTGCCGCGGTGGCAGTAGCACCTTCCGGGGGCGCCGGGTGCAATGGAGCAGGATGCAGCGGTGTTTGCGCAGCCCGCGCAGCTTGTGCGGCTTCATCCAATACTCCTCCCGTTCGCTCCAGCTTTCGCTCCGGCCTGCATCGCCGTGCGTCACGGACCGTTGGCGCTTGGTGACTTCGCCCAGGAACTCGGCGCTCGCCCTTGCGTCCACCTGGTCCGCGGCGGTGAAGATGAGCCGGTTGCGCAGGTTCAGGGTGAAGACCTGAGCCTGGGCGGCGCCCAGCGCGGGGATCAGCGAGGTGGTGCTTTGCGTGGCCGCGATGACAGCCACCCCCGCTTCCCGCACCAGGTCCACCACGTTGTGGTCGCTCAACCCGTCCTCGCTGGCCGTGACGAACTGCTGGCATTCGTCGGCGATCAACACGAGCAGGTTGTCCTGTTCCCGCTTCGACTTCGGTGCATCAAACCGGGCCAACGCGTGGGTGTAGAACAGCAGTTTCAGGAACGTCCCCACGAACCGGCGTTCGGTCTGGTAACGCTGGGGCAGGGACAGGCAGATGAGCTTGCCCTGGTCGACGTCCGCGAGATCGAACGTGCTGTCGCGGCAGAACACCTCCGCAATGGGCGGCAGGGTGAAGTTGGCCAGGTAGTTGTCCACCGTGCCCTTAATACCGCCCAGCTGTTCCTGAGGTTGCGCCAGGTAGTTGCGGAAATGTTCGGCGAGGGCGGGGTGGTTGCCGGATTCGAGCTGGGTGAGGACCGCCCGGGTGTCGTCCGGGTTGACCAGCAGGTTGTGCGCGTTCTCAAGGGTCACCTGGAAACCCAGGGCGTCCAGCGCTTCGAGGGCCTTGCCGATATTCACCTGGGCAGCCCGCCGGAAAAAGCTCTGTTCGTTCCGGCTGCCCAGCGCGACCGCGGTGTCGACGACGCACCTGGCGTAGGTTGAAAATGGGATGGAACGGTCCCCCACCAGATTGAAACGGTGACGGGGTTGCCAATCGGCCGGGGCGGTTGCCGGCCGGACCTCAAGCAGGAGGATGTCGTTCGCCCGACCGAAGTGAGTGGCCATGTCATGAACCTGCTGGTGGAGCACCCCCTTGATGTCGACGCAGAGACCGCCGAACCGGGGCTGGTGTTTGAACACCTCAAACAACAACGCGAGGATGCCGCTCAGGGTCTTGCCGGAACCGGTGGCGCCGGTGATCAGGAAATGCTGGCAGAAGGTGTGCCGGTTCCACGTGATCCCCTTGAGTCGCGCGACAACGTCGCGGCTGGGTGGCCGGTGCCAGGCCAGCCACAGCAGGAACACGATGCCCGCGAGGACCAGGATGCCGCCCAGCAGCCAGGGGTCAATGGGGAAGGGAAGGGGCCACCCTGCGGCCACAGCGACGCGAGATGAGAGCATCATGGCACCAGGCGAAGGTGTCGACCGTCGATGCCGAGGCGGCCGCTGCCGTTGCCGCCTTTGAGCAAATCGTTGGCGACGGCGTTGCCGACCAGTTCGTGGATCTTGTCCAGAAGCGGGCGGGCTCCCAGTTCGGGGGAAAACCCATTTTGCACGAGGAAACGGACAATCGTGCTGTCGTAGGTAACCTGCCGTCCGTGTTCCCGCTGCCAGGCCATCAGGTCCCGCAGGTGCGTTTCGGTGATCTCCTCCTGCACCTCGCGGGACAGCGGCCGGAAGACAAAGGGGTGCTTGAAGCGCCCCAGCAGTTCCGGACGCAAGTGTTCCTTGATGCGCTTGAGCACGTGTCCCTCGATCGTGCTCATGGCGGTATGCTCAAGGCCGATGATTTCGGCCGAACCGAGATTGCTGGTAACGACGAGGTAGATTCGGGAGAGGTCGAGGCTCGTCCCGTCGACCAGGGTGATCCGACCCTCGTAGGTCATCTGCAGGAACAGGTCCACGAGCGCTGCGTCGGCTTTCTCAAGCTCGTCAAACAGCCAGACCCCGGCAGGCACTTCGGCATGGGCCTTGGCAAACCGTCCGGGACCGCCATGGGAGTCGCCGAGCAGGTTTGCCACCGCCGCGACGGTTTTGAACTCCGAGCAGTCGAACTGGATGAAGGCGGATTCCCCAAACAACTCCCGGGCCAGGAGTTTGGCGGTCTCGGTTTTGCCCACCCCGGTCGGGCCGGCGAAGATGAAGGCCCCGCGACAGCCAGTTGGCGGAATGACGCGGAGTTCGCGACGAACCACCTCCTCAACGAGTCGTTCGAGGACGTCGTCTTGGCCTCGGATGCGCCGGATGAGGGTTTGGCTCAGTTGGGCCAGACGCTGGATGTCCGGCCCCCGTTGGGATTGTTTTGCTTTGGTCATAGACAGCAAGCCGTGTCAGTTGACACAACCTGCTGTCCGTTTATCCGCCGCACACCGCCGAGTGGTTTCTCCGGCCGCCACCATCACCCTTCCTACCATCTCTTGGCGTGACATGGCCTCGGCCATTACTGCTCAACGCCCCCGGCATCAGCCGGCAACATCGGCTCGTTGTGCTACGGCCGGTCCCAGCCCCCCCCCTGTAAAGGCCTCCACCCTTGCTGTTGCTGAATATCCCTCAAGGCATCCAGACAAAACGACCTGACCGAGGCCTGCTCCCATTTCTTGGTCGCGATTCGCCGCAGGCATTCCCTCGCAGCCTGGTCATCGAGTCGAGCTAATCCTCTTGCCGCAACGATCCGGTCGGACTCGTGCGGGAATTCATCTTCGAGCTCCTCTATCAGTGTATCCGCTGCCTCCCTGTCACCTCCAGTCGCCAATATTGATGCACAGTAGAACCGCGCCTTCTTCGGCAATTCCCGCCAATTCGTACCTCTCAGTCGTGTCGCAACCACCCCCGCATCGTGCCCGGTGAGTGCCATTGCCGCGCTGACTTGCACTTCCCACTCAGAGTCCTGGAACATTCGTTCGAACAAGAACTCCAGCGCCAGGCGCGACCTGCATTCACGACACACCGCGATTGCATCACATCTGGCCTTCGGGTCTCGCGCCATATCCCTTCCGACGTCGAACCACGAGTTGACCATCTCCTCCTCTCCAACCAAGACGAGCGCTGTCAAGGCGTGGTAAGCGAGCACCGGATCCGTGTCGGGCTTCTGGTGAAGCTGACGAAGAACCGCCCGGCTTTCCTCATCTCCAGTTTCTGCGACCGCAAGGCAGATTTGTCTCTTCTTCACGTGACTCAGGGGTTTCTTCAGGAGTTTTAGCAGCCGCCTAGCAGACTCTGGACTCCCGACCCTGCCGAGGGCTCCCAGGCATTTCTCCATTGTGTAATCCACCGCTTCCACCTGGCCTCCGGGCCCTTCGTGCTTCTTGGCGAACTGCTCAACGATCTCAACTAGCTCGTTCTCAATCTCTGGCCCAAACAACTTCTCGCATTCTTCGAGGCATCGCTCTCGTGCATCCAAGCTCGTGCTCTCCCTCAGAAGACGGACCAGCTCTCGCCGACACTTCATGTCTGCCACGTAGGCTGCTCCCGTCATACACCCGTAATGCAGGCTCCCTGGCGCGTCCTTAGTTCGGCTCAGCCACAACAAGATCGCGTTGCGGGATACTTCATCCCCGATAAGGCCGAGGCCCACCGCGCTTTCAGCTCTCAGCCATTCGGCGGCATCGCCGTCCTCGATGATCATCAGGAGGTGCTCCCGAGCTGCCGCCGTTCCGATCTCCCCCAGCGCGAGCAGGTAGCTCTCTACTCCTCCTATCATCGCTCCCCCACTACGGACAACCGTCGAGACCAATGGCACAACCAGCTCGGTGGGCAACTGGGCTAGCACCATGCGCCAACTGTGGGCGAGCCCCGGCACCGCCGGATCTCCCCGCACCAACTCCATGACTTCCAACGCCACTCGTTTCGCCATGGGCATCCAGTCCTGAGTGCCCAGTCCCTGCCCTCGTCTCGTCTCCAGAAATTCGCCCATGGCGGATGCCGCTAGCCGAAGCCGGCTCGAAAGCAGATCCTCAGCCGATTCCCATTCCGATATCAACGTGCTGACCATGGTCGCGTTCCCCGGAGGGACTCCCGCGACCAGTGGCCAGATCTCCCACCATCCGGGCTGATTGAGTGGCCTAAAATCGGACCAGTCATCCTTTCGTCCCCACCCGTCGGCGCGACTGCGCCACTGACGCATCAGTGTTGCAGGCGACTCGCTCCCTCGTTCGGCTTGGATCGCCAGATGCCGCGCCAGCGCGTACTCACGAAACCTCCGGAGCAGAAAGTCGTACAGTCCCTTTCCGCGCCGCACCAGAATCCCGTCCTGCAGGAACTCCTCGAGGAGTGCTTCCGCCGTCAGCGGGAACAATTCTTGACTCTCAACGCGCGCTTCTCCTATTTCGCGTAGCAATTCCACCCGGCGCAGCGGCCGGGCGGACTTCTCCTGAAAACGCCACGCCAGTTTGGCCAGAATGTCCATCTTTGCTTCGTTCCGAAGGGAGCGAGGACCAGCCAATCCACGCTTCGCATCGCCCCTCTCAAGGAGTGAGGATAGCGTGCTGTGAAGTATCCCAGAACGGCTGGAAGGCAGCGCTGGTCCTTCTTCTTGCGCACTAAGCTGGCAGAGTGCACCCAAGAAGAATGGATTCTGCCCTAGTTGGCGAAGTCTTGGATTCTGCCGGAGTATCCGGCGCAGTCGGTTCGCCTTCCCAGCCCCCCGACGATCTCCGGTGAAATAGCGAGTCACATAATCCTCCATCATCCACCAACGCAGCGGCACCATTCGCAGCTCCTCGTACCAAGCCAGGACAGCCTGGGCGTCGGCATGGTATCGCGTTGAAAGGACGGTTGGAATATCCGGAAGATCGGCGAGTTGCTTCCGAAGCCATGGGTAAGCGTCGGGGGGCATTTCGTCCAACGCGTCCAAGAGTAGGACGAACTTGCGTTGACTCACGATTCCCTGAAGCCAGCCTTCCACCGCCGGTACCTCTGCTGTGGTCAGAGGGGCCATCTCTAACAGATATTCGACTGCAAAGTCAGTCAGCCAGTCGGTGGCGGCTACCGCTCGCGAGACTCGGCTCAAGGGCAACAGGAGCGGAAGGCGCCAGTTTCCATTCCCCCCTTTACCGCCCCCTCTACGAAGCCGATCCAG
Organism: Verrucomicrobiales bacterium; assembly: GCA_024233215.1. GTDB lineage: Bacteria > Verrucomicrobiota > Verrucomicrobiia > Limisphaerales > J093 > J093. The sequence goes on along the minus strand of JACKPW010000013.1, from coordinate 115,140 downwards.
GATTGTCTGACACGAGTCCGCCACATAGAGCCACATCGCGGTGGTCTTTCCCTCCCCTGGCTCGCCTTTCAGAACAACCCGCCGATGTGCGCGCCGGAGCCACCCGTTCAGCCGAACCCCCATTGAGCGTCGCGCCAGCAATCCCTCCAGTGTCTCTGGCAGGTTTTCGAGCCAGCGAGCACTCTCTCCCAACACCGTGCTCCATTCCTCCCTCGTCATCACCCTAGCCGGCACACAGAAATCCGTTAGGTCTTCTCCCTCTTCCTCCCGCCTCGGGGGAAACGCTACGGCCGACTCCAGCCCATTGACTACCAACCGTCTCAAGAATCCGCGCACGACTTCGGGCTCGGCTTCGACTGTCGCCTCGGTGATCTCTTGCCACTCCTCCGGCGTGAGCGCGAGCTTGTCGCAAATGGCGGCGGCACGGGTCTTCGAGATGGGCCTCCGTCCGGCGAAGAAGTCGCCAACGTTGTCCGGATGGCCCGATACTACCCGTATCCGCCACAGGTCCTTCTGAGACCGGACTTCTTCCCCTTGCAGTGTAAGGCCGAGATCTCTGGCTCTTTTGAGCATGAACGGCAGGGCCTTCTCATTCAGTCTGACGGAGTCCATCATTCGCTCTCGATCTTGCCCAACAAGGATCGCCCGAGGAAGTCGAACCCTCCGTTTTGCATGGTTTTGCCCGCTTTTGCCCTCTCCCCGCTGCCCTCCTTTTTTCGAGACAAGCTGACTGCATTTTGGGCTCAACCCGCGAACGCGCGTGCACGTCGCCGCCTCGTGTGAGGCGAAGGGAGGAGCCCTGACAGCAGTCAGGCAAATGACAAAACGAATCAAGAACACATCGATCCGCAATCGGACCACAAACCAACCCGCGTCCAACGCCGCACCGTCAAACCCGGTCAAGCCGGCACTAGGATCGGAAGAAGGGGCTTCGGTCGTCCTTCCGCTGATCACGGTATTGCTGTGGCCTGTCCTCTTGGCCCGTGTTCCCTATCCGATGCCGGAAGGGGCGGTGGCATATACCAAACTGTACCTTAGCCACCTCGAAGCGCTCCGCAGCAAACTCAGGCGCCGCGGTTTAGCTTACGACCAAGCCGACCCGCTGGCGGCGGAAATCCTCGACTCCGTCTTGAAATACACGCCGTTCAGCCATCCCAGATTCGACTCCCGGCTGAAACGCCGGACTCGTGGGAGGCTTGCGTCCTATTTCAGGAAATCCTGGGTCAAGCGCGGTGAATCCCTGACTGCCGGCGTCTTGGCATCATTCGTGGAGTCCCCGGCTGACGGCGGCGTCGTCGATCTGGTCCACGACGTGCGCTGGGGCGTCTCCGGCCTCTCTCCTGAAGCCCAGATCGTGGCCCGGATGCTCTTCCAAGACGGCTGTTCTCAGGAGGAGGTCGCCGAGGTCCTCGGCAAAACGGTCTCCGCGGTGAAGAGCTTGTCACACCGGACCCGCAGACTGCTCAGGCGAAGACTCGCTCACCGCTGGTATCGCGGTCGTTGGTGGCCTGCTGGTTGACAACCCGACACCGGCCCGCTTTCGGGCGGGCCGGTGTTTCTAGTGCCGCGTGTGGCCGGTCGGGGTGCTGTCTGCGATCCAGAATCCTGACTCCCCGGCCGGCCCATGGTGGTTTTCCAAGCAGACCACGTCCATGCAACCCGTCCTCGATTCCGTTCCCGCCCCTGTCTCCCGTGCTCGCGGAGCCCCCCAGCCCTCCGGCGAGCGGTCGAGTTTCCAGTCGCCGCCACCTTTCACGGGGGGAGGCCTCGATCCTCGACCCATCCATGCTGTCCCATCATTCCCACCTTTCCCCTACCGCCGCTGTGTCCCTCGCGGTTGCGATCCACAAACCCGTCCACTGTTCGCCTCGCCCTCGCAGCCGAGTCGTCGCTGAGCCTCGCGTCGTCACGGTCCGCCCAATCGCTCCCGTGTTTTTTTGCGACCCCGCGCCGGTTTGCGGCGGTGAGTAAGAGCGGAGGCACAAAGCCTCGAACAGAAAGCAACGAAACAAGACTCACGAATACCATGAAGCCATCCATAACCCTCCTGAGGTTGTTCCTGATAACCTCCCTGCTCGGCTCGCTCCTCACACCTGAAGCCCTGGCATCCTCGCCCGTTCTTGGCGTGATGTTCGCTCAAGGCAACATCGTAGGCCCCATCAACGACTTCATGGATTTGTTACAAGCGCTCCTGATGCTATTCGGCCTTATAGCCATCGCGTACGGAGGTTGGTTAATCACTCAAGGGCGCAAACTCGAAGGCTTCATGGCTATCTTGGGCGGCTTCATTCTTTGCATGGCCGTCCCAATCGTTCGCTACTTCGTCGAACTCGCCGGTGGCTCCGGCATCACCCCCTGACCCACATGGAAGACCAACAGCCGCGCATCACCACGACGCACTCCGCGGAGGAACATGGCGGGACGGCTGTCGGCGTCCCGGCCGCCCAGTTCAAGTGGGTGGCCCTCGCCCTGATCGCCGGGGTGGCCGTGGTCCTTGCCTTGACGCCCCGGCTCGGCTTGCTCCGGGCTGCTCCGTTCGGTTTGGTCCCGGTGGCGCTCGTGGTCTTGGCCTTGGGCATCTTCCGGGGACACTCAGCCGGCCGCCTGCTGGATTGGATCGACCAGCTCTTCACCCGGGGCAACGCCCGGCCCCTCGACCACGGAACCCCACCACCGGGCCGGGCGTCGCTCCTTCCCGACGCCTATGTCGTCGGCGACCGCCTCGTCTTTGGCAATCCCGCCGCCGGGGCCCTCTCGGCGGGCTGGTTCCTCGAACTGCCCGACCTCCGGACTGCTTCCTATGCCGAGCAGAACCGGCTCCAAGAGATCCTCGCCACCCTCCAACAGCAAATGCCCGAGCATCTGCATCTGGCCGTCCAATGGTCGGAAGACCCCGATCCTCTGGAGCGATTGCTGTTGTACCACGACCGGAGCGGAGCCGCCACCACCCCGGCCGCACGGTTTCTGCGTAACGCGAACTGGCTCGGCCTCACAGCCCTCATGGAACGAGGTGAGCTCCGGCGGAAACGACTCGCCCTGTTTGTCGGGCGTAAACCGTCCGCCGCTCCCTTCCCGAAGGGGAGGAAGGGGGCCGTGCAGAACCACGCGGCTTCCCTGGAACAGGCGGAGGCAGAGTTCAAGGCGTGGGAGCAGACCCTTAACCACACTCTCGAACCGGCTGACGGCCGGGCCATCCGGATGACCGACGCGGACCTGATCCGCCGCTGGGCCGCCACGCTCACCCCATCTTCCGCGGGCCGTCCCGGCTACGATCCCGTCCGCGATTTCGACCCGCATCAGACGCTGCTGGACAACTGCTGGCACTCCGACTTGAGTGCCCGCGGCCGCGATGGGTTCTTCCTCGACGGTTGGTATCACGGGGTCTTGACGCTGAAGCGGCTGCCTCGTGCAACCAACCCCCTGACCGGCCATCGGCTCACATCCCACCCTTTCGGCGAATACACGGTGACCTGGCACGTGCGCCGCATTCCACGTGAGGCTGCCATCGCCCGCGCCCAACGAGAGCAGGACCGCCTCAACACGCAGCTCGCCCAGAAACCCGACGAACGCCTCACGGTCTCGCGTGACCAGATCGCCGAGAAGATCCGGCGCCTCGCCAGCGGCGACATCGTTCCGACCGAGATCGAGTGCGTCATTGTAGTCCGGGCCAAAACGCCCGACCAACTGCGGGAAAGGATGGCCTCACTGAAGACCACCATCCAGGACCTCGACGGCGCCCAGTACTACGAGGCTTCCCTCCCGGCCACCGCTCGCAACCTCTTTGCCCGGACTCTTCCGGGTTGGCTCTGGAGCCCCCATCGCTGTTTCCCTCTGTATGGCGAAAGCCGTTACGTTGCGGACCTGCTCCTAATGGCGGGATCCTGGGGCGGTCACCCCGGCCCCGTCCAGGCCCTCTTCCCCGGCACCCATGGTAACCTCGTCAACCTGGTCCTCTTTCTCGGCGAAGGCGCAGACGAACAACCGCAGCATTTCATCGTCGTGGGATGCAACGGGGCTGGAAAGAGCGTCGTGGTGTGCAAAATCCTCATCGAGACCGAGGCCTTTTACGCCTATACCGTCATCATCGAGGAAGGCTTGTCTCATGCCTCCTTCACAAGGGCACTGGGAGCTGAACCGATCATCGTCCGTCTCGACGCTTCGGTGACGATCAATCTCTTCGACACCCGAAAGCTCCCTCTGGGCTCCTTCCAGCGTTCGAGCCTGATCGCTTCCCTGAACCTCATGGTGCGGATTCCGGCTGACGAGGACCGGGCTGCCCGCGAGTCCGCATTGATCGCCCGCCACGTCGACCAACTCTACAGCGACCATGCGCAGGACCAACTGCTGCACTGGTCCCGGGAACGACGCGATGCGCTCGTCCGTCACGCCTTGGTCCTCCACCGCTGGTCCCAGAAGCAATCCCTTTCCCAATTGGATGCCTTCCTCGAGTTCCAGGAATTGCAGCGGCGGCAGCCAGACAAGGCGCAGGAGGAACTCGCCCTGTGCGAGGCCACCGACCTGCGTGAGTTCGAAAGCCGGCATCCGGAACTGATTCTGAACCTGGCTTACGCCTACTTCAGCCCCGACGAACAGCCCACGCTGAGTGCCCTGCGCGAGCATTTGGAACTCGCAGGGGAGGATGAGGAACTTTGTCGCTTGCTCGCGCTCCGGCTGGCCCCGTGGTGTCGTGGCGGCAATTACGGCGCGATTCTCGACGGTCCCTCCAACGTCGCGCCGCACCCGCGGGTGGCCCACTACGAGCTAGGGTTCATTCCGGACTCCGCTCGCGAACTCAAGGCGGTGCTGGCAGCCGTGATTCTCAATCGGGAACGGCAACACATCCTCGCGTTGCCACGCACCCAGCGCAAACGTGTCGTAATCGAGGAGGTTTCCCGTTTCCTCGACCTGCCCCGGGCCGATGTGTTCCTGCGTGAGTGCTACGAACAGCTACTCAAGTTTAACTGTCAAATATTAGCAATCCTGCAGCAATATTCACGCATTGCCGACACGCCGATTCGCGTCGCCCTGGTCGGCAATACCCGCGCCTGGCTCATCTTCAACACCGGTTCCCAGGAGGACGTCGAGCGGCTGGGTGACGCCATCGGCCTTTCCCGCCTCGCCCGCGAGACCATCCTTCGGCTCCCGCGGCCCGACCAGCAGACCGGCCCGAAATACTCCGAGTTTCTCTATTACCACACCGATCCGCGCCGCCCCATCTGCGGGCCGGTGCGTTACTACCGTCTTCCTGAACCCGATCCATCCCTCCTTCAAACCCCGTCCCAATCATGAAACGAACCTGTCTGTTTCTCCTGCTCTTGCTGGCTGGCTGCGGCTCGGTCGGTCGGCCTCTCACCGGGGCCGCCCTTGGCGCCGGTGGCGCTTATCTCGGACATCGCCTCAGCGACGGCGATCCCCTCGCCACGGCAGGAGGGGCGGCCGCCGGTATTCTTGCCAGTGAGGGGGCTCACGCCCTGGCTGCAGCCCAGAAGGACAAGGCGTTCGTCTCCGGCTACAACCTCGGCCGCAGTGACGGCGTGAAGGACCTCTACTGGCATCTGCAGGACCAGCAACGTGCCGCGGATGCCGCCCCGTCCTACCTGTTTCCGGAGGTCACCATCCCCGCCCACTCCGAGAATGGTGTTTTGTTGGAACCCTCCACCCGCACGCTGCGGATTCAAAGATAAGCATGAAGACGCTTGTCCTTGTTTTCTCCTTCGCGGGTCTGCCGGCGTTGCATAGCCAAGTCGCGGTCTTCGATGCCTCGGTCTTTGGCCAGGTCATCAAGGATGTCCAAATTGCCACTGATCAACTCCAGGAGTTGCAGGGCCTGGTCGAGCGGCTCGGCGATCCCGGGGATGTCCAGTTGCAGCCGGCCGTCGCCCTCATGCGTAGCCTGGGCCGGCTCGGTGTGGGGGTCGGTCTCGACGATTTGCAGGAAGCGGCCTCTGGCACAGACGCCGTTCTGTACCACGCCCATGGGCTGTACATGCCGGTCCAGAAGGTCATCACCACCGCCGACGGCACCGAGTTCCCCCGCGACTTGGATGTATACCGCAAGTTCGATGCCATCCCCCGCGCCCGATCCGCCATGGAGGACGTGATGGCTGATACCGCGAAGCGCCGCCAGAGGATTAGGGACCAGATGCTTGTCACCACGGCCCAAGTGCAAATCTCAGACAACTTCGCCGAGATTGCCAAGCTCCACGCTGTACTGACGGCACAGGGGGCGGAGCTCGCGGCCATTGACCGGGAACGGGATGCCGCCATCGACCGAGTCCTCGCTCAGCAGATCGAGAATTCCACCGATGCCGCAAAACAAGAGGTCGCTCGCCGGGAAGAGCGGATGGTCGATTTCCAGGTCGCCACCCAGAAGCTGGCAGAGTTCCTCACCCCCGACACGACGCCCGTGCAGATTCCTGACCCCAACCAGCCCCGTTTGTGAGTACCTTCGAACAACTCTTCCCGGAATTCGTGGCCGCCTGTGTGAGTCTCTTCGACTCGCTGGTGCCCTGGGGAATGATTCTGCTGATCCTCGGGTTCGCTTGGAAGTTTTCGGCCGGCCCTCCCACCGCGCCGGACATCCTTCGGTTCATCGTCAAGGTCTTCCTGCTCGTCATGCTCATCGTCCACAGCCACAGCCTCATCAACGAAGCCCAGGCAATCGTCGCCCATTGGACGGAGCAAAATGTCCCGGCACGGCCGGAGAACGTCGCCAAACGCTACCAGGAGAAGCTTGCCGAGGCCCAAGGCGCGCCCCAGGAGCGAGATCGCAGCTTCCTCGGTTCCCTCTTCAGCAGCGACTGGTTCGAGGCAATCATCTACGCAGTCCTGACCCTGATCTCCTGGCTCGCCATGGCGCTGATGTACTTCGTTTACAGCGTTCAGCGAATCGTGCTCCTGATCTGTTGGGTGCTGTCGCCAATTCTGTTCGCCACGATGGCCATCGGGCCGGTGTCCGGTATCGGGCTTCGCCACCTTCTTCGCATGATTGGCGTGATTCTCTGGCCCCTTGGGCTTGCCCTCGCCAGCACCGTCACGGACGGATTGATCGGCGCCGCTACCGACCGGAGTCTCCTCGTCAGCGGCGTCTCTCTGGGATGGCTCGGATACGGACTTCAGAATTTGCTCGCTGTCACAGTAATAGCGGTCTGGATCTGCTTCGCTAGCGTGCTCGCGCCGATGTTGATCCAGCGGATCGTCGTTGGTTCCCCGGGACCGACATCCATCGTCACTTCCGTCGCCAGCCTTGTCACGGGTGCGGCGCTTCCGTTCATTGCCGGGGTTGCCTCCCGAATCCAGCTGCCTTCTTGGCGCCCGTCGTCCTTCCGTTTCACGCCGGCTGACAGCCAGGGCTCCACTCCGCTCGCGACGACGGTAATCGCGCCGTCGCCCGCGCCTCCGGGTTCCCCGGTGGAGTGGCAGCCCAACGCCGCCGATCCGACCGGCGACGCCCAGGTTCGTGCCGTTCTTGATCGCCTCAAATCATCCTGATGCCCATGGAAACTCCCCGTACCACTCCCACTGTCAACGAGCGGATTGCTGCTCGCGGTCGCCCCTTCTCCTGGGGAGCCTTCTTCGCCCACAAGGACCGGCTTGCCCGGTTGGCCATGGCGGTTGCCCTGCTGGCCCTGCTCATCACCGCGCTGGCTCTCATGCTCACCATGTCGCAGGCCCGCCGGGGAGTCCGCTTCGTGGTGCTTGATCCGGCTGGCAACTGGGTGCTGGCCCCCGGCAACACGTTTGCGGCGGCCAAGGAGCTGCATGTCCAACAGAGCCTGCTCGCGGCGAACGCGCTCCTGCTCCGCAATCCCGACGGCTACGACCAGCCGGAGGTCCTCGACGCCATGTTCGGTCGGCAAGCCATCGCCCAGGCGCTCCAGCTCAAGAATCTCGAGGCCGCCGAGTTTCACGACCGCCATATCCAGCAGAAACCGCAGGTGCATCGCATCAACGCCATCGAGACCCGCGATGACCGTGTCCAAATCGAGGTCACCGGGCAGCTGTTGCGCACGGGTCTGTATCGTAATTCCCCCTTTACCGAGGTCCTGCCCTTCCGACTGCGGCTCACGTTCCGGCCCAACCCGGACCTCCTCAAGAGCCGCAGACAGCCCACCATCGTCACGGAATTCACTTTGGCTTATGACAACCCATCTAGCCCATCCACCCCCGCTCCGGTTGACACCCCGGCCAAACGCTGAACCGCTCATGCGTCGCATGCGCCAAAGCAATCGGGTCACCCGCCGGCTTGGGCGGTGGGGAATGAACGGTGTCGTCTGCCTGCTGCTTGCGCTCGCTGCCAGGGCCGACGCGACCAACCGTATCCAGCGGCTGGCGTTGGACCCGAACACGGTGGTCACCGTGCCGGTGGCCCTCGACCGTCTCACCACCGTCCGGTTCCCCAGCCCGATTGCCGGGCTCGAGGCGGTGTTCATCGCCACCGAACCGCATCCTGAGGCGCGTTTCCTCGTGTCCTTTCAGCCCGGCCAGGAGTTTTTCTCCCTCCAGGCCACCCGGTTGAAGGTCTCCGCCTCGCTGAATGTCATCTGGCAGCACCAGACCTACGTCCTTGAACTGGTCGAGTCGGAGCATCCGTGCCTTTCGCTGATCTTCGAGGAACCGGTCTATCGTCCTGCAAGGCCCACACAGCAGGTTTCCAAAGCCCTGCTCCCGGTCGACCCGAGTCCCTTGCCCACACCGGAGCGTTTGCTCGCCCTGCTGGATACCGCGAATAACTACAACCTACTGAAATCGCAACACCCCGGTTTGGTGGCGGGAGTCGAGCGGGTCGTGATCAACAAGATTCAGGACCATGGTGACTACGCCACCTGGCTCTTGCAGGTGCTCCGGTTCCCAGCCGACGACACCCTGGTCTTCCATATCTGGGTCCGCAACAAGACCGACCAGCCGATCCGGTATGTGCCTCAAAGTCTCATGGTCCAGGTCGGCGAGCGGACCTACTTCCAGTCCGCCACCGACGCCGACGGCGTGCTGCCGCCCCAGGCGACTACCGCGATTTCCCTCGCCATCACCGGAAGCCCGGATGGTTCCCCCAACAACTTGTCGCCGCGAAACGAGTTTCGGGTCCTGCTGAACCGATTTGCTCCCGAGGCGACGGCCGACAAGCCTGCTGCCGGGCAGAGCCAGAGTCTCCTGAAAACCATTCCTGCTGTCCGTTGAAGGTCATGAACATCTCCGGTTTGCTCGATTTCCTCCGCACCAGGCTCGGCCTGGTGGCGGCACTGGTCCTGATTCTGATAATCGTGGTGGCGCTGGCATTTGCCTTGCGACCGGTCGCCGGGAATCCGGTCGAGCCGCTCTATCAACCGCCCCCCGCCGGCTCCGCCACCTCGGTGGAACGACCGGTTGTGCCGGAGGTGTCCGTTCCACTCCGGCAGCCGTCGACAAATGCCCCGTTGGCGCCGCTTTCGATCACCGTTCCGCTGCCTGCCGAGCCACCGCCGCCAGGAGTTTATGCGCCCTACGGCCGGTTGATCCGGTGTCAGGTGGTCAACACGGTCGACTCGGCCAACATCGACACCCCCATCATTGCCCTGGTCACCGACGATCTCTGGCACGATGGCGCGTCGGTGGTGCCGACCGGCACGGAGGTGCATGGGCGGGCCAATGCGGATCGGATGCGGGAACGGATCGTGGCGGAGGGGGAGTGGACGCTGGTCTGGCAGAACGGCAGCGAGCTGCATCTCACCGGCATCGCACTGGACCGGGAGGAACATCCCTCATTGTTGACTTGGGGCATCACCGATGGCAGCGCCGGTTTGCGCGGACAGGTCCTGCACAGCGACGTGCTGGCCGAGGTGAAGCTCTTCCTCGCCACGTTTATGTCCGGCATGGCTTCCGGGATGCAGGAAACCCAGACCACCCGGTTCGGCCTCGCGTTCCCCGACAGCGCCCGGAACGCCGCCCTCAGCGGCACCAGCGAGGTCCTCAACCGTTATGCCGAGGAACTCGCCGAGATCGTTCGTCGGGATGGGATCTACATCCGCGTTCCCGGTGGCAAGCAGATGTACCTCTACGTCACCCAGCGCATCGACCTCTCGGATCTCCGTCAGGGCAATGCCCCGCTGAAATCCCCAACTCCCGTCGCAACCGCAACCCCTCAAATCCCGGACAAGAAATCATGAACCAGAATCCCCGCATCGTTTGCTCCGCCACGTTGGCCGTCCTCCTTGCTGTGGCTTCGGCCGGTTGCCGCAGTTCGCGGCCCGAAGCCGGTTCGCCCCGGCTCATGATCCCACCCAGGCCGTCGCCCATCGCCCGACCGGCCAATGTTTGGCATCCGGAGGTGGTGGTCCCGTATGCGGTCGGGCGTTACGTTGACCCACTCCACCCAGACGTTTTGCACGAGGCTCACACGGTTTTCAGGCGGGAACGATCAAGCCAACCGAACCTGGCGCCCCCGGCTGCCATGGTGTTTCCGGCTGGTAATGCGGCGCCCGAGTCCGCGGCCGATGTCGTCCAGTTCTACCGGGACGCCCTTACGGCCGAGCTCAATTCGCAGCGGGAGACGTCGGCGCAGCTCATCGATCAGTCGAAACAGCTCCAGCAGAGCATGGAGAGGTTCAATGACCAAACCCGCTCTCTCCGGCAGGTGCTTGAGGGCAATGCCGCCATCCGCAGCGAGCCGCCGGCTCTCACCAACCGGGTTCAAAAACTCGAACGGCAGTTGGAAGAGGGGAGGGAAGTCCCGCTCCGCTGAGTCGTCCGCGAATGTTCAGTCCACCTCAACTCAATCCGCACAGATTCAACATGAACGCCACATCTCCAAAAACCTCCGTCTCCGACCGGCCGGTCCACGAAATCCGGTTGGGTCACATCAAGGCCGCCATCTGGGCCAACGATACGCCCGGTGGTCATCGTCACAATGTCACCTTCACGCGCCTGTTCCGGGACGTTGCCAACAGTTGCTGGCGTTCGTCCGACTCGTTCGGGCGCGACGATCTCCTCCTGTTGGCCAAGATCGCCGATGCCGCCCATTCGTGGATCCACGGGCAGGGGCAGGAGCGGGGAGGGCCCTCCCAGAACTGAGCCGTCGGACCGTTCTCGCGCATGAAGCGAAGCAGGACATCAATCCCCGGGCAACTGGGCCTGGATGCCATCGGCGAATCCACCGTCAGCCGGCATGCGGTCCACTTTTCGTCCCGGAGCGAGGAGTGGTCCACGCCGCAGGGGCTCTTCGATACCCTCGATGCCGAATTCGGGTTCACGCTCGATCCTTGTGCCACCCATCAGAACGCGAAGTGCGAACGGCATTTCACCCGTGCCGAGGACGGGCTCCGACAGGATTGGGGCCAGGAGGTCGTGTTCATGAACCCGCCGTACGGCCGCGGCATCGCCCCGTTCATGGCGAAGGCGTACGAGTCCGCCCAAGCCGGGGCCACCGTGGTTTGCCTGGTGCCCGCCCGCACCGACACCCGTTGGTGGCATCGCTACGCGATGAAGGGGGAGATCCGACTGATGCGGGGTCGCCTCAAGTTTGGTGGGTGTCGGAATTCCGCCCCGTTCCCCAGCGCCATCGTCGTGTTTCGCCCGCGCGCCTACAGGCTCAAAGCCTGGGAGCCGTCGCGACCCGACGGAGACTCCCACCGTCAGAACTGATCACGACCCAGCTGCGTATGACCAACCAGGTGTGTTTCCACGGCATCGAGGGCGGTAGGGGAGGGAAGTCTGGCAGTCCCGTGCAACCGCTGCGGCTTATTCCGCGGATAGAACAATGGCGGCCGATACCGCTTCAAGTGCCATGAGTCCCGAACACAAGAACTTCCTGTCCCTCGCGTTCACGCCGGCCCGGTTGGATGCCGAACAGGCGGCGTGGTTCCTCGGGTTTCATCCCCATGACATTCCCGTCCTTGTCGCCGTCGGGTTGTTGCGGCCGCTGGGAAAACCACGTCCCAACGCGACCAAATACTTCGCCGCTGTGGAACTTGAGTCCCTGCGCACCGACCCGAAGTGGCTCGGCAAGGCAACCGACGCCATCCAGGCCCGCTGGCGTGAAAAGAACCTCAACCGAACGGGTGGCCGTTACGGGTCGTCCCGCAGCGGTCCAACCCGAAACCGCAATCCCCGTCCGTCGATCCCGGCGGTCGCCGGGAACAATCCCAACTCCAACTGAAAAATCGCCATGTTCCCTGATGATTTCATTCGATCCACCGACTTCGGCCGCCTCGCCGACCAGATTCACGACCCGTCCAGCCCGGTCGAGTTTCTCATCCATGTCCCGAATGAAGCCGTGCTTCGCGAGGTTTCCAAGAGCGTTCTTCTTGCCCACGGCAAGGCGGCCAAGGGCGAGGATGTCAACCTCATGGCCGTTTTCGATGGCCTCTTCAAGGCCGGCTCGGCCCGCGTGTCGCATTCTCATGGGTTCCGCCAGATGGACTCGAGTTTCGTTGTCAATGACCGTCGCGTTCCGAGGCTCGCTCTCTGCAAATTCTGTTGCCTGCCGCCGTTCCACATCGTCCATACGCCCGGCCTTTTCGAAGGCACCCTCATCAAGCCGCAGCAGGCACCGAAGCAATCGTCCGGGCGCCGGATGAGGTCTTGAACCTGGACCAAGCCGGCTCTTCGTCAGCCGCAGTGTTCCCTCCGCCCTTCTCCTTCTTGCTTTATGACAGCCATCAACGACCTCTGGCCGGCGCCGGCCGTGATCGCCCCGAACAACTTCGTCTTTAAGAGCCTGTCCAACTGGGCGTTGAACATCGCCGTCGGCTGCTCTCACGCCTGTCGGTTCTGTTACGTGCCCAGCGCTGCGACGGTCAAGCAAGGGCCGAAACTGGCCCGGTACGGGGTCACGGATCCTGACGCGGAGTGGGGGGACTACGTCCTGCTGCGTCGGTGGGATGAGAAACGGTTTCTCGCCTCCCTGCGGGCCGCCGAAAACACACCGTCCTCCCGTCTGAAACCCGACGGGAACCGCGCCGTCATGTTGTGCTCCACCACGGACCCATACCAGGTGATCCCCCATGCCGAGCCAGAGCAACGGCGCCGGTTGGCGGAACATGCTCGGTTCCTAGTCCGCCGCTCGCTGGAACTCATTCGCGACCACTCGACGCTCAACGTCAGAATTCTGACGCGCAGTCCGCTGGCCCGCCAGGATTTCGACCTGTGTCGTAGCTTCGGTCGCCGGCTGCTCTTCGGCATGAGTCTGCCCACCTTGCGAAACGACTTGTCGAAGGTCTATGAGCCGAAGGCTCCATCCCCAAGCAGACGGCTGGCCACGCTGCAGACGGCAAAGGACGCCGGATTGCACGTCTTTGTGGCCCTGGCGCCGACGTATCCGGAATGCGACGAGGCCGACCTGCGGGCGACCCTGGAAGCGGTGGCACCGCTCGACCCAATCAGCGTCTTCCACGAGCCGATCAACATCCGGGCCCAGAACGTGGCTCGTATCGCCCAGCACGCTGCCACCCTCGGGGTCCCCCTCGACACCGGCGTGTTCGGCTCGCGGGAGCGGTGGCAGGAATACGCGTTCAGCGCCCTCCGGACCGTCGAAGCAATCGCGTCGGAGATTGGCCTGGCCTACCGCCTTCATCCTTGGCCGGACAAATCGTTGGGCAGCAAGTCCGCACTGAGGCATCTGGCGGAGACCAGCCGTCTGACCACGAATGCGGTGCAGGCTTGGCTCGAGCACAGCTGGCGCCGCATCAGCTTATGGCCCTCTGATGATGGTCCGTGCAGACCTGAACCAACGGCCGACCGTCCCCAGAATTGCACCCGACTCACTACACGCTGCTGGTGAATAGAGTCGGCTCAACAGACATCCGGGTTACCTCTTCGCGCTTCGGTAGAAGGCCGCGCCGGTCGGGAGAGGGGTATCCGTAAAGGTGAAGGAACCATCGGCTCCGGGAGACAGAGGGGTTTCTGTTGTGAGCGTCGTCCACTCCACCGGTTCGTCCAGGGACTCGGCGCGTTGCACGTCATACTGGGCTCCGGGCACTCCGCTGAACCGGATGGTCACGGAGTCCGACGTAACTCTGATCTCCTCGGCCCGACCTCCTGTTGGTGCCTCCTTGAGCGTTACACGAACCGTCCCGCTGGCCTGTTCGGCCCCGTTGGACACGCGGTAGGTAAACGCATCGTCTCCGCGGAGTTGGCCTGGCTGGTAGTGGATGAACTCGGCGTCCGCTGTGACCGTGCCGCCGCGAACCCCGTTCCCCACCGACACCACGGAGATTGGGTTGTCATCCAAGTCCCGCACCAAGTCTGCAATCGGGATCCGCAACGGCAAACCGGGAGCCGCGGTAAGACTCAAATCCCGGGGCAACAATCGCGTGTCGAACGGCCAGAACGCCACGTCCTTGGCCAGCTTGCCTCCAGCCAGGCCAAAACTCTCCTCATCGCTGTGGTTGCCTGACACGTAGAGGCCTTCGGGAGACACCGCCAGATGCAACACCGGGCCGTCGGTGCCGGTGTCCAGCGCCGACCACTCGCTGCCATCCCATCGGGCAATGTGGTTCGCTGCGATGCCACCCGCGCTGTTAAAGTTGCCTCCCGCGTAGAGGTCCGCATCGCTGAACGCCAGCACCCGGACGGGTCCGTCCGTTCCCCCTCCCACGGTCTCCCAAGCCGTGCCGGTCCAATGGGCAAGGTTCTCTGCCGGCACGCCGCCGGCCGAGGTGAAGTTGCCTCCGGCGTAGAGTTCCTGCCCGTTCACTGCCAGTGCAGTCACGGGGCCATCGAAAGCCGCGCCGACCGGTTCCCACGCTGTCCCATTCCAATGGGCCACCCCGGCGAACTCGCTGATGCCTCCGCTCTCAGTGTCCCTGCCTTTGAAGGAACCGCTCGCATAGACCCCGGATTCGCCGATGCACGCCGTCCCGACCCAGTCCGGGAGAAGGTGGGTTTGCATCGAGATATCCGCGAGGAGCTGCCAGGAACTGCCGTCCCAGCGGGCCAACGCATATCCAGACCAAGGCGGTTCCACCAGACTCCCTCCCGTCAACACAGAGGCGACAAACCGGCCAGGCACGATGAAGTCCCCGTCGTAAGCGACGAGGTCGGCCACCTCGTCCAGTGCCACCATCAGCCCGTCCAGCTCGCTTCCCTCAAGCCAGACTCCGTCAACGACCTGCCATGCCACTCCATCCCAGGCCGCCAAATCGTGCGCCCCTCCCGCCAGCAGTTCCGTGCCCGATGCCGCCAGCGCTGCCCCGATGTCGGGCTGAATTGACGGCGACAGAGACGAATCCCACGCCGCCCCGTTCCATCGCGGGATTAATCCAATCACAAGATCGTCCCCCCACCCCCAGTCTCCGGTATGCAGTTCGCCCTGAAACCAGGCGAGGCTTCCCAGTCCGTGATTGCTGTCCGGCCATCCATCGCCCAGGGGCCGCCAACGCGAAAACTCGCTGGAGGTGGGAAGCTCCGGCAGCGACCTCGATGGAGCCTTGGGCGTGAACTCCACCTCCGTCCGGTAGTTCCAATAGTGCCAGCCCACCGCCTCGCCTTCCCATTCGGTGCCGGTGTGGAAGTAGCCGCTGCTGAAGTTCACCACCGCGCGATAGGTCACCCCTGCCTGCAGTGTCCCCGCCGCGATGATGAACTCCGCCGCGCTGCCGTCCAACCCGGCACCGCCTACCTCGCCATCGGGCCCGTAGATGTTGAACGGGATGTAGCCGGTGGGATTCGTCCACGGGGTCCACTGAAACGTGAAATCCTGGCTTGGATCGATGGCTTGAATGGCATCGAAGTTGGTGAACTCCGGGATCTGAACCGGCTCGATGGCGTTCAGGAGAATGGACCCGGAGTCAGGAGGGGCTTCCAACCACTCGGGAAACGTGCGCCCGAACTGTGCCGTTCCCCCGGCCGGCCAGACCGCCAGCAGCGCGTCCCGCGACTCGAACGTCGCACTGCCCCACCAGTCCTCATGGGGCATCGCATCCACCGGATCCTCGTAGGTGTACGCTGTCATTGGAAACGACGCCCCGGTGGCAGATTCCGACACGGTCACGTTTTCGGCTGTGTCAAAAGGGAACTGTAAGACCGCCGCACCCGCCCCCCATTCGACCGCATCCGCCGTCGAGAACCCCGGGCTCGCAGTCGTCTGCCGCCAAAGCGCGTTCTTCCCAAACTGGAATCCGATCACGCTGCCCGCTTGAACGGCGCTGCCGACGATTACCACCAGCACCGTCCGCACAAAGAGCCACGCCTGGTGCTGAAGGGAGCCTTGGATCGACGACGAACATCGCATACCTCGGGTAAACGGGAACCGGCAGGGTTTGTGACGCGCAGCATCGCTGTTTTCGACCCAGCCACCTTGTCCCTCCTCGCAAGCCCGCAGCTCCAGACACCACCCAACCATCCGCTCCTCTAAAACGAGGCAGCCTCACTCCTCCACAAGCACCCGGAAGATTCTGGCCTTCCCGGAAGCTGGGAAGCGACCGAAGAGCAGTTCGCCTCCGTTGCCGGGAAGCGAGGCTACGTTTTCCCAGTTTGCGGCCGGAAGTCCGTCTGTGGCCTGCAGGTGATAGGTGAGGCCGGTCAGGGTGCGCAGCCGGACTTCCAGACCGCCTTCCGCTCGGTGCAACTGAAGCCGGGATGACGGAGGGTCGCTTGTTCCAGTGCCGGATCGTAGCCGGAAGAAGCCAGCTTTACCGACCCGAGGAAACGGCCCGAGCGTGACTTGCTCGCCGGTCCCCACCACGCTTCCCATGGCTTCCCAGACCGCAGCTGGCAGTTGTTCTGTGCCCTCCAGATGATAAACGGTCTCTGCCTGGGTCAGGAACCGGACCTCGACGCCATCGCCCGCCCGCTGCACCAGCAATTGGGGCATTCCAACACTGTGCTCAGAGCGGAGGGTCAGCCCCCAGCCGAGCAGTTGATGCACCGCCCCCGGTTCCATGTCGGCCAAGAACAGCGTCCAAATGCCGTTCGGGTCGAGGTCCTCGAACACGCTCAGGGTGGCGGTTCGGGGATCGGTGTCGACGGCTTCGGCGGGATCGGTCGTTCGGCCATCGGGCGCCCATGTGCCGGTCAAAGCGCCGCTGCTTGTGAGGGGCGGGGAGAGTTCGTAGGTCACGCGGTACTGATGGATATCCCCATTCAACGCGGCGTCCTCGAAGGTGACCTCGAATCCCTTGTCACCGTAGCCGGCGGGGTTGAGTTCCGTTCGGCCGACCCGGTTGAGCAATACCGCATGCGCCTCGCCGAAGTTCAGGTAGGCGTAGAGATCCCCGCTCCAGGAGCCGGCGATGTCGAGGGTCACCGCAACCTCAGCGAGGGGCCATGAAATGTCCCTCACCTCATGCTGCACGAACGTCCCAATGCCACCGCCGTCCGGCAGTTCCAGCACCAGGTTGGTCGAGAACTGGTATTCCGCGGCCGAGCCACAACAGGCCCCTGCCAGCACCGCCGCAGCGGCTGCACCTCGAAGACAACGAATCAGGTCCATGGGCTGAATCAGGGGTAGATGATCCGGTAGAACCGACGGGAGGGATCCGCCGTCTGGTCGGTGAATTCAATCATGCCGGTCGGCCCGGCAGTGGTCTTCATCAGGAACGACCAGTAGAGGAGGTCGAAGGACCATTGCACGGTGTAGGTGCGGTTTGGAATTCCCAGCAGTTTCACGCCAACGGAACCGTCCGGGTTCGGCACCACCGAGACGATGGTCTTCACCTGCGTGGTAGCTGCCCGCACGGTGATGTTGACCCGCGCTTCGGCCCATCCGCCATAGGGGTCGGTGATGCGATAGGTGAAGGAATCTGTGCCGACGAGGTTCGGGTTGGGGACGTAAACCACGGCCTGCCCGACAATGTCAACCGTCCCCCGCTGGGCGGTCACGTTGCCCAGTAACTCGAAGACCAACTCGTCGTCATCCGCATCCGAATCGTTCCCCACCAGTTTTGGAATCAGCAGGGCAATTGGCACGTCGGCGGTCGTGGCGGCCTCGTCGTCCTCTGCCAGGGGAGCGTGATTCAGCGGCCAAATGTCCACGTCCAGATCCACCGGCGCGCTCACGCCGCCTTCGCCATCATCGAGGTTGAACTGGATGACCCTCTGGGGAGATTCGCCGCGTATGGCTGTGTTCTCGAAGGTCACCGCCCGCACCACTTCCTGCACGATCTCGATTGTGGCATTGGAGTTGAAATCAACCGTCAACACATTGGTCTCGCCGGCGACAATCCCCAATGTGCCCACCGGAACCGTCTGGTATTCCACCACGTTCTCAGCAGTGAGGACGAGGTTCGTCTGACTCTCGCTCGGCGCTGCCAACGCCAGGGTATCCTCAGCCGTTCCGCCCTCGATCACCGCAACGGTCAGCCGTCCCTGGTCCCACACGGGCGTATCCTCGTCGGTCACCTCCACCAGGGGATCCACCAAGACCGGCCCGTTCTGTTCCGCATAGGCCAGCAGATTGGTCGACAGAAGCAACACCGGCGGTTCGCTGGCCGTGGGATCGCGCACCACCACGGTGAATCCCCGCGAATCGCTAAGTGCAGGCAGCCCGTTGTCGGTTACTTTGACCGTCATGCGGTTCGTGCTGGGCACGGGGACCTGCCCCGGTTGCCAGGAAAACTCTCCTTCCGGCGTGACGGATGCACCGACCGGAGCGGGCGGGACCAACTCGAATCCCAGGCGGTCGCCATCCAGGTCGGTCGCGGTGATTGGAAACGACAGATGGTCTTCCGGACCAATCGCCCAATTCGACAGCGGGTCCAGACTTGGCGGACGGTTTGTGCGCCCGGGAGCGTCTTTGTAATCCAGGATGTAGTCGGCGCCCGTCGTGTTGTTCACGTCGAAAACATTGACGAAATAGTCCCATTTCAACGCGTCCCGATCCCAGGTCTGAGACAACCACGCGTTCGGCCCGGGCAACTGCTTGCCG
The DNA here is from genome assembly GCA_024233215.1 of Verrucomicrobiales bacterium. Lineage (GTDB taxonomy): Bacteria > Verrucomicrobiota > Verrucomicrobiia > Limisphaerales > J093 > J093. Next base: position 96,302 of record JACKPW010000013.1, on the reverse strand, counting down.
TCGCCTCGCTGCGCCGACCGCAGGACCCGTCGCCCGGCCGCCGGGTCCACCACCCGGATGAACAGGAATCCGTTCATGGGTGGGGTGCGGATGGAGAGCCGTCCGCCATCGGACACCAGACTCGACGCCTCGGACTGGTCCATCACCAGAATGTCGGCGTTCTGCGACTCGTAGACCCGCAATTCCGGGTCATCAGCGTCTTCTCGCGCCAGGAAATCCCGCACCCCATCGCGGCCGGGAAGGTCAACGAGGACGTCGTGAACCAGGAAATGGGTCTTGGGCTGGTCCGTGATCAAGGAGGTCAACTGACCACCCAATTCATCCGCGTGGGTGTAATAGGCGGTGAACTCGACAAATCGCCCCGAAAGACTGCTCGTCATGATCCATCGCGCCACACCCGAGCTGTTCGATTCGATGTCACCAAAGTCAGCGAGCAACGTGGGTTGAGCTGGCTCCCCGTTCACCTCGCACCCGTGCAGCTTGAAGTCCACCAGCAACCCCAGCTTGTTCTCGATGATGCGTGGCTGCGCCGAGTCGATCTTCAGCTTGCGCGCTGCTCCGATCCCGGAATTCTTGACCCGCACGCCCAGCGAAAACGGGACCGGCGGCTCCACGAATTCCTCCGTGAACGGATCATCGCCATAGACCTCGTCCGGGAGGAAATAATCGAGCGTCAACGCAGGCATCGGTTTCACCAGGATGTCATCCGGGTCCACGACCACCTCGTTGTCCACCCCTGCCGCGCGATAGGACAAGGTCGCCCCGACGTAATACCATTGCCCTTGCGCCGTTTCTCCGGCCGCGCCCGGAGCCGGAATGATCAGCCACTTGATCGTGGCGGACGTTCCGCCGGCGATCGACCCTGGGATGCTGTACCCGTCCTGCAGCCGGATGAAGAAGAGCGGCCCCTTCGCATTTGGGTTCGATGTCGCTTCGACCGTGTTCCCATCGTCGTCCTCGAAATGCACATCCACCTTGATGTTGTCGATGGGCGTCCCCGCCACGCCGTTGTTGATCGTCATCCGCGCCTCGAACGCTTCCCGCTCCAGCGTCAACTCCTGCAGAATCTCGATCTTCACGCGAGCGCAGATGGACGCTTGAGCAAAGGCTGAAGGCTGAAGGCTCACGACTGAGAGCAACAACGTCGCAAGAACAACCCGCCCGCGAGCGGAAAAGCCCCGTTCTGGCAGCTTGGGCCGCTGACCTCGACCTCTGACCCTCGGAAGGTCTCCATTGGACAGATTCACTTTGTGCATCGTTCAAGACTCCGGTTGCGTATCCGCCCCACTTTCAAAACCCCAGACCGCGATTGACCCCTCCCTCGTCTGTCCGATGGGAGAGGGTCGGGGTGAGGGGCCCCAACGATCCCACCGCAACAGCCCAGGTGATCGTGCCGCCAGCACGGGCGCTGTCTCGCCACCTGCGCCGCTTTGCTATGCCGTGCTTGCCCATTCCCGTGTCAATACTGAGGGTGCCTTTATGGGGCAGACGAGCGTTCGGTTGTTCGGCATGATCTTGTAATGGCCAGGGTGGATGGTAGATTTTGACCATGAGCTACACGACGGTTGAAGTGGAGCTGGAAAACGGACGCGTTATCCCACGCGGGAACACCACGCTTCCGGCCAAAGCCCACGCTTTGTTGACGATTCTGGAGCCGAATGGCGACACGTCATCGCGCGCCACCACCGCCGGCGCGGGGCTGCGGCGGTTCCTTTCCACGCCGGACTTCGCGCTCACGCCGGAGCAGTTTCGCGCCAGCATGGAGGCGGACTTCTTTGAGCAATGAGCCTTGAGGCCATTCCCGCCGGTGCGCGCGTACTTGTTGACGCCAATATCCTCATCTATGCCAAGCGGGGGATATCCGCGCAGTGCCGCCGGCTCTTGGAACGGTGTGCGCAACACGAGGTCAGCGGCGTCCTCACGACGATCGCGGTAGCGGAGTTTTGCCATCGCCGCATGATGCAAGAGGCGCAGGGCCGGGGGCTTTCCGGCTCGAATCCGGCCAAAGCCCTCGCCCAGAACCCGGGCCTCGTGCGCCAACTGACCCAATACCCCCAGGAAGTCGAAGACATCCTGTCCGGCGATCTGCTTGTGTTGGGCATCGCAACCCGCGACTTCAGCAAAGCCGCTGAACTGCAACGGACGCATGGATTGCTCACCAATGAATCGCTGAACCTGGCGGCCGGGCTGCGGACTGGGGTGAACCGGCTGGCCACGGCTGATCCGCAGTTCGACTCGATCCCCGGAATCACGGTCTTCAAGCCGGACGACTTGTAGACCATCTCGTCGGCCAAGCGTGCGGTGCTCTAGCGAACCGCCGCTACGAACGCCCGATTCGGTAGCCAACAAGGGCACGACGCTCAATGCCATTCTTGTTTTTTTGAGGCAATTGCACCACTGGCCGTAAGAGAAAGCAAAGAGCGCAAAAAGGTCCAGATTCTCTGGGATCTCTGCCTTCTTTTGCCGCAACGCCCAAGGGCTGCATTCGGTGCGTGGACTTCGAGTTTCGGATTTGCGAGAGGGAGCCTCGAAACCTCTATGCCCCGTAGCAGAACCTCTATGGTGGCTAAGCCCGCCCGCCGTGGCAGAGCCGCTGGGGAGGACAAGCCGGCGGCTGCGAGCTACCAAGGGCATGCCGTCCTTTGTCGTCTCTTTTGCCTTCTCCCTCATCCTTCAGCCTTTAGCCTCCAACCCTCACTTCCCCGTCTCTGGCTAGCTGCCCAGCAACGGTTGGCTCAAGCGCGGCGAAGGGGCCACGCATGTTCTTGTTGCCCGCTCTGCGTTCTGGTCGCATTTCAGTGTCAATAGTGAAGACTGCCCCTTAACCATTTTAGCATCAATAGTGCGGACTGACCCCTTTATTGCCCCGTCTTGTTTTTCCCGCACACAGCACAAAGTCGAGAACTCATGGCTCATTACTTCGGCTCTTCGCATTTTGGGCCATCCGGCTCCATGTCGTCGCACTCGCTCTCCTTTTGTCCAGCGCTCCGTAAGGCCCTTTCGAACTCTTCTTTCATCTTTTGCCATTTACAATGCCCCTCCTTGCTAGCGATTCCATCCGCATAATCCTCACATTCGCGTTTCGAGATTAAGTACTTCGCTTCCAACTTCCGCGCGTCGTAGTAGAGACGACCTGCTTCCTGATAGCACTCCGCGCGAGCCTGAAACATGCACGGCTTTTGCGCCAAGGCCGTTAGCTTGCTAACAAGACGGTTATACGGCGGCTTGATATCGTGGTTTATATGAGCCCGCTCGTGAGCTAGGGAGCTCACATTCACCTTGCTATCAACAGTGTAAATCGCTTTTGTCACTTCTCCACGCACTTCGCTAAAACACGGGCGCGCATAAGTCTCATCGCCTTTCTGCACACATACTGGAAACCGCCCCTTCGTGCTGCAATTCAAAGGACTTCCCCCGTACAGGTACTCCCAGTCGACGAATCCCTGTCCTGACCCCTCCCGCTCTTCCAGCTTAGCTGACACAAAAGAGTAAGGGATGCACAGTAGACCCCATGCGTCTGTATATGTTATCGAATTATTCCTGGCATAGTTGTACAAACTTACTCCACCAGTCTCTCCCAAAGGATCTCTAGTGAGCCAGCAGCCAAGTCGTGGATATAACATGCGTAATCCGTAATCCACAACACTACCGCCTAACAGCATCTCCTTTGATGCGAATCCGTAATAGCTCCCACGCGCGTTCACAACTTTAGACGACTCTCCAAACGGTGTATAATCATACGTGTTGACTTCCCGTTGTCCTGCTTTTGCCAGGCCGCGAACATTGCCCCTGCCGTCACTCACACACTCCCACACCTGCTCGTTCTCCTGCAAAGCGAGCACCCCTCCAACCCCGCCGAGTCCGCCAAGTGTTAGGTCCATATCCAAGCCTCTGACCACGCGCAAAACCTCGTCGTTTTCGACATCACCGCTTTGAATGGCAAGGGCGCCATCGTAAACCGTAAACCTCGTATACGTCTTATTGTTATACTCTTCGCTGGTGATGACTCGGCGCCCTAGACCGTCGTACGCAAAAGCCGTGACGTGGTCGTGCAGAGACGCCCGTTGCAGTCTCCCCTGTTCGTCGTAGCTAAATGTCCTTGAGCCGTCGACTACAAGCGCTCCGTTAGCGTCGTAAAGAAGGGCCTCATTTTCTGAACTTGCCTCGCGGGCGTACTGGTTGACCGAGTTTGCAGTGTAGCTCTCTGCATCTCCATTAACTGTCACTACCTGCCGATTACCTGCGGCGTCGTATGCGTATTGGCGAACAACAGTAGCCTGTGAAGCTGTAGCAGGCTCGTAACGCGCGGCGAGAATCAGCTGCCTTTTGTCATCGTAGCCAAACTGCGTTCTAGATGTCTGCGTCTCCTCTAGCGCACGCTGCCGTGCGTTGTTGTAAGTGTAGGCAAATTGGGCAAGTTGCACGCCAAACCCGTCGTAATATTGCGCACGTGTCGTCCGTCCTAGAAGGTCGCGCCTGTTGTCTCTTCTAGCCCCTGAGGGGAACATAACGGAACTGATCTGCAATGCGTTGCTACTCCAGGAGTATTGGAAGGGGACATCTGACACGTCCAAGTCGACTATTCTACTCAGTCGGCCTGCCTCCTCATAGCCGTAGTGAGTGCGCCACGGGCGTTGGCTGTCGTCTAGGGATGTCACTGTCCGTGACCGACGCTGTCCATGTGTATCGTACGCATAGGCCACAAGGAACCCCGCGCCGAGTTGGGCGTTGCTAACGATACGATTGGCTCCATCGTAAGCCCACCGGTTGGTCCCGGTACCGTCGACCATCAGGGTCCTCCTACCGAGGGCGTCGTACGAGAGGCTCACATCCGAATCGGAGGGGTACTCGACCCTGCTGAGAAGACTGTAGGAATTAAAACGTCGAGTCGTGACCCGGTTTAATGAATCGCGTCTGCTGATCTGGTTGCCATTCGCGTCGTACTCGTATTCGTTGTCGCCTCCGTCTGCATAGGTCTTGCGAACCTTGCGGTTTCGACCGTCGTATTCCCAGCGGGTGGGGTTTCCGTTGCCATCGATGAGCTTCACTTGGTTGCCGGCCAGGTCGTACTCGTACCAGACGTCGTAAGTCGCCGCGCCCCAGTGGCTGGTGATCTGGCCGAACTCGTCGTAAACCCGATATTCGATGCGAACCTTGTCGGGCGGCTCGTGGTCCGGGTGGATGGTGGCAACGAGTTGATCGAACTGGTCCAGGACGCTGCCGGTCACCTCGAACAGGGCGTTGGTGTCGGCGATCTGCCGGCCCAAGGGATCAATGGCGTATGAATTGGTCGCGCCCCAGGAGCTGACCTTCAGGATCCGCTCGAAACGGCTGTTGTAGCCGTAGGTCGTGGTCAGGTTGGCCCGGTCGGTGGTCGATACCACGAGCTGGTTGTTGAGGTCGCTGTATCGGTAGCGGATCGAGGTCGGGGGACTGCCTGCCGGAGCGCTCGACACCACGGGGTAGTGAACCGCGACCAGTTGATCCGCGGCGTTGTAATCGTTGGTGAGCGTCAAACCGGCCGCATCCGTGTGGGTGAACCGGCGGCCGAACGCATCGTAGACGGTGGCTGTCACCGCGCCCACGATGTTCGTCGTGGTGGTCACCTGGTCCCACGGGTTGTAGGCGGTGAAAGTGAGGACGGAATTGGTGTTCTGCCACCAGTCCGGCCAACCCGGCAGCGTGTTGGTCGAGGCCAATGGGATGGATTCGGCGACTTGGCGGCCCAAGGCGTCGTGGTGGTAGTGGCGATGGTTCCAGTTGCCATCATGGGCGGTAATGATGTTGCCGACCAGATCGTATTCGAACGAGCCAGCGTGTTCGCCGGGCTCTCCGTGCCCGATGCCCTCGACAGTGTTCGTCCGCCGGTTGTATTGGTCGTAGGCATGTTCCGTGCGGTAGCCCCGGCCGTTGATCTCGGCGATCAGGTTGTTATTGGCGTCGTACTCGAAGTCCTTCGGATACTCGCGGGCGCCCCGGATCTGCGTGCGCCGGTTTAGCAGGTCGTAACTGTAAAGGGTGGTGAAGCTGTTCGTGCCGTCCGAATACGTGATGCTGGTCAGGTTGCCGCTGAGGTCATAGCCGAAGGTGCGCGAACGCTCGACGTCGGTCCCCAGGGCCTCAGTTACCTTCCGTTGGCGGCCCATTTCATCGGGTTCGTATTCCGTGATCACCCCTAGGGGATCGATCTCGCGGGTCAACCGTCCGAACTCGTCGTAGACGTATTCGGTATCCGACGTCTCCGTCTCGCTGAACGGACGCACGGTCTTGAGCCTGCGACCTGAAGCATCGTATTCGTATCGGGTCGTCTGGCCCAGTGCGTTGGCAACGGTGATGACGCGGCCGTCTCCGTCGTAACCAGTGGTCTCCCAAACCTGCTCCTCGCCCGCTTCGTCGACACGGAGGGTTTGCGTCCGACGCCCCTGGTCGTCGTAACGGTACCGGACGACGCGCCCCGGGGTATCCCCGTCACGCCCGGTCTCCACCTCGACGAGGTTGTCCTCTTCGTAGGTGTAGAGCGTGACGTGGCCCAGGGCGTTGGTCTCGGTGATCAGACGGTCCTGAAGATCGTAACCGTAACGGGTGACGTGGCCGAGCGCGTTGGTGACAACGGTCCGGTTGCTGCGGACGTCGTAGGCGTAAAGGGTCTGATAGGACGGATTGGACGGATCGAACTCACGCACCAAGTTTCCGGCATCGTCGTAAACGTAGTCCATGCTGTTCCCGCGACCGTCGGTGTGGCGGAGCATCTGGTTGAGGTTGTTGTAGACCCACGAGTTCGTTCGGACGACGTCGGTCCCCGCCGCCTCGATCTTCTCGATGAGGTTGCCGTTGGCGTCATAGCTCATCAGGGTCACGGCGCCACGGGAGTCCACGATCCGGGTCGGCTCGTGGAAGACGGGGTCGTATTCCCAGGTCGTGATCCCGCCGTCCGGGGCCACTTCCCGGATGACCTTGCCGAACTCGTTGTGGTCACGCCGGGTTTCGTTTCCGGCGGCATCCGAGATAAGGTCCATGCGCCCGGAGCGCAGGATCTTGCGTTGAACCACCCCATTGACGGTTTCCTCGAGCAATTGGCCAGAACTGTCGAAAGTCTTCTCGCGAACCTCGCCGCCCGTGCTGGTGATCTTGAGGTAATAGGTCCGGGAATTGCGCTCGTAACGCTGTTCATAGAAGTGGCCGTTCCCTTCGCCGTCGAGGCGGCTGGTCAGGAAGATCGGGCCGTCACAGCCGGCGCTGCGGTAGTGGAATTGCTGTACGGCGCCATCGGGCATCGTGACCCGCGTGACCACCCTGCGCTGGCCACAGCCGGAATCGGCCCCGTATTCGTAAAGGGTCGGGCGCTGGTGGATGTCGCGAGCCTCGACCAAACGCCCGTCCACATAATCGTATTCGGCGCTGCGACCAAACCGGTCGGTGATGGCGGTCACCTGACCCGCTGAATTGTAAGTGTAGGAGGCAAGCACCGCTCCGGTGGCATCGTGCACCTCCCGGAGGCGGTCGGATTCGTCGTAGTACCGGCGCGTGTGGAGCAGATTGCGGAGACCGGTCTTGAATAGGCGACCTTCGGAGTCATAGACCTCCCACTTGCCGTCCAAGTTCTGCCAGCGGAAACCATCCGGCAGGGCTTGGATGCGGTTGGCACGGTAGGCGAAATACGTACGATTGCGATCCAAGTATTGGTACGGGACCTTGCCCACGAAGATGGTCGTGATGCCCTGCTCATCGAACTCGAAGGTGAGCCGACGGCGGTCGGAGTCCAGATAGGTCGTTCCGTCGGCCTCGCAACGAAGCTGGTTGGTGAAGGTGAACTTCCCGCCCGCGTCTCCGCCAACGCTGGCCAAAGCGACGGGGCCGTTGGAGTCCTCGTCAGGCCCACACGTGCCGTTCGGCCCCGGGGAACTCGGGGTGAACGGGGGCGGTGGGTTGTTCGAGCACGTCGCCCCTTCCTGCTCGCAGCACTTGGAATCGCATTGGTCCTGCTCTTCGCATTGCTCCGGGGGGCAGCATTCCGGCAATCCGGTTAGCCAAGTGGGCAGTCTTGAGAAACTGCTTCCACTTCCTCCTGTGCCGCCCGGGCCGCCAACATGCCCATGGCTTGGCCCACCGTCCCCGCCACCTCCGCAGGAACCACGCGAATAGTTGTACCAATAGTGCGTGCCTGCGGACCCCGTGAAGTGCTCACCGTTGATGCAGACGTAGTCGTAGATCAGCGACGCGCCGGAGGAGTGGGCGAAGCAGACTCCCCCGGAGCTGCCCCTGAGGGCCATGCGCCGGATCTCAGGCGGGAGATCGTCCCGCAGTGAAACAGCACGTTCCCGGCTCGAAGTCCGGGCTAAGGCGAGGGCTGGATCCGCTGTCGGCGGAGGCGTGCGAGGACCGGGGAACGACTGCAGGCAGGTGATCCGATACGGGATGCGGACCTTCTGCTTCGCCCCGAGTCGATCGGGAACGGCGGCCAGGATTTCGTATTTGATGTAGGCGTCCGAACTCGGCAGTTGGAATTCCACGTTGTCCGCCCGGATGAGGCCGTGGTTCTCCACCACAAACTCCCCGTAGAACACGTCACCCACGAACAACTGGGGCAGGTTGACCGCCGCGGGTTCGATGGTCACGACCGGAGCGGGAACATCCGTTTCGAAGACAGCCTGCAGGACGATCTCGTAGCGATCCTCGATGGTGATGGGGACGACTTCCCATTCAACCGACACCAGGCTATAGGCCAGCGCCACATGCTCACTCGCCGTGCTGCCGGCCCGCACCCAGACACGGCCGTTGCTGCTGTTGTGGTTCTCGACGGTCACATGGTAGTCGTAGAGCCCGCTGGGAAGGTCCTCGAACAGGGCCTCGCCGTTCTCCTCCGTCTCCATCGTCACCTCGATGCTGTCCACGGCCTGGTTCTTCAACCGGATGCTGGCGCCGCCAACCCCGTTGTTGCCGGGCAAGCCGGTGTACATGTCCACGACCTTGAAGGCGAGGTTGCCCATGCCGCTCGTCACCACGGCCGCATGCACGCCGAGATCGACGGTGGGATGGTTGCCGGAGCGGGTCTTCAGGACGAACCAGTAATCATCCTCCGCCAGGCTCGGCGGCGGCCGGAAGGTCAATCCCACCAGGGCTTTGGCTCCGACCGGCAGTTCAGGGAGATTCGGCGGGGTTGTCAGGGCGACCCAGGAGGGCGCCGGGCTGCCGTCGGTCTTGTGCAACGAGAAGAAGAGGTTGGTGGCGGACACCAATCCGACGTTCTCGAACGTGACCTGCTCGACCAGGTTCGAGCCGGGCGCCATGCCGGTATCCACGAGCGAAGGCGACCAGCGCAACGACGGGTAGGCCTCGGAAAACTCACAGGACGCGCGAATCGTAGCCCAGGGATCGTCGTCGCTGTCACCACTGACCAGACGAAGGACGAGGTCGACCTTGCGGCGGGCTTCGGGCGTGCCGGTCACAAGGAAACTCATCGTACGGGTCTGGTTTGGGCCCAATTGCGCAATTGGCGCGCCGGTATCCACGCTGACGCCGACCGGCAGCGCCCCTGACGGCTGGTCTTCCGGAAGGAAGGCCAGGTGCAGATTGGTCACCTCAGTCCCGGCTCCGGTGGTGACCTTGAACGGGACCGCCTGGTTGAAGTAATGCGGGGTTCGCACAGTGAACTCCTGCGGGCTCACGAGGACGCGGTCCACGACGAACTGTTGCTGCACGGCCCGGTCGGTGAGATCGGGATGCACTGCCCAGACCGAGTAGATGCCCCCGCCCTCTCCGGCGAGCGGGGTAAACTCGGTCGTGAACAGGCCGTTCTCATCGGTGACCACCTGCTCGCTGCGCTCGAAACCGCCGTTGGCGATCTTGACCAACAGCGGCTGTCCGGGCGCCGGTTGCCGGTTCGCCCGGAACCAGGCCCGCCCCGAGATGGTGATTGGTTCATCCCCTCGGGAATGCTCAGGCGTGGCGGCGGTAACGGCGCCCGCGTAGCTCGTCGAAGCGACTATGAACTGGGTAGCGCTCTTGGTGCCGCGCATCTCGACCCGGTCTTCGCGGTCGCTGTGGTAGAAGACCCGGTCGACCTCGACCTGAATCCAGGTGTGGTTCGGAACCGTGGCAGGGATGGGCAGGTCGAGTTCCTGGGAGACGATCTCTTCACCCGGCTGCAGGCGCATGACGATGTTGCCGTCCGGCAGCAGCACCAGGTTGGTTCCGCTTGTGGAAAGGAATGGGGTGGTGGAGAGCATCTGGCCCTCGGCGTTGAACAGCGACATGCGAATGTCGGAGGACGGGGCGTTGCCCTGGCGGGTGGCGGTGATGACTTCGAGGACCTCGGTGCTCGGGTTGAGCAGGGTGAAACGGGCCTTTGTGATGGTCCCACGGACCAGGTCCGAGGCGAGCACGCCTATAACGAGCTGCCCGTCGCCAATGGCGACTGAGTTGGTCCGGGCCCAGCGCACCGTGGCGCCTTCCTCCGGGTGGCTCTCAATGGTGGTCAGCAATGGTGCGGTCACATCCGGCAGGTCGGTGTAGCCTCCAACGATCACCGGGATTTCAGCGGTGGATTGACCGGGCAGCCAGAACGGTTCTGAAGCGTGAACCCGCCCGCCGAGCGTGACGAGGAGGCGCGCGTCGTTGAGCGGGTCAGTCGAATCGTTCTGAACCGTGTAGTTGAGCCGATTCATGAGGCCCCGTTTGACGGTGGCCTCGGGATCCAGGGTGGCGCTCAGAGCGGGAAGCAGCAGAGTGCGGCCCGGACTGCGCCGACGATTCTCGTCCACGGTGAAGATCGTGTACTGCCGTTCGTCACCGGTATAACCGACATCGATGAAGCGGTTGTCGGTGATCAAACCCCGTCGGTTCAGCAGCAGGTTTGAGGTAGCGTCCCCGAGGAAGATTTCGTGCCCCGCCACACCGCTGCCGACCTGGGTCCAGGTGAGAATGGGCGGGTCGCTGTTCGTCTGAGCAACCATCAGCGACTGGACCGGAAACAGCTGGATGTTCAAGTAACCGGGCTCAGAGAGTTGGGAGACGTTGCCCGCCCGGTCAACGGCGGCCACAGCATAGAACGGCTGGCCCGGTTGCGGGGCGGGGTCCACCACCTGCGCAATAGGTATTTGCCTGATGACCGCCGTGAGCCCGGTCGGATCGGCAGGCGGCGCTTCAGCCGAACGGTAGAGCGCGTAGGTAATTTGCTCGGTCGCGCTGGCGGGCCCGGTCCACTGCAGGAACACTCCGTTCTTCGCCAAGACCAGGGTCAAATCGGTCGGCATACCGGGTGGTTGGCGATCCGACTCGGCGACGGCCACCTCGCTTGGGTCGCTGTAGGATTCCTGCCCGTTCTCCCGCCGGACAGCGGACAGCACATATTCGTAGATACCGTCGGCCGGAGGAAGATCTTCCCAGCGGTTTGTGTTTCCGGTGAAGGTCACCCGAACGTAGTCCGGGGCATTGGGGGTCTTGCGATACAGGGCGTAATCGGCCGCCTCCGGCACCCGTTGCCATTCCAAGGCAATCACCCCACCCGCCATTGTCGCCGCGCTCAAACCCACCGGTGATTCCAGCCCCGGCAGATCGCCCTGATAGACCAGGAAAGCATGTGGCGGCACGATCTCGGAACCGACGTTCCCCAGCGCATCCGTGGCCTGGTAGTGAATCGTCAGCGTTTCGGCCTTCTGTCCGGCTGTTTCCGGCAGGGTGAAAGCCACTGTCCACTTCAACGGATCGGCGTCCGGCATCACACTCGTCACCGGTTGTGGCTGAGGAGAGGATTCACTCAAAGAGAAACTGACATCGGGCACCGCGCCTAACGGGAGGGACTCGCTAAGCTCCAGGTCCACGGTCACCCGAACCGGCTCGTCGGGTGAGTTCAGGATGGGCGGGACGGGTTGGACGGCAAGGCCTACCACTTGTGGCGGAACGGTGTCGATGGCCAGATGTCCGCCGGAGAGGATGCGATCCCCGCGGTTGCCGGCCCGGTCCCGGGCAGAGAACACGGCCAAAGCATTGCCGGAAACCGCGGTGTCGCCGATCACGAAATTGCCGCGGTACAGGGTGGAGGAGACGCGGGTCAACTCGACCAGGATCGGTGAGCCTTCGGGAAGGGTGAAGCTCAGGAAAGGCGTTCCTTGGACCGGTTCACTGAGATTCAACCGAACTCCCACGATCCCCCGGCCAATGCGGCCTGACTCCGGGTCGTATGACGCGGGAGGATCGTATTCCAAGGACGCCGTCGGCGGGGTTCGATCCGCCTCGACGGTGACCTCGTTCGACAGCAGTCCCTCGACCCCGGCGAGATTCACCTGGGTCACGCGGTAGTGCCATTCGCCGTCAGAGGGAGGGATGTCATCGAAGGTATACGCGGGCAGAGGCGTACCGGTCAGACGCGTCGCTTCGTTGCGGTCGGTGAAAGAGGTTGAGGCCCGATAAATGTGATAGCCGCGATAGGATTCGGTTCCGGGAATCCACTCAAGCAGCACGCGTCCACCGCTGCGCGCGGTGACCCGAAGTCCGTCGGGCCCCGCAGGAAGGCTCGTGTCCAATTCGACAATCACCTCGGGCGACAGTTCGCTCTCGCCGGCCCGATTCAGCGTGGCGGCTTGCAGACTGTTCACTCCCTCGATCAGTGGCAACGTGGTTTCGAAGATGCCGCGGTGATCGACCGGAACGGGGGTTCCAACTCGGGCGTCGTTGCGATGGAGAACAACGCTGGCCCCGGCGGGCGCGTTCCCGCGAACTGAGATGAACAAGTTGGAAGTCACCAACCCGGTCTGGGGCAGTCCGATTGTGGGCGGCGGCAGAACGGCCAACTGAAACTCGACCGGCACCGACAATTCAGCGGGGTTGCTGCGAAAATCCAGCGCCTTGAACGTGAGCGTGTGGGTACCGTCAAAGAAGCGATCCAGATCCAAAAGCCCTGTGAAACCGTCCGCGGGGGTCAGGTCGACGGCGATCTGCGTGTCATCGACGTAGAACTCGACCCGGCTTACGCCAGAAGCGTCGGTGGCATCGAGGCGCAGGGTGCCGGTGCGGGTCAACCGGGTTTCCGGCTGCAGAGGCTGCCAGTCGAAGGTCGGATTGGCCAGGACGGGGCCGGTGGTATCGGGGATGTTCACGGTCAGCAACGCGTTCGAACTGACCACCGATCCGGCAATGTTACTGAGCCGGACCGCATAGTTGCCAGCATCCGCAGGAACGGCCGACACGATGCTGAAGGTCCGGTTGGTGGCAGCGGCAATGTCGATCCCGTTGACCCGCCATTGATAGGACATTGGCAACGAGCCCTCCGCCACGATGGCGAACACGGCTGACTCGCCCACCGTCACTTCGCGCGAGACCGGGTGATGGATGATCGTGGGGGCAATGCGGACGGTGGCGATCTCCCCGGGCACGAACTCGGTCGCCACGGGTTGGGCGTTGGTCTCAACCACTTCACGCAGGATCGGCGTGTCGTCGAACGCCAAGGTGGTATTGCCGACCGTCTGAGTTGCCTCGAACGTCAGGTTCATAACGGCCTGGGTCCCCCGGCTGAACGCCTCGCTGGGCGGGTACGCCAGAGCAACCCCCAGCACGCCTGGGAACGCCATGTTCGTGCGGAGGTTCAAGGTGAGGCCCGAAAACTCAGGGTTCAGCGCGGCCGACTGCAGGGTTACCAGAGCCGGATCATAACGCAGGCTGAACCCGACCGCATTCTCCGTGCCGGCGGTGAGCAGTTGCAGCGGCATTTCAATGGTGGTTCCGGTGGGCGTGTTGGTGCCGGACAGTTGCACCACTCGCCGGACCTCCAATCGAGCGGGAGCGCTCGTCACCACGTCAACCGCGTTGCTGACGATGACTTGGTAATCACCGGAATTCCCCGGCATGGCCTCCGCTATGCTATAGGTCGGAGAGGTGGCACCGGTCACCGGTTCTCCATTGAACAACCATTGGTAGAACATGGGCGTGCTGCCACTGGCTGCGACCTCCAGGGTGAACGGCGAGAACAAACGGGTCGCCATGTCCACCGGCGCACTCACGATGGCAGGCGGGGTATCGAGAATATTGATGGTGCCCCCTGTCACCTCGCTGGGTCGAACTCGACCCCGCACATCCACGATCTCACCCTGAACCGGGGTGTCGGCGGGCAATAGCGCCGTCTGGCCAGGGGTTCTGCCGACGCGGAACTGCAGGAACACCAACGGGGCAGTGCCACTGCTGAAGCGTTGGCCGGGCGGTTTGGTGACCGCGACCCCGATCCGGCCTTCGGCTACGGCCTTGTCGTTGAGGTTCAGCACGGTTCCCTGGGCCGGCGCACCCCTTCGCAGACCGCGATATTGCAGTTGCGCCGGATCGAAGGTGAGACTGAAACTGACCGCGTTCTCATCGCCAAGCGCGCGCAGTTCGACGGGCAGTTCGATGTTCGAGCCGGCGGTCGCGTCCAGACTGCCGATGAGGATCGCGCGAGGTGTTGCCGACACCGTTAGCGAAGCCGACTGGCTGGTCACGGTCCCGATCGGGTTGCGCACGATGACCCGGTAGTTCCCGGCTTGAGCGATCTGGACATCTTCCAGCACGAGCGTTGCGCTGGTCCGCCCGGGGAGATCGGTGTTTTGTCGCTGCCATTGGTAGAGGAGCGGACCGCTTCCGGTAGCGGCGACTGAGAAGGCCACGTTTTCACCGACCGACGCGAACGCCGGCTCCGGTTGGCGCTCAATCGCCGGCAGGCTGAGCGCGGGGAGAACGGTTAGCGTCGCCGTGTCACTGGTAACCACCCCGCCGCCGTTGGTGACCCGCACGCGGTAGTCGCCGGCCTGATCTTCGCGGATTGAGGCGAGCTCCAGCGTGCTGTTGATGGCGCCGACAATCGGTTGCTGCGCGTGCTCCCACTGGTAACGCAGAGGCTCACTGCCGGCGGCAACGACACGAAGTGCCACGTTTGTCCCCGCATGCACTGTAGCCCCCTCAGGCTGGGTGATGATGGAGGGAGCCACGAGCGGTTGGATGTCGAGGACAAGTCCCTGGTAGACGGCCGGAAGTATTTGGGCTTGCACCCCGGCGGTTTCGCTCAGGATAGGCGTATCGGTGAAGCTGAGTGGAGTGCTGCCGGTGACTCCGCGAGCCCGAAAATGAAGGTCCAACACGCGGACGGTTCCGGCCGGAAAAGCGGTCCCAGCGCCGCGGCTCAGGGCAAAGCCGACGTGGCCTTGTGCGGCTCCGTTTCGGTTGACCAACAGGCTGAAACCGCCCCCACTCGCAACCGCATCGACATACTCCATCCGCGAAGGGTCGAATTGGAGGCTGAAACCGACGGCGTTCTCGTCGCCCTGCGCAACGAACTCGGTCCCGACCGTGAATAGCTGCCCTGCCACAGGGCTCCCGGCAACCAATCGCACGATCCGGGACGGTGGGTCGGCTCTCAGTGGCAACGCCCATGCCAGGATGCCCAAGGCCACAGCCCCCAGCACACGAAATCGGAATGACTTGTGTTGAAGTGTCATGCGCAATGCGATCGCTTGTCCGCCTGGAATCCTCTTGAACCGCCCTGCTCCGGCTCAACACGGAAGGGTTGGGATGAAGCAACCCAATGTTCTCGGCTCGCTTGCAGGTCCGAGTGCTTGGTACCGTTCATAGTCAGGTTCGGAGCGGAGTTGAAGGGGCCGTGGTTGGGGCTATTCGACGAGACGCAGCCGATAGAAGCGTTGGCCTTGGTTCGCCGGAGCGTCGTCCATGAAGTGGACGGTTCCGTCCACTGCGAGCTGTCTTGTCAACTCGGACCAGAATTGGAGGTCCTCGGAAACCTCGATGATCCACCCCGACCCGGCTTCCGCCGCGAACTCGAACTCGAATCCCCCGTCCTCAACCACGCCCAGACTCTCGAGTCTCGGCCCCACCCCGGCGTCGATGGTCGCGCCCACAAACCGGGCGTCCAACACCTCTGCGGCCGCACTCACGACTTCCCGGGCAATCGGCGTCGTACCGAACTCGAGGGCACTGCTTTCCCCGGGGGTCAGCGCCACAAACTCCAACCGCGCGATTTCAGTCTCACCGGCCGGAAATACCATCCCTGCTGCTTTCGCCAACGCCAGACCGATCCGCCCCTCGCTCGCCTGCCGATCATTCACTTGCAGGAAGGCGTCGCCGGTGGCAGATCCGGAAGCTACACTGACAAAGCGCAGCGCTCCGGGATCGAACGCAACACTCAAACCCACCGCGTTCTCATTCCCTTGCGCCGCCAACAACACCCGGACTTCAACCGGCGATCCGTTGTGGGCCGCCTCCGTCTCGAGCCATACCACCCGTGCGGTTCCATCAGGAGCATTTGCCGCCTCCACAGCAGAGGCCAACGCCACCCGCGCGACAGGTTCAATGTCTCCGCAGGCGGTGGGAACGGGCTCCACCAACGCGGCCGCATACAACCCCGCCTGCGTCCAGTCCGCCACACTCAGCCGTCCATCCCCACACGGTGCCGGAGCACAGTCCGCGCGTTGGAATTGACTTGAATTGACCGGGTCCTCGAGCGCTGCGACGAATAGCCCCGCTTTGACCCAGTCTTGGATCGTCACCGAACCATCTCCACGCGGCGACGGGGAGACATCCGCTTCCAAGCCTCCGTCCACACCGATCCCGTCGACGCTCAAGGTGGCAACTGTGCTCAAGTTCGTACCCCAGCCATTGCTCACTTCGACTCGGTAGTCGCCCACGTCGTCGGCTTGAACGTTTGACAATTCCAGAGTCGCCAAGGTCGCCCCGGAGATCGGTTCGCCATCGTGGTACCATTGATAGCTCAACGGCGCTTCCCCGCGCACGGTTGCCCCAAAGATCGCCGTCGCTCCGGAGGCAAGCGATTGATCCTGGGGCGGGGTAACGAAGCCGGGGCTTAGATCGCCGTAGTTGTCGTAGACCGCAGTCGTGGCCTGACCGGCGTTGTTGTTGACCGCCGAAGTCGCCAACCCCACCAGCAGCGAGTCTGGCATGCTCTGGGCTAGACGCGCGTACTCGACCCAATCGGTGCCGTTCGTCCCCCAAAGAGCCACGAATACGTCGCCTTCCCGCTTGAGCCGCAACCAGGCGTTTGGAACCGGCACAGCAGTGGCCGTGGGGGTCTCCGGCCAATAGGCCGTGTCCCCCCCAGCCGCGGTTCGGTATCCCGCGGCATATCGGTTGTAGCCGGTACCATACTGGACGTGCGCGAAGACGTGGACACTGTTCGCGTCGGTCGACTCCCTGGCCATGAGCCCCGCTTGCGTCCAAGACCCCGTCTTCTTGAGGCTTTCGAGTTGCATACGAAGGTCGAAATCGCCAACGCGCCGCTCGAACAGCCACTGTCCGGCATCCTGCGCGTTCCAGATTCCCGACCCGCCCGCCACGTTCTCGAAACCAATGCCGTCGAACGTCAGTACGGATCCCGCTTCGCGCGGACTCCCCAGATCGCGATGTTCCAGTGGCAGGATGGTACCCGTGAACTCGCGAGCGGCATGGTTCCCCAACAGATCGGCCACATCGGTAACCGTGAAGTCGAACGCCTCCCCCACCAGCGCGGGCACGGTCAACACCACCGAGCGACCGTCCTCCCTCAGCTCCGCCGACACCGGGGAAACGCCATTCACCGCGTAGGTGGCGGTGCTCGCTCCTCCCTGAGCATCAACCGGCTCATCAAATCGCACCCCCACCTTTGTGCCGTTCTGAACCGCGAATGCTCCAATGACCTGAGGTGCATCGCCGTCCAAAGTAAAGGTCCCGACAAAGACGTCCTCGTCGACTTCGCCACCGAGGCCGTCACTGTCCTGGTCCATGCCAAAGAGGTTGCCGGCCAACTCGTCCACGTGAGGTCCGACGCGCACCGAATACACGCCGTCAGCAGTCTGGGAGGCGAATAGAATGCGGTAGGTGTTGGCATCCTCTTTCGCAATGCCCGTGACCGGGATCGCACCGGACGGCCCCTCCACAGCCACATCGTCGACAGTAAAGGTGGTTTCATCGATCGCGATGTCTAAGCTGATCTGCACCGAATCCACCGGCGGCACCAAAGCCGTCGCCGGAGTCATGTCCATGACCTTGGGTCCACCGGTGCGTGCGACAAAGCCATCACCGAAGGCCGCTGAGTTGCGCCCATCGGGAATCAGATCAGCCAAGGACCTCATCGCGCCATTCACCAGCGCGTAGACGCTAAGCCCGTTGAGGACCAGTCGGGACCCGTGCAGCAGTCGGAGTCCCGCGCCATCCATGCCGTACAGGTAGAGGCACTCCGGATCGCCGCCCGACCCACGATGGCCATTGTCGATGGCATCAACCAGTCGCACGACACTCGTTCGGTTCGTCTCCCCCACGATCAACTGGCTGTAGCCGAAGTTCCGGGTCGTGGCACCGGCAGGCCCCAAGTCCTGGCCGCCGACCTCCAGCCGTTGTGGGTTTACGCCACCCATCTGCAAATATGCATTCTCTACGACCAGACTGTCCGGGTTCTGGATTTCGAATTCAAAGTCCCCGCCAACCCTCAGAAGGCCCCTGTCTTGGACACTGATTCGTGTAAGTTCATCCAGGCTTGCTCCGCCGAGATCCAAGATTCCTTTCTCGCTCGACGCCGACAACCAAGCCCGTCGGCTGACGTCCACATCACCCAGCACAAGTGTTCCTCCGGCGGCTTCAACCCTCAGCCAGCCCCAACCATCCCGGCAGCCCATGACCGTCTCCAAGCCCGAGAGGTCGATCACCCCCTGATTGACCGCTGTCACGTCATAGGCGCGATTGTCGCTGTACCCCTCGATCCTCAGCGTCTGCAGTGACGAGACGTCCAGCAAAGAACCCGGCCCGTCCGCCGTGAGCAGCGAGTTCACGTAGTACGACCCGTCGTGGTAATCGTAGCGGTTCCACTGCTCAGGCACCTCGTACCGCGTCGCCGCAACGCTGAATTCCGCCCCACCCCCCACCGAAATCCGGGATCGGGTGATGTTCGTGAACGCCGGCACGTCCCAAATCCTCCCAGGGCGCAGGGACAAGGCCCCGTCCTGAAAGTCCAGGAGCTTCGGAGCGGTCACCCGGCTGTTGAATCCCCAGTCGAAAAAGCAGCCTTCCATCTGCTCCAACTGAGGCATCGACAACGTCGTCCCGTCCGACAGGCTGAAGCGGCTCAGACTGGCCGTCTCCAAACTCGGCAGGCTGTAGTCGGGTACCTCGATATTGAACCACGTCCGTCGACTAGCCTCGCGCAGGGCATCCAGCCGAATGTCAGATCCGGCCGAAATCAGAAACCTGAGCCAGCCCCAGCCATCCCGACAGCCCATGACCGTCTCCAAGCCCGAGAGGTCAATCACCCCCTGATTGACCGCTGTCACGTCATAGGCGCGATTGTCGCTGTACCCCTCGATCCTCAGCGTCTGCAGTGACGAAACGTCCAGCAAAGAACTCGGCCCGTCCGCCGTGAGCAGCGAGTTCACGTAGTACGACCCGTCGTAGTAATCGTAGCGGTTCCACTGCTCGGGCACCTCGTACCGCGTCGCCGCAACGCTGAATTCCGCCCCACCCCCCACCGAAATCCGGGATCGGGTGATGTTCGTGAACGCCGGCACGTCCCAAATCCTCCCAGGGCGCAGGGACAAGGCCCCGTCCTGAAAGTCCAGGAGCTTCGGAGCGGTCACCCGGCTGTTGAATCCCCAGTCGAAAAAGCAGCCTTCCATCTGCTCCAACTGAGGCATCGACAACGTCGTCCCGTCCGACAGGCTGAAGCGGCTCAGACTGGCCGTCTCCAAACTCGGCAGGCTGTAGTCGGGTACCTCGATATTGAACCACGTCCGTCGACTAGCCTCGCGCAGGGCATCCAGCCGAACGTCAGATCCGGCCGAAATCAGAAACCTGAGCCAGCCCCAGCCATCCCGACAGCCCATGACCGTCTCCAAGCCCGAGAGGTCAATCACCCCCTGATTGACCGCTGTCACGTCATAGGCGCGATTGTCGCTGTACCCCTCGATCCTCAGCGTCTGCAGTGACGAAATGTCCAGCAAAGAACCCGGCCCGTCCGCCGTGAGCAGCGAGTTCACGTAGTACGACCCGTCGTAGTAATCATAGCGGTTCCACTGCTCGGGCACCTCGTACCGCGTCGCCGCGACGCTGAATTCCGCCCCACCCCCCACCGAAATCCGGGATCGGGTTATATCCATCAAGGGGGGTGAAACAAACGAACGGCCGGGGGTCACTGGAATGTCGCTGTCACGATAAACTGTCAAGCTCGGGGCTGTGAACGATGCCGAGCCAGCCAGGCTGACTGGCACAGCGTCCATGGCAACGAGCGAGGCCGCAGTGAAGCTGGCCGCGTCATCCAACTCAAAACCGACACCCGAGATCGTCAGCAGCGACGGTGCGGCGAGCGAACTGCTCTCTCCCAGGGAGACTCTCCCCCCCGCGAAGCCCAGGACCTTGGGCACGGCTGCCACCACATTGCTGCCGAACAAGAACTCCGTGTCGACGGCTCGTTCCAAAGCAGGAAGTTCGAAATTGGGAACACGCACGTCGAGCCTTACGCGGCCAGCGATGTTCTGGAGGGCACCCAACTGAATCCTCCCTCCGGTCGTGATCACCAGTCGCAGCCAGTCGTCGCTCCCAGGACCCGAAAGCGACACCAAGCCCGACAAGTCTATGTCGCCCCTTTCCGTGGCACGAATCGTATATGTGCGACTCCCATTGCCAGGCGAAACGCTCAACACACCGACGTTGCGCAGGTCCAGCTTCGAACCATCACCATCCGCAAGAAGCAGTTCAGCATCCCCGTTGAAGCCGGCCCACTGGTACGCCCCGCTTCCGACCTCAACGTTGCTGCCACTGACGGAGAGCAGGCGCGGATGTCCCTCGAGAACGACTCCTCCCCCGGGCGCTCGAAACCCACTTCCAAGACCATCTGCTTGGATCGTCCCTCGTATTACGCCGACGCCTGTCACTTCGAGGCTGTTCCCCTCCGTGACATCGAGCACGCTGTTGTCGCCAAAGCTCAGAGCATCAATCTGGCGGGCGCCCCCTGAGAGGTAGCTGATGCTGGAATCGGGAGGAACGATCACCGTGTAAATTTGGCCATCGTCGTTCCAGGGCACGACTGCCGGCGACCAATTCGCCGCATCGTCCCAGCGCTTGAACAGATTACCGCCAATCCAATTGACGGTGTCACCCCGCAGCCCAACTCCGCCGGCGCAAGCCAGGAGGGACGAGGCCAACCCGAATCTGGCAAGTCGGGCAATACGGCGCCGTGTAGATGGAGTCCCGTTCGGAACTGCTTCACCGGATACTACCGGACTGATCGTGCTCCGCAGTGACAGACTGGTATTCATGGCTGTTTCTCTAATTTGCTCCTCCGCAACATCCTCGGCGACCTCCGCCTCCACGTGTCCGCACCGATCCCGCAGGCTCTCCGCTCACGACCGTCATGGTTCGCCGCTCCGCGAGCCGGGCTTCGACGGCGACAGCCTCTGCCACCCCGGCATGGCCTCCCTCGACAAAGAACAACGGCAACGCCGGCTGCATCCCCCATTCGCGCTCCAAGTCGGCGTAAACCTGTTCGTTGTCGCTGCTGACAACGATACACCGTGGGGATGTGGGGGTATCGACGTAACGGGCCGGGGTCCCGTTCCCTGCGGAAACACGATCGGTGTTTCCCGCAGTACGGCTCGATGGAGAGAGGGAGGGCTGGTGGTTGTTTCCCGCTGCAAGACCCCCAAGAACCGCGGGCAATTGCTCAAGCGTCACCTCGCGAGTTGCGGGCAATTGGAGCGGACGGGCATCGAAGTCGCGGTCTTGTTCGAGCACGCTGAGCCACGCCACGCTAGGCCGCCCAAGCAACGGGAGCGCCTCGCCAGGGGTCAGAGTGAAAAGTCTCGCCAACGAGGTCCCGGCACCGTCCAGCACCCCACCCTCCTGCTGCCACCGCCGAATCCCACCGTCGAGCACACGAACTTGGCTGAACCCGGCTTCAGCCAACTCGGCGGCGTCCGTGACCAGGCGTTCGCTGTCGTAACCGTCGCCAACCACCAGGATCGCTTTCCTTTTCAGGTACGGACGCACTCGTACATCGCCCAGCGAGAGGTTGAAGGCCCCGGGCAGGTGCCCCAGAAGGTATCGCTCCGGCGGCCGGACATCGACGAGCATCCAGCCTGCGCCAAGTAGGTTCTGCTTCATTGCCTCGCTGGGCGCCATGAGCAAAGTACTGGGATCGAACCCATGAGTGGCATTTCGCTGGTCGGGACCGCCAACGCTCACCTCGAAGCGGGCCAGTAGCGCGGGCTGACCTTTTGCGCCTTCGACCGACACCAGATAAATGAAGTCACCGGTCGTCTCCGGCGCGATCCGCACCCGCAGATCCAGACTGTCCCCAGGGCGGACATTCAAGGAGTACGCGAGGACATGGACACAATCGCAGGACGTCGAAACCCGCCGGACCTCGAATGGCGTGACTCCGCGGTTTGTCCAGACCACCGTGTGAGTGGATTCCTCGTGAGGCGCAGGCACACCAAGGGTTTCGTTTTGGACCAGGATCGCCCCATCGACCCCAAGCCCGTTGGACAGCTCCGCCCCGAGGCAAGGGATGGCCCCGGCGCAAAGGACCATTGTGATTCGCATCGTCAGAGTTCCCCACCCCCTCCTTGCCCGACGGTTAGTCGCAGCATCGACCCCGTCCGCACTCGCACCGGGTCTTCGGCCCCCTAACTGAGAGAACCGCTGTCGCCTCAGGCGGGACCTCCCTTTCATGGCACGCCAGTGATTGAATTGCAGTTCAGATGCACCTGCAGGGGTAAACGGCCAACCCTCCGGAGTGTGACGAAGAAACTTCACAAAAGATCCGAGGAGACGAACGCCGGAGAGTGCGCGATGCCCGCCCGGAATTCCCCCGGCTGCGAGCTTGCGTGGGCATCCGGGGTTTGCCAGTCTGATTCCATGGAAGGCAGGCGGGTGAACAGTGGCCAGGCGTTGCCCCCGTCACTCTTTCCCACGACGCACTGGTCCGTGGTGCTGGGAGCGAGCGAACGGGTGGAGGAGGCGTTCAAGCGCCTTTACGAGGCCTATCAACGGCCCGTCTTGGTCTATCTCCAGGCGTCCGGGCATTCCCTCCACGACGCGCAGGATTTCTCGCAGGGCTTTCTCATGCACCTGATGCGACCCGGCAAGCTGCAGAATCTCGCCCCGGAAAAGGGCCTTTTCCGTGCCTTCCTGCTCACGGCCCTGAAGAACCACGTCCGGGACGAACGGGCCCGTGACCGGGCACAGCGGCGGGGCGGCGGGGCGGAACACGTGTCCGTGGAGGCGGACGGCTTGGGGCGGGCGAGGCAGATGGTCGGAGCAGGACTTTCCCCGGACGAGGCTTTTGACCGATCTTGGGCGGAACAGGTGGTGGAACGGGCGATGGAGAGCCTGCAGGCGGAAGCGGTCGCGAACGGACGGGAGAAGTTGCTGGCGGCATTGCTTCCGATCCTCTATCGGGATGAGGATCGCGAGCATTACCAAGAGCTTGCGAACCGGATGGGCACGACCACAGAGGCGTTGCGGAGTGCCCGGTACCGGGTGGTGGCTCGGTTGCGTCGGTTGGTGATGGAGGAATTGAAACGGACCTTGCCTGAGGACGCGGATGTGGCCGAGGAACTGGCCTATTTGTCACAGGTGCTGGCCGGCCGGTCGCAGTCAATCAATCAGGGGGCCTGAATCTGATGGAGGCGGGGAGATCGTTTGCACCACCGGAAGGGCGAGGGCGTGCGTCGAGCCAAGGGGCCGCAGTCGGTGGCCGCGGACGTCAGGCCGCGCTGGCATCCCGGAGTCGAAGGAGGTTTTCAGTGCCCTGTGAGATGATCAGAGCCGGTCGGTGGCTCGACGTCGGGCAGGAGTTGACTGCTCTACCCGGAAAGTTTGCGCCGACTATACGTCGGCGTCTACGGGCGGCGGATTTGTCGCGTCACAATGGAAGCCAAATCTCGTTAACCCACGTGTGACGGAAGCATGACGGACGGAAAGCCAACCGCTGCGAGCTGCCCCTGCTGTGGCGCTGCGCTGGTGCGGGTCGGGGAGGGGTTGTGTGCGCAGTGCGTGTTGCGTGATGCCCTGTCGCACCTCCGCGAAGCGGACGGGGTCTCCAGCGCCGGGCTGGCGCTCGATGACATCCCCCGGCCAGGGGAAACCCACGGTCACATCGGCCGATATGTGCTGGAGGAACCGATTGGCAGCGGCGGGATGGGGGTGGTTTACCGTGCCCACGACCCGGAATTGAAGCGGACGGTGGCGGTCAAGACGCTGCCGGGAGGCCGCCACGCGAGGCCGGATTTCAAGACACGCTTCCGTCAGGAGGCCGAGTCCGCCGCCCGTCTGGACCATCCGAACATCGTCCGGGTGCATGATTTCGGTGAGCACGACGGTTTGCCGTACCTCGTCATGGAACATGTGGCGGGCCGGACGCTGGCGGAGATGACCGGTGAATTGCTGGGTTCGCCGCGAGAGACCGCAACGATTCTCAAGACGCTGGCGGAGGCGGTGGACCACGCCCACCGGCGCGGCGTGCTGCATCGGGATTTGAAACCGGCCAATGTCCTGATGGGCCTGGACGGTCGACCGAGGATCACCGACTTCGGCCTGGCCCGGCCGCTGGCCGAGAACGGAGGAATCACCCAGACCGGACAACTCCTCGGTTCGCCGGGTTACCTCGCCCCGGAACAGCTTGGTTCCCCGGCCGAGGAACCGGACGCCCGCACCGACGTGTACGGGCTCGGCGCGGTGTTGTATCACCTGCTGACCGGCCGACCTCCGTTCGTGGCGCCTTCCATGGGAAAGCTGCTTCGACAGGTGCAGGAGACGGACCCGGTGCCGCCACGTGAGATCAACCGGCTCACCCCGTCGGCTCTGAACGCCATTTGCCTCAAGTGCCTTGCGAAGGACCCCACCGACCGTTACGCCACCGCCGCCGAACTCGCCGGCGATTTGCGGAGTTTCCTGGATGATCGCCCTGTGAAGGCCCGTGGGCTGCCGCTGTGGCGTCGGGTTGTCCGAGCCGTCCGACGTCAGCCTGGCTGGGCTGCGGCGGTGGCCCTGCTGGGCGTTCTCACGCTGCTCGCCGCCTCGGCAAATCATCACCTGACCGGAAGGGCGAACGAGTCGGCGAAGCAGCGGGGCATGGAGGATGCCGCCCGAGCGCAGACCGATGCCTGGCGGGATTATGGAGTTCAGATTCAAGCCGCGTCCGACGCCCTTGCGGCAGAGGATCCGGACCAGGCTGACGCGGTGCTCGAGCAAACGCCGGAGGCCTTTCGCGGCTGGGAGCACGACTGGCTGAAGTGGAGAGCGACCCAGCACCATGCCATCTGGGCCAGTCCGGATGGTCAGCACGGTGGCCTGGCCAGTGTGGACCTGAGCCCGGATGGTGGCTTGGTGGCTTCGGGGGGTGGCAACGGCTGGTTGTGGCTGAATCGGATGGACTCGGGGGAGATTCTCGGCAGCACCAATCTGCTGGGGCGGAAGGGTATCAACTCCGTCCGGTTCAGCCCAGACAACCAGCGGATCATCACGGCCAGCCAGGATGGCACTGCGGTCATCGTGGCAACGGACGGTCTGCGCGTTCTGCATCGTCTCACCGGCCATGACGCCCCGGTCAATGCCGCGTGCTTCCTCGACGACGGCGGCCGTTGCGTGACGGCGGGCGCGGATGGGAGCGTCCGGCTCTGGGACGCGGGTTCAGGGGAGGAGATGATCCAGGCGGTGCCGGGCCACCCACCAGAGGCAATCCACGACCTGGCACCCTCGCCGGACGGTACCCGACTTGCTGCCGCGGGTCACGCCGGCTCCTTGTGGATCCTCTCCGCCACCAATGCCACCCTCCTTCAGTCATGGAGCGGGCATTCCGGGCCCGCCCGGGCTGTGGCCTGGAGCCCCGACGGCGCCCGACTCGCCAGTGCCGGTTCGACGGGGGATGTCTATCTGTGGGAAGTCTCAACCAGGGAGCGTCTGCGGGCTTTATCCCGTGGCTCCGGCCCCACCTACCGGCTGGCATGGAGTTCTGACGGCCAGTGGCTGGCCGGTGCCTGCAACGAGGGCCGGGTGCTGGTCTGGAACGTGGAGAACGGAGAGCAGGCCAAGCCGCTAACCGGCCATGATGGCAAGGTGTCCGGGGTGGTGTTCACCGGCAACAGTGGCAGGCTGATCTCATCAGGTTTTGACAGCACTCTTCGCGTCTGGACGCTGCGGAGCACGGCCGGTCACTTCCAGCAGCCCACGGAGGGGGAGCAGCGAACGACGGCCATCGTGGTTGGGAACAACGGCAGACTGCTGGTGCGGGGGGACGTGTCCGGCCGGATCAGTGTCCATGAACTGCCGGGTATGAAGGCCGGGAATTCCTTTGCCGCTCACGAGAAGAACGTCAGTGCGGTGGCACTGAGTTCGGAGACCCAGTGGCTGGCGAGTGCCAGTCTGGACGGCACCCTGCGCCTGTGGAAAGGGCTCCGGGGAGAGCTCGCGGCTGAACTGCTCCGCGGGGAGGAGGTGGTCAGGGATGTATGCTTCAGCCCTGACGGTCGGCTCCTGGCCGCCGCCGGGGACAACGGGACGGCAACCCTGTGGAACGTTGCGGAAGCTCAACTGCTCCGACGACTCGAGCCGCCCGAACCTTCTCGGATTCGAGTTGGCGAAGTCCTCTTCAACTCGGACGGCAGGCTCCTCATCGCACGGGAGGCCCGGGGACGGGTGGGGCTGTGGGACGTCGATACGGGCAGTTGGCGGGGATTCCTCGGCGATCCCAGCCAGGACGGGAAAGCCACCGCCCTGGCTTTGGGAACCGGCACTACTGTCCTGGTCGGCTATGGGCACGGCACGGTGACGATCTGGCAGGTGGAGACCATGACGCGGTTGGTCTCGTTCCGCGCTCACGTCGGGGCCGTGACCAGCCTGGCATGCACTCTCGACGGCACGCGCTGGTTCAGCGGCGGTGCGGACGGGGAACTGCGCGTCTGGCAGGGCAAGGAGGGCATCCAGCTGCTGAGGACCCCGGCTGACGTACCGGTGGTGCGGGATCTGATACTCACGCCTGAGGGCAAGACTGTCGTCAGCTTGGGGGATAACGGCACTGTGGGATTGTGGGGAGCGGGGCGGTGAACGAGTACAGCGACATGAAGACCACGGACCCAATCCAGTCGCCACCATCCAAGGCTGGAGGAAGCGCGAAAACGATCCTTCGAGCGCTGATTTCGAGTGCGGCTGTCAGTTACGCCCTTGCGCTGATCGCCTCGAACGATCCCGGTCCTCAGCTCGAAGTGAAGCGAAAGCTGGTCGCCCCCTGCGACGTCGGATGTCTGATCGACGGCGGCGACAGTCTTTGGACCGTCGGTGGAAACCCCCGCGGCCTGTTCTGTCTCCGGAAGTCGGATGGACAGCTGCTCGCGTATCAGCCACCAACCGAGGGTTCTTTCCCGTTTACTTCGTCCGCGACGGCAACGGGCCCAAACTTGCTGGTCACGGGCGTGCTGACGAATCAATCCGAACCGTGGCGACTCGAGTTCCGGGAATTGCGTTCCGGCAAACTGTTGCGCGTGGCTGCAGCCCCGCACGACCGCGCGGCCGGCCTGGCGTTCGATGGCAAGGATCTCTGGTGCACTCCGGGGAGCAACCTCCTCTGCCGACTCGATTACAGGTCCGGAGAACCGCTGGCGGAGTATCGCGTCAGTGGCCAGTTCGATTTCTGTGCCCTCGATTGCGCGGGGACCCGACTACTGGCGCTCTCCCGGTCGCCCGATCTCCTCGTTGTCATGGAACTTTCAGAGCAGGACCTGAAAGTGCTTTCAACCTACGAAGTGCCACCCCGGCGCAGGGCGGTTCTCGCTGACGATCGGAGTATCTGGCTTTCGGGCATTGCCGACAGCACCTTCCACGAACTGGCGCTACCTCTGGAGTTGAAGGGTACGCCGTATTCAAAGTGCTCCATTGGCGGCGAGCTGCCGACGACGTTGACCGACCCGATCAACATCTTCGAGGCCACCGAGAATGGAGATCTCGCATCCCTGAGAGCCATCCTGGCAAGGAGTCCTCACCTCGTTAACCACCGTGTCTTCACTGGCTGGAAGGCGACTCCTCTCTTCGTTGCGATCCTGCACGACCAACCGGACGCCGTCCGCGTCCTGATTGAGAAGGGAGCGGACATCGAGGCCACCCTCTCGGACGGAATGACGCCGTTGTTCAAGGCGGCGCTGTCGAATGGCCATTACCAGAAGCAGATACTCTCGACGCTCCTCGATACGGGGGCGGACGTGACCACGCGCGACCGAGACGGCAGAACTGCCCTCCACTACGCCGCGATGTGGAGCGCCCACAACGGAGTGATCGAGATGCTCCTGGACCATGGTGCCGACATCAACGCCAGGGACAGTTACGGCTGCAATCCCGCGAAATTCGCCGGCTCGGATGAGGAGGCGGTCCGCTATTTGGCGTCCCTGGGAGCTTCCATCGACGATGCCGACGAGGGCATCTGGATGGCCGGACTGACCCCGGCAACCCAGCCAGACCCGTGCCCCCGTTTGTTCGCGATCCTCAAGGATCGGGACAACCGGCATTACCATATCCGGGTCGCCGCGGCGTTCACGCTTCACCGCCTCGGATCGCCGGATCAGGCGTCGCTCAATACCTTGGGGTCCTTGCTTGCAGAGGGGCCTTCGGACATCGATGTGGTCCTCCTCCGCCTCGCTGCCTCCTACGGGCCGGCTGCCAGGCAGCTGTTGCCAGTCGTCCAGAAGCACCTCGCTTCGTCGTCCGCCAGCATACGTCTGATGGCCGCCATCGCCGTTCGTGAAGTCGCTCCTGCGCCACCAATCCCGGTTGCCTCGACAAACGCTGCCGTCGTCCACGGAAGGACAGTCCATGCCGTTTCCGGCGGCCCCATCGATCCGTCGCGCCCCCCAGGGAAGCCGACTCCGCCGCGCGCCGCTCCGCATGTAACCATCTATTTCCTCCGCGGAACGGAGCTTCGCAGCGTTGAAAGCGACGACAACGGCGCCTACCGGATTGAGCTCCCGGCGGGCGCCTATTCGGTCGCGTGGTCCAGCGTAGACAAAGTGTGTGAACGCAACTTCCATCGGCCGTTTGGGGGCGGCTACGTTGATTGGGATAGGGGGACACCCCTGCTCACCCTCAAGAGCGGCGAGGTGCGAGAACTGGAAATCGCGGCGACCATGATCTTCGTTGATTGAAGAGCATCCCTGTGATCTCTCGCAGCGGCGGCCTTCCATGTTTTCGAAGTTCGCTGCATTTTCCGTGTCACTCCGGAGAGTGATCTCTGTGCCATGGGGCACCTGGGTATCCCCGGTCTTGCCGTCTTGCCGTTCTTGAGGCAACAGAGGCTTGACTGCCATGCCAACACTGTCCTACTGTCCTAGGACAGTTAGCACATGGGTCGCCATGCGGGTGCAGCTCAATTTCAAGTCCGGCGTTCCGGTTTACCTGCAGATTGTCGAGCAGGTGAAGGCGGCGGTGGCGGCCGGTTCCCTGCGCCCGGACGAGGCCCTGCCCTCGGTACGTGTGCTGGCGGAGGAACTTCGGGTCAACCGTAACACCGTCGCGCGAGCCTACGGCGAACTGGCGGTCCAGGGCGTGGTGAGCAACGAGGCGGGGCGCGGGTGCTTCATTCGCGACCACGGCCAACCGCTGCGCAAGGACGCCCGGCGCGCGATGCTGACGCAGCCGGTGGACGCGCTGCTCGTCCAGGCCCATCACCTGCGCATTCCTCCGGACGAACTGCTGGCCCTCATTCAGGAACGCCTGCGCCTGCTGGAACAACAAAAGGAGAAAGACACTGAGCCATGACGAAAACCTCACCGGTGATTGCGGTCCAGGAACTCGTCCGCCGATTCGGCCCGGTGGATGCCGTGCACGGGTTGAGCCTGTCGGTAGCGCCGGGCCGCTGCTACGGCCTGTTCGGCCGCAACGGCGCTGGCAAGACCACCACGATCAAGTGCCTGCTCAACCTGCTCCGGCCCGACGGCGGCTCGGTCCGGTTGTTCGGGTACGACCCGGCCGTGGAGGAGGTCGCGGTGAAATCGCGCCTGAGCTATGTCCCGGACCAGGTCGCCTTCTACCCGTGGCACCGGATTCGAGACTGGTTCGATTACCTGGCCGCGTTCCGGCGGGAATGGAATCACGACCAGGAACAGGCGTTGTTGAAGCGGTTCGACCTTGATGAGCGTCGCCGAGTCACGACGCTTTCGCGCGGGGAGAGAATGCAGGTGGCGTTGATCGGCGCGATCTGTCCGGAGCCGGAGTTGTTGATCCTCGACGAACCCACTTCCGGCCTCGATCCGTTGGTCAGACGCGAGTTCATCCGGGCGGTGATCGGCTCCTTTCAGGAGGGCGATCCGGGCCAGCGAACCGTCTTCGTCTCGACGCATCTAATCACGGAGTTCGAGGGGCTCATCGACGAATTCAGCGTGATCGAGCGGGGGCGGACGGCACTCACCATCGAGGCGGATGCGGCGCGGGCACGGTATGGCCGCCTGCGGGCGCGCTGGGCCGAACCTCCCCGGGCACTTGAGTTGGAGGGAGCGTTGCAGGTCCGGCAGACCGGCCGTGAGGTGGAGGTGACGGCGGACGGGAACATGGACGAGATCGAGAGGCAACTGCGGTCCCTCGCGCCCGAATCGGTGGCCCGGGAAGCGTTGTCACTGGAAGAGATATTTCTGGCCATTGTGACGCCGAAGGAGGGTGGTGCGTGAATGCCAGGACGCGCAACGAATGGAGGCTGCTGCTGCCGGCGCTGCTGGCAGGGGTGGGGATCAGCCTGCTGGTGGGGGGGCTGATTCAGTTCGCCGGCAGCAGCGTGGCTCCGGGCCTGAGCCTGGTGGCGCTCTTCGCGGTCTGCCTGCTGCTGAGCGTGCGGTCGTTCGGCGCGGAGTTCTCCTACGGAACCGCCACGGCCCTGTGGACCCAGCCGGTCTCGCGCGAGCAGTTGTGGCGGGGCAAGATCCGGCAGCTCGTCAAACTGGTGGCAATCCTCGTGGTGGCGGATGGTCTGATCGCCATGGCAACCTGGCAGGTCCCGAATCCGACGATGTGGGGCTTGGCCCACGCCGCGGCGGTGGGGGCGGCGGTGGGGGGCGGCTTGCTGTTCAGCCTGCTGACGCGACAGACCGGAGCCGCGCTGTGGCTGGGGGCCTTGGCGCCTGTCGCATTGTGGGCCTCGCTCGACCTGGGAATCTCCCTCTGGGGCCCCGTCAGCCGATCCTGGCGGGTGGAGCACGGGTTCCTGCTGGGGTGGCTCTGGGGTGGCCTGGGAATCCTCTACGGGATCGTCACCTGCGGGTTGGCCCGCCGGCGCTTTCTGGTAATGGAGGACCTGCCGGCCTGGGGTGGCGCATTGCACTGGCCCGGGCGGGATCGGCAGCCGACACCGGGGCGGCGGCCGGTGTCCTATGGCGGAACGCCCAAGGCCATCCGCCGGGTGCTGCGGCGCAAGGAATGGCGGCTCCAGCAACTGAACTGGATCATGGCGGGCTGCCTTTGCGCCCTGACGGTGATCGTGGCGTTGAGCATCCGGGCATGGGACACCAAGTCGGACCTGGCCTGGTTTCTGCCGCTGCTGCTGCTCGTCTGGGGCCTAGTGCCCCTGATGATCGGGGCAACGGCGGTGGCCGAGGAGAGACAGCTTGGGGTGTTGGCGACGCAACAGGTCCTGCCCTCGGCCACCGGCTGCCAGTGGTGGCTGAAGGTCCGGCAGTCCTTCCTCATGGGCTTCCTGCTGGGCGTGGTGCTGCCCATCCTGCTCACCCTGGTCCTGAACTGGATCTCTGCGGACTCCGGGGCCGGGGAGGACCTCGTCGTCCGCGATGACTCGCGATGGCCCCGGATGTGGCAGGCCTGGTTCTTTCTCCCCTTTGCCGAACTGGGCCTCCCGCTGTCGCTCGGGACCCTTTGGCTGATCGCCACTCCGGTCGGTCTGTACGCGTCCTCCCTCGCCCGGAACCTCTTCCAGGCCTTGGCGATCACGGTGGGGTTGGGGGTCTCCCTTTCGGCCGCGGCCGTGGGAGCCAGGCAGGCATGGCTTTGGTGGGGGGCACCGGACCAGCCACCCTACCTGCTGGCCGCACTGGTGGTCCCCGGCTTCCTGATCCCGACCCTGCTTTGGCTGGGCGGACGGAACTACCGGGGCAACCTGCCCGCGCGACGCGTGGTCCGGCTCAATGGAGTCGCCCTCCCCGGGGCCCTGCTGGTGGCCCTGACCGTGACGGCGGGAACCTACTGCCGGGTCTGGGAAGCCTGGCTGCCACGGGACATCGGCCCGGCCATTCCCGTCACGGCGGAGGTACTTCCCAGGCTCCTGACCAGCTCGGAGCCCGTCCCCTACGGGTCCACCAACCTCGTTCCCGACCCGGCAACGATTGTGGGCCTGCTTCCCGATGGGCGGATTCGGGTGCACACCGCCGATTGGCTGCGTCCGTGGATCAGCCTGCCGGACGACTCCGGACAGTTTCCTTCGCCGGAAACGCGGCTCCTGCCGGGGGCGGGACCGTGGCGGGATGTGGCTGTGTGCTCCGGCACCGTGTTCAGCATTCGCAACGACGGGACCCTCTGGGGCTGGGGTTGGCGCTGGGCGATGACGAACATCTCCTCGGACGATCTCTTCGTGCTTCCTCGACTGACGGAGGAGCCCCCGGATCCACAAGTCTGGCGCCGTTGGGGAGGGAACCGGGTCGCTGCGCCCCCCGGGCTTTACCTCACTCGCTATCTCAACGCGGCGCTATTCCGGAAGGACGGCGCCCGACCCCAAAGTGACACCCCGCGGCCACCGATGATGATCCGGGTGCTTCCGGAGGAGCAGCCCTGGCAAGTCGGCTCCGCCACCAACTGGACCGCGTTGCATGGAAGTGAGGGGGACGTCACCGCGCTGCGGAGCGACGGTACCGCGTGGAGCTGGGGGTTCGACCTGCGTCTCCCGCCCCGCTCCGAGGGGTATCCGGTGGTCCACCCGGACCCCGTCCAGATCGGCGTTGGGACGAACTGGGTCGGCCTGAGTCGATCCCCGCGCGATTGGGCCCACCTGATTTCCGCCGACGGCGTGGTCCAGCCCTGGCCGCACTATGCAAGTTACAGTGGACCACGGAAGCTCCCGCAAGGGCTGCCGACCGGGCGGGTCGTCGACCTCGTTCCCTGGGGGCTCTGGAACTTCGGCGTCCTGCGGGATGATGGCCGGCTCTACTGGCGGGTACGCGCCCGGCTCCCCGGCGAGGACGGCCCTTTCGACGAGGTCGGGATGGACGCCCGCTGGCGGAATGCCGATGTTGTGGGGACCAGTCTTGCCGCGGTTCGGGGGGATGGCGCCCTCTGGCGTTGGTGTTGGAATATCACCGGCTGGTCCCGGAACGAGGAGACGAGACTCCTGGGCCAGGAGCGCCTCGCGCCGGGGACCGACTGGCTGGCGGTCGCCCAGCTCGATTGGAAAGGGAAGCTGGCCGCCCTCTCGGCGGACGGCAAGGTCTGGAGGTTTGGACACCCAGGGGGCTGGGAGCGATACCAGGACGAGCGCCTGAGACTCCTGCGCATTTCGAAGCGTCCCAAACTCGTGGTGGACTTCGCCAAAACCAATGGCCCCCCGCAACCGTAACCAGCCTCGCTGGGCCGGCCCGGAATTCACCACCGGTTCCAGCAAACAGATTATCCACCGTTAAGAGATCATGACTACATGGAGTAACAGGTTACTAATTGAGGCACGATTATGAGAAAAGCTCTCCTCTTCGCGGCGCTGCTTCTGGCGGCAACCGCACGGGCTGGAAGCGCGGCGGCATTACCACCCACGGCGACCGGGCCGGAGGCCGGGCAACGCCCGGCCTGGTTGATCGGGATGTGGTTTTCCGACCCTCATCGGGTGACCCTGGACGCCGACGGATCGTGCTCATTCCTGTTCTATGCCCCCCTCAGTGGCGATCCGGACAAGTTCCGTCTCGGTGCCACCGGAAGCGACACATGGTCATGGGAGACACAGGAACCGAATGGGATTGCGGGCTTTCTCAACAGAGTCGGCCAGGGATACTCGGTTCGACCGGGCCTCCCAGATGGGCTCATCTACTTCATGAATCCGGTCACGCACTGCGAAGTCCCCTTCTATCGCGTGGGCGCCACGTCGGCTGAGACGATCAAGAACGCACTCGCCCAGATCAAGGAAGCGGAGCGGGACTTGTCCCTCGGCAACCATGAAAGCGCGGAGAAGGCGCTGGCAGAGGCCCTGAGTCAACTGCGTCAAATGCAGGACCGCTGCCCGGTAATCACGGCGCGTGCGGCCTTCGGTTTGGCCCGAACGCTTGAGCGAGGAGGCAAGCCGGACGACGCCGTGCTGTTTTACAACCACTGCCTTCGGTTACGGGAAAGCGCTTTCGAAACACCACACCACGACTTGATGGCTGCCTATTTGGCTGCCGGCCAATGTGTCAATCAGGCATCGGGTTACGGACCCGCGTCTTGGTACCTGGTCCGGGCGGCCTTGGTGCAAAGGCAGGTATTGCTGCGCATCGAAACGGCAGGCGACACTCCGGAATTGGTGCGGCGAGCAGCCTGCAACGAGACCGCGGCGGTGTACATCGAATGTGCGGCGGCATTCAGCAAGTCGGGTCACACTCCCACCGTGGTGGGCCTCCTTCCGGCTGCACACCGGCTCGCCATCACAGGCGGGAACCGGCAGTATGCCAGAGTCGCCGCAACGCTGCTGTTCAACTATCTGATGGCACGCCCGACAGACCACGACTACTCGGAACTGCTGCTCTCGACGCAATACTACCTTGAACAAGCCGATGCCGGGGAGCCGCTGATCCGCCGCGCGGATCTCTCCGGGATGATCCATCAAGCGGTGCGCCTGGCGCAGGAGATGCCGGCGATGGACCCGCCGCGTCCCGATCTTGCCAGACGCTTTGCGCTTCGGGCGGTGGCGTTGCAACGCCTCGGAAGCGTGACCGATCCACCCTATATCCAGCGGCAGTTGCTGCCCGAGATCGTCGCCGCGACCGGCATCTCCAACGAGGTGGCGAACTTGCGGATTCCGCCATCCTACAACTGGCCCCCGGACCAGGCGACGGCGAAGCGAACCGAGTTCATCGAGACGCTGGACAGCGTGGTGAGCCCGGTGGATCTGCGGAGTGAGTTCCCGGACCTGAAACTGGATCCCGGGGCGCTTGCGCCGGACCGGGGTGAGTTGGCGAACGCACACCGGGAACTGGAGACGATGCTGCCCATGCTGCTCAGCTCCGCAAGACGTCCCACAGCGGCCCAAGAAGAAGCCGATATCCGGCGGTATCTGGAAGCGGCTGGATTCCCTCCACGTTCGCCGGAGCGCCTGCCGGAACCAATCGACTTGAGCGCGTATTACAACGCCCGGTTGGGGCAGGACTGGCATAATCCCGCGGACGCCGGAAACAACCTGTCCCGGTTGCCGGCCGGCTTGCAAGAACTGGGCGGCATGCGCTGGGAGGTCAGGGGAATCGTTCAGTTGGACAGCCCGGAAATCGCCAAGACGGCTCCGGGTTACCCCAAGGAAGTGACCGGGATCATGGTGGGTCAGAAGTGCAGACGGCTGCACTTCCTGCAAGGAGCGGGATGGCTGGGCGAGGACGGCACGGTCGTGGCCAGGTATCACGTGCGTTATGCCGATGGAACCACCACCGAGATTCCGGTCGTGTACGGCCGCGATCTTCGGAACTGGCAGTTCTGGCCGGAGATGCCCGAACCGGAGAAGACGGGCGGCATGGAAGCTTGGCGCGGCCCACAGGAGCGCTGGGAGGCTCACTACCCGGGCTGGGGAATCCGACTCTATCGCATGGATTGGGAGAACCCGCATCCGGACAAGGAGATCGCCAGCCTCGATCTGGTGTCAGCCATGGAGAAGCCCGCGGTCTTCGTTATCGCCATCACAGTCGAGCCATAGAGGGGGCGACGGCCGCCTCCGGTCTGGTCCTGCGACTGCGCGATCAGCGACCAGCTTCGTATGCACTGGCAATGGCGCACGCTCGTTCAACGGCGGCTCGGACGAGCACACTGATCACCCAAGCTCGCCCGACCCGGAAGAACCAGGGCGGCACACGGCTTCACTGCCGGTCGTCAAGCTGCGGCCGCTCTGCACTGCGCCAACCCGCCTCGCTCCTTCTGCAACCGTTCGTAGTCCTCCAGGGCCGGCAACTGGACTTGAGCGCCTTTGGCGTAGGCGCGGTGGACTGCCTTTGAGCTGTGGCCGAGGGCGGCTTGGGCGAACCGCTCCGGGTATCCGGAAGCCATCGCCCGCTCCGCCCATGCGTAGCGATACGAGTGCAGGCTGACGCCGGAGATTCCCAGCAGTCGGCAGCGTCGACGAAACTCGGCGGCACGGGCCGAACTTGAGGATCGCGAGATCTTCGGGAAGAGGGGGCCTTCTTGGGGCAACCTTGCCAGCAAAGCTCCGAGTTCATCTCCCACCCGCATCGCGGAAAGCTCCCCGGTCTTCTGGCGACGGTAGCTCAGAATGCCAGTGCCAGCATCGAAGTTCTCTGCCCGCAGCATGGCGGCGTCCACCTGCGATGCTCCGGTGGCCCACAGCATTTCGTAGTAGGCTCGCCGTTCGGGGTTCTTCTCGGCTTCGAGGATCCGCGCGTGCTCCTCCCAGGAAATGCCCCGTTTCGGTGCTGTCCGCGTCTTTGGCCAGTGTTTCGGCGCCAGCACGGGTGAGGGGAGCCATCCAAAGCCCACGGCCAAGTTCTGCAGGCAGCGCAGCGTGGCCGATACCATGGCGCCACCGCTCTTGAGAGTGCGCAGGAACTCGTCCGCCGTCGTCTCCACGAGCTTCACCTTGGCCAGGTGGCACAGCGGGGGTCGGTCGATCGTCCGTCGCCGCCGCGATTGGGTTTGCGGCTTGCCGCGGCTGCAGAACTCGTCCATCACCCGCTGCCAGGTCCGCGTGGGCAGTTCCGGGTCCTGCACAGAGAGACACGCCTTCGCCAGCGCCGTCCCCAGTTGGGGCCTGACGGAGATTTCGTTGCGCGTGAACCGGATTTGTTCCGCCTCGCGGCGATGGCGGGTTTCGAGGCTTTCCCGCCTGCCGGTTACGGAGTCGTGCAGGTAGTAAACCCCCTGTCGCCGGTAGAGCCAGAATCGTTGTTTTTGCATGGTCGCCTTTCGTTCATCAACGAGTTTAGGCGACGGAGGCGAATGCCATTAACGAGTAGTGAGGGAGTACTGGCGGAGCAGGCCCGGATAGTGCCGGAGTACCGTTTTCTCACACAGTTTCTCACACACTTGGGCCATTTTGACCCACACAGACTTCGCAACTGCTTGGGGCGGAAGGAGAAAGAAAATGGCTCCAGAGGTAGGACTTGAACCTACAACCGCACGGTTAACAGCCGCGTGCTCTACCATTGAGCTACTCTGGAACCCAAAGGGCGAAGACGGTAGCGGCGGCGCCCCGGAGTCGTCAACGTCTTTTCCACAGTCTTTTCGACACCCCCTCGCAGATCGCATTGCCGGGTTGACTTCGGCAACCCAATCTTCCACCCGCGCTGCCCGCCCCCTGCTGGCCCTCGACCACCTTTCGCACCGCACGGCTCCACCCCGACCCTGCCGGCAACCGCCTCCCACGCCTGGGGGACACCCCTGCCCTCACCAGTGGCTCCCGCAAACCAGCAAGACCAACGCCAGCCCACGCCATCCCAACCCGGAATCCCGCACTTGACAGCACGTGTATAATTCCGTATACCTATTCGCACGTTACTCAAACATATATCTCCATTTGCCATGAACCTATCTTACAACCTCATTCTCGCCGCCACCCTTGGCACCGTGTCCGCCCTGGCCCAGGTCCCCTTCGATGGCGCCCCCGTCACCCTCGACTTCGACTCCACCCGGCCAGGCGTTCTGGAAGGCGCGTATGACGGCAGCGGATTGCAGTCCCTGCCCGCCACCGGCCAGTTGGATTCGAACGCATGGGCGGTGGACGGGCTCTCGGACGGCGCTCTTGGGTTCGGGGAATCCGGCACTTCGGGCGACTACGCCCGGGGCACCAGCGACGGCGGCACGAGCACCGGAGGGCTTTACGCTTTTCGGGTGGGTGGTACCGGGGACGTGGGGCTGGGATTCCAACCGATCAACGGGGATTTGACCCCAGGCAGCATCACGCTGCGGATCCAAAACATCACGGGGAGCCAACTCGAGACCCTGACTGTCAGCTACGAGGTCCACGTGTGGAATGACCAGGATCGGGCCAACAGCCTGAACTTCAGCTATTCGACGGACGGCATCAGCTTCACCCCTGTTGCCGCCTTGGATTACACGTCGCCGGAGGCCGCGGATGCAACGCCGGTCTGGACCCTGGCGGACCGGCAGACCACCTTGTTCAATCTCGCGATTGCCAATGGCGCGCAGCTCGAACTTCGCTGGTCGACCGACGACGTGAGCGGAAGTGGTTCGCGCGACGAATTCGCACTGGACGACATCCACCTGGCCGCGCCCGTCCCCGAACCGGCCCACGCGGCGCTGGCGGTGGCAGTCCTACTGGGCGGTTGGACCGGTGTCCGGAGGCGACTGGGTCAGTCCGGGGGGCGGTCGGGTCAGGTCTTCTGACGCAGAAAAACCGCCACCGCCTCGGTCCTGGTGCGGACCTGCAGCTTCTCGTATATGCGCCGGATGTAGGTATGCACGGTCTCGTAACTGATCCCCAGGCGGTCGGCGATTTCCTTGTAGAGGAAGCCCTGGCTCAGCAGGTCCAGCACTTCCTGTTCCCGCTGGGAGAGGTTGTCGGTGGGGCTGGCGACCGGGGCGGCCCTCTGAAACGACTGGACGACCTTGCGGGCAATGTGGGCGGTCATGGGGGATCCCCCACGCACCACCTCCCGGATCGCCTCCAGCAACTCGGCCCGGGGCGTGCGTTTGAGGAGGTATCCGGTCGCTCCCGCCGCCAGTGCGTTAAAGATGTTCTCGGTGTCCTCGTATACGGTGAGCATGATGACCAGCACTCCGGGAAGCACGGTCTTGAGCTGGCGCACGCACTCCACTCCATTGATCCCTGGCAGGTTGATGTCCATCA
Source organism: Verrucomicrobiales bacterium (assembly GCA_024233215.1). Lineage (GTDB taxonomy): Bacteria > Verrucomicrobiota > Verrucomicrobiia > Limisphaerales > J093 > J093. Next base: position 57,328 of record JACKPW010000013.1, on the reverse strand, counting down.
GCACCACCAGGGGTTTGTCCTGGGGCAGTCCCTCCAGGGCCGCCTCGGCGCTCTCATACTGGCTGACGCAGTTGAACCCCTCCGCCCGGGCAATCACCCGGGCCAACGTGGTTCTCAAAGGAGCCTGGTCCTCGACAATGGAAACCGTGATCGACATCTCTGGTGTGGTCCGAAATCTGGCGAAGCCAACCTGCAGGAGACCTAACGCGCCGGCGCTCGCGGGTCAATCCCCGGCACGCATCCCCGCGCGCGTCAGTGCCAGGCCTGGGCGAGCGGAGGCTGCGGTGGAACCACCGGGGGCAACGGGGGCAGCTTCGCCTGCAAGTCCCTCCAGGCACGGCGTTGCTCCTCGGTCATGGTGGCCCATCGGACCGCATTCTGCAGAAACCGCTGGCGTTCGCTCTCGGGAAGCCCGGCGAAACGTTCGAGGGCCCGCAGGCACTTCTCGCGTTCTGACGGCGGCAGCTCGTCCAACCGGGTCATGAGGTCCGCCACCTGGGTCCGGCCCAGCCGGGTCATCTCCCGCAGGGTGCGGTCCTTCTGGGGGGCGTCGAACTGGAAGAACCGCTCAAGGCCCTCCACCATGCGGGTTTTCTCCGCCGGGCTCATCCGTTGCCATCGGGCGAGCGTGGTTTCCAGCCGGGCGGGTTCCGACAACACCATCGGGGTCTCCCCCGGATCACCGGCACTCGCAACCGGCGAGCGGCAAAGCCAGGAAGCAGCCGCATGATCGTCGAGCAATCCGGCGCGTTCCTCAGAACTGAGGGCATCCCAGGCACCGAGGCGGTCCTGCACGGCGGCACGGTAACGGGCGGGCACCGCCCGGAGCTGATCGACCCGGTTTGATGCGGAGGTGCCAAGGAGCGGCAGCAGGTAGAACCGGAGTTCCAGCAGACGCAGCCGGGCCTCGCGCTCTGCCGGACTCAGGCGGGAGAACTCGTGGATTTGCTCCTCCAACCACGCCCGGTGTTTCGGGGACCGGCTGTCCAGAATCGCACGCTGCTCCTCCGCGGAGGACTGCAGCACCTGCCGGAACATCGCCATTGGCGAGGGCGGAGCGGGGGGCATCGAAGGAACCGCCGGAGGCATCGCCGCCCAGCCCCCAGGGGTGGACCGGGTATCGCCACGAGAACCGGCTGAGGCGTTTGAGCCGGTGGGCGGGGGAGGCAGCGAGAGCGGCCCGGCGGCCATTCCGAGGAGCGCGCCCAACACCAGGAGCGCCGGGATGATCTGGCGTGGGGTCATGGGACCGGTTGGTCAAAAGCGGCCGCGAACTCAATCACAGAGGGCAAGGGCCCGCCGGGCAACGCGTAGATGGAATCAAAATCCTGGAGCAGATCCACACTGAGCACCCCCCCGGCTTCCGCCAGCATTTCCGCGCCGCGGACGACTTCCCGCCGGGCCCGGACATGGGAGCTTTCCTGGACAAGGATCAGCGCCAGCGCGAGCGCCGCCACCGATCCGGCCGCAGCCTGCCAACGCCAGCGCAGCCAGGCCGCCCGGGAGAACCACCGCGTTCGCCGACGCCCGGCAACCCGCCATTCGTGATCCAGCGCCGCCATCACCCGTGAGGCAAAATTGGAGGAGACCGGTGGCCGGTCCAGCCCTGCGAGCATCCGACTGAGCCCCATTTCGTCCTCCCAACCGGTCCGCTCGGAACCGGAAGCACCCAGCCAGGCATCCCATTCCTCCCGTTCACCGGCGGTGAGACACCGTCGCGTGGCGGTTTCCAGGAGTTGTTCGGCGCGTTGTCGGTTCATGGTTCCAGCAGTCCGGAGTTGAAACCCAGGGCAGGGGCAAAGTTGCGTCTCAAGTTGATTCGGAATCCCAGACCCCGGAGTGGAGATAGGGCTTCAGGCGGGCCTTGAGCGTCTCGCGCGCCCGGTGGATCAACGACTTCGTGGCAGTCAGCGAGCAACCCAGCACCCGGGAAATGTCGTCGTAAGAGAATTCCTCCTCCCGACAGAGCAGCAGGGCGGTCCGTTGGTTTTCCGGCAGTGCCTGGATCGCCTCCTCCACCCGGGCCTCCAATTCGTGGCGCAGGGTCAGGTCCACCGGTCCGGGTTCGCCGGATTCCCGGGAGGATACCCAGGAACCACCCTCCCCATCCTCCCGCGGCGCGTCCAGGGACTCGGCAGGATGCCGCGCCCGCCGGCGTTGCTCGTTCAGACAGAGGTTCCGGGCGATCGTGAACAGCCAGGTGGAGAACTTCCCGCTCGGACGATAGCGACCGGCCGACTTGAACAACTGGAGGAAGACCGCCTGGGCGAGGTCCTCGGCCTCCGCCAGATCCCCCAGGCTACGGTAAACAAAGCTGATGACAGGCTGCTGGTAGCGGTCGACGAGGCGCGCAAATGCCTCCCGATCACCACGCTGAACGCGGAGCATCAGGGCGGCGTCGGGATCAACCTCGGGTCGCATCGGTCCGGACTTTAACAAACACCCCCGGGTGAACAAGGTTGCGCTGGTTCGGACATTCCACAGACGGCCCCGTGGCCCCGCGGGCTTGCCGACCACGCGGAACCATGTCAGCCTCCAGCATGGCTGTGCGCTCTTCGGCCTTGCGTCGCCTGCTCAACTGGTTCTCGCAGATCGCCGCCCTGGCTTGGTTCAATCTGTCCACCATTCCCGACCGGCGCGGTCCCGTGGCCGCCGCCATGTTCGGCATCGCGGGCGTCGTGGCGGTGTTCGTGGGCACGCTGTCCATCGCCCAAGGGTTCCGGCAGGCCACCACGGCCTCGGGCTCCCCCCAAACGGCGATTGTCATGCGCAGCGGTTCGGACACGGAGATGGTCAGCATGCTCATGGGCGAGGAAACCCGACTGATCACCGATGCGCCGGGCATCGCGCGAAACACCAATGGCCCGCTGGCATCGGCGGAGCTCTTCGCGATCATCGGCCTGCCCAAACGCTCCACGGGCACCGACGCCAATGTTCCCCTCCGGGGCGTGCAACCGGCCGCCTTCCGCGTGCGCGAGGGCCTGCGCATCATCGCCGGCCGCAACTTTGAACCCGGCCGGAACGAGGTGATTGTGGGGCGCGCCGCAGCGGCGGAGTTTGCCGGGCTCGACCTGGGCGCCGCCTTGAACGTGGGTCGGTTGAGCTGGCGGGTGGTTGGGATCTTCGCCACCGACGGCGGCCTGGCGGAGTCCGAGGTCTGGACCGACGCCCGGGTTTTCCAGGCGGCCTACAAGCGGGGCAACACCTTCCAGTCCGTCCTCGTCCGCCTGCAGTCCGTGGACGCGTTCGATGCCTTCAAGACTTTCCTGGAACGGGATCCCCGCCTGAGCGTAAAGGCGATGCGACAGGACGAATACTACCTGGAACAGTCGCAACTGGTGTCGAACCTCATCACCGGGCTGGGCTCCATCATCGCCGGATTAATGGCGGTGGGCGCGACCTTCGGTGCCCTCAACACGATGTATTCCGCCGTGGCTGCACGTTCGCGCGAGATCGCCACCCTTCGTGCGTTGGGATTCCATGGCGGGCCGGTGGTGGTGTCGATCGTTCTCGAATCCGCCTTGCTTGCCCTCGTCGGTGGCGCCCTGGGAGGACTGGGCGCTTACGTTGCCTTCGACGGTTTCCAGGCGGCCACGATGAACTGGCAGAGCTTCAGCCAGGTGGCCTTCGCGTTTGACGTGACCCCGTTCCTGCTGTTGCAGGGGGTTGCCTGCGCGGCAGTGATCGGATTGATCGGCGGTCTTTTCCCGGCACTCCGGGCGGCGCGCATCCCGGTCGTGACCGCCCTTCGAGAGAGTTGAGTCGGCGCCCCCCGGCGCTTACGCTCGGGGCCGGACATGACCGAACAAACGCGATTGCCTGCCGGCCCGGTGCTGGTGCGACATCCGGGCGAAACTCCACGGGAACGCAGCGCCTGCGGCTGGCGCGACCGCCTGATCAGCCATGAGGATGCCGCCCTGAATCCGGCTGCCTGGGCCCACGCGGTGGACATCGACGGCGCCAAACCGCATTTCCACCGGCGTTCGACCGAACTTTACTACGTCCTCGATGGCACCGGCGCCGTGGTTCTGGATGGCGTTGAGCATCCGGTACGGCCGGGGTCGCTGGTGCACATCCCCCCCGGAGTGATTCACAGCGCGCGGGGCCGGATGCGGGTGCTCGTGGTGGGCGTGCCGGACATCGCCGAAGACGATTACTTTCCGGCTCCCGAGCGAACCTCCTGAGACGTGTCGGCCCCGCACCGCCACCGCTTCGCATGAGCCTTTCCACCCCGCCACGCCCGCTGAAGCTGCTGGTGTTTGCGCATACGCCGCCGCCTCATCACGGGCAGAGCTACATGGTGCAGCTCATGCTCGAAGGTCTGGGAGGGGATGCCCGACGCATGCCGCGGATCAAAACCTGCTGCGACGTCCCACCGGCCGGCGACGCGGCCCGCGGCGTCGAATGCCACCATGTCGATGCCCGGCTTTCCGATGATCTGCAGGACCTGGGCTCGGTGCGCGCGGGCAAGGTGACCCGCCTGCTCGGGTACTGCCGGCAGGCCTGGGCGGCCCGGTTGCGTCGGGGCGTGCGGACCTTCTACTACGTGCCGTCACCGCCCAAGCGGGCCTCGCTCTACCGTGACTGGCTGGTGATGCTGCTTTGCCGTCCCGCCTTTCGCCACCGGGTCTTCCACTGGCACGCCGTCGGCCTCGGCGACTGGCTGGAGACCCATGCCCGCCCCTGGGAACGCTGGGTCAGCCATCGGCTGCTGGGAGGCATCGACCTTGCCATTGTGCTGTCCGAGTTCAACCGGCCGGATGCCGAACGGTTCCGACCCCGCCGCGTCGCTGTGGTCGCCAACGGCATCCCCGATCCCTGCCCGGACTTCGCCCAACGCCTCGCTCCACGCCGTCGCGAGCGTGCGGAGACCCGGCGCCAATACGTCGCCGGGCAACGGGGTGCCGACGAACCTGAGACCACGGAGGTACGCGTGCTGTACCTCGCCCATTGCACACGTGACAAGGGGTTGTTCGATGCGGTCGAGGGCGTACGCCTGGCCAATACGGAACTCAAGCAACGCCGGATGCCATTGCGGTTCACGCTGACCGTGGGGGGCAAGTTCCTGAACGCGACCGAGGAACAGTCCTTTGCCCCGCGGCGCAAGGCCGGGGAAGACGAGGGGTGGCTCCGGATGACCGGGTTCCTCAGCGGAGAAGCCAAGAGCCGGGCTTTCGAGGAGGCGGACCTCTTCTGTTTCCCCACCTGGTACGCCAACGAGGGACAACCGGTGAACGTCATCGAGGCGATGGCTTACGGGCTGCCGGTGGTCACCACCCGCTGGCGTTCGATTCCGGAAATGCTGCCCTCCGGCTACGCCGGGCTCATCGAACCGAAACACCCCCCACAGGTCGCCGCTGCCCTGATCACGTTGCTGGAGGCGGACGGGCAGACGTTGCGCGACGAATTCCTGGCCCGGTTCACCTTGGCGCGACACCTGGACGCCCTCGCCGCCGCCCTGCACCTGGTGGAGGGAGACAGCTCCTGACCGGCTGAGCCATGGCAACTCCGTTTGAGGTCCGGGGAACGATCGGGACGGCCCGTCCCCGATAAGCGGTAACGATGCAGTCAGCAAGGGGAGCGCGCGCGGCTCGCGTGCCGTGGCCGGCGGCCCGCGGGCCACATCCGAAGGCGGTGGAAGCCCACCATCCGGTGACGAGGCATGTTCCCGAGGGCCAGTCGGCGAGCCGCCGACTGGAGCAGCCGGGCCGGCCGCGCTCCCCATTCGTGCTGCCTGGATGCCGACACGCCCTGTCCACGGCATCCCATCATGGCGACGGGCCGTCGCCGCTCCGCTGGACGTGAGTGAAGCATTGCTGCTGCACCGCCTTTCCACCTGACAGGGAACCGAGGAGGCCCTACCTTGCCCGCCATGAGACCCATTCATCGACGGACATTTCTGGCGCGTTCCTTCCAGGCCACCACCGCCGTCACCCTGGCCGGACTCAGCGGGCGCCGGGTGTGGGGCGCGAATGACCAGCCCAACGTGGGGATGATTGGTTGTGGGGGACGCGGCACGTATGTCTCCCGGGGCATTGCGGGGGCCGGCGCCCGGATCACCTGGCTCTGCGACCTCGATTCCACCCGGAGCGCCGGCGTGGCGGGCTTTCTCGAACGCTATGCGCCGGACACCAAGGCTTCCAACATCCGCCAGACCCGCGAGATGCGCGAACTGCTGGAGGATGGTTCGCTGGACGCGGTCATTGTGGCCACGCCGGATCACTGGCACGCGCTCGCCACCCTTCGCTGCGTCCAGGCCGGCAAGGACGTGTACGTCGAGAAGCCGCATTCCCACGACATTTACGAGAGCCAGCTGATGCGGGACGCCGCGCGAAAGACCGGCCGGTTGATCCAGGTGGGGACGCAGAACCGGAGTGGCGCCTACAACCTGAAGGCCCTGGACTACATCCGCAGCGGCAAGCTGGGAGACATTCACCTCGTGAAGGTCTTCAACCTCAAGAGTGGCGGACCGTTTCAACTGGGGGATCCCGGCGAGCCACCCGCCGGATTCAGTTGGAACGACTGGCAGGGGCCCGCCGCGGAACGGCCGTTCCACCAGCGCATCTTCCACGGGGGCTGGCACCACTTCTGGGAATACTCCGGGGGCGATCTCTGCGACGACGCGGCGCATCAGATGGATCTGGCCCTGATGTTGATGGGAGACCCCGGCATGCCGCGCACGGTGGCCTCCGCCGGCGGTCGCTTGGCCCACCCGGGGGATGACTCCCAGGTGCCGGACGTTCTCGTCAGCACGTTCGAGTTCGACGGTTTCATCCTCACGCTCGAGCACTCGAACTATCCGAAGTACATGACCAAGACCACCACCACCATCCGGCAGAGCGACGAGTTTCCCTTCTGGATGCACAACGCCACCCGGATCGAACTCTACGGTTCGGAGCAGATGATGGTGGTCGGCCGGCACGGTGGCGGCTGGCAGGCGACGATCTATCCGTGGGAAATCATGGCCCAGGAGTTCGGCCGACCGTGTGACGACGAGCATTACGCCAATTTCCTGGAGTGCGTGAAGACGCGGAAACACCCCAACGCCTACATCGAGAAGCTGCACCCAAGCGTCTGCATGCTTCACATGGCCAACATCGCCCACCGGGTCGGGAACCGGAAACTGCAGTTCGATGCGGAACGGGAGCAGTTCGATTCCCCTGAGGCCAACCAACTCGTCCGCATCCCCCCGCGCCGTGGCTTCGAAATGCCAACGATCGGCTGAGACAGGCGGCCCGGAGAGAGGGAATCGTCAGTCTCAAGGGCAGCCGGCCAGCTCGGGACCGACACCGCGACCATCCTCCGAACCGATCCGGAGGCGCCGTGCCATCAGAATCGGAGCTGTGGTTCATCGGCCGGCAAAAGACAAACTCAGTTTGTCCTTTGCCGATTCGCTGCAAGCCCCACAATACCCCAATTCTGATTGCCAAACTCCCTGCATTGCGGCAGGATACGCCGCAATTGAAGCCCGAGACCACAGTCGCCTATTGGCTCTTGAGTCCCGGACAATACATGCTGTTCGGCATATCGAGTGTCGCCATGAAGGCGCGCGCGAAGAAGACTGTCGGAGTTGTGGTGCTGGCGCTTATCTGTTACGTCGTCACTTACTTGTTAAGCGTCACGACGACCTACGTTCAGATCAAAGCCGTGCATCTTGCAGTTCCGGTTTATCGCCCCTGCAATGCTTCGATTGTTCACACCATTTTCGCGCCAGCTCAGCTTTTGACGCTGCATACTTGCGTCCATCTCGCTGGCAGGAAAGGGCCGGAGAATGACAGACACACTGCCGAATCGGGTCGCCGGGAGTGATTAGCTCCCGGCTCCCCACACCACCCGGCATGCGGGTCCGCACCGGGCGGTTCCGATCAGGCTCCCTGGGATGGACCAGGGTAGTGCAGTGCGATCCACTGCTGCTTCATGTCCGGAACCCCTTGCTCCTGCAACCAGCGGTTGGTCAGCGCCGCCTGCACGATGCTGTTGCCGCTCATCCGCCAATACCCCTTGCGGCTGCGCGTGGCCAGTTTCACCCGGTCCGGATGAATGCCCCGCGCCAGCAAGTGCCGCCGTCGCGTTCGCGGCTGCTTCCATTGCTTCCAGTAATACAACCTCACCCGCCGGCGGACCCAATCCTCAAGGCCAGCAACACCCGATAGGTGTGGCTGATCCCGAAAGTAGTTGAGCCAGCCGACCACGTAGCGCCGCAGCTCCGTGATCACGGTCTGCACGCGCTGGCCCTGACTGCGTGAGGTGATCTCCCGCACCCGTTGCTGGAACCGCGTTCTGCGCCTTCGCCGTCCATACCACCTTGCCCCGTGCCCCGATCTGGAAACCCAGAAAGCTGCACTCTCCCTTCAAGGGGGCGGTCCGGCTCTTGGTTCGATTGACCGTCAGCTTCAGTTTCCCTTCCACGAACCGCGTCACTCCCGCCATCACCCGTTCGGCGGCTCTCGCGCTCTTGACCATCACCAGAACGTCGTCGGCCTCATAGCGCGTGTCTGTCCGTGGGCTCACGGATTTGACTTCGGCTTCTTTCCCGCAAAGCCTCGCGACTTCGCAGTTGCCCCGGTCTCGTTCTTCGATTTTCATCTGAGTTCATGAACAGGGGACTTCCACCCCATCACAACACGCCCATGCCGGGCACACCGGATCACTACAGCCAACGCCGGTTGGCCGCCTCAGTTCCGCATTTGCGGATCACGTCACTGGCCTAGCGTGGCTGAGTTCTGGCGTTCGGCGATACGACGCGCGCCCCTCACATGAAAGCTCAAAGACCATCGGATTTTCAGTCACAGCTCTTCTTGCGGCCCTTTGGGCTGTTCCGCTGGCAGGTTTGAGCGACTTCCTTTGTTCGCTGGGCACAGGAATATTTCTGGGTGGATGGGACCATCAATGCCTCGAACGACCTTCACTACAGCGTGTGGCTACTCGCGTGCTACGTGGCTTCCTTGCTCGCCGCATTCGCGTTCGCTTGGGTCGTCGCTCGGCGTCCGTCCGCGCTGCTGTTGCTCTTGCCAGGGGCTTTTGCCGCATACGCAGCAGGCGAGGTCATCTGGTTGCGGATCCGGAGGCTCCGATTCACCTTTTCCCGACGATGGCACCTTGGCGTCCCGTCATTCTCACTGGCATTGCGCTCGCCGTTGCTGCTTTGTTCACCTACCTTCCACGAGTCCGTCACAATGCATAGAACGCCGAATCGGGTCGCCGGGAGTGATTAGCTCCCGGCTCCCCACACCACCCGGCATGCGGGTCCGCACCGGGCGGTTCCCGATCAGGCTCCCTGGGATGGACCAGGGTAGTGCAGTCGCGAGTGCGGCTGCCAGTGGCTGTGCCTGACCTGATCGTTCCAAGCCTCCTGAGTGCGAAGGACCGTCTTCTCTGCAGGGATGGTCCACGGGGGCCATGGCCGGCCATCCTGGAACCCCTGGCCGGGAGTATAGGGGCTCTGGCCGACTACCAGGACATGGAGCGCGGGGACATCACGGCGTGCCTGGCTTTTTGCCGCCCGGCTCTCCAGCGTTCATCGAATTCTGTCCGTCGCGGTGTGAAGCTCCGGGTCGATGCGCAGTTGCCACGAAGGGGATCACCGGTCGTCGTGGCTACGGGGTGGGATGAAGCGGTGAAGGCCGGAGCTTTTCACCGCAGTCCACGACGCTTCGCGAAGCACGAGGCGCGTTGGGGATCCGCCAGGTCTTGGAGTGCGCCAGTCCTCTGGCGCTTTGGCCCAGTGCCCGCCGGGAGGCCTGGGGAGATCGGCTCGGGCAACGACGACTTCTTCGGCGTTCCCACCTTCGCGTCTTGACGTCTCTGCGCGAGTTCTCCACAGCTCCCCGGGTCTTCGGCGAATGCCAATTCGCCGCAAGAGGCAGCGCGAACTGGAACGGGTAGGGGTGAAGTGGCGGGAGCGGCGGGGCTCGAACCCGTAACCTCTGCCGTGACAGGGCAGCGCTCTAACCAATTGAGCTACGCCCCCGCAAACGGGCGGCCAAAGTAGGCAGAACCTCGCCGGCCGTCAATCGCGATTTGCAGTTTGCCCCAAATTTCTGCTTTCACCGAGCTGGGGACCACATACACCGGCCGGGATAAGACTGGCGCCCCGGGTGGACGCGTGCCAGATTGGCCGCCGTTAATGCCATGAGAATTCGGAAGTTGCACCCAACGGGCGGATTGTTGATCGCGGTTCTGGCCGGAACCTGCCTGTCATCCACGTACGCCGCGGATGGCGGCCCCCAAAACGGCTTCGGGTTCACCGGGCCGGAGATCTTCCCGATCGATCCCATGATCAACCTCCTGCGTCACGGCGACTTCGACGGCGACGGGCGCGAGGACCTGATCGTCGTGAACAACTCCCGGTCGAAGCTCAACATCCTCCTGAACCGGACCGGCGAAACCAACCGGGTCGAGGACACCAAGGTCGGCCGCCGCGACATCAACCAGCTCCCACCGGATGCGCGCTTCGAGATCCAGTCGATCGCGTCAGAGAAACGCATCAGCGCCTTCGTGGTGGCGGATCTGAACCACGACGACCGCCCCGACCTGGCATATTATGGCGAGCCGAAGGAACTGGTGGTGCAGTACCACGAAGGCACGAACAGCTGGAGCGCGCCCAAGCGATTCCCCGTAAGTGACGGTCGGTTGGACACGAACGCGCTCGACACCGGCGACCTGAATGGCGACGGGCGGGACGACCTGGCGTTGCTGGGTGAATCGGTGGTTTACTACTACGAACAGCGGGAGGACGGTTCCCTGGCGGAACCCGAGCACATCCCCTACTCCGGCGCGGTGCGGGCGGTGCAGATCCTGGACATTGACGGGGACGGACGGCAGGACCTGCTGCTGGTGAACTGGGATCTCGCGAATCCGTTCCGCTTTCGGCTGCAATCCTCGACCGGGGAACTCGGACCGGAAATCCACTTCGCCCTGCCGGCGGTGCGGTCCTACTGGCCGGACGACCTGGACGGGGACGGACGGACGGAGCTGGTGACCATCGCCCAGAAATCGGGGCGGGCGCAGATTTCGGATTTTGAACTGAAGCCCGGGGAACGCATCGACGACGACCTGGTGGCCGGCCAGTTCCAGGTGCTCCCGCTCACCAAGACCTCCAAGAGCCGCCGGGGCGTGGTTTGGGCGGACATCAACAACGACGGCCTCTCCGACCTGCTCGTGGCGGAACCCGAGAACGGGCAGCTCGCGGTGACCGTCCAGTCGAAGGATGGCGCGCTGGCGGAGGTGAAGCGATTTCCCACGTTCACGGGAGTAACGGAAGTGGAGGTGGCCGACTGGGATGGTGACGGTCAGGCGGAGATCTTTCTGCTCAGCTCGGACGAGCGCCAGCTGGGGGTGACCCGGCGGGAGGAGACCGGGCGGATCGGTTTCCCGGAGGTGCTGTCCCTGGACGGACGGCCCCTGACGATGACCGCCGGCGCCGTTGCGGCGGATGGCCAGCCGGTGCTGGCGGCGATTGTGGAGAAGGACCGCAAGCGTGAGCTGGTATTGCGCGGGGCGGATGGCGAGGAGCGCCGCCAGGAACTGGCGGAGTCGTTCAAGGGCAATCCCGATGCGCTGGTGCGTCATGACCTTGACCAGGACGGACGGGCGGACTTCATCGTGATGGTCCCCTACGAAAAGCTGAAGGTGCTCCGGCAGACGGACGACGGCGGCTTCGAGGAACTGGACCTGGCGGCACCGGGCGGAAGTTCGGATCTGCCGGCGTTGAGCGAGGGGGATGTGGACGGCGACGGCAAGCCGGAACTGTTGCTGGCCCAAAAGAACTTCGTGCGCGCCGTGGTATTGAAGCGCGATGGCGATGCCGGTGAAGGCCCCGGTGCGAACTGGTCCTTCCAAGTTAAGGAACAGATCAACGGAGCCTCGAGCAGTTCCCGCATTGTTGCGGCGACGGCGATCCGGCTGGGACCGGAGGAGCGACCGGCGCTGTTGCTGCTCGACGCGGAGCGGAAGGCGTTGAGCATCTGCCAGCGGGACGAGGCAGGCGTGTGGCAGATCAGCCGGAACCTGAACCTGCTCGAGACCGCCTTCACGCGGCTGGAATCGGTCAGCCTCGGCGGCGGCGCCGGGCGGGCCGTGGCGTTTGTCGGCTTGAACGGGGTGGCCTGGCTGCCCTTTGCCGGCGAGGTCTGGGAACTCACCCAACTTGACGACTACGAAACCCCCATCGACAACGGGGTGCTTCTGGACGTGGTTTCCGGGGACCTTAACAACGACGGCCGCAAGGATCTGGTCTTCCTGGAGACCGGGCGGCACTATCTGGACATCGTGACCTTTGTGCCGCCGCATCAGCTGGTGCCCGCGAACCGCTGGCAGGTGTTTGAGGAACGCACCTTCCGCAGCCGGCGCGCAGAGGTCCCCGAACCCCGCGAAGCCCTGGTGGTGGACCTCACCGGGGACGGCCGGAACGACCTGGTCGTGCTGGTTCACGATCGCGTGCTGCTCTATCCGCAGGACTGAGAAGTTGACAACCGGCGTCCGGGGGGATATTTCGGCAGGTATGAAAGCCTCTGCCTATTGCCGGGCCATGGGGGCGGTCACACTGGTTGCCTTGTTTTCGGTGGGCTGCTCATCCGTTCCGAAGGACTATCATGATCCCGAACACGTCGGGTACCGCGAGGCGGATCACGGGATCCGCGTCTGGTTGAAGGACGGATTCTCCCTGTCCTCCTCCGAACGGATCCTCGTGTCCCAACCGGACAACGTCATCGTCAGCCACCCCAACGATGCCATCCTGGAGGAACGGGCGATGCAGCTGCAGACCTGCTTCGTCCAAGCCCTGAACGCCGCCCTCCACGAGCCGTCCGCTGAAGCGGACTTCAATGAGTTGCGTGCCTCCGTTCCGCGGTATCGACTGGAACTCACCATTGTCGATGCGTGGGAGGGCGACCGGGCGTTGGCAACCTCGCTGATCCCGGGCACGTTCGGCGCCGGACATCCGTGGATTCTGGTCCGCGGCAAGCTCACGGACACGACGCGGGGAGAGCCGATATTCCGATTCGTCGCCAAGCGTGGGTTCCAGGGTCAGGAAGCCGTGGGTTCCTGGAGCGGGCATGAGGATCCCATGGAGCATGGCATCCGGGACATGGCGATGGACGTCTGCCAGGTATTGGAACGGGCCCGGGATGGCCGCCCCGTCCTCACCGAGGAAGCCTCAGCCCGTTAGCTTGGCCGTCCCCATGCAGTTGGGCAAACCACGAAATACACGAACCACACGAGAACGCTGGGAAACAACCGCTTGGTGACGCTGCTGTCAAGGTCACCTCAGGGTGACAGGGGGGGCACCGTGCCGGGGCCAGGGACTCAACCCACCCGTTCCTCCCTCCTGCTTTCGTGTGTTTCGTGTGTTTCGTGGTTGGACTGAATTGCCACGGCTTAGCCCTGGAAGTTCCCCCGAGGGGCAAGGCCGCAACCGAAAGCCGTGTGGTGACACGGTCTTTCGTTGTTCCCATCCCCAATCTGCCGGATCGCGGGTTCCCAACCCTCAGACCGTCGGGAAGCCCGGATGCTCTACCGAAAGGAATTCGGCGATAGAGAGCGGCTCAAACTACCCCGTAGCTGCGGACGTCAATCCGCGCATTTGATTCCTTTCGCACGATGATATGCGCCGGCTAATCGGCGGCTACGCTTCCTCCTGCAGCAGTCTTGGCCTTGCCGACCGGATCTCTGCGCCACCCGCGAGGCGATGCCACGTTCCGCCCGGGTTGGGTGAGAAGCATCCGGGCCGGGGCCGGGACCGGGCCGTCCGCGTTGATCCGCGGTGTTCTGTTCCGGGTCAGTCGGAATCGGGAATCGCGAGTAGTTCGTCCGCGGTCCAATAGCCCGAACGCCCCTCGGTGGCCTGGCGGATTTCGGCGACCTTCGCAGCGGAGACCGCCGTTGATGAGTTGCCCCAATCCTTGTTCGTCCGGACAAAGGTCAACACGGCGGCGATGTCCTCGTCACTTAACTGGGCCCGCCAGGCGAGCATGACGTTGTTGAACTGCTGACCACTCACGGTCACGGGTCCCTGAAACCCATTCAGGACGATTCGCACCATGCGGTTGGGACCGACCCCATTGACCCAGTCCGAGCCCGCCAGCGGCGGGAACTGGCCCGCCACACCACGACCGTTGGGTTGGTGACAGGCCACGCAATAGGTGGTGTAGACCTGTTTCCCCCGGGCGAACAACTCATCCGTCTCCGACTTGGGGACGCGATCCTCAAGATCGGCAAGCATGTCGCCGCGGGCGGACACCAGCGAATTGAAGTGGCCACCGTAGGAATCCACATACAACCCGGCCCAATAGAGGATGAGAGCGAAGAAAGTCACCAACCAGATGGAGGTGTAGACTCCCCGTTCGGCCTGCGGTTCCGGGGGTTCCACGACCGCGATGGACTCGGCCACCAGGACGCCGTGACTTCCGGCTTTCCGGGCACCCTGACCGCTGCTCGTCGCGCGGGGTTTCTTGCTGCGATTCTGGCTCACGGCGAGGGCGGAGTGTTGGTGGTGACGGCGGCCGGGGCCACGTTGGTGGTCACGGTTGAGGGCGGCGCGTTCGTGGCAGCTGTCGGCTCGGACTTTGGCGCCTGCGGCGGGAAGACCTCAAAGAACAGCGGTTCGGCCCGCAGGCTTCCCAGATAGGCCACGAGTTGCTCGGCGGCGCGGGTGGGCACGACTTCGTCGACCCCCTCGGGCAGCCGGTAGCCCTCGGGGAACCGCAACGCGTTCGCCGCCGGCACTTCGCCCTCACCCAGTGCGCGTTCCTCGAACAGATAGGGGTACCGGGGCATCGGGGAGCCGGCCACCACCGCGCGCGGGTCGTAGAGTTTAAGCAGGAGCTTCCCGGTGTGATCATCGCGTGCGCCGATGTTGGCCAGGTCGGGGCCGAAACGGATGCTGCCAAGCATGGCAGGAGTCTCCCGGAGGTAGTCCCGGGACACCGTTCTCCGGGCGCCCCAGCCGCGCGCCAGATCGTTTCCGGCGCCGGGCCCTCGCACGAACTGCGAGTGACAATACTGGCAGCCATTGGCGCGGTAGATCTGCTCCCCCTGCGCCGCCTCACCGGCACGGGAGGCCGGGTAGTCCTTGCCCGTATCCTCCAGTCGCACCATTCCCTGGTCCCCGAGTTGGAACTGAGGGGTCAGCACCAGCACGCTCCACGACACCACCAGCGATGCCAGGATTCCGAGAAAAAGCAACGGTCCCTGATTCATGCCCGCACCTCCGAGTCCACCGGCGCGCACCAGCCCCGCAGCTTGGGCAGGCAGTGCCCCAGCCATCGGCGCAGGAGCATCCACTTGAGTTGAATCACCAGCAGCAACGCGCCCCCCCACAGGACCAGAAAAGCCAGGGTACCGGTGGCAGCGAACGGAATGTAGCGTTTCGCCACCCGCACATACTCCAGGGAGGGATCATTGATCGCCCCTCCCTGCACCCACCCGCCCAGCAGGCTGCTCAGCACCAGGAGGGTCACCGCCCCCACCGCCAGGCCGAAGTGGAGTCGCACCCAGCCCGGCCGAATCCAGTCCTCCCCCAACAAGCGGGGGACGATGTAGTAAAGGGCTCCCAGCATGGCAGTGCCAAACGCCCCCCAAAGAACCAGCCAGTCCAACCCGGCGGCGAACAGGGTGTAGCCTGTGCGGGCATGGAGGAACTCAAAGCCGCTCAAGGGCACGAGCAGCGTCCAGAGCAGGAACGATCCGGCCGAGAACGCCATGAACGCGGTCACCGTCCCCGCCCGAACGGTCGCGCCAAGCCCACGCAACAGAATGGCCAGGTTCACCAGCAGGGCGTACCCGGCCACCAGTACCAGGCTGCAACTTGCCACGCCGAGACTCGACATCCACGCCGGAAAGGGTCCGTCCAGGCGCCGCACCATGCCTCCCAGCGGCCCGAAGAACACCAGCATCCAGAAGCCAAAGACCGCCAGGTTGCGACTGGGCAGCGGGCGCCCCGTCAGTTTTGGCAGGAAATACAACGCCACGGCCAGGGCCAGCCCGCCGAACCAGCACACCAGAACCCCATGCACAAACCAACTGGCAATGGACGCCGGCAGCACTCCACGGCCGGGATACACCACCGCCTGCAGGGCACCGGCCAGATACAACCAGGGAAACACGACCACCGCCGAGAGGATGTACCACTGGCTCACATAGACCTCGGTCGCCCGGCGCGTGAAGAAAGTCATCAACAGTGGCGACGCCATCAGGAGGTAGCCGACGAACAGGACGGGCACCGTGAAACCGGGCATCTCAAGACCTTCGACACCCGTGCTGTGCCCGGAGAAGATGGCCAGCACGCCGAGCAGCACGCCTCCCCCCCATACGGCGGATCCCAGAAAGATCAGCGCCCCGCCGACCAGGGCAGTGCGCGACAGCCGGGAGGTGATCCACGTCGCCACCATCAAACCGACGGGGATGCCAAAGCCGTACACCAGCAGGTTCCAGGCGACAGGTTGCACGCGCCCATAAGTCAGCCAGGGACAGCCCGCGAGGAACCCGGGGGCGTGAAGCTTGATCGCCGCGAGCACCTGGAACAGTCCCCACCAGAAAAGCCCGGCAAGGCTCACGCCAAGCAGCGCGGTGAGGGGCCAACGCGCCGTCTCGTCAAGCGCCGCGGAAGAAACATCGGCGGGTGCCCCCTCCCTCCCGGCGGTGGGGGCATCCGGATCGCGGACTGCGTGCAGATGGCGTGACATGCTGAAGGTCCGGTCCGCGGAAGGCTACTCGTACGGGTTGGCGGGAGGCGGTGGCTGCGCGGTGCTGACTTCAAGCCGGCGCAGCAGGTCCGCACGCCCCGCCGCGGGATCCTGCCATTTGGCGAGCATCAAGGCCTCGGCATTCTCGATGGGAATCCGGTAAAGGCCCTTGCCCGCATCGAGCACCGCGGCCGTGGTCAGGGCCTGCTGGTCGGCCCCGCGCACTTCGGCCAGGGCCTTGCGGCGTTCCTCAGCCCGCACCTGGTCGATGCCGGGAGGAGCGGTCAGGGTGAAGAGCAGCCAGGCCAGACCCCCGAGGATCAGGAACGAGCCGGCGATGCTGATGAACCAGGCGGTGCGGCGTTCGATGCTGGGTTGGGAATTGCTCATGACGATGCAGGGTTACTTCGCGCCGGTCTGCGGCAGGGCGTCGGCCAGTTCGTCGGTTTCGTCCATCTCACCCCCCGAGATGGGCGAGGCGCAGGGAGCGATGAGGCCCATGGCCTCGCACAGCCGCGGATCCTTCACCGGGAAGGGTGCGTGCCGGGCGAAGTTCGCCAGGAAGGCGCGGGTCAGGAGACCCACCATCAACGCCAGGCAGGCCAGATCCAGCCAGATCCAAAACAGCGGAAAACCGTCCGGATGCAGGGTCGGCATGATGTTGAACGACAGGTCGAAGTAATGCATCAGCCAGGTCCAGACGCAGATCGGGGTCATCCACCAGAAGGTCAGTTTCAGGTCGATCCGCAGCAACGCCAGGAACGGCAGGAAGAAGTGGCCGAAAATGATGATCATGCCCACGTACCACCAGGTCCCCTGCTCCCGCAACACATACCAGAAGGTCTCCTCCGGGACGTTGGCATTCCAGATGATGAAGTACTGCGAGAAGTGGATGTAGGCGTAGAACACCGTGAACGCGAACATCAGGGATCCGATGAAATAGAACTGGTGCTCGTGCAGCACGGCGGCCAGCGTGCCATTCCGCTTCAACACCATCGTGATGAGGTACACCGTCCCGAGCGTCATCCAGACGCTGCCGGCGAAGTAATACACGCCGTACATCGTGGAGAACCACTCGTACATCATGCCCTTCATCCACAGGATCACCGCCAGGGTGAGCGTGAAGGCGAACAGAACGATGCCGCCCCCCGCGTAACGCCGCATCCGATGGGTGCATTCCGCCGCACCGGTCCGGTCCTGCTCCAGGGACGCATCGCGAAGCCCTTTCGCCAGCCACCACCAGACGGCGAAACAGAGGGCGGATACCAGGTAAAACCCACCCATCGTGAACAGGGGATACTTCGCCTCCAGCGCCGGGTGGCCGGCACGATCCTTGATGTCCATCCAGCTGTAGAGCTTCGGTGCGAACAGCGCGATGGGAACGAAGAACGCCACCATCCAGGGGAAGACCAGATTGGCGATGTGCTCGCAGAAGCGCCGGATCGGAACGGACCATCCGGCATCGAACAGGTGATGGACGATCACCAGGAAAAGGGCGCCCATCACGAGGCTGAGGCAGAACATGAACCCGAGCAGCCACGAGTGGGCGAACTGGGTGGGATTCACGATCAAACCCAGCAGCGCACCGGCGCCGCCGATGCCCATCATCAGGTTGGGCACATTCCGCCAGCGCGACAGGTCCAGCGTGGGCGTCTGGGAGGGTTGCTTGGGCGCACTCATGGCTTCTGGTTCAGACTGGCCCGCAATTCGGCGGGCACTTCATCGAGGGAGGCCAGGCGACTGAGCTGCAGCGCCCGCACGTAGGCCACGATGGCCCAGCGATCCGCGATGGGGAGGTTCGGGCCGTAGCCTTGCATGAGGTTCTTTCCGCCGGTGATGGTGGTGAAGATCTCACCGTCGGTCTGTTGCACGATCCTGGGATCCTGCAGGTTGCCGACCACGGCCATGCCGAGCTTGGAAGTCACTCCCTTGCCATCACCCTGCCCGCCATGACAGGGGGCGCAGTTGATGGTGAATCGCTCGCGTCCCCGGGCCAGCAACTCGGCGGTGATCGGCATGGGATTGACCTCGACGAAGTTGGTCGTCCCGGGCTCGCGCCCCGTGTTGAGGGGAATCTCCAGATGCGGCTGGCCCCGGGCGATGGTGCCGGGCACCGGCGTCCGCGAACTCAGGCCATCGGCGAAGAACCCTTCGCCGGTCTGCGGCCGCAACTTGGCCTGACGGTCCATGTCCGGGAAGATCTCGATGGGCGGTTTGCGGGAGAGACCGCCTCGAAAACCGGCCACGCTGACCACGATCAGGGCGAACAAGGCAACACCGGCAAGAAAGTAACGCATGGCTATTCCTCCACCAGTTCGATGTTGTGGCCGCCGGCGGATTCGAGCAGCGCCCGGGTTTCGTCGCCGCGATAGCTGGGATCCGCGCACTCGATCACGATGAAGAAGCGGTCGTGCGAGGCCAGCTTGAACCGGGCGTGTTTGAGCAGGGGATGGTGCAGCCGGGGCAGGCGATTCACAATCAGCATGCCGAACAGGGCCCCGAAGGCACCCAGCAGAATGGTGAGTTCATACGAGGGCGGGAAAGCCGAGAAGGGGCTGAACATTGGCTTGCCACCCACCGGGATCGCGTAGTCGTGGGCGTTCATCCACCAGATCATGACCATGCCGAGCGTGTATCCGGTCACGCCGCCGCAGAAGGTGAACCAACCAACCTTCGAGTTCTTCAGTCCCATCGCCTTGTCCATGCCGTGGACCGGGTAAGGCGAGTAGACGTCCCAGCGCTTGAAGCCCTGGTCCCGCACCTTCTCGGCCGCGTGCATGGCGTCCGCAGGCGTGGCGAATTCGGCGATGAGTCCGTAGGGGGTTGCGGTTTCGCTCATGGCTCAGTGATGCGCTCCGGGTTTGGCGCCACCCAGCGGATGGTGCGGATCCGCCTGCGGGATGACGCCCTTCACTTCCGCGATCGCCACGATCGGCAGGAAGCGCAGGAACAGCAGGAAGAAAGTGAAGAACAGGCCGAACGTGCCCACGTAGGTCAGGATGTCCACCCAGGTTGGCACGTAGTAACCCCAGTTCGCCGGCAGGAAGTCACGGTTCAACGAGGTCACCACGATGACGAACCGCTCGAACCACATGCCGACGTTGACCAGAATTGACATCACCCACACCACCGCCAGATTGCGGCGGACCTTCTTGAACCAGAAGAGCTGCGGAATGAACACGTTGCAGGAAAGCATGATCCAGTAGGACCACCAGTAAGGGCCGAACGCGCGGTTCCAGAAGGCGAATTGTTCGTAGGGATTCCCGCTGTACCACGCGATGAACACCTCCATGCCGTAGGCGTAGCCGACGATGGTGCCCGTCGCCAGGGTCACTTTGCACATCAACTCGATGTGTCGCATGGTGATCACATCCTCCAGCCCGCACATCTTGCGCAACGGAATCAGGAGGGTGAGCACCATGCCGAAGCCGGAGAACACGGCCCCCGCCACGAAGTAGGGGGGAAAGATGGTGGTGTGCCAGCCCGGCAGCTGCGAGACGGAGAAGTCCAGGGACACGATCGAGTGCACCGAGAGCACGAGCGGCGTGGACAAACCCGCCAGCAGCAGGTAGGCCTTCTCGTAGTTGCTCCAGTGACGGTTCGCCCCGAGCCAGCCCAGTGAGAACAGGCCGTAGGCAAACTTCTTCAGCTTGGTCTTCGCGCGATCCCGCATGACCGCCAGGTCCGGGATCAGCCCCATGTACCAGAACAACAGGGACACCGTGAAATACGTCGAGACCGCGAACACGTCCCACATCAGCGGCGAACGGAACTGCGGCCAGATGCTGTTCGCGTTGGGAATCGGGAACAACCACCACGCAAACCAGATGCGTCCCACGTGGATGACCGGGAAAATGCC
Organism: Verrucomicrobiales bacterium; assembly: GCA_024233215.1. GTDB lineage: Bacteria > Verrucomicrobiota > Verrucomicrobiia > Limisphaerales > J093 > J093. The sequence continues at coordinate 36,787 of JACKPW010000013.1, read as the reverse complement.
GGCGCACATGACGGCAAAGATCGTCATGGCCTCCGCCGCCCGGTTCACGGCCGTTCGCCAGCGCTGGCGCAGCAGGAACAGAATGGCGGAGATCAGCGTGCCGGCGTGACCGATGCCGATCCACCAGACGAAGTTGACGATGGCCCATCCCCACATGACCGGATGGCCCAGGCCCCACACACCGACGCCGGTGGACATGAGGTAGGCGATCATGGCGAAGCAGACGGTCATCAGGCCGAGGCTCGTCAGGAACGCGGGCCACCACCATTTTGGGGTGGGCCGTTCGGAAATGCCGGCGACGGCGTCCGACAGCCAGCCCAGCCCGCGCTGGTTGGCCACCAGCGGCTCGCGCACCAACTCCTGGGGCGGGGCGGTCAACTGCACGCCGTTGACTGTCTTAGAGGCCCGGGCCATTAGTGGCCTCCTTTCTCGCCGGCATCGGCGTCGGCGGTGGCATGCGCCTCGCCGTTCCCGCCTTCATGGGCGCCGTGGGGATGGTGCAACGTCCCGCCTTCATCGAGGAATTCCTGGGTGCTCAACGGTGTCTCCCGATAGTCGGGCATCAGCGCGTTCGGATTCCGGACGCGGGCCTGATAAGTGACGCGTGGCTTCACGGCCAGGTGATCGAGCACCACGTAGGTGCGATCCTGACCGCGCGCCCCGCTTACCCGGCTGTGCGGATCCTTCAGATTGCCGAACACAATGGCCTCCGCCGGACACGCCTGCTGGCACGCCGTGCGCACGTCCCCGTCCGCCACCGTGATGTCGCCCGAATCGCGCGCCTTGACCTTGCAAGCGATCTTCGCCTGCTCGATGCGCTGCACGCAGAACGTGCATTTCTCCATCACGCCGCGCATGCGGACGGTCACGTCCGGGTTGTGGGCCAGCTTCAGGAGATCCCACTCGTCCTGCGGCTTGCTCCCGCGGTCGGGATCCTTGAACCAGCGCTTCATCTCCCACTCCCCGTCGGTCGAACTCGTCAGCGGGCTCTGGTACAGCCGGTTCAGTGGGCGGCGGTTGTAATCGAAGAAATTGAACCGCCGCACCTTGTAGGGGCAGTTGTTGGAGCAATACCGCGTGCCGACGCAGCGGTTGTAAACCATCAGGTTCAACCCCTCCGGATCGTGCACCGTCGCGTTGACCGGACAGACGTTTTCGCAGGGCGCCGACTCACAATGCTGGCACATCATGGGCTGGTTGATCACCTGCGGATCCTCGATCGACCCGGTGAAGTAGCGATCGATCCGCAGCCAGTGCATCTCGCGGTTCCGGCGGACCTGCTCCTTGCCGACGATGGGAATGTTGTTCTCGCTCTGGCAGGCGATCACGCAGGCGGAGCAGCCCACGCACTTCGTCAGGTCGACCGACATCCCCCATTGATGCAGCGATTCCTCCGCCAGCTTGTCGAGCGGGTTCGGATAGATCGGCTTCATCGAGGGCGGATGCTCCAAATCCATCGCCTGCGCGAAGTGCGGATCCTGGCGATACTCGTCCAGGTTGGCCTCCCGCACGATGGGGCGGCCCATCATGAACCAGTGGTCCTGCGTGCAGGAAAGCGGGTAGGTCCGGCCGGTCAGGCTCAGTTTGGCCCCCGACGCCAGATGCCGGGCCTTCGTGGTCCTCAGGGGATACGCATCGAAGCCCGCCCCCTGCGCGACGCGACCGGCCCGCTTGCGGCCGAACCCCAGCGCGAGACCGACGGTGTGATCCGCGAAACCGGGCTGAATCCAGGCCGGGCCTTCGATCGAACGCCCATCAACCTCCACTTTAACCACCGGCACGCGGAGGTTCAGCTTGTTCTCGTCCACCACCCGGATCCCGAGGGCATCCGCGGTGCGCTTGCTGAGCACCACCACGTTGTCCCAGGTAATCTTGGTCATTGGGTCGGGCAGTTCCTGCAGCCAGCCGTTGTTGGCGTAGCGGCCGTCGTCCAGTTTGGGGTCGCGGTGGATGACCACGTCCAGAGCGTTCACGGTCGGAGCCGCGGCCACCGGAAGTTCCGGCAGTGCTCCGGCGACGTCCACGTCCCCCACGGTCACCGGCGTGGCGGCGCTGCCGGCCAGGAAACCATCGTGCAGGAACTGTCCCCAGGCATCCTCGAACGACGCCCCGGAGGAGAGCCCCTGAAAAGTCTCGCGAACCAGGTCGTAGGGTCGGGCGGCGGGAGCGCCGCCCAGCGCGGCCAGCAGTTCGATGGCCGTCACCCCCCCGAAAAGGGGTTCGATCAGGGGTTGCACCGGCACCACCGTGCCGTCGGTCGTGCGGGCGTCTCCCCAGGATTCGAGATAATGCGCGGCGGGGAAGTGCCAGTCACACACGGGGAACGTCTCGTCCTCCTGGATGCCCAGGCGGAAAACCGTCTTCGCCTTGCGCTGCGTCTTCTCCCATTCGAGATCGGCCGGGGCGGTGTGGACCGGGTTGCCCCCGAGAACAAACAGCGTCTGCACTTCACCGCCATTGAGCGCGGCGGCGAGCGCGGCGAGGGAATCGGCGGGAGGGGCGGCTTCGGGGAGGTAATCCACTTGTTTGCCGACGCCACCGAGCAGGCGGTTCAGCGCGGCGGCGAGGAAATGAACCGAGGCCGGCTGGCGTTCACCGGCCAGCACCACGCATTCCCCGGCATGATCCACCAGGTCCTTGGCACATCCGGTGACCCATTTGCGCGCGCTTTCGTCCAGGGCCTCGGCTTTGGCCCGCAGGGTCGTGGCGACGGCTTCGTTGCCACGGGCCTGGTGAACCTCGGCCGCGAGCAGCGCCGCGAGCGCGGGCACCTGGCTGGGCGCCAGGCGCAACCGATGGTCCGCCGCCGCGCCGGTGTTGGTCATCAGGCTTTCCGCCACGTAGAGCCGGACCGGCGCGTCCTCCGGGCCGGTCAGTTTGCGGGCCCGGGCAAATCCCCGGATCGACAGCCAGGAATCGTCCTCGCCCCCCACGAAGTCGGCGTCGAGACTGACCACCACCCGGGCGTTCTCCAAGTGATGCAGGGGCCGGACCGCCTGACCAAACGCCGCCTGCAACCCTTCGCGACGAGCGGCGCCGTCCACCGCTTCATGGGTGAACCACCGGGCCTTGGGGAGTTTCGCCAGCAGCGCCTGCCGCAACCGTGCGCGCGTGGGCGAACTGCTCTCATCACACAGGACGGCGAGGCCGGCACCCTGCGCACCCGCCAACCGACGGCCTTCCTGAAGCACGGCATCCAGGGCGCGCTCACGCGAGACGGTCTCGCCCTTGAAGGTGAACCGGCGGGCCCGGTCGGGATCATACAAGTCGAGAATGGAGGCCTGGGCGTGGAGGTCCGTGCCACCATGGGCCGGTCCGTGTTCGCCGGACAGGGCCCGGTTCAAGGGGTGCTCGGGGTTGCCCTCGATCTTGATGGGCCGGCCGTCGGTGGACTTGACCACCAACGGGATCGCGCCGCCGCGCACCGGCATGGCAGTGGCATAAAGGCGCGGCACGCCGTGCACGAAGCCTTCGGGCACCTTGGAGAAGGGTTCGATGGTGGCTTCGGGACGCCGGCAACCGGTCAGACCCACCCCCGCCAGCGCGAGCGAGGCGGACATGAGTTTCACAAAGTTGCGGCGTGAAACCGGATCGAAGAACTCGCTGGCGGCGGGCGGAAACTCGCGTTCGGCCCAGGCCCGAAACTCGGGCGAATCCGCGAGTTGCTCCGGGCTGCGCCAGTAAACCGGACCCGCAGCCGGGCCACCGCGTTGAGGTGAGACGGGGTTCATCGGTGGCAGGTGGAGCAATTATCGAGTTTCTGCACGTTCCACTCCTCAACCAGACGCTGGCCTTCGTCGATTTGGGCGGTTGGACTCGGCGCCTGCCAGTTCAGGTCGAAGACGTGTTCGAGTCCCCGGATCTTCTGCGCCGGGTCGCGATGGCATTCGAGACAGAACGTCATGCTGAGCGGCTGGGCGTGGCGCACCTCATCCATCTGGTTGATCTGACCATGACAGTGCACGCAACTGATGCCGCGGTTTACGTGGACCGAGTGATTGAAGTAGACGTAGTCCGGCACCTTGTGCACCTGCACCCAGGGAATGGGCTTGCCGGTCGTGGCGCTTTCCGCCACCAAGGCCAGCCGGGGATCATCCTTCAGCACCTGGCTGTGGCAGTTCATGCAGAGCGTGCTGGAGGGAATGTTCGAATACCACGACTTCTCAACCCCATTGTGACAGTAGCGGCAGTCGAGCCCCACCTGATCCACATGGATGTTGTGAGAGAAGTTGACGGGCTGGATGGGTTGGTAGCCGACACGGGTGTATTTCGGCGTGAAGTAATACCACGCGCCGGCCACCCCGGCCGTGCCCATGACCGCCACTCCCGCCAGCACCAAGGCAGGCAGGCGATTCGTCCATTTTGGAAAAATGTCTGACATAGTCGCCAGTCCAGCAGCGCCTCAGCAAACGGCCGGATTCGGCCAGGCCGAAGCAGCCAACCACAAAAACGCACCCCAACGGCGGGGTGCGCCCAGGCAGAAGCACTTCCAAGAAACGTGAGTGTGACTCAAACCGACCCGGGTTGACAAGTCCCCTTCCATGTGATGTGGCACTTTTTTGCTATGGTAATGACAAGAATTAGTCAGCCTCCATCTGCCCGAGTCGGCGCGAGTCAGTAGAGAACCACGAATGAACAAGAATCAACACGAATAGGAGGGCATTTCGGCCGGAAGACAGGTTCCGCCCTTCGTCCCCCCCGGGTTGCCCCCAGACGTCGGCCGAGCCGTTCCTGAAAGCCGGGTTCTCATTCGTGTGGATCGGGGTCGATTCGTGATCGGACCGCGTGGAGACGGCTGAACCCTTCCGTGGCTCGAATCCGCTCCGTGCCATCCGGCTCCCGCGTCACACTCAGAAAACCATACCGTGGAAACGCCGCCGCCAACCGGTCCATCTCCGGTTCCCCGAGAACCAGGAGCGCCGTGGACAACGCATCCGTCTTCGTCGCCCCGGGCCCAACGACGGCCGCCAATTGTGCCCCCTGCACCGGCCACCCGGTCCGGGGATCAATGACGTGCCCGTAGACCCGCCCGTCGGACTCGAACGCCTTGCCCTTGACCGCGGAAACCGACAGCGAGGCATCCACCAGTTCCACCACCGTCACCGCCGTTTCCCGGGCCGGGGCAGGGTCCTCCGGCGGCGGCGAAGCCGGTCGGGCAGCCGGCGCCCCCAGTTCGTCCCGCGTGATTGCGGTTCTCCAACCGGAAAAGGCCGGGGGTCGGCCGAGGGCATAACAGGTGCTGGTGCCTCCGTGGAAAAAGGCGCTGACCACGCCATCATCGCGCAGCAGGCCCACGGCTTCATCGATGGCATACCCTTTTCCGATGGCACCGAGATCGAGCATCATGCCCTCGCGCTCGAAGTGCACGGTGCGCCGGGCGGCGTCGAGGCGGATGTGTTGCATGCCCACCTTGGCACGGGCGGCCATAATCGCCTCCTCTGTGGGCATCCGTCCCGTCCCCCGAAGAAACCCCCAGGCCCGCATCAACGGCGCCACGGTGATGTCGAAAGCCCCGCCGGTGGACTGCCAGAGCCGGACACATTCCTCGAGCAGGGAAAAGACCGGAGGGGAGACGGTGACGGGCGTCCCGGCAGCGAGCCGGTTGACCTGGCTGATCTCGCTGGTGGCGCGATAGAGACTCAGGCGCGCCTCCTGGCGGTCCACCTCGTCGAGCGCCCCCTCCCCCGCCGACCGCAACCGCACGGGGTCGGAGCCGTTCAGCACCAACTCGAACCGGGTGGCCATGGCTTCACGGGCCAGGGAAACCGTCTGCATGGCTGGAAGACTGGGGGGGAGTTTCTGCGGGATGCAAGCGAAACGGGGCCCTGCCCCCCCGGGCAGGACCCCGTTGAATACCGCGGAACACCGGCCTCAGGAGGGCTCCAGCGTACCGTAGGTAATGGGATCGACCTTGCGACCGCACCCGTCCGTGATCGTCCGCGTGGCGGCGTCGAAGTGACAGGCGGTGCCGAGTCGATCGGACATTTCACCCAGGGAGATCACGGTCTGGGTGCGAACGGCGAGGTCGATGTTCGCGTTCGTCTGCTTGCCGGACCGGATGCAATCGACCCAATTGGCGTCGTTCACGGCCACGCTCTCACCGGGACGCAGGTTTTGGAACCGCTCCGGATCGTATTCGTCGGTGAAGGGTCGCTCGATGCGCAGATCCACGCTGTTACCGCCCACCAGCAGACTTCCCAGATGACCCCGCACCACGTCTTCCAGACCGTATTCATTGACGGTGCTGCTGCAGACCATGATGCTGTAGCCGCTCGGAAACTCCGCGATCAGGGTCATGCACTCCGGCACATCGCGCTCCGGCGTGCCCGGAGTGTTCTTGTCCGTGTGGATGGTCTTGGTGCCGATCGCACAAACCCGGCTCGGAAACTCCGGCGCGCCGGTCGCCATGATGAGCGGGTGCAGGCGGTGCGGGAAGAGGTCCCCCAGCACACCCGCGCAGTAAGGATAGTACTTGCGCCACCGGAAGAAGGAATCCGGGCTGAACTCCTGCCGGTCGTGGACATTCGGCCCCAGCCAGTTCTGCCAGTTGATGCCGTCCTGTGCGAAGGCCGGATCGATGCTGTAGTTCCACTCGCCCTTGGGGGTGTTGCGCATGTAGGAAGCCTGGCCGAGCACCAACTGGCCGATCATTCCTTCGGAAACCAGTTCCGCCGCCTTGAGCCACTTGGCATCCGAACAGGCCTGCGCCCCGACGGCATAGACCTTCCCGGTTTCCTTCGCCACGTCCGCGACCGCCAAGGCCTCGTCGAGGTAGCGGCTCATCGGCTTCTCGCAATAGATGTGTTTGCCGGCCCGCATGCTGTCGATGGAAACCTGGGCGTGCCAGTGGTCCACCGTAGCGCAGAGCACTGCGTCGATATCTTTTTGCTCCAACATCTTGCGATAGTCCACGTAGGCCTTCGCGCCGGTTGCCTCGGCGGCGCCGGCCTCGCGGCGCTTGGTCCAGAGGTCACATACCGCACCCACCGCAAGGTTCTTCTCATCCTTCATGGCGAGGAAGTTGCGCAGGTGCAGCGTACCCTGGCCACCCAAACCCACGACGCCGATGACCAGCTTGTCGTTGGCTCCAGCAACGTTGGCTGAAGGAGCCTGGTTCTGCCCGTAGACCGGGGTGGTGAACAGGCTGGGGGTGGAGGCGACGGCCGCGGCGGTGGCGGCCTTCTTGATGAAGCTCCGGCGCGTTTCCGAACCGGCCGATTGAGTCTTGTCTTTCATTTCCATGAGAAAATCGCGTTGCACTTCCGAGCTTTCGACGAAGGCTAGGAGTTTTCTCTTCAGGGTCAACCGCAATCAGGGGAATGCGCCGTGAAACCCCTGCCCGGCGCGGGCCGCGCTTGACGGGCCGCTCCTCCTGCCACTAATACCACCCGTAACCAATGCTTTGGGGAAGACCACCAACCGGTCGGCCGGTGTCTGCGTTTCCGCAGGCCGACAGCCGCCCGGCCGGCGAGTGGGATTCCGCTCAGTGCAATACAAGCCAAAACAAGCAAAACCGTGAGACATCAACCAACCAACCACAGGAAGGTGAGAACGGCGCTGGCCGTGGGCGCGGCAGTGATGCTGCTGCCCCTGGCGGAGGCCGGCCACCTGATTCGCTATCGTTACGAAGGCTCCTTCGACGCCAACTCGGCTCGAACCGGGGATTACCGCCAGTTCATCGCCAATACCTACTGGTGGATTGCCGGATCCTACAGCGCCGCCGAGGTCGCCAGCGGTGTCGGGGAAATCCCCGCCACCAATCCGAACATCGACGACTTTGGCTCCGAACTGCGCGGTTACCTCGTGGCTCCGATGGACGGCGACTACACTCTCACCATCGGGACCGATGACACCGGCGGGCTTTGGGTCAGCGGCGATCACACGATTCCCGCGGACTTCCCCAGCCAGCGGTTTGACGGCGCGGGTTATCGCGAGCCGAACGCCGAGGAAACCGGCTGGACCAACGGCGACCTGTTCACCGCGGCCCGCTACGATGAGCGCACCACCGAACCGATCACCCTGACCCGCGGCCAGGTGATCTATTTCGAACTGATCGGCCAGGAGGCGTCGGGGGGCGACTTCACGCGGCTGGGCTGGACCCGGCCCGACGGCGTGCAGGAGTTGATTCCCACCGATTACCTCATTCCCGAGGAGATCTACCCCACGACGCTGGCGTTCGCGAACGGCGAGGTGCTCACCGACGTCGTGGGCATACGCCCGGCAGGCAACCCCGCGAGCCAGACCATTCCGGAACTCGGAACCGTCACGTTCCAGGTCGACGTGGTCGGGGGCACCGCACCCTTCACCTTTCAGTGGAAGGACAACGGCACCGACCTGGCAGGCGAGGATTTGCCCGTGTTGACCCTGGCCAAGGTCCCCCTCTCCAGCAGCGGTCATCGCTACTCCTGCGTCGTCCGTGACGGGACCGGGGCCTCGATTACCAGCGCACAGGCCACCCTCACGGTCACCCCGGACACCGCCGGGCCGGTCATCGTCAAGGCACGGGGTTCCGGGAATCCCCACGGCATCCTCGTCACTTTTGATGATGTGCTCGACCCGACCTCGGCAGGGGACGTGGCCAACTACGCTCTCTCCGGTCAGGCCGTCACTGTGAATGCCGCGACGCTGTGGGCCGACACCCAGGTTCTGCTGACGGTCAGCGAATTCAACACGGATCCCCTGACCCTCACCGTGAACGGGGTCAAGGACGCGAGCGTCGCCGGCAACATGATTGCCCCGGACTCGACGGCAGCCGTCCTGCTGGCCACCGATCTGGAAGGCTACTGGCCGTTTGACGAGGGCGGGGGCGACACGACCGTCGAACTCGTGGGCGACCACCACGGCACCCTGGTGGACGCACCGACCTGGCTGACCGCCGATGTCCCCTCGTTGGGGGCACGGGCCAATCCGGCCGCCGTACTGTATGACGGAGTCAGCCAATACACCGCGACCGATTACTCCGGCATCGGCGGCAACGCCGCCCGCACGGTCTCCCTCTGGGTGAAGCTCACCCCCGGACCGGGCGAGACCGTCATCGACAACGGCATTCTGGCCTGGGGCAACTCCACCGGCAACGGCCTGAAGTACCACGTCCGCATCGAGCCAAGCACGGGAACCGTCCGCACGGAATGCCAGGGCGGCAACAACTGGGCCACGCAGGATCTGCGCGACGCCCAGTGGCACCACATCGTTTCCCAACTGCCCGACTCGGGAACCGCCAGCAACGATGATGTGAAGCATTTCGTGGACGGCGTGCTCGACCCGCAGTTGGGCGGGGCGGACGTCGCGGTCAACACCGACATCACCAGTGCCAGCGCCTTCCCCGTCTGGATCGGTGGACGCGACCAGACCGGCACGTTCCGCGGCTTCCCCGGGGCGGTGGATGACGTGTCCATCTTCGCCTCGGAACTCAGCGCGGAAAAGATCGCCCAACTCGCGGCGGGGGTCAGTCCGATGGAAGTTGCCGAGCCGATCGCTCTGCCGATTTCCTTCACGCTGGAGCCCGTCAGCAAGGTCGGACAGCAAAGCCGCCCGGTCACCTTCACCTGCCTCGCCGAGGGATCGCCCACGCGGGTCATCGGTTACCAGTGGTTCCGTGACAACGTGGCAATCCCCGGAGCCAACGGAACCGATTACACCATCGACTCCGCCCAGTTGACCGACAGCGGTGCGCAGTTCCGGGTGGAGGCTTTCAACCTGGACGGTACGTTCGCCCGATTGGTCAGCGCCACCGCCACCCTCACCGTCGTCAACGACGAAATCCCGCCGTTCCTCGTCTCCGGCGCGGCCATCCCGGCGCCGGTCAACCGGATCGACTTGGTCTTCAACGAAACCCTGGATCAAGCCTCGGCGGAAACCCCCGGCAACTACGCCATCGCCGGCGTGACGATCAACTCAATCGTTCTCTCCGCCGACGGCAGAACGGTCAGCCTCCTCACTTCGACACTGACGGAGGGAGTGCTTTACACCGTGCAGGTCAACGGCGTCACCGATCTCGTCGGCAACCCGTTCAGCCAGGATGTGCCCCTCACAGCAGCGATGACCTATCGTGAGTTGGTCCTCAGCGAAGGCCCGGATGCCTACTGGCCGATGGATGATCTCGCCGGCACCCAGGTGGCGAACCTGGTCAACGCCGGCTGGGCTGGAAACCTGAACAGCAACACCGGCAGCACCCTGCCGCTGCGCGGGCTGCCCGGACTCGTCCCCAACCTGGCCAGCCCCGCCATCGCCTTCGTGGCGGCTGACGCCAACCGGATCCTGATCCCGGACAACGCCGCGCTGAACGCCAAATCACCCAACGACGGCTACCAGTTCAAGACCGTCGAGTTCTGGTTCCGGGCCAACACGCTGCCGGAACTCAACGCCGACGGCACCCCGTACCGTGCCTTCCTCTTCGAGCAGGGCGGCACCACCCGCGGCCTCTCCATCTACCTCTCAGGAACCGAAACCGCGGATCCGCAAACCGCAGAGATCCACTTCCACGCCTGGAATGATAACGCGGACGCCGCCGCCTCCCCGTGGGGCGGCCCTGAATCCGAGGGCAAAACCCCCATCGTCATCATCGGTACCGTGGAACGTGGCAGGACCTACCAGGCGGTCCTGGTGATGGACGGCGACAACGCGGGAACCACCGGCGACCTGCGCGCGTACCTCGACGGCGTCGAGGTCGGCTCCCAGACCGGTGTCGGCCTGTTCTTCAATGCGGGCGACGATGCCGGCATCGGCGCCATCAACCAGAACTCCGTCGTCAAGGAGGACAACCGCGGTGTCACCTACGGCGATCCCTTCAACGGCCTGATCGCCGAGGCCGGCTTGAGCGACCCGGCCGTGACCAGCCCGAACACCGAGAACTTCTCCGTCGAGGTCATCACCTATCTCGATCTCGAGCCGGGAGTGGTTCGACTGGGCGTCAACTGCGATGACGGTTTCCGCCTCACCGCCGGACGCGTCCCCGGCGAAACCACGCTGATCGTTGCCGGCCGGGACCGCACCGGCGGCATCACGGACGAGCGACCGCAGTTCCCGGCCCTGTTCAAAGTGACCAAGGCGGGCGTCTACGCCTTCCGGATGGTGTACTTCCAAGGTAACGGCGGAGCAGGCCTCGAATGGCACGTCAAGGACGGTGCCGGCCTGAGTTTCCTCCTTAACGACTCGGGAAGCCCGATCCCCGCCTACCGCAGCCGCACCGAGGATCCGCCTGACATCGTGGAACCGGCGACGCTGGGGATCACCAGCGACGGCGTGAACGCCGTCATCCGCTTCGCGACCACCGCCGGCGTCACCTACGAGGTGCAGGCCACCGAGACGTTGAACCCGCCGGCCTGGACCGCGGTCGAGACCCTCCTGGGCGACGGCGCGGCAGCCACCGTCACCGACACCCTCGGAGACGCGACCCGTTTCTACCGGGTGGAATCGAAGTAGACACCTCTTCAAGCCGGGCCATCCCGGCGTCGCAGGGCCGGAGTGAACCCCGTTCGCTCCGGCCCTTTTCCGGAGCCGGGGTCAGTCCCGAGTATCCATGACCCGCTGAACTCCGGCGGTTCGGAATGCGATGCGCTGCAAGGCATCGCGAAAGGTGCGGCTGCAAACGGCGGCAATGGCGGTGGGCTGGTAGCGTTCGAGCCGGGGCTCGGCCCCCAGCTTCAGGCCAATGGCGGGATCGGGGCTGGCCTCGCCGATGGCACGCCAGAGCGCAAACAGCTCAGTGGTGGTGACGTAGATTCTGTCCTGCTGGAAAAGACCCGCCGGCAGTTCAGCCCGGCGTAACACGGCAGGCAGGGAAACTCCATGCTCCCTTTACTGGCTACTGCCCATCCGCGCACTCCCTGGCAAGCAATTCGCGAGCCCCGGGATTACGCTGGGCCAGTTCCTCGAGGCACAGAACCCGAGTGGCCTTGTTCTTCATCTCCTCGCGGAGAATCTGCTGCAGGCGTTCCCGCCCCGCTGCATCCCGCAGATAAGGCACCATCAGGCCCATCGCGAAGGCACGGGCTTCCAAGGTCAAACGGTCGAGTGTGTGCTCCCGTTCCAGCACTGCGACCCGCCTCCGATTCTCCGCAACAGCTCGTGCGTAGGCCAGCCGTGCCTCCTCCCCCTTGAAGAGATGGCCTTCCAGGTCCACGAAGTGGTCCTCATCATTCACCTTGAAAGGCGGAGGGATCCGGATGACCGCGATGCCCGTGCTCGCCGCCTCGGAGCGGGCCTTCACCAAAGCCTCCTGCGCGCCGGCCCAAAGACGAAGGCGCAGGCGGAGGATGCGTTCCGCGGCCGCCGCTCTCTCGTTGGTGTCCAGGATCGACCGACTTGAGAGGGACTTCACTTCGTGAAGGGCCTTGCGAACCCGCTCAACGTCGTTGCCCGACGGGGCCAAATCGGCCAACGCCTCCCGGACTCCGGTCTCGACCTGTTCCAACCGGTCCGGGGTCGCCGGCACGGCACTGATCACCACCGTTTGTGAGGTCACAGGGAGCACCCGGGTACACAACGTGGCACCCACGGCGGCGCGCGCAGCCAGCTGCCGGAGGAGTCTCACTTCGAGATCCTCCGCCCGGCTTGGGATTCGCCACGCGTCGGCATGTGACAATATCAAGAACCGACCCCTTTGGGGCGGAACTTCTCCACGGTGCTTTGGACGATGTAGTAGAGCATGGGGACGGCGATGACGCTGACGCAGGTGGCCACCATCATGCCGGCGAAGACGGTCGTCCCGATGATCTTCCGGCTTTCGGCGCCGGCGCCGCTGGCGACCAGCAGGGGGATCACACCGAGGATAAACGAGAAGGCCGTCATGAGCACGGCACGGAACCGAAGTTTGGCGGCGCTCATTGCCGCCTCGAAAACCGGCTTGCCCTCATCCCGCTGGGCCTTGGCAAATTCCGCGATCAAGATCGCGCTCTTGGTGGACAGGCCGATCAACAGCACGATCCCGACCTGGGCGTAGACGTCGTTGGCATAGCTGCGGGCGATCAGTCCCACCACCGCCCCCAGCAGGGCGGTGGGTACCGCGAGGCAGACGGAGACCGGGATGGTCCAGCTCTCATACTGCGCGGCCAGCACCAGGTAGACCAGCACGACGGCGATCAGGAAGATGACGTTCGCGGAACCTGACGCGGCCCGTTCCTGGTAGGAAAGCTCGGTCCACTCGATGCCCATGTTCTGCGGCAGTTTCTTGGCCGCCATGTCCTCGATGATGTCCATGGCCTGGCCCGAGCTGTAACCCGCGGCCGGCTGCCCCATGATCTTGGCGGCGGGATAGAGGTTGTAGCGCTTGACCGTCTGCGGTCCCAGCACCTCCTGCACGTCCACCACCGCGCCGAGCGGCACCATTTCCCCGGCGCGGTTCCGGACCTCCAGCCGGCGGATTTGATCGGGCTCACCCCGGAATCGCGGCTCCGCCTGTGCCTTCACCTTGAACACCCGGTTGAACAGCGTCACGTCGTTGATGTAGACGGAGCCGAGGAAGTACTGGAGGGCATTGAACACCGAATCCATCGGGATGTTCTTGGCAAGCACCTGGTCACGATCGATGTCCACGAACAACTGCGGCGTGTTGGCGCTGAAGGTGGTGCTCATTCCAGTCAGACCGGACTGGGCATTGCCATCCTCGATGAACTCGTTCGCAACGTTCTGGAGCGTGTTCAGGTCGGCCCCCTCGCGGGCCTGCAACTGCACGGAGAACCCGCCGGCCAATCCGACGCCGGGAAGCGAGGGCGGCGCGAAGGCAAACACCACCGCCTCCTGGATGCCCCGGAACTGCCCGTTCATCTGCCGCAAAATGGCGGCCTGGCTTCGGTCGGGGCCACGTTCGGACCAATCGTCAAACACCACGTAACAGAAGCCGCAGTTTGGCACGACGGCCCCGTCCAGCAACGAGAAGCCGGTGATCACGAGGTTCACATGGACCCCGGCGGTGTTCTGCACCACCGCTTCCACCTTCTGCATGACAGCCCGGGTCCGCTCCTGGGAGGCGGCGTCGGGTAGTTGCACCGCCACAATGCAGTAGCCCTCGTCTTCCTGGGGCACAAAGGCACCGGGCAACCGGCTGAAACCGAATCCCGCCGCCACGATCAACCCGACGAACACGATGAGCCCCACCACCGCCCGCCGCATCACCGAACCCACGACGACGCCCAGCACACCGGTCGCCTTGTCCAGCACGCCGTTGAACATCCGCCAGACCACGAACTGCCGCGAACGGTCCACCGGCTTCAACAGCACCCCGCACAACGCCGGGCTCAGGGTCAGCGCGTTGATCGAACTGAACACTGTCGCCACCGATATCGTGACGGCGAACTGCTGGAACAGGATGCCGGTGATTCCCTCCATGAAAGCGGTCGGCACGAACACGGCCAGCAGCACGAGTGTGGTGGCGATGACCGGCCCGGTCACCTCGTTCATTGCGCGACGGGCGGCCTCCTTGGGATCGGTCACCCCCTTGTCCAGGTGAACGGAGCAGTTCTCCACCACCACAATGGCGTCATCGACCACGATGCCGATGACCAGGATCAGGCCGAAAAGCGTAAACTGGTTGATCGAGAATCCCAGCGCCGACAACGCCGCGAACGTGCCGACCAGCGAAACGGGAATCGTCAGCGACGGGATCAGGGTGGCCCGGAAGTCCTGCAGGAACAGGTACACCGTGAACACCACCAGGGCGAGGGTGATGAACAGGGTCACGATCATCTCCTCAATGGAGGCCCGGATGATCTTGGTGTTGTCATAGACCACCTGGTAACCGACCCCGTCAGGAAACCGCGCCGCCAGGCTGTCGAGTTTCGCCTTCACCCCGTCCGCCACGGCCAGGGCGTTGGCCCCGGGAATCTGATACACCGACATGGCCGCACAAGGCTTGCCGTCCAACCGCGCGGAGAACAGGTAGGTGTCCGACCCCAACTCCACCCGGGCCACGTCACGCACACGAAGCATACGACCGTCCTCGCCGGTCTTGATGACGATGTTGCCGAATTCCTCCTCACTGGCCAGGCGGCCCTTGACGTTGACGACGTATTGATACGCCTGCCCCTCCGGTGCCGGCGGCTCCCCGATCTGGCCGGCGGCCACCTGGCGGTTCTGGGAACGGACCGCCGCCACCACCTCGTCGGCAGTCAACCGGGCGGCCTGCAGCTTGTCGGGATCCAGCCAGAGCCGGATGGAAAACTCCCCGACGCCGAAGGTCTGGACCTTGCCCACCCCGTTCACGCGGGCGATCTCATCCTTGATGTTCAGGTTGAGATAATTGGCGAGGTAGAAATCGTCCCGCGAACCGTCCGGACTGTTGAAGGCGACGAACAGGTTGGCGCTGGTCATCTTCTTCTCGACCTTGATGCCCATGCGACGGACCTCCTCGGGCAGCTTCGAGGTCGCCGCATTGACCCGGTTCTGAACCAGCACATTCGCCATGTCCAGGTCGGTCCCGGTTTCGAAGGTGACCGTCAGACTCATGGAACCGTCGTTCGCACTGACGCTTTCCATGTAGATCATGTTCTCGACGCCGTTGACCTCCTGCTCGATGGGGGTGGCCACCGTTTCCGCGACCGTGCGGGCATCGGCGCCGGGATAGGCCGCGCTCACCGTGACGGTCGGCGGCGCAATGTCCGGATAACGGTCCACCGGGAGCGACACCAGCGAGAACCCGCCGATCAACAGGATCACGAACGAGATTGTCGCCGCGAAGATCGGTCGTCGGATGAAGAAGTGGGTGAACATGACGCCGGGGGAGACGAGGGGTCAACGTTGGGGGCCGGGCGACCCGCTGGCGATCTTCCGGGCTTTCATTCCGGTTTCTCCTCCGCCTTGGTCCCGCTTGCCGGAGTCACCTGAACGCCCGGTCGGGCACGTTGCAGGCCGACGACGATGACGCGCTCGTCGCCCTGGAGTCCCTTGGAAATGATGCGCCGGTCGCCCACCTTGGGACCGGTTTCGACGTAGCGGCTTTCCACCTTGTCCTCGGCTCCGACCACCAGGACGTAGGTCCCGCCGATGTCGCGTTGGACGCAAAGATCCGGCACGAGGACCGCATTCGCATAGTCCTGAGGCACCAGGATCTCACCGTAGAAACCGGAAACCAGGTTGAGGTTCGGGTTGGGGAAGCGCGCCCTCAACTCGATGGTGCCGGTCTCGGGATCCACCCGGTTGTCGACGAAGTCGAGGGTGCCGGACTGCGCCTGCACGGAGCCGTCAGCCAGACGGAGTTGGACCGTGACCAGGTTCGTCACCGAGCGGTCTTGCTGGGATCGCCGGCTCATCGCCTCGATCAATCGCCGTTCACTGACGTTGGCATAGCAGTCGATGGGATCCTCCACCACCAGCGTGGTGATGAGGGTCGCCTGGCCGTTGCCGACCAGATTCCCCGCGCTCACCAATCGTCGTCCCAGGCGCCCCGCCGCCGGGGCGGTGTTCGTGGTATAGGAGAGGTTGATCCGCGCCTGGGCGACGGCCGCTTCCCGTTCCAGGACCGCCGCCTTCGCCGCGTCCAGATCCGCCTGCGCCTTCAGGAGATCGATTTCAGAGATGGCCCGCGTTTCGTAGGCCTGACGCCGGCGTTCGTAGTTCGTCTGTGCAATTCCCTCACTCGCCTTCGCGGCCTCCAGGGTGGCCTCGGCCGCTTTCAGCGCAGCCACGTAGGGCTCCGGCTCGATGACGCAAAGCTGCGCCCCCTGCTCCACCACCGCGCCGTCGGTGAAATCGACCGAACGGAGATAGCCGCTGATCCGCGCCCGGATCTCGATCGCGTCACGGGCCCGCAACCGACCGGGCAGGCTGACGGGCACGGTCACGTCCCGGACTTCAGGCGGGGCGACCGTCACCTCCGGGGGGGGCGGGGGCGCGAAAGTATTGGGCTTGGAACAGCCCCCCGCCAGCCATAGCAGCGCCAGGCAGGGGGCAATTCGCAGGGCAGTAAGTTTGGGCATGGTGTGAACCGGAGAAAGGTTCTGGATCAGGGGTTCGCGACATCCGTGGTGGCAGCCTTCGTTCCCGCCCCGGGCGGTGGCGTTGATTGCGGATCCCAACCGCCCCCAAGCGCCCGATACACCGCCACGGCATCGGCCGCCAGCGCCCCCCGGCTGACCGCGAGGTTGTCCTCCTCGACGGCCAGGGAACGTTCCATGTCGAGGACGTTTTGAAAATGGGTCAGACCACTGCGATAAAGATCCTTCACGAGGCCGACCGAGGTTCGCGCCGAGTCCCGGGCTTGAATGACTTCCACCTGCCGGTCGCGTTCCCGCGCGACAGCTACCAGGCTGTTTTCCGTATCCTCGAGCGCCAGCAGGACCGTCTGCTCGTAAGCATGCAGAGACTGCGCGGTGCGGGCCTCCTCAGCCCGGATGGTGTTTCGGATGCGCCCGCCGGAGAAGAGGTTCCAGCGCAGCGCCGGCCCAAATGCGTAGGCCAGGCTGCTGCCGTCGAGGTTCCCCGGATCGAACGCCTCCAGGGTAAGCGTGCCGGGAAGACTGAGCTGCGGATAAAGATCCGCCGTGGCCACACCCACGCGGGCGGTCTGGGCGGCCAACAACCGCTCCGCGCGGCGGATGTCGGGACGTTGGCGCAGGAGGTTGGCCGGAACGCCTGCCAGAATCCCCTGCGGGGGTGTCGGAATGGGGGCGGGCTCCACCAGTTCGGCATGCAGGGCGTCCGGCGAATGGCCCAGCAACACGCCCAATCGGTTGATTGACTGGTCCAGCCCCGCCCGGTAACTCGGAATCGCCGAACGCGTACGGGCGAGATTCAAGCTGGCCTGGCTGACGTCCAGATCCCCCACCAGGCCGGCGTCGTTCAGGTTGCGTGTGAGTTGCAGGGTCTCCGCCTGCATCGCCGCGTTTTGTTCCGCATACCGGATGCGCTCCTGCAAGGTGCGCACCTCGACATAGGTGGCCGCGATCTCCGCGTTCAGAATGACCAGAGTGTCGCGATAATCCTCCACACTGGCCGCGAGGCTGGCATCGGCGGATTCCATCGCGCGTCGCACCCGCCCCCAGACGTCCAGTTCCCACGAAGCGGCCGCGCCGACGCTGTAGAATCCGGTCTGCCGATCCCCGCCCGGCGGCACAGGCGTCGTGGCCTCGCTGAAACGCATCACCTGGGCGTTGCCCGTGGCGTTCACCTGCGGCAACAAACCGGATCGGGCCACCCCCCGCAACGCCCGGGCCTCGTCGATGCGGGCCGCGGCAATTTTCAGGTTGAGGTTGCCGGTTGACGCCCGGTTGATCAGCGCTTCCAGGGTCGGATCCTGAAACAGCGTCCACCAACGGACGAGGGAGGATGCCGGGGAACTGACGTCCACCGCCGCCGCCTGATGCCAGGCATCGGGAACCCGGACTTCCGGAGGTTGATAATCCGGCCCCACCCGGCACCCGAGCACTCCAAGCCACAGGACAGCCGAAGCCCACGCGCCGGCAGAACGTCGCCGCCAGCCGGGGCATTCTCGTTGGTTCGGTTGGATTGGACCGCTCATGCGATCGGGCCCGAGGGGGAAGGTCCATCAGCCGCAACAAAAACAACACCCCCGGGCAGCTGTCGGCCGCGAGTGTGCCGACACGGAGTTGAATGGCAACCCCAAACCGCTGTCAGGATGGCGGGGGAACAGGAAGGACCGAAAACTCAGCCCATGAGCATGAACATGGTCCCGACCACCAGGGTGGGAACGATGGCACCAAGCAGCAGGCCGAGCGGCGAAATCCCGTCCTCGAAATATCGGTTCAGGATCGATTGCCCCGCCGGGTTCGGCGCGTTGGCGATGACGGTCAACCCACCCCCGGTCACGGCGCCCGCCACCACGGCGTGCTTCATGCCCTCGGTGAGTTCCGGCACCAGCGTGGCGAGGTAGGTGATCGCCGCATTGTCGTTGAACGCCGTGAGGAAGGTGGCTCCCAGGAAGAGCGGGAACTCCTTTAACCGGCCCAGCACGGGTTCAATCCACCACTGCTGCAAGCCGCCATGCGTGACCAGGCCCGCCAGGAAGAACCCGACCAGCACGGGCGATCGCAGGTCCATGCGAAACTGCACATGCATCGTGGCCTGGTGAAAGGCCAGGAAGAACAGGAAGCCGCCAATTAGAAGGACGGTGTGATGGGCATTCGCCACCGACCAGCCCATGAATGCCAGATGCGCCAACGTCACCCACCAGGGAATCGGCTCGGCCGTCGTGCCATCGGCCGCAATGTCCGTGGTCTGCTCGGCGGGCCGCGGCAGTTTGGCAAACTCCTTCCGGAACACCATGAAGTAGATGATATTCGAGACGATGATTCCCGAGGCGGCTTCCAGTCCGAAATGTTGGAGCATGAAAGCGATGTCCCAGCCCCATTTGCCTGCAACCATCAGCACCGGTGGCGCCGCGAAGTGGGTCAGCGTCCCCCCCACTGAGACGTTCACGAACAGAAGCCCCAGGGTCGCATAGGCGAAGGTGGGCCGCGGTTTGAACTGGTAGAACTGCTTGGCGAGCAGGGACGCACAGATCGTCATCGCCCCCGGCTCGGTGATGAACGACCCGAGCAGCGGCCCGAGCGTCAGGATCGAAAACCACCACGCGACGGTGCTGCCACCCCCGAGCGAGGCGAGCTTGCGCATGACGGCCTCCGCAAGGTTCAGCACGGGACGCGTCGCAGATATCGCCATGATGACCACAACAAAAATCGGCTCGATGTAACTGACCGTGTGATCCAGGTAATGGATCGCGGAGTCCTTCCCCACCCGCATTACCATGAGCACGAACAGCGGGATCACCCAAATGCCGAACACCGCCTCCACCTCCCCCAGAAAATGAAACAGCGACGACTTGAAGCTCACGTCATCCTGCGCGCCTTCGTAGCCCTTGGCCTCAGCCGTGCGACCCTCCGCGCGAATCCGTTGCTTGTGGCGCTCCTCCAGCACATGGGCAATGTGCCGGAACTTGTGGGTGAAGAACGTGTGCAGCACCGCCCCCAGAAAGAGCAGACTGGCGATCAGGTTGAACGGCTGCTTCTCAATCCGGTTCTTCAGGATCGCCAGGATGCTGGTCATCTCCTGGTCCCCGTAGCTCCGGAGTTCCGGGGGAAACTGCTTGCTCTCACCGGTGATCGAGGCGACCGCCGCCAGCACCGCATCCTGCTGCTCGTCCGACAGCGCCTCCCGTTCCCACAACGGGGCCAGCAGGGTCTTCAACGCCGCGATCTCACCGGTCTTTTCGGGGAAATCGGTCTCGGGGTTGTTTACGACCACGTGCACGTCGCGATCGAACACCTTGAAGTGGAGGGTGTCGTCCGTGACGCTCCGAGCCACCACCACCAACCGGTCGTGGGGGGCGGGGATTTCAGAAATCTCAGCGACGGACAACAACCGGAGTTCGGCGCCGGGCGGTTCCGCCGTCGGCGCGGCGTCCTGGCCGCCGTGGGAATCGGCCGCCCGCGTGATTACCGTCAGCAGGACCACCGCTGGCAGAAACCGCACCCAGCGCAGGAAAAATTGCCATGTCTTCATCGTGAATCCTTGTCCGTACCGTCCCAATCCGGGCGCAACAGGTAACGGCATTCCCGATCGACCGCAAGCAAGAGTGCCAACGCGCAGGTTCCGGATCATGGCCCTGGGGTTTCCACCTCGCAGGTGGTGTCGCCGAATGCATCCGGGTCGAGTGGCTGCCCGGCCTTCAGCCGTGACGATGCAGTCCAACCAGGGGGAGCGCGCGCGGCTCGCGTGCCGTGGCCGGCGGCCCGCCGGCCACATCCGAAGTGTGCTGAAGCTCACCCTCCGGTGACGAGGCGTGTTTCAGAAGGCCATTCGGCGAGCCGCCGACTGCAGCAGCCGGGCCGGCCGCGCTCCCCACGGCCACGGCATCGAGACCGCTCAAACTTCGGGCTTCGGACTTGCTTCGGATTTCGGGCTTCGGGCGCCGGACTTCCTCCTCACCTGCTATTCGCTTTCGAGTTGCGCGCGCGCCGCATCCAGCCCGTCCAACTGCTCCTGCGTTGGCCGCGGGAACTTCAGCTTCATCCGCTCGATCCGCTCGGCAATGATGTCCGCCACCACCGCCCGGGCGAACCACTTGTGATCGGCGGGAATCACGTACCAAGGCGCTTCCTTCGTGCTGGTGGCCGCGAGCATCTCCTCGTAAGCGTGTTGGTAATCCTTCCAATGCTGGCGCTCCCGGATGTCGGCCGCCGAGAATTTCCAGTGTTTCTCGGGATTGTTCAGACGCTCCAGAAACCGCGCCTTCTGCTCCTTCTTCGACACGTTCAGGAAGAACTTGATCACGCACACGCCGTTCTCGACCAGCGTGCGCTCGAACTCGTTGATCCGGTCGAATCGCACTTTCCAAAGGCGCCGATACCCGTGCTTGCGGAGTTCCGCGGGAATGTACTGGCCCGCCAGCCACTCCGGATGCACGCGTACCACCAGCACTTCCTCGTAATACGACCGGTTGAAGATGGCGATCCGCCCGCGCCCGGGAAGAGCCCGGGTGGGCCGCCACAGAAAATGATGCCGCTTCTCCTCCTCGCTTGGAGCCTTGAAACTCACCACCTCCACGCCCTGCGGATTCACCCCCGACATGACATGCTTGATCGTGCCATCCTTGCCGGCCGCATCCAGCGCCTGCAGGATCACGATGACCGAACGCCCGGCATCCGCCCACAGCAGTTCCTGCGCGGCGGCCAGCGCGCCGACATCCTCCCCCAAGGCCTGCTTTGCCGCGGCCTTGCCGCCAAACTCGCCGGTGGCGTCCGGCGCGTGATCCTTCAGTCGAAACCGCCTGCCGGGACGGACAAGGAACGGACGCTGGTCGAGATGGGGTTTGTGTTTCATGACTCGAGGCTGCTCACGACTGCCAGGCAAAATACCTCCGGTGACGGGTGGCGACAAGTCGCGCCGAAACCGCCCCCGCGCCGTGCCGCCAGCCCCCGGGTTGGCATCCCGTCGTCGGGCGGCGCGGTCCCCCACCCGCCGGCAGGCAGACCTCCGAACTCCCGTCACTCCCTTCAGACACCATCCCAAACCGGCAGTCCGGGAGGCCGGATGCGGAAGTCGCAGCGCCCGCTTGCCTCGATCCGGGCCGCCCCGTATGGTGCGGCCATGTTGAAGGTATCCCTGAGCCTGCTGGCCGCCGTGGTGGCGGGGGCGTTGCCCGTGGCCGGCGAGGTGCTGCAGCTTCGGGACGGCGCCTCCCTGACCGGCCGGGTGCTCGCCGAAAAACCGGCCTACTACGTGGTCGACCTCGGCTACACCGTGCTCATGGTCCCCCGCGAATCGGTGGTGGAAGTCATGGACGAAGCGGCCGCGACAAACGCGAAGACGGCTGCTCCCACCACCGCCGGCGGTCCCGCGATCCTGGAGGCCAATGGCCTTTTCTCGCTTTCGGACGGGCACGGGCCGGAGCGGTCCGTGCGCGAACTCGCCCGTGACCTGGGCGAATCGGTCGTGCAGGTGCGCACCCCGAGCGGCCTCGGTTCCGGCTTCTTCATCAATGCCGAGGGCGATCTCGTGACCAATTTCCACGTGATCGAGGGCGAGACCCAGATTTCCGTCGAGGTCTACCACGAAATCGGGGGCCAGTTGGAACGACGGAGTTACAAGGAGGTGCGCATCGTGGCGATGAACAAGTTTGCCGACCTGGCACTGCTCCGCATCCAGGACGACGGCGCACCGAAGTTCAAGGCGGCCGTGCTCGGCATGAGCGATCTGTTGGCGGTGGGTGAGCGGGTGTTCGCCATCGGCAGCCCGCTGGGACTGGAGCGTACGGTGACCGAGGGCATCGTCAGCACCAAGACCCGCGAGATGGAAGGGGATCTGTACATCCAGACCACCGCGCAGATCAACCCGGGCAACAGTGGCGGCCCGCTGTTCAACCTCCGCGGCGAGATCGTGGGCGTCACCAACATGAAACTGCTCAACACCGAGGGTCTGAACTTCGCGATCCCGGTGGATGTCCTGACCTACTTTCTCCGTCACACGGACGCCTACGCGTACGACAACGACAATCCCAGCAACCCCTACCGTTACCTGGAACCGCCAAAACGCATGGGGCAGGAGACCCCGGCAACCGAGTAGGCCACCCCGCTCAATCTCCCGCCACCCAGTTCGGTCGGCGGACACTTGACCGACAGACATCGTAAACCCACCAGACCCGATCCGATGAATCCCAAGCGACCGTACCTTCTCTGTGCCCTGGCATCGCTGGCCTTCGCATTTCCGGCAACCGCCGCCGTGCCATCGGCGGAACAACTGCTGCCGGAGGACACCATCGCCGTGCTCAGCGCCCCGGACCTCAGCCACCTCGGCAACATCACCAAGGGTTCCGCCATGGGCCGCCTCTGGAACGACGACGCCCTGGCGCCGTTTCGCGAAAAGCTCCTGAAGAAGCTGGATGAGGACGTCCTCCAGAAACTGAAGCAGGAGGCGGGCATCGACCTCGAGGAATACGCCGGCCTGCTGCAGGGCCAGGTCACCCTGGCGGTCACCCTCAACGGCTGGACCGGCGGGGAAAGCCCGGTGCCCGGCGTGCTCCTGATCGCCGATACCGGCAGCAAGGCGGATCAACTCCGAACCAAACTCACCGAGGTCCGGGACAAGATCCGCGAATCCGGGGAAACGCTTCGGACCGAGGAGGTGCGCGGGACCGAGTTCTCGCTGCTGCAACCGCCGGCCGGCGGACCGCCTGTGGCGATTCGCTTTGGTCAGGCCGGCTCGCTGTTGCTCGTCAGCCTGAACGCGAACCCGTCGGACCTCGACCAGGTGCTCGCCCGCCTGGGGGGCGGCAGCAGCCCCTGCCTTGCCGATGAAGCCGCCTTCCGCCAGGACCAGGGAATGGTCTTCCGCGATGCCTTGGCGTTCGGCTGGGTGCATACCGCCCCGTTGATCGAAATTCTCATGCAGAAACTGGCCGAGGAATCCGCGAATCAGGAGGGATTCGGACCGAAACCTGACATGATCGTCAAGGCCCTCGGCCTGACCGGCCTGCAAACCCTCGCCATCGGTACCACCAGCGATGCCACCGGAGAAAAGGCCCACCTCTTCATGGGGGTGCCCGAGTCGCAACGCTCCGGCCTCCTCGCCATCCCGGCCGCCGTGCAGGGCGACGCCAGTCCCCCGGCCTTCATCTCCGCGGAGGTGGCCGGCTTCACCCGCACCCGGTTGAGCGGCGCCAAGCTGTGGGAAAGCATCGAAGGCATCGCCAATGGCATCATGCCCGGCGCGCTGGACTTCGGCATCGCGCAGTTCGAATCCGGCATCAAGGAATCGAATCCCGATTTCAACCTCCGCCGCGACATCATCGGCAATCTGGGCGATGACCTGGTTTCCTGGCAGAACGCCCCGCGCGAAAACACCGTCGAGGGCCTCGGGGCCCAGCCGTCCATCACCCTCCTCGGCTCCCCCAATCCCAGCCGCCTGCTCGACTCCCTCAAGACCGTGGTCACCACCGCGATCCAGCTCCCGTTCGAGGACCGGGAGTTCCTCGGTCGCAAGATCTACGATCTCACCATCCCGTTCGCCCAGGGCCCGGACGGTCCGATGACCCTCAGCCTGTGCGCCAGCGGGAGCTACCTGGCCATCGGCATGGACAAGGGCCTGATGGAGGAGTACCTGCGGAGCGCGGATTCCGGTGCCAAACCACTGGCCGCCCGCGCCGGCCTCACGCAGGCCGCTGAAGCGGTCGGGGGCATGCGCACCGGCCTGTTCGGCTACCAGAACGATTCCATGCTGATGCGCGCGGTAATTGAGACGCTCCGGACCGAGGGCAACGATTTCCTCAACCTGTTCGCCGGCGAAATCCCCGTGGACACCTCCGAGGCGCGGGCGGTCATTGGCGACTGGCTGGACTTCTCGCTCCTGCCCTCCTACGACCGGGTGGCGAAGTATTTCGACCTGACGGTGTTCTCCGGGCAGGCGGGTAGCGCGGGCTACAGCCTGAAGTTCTTCACACCCATGCCGTCCGGCCTCCGGTAGAACCGCGGCAGCAGTCTGTTTGTCCCCTTTTCGACCGGAACGCGGGGCCCCAATGGCCCCGCGTTTTCGTTGGCCGGGTGCGCGGAACAACATGCGGCAAGGACCCGGCAATCGAGGGCAACGGGTTGCCCGGCAATCGGCACGAGTTTTGCTTGTTGATAACCGGGTGCGCCCTGAACCAGGGCCAACGCTGAAACCGGATTTGAAACAGAACGAAGGCAGGACATGTTTGGGGTTGGAACAGGAATGAAGTCAGCTTTGCATCGTTACTCCGCCAGGAAGATGGAGAAGCCGATCAACTTCTTTTGCCTTGCGCCACAGGCGCGCCAGGTGGAGTTGGTGGGTGATTTCAACAACTGGGAGCCGGGCACCAGCCCGATGAACCGCCAGCCGGATGGCTCGTGGACCTTTCAAATCCAGCTTCCTCACGGCCACCATCATTATCAGTTTCTCGTCGACGGCGAAGCGGTGCTGGATCCGCGGGCCCAGGGAATTGCCCGAAATGCCCTCAACGAGCGGGTCTCCATCATCGCCGTCAGCTGATACGCCGCAACGGGAATCGCAGCTCAGTCAACCGCGTCGCTTGCCGCCGAAGAATTCCCGCAGCAGCGCCCGCGCCTCCTCCTCGAGAATTCCCCGGGTGATCTCGCAGCGGTGGTTGAATCCGGGAAATTGCAGCAGGTTCAGGGCCCCACCGGCCGCCCCGCCCTTTGGGTCCGACGCGGCGAACACCACCCGCCCCATCCGGGCTTGCACCAGCGCCCCGGCACACATGGGACACGGCTCCTTGGTCACGAAAAGGGTGCAGGCATTCAGCCGCCAGTCCCCCAACGCCGTCTGCGCCTGCGTGATCGCCAGCATTTCCGCGTGGGCCGTGGCGTCCTTGAGCAACTCCACCTGGTTGTGGGCCCGGGCGATGATGCCGCCTTCGTGCACAATCACCACCCCAACCGGCACCTCGTCGGCCGCCGCCGCCCGGCGGGCCTGGCGCAGGGCTTCGCGCATGAAGTAGTCGTCGCTGACCAGATCAATGACAGGCGGCTCGTTCATGGCAGGTCCCGGGACTGGAGGGATTCCTCCACCGACCACTCCTCGCGATCATTCGGCAGACACCGGCAATGAGCCGCAAAAAAGCCGCCACGATGCCGCCAGAACAGCGGCCAGATCATCTCGCGATCCGTCCGGGGCAGGTTCAGATCCGGCAGCTTCTCACGCGGGATGAAGGCAAAACGGCCTTCGCGGATGGGCGCTGGCGTCTCCCGGAGACGCGGCCGCACCTCGAACAGGAACATCAGCCAGTGCGCGGTCCCTTCATACCCCTCCTCGCTGATGACTCCCGCAAGATGAAGGTCCGCCGGCCCGATCTCGATCCCGAGTTCCTCGCGGGCCTCCCGGCACGCGCACGCGTAGGGCGATTCCCCCAAGGCCGTGTGGAGCTTGCCCCCCGCCGGACTCCATTGGCCAAGGTTCGGTTCCTGGGCCCGCTCCATCAACAGCACCGCCCCCTGCTCATCAAAGCAATACAGCAGCGTGGCGATCTTGTGCGGCAGCTCCGCCGCGATGACTGATTCCTCAGGCACGACCCACCGAGGCTCCCATCGCCAAAACCGCCTGACAAGCGCCGGTTGGCGGCCGTTGGCATTCGCATTCACGATTCGGGTTTGAACTTCCCGTCGCCCCGCGCCTAGCATCCCGGCATGGCTCGTAAGGAACAAGGCGGCGGCCGGGTCGGCCGGGGCGGCAGTGACATCCTCGGGATTCTCCTGCTCTGTCTCGCCGCCCTCCTGTTCGCCTCGCTCTTCTCCTTCGACAAATTCGACCTGGCCTCGGTGCGCACCCCACCCAACCGCCCGGCGGCCAACTGGATCGGGGCGTTCGGCGCCAACCTGGGAAACGGCCTGTTCTTCACCATCGGGGCCGCATCCTACCTGCTCCCCATGCTCCTGCTGGGCTTCTGTCTCGCACAGTTCATCCCGTCCCTGGGCTATCTCCGACGCCGCTGGCCGTGGGCGATGCTCCTCGTCCTGACCTGCGCCGGCGCCCTCGACCTCGGTACCGACACCGCGACCCTGGACAAACTCGCCCGCGCCGTCGCCGCCCCGGAAGCCGGCTGGCTGGAACGCCTGAGCCTCAACATCGCCGCCCCCAGCGCCGGCGGCATCGTCGGGCTGAACCTGAACCGCTACGTCTTTGGCTACTTCGGCCAGATCGGTTCTGGCATGATCTATTTCACATTCTACCTCATCAGCCTCTACGGCCTGACGAACTTCCACTTGGGCGAGTGGTTCCGCGCCGTCTGGCAACGGTTTCTGACCTGGTGGGAGGAACGCGGCCAGAGCGAAAGCGCCATTGCCCGCAAGGCCCGCAAACTCGAACGCCAGGCCGCGAAGCTCAAACGGCAGCTCTCCGGAAACCGGGACACCAAGCCTGCCCCGGCGAGCCCCGAGCGGGAACCCGAACCGGAACCGGAACCACTCGAGGAACCCGTCGCCACCGACCTGTCCGCCGCCCTCAACCTCCCCGAACCCACGGTTCGCGACCTCAGCCAGCCGCAGGTCAAGGACGACAATCCCTTCGCCGAGGACGCCCCCTCCCGCAAGCGAGGCAAACAAGCGGTCCAACCCCCAGTCGAGGAACCGGAGGAGGTCATCCCGGCCGAGGAAATCGTCGCCGCCGCCACCACCGAGGAGGTGCTGGGGCGCAAGCCCGACGAAGAGGTCCCGGCGCCCCCTCTGCCACCGGAGGATGACATCGATCCGGTCAAGATCGCCGCGCAGGTGCGGGCCAAGGCCGGCAAGGGTGCCAGGAAGAAGGCCGTCCGGGTCGCCACCCCGCCGGTCATCGGCGACTACAAAACCCCGGGCGTCCGCCTGCTGAGCCTGCCCGAGGTCAAGGCGCGACCCACCGATTCCAAGGAGGAGCTGATGCGCAATGCGCACATCATCCGCCAGACCCTGGGTCAATTCGGCATCGAGGTGGCCCAGGGCGACATCACCAAGGGCCCCACCATCACACGCTATGAACTGCATCCGGCCCCCGGCGTGAAGCTCGAGAAGATCACCTCGCTCACCAACAACATCACCGCCGCCCTGAAAGCCGAGCGGATCCACATCCTCGCCCCGGTGCCGGGCAAGAGTTCCGTCGGGGTGGAAGTGCCCAACGCCGTCAAATCGAAGGTCATCCTGCGGGAACTGCTCGAGTCCGACGAGTGGACGAAATCGAAGGCGAAGATCCCGCTCGCCCTCGGCAAGGACGTCTATGGTCACCCCATCGTGGCCGACCTCGCCGACATGCCCCACATGCTCATCGCCGGCAGCACCGGCTCGGGCAAGTCGGTCTGCATCAATTCCATCGTCGCCTCGTTGCTTTACCGCTTTTCGCCGGAGGAACTCCGGTTTGTGATGATCGATCCGAAGGTCGTCGAGCTGCAGCAATACAACACCCTGCCCCACCTCGTCGTTCCTGTGGTCACCGATCCCAAGAAGGTCATCCTCGCCCTGCGCTGGGTGGTCAGCGAGATGGAGAAACGCTACCAGATCTTCGCCAAGGTCGGCGTCCGTAACATCAATTCCTTCAACACCCGTCCCGCCAAGGAACCACCCAAACAACCGGAACTGCCACTGACTCCGAAAAAGGACGGTGAGGGCGGCGACGGTTTTGCCGTCGAGGTGGACGAACAGATCGTCGTGCCCCGCGAGGACGACATCGTCATTCCCGAGAAACTCAGCTACATCGTCGTCATCATCGATGAGCTGGCGGACCTGATGCTCGTGGCCCCCGCCGACGTCGAGATGGCCATCGCACGCATCACCCAGATGGCACGGGCGGCGGGGATCCACTGCATCGTGGCCACCCAACGGCCGTCGGTCGATGTCATCACCGGTGTCATCAAGGCCAACATCCCCGCGCGCATCGCCTTTCAGGTGGCCAGCCGGGTGGATTCGCGGACGATTCTGGATGCGATGGGCGCCGACAAACTGCTTGGCAAGGGCGACATGCTCTTCCTGCCGCCCGGCTCCGCCAAGCTGCACCGTGCGCAGGGGGCCTTCGTCACCGACGAAGAGATTCAGAAGGTGGTCGATTTCATCGCCGGCCAGGGCAAGCCGAGCTACGAGATGGAAATCCACCAGCAGCTGGCCAAGCCTTCCTCCGACGGAGACGAAAGCGGAGGGAGCGGCGAGGACGAGGAACTGATCGAGAAATGCATCGAGGTGATCCGCAG
The DNA here is from genome assembly GCA_024233215.1 of Verrucomicrobiales bacterium. Lineage (GTDB taxonomy): Bacteria > Verrucomicrobiota > Verrucomicrobiia > Limisphaerales > J093 > J093. Next base: position 7,656 of record JACKPW010000013.1, on the reverse strand, counting down.
CGAGGCCAAGGCCAGTGTGTCGCTGCTGCAGCGACGGTTGCGCCTGGGCTACACCCGCGCGGCGCGGATCATGGACGATCTCGAATCCCGCGGCATCGTCGGCCCCAGCAAGGGCGCCGAACCCCGTGACATCCTCATCGACCTCGACGCCATGCCCGAGGAGGAGGAATAGGCTCCAGGGTACAGCCGGACCGCCGGGACGGCCGGAGATCTCGCGCAGAGACGCAAAGGCGCGGGAGGAAGGCCCGCCTTTCCCACCAATGTTGGCCCATTCGGTGAGCCGGACCGTCGGGCTGGCTGGCGAGAATCCCCTTGAACGATCCGGGCCTTCCGCATTCCATCCCGGACATGAAACATCTCCTCGCGCCCGCCGCGACCGTGGTCGCCCTCTCACTCATGGTCTCCGCCCAGGAACTGCCCGAACCCGGCTTCGTTCCGATCTTCGACGGGAAGACCCTCAATGGCTGGCACGTCAGCGCCAGGACCGGCCACAGTCGCGCCAGTCAAAACAAGACAGGCGGCCGATGGGTCGTCGAGGAGGGCGCCATCGTGGGATCGCAGGACATCCCCGGCAACGGCGGCCTCATCATCACCGACGGGCAGTACGGCGACTTCGAGGTGAAACTGGAAATGAAGAACGACTTCGGGCCGGACAGCGGCCTGTTCCGTGTTGCTTCGGCAAGGGTGCAGAGGCGCTTCCTGCGGCTCCGCGGCGGGATGATGACAGGGGGGAGAGGCGAGGGATCGGACCTCGCCGGCAGATCAGTTGTTGGCGGAGACCGCAGCCTTCGCACGCTCCAGGGCGTCCTGGTAGTTCCAGGGTAGCCATTGGTCCGGGCTGGCGCGCACGTGGTCGGGGTGGTTGACCAAGGCCATGAGGTAGTCCCAAGGGTTGACCCGATTGAGCCGGCAGGTCTGGATCAGGCTCATGAAGAGGTCGCCGACTTGGGCGCCGTGCTGGGTCTTGAAGCTGAGGGAGTTCTTCCGATGGAGGATCGCCATCTTCAGACTTTGCTCGCAAATGTTGTTATCAAGCGGGGCGCCCGGTTCGCGCAGGAACAAGGTCAGCGGCCCCCAGCGCCGGCGCATGAAATCGATGGCGCCGCCGAGGTTGCCGTTCGGTTCGACCCGGTTGCCTTCGATCTGTTCATCGAGCCACTGCTTGAGCGCCTCCATCACCGGTTGACTGTGAGTTTGGTGGAACCGAAGGCGGGCCTCGGGATCGAGTGACTGCTTCTTGGCGATGGCCTCGAAGCGGTAGATCTCGCGCACGCTCTCCAACACATGACGAACCTCTTGGGGGAAGTCGTGCGCGATTTCGACGAAGCCCCGACGGCCGTGAATGAGGCAACATCCCTCGATGGTGGGGGCGGTTTTGGGCCGGTTGCGGGAGAGACCGTCGGCCATCCGCAGCGGCGGGGGCAGGTGGCCGGAGCGTTGGCCCAAGACCTCCTCGAGGTTCTCGCCGGCGTGTTGGCGACCGGTGAAGAAGAGAGCGATGGGATGCTCGGGGAGGTTGGCGAGGATGCCGCTGGTGAAGATGCCGGTCCGTTCCGGGTCGGTTTCGTTCTGGATTTGCTGGCGCAACTGGCCGACCCGCATCGTGGTGTCGTCGTGGTGCACCCCGGGCGCCTGGGCGGCGAGCCATTTGAGGTGATCGCCGACGGGTTGGACCAAGCGGGCCGCCTCGGCGACCAGTTCCCATTGGGTGGCGGCCGGCAAGGGAACCCCCAGGCTCGCCTGGAGTTTTTCCAATCGGTAATGGGGCATCCCGCTGCCATAGCGCAACAGACTCACCAACACCCCGACCCCGGGAGCGTACTTGGACTCGCCGGCTTCGGGAGGTGTCGGGGCGGTGAAGGTCTTGCCACAGAGGTTGCAGCGGAGCACCTCCTTCTCGAAGACGGTGGCCGGAAACGGCGGTTGAGCTTCAACTCGCACCACCGGAGCGGGAGCGGGCTGGCGACGCAACCGGCCCTTCCCGCACTCGAGACACGAATCTCCCGGCTGGAGGTGGGGATGCCGGACGGTTTGCCGGCGGGCGCCGGTGTAGGTGCGGGCCGAACGACGGCCGTGACCCCGACGCTTGCCCTGGCCTTTGGGTTTGGACCCGGGTTGGGCGGGCGGACAAACCGTGGCGGTTTTTTCGGTGGCGGCGCCGAAGAGCATCTGTCGCAGGCGGGCGATTGAGAGGTTCTTCCCTTCCAACACCGTTTTGAGCTGGGGAAACAATTCGATCACACTCTGGATGAACTCGAACTGTTCGGCCGAAAGCACGGGGCGCACCGCCGCCAGGAGCGCCTCCCGTTGCTCCGGGGACAGGATCAACTGGTTGAGATCCGGCAGGGACTTCATGGCTCAAGCCGCCTGGAGCCGGCGGCGGAAGTCCCGCGAGAGGGGCTGGACCCAGAGTTGTTTGCGGGGTTGATCGCAACGTTTGGTGGGCGCGTTGTGCCCGCGACCGGTGGTCAGTCCCAGATACAGCCAGTTGGCCGCCCGGTAACAAACGCCACGGAAACGGGCTGGATCGATGAAGGTCTCCAGAAGCCAGATCCGGTGGGCATAGAGCGCGTGCCAGTCGGCCGAGATGCGGCGGGCGATCCGGCCCAGCAGGTGGCTGGCCAGATGCGGCACGGAAATCCAAGGAAGAATCAGAAAACGGGTGTTGTAGGCGATGAGATGCAGGTTGCGGCGGCGCACCGGAGCCGACCAACCGATGAACCGGTCCCGCGGGGCCAGATGTCGCGGTGGCGAAGACCAGGCCATCGCCGCAATCGGATCGGCGCCGGCAAAGACCAGATACTTGAGATGTTCTCCGACCGGCTGCGTGTAACCGAGGTAGTGATGTTGCTCCATCAACGTGTTGAAGAGCGGTTCCTCGGCCGTGCGCCGCACCGGCTTGATCTCCAAGGTGCCCAGTTCCCGGAGCGTGCATTGACGAGGGTTTTCCCACAGGGGCAGCGTCGGTTCGGGCGTCCGCTTCGCCACCACGTTGTTGGGCGGGGAAAACCGTTTGTCCGGCAGCCGGATGTGGCCGGCCCGATGCAGTTGGAGCATCAGGCTGCGGGCCACCATGTCGCGCCACTGACCGTTGGGCTGGGTCCAGTTCCAGGCCCGACACAGCTCCACCGAGAGCCGGCGGCGACTCAGGCCCGGGTGTTGATCGATGAGTTGCTGGATGAACCCGGCCTCGGCAGCTCCGATCTCCCGGCCACGATAACGCAACAACACCTGCGACATGCCCCCCGAGGATAGGGGGGTAAAATGTGGAACGCAAGGCTGCAGGTGAAGAATCTGCTCCTCAGTTCCCCGTCCCCAAGCGTCGCCACATGGGCGCGGCCTGGGCTTGGGAAGGATCCCCGTTCCACAGGAGCAGTTGGATCTGATGGGCGTCGAGTCCCACGCTGGCTTTCCCTTCGCCAGGCGGCCACCACTGGAATCGCCCGCGGGAAAGCCGTTTCTGCGCCAGCCAGAAGCCCTGGCCGTCGTAGACGATCATCTTGAGGGCCGTGCCACGGCGGGATCGGAACACGAAGAGGGCGCCGCTCATTGGATCGGCCGCCAACGCCTGCCGGCACACCGCAGCCAGCCCGTCGATGCCCTTGCGAAAATCGACCGGTTCAACCGCCAGAAGAATCCGCATCTGCGGCGTGATCTGGATCATGCTTCCTCCGGCCAGAAAGCATGGGCCACGTCCCGCCAACCCGACGGCTCGCTCGGTCCCCGCAGAGTCAGCTTTCGGCCCTGGGGATCGGACAGTTCGAGCGTCCATTCGCTCGGGATGGACGGCCTCGGGTTGACGCTCAGCTCCACGAACCCGGGAGGGGCGCCGTTGGCTCCGGCTTCGGCAGGAAGCACGGCCACTCGCCGCTTGAGCTTGTAGTAATCGAGCCGCAGCACCCGGGCCACCCGACTGACTCCGTGCTCACACGCCGCTTCGGTCGCCTTGTCCCACACCCACTGCGGAAGCGGTCCCTGGGAGCGTTGTCGCCCACGCCATTGCCTGAGCCGGCGGGCCAACTCGCTCAGTTCCGTGTCCCGCCCGATGACTTCCTCGGCCGCTGCTGACTTCGTCGCCTTCATCTGCGGCCCAGCCTACGCCGGACCCGAAAATCGGCTCACGCACTCTTGCCGAAGCAACACCCTGTTCCTGCGCAGCACCGAGGACGGCAAGGCCTGGCAGGCAATGATCGACTACCACTCCGGCGGCAACCTGATGGGGGTTTACGGCGAGGGGCTCGGCGGGAATCCGCACGTGCGGAACTTCAGCTTCAAGGACACGGTGACCGAGATCACCGACCAACCGACCGGCAACCCGCCCACGCCGCTGCCCGTGCTGCCCGCGGCCTGGTCCCACTTCTGGCGCCACGGCCAGTGGAATGAACTGCGCGCCCGCATCGAGAACAACCCGCCGCACATCACCACCTGGATCAACGGGGTGAAGTTCATGGAATGGCAGGAAAAGGAACTGCGTCACCCGGCCACCGGCGGCATCGCGTTGCAGGTTCACGGCGGCGGGGATACCACGAAGGAATTCGTGCGCTACCGGAACATCCAGGTCAAGCGCCTCGACGTGAAGAACTGAACCGTCGCGCAGGCCAGGGCCAGTCACAAAGTCAGCGCAAGTCGTTGATCTGTAGCGCAGGGTGGCATCCTGCTGTCTCGCAGCCTGGCAGGCTGTCCACCGGCACCGGTTTCTCCCTGGCGCGCAGGCTGCGGGCGCAGGCTCCGCGAATGCCTCACCACCCATCCCTCGGACGCCTACTTCGCCTTCATGTAGTCCAGGTAATGCAGGTTCGCCTCCACCTTGTCCGTGTTGGAATAGAGATGGGCCAGGAAGAAGTCCGCGATGCTCGCCTTCCGGTTCCGCAACTCCTCGCAGAGCCGATAGACCAGCGCCGCGCGCCCGATGTTCTCCGCCTCGAATGCCTCCCACCATTGCCGTGGACTCCCCTTCAGCCCGGCCCAACCGAGATCCTTCACCTTGATCTCCTCCGTCGCCTGTTTCAGCCGCTCTTCACTCCAGCGGGAAGTGTCACTGATGCCCTGTGGCAACCCGGCCAACCGCGCGGACGAACCGGCCTCCCCGCCTGGATTGGGCCGCGGCGGCAACCCGTGCAGGCTCTCCACGCGCAACTCGTCGTCGCAACGCGCCACCCGGGAAGGCCCCTTCCGCAGTTCCGGCGTCGCGCCCTCAGTGACGCATCCCCGATGGATGACCACTTCCGCCACCCCGTCATCCGCCAGTTCCGGCCAGCGGTAATCCACCGCGTCCACCGCGCGCCCCAGCAACCGGTGCAAACCCCGCGCCCCCGTGCCCAATCGCTCCGCCTCCTCCGCCACGGCATCCAACGCCTCGGGAGCAAAGGTCAGTTCGATCCCGTGCAACCGCGCCAACTCCTGTTCCCGCCGTAACGGCGAGCCCTCCAGTCCGTCGCTGAGAATGCTCCGCAATGCCGACCGCGACAGCTCGTGCAGGACCGTGATCGTCGCGAAACGCCCGATGAACTCCGGAATCAGTCCGAACTCCACAAGGTCACCCGTCTGCGCCTGGCACAGTGTCTCATACACCGGCCGGTCCGGCAGTTCCGCCGGCTTCTCCTCCGGCCGCGCATGGAACCCGATGGTGTGCCGGCCCCGACCCAGCCGCCGCGCCACGATCTTCTCCAACCCCACAAAAGCCCCCGTGCAGATGAACAACAACCGCGACGTATCCACCCCGGCATGCCGGGCCCCTTCCATGCCTTCCGCGACCCGCCCATCGAGCAGCGTCAACAGCGCGTTCTGCACCCCCTCCCCGCTCACATCCCGACCGCCCGTCTCCTGGCGTCGAATCTTGTCGATCTCGTCGATGAACACGATCCCCTTCTCCGCCTTCTTCGCACTGCCGCCGGCCCGGTCCAGCAACGCGCGGATCAACGTCTCCACGCTGTTGCCCTTGTAACCGCTTTCCACGAGGCCCGCCGCGCTGGCAAAGCCCACCGGCACCCCGAGAAACTCGCCCAGCGTCTTCACCAGATACGTCTTCCCACACCGGTCGGCCCGATCAGCAGAACGTGAAACCGGCCCGGGTCCTCCCCCGTCCGTTCCCGCAACGCCTGGGACAGGTAATGACTGTACACCGCCACCGCCAGGTCCTGCTTGGCCCGCGTCTGCCCATGCACCCGCGTGTCCAGGTGGGCGATCATCTCGCGCGGCGTGGGGAGGATGGGTGGAGTGGGCATGTGGAACCTGGGATGGGGATGGGAGCGGATGGGAAACCTAGGTCACAGACGGCAATTGCGGAAGCCTCGCCTTCAGACAAAACCCCCTCACCCACTCGACGAAACTGTCAGGTGTTAGCTCCTCCCATCGCTTGCGACGACCGGATTTGTGTATCTCAGGTATCAGGTTGAAAAACAGCACGTGGATGTCCGCCATCAGCTTGTCCTGCGTCGTCCCCGCCTCGTCCGTCATCATTGCCGGCAGGAACTTCCGCTGGCTCTTGCCCACCCACTCCGTGTAGTAGTCTTCCGCCTTGCCCGCTCCGAACACCTGGCTTGTCGGCATCTCAAGAAACATGACGACATCGTTTCTCGTTTCCGGGCGGTGCTGGAAGGTCCGCAGTACCTGTGTCAACTCATAGAGGCAAAACGGCGACCTCCAGTACTTGTCGCTGTGCACCACCAGCACCTTGTGGGCTCTCCGGCAAAGGTTGATGAACTCCATGACATCATCACCTTCCTTCAGCGTGGACTTATCCCTCAGCACCTCCAGAACGGCGGATTCCTCCTTGAGCCCTTCCTCAATCACTTCCACCGGCTTCTCGTACTCGAGCGGCACGGGAGCGTCCACCAGTCCTTCCCTGGCGAGTGCCTGGGTACGCGGGTTCCAGGCGTAGGAGATGAACAGTTGAATCCGGTTCGGTGCCTCCCCGGCCGGGGTCTTGCCATCGTCGGCGCTTTCAGGCTCCGCGGCAGTCCAGCCCTCGGGAGGCAGAAACTTCCGCACATGGCTCGCCAGTTTCTTCGCCAGTTCCTTTGCCTCCTTGCCTGAGACTTGGACATGAATCTCGCCGCCAAGTCCTTCGGGCTCGAAATCAACAATCAAGCACACGTGCTGCGCTTCCTTGTTGATCATCTCAAACCCGTCCGCCGCGTAGCTCCCATCCGTGCCGTACGTCTCCCCGAGCGACTTGAGAACCTGGTTCCAGTGACCCCGATGTAGTTGCTTGTGCTTCACCGGCTCCTCAGCGTCGGCAGTCAGGTCGGCATTGTCAAAATGCCGCTGGAAACGCGCCTCCTTGGCGGTGGGCAAGTGCATGAACGTGCTGTAAAGGGTCTCCTTCCACCAGTTCTCGCCGTGCCGAGCCAAGGTGAAGCAGACCCCGGCCTGCTGCATGAAGCTTAATAGCAACGCTTGCTGGTCGGGGGAATATCCTTTCTCCGCCCAGACCCATTCATTCAATTCCCGAGCGGTGAACATTCCGTCACTCCGCGCCAGTCGTCTGAAAATGTCGCTCTTCTCGCGTCGGTCGAGCACGCTGTAGATGCCCTCCAGCGCCCACTTCTGGCCAATGATCACCCGTTGTTCGAAGAGCTTGGCATCCCAGTAAATCCAGCCGCTGTTGGCCAGGAACTCCAGCGTGCGCCGCAACCGTTCCTCATCGAGCACGAA
>JACKPW010000012.1 GCA_024233215.1 Verrucomicrobiales bacterium | reverse complement strand
CGGCCAGTTCGTGACGAAGCCGTTGTCACCCATACTCTCCATGTCCCGACCTCGCCTCAAACTCTTCGCCGCCCACGGCGTTGAGATCGAATACATGATCGTCTCGGCCGACCGCCTGGACGTCCGCCCCATCACCGACGAGTTGCTCAAGGCCGTCTGCGGCAGCTACGTCTCCGACTTTGAGAAGGAACCCATCGCGTGGTCGAACGAACTCGTCACCCACGTCGTCGAGCTGAAGACCCACCGGCCGGCACCCGACCTGCTGCCGCTGGCGGCCGAATTCCAGAGCGAGGTACGGGAGATCAACCGCCTGCTGTCCGGCATGGGTGCCCGCCTGATGGGGACCGCCATGCATCCCTGGATGGATCCGTTCCGGGAAACCCGCCTCTGGCCTCACGAATACAGCCCCATCTACCAGGCCTACGACCGCATCTTCGACTGTCGTGGCCACGGTTGGTCGAACCTTCAAAGCGTGCATCTCAACCTGCCGTTTGCGAATGACGAGGAGTTCGGCCGGCTGCATGCCGCCATCCGCCTGGTGCTGCCGTTGTTGCCCGGACTCGCCGCCAGTTCCCCCTTTCAGGACAGCAAAGCCACCGGCTTCCTCGACAACCGGCTGGAGAATTACCGCGTCAACTCCGCCCGCATTCCCTCCATCACCGCGGCCGTCATCCCGGAACCGGTCTACACCGAGGCCGCCTATCGCAGGGACGTCTTCCAGCGGATGTACGACGACATCGCCCCGCTCGATCCTGAAGGCGTGCTGCAGGACGAATTCCTCAACGCCCGCGGCGCCATCGCCCGCTTCGACCGCGGCAGCATTGAGATCCGCCTGCTCGACACCCAGGAATGCCCGCAGGCGGACCTCGCCATCGTCGGTCTGGTCAGCGCCGTCCTCCGGGCCCTCACCGGGGAGCGCTGGAGCAGCCTCGCCGAGCAACAGGCCTTCCCCACCGAGCCCCTTGCCGCGCTGTTACGGGAGGCCATTCGCCAGGGCAACGAGGCGCTGGTGACCGACATCAGCCTGCAACGCCTTCTGGGCTGGAACTCCCGGACTGCGCCCTCCCTGCGGGAACTCTGGCAACATCTGGCCTTCCAACTCTGGCCCTCCGACTCGGCGGAAGCCCACCAGTGGCGACCTGCGCTGGATGTCATCTTCCGCGACGGCTGCCTTGCCCGCCGCATCCTCCGGCTTGCGGGTGAAAACCCGGACCGCACGCGACTGACCGCGATCTACGCACAGCTCTGCGACTGCCTTGCGGAAGGACGAATGTTCGAATCGACTGGAGTGTGACTACCCTGCCGGGCAATCCACGGCCCACGCCACCCGTGGATCGAATTCCTTGAACTCGAGGAAACGCTCAGCGATTTCAAAGGCCAAAGAGGCGGGCAGGACCATGACCTTCGGGTAGCAGCCGGTCTGGCCTCCGACTTGAAGGTCAACCGTGGTCCCGTCATCGGGGCCAATCACAACATGCGCCGAGGAACCATCCGATCGGAAAGACACCATCACGAACCTGGAAGGGCCGCCCCCAACACAGAGTGCCCCTGCGTCCTCGATCTCAATCCAAAGCGAGTCCGCACGGTCGCCATCCAACCGCAACAACGCCTCTCGCAATGCCGGAAGCGTGGGTTGCGGAAGGCGTTCGCGCCGGTTCAACGTTCCCTCCCAGACCTCCAACTCGATCCTTGCTTCTACACTCACGTTGTCCTTTTTGAGGTCCACCGGGATTCCCCTGAACCCATTCCGGCTCGGCGTTTCAGCGAAATGGCCGCGCTTCCAGGTCATCCGCCAGTAGCTCCGCCACCAGCGGATCGGCCTGCTCACGACCGAACCGGGCGAGCAACGTTCGGTGGCGCTGCAATTCGTCGTGATATGCCGGGTCGCGGGCCAGGTTGACCATCTCGCCCGGATCCTTCTGAAGATCGACCAGCGATTCCCGCTGCTCCCCGCGATCGTAGACGCAGTACTTGAATCGCTCGGTCCGCACCATGCGGCCCTGCAGGGTCGGCTTGAAGCCGTCCACCTCGCCACCCTGCACCATGTGGTTCTCCACCACGACATACTCACGCCATGCGGAAGCGGCTTCCCCCCGCGCCAACCGGGCCAGACTTCGCCCCGGCAGTTGGGCGGGAATGTCGAGACCGGCGAAATCGAGCATCGTTGGCAGCAGGTCGACGCCGGTGTTTACCAGCTTGTCGGAAGTCCCAGCCCGGGTGGTTCCCTCTCGCACGACGATCAAGGGCACGCGGGTGGCTTCCTCGTAAAGGACTGTCTTCTGGTTCCAGCGATGAGCCCCGGCGCATTCGCCATGGTCGGCGGTAAAGATCACCCAGGTGCTCTCCTCCAACCCCGCCGCCCGCAACGCGTCGATCACCTTGCCGATCTCCGCATCCACCAACTCGACCATCCGGTAATAGCCCCAGCGCTGCCGCCGCCAGTCTTCCGCCGTGAAACGACTCACCGGAAAAGGCCCCGAGTCCACCTGATAAGACCGGCGCAACAGAGCGAGCGCATCCGGTTCGTCGCGCTGGGGTTCGAGATTGATCGGCGCGGGCGGCAGCAAGTCCACGACAGGCGGCTTCCCGATTTCGCCGCAGTTCAACGTCTGCCCGCGTCCGGCGGCCCGGCGGGCCCATTCGCAGATGTTGTGGGGATTGAGAAAGCTGGCGACCAGAAGGAAGGGTCGGTCATGCGGACGTCGCAGAAACCCGACGGCTCCGGCCGCCACCCCGGCATCGTGCCCGCCGGGGGCCTTCGCCGGCAGAATCTCGAAGCCGTGCTCGGCCGGCTTCTTCGCGCTGTAGCAGAGATGCCATTTACCGGAGTAGGCCGCCTCGTAGCCGGCCTCGCGAAAGTAGCGCCCCATGCTCAGCGATGCCTCCGGGTCCCAGTCCTTCGGCCGGTCGTTCGTGGTCACGTGGGTCTGGTGTGGGTAACGGCCACTGAACACGGACGCCCGCCACGGCATGCAGAGCGGGTTCGAACTGTAGGCTCGGGTGAACAGCACGCCCTCTGCCGCCAACCCGTCCATCACCGGCGTATGGATAAAGTCCCGCCCCATCCGACAGCTCATGGCATCGGCAAACTGCTGGTCGGTGATGATGAACAGGATGTTCGGCCGACTGCCTTGGATTGGCGCCGCGCGATCGGCGGGGACCAGCGAGACCGCCAGTGCGACAACACCAACCGGGAAGCCAGGAAGGGACGCTTTCATGGCCGGATCATGGACAAACGCCGGCCCAGCGACAACTACCCTCACCGGCCACGGCAGGGGTGTATTCACTTGCTGGCCGCCGAGGCTGAACGCCGGTCGCGGACCGGTCCAGGGGTGTTGCCACCGCGCACCGCAAATGCCCAGGGGACAGTCCAGCCCAGCCGCCCAAGGTCGGCCCGGATCATCGACGGGTCTTCTGACGGGGAGTCTTGAGGGGTTTCGGCCGCGACATCTCCATGGTGGCCTGGCCCACGAAGACCGGCGACAGGCGCTGCTGGAGCCCCCCGCGACCCGTGCGGAGATCCTGGGCGAGGTTCAGAATCACCGGCAGTCGCTGTAACCAACCCCGCCCCCAAAGCAGCGGGTCCGGCAGGCGGCGAAACGCAGTCGTATCCGTAAGGCTGAGGACAGAAACGATGAATTGGAGCCCTCCACCGCCTCCGAGCTTCTCCCGCCAGGCGTCGTCGCCCTGGGCTTTGAGAATCCCCTGCTGATCGAACACCAGCAGGTCCACGGACTCCGAAAGCCGGCTCCCTCCCTTGACCAGTTTGAAATAGGGGAGGTGAAGGAACTCGAGACTGATCCCCCACTGGAATTCGTCCACGCGGCTGTATTCGTAGAGGAAGACAAATCCATCCGGCAGAGCGCTGACGGAATGGGGTGGCCCCAACTCATGCACCACCGAGGCCGCCGGGGTCTCGCCCTCGACCAGCGGATGGGAGGTCGTCGGCAGGGGCTCTCCCACCTCTGTTCGGAAACTGGAACAACCGGCCAGGATCAGCAGGTGGCAGGCGAGCAGGGCACCCCTCCCCGCCCAACTGCTTGCGCACACCCCCTTCACGACCGCGCCGGCCCTCCGGATCCACCCAGAACGCACCGCTCCTTCACCCCTCGGGGGCGCCTGAGCCCTCTGGACGCCACTCTCATTTCTGCGGCGGCTTGTCATGCCGGGGGATCTCCTCGTCGCTCAGCGCAAAGTCCGCCAGTTTCCCTTCGCGGTCGAAGAAGAAGATGGCGCGGTCGTACATGATCCGCTCGCGGGAATGGCTGTAGATGATCAACGAAAGGGACTTCAGCTTCTGCTGTTCGCGCAGGTAATAGAACAGGGTCTGGCCCTGCAGCGCGATCACCTGGGACGGCGGCCCGAGCGCCTTCATCACCTCGGACTGCGTTGTGCTGCCAACCGTGAACACCGGAGTCGGTTTGGCGCGCCAGAAGTTCTCGACCCCCATCTGACTCTGCCGATTGGCACATCCGATGCCGCTCGCGAGCCAACACCCGCAGGCAGTCAGCAGGAGACACTTCTTCGTGGTTCTCAAGTTCGAGCCGTTTCGCATTGCTGTCCTTCGTATCACTTCAAATACGGATTTGCTTCTCATGCCGCCGAGGCCGGCTAGAACGCGAGAGCCACCTTCAACCAGAGGTAGTCCCCTTTCAGACGATGCTCGACATCCATTTCCGGCAGCCACTTCAACTCCGCGAGCAGGTCCGTCTTGCCCACCTTGGTCACATACGAAAGCACGGGGCCCACGCCCAGGCTGCGGCCCTCGAAATCACCCAGAACGGCGCCCGAGCCGCTGTCGCCGCTGAGTTGCTGGTACAAGAACCCGTTGGCTCCGAGCCCGACTACCCCGAGTTTGCCGAGGGGCAGGTGCTCCGCAACGGTCACATCGAGATGGAATTGGCTTCCGGTTTGGTAATCGGTCTCCTCGTTCTTCAGATTGAAGCAGACCCCGGCAAAGGCGCTGGCTTCCAGGCCGGTCTTGCTGCCCAGGTAACTCACGGTGATCTCCGGATCGAAACTCCAGTAGTTCTTGCCCACATTCGCAAGGTCATTGCGATCGTAATTGCCGGTGGGGGCAAAAACACTCAGGCGTACATCGTATTTCAGATCGCCCCGGGTCCACCCCAGCATGAACGGCAGCAGCGCCACATCCCCGAGTCCGTCGGCCGTGTCGCGCCGGAACCCCGATGGCAGCGTCGGGTTGGAGAAAGTGACCCCGCCCTTGGTTTCCACCGAGACGTACGGCAGGACCACCCCGGCCGCATAATGCCCCCCGACCAGTTTCAGCGGGGTCTGGTAGATCAACGGAACCGAGACGGCATGGACCGTGGCATCCAGGTTCAGGGCTACTCCACCAATGATGGGAATGTTACGAGCGGCACTCCCTTGGTAATAAGTGTATGTGGGCACCGCCGCCACGGACGTCCGACCGGGCAGGGCATCGATGAACGAAGCGGTGGCGCCAGGCATGTAATGACCACTGCCGCCTTCCTCGGCACGCAGGGGGACGACCAGCAGGGACAAAGCGCTTAGGATGGCAAGCACGAACCTCATCTTCTTCCTTTCCGCAGTTTCACCCAAATCAGTTGTGTCCTTTTTGATGCCGTACGAAACCGTCCGGATACCGCACCGGGCGACTGAACACCGGGCTGGCCGGATCTTCACTCCGTGTATCTGACGTGCATCGCGCCGATCGTTCCGTTGAACTTGAATGGCGCGTCGTCGTAGTAATCGGTGGACACCGGGGAACCGAGGTCGGTGCCAATGTCGAGACAGTCGTTCGCCGTGAAGCCCAGCGGTGCACTGACCGGCACCTGGCCTTTGGCGGCTTCCATGCCGTTCACCTTCAGGACCACCGCCAGCGGGCCGGCGGGCTTCCTCTCCAGGTATTTGGTGGTGACTTCGATCTGCGCCCTGCCGGTGGGAAGCTTGCTCTTCGCCTGGATATGAGTTCGCTGGATCTCGAACAGGTTGTACTCGTAGCAGAGGACGCCGTCCTTCACATAGCAGGAGAGGCCGGCGGAGAAGCCCCCCAAGGCGTACAGCACGCCGTTGGCGTTGGCAGGAATATCCACGTCCACCGTGACAACGTTCTCCTTGTTCCCCAGCGCGGGCGCGGCGAATTCCGGCATCCGCGTCAGGGCGCTCGCGAACGTCCATTCCTGGTAGGGTGGCGCAATTCTCAAGTCAGGGCGTACTACTGGCACAAACAACCCACCGCCGACCGGGAGTCCTTGATTCATCGCAAATTCGATGATGAAGAGCTCCTTCATTTGCGCCAGTTTCCCGGGCAGTTCGCTCGCGAGGTCGTTCGCCTGGGACCAGTCCTCGTCCAGGTTGTAGAGTTCCCAGGTGTCGTTGTCCGGGCTCCACGCGATGCGCCCCTGCTCGTCAAAGAAGCCCTTCGGCAGGCCGGGAAGCCAGGGCGTACGAGGCCCGAAGGCACCGGCATACCAGCCATCATGATAGATGCCACGACTCCCCATGATCTCGAAGTACTGCGTATGCAGGCGCCCCTTGGCGGTGGGTTCGTCGAAGGTGTACGCCATGCTGACACCCTGGATGGGATCCTGCGGGAATCCATTCACCACTCTTGGCGGCGTGATCCCGACGACCTCGTAGATGGTCGGAACGATGTCGTTCACATGATGAAACTGCGGGCACGGCGTGGTGTCGGGTTTGATTCTCTTTGGCCAACGCACCGCCAGTGGGTTGCGGGTGCCACCGAAATGAGCGGCGACGAGTTTGGTGGACTTGTAGGGTGTGCTGCCCGCCCAGGCCCAGCCTGCGTGATACATGTTATCGGTCTTGGGGGACCCGAGCACATCAAGACCGCCAAGGTCATTTAGCGCCTGGACGTGCTGGTCAACGGTCGAGGGAATGCCGTTTTGCGCCAGGAGTTCGCTGATGGTGCCGGTCTGGCCCTCCGCCGAGGCGCCGTTGTCGCCCCAGATGTAGAAGATCAGCGTGTTTTCCCCATAACCCAACCGGTCTATCTCGTCAACCACGCGGCCTACCTGGGCATCCGTGTGTTCAGTGAAGCCGGCAAACACCTCCATCAACCGACGCTGGAACGGCTTCTCGCTCTCGGGAATCGAATCCCACGCCGGCATCGTGTCGGGCCGCGGGGTCAGGTTCGCGTTTTGCGGAATCCACCCTTTGGCCTTGGCGTTCTTGAAGACACGCTCACGATACCGGTCCCAGCCGTCATCGAACCTGCCCCGGTACTTGTCCGCCCACTCCTTGGGAACCTGATGAGGACCGTGAGCGGCCCCGCTGGCCCAATACATGAAGAACGGCTTGTCGGGCGCACAGGCCTTGTGCTGCTGGAGCCAGTGGATCGCGTCGTCCGCAATGTCCTCGCTGAGGTGGTAGTAGTCGTGGCCACCCGAGGTTGGCGGGTGTTCCACGAACGCGGTGTTGCGTACGAGGCACGGCTCATACTGCGAAGCCTCGCCTGCGAGAAAGCCGTAGAAATACTCGAAGCCATAACCGGTGGGCCAGTAGTCAAACGGGCCTGCGGCGGTGGTGTGCTCGGCCGGGGTGTTGTGCCACTTGCCCCAGGCCGCGGTGCTGTAGCCGTAGTCCTTCAGCACTTCGGCGACCATGGCACTGGTCTTGGGCTGAACCCCGGAATAGCCGTCCCAGTCATTGGCCAGTTCGGCAATCTGTCCGGCACCGACGCGGTGGTGGTTCCGCCCGGTGAGCAAGGAAGCGCGCGTGGGCGAGCACATCGCCGTGGTATGGAAGCGGTTGTAGGTGATGCCGCCCCTGGCGATCCGATCCATCGTCGGCGTGGAGATCTCACCGCCAAAGGTGCTGGATTGCCCGGGACCGACGTCATCGATCAGCACGATGAGAATGTTGGGAGCGTCCGGGGGCAGGTGCCGGGTCGCCGGCAGCGGGCTGTAGACCGAGTTCTGGATGGTGGGGCCCGCGATGCTGCCCGAAGGCTTGGGCGGAAACGGCAGGATCTCCTGTGAGAACAGGCTGCCGCCGACCGGGAATGACAGACCCAGCAGGACGACCAGTAGCGACTTCGCATTCATGGCGATTGGCGGTGGGGTTTGATGCTGATTGGTGACCCCGACCTTATACGGCGATGGAGCGGACAACGCAAGCGCGCCGGGAGGCCAAGTCTCCTTCTCCTGGTGGAGCTTCGGCTTCCAGCCAGCGTTGGCCGAAGGAACCGATGAGAACGGCAGCGCCCTCGTGAGAGGCAATCCGGTCATAGATCGGCGCTCCGAAAGATGGGACTCCCTTCCGGGGGGCGACGGTTCCAAACAACCGCTTGGCAGAAGCTGCAGTGGGAAGGTGGTCGAGGAGGCGCCGGGTAAGACAGGGTGACGGCAGCCTGCCTGGCGCAGCAGGACCAACGGATTCTGTCTGTCCTCGGCAACGTGCGTCTCTCGAACAACCACGTCGAGGACGCATGACAAGCCGCAGACGAAGCCCCGGCCCTGAGTCCGTGCTTTCTCCTCGTCTTAAGGGCCTGGGTTGTCCGGCGAGGTTGTCGGGCGCCCGCGATCGCGAGCCGGTCTTGTCCTCGCGCCATCCGTCTGAGCGATTCCCTCGACGCGGTGGAGAGACGCTGAAGCTCATGACAAAGTCATGGCGCGAGCCGGTAAGTGGAGCATCGCGAAGCCGGTTCTAGCGACGATTCAACACCACCTGGTAGGCGTCCTCCTGCTTGCTCCCACGCAACACCCGGACCCGGAGGTCCAGGTCTCCCGCAGGGATTGCCAACCCGCTGATCTCAACCCGGTCGCTTGCCCGCTCCAGGGCGACACTGCGTTCAACGCCGCCCGCCAGCACTTCAATCGTCGCCGGTTCGACGGGTTCCGGCCAGCGCAGGATCAGGTCGTAAACCCCGTCGCGTTCGGCATGGAGCAGCCACCGCCCCCCCTTTCCCCACCCTTCCGGATCGTCCACCCGCCAGTCCTGCCGGGTCAGCAGCGTGGAGACATCATGGTCGGAGCCAATCACGATCCGTGGTGGGGCGTAGTTGTCGGGGCGCGTGGAGGAAACGTCCTTGAACCAGGCCGCATAAGCCTCCGCCAGGCGCTTCATCTCGGCCGGCTGGTTCGTGACCAGATTGCTGCCCTCGGCAAGGTCCTGACTCATATCATACAGCTCCCAGGAAACATCGCCCGGCATCTGTTCGCGGCCAAAGCCGGTGGGGTGAACCAGCTTCCAACGCTGGCTTCGGACGGCAATGTTATGGAACGAAATCGGCGCATCCCCCCGGTGCGACTGCAACACCAGCGTCCGGTCCGGCCATTCCACCGGACGACCTTCCAGCAACGGCAGCAAGCTCCGCCCGTCCAGCTTCAAGCCGCTTGGCACGGGCACACCCGCCGCTTCCAGCAAGGTCGGCATCACGTCGATGTGGGCAGCGATCCGGTCAACCTTCATCCCGGCTTTCAATCGCGCCGGCCAGTGCGCGAAGAACGGCGACCGGATGCCGCCGTCGTGGACCTCGCTCTTCATGCCTCGCATCGGCCCCACGTACCGACGTCCATCCGGTCCGTTGTCCGCCAGATAAATCACCAGCGTGTTCTCCGCCAGACCCCGGTCGCCCAGAAACTGCATCAACCGGCCGACGTTCTGATCGATGTTCTCCTCCATCGCGAAGATGCGCGCGAGGACATCCGCATTCTTCCAGCCGAAAGTCAGCACCGGCCTCAGATCCTTCGCCTTGTATTTCTCATACAACGCCTGGGGTACATCGTGGAAGGGTCCGTGGGGCGCGTTCGGGGCGAGGTAGACGAAGAACGGTTTCCCGGCGGCCTGTCGCGACTGCATGAACTCCATCGCCGCGGTGAAGTAGACGTCCGTGCAATATCCCTGCGTCTGGACCTGCCGGTCGTTGTGAAAGAGAACCGGATCGGTGTACCGGCGACGATTCTCGATCGGCTCGGACGGTTGGGCGAGCCCCCCGCCGCGCAGGACCAGCGCCTCCTCAAACCCCTGGTCGTTCGGGCGCATCGGGTATTCGTCGCCCAAATGCCACTTGCCAAAAATCCCGGTTGCATACCCCGCGTCCCGCAGCACTTCCGCGACGGTCACCTCCGCCGGGTCCATCATTGACCGGCCCTTGAAGGTGTCGATGACGCGGGTGCGGTAGTTGTAGCGACCGGTCATGAGGCAGGCCCGGGTCGGGGAGCAGACCGGGCTGACATGGAAGTTCAGCATCCAGGCGCTCTGTCGGGCGAAGGCATCGATGTTCGGCGTCTCCAGCACCGGGTTGCCGGTGATCCCCAGATCGCCATAGCCCTGATCGTCCGTCATGATCAGGACGAGGTTGGGGCGGGAATCACCCGCGTGGCAGGGCACGCCGGCCGCAATCCCGGTAACCAGCAACACCGCCAGGAAGAAGGCCGATCGTAGCCGTGCAAGCCGCATGGGCGAAGGTTCCGGTTTCATCGCGGTGACCCTAGCGCACCGACCCAAGAACCGAAAGCCACTTTGGCGGTCGACGAGACTGCCGGGCGTGATGGGAAGCGGGCAAGTCGTCCCCGCGCCGGAGAGGGGGCGTTCCGTTCCTGAAAGGCTCGATTCCATTCGTGCGGATGGGTGTCTGTTCGTGGTTGGACCGCATCGTTACCGCTCAATGCATCGTGACGATGAAGATGGTTTCGACGATGGACATGGCCACCGTCACGGCCACCACTCGCTGGAAAACCATGTTGAACCACTTCAGTGTGGTGCCCAACCGCTCGGCCGCAGCCTGAATGACAAGTTCCAGCGCTTGATCGAGGCGGCCACAGTCCGAGCCGGTCCTCACCTGACCTTTCAGCCGACCCTCGAGAAAGGACACCTGATCGAACGCCTCCGCAAAACCGCCATGCGCGTCAAGCGCCGCCCGGGCATTCAGGAGATCCTGTTGCAGCGCGGAGTTCCGGACCGTTTGCCAGGCCAGATCGAACCCGGCGAGCAACGGGACACTGCCGGCCTGGTAAGCGAGACGGAAGGTGGCGAAGAAGAGCAGTTCGGCAAGGTGTATCTCGGTCTCACGAACGACCGGCAACTGGACCAGAATCCGATCGACAAGCTTTCTCACCGGTCGGACTCGGAGCAACACGCACCCCAGCAACACCAACCCGACGAGGTTGCCAAAGGCGGTCACCACGAACGGCATCACCAGCTCCGGACGGCCGAAATACAGGAAGATCGCGATCTTGATGAGCCATCCAAAGAGGATGCAGACGAGCGGGTAGAGCCAGGCAGCACGCAGCAACCGCAAGGAGGGCACCAGGCGCTTCGTGTGCTCGTGCAGCAACTGAAACGCCTCCACCTGTCGCCCCCCGGCTTCCCCGGCCCGGAGGATCGGCAGGTAGTAATGCGGCAAGCACCTCGCCCACGGTTCCAGCGCATCGGACAACGGCAGTCCCTGATCGCAACGGGGCAGGGCCGCCCGGACCACCCGACGCAGCACCTTGGATCGGAGTCCCCGCACGCTCAGTTCGAGCGCCTGTTTAGGCCCGTACCCGGCGTTCAGGCACGTGGCCATCGAGTGCGAAAGAAGCTGAAGCGTTTCAGAGTCGATCTTCATGAACCAGGGTCGGCCTCACCTCCGTCGCCAGGCGGACCGTTCCGGCTGCTTATCGCTCAAGCTCGATCTGCAACCGAGCCGCAGCTCCGGCCGCCCGGTAGACACTCTCCGTCTTGGCGAGAGCTTCGCCCGACGGAACCCCGGTGATCCTCAGACCGCGCGGAGCCAGCATTCCCAGGACGTCGGGCACATCGCAAACCCGGAGCACGTTCAGGAATTGCGGCGCATCAGGGGCCATGTGCGTGAGCATGGGATGCTGCAGGACCAGGCCCTCGATGTCCGGTTCCCAAAGCGCCGCGTATGCCGCCAGCACCGCCTCAGCGCCGCACCCCACCAGGACAACGGACGGCGGATCGGGCGGATCGGCGTACCGTTGCCGCAACGCTCGCACGGTGGCGATGATGTCGCGCACCCGGCCGGTATCCACGGTCTGACCGATCAGCACATGGCTGCGCTCGACGTAGTTGGGCGGGTTCCTCCGAGTCCACCGGGTGGCGCCCAACCCGCGAGGTTCGCAAAGCCAGACCGCATCTCCCGGGCACCACGGGCTGCGAAGGAAGTCGAGAAAGGCAGGGTCCGCCTCCGCGCCACCGACCCCCAGCACGATGCGGGCGGGCTGCTCGGGAAAGGTGGCGGTCGAGAGCTCGCTGAGGTGGATGACAATGCCCGGTTCGGTTTCAAGCTCCAGCTGACTCGACGACTTCGACGACCGGAATCGACCTGCTGGGACTCGTTCAGGAAACGCGCGGAAAGAGACGCGGCGCAATTCCGACCGCAGCGCCTCCCGCCACGATTCGAACTGGCCCGGTTCGGGGACGGCGACTTCAGCCATGGGCACGAAGTGCCGATCAATGGTGCTGTTCAACTCGTCGGCGGGCAAGTCGGCATCGGAGGGAAAGACCCGGAGTTGATCCATGGGGATCGGATACTGCCGATTGTCCCCCTGGCCCGTGATCAGGTCGCGTTCACTGTCCATGACCTCACGCGGATCCTGCTCAAGGTAGGTGTTGATGAAGCGGTAGGCGGCCTGGCGCAGGTCACGCCGGTAGGCATGCCCCCCGATACTGACCATGGCGTCGACGAAATCGCTGCGACCGTAGAGGCTGTAGAGACGTTCGAGCCGGCTGATGACGCGGTCGTTGGCGTCCATGGGGAAGAGACCGTCCTGGTCGCTGTTGGTAAACAGCAGGGGGCGCGGGGCAATCAGGCAGGCGATCCGGGTCCAGGGCCATTGGTAGGTGTTGTAGAGGAACATGCAGTCGCAATGCTCGTTCACCACCCGGTCGTTGACGTAGGAAGGCAGATCGGCCATGCCGCTCACCGGCACGGCAGCAGTCACCCGCTCGTCCGCGGCGGCGATCCAGAAAGTGGCGGCGCCCCCGCCGCTGATGCCCGTCACCGCGATCCGATCCGGATCCACGTCCGGGCGACTGATGAGATAGTCGATGCCCCGGATGCCATTCCAGCATTCCACACCGGCCGGGGTGTAACCACGCGAATGCCACCACCAACGCTCTTCGCGATACGTCCCGTGATGCACCCCGGCGATTTCGCCCAATTGAAGCGTGTCGACCACCAGGCAGACATAACCGTGCCGCGCGAACCAGATGCCGTGGGATTGGTAAGCCGTCTTGTTGCCCGATCGGCCCTGATAGGAATGCCCGCAGACGTAGAAGACCGCCGGGAGTCGCTGCCCTGGCGCAATTCGGGCGGGTCGATAGAGATTACCGGTCACGTAGAGCCGGGGCCGGCTTTGGTAGTGGATCATCTCCACGACATACCCATCCCCGTCCAAGGTGCCGGTCGTCGTGGCGTGCAGCGGCGTGCGCTCAGGGAGAGGCGCCAAGCCGAGCATGTACAGGTACTCCTTGAGGTACCCCGGACGCCTGGCCCGCCAATCCTCGAGCGACTGCAGATCGTTGGTGAACGGGGCATGGATGCGGTTGGCCTGATCGGCCAGCCAGGCCTGGATCATCTCATCCCCGGGCGCTTCGCGATCGGGCCGGCCGGATTCCTGAGCCGGACAGGGGGCCGGAGTCAAACCAAGCATCACGACGACCATGACAACGTGGGCAGGCGTTTTCATAGTGTTAGGTCTCAACTACGCACGACGCTGGACCGATGGCTTCCCCGGCGCCCTCCTTCACGCCAGTTCCCAGCCCTTCCGGTATTCCCGGGTCAGGAAGCGGTTCGCGGACTCCACGTTCGTGATGCGCATCGCCGTGGGATCGAATTCCACCCGCCGACCGGCACGCAAGGCCACGGTACCCAGATTGACCGTGTCGGTGATGGCCTGGGCGTTCAGGAAACTGCCGGGCGACGATTCCCCGCCGGTGAACGCGCCCACCCACTTTGCCTGGTTGTTGCCCCAGCCGGCATCGCCCCCTTGCCACAGTGGCTCGTTTCGGCCTTCGGTGTAAACGCGCGGATTCGCGCCCCGGAACTCCGCGAGGATCGCGCCCTTGTCACCGAGGAACAGAATCCCTTCCCGCCCCATCTCCGGGTTCTGCGCCTCAATGAAGTCCGGCAACCGCGGCCTCATCCCGCCGTCGTACCAGAACAACTCAACCGCTCCGCGCGCCGCCGTGGCCGGGAACTTGAACCGCAGCGTGCAGGCCGCCGGATAGGCAAAGTCGTTCTCCACCGTCCGGCTGACCTGATCGACAATCGTGCAGGTGTGGGTGGCCGCTGCCTCCGCACTGATGGCCGAGGGCAGATCCAGTCCCGTGAAGACGGGCCACAGACTGTAGATGCCCATGTCCGCCATCGATCCCCCGCCAAACTCGTACCATCCCCGGAACACCGTGTGCGTGTAGTGCGGGTGATACGGCCGATCCAACGCCGGCCCCAGCCAAAGGTCCCACTCGAAACCCGGCGGCACCGGGGGTCGGTCGGTCGGGATTTCGGTGTATTGCGGCCACACCGGGCGATTCGTCCAGTTGTGAATCTCGCGCAATCGCCCGATCACACCTTCCTTGATCCGGCCGGCAATGCGCGCATTGTCGGCCCCGCTGCCATAGGCGAGCAGATGGGTTTCGCGGCCGGTTTCCCTCGCGGTCTTGACGACCAGTCTGCCTTCGGCCACGCGGTTGGCCATCGGCTTGTGCATCAGCACGTGCCGTCCGCGCTTCATCGCCGCGATGGCCACGGTCGCGTGCAAGTGATCCGGCGTCATCACCTTCACCGCGTCGATGTCCTGTTCCTTGTCGAGCAAATCCCGGAAGTCCACATAGGTCCGCACGCTCCGGAACTTGTCGGTTTCGCGCCGGCGCGCGTAATAGGTGTCGATCACCTCGCGTCCGACCTCGCGTCCACCGGGACACCCTTCCCGACCCTCGCGCCAGGTGGGATTCCCCAGGTAATCGCGGATGCGATTGCGGATACTGTTCCTCCCCCACTCGACGTAGTCCTGGCTGTCGCGGTTGGGATCGCAGACAGCGACGATCTGGATTTTCGGATCCTCCAGCAGGCCGCCCAGTTCGCTGATGCTCTGGGTGCCCATGCCGATGTGGGCCATGACGAGCTTGTCATTCGGGGCGACGCGGCCGTTGCCGCCGAGCACCCGCCGGGGCACGACCGTGAAGGCACTGGTGGCGAAGGCGGTGGTGCCGAGAAACCGGCGTCGATTCATTGCGGAGTTCATGCCCAGGGTGATAGCCCCGGACGACGGTTCCGGCAATGCGGAATCTGAAAGGAAGAACCGCCGGTTGGAATCCAACCGGCGGTCCGTTCGGGGAAGGGATTGTCCTTTGCGCCCCCGCTTACTTCGGCACACGCGCCTTGTCGGTCATGGTCTTGAGGAAGGCGACGATGGAATCGACCTCCTCGGGGGTCAACTGCTTGTCCAACTGCATGTAACCCATCTTCCACACCGCGCCGGGCAGGGTCTTCAACGCGCCGTCATGGAAATAGGGCGCGGTGAGTTCCACGTTGCGGAGGCTCGGCACCTTGAACTTGTAGAGATCCGCCTCGTCCTTGGTGACCACGAAGCGCCCCTTGTCCTCCGTGTTCTCGTAGGGATGGATCAGGCCCACCTTCTGGTAGGTGTTCCCACCGATCACGGGGCCCATGTGGCACGTGATGCACCCGATGGTCATGAACGTCTCCAGGCCCTTCAGTTCCTTCGCATTGAGCGCCTTGTCGTCGCCCTTCATGAAGTCATCGAAGCGGTCCTTGGTGATCAGCGTGCGCTCGAACGCAGCGATCGCCTCGGCCATGTTGTCGTAGTTGATGGGCTCCTTCGCCCCGGGGAAGGCCTTGACGAAAAGGTCCTTGTAATCGGTCAACCCGCCCAACTTCGCCACCATGGCGGGCGCGTCGGGCATCGCCATTTCGACCGGATTCAACACGGGGCCCTTGGCCTGGGCCTGCAGGTTGGGTTCGCGACCATCCCAGAACTGCGCGAAGTGGAACCCGGCGTTCAGGGTGGTGGGCGAGTTGCGATCCCCACGCTTGCCGTGTGCGCCGAGGGAGGTCTTCTCGTTGTCGACGCCGCCGCGGTTTTCATCGAGGCGATGGCAGGTGTTGCAGGACTGGGAGTCGTTGACCGAAAGCCGGTTGTCGAAATACAGCTTCTTGCCGAGTTCGATGCGAATGGCGGTGTCGTTCTCGCTGCCGGGCATCTTGTCCGGCAATGGTCCGAACAGGCTCTTCGCCTGTTCGCGCAGTTCGGCGACGTTCTGTCCCAGCACGACGGGCATCCCCGTCGCCAGGACCAAGGTGCAGATGAGGGTTTTCGTCTTCATGGCGATGATGTCTTGTGGTCCGTAACGGACGCAATTCTAGCGGGCCAACCGGTCAAGGCACGACTTTTCGGCGCGTGTGGTCAGCGTTGCTGGCAATCCGGGCAGATCCCGGTGAACTCAAGCCGGTGTTGGAGCGCCTGGTAGCCGCTGTGCCGGGAAAGCTCCCGTTCCACCTCCTCCAGCAGGCAGCAATCGATCGCGACCACCTGCGCGCACCGCCGACACACCAGATGGTGATGGTGGCCGTCGTGGCCCGCGTCCCGGAGTTCATGGCGAGCCACGCCATCGCCCACATCGAAGCGCTGCACGAGCCCCAGTCGTCGCAGCAGATGCATGGACCGGTAGACCGTGGCAAGGTCGCAATAGCCCTGCGGGAGCAGCGCCAGGACCTCCTTGTTGCTCAAGGGGCGACGATGTTCGCGCAGCACCTGCAGGATTGCCAGGCGGGGACCGGTCACCCGGCGCTCCCCGCGTCGGAGGGCCTCCGTGAGTTCGCCCAAAGGTCGACTCGGCCCGGTCTTTCGCCGCAGATCTGCCATATCGCCAGGCGGGCCGGTTCAATGCGCCAGCAGGGTGAGCGCCCCGGCCCCGATCCCCACCAGGATCGCGATGAATTTGCCGACGTTGAAACGGTGCGACTCGGTGGTCTCGAACAGCACGGTGGTGGCCACGTGCATGAAGATCCCGACCACCAGCGCGGTGAGTTCCCGGCTGTGCTCCGCCAGCGGCGTATGGGCTCCCAGGAACAGGCCGATGGGCGCCATCGCAGCAAACACCCCGAGGATGATGAAAGCCCGGGCTCGGGGGATGCCCGTCTGCAGCAGGGAACCAAAGAAGGCAACTGTGACCGGGTATTTGTGAACGGCAATGCTCCAGAGCAGCACCGACCGGGATTCCTGATCGTGGTGATGAGCCACATCCCCAATCGCCGTGGCCTCGATCATGGCGTGGAGGCAAAGTCCCACCACCACCCCCAATTGCACCACCTGCCCGTGGGAATGGCCGCCGCCACCATGGCCGTGTCCCTCCGCCACCCCGTGGGCGTGTCCTTCCGCCGCATGCGCATGGCCATGCTCCGCGCCCATGGACAGCCCCTCCAGCAGGACCTGCGCGAAGAAACCGACGAGAACCAAGACCCCGATGCTGACCGACCCGACCGGGTCCACCTGATCATGCCCATGTTCCACCGCCCCATACAGCCCGGGAACGAGGTGGAGAAAACTGAGGCACAGCAGGTAGGAGCCGGTAAACGCGTTGAACAGCCGGACGAAACGGGGTTGGTCCAAACGCAGGCGGAGAACCGTCAACGCACCTGCCGCCACCACCACCAGCATCACACCGTATTCCATGAAGGCATTCCTCCGTCGCTGGCAAGAGGGATTCTACTGCCAATCGTTTGCAACTCCCGACCAACGCAAAGCCGCGGAGGGATCCGCGGCCCGGCGGGAGTCGCTGGCTACTTCACCAACAGCATCTGGCGCGCGCGCTTGATGCTGCGCGTCATCCGACGCTGAAAGACGGCCGGCAATCCGGTGTACTTCCGGGGGAGCATGCGCCCGGCATCCGTCACAAACTCGCGCAGGAGCGTGGGGTTCCGGTAATCCAGGGCGTCTAGCGTGAAGTCCGGCTTCGGCCGGGGACGGGAGATTCGGTACTCGCTGGAGCGACGTCCCCCCTTGCGGCGACCGGAACGATCAGTGTTCGTCTTGCGTGCCATGTTACTTGATCTCGCGATGAGTCGTATGCCGACCGAGGAAGCGGTTGTATTTCTTCATTTCAAGCTTCTCGGTCTGCAGCTTCTTGTTGCGCGTCGTGATGTAGCGGGAGGGTGGTTTGCCCTCCTTGCGCGCCTCGGTGCATTCAATGGTAACGAGTTCTCGTGGCATGATTCAATCCTGCGTTAATCCTTATCCTTCCCGGATCGGGCATCGTCGGAGTCGTTGTCCTCAGCGATCTCCAGGCCGCTGCCGCCCTCAATGGACCCCAGAGTGGCCAGCCGGCGCTGCCGCAACGCGCCATCCTTCTCCAACTGCGCCTGCGCCTGGACGGTGAAACGCGTCCACGGAATCGCCTCCAACCGCGCCTTGGGAATGGGCTTGCCGGTCAGTTCACACACCCCGTAACTGCCCCGCGTGATGCGTTTCAGCGCCTCATCGATCTCATAAAGCGCATCCTGATCCGAGGAAAGCAGGCTGAGAGCAAAATCGCGATCGAAATTGTCGGTGCCGCAATCCGCCATGTGCAGACTGTATCCGTCCAGTTGCTCGGCCGACTCCTTCGCCAACCCGCCCATCTGGTCCACCAACCGCTCGCGCAACTCGATCAGGTTGACGTAGAACTTGCGCCACTCCGGTTTGACCGCGGAGACGTTCCGCATCGACGGGCCGTTGTTCCCGAGCCCAAGAATGGCCGCCACGGTGTCCGATGGCGTCCGGGCGGAAACGCGGGAGGGCGAAGACTTCTTCGCCGCAGTCGCCGCGACCTTCGGGGCCGCCTTCGGGGCCGCTGTATTCGCAGGTCGGGCCGGCTTCCGGGCCGGCGCCTTCGTCGCCTTTGCTTTCGTCTTTGCCACCATGATCGCGAATCAAACCGCCGGAGTGCACCGCGGGAAAAAGGATATTTCACCGCAGCCCCACGGGCGGGAGCGCGGAAATCTAGCAAAGGCGGGCTTGAGTGCCACAAAAAAAAGCGTGCGATTTGCGGTCATCCCGGCGAAGGAATGGGCCGGAGAAGCCCCGTTCCTCGCCAGGGCGCGGGACGGAACCACGGGTCCGGCCGAAATGAAGACCTCGTCGAACAGCGCGCCGCCCTCCCCACCACGAGCGCAACTCGCCCTCGCGGTGGCGGCCCTGCTTTGGTGGGCCGCCACCCCAACCGCTCAGGGCGCGGGCACGTGGCGGGTCTGGCGAGCGGGCGACGGACTGGCGGAATCGATGACCCGCTCGGTGACGGTCAGCCCCCGCGGAAACGTCTGGGTCCGCCACGGCGAGGTCGACGCCATCAGCCTCCTGGACGGCTACGAAGTGCGACGGCTCCCCTCCCCCGGAGGAGCCGGCCAGCGCGTCTATCAGAGCCGTGCGGGTCTCATCTGGACCACGGATTCCGCGGGACTGCTGCAATACGCCGCCAACCAGTGGCGCCCCCACCCCATCGAGCCCTTCCAACGCGAGGTGGCCTCCAGTCCGCTCCAAGCCCTGCGGCAACCGCCCATCCTCCCCACGAGTCAGGACCGGGTGCTGGTCCTGCTGCCGGACGAACTGTTGGAATACCGCGGCATGTCGCGCAGCGTCACCGTGGTCCTCCGCGCGGATGAAACCTCCCTGGGACGCTTTCTTGACGTGACGGCGACACCGGATGCCGGTTGCTGGATTTCCTGCGAATCGGGGCTGATGCGGCTGGCCGGCCCCCTGCGTCAACTGGATCCCGGAATGCCACGCCTCGAACACCTCCTGCCAGGCGAGCTTGCGGTCCACAGCCTGCGCAACCCGGTGGTGCAACGGGACGGCGGGGTCTCCTGCGTGGGCGAAGAACCCTCCCAATCGCGACGCGTGGCGGTGCACTTCGACGGAGTGAACTGGTCCCGCCAGGAAATCCCCGGGGAAAACCCACGGTTCGCGTGGCACCCGCCGGATTCGGAAGAGTGGTTTGGGATGACGTTCGCCCGCCTGGTGCGGGTCCTGCCGGACCAGACCACGGCACCGGTGGCGGATTTTCAGGCCGGCCAGTATTTTGATTTTGCCATGGAACCGGACGGGGCCTTCTGGATCGCCAGTTCCGAGGGACTGGCCCGGTGCGCCCCGCCCGTGTGGCGTCCGGGACCCGCCGCGGACACCGGAGAGGTCATGGGGGGACTCCTGGCACCCGACGGCACGCTGTGGTTCGCCCTCCGCGCCGGACTGCTCCGCCAGCAGGATGAGGAATGGCGGATCACCCCGTGGCCCCGGGGACTGGAACCGGAGTTCCAGGCGGGCGACCGGATGTATCGCCTGCCGGATGGGCGGCTCGTAATCCCGGCACCGGGTGGCATCTGGACCGGCGCACCCGATGGCGCCGGTTTCCGGGAGATCCGGCATCCCCGGGGCCACCGCGTCCGCCAGATTGTCTCCCAGGAAGCCGATGGGACCCTGAACGTGGTGGTCGATGCAGACGACGCCGAGCAGCCAGCGCATCTGGAGGCGTTTGACGGGGATGCGTTTCGTTCAGGACTGGAGATGGCGCTGCCGGAGGAAATGACGGGCGACCTGTTCTTCCTCGAGGAATCGGCGAATGGCGACATCTGGGCCGGGGGCAGCCGGGGCATCGCCCGGTGGCGCGATGGCACCTGGCGCCGCTTCGGTCCCGCGGACGGTTTCACGGATGATGGCGCCATTTGCTGGCTGGAACGGCCGAACGGCCGCATCTGGTGCGGTGGCCTGGACAAGGTCTCGGAGTTTGACGGCAAACGATGGTCCGTGGTCCGGGGTGGACTGGACCGTGTACGCATGATGCAGCCCGCGTCGGACGGAAGCGTCTGGCTTGCCACGGGCGACGGGCTGCATCGCCAGTCGGGCGGAGGCTGGAACTCGGTGAAGGCGGATGACGGACTCCCCTCGGACCTGGTACATGTCGTTGTCGAGGACTCGCGCCACCGCGTCTGGGTCGGCACTTCACGCGGCCTGGTGCGGCACGTGTCCCAGGCGGATGTGGACCCGCCGGTGACCCTCACAATCGGGGTCGAAAAGGTGGTGGACCCGGAGTCGGACAGCACCCTGCGCTTCGTCTTTCGGGGGCGGGACAAATGGCGGTTCACTCCAGACGAACGCCTCGTCTACTCCCATCGCGTGGACGAGGGGGAATGGTCATCCTTCAACGGCAACAATTCCGTGGTGATTCGCGACCTGCCCTCCGGACGTCATCGGCTCGAGGTCCGCGCCATGGACCGGAACTGGAATGCCCAGGTGGAACCGACGGTGACGGAGTTCGCCGTGGTGTTGCCCTGGTTTCATGATCCGCGCGTGGTCGCCGCCGGGTCGGTTGCCCTCCTGGCGGTGGTGGCACTCATCTGGCTGGCAATCAACCGGCACTTCAGCCTGCGGCGCAGCTACGCCACCGTGGAACGTCAGGTGGCGGTTGCCAAGGCCGACCTGGAACGGGCCACCGAAGCCCTGGTGCAGAGTCAGAAGATGACAGCCCTGGGCACGTTGACGGCCGGCATCGCGCACGACTTCAACAACATCCTCTCCATCATCCGGGGCTCCGCCCAGATCGTCGCCGCGAATCTGGACGACCGGCCCAAGGTGCTGGCCCGGTTGGACCGCATCGAGGCGGGCGTCGATCAGGCAAGTTCGGTCATCCAGGCAATGCTCGGCTTCAGCCGTGCCAGTGAACGGCACCCGGCTCCCTGTGAGACCAACGCCATGATCGATGAGACCGTCCGCCTGTTGGGCGACCGCTTTCAGCGCGAACTGATCCTCCGCCGGGAGTTGGCCCGGGACCTGCCGCCGGTCATGGTGGTCCGCGATCTCGTTCAGCAGATCCTCCTGAACCTGATCCTGAACGCGGCCGACGCCATGAACAACCGGGGCGAGATCCTGCTTGTCAGCCGGCGCCACCGTGAAGACTCCCCCCTGGAATGGTCCCTCGCCCCCGCCCCCTCGTCACACGGCTTCGTCGAGATCCTCATTCGCGACCAGGGATGCGGGATTCCCCAGGCGATTCGCGCGCGCATCTTCGAGCCGTTCTTCAGCACCAAGCCGTTCTCCTCCCGGCACGGCACCGGCCTGGGCCTCTACATGGTCTACGAGTTCGCCCGCGAAATGGGCCTCGGGCTGCGCGTGGAATCCCTGGAACAAAAGGGCAGCACCTTTATCGTGGTGCTGCCCATCGAAGTGACCAGACCGGCCGCTCCAAGGCCGGCGTGAGTTTCAGTTCACCAGGCCCCCGTCTCGAGATACTCGTGAATGGACTTCGCCGCCTGGCGACCGGCCCCCATCGCGAGAATGACCGTGGCGCCGCCCGTCACAATGTCCCCCCCGGCAAAGACCCCCTTCTTGGAGGTTCGGAGGCTGTTCGGATCGGCTTCGATGTAGCCCTTCCTCGTGGTCTTCAGGTCGGGGGTGGTGGCCTGCACAAGCGGATTGCCGCCGTTGCCCACCGCAATGATCGCCATGCTGGCGGGCACCACGTGCTCGGAACCCGCGATCGGCACCGGCCGACGCCGGCCCGACGCGTCCGGCTCACCCAGTTCCATCGTCTGACAACGCACGCCCTGCAGCCAGCCCTTGCCATCGTCGAGGAATTCCAGCGGCGCCGTCAGCATCTTGAAGTCCACGCCCTCCTCGCGGGCGTGCTTCACCTCCTCCACCCGCGCCGGCATCTCCTGCTCGGAACGGCGGTAGACGATGGCGGCATTCCGGGCTCCCACCCGGAGCGACGTGCGCACGGCGTCCATGGCGGTGTTGCCGCCACCAATCACCACGACGTCCTTTCCGCGGCAGTCAAACACCGGCTGGTCATGGTCGTCGCGGTTCGCCTTCATCAGGTTGACCCGCGTCAGGAACTCGTTCGCCGAATAGACCCCGCAGAGGTTCTCCCCCGGGATGTTCAGGAAGATCGGCAGCCCGGCCCCGGTGGCGACGAACACCGCGTCATAGCCCTCCTCGCTCAGGAGTTCATCCACCGTCACCGTCTTGCCCACAACCACGTTGGTCCGGAATTCCACGCCCATCTGGCGCATCGTGTCCACTTCCTGGCGCACGATGTCCTTGGGCAGCCGGAACTCGGGAATGCCGTAGATCAACACGCCGCCGATCTCGTGCAGCGCCTCCATCACCACAACCTCGTGGCCCTTCTGAACCAGATCACCGGCCGCACTGAGCCCCGCGGGTCCGCTGCCGATGATCGCCACCTTGCGCCCCGTGGCGGGCGCCCTGGGCGGGAGTCCCACCTTGCCGTGCGTGCGTTCGTAATCGGCCACGAAACGCTCGAGATAGCCGACCGCCACCGCTTCGCCCTTCTTGGTCAGGACACAGCGGCCCTCGCACTGCTCTTCCTGCGGGCAGACGCGACCGGTCACGGCGGGCAACACATTGTCCTCGCGAATCTTCGCGGCGGCACCGAGGTAGTCGCCCTCCACGATGAGGTCGATGAACTCGCGCACCTTCACCCCGACGGGGCAGCCGATGAAACAGTGCTGGCTGGTGCACTGCAGGCAGCGCAGCGCTTCCTGCTTCGCCAGGGTGGCGTCCAGGCCCAGGTTGACTTCTTCGAAGTTCGCGCGACGGAATTCCGGTTCCTGCTCCGGCATGTGCTGCCGGGGAATCTTCATGCGCTCTTTGGCGGGGAGGGGATTGCTCATGCTTGGGCGGGTTGGGACTGTTGGGCGTCGGCCTGCTTCATCAGCCGGCATTCGTGATCGTCATGGTCCTGCTCGAACTCGGCCAGGGCAGACTGCTCGGCCGCGCGATACATCGTGTTCCGGGTGGAAAGCAGCCGGAAGTCCACCTGGTGGGCGTCGAATTCCGGGCCATCCACGCAGGCAAACTTGCTCTCACCGTTCACCAGCACCCGGCATCCGCCGCACATCCCGGTGCCATCCACCATCACCGGGTTCAGGCTGACCACGGTCTTGATGCCGTACGGCTTGGTGACCCCGGCCACGGCGTTCATCATCGGAATGGGCCCGATGGCCAGCACATAGTTGATGTCCCGCCCGCCCTCGATCAGGCCCTTCAGGCGATCCGTGACAAAGCCCTTCTCGGCGTAGGACCCGTCGTCCGTGGTCACGTAGACCTCGTCGGCGAACTCCTTCATCTCGTTCTCGAGCAACACGAACTCCTTGCTGCGTCCGCCGATGATCACGATCACGTGGTTGCCGGCCTCCTTGAGGGCCTTCGCCGTGGGATACGCAATGGCGGTTCCCAGTCCGCCGCCGATCACCACTGCGGTACCAAAATGCTCCACCTCCGAAGCCATCCCCAACGGCCCCACCACATCCAGGATGGAATCGCCGGCCTCCTTCTCGTTCAACAACCGCGTCGTCTTGCCGACGCCCTGGACGATGATCGTGATGCTGCCGGATTCCTTGTCGGAATCGGCAATGGTAAGGGGAATGCGCTCCCCCGTTTCATGCACACGCAGAATGACAAACTGACCCGCCTTGCGCCTCCGGGCAATGGCCGGAGCCTCCAGTCGGAGAAGCTTCACCTGCGGCGCCAAGAATTTGGCTTCGAGGATTTTGTACATTTCAGGAACGCTCCCGACGCTGCCCAACACGAGCGAAAAACACCCTCTCCGCCGCGGCAGCGCACCGAACAGCGTGCCTGAATGCTAACAGTCAGAAGTAGGAACACAATACTCCATTTGTTCCGCATGTACGAATAAATGATCCTGAGGGGGGCCCGATCCGGTCGACAATCCGGCCGCCATCGCCACCCAACCAGCAGTTTCGTGTTGCAGGTGCAACACGAAACTGCCGTTCCGGTCCAACCGCGTGAACCTTCGCCCTGCTTGGGATGGTGCCTCTCCGAGGTCGGCGAACTTCCCGAGATTCTCTCGTCCCTGTCGTGAATGCCCCGCCCGCGCGCGACAGTGCGCGCGACGGTGCTGGACCGGTCGCCGCCCGGAGGATACGCTCCCCGCGAATCAATCGCCGTTCATGCTCATGACTGTCATGCGCCACCTCGCCCGACGTGCCCTGCGCCCAGCCGGATGGGGGCGGTCTCGCATTCGTGTCACCGTGGTCACCGGTCTCGTGGCGGCTGCCTGCCTGGTGGGCGGAAACACCGTTGCGGCCCCCTGGCTCACCTTCCAAGGGAACGCCGGGCCGGGAAGGGGCCGGAACATTGTGCTGATCAGCGGTGATGAGGAATACCGGTCCGAGGAGGCGATGCCGATGCTGGGGCAACTGCTCGCCGTGCGACACGGCTTCAACTGCACGGTTCTCTTTGCCATCAACCGCGCCACCGGGGAAATTGATCCCAACACGACGGACAACATCCCCGGCCTTCACCTCCTGGCGGACGCCGACCTCATGGTGGTGTTCACCCGGTTTCGCGACCTGCCCGACGATCAGATGGACGCCGTGGACGCCTACCTGGAATCCGGCCGGCCGGTCGTCGGAATCCGGCCCTCGGTCGTGGCATTCCGCAACCGGCCGGGGAGCCGCCATTTCCGCTACAGTTCCGACAATCGGACCGGGGATTTCGCCGGCGGTTTCGGCCAGCAGGTCCTCGGCGCCACCTGGATTTCCCATCACGGCGCGCACGGGAAGGAAAGCACCCGGGGACTGATCGTGGAGGCGGAACGGGACCATCCGATCCTGCGCGGTGTCGGCGCCCTGTGGGGACCGACGGACGTCTATACCGTGCGCGAACCGATCGCCGGCGGAGCCCGCGTTCTGGTTACGGGGCAGGTGCTTCGCGGCATGCGTCCTGATGACCCGGCCAGCGAAAAGCCTCCCATGCCGCTCGCCTGGACGAAGGAGTATTCCAGCCCGGGCGGCCGCGCGCGGGTCTTTACCACCACGATGGGGGCAAGCCAGGATTTCGCGGACGAGTCGTTCCGCCGCTTGCTGGTCAATGCCTGCTACTGGGCGGTCGGACTGGAGGACCGCATCCCGGCACAGAGCGACGTCCGGTTCGTGACACCGTACCGCCCCACACCTTTCGGCTTCGACCGCTTCACCAAGGGGCTGCGACCGGAGACCCTGGCCGCGGCCATGATTCCCCGAACCGCCGTCCCGAAACCCGGGGAGGTGGCGTCCCCCTCCCTGGAATCACCCACCCTGAACTCACCATGAACCTCATCCAACCCCTCTCGCGTCGTCGTTTTCTCCGGGTCTCCTCCCTCGCCGCCACCGGCACGATCGCCCTGCCCACCCTGATCCCGTCACGGGTCCTGGGAGCCGCAGGTCGCCCGGGTGCCAACAACCGCTTCATAGTGGCCCACATCGGCACGGGAGGCATGGGAATGAACCACGTGCGGAACATGCTGAGATTCCAGGCCGACAACAAGGTGAGGGTCGCGGCGGTGTGCGATGCGAATGAGAACTTCCTCATCACCGCCGCGGAAACCGTGGGGGGCAACGTCGCGGCGTACCGCGATTATCGCCACATCCTCGAGCGGAAGGACATCGACGCGGTCCTGATCGCCACGCCGGATCACTGGCACGCGGTGATGACTGTCCACGCCTGCCAGACAGGCAAGCACGTGTACGTGGAGAAACCGGCTTCGGTGACCGTGCGCGAAGGGCAGGCGATGGTGGATGCCGCCCGCGGGAACAAGGTGGCGGTACAGGTCGGCGCCCAGGCCCGGACGGCCTTGGGCGGTTGGCACACCTGCCGCGCCATTCGCAACGGCATCGTCGGGCGGGTGCGCAAGGTCACCTGCTGGCATTACCCGAATCCCGTGGATGAAAAGCCGCTCCCGGATTCGCCGCCGCCGGACGGCCTCGATTGGGATCTGTGGGTTGGCCCCCTCCCCTGGCGTCCCTACAACCGGCGCTTTTGCCCGGCCACCTTCCGGTGGTTGCTGGAAAGTGGCGGCGGCAACATCCGCGACCGTGGCGCGCACCAGTTCAGCACGATTCTCTGGTGCATGAACGCCGACCGGCAAACCTCCTTCACCGTCGAGGCCACCGGCCGGGCACCCACCTCCGGCCTGTGGGACAACCCGGTCACCATGGACGTCACCTATGAGTTCAAGGATCCGGACTGGACGCTCATCTGGGGGCAGCCCGGCGACAAGGTCGGGCAGACCGAGTTCGGCAATTGCTTCTGGGGCGACAACGGCAAACTGGTCCTCGAGTGGGAAGGAGGCTATCGCCCCGCCAACCCGGAGGCCATCAACTTCAAGTTGCCGCCCGGCGGCGAGGAGGTCTATCGCACGGACGAATACGAGGACTTCAACATGAACCACAAGGCCGACTGGCTGAAGTCCATCCGGGAAGGCCACCTGCGACCGGCGGTGGACATCGAGATCGGCCATCGCACCGCCACCCTCTGCAACCTCGGCAACCTGGCCTACATCCTCGGACGCAAACTCGTCTGGGACGGCGAAAAACAGGAGGTCATCGGCGATCCCCAGGCCAACCGGCTGCTCTCGAAACCGCACCGGTATCCGTACGTCCTCTGAAGGATGGCTTTCAGCGGACGCCGAGCTGGTCGAACAGGAAGGCGAGGATGTCGACCTGCTGGTTGATCCGCACATCCAGCGGCGTGCCGGCGCCGTGCCCGGTGTCGAGGCTGGTCAACAGCAGGATCGGCGCGTCGCCGCCCTTCGCATGCTGCAGCAGGGCGGTCATCTTGCGGGAATGCATCGGGTCCACCCGGGGATCATTCGCGCCGGTCAGGAACAACGTCGCCGGGTAGGCGGTGCCTTCCCGGACGTGATGATAAGGGGAGTAGGCGTAAAGGGCGCGGAACTGATCCGGTTCCCTGACCGTGCCGAACTCGGTGACGTTGAAGGCGCCGTTGGGCGAGAGTTCGACCCGCAGCATGTCGTAGATCCCCACCGACGAGACGACGGCCTTCATCGCGTGCGGATGCTGGGTGAGCGTGGCGCCCATGAGCAGACCGCCGTTGCTGCCACCCATGATCGCGAGCTGCTCGGGTCGTGTGTAACCGCGTTCCACGAGGTGATCGAGCACCGCCGCGAAGTCGTCGAAGACGTTTTGCTTGCGGGTGAGGTTGCCCTGCTGATGCCAGGTCTCCCCGAATTCCCCACCACCCCGAAGGTTGGCCACGGCGAAGAGAACGCCGTGGTCCATCAGAATGCGTCGGAGCGGATTGAAGCCGGGCACCATGCTGATGCCGTAACCGCCGTAGCCGTAGGCAATGCAGGGATGGGGTGAGTCGGCGTTTGTGTTTGGCGGGATCAGGATATTCACCGGCACACGGGTACCATCCCTCGAAGTGGCGAACTCACGCACCACCCGACAGTCAGCGAGTGCCACGGGGGAGGAGGTCTTCAACTCCGTCGCTCGCGCCTTTGCGTCGACCGCGTCAAAGCTGTAGTAGGTCCGGGGTGCCACGTAGGATTCCAGGCTGAAAAGGATGCGATCCTCACCGATTGGCATGAGCCCCCCCACCGAGGCGATGCCCGGCTGATCCGGGGCGGGTTGCGTTTCACCGGCGTGGTTGAACACCTTCAATTCGGAGGGACCACCGAGTTGGTAGGTGACGTAAAGCCGCTGCGGAGTGACCACCATCGAAGGCGCGCCTTGGTGGAAGCTTGTGACCACGGTGCCCTTCTGCTCGGGGACAAGCACCTTCGCGTGAGCCGGGTCCAGGTCGTCCAACGTCAGGCGCAGGATCCGACCCCGCGGTGCACTCTCGCGCGAGATGAGGAACAGGTCGTTGTCCCGTCCAAAGGTCGCCTGGATGGTCTTGTCCCCGAACCGGCTGAACTGCCGCCAGTCGCCCGCATTGTCGCGGACGTAGTGGGCGAATTCCCCGCCATCGCCGTTTTGCACGGTGACGAGGAGCCAACCGGTGCGGGGTTGCATCTCAAGCTGGATTTCGGCAATGCGGGGAAAGTCACGTCCCAGTTCGTAGCGGTCGTCTTCCGTGGGTGTCCCCAAGGCATGGAAGTAAACCTGCTGATAGAAGTTCAAGTCCTCCGGCGCCCGTTCCTGTCCGCGGGGATGTCGCGTGTAGAAGAACCCGGAACCATCCGGCAGCCAGGCCAGTGATCCTCCGGCGGTCCCGGTGTTCACGCGGGGGATGACTTCGTGGACTTGGCGTCCGCTGTTGGTGTCGAAGACGTGCACATCGCCCGCCTCAGTACCGGCGCGCGACAGGGAGACTGCCACCAACCGGCCATCGAAGGAGGGCACATACCAGTCGATGGTGGTCGCGCCGGACGGGTCCAGAGTGTTCGGATCCACCAGCACCCGCTCTGTTTCGGTGTGCCAGGGGGAGTCGAGTCGGACCAGGAACGACTGTTGCTTCGGGGGTTGGTTCTTGACGGCGAAGAAGACACCGGACCGCCAGCCGACACCGCCGTACGAGGTTGTGTTGGCGGACAGGATGGCAGTGACCTGTTGGCGGAGATCGGCCACACCCGGTCGGTGATCCAGGTATTCGCGCGCGAAGGCGGTCTGCTCCCGGGTCCAGTCCTGCACGACGGGATCCGACCAGTCCTCGAGCCAGCGATAGGGATCCGTCACTTCCACGCCATGATAAGTGTCCATCACCGGAGATCGTTTGGAGGGGGGCGGCGAGGCGGTCCACGCCGGGGCAAGGGGCAACGTCCCACTCAGCAACAGCAGCGAAAGCAGGCCAGATTTCGACATGCCAGGCATGACACAACGAACGGGCACGAGATGCAAGGCCGCGCTACGACGTGCGCCTCATGGCATACATGGCCACTTAATTACACCATTATAGACTTATCATTTACTTGATCAAGACCAGCTTCCCGACATATTGTCCGCTCCTCATTCACCATGCCACCTGAAGAGACCAAAGGGACAGGACCAGGCGACGAAAGGGCCTTTCGTTCATTCCCTGGAGCTCCGGGTTTCATCCCGCCCCATGGCGGATACCAACAACTCCTCTCCTACCAGAAAGCGCTCGTGGTCTGCGACGCCACGCTCCACTTCTGTGACCGCTTCATCAACCGCCGTTCCCGCACCCGCGATCAGATGATTCAGGCCGCCCGCTCCGGCAAACAGAACATCCTGGAGGGCAGCGCCGCCAGCGGCACCTCCAAGGAGGCCGAGATCAAGCTCACCGGCGTGGCAAAAGCAAGTTTCAGCCTGGAAACCGCAGATGAACGGGGATGAACGCAGATAAGTCCCTCGACGTGAGCCCCCCACGTCCGCCGGATGTCTTCACCCATTGGGTGTGACGCGAAAATCGCGCAAGTCCTTGGGTATCTGCGTCTATCTGTGTCGATCTGCGGTTCAACTGCTTTTTCTAGGTTCAGGAAACTGCTGGAGGACTACCGGGATTTCATGCGCAACCGTGCCATCGAGGAATGGCCCTCCCGCCACCCCTTCGCGCTTCGCCTGCGTCGCCTCAACCGCACGCCCGGCGCGAACTACGACACGTTCCGCAAAGGCCTCGAGCACCGGGACCCGGCCATCTGTGCGAACGTGATCGCCGGCCTGATCAAGGTCACCTGCTACCTGCTCGACCATCAACTCCGGCGCCTGGAGCAGGATTTTCTCAGGGAAGGTGGGCTTCGTGAACGGATGACACGTTCGCGCATGACCGCCCGTGTCCGCCAGCAAAGCGGGTAAAGGGACCTCACGGACTCAAGCGACAGAAGCAGGCAGCCCCTTGGGTCCCTTGAGTCCTTCCCGTCGCTTGCCCCCCCGCTGTTCACCCCCGTCGCCGCTACTCCGCCACTTCCATCCGAAAGCCATTCGTTCCCACCCTCTCCGGCTGCACCCGGAACTCATACCGCCTTCCCTTCTGCAACACCAGCCGCGCGGTCACCGTCTTCGCTCCTTCCGGCACCTTCTCAACCGAGAAGGTGGTCACCGTGGGTTTGCCGTGGGTTCGCGACCAACCGCTGCTGAGCAACCGCCGCCCCCGATCATCCCGGAGTTCCGCCAACTCGAAGTACATCCCCTCCGGCAACTCCGACAACTCCACCCGCAGATGCGTGAGGTCGTCCATCGAATAGCCGCCCGGCGACGGGGACGGGTTATGCACAAACTGCTCGACCCGCACCTCGATCCCCTGCGACTGGAACACGCGTTCGAGCCGGTTTGTCTCCCCGAGCGCCGGCACGACAATGTCCGGCAGCAGGATCGTTTCCTCCTCCGAGAACGCCGCCGTCATCGTGCGTTTCGCCCAGACCGTCATGTCCCACACCTCGTCAGGCCAGAGAATCGACCCAAACCGATGCGCCACCCGGTCGCCACTGCAATGATAGGAACTGGACCCGCAGCTCAGCGAATTCCCGGTCGCATCCGCCAGCAGAACACTGCCCACCACCCAGTTCGTGCCGGGCTGACCCGCTTCAGTGAAGTGGAACAACCCGACCGCCTGCGGGCGTTCTCCGGGCTCCGCCGCGGAGTTCTCGAAAACCGTGCCGGCATCCGTGCTCCGCAGGCGGGTATGGTGACTGACCCCGCTGACCAACGCCAACAACTGGCAGTCCAAGGCATCGTTGGTCCGCGTAACCGGCAGCGGCTCCGCGTCCCAGATCGGCGCGTTGGTATACGCAGGATTGGAGAAGGTCAGTTCCCCGAGGAACGACCGCGCCATGCCACCACCCTCGTCGTAGAACCGCAGGGCAAGCTCGCGACTTCTCCGCGGCAACACCCGGAATTGGAGGTTGAACGAGCCACCACCGCCCTGCCCGGCGGGCCACAAACTGTGCCAGGTCTCCTCCCCCGCCTGAACCCCATGCTCGTCCGCCAGCAGGATCACCATGCCCGACCGTCCCACCCGGTTCGTGGCCACGACGGGATCGTCGTCCAGCCACACCGCCAGCAGGGGACTGTCCGACCGGAAGGACTGGCCCGGCCGGTCCAGACCAAACCACGAACGAAGCGGCCGGGGCAACAGCCGGGCCAACCGGGATACTCCCGGCATCACGTGGTTCGTGCCAAACGTCGCCCCGCGATAATCGAGCAGAACTCCGTTCGCCAGCGTCACGCTCCGCGGGGGCGCCGCCCGCACCAGCATGACGACCAGAACAATCAGCCCCACTCCGAGAAGAAGGGCGCCCACCCGGATGAACCACCTGCGCACGGCAGGATCATGCCCCATTTCAAGGCGCCCGTCACGCAGCCGCCCACGTACAGTCGGCGCGAATCTCTCAGACAATCCCACCGAACGCAGATCCCCATCGAACGCCCAACCGCCGCTGACCCCCACGGAAAACGCCGTGGCCTCCCTTCGCTTCCGGAAGATCTGCGCGGACTGACGTCCGCGGCTACCCGGTGGACGGTTCCTCGACCACGCGGTAGAACCGGCGGCCCGTTAGGGGCGCCGCTGCGTCCGTCGCCGTGGCTTGTCCGGCTTCAATGAGGATCCCGGCCGCCAACCTGTGCCAGGCGTCCGTCTCGATATCATCCCGGTACTCAACCGCGTAACCGACCCCTTCCTCCGCCGCCCAGGTCAGGACCGTCTCTCCACTCCCCGGACGCCGGATCGTCAGCACGGGGAGACCACCCAACCCATCCTCGATCCGCACGAGGTAGAGATCGCCGAGACTCAACCCCGCCGGCGCCCCCACGTTGGTCGCGAAACTCGTGAACAACACCGCGTTACCGTCCGGCGACAGCACCGGTTCCGTGGCGATGCCGTCGGCGCAGGCTCCCTCCCCGCTGAGACTCAAGAGCAACGTCTTCCCCTGCAGTCGGTCCCGGGCGAACACCTGGGTCTTGCCGTTGTTGGCTCGGGAATTCAGGTTGCTCGCGGAACTGCTGAAGATCACGTAGCGCCCGTCAGGAGTGACATGGGGATGACGGCAGCCCGCGTTGGCCGGTGCGTCACCTTCCTGCCACGCGATGCTGATCAGCTCCTCTTCTCCGACTTCCAGGTCGCGGAAGAGAATCTGCCACGGCCCCGTCGCCGAATTACCCAATCGCGCCTTCCACACGAGAAACCGGCCATCCGTCGACAGCGCCGGATAAGCCCCCCAAGTCCCGACCTGCTCCTGAGTTCCGGTCGCCAGGTCATGCACCAGAACGGGATTCTCGCTGAAACTCAACCGCTGGCCGAACGCGACCCTGCCATTCGCGGAGAACGTCAACGACCCATCACCGTCGTTGTCCAGCTCGGCAATGCCTTCCGGGGTCAACCGGGTCAGCTGCCGGTCCGCCGGCGACAACGCCCAGACGACATCGTTTATCCGGGTCTGCCGGAACACCAGAGTGCTTCCATCCGGTGCAAACCGGGGGTGATAGCCACCGTTCCAGCGTCCGGGCAGGGCCGGTTGATAGTGCTGATCGATGAGCGTGGTCTCACCGGAAACCCGCTGGTAAAGGATGAGCTGAGGCACCCGGTCGTACTCCCCGGCATTCAACAGGACGGCTTCGAACGCCAGCCAGTTCCCGTCGAATGACAGCGCCGGGCCACCACACTCAACCGGCCCTTCGATCCACACTCCAACCCCGGCGCTGGCCCGCGTGATGGCGCCCGTCTCCCGGTTCTGCAGGAAGACATCCGGCTGGTCGTTGTCATCGCCCGCCACCAGATCCGAGGCCGTACTGACAAAGGCAATCCACTCACCGTCGTTGCTGATGATCGGCTCCCGGGAAAGGCCGTTGCCCGGGCCATCACCCGCATGGTTCACGCTCACCAAAGAGACTGCGCCGGTTTCCAGGTCGCGCAGGAAAACATCCGTGGCCTCATTGGCATCTCCGGCGACCACGTTGCCTGCTTCGCTCGCGAAGACCAGATACCGGCCATCGGCGCTGAGACAGCGGTCGGACAGACTGCTGCGACCCAGCGTTTGCGCCGGCAACTCCGGAGAATACCGCGCGGAAATCAATCGGAGTGTGTCGCTGTTCCAGTCATACACAAAGACGTCCTGGGCGTGGTTCAGGTCACCCTCCACCAGGCGAGGCTCCGCCGTGGCGAAAGCAAGCAACTGCCCGTCCTCGG
Source organism: Verrucomicrobiales bacterium (assembly GCA_024233215.1). Taxonomy (GTDB): domain Bacteria; phylum Verrucomicrobiota; class Verrucomicrobiia; order Limisphaerales; family J093; genus J093. Next base: position 156,571 of record JACKPW010000012.1, on the reverse strand, counting down.
AAAACGACACTCCGCCCAGATCACTCACCGCCAACGGCGCGCCCTCCGTATCCCGAGGAATCAGCCGGGTCTCGCCGGAAACGAGGTCCCGCACGTAGAGGGTGAGTTGCGCATCGCGGGCGTAAGTGCTGTCCGGCGAAAGCGCGCTCAGGAAAGCGACGCGGTTGCCATCCGCGCTGGCTCCCAGAAGTTCGCCGAAGGGGACCGGCTCGGCGAGGTCCAAGGCCATGACTTGATTGGTGCTGACCAGAATTGGAGGATGGGTCGCGCCGACCTGATAGACTGCGTGTGGCATGGTCCAGTAGTCGCTCCCCTCGGGCCGCGCCTCGAAGAACCAGTCGCCGGAGCTGGCAGCGTGCAGTGGCGCCGCAGGGTCGAACCCCCTTTGGTGGTCGCCCACAGTCAGCCCCTCGCTCACGGGTGCCGCCGACACGTCTCCCAAAGACCACTCACAAGCCACCGCGGTGGAGTAGTAGCCAACTCTCACCGCTTCAAAAGCCAGGTTCGACCCATCGAGAGAGAACGCCTTGGAAGCGATGGCGTCAGGAGTGAGCTTCGAGGAGGAGGAATAGGCAAACCATGCGACAAAGACAGCACTGCTGGTAGCCTCAGTCAGACACAGGTTGTGCGAAAACAGTGTGATCGACTCCAGATCGCCCTCGGTGGCCAGATTCGTGGCGTCGCTGGTGAACGCCACCCAATGCCCATCAGGACTGAGGACCGGATCCCACGAGGGACCTGACCGCTTCGTCGCAACCGCCGGATGCTCGGAAGGCTCGCTCAAGCGCCGGGTCGTTCCGGCGGTCACATCGCGCAGGAAGACGTCGCTGAAGCCGTTGGTGTCGTTCGTCACGAGATCCGAAGCCACGCTTTCAAACACCACCAAGCGCCCGTCCGCCGTCATGCTGGGACTGCTTGAGGGAGCATTGCCGGTGCCTGTTCCGACAGCATTGACGCTGACGAGCGTGGTTTCGCCGGCTTCGAGGTCGCGGAGAAAGATGTCTTGTGCGGAATTGACATCGCCCGGCACGAAGTTCGGAGCAGAACTCAAGAACAGCAGATGACGCGCGTCCGGCGAAAGCGTGGCGAACAGGATCGAGCCGTTCGCGCCCGCGCCATCCGGAGTGGCAGTGACCAACTCCACCCCGCCGGTCTCAAGGTCACAAATGAAGGCATCAATCCCCACGCCGTTCGCATCCTCAGGAACCAGGTCGGGGGCGCCGCTAAGAAACAGGAGCTTCCGCCCATCCGCACTGAGCACCGGCTGCAGCGAATCCCCCTGGGCCGTGGCTGAGACGATGGCTGCCGGGGAGAGGAGTTCCGCACCCGCCATCGTTTCGGTCAGGACCAGACCACAGCCCACGCAGGCGATGAAAGCGATCCGCCCCAGGATCGGGCCCTGAACAGACGGGGCGGGCGTGGTCCCGAGGTTCGCCCGGTCATATCTCTGGAGTTCGGCCATAAGAGCGTGTTTAGGAAATCGTAGCAGCCGACCTGAGGAGGCTCAAGTCCCGCCCAACAGGTCTGGCAGCCTGGCAGCCTGACCTTGCCAACGGCCCCTGCCGTGCTATACGGGATGACGTGTTCTCTCACTGTGACGGCAGGTTCAACTTCAGACGCATCATGACAGCCAAACCAGCAGCCACTGAAACCATGAGACCCGAACGGCGCGCGTTGGAAGCAGCAGGCAGGACCGCCCGTCGGGCGGCGGGTTTCACCCGAATCGAACTGTTGGCCGTGTTGTGCGGGGTGTGCCTCCTGGGCCTTGCCGCCCGCGGCGTGCTCGCCGAGAGCCGACAGGACGTGGGAAGCGCCGTCTGCCTCTCGAACCTCCGCACCCTGATGCAGGGCTGGTTGATGTATGCCACCGACCAGGAAGGCTGGTTTCCCCCGAACCCCACGGATGGCAACCGCACGCCAGGCCATAATTGGTGCATCGGTCAGGCAGGTCCGTACAGCGACAGCCAGTTCAACCCGGATTTCCTCACCGACCCCGCGCAGGCCATGCTCGTCCCCTACACCGGACCGAAAGAGGAAATCTACCGCTGTGGCGCCGACACCCGAACCGGCGCCTATCAGGGCGCTGATCCAGCGCGCCAGGGCAGCGTGGTGCCGGCCGCCCGGAGCTATGCGATGAATCAGGCGGTCGGCACGAATCCCTACAGCAAGGCCGGGAAAATCGCGGTGGACGGAGCCTGGCTGGACAACAACCACAACCACACCGTGGGTCGCACTTGGCGCACGTATGGCAAACTGGCCGATCTCACCGCGCCCACCCCATCCCGATTGCTGGTGCTCTGGGATGAGGATGCTTACAGCATCAACGATGCGTCATTTGGCTTCGGCATGGTGCGTCCGGAATGGATCGACTGGCCGTCGACCCGACACGACTTCGGAGGCACGGTGGCCTACGCGGACGGCAGTGCCGAATTGCATCACTGGATCGCCCGCAGCACCGGGGTGATCAACGGCAAGGTAAGTCGCAGGTCTGTCCCCGACAGTCCCGACCACGCCTGGCTGAGCGAGCGCATCTCGGCACGAATCGCTCCGGCGGAATGAACCCGTCAGCCGGCTCCCCCCCCGGCGCGGAATCTCAACCCCCAGGAGGGCGAGGCTCCCGCCGACCCTCCAGCGCCCTTGAGCCCGACCCGGCAGGGAAACCCCGGCCGTTTGGCTCGGCGGGAGCCTCGCCCTCCCGGGACCTCGTACCTTCAGACGGATTGACGGAAACCCGTATCGAAGGCAACCTGTCTCCCATGAAGACGACGATTGACATCCCCGAGCCACTCTACAAGCGGGCGAAGATCCGCGCGGTGGAGCGAGGTGAGACGTTGAAAACTTTGGTGTTAAGGGCATTGGAGCAGGATCTAGGCGGAGGGCAGACCACTCCACCGGAGAAGCCCCGGACCTTTTCCGAGCGGCGACGCCTTCTGCCCGAGTTCGAGCGGGCCTCGAAGGCGGGATTGCTTCGTCCCGCTCCTGGGGATCGCGACAGCACTGAACTAATCAGCGAAGATCGCGATGCCCGTTGACACACCGTTCTTTGACAGCAGCTACGTGGTCCGGCTCTACCTGGAGGACCAGGGCTTTGAGACGGTCCGGGAGCTTGCCGGAAGGGGGCAGGTGGTGGCTTGCGCGTGGCACGGTCAGGCGGAGGTGGTGGCAGCTCTTCATCGGGCCTTTCGTGAGCGCAGGATGGACGTGGGCATTTTCCGGGCCATGCTGGAACAACTCGGGGTCGACACCGAGGAGGGGCTCTTTCGGTGGCTCCCGCTTTCCGACAAGGTGCAGCAGCGTTTGGCAGTGGTTTTTGCTGCCGCCCCGACCACGCTCTTCCTGCGCGCCGCGGATGCGCTGCATCTGGCGTGCGCCGCTGAGCATGGGTTCCGGGAGGTTTACTCCAACGACCGACGATTCCTCGAGGCGGCGCCATTGTTCGGTTTGAAAGGACGCAACGTCATCGGTTGAACCGTTTGCGGCAGGCGGTCTGACTTCACCATGCTTCCGGGAGGGCAAGGCTCCCGCCGAGCCTCCGCCGTCCTTGAACGCGATCCAGCAGGAGAAGCCGGGCCGCTTGGTTTGGCGGGAGCTTCGCCCTCCCGGAACCTCGCACGTTGGGACAGGTGAGGAAATTCGCCTTGCGCTGACCGGGCACCAGAAGCCAAGCTCCTCCCGTCCACCCGTTGTTTGAACAACCAAACGTCTGGAGTCTGTCGTGAACGTCAAGATCCTCTGCGGTTGCGGGAGCAAATACAGTTTCGACCTCGACCAACCCGTGCTTCTGCCGGAAGCCTCGGTCGCGTGTCCCAAGTGCGGGGCCGACGGAACCGGGGCGGCCAATGAGATCATCCGGGAGGCCCTGGCGGCAGCCCCGCCGGAGGCCGTTACCGCGTCGCTGCCGGACGATCCGCCTCCGGCTCCGACACCCCGGGCACCGACCTCGCCGGCAACACCCCAGGCACCGGCGCGACGCCCGGGCCCGCCTTCCGCCCGCCCCGGGGCAACCGCTGCACCGTCGACCGCGGCGAAGAAACGGGCTTACGGGGAACCCAACCTGATGATGGGAACCGTGGGGGCCGTGGGAGGCGCACTGGTCGGGATGATGATCTGGTTCCTGCTGATCAAGGCCACCGGCTATGAAATCGGCTGGGTCGCCTGGGGCGTCGGCGGCCTGACCGGTTTTGTCTGCCGGGTACTCGGTGCCGGGTACAGCCGCACCCTCGGCTTCATCGCGGCGGGCTGCGCCTTCGTGGCGATCCTCGGAGGCGAGTATCTGGCCACCCAGGACGCGTTCAACACTCTCCTGGCGAACGAACTGGAAGGGACCTACGAACAGCACATGGCGTTCGCCCGGAAGGCGGTGAACCTGGAAACGGACGACCAGATCCGCCAGTTTCTGGTGGACCAGAGCGCCGAGGAAGGCTTCTCACTGCCCCCCGAGACCTTCACGGACGAGGACATCCAGTCGTTCCGTGAGGAGTCGCTGCCCGAGTTGCGCGACCTGGCAGAGGGACGCCCGCCCAAGGCGGAGTACGAGGAGAACCTGCGCAAGGAGATTTCGGACGCGGTGCGAGGCGAGCTGTTCAAAGCCAGCTTCAGTCTCTGGACCATCCTCTGGCTGATCCTGGGAGTGGGGAGCGCCTGGCGACTGGGCACCGGGGAGACCCAGTAGCCCCGAAGCTCACCCCTTCAGCTTTCGCTCCAGTAGATCCCCAACTAGGGCCGGGTTCGCCTTGCCCTTGCTGAGCTTCATGACCTGGCCTTTGAGGAAGTTCAGCGCCGCGACCTTGCCGGCCTTGAAATCGGCGGCGGGTCCCGGGTTGGCCGCGATCGCCTGGTCGCAAAACACCTCGATCGCACCGGAGTCACTGACCTGCACGAGGCCCTTCCGCTCGACGATGGCCCCGGGTTGCTCGCCGGTTTCGAACATCTCAGCGAACACGTCCTGCGCGATCTTCGTGCTGATCTTCCCGCTCTCCACCAGGCCCACGAGTTCCGGAATGGCGACGGGGGGGAACTTGAGAGCCGCGAGTGTCAGTAATTCCTGATCCTCCGCCTCGAGGCCCATGGCGGACTGTTCGGCAACACGCCTGTCGTTGGCTTCCGCCAACCGGGCCTGCAGATTGTTGATCACCCAGTTCGCAATCGCCTTCGGACTCTTCGCCCCGCGCGCGACCCCCTCAAAGTAGTCCCCCAAGGCCAGGTCGTTCTTGAAGATCTCGGCATCCCCCGCCGGCAGTTGGTAATCTCGCATGAACCGCTGCTTGCGTGCCAGTGGCAGTTCGACCATCCGCGCGCGAACCCCGGCGATCCACTCGTCCGACGGCTCCAGCGGCATGAGGTCGGGACAGGGAAAGTAGCGATAATCGTGGGCGTCCTCCTTCGTGCGCATCTCCTCGGTGATGCCGGCGATGTCGTCCCAGCGCCGCGTGGACTGGATCAGCTTGCCGCCCCCCTGGACGACCGCAATCTGACGGGGGATCTCGTAGTCCAGCGCGCGCCGCACTCCCGAGAAGCTGTTCATGTTCTTGATCTCGATCTTGGCGCCGAGTTCGGAGGTGCCCTTAGGGCGGACACTGACGTTCACATCGCAACGCACCATGCCTTTCTCCATGTCGCAGTCGCTGATACCGCCGTGGCTGAGAACGTCCTTGAGCGCGTTGAGATAGGCCTGGGCCATGTCGGCGCTGGTGATGTCCGGCTCGGAGACAATCTCCAGCAGCGGCACGCCGGCGCGGTTGAAATCCACGCCGCTGTGGCGATCAAAGTGCGTGCTCTTGCCGACGTCCTCCTCCAGGTGAGCCCGGGTGATGCGAACCCGCTGGATGCCTCCCTCGAACTCGAAATCGAGATATCCCCCCAAGGTGGACGGCTGATCGTATTGCGTGAGCTGGTAGTTCTTGGGCATGTCCGGATAGAAGTAGTTCTTCCGGTCGAACTTGGCCCGGCGCGGGATCTCGCTGTTGAGCAGCAGCCCCGTGAGCACGGTCAGGCGCAGGGCTTCCTCATTGGGCACGGGCAACACCCCCGGCATGCCCAGGCAAACGGGGCAGACGTTCGTGTTCGGCGATGCGCCAAACGCATTTGCGCAGCCGCACCACATCTTCGACTTCGTCTTGAGTTGGACGTGGGTTTCCAGTCCGATGACCGCTTCGTATTCCATAACGCCGGAACGGATTGAACCACAACCGGCGACCGGCAACACCATTTCTTGCTGGAGCGCCGGGCTTGACCGACCGCGGGGGACCTTCCCACAGTTCCGTGCATGAAGCCGAATCGCGTTGTTTGTTCCGTCCTCGCCGTCCTCTGGACCGCTTCCGTCTTCTGCACAGCGCACGTGGAGGCGGCCCGCCCCCCGAACCTCGTCTTCATCCTCGCGGATGACCTGGGTTGGACGGACCTCGGCTGCCAGGGCTCGCGCTATTACGAGACGCCGGCAATCGACGCTTTGGCAGCGGAAGGCATGCGGTTCACCGCCTATTACAATTGCCAGAACTGCGCCCCCACGCGCGCCGCCCTCATGTCCGGCCAGTATGCCCCGCGCACCGGCATCTACACCGTCGCCAGCGGCGCCCGCGGCAAGGAGGCCGACCGCCGCATGATCCCGGTCGACAACGTGCAAAAGCTGCCGCTCGACAAGGTGACGGTGGCGGAGGCCCTCCGGCGGGCCGGCTATCGCACCGGCATGTTCGGCAAATGGCATCTCGGCACGGACGACCGGCATCACCCGTCCCAACGCGGGTTCGACGAAGCGATCGTGGCCAACGGCCGTCACTTCGATTTCAAACCGGTCCCGCCGGAGCCGGTCGCCGCCAACGCCTACCTCGCCGACTGGCTCACGGATCACGCCGTCGATTTCATCCGGCGGCATCGGGAGGAACCGTTCTTCCTCTACCTGCCGCACTTTGCGGTGCATTCGCCGCTGCAGGCGAAGGCCGACCTGATCGAGCGATTCCGCAACCGCCCGGCCGCCGAGGGCCACAACCACGCCGTCTATGCCGCCATGATCGCCAGCGTGGACGAAAGCGTCGGGCGGGTGATGGCTTGTCTCGAGAGTCTGGGGCTGGCCGACGATACCGTGCTGATCTTCTCCAGCGACAATGGCGGCGTGGGGGGCTACGCCTCGCCGGTTTTTGAGGGGCGGAAGGGCACCACGGACAACTGGCCGTTGCGGGAAGGGAAGGGATCGCTGCATGAGGGGGGCGTGCGGGTGCCGTTGTTGGTGCGCTGGCCGGGTCACGTGAAGCCGGGCAGCCGGTGCGATGCCCCGCTGATTCACGTGGACCTCTACCCGACCTTGCTGGCCCTGGCCGGAGCGGAGGCACCCACGGGACAACCTCTGGATGGGGCGAGCTTCGCCGGCCTGCTGACCGCGAACGAACACGAAATGGCGAAACGTCCGCCGATCTTCTGGCATTTCCCCGGCTATCTCGAAAGCTACATCCGGGAGAACACCTGGCGGACCACGCCGGTCAGCGTCATTCGCGACGGCGATTTCAAGCTGATGGAATTCCTCGAGGACGGGCACCTCGAACTCTACAACCTGGATGAGGATCTCAGCGAAACCACAAACCTCGCCGCGACGTTGCCGGACAAACGCGACGAGCTGCTGGGCCGCCTGCGCGAATGGCGCGTCCGTTTGGATGCGCCGATGCCTCAGCCGATCCGCCGGTAGAGAACCTCCATTTCCCGGGCAAGTTCAGCCGTGTCGCAGGCCCGGGAAGTCGCCAACCGTTCCCGCATTTGCATCCGCATGGGCAGGAGGCACTCGCCGACCGCCGGATCGCTCGCCAGCGCAATGGCTTTCGCCACGTAGCCATCGACGTCCGCAGCCACGAACTCGCCGAGGTGCGTGTCCCGGAGAATGCTGCAGCTTGTGCGCGACGCCCAGCGATCGCCGCTGAACGTCAAGACCGGCACGCCCTGCCACACCGCCTCCATCGTGGTCGTGCCGCCGTTGTAGGGGAACGCGTCGAGGGCAACGTCGATGTCGTCGTAGTTCCTGAGGTAATCCAAATGCTCCGCGCCCCCGCGCAGGATGAGCTGTTCCTCCCGGACGCTTCGTTCCGCCAGACGTTCCTTCAGCCAGGCCTGATTGTGCGGCGACTTCAGGGAGGCATTCGCCAGCAGCAGACGCGCGGTGGGAGCGTCCCGGAGGATGCGGCCCCAGGCATCGAGGACACCGGGCGTGATCTTGTACTGGCTCACCAGGCTGCCGAAGGTGAACCCGCCCTCGCGGACGCACGGTGGGGGTCGCACCGGCGGGACGGGATGTGGGACCTCCCAGGTGAGATAGCTGAGGGGCAGTCGCAGCAGCGTCTCCGTGAACCACGCTTCGTCACCCTGATGGATCACCGCGTCGTCACCCACGAGATGGTCGAAGCCGGGCAGCCCCGAGGGGGCGAAGCCGTTAAACCACCCCACCGTGACCGGGGCCGGGGGCGCCAGCCAGAGTGGCAGCCGGGCCGGCGTGCTGTAGGCGTTGAGATCCACCAGAACGTCGATGCCCAACGTGGCGATCCGCCGGGCCAACTGACGATTGTCCAAGTGCTTCGTGAGATGAACCCGGTCCTCCGGGCAAAGCGCAGCCGGGGCGGGCTCGGGCAGGGGCGAATCGCTGAAAAGGTGGATTTCGAAGGCGCTGCGGTCGTGATGCCGGATCAATCCCCACACCGGCTTCATGTAGTTGGCCGCGTGAAACCACGAGGAAACGTAGCCGATGCGCAGCAGAGGGCCGGCGTCGCGGCGGACCTCCGGTCGCGCCGGCAACCGCCGCTCCGCCTGCATCAGGCGCCGCGCACAATCCCGGCGAACCTCGAGAATCCGTTCCGGCGATGCAGTCGGAGATCCGGGCACCACCGTGGCCAGGCTTACCCACGGCGCCGTGCTGTCCGTGTGCCGACCGGCCACCTCCAATTCCACCATGGCCCGGTCGATCTCGCCCAACCGATAGAGCACCCGGCTCAGGTGCTGGTGCGATTCCGCGTCCTCCGGGGCAAGCGTGATGGCACGCTCGAACGCCCCGATTGCCTGGGCGTATTCGCCGACATCCGAAAGCGCGTTGCCCGTGGCGCGCCAGGTGGAGGCGGTGGCACCCCCCAGCTGAATCACCCGGTCGTAGAGCCGCAGCGCGGTCATCACTTCGCCCGCCCGATGGCAGGCGTCGGCGAAAAGCTGGAGCACACCCGGGGCTTCAGGGGTCTTTTGCGCGGCCGCGCTGAGATGCTTGAGCGCGGCCTGCAGTCGACCGGCCTGCAACGCGGACGCGCCCTTTTGGCACAGGCCCCGGACTTCCGGCGGGATGGCATTCACCGGTTGCATGGGAGGATTGCCCGGGCAGGCTGATGCCTGTCTGTCATGAATGTGAACGTAACAAGCAAACGGCGGGCTGTCGACCGGCCCCGGGCCGACCCGGAATCCGTTCGTTCGACTCCGGGCGGCCGCGCGGACTGACGTCCGGTGCACCCGGGCCCGGATTTGGCGGGCGCGACGGCAGTCCCGTGCCACGGGGAATCGGTCACGCCTCGGGCCGGTTGATTTGCGCCGACTGTACGTCGGCGGCTACGGTGGGATGACTCAGGCTCCGCCCAGGAAACCCAGTTGCTGGAAGGTGGCGGGATCCGCCGCCGCGGCCTCGGAGTAGCCGGGCATGATGGCATCCAGCAGGGCCGTATTATCGCCGAAATGCGCGGTGAAGATCTCGCCAAAGACGGTCCGGAAATCCGTGCGGCGGGCGAGGTAGCGATCCCGCTCGCTGAACATCGCCCCGGATTCCCAGGATTGGGGGTCGCAGTTGTAGACGCCCCCTCTCACGCCCCCGCCGGCCGCGAAGACAACGCTGGACTCCCCGTGGTCCGTACCCCCGCTGCCGTTCTCCTCCGAAGTCCGGCCAAACTCCGTCATCGTCACGATCAGCAAGTCCTCCCATTGGGATTGGAGATCGCGGTAAAGCGCCTGGAGTCCCGTGGCCAGCCTTTCGAGAAGTTGTCCCTGGCTGCCGTTGGCCAGTCCCTGGTTGCTGTGGGTATCCCAACCACCAAGGTTGAGCCCGAGGATTCGCACCGGCGTCCGCTTGAAGAGCATGGCGGCCTCCTGCAGGCGGTTGCCAAACGTGCCGGTCGGGTAGACCGCTCGGTTTTCGGGGGTGTAGGTCCCCTGCGAAAGCGCGGCCTGCAGGGTGTTGATCGTGGCCCCCATCAGGCGGCCGGTGTCGTGGATCAAGGCACGGTAAGGCCGGCCGTAACGGTCGGGGGCACCCCCGTAAAGCCCAAGCAGGCCCTCGCCGTCCGCCCCGCCTCCGTTGGTGGGCAGGTGCCCCAGGAACTTCGCGGCACGAACGCTGTTCCCGAGCACGTTGAACTGGTCCGAGGCGGTGAAGTTCGGGATGGGATCGGCTCCCTTGAGCGCCACCATCTGGGAGCTGGAGAGCGCCGCCGCCACGAAGCTGTTGGCCTCGTCCTTCAGGTCCAGCGTGCGGGCCAGGTGCCGGTAGAAGAGCCCCTCCTCCAGCTTGGGATCTCCGGGAACGCCGTTCTGCCAGAATTGCTGACTGTCGAAGTGGGATCGGGATTGGTTGGCGTATCCGACGCGGTGCAGCAGGGCGAGGTTGCCCGGGCCCTCCACCCCGTTCAGACCCGACTGGTTATAGATCTCCATCAACGGCTGCAGGCTGGGATGGAGCTGTGCGAACCCGTTGCCGGTGTCGAGCGCCGTGGCTTCCGGCACAAACAACGTCGGCCGGGTGGCGGTGCTGTAGTCGGGATCGCCGCGCGGGATGACGGTGTTGATGCCGTCATTGCCGCCGGACTGGAAGATGAAGAGCAGCTTGCGGCGGTTTCCCCCCGGTGCGGCGGCGAGCAGACGCCGCTGAAACGGCCCGGGCACGGAGCCGAGGGTGAGCCCGCCCAGTCCAAGGGTGGCGGCCTTGAAGAATCGACGGCGTGAGAACAGCAGGTTCATGGCGATCAGAGGAAGGGTGAGCTACTGGTTGTGCCACTGGGGCAGGGCGAGAATGAGAGTGATCAGTTCGCGGGCCCGTCGCGGATAGTCCGCCCGGGCCGGATCGAAGGGAAGCGGCTGACCGAGGTCGTCCGTGCCGGCAAACCGGATCAAGACCTCGCGCTGGGAATCCGTGATCAGCCCGCCGAACAGGAACGCATTGAAGTAATCGACAATGCCCGAGGCATCCGGTTGGGAAAGCCCATCCAGGAAGGTGTCCGACTCCCAGGAAAGACGCGTGTCGAGATTGCCGGCCAGGGTCTGGAGAAACCGGATGCGCGCGAGCAACCCGGCAGTGTCCATCCAGTCCAGCCCGATCTCCGACCACCCATCCGGATCGTCCCGGGTGAACAGTTCCATCCCCATGGTGGCGTTCGCCGTCGGCAACAGCGTGCTCTCCGCCGTGGCGTCGAGCGCCCGGAGACTGCTGTTGATGAACTCGACCGGTGTCTTGATCTTGTTGCGATACGCGCCTTGCGACCAGAACCAGCCGTCCCCGGTGTCGGGCCGCAGGATCGCGCGCAACACCGTCCCAATGTGGCCGGGCGGACTGGTGCTCATCCACGCCGCCATCGCGTCCTCGAGCAACAGGCGCAACCCCTCCGGCGCCGTACCGTCATGGAAGGACACGAGGTTGATGTCATCGGACACGAACTTGTTGATGAGCTTGAGGCAGATGAACTCCCGGCAGGAGGGATGGGAGACCATGGCATCGATGACATCAATGGCGTCCCGGACCCCGTCCACCCCGGTGCGACCCGCGGGAATCTGCAGGGCGTCGGGCGTGCCAACGAAAAGCTCCTTCGCGCCGGCGTCGTGTTCGTCCGGATTGAACCGAAAGACCCAGGCCCCGTAGGGATCACCATTCTCGATGCTCCCGGGCAGCGGGCTCCGGCGCACCAACCGCGGATGGATGGAGAGGTCGGAGCTGTTGACCGAGACATTGTGGACTTGGATTGCCAGCATATTCACCTCCGGCGCGGGACGGAGGACTGCGAGGAAAGGCTCCATCTGAACGATGACGGAAGGATCGGTCACCTCGTGATCCGGGTTGGGAACTCCGTCGTAAGCCGGCGGCGTGCCGGCCTCGTCGAGATTCGGGCTGCGGCCGATCTCGACCCCGTTCAGATAGGCCACGAACCCGTCGTCGTACGCCGCCGTGAACACCAAGCCATCGAGTGGTTGGCCCGGCTCCACCGTGAATTCGCGCCGCAGGTAGACCGAGAGGTAGTTGAATCGCATGTCTCCGAGCACCGTGGCGTCGTCGTCGTCGCCGTAGCCGATGCTGGTGGCCCCGTCGGTCCAGGCTGTGTCGTCAAACTCCGGCTGTGTCCAGGCCACGGTCGGTTCCCCGCCCACGCCGGGCGAAGGTTCCTCCCGACCTTTGAAGTACTTCCACCCCGGCCCGACCTCGACGATCGGATCCTCGGCGAACTGCACGCTCGCGTCGGTCCGGGGATGGCGGGCCGAGTCCGGGAAGTCGGGACGCAGTTCCGGCTGGATCTTCCGGACCGTCCACCCGGTGAAACAGCGGGCCAACTGCTCGATGTCGGTCTGGGTGTACCGGTTGTCCACCCCGAATCCGAAGAGTTCAAGAATCTCGCGTGCGTAATTCTCGTTCGCGGCGCCGGCCCGGTTCAGCACGCTGTCGAGGTAGATCAACATGGCCGGGCTGGTGGCGCTGTAGAGCAGGAGATCTCCGAAGTTGCCGAGCGCGTGGTCGTGAAAGAACTGGTATTCCTCAAACTCCGCCTGCGCCGCCTCCACCTCCGCCTGTCCGGGCGACATGGCATCCAGGCCGTCGGAATTGTCCAGGTCATCGAAATAGTCCGCCACCTTGTCGGAATCCGTGGTGAAGTGGTTTTCCCAGAACTCGGCCAGGACCGCCTGCAGTTGGCGCCGGGCATAGGCCCCGCGCACATGCACCAATTGCTGCAGTTCCTCCACTCCGGCGATGCGGACCAGCGGGTCGCCCGGCAGGATCGTGCGGTCGAGCAGCACGGGGATCATGGTCAGATCGCTGCTGGTGAGGTTCTCATTGTGCACCTGGATCGCCAGCACATTGTCGCCGGCCTGCAGCAGGTCCTTCCGCGGCGTCAGGTCGAACTCCTCGGGTTCCCCCGCTTCATGGAGGTCACTGGCCGCCTGATCGAACCGCGGAATCGTTCCCGCGACGCCGGCCCGCGCCACTTCCACCCCGTTGAGCCACGCCACGAAGCCGTCATCGTAATCCACGCGGAAGATCAACCGGTCCACGGCAGCGGGATCGGTCACGCGAAACGTGCGACGCAGGAACACTGTGAGGTAACCCGTCTGCTCAGTGGTCTGGCGCATGTCATCCAGAACCGTCGCATCATCGCCATCGCCGTAGCCGATGCCGGTCGGGCCGACCAGCCAGGCCGAGTCATCGAAGCCGGGTTGCGCCCAGTCCGCCGGCGGCGCCACGATACCCTTGGCGTAATGCCAGGATTCCCCGGCCCGCACCAATGCCGTGTCCGCCCTCGGCAATTCCGAGGTAAACAACGCAGCCTCGGCCTCCAGCAACCGCACATTCCCGGTCTCATCGATCTGGTCGGGAGCAAGCTGCAGTTCGAGATAGCCATCCAGGCCAATCTCCTCCACCCAGGCCCGGTCCGCCGCACTGGGTCCGTAGGCCAGGCGGTTGAACACGTGGTCCACGCGCTCGACCTCCGTCAGCGGCACGTCGCTGAGTTCGGTCACGGCGAAATACCCCGGGCCGGACCAGGTGGACGGCGGCACCGCCGGTTCCGGACCGGCCCGAAAGGTGAGAAAACGCTGAACCGAATCCACCGGGACGCGAAATGTGACCACCGCATCGCCGCCGCTCAGTGCCCCCGCGATCAGGTCCTCCCGCTCCGCTGCCGGCACCGTCCCGGTGCCCTCCAGCACCGCGTGCCCAAATCCCGCGGGCACGGTCACCGAGACGAGCACCCGGTCGGCATCCTGCACGACCGAGTTCAACATCAACCGTTCCGCCGCCCCCAACGATCCCGGCAGACCGAGAAGCGCGAGTCCAGCCAGGCAACCGATCTTCTGACTTCTGTTCATGACTGCAATTCCGTGTCGTGCCGCAAGAATGGTGCCGATTCCGAAGGAATTCAACAGGGAGATTCCCGTGTCGTCTGCAGGCTCGACCTCCGCTTGAGGCAGCTTGATTCAGCAGCACCTGGGAGCGCGACCGGCCCGGCTGCACCCATCGGCGCCTCGCCGACTGGCCCTCAGGAAAATGGCCTGTCACCGAATGGTGGACCCGGCACCGCTCGGATGCGCCCGGCGGGCCGCCGGCCACGGCACGCGAGCCGCGTGCGGTCCCCGTTTGGATGATATCGTTATGGCCGGAAGCTGCCGAACCGGGCGACGCCGACCTTGCCCCCTGACCCCGCTCCGTCCAACATCCCCGGCATGGCGACGGCTGAGTTTGTCCACCTGCATGTTCACACCGAGTATTCCCTGCTGGACGGGGCGTGCCGGCTCGACCGTTTGGTGGATCACGCCGTCAAGCTGGGGTTTCCCGCACTGGCCATCACCGATCATGGGGTGATGCACGGCGCGATTGAGTTCTACCAACAGGCGAGGAAGAAGGGGCTCAAGCCGATCATCGGGTTCGAGGCGTATGTCGCCCCCGGCAGCCGGCTGGAGAAGAAGACCCGCGCGGGAGGTCGCGACGCCTACCAGCACCTGCTGCTCCTGGCCCGCAACGAGGCGGGTTACCGGAACCTGATGCAGCTCACCACGGCGGCCCATCTGGAGGGCTTCTACTACAAACCGCGCATCGACAAGGAGTTGCTCGAAAAGCACCACGAAGGGCTGATCGTTTCCTCCGGCTGCCTCGCCAGTGAAATCCCGGAATTGATCGCCCAGGATGAGCCGGACCGCGCGCGGGACGCCATCGACTGGTTCAAGCAGGTCTTCGGTCCGGACCACTTCTATCTGGAGCTGCAGAACCACCAGATTCCCGAGCAGGCCAAGGTCAACCGCCACCTCATTCCGTGGGCGAAGGAATTCGGGCTGAAACTCGTCGCCACGAACGACGTGCATTACCTCGAGCGCGGGCATTCCCACGCGCACGACTGCCTGATTTGCATCGGCACCCAGACGACGCTGGAGGATACCAAGCGGATGCACTACCAGCCGGAACAGTTCTACCTGCGGTCGGCGGAGGAAATGGCCGCCCTGTTTGCCGAGGTCCCCGAGGCGGTCCGGAACACGCTGGAAGTCGCCGACAAATGCGATGTGAACATCGAGTTCGGCCAGCTCAAGTACCCCGGATTCACCCCGCCGCAAGGGCACACCAACGAGTCCTACCTGCGCCACCTGCTGGGCAAGGGACTGGAGGAACGCTACGGACTTCAAGTTCGTACCGAGCCGGACCGTTATGTGATCGAGTCGGTAGCCGAGCCGGGCCGGCTGCCCGCGTTCCTCAAGGAGAACTCGACCGCCGATCCGGAGGATCCCGCGACGCTGGAATCAGCCACCCAGGAGGTCCTGGGTCGTTTGGAAAGCGAACTGGCCACCATCGAACACCTCAAGTTCGTCAGCTACTTTCTCATCGTCGACGACTTCGTCCGGCACGGCCGCAGCCAGGGCATCGCCTGTGTCGCCCGTGGTTCCGCGGCCGGGTCGCTCGTGACCTATCTGCTGCAGATCTCGAACGTCGATCCCCTCCGCTACAACCTCCTGTTCGAACGCTTCCTGAACCCCGAACGCGTCAACCCGCCCGACATCGACATCGACTTCGCCGATGACCGCCGCGCCGATGTCATCGAGTATGTGCGCGCGAAATACGGCCGGGAGTCCGTGGCCCAGATCATCACGTTCGGCACACTGGGCGCCAAGTCCGTGATCCGCGACGTGGGCCGCGTGATGGGACTGGAGTATGCGAAGACGGACCGGCTCGCGAAGATGATCCCGAACGAACTGGGGATCACCCTGACCAAGGCGCTGGAGAAATCGGCCGAGTTCAAGCAGGCCTACGACACCGAGGAGGAGACTCACGAGTTGATCGAAACCGCCTTCGTGCTGGAGGACCTGACGCGCAACGCCTCGGTCCACGCCGCGGGCGTGGTCATCGGCGGGGAGCCGCTCGTCAACAGCCTGCCGCTGAAACAGGACGAACACGGCGCCATCGTCACCCAGTATGCCATGGGCCCGGTCGGGGACCTTGGCCTGTTGAAGATGGATTTCCTGGGGCTGAAGACGCTCACCGTCATCCGCAACGCCTGCGAGCTGGTCAAGGGCACGCAGGGGATTGAGCTTTCCATCGAGCAGTTGCCCCTGGACGACGCGAAGACCTACGACCTGCTGAACAACGCGCGGACGCTCGGCGTGTTCCAGTTGGAATCCGGCGGCATGCGCGACCTGTGCCGGAAGTTCCAGATCAAGTCCGTCGAGCACATCACCGCCTTGATCGCCCTGTACCGTCCGGGGCCCATGGAACTCATCCCGGACTTCATCCGGCGGCGTCACGGCGAGGTGCAGATCACCTACGAGCATCCGTTGCTCGAACCGATCTGCCGCGAGACCTACGGCATCATGATCTATCAGGAACAGGTCATGCAGGCCACCCAGGCCCTCGCCGGTTTCAGCCTCGGCAGCGCCGACCTCCTGCGCCGTGCCATGGGCAAGAAGGACGTCGCCAAGATGGTCCAGCAGCGGGAGAAGTTCGTGGCCGGTTGCCGCGAGAAGAACGACATCCCGGAGGAGAAGGCGAACCAGGTGTTCGACCTCCTCCAGGCGTTCGCCGGGTATGGCTTCAACAAGTCCCACGCCGCCGCCTACGCCGCGGTCGCCTACCAGACCGCCTACCTCAAGGCCAATCATCCGGTGGAGTTCTTCTGCGCCATGATGACCAACGACCTGGCGGACACCGACAAGCTGGGGCAATACATCGAGGAGGCACGGGGCATGGGCATCGAGACCCTGCCCCCGGACGTCAACGAAAGCCGGATCCACTTCGCGCCGGCGGAGGCCACGGGCGCCGACCTGCCCCCCGAGCAACGCCCGATCCGCTTCGGCCTGGCAGCCATCAAGGGCGTCGGCGAAGGCGCGGTCGAGGCCATCCTCGCGGCGCGCGGAACCGGCCGGTTCGAGTCGCTGGCGGATTTGTGTGATCGGGTGGACACGCGTGCGGTGAACCGCAAGGTGCTGGAGGCACTGATCCGGGCGGGGGCCTGTGATGGACTCGGTCCGAACCGGGCCTCGCTCTTCGCCGGCATCGACGCCTCGATCTCGCGGGCGGCCACGGAGGCCCAGGACCGCGCCCAGGGTCAGACCTCGCTCTTTGGCGCGCTGGAGGAGGCGGGGCTGCCCGACCCCGGCAAACTGCCGGAGGTGGAGGACTGGCCGATTGCCGCACGGCTGGCGAGCGAGAAGGAGCTGCTCGGCTTCTATTTCAGCGGACACCCGCTGGCGCCCTACGAAAGCGTGCTGCAACGACACGCCCGGGCCACGTCCGCCTCGTTGGCCGACCTGCCCAACCGTTCCATGACGCGGGTGGGCGGACTCATCGCCGCGGTGCAGAAGGGCATTTCCAAGAAGTCCCAGCGCCCCTACGCGCTGATCACGCTGGAGGATCGCGAGGGCACCATCCAGGTGCTCTGTCTCGATGACAACTTCGACAAGTTCGCCGCATTGCTCGAGCCGAAGAAGGCGGTCCTGGTGACCGGCGAAACCAACCTGGGCGATGACCGGCCGAAGATCTTCCCGGTGGACATCATGGCCCTGGACGAGGCTCCGGCGCGATTCACGAAGCAGCTTCACCTGCGCCTGACCCGGGCCCATCTCGGACGGGAAAGACTGGAACATCTGGCCGGACTGCTGCAGGCCAACCCGGGCCCCTGCTCGGTCACGCTGATCCTGCGGACGGACGAGGGCGCGGCGGTGTTCATGGAGCCGGGCAGCGGGTTTCGCGTCACCCCCTCGATCCAGCTCGAACGCGGCATTGAGGAACTGCTCGGAACCGGGGCCTACCTGCCCAAACTCGACGACGAACTCCCCGAACCGCCCAAACGCCGGGCCCGTCGCCGGCCCGAGTCCTCCGCGGGTTGAGGTCGGATCAATATTGGCGTTGGGGTTGACGGCCCGCTGGGAGTCGCTTATCGGAAGTATGGCGTATGTCCAGCATACCCGAACGCAGTACCGCCAGACCGGCCGCATCTTGGGAAACCCGGTGCCACCCCGCCCCGCCCGCCCCCATCACGCGGTGGGATCGAACCTCCCGATCCGCGCTGTGGTTGGCGGTCGTGGCCGGCGCGGCGGCGTGCAGCACCGCGGCGGCCGGCACCGTCGATGCGCTGGGTTTGACGGTCCAGGTGGCGGCAGGCCGCGGGGTTCTGGTTTGGGATAACTCCGTCTCCCGGTCCCTGGAGCAGGTCGGACTCCTGCATTCGCTTTCCTACGCAATGGAGAGGAGCCGGGATCTGGGAACCTGGATTCCCGTGGCGGGAGTCCGGCCGATGGCGGGACAGGTCACCCTGAGCTGGGACTTCCCACTGGCGGGATCGGCGGGGTTCTTCCGCATCCGCCGTCAGATCGACCTGAGCGGCGCGGAACTGCCCCGGGCAAACCTGGCTGCGATGGATCTCCGCGGAGCCGATCTGCGGGGGGCCAACCTGACCCGGGCGAGATTGCCGCACGCCAACCTCGCCGGAGCCGACCTGAGCGAGGCGGTTCTCGTCGGAACCGACCTGGAACGTGCCAACCTCCGGGGCGCTAACCTCGACCGGGCCGATCTCGCCCTGGCGAACCTGAATGCAGCCGACCTCACGGAAGCCCGACTGGAGCATGCGAATCTGGCCGAGACCCGGCTCTCCAATGCCAACCTGACCCGCGTGGACCTGGCTGGAGCCCGTTGGGGCACCCTGTCGTTCTACCCGGGCGTGATTCTGTCCGAGACGGTCCTGCCCAACGCGAACGTGGCGACCGATTCGCCCGCGACCCGGCTTCGGACCCAACTGTTTCTCAGCGGGGCGGAAGGCCTGGATCTCCGATTCCTCAACATGGCCGGGGTGGACTTGCGGGCGGTTGAGCTGCAGGGGGCGGACCTGTCCCAGGCGGTCTTTGACAACGGGGACCTGAGCCACGCGGACCTCAGTGGGGCGAATCTCTCCTCCGCCAGCCTGAGGAACACCCGCCTTATCGACACCCGCTTCGAGACGGCGAACCTCAGTGCCGCCGACCTGACCGGCGCCGACCTGACGTATGCCAGCCTGCGCGGGGCGCTGATTCCCTCGGCGGAGATGATGGGAAGCGTCATTCTCTTCCAGACCATGATGCCTGATGGCTTGGTGGTCCCTGGGCCGTAGACCGCACCGCGGCAAACCGGAGTCTACCACTCGTGGGATACCCCGTCTCCCACGCCTGCCTGGCCGCTGAGATCGAAGTTCTGACCGTCAATCTGCAGGTACATCCAGTCACCGGGTTTGGCCGGGACGGCATGGTTGACGAGCAAGGGGTCGATGAGATTGTCCGCGATCACGTGCCGCAGGATCGTGGCATGCCAGGCACCGGTTTCGTCCCGGCTCCATTCCACGCCGATTCCGCTGCCATAAACCCGGATGCCCGCGGTCTGTGCGCCGGGTCGGGCAACGGTTCCCGGGGGCACCTCGATCCGGTTGCCCCGGATCTCAAACGCACGGGTATAGTCCCGAATGCGCAGGGCGCTGTTCCAACCCGAAAACTTCCCCGTCACGTCGTAGCGAATCTGAAACCGATTCGACACGATCTGGAAATTGCTCCCAACCACCACGTTGCCCCCGCCGATGCAATCCAGGAACTCGTTGTCCCGGATGATGACGTTCCGGTTCCCGCCGGTGTCGAAGTTGAACCCGCCGCCGCAACCACTCACCCGGTTGTGCTCAAAGACCGCTGACTTCACATAGGCGCCGCCGAACGCCACCCCGTTGAGCATCCCGCGCACCTCGTTGTGGTGAACGCGCACCTCCATCGGACCGGTCACCGGATCTGCGTCCCGATGCCCCACGAGGATCCCGGTCGCGTATGGGAAATTCAACGCCCGATCCGGCCCCTCGATCATGCCTTCCACCACACAGTCGTGGATGTCGATGACCGACGACCCGTAGCCGGCCGGACCACTGGGATCGTCCAGCATGGAAAGCACCATGATCGGGAACACCTCCTGCCACGCGGCCCGACCGCCAAGGGCACCGCTGTGGGTGACCTTCACCCGCACCACCTCCGCCTCCCGACAGACCAGGGCCAGACCGGATGCCTTCTTCACCGACGCCCCGAGGTCATTCTTCAGTCCCGACCAGTTGGCATCCAGGGTGAGATCCGCCACCCGCAGGTTTCGATAGTCACGCCCCACCAAGTCCTGCCCCCCGGCATCCTGTTGCTCCACCCAGCCGCCCAGGATCACCTGGCACTGGGGCGTGCGGAATCTCCGATCCCGGTCGGTCGGCACCCGCCGGAGCACGGTCAGGTCCATCCCCGCACCCTCAACCCACCAGTTGGGACGCAACCCGATGCCACCGGTGTCATACCGCCCCGCCAGGAACCGCAACCTCAGCCCCGGACCATAGTCGCCGTGGCGCGCGTAAAGCTCTTCCAACAAGCCTTCCAGGCGTTCCGCCGTAGAACCGTCCAACGGCGAATCCGCGCTGCTGCCATCCCCATACGCCGGGGCTTGAGCAGCAACCCAGACTTCGTTGGGGGGCACTTCGAGGGCATGCACTGAAACCAACCGAAGCCCAAGGATCACCAGGATCAGGGTCGGACAGACACGGCTGGGTTGCCAGGTTGCGAGGGACGGATTGGGGAACGGATTGGATTGCATTCGACACGGGACGTTCGCCGACCATGGCACTCCGCCCCTCAACACAGACCGATTCCCGGCCCTGCTGGCAGGCACACCCCGGGGGGCCACGCACTGAAGCACAGCCTAGGAACATGCCGGTCCCGAAGCAAACAGTTCCGCACGAAGCCACAGGGTCAGTGACAAAGTCGTAGCGCAGACTTCCAAGTCTGCTGTGTCGCGGATTGCCGAATCCGCAAGCCTTCGGAGATTCGGACGGTCTGCCGAATTGAATTCGGCGATACACCAGATCAGATATCTGCGCTACGAACCAACGACTCGCGCTGACTTTGTCACTGGCCCTGCACGAGACCAGATACCGGATGCCAGGAGGCCCCAGACGAATCGGGACGCTTGACAATCCCCGCTGGCATGCCAGAAGGCTGCCTTGAATCAGGCCCCGGACCGTAGCCGAGGGAAACCGCGACAAACGGTCCGCTGTGGGAGCCTGTCCGAAGAAGACCGGCAGGGGGTCCCGCCGTCCGACGACGCGGTACCCGGAACGCCAGAAGGCGGGACCCCGGGTCGCGGGCTGCTCCATTCCGATGGTTCTTCAGACAGGCACCCCAGGGCGGCCGTGACATCGCACCCAGCACCACGCCCCAACCTCCCGTCGAAAGGAACGCCGGTGAACTATCGTGCCAAAAGCAGCCTCTGGATCGGGTTCGTGCTCGCCGGCGCCGCGGTCGCGGTGTGGGCTCATGACGACCTCGTCCTCAGCCGGGCCATCGCCGTGTTCACCCTCTGTTTCGCCTGCGAGCTCATCGACAGCGGACTGGGCATGGGCTACGGCACCAT
The DNA here is from genome assembly GCA_024233215.1 of Verrucomicrobiales bacterium. Taxonomy (GTDB): domain Bacteria; phylum Verrucomicrobiota; class Verrucomicrobiia; order Limisphaerales; family J093; genus J093. Next base: position 134,943 of record JACKPW010000012.1, on the reverse strand, counting down.
CATCACCCCCACCCTCATCCTGCTCGGCTATGAACCGTCGGACATCGTGCCCACCGTCCTGCTGTCGGAGCTGCTCAGCGGCTTCACCGCCGCGTTCTTCCATCACGAAATCCGGAACGTGGATTTCCGCCTGAGCGGCCGCGACCTCAAACCCGCGGCCCTGCTCGCCGGGGGCAGCGTCGTGGGGGCAACCGTCGGCGTGATGCTGGCTTTGAACCTGCCCAAGGACACCCTGCGCCAGGTGATCGGCTGCATCATCCTGTTGTCCGGGTTCTTCGTCGTCGTGCTGGCCCGGCGGGTGGTCGTGTATCGCAACTGGAAGATGCTGGCGCTGTCGGGCGTCGCCTCGTTCAACAAGGCGGTCAGCGGCGGCGGGTACGGACCGCTCGTCACGAGCGGCCAGATTCTGACCGGTGTCCCGGGCCGGTCCGCCGTGGGGATCACCTCCTTTGCCGAGGCCTTCACCTGCCTGCTCGCCAGCGCGCTGTTCCTGATCAAGGGCGGCTACGTCAACCTCACCCTGTTCATCCCGATGTGCGCCGGCGCCCTCTGCTCCGTCCCCTTTTCCGTGTTCGCCATCAACAAGGCAAACGAGGACCACCTCAAGATCATCATCGGCGTCCTCACCATGGTCATCGGGGCCGCCACCCTCCGCTCCGCCCTGCAGTGAAGCCGGGAGCGCGGACCGCCGGGTCCGCGAGCGACAGGATCCGGTTGAAACGGGCCACCAGGAGTGTCGGCGCTCCGACTTCCAGGCCGGCGGACAGGCAGGCGACCATCCCCCGGGGACGCCTTCCCACCCAGCAGTTGAGTTGACACACCCGGTGCGCTGCGGCCAACTAGACCCCGTGCCACGGGGCTCTTCCCATCAGTCCCCGGCATCTCCCGCGCATGACCGCGAACTATCTGGCGAATCTGGATTACTCGGTCGTCCAGCAGTGCATGCACTGCGGGCTTTGCCTGCCCACCTGTCCCACCTACGACATCACCAAACTGGAACGGCACAGCCCGCGCGGCCGCATCGCCCTCATGCGCGCCATTGCGGACGATCGCCTCCCCGTCACCCGCACCTTCGCGGAGGAGATGTACTTCTGCCTCGGCTGCCTGGCCTGCACCTCCGCCTGCCCGGCCGGGGTGAACTACGCGGAACTTTTCGAGAACGCCCGCGCGGAAGTCGAGCGCCAGCAAAAGCTCGATTCCCCCAAACGCCGCCTCATCCGCTGGTTCACCGTGAAATGGCTGTTCATGGACCTCGCGCGGTTGCGGTTCGTGGGCCGGTTGATGCGCGTCTACCAATGGAAATGGCTCGGCATCCAGCATTTCATCCGGCGCTCCGGCGTCATGAAGCTGTTCCCCAAACGACTGCAGGAACTGGAAGCCATGACGCCGGACATCCCCGGCAAGTTCTCCGCCGATCTCATCGCCGAAGTCACCCCCCCGCGCGGGGAACGGCGTTGTCGCGTCGCCATGCTCACCGGTTGTGCGCAGGACCTCATTTTCAGCGACGTGAATCGCGACACCGTGACCGTGCTGGCGGAAAACGGGTGCGAGGTCTACACCCCGCGGAGCCAGCAATGCTGCGGTTCGCTTCACGCCCACAACGGCGAGATCGAGCTGGCCCGCAAGCTGGCCCGCAAGAACATTGACCAGTTCCCGCCCGCCCAGTTCGACGCCATCATCACCAACGCGGGTGGGTGCGGCTCCCATCTACGCCATTACGGCAAGCTGCTCGCCGAGGACCCCGCCTACCGCGAGCGCGCCCACCTGTGGGATCAGAAGCTCAAGGACATTCACGAGTGGCTGGATCACATCGGCATCCGCCGGCCGGAAGCCAACGGCCACGCCGAACTCCGGGTCACTTATCACGAATCCTGCCACCTCACCCACGGCCAGAAGATCGTCAACCAGCCGCGCGACCTGCTCCGAGCCATCCCCTGGGTGAAGCTGGTGGAACTCCCCGAAAGCAATTGGTGCTGCGGCAGCGCCGGCATCTACAACCTCATCCAACCGGAGATGGCCAACCGGCTGCTGGATCGAAAGCTCAAACACATCGAATCCACGCAAGCGGTCGTCGTGGCCACCGCCAACACCGGCTGCCACCTCCAACTGATCAACGGACTGAAGGCGGCCGGTCGATCCGAGGTCCGCGTCGCCCACCCGATGACGCTTCTGGCCGAAGCGTATCGCCCGGCGGCGACACGATAGGAGGCTCCAAAAGCGTCCGGGCGTTGCCGATCTCGATGATCCAACATCGCCGGCCCTTCGTTGCGGTAACCGAATAGAGGTTGAACCGGGTCCCTACTCCGCCTCCACCTTCAGCGTGTGTTTCACCGGCTTGAACGCGCGGGCGATGGCGCGGGCGAGCGGCGTCCGGACTTCCTCGGTCAACTCCTCGGTCAGCGTCATGTCCGTCCGACCTTCGGGACCGTGGAACAGGTCCTTGATCTGGCGGGTTTCATAGGCCTGCTTGCGACCGACCGCCTCATCCACCTGCTTGAACGCCTCGCTGAACGGGTTCTCCGCAAAGTCCCTGGCCAGGTTCACGCCTTTCGCCAGTTCCGCCGCGGTGAAGATCCGGGATTGATCACTCCAGGTGACCCGGTACTTCGCCGCCGTGCCGTGCCGTGCGACGAGCATCAGCCGGTTCAGATCCTGGTTGAACGGCACCAACTCCATGCCGGACCGGATGCTGTCGTCGCGGTCCTCGGGGCCGGTGGCACAGAACGGATAGCGACTGCTTTCCAATTGGACCACGCCGCCGGCCGACTCGATCACCCGATGCCCTTCACTGGCCGTGGCGGTGCCCTTGGCGAGATCCACGGTGATGGTACCGATGTCGCCGTCGAGACCGAAGCCCTTCAGAAACGCATAGGCCATGACGAGTTGGCCCGCCCAGCCGGGATGCACCCCGTCCTTGCCGGAGACCATGTAGTCCGTGCCCCAACGATTCTGGGCGTGGAAACCCTCCACGAGCATCGGCAGGTAGACGTCCGCGAAACCAACCTGTTCCTGCCGCGCCAGGTCGATGTCGATGTTGCGCAACTCCATCAGGCCGAGGTTCAGGTCGGTGACCGTGCCGGTGGCGGAGCGAACCCAGCTGGGCATCTTGCCAACCGTCCCCGCCGCCCCCTGCAGCACCCGAACGCCGTGGGCCTTGAAGGACCGGATGATGGCTTCGGAACTGTCGCGGTACTCGCGCCCGATCTCCTCGGTGTAGGGCGTGTAACGATGGTCGTTCATGCCGTAACAGGTTGTGGCAATCGTCGGATGAAAGCGCAGGACATCGTTGGTCATCCGGCCCAGGAATCCGGGAGCCCGTTCGCCACTCCAACCGAACTGCCGCACCGTGATGTCGAGCTGCGGCACGCAGACTGTCAGGTAGGTCTCCATGATCCGCGAATACATCTTCTGCTCGGTGATGGAGTCCCCGCAGATGGCGAGTCGATCCCCCTGCTTCAACATGAGTCCGGACGGGGCGGGCGCGGCCTCCGGCTTGAACGGCGCGAAGTAGGAATCCTCCGGCAACGGTGCCAGGGCGGCCGACGCGCGCAGGGCCAGGACCAGCAGCAGGGACAGACCGACGGGACGAATGCGTTTCATGGGGCCGATTATACGAGCCCGCAGCGGGCCACGGAAAGCGCGGAAACATGCTCCCGTGGAGCTTCAGGCCGCCGGCCGTTCCAAAACGGTATCGACACATCCAGCCCGCCCGCCTACAAAAGCCGCACGAAGACCCTATGAAAGAGTTACGAATTGGCATGATCGGATACGGCTTCATGGGCCGTGCGCACTCAAACGCCTTCCGCAAGGTGGGCAACTTCTTCGATCTCAAGTACCAGCCCGTCCTCAAGGCCGCCTGCGGTCGGGACGAGGAAAAGGTGAAGGCCTTCGCCGCACGCTGGGGCTATGAATCCACGGAGACCGACTGGCACAAGCTCATCGCCCGCGACGACATTGACGCCGTGGACGTCTGCGCCCCCAATGACCAGCACCTCAAGATGGCCACCGCCGCCGCCAAGGCCGGCAAAATGATCCTGTGCGAAAAGCCGATCGCCCGCACCGGGGCCGAGGGCGAGAAGATGGTGGCTGCCGTGGAAAAGGCCGGCGTGCCGAACATGGTCTGGTACAACTACCGCCGGGTTCCCGCAGTCACCCTCGCCAAACAACTCATCGACGAAGGGCGCCTCGGCAAGATCTTCCATTACCGGGCCAAGTTTCTCCAGGACTGGACCATCAGCCCCGAACTGCCGCAGGGCGGCGCCGGACTCTGGCGGCTCGATGCGAAAGCCGCCGGCAGTGGCGTCACCGGCGACCTCCTCGCCCATTGCATCGACACCGCGCTCTGGCTCAACGGCAACATCAATACCGTCAGCGCGATGACCGAGACCTTCATCAAGCAACGCACCCATACCCTGACCGGGAAGGTCCAGAAGGTCAGCATCGACGATGCCTGCGCGTTCCTCGCCCGTTTCCAGAACGGTTCGCTGGCGACCTTTGAATCCACGCGGTATGCCCGCGGCCACAAGGCGCTCTACACCTTCGAGATCAACGGCGAAAAGGCCTCCATCGCCTGGGACCTGCACGACCTCCACCGGCTCGAATACTTCGATCACGGCATCGAGGGCAAATTGCGCGGCTGGCAGTCGATCCACGTCACCGACGCGGGCGGCGATCATCCCTACATGGACAAGTGGTGGGTGCCCGGTCTCCAGATCGGTTACGAACACAGCTTCGTTCATCAGGTGGCGGACTTCATCAACAGCCTCGGCACGAAGAAACCCGCCAGCCCGACGTTCAAGGACGCCCTGGAAACCCAGTACGTCTGCGACGCCGTGCTCAAATCCGGTAAGACCGGGCGCTGGGAGAAGGTGAAACACGTCAAGTAGCGCGACGGCCGGCCGGTCCCGGACAATCTCCGACTCGTCTCACGCCGCCCCGCGCCCGACACGTTCCGGCCGGGGCGGCTCTCACTTTCCCGCCCACCCGACCCCACCCAACCATGAAGATCCGCTCGCTGTTCGCCCTGGCCGTCCCCCTCGTTGCGGGCCTGCTGCCATCCCTTTCGGCAATCGCCGCCACCCGCCCCAACATCGTCTTCATCCTCGCCGATGACATGGGGTTCGGGGACGTCCAAGCCCTGAACCCGGCCTCCACCATCCCCACCCCGAACTTGAACCGCCTGGCCGGCGAAGGGATGGCGTTTACCGATGCCCACACGGGCTCGGCAGTCTGCACCCCCACGCGCTACGGCCTGGTCACGGGACGCTATTGCTGGCGCAGCCGGTTGAAGAGCGGGGTGTTGAACGGCTACAGCGCGCCGCTGATCGAGTCGGAACGGCCGACGATCGCCTCGCTGCTGAAAGCCAACGGTTATGCCACCGGCATCGTCGGCAAATGGCACCTCGGGTTGGGCTGGCAGAAGCTCCCCGACGGCACGATCGATTTCACGAAACCGGTCACGCACGGCCCGAAGGAACTCGGCTTCGGCTTCTCCCACATCATCCCGGCGTCGCTGGATTTCCCGCCCTATGTCTTCATCCACAATGGCCGGATCACCGCCCCGGAGATCGAAGAACAGCCGGCCCAGCCCTTTCCCGCCTTTCTGCGCCAGGGCGAGCGCGGTTCGGATCTGGTCATGGAAAACTGCCTCGACGACCTCCTGGCCCAGGCCACGGGATTCATCCGTGATCAGGCGGCCGGGAAGGAACGTCCGTTCTTCCTCTATTTCCCGATGACCGCCCCCCACAAGCCGGTGTTGCCGCATCCCCGTTTCCAGGGCCGGAGCGGGCTCGGTCCCTACGGCGATTTCGTCATCCAGGTGGACTGGACGGTGGGTGAGGTGCTGAAGGCCATCGAGGAAGCCGGCGTCCGCGACGACACCCTCGTGATCTACACGAGCGACAATGGTTCGTACATGTATCGCCGCGATGTCACCCCGGACCATGTCGAGGATGCGAGTGTGCAGGCCTATCGCCCGGAACACCACACGGCGAACGGCCCGCTCCGGGGCACAAAGGCGGACATCTGGGAGGCGGGCCATCGGGTGCCCTTCCTGGTCCGCTGGCCGGGCCGGGTGCAACCCGCCACCCGCTGCACCGCCACCCTCTGCCTCACGGACTTCTTCGCAACGGCCGCGGAGATCGTAGGGGCCACAATCCCCGCCGGGGGCGCGCCCGACAGCTTCAGTTTCCTGCCCTGGCTGGAAGGCCGGCGACCCGACGTGCCGCGGCCTCCGGTGATCCACCATTCCGGCAACGGGATGTTCGCAATTCGGGACGGCCAGTGGAAACTGGTTCTGGGCAACGGCAGCGGCGGCCGGGAGGAACCCCGGGGGAAGTTGTTTGAGCACCCCTACCCCCTGTTCGATCTCTCACTCGACCTGGGAGAGGAGCACGACATCGCCGCGGAATACCGGGATGTGGCGACGCGCCTGGAACAGGAAGCGGCCGAACTCCGCCAGGAGTGAGAGCGGGGGGTCGGTTCTTGATATTGTCATCTCAGGCTGTCTCTGTTTGGCGCTGCCGGTGGAGCAGATGCTGCAGGTGCCCCGGGATGCCCATCCGCAGTCGGGCCGCAATCCACTTTGCCGTCACCGTGCTCTCCGCCAAAGGGCATGGACCTGCCAGCATGTCTTGGCACAGGCTTCGGCCAGGGTGTCCACGAAGTGCTGCCGGTTGGTATCGTCGCGAGAGATTGCCTCGCGACGGTTTCTCCGATTGAGGACGTGGTAGACCGCCCCCGGATACTCCACTCTGAGCTTTCTGGCCATGTTCCCCGAACCCTGTCCGATCCGGCCCCATAAGTCATTATCAACAACCGACCCTTTCACGTACTTCGTCATCGGCCCCGCTGAGGCCACGCCGTTCAGGGCAGCGCGACCGCCCGGTAGAAACGGGTGGTAGGACCTGTGGCGGCATTGTCCTCAACGAGCGTCCATCCCCACCAGGGCGTCGTCACATTCGTGAGGGTTTGCCATTCTGCCCGCGCGAGGGACTTCGTGTATTGAATCTCGTAATCCGTGTCCGCCGCACCTTCCAGCCTCAGCTCCACGCCGCTTCCCAAGACGTCCGAAATGGTCAGCCAGGGGAGGATTGTGATGGTCGCGGATTCGCTGGTCGTGGTGCCGGCGGAATTGCGGATGGTCACCCAGTAGGTGGTGGTGGACCGCAAAGCCGGCGTGGTGTAGGTGGCGTTAGTGGCGTAGGGAATCAGGCCGTAGGGGGCGTCGCTGGCGGACTGATGCCACTGGTAGAACGCCGTCACCCCGCTGCTGGCAACTACGGACAACTGAGTCTGCTCGCCAGCCCGCAAGGCTAGCGTCTCAGGGTCCCGCACTACAAGCGGGGGGCCGGGGTACTTGAGCCCCCACAACTCAGCAGGCAGTGTTGGAGTACCCATGAGACCGGGGTTGGGGATTGGTCTTGTTGGCTCCAAACCGCCTACTGATGGTGGGCACCCTGATCCGGGTGTTCCTAAGTTCGGCACGTAAAGGATCTCCGATGCCCCAGACCACGCCCCGGCTAACGCCGCAGCTTCGAAAGTCCGCCCCCCCTCCATCCTCCAAGCTCTCACCTGGATCCAAGCGGGATGACCCTCACTCAAGAAAGGTATGTTCATGGAGCCACCCCAAAAGTATCCGTGATAGCCGTCCGCGTGGAACTCGACCGGGCGACAAACCGGCAGGAAGCCCTCCCCCGGTTTCCATGCGTAGAGCTGCGCCACGTAATCCGGCCCTGGCAGGAACACCCCGTCCTGATCATAGAACGGGGCGTTTAGCCCAGGAGGGAATCCGGGGCCCCAATTGGCAAACGCGATGCTCCCCCCGCCTGCGGCGAACACCGTTGAGCAGGACAACGTCCACCAGACCGTTGCCGCCGTTATGCGCGTGGTTGGCATCTTAGTGTGCTTTCTCACGGTACAATCCGTGCGAGTCGAACGTTCGAGTCGGGGCGGCCTCCGCCGGGCAGCGAGCAGGACCTTGAGCGGTCACACCAAGCGAAATAGAAGTAGTTCGCGTCCGCAGCGGCCCAAGTGTAGTCGTCGGCCATGAAGTCGCGATACAGATCAAGCGTCGGAACTCCACTGCAATCGAACAGATCTACCGGGGAACCCGAGTACCTGGCATAGGTGTCAAGACACACGCCGGCTTGGGGGAACACGTGATCGTATTTCCACGGCTCGCATGGCGGAGTCACCTCTACCGACCCAGCTTGTCCAGTAATGGACCGCACGGTGTTGATGACGGCGCCCTCCTGTTCACACGTTGGGGTGTCCCAAGTCGATGTCTGCTCATCCCATAGCGGCGCCAACAGAGTTTCTAGGGCCGCAATCTCGCTCGATTTGTCAGAAAAAGCGTCTTCCGAGTTATCCAGAACAATGTCTCCGTTTTCGTCGAACACTCTAAAGTGAAGCGTGTCATCCGTTGTGTCCAAGGCGACGACAACCAGCCTAGTACCAGAAATGGGTATTTCTGAAGGATCGGTCACTGATTCCAGAGACAGGTTGTAGCGCCTGGGACCAGGATAGAGCGGGGGGAAAAGAGCGGGGCTGATGGGAAAAGTGTCAAACGAGGCACTTCCCAAGCCGTTGGAGATGTCCGCCTTGACGCCATACGCCCGGAGGAGGTCGTTGTCGTCCGGTCGATCCTGCCGGCTGTAGTAGCCGATGAACAACGTGTTGTCGCTGATCGCGATGGACGGAAGCCACTGGTCGGTCTCCGTGTTGTCTTGATTGACCCGCACGGCGCCATTTGCCAGCCAGGTGAGTGAACCGTCCTGCTGGTTGACGATTGCCTCTTGAACGAAGATGTCTCCGCGATCCGGGTTCCGCTCTCCTTCCCCTGGGTCCGCTTCAGGCAAATCGGTGAACACAACGTAGATTAGCCCAGTGCTCGGGTTCACCGCCGCCCGCGGATAGCCATTGCTATGAAAGTAGTCTTCGTCATGCACTTGATTTGAGCGCTTGGGGTCTCCGCTGCCACTCCGCCCCACAGAAAAGAGGCCATAGTGGCTTTGGTGCGCCGGGATCGTGCCGATGCTGGGTTTCCAAGCACCATTGTGAAGCCAGCGGTATCGCAGTGTGTAGGTGTTCGACGCCTCGTGCAGGTAGAGGACGTACACGTGACCGGTCGTCCCAATCACGATTTCGGCACCGGAGGAGGCCCCAGGGTCGCTGTCAAGTAGGTCGGGGGGATCCCAACTAGTCCCTCCATTCGACGAGCGGGCGGCTACCACCACCTCATTCGTTCCGCCCAAAGTCCCTTTTCCGGCTGCGTAGATCACGCCGGAACTGCTGACTGCAATCATCGGCTTGTCACCTTGCGAAACGCTACCGCCAAAGACATCGGTATTGACGGGAGTAAAGCTGCTGCCGTTGTTGACGGACTTCCACAACCGAAAGCCAAACCATGTATTTAAGTGCCCTGGCAACGGGCTATTCTCACGGCTAGGATTCACCAGCAAGTAGATGTCGCCGCTGGTCTCGTCGCGAGCCATAACGGGATCGCCGGCATCCCCCTCCCAAGCCGTGGTGGGAGGCATCGGCAGCAGCGCGCCCTGGTCGTTGAAACTAACGCCGCTGTCATACGAGACGGCCCATCCAGTCGAACGAATGGGGCCCAAACCGGTGAAATCCTCATTCTTCGTGCCAAGTCCGTACGCGCTGAGATGGGTATCCCAGAAAGCCGCCACGACGCGGTTGTTGTCCGCCAGGACAAAGCTGCACTCGGACTGGGTGTTCTTATTCGGATCGCCGTTCGGATCGCCGGTGGTAGTGTCCTGGGTGGGATCGTTCACCCAGGCCACGGACTCCACCTGGCACCCGGGCGGCGTCGTCGGATTGCCCGAGATCGTGCCATACCCCGAGTTGACCACGGGAGGGCCAAACATTGAACACTTCGTGACGTCCGTGATGTCCAGCGTGGCGCTCTGCAGCGCCGCGTACACCCCGTTTTCGCAGCACTCGAAGTGCGAGCCGCTCAAATGGTGGGGGAAGTTGACGCCCGGATTCACATCGTACCGGACCCCCTTTTGCGCCCACATAATCCGGGCGTCTTGGATGGTCGTGCTGAGGTTCACGTAGTAGATCCACACGGCCACGGAGGCCATGTGCATCGTGGGGTTGCCATCGCTGTCGTCCTCGTTCGGCACGTAGCGGATGACGGCGCCGTGTTGATCATCGTTCCGCGAGGTGAATACCACCGCGTCTCCGGAACTGGGGAATGAAACCGGACCGTAGAGCAGCAGGTAGGCGTTGTTCTTGAACTTGATCGTGGCCCCTGACTGGAAGGTGACCGAGCTACCGCTGTAGTAGCTGGTCTTCACGTAGTAGGTCCAGCCGGTCTGGAAGACCGTCGGGTTGCCTCCGGAAACGGTCACGAAGGCAAAGTCGACCAGGTACCCTTCCGGTTTGTAGGGCATTTGGGCCAGTTCAATGGGTTGGCGCTCGGGAGATGGGGGACGCGGTGCCGGCCAGGTACGCCGCGGCGTGTCCACGGCTCCAGACGAAGCCGCCCCGTCCTTCTGGACGGAAATCGTGGTGGCCGCCAACCGGCTGGTTTCGTCGCCCTCAACCGTCCCGGCGGGCACGGGCTCAACGGGAGCAGCGTCCTCGCCCGTCGCGGATTCGGGATGCGCATTAAGCGCGAGGTCGGCCCACTGCCCTTCCGCCTCCGTCCAGGCGACCGACTCCACGAGAAACCGCCGGCCGTCCGGCAGTTCGTGAAACTGTTTCAGGACCGGCGTCTGCGCCTCGGTCGGCATCCCGCCGTCGAAAGCCCACGCGTCTCCGCTGTCCACCGGGAAGGCGTGTCCTTTCAGGATCGCCATGCCGCCGAAGTCCACCACGGTGTGGTCTTCCAGCTTCTCCTCTCCTTCGCGCCCCACGGACTGGGAGCGCAACTCGGGGTCGGGGCATTCCACGAACTCGGTCACGACTTCGAGGCGGACCTCGTCCGGCTTCCAACCTTCCGGCAGAGCGGGGCGTTGCCGGAGCACCACATCCTGCAGGAACTGGTTGTGACGCCAGACCAGCACGACATCCGCCTGGATGCCCTCAAAGGCATCGCGATAGACGATTCGGTCCGGCGGCAGCAGTTCGCCGGGCGCGGACTTTTTCACGCTGCCCAGTGCCACGCTCCGGCCGGTGGCCAGGTCGGTGAGTTGGATGGCCCGGACGCCGCCCCGCAGCCGGCCGCCGTCGGCCATCTGGATGTCAAACACGGCGGCGGCATTCAGCTCCGGGCTGAAGATGGCTTTGTTCGGCCCGTACCGGGCGACCGCTCCTTCAGCGAACGGTTCGATCAGGTCCCGGCTTTCCTGCCACGCGCCGTTTTCGTCCTGATAATTCAACCCGTTCTCCAGCAGGGTGAAACGATTGGTGTGAAAGCGGGTCTGGCCGTCGGCGGCGAGGGAGGTTGTGACCTGCTGGTACACGGCGAAGTCGGGGCCGCGTTCGATCACGCCCGCGTCAGCCACACTTTGGGCCGCCACCGGACCGATGCCGACAGAGAATGCAGCGCCGCCCACGCAGAGAGAGAGAGAGAGAGAGACGATTTCGGCTGCATGATGATTACTGCGGTAGCACGTGAAACGGCTCTGCGCAACCCACGAATGTTGGCAAGGACTGACCGGATATTGGGATCCGACTCCGGCGGCTGGCTGGCTCGTGCTTTTTGCCTGATGCCGGTGAGCCGGATGGCCGTATGGAAGAGCCCCCAGAAGAAAACGAAGGCAGGCCCCCGAACGTCAGGGTTTCTTTTCCTTCATCTCCAGACTCATCAGGAGGAAGCGAACGGCGGCCTCGTTCGACTCGAGGTCCTCCTCGGGAGTCAGAAGGTTGCAGGTGAACATGGTTCCCTGCCCCTGAACATACCAGTCCATGCCGGCGACGCGCTGCCCGTCCCCGGTGAACGAGTAGCAAATCCAGCGTGCCAACATGCCGCCGCCCACGGAGGTGTTGCCGCCACTGATGAACCGGAGTTCCTTCAACGAGGCGTCCGGGGAAAGGCTCAGCGGGCTGATGGAAGCCCCCTTGGCCGTGGGAGTCCACCCCAGACGGATGGTTGGCACAATCGGCAGAATGCTGTCCGCCCCGGGCGGCCCGTGCAGAACCAGGAGCGATTCCTCGCTTTGCTTGACCTCCCAATCGGACGGGATGCGCAACACGAACGGCGCCCCCGGAGGCTTGAACAACCGCCCTTTCTGCCCGCAACCGCCCGTCACAAACACCAGCGCCAACAGGGTCAGCGCCAGCCCGCAGGCCCGCAAACAGGACGGCTCGAAGACCGGGGGACGGATCGGGGACAGGCGAGGTTCCAGTCCGGCGGACAAGGCTTGGCTGGCGGAGAGTTTCATGCGTTTCGCTTCCGGCTCGATTCGATTCTCAAAGGCTTCCGTTGCACGACACCATACGCCGATGACTCCCGCAGTTGAATCCAGAAATGCAGCCCATCGGAGGCGGGCGGGCGGATGGCTGGTCTGCGTGGGGCGCCACCCTGCCGCAGCTCTTGCCTTCAAGCCTCTCCCGCCCCGGTCCCGGCGGCGTCCTCCGTGGTGCCGGACGTGGGCGACGGCAGGCAGATCGCGACCTCGAGTCCACGGGGACGGCGGTTGCGGCAGTGCACCCTGCCCCCCATGCTCTCGACACAGGTCTTCACAATCGCCAACCCGAGGCCCGCCCCGCCCGATTCCCGATCCCGGGCCGCCTCCACCCGGAAGAACGGGTCGAATACCCGGGCCAGATGTTCCTCCGGAATCCCGGGACCGAGGTCGCCCACCACCAGCATCACTCCCTGCTCCTGCTGGCGGTCCACCGAAACCGTGATCGGGCCCGCGTCACCCGCGTAACGGACGGCGTTGCGGACCAGATTGCCGAGGCTGCGACGCAACAGCTCGGGCTCCGCGAGTACGCGGATGTCGGCGGGAATCGACAGACGGATTTCCACGCCCTCCCGCCCTTCGCGGCCCGCCACCTCGTCGACCATGGGTTTGAGCACCAGGTCGCGCAGGACCACGCCGCCCCCCCCGAGCGAGGCGCGCGCATAGGAAAGCAGCTCCTGCACCAGGGCGGCCATGTGACGCACCTCCTCCTGCAGGTCCGCGACGCGGGCGTGATGGCTTGGGTTGGTCTCGGTCCTGAGCAGTTCGAGGGCCATTTCGCAACGGGCCAGCGGTGAGCAAAGTTCGTGCGCCACATCCCCCAGAAAGCGCCGCTGTCCGTTGACGAACCCGGAGAGCCGGCCGGTCATCCGGTTGATCGCCGCCCCGAGCTGTCCCAACTCGTCGCGACGCCGCAGTTCCACCCGCGCGTCCAGATCCCCCTCGGCGATCTGCTCGGCGACCCGGGTCACCTTCCCCAGACCCCGTGTGATGTGACTGACCATGGGCAGCCAGAACACCACGGACAACACCACGATGATCGAGCCGAGCAGCAGCCAGGGGAACGGATCGGCGAACAGCACCCCGCCCCAGGTGGTGGAACGGGCCAGCAGGGTCAAGGGACGGACCGTCCAGGCGGATTCCCCCGGGGCCGGGGAAACCGCCACGGGAATCCGTACGCCAACCCAGTATTCCAAGGGACTCGTCGTCCGGACCACAAAGCGTGGATACGGCTGCAGCCGGGGCGGTCCCGGCCACCCCTCCTCGGGGGGAGCCAATTCCATCAGTCCTGACCGACCGGGTCCGCCCGGACCGGGACGCGGTGCATTGGTGTCGGCCAGCATCCATCGCCGCCCCCCCCAGGGAGGCATTCCCCCCGCCCCATCGCCGCCGCCGGGACCCCGACGCCAGCCCGGTCCGCGGAGTTCCGGGGCGGCCGGAGCCCAGGCAGCCAGTCGACGCCGGACCACCTGCGGAAGCACCACCGGTTCCCCGGCCAACGGTCGGCCGTCCTCGGACAGCAGGTAGAACTGCACCTGGTAGGCCTCGCTGAACCGCTCCAGGATCGCGTCCCATTCGCTGGCCGGCGCATCGCTCAACTGCGCTCCCAGCACCGAACGTACCGCCCGGATGCGCTCGTCCGTCTGGCCCAACAGCAGCGAATCAAACCCGAGCCGGAACTCGAAATGGAAGAAGGCCCCGACCACCAGCACCACCAGCACCAGGTTCAGGAAGAACCAGACCAGGATTCGCGCCAGCAACGGATAACGCACCGGCGCGACCGACGGAGTGGGCTGGGGGGGGGCGTCAGGCACGGTTCGGATCCAGCATCATGTAGCCCACCGCCCGGACCGTGCGGATGAACCGGGGTTCCCGGGCGTCGTCGCCCAATTTCCGTCGCAAAGCGGAGACATGCACGTCCACCGAGCGGTCAAAGACATCGTAGTCCCGTTCCCGGATTTCCTCGACCAACTGCTCGCGGGTCTTCACCCGGCCCCGCGCCCGGGCCAGGGAAAGGAGCAGATCGAACTCGACCGCCGTCAGGCTGAGTGACTGATCTCCGAGGACCGCGACCCGCGACCCGGGATGGAGGCGCAGGTCCCCCACCACCAGTTCCTCCGGTTCGCCTTCGGCGGCGGGCCGGGCAGCCACACTCCGTCGCGTCACCGCCCGCAGCCTCGCCAGCAATTCCCGACTGGAAAAGCTCTTGGGAAGATAATCGTCGGCCCCCAGCTCAAGCCCCACGATACGGTCGGTTTCGTCCCCTCGCGCCGAGAGCATGAGCACCGGCACGTCCGACCCCGCCCGGATGCGGCGCAGCACCTCGAAGCCATCGAGGCCAGGCAGCATCACGTCCAGAATCACCGCGTGCCACGAGCCCGCCCGCGCGGCCTCCGCCCCTTCCAATCCGGTGTGCACCGCCTCCACCTCATACCCCATCGACCCCAGATACTCACCGATAAGCCGGCAGAGTTTGCGGTCATCGTCGACGATCAGGACGCGTTGTCGTTGGCCCGATTGATCCATGCTGGTTCCAGGGGACCCGGCGATCCGGGACGCGCGGAAGCGTTGCCCGAAGCCGTCGACCGAACAAGGGCGATTTCCGGATTTCCGGACCTGTCCGCCGGACGGTGTTCAGGGAGCACTCGACGCCCCCTCCCGGGCACGCTACAACGCAGTCGTGAAACGGCTTCGGCGATGGCTGTGGCTCCTCTGGATTGTGCCCTTGCTCGGGGGCGTGATCTGGTGGTTTTTCCTGCGGCCGGGCACCGAGTTCGATTCCCGCATTCGACTGGCGACCACCCGCTACGGCATGGATCCCGCCCTGATCAAGGCCGTGGTCTGGCAGGAAAGCCGGTTCACTCCCGACGCGGTGGGGCAGGCAGGGGAAATCGGCCTGATGCAAATCACAGAGGGCGCCGCCCAGGAGTGGGCCGAGGCCGAGGGCGTCTTTCCGCTGCCCAAGGAACATCTCTTCGACCCCCAGACCAATCTCCTGGCGGGCACCTGGTACCTGCGCCGCAGCCTCCGGCGCCACGGCGGGACGGACGACCCCCTGCCCTTTGCGCTGGCGGAGTACAACGCGGGGCGGGGCAACGTGCTCAAGTGGCTGAACGGTCCCGCCGCCACCAACAGCGCGGCATTCATCGCGGCCATCGGCTTCCCCAGCACCCAGGCCTACGTGAAATCCATCCTCGCCCGCCGTTTGCGTTACCTCGCGGACTTTCCCTCGGTCCTGGCCAACAGCCCGCATTGAGGCCGTTGCTTTCGGCCACCCCCACAACTCCAATCGCGAGGTAATCGCGACATTGAACTTCGGGGAAGGCCCTGCTTGAATTCCGCCAGGTACACAGCAGCAGCAGTCTGAACATCATGAAGCGATACATCCTCCCTTCCCTCACCGGCGTCGTCGCTCTCGGCATCGCCGTTGCCGCCACCACCGCCCAGGCCCAACCCGCCCTGCCACCCATCCATCTCCCCCTCGGCCACGATCGGACCCGGCCACTTCCCCCGGTGGTCGATCCCGGCCAGCCCAGCACCCAGGAACAGGCCGGCAAGGCACCTTCCGACGCCGTGGTGCTGTTCGACGGCAGCGACATCGCGCAGTGGGTCGCCATGAACGGCAGCCCCACAAAATGGGTCGTCAAGGGCGGTGCCATGGAATGCGTGCCCGGCAGTGGCTATGTTCGCACGCTGCAATCGTTCGGCGCCTGCCAGTTCCACCTGGAGTTCGCCACCCCCACCCCGCCGGAGGGCAGCAGCCAGGGCCGCGGCAACAGCGGGCTCTTCTTCGGCATGGGCCGTTACGAGATCCAGGTGCTCGATTCCTTCGAGAACAAGACCTACGCCGACGGTTCCTGCGGCTCGATCTACAACCAGTATCCGCCGCTCGTGAACGCCTCGCGTCCGCCCGGTCAGTGGCAAACTTACGACATCCTCTGGACCCCGCCGCAGTTCGACGACGAAGGGAATCTGCTGAGCCGCCCGCGCGTCACCGCTTTCCACAACGGCGTGCTGATCCACTACAACGCCGAACTCGTCGGCGGCACCGACTGGCTCCGCCGCGTGCCCCTGCAGCCGCAGCCCGGGAAGCTCCCCATCGCCCTGCAGGACCACGGCAACCCGGTCCGTTACCGCAACATCTGGGTCCGCGAACTCGGTCCGAAATCGAAGCCCGAATTCTACCTGTCCGATCAACTGCTCGACAGTTACTGCGGCCGTTACCAGTTCGGTCGTAACGATTCCTGCACGGTCACCCGTCGCGACGGCAACCTGCTGCTCCGCTTCTCCGGTGTGGAGTTCGTGCTGTTCGCCGAGTCGCCCACCCATTTCTTCGCCAAGACCGTCGACGTCCAGGCCGAGTTCGGCGAGAATGATGGCCGCCCGACCCTCGTGGTCACCGTGGGCGAGGACGACAACGGCCGTCGCGGCCGCAAGGTCGAATAGCCCGAAGGGCGCGGGAAACCCGAAGCTATGGGATGCGGTGGCACGCGCAGCACGACACCGCATTCATGAGGCGCCTGGAAGCTGGCGGGCATTTCGATCGCCCGGCGTTTCCAGCGCGCCTGACCGCGGGTGAAAAGGATGGAATGAGGGCCTCCTGAAAGCGCCGTCGACGCTTCGCTGTGCCGGCGCACTCCATATCTACGAAGATTTTCGTTGACTTCTACGACGAGTTTCGTAGATTGGCCGCCGTCATGCCCGCCACGTTGAAGCAGCTGCCCCGACCCACGGATGCCGAACTGGCCATCCTGGGGGTGCTCTGGCGACTCGGCCCCAGCACGGTTCGCACCGTGATGGAGCAGCTCAGCCAGGTCCAGCCCACCGGTTACACCACGGTGTTGAAGCTGCTCCAGATCATGACCGAGAAGGGGCTGGTCCGCCGCACCGAAGCCGGACGCCAGCACATCTACGAACCGACCCTGCGCGAGCAGGACACCCAGCGCCAGCTTCTGCGCGACCTGATGGACCGCGCGTTCGAGGGATCGGCGCAGAAACTCGTGTTGCAGGCCCTGTCCGCCAAACCGGCCGATGCCGGGGAACTCGCTGAAATCCGGCGCCTGCTCAAACAACTGGAGGAGGAAGCCCAATGACCGCCACGCTCGAACTCCTGCACAGTCCGGACACCACCCGCCTCGGCTGGACGCTGGTCCATTTCCTCTGGCAGGGCGCCGTGCTGGCGGCCGCGTTTGCCGCCGTCCGGAGCACGCTGCGAAGGACGTCTGCGAATGCGCGTTACCTCGCCGGCTGTCTGACGCTGCTGCTCATGGGCACTTGTGTTGTCGGAACGTTTGTCACCCTTGGTCCGGCGGAACGATTCCACTCGTCCACAGCCCCCGCAGTCACCCCGCCCCCGGCAACCCTGGAGATTCAGTCGACCGCGCAGGTTGCACCGGTCATCCCCCGATCGCCGATGATCAGTGATCGCGCCAACGGGGCCTGGCAGGCGGTGGAATCGGGATTGCCGTGGGTCGTCGGGCTTTGGGCGTTGGGGGTGGCACTGTTCAGTCTGCGTCTGGCGGGGGGCTGGTTGAAGGTTCGCCAAAGCCGGCGCGGCAGTTGCCTTTCGCCTGACGACCCGCTTTGCGAACGGTTCCGGGAATTGCGCCACCGCCTTCACGCAAGCCGGCATGTGCAATTGATGAAATCCACCCTGGTCCGGGTGCCGACGGTGGTGGGTTGGTTCCGACCGTTGATTCTGCTGCCGGCCAGCACGCTGTCGGGGCTGAGTCCGGTGCAACTCGACCTGATTCTCGCGCATGAACTGGCCCATCTGCGGCGCTGGGATCATTGGGTGAACCTGGTCCAACTGCTGCTGGAAACGGTGCTCTTCTATCATCCGGCCGTGTGGTGGGTATCGCGCTGCGTGCGGGAGGATCGCGAGCATTGCTGCGACGAAATGGCCGTGGCGGCCTGCGGCAATCGGCTGGCCTTCGCCAAGGCGCTGACGGCGTTGGAGGAGCTGCGCCAGACCCACCCGGTGTTTGCCCTCGCGGCCACGGACGGTTCACTGCTGGCGCGGGTGCGCCGGATTCTGGCGCTACCGGATGACGAACGTGGCGGCGTGGATCGGCGGGCGGCCGGATCGGCGTTCTTGGCGCTGGGGGTGCTGATATTTGCAGCGGGGGCGATGCTGTATGTGAGTTCGCCGAGGCTGTACACGGTGGGGTTGAAGCTGAAGCTGCTTGATGGTTCTGCTGGCCAGGAGGGTCTGTTCACTGCCGCAGTGGAGGATATTCAGTCGCAGCGGGTGCTGTTGGCGGCCATCCGGCGCGTGGCCTCCGACGGTGTGACCAGCACGAATGAAACGCCATCGGCTGCTGAGGCCCAGGCACTCAGAACGCTCCGGAGTCAGTTGACCGTTCGAGGGACATCGAAAGGGCTCTACGAGTTCGTTGAATTGGAGTTGACGAGCAGCGACACGGAGCAGGCGACGCGCACGATCAAGGCCCTTGCGGACGAGTTCATCGGCCAGTTGGCCGGTGGACGCCAAACCCGCAGGACCGAGAAGATCGAGACACTCGAAGAGGAGCTCGCCAAGCAGGAGGATCGGGTTGAGACACTGCAACAACAGGCGAGTGAACTGGGGATCAAGCTCAACATCCCTGACACGATCACCAACAGCAGTGACGCCTACTCGGTTTCCACTGAGCGGGAAAGGCTCAGCACGTTGCTGCAGGCACTTCAACAGGCTCGTAGCGACCTGGTGTACTACTTAAGCAAGCTCAAAGCACTGATGCTCTGCCGAGGACGTGCGGCGGCTGCAGGACGCGATTCTCACGATCATGCCGGGCGAACAGATACTACCCCTCCGTTTAGACGACTTGGACAAGGTTGAGCAGAGCCTCGCCAAATTGAGGATCGACCATGACTCTGATCATCCGGAAGTGCAGAGCGCCATGTCGCTGCAGCGGGTCGTGCAAACCCAGGTCAGCAACCGGATCGATGGGCTGCTGCAAGGACTGCGGGCAAACATAACCGCGTTTCAAGCCCGCTACGACTTGGTGAGCAATCAAGTGGAGGAAGCCAGGGCGGCGGTGGCCAAGGAGGCAAGCGTGTTCAGCCAGGCATTTCAAGATGAAGCGCGAACTCGAGAACCAGATGAGGATTCGGGATGCCGTTTCGTTGCGGGTGCTGCAGGAGAGCATTGATGCGGCTATCCCCGTCGGACGGGTCCGCGTGAGGAGATACTCAATCCGGCCGGTATCATCCGCGGTCCCTGGAGGCGCTCGGAGCCGTATGACCTGTGGCTGATGGGCGGCGGGTTGTTCCTGACGGTGTCCGGCCTCGTGGGAAACCGTAAAATGCTGATTCCAAGATCGGTAGGTAGTTTCGGTGGAGACCCGCACGGAGTGAACGCTGGTGCCTTCTCGGAAATGCAGCCAGGGGTAAGCTGGGCAGTCCGCACACCCCGTTGCCCAAAGACAATCGATTACATCGCAGCCTCTCGCGCTACAACCTACAGCGGCACGTTCTGCGGGCGTTGCCATCGGGGACCGGATCAATCTCAAACCGTGACCCATGATCGGGTGAGTTGCCATGCCGACCGGCTCGGTTTCGATCCACAGAACGCCACCAAGCCTGCCCGCTCGAGTCGAGTGCAAGCGCAGCCTACGCTTGCGAGCGCAACACCCAGCGTGTACGGTTCCTCCAGGCAGAGCGGTGGTGGTTGCAGGACTGCCCCGCCTCAAAGCGCATTGGGATCGCGGCACTCCAGGACGCTCGCGAGCCGTTGTCGCCGCGGGACGGCCGCACCTGTCTGATGAAGCATGAAGGTGTTCGGGAGCCCGCTGGATCTTCACGGGCATGACTTCGAATCCGCAGAGTTCATCTGGCTGTTGCCTAGGTTGGTATCGCGCGCCGCTCGAAGCCGCAAAGAACGCCATCAGCCCGG
The DNA here is from genome assembly GCA_024233215.1 of Verrucomicrobiales bacterium. Classification (GTDB taxonomy): domain Bacteria; phylum Verrucomicrobiota; class Verrucomicrobiia; order Limisphaerales; family J093; genus J093. The sequence continues at coordinate 114,672 of JACKPW010000012.1, read as the reverse complement.
AAGCCAGCCTGACCCCCGCGCTCCGCCAGGTCGTGGAGTGCGGTGAAAAGCGCCAGCCTTCACCGCTTTCGCCCGAGCGCAACGAGCCGGCAAACGTGGCGCCGGGTTCCTCTCAGGCAGGGCCGGTGGTCGGGTTGCAGGTCACCCCTTTGGCCTCAAAGCGGCGATTGGGATCGCCGCACTCCAGGACGCTTCGCGAACCCCGTTGCCCTCGCCGCCGGGGACGGCCGCCAGCCTGTCCCTGGATGAACGCATGAAGGTGTTCGAGGAACTGCTCCGCCGGGGTGAGATCTTCCGTCAGACGCATGAAGCTGCAGAAGGATATCCACGAGTTCATCGGGTTGTTGATCTCCATGGGAGTTGAGTGTCATCGGAAGCGCGGCCTTGCTTCCCACCAAGCGGGCCACCGGGAAAATCCAGGACTTGGCGGACGCGGAACATCTGGAGGCATCCAGGGAGAAGCCGGCCTGACCCCCGCGCTCCGCCAGGTCCTGGCGTGCGGTGAAAAGCGCCAGCCTTCACCGCTTTCGCCCGAGCGCAACGAGCCGGCAAACGTGGCGCCGGGTTCCTCTCAGGCAGGGCCGGTGGTCGGGTTGCAGGTCACCCCTTTGGCCTCAAAGCGGCGATTGGGATCGCCGCACTCCAGGACGCTTCGCGAAACCCGTTGCCGCTACTCGGTTTGCCAGGGGACGGCGGCGAGGAGGTTGACGAGGGCGTCAAGGTCCTCTCGGGGGGAGGGCTGGCCGTCGCGGTATTCGGCGGCGTTTGCCAGGACGGAGAAGACGAGGTGTTCACCGGCCGCCGTGGTGAGGTAACCGGAGAGCGCGTAGGTATGGCGCAGGTAACCGGTCTTGGCTCGGAGTCGCTCGCCTCCGACCAAAGCGGGAAAGCGTCGCGTCAATGTGCCGGGCCCGCCCGGAAACGGCAGCGCTTCGCGGAATGAACTGAGGCGGTCGCCGTCATTTCGGATTTCGGATTTCGGATTTCGGGTTTCCGCCCCGGCGGCCATAAACCGCAGGAGGGTCGTGATCGCGGCGGGCGTGACCATGTTGCGTCGGGTCAGACCGCTGCCTTCCTCGATCAACACCTCGCGAGAGGGGATGCCCACGGTGGCGAGAAAACGCTTCATCGCACGCGCCGCGGCATCGTCGGTGGTGTCGGGGACATCCGGGGTGAAGACGGCCAGTCGACTGGCCAGGTAATTGCCGCGTTCCCGGGCCTGTCGGTCCTGTTCCACTTCAGGATCCTGCGTGTCCTGCTGTCGTTCTCCTGCCAACTGGGCCACCCCGGCCTGCAGATACAGCAGGTGCGCCGCCTGGTTTTGGGAATACGCGAGCATGACCTCGGCGACCTCCCGCAGCGGCGGCGATTCCACGAAGGCGATTTCGTTAAGGGCGGCCGGATCCGTCGCGTTCGATTGCGCCCGGGTCCACGCGTTCTCGACCCGCACCCTCCCAGCCACCGGAATGCCGGCCTGCGCGAGCTGCTGTTTCAACAATGAGCCGAACCACGCGGGAGCGTTGTGCACGGCGACCGTATCGCTGAAGGCCCGTCCGCCGACCGGATACTGGCCCGTGAGCACAATGCGGTTTGCCGCCGCGGACCGCACCACGCGGAGGCTGGAAGGTGTTCCCTTCGGAGCCGTGACCGCATGAGTTTCCAGGGACATGCCGGCGGCAGACGGCTCCAGAAACGCCAGCACCGGTTGTCCGGGGATGTCGCCCGGCCGGACGTGAACGTTCACGAGATTCTCATGCACGGACAACGCCGACACTTCCGCGCCATAGCCGTATTGGAAATCGTCCCATTCCCAGCCCGCGCCGTAGTGCGGCGAGCGGAAGTAGCTTTCGTCCGCGACGAGATCCCCGGTGACACGACGAACACCCGCTTCCCGCAACGCCTGGACGAGTGGCTCCAAGGCCTGGTCCACCTGCCCGTCGTGGAAGCGCGCGGTGAAGGAGGGATCGCCGCGGCCGTAAACGACGAGGTCGCCGTGGAGGGTACCGCTCCCGTCCGGTGACGTTGCGGCGAGAAGGGAAGTGCGGATGCGGAAGTCGGGGCCGAGATCGTGCCAGGCGAGGGCGCCGCTGAAGATCTTGGTGTTCGAGGCCGGCACGAAGAGGCGGTGGGCATCCCGGTTGATCAATTCGCGGCCGGTGTCGAGCGAGACCACGTGCACTCCCCAACGAGCCGTGGCGTAGCGGGGTTGCCCGATGATGGCATCGACGGCGTTGTTGAGTTCGTCGCGATTCGCCGGAGGGGTGGCGGCAGTGGACTCCGTAGCCTGGGTCGCAAGGAAGCCGAGGAGGGCGAGGTTGACGGTGTGGAGACAACCACGAAATACACGAATCACACGAAAGCCAGGACGCGAGGCCGCGATGTGCCGCCTTTGATGCGGCCAAATCCCGGTGGCCGGGTCTGCCTCCCGATGCGGGCGGAGCGCGCCCAACGTCTGCTGATGACTTCCTTTCGTGTGCTTCGTGTATTTCGTGGTTCCACCCAGTCGGTTCGGCTCAGTTCCCGCGGAACTGCCACCAGCCGCCGCTCGGCACGAAGTCGGGTTTGAGATAGCCGGCATGTTCAAGTTCGAGGTTTGGCAGGGTTACGTTGCGGGTTTGCTCACGTTCGCGAGCGAAACGTTCCTCACTGAAGTTCGGGTTGGGATCGGGGAACTGGGCACCGGTTTCTTCCAGGAAGGCCATCAGCTTCGCGTGCATTGATCTGACGAGGTCGGGATGTTCCGCGGCGACGTCGTGTTGTTCCTCCTGATCGCTGGCGAGGTTGTAGAGTTCGTCGTGACCGTCCTCGTGGTAGGCGATCAATTTCCAATCGCCTTCGCGAATGATGGAGGAGGGATCGCCGCCCTGGTTGCTGTAATGCGGGTAATGCCAGAACAACGGTCGCGCCGGCAGGGAACCCCCCTTCAACAACGGCACCAGGCTCAGGCCGTCGACGTGTTGTTTCGGGCGAAGCGGCAACCCGGCCATTTCCAGGAGGGTCGGGTAGAAATCGGCGCCGGTGACCGGGGTGGCACAGGCGGAACCGGCGGGCACAACCCCCGGCCATTTGATATAGAACGGCTCGCGAATGCCGCCCTCCCACTGCCGGCCCTTGCCGCCGCGCAGGGGCAAATTGCTCGTGGCCTTGGCGTCGCCGGCCGAGACCCCGCCGTTGTCAGAGGTGAAGATCACAATCGTGTTGTCCGCCAGTCCGGCCTGCTCGATGGCGGCCAGGACCATCCCAACCGCCTCGTCCATCGCCTCGACCATGCCCCCGTAAATCGGGTTGTCCTGCACCTGGCGCACTGGCGAGGTGCGGTCGATCAGGAACCGATGATCCGGGGCCGGCTGTTGGGAGGCCTTGTCGCGGTACTTCTTCCACAGGCCCTCGGTGGTTTGGATGGGGGCATGGACCGAATAGAAGGCGAGGTAGGCGAGGAACGGTTCCTCCTTGTGCGCGGTGATGAACTTCGCCGTTTCCAACCCGAGCCGGACGGGCAGTGATTCACCGACGGGGCCGTCCTCCATTTTGGGGTTGTGGTAGGGGGAGAAGAAGCCGCCGGGCGGCGAGCCGCGCTCGTGGCCGCCGACGTTGAACTCGAAGCCGTGATCCTCCGGATAGGAACCCTCGCCGCCGAGGTGCCATTTGCCGGCAAAGAAAGTGCGGTAGCCCGCCTCGCGCAGGGCTTCGGCCAGCGTCACGTCCGCGTGTTCGAGGTTGTGCCGGTAATGAGCGGGGAGCAGCCGGGTGTTGCGTTTCCACTGGGTACCCTGCGCGGCGCCGATCCATTCGGTGATGCCGTGCCGGGCGGTGAACTTGCCCGTCATGATGCTCGCCCGGGAGGGACTGCAGACCTGGCAGGCCGCGTAACCCTGGGTGAAGCGCATACCGCTGCGGGCGATCCGATCAATGTTCGGGCTCTCGTAGAAAGTGCTCCCCTCGATGCTCAGGTCGCGCCAGCCGAGATCGTCCGCGAGGATGAAGACGAAATTGGGCCGGGTGACGGCGGCATGGGCTTCGCGCGATGCGCCGAGGAGGGCGAGGATGGCGACGGTGCATGCTGCCAGGCTCGTGACGCGCTGGCAGCCCTTCCAGAAGCGGCGGTTCGCCGAGGAACCCCTGTGGTGCCGGGCTTTCATGGGCGGCGCTGAGGCTAGTCCGGTCCCGACCGGGCCGGAAGCAGAATCCGGATGCCATCAGGACGTTTGCCCTGCGGCGGTGAGTTGGCTAGGCTTGCCTCCTTGTGAGACCCACGGAAGCATCGCCAGCGTGTCTGCCCCGGAAGGATTGTGACCCGTCCCGCCGCGGGATCGGCCGTTTCGCGGCCCGTCGTGCGGGCGATGTTACCCGTTCCGTGGGGTGGCTCGCCTGCGTGGTGGTCGGATTCCTGCTCCGGGCCTTCGGGGGGGAGGCGGCGGCGGTGGCTCCTGGCCCGGTTTTAGCCCCCCCTCCGCCTCTGGCGGAGGAGCCCGGCACCAACGTGGTGACCGTGGTAAACGTTCAGGCGACGAGCCTGGAGGGAGTCAACGCCGAGATTGCCCGAATCGATGCGGACTCAACCCTCGACCCCAAGGTCAAGCAGACCCTGTTGGAGCAATACCGGGCGGCGGCGCAGTTGCTCACGGCCGCCGGCCAGAGCCGGCAGCAGGTGGCGGCCCTGCAGGCGGCCATCACCAGCGCACCGGAGGAAACCACCCGCCTGCGGCAGGAAATCGAGAAGCTGGGAACCCAGACCCAGGCTGACACGAACCTGCTCGCCGGCATCAACACCAACGCGCCGTTGCCGGAACTGGAGCAGGTGCTCACCCAGGTCAAGGGAGAGACCGACGCCGGCAAGGCGCAGTTGAGCAAGGACCAGGAAGCGCTCGATAGCCGGCGCAACCGGCCCACGTCGGCATTGGCTGAAAAGGCGGCGGCCCAGGACGAGCTGCGCGCTGCGGAAGCGGAACTGGCCGCCACCCCGGCACCCGACCTGTCGCCGGCGGCCTTGCGAGCCCGGAAAGCCCTGTTGGAGGCCCGGCGTATTGCCGCCAACGCCCGGATTGCTCTGATCGACCAGGACCTCCTGGCACAGTCCACCCAGGTCGATCTGCTGACCGCCCGCCAGAACCTGCGCACCCAGCAGAACGCCCTGGCCGCCCAGCGCCAGAAGGCTTTGGAGAAGCTGGTCGAACGGCGTCGCAGTCAGGCCGCCGAAGCCGACCGCGACCGCACGGCACAAATGCAGCGGGAGGCGTCGTCGGACAAGACGGTGCATCCGTTGATCAAGACGCTGGCCAACGAGAACGCGGCGCTGGCTGACCAGCGAACGACCGTCATTGCGCTCAACCAGCGGGTTTCCAAGGACCTGCAAACGCAGCAGGAAACCCAGCGCTTGCTGGAAGCGGACTCCGGCAGTTCGCGCAAGCAGATCGAGGCAGCCGGTCTCAGCGAGACCCTGGCACAGATCCTCCTGCTCCAGCGGCGCCGACTGGAATCGCCGCGACTGGTCCGGCAACGCATGGAGGAGGTCCGGGAACTGACGGCCACCAACGCCCTCGCTCAGTTGTCCGTGGACGAGCAACTGCGCAAGCTGGTCATTTTGCGGAACCACCTGCAGGATTTGATGGCCGATCAACAGGATCTGCCCGCGGACGAAAAGGAGCGGGCTGCACTGGAGCAACAGGGGTTGGAGTTTCTCAAGACCCGGCAGGAACTGCTGAGCGGGTTGCAGCAGAGTTACGGGCAGCTCATGGAGAACCTGCGGCTGCTGTCCGGGGTGCAGACGAGCTACCTGAAGGAACTGGAGGATCACATCCGTTTTCTGGACGAAATCCTGATGTGGACGCCGAGTTCCCAGCCGCTGAGTCTGGCCACGCTGACGAACCTGCCTCCGGCCCTGAGATGGTGGACCCTCCCCGAGAACTGGGGCGAGGTGGCCGGCACCCTGGGGAGCCGGGCCGGTCGCGCCTACGCGCCGTTGGGATTGTCCGTGATCGTGCTGCTGCTCCTGCTGCTGGGCCGGTCCCGTCTGCTGCGGCGGCAGGAGGAAATCGCCACGCTCACGCGCCGCGCCGCCACCGACTCCTTTCAACTGACATTGAAGGTGCTGCCGATCCCGTTGTTACTGGCGGCCCCGTTGCCGCTGGTGTTCGGAGCCCTTGGCCTGACTCTGGCGGGCGCCCCGCAAGCCGTGAATTCGGAGTTTGTGCGGGCGGTCGGTCTCGGTTTCCTGCAAATCAGTGTCCAGACACTGCTGATTCTCGGGGCTTTTGAACTGTGCCGGCCTGCCGGTCTGGGCAACGTGCATTTCCGTTGGCGGGAGGAAAACCTCCAACTGGTGCGCAGCAACCTGCGTTGGTTCCTGCCGGTGATGTTGGTGCTCCGGTTCGTCACCGCCTCCAGCCACGTACCCGGCTCGGAAGGGGCCCGCGGCAGTCTGGGCCAGGTACTTTTCCTGGCAGGGATGCTGGCCATGCTGGGGTTCACGCACCGGGTGTTGCATCCCGAGCACGGCATGCTGAGGAACCTCATCCGGCAGCGTCCCAAGGGAGTGCTGGCCCGCACCCGCTGGTTGTGGTTTGGGCTGCTGCTCGCCCTGCCCCTGGGACTCTCGGTGCTGACCGGCCTGGGCTACTTCTACACGGCGCTGCAACTGAACCTCCGCGTCAGCCTGAGCGTGGCGATGCTGCTCGGCGTCTCCCTGCTCTACAATCTGGTCATCCGCTGGCTGTTCGTCCGCGAACGCCACATCGCGTTCGAACAGGCGATGGAGAAGCGCGCCAACGCAGCCCGCGAAGCGGAGGAGGAGGAGGAAGCCGACAAGTCGGGTTTTGGCCCCATTGAAGAACCCGAGGTAAGTCTCGGAACCATGAAGGCCCAGACGCGCCAGTTACTGCGCGTCAGCCTCACGCTGGCCATCGTCGCCGGCCTGTGGATCGTCTGGGAAAGCGAACTGCCCGCCCTCAATTACCTGAACAACTTCAAGCTCTGGAGCATCACCGTCGAGGCCGAGGGCAGCACCACACTGGTCCCCATCACGCTGGCTGACGCACTCGGAGCCAGCCTGCTCGCGTTGCTCACCGCGGTGGTCGCCCGCAACCTCCCCGGCCTGCTCGAGATCGCCGTCCTGCAGAACCTCTCCCTCCAACCGGGCAGCCGCTACGCGATCACCGCGATCAGCCAGTATGTGGTGGTGGCCCTGGGCGCGATCATCACGCTCGGCACCCTGGGCCTGCGGTGGAGCCAGTTCGGCTGGATCGCCGCCGCCCTGAGCGTCGGCCTCGGCTTCGGCCTGCAGGAGGTCGTCGCCAATTTCGTCTGCGGCATCCTGCTGTTCCTCGAACGTCCCGTGCGCGTCGGTGACGTCGTCACCGTCGGCGACGTCTCGGGAGTCGTCTCACGCATCCAGATCCGTGCCACCACGATCACCAACTGGGAACGCCAGGAGTTCATCGTCCCCAACCGGGAGTTCATCACCGGCCGGATCCTCAACTGGACCCTGTCCAACCCGGTCAACCGGGTGACCATCGACGTCGGCGTGGCCTACGGCTCCGACGTGGACCGCACGCGCGAGGTCCTGCTGCGCGCGGCCGAGGCGCAACCCCTGGTCCTGGACGACCCGAAGCCCATGGCCCATTTCGTCGGTTTTGGCGAAAGCACGCTGGATTTCAAAGTGCGCGTCTACCTGCCGGACCTGGAGAACCGGTTGAACGTGACCCATGAGTTGCACCGCACGATCTACCTGGGGCTCGCCCGGGCCGGAATCGAGATCGCGTTCCCACAGCGCGACATCCACATCCGCAGCATCGAACCGGTGTTGCGCGTGGACCAGGGCCGTCGGAGCCACGCCCCCGGCGGGGAGGGAACGGCGCCGACGAAGGGCTGATGGCGGCGTGAATGCCCTGGGATTGCTCCGGGAAGTCTGGACGAAAGCCAGCACGGATGACAGGCTCGCAGGGTGACATTTCCAGAGCTGCATCGAATCACCCTGGACCCCGATGTGATGGGGGGCAAACCCTGCATTCGAGGACTTCGGATGACGGTGGGAGCCATTCTAGGCCTCATTGCCTCGGGCGTGGACCGGGACGAACTTCTGCGACTCTACCCTTATCTTGAGGCTGAGGACATCACCGCCGCCCTCGCCTACGGCGCCTGGAGATCGGAAGAACGTGAGTTACCCTTGGCCGCCTCCTGATGAGAATCCTAATCGATATGAACCTCTCTCCGGACTGGACGAGGGTTTTCATCGAGAACGGGTGGCAGGCGGTACATTGGGTTGATGTGGGTAGTCCATCCGCGCCGGATCGGGAACTGATGGAATGGGCCAGGAATGCCAGTTACGTGGTTTTCACCCAGGACCTGGACTTCGGCACGCTTCTGGCCACGACGGGCGCCTCGGCTCCCAGTGTCGTCCAACTCCGGTGTGAGGATACGCGCCCTGCGTCCATGTCGGGGATGGTGGTCGCCGCGCTGCGCGGCCAGGAAAGCCAACTCGCCGGAGGCGCCCTGATGACGATAGACCCACGGAAAATGCGACTTACGCTCCTCCCGCTAAGATCCGTCTCAAAGTGAGGATCGAACCCATCCCCTACCGGACTGGGTGCGGAATCACCGGAAGCGGCGAGTGCCCGCGCCAGAGCGGAGCAACCCGCGAGTTCGAGGGGTCGTAGGCACAGATCTGGTCGGCTCCGAGTTGAAACAGGACCACATCCCCCGGCAACAGGGTGGCGTGGCGGACGGTGAAGGCGCCGAACAACGTTTCATAGGACAAGCCCCGCTCTTCCCCGGTCCCCGCGTGGCTCCCGTGCAGACCCTGAAACGCACGGGAGCCGACCCGAAAATGCCACGGGCTCTGGGTCGCCTCCCCAAGGGCCGGCACCTCCGTCACGAGGTCGGCCCACACCGGGTCCCCCGGCAGCGGTGGCAATCCGGTCGCGTCCACCACGGCAGGGAGGACCGCGAGGTTGGTGTGCACTTCCACGATCGTTGGGGACAGGTGATCCCCCACCCGCGCGATCAGGTCCAACCGGTTGGAATCCCCCGTGCGGGGTTGAATGAGCAGGTCGTCCCGCCAGTGGGTCGAACCCAGGGCAACGACTGTCTCCGCCTCGCCACCGACCAGCGGGCGTCGCCGAACGTGCCCGTCCTCGGGATCGATGTAGTAGACCACCACCGATGAGGGTAGTGAAAGCTCCGCGGGCCCGACGAGGCGGGTGCGCGTATACAGCGACGTGCTGCTGGCCGCCCAATACCAACCGAACAGCAGGACGTAGGAGATGCTCTGAACGAGGAGCGATGCCTGGAGGCTCCGGCGGAACCACCGGGGCTTCCCGAGGAAGCACGAGGCAACAAAGGGCCACTCGATCACCAGAGCCAGACCAGGGACCGAACTCGCATCGGCGTGAGGGAGGCGGCGAAAGCCGGCGGACATTGTGAAACGCCGGAGTTGCCGGAGGGAAGCGGCCGTGCAGGGTGAGGTTCACCGATCATGGGTTCAGAAACGATCCTCCGCCCCCCCCTCCCTCCCCGCAAGCGCGAATCGGAAGGCCGGTGACGGACTGTCGCCTGCTCGAAGCGCCGTTTGCGGCGGCCTGCAGGCCGGGGTTGAACGCCGTTGTCTCTGTGATACCCTCACGCCTTGTGAAGTGGCTTTCGCGCGTGGTTGCGGTGTGTCTGCTGGTGCTTTGGGCACCGGTAACGGTGCATTGCACCCTCGAAGCGATGCCGCAGTTGAGCTTCCTCTCGAGCTGTTGCGGAGACAATGCCGGCGGGGATTGTGATCACTGTGCGGGGGACGCCTGCCAGGCGGTCGAGTCCGGCCACTACCGACTGGAGGACAATCCCGACATCGCGCCGCAATGGAACCCTCAACCCGGGTTGCTGGCCTGCCTCCTCCTGCCCGCATGTTGGGACACCGACGCCTGCGTCGTGCTCGTTCCCTGTGCCACGGCTCCGCCGGAGCTGGCGGCCACCTGGCAATTCGTCCAGCGCGCAGCGCCCAGGGCGCGCGCTCCTTCCCTCACCGCTTAACCTCCCCCGCACGGGTCGGTTGTTTCGCGGAAGCCTCCCGCGTGGGATTCCCCCAGTAGGGCGTGGTGCCTGTTGACACCCGCCTTTTCCCTCATCAGGTCCGCGGTCGATGGTTGGTCGAGTGAAGGTCATGAAACACGGTGTGAGTTTGAGTCGGGGTCGTTCGTGGTTGGTGGCAGCCTGGGTTGTCGCGGGTGCGCTTGGGTCGGGACATGCCCGAGAAGCGGGGCAGGCAGATCCGACGGCGCTGAGTCTGGAGGAGGCGGTGCGTCTCGCCCTGTTGACCAACCCGTCCCTGCGGGCCGCCGGCGGACGCGTGGAGGCTGCTTCCGGCAGGGCGTTCCAAGCGGGGCGGTGGTCGAATCCCGAACTGGAATTGAGCGCGGAGGACTGGCCGGTGAGCGGCGGCGGGTCTTTCGATGACTCCAAACAGACCATCGGCATCGTCCAGACACTTCCGTTCCCCGGAAAGAAACCCCTGGACCGGCGCGCCGGGGGCATGGAGGTGCGGCTTTCCGAGGCCCAACTCGCGCTGCGTCGCACCGAAATCGTCCGTGACGTGAAAGCCGCCTACGCTCGCGTGCTGGCGTATGAACGGCTGGCCGCGGTGTCGGCCGAACTGGCGGAGGTGGCTGAATCCACCGCGGCGACAGCACGCAAACGGGTGGAGCACGGTGCCGCCCCCCTGCAGGAGCAACTACGGGCGGAGGTTCAGTCCGAGCAGACGCGCACCGGGTTGATTGCCCAACAGCGTGACCTGGCCACGGCGCGGCTTGACCTGGCCACGCTGCTGGGAAGGCCTGAACTCAGGGAAGTGCCGCTTTCCGGGGCTTTGAGGGAGGTTCCGGACAGCGGTTTGCTGACTGCGGCGGTGCCGCCTCAGCTCGCGGATCATCCCAGCACGGTCGCCGCCCGGGCCAATCTGGAGCGTGCGCGCCTGGAGCAACGACGCGCGCGGCTCGAGGCGTATCCCGATGTGCAGGTGGGGCTCGCCGGCGGGCGCATCGGGGAGACGGGCGAGTCGATTATCCAACTGGGAATCTCACTGCCCCTTCCCATTCTGGATCGCGGGCGGGGTCGGCGACGGGAGGCCGCTGCCGACATCGACGTGGCGGAGGCGGAGTTGCAGTCCGTGCAACAACAGCTGCAGCGGGAATGGATGGGGGCACGCGAGCGCTACCGTGCCGCCGCCGCGGCGGTCACCGCCCATCGCGAGCGGATTCTACCCCGGGCCGACGAGGCATTACGGCTCGTGCGGACTGGATTCGAGGAAGGCAAATTCACCTTCATCGACCTGGCGGACACCCAGCGGACCCAGGCGGAGGCCCGTCTGGCCTACCAATACAGCCTGCTGGAACTGAACGTGGCCCAGGCTGAAGTCGAGGCCCTGCTCCGGCCAAGGCTCCCTTCCCCTTCCCCTGCCCCCTCCACATCCAACTCCGAATAGCCTCCCATCCATGACAGCGAACGTCACCTTACGCATCCTGGCGGCAATGGGTCTCCTTTCCCTCGCCGTGATTCTCGCAGGCTGTCGACCCCGCGCGGCCTCGTCCGGGGGCGGGGACCATGATCACGCGGCCCACGCCCACGCTCATGAAGGAACCGAGGCGTCCCCGGTGGAGGACGGGGCGATGTGTGTCGAACACGGGGTGCCGGAAGCGGAATGTGCCGTGTGCAATCCCGACCTGATTGGAAAACTCGAGCCGGGCGAAAGCCTGAAGGTCCGGTTGCCTTCGACCAATTCCACCGCTCTGGTGGGAGTGCGGACCGCGCTGCCTGAAAGCGGATCGGTTGCCGAAGCGGTCGACTGCCTGGCGGAGGTCTGCTTCAACCAGAACAAACTCGCCCGGATTGCCGCACCCGTCGGAGGGCTGTTGCAGTCCATTGCCGTGGATCTCGGAACCCGGGTGGATGAAGCCGACACCGTTGCGAGGATCTGGTCGGCTTCCATCGCGGAGGCGGTGGCCCGGGCGGTGCTCTCCCATCAGACGCTGGAGCGGGAACGCCGGCTGCGGGCCGACCGGGTAACCTCGCAGGCCGCCCTGGAGGAGGCCGAGGCCACCCATCGGGCCGCCTGCCAGCAGTTGCGCACGCTGGGCTTTACCGAGGCGCAGATCGACGAACTGGGCCAAAAGCCGGAGGAAGAGGTGTTGATGGAGGTGCGTTCCCCGTTCGCCGGGGAGATCGTGGAGCGCATGGCGGTGCGCGGTGCCCGGGTGGACGTCGGCGACCCGCTCTTCACCCTGGTGGATACCTCAACCGTCTGGGCGATGCTGCAGGTGCCCGAGCCCATGCTGGCGCGGGTGCAAGCGGGCCAGACTGTGGAACTCCGGGTGGATTCGATGAGAGGTCAGGTGTTCACCGGCCGGGTGACCTGGATCGATCCTGCGGTGGACGCACGCACCCGAATGGGGCGGGTCCGGGCCGAGTTCGCCAACCCGGCGGGTCGTCTCAAGGACAAGATGTTCGCAACCGCCCGGATTCTGACGCGCGAAGTGGAAGACGCGCTGTTGCTTCCGGCTCCGGCGATCCAGCACGTGGGGGGACGCCCGCTGGTGTTCGTGAAGCTGGCGGACGACCTGTTCGAGGCACGGTCGGTGCGGCTTGGTGCGAGCGCCCCCGCGGGTTGCGAGGTGCTGGCAGGCCTGAGACCGGACGAACCGGTTGCGGTGAACCATGCGTTCGCTTTGAAATCCGCGATGCTCATGTCGCGGTTGGGCGCGGGATGTGCCGACGATTGAACCCAGGAGAACCGGCAATGCTCGACTGGATCATCAACTTCTCTCTCCGCAACCGCCCGCTGGTCTGCGTTCTGGCGGGGTTGCTGGTGGTAATCGGAAGCTGGAGCCTGACGCTCCTGCCGGTGGACGCCTTTCCGGACACCACCCCCGTGCAGGTGCAAATCAACACCTCCGCCGCCGCGCTGAACCCTCAGGAGACGGAGGTCCAGATCACCGTGCCGGTGGAACTCGCGGTCAGCGGGCTGCCGGGTTTGCACAACGTACGTTCGATCTCGAAGTTCGGCTTCTCGCAGGTGGTGGCAACGTTTGACGACACCATCGACATCTACCGTGCCCGCCAACTCGTCATGGAACGGTTGCAGACCGTGGAACTGCCGGCGGGTTTGGAGCGACCGCAATTGGGCCCCATCGCCACCGGTCTGGGCGAGGTGTTCCATTATCTGGTGCGATCCACCGACCCCGACCGAACCCTGACGGACCTGAGGGTTCTGCAGGACTGGGTGGTCAAACCGGAGTTGCGCAAGGTGCCCGGTGTCGCCGAGGTGAACACCTGGGGCGGATTCGAGAAGCAATACCACGTCGTGGTGGAGACGGACCGCCTCATCAAGTACGGGCTGACCTTGGAAGACCTGGTCGACGCCCTGCAGGCAAACAACCAGAACGTGGGCGGTGGCCAGATCGTTCGCGGTGGGGAATCGCTGTTGGTTCACGGCGTTGGTCTGACGACGAATGTCGTGGAGATCGCCGGCATCGTCATTGCCAGTCATGAGGGGACGCCGGTGCAGGTGCGCGATGTGGCGACCGTGCAGGAGGATCACGAGATCCGGCGGGGGGCCGTGACGGCCGACGGGCGGGGCGAAGCCGTGCTGGGGCTGGGTTTCATGTTGATGGGCGAGAACAGCGCCGTGGTTACGCACGCGTTGAAGGCGAAACTGGCGGAGGTGGAGGAGTTCCTGCCGTCGGACGTGAAACTGGAGGTGCTGTATGACCGGACCGAACTGGTGGAGAAGGTCATCCGCACCGTCGAGCACAACCTGCTGGCCGGCGCCTTCCTGGTCATCGCCGTGCTACTGGGGTTCCTGGGGAATCTGCGGGCCGGGCTGATCGTGGCGGTGGCGATTCCCCTCTCGATGCTCTTTGCCGGCAACTTCATGCTCCTCTCCGGCATCTCCGCCAGCTTGCTGAGCCTCGGCGCCGTGGACTTCGGGCTCATCGTGGACGGCGCGGTGGTGATGGTCGAGAATGCCATGCGTCGGTTGTCCGTCAAACAGCGGGAGTTGGGTCGACCGCTGACGGCCGGTGAACGGGAGGCTGAGTTGCAGCGGGCGCCGCTGGAAGTCGCCCGGCCCGTGGCCTTCGGGGTGGGCATCATCCTGATCGTCTTTCTGCCGGTGCTCACCTTGCAGGGCATCGAGGGGAAGCTGTTTCGGCCGATGGCGCTGACCCTGATCTTTGCCCTGCTTGGCGCCCTGATCCTGTCGCTCACCCTGACGCCGGTCCTCGCCGCCTTGTTTCTGCCCAGGCAGGTGCGGGAATCGGAACCCTGGCTTGTGCGCTTGGTCCACCGGATGTATGTGCCGGTTCTCGGGTGGGTCCTGCGGCGTCGGAAGACCACGCTGGTGGGCGCCGCGCTGTTGTGTGGCGGGGCCATGATCCTCACCACCCGCATGGGCGGCGAGTTCCTTCCCAAGCTGGGCGAGGGCGCCATCGTGGGAACGACGGTGCGTCTGGCCGGCATCTCGGTCGAAGAATCGGTGGCCCAGAACGCGCGCATCGAGCAGGTGTTGATGGAGGAATTCCCGGACGAGATTGAACACATCTGGACCCGTCTGGGAACGGCGGAAGTCGCCACCGACCCGATGGGGATTGAACTGGCGGATTTCTTTCTGGCCCTGAAGCCACGCGACGAGTGGACGAGGGCGCGCACGCAGGGGGACCTGACGGAGCAGATGCGCGCGGTGCTCGATCAGGTCCCGGGCCTGAAGCCCGCGTTCAGTCAACCCATCGAGATGCGCATGAACGAACTGATCGCCGGCATCCGGGGCGACCTGGGCATCAAGGTATTCGGCGACGACCTGGAGGAACTGCGACGGTTGGGCGGCGAGATTCAGGCCGTCCTCGCGCGGATTCCGGGCGCCAGTGAGGCGTCGGTTGAACAACTGACCGGACAGACCTTCCTGCAGGTACGCGTGGATCCGCAGGCCCTTGCGCGTTATGGCATCCCGAGCCGGAATGTGCTGAATGTCGTGGAAGCGGTCGGCTCGCGCCAGGTGGGGGACGTGCGCCAGGAACAACGACGCTTCCCGCTGGTGGTCCGGTTGCCGGACCGGCAACGCACCGACCCGGAGGCGCTGGCAACCACGCTCATTCCCACGGTGGCCGGGCCGATTCTTCCGCTCCGGCAACTGGCTCACATCACGGAAATGGAGGGGCCGTCCACCATCACCCGCGAGTGGGGTCGACGACGGATCACCGTGCAGTGCAACGTGAGGGGCCGGGACGTCAGGAGCTTCGTGGCCGAGGCCAGGGAACGCATTGCCAACGAGGTGCCGTTGCCCGACGGCTACACCCTCGAGTGGGGTGGGCAGTTCGAGAACATGGAACGGGCCAATGCCCGGCTCATGTTTGTGGTGCCCATGGCGTTGGTCCTGATCTTTGTGTTGCTGTTCTTCAGTCTGCGGAGCGTCCGGGAGGTGTTCATCGTCGCGTCCGGCATCCCGCTCGGACTCGTCGGCGGCGTGCTGGCGCTCTGGTTGCGGGGACTGCCTTTCACCGTGAGTGCGGGCATCGGCTTTGTGGCACTCAGCGGGGTGGCCATTCTCAACGGACTTGTGCTGGTGACGTTCATCAAGCAGCGAATCGACGGAGGCCGCAGCCTGCCGGAGGCCGTTCGCGAAGGCTGCCTGGTTCGCCTCCGCCCCGTCCTCATGACCGCGCTGGTCGCCGCGGTGGGGTTCGCTCCCATGGCGGTGAATCTGGGTGTCGGTGGCGAGGTGCAACGCCCGCTGGCGACCGTCGTGATCGGGGGAATCTTCACGAACACCGTACTGACCCTGCTCGTGTTGCCCGCCCTGTACGTGATGTGCCAGCGCCGGCGCCCCTCCCAGCCCGCCATGCCTGCGTGAACCTGCGCTCATCCCGGAGGCGTCCCTTCCCCATAACGGAGGGCGGAGGAGAGACCATCAAACCCGGACCACCCCGCTCGGGGCAGCCCGGGTTTGAGCATTGAAATCTCAGTCTGCAACCGACGGCCTACTCGACCGCCGGTTGGGTCCTGGGCTTGGACGCGGTTGCCTTGGGCTCCTCGGGCGGGGTCTCCGGTTTGGGGCCAAAGCGAATGCTGGTGATCTCAACCTTGTCCCCCTCCAGCTTCTTGACGTAGCCGGCCACGTCCTCGCCGACCTTGCCGTCCTTCAGTTTGGCGGGTTTGCCGGCCTTGACGATCTTCGCCTTCTTGCTGACAGGGAAGACGCGTTTGGTGTTCTTCGTGGTGACGGTCAGCGTCCATTTCTCCACGTCGATCGCACCGACCTTGCCGCGGAAGGGGTACCCCGCAGCCTTTCTGGCGGGCTTGGGTGCCTCGTCTTTCACCGTGGCGTTCGCCGCCGGAGCGGACGAGGACGCGGGTTTCACAACAGGAGCCTCGGCGGCCATCAGAGAACCGGCCAGGCCCAACGACAATAGGATTTTGTTCATGGTCTTCATGGCTTGTGCGGGTCCTTGATACTCCAGGCGCGACGCCGTGTCAATCACAAATGTAGAGTGTTGTACGATGGGCTACATAAAATCCCACTGTCCCCCCAAGGAGGAGACGAAACCGAATGGCGACGTTCCCCGTGAGGTCACCGTCGGAGAGTCGGCGCCGGTTGATGGGCAGAGGGCGAAGCAGCAGGCCGCCACGGAAACCAGGAACCGGTCATCCTTCACCGGCAGGACAGCACAATCCAGTGTGGCGCCCAGGAGCCCGCCTCGGTTCGCCTGCCCCGTTGCGTTCGGCAGGAAGTTGAACGACCGCGACTCAGGCCGTCACGACGTTGGCGGGGCGGCCGCCGAGAAACGCCCGGAGGTTCTCCACCGCGACCGACATGAGGCGGGTTCGGGCTGCCGTGGTGGCCCAGCCAAGGTGGGGGGTGATGAAGCAATTTGGCGCGCGGAGCAGCGGGTTGTCGACCGCCGGGGGTTCCGAGCCGAGCACGTCCAGGCCCGCGCCGCCAAGTTGGCCGGAAACCAGGGCTTCGGCGACGGCCGCCTCATCGAGGAGCGGACCGCGCCCGGTGTTAAGCAACAGCGCACCCCGTTTCATCCAGCCCAGTCGTTCACGGTTGATCAATCCGGCGGTTTGCGCGGTGAGGGGACAATGCAGGCTGACCACGTCACTTTCGCGGAGCAACTCCGGAAGACCCACGAAGCGCGCCGGGAAGTGCGTATCCGCCGCCGGGGTGCGGGTGTGCACCAGCACGGACATCCCGAGGGCCGATGCCACCCGGGCGACAGCGCGGCCGATGTTGCCGTGGCCGACGATGCCAAACCGTTTGCCATCCAGTTCCAGCAAGGGAAAATCGGTGAAGGAGAAATCCGGGCAGGTGGCCCAGCGCCCATCCCGCACGGCACCGGCGTGGTGGCCGACCTGGTGGGTCAGTTCGAACAGGAGGGCGAAGGTCAACTGAACGACCGCGGCGGTGCTGTAGGCGGGCACGTTGGTGACCACGATACCCCGTTCGCCCGCGGCCTGGAGATCCACCACGTTGTAACCCGTCGCCGTCACGCCGATGTAGCGGACCCGGGGCAGTTGCTCGAGGGCGGCCCGGTCGAGGACCACCTTGTTGGTCAGGAGGACCTCCGCATCCCGGGCCCGCTCGATCAGGCGAGCCGCAGGGGTTCGGGGGTGAACCACCACTTCGCCAAGCGCCTCGAGGCCCTCCCAGCTCAGATCGCCGGGGTTCATCGTGTAACCGTCCAACACGACGATTTGGGGGCGGAGCCGGGAAGGCGGGGTTGGGTTCATCGGGGTGGACGGTTGCGGGGCTTCGGTGTGTTGGGGTGCTGGCTTCTGAGCAAACGGCGGGCCGCGGCAGAGATGTTTAGCACCAGTTCCGGCGGGCGGAGGGCAACGGCGTCGCCGCCCCAGCCGAGAATCCAGCGTTGGACCTCGACGAGACTGGAGAGCCGCATCTGCAATTCCACCCCGCCGTCCTCGTGTTCGATCAACCGTTGGGAGGCATGCCAGCGCTTTTCCCGGATGTAATCTGCGGTCCGCGGGCTGAACCGGATGGCCACATCAAAGTCGCCCTGAGCGGAATGGACCCCGAAACTGTCCCGCAACTCCCGATCCACGGAGAACCGGGCCGGTGGGGTGAAGGTCCGGCCCGTGGGTTCCACCGACTGGATGCGCGCGGGAACGAAGGTGCGAACGGCCTTGCGCAGGTGGTCGTGGGCGAAGAGGTACCATTCGCCGTTGATGTTGGCGAGGTGCCAGGGATCAATTTCGCGGGTTTCCGAGGCCGCGCTCCCGGGCTTGCGGTACTGGATGCGCAGGGATCTGCGATCGGCCACCGCACGGGCCACAGCGTCAAAGATCTCGAGGTTCAGGATCGGCTCGGCGCTGGTGCGAAAGGAGATCGTCCGGTCCCAGTCGGCCCAATGCACGGAGACGGTGTCGGGCAGGCCGGCGGACATCTTGCGCAGGGCGCTGGTCAGCGGTTCCTCGAAGTTGGTGCCGCGGTACTGCTGGATGGCCTTCTCCGCCACGAGCAGCGCGAACAGTTCCCCTTCGGAGATCTGCAGGGCGGGGAAGGCCCCGACGTCCTCGGTGTAATGGTAGCCCCAGCGCCGTTCGTCATAGCTCAAGGGAAGCCCGAGCCGGTCGCGCATGAATTCGAGGTCGCGTCGGACCGACTTGGTGCTGACTTCCAGGTCCCGGGCGAGGGTCTCCGCATTGGGAAAGCCCCCGGCCTGGATGGCCTGGTGAATCCGGAGCATCCGTTCGAGCGGCGGGCGCGTGGCGCGTTCCGGAGATGATGTCACCCTCCCCGTGGGGCGGGTGGCAGCTGACGAACGGGGGCTCGATCGCGGCCGGGTCATGGCCGGAGCAGGCCGGTTCAGATGAGCTTGGACAGCAGTTCCGCGTTGGTCTTGTACTTCCGCAGCGCGTTCTGCAGGGTCTCCATGGCCTCGACCGGGTTGAGGTCCACCATCATGCGCCGGAGCTTGCGGATGGCCTCGATCTGATCCGCCGGGAACAGTTTCTCCTCCTTGCGGGTACCGCTCTTGGGAATGTCGAGCGCGGGGAAGAGGCGGCGGTCGGAGAGTTTCCGGTCCAGCACGAGTTCCATGTTACCGGTGCCCTTGAACTCCTGGAAAATCAGTTCATCCATGCGGCTGCCGGTGTCGACCAGGGCGGTTGCCACGATGGTGAGCGAACCGGCCTCCTCGGTCTTGCGGGCGGCGGCGAAGATCTTCCGCGGGATTTCCAAGGCGCGGGCGTCCACGCCACCGGTCATGGTACGACCGCTTCCGCCGTGCACGCTGTTGTAGGCGCGGGCCACGCGGGTGATCGAGTCCAGCAGGACGAGGACGTCCTTGCCGGCCTCCACCATCCGGCGGCAGCGTTCGACCATGAACCGCGACAGGCGGACGTGGGTTTCGAGATCCTGATCGTTCGAGGAGGCCACCACCTCGGCCTGCACCGAGCGCTGAAAGTCAGTGACTTCCTCCGGACGTTCGTCGATGAGCAACACCAGCACGTGCACGTCGGGGTGGTTCGTGGTGACGGCATTGGCGATCTGCTTGAGGATCGTGGTCTTGCCGGTGCGCGGCGGGGCCACGATCAAACCGCGCGTGCCCTTGCCGATCGGCGTGACCAGATCGATGAGCCGGGACTCGATCAACTCCGGGGCGGTTTCCAACCGGAACTTCTCGATGGGATCGATGGTCGTGAGGTTCTCGAACCGCATCGAGTTGGTGTAGTCCTGAAAGACCATCCGGTTCACTTCCAGGACCTCCTTGCACTGCGGGCTGGTGCCGCGATGGGGCGGTTGCAGCGTGCATTTCACGAGACACCCTTCGCGCAGGAAACAGCGCTTGATGGTGTCCGGAGTCACGAAGACATCCGCCGGCTTCGGATGGAAATGGGCCTCCGGGGTGCGGAGAAAGCCGAAGCCCTTGTCGGAAATCTCGAGGTAACCCTCGCCGAAGTCCGGCAGGACCATGTCCACCCGCGGAGCCTTGCGGCCTCCGTTGTCCGGGGACGACGGACCATTGCCGCCCTGCCCCTGCCCCTGCCCCTGGTTGTGGCCGTGACCTTGATTGCGGTTGTGGCCGCGATTGCCGCCACTCCTGTTCTTGTGTCGCTTGCGCGAACTCATAATTGCTTGATGGCGTCGCACCGAAGGGTGCGATGAACGATCCATGAGTAATCGGGAAAACCAGCAGCCGAAGAGGTTCGACGAACCGAAAAGGCATCGCTGGTTGGTCCAAAGACGCCTGTTATCTAAGCGCAACCCCGCCTTCGCGCAACCCCTATTTTCACCCCGATTCTCACCGCCCTTTCCGGGCCACCACAAAAGCATTGAACATCCCGTGTCGCAACGGCGTGAGATTCAGGCCCCAGTCCACCAGGCCCGCCACGTGGCGATCCGTGCATTCCATCCGCTCCACAACGCATCCCGCGCGTTCCAAAAAGAAACCAATCTCCGGGGCGTTCGTGGCGATGATGGCATCGTCATCCGGCTCAAAGGGCTCCTTGAAGACGGGTTCCATCCGGTCGAACCGCACGGCATCCGGCGCCGTCTTTCGCTGACGGCGCTTGGCGAGCAGGCGACGCAGATTGCGCCATTTGTTTCGCAGACCGCGCATGGAGTGGTGGTAATCCTGCCAGCCCAGCACGCGAAAGAAGTTGGGACTGGAGATCACGACGCGTCCGCCCGGTTCCACGACCCGGACCAGTTCGGGAATGAACGCCTCGGGATCCTCGACATGCTCGAGGACATTCAACGCCCCGGCGGCGGCGAAATGGCCGTCGGGAAAGGGCAGGTGCCGTCCGTCGTAGGTCACGCAGTTCAGCCCCGCTGCCCGCGCCCGTTCCACCGAGGGTTCGGAGACCTCCACCCCGTGGGCGTCACAGCCCGCCGCCTGCCAGCGTCGCACCACCTGTCCCACGCCGCAACCCACGTCCAGCACGCGGGCGCCCGGGCGCGCAGGTTGCAGGGTCTCCGCGTATTTCGCGAAAAAGCCGTCGTCCTGCGTGGCCAGAAAGCCGGCGTAGGCGTCGTTGTGGCGATAGGTTTCCTGATGGCCCATGACGATTGTCGTGCCCGGTAATAAGCCCGTCAACGGGACGCAGGCGAGTCTGGAGATGGGTCAATCATTGCGCAGTGCCGTGAGCAAACCCCCGCGAAGCGCGGCCAGGGTGGCCAGCCAGGTCCAGAGTGCCCCGTTGAGCAGCACCGCCAGCAGCGTCGCCCCCAACGACCACCACGGCACCGGCAGTCCCGTGAGCAGCACGGTGGGCAGCACCGCGATGGTGGCCGCCACCACGCCGATCCCGAGCCCCCCACCCAGCAGCAGGAGATGCTCGCGCAGGACCAGTTGACGCAGGGCCGCCGGAAGGAACCCGAGCGCCTGCATGAGCGCCAGTTCGGAGCGGCGTTCGAGCACATTGCGCAGAACCACCGCCCCCAAGCCGAAGCTGCCCAGCAACAGGCCCAGCCCCCCCAGCACCTGAAAAGTCCCCAGATAGGTGTTCTGCACGGCATTGAATGCCGCCAGTCGGGAGGCCGCCTGGGTAACTTCGAAACCGAGGTCGCCGAGGGATCGCGTGAGTTCCCTGGCCAACGCCTCCCGGCGCGTGGCGGGGGCATCGATCAGGAACCAGCGATAGCCCGCGTCGTCGGGAAATCGCTGTACAAATTCCGACTCTGCCATGATGAGGTTGCCCTGGAGAATCGAGTTTGCGACCGCCCCGACGATCCGCAGCTTGAACACCCGCCCGCGATTGTCGCGGTAATCGAGCGTGCCACCCACCCGGTTGCCGAGGGCGTACTTGATGGAGGCCGCGTCGCCGATGACCGGCACTTCGTCGGCCTCCAGTGTCAGGCCGTTTTCGGCACAGCGGACCCGATCGAGCGCCTCCCAGCCGAGGCTGCGCGGGAGACCCTTCATCAACTGAGCGAAACGAAACGCGCGGCGCCCGGCGAGTTCCTCCGGTTTCACGCCCAGCACACGCGGGGTTTGCGCGCGGTTCAGGTTGAGGCAACTGGCCTCCTCGCCGTCACGGACCCGGAAGGAGACGACGCCCGCCTGTTCCCAGAGGTCGTCGGCCAGGGCGTAGCGGTCGCAGGCTTCCTGGCTGGTCAGGTCGTACAACACGGGCTGCGTGGCAGACCCCACCAGGGAGAAACCGCCGGTGCCGGAATCGCGGCGGGAAACATCATCCGGCATTTCCAACCGGAACACGCCAATCGAGGCGATGAGGAAGGTTGCACTGGCCAGCAGGGCCATCGTGGCGACACTGCGACGCCGGCGGCGCGTCAACCCGCGGAGCCCGAGCGCACCCAGGGAAAGCCGGCTCGCCCGGTCGGAACGTCCGAGCCGCTGGAGTCCGGCGGTGGCGCCCGCCAGACCTGCAATCAACAACAGGGCGCCCGCGCCGAAAAACGCCCCGGCGGCGGCGTTGTCCCCGGCGAAGAAGGCGCTGCCGGCGGAGCCCAGGGCGCCGAGGAACGCCAGCACGGTCACCACGCCCGACCAGCGGCGTTTGGGGCGCACGTGCCCCGACCGGCTGACTCTCAAGCCATCCTCGAAATCGAACGCCGTGTTCCCTTCGTTCAGCAGTTCCCGGGCCGGCCGGGCGGCCTGGCGGCGCAGTGCCCACCACAGGGTCAGCACGGCCACAATCCACGCCGCCGCGCCGCCGATGGCGAGGGTGCCGTCGTTCAGGTGATACCCCAGCGGGGTGCCTCCCACCGCGTCCCGCCAGATCGACGAAAGCCCGTGCACCATACCCTGGGCATAGGCGGTCCCCGCCCAGATCCCGAGGACGGTGCCGAGCGCGGCAATGGCGGCCCCTTCCCCCACCAGCAACCGTCGCACTTGTCCCGGTCGAAAGCCCACGGCCAGCAGGGTTCCCACTTCGGCGGCACGCTGTTCCATGGCGAATTGGAACAGCAGGGACATCAACAGCAGTGCGGCGGCGATGAGGAAGAAGCTGAATCCCAGGAAGAGCTGCCCGAAATCCTGGGCGCCGTGGCTCGCCGCCAGGGCCCGTTCGCGCACCGGCTGCAGCGACAGGCCGAAGTCGGCCGGATTGAGCGCCCGGCTGAGGGTGGTCTCGAGCAAGTTCCGCCGGCCGGCCAGAAGCTGACGTGAATAGGCCGCATTCCCCGCCGAGGGCCTCTCCGGTTGGAGGCGCACCGCCGTGAGGTTCCCAAACCGGTTGGCCCACAGCTTCTGCCCGGCAGCCAGGGTGATGAACGCCTTCGGGGTGCCACGATACTCGTCCCAGTACGCCTCGTCCTGGTCCCGGATCGCCGCCGTGTCGATGGGCAGTCCCGTGTCCCAGTCCCGGCAGTTTTCCGCCTCCGTCATCCCGGGGAAATCCGGCATCAGGCCGGGGTCCAACGCCGGGGAGTTCATCGGAATCACGTCCCGCACCGTGAACGAGGCCGTGCGTTCCTCCAGCTTTCGCGATGCGCCCACCACATAGAACCGGAGCGTCAACAAGTCGCCGACGCGGGCACCGAGATCGTCGGCCAGCCACTGGCTGATGAGGATTTCGTCGTCGTTGAGCTTGCGGGGTAACACCGGCGGATCGGCGGCGGTGACCATGGAGTAAGGCGTGGCGTGGTCGCCGAGACGGAGTTCGTTGACGAAGTAGGTCAGAACCCCGGTGGCACGGAGTCCCGCCAGATTCCGCCGGAAGGATCCGAGATTGACGAGGCCCAGCGCGTTGTTGGTGTCCACCGGGCCGAAGAATGCCTCGCCCACTGCGTCATCGAGGAAGACCCGCGGACTGATCAGGTCGAGCGCTCCGACCTTTGGCCGGTCCCGCCATTCGAGCTGGGCATCGGCCAGTTGAAACCGCTGGCGCAGGATGGCTTCGGCACGTTTCAGGCTGAGATCGGCACCGAATTGCTGCACCGGGGTCACCACTCCGGCCGTCGCCGGCAGGGCCGTCTCGGGAATGAGCAGCAGATTGGCGCGACCCGGCACCCCGATGCGCGACTGCAGGGTGGTCAGCGACACGAACGCGTTCAACGGCGCCAGCTGCCCGCCCTGAAGGGAGAACCGGCCAAACGCGTCGTCGCTGACAATCGTCGACACCTTCAACCGCAGGGACACGGTGGTGTCCTCATCCGGGGTCAACGGGGCGTCCCGCGAGAGATCGGAAGGCTTCGCCACGCGGAACAGGATTTCGTCGCCGACCTCCGCCCCCAACTGCCGGGCCAGGGGTTGATTGATGGCCACGGCGTCGGACGGAATCACCAGGGGAGCGGCGGTGCCGGGGCCGAGCTGCCAGAAGTGGGGTTGCACGCCGTGAAGGGAAACCTGGTTGGCGCGCGCCTCTCCCCCGCGACTCACCGCCGTCGCCGGCACCGCCAGGGCGCAGGCGAGCCCGGGTTGTCCCTGTCGATTGACGCCGGAGGGCTGGAGCATCGCCTGCATCCGCACCGCCAGCGAGTCGCGAAACAAACGGTCCCCGCTGGCCACGGCCGCCTCCACCTTGCCGAGCCGAAGCAGCGCCAGGTCCTGCAGGCTGCCGCGGACGGAGTCGCCCACCACCAGGGCCCCCACGAGCACGGCAGCCCCGACGGCCGCACCGAGCAGCGTTCCCAGATGGGAACGCGCGTGGAAGACGACGCTGCGCCAGACCAGTCTCCGGCGGTTCATGGCGTGGTTTCCGCGGGGTTCAACCGGCCATCGCGCAGGGTCATGACGCGTTCCATCCGGCCGGCCAGTTCCATGGAATGCGTCACCACGATCAGCGTGATGCCGGTTTCGTGGTTCAACTCGACCAGCAGTTGCGCGAGCTGTTCGGCCGAGGCGTGGTCGAGCGCCCCGGTGGGTTCGTCCGCCAGCAGGAGCTGGGGTTCGTTGATCAAGGCCCGAACCACCGCGACCCGCTGACGTTCGCCTCCGGACAACTGGCCGGGACGATGCTTCAAACGAGGTTCGAGCCCAACGCGCTTGAGCAATCGTTGCGCGCGGTCGGGGGCGCCGTCGCGCAGGACCTCGTTCTGCGAGGCCAGGGTGGGGAGGAGGACGTTCTCCCACACGGTGCATTGCGGCAGGAGATGGTGCAGTTGGAAGACGAAGCCGATCTGACGGTTGCGCACCTCGGCCAGTTCGGCCGTGGACAGGCTGGTGAGGTCACGGCCGTCCAGTTCCAGTGTCCCGGAATCCGGCTGGTCCAGGGTGCCGATGCAGTTCAGGAGGGTGGTCTTGCCGCAACCGGACGGACCCATCACGGCCAGGCTTTCGCCCGCCTTGAGTTCCAGCCCCACGCGATCCAGCACCGGCGGTCCTTCGGCACCCACGGCGCCAGGGTAGCGTTTGGTGACATCCACGAGTCGAAGCAGCAAGTCTCCCGCAGCCATGCCGGCAGCATAACCCGGGAAGCGCGACAGGCAAAGGCGCGAGATCGACTGCGAGATCGCCTGCGCGTCGACCGGAACGCATTGGCAGGACGGGGGCGAAGCGCTACCGTTGCGGCCGGTTCCCCGCCGCCGGGGTCCGGGGTCGCGGGCGGCGCGGGCGGGGTGTCGCCAATGGCATGACAACATTCGATTTCCAGCTTCGCACCCGGGTGCTCTTCGGCACCGGGGTGATCTCGCGGCTCGGCGAACTCACCCGGGAACAGGGGGCTCGCCGGGTGCTGATGGTGACGGATCGCGGCATCGTGGCCGCCGGTCATGCGGCCCGGGCAGCCGGGTTGCTGGGGACCGGAGTCGAGGCGGTCGACTGTTTCGACGGGGTTCGCGAGAATCCAGACACCGCCTGTGTGGACGCCTGCCTGGCCCTGGCGCGGGAGTTTCAACCCGATCTCCTGATCGGCTTGGGCGGGGGCAGCGCAATGGACACCGCAAAGGGCTGCAATTTCCTCCTCACCAACGGCGGTCGGATGCAGGACTACCGTGGCGTTGGGAAGGCGACCCGGCCGATGCTCCCGCTCATCGCCATCCCGACCACCGCCGGTACCGGCAGCGAATGCCAGTCCGCAGCCCTGATCACCGATCCGGTCACCCACCAGAAGATGGCCTGTCTCGACCCGAAAGCCGCGGCGCGCGTGGCCATCCTGGACCCGGAACTGACGCTTTCCCTGCCGGGCCGGGTGGCGCTCTGTACGGGATTGGACGCGGTCGCGCATGCGGTTGAAACCGCCGTCACCCGGCCGCGCAACCCGGTGTCACAGCTCTTTTCCGAGGCGGCGTTCCGGTGTTTGTCCGTGGCCTTCGCCCGCGTCCTGGCAGAACCGCAGGACCTGGAGGCGCGCGGTGAAATGCTGCTCGGAGCGGCCTGGGCCGGGACAGCGATTGAGAACAGCATGCTCGGCGCGGCTCATGCGGCAGCGAATCCCCTGACCGCCCACCACGGCATCACCCACGGCGAAGCCGTCGCCCTGATGCTGCCGCACGTCGTCCGGTTCAATGCCGTCGACCCCGCCGCCGCGCTTGCCTATCACTCCCTTCTCGCCACCGCCGGGGAGGCGAAGCTCCCGCTGAGCCCCACCCCCGCGACGAAAGCCGAACCCGATTTCCTTGACCCCGGCGATCCCGCCACCGCCGGCGAGCGCCTGGCCCGTTGGCTGGAAGACCTGCTGCGGCTCGGGGGCTTGGAACCCTCCCTCGCCAGTCGCGGCATCAGCGGGAAGGACATCCCGTCGCTGGCCGGCGAAGCCGCCGCTCAATGGACCGCCGGTTTCAACCCGCGTCCCGTCACGGCCGCCGACTTCGAAACGCTCTATCGCGTGGCGTTATCCCCGGATCGCGGCTGACCGGTTTTGTGAACAGCTGGCGCGTGAGCCGCTGGGGAGCACGACACGGCCCCCGACCCGCATGAATCCTGCCTGTCCCGTACCAGCGTCGGGGCTCGGTTTTCGGGATTCGGCATTCGATGTTCAGTGTTCGGCGTTCAGGTTTCAGGGTTCAGGTCCACTGGACCCCATTCCCCATCTCCTATTGCCGATCTCCTGGCTCTTCCCCCCATTCCCGTGGTTGAACGACCACCGCCGGGTTTGTAGTCTCTGCGCCGAGAAGCCAAGCACATGGAAACGCCGTTTCAAACCGCCAGGCGGCCGGTCAAGAAACACCAACCGGCCAGCGGCTGGCTATTCCGCAAC
This sequence comes from Verrucomicrobiales bacterium, assembly GCA_024233215.1. Taxonomy (GTDB): domain Bacteria; phylum Verrucomicrobiota; class Verrucomicrobiia; order Limisphaerales; family J093; genus J093. Next base: position 87,585 of record JACKPW010000012.1, on the reverse strand, counting down.
CGCCCATGAAACCTGATTCTGAGGGTCTGCACGAGATCGCCAACACCGACAGATCCGATTGCCGGGCGGACATCGTCTTTGTTCACTGCCTTGGCGGCGGCTCGAGGAATTGTGTTTCTGGGCACTCCTCACCATGGAGTGCGGCGGCAAGCGACAGCGCGACGCCGCTTTGGCCTCGGCGGCGGGTGGATTCGCGAAAGAGAAAGCGCCGTCGCCGCGTGGCTCTGCCGGCGCAGTCCAAACCTGCCGCGCCGCGCGCTGCGAGGCCATTCTCAGTCATTCCAACTTCGAGCTTCCTGCTTCTGACTTCGCGCACATTGACGCCGCCGTCTCCGGCCTCCGCCGCGCCGGCACGCAGCATCGCTTTCCCCCCGCCCTCCTCACCCGCGCCTGGCTCCGGGCCTGGCAGGGCAACCTCACCGGTCCCGAGAGCGCGCAGGAGGATCTGGACGAAGCCTGGGACATCGCCGAGCGCGGCCTCATGCGGTTGTTCATGGCGGACATCCACCTCACGCGCTGCCGCTTGTTCGGAAATCCGAAAGCCGAAGCCCGAAATCCGAAGAATCCGTGGGAGTCGCCCGCGGCGGACCTCGCCGCCGCCGAGAAGATCATCCGCCACGAAACGACTTTCACCCGGCCCGAAGGCACGGTTATCACCGCCCGCTACGCCCGCCGCGATGAGGAACTCGCCGACGCGAAGCAGGCCTTGGGCTTTGAGTAGGAAACTCGCGCAGAGCCGCTGAGTCGGAGGGAGGAGTGATACGACGCCCCGACTTTCCTTCGGATTTCGGATTTCGGTCTTCGGATTTGGAGCTTGGGACTCGTGGAACTCGTCCCTCCAGGAGGATGATCTGCCCTCGACTCGCCGGCGTCCTCGCGGAACACTTCGCGCCCGTCATGGCCAGCGTCCGGCTGCAACAGGTGAGCAAGGTGTTTCGAGGTGCGCACGGTGAGGCGGTGCCCGCCGTGCGGGACGTTTCGCTCACCGTGGCCGACCGCGAATTGTTGGTGATCGTCGGCCCGTCCGGTTGCGGCAAGACCACACTGCTTCGCCTCATCGCCGGTCTCGAAACGCCTTCGTCGGGTACCATCGCCATCGACAACCGGGTGATGAACGACGTCGAACCGAAGGATCGCGATATCGCGATGGTCTTCCAGAACCATGCGCTCTTCCCGCACCTGACGGTGTTCGAGAACCTGGCCCTGGGACTGAAGCTCCGGAAAGTGCCTCGGTCCGAAATCGAACAGCGCGTGGGCGGGGTGGCCGCGCTGCTGGACTTGACCGGCCTGCTGGATCGTTTGCCCCGGGCGCTGTCCGGTGGGGAGCATCAACGGGTGGCGTTGGGGCGCGCCATCGTGCGCCGACCCAAGGTCTTCCTGTTCGATGAGCCACTCTCGGATCTCGACGCCACGCTGCGCACACAGATGCGCATGGAACTGGCCCGTCTGCACGACCGGCTCAACGCCACGATGATCCATGTCACCCACGACCAGGTGGAGGCGATGACCCTGGGCGATCGCATCGTCGTGATGGACGCCGGCGAGATCCAGCAGGAGGCGGAACCGTTGGAACTCTACCTCCGCCCGGCCAACCGGTTTGTCGCCGGCTTCATCGGTTCGCCACCGATGAACCTCATCGAGGGGCGACTCGAAGGCGGTGCGCAGTTCGTCGTCCCCGCCTGCGAGGAGGGGACTGAAGCACTCCGGTTTCTGTTGCCGGCGCCGGTGCGGGAAGCGATCCCAACGGACGCGCAACGCCTCATCCTTGGCCTGCGGGCGAAGGCATTGCAGCCGGTTGCGGAGGCGCCGAAGACGGAGGGCGACTACCTGCTGCCGGCGGAGGTGGAACTGGTGGAACGACTCGGCGCCGAGACCTTGCTTCACGTGCGGACCGGCAGCCTCCGACTGGCCTCGCGGGTGGAAGGGGCGTCATCCGTCCGCGCCGGCGCCACGGTGTCGCTGCGATTCCGAATGGAGCAAGCCAGCTTCTTCGATGCCGCGACCGGCAAGGCGCTGGCCCACCCAAACCCGCCCCCCCCTGACACACGTGTGAACCTGAAAACCGTAGATGAACGCGGATGAACACAGATACGTCCGTCAGCCTGAGCCTCCGACGGCGGTCGGATGCCTTCACCCAACAAGGGGTACAGGACGTTTCCGTAAACCCTTGGGAATCTGGGTTTATCTGCGTGTATCTGCGGTTCAACTGCCCTTTCTAGGATGAATCCGGTCCTGCTCGGCCTGACAGGCTTCATCGTCGTTCAACTCGCGATCGGCGTGCTTGTTTCACGGCGCATCCGGAACACGGACGACTACTGGCTGGCGGGGCGGACGATGGGTTTCTGGCTGATCATGCCGAGTGTGTTTGCCACGTGGTTCGGGGCGGAAACCTGCGTCAGCTCGGCGGGGGGCATGTACGAACGCGGTCTGGCGGGCGGAGCGGCGGAACCGTTCGGCTACGGGTTGTGCATCGTCTTTCTTGGAGCCGTGTTCGCGGTTCCGCTGTATCGGCGGGGGCTGACCACGTTTGCCGACTTCTACCGGACTCGATTCTCGCCCGGGGTGGAAAAGGTCGCGGTGATCATCCTGGCACCGACGTCGATCCTCTGGGCGGCGGCGCAGGTCCGGGCGTTCGGTCAGGTGGTCAGTTCCGCCGCTGGTATGAACGTCGAGCTGGGCATCACCGTGGCGGCAGGGGTGGCGATTGCCTACACCTTCCTCGGTGGGCTGCGCGCCGACGTCATCACGGATTGTCTCCAGGCCGGCATCATCATCGTCGGGCTGGCCGTGCTGGCGGTCCTGATCGTTCATGACCAGGGGGGTGTTTCCGCAACGTTGGGTCTGGTGGAACGGGAGCGATTCACCCTGTTCGGCGGCGGCATGGGGTTCTGGGAAACTGCGGAAACCTGGGCAGTGCCGGTGTGCGGGTCCGTCGTCGCGCAGGAGATCATCTCGCGCATTCTCGCGGCCCGGAGCGCAAACGTCGCCCGTTCCGCCACGATCACCGGAGGCGTGGCCTACCTTCTCATCGGAACCATACCGGCCTGCATCGGTCTGGTTGGATTCGCGTTGCTGCCGGACTTGCGGGATCCGGAGCAAATCCTGCCGCAGTTGGCGCAGACGCACCTGCCCCAGATGCTCTACATCCTGTTCATCGGGGCGTTGGTGTCAGCGATCCTCTCGACGGTGGACAGCAGCCTGCTCGCGGCCTCGGCGTTGCTCTCGCAGAATCTGGTGCTGCCGTTGTGCCGCCAGGCGGGAGATCGGGCGCGACTCTGGACCGCCCGTTCTGCGGTGGTGCTCTGTGGGTTGGCGGCGTTCGGGCTGGCGCTGAGTGCGGAAACGATTTACGGCCTGGTCGAGGCGGCCTCGGCCTTCGGTGGAGCGGGACTTTTCGTGCTGCTGGTGTTCGGACTGTTCACCCGATTGGGCCGGGCGCGGACCGCCCTGTTTACCTTGCTGGCCAGCGCCGTAACCTGGGTGATCGCCGGGCCGCTGCTTGAGAGCACTTCGCCGTACGTCACCTCGATGGGCGTGGCCACGCTGGTGTATGTGGGATTGAGTGCGTGGGACGCATGGCGGAAGCGGTTGGCGCTTCGCGAGGCGGCCGGCTGACCCACCGGGCACAAAGGCGTCTGCGTCAGAACATCTTCTCCAATCCGCCCCCCTTGCGGGCCGGTTCCCAGTAGCTTGCGGCGTGGGTGTTCCGATTCAAGCGCAGCAGATCCTTGCCGAACAGCCGTAGCAACAGTCCCAACGGCGTGAGTGCCACGAAGAAGAGAACGGTCAACATCACCGGCCCCACGACCCCGCCAATGGCGGTGCCGATGCGCAGGCCGACCCGGTAAAACGCCCGGTTCCAGCGGGGCACGGCGAACAGCATCCCCACGAGGGCCACCGCCGCCACGGCGGTCCATCCGAACCCGCGCGGCCCGATGACTCCCCGCCACCATAGCAGGCCCGCGATGACCAGCGGGCTCAGGGCGAACCCCAGCGTGAATTTCCGCCAGGCCGCCGGGTCTTCTTGGTAGCGCACTTTCATGGTTCAGTTTCGCCGCCGAGAGAATTGGGGACTCGTGGAACTCGTCCCTCCGGGGTGGGCTTCCATTCGTGTGAATTCGTGTGGATTCGTGGTTGTCACGGGTTTCGCTGCCCTAGTCGGGCAACAGGGGCGTGGTCCTCGGCGGCGGAGCCGGTTGGCGCGTGCGGTCCAGCAAAAACTCGCCGATGGCGAGCCAGTCCATTTCCGTGTTCACGAAGCAGCGGTAGGCATCCTCCGGCGAACCGACAATCGGTTCGCCGCGCACGTTGAAGCTGGTATTGACGAGCACCGGGCAGCCAGTGGCGGCCTCCCAGCGTTCGAGCAGTTTGCGGAATCGCGGGTTGGCCTCCGGGCCCACCGTCTGGACCCGCGCTGAGTAGTCCACGTGCGTGACCGCCGGAATGGTGGATCGCCTGGCATGCAGCAAATCCAGACCTTTCAACCCGGCAGCCACCGGCTGTCGTAACGCCTCGCGCACGGGCGCCACCAGCAGCATGTAGGGCGATTCCGCCGCCAGGTCGAAGTACGCCCCGGCCCGTTCGCGCAGCACCGCCGGGGCGAACGGCCGGAACGATTCGCGGAACTTCACCTTCCGGTTCATCACCGACTGCAGCCGTTCAGATCGCGGATCGCCGAGAATCGAGCGACTTCCCAGGGCGCGCGGGCCGAATTCCATCCGGCCCTGAAACCACCCCACGACCTGGCCCGCGTCGAGGAGCCGCACCACTCGATCGAGCAGGGCCGCTTCGTCGAGTTGCTCAAACATCGCCCCGTGCTGCTTCAGGCAGGACTCGATGTCGTCATTGCTGAAGCGAGGTCCCAGCAGCGAGCCCTGCATGGAATCGCCCGGACCGGGTTCGCGCCCTCCATTGAAATGCCCGTGCCAGGCGGCCAATGCGGCGCCCAACGCACCCCCGGCATCGCCGGCCGCCGGTTGGATCCAGATTTCGTCGAAACCGCCTTCCCGCAGGATCCGGCCGTTGCCGACGCAGTTCAGCGCCACGCCGCCGGCGAGGCAGAGGCGGGACTGACCGGTCACCTCCCGGGCGTGTCGCGCCAGGCGCAACATGACCTCGCCGGTCACCTGCTGGATCGATGCCGCAACATCCATGTGCCGTTGATCAATCGGGGTCTCCGGCGTCCGCGGTTCACCGCCGAACAGCCGGTGAAAGCGCGGGTTGGTCATCGTGGTTCCGCGGAGGTAGTCGAAGTACTCCAGGTTCAGCCGGAATGAACCGTCGTGCTTCAGGTCGAGCAGTTCACCGAGGATCGTGGCGGCAAAGCGCGGTTCGCCGTAGGGCGCCAGGCCCATGAGCTTGTATTCGCCCGAGTTGATCCGGAACCCGCAGTAGTAGGTGAAGGCCGAATAGAGCAGGCCTAGCGAATGGGGAAACCGCAGTTCCTGCAGCAGCTCAATCTCGCGCCCGCGCCCGTGGCCGACGGTGGTGGTGGCCCATTCGCCCACGCCATCGATGGTGACAATGGCCGCCTCCTCGAACGGCGACGGGAAGAAGGCACTGGCAGCGTGGGACTGATGATGCTCGGTGAAGAGGATGGGGCAATTCGCCCGCAACCCGGGCAACTCGTGCCGCAGCGTGCCACGAAGGTCGAGCTTCTCGCTCAACCAGCCGGGAAGAACCCGCGGGAAGGTGTACCAACCGCCCGGCGCGACGGCGAGGTAGGTCTCGATCATGCGGGCGAACTTGGTGATCGGCTTGTCGTAGAAGACCACCGCGTCCAGGGCCGCCCGGTCAATGCCCGCCTCACCCAGGCAATAATCCACCGCCCGGGCCGGAAACCGCTCGTCGTTCTTGCGCCGTGAGAAGCGTTCCTCCTGGGCCGCGGCCTGGATCCGTCCATCGGCCACCAGCGCGGCAGCCGCATCGTGGTACCAGGCCGAGATGCCCAGGATGAGCGAGCCGTGCGCCATGAACCTAGCGGGAGCCGTTGAACCGCGGATGGACCCGGATCGACGCGGACTCGCAAGGCCCGGTGCGATCGTGCCCGTCCATCCGTTGGGCGGGGACGACCGGCGGACATTGGGGGCTCAGGTCGACGGACCTCTCTGGGTTCATCCGCGTTCGTCTGTGGTTGCCATCATGGAGGGTCACATGAAGGGATACAGCGCCCAGAGACCGGAACTGGAGGCAAAGACCAGCAGTGCCCCCAGCAGCAGCAGAACCACCGCCAGCGGCCAAAGCCACCACTTCTTCTCACGTCGCAGAAATTCCGCGAACTCTTTGAATAACGACCACATGTCGCAACGGCAGCGCGGGCGGATCAACCCCCAACGTCGTAGCAGAGCAGGAGGTCCTGGTCACGAACGTAAAGTCGGCCATCCACGATGACCGGATGCGGCCAGGCTTCCTTGCCGCTCTGGTCCGGTTGCTTGAATCGCCCCCGCTCCGTGTAACCCCTCGGCGATGCGTCGATCAGCACGATGTCACTGTCACCCTTCTTTTCCTCCCGCAGCACGAGCAGGCCGGCCGCGTAAACGCACGAACCTTTGTCCGCCGCCTCCTTCTCCCGCCAGACCTCCTCGCCCGTCAACAGATCCTGGCAAACCCAGCCGGCTCCGTCCGAATGCCCGTAGATGTTTCCATCCACCAGGATCACCCCGCCGTGGTGGTTCTTTACCAGCTTGTTGGCGTAGACCTCCCGGGCCGAGAACGCGCCGTCCGCGGAGCTGATCTCAAAGAGGTTGCAGCCGACGCCGTATCCCGACGTCACGTAGACATGGTTGCCGCTCACCACGGGGGTCGGAATGACGGCGGTCTTCCCCCGCCGCTCCGCCCGCCAGAGCAGGGCCCCCGTCGCCGGGGAAATCCCGACCACGCTTTCCTGGGTCAACTGGACATACTGCGCCTTGCCGTGGATCTCCGCCTTGACGATGGAGCTGTACTGCGCTGCGTCCGTGAAGGCGACCGACTGCCATTTCAGCGTCCCGGTTCGTTTGTCCAGCGCCACCAGTGCCCCCTTCGCACCGCCGGGGGTGCAGACCACCTGATCCCCATCGACCAGCGGGGACTCACTGAAGCCCCACTCCGGTCGTTTGCCTCCGAAGTCATCCTCAAAGTGCTTTCGCCAGACTTCCTTTCCCGTGGCGGCCTCATACGCCGCAATCTCCCCGTACTGCCCGATGGCGAACACGAGGTCCTCATCGACCGTGGGAGTGCCCCGGACCCCGGCAAATCCCCCCCAGCCCGGCGCGCCGGCCTTGCCCAACTCACTCGACCAAAGCGGTCTTCCAGTCGCACGATCCAGGGCGAGGATCCGGGAAGTCCCGTCCACGTCGCCGGCCGTGAAGATCCGGTCCCCCACCACGCTCACGCTGGCATAGCCGCTGCCCATTCCTGAACGGGTCCAGGCCAGCCGGGGACCGCCGGCCGGCCACGCCCGGGAGATGCGGGTGTCGGGAGACTTGCCGTCTCGATTGGCACCCCGCCAGGCCGGCCAGTCCGCTGCCTGGGCAGCACCGAGCCCGGCCGCGCCCAGCAGCGCCAGGATCGCGATCATCGGTCGTATGTTCCGATCTCGTTTCATTGGGCGCAAAAGATAGCCGGTTCCCGCGAAAGGCAAACCAAAACCGGCCCGTCCACGGACCCCTCACTCCGCCCCTCGGTACCCGCGGCTCTCATCTCAGATAGTTCACCCGATGCAGCGAGGCGCCGGTGTGGTGCTCCAGCAACTCGATGAACCGCGCCACCCCGGCCTTTTCCTCCGCCCCCAACTCGTAGCGAATGTTCTCGGTCAGATACCGGCGCAGGGCGTCGCGCTCCGCGGGAGCACAGCGGGCGACAATCTCCTCACGCCGGGTCAATCCCTGCTCGCACACGGAACGCAGGCAGCGACGCCACTCAGGGGTCGTGACCCCGCGTCGCAAGGCCCAGACCGCATAGACGAAGGGCAGGCCGGTCAGCCGCCGCCAGGCCTCGCCGAGATCCCAGATCCGGTGCCCCCGCGGTTCAGCCAGAAAGGCCAGCGCCGGATCGCCGATCAACAACACCGCGTCACGATCCGGGGCGGTGGCGTACTCCGGAAGCGGCGTCAAGCGTGGCTGCAATCCACGCTCCGCCAGCAGTACCCGCAGGAGGCTGACACTGGTCAAGGATGCGGTGTCGCAGAACACCTCGCGAATCGCCTCCAGCGGCACCCGATGCGCCAGCAGCACGCTGCGAACCGGACCACGCGAGGCAATGGACACCCCGTCGAGCACGTCATAGCCGCCGTCCCGCAAAACCTCCACCACGCTGACGAGTGCCGCATCCAGGGCCTTCGCCCGCAGTAATTCCGCCAGCGACGAGGGGGGGGCGAAAACCACCTGGTTCTCCACTCCCAGGGTCAGGGGCGCCGCATTCAGATAGGCCACGGAGCCAACCCGCACCGGGGCAAGCTTCCGGCCGGCGTCCCTCGTCCCTTCATCGAACTCCGCACTCACGCCACCGTCTCTCCCTTCCGGTCGAGCGCCTGGTAGAACGTATCCCGCTGGACGGGTTCCCGGCCGGCCTCCCGGATGGCCTTGATCATGGCCTCACGCGACTGTTGTTGGGGCGCGGCACCGCCGGCCATCCGGAAAATGTGTTCCTCCACGATGGTGCCGTGCAGGTCATCGGCTCCGTGGCTGAGGGCAACCTGGGCCAGCTTCAACCCCATGCCCACCCAGTAGGCGGTGATGTGCGGCACGTTGTCGAACAACAACCGGCTTGCGGCAATGGTCTTGAGCGTGTCGAAACCGGTGGGCGGACGTGTGACGGGAATGCCGTTGTTGTCCGGTTGGTAGGGCAGCGGAATGAAGCCGACGAAGCCGGTATGTTCGTCCTGCAGATCCCGCAGACGCAGCAGATGGTCCACGCGATCCGCCGGCGATTCCACGTGCCCGAAAAGCATGGTGCAGGTGCTACGCCCCCCCATGGCGTGCCAGGCGCGGTGCACGGCCAGCCATTCCTCCGCCGATTCCTTGCCGCGTGCGATCCGGTCCCGTACGGCGGGGTTGAAGATCTCGGCGCCGCCGCCGGTCAGGCAGTCCAGTCCAGCCTCCCGCAACTCGACCAGCACGTCGGGCACCGGCTTCTTTGCCAGCCAGGCCAGGTGGCGGATTTCAATTGCCGTGAAACACTTGAGCTGCAGCCCGGCATCCAGCGCCTTCAAGCTCCGCAGCATCTCGAGATAGTAGGTGTAGGGCAACGACGGGTGCAGACCGCCGACGATGTGCAGCTCCGTGATGCCGAGCGCGAGCGCCTCGCGCGCCCTCGTCACCATGTCCTCCACGGTCAACTCGAAGCCGTCGCCGTTCCGCTTCTTGCGGGCAAAGGCGCAGAACTGGCAGCTCAGGATGCAGTAGTTGCTGTAGTTGAGGTAGCGGTTGACGATGTAACTGGCACGGTTGCCGTTGAGACGTTCATTCGCCGCGCCGGCCATCGCCGCCAGGGCGTGCAGGTCGCGGGCGGCGAAGAGTCGTTCGCCGTCGGCGCGGGAAAGGCGTTCGCCCGCCTCCACCTTGCGGTGCAGGTCGTTCAGTTCACTCCGGGCCAAAAGCAGGTTCATGCGGGTTTGAGCCGAAACCACGGCAGGGCCACCTCGATCAGGATCACCAACAGGAAGATCAGGCTGATGACCGCGTTCAGGCGGAAGAACGCGGTGTTGATCCATTTCAGGTCCCGCTTGCGGGCGAGCCAGTGCTCGAATGCGAGGCAGAGGAAGATCGCCAGCAGGCCCAGCAAGTATGCCACTTTGAAGCCGGCGAGCAACCCGAACACACCCAGCGTCACCACCATGATCAAGTGCGCCAGGGCCGAGGCGCGCAGGGCGTTTCCCACTCCCCAACGCACCACCAGCGATCCCAGCTTGCGGTGGCGGTCGAACTCGTAATCCTGCAAGGCGTAGATGATGTCGAACCCGGCGAGCCAGAACACCACCGCCACCGCCAGCAGCAGGGGCAGGATCGCACTTTGCCCCATGACCGGCCGACCGTCCACCACCGGCAACAGGTGGAACGAGCCCTTGACCGCCAGCCAGGCCCCGATGGGCGCCAGCGCCAGCGCCACTCCGAGAAAGACATGGGTGAAATCCGTGAACCGCTTCGTCAGGGAATAGAAACACACCACCACCAGCGCAACCGGCGAAAGGGCGAAACACACGCCGTTGATGAACCAGGTCACCACCACGAACCCCACCGCGCTCAGCGTCCACAGCAACCATGCGCTGAACAGGGAGACCTCGCCGGTCGGCAGATGTCGCAGCGCGGTGCGGGGATTTTCCGCGTCAAACCGGCGGTCCACGATGCGATTGAAGGTCATCGCGCAGGTCCGGGCCAGGAACATCGCGGCCACGATGAGCAGGAACGTCCTCCAACCCGGCCAGCCCCGCTGATCGCGGGCCGCCAGGATCATCGCCGCCAATGCGAAGGGCAGCGCAAACACCGTATGGGGGATCTTCACGAAATCCGCCCACTTGCGCGCTTCCCGAACCGGTCGGACCAGGGTCTGCCACAGGCCTGCCACGGACCGAGTGTGCCGCGAGTCCCCCGCCCCAAGGCAACCGCAAACCGCAAATGCACGAAGGCAAAAGGGCTCGACAAGGAGGGGGCCTTCGAGGTGACCATGCCCCCATGGAACGTCCGAGGATCATTCAGGGCGATCTGGACGCGATGGTTGCCACCTGGCCCCTGGCCAAAGCCGTGGCGACCACCGGCCAGTTGGGTGTCGTATCAGGCACGCTGCTGCCGGTCATTACAGCGCGTCGTCTTCAGATGGGCGACCCCGGCGGCCATCTGCGCCGGGCCTTCGATCAATTTCCCGCCGCGGATGTGGCGCGCCGCGTCTGGGAGGATTTCTTCGTGCCGGGCGGCAAGGCCACAGAAACCCCCTTTGCCGCCACCCTCCAGCCGAGCTTCGACCAGAACCCGGCGTTGACCGAACTCGCGGTGGTGGCGGGGTTCGCAGAGGTCTTTCTGGCCCGGGAAGGTCATTCGGGGCCGGTCGCGATTCACTTCTCCGAGCAGGCCAGACTGCCCCTGCTGCCCACGCTTCACGGGGCGCTGCTCGCGGGCGTGGACAGCGTCATCGTCGCCGGTGAGGATGCGGCGGTCGCCTCCGGCGTCGTCCGGCTGTGCGAAGGCGAGGAGGCCGGCGTAAGGATGCGCCTCGCGGGTTCGACCGCCGAGAGCGGGCCGGAATGCTGTTTCAACCCGCAGGTCATTGGAGGGGGGACGCCCACGGAATTGCCGCGTCCCCGGGTGCTGCTGATCGGTGACTCGGCGGAGCGACTCGCGACCCAGGTTCACGCCGCGCAAGGCCCGGTCGAAGGGGTGATTCTGCGGCTGGAGAACACCACCGGATTGCCATCAGAGAGCGAACTGGGCCGACTGCGCGATCTGGTGCTCCCGTTCTGGCTGGCCGGACTTCCGGCCACCGCCAGCAGTCTCGACGCGGTACTGACCGCAGGCGGCACCGGATTGGTGGTCAGCACCCCGTTCCACTATTGTGCGGAATCGGAACTCGCAGGGGACTGGAAGGCGGAGGTGTTCGCACGATCCCGCCAGAAACCGGCCCGGCTGGCCGTGGAGTTCGTGAGTGCTCCGGCCGGCCACCAGGTCCCCATCGCCAGGGTGGAGGGCAGCGCCGTCGATGAGGCGGAGTTCGCCCGCCGCGAACGTTTTTGTGATGTCGGTTTCCTCCGGCAGCTTTACCAGCGCGAGGATGGTTCGGTGGGCTACCGTTGTCCCGGGGAGACGGTGACGTGTCACCATGCCAAGGGCGGCGATCCCGCAGCGGCATCCGCCCAACGGTGCCTCTGCAACGGGATGCTGGCGGCGCTGGGTCTGGGCCAGGTGCGTCCCGGCTACGGGGTGGAACGTCCACTGCTGCCCGCCGGCGAGGATCTGAAGGGACTGGCGCGGTTCTGCCCCCCCAACGCCCACAGCTTCAGCGCGGCGGATGTCGTCCGGCAACTGCTGGATGGCAGCCCGTAGTGCGCAATGCACGCGTGACCCAAAGCGCTGGCTGTGATCGCCCTGACCGGTCTGGTCTGTGGCACGGTTTGTGGTCTCGCTTGGCTGCTGGAGGCAGAGCCTCCCCCGCCCGGTCCGCTCTTGGGATGGGTTTGGTTGGGTGGCGGCTTTGCCTCGTTCGCCGGTGGCGTCCTGCTGGTCAAACACTCCCGTCCCCTGGCACTCCTGTGCGCCTTCGCCGGGTTCGTCGTGCTCCTTTTAGCAGGGGTGTGCCTGAACGAAGCCAGCCGGGCCTGGCATATTGAACACAGAGGTTACTGGAACGGCCACTGGTCTATCGAATGAACCGGCTCACTTTGCCGGGCGCCAGTCGAGGAGGCGGAGTTGGACGGCGGTGCGGCCGTTGAACTCGTTGATTTGCGGCGCACAAGCCAGGTCGAAGGTGCCCTCCGGCCAGGCCCGATCCGCGCCGTTCCACCAGACCACCTCGCAACTGCGCGATCCCTCGACCACGCGGAACTTTACGTGCTGATGCTCGCGACCAATTTTCGCCGGCTTGCGCTGCAACGTCACCCGCGGCACCACCAGTTGTACCGGCGGATTGGCCTGGCCGGTGGGTTGCAGCCGCCCCAGTTCACGAAGACGGTCCACCGTGAGATCGGCGAGACGGGCCCTGGCATCGAGCCGCAGGGGCGGGCGCAGTTGCTCGGCCGTGAGTGAGTTGCGGGCGATCCGGTTCAGGCGCGCGCGGAAATCGGGGAGATTCACCGGGTCAATCGTCAACCCCGCCGCCATGGCGTGTCCCCCGTGCCGGACCAGCAGATCACCGCATTCCCGCAAAGCCGCCGCCAGGTCAAAGCCCTCCACGCTGCGCCCCGAACCCCGCCATTCGTGACCGTCGCCGCCCAGAATGATGACGGGCCGGTAAAACTCGTGGAGCACGCGGGATGCCACGATACCCACCACCCCGACGTGCCAGAGCAACTGGCCTTCCACGATGACGAAGTCGCGTTTGGGATTGAACCGCGCCTTGATTGCGCCGATCACCTCCTCGGCGATGCCGCGCTCCAGGTTCTGTCGTTCGCGGTTCCGGGAATCCAAGGACTGGGCGATGCGGCGCGCGCGGCCCTCATCCTCGGCCATGAGCAGGTCAAGGGCCTCGGTGGCATCCTCGAGTCGCCCGGCAGCGTTCAGCCGCGGCGCCAGTTGGAAGCCGACCTCAAACGGGCCGATGGCATTGGTGATCTGCGCCACTTCCCGCAGCGCTTGCAGGCCCGGCCGCCGGGTGGCATTCAGGCGCTCGATCCCCGCGGTCACCAGGATCCGATTCTCCGCCACGACAGGCACCAGGTCCGCCAGGGTCCCCAGGGCCACAAAGTCCAGCAGGGTCCGCAGGTCGATCCGTTCCGCCTCGGCGAGTCCGCGGCGCCTCCCCTCCTTCACCAAGCCGTGGGCGAGTTTGAAGGCCAGGCCAACCGAACAGAGCTCGCGCAGGCTGTTCGGGCCCGGCGGATTGAGCTGGGGATTGACGAGCGCCACCGCGGCAGGCGGCGGCTCGGCGACCTGATGATGGTCCAGCACCACCACATCGACCCGGTGGTCTTTCAGCCACCGAATCGTGTCCGTCGCCGTGGATCCGCAATCGACTGCCAGCAGCAGGTCCGGCCGCCCACGTTCCAGGCAGTTGGCAACGGCATCCTGGGTCAACCCGTAGCCCTCGTCCAAGCGGTGCGGCAGATAGGCATCCACCCGCCAGCCCAGACGCCGCATGACCTGCAGAAGCAACGCGGTGGCCGTGACGCCGTCCACGTCATAGTCCCCGAAGATCGTGATGCGCTCGGTCCGCTCCCGCGCGCGCCAGAGGCGGTCGACGGCCAGGCGGAGGTTCGGAAGCAGAAAGGGGTCGGAAAGGGAACGCAGCCGGGGTTTCAGAAAGGCCGCAGCCGTCTCGGGGGCTTCGAGCCCGCGGTTGACCAGGCATTGGGCCAGCAACGGCGAAACGTGAAGCTCCTCGATCAGTTGCGTGTTCAGGAGCGGCCGGTCCGGCGCGATCATCCAGCGGTACTTCATCCGGCGACCTCCCCCGCGGCGCGCGAAAAGGCGGAACAAGCACGCCGCCACGGGCAGACCCGGCGCACGTCCGGCAACCCCCGGAAAGGCAGAATGGCGCGGAGCCGGGTTGCTGGGTGGGTCTCCCGTGCGTGCAAGTCCGTTTCGGAATTCGCCAGCACTGGATACATCGCGACGCCGAACCTGACGCGAAACCGCCGCGTTGGCGAGACAGAAACCAATTCGGTGCACCCGCCTGGGCACTTCGCCCCTCCGCGCAGCCTATGATTCATCTGGGGGATTGTAAGTGCGGTGGGGTGAGAAATGGAGTTCGCTCGACGTGTCCGGAATGGGAAAGGGAACGGTGCCCCGAGGCCGGAAGATCCGAAACCTCCGGCAACGCGGGAATCCGCTTGTGGGACGGGGCACGCGGGCGGACAATCGGACGATCTTCAACGCAAAGGCACATCATGGACTTCGTGGTTTATGCGATCTGCTTCGGCACGGGGCTGCTGTTCACCCTGGTGACCGCCGCCCTGGGCCACGTGTTCGGGGGCCTCGATGGCCATGGCGGCGACGTCGGAACCGGTGGCGAGGTGGATGCGGGTTTCGACCATTCCGGCCTGCCCGGTCCGTCGATCCTCAGCCCCACCTCGCTCGCCTGCTTCCTCACCGCCTTCGGCGCCTTTGGAATGATCTTCTCCCGGGTGGAGGTCACCAGCAGCGCGTGGCTCAGCGCGCCACTGGCGGTGGTCGGCGGGATCCTGGTGGCCGGCGCCGTCCTGTGGGTGCTGACCCTGGTCTTCCAGAAGACCCAGGCCTCGAGCGAGTCCAAGGTGGGCGACTTGGTGGGGCGCGCCGCCACGATCATCACCCCCATCCCCGCGGACGGCGTGGGCGAGATCGCCTACGTGGATGGCGGCAGTCGCTACAACGCCCCGGCCCGAAGCGAGGGTGGCAAGCCCGTGCCCGGCGGTGAAAAGGTCTATATCACTCGCATCATCGGCACTCAGTTCTACGTCACTCCCCAATAGGCAAACTCTGTCAACTCCCCCCCGAACCCCATGAATCCAGACCATCTCATCCTCGCCCTCGACGGCCTCGGCGCCACGATTGCCACCGGTGTGGTGGGCCTCGTCGCCCTGCTCGTCACCCTCGTCGTCGTCTGGGCCTCGCGATACACCAAGGTGGGCCCGAACCAGGTGCTCATCGTCTCCGGCCGCAAGTACAAGAGCATCGGCCCGGACGGCATCGCCCTGACCCGGGGATTCCGGGTTGTGAAGGGCGGCGGCACGTTCGTCATCCCCGTCATCGAGAAACAGGACACCCTCTCGCTCGAATTGCTCACCATCGACGTCGTCACCCCGGAGGTCTACACCGTGAAGGGCGTTCCCGTGCGGGTGGACGGCGTGGCCCAGATCAAGGTCAAAGGGGACGATGTCTCAATCGCCACCGCAGCGGAGCAGTTTCTCAGCAAGGGTGCCCCGGAGATCAAGAACATCGCGACCCAAACCCTGGAAGGCCATCTCCGGGCGATTCTCGGGACGATGACGGTGGAGGACATCTACCAGAACCGGGACGCCTTCGCAACGAAGGTGCAGGAGGTCGCCGCGGGGGACATGGCGAACATGGGGCTGCAGATCGTCAGTTTCACCATCCGGGACATCCGCGACGGCCAGGGCTACCTGGACGCGCTCGGCAAACCCCGGATTGCCCAGGTCAAACGCGACGCCCAGATCGCCCAAGCGGAGGCGGACCGTGACGCGATCATCAAGAGCGCCCAGGCCCAGCAGGCCGGACAGGAGGCGAAATTCATCGCCGACACCAAGATCGCCGAGGCGCAGCGCGACTTTCAGTCAAAGAGTGCGGAATACGAGGCGGTGGTGAACCAGAAGAAGGCCGAGGCCGACCTGGCCTACGACCTGCAACGCTACAAGACCGGCCAGCTCGTCAAAGCCGAGGAGGTCCAGGTCAACATCATCGAGAAGCAGAAGCAGATCGAGCTGCAGGAACAGGAGATCAAGCGCAAGGAGCGCGAACTCTCGGCCAACGTGCAACGTCCGGCCGACGCCGAGCGGTATCGCGTGGAGACGCTCGCGAACGCCCGCAAATTCCAACTGGAAGCCGAGGCCACCGGTGCCGCCGCCGCGGCAAAGGCCGAGGGGTTCGCGCGGGCCGAGGTGTCCAAGGCCTCCGGACTCGCCGAAGCCGAGGCAAACCAGGCTCGGGGTCTGGCCGAAGCCGCCATCATCGAGGCCCAGGGCCGGGCCAATGCCGAGGCCACGCGCCTCAAGGCCGAGGCGTTCCAGAAATACAACGAGGCCGCCGTCATCGAGTTGCTCGTGAAGGTGCTGCCCGAAGTCGCCGGACGCATCAGCGAACCGCTCAGCAAGATGGACAGGATGGTGGTGATCAACTCCGGTCAGGGCCCCGGCGGCGGTGCCAGCAAGATCACCGGCGACGTGACCCAGATCATCAGCCAGCTCCCCCCCGTGCTGGAAAGCCTGACCGGGGTGAAGTTCGAACGCCTGCTGGAACAGGTGCCGGCGCTGCGCCACGCGATGGGAAGATCATCCGACGCGGAGCCGGGAACCGCGCCTGCTCCGGCGACAAAGCCGGAGGAACCCCCGCCGGCCCGGCCGGCGACCGCAGGCGGGAAGAAGGGTGGCAACTGACGCCCAGCGGGCGTAAGCCCTTCCACCGGACGCGTTGGTGCTCCCGGACAAGCGCGAGGGGGATGGTGAGAATCCACGGCATTTTCTCCTTGCCCCATCGGGGAGGGGTTCGCACTCTCCGCCCCCCATGTGCAGGGCTACTAATTCCGAACAAAAGAGTGCTACATGCGAGACAACCCCGGCCGGCGACCGGGCGGGGCGAAGGAAACTGTTTCCGCGCGGCAACCGGGCCGCGCGATCGCTGAGGGCCATCGCGGGGGGATTGCTGCTGGTGGAGGCCCTCGCTGCAAATCCCTCGTTTGGTGGCCGTGAGTTCCGGCGAATCTGGACGGATGGCAACGTGCCAACAGGAGTCGACCGTGGGGTGACCGCAACGGAAGCGTATCTTTCCCCGGCGGGCGTCTTCATTGAAAGCGCCTTCGAGCCCCCGGGTTTCTACCTCATTGACAATTCGGGTGCCCGGCTGGTCGCCACCCGGGACCAGGGCTTTGACAGCGTGTTGAACTGGCTCTTCCTGGGTTTCAAGAGCGAGGGGGAACTGTTGTTCTGCCCGGGCGCCATCAACAACATCTACCCCTGCCAGGTCTATGGCGGAAATGGCCTGACGGCGGTCACGGACCCGACCCCCTACCAGGCGCTCGGCCAGTACGTGGACGGGGTGCTGGTCTACAGCACCTACGGCACCGCGGCAGGCCACCGCGTCATGCGACACGTGGCCGGCCAACCGGATGAACTGCTCATGGACGAGAACACCGTTCCCGATCTGAATGTGCACCTGGACTTTGACGGCGAATCGATTGCGTTCGTGACGGGCCACCAGGACGAGAATCTGGTGGTGTGGCTGCGACGAGCTGATGGTACCCGCAAGCGAATCATCGGTCACGGCGATCCCTTGCCCGGCTCGGCCGGCACCATGCGGGGTTTCGCAACTACCCAGGGGACCTTCGTCGACCAAGGCCGCGTCTTCCTGGCCACGGAGAGCATCGAGAAGTACCCGATCTGGCCGGACCGCGTTTTTCTGGCGTCGGATGGCGACACCACGGAGGTGCTGTTCAAGGCCGGCCAGGAAATCCCGGGCCGGCCCGGGGTGACGTTGGACGGCTTCGCCGTCGGACAGGTACGCGATGGGCGCATCTGGGTGACGGCCTCCCTGGCCGCGGGGAAGACCTTGTTTCTCATCGAGAACGGCACCTGGACAGCAGTGGCTTCTCCCACCGACACTTTCGATGGCCGGAATCCCGTCGGTCTCGGCTCCTTCCGCCATGGAGCGCGGGGCGACGATGTCGTGATCCCCTTGACGTTCCTGGGCCCGAATTGGCGACCGATCAACGAGCTCTACACCAACGCCGATTTGCCGGGCTTCAAGGTCGTCGGCCCCGTGACCGCCGCCCCGGTCCAAGTTGCGGTAACCGAGGACAACCAGTGGCGATTCACCACCACCGCCGAAGCGGGGAAGCTGCATACACTGGAATTCTCCACCACCCTCACGAACTGGCAGGACGCCGCGGACCCGATCCTGGCTGAAGAAGTCCGGGAACTCGAATGGCTCCTGCCACAGACCGCCGGCCCGCTGTTCTTCCGGGTCAGAGTCGAGACGCCGTAGCCACTCCACCGGTCGCGAACCTCAGGGCGGGTCGTCGTAACGCAAGTGCCATTCGGCTGGGGAGCTTCGATACACCCAGAATCCCTCACCCAAATGCGCGGTGGGAGGATTTCCTTCCCAGCCAATGCCCCAGTTGACGAAGACATTCAGGCTCCACGTCGCCGGCCGCCAGAACGCCACCATGTCCAGCGGGTCCAGTGGCAGGAAGAAATCCTCGTCCACGACACCTTCGAACGGCAGGGGCAAACCCTGGATCGACCAGCCCGCCGGGAGGGTGCGACTCAGGTCGCCCCGGGGCAGGTCACCCGCCAGCGTCAGGTCCGGGGCGAAACCAGTCGGGGTCAGGAGGTAATAGCCCCGTCCCGGCTCAACCCGTTGCCCGGGGTCAAACCACTCGTCGAACTCCCTCGAGTTGATGGAATAGCCGGCCTCAGGATCGTATTCATAAAGGACCGTGCCTTCCGGGACACCGGCGAACACGGCTGGAACCCGTGGATCCGCCGGCAACAGGGGCACCGTGATCAGGTTCAAGTCCGGCGGAAGCACCAACCGAATGAACCCGGCAATGTTCTCGCTGGCCACTTCACCGGTCCCCACACTCCGCGCCCGATAGAACCGTCGACGGAATGCCACCCGGGTCTCCGGGTTCTCCTGAAACTCCAGGGCGGTACCGGTGGCTTCCGTCCGGGCGATGGAAACCCAGTCCTCCAGATCGGACGAAAACTCGATGGACACTTCCGTTCCCGCTCCGGCCAGCAACCGCAGGACGAAGACGCCTTCCTGATCCCCCATGGCCATTAGCGGAACGACGTTCAAGGCCACCGCGTCGCTCACCGTGGAACCCCACTGATCGGTGGCGATCAACCGGTAGAGCGTCTCGTTCTGTTCCAGCGTGGAGGACGGCCACTGCAGGGTGGCCGCGGTGGCACCCGGCACGTCCTGCCAGTCCCCACCGCCTGCCGGCTGGAATTGCCACTGCAACTGCACATCCGGCGTCAACTCGACGCCGCAGCGGAACCCCACCGGCTCCCCAACTCCAATCCAGGTCTCATACGGCTGCTCGATGATGACGGGACCGGATGGGTGGATCATGAAGCCCGGCATTCCCGCCAGGACCGCTGGCGGATCCCCCCAGCCCCCCGCCTGGACTTCAAGGATGGCGGACATGCCGATGCGGCCTCCCCAGGCCTTGGCTTCCTCGAAGGAGGCATACATCGTCTCCCACACCCTCATCTGAACCGCCGCCGTCCCGCGCGGCGGCACATCCTCCAGGAAGCGAACCCCACCGGAAACGTATCCCGCCCGCGTGCCGGAAAGAAGCGTCACAGGTGCTCCCAAAGCCGCGAGGGCCGCCTCCGTAGCCCCGCCGTACAGTTGAGCCAGAAAGCCCGGACCGCTTGCCAGGGTCACGCCATCTTCGAGGAATACGGGCACATCCACGCCGAACGGGGAGTATCTCGTTTCAAACAGTATCGTGCCGCCGGACACCAACTCGAATACCGTCAGTTCAAACGGCGGACTCGTGACCACCCCCACCCGGTTGCTCACCCGCACCTGGTAGGTGCCGGCATCCTCCCAGAGCAGCGGGTCCCACGTCAGTGCCGCCGCCCCGGCTGCTGGAATGACCTCCCCGTCCTTCAGCCACTCGTAGGCCACCGGCTCGCTGCTCTCCACCACCACCTCGACCCGGGCCGCGAAGCCGACAGGGAAAATGCCGGCTTCAGGCGATTCGGTAATCACGGGGATCCGCCCCACCACAATCGGCGTGAGCCCGGTCAAGGAGGCGGGAGCAGGATGGTCCGGCGCACCGCCGGTAATCACTTCGATCACCGTGGAAAAACCCACCCAGCCACCGTTCGCCCGCGCGGTTTCGAAATCATCGAAAGGTTGGCCCCAGACCCTGACCTGCGCGAGAACCGGCTGCCCCGGGGTCACGCCCGGCAGCGTCACTGCAATCGGTTCGCCGCTCTCGAAGTACCCTGCCAACACCCCGCTCGCCAAGGGCACCGCGGCCATCGCCGGTTCCAACGCGTCGGCACTCCGGCCAACCCACAATTGGGCCACCGATTCCGGACCGCTGACACGCGTTTGTCCGTCGGCATGGAGCACGGGCGCATCAAGGTCCTCCGCCGGCAGCCGATTCGAGAAACGCAGCGAGGCACCGGCGGGAGCGCTGCGAACGGAGATCAGAGCCGGATCGCTCAGCCGGCTGCCGAACTCGTTGCTCACCCGGACCTGATAGCTCCCGGCATCCACCGGCAGGATCGCACCAAATTCCAAACGTGGACCGGTCGCGCCCGGCAGTTCCAGACCGTCCTTCAGCCATTGCAGCTCGGCGTTGGTTGGAGCCACCTCGACCCTCAACAGGACCGGCTGGCCAACGTAGGCCACCTCCCCCTCCGGTTGCCGGACAAACACCGGTGGCACGTTCGTCCGCACCTCGAGCGAGAAACTCTGCAACCCAACCAGATCGGCCGGGACCGTGGGAGGGCTTCCGTCGCCCCCCGTTCGAACACTGAAGACCGGTGAAGCTCCCGTGGGTCCGCCCGACGCCAGGACCACCTCGTAGCTTCCACCATACGCGGTGTCCCAGGCGCGCACCTGAAGGAATGCGACACTGCCGGCCGGAACCTGCGGAATCACCAGAGTGCCTCCGGGTTCGGCGAAATACCCCGCCGCCAGGCCGGTCCGGAACTCGACCGGCACCCCCACCGGTTCGAGTTCCGCAGAACTCAGCCCGGCCCAGAGCTGGGCCCGATAACCGGCCCCCTCAAGCCGGGTCACGCCATCGGTCCCGTACACGGGCGCATCCACCCCGGCAAGCGGCACCCGGTTGTTGAAGTTGACCGTTCCCCACTCGAAAACACCCCCCACCGCACGGGCCAGCAGGACGACTCCCGCCATCACCGGCAGGCAATACCACCGAAAGACCAGGCGCTTCATGGCATCAAGTTGTTTGGCTGAGTGAGGCAAACCATGAGCACAATCCGTGCCACGCTGGGCGGGAATCCAGAATTCAGGGCATTGACACAACGGGAAGAGGCCGTTCTGATTTCGCGCATCGCCGCGAGCCCGCACAGTCGAGCCCCCAAGCAGCCATTGCCACGAACCGCACCGGGTTCGACGCAACAGCCGTGGTCGTTCGCAGCTGCCCTGACGGCCGGGCTGTTGCTGGTCGCGGGCGAGGTGGCAGCGGATTCCGCGGAATGGACCTCCCTGCCACCGCTGCCGGATCCTCTTGGCGTGGCCGGGCCCTTCGCCGGGGTAAGCCACGGGGCCTTGCTCGTCGGAGGCGGTGCGAATTTCCCCGACGGCCCGCCGTGGGATGGCGGCCGCAAGGTCTGGCACGACACCGTGTATGTCCTGCCCGCTGCCGACGGCGCCTGGCAAACCGCCGGCACCCTCCCCCGCCCGCTGGCTTACGGAGTTTGCCTCACCGTCGACGACGGGGTCCTTTGCGTCGGAGGGAGCGACGCCACCGAGCATCACGCCGAGGTGTTCCATTTGCACTGGGAAGGCGACCGGCTGAAGACGGAATCCCTGCCCCCGCTGCCCCATCCCCTGGCCAACGCCTGCGGCGCCCGGATTGGGCCGGTGGTCTATGTCGCCGGGGGAATCGCCCAACCGCAGTCCACCCGGGCGTTGCAGAACTTCTGGTCCCTCGACCTCTCGGCGCCGGAAACAGGCTGGCAGGAGCTGGAACCCTGGCCGGGACCGGGCAGGATGCTGGCCACCGCAGCGGTGCAGGACGGGGCGTTCTTCCTCGTGGGCGGGGTGGCCTTGAGCGCGGGAACGGAGGGCACCCCCGTGCGCGAGTACTTGCGCGATGGCTACCGTCATCGGGTGGGCAAGGGCTGGGAACGCGTGGCCGACCTGCCCCATCCCCTTGCCGGGACCCCCTCACCGGCTCCGGCGGTGGGGCAGTCCGCCTTCTGGATGCTCGGGGGCGATGACGGCTCGAAGGTGGGCTTTGAACCCCTGTCCAATCACCCCGGCTTTTCGAAGCAGATCCTGGCCTACCACCTCATCACGGATACCTGGAGCGAGGCCGACCCCCTGCCCGCTGCCCCGGTGACCACGACCGTCGTGGATTGGAACGGCGCGTTCATCATTCCGAGCGGAGAGGTGCGCCCGGGGGTTCGCTCCCCGGAATGCCGCAAACTGGTTCCGGGATCGGGCCGGGCGGCATTCGGGGCGGTCAACCACACCGTCGTGATCCTCTACCTGCTGGGGATGGTGGGCATCGGGGCGGCCTGTGCGCGGCGCAACCGCAGCACCGACGACTTCTTCCGGGGCGGCGGGCGGATTCCGTGGTGGGCCGCTGGGCTGAGCATCTTTGCGACGATGCTCAGTTCCATCACCTTCATGGCCATCCCGGCCGTTGCCTACGCCGGCGGCTGGAACCTCTTTCTGGCCAACTCCTACATCCTGACCACGCCGCTGGTGGTGTTCGTGTTTCTGCCGTTCTACCGGCGCCTGAACGTAACCACCGCCTACGAGTACCTCGAACTGCGATTCAACCGGGCCACCCGGATGCTGGGCAGTCTGTTGTTCATGATCTTCCAATGCGGGCGTATCGCGATTGTGCTCTACCTCCCGGCCCTGGCCCTCGCCACGGTGAGCGATTTCAACATCCACACGTCGATCCTCATCCTTGGCGGGCTGTGTCTGGTCTATACCGTACTCGGTGGCATCGAGGCGGTCATCTGGACCGACGTGGCCCAGACCTTCATCCTCCTGGGCGGCGCCCTGTTCAGCCTGGTCTATATCCTCCTGCACGTGGACGGCGGCCTGACCGGCGCCTGGCAGTCGGCATCCCAGCACGGCAAGTTCTTCGCCGGCGTGAACTGGAACTGGGACCTCACGGTGGCTTCGGGCTGGGTGATCGTGCTGGGCAGCCTGTTCCACAATCTGTTCCCCTACACCGCCAGTCAGGACGTCGTTCAACGCTATCTCACCACCCGCGACGAACGCACCGCCGCACGTGGCATCTGGCTCAACGCCCTCATCTCGGTGCCGGCACAGGCCGTGTTCTTCGCGCTCGGCACGGCGCTGTTTGTCTTCTACCGGCAACATCCGGCCCAACTCGATTCCAACCTGCAGAACGACGCCATCTTCCCGTTCTTCATCGTGTCGCAACTGCCCGTCGGCCTGGCGGGATTGGTGGTCGCCGGCTTGTTCGCCGCTTCGCAGTCCACCCTGTCCAGCAGTCTCAACTCCATCGCCACCGCCTGGGTCACGGACTTCCATCGGCACCTCCGACCGGGCTTGGACGACCGCGCGTGCCTGCGCGTCGCCCGCTGGGTGACCCTGATCGTCGGTCTGACGGGCACGGCCGTCGCCATGACCATCGCGCTGCTCGATCTCCGTTCCGTCTACTCCACCTTCCTCGCGTTGATTGGTCTGCTGGGAGGCACCCTCTCCGGCTTGTTCCTGCTGGGCATCTTCTGCCGCCGGGCCAATGGGCGGGGTGCGCTGCTGGGTGCCCTGCTGAGCGCCGCGGTCGTGTTCGCCGTGCGCTTTCTCCATCCCTTGAACGTCTACGCCTACGCCCCCATTGGACTGATCACCGGAGTCGCAGGAGGATGGCTGTTCAGCCTGGCCTTGCCCGGCCGGCAACGGAATCTCGACGGACTGACCCTGCACTCCTCAATTCGCATTCCATGAACCGTCAACCGCCAACGGAGGGCCGAGTTCCACGAGGCCCTGACTTGATTCCAGGGACTCGTGGAACTCGTCCCTCCGAGGAGGGTTCATAGCCCCATTGCATGCGCATTTGCGAAGGGGAGATCTCCACAAGACCCATTGTACCAATGAAAGTCCGCGCCCCCCTCACCGGCCTGATCGCCGCACCTCACACCCCGCTGAAGGCGGAGGGTTCGCTGAACCTCGATGCCGTGGAACCGCTCGCCGCCCATCTGCTTTGCAACGGCATCACCGGGGTGTTCGTTGCCGGAACCACCGGCGAGGGCCATTTGCTGACGGTGGACGAGCGGATGAACCTCGCCCGCCGCTGGAAGGCCGTGCTCCAGGGCACGACGATGAAGCTCATCGTGCATGTCGGCCACAACTGCCTCGAAGACGCGAGAACCCTGGCCGCGGCAGCGGAATCCGCCGGAGCGGATGCCATTGGGGCACTCGCCCCCAGCTACTTTCGACCCGCCACCGTACCGGACCTCGTGGATTGTTGCGCCGCTATTGCCGCCGCGGCACCGTCCACGCCATTCTACTACTACGACATCCCCACCTGGACCGGAGTGACCCTGCCGGCGGACGACTTCCTGGCGCAGGCGGCGGAACGCATTCCCACGCTTGCCGGCATCAAGTACACGAATCCCGACATGGCCCGGTTCCAGCGCTGCCTGCGCCACGCGGGAGGCAGGTTCAACATCCTGCACGGCACGGATGAAGCCCTGCTCGCCGGCCTCGCGCTGGGGGCGAGAGGCGCCGTCGGCAGCACCTACAACTTTGCGGCGCCGATCTACCACCGGCTCATGCAGGCCTTCGCCGGAGGCGACCTGGAGACCGCCCGGGCGGAACAGGAAAGATCGGTGCGCTTGGTCCAAACCATCGCGCGTTACGGCTACATGGCCGCCGCCAAAGCGGTGATGGGCATGGTGGGAGTGGAGTGCGGCCCCGTACGACTGCCCCTACGTGCCCTCGACCCGGCCCAAGCGAAAACCTTGCGCGAGGATCTGGAACGAGTGGGCTTCTTCGATTGGATTCAATTAGTTCGCCCGGAGTGAGGGAAAAGGGCCCGGTTCCGAATCCACCCTCGCCGCTACGGGGCACGGTTTCGGTGACGGCACTGCTTGCTCGAAGGGGGCGCTTTGATTACTCTGCCCACCACGTCAACAAGACATTAACCCGCATGAAACGACGTTCATTTCTCAAAGTGGTCGGCGGCGCCGCCGGTGGATACGCACTGGGCATCACCAGCGCTTGGGCCCGCGAATCAACCGTGCCCCTGGCCGGCAACCTCAACGGCATGCCGCTGCGCGTGCTGGGGCGCACCGGCGAGAAGGTGTCCATCACCGCCTTTCCCGGGCTCGCCTTGAACCAATACCCGCAGGAGGAGGGGAACGCGGCCATCATCAAGGCGGTGGAAGCGGGCGTGAACTACATCGACAACGCCCCGGCCTACGGCAATGGCACGTGCGAGGAACGCATGGGCATCGCGTTGAAGGGGGTCAATCGCGACAAGCTCTTTCTGGCCTGCAAAACCAAAATGCGGGATGCGAAAGGTTGCCGCCAGGAACTGGAGCGATCGCTCAAGCGCCACGGCACCGACCGGTTTGACCTCTACCAGTTGCATCACCTGCGGTTCCCCAACGAGGTCGAGCAGGCGCTCGGGCCGGACGGGGCAATGGAGACAATCCTCAAGGCGAAGGAGGAAGGGAAAATCCGCTTCATCGGGTTCTCCGCCCACACCACCAAGGCGGCCCTGTTGGCGCTCCAGAAGTTCCCGTTCGACACGGTGATGTTCCCGATCAACTACGTGGAGCTGTTCACCATCGGCTTCGGGCGCGAGGTGCTGGAACTGGCGCAGGAGAAGGGCGCAGCGGTGGTGGCGATCAAGGCCATCTCCCGCGGCACCTGGCCGCAGGGCGTCGAGCAAACGCGCAAGTGGTGGTACCGCTGCGAAGAGGAACAAGGCGACCTGAACCGCTCCCTCCACTTCTCCCTCTCGCAGCGAGGAGTGGTATCAGGTATTTGCTCCTCCTGGCTGGATCTCTTTGAGAAGACCGTGGCCGGGGCAAAGACGTTCCAACCGATCTCCGCAGCCGACGTCGAGACGCTCAGGGAACGTGCGCTCAACGCCGGCAGCGTCTTCAAGCGCGAGGAGGACGCGGTGGCCATGGGCGGTTGTCCGGGTGCGGTCTATCCCGACAGCCCGCATGAGGGGTACCCTGGCGAGACCTACGTGTAGGCGGAGGCTCCTGCCTGCAGAAGGCGAGGTGAAAACGGAGACTCGCCACGGGAGATCGAGAACCGGTCATTGCTTGTGACTCAGCCGCCGCCCCCAGAAGAGGCAGCCCAAGCCCAGCAGGGCCGTGGCAGTCATGGCGATGTTGACCTTCCGAGCCAGTCTGGGGCTGGCTAGAAAGGGATAGTACATGCCTTCATACAGGGGCGGAGGATTCGCCATCAACCACAGTGAGTAACGACAAAGGCCGAGCCAGGCTGTGTCGCGATCGTCCTCCGCGAAGTCGGCCCACCGAAGCTCGGTCGGATCGAAGTCATGGTCTCGCAGCCAGCGAAAGGCATTGAACCGCCGTGCGTAGGTCAGACCTTCCGGCAGGCTGAGGTTCGTGTTTCCCATGACCAACAGCAGCGATTGGGTCACGGTAACGTCGAGTTGATCCCCCAGGTGGATTCCCATCTCGGCGAAACCATCGCGCATCCACTCCTCCTGTGACTTGTCCTTGTTGGCTTGCCACCACTGCAGCCAATCGGTGGCCTCCTCGCCGGGCGATTGGTTGGCCAGCAGCCGGAGTCCAACATCGACGTGCCCGTTGGCACAACCGGACACGTCCTCGCCCTTCGCAATTCTCCCGATGATCCGTTCAACCCAGGAACGGTCACCGAACT
The DNA here is from genome assembly GCA_024233215.1 of Verrucomicrobiales bacterium. Classification (GTDB taxonomy): domain Bacteria; phylum Verrucomicrobiota; class Verrucomicrobiia; order Limisphaerales; family J093; genus J093. The sequence continues at coordinate 60,676 of JACKPW010000012.1, read as the reverse complement.
GGCCGATCAACCAACCGTCGTCGTGAAGAAAGTGCCTGAGACGCCGGATCCGTGTCTGAGTCTCCTCCCATTGGGCAAGGGCGGTATGCCGTTCCAGCCACTCGGGGTCGCCGAGATTCCGAAACGGTTTCATCCACCAGAACCAGCCCACCGTCATGATGAGGCTGCTCAGAAGAAGCAGAACCCCCAGCAGCAGCAACCCGATCCGCAACCAGCGGCGACGCTTGGATGGGACGGAGGCGGTCATGTCAAGCGGCGGTGCGAGATGCCGCCGTTGAAGCTTACTTCTCCATTGCCCGCAGTTCGGCGGAGGTCTTTCCAATCGGCGCGTCGAACGGCAGCGTGTCGGGCGCAACCCAGACCTGCGTCGTGAGCTTGAGCGGTTTCGGCCCGCCCAGATCGTAGGTCAACTCCACCATGCCGGCCGTCCACCCCTTCGGCGGCGCGGCGAGCGCGGCGACATAGGAACCCTCCGCTTCCGGCGAGAGCACCTCGCTGGTCCACTTCGGGCCGAGGGTCTCGAGCCGGAAATCGCGGGCGTCGGGGTTCGTGGCCTGCCAGAATCGGACTTCCTTCGGCTGGATGCCGGACTGCACGTGAATGACCCCGTCCGCGGAACGACTCCAGGCAAGTTGCGGCAGCGGCGTGTGATTGAGGAGGGCGTGCTCCCAGGCAGCGAGCGTCTCCACGGCATCGCTGTCCTTCATGCCGTGATCGGTGTTCGGCACGTAGCGAAGGTATTTGGGTCCGCGGAGGGCATCGAAGTAGAACTGCGCCGAGTCCGGCAGGAAGAACTGGTCGCCGCAGGCATTGAGCATGAGCTTGGGCATGGTCAAGCGGTCGCGATACTCGAAGGGCTCCACGATCCGCATCAGCGCCTTGAACTCCGGGGTGTCCATCCACTCCATGATGCCCTGGTTCACATAGTCGTCCACCGCCGGGGCGTAGAAGCCGTAAGTCTGCCAGTGGTGCTTGAACGAGGGCACGAGGTTGAGCATGTCGATCACGATGGGGCAGATGCCCACGACGCGTTCGTCCACCGCGGCCGTGGTCCACGTGGTCCAGCCGCGTTTTGAACCGCCCGCCACGATGAAGGTCCCGACGTCGTGACCCCCGCCCGGTTCGGAGAGGCAAAAATCCGTCAGGGTGTCCATCGCGCGAACCGCCGCCTTGGTCATGGGGAGACGGGCCGGCCACCTGGCATCGCCGGTGCGGAGGAACTTGTCCCAGGTATAGGCGATGAGATTGTCTTCGTAGCGTTCCTCACCGTCGTTGCCAAAGACCAGCGGCTGGTTGGGCACCATGCGCAACTCGCCCACGACCGCCTGGTTGGCCTGGGCAATCTGGGCGAGCTGGCCACTCGGCTTGGGCAGGTCATCGCTCTTGTTGCTGCCGCCCGTGATCATGAGCAGCGCCGTGTCATGCGCCACGGTGTCCGGCGTGTAGACCACCAGCCAATGCCACCACACCGGCCGGTCCACCTCCGCTTCAGTGAGCCAGGCCTGGGAAGTCAGGTTGATGAAGCTGACACGGACACCGTCGGCGACCTGCTGTTCCACAAGCCGCCAGGCATAGTGGGGATCGGGTTGGGCAACGTAGCGGTCCAAGGGAGTCTTCAAGCTTCGGTTGTGGCCGGGGGACTGCGTGGCGCAACCGCCAAGGGCGAGCGCGACAATCAACGACAGCAGCGCTCCCGATGTGCGACGAAGGATCAGGTTACAACGCATGATGGAGCGGATGAAACCCTCCGCCGTTCGCGGGGTCAATCCCCCGGTTCAGCCGGACTGAGGATGCCGCAACGATTGAAACCAGATGAGCCGCGCCGGCATCGGTCCGCAAAGGACTTTGACAGTGGGTCACCCTCCCGTGCAACGTTGGCCCATGAACACTCCGCAAGCTCCCTTTTCGTCCCGTCGGGATTTCATCAAGACCGGCAGCCGCATCGCCGGCGCATCGGCCCTCGCCGGATTCACCCTGCCGCATGTCCACGCCGCCGAGGACAACACCATCCGGCTCGCGCTCATCGGATGCGGGGGCCGCGGCAGCGGCGCCGTAGCGAATGCCATGTCCGCCGGGGGACTGGTGCTCGGGGATCAGTCGGGACGCCAGCGGGAGGCCGGTCGGGAAGCGGGGGGACCAGTGAAGCTCGTAGCGATGGCGGACATCCGCCAGGACCGGCTGGACGGCGCGCATCGGAATCTCCGTGAAACGCTGGGGGAGCGGGTGGACGTGCCGGCGGAAAGACGATTCCTGGGATTTGACGCCTACCGCAAGGCGATCGACTGCCTGAAGCCCGGCGATGTGGCGATGTTGACCACCCATGCCGCCTTCCGCGCGCCGCATCTGGAGTATGCCGTGGAGAAGGGCGTGAATGTCTTCATGGAGAAGCAGTTCGCCTGCGACCCCGGAGGCGTGCAGCGACTGCTCCGCGCCGGTGAGGCCGCGGAACGGAAGAACCTCAAGATTGGTTGCGGCCTGATGTGCCGGCATTCGTCGGCACGACAGGCGATGATCGACCGCATTCGCGACGGCGCGCTGGGGGACGTGTTGATGGTTCGGGCCTATCGCATGGATCCCGGCTACTTCATGGGGCCGTTTTCCGGAGGTCAGAACGAGTTGCTCTGGCAGCTCAGCCCCGGGCATCCCTACCAGTTTCTGTGGGCTTCAGGCGGCGTCTTCCTGGAGTTGATGATCCACCAGATCGACGAGTGCTTCTGGATCAAGGACTCCTGGCCCGTAGCGGCCCACGGTGTCGGCGGCCGTTTCGCCGGCAGTCGGGACGCCAGCCAGAACCTCGACAGCTACGCGATCGAATACACCTTTCCCGATGGGAGCAAGGCTCACGTGACCGGACGCTACATTCCGAAGTGCCACACGGACTTTTCCACGTTCGTCCACGGCGCGAACTGTGCCGCGAAGTTCTCGGGCGACATCCACGCCCCGGATTGCTGGATCTACAAGGATCAACGCATCGACCGCGGAAACGTCGCCTGGCGTCCGCCCCGCGAAACCGTCAATCCCTGGCAATCCGAATGGGACGCTCTGCTCCGCGCGATCCGCGAGGACCAACCCCACAACGAGGTGCGCCGGGCGGCGTTGTCAAACCTCGGCGCCATCATGGGCCGGGCGGCGGTCCACACGGGGCAGGTCCTCAACTGGGACCAGATGCTGGCGTCCGAGTTCCGCTTCTGTCCGGATACCGGGGCGCTGATCGAATCCAGCCCCGCCCCGGTTCAGGCAGACGCGGAGGGCCGCTATCCCGCACCGATTCCGGGGCAGTGGGAGGAGGTCTAGACCGGGGATTGCGACCGGTCCCGCCGCAGTCCTGGCAGATCGTCCGGAACCTCGATCAGATGTATGATCTGAGGGAGGCAAGCAGGCTGTATGTGCAACGAATGTTTAAGATGCATTAATACGTCCAAGCAATTCTTATTGCGCGTGCTTACCTTGCTCCGCTAGGATACATCCCAGATGATCACTGAAGCCGACATGACCACACTCTGCGACTGGCACCATGGCATGGACGTGAGCGGTTGGCTCGCAACGGAACGGTATGAAGGGCTTCGGGTCATCTGGGATGGCTTCACTCTTTGGCACCGCACCGGCGAGCAACTCGATGCACCCCCCGCCTTCCTCAAGGGACTCCCCTGCGACATCGCCTTGGATGGGGTGCTTTGGGGCGGCCCGGGAGGCACTGCCAGCGTGCGTCGGTTCGCCCGGCGCGGCCGGGACGCCTTCACGCCCGAGATGAAGCTGGTGGTGTTCGACGCGGTCCTGCCGGGCCCCTATTTGCACCGGATCGAGCAGGCCCGCCAGGCGTTGATGGAGTGTCCAAACGCGTTCGTGACCACGGTGTCACGGATCGGATCCACGGACGAGGCCGTGGAGTTGGCCCGGTTGGTGAGAGCAGAGGGCGGGACGGGGCTTGTGCTCCGATCGCCGGAGGACAAAGGCTATCGACCAGGCCGGAATCCACTCGCGTTGCGCCTGGGATAGATCACCTGTCGCCGGCCACACCAGTCCCCAAGTCCCCCCCGGCCGGAGTTTGCTTCGGAACGGCATCACCGCCGGCCGAGTCCCCTCCCCGTGTCATTTCACGGGAACCCGGTGGGGAGAATGAACTCGGCCAATGGAACGGTCCGCTACGCGCTTTTCACGGCCCCGATCTGGTCAGGCCGGGCCCGATAGCTTGAGTAGTAGCGATTCTGGTAGAAGTAGTACGAGTAGTAGTAGGAATCGCGACCCTCGAAATCGATGTCGTTCAGCAACACACCGCAGATATGCACCCCGGCATCCTGAAGGCGCTGCAGACTCTTGCGGGCGTGTTCCCGGCGGACTTTGTTGAACTTCGAGACAAACACGCAACCATCCGCCAATGAGGAAACCACCAGGGGATCGCTCACCGCGGACACTGGAGGCGTATCCAGAATGACGCGATCATAGCGCTTCCGGGCCTCGTCAAGGAACTGAACCATCCGTCGCGACGCCACCAATTCCGTGGACTGGGAGGCACCCCCGTTGCTGCAAACGAGGTCGAGGTTCGGCACCTCGGTGGCACTCACCACCTCATCCATCTGATCCGTCTTGCCATGCAGATAGGTCGGCAAGCCCACCGGGGTGTGCATTTGAAACGCCTTGTGCAACCGCGGGCGGCGCATGTCGGCGTCCACCAAGAGCGTGCGAAAGCCGGTCTGCGCCATCGCAATCGCCAGGTTGGCGGCGATAACGGACTTCCCTTCCGACGGGACGGTGCTGGTCACCGTAAGCACCCGGAGTTTTTCGCCATGATCCCCCAACGCCACGGCTGCGCGGATTGAACGAACGCTTTCCGAGGCATTCGACTGGGGATGCAGATGACACTGCAGGTAACGTTCCACCTCCTTGGCGCTCTTCACGCTTGGCACGTAGCCCAGGAACGGCATCTGCAGGTGCAGTTCCACGTCGTCCTGACTCTTGATCGAGTCATCCAGGTAATTCACGAACAGCGCCAACCCCACGCCAACGAGTAAGCCGGCCAGGATGCCCCCGACGAGCACGAGGGGGATGTTGGGCCAGACGAACTCCACCGGGATGGCAGCCGGGTCCACGACGTAGATGTTCTGCGCGGTGTCGCGCTGCATGACTTCCGCCTCATTGAGCCGGCTCAGGACCATGTTGAACAACGCCCGACTGGCATCGGCCTTCCGTTGCAGCACGTCGTACTGGGTCTTGGCTTTGTTCCACTTCTGGTACTCGGACTCCCAGTAGTCCAGGCTCTCCTTGAGGTTGGCGAGTTGGACCTGTTGCAACTCCGCGGATTTGCGCAACGTATCGGTCGTCTCCTGGATTCTCTGGTTGAGTTCCTTCTGGGCCTCGGCCAGGCGCGACCGCACGACCACAATGTTGGGGTGATTCTCCCCGTACCGCTTCAGGTACCCCGCCAGGTCCGTGCGGAGATCGCTCATCTTCGTCTGGATCGCGATCACCTGGGCATCGTGCGCAATGGATGGGAAGGTCTCGGCGGGTTTCCCGGCGGCCGTGTGGGCCTCGAGTTCCGTGATCTGGGACTGGCCGATTTCCGCTGCGGCCTTGGCATCCGCGTAACGCATTTGAACCTGGCTCAGGGACTGGGCCACGGGATTCATGTTCGCGTCCAGGGAGACGAAGTTGTTACGCTCGCGATAGGCCTGAACCGCGTCCTCCAGTTCCGTGACATCACGCTCCATCTGATTTGCCTGGGCGCGCAGAACCTGAAGGGTGCTCATCATCCGACCGGTCTTCCGAATCTTGTTCTGCTCGATGAACTCGTTGGCAAGCCGATCCGTGATCTCCTTGGCCTTCCGGGGATCGGTGTGATCCACCTTCACCTCCACCAGTCGGGTCATGCGGATTGGGGCGATGGTGATGTCCTCCGCGAGCGCCTGAACCACGTCCATCTCACGGGAGTAGCGCGAATCCTGATCCAAGCGTTCCGCCTTGACCACCCGCTCCAGCAGGGACCGGCTCAATAGGTTCTTGTACTGGGTCTGAAGGTAGTCCTGATCGATTCGCGAAATGCCACCGTACCCCTCCCGCAGGTTCACCTGCGTTTCGGTCTCCGGATCAATTTGCAGACGGGCGCCAGCCTGGAAGATGCGGGGCGCCTTGACAACGTAACCCACACTGCCAGCGATTGCCATCATCAATACCAGAATCACCAGCCACCGGCGCTCCAGCAGCACGTGCCAGTAGTGCCGCAGGGTCATGGAACTGAAGGAGCCGCCACCACCACCGCCGGAAGGCAGGCTCACGGGGTCCGAGGGCGCTGTCTGAGGGTAAGCCTGATAAGACTGCATGGGGTTCTAGAAAAGGGTTTCTTTGACTTCAATAACGTCCCCGGGTTGCACGTAAATGCGCGAGTCGGGACCGGCACGCTTCAGTTTGTCGAGGGACAGCGACTCGGTCACCCCGTCGTGGGTGTACTCCACCTTGTCCCTGGCAAGGCGGGTGGTTCCTCCCGCGTAGCTGATGACGTCCAGAATATCCAACTTCTTTTCCCCTCGCAGCGGAACCAAGCCGGGCCGTCCGACTGCCCCCAGGACATGAGCGTATCGCTCCTGATAGGCGGCAGTCACCAGCAACTGGGGCTGGACGAAGTACCCCTCCTTGATCAACCGGTTCTCAATCAAGTTCTTGATTTCGCTGGGCGTCAACCCCTCGACCCGAACCAAATCCAGGTAGGGAAACTGGATGTAACCGGCCGGGCTAACCGGGTAGGCGGTCGCATCCGTCCCTTCACCCACAATCTTGATCGTCAGGGTGTCCTCTCCGGCAATCGGACGATCAGGGTTTTCGTCAGCCCCTTCGGTCCCAACGGGCACGCCGGAGGTGGTTCCATCCGGCCGTATGCCCCCGCCACCACCGCACGCGGTGATCAGCAGGGGCAAAACCATCAGCATCGATAATCCTGGTAAGAATCTCTTCATTTTTCTCAATAGCCGGCCGCGACACTCAAAGTAACGCTGTTGACGGTGTAGTTGCGGGCGACGCCGGCACTGCCATCGCGCGACTCGAACTGATAAGCGAGCATGAGCCGGAGCCAATCCCGCAGCATATAGGCGCCGCTGACTCCAAGTGTATAGTAAGAGTGCTCGGTGCCGCTTTCGTAATCGTTAAGACTGGCCTTGGCGTTCGCCGCGAGAATAACAGGCCGTTTGGTACCGAGCCGATGTTCAACCCCAAGCCCACCCTGGTAAGAGATGTAGGACCCACTGGCTGTGGAGACGGATTCACGGGCGCCCCGGCTGAAATTGAGGGACAACCTGGTGCGCTCCGTCAACCGATAGCCCAAGCTCGCGGTCGTTGTCAGGGTATCACCGGGTTGAGCATCGCGCTCCCAGAATTCGTAGCCGACCCGTACGCTTCCACTCAACCGCGCCGACAGATCGGTTCGGAAGCCCAGGTTCCCCCCAACGCGATCCCACTCCGAACTGCTTCCTCCCAGGGGGGGCGCAGAGTAGAAGGACTGGGCGTAATAGGCCTCCGCCAGAACCCGGAGCTTCGGACGAACCGCGTAATCGCCCCCCAACGTGACTCTCCAGTCGTTCCGATCACGGTAAAGGAGCGTGGTGTTGTTGGGGAACACCAGACCGTTGAAGCTCGCGCCCAAGTAGGCATCGGTCTTTGGCGTCGCATGCAGGGCCAGCCGCGTCGAGAAATTGTAGGGCAAACGGTCGGTGTTGCCTGCCGGCAGGTAGATTCCCTCGATGATCCGATCGTAGCCGGTGTAGATGCTCGAAGCGTATCCGACGGTCGCAGTGGTGGTGGAGGTTAGACGATTGCCCGATATCGTCGCGGACAGATTCACGTTGTGGTCCAGCGCGTTGTACTTGCCGTTGTCCGCATACATCAGGGCGTCGAGTCGATAACCGACACTGAACAACTTCCCGGTTTCCTCGTGACCTGCCGTGGCGATGACCCCCGGGCTGATGATGGTGATGAAGTCCGACTGCTTGGGATAGAAAGGAATGTCCCCGCTGGTGTAAGTGATGTTGTCGCTGAACCGCTCGGCGACCGACAGGTTTGGCCGGATGCCCACCGCACCCACCTTGAAGCCGAGCATGTCCCTCGCTTCGAAGGCGAGGGCTGGTGCGCCAAGTGCCACAACCCCGGACACCAAGAGAAACCGTCCCCACTTCCCGGAAACCGGGCGGCAGCAACGGCCCCGCAGGACCGCCCCCAAACGCCCGGCCCGGAGGGCCGTGTCAACTCTTCCGACTGTTCGCTTCTGACGCATCACATCAATCAGCAACCATCACTCATCCAGGGAACCCTTGCTTCCAGGGCTACCGCACCGCCATAAACGGCGCACAGTCAGCCATCCCCTGGCGTCAGGCAAGCTTGAAGTGTCCTTCGTGTCCTGGAGTTCACCCGGGACCGGGAGCCTCCGGAATCTCCGGCAAAGCCAATACCTCTCCCGCGTCCGGCCCGGCCGGTTCATAGAGCGCAGGCGTCCCCTCACCCGCCGCACCCCGACTCCCCCCCCCCGATGAACGAAGGAGGACGAAACCGAGCAGCGCCACCAGCACCCCCCCAAGGACCGGACCGACCCGCTGCCAGCGGACCCCGCTCAAGTGCCTCCCCAGACCATCGCGACCCGTCTCTTCAGCGCCTGCCCGCCCGGTCACTTCCGCCTCTCTGGCTGGCTGGCCAACGTCCCGCTCCAACTGGGACAGAATCTCCGCCTCATCGAGATGGACGAACCGGGCGTAAGCCCTGACGAATCCCCGCAGATAGACCGGGGCAACAAACCCGGCGTGGTTACCCGCCTCAATGGCAAGCACCTGATCAGTCCGCATCCGGGTGACCTCCGCCACGCGGTGAACCGACAACCGCTGCGCTTCCCGCGCCGCCTTGAGTTGTTCGCCTACACTCGCCATGCCGCCGCACGCATCCAAACTGGCTGTCCGACCAGGATTCGAACCTGAACTAAAGGCTCCAAAGACCTCTGTGCTACCGTTACACCATCGGACACACCGTGCAGCCGTGAAACTAACCGCCTCCCCCACCAAGTTGCAAAGGCAAATGCGGGGGAGGTGTGGTTTCCGCCTCCCTCACTTCGAGAAGGTCAACCGGACTGGCAACGAGACCTCCAAGCCTGTCTCCGGCGCCACCAGCAGGTTCTCCACCACGTACGGAAGTGCGAACTGCCGTTCCCCGGGTTCGGCCGTCCCCGTCCCGCTCACTTCCAGCAGGACCGTCCGCCCGGCCGCCAGTTCCACCTGTTCCGGAAACGACACCTCCGCGAGGGTCCCCTTCCGCCGCAGTTCGAAGGAGACATCGCTGGCATTGTGCACCTGCACATACCGCCGGCCCTTGCCGCGGATGTCGCCCTCCGGGTTGATGATCGTGATCGAACGCTCGAAGATTGGCTGCAGGAATCGTTCCTCCCCAACCAGACGGTTGGCGGAGTAAACTGCGGTCCGTCGGTTGAACAGGGCCTCCTTGATGGCGCCCGGGCTCCGCTCGGTGGCAAAGACCAGCGTGATCGGCCGATGATCCCCCTCGGAAACGTCGTAATCCAGGTTCAACGGGGCGTGAATGTCCGAATTGCTCAGCATGGTGAGCTTCTTTTCCAGGCACCAGCGATGCGCTTCGGGATAGTAATCCCGCGAGTTTACCACCTCGATCCCGTGCAAAGCCCCCCGTTCCAGCAGTTCATCATGTTCCGGATACCACCGCGCCAGGCCGTCCGCCTGTTGCCCCGTCCAACCGGGGTGGTTCCAGAAGATGAACGCGCCCTGCTCCTGCGCAGTCTTGAGGGAGTCCCGCCATTCCGGCGTATCAAGCGTCTCCGAGTCGCTCAGGAAGATCGCGTTGAGGTGGCCGGGCGGCATCTTCCGCGTGATCTCCGAACCGTGCACCACGATCACTCCCAGCGATTCCCCCGCCGGCTTGGCGATCTCAAACGACCGGTTGTGCTTCGTCGGCAAATCCCCCTTGTGGGGCTGGTACTCGATGTGATCCGTGATGGCAATCGCATCCAAACCCTCCCGCCAGGCCTCCTCGGATCGTACGTCCGGCCAGACCTTGCCGTCCGAAAAGACGGTGTGAATATGGAAATCGCATTTCAAGGTGAGATACCCGGGAATGTCAGGAAGGTTGACCGGGGTCCGGAACCGGCCGTGAGCCTGGGTGGAGACGGCGACGACGAGGAATACCGTCACAAACGCGAGTTGGATGGTCCGTTTCATTGGCCTGTAGGAGTATGCGCATGCCGCCTCCGCGGGGCCCGCCCCACGAACCGCGGCGATGGGCGGCATTGTAGGCACAAACCCGCCGGGACGCGAGTGACAATCCCGCGAACCTCGCACGCCCCCTCAAGCCGGATTCGAAAAACCGCCCCCGTTTTGCCTTTGCGCCGCGCGGACCTGTGCTAGCTTCCGCGCCTGCATGGATACACAGGCCATGATCAACATGCTGCTGACCTACATCTGCCTGTTGATCGTCATCACTTTCCACGAATTCGCGCATGCCTGGGTGGCATGGAAATGCGGCGATCCCACGGCGAAATCCCAAGGGCGCGTCTCGCTCAACCCCGTGGTCCACATGGACCCGATCGGCACGGTGGCCCTGCCCCTGCTCGCGCTGTTCCTTGTCGCGGCGGACTCCCGGCTGGCCGGCTTCATCATCGGGTGGGGCCGACCGGTCCCCGTCAATCCGTTCAATCTCACCCGGCGCCGTCTGCATGACACCCTGATCTCGATGGCCGGACCCGCCATGAACGTCGTGCTCGCGTTTGCGGCCATCATCCTCGCGAAAGTGTTGGTCGTGGCCGGCCAGGCTCCGCTGGCGGAGTTCTGCATCAAGCTGGCGGTCATCAGCCTGTTCCTCTGCTTCTTCAACCTCCTCCCCATCCCGCCCCTGGACGGTTCCCACGTGCTTCAGCACGCCATCGGCATGAGCGACGAGCAATACCTGGCGATTGCCCGCTACGGCTTCCTGATCGTCATCCTCCTGATTCAGATTCCCGCCGTTCGAACCGGCCTGGCGCTGGCCACCTCCGGCACCCTGCAACTCATGGCCTCGATGGTGGGACTCACCTGAGGACCTGTCCGAGGCACCGCCGGCGAGGGCGCCAAGTCGACCGGTAGTGGCCGCCTACGATACTTGGCCGGGCTGAGTCAGCAGTTGATACCAATTGTCCCGCTGCCGCGGTTCGTAGCCGAGATCCCGGATCAGCCGGTGCATGTCGTCGACCGTCATCCGGAACGTGGCCCCCGCCTGCGAAACCACGTTTTCCTCGATCATGATGCTCCCCAGGTCGTTCGCACCATAGGTCAACGCGACCTGCCCGATCTCCGGGCCCTGCGTCACCCAGGAACTCTGCACGTTCTCAAAGTTGTCCAGGTACAGTCGCGCCAATGCCTGTGTGCGCAGGTATTCGTGCGCCCCCACGGTGGCGGCCTTCAACCGCGTGTTTTCGGGCTGAAACGTCCAGCAAATGAACGCCGTAAACCCACCGGTCGCCTCCTGCTGCCGACGCAATCGCTCCAGGTGCTCAATCCGGTCCTCCACCGTCTCCACATGCCCGAACATCATGGTCGCGCTGGTACGCAGCCCCAACCGGTGCGCCGTGGCCATCACCTCCAGCCAGTCGTCGCTCGTGGCCTTAAGCGGTGAAATGCGTTTCCGGACCCGGTCCACCAGGATCTCGCCCCCACCCCCGGGGATGCTCCCAAGCCCCGCCGCCACGAAGTCCCGCATGATCTCCTCCAACGGCTCATCAAAAACCTCGCGAAAATGAACGAACTCGCTCGGGCTGAACCCGTGAATGTTCACCTGCGGGAACTTCGCCTTCATGTGGCCCAGCAAGTCGAGATACCACTGCTTGGTCAGCTTGGGATGATGCCCGCCCTGAAGGAGCAACTGCGTCCCTCCCAGCGCAATCGTCTCCTCGATCTTCCGATCCATCTCCTCGTGGGAGATCACGTAGGCATCGGCGTCTCTCTCCGTCCGGTAAAAGGCGCAGAACTTGCAGTAGACGTTGCAGATGTTCGTGTAGTTGACGTTCCGGTCGACGATGTAGGTCACCACGTCGTTTCCCCGTCCGGCATAGGCGGCCGCCTTCGCCAGCTGCCGGCGGCGATGGGCCAGGGCCCCCAGTTCCTCCAGCGGCAGGGCGTAGAGACGCCGCGCCTCGGCGGCATCGATGCGCCCGCCGTCCCAAACCTTCTGCCGCAACTCGTCCAACGACGCGTCGTAAATCATGCGCCCAAGCTATGGCTTGACGCGGAATTGGCAACCCGCGATCCACACAGGACCGGAACCGGACACGGATCTCACGGATTCTCACGAATGGAGGAGCCGCCTTCGCGGGACGTCCTGCCAGGAGTCGCAACGGCACCCGGGAAGCACCGCACGGGCGGTTCCTTGCATCCGGGTTCAGCCGTGAAAACCGGTCCTCCCCATCCACGCCCGCTTGCGCCCGCGGCCCGGCAGCCGCATGCTCGTCCGCATGAGCAACACTTTCCGCATCGCCAGGCTGCTGGTTCTGAGTCTGTCCCCGTTCCTCCCAATCCATCCGACCATTGGAGCGGACTCCGGTCCGACCCTGGCCGAGCGACTGGGGCATCAGGCCAGCGACCGCCTCGTGATCATCAACTGCGACGATGTCGGCATGTGTCACGCGGCAAACGCCGCGGTGATTGCCGGCATGGAACAGGGTTTGATCTCTTCCGGCACGATCATGGTGCCGTGTCCGTGGTTCCCGGAAATCGCCGCCTATGCGAGCACCCACCCACAGGGCAGTTTCGGGATTCACCTGTGCCACACGTCGGAATGGAAGTTCTACCGCTGGCCCCCCGTTCTTCCGGCCGCCGAAGTCCCGGGCCTGGTGGATCCGGAGGGCCGGCTCTGGCATTCCATCGAGGAGGTCTACGCTCATGCCACCCCCGACGAGGCATTGCGAGAGGGCCGCGCCCAAGTCCGCAAGGCACTGGCTGCCGGCATCGATGTCACTCATCTCGATTCCCACATGGGCACGCTCCAATACGACCTGCGCTACGTCGAGGCCTACCTGTCCCTGGCGAAGGAGTTTGACCTGCCGGTCCGGATGGCATCCCAGGAGACCCTGGCGAAGTTCGGCCAACCGGGTCTGCGCCAGCGGTTCAGCGACGCCGGCATCCTCTTCCCCGACTACCTCGTCCACGAGGAACTCAGTGGCATGGGACGCGACGTGGCGGGCTTTTGGACCCGCATCCTGGAAGACCTGAAACCCGGCGTGACGGAACTCTACATTCACGCCGCGAAACCGACCGAGGAATTGCAGGCCATCACCGGCAGTTGGCGGACGCGTGGGGCCGAGGCAGAGACGTTCACCGACAATGCGGCCGTCCGAACCCTGCTGGAACAACGCGGCATCAAGCGGATCAGCTATCGTCCGATCCGGGACCTGCAACGTCACTGAGAGCCGCTACGATTGAGTCTGAACGGGGAGCGCGCGCGACTCGTGTGCCGTGGCCGGCGACCCGCCGGCCACCTCCGAAGTGTGCTGAAGCTCCCCCTCCGGTGACGAGGTCCCGTATGAAGGGCCGGTCGTCGAGCCGTCCACGGGAGCCGCAGGGCCGGCTGCGTCCGCCCCACCCCATTCTGCCGCAGGACTGGGACTCAGAACGCGCTTCGCCCGGCAAAGCCGCCGTCGAGTTCGTGCCAGTAGTCAATGTCCTCCTCGCCTTCTTCCCAGCAGAGAAAGACCTCCCGGCCGGCCAGGATCGCCGGGAAATCGACGAGCCCCCGATCCAGATCCTTGAGCTGAATCTCGCGCTGTTCGAATTCCCGCCCCAACGCGGCCACCCGGGTGAGGTTCCGCATCCAGTGATCCACCTCCGGCCCGCCGGCATCACGTCCGTGCTTCAGCAACCGCTCCACGTTGTCGCCATGATGCCGCAGGAGCGGCTGCAGCTCGCGCAGTCGCTTGAGCCACCCGCGAATCCGGGGCAGCAGCGTCCGGGCCTCCTCGCGGGTGTAGTGCCGCGTGAAGCGGAAGCCGGATTCCTGGCTCATTCCGGCAACCCCTCGCGCTTGCGGCGTATCGCCTCGTCCTCACCCACCGCCAGCGCCTTGTCATACGCCTCCCGCGCCTCCTGGCTCCGTCCCAACGCGGCGTAGATATCCCCCAGATGATCATACAGGGTCGAATCGGGCTCCGGTTCGAGTGCGACAGCCCGAAGCTGGTGGGGGAGCGCGTCCTCCATTCGACCCAGCTTGAACAACACCCAGGCCAGGCTGTCGAGGTAGGCCCCGTTGTCCGGCTCCTTGTCCACCGCCTGCTGAATCAGCTTCAGGGCCTCCCCGAGGTTCTCCCCCCGGTCGGCCCACATGTACCCCAGATAGTTCAGTGTCACCGGGTTTTCCGGGTCCAGCTCCAGCGACTGCCGGAACTGGGCCGCCGCCTGCTCGTAGTTCCCCGCCCGTTCACAGGCCGATCCGTACTGGAAATAGAAGAACCCGTCCAGGCGCTCGGGCGAATCCACCTTCCCGAGAATCTCAGCGGACCCGAAATGCCGGAGGGCCGTCGGATAGTCCTCCGCCGAGGCACAGGCCAGCGCGGAGTAGAACTCCAGGGAGAAGTTCTGTTTGAACCGCTCGCGCGCGTTCCTCAGGGTGGCCAGGGCATCCTCCGGGCGGCCCACGGAGATTTCCAGTCCCGCCAGCTCGTAATAGGCGGGCTCGAATTCCGGGTTCAACAGGAGCATGCGCCGGAGGTACTCCGCCGCTTGGGGATAATCGCGCTGTTGGATGGAGAACTGCGCCAGCAACAGGTAGCCCCGCGGGTTGGTGGGATTCAGGTCCAGCAGTGCCTTGAGCTGCGCACCCGCCTTTCCCGATTGCCCGGTCTGGACGTAAAGATGGTAGAGCTGCTCGTAGAGCAGACCCCGCAGGATGGGGTTCTGGGGGGGCGCCTCCGCCAGCACCCGTTCGTAGCTACGCACCGCCTCTTCGGCGAAACCGCTCGCACGGTAAAGTTCCGCCATGCGACGCAACAACTCGGGCGAATCGGGTTGGGCGGCGGCGGCGGCGTCAAGTGCGTCCTTGATCCGCCCCCGCACCTGATCCTCAGTGAGCACTTCCTGGCGCAAACCCAGCGCCAGCATCTCCGCCAGATCCACCCGGAACGCGGCCCCCGCGTCCGGTTGACGTGCGGCCTGATCCAGCACCTTGAGCGCCGCTTCCGCGTCCTTCGCCTGGTAGGCCAGCTGCGCCAGACCCCGGTAGCCGGGAAACGCCCCCGGCGAACGCCGCACGGCTTCCTTGAATGCGCCGACCGCTCCCTCGTGATCCTGCTGCATTTCCCGGGCCAGTCCCAGCCAGGCATAAACCAGGCCGCCGGCATCCTCCCGGGCAAGCGTCACCTCCAGCGCCGCAGCGGCCTCCTCCGGTTGACGCTGCTGCAGAAAACGACGGGCCAGCTCAATCGCGAGCGCCTCATTCGTGGGATCCGCCTCCAGCGCGCGGCGATACTCCCCCAAGGCCAGCTCGGACTCGTCCCGGGTGTCATGCACCACCCCCGCCGCAAACCGGGCATAAGCCTCGGCCTGCCGCGCGATGGCGGCGTCGCTGAGGTGGGGCCCGGTGGCCGCGCCCCCCGGGGCTTCGGCGGCACGCCGCCAGCCTCCCGAGCAACCGGTGGTGCACACCACCGCCAGGCACAACCCAAACCCCAACGTCCGAACACCCATGGTTTTCAGTCCCGCCTTCATGACAGCAGCAAAAGCGCAGCCCGCCATCGCGGAGACTGCGCTTGAAGCCTGAGCGAAGCTGAACCCGGACAGGGTTACTTCTGCCAGGTACGCTTCTTGTGCCGGTTGGCGCGGAGTTTCTTCCGACGCTTGTGCTTGTTGATCTTCGACTTCCGGCGTTTCTTCAGTGAACCCATAGTTCTATTCTCTCTGTCGGGTAGGTCTAGTAAACGACCTTGTTCAAAGGATACTCAATGATCCCTTCGGCGCCCGCCGCCTTGAGCTGGGGGATCATCTCGCGAACGACGCGTTCGTCAATCACTGTTTCCACCGCCACCCAGCCTTCCAGGCTCAGGCGGGAGATCGTGGGATTGCGCAGGGCGGGCAACTTCTTCAACAGGGCGGCCAGGCTGGCCTCCCGAATGTTCATCTTCAACCCCACCTTGCTCTCGGCTTCCAGCGCGCCCCGAAGCAGCAGCGCCAGGGTCTCGATCTTCTCCCGCTTCCATGCGCTCTTCCACGAATCGTGGTTGGCGATCAGCCGCGGGGTCGATGTCATCAGGGTGTCCACGATCCGCAGCTTGTTCGCCCGCAGGGAGGACCCAGTCTCGGTGATGTCCACGATGGCATCCACCAGCTCGTGGGCCTTGACCTCGGTGGCGCCCCAGGAGAATTCGACCTCGGCCTTGACCTTGTGCTTGCGAAGCCAGGCCTTGGTGATGTTCACCACCTCGGTCGCAATCCGCTTCCCCTGCAGCCCCTTCACGGACTTGATCTTCGACTCCTCCGGCACCGCCAACACCCAGCGCGCCGGACGACTCGTCACCTTGCTGAAGATGAACTCGCCGACCTCGTGAACCTTCGATCCGTTTTCATGGATCCAGTCGTAACCGGTGATGCCGGCATCCAGATAACCGTGCTCGACGTACCGACTGATCTCCTGAGCCCGGATAAACCGGATCTCCAGTTCCTCGTCGTCCACATAGGGCACGTACGAACGGCTGGAGACCGAGATGTTAAACCCGGCCTTGGCCATCTTCTCAATGGTGGCTTCCTGCAGGCTTCCCTTGGGAAGCCCGAGCCGCAACAGATTGGCTTTCGCTTTCTTCATCGTCTGGCTGGCAACGCCGACAGAGCCCCGTCGGCGGCCTGAGAATCAAATCAACACCCGTTCCCCGGACCGGTTACGCGGCGCCCGGCACCGCTTGGCGCGTACGCCGGCCGTCCACCCGCACCGTCCCGCTCACCAGCGCCTGCAGCGCTTCGGGATACAACCGATGTTCCACTTCCTGAATCCGCGCGTGCAGGCTCGCCGGAGTGTCGTCATCCCGCACCGGCACGGTCGCCTGGTTGACAATCGGGCCCGTATCCACGCCCTGATCCACCAGATGCACCGTCACCCCTGTATGCTTCACCCCGTAGTCCAGCGCCTGCCGCCACGCCTCCAACCCGGGAAACGACGGCAACAGCGACGGGTGAATGTTCACCACCCGCAACGGGAACGCGCGGAGAAACGCCCCCTTCAGGATGCGCATGAACCCGGCAAGTGCCACCCATTCGACCCCGGCATCCTGCAACGCCTTCACCCAGGCCGCCTCCGCGGTCTCGTCCAACCGCGTCCGATACCGACCCGGATCCAGGTGCCGCGCCGGAATCCCCCGCTCCGTCGCCCGCTGCAGAATGCCCGCATCCGGCACGTCCGCCAGCACCAGCGCCACCTCCGCGGACAGCGTTCCCGCGACGCACGCATCCGCAATCGCCCCGAAGTTCGAGCCCTTGCCCGAACCGAGCACACCGAGTCTGATCTTGCGGTTTTCGCCCACGCGAGCCGGTCTTGTTAGCAGACCTCGCCCAAGCGACAAGCACAAAAGGCGGAACCGGCGAACCATGGCGGACCGAGCGCGACCCCGCCCGCCGTTGAACCTAGAAAAAGCAGTTGAACCGCAGATCGACACAGATAGACGCAGATACCCAAGGAATTGCGCGATTTTCGCGTCACACCCAATGGGTGAAGACATCCGCCGGACGTGGGGGGCTCACGTCGAGGGACTTATCTGCGTTCATCCCCGTTCATCTGCGGTTTCCAGGTTGAATCCCCCGGCGCGGCCGACGCCAGAGGTGCCATGACGAGACCTCCCCAGCGGTTCCGTGCGCGCACTGCGCCATTGAACCCCGGGACCGCTCGGGAGTCGGCTCCCATCGTTGACGGAAGGTGCCCCCCCACAGCCGCAGGAGTGACCCCGGCACCCGGTTCGCGCGGGGAATTGCCGCCGGACCTCGGGCATGACTTGACTTAGTCCATGCTTAGTCCAGGTTCCTTCTCAATGCAAAACGTGACGGTTCACAACGCCAAGACTCATCTGTCCCGATTACTCGCGGAGGTCGAGCAGGGCCGGGAATTCACCATCTGTCGGGGCAACCAACCCGTCGCCCGGCTCTCCCCCGTGCGGGCAGAGCCGGTTTCCCGACCCAAGGTCGGCGAGATCACCTCGGGAGGGGTCGAATACACCGAAGATTGCTTTGCGCCGCTGACGGACGAGGAACTCAAGGACTGGGGGCTTTGATGCGGCTGTTGCTGGACACCTGCGTCTTCCTCTGGCTGACGACCGAACCCGACCGGATCAGCCGGAAGGCGGCCACCGCACTGGACGATCCCGCCAACGAGTTGTTCCTCAGCCACGCCAGCGTCTGGGAGATCTATCTCAAGAGCCAGACCGGCAAGCTCAAGCTGCCGCTGACGCCAAGCCGTTGGTTGACGGGTCAACTGGCCGTCCGGGGAGTGGCCGACTGGCCGGTGGATTTGGAATCCCTGCACGCGCTGTTGGAACTCCCCGCGCATCACCGGGACCCGTTTGACCGGATGCTGATCGCCCAGGCGAAGGCCCACGCGTTCACCCTGATCAGCCCCGACCCGTGGATCAGGAAATACCAACCCGCGCTCCTCTGGTAAACCAGGGTCAAACCAACCGCTG
The DNA here is from genome assembly GCA_024233215.1 of Verrucomicrobiales bacterium. Taxonomy (GTDB): domain Bacteria; phylum Verrucomicrobiota; class Verrucomicrobiia; order Limisphaerales; family J093; genus J093. The sequence goes on along the minus strand of JACKPW010000012.1, from coordinate 42,006 downwards.
CAGGCCGCCGGGCACGGACGACACCCCATTTCCGTTCCACCGAATGCCCCCCTGATCCCATTCCCAAGTCCTGGTTCTCCCCACCCGCGTGGGGAGGGTCCGTCCTCTCCGTGAAATCCGTGCAATTCGTGTCCGTCTTCCGTACCCGGCCGGGTGCCGGGCAGGATCGGACGACTCTCAGCCGCGTCGGTTGCTTCGCCAGAGCAGGCAGATGCCGACGATCTGGAAGAGGAGGTTGGGAATCCAGACGATGAGATGCGGCTGCCGCGCCGGCAGGTCCTCCCAGGCCTCGGCGAGGATGTAGAACACGTAGTACACCAGCATCAGGATCACCGCGAAAAGGATGCCAATGCTGGTCTCGCGTCGGTGCGCACGGATCCCCAACGGAATGCCCACCAGGGTGAACCCAAGACAGGCAAGGGAGAAGGCCGCCTGTTTGTGCAACTGGAACACCACCGGGTACGCCGGCACCCCTTCGGCCTGGTTCCGGCGATACTCCGCCAACAGTTGGCGAACGGTCATTTCGGAAATCTTGGGGGTCGCGTGCGACGACGGCCCAGCCCCCAGGCTGAACTCAAGTTCCGCGTCGTTGTATTCGCCGGGACTCATCGAATCGACAAGCAACGACCTGACCACCGGCATGTGGAGGGTCAGCAGCCTTCGTTCGGGGTCCACCTTCACCGTGGCGGTCCTCGCGTTGTGGATGGCAAAGAGCCTTCCGGCGGAACGTCCCCTCCCGTCGGGGGCGGTGATTGTATCGGCCACGTTGGTGTCCATCTGATAGATCACCAGGTTCTCCAACCGGTTCGATTCCGCCTCCCCGACGTAGATGATGAAGCCCTTGAAACTGCGGATGAAGGTGTTGGGGGTCAGGAGGGCGGTGGGTTGTTCGACGCCGAACCGGTAGAGCAGGTTCTTGTAAGCCATGCGTCCGCGCGGGGCGATCTCCAGATTGAACCAGGCCGAAATCCCGCAGAGCACCACCGATAGCAGCAGGATCGGGCTGACCATCGACAGCAGACTCACGCCGCTGGCGCGGGCGGCGGTCAGTTCCTGGTCCGCGCTGAACCGGCCGAACACCAGCAGGGTGGCGGTCAGCATCCCCACCGGCAGGGCATAGACCGCCACGAACGGGACCAACAGGACCAGCGCCTGAAAAACCACCCCCAGCGTGGCCTGACGGTTCACCATCAACTCCAGCACCTCCTTGAGGACGTTCCCCAGCACCAGCACGAACGTGGCCGTGGCCACGGTCAGCAACAGCGCCGCCAGCACCTGGCGCAGGAGATAACCATGCAAAGTCTTCACCGGAGTCCCGTCGGAACAACCGCGGGGCGTTGGTCCACCCATCGCGAGCGGCGCCAACCTGCCGTCCGCCCCGCCGTCCGGGCAATCCCAAAGTGGTCCCACGCCTCCTCCAGGAGAGGATCGAGTCCGGGGTGGGATGCGGGGAAATGGCAACGAGACCGGCTCCCCTGCGGGCACGAAAACCGGGGCGGAAGTCCGCCCGGGACGACCGCGCCGCATCCCGGGAATCAACCCCGGTCACCGGAACGACCGTCGCCCGCCCCGCCGACAGCCGACGGCTCCCCTTCGGCACCGTCTGCCTGCCGGGTTGCGCAGGCCTCCGCACCCCGTTCTGGCGACGGGGACAATTCGTTTCGCGCAAAGGCGAATTCGGGTACGACCTCGCCGCCAATCAGGTGCCGCTGGATGATCTGCTCGAGGACGGCCGGCGTGCAGGAGTGATACCAGACACCTTCGGGATAAACCACGGCGATGGGACCCTGCACGCAGACCCGCAGGCAGTTGGCCCGGGTGCGAAAAACACGGGGTTCCGGGCCAACCAATCCCAACTCCTTCAGCCTCCGTTTCAGGAAGGTCCACGACTCCGCCCCGGCTTCCCGGCGGCAACACTTGGCTTCGGCCGGCTCGGCGCACAGGAAGATGTGCCGCTGATAGCGCTCCAACCCGAGCGAACGCACCGCCTGGCCCAACTCCCCGACAGCCGTCGGTTCAACCGGCGTCGCCATACGGGGCACGGTATTTCAGGTCCAGGTCCCGGTTCGCCGCTTCATCGTTGGTGAACCGCTCATGCACGGCATCCCACGCCAGCCACGCCTTCCGCTGATGCGCGATGTTCCCCAGAAGCGTCGCTGTCGTGCTGCGATGACCGGTCTCCACGTCGCAATGACATCGTCGCCGGTCCTTCACGCAGTCGAGGAAGTTCCGCGCGTGCGGGGCGGTGTCCTGGCTGCCACTGACGGTGACGGGTTCCATCAGCGTGCGGTAGCTGTCGCGGTAGGCGCGGCCCACGTTCCGGTCGATCGGGCTCTGCCGCGGAAACGGCAGTGTGGGGGCGCTTTCGGGCACCACCTCGAAGCGGTTGTAGTAGAGGTAAAGCGTCCCTTTCGTCCCGCGGATTTCGACGTTCGACTCCTTGCCGGCGGCGGCGGCGCCGTTGGCGTTGTACTGGGAGAAGGTCACCAGCGTCCCCCCGGGGTACTGCCAGAGCACCTCCAGCGTATCGGGAATCTCACGGTTGTCTTCCACGGCGAACTTCCCGCCCATCGCCGTGACGGCCAGCGGCGCGTCGTGGCCCAGCGCCCAGTGAATGAAGTCGAGGTAGTGTGTGCCGAAATTCGTGAGCTGCCCCCCGGAGTAATCGTAGAACCAGCGAAACCGGTAGAACGCCCGGTTCGGGTTGTAGGGCTTCTCGGGCGCCGGCCCCTGCCAGTCACGCCAGAATTCCGCCGACGGCGGGTCACCGTCCGCCGGATTCCCGATGCCGACGAGGCCCTCGTTCTGGACATGGAAGCAACGCGCCACACTGATCTTGCCCAAGGCCCCGCTCCGCACCAACTCCGCCGCCTGCCGGCAAAGTTCCGAGGACCGACGATGAATGCCCACCTGCACCACGCGATTGTTTCGGCGCGCCGCCTCCACCATCCGTCGGCCCTCCGCCACCCGCAGCGACAGCGGCTTCTCCACGTAAACGTCCTTGCCCGCCTGGCACGCAGCCATCATCTGGAGGGCATGCCAGTGGTCCGGCGTCGCGATCACCACGGCATCCACATCCGGCAGGTCAATCACCCGACGCCAGTCGCCGAATTGTCTTGGCGACCCGCCCACCTTCTTCGCGGCAAAGTCCAGATAGGGCTGGTGGATGTCGCACAACGCCACCACCTCCATGTCGGGCTGCGCCAGGAACGCATCGAGGACCTGGTCACCGCGATTGCCAAGGCCGATGAAGCCGAGCCGCACCCGGTCGTTCGCCCCCAGGACCCGGGTTTGGGAAACAGCGGTGGCGGTCGCGGCGGAAGCCAGGGCCATCGCCTTCGTGAAGTCGCGTCGATTCCAAGTGGTCATGGCGGGAGGGTAGCCCGAAGCCGGCGGCTGTGACAGGAAAACCAGGATCGATCGCCTTGCGGAAGGAGACCCAGCCGAGCGCCGCAAGTCCCGGCCTCAAACGCAGGCCGGGAAAGGGCAGGCGACGTCCGGGGACCGGAGCGGGCAGGGTGTCGCCTTGTCGTGGACAGGATGAACCGGATTCACAGGATGGGGGAGGCGAGAGCCTTATCTCGTCATCATCCGCTGGATGCTGTCTCGACCGAGCCGGCATCCTCCCCTGCGGCCGCGGCGTCCAGGAAAAGGCGGCAGTTCGGGTGACGGGAAAACCACGAGGCCGGCGACTCCACCCCCGGCGGTTCCTCCCGAATTCGCCGGACCACCTTGGCCTTGCTCGCGCCGTTGGCCAGCAACCAGACCTCCCGGCCGGCGAGCAGCGGTCCCAACCCCACGGTCACTCCCCACGTCGGGAACCGATCATGCGCCAGGTAGCGGGCGGACGCCGTCACCGTTTCCGCATGGAGCGCCGCGCGATGCGTCGGGGCATCGGGCGGAGTGCCGGGTTCGTTCATTCCCACGTGGCCATTGCCGCCCAGGCCCAGGATCACGAGATCAAGGCCGTCCCCGATCCGACGCTGGAATTCGGCGCAGGTGGTCGCGGCATCCGGAGCATCCACGTCCGGCACATGAACCCGCTCCGCCGGCACGTCGATGTGATCCAGCAGGAACCGACGCAGCATGTTCTCGCAACGGCCGGGATCGTCCGGAGCCAATCCGCCGAACTCATCGAGCAGGAACACCTCTGCCTCCGCGAACGACACCCTGCCCTCCTTCACCGCCTGAATCATCGCGGCGTAAAGCCGCACCGGTGTCAGGCCCGCGGGCAGACACATGCGAAGCCGGCGGTTGGCCCGGAGCCGTTCGATCCAAAGTGCGGCCGCCGCGGCGACCCAGCCGGTTTCCGTTTCGGAACGTTCGAGGCGCAGGCTCATGGCGAGGGTTCAAATCGAGGGTTCCAGCCACAGGTCCACCGGCCTGGCCACCTTCGGTGCAAAGGGCAGACTCACCTTCCGGCCCAACCCCGCCGAGGCATAGGCGGCATACATCATCTCGAGCACGGCCCGGCCATCCTCGCCGGTAACGCGGGGTTCGGTGTCGTCTCGCACGCAGTCGATGAAGTGTTTCAGCTCCTGTGGGTAGCCCTGGTTGAAGGCCTCCTCGAAAACCGTAAACGTCCAGCCCTGCGTGCCGCCAGCCTTCTCCATCGCATAGTCGTAGCCGCGTTCGCTGTAGGTCAGGGCGGCATTCCCCTGGAACAAGTCGGCGTAACACACCCCGCCCGTGCCATGCACCTCGATGGCGTCCTGCATCCCGCCATGCTTCGCCCAACTGTTCTCCACCACGCCCAGCGCCCCGCCCTCGAACTCGACGGTCACGATGGAATTCTCCTCGCCGCGCGTCCGATTCCCGTGCAGCAACCCGGTCTGAAGCTGCGCACTCACACTCAGGACCCGGGGACGCCCGCCCAGAATCCAGCGGCACCACGCCAACCCGTGACAGCCCATGTCCATCAGCACGCCGCCGCCGGATTGGGTCACGTCGTAGAACCAGTCACTGTGCGGGCCGCTGTGTTTCTCGGTCTGTTTCACCTGGTAAAGCCGCCCAAACGCACCCGCCTCCGCCAATGCCCGCACCCGTTCGTACTTCGGCGCGAAGCACAACTCCTCGGCATACATCAGCTTCCGACCGGCCACGCGCATCGCGGCGATCATCGCGTCCGCCTCCTCCAGGGTCACGCACAGCGGCTTCTCGATGATCACGTGTTTGCCGGCGGCCGCCGCCAGCAGGACAGCCCGGTGATGGAGAAAGTTCGGCAACCCCACATCCACCACGTCGCAATCGGATTCCCGGATCGCCGCTTCCAGGTTGTCAAACCACCGGGGAACACCGTGTTGCCGGGCGAAAGCCTCCGCCTTGCCGGCGTCACGCGTGTAGACAGCCACGACTTCCGCCTCGGGAACAAAGCGGCGATACGACTCCACGTGAATGCCGGCGATGAAGCCGGTGCCCAGCAGGGTGACTCGTGTGCGGTTCATGGGCGGAGTTTACGCCGAAGCCCCACGACCACGGCAAGACGTTTGCAGCGGCAGCGGAAAACCAACGCAAGGAGCCTCAGCTCAAGGACCACAACACGGGCCGAGCATATGCCAGCGTCCTGCCCACATTCCGAGCTGGCAGGCCAAGGATAAGGACGAAACTCTGGCATCGCGTGAAGAGAAGGAGGGCTTTCGCCTGTCTGTCAGGGCGAGTAGGTACAAAGTAGCCGGAGGGCAAGCGGTCCACGCTACGGTGAGGATCAAGAACGTGTCAGATCAGGAACTGCGCCTGGTGACATGCGGACCAGACACGGACGACACACTCATCGTTAGGGACGAGGCGGGAGAGGAAGTGCCTGCGCTCCAGTATCAGCAACGCGTAATGCGGACTCGAGGCGAGATTCTCTACCGTACCATGATAACTCTGGCGCCTGGGGAGGCGGAGGAATGGCGCATAAATCTGTCGCGGCGTTTCGACCTATCCCTGGAAGGAACGTATTCTGTAACAGTGGAACGCCACGTTCTGAAACGGGATCAGGAGGGCGGCGCAACACTGACCTCCAACGTTGAGCCAATAGTGGTCGAGTAGACAAACAGAGAGGATGGCTCGGAGGCATATTCACCTCGCAAACCGCTCAACGACAGAATCCCCGATCCCAGGGAACCCTCAACGTGCCCTCGCACCCCCGGCACCTCCATCGAACGCCCCCAAGTCCGGCTTCCCCTCATCCGACCGTTCCCGCCATCCGGGCGGCGACCCATACTGCGGCAACGGCCGACCGATCAACTCCCGCAATCCGGCCGGCAGCACACACCCCGCTTCAGTGATCCCCGTCACCTTCCGCACCAACCGGTAATCGCCGTGGGCCGGGTCCGCGAACGGGAGTTGCCCGCCCGCATCCAGAAAGCCCGTGTCCCGCAGACCCAGGGCAGCGAAGTCCGGCCCGACGAATCCCGCAGCCAACCGGTTGCACGAACCACCGATCCGCCCAGCCGCCATCACGCCGTCGCTGCTGATCAGCCGCTGATTGTGCTGACGCGCACCACCATCGCTGACCAGGTTGTTCCAGAACTCCGCGCGCGTGCCCTCGGCAGACAATTGCACCACCGGACTGACGAACGGCGTGACGATCGTGTTGTGCACCAGGAACAACGTCCCGTCATGACCGTGCCCGCCATCCTGACCGAAATGAATGACCCCCCGGTTCCCGGCACAATCCGGCGCCTTCACGATCACGTTCCCCGCCAGCACCGCATGGCTCTGCGGGACATCCGTGTCACCGCGTGCGTCCACGAGATCGAACTCACGGTTCGCCGCGTCATGGATGAAGCAGACCAGGACCGTGGTGCGGTGAGCCCGACTCTTCACGTTGTGACCGGTCAGACTCGAATGCACCTCGCAACCGAGCAACGTCACGCTGGTACCGCCCAGATAGAGGTTGTGGTTGTACCCGGGGTCCGCCGGATCGCCGTTCGAGTGAACCAGACACCGTTCAATCGACTGGTCCACCGCCGCGTGCGGCGTGCCGTTACCGTTGGACATGATCCCCATGTCGTTGTGGTGAATCACGCAGTCCCGCACGGTGACCTGATTGGCTTGGTTGAGGCGCACCCCGGCGCCGTTGTGACTCTCGTTGTGCGCTCCGGACAGATCGAACCCCTCCAGCACACACCCGTCGGCGCCCGCGTTGAATTGAACCATTGCCCGGGGTGTGCGACCCCGACCGCTGTAGTCAAAACCCCGACCGCTCAGGGGCACCCGGTTTCCCGCGGGTTCCCCCACGCCGCGCACCGTGAGGCGGGGGGTGTCGAGGTTCAGCGCCACCCGTTCGTAAGGGCGATTGTCGGGCCGCGGATGCACCAGAATCGTGTCGCCGGGCCGCGCCGCCGCCACCGCCTCCTCCAACGTGCGCGCCGCCGTCCCCCGGCTGACATACGGAGCCACGGGCCCGGCACTGTCCGACCACACATGTAAATCGGCGGCCGCAAGCATGGGGATGGGGCAGGTCAGCAGGATCCCTAGAAGGCACAATCTCATGGCGCGCAGATTCAAGCGCGGCACCCCGTGCCTGGCAATCGAACTCGAAGGAAACCCAGCAGGCTCAGTCCGAACGACCAGCGCCTCACCGCCAAAGTGCGGCACCCCGACCGCCGGCAGGCGCGTTGGAAACACCCCGGCTTCGCGAACATCACGACCCACCCCCGTCTCGAAGGGTCTGGAGCGAAGTCACTTTGATTTCCTTCACGCGGAACAGGGGCTTCCCCGGCAGTTCCGCCGTAATGAACTCCTGAACGCCGAGGCGGATGGCCCCCGCCACGTTGATCGCGTCCGCGGCCGCCAAACCGTACCGTTTGGCCACATCGAATGCCGCAAGCGCCAGTTCGGCAGTCAAGGGCTCCTCCTTCTTCACCCGCTCCCAATGAGCGCGGTAGAACTCCACTTCTCCTTTCTGTTTGAAATACAAGGGCTTCGGGAGCAACTCGAGCTTGACCATGGTGCCGGTCTAGAACTCACGCGTCACGTCCTCCAAGACCGACAACGCCGCCGCTTCGGTCCTGGCATTGAAGATAGTCCGGAATCACGCCGGTCTTCCTCGCTGTGGATGGCCCACGAAGAGGAAGGCTCCCCCCATCACCAGCAGGACTCCCGGACTGGGTTCAGGAACAGCCGTAAACACCAGGTTGTCCATGGACCACCGGACCTCCCGCATCGCCCGCTGCGCCCCCCCCAGGCCGCCGGCGCTTGCCTCGGCCCGGCCTTCGGCTCCACACTTCGGGCCATGAAATCACGACGCTTTCGCTTTGCGCTTGGGCTGGGGATCTTCGCTGCGGTCGCGGTCCCCTCGCATGGCGCCAGCATTCGCCAGTCGGAACGCGAACTGCCCGTCATTGCGGATGTGGATGTGGTCGTCGTGGGCGGCACTTCGGGTGGCGTGGCGGCCGCGGCGGCGGCGGCCAAAGCCGGGGCCAGGGTCTTTCTGGCGGCGCCCCGCCATTACCTCGGCACGGACATCTGCGGCACCTACCGGCTGTGGCTGGAACCGGGCGAACCACTCGAAACCGACCTCGCCCGCGCGGTCTTCACCGATCCCGAGAACCTCACCACCGCCCAGGGACTGGCCTTCGCCTACGACGCCGATCAACCGTCCGCTCCGGTGCATCGCGACACCACGCCGCCTTCACTGCTCAACGACGGCAAATGGTCGAGCGCGCCGAGTCAGAGCGTGCAGTATGACCGGGACGTCACCCTCACACTCGACCTCGGCCGGCCCACTGCGGTGCAAAAGGTGACGCTGCTCGTTTACCAGCGCCCCGGGGCGTTCGTGGTGCAGGACTTCGCCGTCCAGACCCAGGACGCGAACGGCGAATGGCAGGACGCCGTTCAGGTCACCAACCCGGACCAGGGCACGGGACATGAGGACGTCGCCCTGCCATTGATTGCCCCGCTGGAGCTGAAGGCTGCCCGCCAACTCCGTCTGGTGATCCGCAAAGCCGAGGGGGCCGAGCGCATCCTACTGGGCGAAGTCATGGTCGAGGGGCCACCCGATCCGGATGACGAGGACACCCTGCCCGTGCCACCGCGCCCAATGCACGTGAAGCGCATCCTGGACCGCGCGTTGTTGGATGCCGGCGTGCCGTTCCTCTACGCCTGCCAACCCATGGGCATTTTGCGCGATGCGGACGGAAGACTCGCAGGCGTCGTGGTGGCCAATCGTTCCGGACGCCAGGCGGTGAAAGCAAGGGTGATCATCGACGCCACCTCACGCGGCGCCGTCGCCCGGATGGCGGGAGCAACCTTCACGGACTACCCGGCCGGCCCGCAGGAATTCGAGCGCATCGTCATCGGCGGCCGGCCCCGTCCCGGCGAAGGCGTCGTGGTGGCACCCTATGCCCGGCGCGTGATTCGCCGTCCCGGAGGCGTGGAACAACCGGTCTGGGAATACCGGCTCACGCTGCCGATGCCCGACGGCAGCTTCGCCTCGTTTGCCGAAGCCGAGCAGCGGGCGCGTGACCTGACGTGGACCGACCGGGCCGTCGATGGGGCCGAGTCCCTGTTCCAGGTGCCACCGGATGCGATGCAGGCCCGGACCGGTCAGGCGGGTTCCTGGCCGGGTGCGGCGAAGGTCAACCTGGGCGCCTTCCAACCCCGCGGCGTGGATCGCGTTTACGTTTTGGGCGGCTGTGCGGGGGTGTCGCGCGAAGCCGCCGCGGGCCTGTTGCGACCGGCAGCCTTCATGGCAGTCGGGGAACGGGTCGGGGAAGCTGCGGCGAGGGAGGCCGGCGGCATCGGCAAACTCGCCGGCGTGCGCGTGCCGGGCGATCCCGCCAAAGCCGGTGAATCGGGGGACTTGTGGGAAGTGGCGCCCGGGGTGCTGCCGCGGTTCCGGTCGCTGCCCGCGGTCCGATGCGAAGCGCGTGACTGGCCGGTGGCGGCGGAGTACGACGTGGTGGTGATCGGCGGCGGCACGGGTGGGGCGCCGGCGGGAATTGGGGCCGGTCGGCAGGGGGCGAAGACCTTGGTGGTGGAATTTCAGACCGGGCTGGGCGGCGTCGGCACGATGGGATTGATCAGTTCCTACTATCACGGGAACCGGGTGGGCTTCACCTCGGAGGTGGACGCCGGCGTGGACGGGATGGGGGCGGTGAAGCGGGACAGCGGTTCCGGCTGGATTCCGGAGTGGAAGATGGAGTGGTACCGGCAGGCGCTGCGGAAGGCCGGCATCGAGGTCTGGTTCGGCGCCATGGGCGTCGGGGCGGTGGTCGATGCCGGCCGGGTGAAGGGGGTGTTGATCGGCACTCCGAACGGCCCGCAACTGGTCCTCGCGAAGACCGTCGTGGACGCCACCGGCAACGCGGATATCGCGGCCGCGGCGGGGGCGGAATGCCGTTACATGGACGGGTCGCACGTGGCCGTGCAGGGCACGGGGCTTCCGCCGAAGAAGCTGGGTGCCGGTTACACCAACACCGATTACACCTTCATCGATGAAACGGACGTGTTCGATGTCTGGCGCGCGCTGGTCACCGCCCGGGAGAAGTTCGCCGGGGCCTATGACCTTGGCCAGTTCCTCGACACCCGGGAGCGCCGCCAGATCATCGGCGAAACCACGCTGACCCCCATGGACATGATGCTGGGCCGCAAGCAACCGGACACCGTGGTGATCGCGAAAAGCAACTTCGACACGCACGGATTCACGGTGCATCCGATGTTCATGATCCGGCCACCGGACCGGGAGGACATCTACGTGAACGTGCCCTACCGCTGCCTGCTGCCGAAGGCCGTCGACGGCGTCCTGGTCACCGGCCTGGGTGTCAGTGCGGATCGCGATGCCGTGCCGGTCATCCGGATGCAGGCCGATGTGCAAAACCAGGGTTATGCGGCCGGCGTGGCCTGTGCCATGGCGGCACGCGAAGGAAAGACCCCGCGCCAAATCGACGTCAAAGCCCTGCAACAACACCTCGTCGAGAAGGGCAACCTCCCTCCCTCGGTGCTGACCGATCACGACACCCTGCCCCTGCCCGAGGCGGAGGTCGCCCGGGCGGTGAACTCCCTCATCAACGACTGGGACGGACTGGAGGTGGTCCTGTCACACCTGGACACCGGACTGCCGTTGCTGCAACGCGCCTGGCAGCAGGCCGAGGCGTGGAACGCGAAGCTCGCCTACGCCCAGGTTCTCGGAACCCTGGGGGACCCCACCGGCACGCAGACGCTCGTCGAAGCCGTCGCCGGCAAGGAACCGGACAAGGGCTGGCGATTCACCGGCATGGGCCAGTTCGGCGAAAGTCTCAGCCCACTCGACAGCCGGATCATCGCACTCGGCCGGACCCACGATTCGCGGGCGCTGGAACCGATCCTCGAGTTTGCGGGCAAACTCACCCCGGAAAGCGAGTTCTCCCATTTCCGTGCGGTGGCCGAAGCCTGCGAAGCGCTCGACGACCCCGCCGCCGCGCCGGCCCTGGCGGCGTTGCTGCGCAAACCGGGCATGACCGGTTACGCCGTCACCCACATCGACCAGGGACGGACGGACCCGCCCCCCAGCGGCACCGACACCAGCCTGCGCAACCACGAACTGACCGAGTTGGTCCTCGCCCGGGCACTCTACCGCTGCGGCGATCACGAAGGCCTGGGGCAACAGATTCTGCAGTCCTACGCGAATGGATTGCAGGGACACTACTCGCGACACGCGTCAGCCGTGCTGGCGGAGAAGCGCCGGTAGAAGGAAGTCATGGCACCAGCACGGGGCACGGCGTTCTGTCGAGGTGCCACGGCTGGGCATTGAGTATTGAGCATTGAGCATTGGGCATCTGTCATTGCTGATCGCTGCCGTTTGAGTGTCCGGGAGGGTGGCCAGTTCTCACTATTGGTGGAGGGAGCGCCGCCGATGGCTGCAGGACTAACGCCGTCGCTGGCTTCGTGGGAAGTGGTAGACGGCAGATGCTCGATGCTCAATGTCCTCCGGCCAATCCCGGCGTGACGCCATCTCACGCGCCCGGTCGCTGCAGCCCGAACTTCTTCATGCGCGAGACAAGGGTCGTGGGTTTGAGGCCCATGAGTTCGGCGGCACCATCCACGCCCTTGATCTTCCAACCCGCCGCCTCCAGCGCCGCCTGCAGGTTCGCCCGTTCGCGCTGCTGCATCTCCGCCTCGGTCAGGAACCCCAGGGAAACGTTGCCGCCCGGGGTCGGGGCCGATGCCGGCAGGGCACGGGACGAGATCATGGTCGGCAGGTCGAAGGACAACGGGCCGCCCCGGGCCAGAATGACGGCGCGCTCGATCACATTGCGCAGTTCGCGGATGTTGCCGGGCCAGTCGTAGGTCTGGAGTTGGGCAATGCCCCCGCGCGTCAATCGCGGTTTCGGGCAACGCAGCTCCCGGGCGGACAGCTCGGCAAAGTGCTTTGCCAGGAGCGGGATATCCTCCCGGCGCTCCTGCAGCGGCGCCACGTGCATCGGAAAGACGCTCAGCCGGTAGTAGAGATCCTCGCGAAAACGCCGGGCCGTCACTTCCTTTTTCAGATCGCGATTGGTCGCAGCGATGATCCGGGCATCCGCCGGCCGGCTGCGGTCCTCTCCCACCCTTTCGTAGAGCCGTTCCTGCAGCACGCGCAGCAGCTTGGCCTGGAGTTCCAGCGGCACGTCCGCGATCTCGTCCAGCAACAGCGTCCCACCGGCCGCCATCTCGAAGCGCCCCGCACGGTCCTTCACCGCCCCGGTAAACGCGCCCTTCACGTGGCCGAAGAACTCGCTTTCGAAAAGTTCCCGTGGAATCGAGGCGCAATTGACCCTAACAAACGGGCCTTCCCGTCGGTGGCTGCGACGATGAATCTCATGCGCCACCAGTTCCTTGCCCGTCCCCGTCTCCCCCAGAATCAGGACCGATGCCTCGGTCCGCGCCACCAGATCGATCTGACTGACAATCTGCCGCAACGCGGCGCTCTGCCCCACCAGGTTCCCGAAAGCCCGGGCCTCAACGACCTCCTCCTGCAGGTAGGCGTTTTGGATTTCGAGCTGTGACTTGAGCCGCTCGATTTCCTCGAAGGCCCGCGCGTTGGCGATGGCTGCGCCCACATGATCCGCGAAGATCCTGCCCCAAAGCCGCGTTTCGTCCGGCAACCGCTCACGCGTCATCCCCATGATCACCCCCAGAACCTCACCCTTAAACACGATGGGGGTCATCCCGCAGCTGCGCAGCCGTTCCTGCCGCGCCCACTCGAACCCCACCAGCGCCTCCGCGTGTTCCGACAAATCCCCCACCTGCGCCTGCTCCCCCGTCAGCGCCACCTTCCCCAGCAACCCAAGCCCCAGCGGCATCCGGGCCGACCGGTCGTCATAGTGGCGCGGGTCGATCGTTGACCCGGGATTGGGCGTTCCCCTGCCGGCCGCCAGATGCAGGCAGCGCGACGTGTCCGGACATTCCTGCCGGTGGGAACAGGCGGCACAGCGATCCCCGCTATCGATCAGCCAGACCTGGAAACAGGCCACGTTCGGCCGCGCTGCCGTCCGGCGAACCAGCTTGTCGAGGAGGTTGTCGACGGATTTCTCATGCGCCAGATCCAGCAGCACTTGGGCGGCGTAGTTCGGATCAAACCGGTGTTCACCTGCTGACTCCATGTCAACGCCAGTCTCCCGCACGGGCCCTTCAGCGTCCATCTCGAAAGGAACCATTTTTCGTTCGTTCGATATTTCGACCCACACTCAGACAACCCACAGATCAACGTATGTCATTTGAGTTGCATGACATACAACGTCTTCCAAAGAATTGGCATCACACCTGCTCAATGCGAGGTGCAATGTTGGAGCGCGCGAAAAGATGAACCCGCCCCCGTCTCCCGTCAGCATTCCCCTCGTCGAGGTCGGTGCAACGGACTTCGAAGCCCGTGTGCTTCAGTCGGCACGACCGGTACTGGTGGTGTTCGGCGCGCCGTGGAGTAAACCCTGTCAGTCTCTCGAGAGGGTGATGGAGAGGATCGCTGCGGAACGCGCGGGATCGGTGGGTGTCGTCAAGGTGAATGCCGATCTCCACCCCGACCTGAGTGTCTGGTACGAGGTCCAATCCCTGCCCACGGTGGTGCTTTTCCGGGAGGGGTGCCCACGATCCCGGGTGGTGGGGACGGCCAGCAAGGAGCGTGTTCTCGATTTGTTGCAGGGGCTTCCCGAGACCGGCGCACGGCCGGCAGACGCGCAGGGCGAGTGATGACCCGCGATTCCTCCCAACCCCTTTCAATCCGGCCCCTGAATCCGGCCGGTTCCCCCCGCCCCGGTTTCCCCATCACCCTCCGCCCGTAAGACGCCACCCGCTCTCCAGACTCCGAATCCCCGGTTCTCCGCACCCGCAATGCCCATGCATCAGTTCATCCACAATCCGCACGTTTGGCAGGCCGCCCTCCCTGCGAGCGTTGGCTGCTTCTTGTTTCTGACAGCTTGCCGCCCCGAACAGGCGCCACAGGCCCCACCGCCCCCGGAGGTGGTCGCGGTGACGTTGGCGCGTGAGGAGGTGGTGTTGACCACGGAACTGCCCGGGCGCACCTCGCCCTACCGCATTGCGGAGATCCGGCCACAGGTCAGCGGATTGATTCAGGAACGACTGTTTACGGAGGGATCGGATGTACAGGAAGGCGATGCGTTGTACCAGATCGACCCCGCCCCCTTCCAGGCGGACCTGGACAACGCCCGGGCCGCCCTGAACCGGGCGGAGGCGAGCCTGCCTGCGTTGCGCTCGAGGGCCATGCGATTTCAGGAGGCGCTCGCGGATCACGCGGTGAGCCAGCAGGACTTTGACGACGCGGATGCCGCGCTGAAACAGGCCGAAGCCGGGATTCAGTCCTGGCGGGCTTCCGTGGAAACGGCCCAAATCCGGCTCAATTATGCCCGGATGACTTCGCCCATCTCGGGTCGTATTGGCCGGTCCAGTGTCACGGTGGGAGCCGTCGTCCTGGCTTATCAACCCGCCGCCCTGGCCACCATTCAACAACTGGATCCGATCTACCTGGACGTGCCTCAGTCCACGACGGAACGGCTCAGCTTGGAGCGCCGGCTTAAGGAGGGGCGGATCAGTTCCGACGAGGCGAACCTGAAACAGGTGGACCTCCTGCTGGAGGACGGCTCCCGCTATCCATTGCCGGGCACGCTGCAGTTTCGCGATGTGTCGGTCGATCCGACAACCGCCTCGGTCATTCTGCGCATCGTGTTCCCGAACCCGGATGGCATCCTGCTCCCCGGCATGTTCGTGCGGGCCGTGGTGAAGGAAGGGGTCAACGCACAGGCCATCCTGGTCCCGCAGCCGGCGGTCTCTCGCGATCCCAAGGGGAATCCCTATACCCTGGTGCTGGGGGAAGGGAACAAGGTCGAGCAACGCCCGCTCACCCTTGATCGTGCCATTGGCGACAAGTGGCTGGTCACATCGGGGCTGGAGCCCGGCGACCGCGTGATCACGGAGGGACTGCAGAAGATCCGTCCCGGCATGGTGGTCCGGGTGGCAGCACCGGCCGCAGACCGGCCGCAACCGTCACCGGGCAATCCCTCCACCGCCGCGGCGTCGAACTGAGGAAGGTCCGCCATGCTCTCGAGATTCTTTCTGGATCGTCCGGTCTTCGCCTGGGTCATCGCCATCATCCTGATGGTGGCCGGTGCCCTGGCAATTCACTTCCTGCCCGTCTCCCAATACCCGCCCATTGCCCCACCCTCGATTGCGATCACCTCGTTCTATCCCGGCGGTTCGGCGGAAACGGTCGAGAACAGCGTCACCCAGATCATCGAGCAGAAGATGACCGGGTTCGACAAGATGCTGTATCTCTCGGCCACGAGTGATTCGGCGGGGGCGTCCCGGGTGGAACTGACCTTTGCCCCGGGCACCGACCCCGACCTCGCGTGGGCCCAGGTGCAAAACAAGCTGCAGCTCGCGATGGCCAGCCTGCCGGAGGTCGTCCAACGCCAGGGGGTGCGGGTCAGCAAGTCCACGCGCAATTACCTCCTGCTGGTGGGACTCGTTTCCACTGACGGCAGCATGGACGGGGACGACCTGCAGGATTACGCCCAGTCGAACCTCGAGAAGGTGCTCTCCCGCGTGCCCGGGGTGGGCGAGGTGGAGGTGTTTGGCAGCCAGTATGCCATGCGCATCTGGCTCAATCCGGACAAGCTCACCAACTACCAGATGACCATCGCGGATGTCATCACCGCGCTGCGCGCCTACAACGTGGAGGTTTCGGCGGGACAGTTCGGCGGCGCGCCGGCGGTCGAGGGCCAGCGGCTCAACGCCTCGATCATCGTCCAGAGCCTGCTCAAGACCCCCGAGGAATTCGCCGCCATTCCGCTGCGCACCAACCCCGACGGCTCCATCGTCCGGATCAGCAACGTGGGGCGAACCGAGTTGGGCACCGAATCCTATGACAGCGACGTCCGGTTCAACCATCAACCCGCCGCGGTCCTCGCCATCCGCCAGGCGGCCGGCGCCAACGCCCTCGAAACGGCCAATGCCATCCGCAGCAAGATGGCCGAGATGAGCCGCTTCTTCCCCACGGGCATGCAGGTCATCTACCCCTACGACACCACCCCGTTCGTCCGCGTGGCCATCGATGAGGTCGTCAAGACCCTCTTTGAAGCGGTCGTGCTGGTCTTCCTCGTGATGTTCCTCTTCATGGGCAACATGCGGGCGACACTGATCCCGACCATCGCCGTGCCGGTGGTCATCCTCGGAACCTTCGCCGTCCTCGGCCTGTTCGGCTTCAACATCAACATGCTGACCATGTTCGCCATGGTCCTCGCCATCGGCCTGCTCGTGGACGACGCCATCGTGGTGGTCGAAAACGTGGAGCGCATCATGGGCGAGGAGGGCTTGTCCCCCTACGAAGCCACGCGGAAATCCATGGACCAGATTACCAGCGCCCTGATCGGCATCGGCCTCGTGCTCTCCGCAGTCTTCGGGCCGATGGCGTTCTTCAGCGGCTCGACCGGCGTCATCTACCGGCAGTTCTCCGTGACCATTGTCGCGGCGATGATGTTGTCGGTGCTCGTCGCCCTGATCCTCACGCCCGTGCTCTGTGCGTCCTTTCTGAAGCCGGTGCCCAAAGGACACGAACCGGCGGAGGCGGGCATCTGGTTTCTGCGCCCGTTCTTCCGGTGGTTCGACCGCGTGTTCTCGCGCGCCCGTGGACACTACGTGGGGCTGGTGCGGCATTCGCTCGCCCGGAAGATCCGTTATGCGGGGGTGTTTCTCCTGATCGTGGGCGGGCTGGTCCTCCTGTTCCGGCGCATGCCCACGGCCTACCTGCCCGAGGAGGACCAGGGCATCCTGATGGTGCAGGCGTTGCTGCCGGGTGGCGCCACCCTGGAGCAAACCGGCAAGGTGATGGAGACGGTCCGCAGCCATTTTCTCAACGACGAAAAGGACGCCGTCGAATCCGTGATGTCTGTGACCGGCCGCAACTTCTCCGGCCGCGGCCAGAACGCCGGCATGGCATTCATCAAGCTCAAGGACTGGAACCTGCGTCAGCGTCCCGACCTGCGCGTCGACGCTGTGGCGGGGCGGGCCATGCGGGTCTTCTCCCAGATGAAGAACGCAATGGTGTTTGCGTTCCCTCCGCCGGCCGTCATCGAGCTGGGCGTTGCCCGTGGGTTCGACTTCCAGTTGCTGGACCGCGGCGGGCTCGGCCACGACCAGCTCATGGCTGCCCGGAACCAGTTGCTGGGAATGGCGGCCCAGAATCCCACCTTGACCAAGGTCCGACCCAACGGCCTCGAGGATGTCCCGGAATACCGGGTGGACGTGGACTGGGAGAAGGCCGGCGCGCTCGGTCTTCCGATCACCGCCATTCACAGCACGATCTCGGCGGCATTCGGCAGCGCCTACGTAAACGACTTCATCCAGGGCGGTCGGGTGAAACGCGTGTTCGCCCAGGCGGAGGCGCCCTACCGGATGCTGCCCGGCGACCTCAACCAGTTGTATGTCCGCAACAACACCGGGGCCATGGTGCCCTTCTCCTCCTTCGCGTCGGGCCATTGGACCTCCGGCTCGCCGAAGCTGGAACGGTTCAACGGGTTCCCCGCGCTGAACATCCAGGGGGAACCGGCGCCGGGTCGAAGTTCCGGCGAGGCCATGTCCGCCATGGAAGGCTTCATCAGCAAACTGCCGCGCGGATTCGGCTTCGACTGGACCGGGCTTTCCTACCAGGAACGCCAGGCCGGCACCCAGACAGGGGCGCTCTACGCCTTCTCGGTCCTCGTGATCTTCCTCTGCCTCGCCGCCCTCTACGAGAGCTGGCCGATCCCGGTCTCGATTCTCCTGGCCCTGCCGCTCGGAGCGATCGGCGGCGTGATCGGCACCACGATGCGAGGGCTGCCGAATGACGTGTATTTCCAGATCGGCCTGCTCACCACCCTCGGGCTCACCACCAAGAACGCCATCCTCATCGTGCAGTTCGCCAAATCGCGCGTGGAACAGGGCATGGGGCTCATCGAGGCGACCCTGGAAGGCGCGCGCCTGCGCCTCCGCCCCATCGTCATGACCTCACTGGCCTTCGGCTTCGGCGTGCTGCCACTGGCCTTCGCCAATGGTGCCGGTGCCGGTGCCCAAAAGGCCATCGGCACCGCCGTGCTGGGCGGCGTGGTCACCTCGACCTTCCTGGTCACCCTCTTCGCCCCGCTGTTCTACGTCGTCATCCAGAAGACCTTCGGCCGGCAACGACCGCTCCCGGCAGCCGACTCCACGGAACCCGAAACGCCCGGCCATTCCTGACATGATCAAGCCACTCTCACTGCTCCCTGCTGGCCTGGCACTCGGTCTGGTCGGATGCACTCTGGCCCCGAAATACCAGCAGCCCGCCGCCCCGGTCCCCGCGGAATGGCCCACGGGCCCGGCCTATGCCGAAACCGGCACCGTCAAGAATCCCCAGGAGATCCGGACCCTGCCGTGGCCGGACTTCTTCCCCGACGAAGGACTTCGCCGCGTGATCGCCCTCGCCCTCGAAAACAACCGGGATCTGCAGCTTGCGGCCCTGAACGTTCAGCGGGCGCGGGCCATCCACGGCATCCAGCGCGCCGCGCTCCTGCCCACCGTCGATGCCGTCGGCCGCATGAGCCGGCAACGCACGCCGGCCGATCTCTCCAGTTCCGGTCGCAGCCAGACCACCGAACGGTGGGACGCCAATCTCGGCGTCGCCTCCTGGGAAATCGATTTCTTCGGCCGCCTCCGCAGCCTCAAGGACCGGGCACTCGAGGAGTATCTCGCCTCGGAACAGGCACATCGCTCCGCGCAAATCATGCTCGTCTCCTCCGTGGCCACCGCTTACCTGGCCCTGGCCGCCGACCGCGAAAGCCTCACGCTCGCCGGCGACACGCTGCAGACCCAGCAGGACGTTTTGCGGCTCGCCCAACGCCGGTTCGACCTGGGACTGGTCACCGAACTCGACCTCCGCCGCGCCCAAACCCAGGTGGAAACGGCGCGCGGCGACATGGCCGATCTCACCCGGCAGGTGGCCCAGGACGAAAACGCGTTGAACCTGCTCCTTGGGACCCCGTGTTCCCCGGAACTCCTGCCGCCGAACCTGGCTGCCGTGCAACCCCCCGCCGGGGTGCAGCCGGGCCTCTCGTCGGCAGTCCTGCTGCAGCGACCGGACGTCCTGCAGGCCGAACATCTGCTGAAGGCCGCCAACGCGGACATCGGCGCCGCGCGGGCCGCGTTCTTCCCCCGCATCTCCCTCACCACCGCCATCGGCACCGCCAGCAGCGATCTCTCCGGGTTGTTCAAGTCCGGCGCCGGCGCCTGGAGCTACGCACCGCAGATCGTCATGCCGATCTTTGACGCCCGCACCTGGTCCGCCCATCGCGCGGCCAAGGTGCAGCAGGAGATCGCCGTGAAGCAGTACGAACAGGCCATCCAAAGCGCGTTCCGCGAAGTGGCCGACACCCTCGCGTTCCGCGGTACGGTGGACGAACGAGTGGCTGCGCAGCAATCGCTCGTTGAGGCGGTCACCGCCACCAGCAGGTTGGCGACCAGCCGGTATGACAAGGGCATCGACAGCTACCTCGGCGTCCTCGACGCCCAACGCTCGCTCTACACCGCCCGACAGGGCCTGGTCTTCCTGCAGTTCGCGAAACGCGCCAACGATGTCCGGCTTTACGCCGTCCTGGGCGGTGGCGGCCAGCCCACGGAAAAGGTGGAAACCCTCGCAAAAAGCCAGGCTCACTAGAGCGCTTCCAGAAAAGCCGTAGCCGACGTCAGTCGGCGCATATCAATCCGAGAAGGAATCCCCCAACCACCCCCCCCGACCTCACTCCCAAGGAAACCGGCACCCGCCGACGTCAGTCGGCGCATCAACGCGGAAGGCCCGCCCCTCCCCTTACCGACCTCACTCCTGGGAGGCTGGCGCCGGCGCGTTGCTGTCGGGAGACACGGCCCCGGCCGGCGTGTTCGTCGACGCCGGCGGCGGCGGGGTTCCCCCCGATTTCTTCGGCGAGAAGATCGTTGCCAGGATGATCATGAGCAGCCCGGCAATGAAGATGCCGGCGATGATCAACGGCATTTTGGGGCGCTCGCCGATGTAGACCGTGCGCCCCTTCACCGGACGCTCCTTGCGCGTCGGTTTCCGATTCGATGTTTGCTTCTTGCCGTTGCTCATGACTGCAGAGGGGGCAGTCTAGGCGGGAGAACCGCGGAAACCAATGCATTTCCCGGGGTAAGGCAGCAATAGGGCTGGTCGTTTGGACCCGGGGCCGGCAGACTGGGCCGACGCTGTTGATGAACGCGGGTCTGGAAAGATGGAAACACCTCCGGCGCTGGGCGCGTCGCCTGTTCCAGCGCCATCGCGACCAGTTGCTGGAGTTGCGCCAGCGTTGGCGCCCCCGGGAGGAGACCTTCCATCTGGTTCTGGCCGCCGCCATCGGGATCATCGCCGGCCTCACCAACTACGCGTTCCACCTCGGCACCGAATCCGCCAAGCGCGTCCTGCTGCATCGTCCCGGGGACCTCGTTGAGATCGCCGAAGGGCTGCACCCGTGGATGCGCATCCTGGTCCCCACTTTGGGCGGGCTGGCCGCCGGCTTCGTGCTGCAATACGGACTGCGCGCCATCCGACGCCAGACCACCACCAACCTGCTGGAGGTGGTCGTGGCGGGGGACGGTCGCATTCCCTTTCGGACCAGCCTGATCAAGGTCCTTTCATCGTTGCTGAGCATCGCCAGCGGGGCATCCATCGGGCGCGAGGGTTCGGTGGTCCAGCTCTCCTCCATGCTCGCGTCGCAGGGAGGTCAGGCCTTTCGCTGGCCGCCCTATCGCCTGCGTCTGATGGTGGCCTGTGGCGCGGCGGCCGGGATCGCTGCCGCCTACAACGCCCCCGTCGCCGGCGCGGTGTTTGCCGCGCAGATCGTGTTGGGGAACTTCTCGATGCACCTCTTCGGCCCGCTGGTCTGCGCCTCCGTGGTGGCCGCCATGGTGTCCCGCACCTTTTTTGGACTGGAACCCCTGTATCAGGTGCCGGAGTTCGATTTCCAGCGGGTGATGCAGCTGCCCTGGTTCCTGGTCCTCGGAGCACTCGCCGGCGCGGTGGGCGCCGCCTTCCTCAAACTGCTCGACTGGAGCGAACGCGCCTTCAAACGAGTGGTCCCGCCCGTCTATGCCCGGCTCGCCCTCGCGGGGGCCGTGGTCGGCACGACGGCTATCTGGTTTCCCGAGGTGTGGGGCAACGGCTACGCCGCCACTTCCCGCATCCTCGGCGCGCACGAGGGCTACACCCTCTGGTTCCTGATGGGCCTGTTCGTCGCCAAACTGGGCTGCACGGTAATCACCGTCGGCGCCGGCACCGTGGGTGGCGTCTTTACCCCCACCCTCTTCGTCGGCGCGGCCCTCGGCAGCGTGTTCGCCAACGTCCTGCGCGCCCTGGGATGGATCGATCCCGAGGTGCCCGTGGCGGTTTTCGCGCTCGTCGGGATGGGCAGCGTCCTGGCCGCCACCACCCACTCGCCCCTGCTGGCGATGATCATTGTGTTCGAAATCTCGGTGAACTACTCCCTCATGCCCCCGCTGATGCTGGCCTGCGCCGTCGGTACCGTGGTGGGGCAGCGCCTCCACCAAGCCTCCGTCTACACCGAACCCCTCCGCCTCAAGGGAATCCTCCCCGAGGAAACCTCCCGACTCGGCGGCGCCCTCGAAAAGACCGTGGCCGACCTGCTCCAGGAACCCGTGCCGCCGCTCCGCGAAACCGCCCCCCTCCGCGAGGTCTCCGACCGCTTCCTCCGCACCCCGGTGAACTTCCTGCCCGTGGTCAACGAGGGCGGCCGTCTGCTCGGGGTCATCGCGCTTCAGGATCTCAAGGAATACCTGAATGCCGCCCAGGCGGACGCCCTTCGCATCTTCATCGCGAGCGACCTCATGCGTCCCGCCCCCCGGTGCCTCACCCCAAGCCAGCGCCTGCGCGACGTCCTCCCCGCGCTGCTCGGCAGCGAGGCCCGGCGAATCCCGGTGGTGAACAACCTGACCGAGTTCAAGCTCATCGGTGTCCTCCACCGCAACGAGGCCCTGGCCATGCTGTCCGAAGCCATCTCCGCCCGCCGCTCCTGAACTCTCGCCATGCGCGTCTTCGTCACCGGCGGAACCGGCTACATCGGACAGGTCATCGCGCGGGAGCTCCACCGCAAGGGCCATCAACCGGTCCTCCTGGCCCGCCGTCCGGACGCCCCCGCAGTCACGCAACTGGCCCGCGATTGCCGCGCCGAAATCCGCCCCGGCAACGTGCTCGATCCCGCGTCGCTTGCACCCGCCATGACGGGCACGGACGCCGTCCTCCACCTCGTTGGCATCATCAGTGAGATTGGCTCGAACACGTTCCAGAACGCCCACGTCGTTGCGACCCAAAACGTGCTCGCAGCCGCGCGTCAGGCCGGGATTCGACGCTATGTGCACATGAGCGCCCTCGGAACCCGCCCCGCTGCCCCCTCGCGTTATCACCAGACGAAGTGGCAGGCCGAGGAGGCGGTGCGCGAGAGCGGACTCGACTGGACCATCTTCCGCCCGTCCCTCGTGTTCGGCCCCACCGATCATTTCGTGAACACCTTTGCCCGCCTGGCACGATTCTCCCCCGTGATCCCGGTGATGGGCTCGGGCCGCGGGAGGATGCAACCGGTTGCGGTCGCAGAGGTCGCGCACTGTCTTGTCGCGGCGATCGACACTCCGGACGCAATCGGCCGGACCTTCGATCTTTGCGGTCCCGACGTGCTGACCTTCCGCCAGGTGCTGGCCGAAATCGTGCGTGCGACCGGGAAGCGGCGGCTGTTTCTCAGGGTACCGATGCCGCTCGCCCGGATACAAGCAGCGGTGCTGGAAGTTGCTTTCCCCAGGCTGCTCCATCGCGCCGCACCCTTGAACCGGGATCAACTCACCATGCTCGAGGAGGATAATGTAGGGGACGCACAGCCCGCCCGGGAGCTGTTCGGATGCGACTTCACCGGCTTCCGCGAAGGACTGGCCTTTCTCCAACGAACGAACCCGACTGCAACGATGCAGTAAAACCGGGGAGCGCGCGCGGCTCGCGTGCCGTGCCCGGCGGCCCGCCGGGCACTTTGACAAAACCCTGGGATCACTACCCGGTGGCGCACCAGTCGGTAAGCCTCCGACTGATGCAGCCGGGCCCGCCGCGCGCCGCACTACAGCTGACCACCTGTTGGTTATCCAAACAGCCCGTGCACCTGGTCCCCTTACGCCACTGTCAGCCAGACCCGGTTTCCGCACCCGCTCTTGCCGCTTGAGCGGACGCTGGCGGCGGCGCATGCTCTGCGCCATGCAACTGCGACCCGTTCATGCCCTGCTGGCCGTGCTGGCCACAGCCTCGCTCCAAGCCGGTTTCCCGCCGGAATCCCCCGCTGATCGTGACGCCCGGATGGCTTGGTGGCGCGACGCCCGCTTCGGCATGTTCGTTCACTGGGGACTCTACTCCGGGCTCGCCGGCACCTGGCAGGGGAAGACCGTCGGAACCCGCGGGGGCATGGAGTGGATCCAGAACTACGTCAAGGCGGACACCTACGCCTACGCGCACGAAGCCATCCCGCGCTTCAAACCGAAACCCGGTTTCGCCCGGGAATGGGCCCGGCTCGCCCGGGAGGCCGGCTGCAAGTACGTCGTCTTCACCTCCAAACACCACGAGGGATTCGCGTTGCATCAGTCCGCCTACAGCACCTACGACGGGGGCGACATCACCGGCCGCGACCTGGTCCGGGAAATCGTGGACGCCCTGCACGCCGAGGGGCTGCGGGTCGGTTTCTACCACTCCGTGATCGACTGGCATCATCCGCAGTACGACTACGCGGCGGCCGGCGAACTGCCCCACCCGCTGAAGGGCCAACCTTCCCCGAACGGCCCGCGCAACCACGCCATCTACGTCGAGTACCTGCACAACCAGGTCCGCGAGTTGGTGAGCAACTACGGGCCCGTCGACATCCTGTGGTGGGACTACTCGAAGCCCGGCGCCGAGGGTGAATTCTGGCGGGGCGACCAGCTTGTCCGCATGGTGAAAGAGCATCAGCCGGGCATCATCATGAACAACCGGTTGTTCCGCATTCCTCACATCGAACAGCACGACTCGGTGGACCGCCTCAAGTCGTGGAACCCGGCTGAAGGCGACTTCACCACGCCGGAACAAACCGTTCCCTCCACCGGCATCCCCGGAGTCGATTGGGAGGCCTGCATGACCATGAACACCACCTGGGGATTCTCGGAACACGACACCGCCTGGAAATCGACCGAGCAACTCATCCGCACCCTTGTGGACATCGCGTCCAAGGGCGGCAACTACCTCCTCAACGTCGGCCCCAAAGGCGACGGTTCGATTCCCGAAGAAAGCGTGGAACGAATGCAGGCCATTGGCGCGTGGCTGAAAGTCAACGGCGAGTCCATCTACGGCACCACGGCGAGTCCCTTCAGCGAGCTTGGCTTCGAGGGACGTTGCACCCGTCGCGGGAACACGGTCTACCTCCACGTCTTCACGCGGCCGGACTCGGGCACCCTCCAGTTGCCCGAAAACCTCACCGCCGCCACCCTGCTGGCGAACGGAGCCGGACTGACCATCGAGCCAACCGACGGCGGCAAAACCCGGATCCAGCTCCCCGAATCGCTGCCCGACCCGATCTGCACCGTCGTCCGCGCGACCCTGAGATAGGAGGGGAGCATACGCGCCCTCGCGAGTGCCGACGGGCGCCTTTGCCCGCCGGAGATCCAGGCCGACCGTAGCCGACGACGTCAGTCGGCGCAGTCCCTCGCCGTCAACGCAGCCAGGACTATTTCGCGATGCATATGCATCAAAGTTTTGCACGGGCTCTCTGGCCGGGATGCCTCGAGACCGGAGGCGGGCTCGTTCGCATGCCCCCCCACCGCATCGCCCGCAGACGAGGCTGTCCGCGCTCCCGTCGATGGGCGACCGCGTTCTCGCACCTCACCACCACTTCAACCATTCCCACAGCCCCTGCCTGAATCGATCCCCGTAGCGGACCGCCTCCCACCCGCAGATAACCACGCCGGGCACAACAAGCGACACCAACCATCGCGGCTCCATCATGCTGCTCGGATCAGGCCTGCAGCGGCAAACCCATGATTGCCCGTCCGCACCTCCGCTGGCATCATCGCGCTTGAACATCCAGTCGGCAATCCAGTCGCCGTCCCATGCAGAAGTCCTATTTGCGCATCCTGACCCTGGTGGGGACGTTGGTGGGTCTGCTGCTCATCTCCACGGTGCTCTACATGCTGGGGATGGGCTACCTTGAAGGCCAATCGCGCGGCTTCTGGTCGTCCATGGAATGGGCCGCCGAGACCCTCTCGACCACCGGCTATGGGGCGGATCATTCCTGGCGCCACCCATTGATGGTGATCTTCGTGGCGGCAGTTCAGTTCGTCGGGGTCTTCCTGGTCTTCCTCATCTTTCCAATTGTGTTGATCCCCGTGCTGGAAAAACGGTTTGCCACGCGACTGGCAACCCAGTGCCCCCCTCTCGATGGACACGTGGTCGTGTTTCGTCATGGCCCCGCCGTGGCAACGTTGTTGGAGGAACTGGAGGCTTCGGATGTACCAACCGTGGTGGTCGAGGAAGACGAGGCGGAGGCCCGTCGGCTGCAGGATCGGAGACACCGCGTGGTGTACGGCCGCCTCGATGAAGGGATCCTGACCAGGGTGAGACTCAACCAGGCCCGGGCACTCATCGCGAACAGCACCGATGATGGCAACGCCGCTGCCATCATCACCGCGCGCCAGTTGGGCTTCGAAGGCGATATCCTCGCCCTGGTTGAGGACCCACTGCACCGTCAACCCATGGTGCTGGCGGGGGCCACCGCCGCCTATACCCCGCGTCACGTGCTTGGCGCCGCGCTGGCCGCACGGGCCAGCCGGCGGGTGAGTCCCACCGTTGCCGGCATCCAGCAACTGGGGAACAAGCTGCAAGTCAACGAGGTGCGGATCACCAAGGACAGCCGTCTGGCCGGCAAGACCCTGGCGGAGGCGCAGATCGGGCAGAACACCGGGGTCACCGTGATCGGGCAATGGATCGGCGGGCACCTGAAAGTACCAGTAACCCCCAGGACCCGGCTGGAACCGGGCGGGATCCTGGTGCTGGTGGGCAGCCAGGAGAGCATTGCGAAGTTCATGGACTTGTGCGCCGGCACCCACTCCCTGCGACGCCCGGGCCCCTTCATCATCGCGGGCTTTGGCGAAGTGGGCGGCAAGGTCGCGGAACTGCTGCACGACGCGGGGGAGGAAACCCGGGTGATCGCGGCGGAAGCCGGTGAGGGGGTCGATGTGGTCGGAAACGTGATCGATCTCCAGGTGTTGGAGCAGGCGGACGTTCGCAACGCGCAAGCCGTGATTCTGGCGGTTGGTGAGGATGCCATCACGCTTCTCACCACCGTCATCCTCAAGGACCTGGCGCCGGCGGTCCCGGTCATCGCCCGGGTCAACCGGGCGGCCAACGTGGAGCGCATCTATCGCGCGGGCGCGGACTTTGCACTCTCCATTAGTCAGGTTTCCGGGCAACTTCTCGCCCGACGCCTGCTCGGCAAACGTGCCGTTGCACTCGACCCGGGGCTGCGGGTCATGGAAGTCACCGCCCGCGGGTTGGTGGGGCATCATCCTGCGGAACTGCGAATCCGCGACCAAACCGGCTGCTCCGTCGCTGCAGTCGAGCGTGCGGAGGAGTTGCTGACGTCTTTCGGCGCCGATTTCCGGTTCCAGGCCGATGACCGGGTCTACATCTGCGGCAGCCTGGACGCGACGCAACGGTTCCTCGAGCATTACCAATCCCCAAGAACCTGATCCGCGAGCGTGGCCGGATCCCCGAGCAGTGCTGCGAACCCGCGCCCCCGGTTGTCATTCCCCGCCGTTGGCCGGCCGACCCGCGTGCCTTGGCCGTTGCCAGCGCGGTGTGAGCCGGCATAATGGCGGTTCGCAAGCCTGGCTTGCGGGTCGATTGCATGCACGAAGTGGGCATCATGCAGAACGCCATCCTGATGGCGGAACAACAGGCGCGGGATTCCGGCGCCAGCCGGGTCCATACGCTCCGGTTGCGGGTCGGGGACATGAGCGGCGTGGTGCCGGATGCCTTGGAGTTCGCCTTCGAGACGGTGGCGAAAGGGACGTTGGTTGAGGGGGCGTGCCTGGTGATTGAGCGGGTCGCACCGGCGTGCTGGTGCGCAGCCTGTGGTGAGGAGTTTGTGTGCGAAGACTTGAATTACGACTGCCCGCGCTGCGGCGCCTTCAGTACGGAGCTGCGGCGGGGCACGGAAATGCAACTGAGTTCCATCGAGGTTTCCTGACATGTGCGTTGAATGCGGATGCGGTCTGCCCGGGGCACCGGGCGAAGTGCGAATCCATGCGGGCGGAAAGGGTCATGATCACGATCACGATCACGATCATGGTCACAGGCACGAGCATGAGCATGGGCATGGGGCGGCGACGGCGGGGGAAACCGCGCGCACGCTCACGCTTCAGCGATCGTTGTTGGAGAAGAACGAGCGGCTGGCCGAGCGCAACCGGGGGTTTTTCGAGGCCAAGCGGTTGTTGGTCTTGAACGTGCTTTCCTCCCCGGGATCGGGGAAGACCACCCTGATTCAGAAGACGGCCGAGGCGATGAGGGACCGGCTGCGGTTGGGCGTGATCGTGGGGGATCTGGCCACCGAGAACGATGCGGACAGGCTGCGATCGGCCGGCATTCCGGTCGTGCAGATCACCACCGGCAGCGTGTGTCATCTGGAGGCGGAAATGGTATCGCGAGCGATGGCCCGGCTCGACCTCGACGCGCTTGATGTGCTGATCATCGAGAACGTGGGCAACCTGGTCTGCCCGGCCTCCTACGACCTGGGGGAGCACCTGCGGGTCGTGCTGATGTCCGTGACCGAGGGCGAAGACAAGCCACTGAAATACCCCACGATCTTCCACACGGCCCAGGTGGCGCTGGTCACCAAGACCGACCTCGCCCAGGCGACCGGTTTCGACCGCGAAACCGCGCTGGCGAACCTGCATCGGGTGAGCCATCACGCGCAGGTAATGGAGCTGTCGAGCCGGACCGGGGCGGGGATGGCGGAATGGTGCGAGTTGCTGGCGACGGAGCGGCAAAAGCGTTTCGCGCCACGCGCCTCCTGAAGGGCGATGGGCCGCGCCGAGCCAAATCGAGAAGAAGCGTAGACGCAGACGTCAGTCGGCGCATCTCAAAGGGCGAAAGGCAACAAATGCGCGGACTGACGTCCGCGGCTACGGAGTCGTTTGAACGGGCCAACGTCCCGGTTCCTTCCAGTTCGGATCGGGCCGGTGGGCTTCGTCGATGAGCCGGCGCATCCGGCTGGCGATTTCCGGCCTCTGCGTCGCGAGGTTGTTCGTCTCGCCAATGTCGTTGGCCAGATCGTAGAGTTCGAGGTTGCCATCCCACGGCTGAATGATTGCTTTCCAATCGCCCTGACGCAGGGCGCGTCGCCCGCCCTGCTCGTAAAACTCCCAGTAGTGGTAGGGACGCTGCTGCTGTCCGGCGGTTTGGCCCAGCAGCGAAGGCAGGATGCTGACGCCGTCGATGCCCGACCGGACCGGGGCTCCGCTCAGTTCGGCGGCGGTGGGAAGGAAGTCGGCAAAATCGGTGAGTTGCGGGCAGACCGTCCCCGGCTGGATGCGTCCCGGCCAACGCGCGATGAACGGCACGCGGATGCCGCCTTCGTAGAGGTCGCGTTTGATGCCGCGCAGGGGACCGTTGGAATCATTAAACCCGGGGTTGTTGCCACCCTCGCGGTGCGGCCCGTTGTCCGAGGTGAAGAACACCAGCGTTCGCTCGTCGAGTTGGAGTTCCTTGAGCAGGTCGAACAGCCTCCCGATGTCGCGGTCCATCCGGCTGATCATGGCCGCATGGGCACGCTGTGGCGCGGGCCAGTCGAGGTCGGCGTAGGCGCCCAGGTCCGGCACTTCCATGCCCTCGTCGCGTGCCTCGTTGTTGGCGTGCGGGACGGTCAGGGCAAGATAGAGGAAGAAGGGGGTTCCGGCGTTCGACCGGACGAACCGCATCGCCTCATCCGCCACGAGGTCATGGCTGTATTGCCGGCGAATCGTGGCCTTCCCGCCGCCCTGCGCGTCCTCATTGGGCACGACGTTGGCCAACTCGTATCGTTCCTCGTTCCGCCAGAGATAAGTCGGGTAGTAGTTGTGGGCGTGGTGTTGGTTCAGGTAGCCGAAGAACTCATCGAATCCCTGCCGGTTGGGGACGCCGGTGGTGTCCGGTTCCCCCAGGCCCCACTTCCCCAGCAGCGCCGTGCGATAACCCTCTCCCTTCAGCACCTCCGCCACCGTGACGTCCTTCGGGAGCAGGGGCAGCCGGGCGTTGCCGCGAATGCGCGCATGACCGGTGTGAAAGCCGGTCATCAGCACGCACCGCGAAGGCGCACAAACCGTCGACCCGGCATACGCCTGGGTAAACCGCATTCCCTCCGCCGCCATTCGGTCGATCTGCGGGGTCTTGATCCGTTGCTGGCCGTAGCAACCCAGATCCCCGTAGCCGAGATCGTCGGCCAGGATGAAGATGATGTTGGGGCGGGCTTCCTGAGCGATCCCGACCTGGCAGATCGCCGGTCGGGCAAGCGCGACGCATACCGCCACGAGGGCGGTGGTCACAGGCAAGGGGATGGGGTTCCGGAATGGCTTCATGGTTCGGAGCGCCAATGTGGAACCTCCGGCGGGAAACGCCAAGCCCATTGTCCCTCCGGGAAACGCGGCGCGCGACGGCGTGGAACCCCTACCCCCCTGGGGGGGCTCCACGCCAAGAACGCAGCGGCGAAGAAGCTCCTCCTAACGACGCAGGCGATAGTACATCGCGTCGCCTTCCGCCGGCACGGTGATCGAATTGCCTGCGACGCCCGCAACCGCCGACCACACTGGATGGGTGAGCGACGGAGTCTGTTCCAACGTCACGGCACCGGAGTCGGCCGGCCATGAGACGGTCACATTGCCCCCGTCCCGGGTGATCTCCAGCATCGGCGGTTCGGTGACTTGTGGGATCGAGTAGAGCCCGAAGTTGTCGATGCCGAAGTACCAACTGTCGGAGCCGGCGTGGGCAAAGCGGAACCGCACCCTGGCCTGACCGTCGGCCTGGGGCAGGCGGAACAGTTCAATCCGCTTGGACCCCACGGCGTCGTTGTCGACCCGGGCGCTGATGTAGGGGGCCAGGTCCTGGGAGACCGGCGCCCCGATGAAGGCGCCGTAGAAGCCGCCCTGCTCCACGAACTGGTCGTCCAGATAGCGCGCGACGTCTCCGTACTCCGTGGTGAACGTGGCCACGGCATCCACAATCGGATCGCCCCCTTCCGGGTTCTCCATGGTCAGCACGTCGGGACCGTCGAGCAGGTAGACGATCGGCAGCCAGGTCTGGCCACCGTTGATCGAGTACTCCACCGCGCCAATGCTGTCCTGGTTCTGTTCCCAGATGCTGTAGAAGCAGAGGTTGACGTCGGTTTGCCCGCTCAGGTCGAAGTCGGGGCTGAACAGGTAGAGCACCTGGCTGAGGCCATTACGATAGCCCGAGTTGCCAAAGAGAAACCGGCCCTGCGCCAGCGGGGTGTCGATGACTTCTCCATTGAGCACGTTCAGAGGATTCACCGACAAGACGCGCTGGTAGTCCGTGGTTTCGCTGCCGAACTGGCTGTAGGGGGTGAGTGGTCCCTCGAACCGGGTGGCATCCACGGCGGTCCAGCGGGCGTACGTGGCGGAATCGAGGTTGGTGAGGTCCTCATCGGCATTGCCCATCTCCGTATAGCTCTTCTGAGTCCAACCGGCGGGCAGGGAGCCCTCCGGAACCGTGTCGAAGTTGTCGAACACCAGGGGTTGGGGCAGCACGATGTTCCGGTAATCCGCCACGGTAAAGGCGGCGATATAGGTGCGGGTCCGGGCCGGGTCCCCGTCGTCCTCGAAGGTCAGCACGTATTCGTGGTTTGAGCCGGGCGTGAACAAGCCGGCCGCTTCAAACGTGATTTCCGTATCTCCGCCCACCGGCAACACCTGGGGGATCACCGCGGCCCCGTCGAGCGTGAGCGTGACGGTATCCGGGGCAACCGAAGTCATGCCGTTGGTCACCAGCGCTGAGAAACGGCGCCTCGGATCGGCGGCCGTGGCCCCGTTGGCGGGCGCCATCCGGGTGACGCGCGGGCCGCTCTGGTCCTCGGGCAACACGGTAATGCGTTCGTGGGCGATCGCGAAGTAACCGTCGTCCACGAGCAACCAGGCCACATAGTTCCCCGGCTCGGTCAGGCCTTCGGCAAACACCACGGTGCCTTCCCAGAGACCGGTGCTGCCCTGCGTGGTGCCATCGGTGTAAATCCAGGCCACGGAATCCTCGTCCCCCGGCGTCACTCCCTCCGGGAGGATGCCAATCCAGTCCCTGGGGTTGGACCAGTTGTTGCTGAAAGTGAATGTGATCGGCTCGCCCGGGGCATAGAATCGCTGGTTGCTGCGCAGCAGCGGATCGAAGTAGTCCACCACGCTGAAGCCGGTGGCTGCCAGCGACGTGTAACCGTCGTTCTCAAGGAGATGCGCGTCGTAGCCTCCCAGCTCGAGAGTCCCCTCGAACTGGACCCTGCCCTCCTGAAGGCCGACCGCGCCGGTCTGGGTCCCATCCACGTACTGCCATCGGGTGGAGCCCACCGATCCCGGTGCGACGCCTTCCGGGTAGATGCCGATCCAGTCCAGCGGATTGCCCGGACCGTTGCGCCAGCCGATTTCGATCACCTCCTCAGGCAACCAGGCGGAGTGCAGGCTGTAGACCATCGGTTCCGTGGCCGCGTCGAACACGGTGAATGTCGCCGAAGTGATCACCGTGTAACCGTCGTTCTCGAGGAGATACACCACCCAGTCCCCCGGGGTGGTGATCCCCGGGTCGAACGTGACCGCCCCCTGGGTGTAGTCCGGGCCGGGCACATAGGCCCACAGGGTGGCATTCACATCGCCCGGGGCGTCTCCCGCCGCGTAGACGCCCAGCCAGTCGGCGGCGTTGCCCGGACCGCCGCTGAACGTCACGTGGATCGGTTGCCCCGGCGCGTAGCGATCCTGGTCGACCGAAATCTTCGGCCCGACGACTTGGAAAGGCACGCTGGCAAGGATGGTGTAACCGTCGTTTTCAAGCAGGTAGGCCACCCACTCGCCGGGTTCGGTGAGGCCGCCCTCGAACACCACGATGCCCTGGGTGTAATCCGGGCCCGGTCCGTAGGACCAAAGCGTGGAATCCACGTCCCCCGGAGTGACGCCATCGGGATAGATGCCAATCCACTCGGTCGCGTTGCCCGGTCCACCGCTGAAGGTGACCGTGATGTTGTCGCCCGGGGCGTAGGTGCTGTGGTCCACGTTGATGACCGCAGCGCGCGCGGCGGCCGATGCCGCGAGCAAGAGTGCCGTGGTCAGGATCAAGCCTCGACCGGTGAACCGGCGAGGGAACAGGTGCTTGAGCGTTCTCATAACGGATTTGTCATTCTCTGTGATGAATTGCCAGTGGGGCTGCGCGGTTCGGATCAGGGGGTGCAGACCGTGGCGGGTCCTCCGCCTGGACCGGCGGTCAGCCAGGCGCCCAGGATGGTCTCCGCCTCGGGGGAGTTCATGGGGTGCCAGGCGGATTCGTCGAGCCGCCGGATGAAACGGTGCGCCTGGGCGGCCCCGCGCCCGATGCTTGGGGAGCCGCCGGTGGCCTGGGCCTCCTCCATCTGGCGTTTCAGTTCCGGGGAGTAGCGCTCAAGATAGACCACCTGCCACGAGTCACGGTCCTCCGGCTTGCCCGTGGTGGAAACCACCATGGCGCGCATTCCGTCCGGTTCACCGCCGTCGATGCCCGCAATCGGGGGAACCGCCGTGGCCGGCCCGGCAAACAGCCTGCCGGCGCTTACGTCGTAAAAGAATGCCGTCTCTCCCGGCGTGGCGGCACCGAAGAACGAACGCCACGTGAGCAATCCCGCCAGGACGAGCAGGACCACCACCGAGATTGCTTTAACCAGATCGTTCTTGGGCATGCGGCGGCGGCAGACGGCAAAGCGGTTTAATGGGGATCGGCTTCCGCCGACCACCAGCACTCACTGGTGTTGCAGGGAATCGTGGCGGGATCCAGCAGCATGGCGCCGCCGTCGGCCCGGGCATAATTGGACTTGCGATTGTGTCGCACGGCAGCCGGGTCGCCCTGAACCAGGCGGTTGAAGCCGGGGGAGTTGGCGTTCCCCACTTCCTTCCAGATCCACCAACGGTCGTTGGGCCAGACGCCAAACACGTCACTGTGCCCGTCCCCGAACAGGAGCAACTCGGTGGGTTGCTGGATGGCGGCGGTGCGACAAAGGTTGTTCTCGTACCCCGCGGGCCGCCCGAAGGGAGGCTGGGCACCGCCGGCGAGCCAGTGCACGTTCACGGCGCCGATTCCACTGGGGATGCCGATCTCGCCGGGCTGGATCTGCCCGAGCAGTTCGGGATGTGCCGTCGGTGCCTTGGGCGCCTTGCCGGAAGCGTAGACCTCCTGCTTCTCGGTCGGGCAGTCGTAGATCTGAGGTGCCTGACCCACATAGCCAAAGAGGTGCGCCCGCCAACTGGATTCGCAGGTCGGGTACCGGGCCTGGATGGGAGGCAGACGATCCTGGTAATCATCGGCGTAAAGCTGCACCGCCAGCGCCAGCTGCTTCATGTTGTTCAAGCAGGCGATCTGTTGGGCCTTGCCTTTCGCCTGGCTCAGGGCCGGCAGCAGCATGGACGCCAGAATGGCGATGATCGCGATCACCACCAGCAGTTCAATCAGGGTGAACGCCGCCCGGGGGTGTCGTCTGCTATGTCGCCGATGTCGCTCCATTTCGGGTTTTCGGACCGAATGCCCGACAATACGATTGCGGGCGGCCCGGCTCAAGCGCGAGTGTTCGATCTGTCGGGCTCGATCCTCCTCCCCCCTTCACCCTTTCGACGGGGCCCATGCCGCACCGTTCGCCGCGCACTCTCGCCATTGACACGCCGGCAGAGCGCTCTTAAGGTCGTCACCAATTCTTGTGATGATGATAACAAAAAATGGTTTCATCGGTTGTCCCGGGTGCGGCGGGTCTGCGCCTCGTGCCCGCCAGGTGCTCCTGCCAGGGGGCGGATGGGCAAGCCGATCGCAAACCGTCCGTTCGGGGATGGGCTCATGAGTCACGCGGCTGCAACCGTGGCTTCCGCGACTGGATCGGAGGGGAATGACGCCCATCACGATTCCGGCTTTTGGCGGAAGTACATCTTCTCGACCGATCACAAGGTCATCGGAATCCAGTACGGACTCACCTCCCTGACCTTCCTGCTGCTGGGATTCCTGCTCATGACATTGATGCGCTGGCAGTTGGCGTATCCGGGCGAGCCGATTCCGTTGCTGGGGCCGGTGCTGGAGAAGGTGTTGGGTCAGGGCATGGCGTTCAAGGGGATCATGTCGCCGGACCTCTACAACTCGTTCGGGGCGATGCACGGGACGATCATGGTCTTTCTGGCCATCGTCCCGCTGGCGTTTGGCGCGTTTGGCAATTACGTGGTCCCGCTGCAGATCGGCGCTCCCGACATGGCATTCCCGCGCCTGAACATGGCGAGCTACTGGGTCTACTTCATGGGCGGCGTGATCATGCTGGTCAGCTTCTTCATCCCGGGGGGCGCGGCCAAGTCGGGGTGGACCTCGTACAGCCCGCTCGCGACGATTGCGGACATGGGGCACCGGGTGGATGGCCAGACGCTCTGGTTGATCGGCATGGTGCTGTTGATCACCTCCTCGCTGCTGGGTTCGGTAAACTTCATCGCCACGATCATCCAGCTTCGGGCGCCGGGCATGACGTGGATGCGGATGCCCTTCTTCGTGTGGGCTCAGTTGGTGACCGCCTTTCTGCTGCTCCTGGCATTTCCTCCGCTCGAGGCGGCTGGATTGATGCAGCTGATGGACAACCTGTTCGACACGAGCTTCTTCCTGCCCACCGGACTGGTGGTTTCGGGCAACCCGCTGGCGGTAAGCGGCGGCGGAAGTCCATTGTTGTGGCAGCATTTGTTCTGGTTCCTCGCGCATCCGGAGGTGTACGTGCTGATCCTGCCGGCGATGGGCATTGTGGCCGAGGTGATCGCGAACAACACGCGCAAGCCGTTGTTCGGTTACAAATCGCTGGTCTACTCGGCGATGGCCATCGGGTTCCTCTCGTTCATCGTCTGGGCGCATCACATGTATCTGACCGGGATGGGGACGAAGATCAGCACGTTCTTCCAGACCACCACGATGATGATCTCGATCCCGTCGGTGATCATCGTGACAACGCTGTTCATCTCGTTGTGGGGCGGATCGATTCGCTTCACCACTCCGATGCTCTTTGCGCTGGCGTTCCTGCCGATGTTTGGCATTGGCGGATTGACGGGGTTGCCCCTGGGCTTCAACGCCACGGACATTCAACTCCACGACACCTACTACGTCATCGGCCACTTCCATTACGTGGTGGCCCCGGGGACGATCTTCGCGATCTTCGCCGGCATCTATTACTGGTTCCCGAAGATCACCGGCCGCCACATGAGCGAGTTCTGGGGCAAGGTACATTTCGCCCTTTCGTTCGTGTTCATGAACCTGGTCTTTGCGCCGATGTTCCTGCAGGGGTTGGAGGGCATGCACCGGCGCATGTATGATGGAGGAGCCACCTACGCCGCGGCGGGAGGCATCGAGGGTCTGAGCCAGTTTGCGCTCAAGCTGAACGTCTCGATTTCCCACGCCGCCTGGCTGCTGGGCTGGGCGCAGGTGCCGTTCATCATCAATCTCTTCTGGAGCATCTGGAAGGGGCGGAAGGTGGAGTCGGACAACCCATGGGAAGCCACCACGCTGGAATGGGCCACCCCCACGCCGCCGCCTCACGGCAATTTTGCCTCCCCGCCAACCGCCCACCGCGGCCCTTATGAATACAGCCAGTCGCCGGCGCCCAACGGTTTCACCCCCCAGAACGAACCCGCCTGAAGCCCTATGAGCAGCGCCGCCATGGAAATTCCGTATTCGGTTGAGCCGCGACCGGACACCGGCCTGTACAACGGCAAGGTCGGCATCTGGCTGTTCCTGGCCTCGGAGGTCATGTTGTTCGGGGCGTTGTTCTCCTCCTACATCATGTTGCGGGTCGGTTCCGACGCCTGGCCCGTTCACATGTTGAACGTGCCCATCGGCACGCTGAACACCACCGTCCTCATCACCTCCAGCATCACGGTCGTGCTCGCCTGGGCGGCTTTGAAACTCAAAGAGTTCAACAAGTTCCGCCTGTACATGGGTTTGACCGTCGTGCTTGCGCTCACCTTCGCGATCATCAAGAGCTTCGAGTACCGCAGCAAGTTCGTGCACTACGCGGTCGAGTACACCCACAACGGCCAGGTCATCGAGGCCACCGGACACATCGAGGGCAGCCCGTGGAACTGGTCGCTCAAGACCCTGCAAAACCCGGATCATCCGATTGAATCGATCGTGTTCCACCCGGACGCGGCCGGTCACGGTCATCCCGGTGAAGGCGCCACGATTCACGCCGGCGAGCACGAGGCCGTGACCATTGCCACGAAGGACATCCACAAGCTCGAGAGCTTCGGTCCCTGGCACCACACCTACCT
This sequence comes from Verrucomicrobiales bacterium, assembly GCA_024233215.1. Taxonomy (GTDB): domain Bacteria; phylum Verrucomicrobiota; class Verrucomicrobiia; order Limisphaerales; family J093; genus J093. Next base: position 4,989 of record JACKPW010000012.1, on the reverse strand, counting down.
GGCCATTTACTTCACGCTGACCGGCCTCCACGCGTTGCACGTGCTGGGGGGCGCCGCCGTGCTGGCGTGGTTCTGGATCACCGGCCCCGCCATGTGGCGGACCGATCCGGAACGACTGACCAACCGGGTCGAGGTGACCGGCCTCTTCTGGCATTTCGTGGACCTCGTCTGGATCTTCCTGTTCCCGGTCCTTTACCTCCTTTGACGCCATGTCACACGAGCACGCCCACGACATCAAGCAGGCGACCCGAAAGTACATCTACGTCTTTCTCGCGCTCCTGCTGGGGACGGTGATCACGGTCATCGCCTCCTACATTCCCTTTGGCAGCCACGCGCTCAACATCGCCGTGGCGCTGTTCATCGCGAGCTGCAAGGCATTCCTGGTGGCGGCCTATTTCATGCACCTGATCTCGGAGAAACGCATGATCTACGGACTGGTCGCCGCCACCGGGTTCTTCTTTCTGGGGTTGGTGCTCTTGATCGTGTTCTCGGATGCCGACCAGCTCATGTCCCGCCCCTGACCATGTCACTCAAGGCCTTTCATCTGCTCTTCATCGTCGTGTCGATCCTCCTGGCGCTGGGGTTCGGAGTGTGGGAATTGGCGACCTACCGCGACGGCGGGGCCACGGTTGACCTGGTGATGGGAAGCGCCTCGCTGGTGGCGGCGGTGGGATTGGGGTTCTACCTCCGGGCTGTGCTGAAGAAACTCAAGAACGTCAGTTACCTGTGATCTCTACCAGACTGAGAGGACCCGCCGACATGAAACGCACCGCTTCCGGAAACTCCCTGCTTCGCGCCGTGTTCGTGCTGGTTCCCGGCATGCTGATCTCCCCGAGAGTGACGGCCTGCGCAGTCTGTTTCGGACGTTCGGATTCCCCGCTGGCGGAGGGGATGAACATGGGAATCCTCACCCTGCTGGGCGTGATCGTGGGGGTGCTGGCGGCCTTCACCGCCTTCTTCGTGTTCCTGGGCCGGCGGTCGGCCATGGTCCAGCACCAATCGACCCCGCCGGATGATTCCGTTGCTGCCGATTCGTGATGGAAGACTTCATCGTCAAGCTGCTCCACCTGCAACCGTTGGCCTCCGAACACGGGGGCGATCTGGATCGGTTGCTGTTCTATGTCCATCTGCTCATGTTCGTGTTGTTCGTGGGCTGGTCCGTCTTCTTCCTCTACACGGTCTGGCGGTTTCGGGAGCGGCGGAATCCGAAGGCCGACCCGGTCGGCGTAAAGAGTCACACCTCCACCTATCTGGAGGGCGCCGTGGCGCTGATCGAAGCCGTGCTGCTGCTGGGCTTTGCCATTCCGTTGTGGGCGCGAGGTGCCTCGCTGGACAATTTCCCGGATGAAAAGGAGGCCACCGTGATCCGCGTGATCGGTCGGCAGTTCAACTGGATCGCTCGTTACCCCGGCGAGGACGGTGTCTTTGGTTTGGGAGATCCGAAACTCATCTCCGCCTCGAACCCGTTCGGCCTCGATCCGGAGGATGCCAACGGCGCCGATGACATCACGCTGGAGACGAGCGAGATCGTGGTGCCGGTCAACAAGCCGGTGATCGCGCACATCAGTTCGCTCGACGTCATCCACAGCTTTTCGGTCAAGCAGATGCGCGTGACACAGGATGCCATTCCCGGGTTGAGCATTCCGATCTGGTTCACCCCCACCAAGGTGGGCAGCTACCAGATCACCTGCGCGCAACTCTGCGGCAACGGCCACTTCAGCATGCGCGGGATCCTGCGGGTGTTGTCGGAACCGGACTACCGCGAGTGGCTCGCGAAACAATCTCCTCGGCCCGCCGCTGCCGGTGGGTACGAGTAGGCACAGGTGGTGTGTGGTGATCCACCCCGGTTTCGGCCGGGGTGGATTTTCCCCGGGAAACGGTTAGGTTGAGGGGCCGGTGATGGCCGGGTTGGTTTCCTTCCCCCGCCATTCCTCCGGACGTTGACGCCGTGCACAAGACACACCTCAGGCTCGTTCTCCTGGCCATCATCGCCGTTTGGCTGGTGCTCCTGACCTTCATGCCCTCCCATCACGAGACCGAGGACGCCGGCCCTTTGCCCGTGCTGGGCAGCGTGTCCGGCTTCGTGCTCACCAACCAGTTCGGGACCCCGTTCGACAGCCGCTCCCTCGAAGGCCATGTCTGGGTGGCCGACGTGTTCTTCTCCCGATGTCCCGGGCCGTGTGTACGCCTGGCCACCAACCTGAAACGGCTCCAGGACCAACTGCCCGCGGGCAATGCCGTGCGGTTGGTCTCGCTGACGGCCGATGCCGCGTACGACCAACCCCCCATCCTGGAACGCTACGCCGAGAGGTTCGGGGCTGACACCAATCGCTGGAGCTTTCTGACCGGGCCGCAAGCCGCGATTTACCGGGCGGCCACGGAACAGCTTCACCTCGCCGTCGCCGAGAACCCAGATCCCGAATCCGCCAAACCCTCCGAGCTGTTCATCCACAGCACCAAGCTTGTGCTGGTGGACCAGGCCGGTCGCGTGCGCGGCTATTTCGATGGCGAGGATGAAGAGGTGGTGCTGAACCAGCTGCTGCCAGCCATCCTCCGGCTCGAACAGGAACTTCCAGATTCGCCGCCGGGTGTCCCGGTCGCCCCATGAGCATCACCGATTTGCCGGCCGTCAACGCCGCCCTCAACACCACCAGCACGCTGCTGTTGCTGGCCGGGTACCGCTTCATTCGCCGCGGCCGCGAAGCACAGCACCGCGCCTGCATGCTCGGTGCCCTCTTGACCTCGGCGCTCTTCCTGGCCGGTTACCTCTACTACCATGCCCACGCAGGACGCACCGTGTTCGCCGACCCTGCCTGGTTCCGCCCGATCTACCTCACCATCCTCCTCACGCACACCGTGCTGGCGATGGTCATCCTGCCGCTGGTGCTGATCACGGTGACGCTCGCACTCCGCAACCGTCGGACCGCCCACAAACGTCTGGCCCGCTGGACCTGGCCCATCTGGCTCTACGTTTCGATCACCGGCGTCGTGATCTATCTGCTGCTCTACCAGATCTTCCCCCAAACCCCGGCCGCTCCCACCCAAACCGCCCAGTTGTCCCTGCATCCCCCCCTCCTAAACTAAACTTGAACTTGAACTTGAACTTAAACTCGAACCTCAACTTAGACTCAGAGCCCCTCTCAACCCGGCAAGCGGCATGAGGAGCCGGAGAAGAGCTGACGGTAGGGTTGAACGCTTGGGTTTGGGTTTAAGTTCAAGTCGGAGTTTAAGTTCAAGTTCAAGTTCAAGTTGAGGGTCGAGGTCGCGATCGCGGTCGGGATGGAGCGGGGGGCAGGGAGATTCGTTGCCGGTCCCCTTTCCTACCAGCAGCCCAACGTTTCCAACACCGCCTTCGTCCGGGCCACTTCGTGCGTGCGGAACAGACTGGTCTGACCCAGGGCCGCCAGCACGGCGAAGAACGGTTCCGCACAACGCACCTCCTCGCCGAAGAACTCGAAGGCGTGCGGCAACGCATGGCAGATCGGGAAACCCAGGCGACGCAGGCGAAACGTGTTCAGGAACACCTCCATCTGATGCCGCACCCGCACCGAGCTGTCCTGAAGGTTTCGGTAGTAGAAGCCCAGCCCCGGATCCAGGAACAACTTCTCCGCGCCCGCCCGTTGAGCCTGTTCCACCAACGGGGCGAAATAGTCGTACATCATGCCCACCGCATCTCCACCGCTCCGGAAATCTCCCACCTCCCGCACGTTGTCGCCCTGCACATGACACAGGATCACCGCGGCGTCGTGCTCCGCCGCCAACTGGAACAGGAGGTCGGCCTCGCTGTAGCCAGTCAGGTTCAGGACCGAGGCCCCCGCCTGCAAACAGGCCCGGGCGACGGCAGGTTGGTAAGTCTCGACCGACACCGGCACCCCCGCCTGATGCAATGCCTGGACCACCGGCAGCAACCGGCTGTTCTGCAGGCTCCCGTCTGCGCGTGCGGCGTGGGCGAGCGTGGACTCCGCGCCAATGTCGATGACCGCCGCCCCCTGGGCGTGCAGCACCCGGCCCCGCTGAATCGCCACTTGCGCCGACAGACAGACGCTCTCGCGATACCACGAATCCGGCGAGAGATTCACGACCCCCATCAGGGCAGGTCGGTTTTCCGGCAGAGGCTCCTGCCCACCGACAGCAAACGACCGCACGGGCCGGTCGATTTCCTCCCGATGAGCCTCCACCAACTCCGCCAGATGCCTGAGCGATAACATGGGGACACTATGCCGTGGGAACCGGCCGGCGCAAAGCCCGGGGGGATGCCCGCAGCGCTCGGGGACAGCCGCCCGGAGCGAAAACTTTGTGGTGACGGCTGGGGCCAGGGTCTGGGCGAATCTGTCAGCAACGAAAATGGCACGCCCGCTGCGACTCGAACGCAGGACCCTCTGCTTAGAAGGCAGATCATTGGAGGGTTTTTCTGGTTGCGAACTGTTGTCTTGAGTTGGCGTAACGCGTTGACAGGAAACGGATATGAGGCTATGCCTTTGCAGCATGACGAAACGCAAGACAACCCGCCGAAACTCAGAAAGTGTCCAAGAAGTGTCCAAGCAGGCTCCGACGACACTGTCGAAATTCACCGCGGGATACTGGCGCGACCGGGTCTTCCGACCGACCTACACCCGGCAGGGCAAGCGGCTGCAGGTGGCGGAATGGTGGGCCAAGATCCAGCACGGCGGCCGGCGCGAGCAGTTGAACCTGGCCACCAACAACCGGGAGGAAGCGGCGCGGCGTGCCGTTCGCCTCTACCAGCGCGTGAAGTCCGCTGGGTGGGATGTTGCCCTCGCCGAGTTCGCTCCCGACAAGGCCGAGTCCAAGGAAGACCAGGTGCCCACGATTGGAGAGTTCCTGCCAGCTGTTGCTGCTGCTGCGGACATCGCACCCAGAACCCTTGCGATCTACTCGTCCTCGTTTCGGCTGCTCGTCGCGGAGTGCTTCCGGATGAAGCGTGACAACCGGCGATACGACTACGTCCGCGGAGGACGGACGAGGTGGATC
>JACKPW010000011.1 GCA_024233215.1 Verrucomicrobiales bacterium | reverse complement strand
GCCGGCGCCGGCGCCGGATGGTGATACCGGCCGTTCAAGAACCGGCTTTCACCCTTGCGAGAATGGGCTAGGATTGGCGAAATGAAGCAGGGTTCCCATGGAGCAGGTCGAAGGCGGAGGCCGGGGCGGAGGCCTGCGCCGCGGCGGAGTGTGCGCCGGAAGTCCATCCTGAGGCTGGTGATCGGTGTCGTCATTGCAGCCATGTTGATCGAAGTCTGGCGGCGCAGCGCTCATCGTCAAACGCCGGCACCCTCTCCCGCCCCTTCTCTTGTCGCGACCACGGGCACCACGCCCTCCACGGTCACCGCACCGCAGAGCTCCTCTCCCGCCGGGGCACCGATGATCGCGGAGGGGAATCGACTATTCCGGAAGAAGCAGTTTGAGGAGGCCCTGGCATGCTATCAACTGGCGGCTGAGCTGGCCCCTGAGGACGAGGACGCTTATTACAACCAGGGTACCGCGCTGGCTCGCCTGGGCCGCACCAACGAGGCCATCCTCGCGTACCAGAGGGCCCTCGAGAGGTTCCCCAACTACGCCGAGGCGCATTACAATCTTGGCAATCTGCTGCTCCGCGCTGGCGACAACGAGGCCGCCCAGGGGCAATTCCGAGCCGCGATCGCGAGCATGCCGGACTACCCCCAAGCATACAACAACCTGGGCAACGCGTGTCGAATGGCCGGGCAGGTTGAGGCCGCCCGGACCAACTTCTCCAAAGCCGTCGAACTCAAGCCCGACTTCTGGGAGGCTCGTTTCAATCTCGGGGACCTGTACCGCCACACCGCGCAATGGGAGGAAGCAGCGACCCAGTATTCGGAGGTGCTGCGTCTCAAGCCGGATTTCGAGCCGGCCAAGCAGGCTCTCGAGAGGGTGAGAACACAGGGGGGGAACCCGTCGGAGCGATAGGCCGTGGACCAAGCCCGCCTTCGCAACCCCACCTCTGCTGCCCTGGGACGGCGAGGCGCGGGGAGCGGCCTGGGTTGAACGATGCCTGGATCAGCGGTTGTCGGCAGCAAGGCGCTTCAGACCTTCTCGGGCGGCCTGACGGGTCGGGTCGAGAGCCAAGGCTCTGCGGAAATCCGATTCGGCGTTCTTGGAGTGACCTTGCTCGGCGTGAACCTCGCCGCGACCGAGCCAGGCCTTTGCCCAATCAGGGTTGACCTCGATGGCTTTCTCAAACCAGGCCAGTGCGTCCTCCGGCTGGCGCTGGATTTGACTCAGTTTGCCCAGTTCAGTGTAAGGATCCGCCGCATGGGGGAGGAGCCGAGTTACCTCCTGCCATTCCGTTGCCGCCCGGGAATACTCATCCAGCCCTCCGAGCAATCTCGCCGCCAGATCATGAAGGACCCAGTCGTCGGGAGCCTGGGACACGGCCGCCCGGCAAACCTCAACGGCATGACGGCGGGCGGTGGGTTTGGCAAGACCGCGCCGCTCCGCCAGCTCGGCCTCGAGGGCGGCCATCAGGTCCTCATAGCCGTCCTGGTGTTGGTAGATGCCTTCTTGAAAACGACGCTCGATGACCCGGAGAATCTCGTAGTGCTGCACTTCACAGTAGCCCAAACGGGCCGCGCAATCCGCCTCGGGCAACCAGTCTGAGGCGGTTTGCACGACCTCGGGCCGGGGATCTTCCCCGAAGGGCGGTGACAGGTCTTCGATCGCCTCAGCGAACAACCGGGCAAGCAGGTAGTTGCCGGCGAAAGTGAAATGAACGTGCTCATAGAACCACTCCCTGCCGGGCAGGCCCCCGGGACTCTCTCGTTCAAAGCCCCGCTCCGCGTCGAGCAACCGCATCCCCTCCGGCGCCTGACCCGCCGCCCACTGTCGGATGACTTCGTTGAGGGCGGTGTCAGAGCGGAACCGCAGCGTGTCCAGGTCCCGGGCGAGCAGGAGGTGTTCGCGGGCCTCTTCCATGTGTCCCAACGCGAGTGCGCACCGTCCCCACCTGTAGTGCAGCCCGGCGTATTCGGGGTCGATCTGTGCGGCCTGTTGATACGATTGTATGGCCTTGTCCCACTGTGCCAGTCGTTGCGCGGTCACAGCTGTCTGATACTCACGCTCGAACTCGACGCGTTCCGGCTGGCTGAGATCGGGCCGGTGCAGGGACCCAAACGGAGGCCAGTCACGCACGCGCGAAGCCATCGTGCTCACCACTACCCGGGCACCGGTCGACCGGCCGGCGCGAACGATGCCCTCGAGGTTCTCGCGGAAGTGCTGCCGGACGGTGGCCAGGCGGGGATCCTTCCCACGGACCTGTTGGCCGGTGAACATGGTCATGCCCCCCCAGCCTTCGGCGGCCTCCGGTGACGGTCGCAGGTGGCGGAGCAGTCCATCCAGCAACTGGCCAACACGGGTCTCCCTGACCCACAAGGTTGCGCGGATCATCGGCATCGGGGGAACTTGCGGCCCGAAGATCGTGCCCGTTCCGAAGGGGCCGACCACCTCGTTGTTGCCCATATAGACCAGCCAGACATCGGCCTTGAGCTGCTGACAATCGCGGGCGATCGGCAGGACGACGTGCGAATTGATGGCGGTGAATGCTGTGTTGATCACTTCGAATTCCACCCCGGGATGGCGGGCTTCGAGCAGGACTTTCAGGATGCGGGAAAAGCCGAACGCGGGTGCCGGGTCTCCTTCGGCAGCCGAACCGCCCAGAACCACAATCCGGCACACCCCTGGGGACTTCCGGGGCCGGACCTCCACCGGCTGGGGATGCCGGGCCAGTGTCGGCGGGAAGAACCGCCAGGGGAATCTCTGGTTCTCGACAAGGACTCCGGCTTCGGTAGCCGGGTGCCGCACGAGAAAGGTGGTTGGGTAGCCGATCCCCGCAAGGCGCAGCAGAGCCTCGACCACCACCAGCAGCGCCAAAGGCACCGCACTCATCGCGATCACCCGAAAGCCCCAGCGCCGCCAGGGCATCGCCGCTCGACCCGCTCCTTTGGGTGGGGTCAGGGGGGCGTCCGCAGCGCCTTTCCGTCCCGTAACTCGCCGTTCTCTTTTCATTTGCAGGATCACAGGGCGGGCGACCGGGACACTTGGTTTCGACCCCCGCATTCCCCACCAGTCCCGTCCTGAATCTCACTGCGCCCCGGCTTTCCAAGCAGCCAGGGCGTCAACTCATCGAACATCGTCGTCGTCGTTGGCACAATGACCCTTCAATGTTGGCGCGTGGGGGACGTGCGCCGCAAGGTTATCGTGCTCTGCCCCCCATACCGACACGGTTGGGCGTCCCGAAGAAGACTCTTGGCGCAATTCGCCATGGGGTGTGTGAGACAGGAATCTTGCCATGGGATCTCGAGGAATTTGAGATTGCTCCGCCAAGGTCGTCCATTCAAAATCAGGCGATCTGAGTCTACACCCCCCGTACGCGACCCGCTCGGATCAAGCGCTCGGGCGTGCGGAGCAAATGATCGGCCTAGCCCATACTGCCATCCGTTGAGCCACAAAGGTCGAAATAGACCGAGAAGGAAACAAGCGACTTCCTCGGTTGCACCGAGGGAGGGTGTGGGTCGTTCCGCCCTGAGTCAGACACCCGCATGGATTGCCTGCCTGCCTCGGTGGATTCCCCAGGCAGGGTTCTTCACAGTTTACTTCCTGTACACATGGCGAGTGATTAACCCCTCGCTCCAGTACCACCATCAGGCGCCAGTGTTCTTCCTCGACCGGGTCACCCTGCAGGGTTTCTTCGGGCAACCGGGCAGCTTACTGAGCTGCCTTGCCGCCGGAATCTCCCAATTCTACGTCATTGGCTGGATGGGTGCGCTGTTTACCACCGCCGCCGCGTGGTGGATCTGCCGTTCTACCCAGGCGCTGCTGCGGTCGTCTGCGTGCGCGCGGGTCGTCGATCAACATCCCCTGCGTGGGCCGGAGGAGCCCCCCGCTGCCGGTGAGTCAGAATCGCGGAAAGCCAGTTCTCGGCGCGGATCGGAGCGCTGCTTGGAGATACAATCCGCACATCTGCTGCCGGCGATGTTGTTGCTGGCTGCGCAGTCAGACTATGCCTTCCCGATCGTGCCGGTGCTGCTCGGATTGTGCCTGAGCCTGGGCGGTGCGGTGCTTGATCGACAATTCCGGTCGTTCCGGCTCGGATGGCGTTGGAGCGCGTTTGCTCTGATCCTGATCCTCCTGGCCTGGCTGGTCCAAGGCTTCTGTTTGGTTTTTGTCGGCGTCACTCTTGCTCTCGAAACCAGTCGCCTCTGGAGGCCTTGGCTTCAGCGCGTGACCCGGCGGCCGTTGTTTCAGGGACTTCGTCGGCACGCGGTGATCTGCATCGGCTTGGCGGTTGCTGGCTACGTCGCAATGACCTTCGATCGCCAACAGAAGTTGCTGATTGAAATCGATCTCATGGCCCGACAGGGCCGCTGGGCACGGGTCATTGACCTCGCGGGTGAGCTTCACAAGACCACGCCCGCCGCCGCCATGGATATTTCGCGTGCCCTGTTCCATCTGGGCCGCCTTCCGGTGGACCAGTTTTCTCCATCCTTGCCCCAGCCGCTGGTTCTCCTGCCCTTGACAGACGCGCAATTGCAGGGTGGCGGCCTGGCTTTGGTGGACGTCTTGCTCGATTTGGGCCAGGTCAATCCCGCTGAACACGGGGCTTATGAAACCCTCGAATTGCAGGGCGAACGTCTCGAGACGCTCAAGTGTCTGGCGCGCATTCACGAGTTGAAGCATCAGCCTGCAGCCGCACAGATCTACCGGAATCGGCTTCACAAGAACCCCGCGTTCCGGTGGTTGATGGCTCACCCGGTGCCGTCGGACGCATCGTCAGGGGACGGGAATACTCCTGGCACCGCCGCTTACGAGTCTTTCCGCCTGCAGAAGGACTATCCGGGCACTCTCATGCAGCCGGACTTCCTTCTGTTCCCATTGCTGCAAGCGAACATCAAGAACCGGATGGCGTTCGAGTACCTGATGGGCTTCTACCTCCAGACACGGCAACTCGACAGGGCAACCCAACTGCTACAACGAATCGATGAACTCGACTATTCGCCCATCCCCCGGACATACCAGGAAGCCCTGGCCCTGTTCCACGCGGTTTCACCCTCCGCGCAGACAAACGCACCGGAGCCTGGCGTGTTGCCGAACGTGTCCAAGCGCCTCGCCGACTTCCTCGCCGAGTACCAGCAACTGAACCCGGGGGACGGCACGGGACGGCGGAGGTTGGAGCAAGAGTGGGGCGACACTTACTGGGCCTACTACTTTCTTTCCGACCGCGGCGCAAGCGCATCAATATCCGCGACCGACAATTACCAGTGAATCCGGATCATCCCATCTTCCGCGCTGCCATTTCGTGCCTCCTGGCGCTGGTCGGAGCCGCGTCGCCGGCCCCAATTGATCAAGGCCCGGTACCCCGGCACAAAGTCACGCGCGCTGCGCGCATCTTCCCGGACTATGCCGGGATTGTGGTCCCCCCGAACATCGCCCCCCTAAACTTCAGTGTTCGCGAGTCGGGAGCGGAATACCACATAACGGTTCGGAGTCTTGTGGGCGATTCAATCGCGATTCACACTCGCCATGACACGATCAGATTTCCCGCCGGGGCATGGAGGCAGCTCTTGAAGGCAAACGCTGGGAACGATTACTACGTCGACATCGAAACCCGCGACGCCGATAGCGGGTGGCAGCGTTTCACAACCATCACCAACCACATCGCCACCGAGCCGATCGACTCACGACTTGTTTACCGCCTGATTCGGCCGCTCTACAACTACTTCCGCGAAGTGGGAATCTATCAACGGGATCTGGAAGGATTCGACGAAATCCCGGTGCTGGACGGCCGTTCCTTTGGGGACGGATGTGTTAATTGCCATACTTTCAACCGGAATTCCCCCGCGACGATGGCCGTCAATGTACGGTCGCGCGATTACGGTCGGCCCCTGATCATCGTCAACAATGGCCAGGTCCAGAGAATCCCACACACGGCAGGTTATCTGAGTTGGCATCCCAGCGGCGAACTGCTTGCTTACTCCAGGAACAAACTCTCACTTTTCTTCCATACCGTCGGTGAGAACCGGGATGTGTTCGACGCGGAATCCGACCTGGCCATTTACGACGTTGGCACGGGCACAGTCGCGCTGCCCGAATTCATCGCTGACCCGGCACGACTTGAGACATGGCCGGAATGGGGGCCCGCAGGACGTTTTCTCTATTACAGCAGTTGTTCGCCACGGCCCTTCGCCGAGTTCAGCGAAGTGCGATATGATTTGATGCGAGTTGCCTACGATCACCCAACGCGGGCCTGGGGAGACGTCGAGACCGTTCTTGCCGCTGCCGAAACAGGCCTCAGCGCCACGCAACCGAAGGTCTCCCCGGATGGGCGCTATCTCCTCTTCTGTCTGTCCGATTATGGCAGTTTTCCGGTGTACCAACCGTCAAGCGATCTGTGCCTGATGGACCTTGCCGCGCGCGAATGGCACCGGCTCGAATGCAACAGCGACCAGTGCGAATCGTGGCACTGCTGGTCCAGTAATAGCCGATGGATTGTGTTCAGCAGCAAACGCCTCGACCACGTCTTCGCGCGGCCGCACTTCAGCTTCATCAGTCCGAGTGGACATGCGTCCAAGCCCTTTGTCCTTCCCCAGCGGGATCCCGCCTTTTACGACTCGTTTATCAAGACGTACAACGTTCCCCAGCTTGTTACGGGAGCGATCCGGGTCAGCCCTGAGACGCTCACGGAGGCCATTCGCAATGTGCCGGCTTCCCCGCAATGATGGACTGCTGCCTGAACCTCGGAGGTTCTGAGCCCGTATTGGCGAACCAGGTAGCGGCCGCACCCGTTCAATCTCAGGCCTTTCGCACCGCCGGCCGCGACATCCCGCCGAGGGTATAACCGGACCGTCGGGTCTTGCGGTCTTGCTGGGAGAACGGCGACTTGCCGGCGACTCGGGCCTGGAGGGATTCCGCCCCACACCCAGCTCATAGAAAAGGGGATTGACAGGAGTTCGTACGACCGTATGATTCATACGTTCGTATTAACATGGGCAAGCACGCAGCAATCGTTAACCGGCCAAAGCAGGCGCCCGCAGAAACCCGCGGGCGGGTGCTGGAGGTGGCAGAACAGCTCTTCGCTGAGCGGGGCATCGATGCGGTGTCCATCCGGGACATCATCTCAGCGGCCGGAGCCAACCTAGGCGCCATCAACTACCACTTCGGCACCAAGGAACGGCTCATCGAGGCGGTGTTCGAGCGGCGTCTCCTCCCGAGCGCACAGCAACGGCTGCGGGCGCTCGAAGCCGTCGAGAAGGCCGCCGGGGACCGCCCCCCCGAGCTGGAAGCCGTCCTGGAAGCCTTCTTCCGCCCCGTGGTTGAGGAAGCGATGGACCCCGACCGTGGTGGCGCCGCCTTCAAGAAACTCATGGCCCGGAGCCTGGTGGATCCAAACCCGGTCATGGAGCGGGTGATGAAGAACCACATCCCGGCAATGGTGAAGAAGTTCGACGCCGTCCTGCTCCGTGCCATGCCCGGACTGGACCCCGCCGATGTCTTTTGGCGCATGCACCTGCTCATGGGCGGTTTGCACCAGTCGCTGCTGTTGATGGACCGGAAGCCGCCGCCCGGAGTGCCCCCCTTCCGGCTCGATGCCGAAACCTACATCAAGCGGTTTGTCGCATTCGCCGCCGCGGCTTTTCGCGCGCCGCTTCCAAAGGACTGAATCTATGAAACACCCTGCCCAGCAGCAGACCTGCCTTTCGGTCGCTCTTGCCTGCACTCTATCGGGCCTCTCAGGCTGCACCACCGTGGGGCCGGATTATGAGCCCCCGGAAAACCCGGCGGCGACCAACTGGACCAGCCAGCTTCGGGGCGGCCTGACCAGTTCCGCCACCGACGCCGACGTGCTTGAGCGTTGGTGGACAGTGTTCGACGACCCGGTTCTGACGGACCTGGTGGAACGGGCGCGCGCGGGCAACCTGGACCTTCGTCAGGCCGAAGCCCGCCTGCGGGAAGCCAGGGCGCAGCGCGGAATGGCCAAGGCGGCTCTCTTCCCCGCGGTGGGGGCGAATGCCTCGGCCAGTCGCACTGCGGCCGGCAAGGAGGCGGGGAATGGAAAAACCACGGATTTCTTTGCCACCAGCCTGGACGCCAGTTGGGAACTGGATGTCTTCGGCGGCAAACGGCGCTCCCTGGAGGCGGCCACTGCGAGCTGGCAGGCCTCGGAAGAAAGCCTGCGCGATGTGCAGGTCAGTCTCTTGGCCGAGGCGGCTCTCAACTACGTGGAGGTACGCTCCTACCAGCAACTGCTCTGGATCACGGAGGAAAGTGTGCTCACTCGGGCTGAGACCCATGACATCACGAGGTGGCGTCGCGAGGCCGGGTTGACCACGCAATTGGACGAAGACCAGGCCCGCCAGAGTCTCGAGCAGGTCCGAGCTCAGGTGCCCACCCTGCGTACCAGTCTGGCGCAGGCAAAATACCGGCTGGCCGTTCTGCTGGGGCAACCGCCCGGCGCACTGGAGGCGTTGCTCGCTCAAGAGGAGCCGGTCCCGAGCACCCCGACCGAGGTGGCCGTCGGCGTGCCGGCCGACCTTCTGCGACGTCGCCCTGACATCCGTTTTGCCGAGCGGCAACTCGCCGCGCAGACGGCCCAGATCGGTGTGGCCAAGGCGGAACTCTATCCGCGCTTTTCGCTGGCGGGAACCGTGGGGGTCGAGTCGCTCGAATATGCCAACCTCTATTCCGCCAGCGCCCGTGCCGCCCAGGGGCTGGCCAAGGCGGCGTGGACCCTCCTCGACGGGGGCAGCATCCGACAGAACATCAGGCTGCAAACCGCAAAACAGGAGGAGGCGCTGAGTCTCTACGAGAGCACCGTCCTGACCGCCCTCGAAGATGTGGAAAGTGCCTTGGTGGCGTATGCCAACGAGCAGCTGCGCCGTGATTCGCTCGCCGCCGCGGTGAAGGCCGGCCAGGACGCATTTGAGCTGGCCCGGTTCCAATACAACTCCGGGTTGGTCGGCTTCCAGACTGTGCTCGACACGCAGCAGTCATTGTTGTCCAGCCAGGACCAGCTCGCCGTCAGCCAGGCCCGGGTGACCTCCAACCTCATCAGTCTTTACAAAGCCCTCGGAGGTGGCTGGGACCCCAGCCAAGCCGCTCCCGTGGCCGTGACCCAAACCGCTTCAGCTAAACTGCCATGAGCAACAATCCCTTACTTCAAACCGATGAGGTCGCCAAGACGCTCGGCGTCTCAGACTCCAAACCCCGCCGCCGTCGGTGGTGGCTCGTGATCCTCCCCGTACTGCTGGTTGGATTACTGCTCTTTCCCCTGCTGGGAGCCAAGCCGCAACCGCTCCATTATGTCACCGAGCCGGTCGAACGCGGCAACCTCGTCGTCACCGTGAGCGCCACAGGGACGTTGGAGCCGCTCAAGAAGGTGGAGGTCGGCATCGAGGTCTCCGGCACCATCAAGTCCGTGGACGTGGACTACAACGCCACGGTCAAGGTTGGGCAGGTCATGGCGGAACTCGATACGACCCGCCTTGAAGCGCAGGCACAGCAGAATGAGGCTGCGCTCCAAGCCGCTCAGGCCAGGGTGCTGCAAGCCCAGGCCAGTGTGCAGGAAGCCGAGGCGCAACTGATCCGGCTCAACCGCGTCCATGACCTGAGCGACGGTCGGGTGCCTTCGCAGAACGAGTTGGACACCGCGAAGGCCAACGTCGCCCGTTACAAGGCAGATGAGGCCAGCGCGAAAGCGTCGGTGGCTCAGGCACAGGCCGCGCTGGATGTCGTGCGAACCGACATCACCAAGGCGGTGATCAAGTCCCCGATCAACGGCGTGGTTCTGGAGCGGTCGGTCGAGCCAGGGCAAACCGTGGCGGCTCAGTTCCAGTCGCCCACCCTGTTTACCCTCGCGGAGGATCTGACCCAGATGGAACTGCAGGTGGACGTGGATGAGGCGGATGTCGGCCAGGTCAAGGAAGGACAGGTAGCCACCTTCACGGTGGACGCCTACCCCGACGTCAGTTTCCCCGCGAGCATCACGCAGGTGCGTTACGGCTCGCAGACTGTCGAGGGGGTCGTTACCTACAAGGCGGTGCTGAAGGTGGACAACTCCAGCCTGGCGCTGCGGCCCGGCATGACAGCCACCGCGGTCATCACGGTCAACCAGCGGGAGAACGTCCTGCTGGTGCCCAATGCCGCCCTCCGATTCGCGCCGCGCACCGTAAGCGGCTCCGGCCAAGCGCCCGGCAGGGGGTTGGTGGGGATGCTCCTTCCTCGCCCGCCGAACATGAATGGCTCCGAGCCCGAGGAACCGGACACGAAGAGCCGGGAACAGCGCGTCTGGACGGTCCGCGACGGCCAACTCGTCCCTCTCTCCTTCACCAAGGGACTGAGCGATGGTCTCCACACCGAGGTGGTCAGCGGCCAGGTCGAGAGCGGCTTGGAGCTGGTCACTGACGAAATGAGCGCCCCCCGATGAGTGCGACGCAGACCCGGCGGGAGGACGGTGCCCCGCTCATTGAGTTGCGGGGTGTGACCAAGGTTTATGGCACGGGCAGTGCGGCGATGCAGGCGTTGAAGGGGGTGGACCTTCGCATTCACCGGGGGGAGTTCGTCGCCGTCATGGGCGCCAGCGGCTCGGGCAAGAGCACCTGCATGAACATTCTGGGCTGTCTGGATACGGCGACCGGCGGTGATTACCGGTTTCAAGGCATCGCGGTCGGGTCCCTTACGCGCAATCAACGGGCGCTCCTGCGCCGGCACTATCTGGGTTTCGTCTTTCAGAGCTTCAATCTGCTGAACCGCACTTCAGCCTTGGAGAACGTCGAACTGCCTTTGATCTACCGGCACACCGGAGCGCAGCGGCATTTGCGGGCCAGGCAGGCCCTGCATCAGGTCGGTCTCACTGGCTGGGAACACCACACCCCTGGTGAACTCTCCGGTGGCCAGCAACAACGCGTGGCCATCGCCCGCGCCATCGTCACTCAGCCCATCGTGTTGCTTGCCGATGAACCGACCGGCAACCTCGATTCCGCGCGGAGTGTCGAGATCATGGAGTTGCTCACCACCCTTAACCGGGACCAGGGCATCACCATCATCATGGTCACCCACGAACCGGACATGGCGGCCTACGCAAAACGACTCATTCACTTCAAGGACGGGTTGATCGAGAATGACCACTCGGAACGGGAGGTAACGGCATGATGACGATGATCGGGAACGCCCTGCTGCTCGCGCTGCGCGAACTCCGGCGCAATGTCATGCGCTCCTTTCTGACCATGCTGGGGATCATCATCGGGGTGGCCTCCGTCATCATCCTGGTGACCCTCGGCAGTGGGGCCACCCAGAAGGTCACCGAACAGATTGCGAGTTTGGGCAGCAATCTGCTCATGGTCACTCCCGGGAAGCGCATGGGACCCGGACAGAGTTCCGGCGCGGCGCCGTTCAAACTGGCCGACGCCGAAGCCATCGCCCGCGACGTTCCCTCCCTCGCCGCTGTGGCGCCGGTCTCCAGCCGTTCCACCACGGCGATCTACGCCAACGAGAACTGGTCCACGACCATCACCGGCACCACCGAGCAGTACTTCCCGCTCAGCAACCGCCGGGTGAAGGAAGGTCGCGCCTTCACTTCCAGCGAGGCCCGGCTCGGCTCGGCGGTCTGCGTGATCGGCGAGACGGTCCGGACAAAGTTGTTTGGCAACCAAGACCCGGTGGGCAGCCGCATCCGGCTGCAGAAGCTCTCCTGTGAGGTCATCGGGTTGCTGGAAGCCAAGGGCCAGAACACCATGGGGCAGGATCAGGACGACGTCATCGTCGTTCCCTTGCGCACGTTCCAACGCCGCATCGCCGGCAACGAAGACGTCACCATGATTCAAGTCTCCGTCGAGGATGGTGTCTCCACGGATCGGGTGCGGCGTGACATCACCCGGTTGATGCGCACGAGGCGGCATCTTTCCTCAGGCCAGGACGACAACTTCAACGTCATGGACATGAAGGAGATCGCCTCGATGCTCTCGGGCACCACCATGATGATGACCATGCTGCTGGGGGCCGTGGCGGCCGTCAGCCTGCTGGTTGGCGGGATTGGGATCATGAACATCATGCTCGTCTCGGTGACCGAGCGCACGCGTGAGATTGGCACCCGCCTGGCCATCGGTGCGTTGGAGCGCGAGGTACTGCTCCAGTTCCTGGTGGAATCGGTGGTGATCTCCTCACTTGGGGGCCTCATCGGCATTGTCTTCGCGCTGCTGACCTCAACTTCGCTTGCGGGAGTGCTTCAGGTTCCCTTTGTATTCAACGCGCCGATTGTCATGATCGGTTTTGCCTTCTCCGCCGCGGTGGGGGTCCTTTTCGGATACGTCCCGGCCCGCAAGGCGGCCAGTCTGGATCCAATCCAGGCTCTCCGCCACGAGTGAATGGAATTGGGGCTTCCCCCTTCCCCGTGGAATGGGATTGCCGGGTTGATCCTCAGCGATCACATTGCCTTCGGTTGTTGAGGTTGCTGCATTCGGGGCCCTGTTTTGTGCCGTGGGCCGGAACGAAACTCAACGCCCTTCACATCTCCCTGTTGGTTGAATGAATGGACCGATGAACTGCTGCAATCACCGGAAACTGAGGGGGCCGCGACACGCCGGGGCCTTCGGGCTTGGGATGGTCATGCTGTTCGGGCTGGGGCTCGGAAGCGTCGGACTCGGACAGGATCTATTGATCACCGAGTTCATGGCGGATGCCGACTTCGGTTTGCTGGACGAGGACGGGGAATCCCAGGACTGGATCGAGATCCACAACCCCAACGCCTTTGAGATGGCCTTGACGGGATGGTCATTGACGGATGACGTGACCGACCCCACGCGCTGGACTTTCCCCGGCGGATCGATAGGTCCGCGAGGATTCGTGTTGGTGTTCGCCTCGGGCAAGGACCGGCGGGACCCATCGGGTGAGTGGCACACGAATTTCAAACTGGAACGGGACGGGGAATACCTCGCCCTGATACGACCCGACGGCCTGACTCCGTCGACGGAATTCAGCCCGGCATTTCCGCCGCAGGTGGCGGGTGCCTCCTATGGCCTCGGCATGGCGGAGGAGCGGCTCACGCTGGTGCCGCCATCCGCGGCCGGGCGGGCCCGGGCCCCGGCGGCCGGGGAGTGGGGGGATGGTTGGGAGTCGCCGGCGTATGATGATTCCGGCTGGAACGCCGTGCAGATGGGAATCGGGTATGAACGGCCCGAGGCGGTGGGAGGAGATCCGGAACCGGAGGTCGCCGATGTGACGCAACCCGGGGATGTGATCTATCCAACGTCGTACAATTCTCCGGGAAACGAGGGGGTCGAACTTGCGATCGATGACAACACCGCGACGAAGTATCTGAATTTCGACAAGCTGTATGCCGGGTTCACCGTGACGCCGGGAGTGGGGGCGACCGTCGTGGTGGGCTTGCGGGTGACCTCCGCCAATGACGCCCCGGAACGCGACCCGGTCTCCTTCACGCTCGAGGGATCCAACGATGGCGTGCAGTTCACGGAAATTGCCCGGGGCGCCCTGCCGGATTTTCCGGCCCGCTTCCACCCGGTTGAAGTGCGTTTCGAGAACTCGCAGTCGTTTCGATCGTACCGGCTGCTCTTCCCCGAGGTGCGCAATGCCGCCTCGGCGGTGGCGGTGCAGGTGTCGGAGGTGGAATTGCTCGGGACGGTGGGGCGGCCTCCCGCGCAGTTCGCCGAGTTCATCGGAACCGACATTGAAGGCTGGATGTATGGGAGCCGGACCACGGTGCAGGTGCGGTTGCCATTCGTCTACGATGGGGAGACGCCGTTGAACGACCTGTTCCTGAACGTGCGATACGATGACGGGTTCGTGGCTTATCTCAACGGCACGGAGGTGGTTCGCGCCAATGCCCCGACCGGGCTCGCCTACAACTCGGTTGCGGCGTCGGACCGGGCGCGGTCGGAGGCGACGCAACCGGAGGCATTCGCGATGGCGGACTGGGTTCCGTTGCTGGTGCCGGGCCAGAACGTCCTGGGTTTCCTGGCCTTGAACAACCAGGCGGACAGTCTGGATTTCCTGTTGAGCGCCGAGCTGGCGAATGTGCGTGCCACTGTCGGTGCCCCCGGCTATTTCGCAACGCCGACCCCCGGCGACTTCAACGCCGCAAGCAGCCAGGGCCGGGTGGCGGAACCGGTTCCCAGCGTGGGACGCGGGTTCATTCCGGCGCCGCTGGATGTGGTGTTGTCGAGCGCGACCCCCGGAGCGGTGATCCGTTACACGACCGACGGCAGCGCGCCGTCCGAGACCGCGGGGGAATTGTATACCGGCGCGATTCGGATTGCGGGGAACGTGCCCCTGCGGGCGATCGCCTGCAAGGAAGGTTGGTTGCCATCGCCGGTCGCGACCCATACCTACCTTTACCTGCCGGAGACCGTGGCGCAGAGCGATGCCGGCGCGCTGGCCCGGGGGTTCCCGTCGGCGTGGGGATCCATCGCGGCGGACTACGGCATGGACCAGCGCATGGTGGCCCCCGGGGGCCAGGACCAGTATGGCGGCGTGTATGCGGAGGCGATTCAGGCCGATCTCCTGGCGCTGCCGTCGATCTCGCTGGTGATGGATCCGGACGATTGCTTTGGCGCGCTGGGGATTTACTCGAATCCGGAGAATCGGGGGGACGCGTGGGAACGGCCGGTGTCGTTCGAGATCATCGACCCGGCCCGGCCCGGGGAGGGTGATCTGCAGGTGGACGCGGGAGCCAGGATTCAGGGCGGGGCGTTTCGGCGGTTTGACCTGACGCTGAAGAAGTCATTCCGGCTTGTCTTCCGGCGCGAGTATGGACCGGGGATGCTGGATTATCCCTTGTTCGGGGAGGACGCCGCGGGGCAGTTCAACACCTTCATTCTGCGGGCCAACAGCAATGACGCGTGGCCCTGGGGCGGTGGGAACGCGCTGTATGTGCGGGATGCCTTCGCAATGGAGACCGCCCGGGCCATGGGGATCGTCGCGTCCCACACCCGTTTCATGCATCTCTACCTCAACGGGCTGTATTGGGGCCTCTACAACCCGGTGGAACGACCGGACTCGGCCTTCTCGGCTTCCTACCACGGGGGGGATCGGGCGACGTGGGACGCGTTGAACCAGGACGGGTTGGTCGATGGGACCCCGGACGCCTGGAACCAGATGCTCGGGGTCCTCGGTGAGGACATGTCCAGCAATGAGGTTTACCAGCGGATTCAGGGACGCAACCCGGACGGCACCCTCAACGCGGACCACCCGAACCTGCTCGATGTGGACAACATGATCGATTACATGATCATGAACCTGTACATCGGCAACGCGGACTGGCCGCATCGCAACTACTGGGTCGGCCGCGACCGGGCCGGTACCGCGGGTTTCCAGTTCTATCCCTGGGACAGCGAGACCGCACTGGGGATGAGCGGGGTCACAGCGGACCGGACCGGGGTGGACACGGCGGTGGCACGGCCCTATGCGGCCGCCCGCGCGAACGCCGATTTTCGGATGCGCTTCGCGGACCGCGTCCACCGCCATTTCTCGGAGGGCGGGGTCTTTTACGTGAATCCCGACCAACCGGCCTGGGATCCGGCGCACCCGGAAAACAACCCTTCGGCTGCGCGCTTTGTGGCCCTGGCGGCGGGGGTTGAGGCAGCGATCGTGGCGGAATCCGCGCGCTGGGGGGATCAAAAGGACACGGGTCCCTTCACACGGGACGGGAATTGGGCACCGTCACGCGACAACTTGCTGCAGAATTACTTCCCGCAACGTTCCGCCATTGTGCTGGATCAGTTCCGGGCGGCGGGACTTTATCCCACCATCGGGGCCCCGGTCTTCAGTCCTCGCGGTGGGTCCCTGGAAGCCGGGGAGACCGTGACCCTCAGTGCGCCGGCGGGGACGATCTATTACACCACGGACGGCAGCGATCCCCGTCAACCGGTGGAAATTGAAGTGGTCGCCGAACGGACACTGATCTCCGGCGGGATGACGAAGCGGGTGTTGATCCCCACGACGGGCAATGGCGGGAGTGCCCTCGGAGACTCGTGGCGGCTCGGTCCCACCGGGTTTGATGACAGCCTCTGGACCTCGGGAACCGGCGGTGTGGGATACGACACGGGCACGGAATACAACAGTTACATCGGGATCGACATCCGCGAGGATCTGTATCAGAAGGCCGGCTCGGTTTATGTGCGGGTTCCGTTCCACTGCGAAGCTGCAGGATTGGATGCGTTGAACGCCATGACGCTGCGGGTCCGGACCGATGACGGATTCGTGGCGTATCTGAACGGGGTCGAGATTGCCTCCCTGAACGCGCCGGGAACGCTGGCGTGGGATTCGTTCGCCACGGGCAACAATCCGGACGAAGCAGCGGTGGTCTACCGGGCGTTTGATGTGACGTCGCATCTTTCGGCCTTGCGGGCGGGGGAGAATCTCCTGGCCATTCATGGGTTGAATGTCTCGCTGGGCAGCTCGGACTTCCTGCTCGACGCGGAACTCGAAGCGGCCCAGCAACGACAGGTTGGGGGGGGCGAGATCACGGCGAGTGTCTACACCGGGCCGCTCCAACTGGAGGATCTGACCCGGATCAAGGCGCGGGCGCTGCAGGGGGCGGAGTGGAGCGCGCTGAGCGAGGCGACGTTCCTCGTGGGACATCCCCGGTTGGTGATCTCCGAGCTGAACTATCATCCCGCCGATCCGACCCCGGAGGAGCTGGCTGCGGGATTCGGCAACGACGAGGATTTCGAGTTTATCGAGCTGTACAACGCGGGCGATGGCTCCGCGGACCTGCGGGGGGTGCGGTTCGTGGACGGGGTGGAGTTCGACTTTGCCACCGCCTCGGTGACGCACCTGGCACCGGGCGAGTCACTGCTTCTGGTCCGAAACCGGGCGGCGTTTGAGTTTCGTTACGGCCCGGGGTTGCCCGTCGCGGGCGAATACAGCGGAAAGCTGTCCAATGCCGGCGAGTGGATCGAGGCGGTGGATGCCTCCGGGCAAAGCCTGCTCGGGTTCGCCTTTGGCACCACCCCGCCCTGGCCGACGAGCCCCGATGGCGGCGGATTCTCGCTGGAACTCCCGGATCCGACTGCGGACCCGTCGGCCGCCGCCAGTTGGCAACCCAGCCTTGTCCAAGGGGGAACCCCGGGGGCGGGCCGCTCCGCGGGGCAATTGTGGATTGACCAGGTGCGGATCGAGGCGAGCTCGCTGACTCTCGGTTTTCAAGCACGGGCAGGTCGGACCTACGAAGTGCGCCGGCGGTCGGACTGGAATGACGCCTGGATGCCGCTCAAGACGGTTCCCGCCGCGGCGGTCGCCGGCCTGCAGGAGGTCACCCTCGCACTCGACCCGTTGGAACCTCAGGTCTTCTTCCAACTCGTGGAACTGCCCTGAACCGACCGCGATTCTCTCTTTGAACCGAGCGACGGGGTCAATCCTGCAGCTACTGTTGGCGCTCCCTCCGCCAATAGTGGGTGACCCCCGAGCGGCTGTTCGGCAAGGCCGGCGCCACGGGTGACGAGTAAGGGGACGACTGTCGTGCGTGTCCTTGCAGGATTGCCGTGCGATGGCCCAAGGTCCCGCGCGTGCGGCAACTCACTGACAATCGATGGGGCAGGAGCCTACCGGTCTTGCTCCGGCGAGGCGGCCCGTGCCTGCTGGGGATGGTTGTGCTGGCCAGCTGGGGCGAGGGGGCGCCGGAGTGGCAGGCAGCCGGCATAGCCCGCTGGCGTCCGCTCAATGTGCCGGCGGGCGACCGGGTGGGATTCACCCGGGTGGAGACCGTCACGACGGGCATCGGATTCGAGAACCGTTTGTCCGAGGCGGACGGGGCGGCCAATCGCGTGCTTTGGAACGGTTCGGGACTTGCGGTCGGGGATTATGACCGGGACGGCCGGGTGGACGTTTTCTTCTGCGGGCTGGGTCGTCCCAATGTTCTCTATCGCAATCTGGGCGGCTGGCGATTCCAGGATGTCACCGCGGAGGCGGGTCTTGTCTTTGAGGGGCAACACCATCGCGGGGCGGTGTTCGGGGATGTGGATGGCGACGGCTGGCTGGACCTGCTGGTCTCCGCAAACGGGCGGGGCGTTTCCTGTTACCGGAACCTGCGGGACGGACGCTTCGCCGACTACAGCGCGGAAGCGGGAGCCAGCAGCGGGCATGGCAGCGGGACACTGGCCCTGGCGGACTGGGACGGCAACGGGACGCTCGATCTCTACGTGTGCAACTACCGGACCGACGACATCCGCGACCAGGGGGAAGTCACCGTGGAACAGCATGGAGGCCAACTGGCGGTTCCGGCGCGCTACCAGGACCGGCTACTGTTCCGGGACAACATCCTGCTGGAGTACGGCGAGCCGGATCAGTGGCTGATCAACGATGGGCAGGGTCATTTCCGGGAACTGGCTTGGACCGGCGGCAAATTCCTGGACGAGGCTGGCCAGCCGGTGGCCACTCCGCCGCTGGATTGGGGACTCACGGCGACTTTCCGTGACGTGAACGACGACGGCCTCCCCGATCTCTACGTCTGCAACGATTACTGGACCCCGGACCGCTTCTGGCGCAATCGCGGTGACGGGGTGTTCCAGGCCGTGGCGCACGAAGCCATCCGCCACAGCAGCGCCAGCGCCATGTCGGCGGACTTCGCGGACATCGATCTCGATGGGCGGCTGGACTTCCTCGTCGTGGACATGCTGAGTCGGGACCCATTCTATCGCAAGCGCCAGATGATGGCCCAACTGCCGGAGCCCGGCGTCCCGGGCGATCTGGAGCACCGGCCGCAGGCCTCCCGCAACACCCTGTTTCGGCAGCGGGAGGACGGCACGTTTGAAGAGATCGCCTGTTACGCGGGCCTGCGTGCCTCGGACTGGTCCTGGTCCCCCGTGTTCATGGACGTGGATCTGGATGGCGACCAGGACCTCCTGATTGCGGCGGGCCATTTCAAGGACGTACAGGACCGGGACGCCTTTGCCCGGATTCAATCCCGCCAGAATCCGCGAACCGGCGCCACCTTCGCCGACCGCAAACGACAGTTCATCGAGAACCTGCGCGAGAACTACCGGCTGTATCCCTATCTGCCGATGCCGGTGGTCGCCTTTCGCAACGACGGCGACCGGCGGTTCCATGAGACGACCACCGAGTGGGGCACGGATGTTTCCGGGGTTCACCACGCGATGGCAATGGGGGACTTCGATGGCGATGGGGATTTGGATTTCATGGTGAACAACCTGGACGCGCCCGCGAGTGTCTTCCGCAACGACTGCAGTGCGCCGCGCATTGCGGTCCGGCTGAAGGGCCGGGCCCCGAACACCCAGGCCGTGGGGGCCAGGGTCACCCTCCTGGGCGGAGCGGTTCCCCGGCAGAGCCAGGAGATCGTTGCGGGGGGGCGCTATCTCTCCGGTTCCGAGTCCCTCGTCGCTTTCGCCTCCGGTACCGCCAGGGGCGGCATGGTCCTCGAAGTGCGCTGGCCGGACCGGCGGATCACCCGCCTTACCGGGGTCTGCCCCAACCGGCTGTACGAAATTGCCGACGAGGACAGCGAGGCACCCTTGGCGGCTGCCGGGGACCCCGTCGCGGAGCCTTGGTTCAGGGATGAGACTTCCCAACTCAACCACCGCCACCACGAAGTGGCGGTCAACGATTACACCCGTCAACCACTGCTGCCGTTCAAGCTCAGCCAGGCGGGGCCCGGGCTGGCCTGGTTTGACGTGGATGGGGATGGCGCGGACGAGTTGATCTGCGGCACCGGCAGGGGTGGGACGCCGGCGGTCCTGCGGCGGCAGTCGGACGGCCACTTCACCCCGGTGTCGCTGCCCGCGCTCGGCACCGCCCCGGGCGACACCACCGGGGTGTTGGGATGGCGGAATGCCTCCGGCGAGGCCGAACTGCTGTTCGGGGTGAGCGCGTATGAGGATCCGCAGACCAACTCAGTCCTCCGCCTGCTGGTGTCTTCGGGCGAAGCGCGTTCCGCGCCACCGCTGCCGAACCTGCTGGCTGGTGGTGGTGCCCTGGCATTGACCGTGCTTGATGACCGGGGCACGGCGTTGCTGCTGGTGGGCGGGCAGGTCCTTCCCGGGGGCTATCCCCTCGGGGGCGGCTCGTTGCTTTACCGTCGGGTCGGCAACGCCTGGTCCCTGGATGTCGCCGGTTCCCAGGCGTTGCGCAACACCGGCCTGGTGAATGGAGCGGTCTTCTCCGACCTGGACAACGACGGCAGGGCGGAGCTGGTCCTCGCTTGTGAATGGGGACCCCTCCGCGTATTCGCGCATCAGGGCACCGGTTGGGCGGAACGGACAAGCGACTGGGGGTTGGACCGCTACCCCGGCCTTTGGAAGGGAGTGACGGCGGTGGACTTGAATGGCGACGGTCGCCTGGATCTGGTCGCCGCGAATCTTGGGCTCAACACCCCGTATGAGGCATCCGCGAAACAGCCGCTCTCGCTCTACTTCGGCGACATTGCCGAGGTGGGGTCGATGGCCATCATCGAAACCGAGTACGATGCCCGGGGGCAGTTGACCCCCAGCCGGCCCATGCACGTGCTGGCCCAGTCCCTGCCCTTCCTGGCGGGGCGCTTCGAGACCGTCCGGGACTATAGTGCCGCCACCCTGCCGGAAGTGCTGGGCGAGGGGATGGACCGTGCCCGCGAGGTCCGTGCCACCACGCTTGCCTCCATGGTGTTCCTCAACGAGGGCCGACGCTTCGAGGCCCGACCGCTGCCGTACGAGGCCCAGGTTGCCCCTGCCTTCAGTGTGCAGGCGGCGGATTTCGACGGGGACGGCAACGAGGACGTGTTCCTGTCGCAGAACTTCTTTCCCGTCCGGGTGGATTTCGCCCCGTGGGATGCCGGGCGGGGTCTGCTGCTGCGGGGCGATGGACAGGGCGGTCTGACCCCCGTGCCGGGTGGCATCTCCGGCATTCGCGTTTACGGGGAACAGCGTGGGGCGGCGGCCGGCGACTATGATCGGGACGGCCGCACCGACCTGGCGATCAGCCAGAACGGAGGCCTCACCCGGCTCTTCCGAAACATCGCGGCGAAGCCGGGGCTCCGGATCATCCTGGAGTCGAAGAACGGCAATCCGGCTGGCATCGGGGCAAGGGTGCGGGTGGCATACGCGGACGGTCTGGGTCCTGCTCGGGAAATTCATGCCGGCTCGGGGTACTGGTCGCAGGACAGTGTCGTGCCGGTATTGGGGCTGCGGGCCAAACCGGAGGCGGTCGAGGTCGCCTGGCCGGGCGGAGCCAGGACAAGGCACGAAATCCCTCCCGGGAAGGTCGAGATTCGCGTCGTCCGCTGATTCTGGGACTACACGGTCTGACCCTGCCCCGGGAGTTGTCCGCCCCTGCCGGGCGGCGGTTCACCCCTTCGATCTTGGTCTTGCCATCCCGGGAATGTCCGGTAGGCTGCCCGCCAAGTCCGCCGCCTCGCTACCGCGAGAACGGTGGTATAACCCAAACACCGATCAGTGACTACAATGAAGAAGAAAGCCGCATTGCTGCTGAGTCTGCTTGTCACATCGGCTTCGCCCTGGGCGCTCGTAACGCATGCCCAGAGTGACGTGACCCAACCGGGCGACGCGATGATCGCGTCGTCGGACAACAGTCCTGGGTCCGAAGGCGTGGCCAACATTATCGACAACCAGCCGACCAAATACCTGAACTTCGACATCGGGGACACGACGACCCCCGTGGGGTTCGTGGTGACCCCGAGCGTGGGCGCCACGGTGCTGAGCGGGATCACCATGCAATCCGCCAATGACGCCGCGGATCGTGATCCCCTGCACATTCGTCTTGAAGGCTCCAATGACACGGCGCCGGGCTGGGACAGCGGCAACTGGACCGTGATTTACGAGCATGCCTCCATCCCGTCATGGCCGAGCGTGTTCGGACCCACCGATGCGGAAAACCGGTTCCAGGTCCAGGCATTTGATTTTGAGAATGCCAATCCCTACCTGCACTACCGGTTCACCGTCGTGTCGACCCAGGGTCCCAGCACCTGCTGCTATCAGATGGCTGAGATCGAATTGCTGGGTGAGGTCCTGCCTCCCGATGTGACCCAGCCGGGCGATCCCATCATTGCCTCTTCCGACAACAGTCCGGGTTCGGAAGGTGTGGCCAACATCATCGACAATCAGCCGACGAAGTACCTCAACTTCGACGCGGGGGACACCGTGACGCCCGTGGGCTTCGTGGTCAGCCCCTCGATTGGCAGCACGCTGATCATGGGCATCTCGATCCAGTCGGCCAACGATGCCGCGGATCGGGACGTGCGATGGCTCCGGGTGGAAGGTTCCACCGACGAGGCGCCGACGTGGGACAGCGGCAACTGGACCGTGATCTACGAGAACGACGCGATTCCGTCCTGGCCGAGCGTGTTTGGGGCGACCGATGCGGAGAACCGGTTCAAGACACAGACCTTCCTGTTCGACAACATCCTCCCCTACGACCACTACCGCATCACAGTCGTGGCGACCCAGGGCCCCAGCACCTGCTGCTTCCAGGCCGCAGAAATTGAACTCCATGGTGGCGGCGCTCCGCGCGACGTGACCCAACCGGGCGACGTCATCATCGCCTCCTCCGACAACAGCCCTGGTTCGGAAGGGGTTGCCAACGCCATCGACAACCAACCGACGAAGTACCTGAATTTCGACATGGGCGATACGGTCACGCCCGCGGGCTTTGTGGTCACTCCGCAGGTTGGCCCCAGCAAAGTGGTTGGCATGACCCTGATGTCCGCCAACGACGCCGCGGACCGCGATCCGAAGCACGTCCGCCTGGAGGGGTCCAACGACGAGGCCCCGGGCTGGGACAGCGGCAACTGGACCGTGATCTATGAAAACGACGCGATCCCGTCGTGGCCGAGCGTGTTCGGACCGACCGACGCGGAGAACCGGTTCCAGACGATGGAGTTCTACTTCGAGAACTCGCAGGAATACACCCACTACCGCTGGACCGTGGTCACCACCCAGGGTCCCAGCACGTGCTGCCTGCAGATTGCCGAGGTCGAGTTGCTCGCCCAACTTGCCAGCAATCCCTGTGACCAGGTCGCCTTCATCACCCCGCCGGTTGACACGCCGGTGCTGTCCGGGGAGTCCGCCACCTTCTTCACCGAGGTGAATGGTCCCTGGTCCCTGCAGTGGTACAAGAACGACGCGCCGATCCCCGGCGCGACGCAAGGCACTTACACCACCGAGCCGATCACCGCCGCAAACGCGGACGACACCTACGCGGTCGAAATCGTCGGCTGCGTGATGAGCCTGCCGGTCCATGCCGTGGTCTTCACGCCTTCGGACATCGTCAGCTACGGCGTGAACTTCCGCGGCAGTGGCGCGAACGGCGCTCCGACGGACATGGCGGAGACCGACATCGCCGGGTTCTGGCAGCAGGCCTATTGGAACAACCTCGACACCGGTTCCGGCACGGACCTCGTTCTTACGAACAGCAGCGGCCAGGTTGGCCCCGTGACAATCACCTTCACCGCAAACGCGACCTGGGGATCCGGCACGGGCACCGACAGCGCTGACCAGCGCATGCTGAACGGGCTGATCGAGGACAATGGCACGATCACATTCAACAACGTGCCCGCCGGAAATCATGCGCTGATCGCTTACGCGGTGACGCGCCCGTTGACCTTCCCGAATCTTGACCTGACCGCCGGAGGGACGACGATCTACGGACGCCAGATGAACTCGGATGAGTACAACCCGGCACCCGGGTTCTACAGCATGTCGAGCACCAGTGCGGCCAACCGGAGCGTCGGCAACATGGCCCGATTCGACGGGTTGACGCCGGTGGATGGACAGATAACGCTGGCCTTCACGGGAGCGACCGACTGCGGCATCAACGGCCTCCAGCTGGTCCTCAATGCCCCCAATCCGGGCGCCCCGCCCTCGATCACCCAGCAACCCGTCAGTGCCAACGTTCTCGAAGGCCGGCGCGCCATGCTGAGTGTGCAGGTCACCGGTGCCGAACCGCTCAGCTTCCAGTGGCGGAGGAACGGGCGAACCCTGTTCGATGACGGCCGCATCAGCGGCGTCAACACCGCCACGCTCACCATCACCGGCTTCACCGCCGCTGACGTGGCCCGCTACGACGTCGCCATTGCCAACCCGGCCGGCACGGTCATCAGCTCGGCCGCCGCGTTGAACCTCTACACCGGTGACATCACCGAGGGGCTGGTGGGACATTGGAAGTTCGACGAGACCGACGGTTTGACGGCCGCCAACGCCGCCGGTGGCAGTGCGGGCGTGCTGACCGACTTCGGCTGGGCCAACTGGGACGCCGGCAAGATCGGCAACGCCCTCAACTACGACTTCAGTGGTTGGGTGTTGGTGGATGACTATCCCAAGGCGAGCCAGGCCTTGGCCGTGTCCGCCTGGGTCAAACTGGGGTTGGAGCCCACCACCGACGCGGGAGCCCCGATTCTGCGGAACTGGGGAAGCAGCGCGGGCCAGTTCAACCTGGCCTACACCGGGGTCGACCCGAGCCAGTTGCAGGCTCAGGTGCGAATCGGCCCCAACAACGTCACCGCCGCCACCCCCGCCGCGGACGCAAACCCCACCGAGTGGACTCATATCGCCATGTCGGCGGACGGAGCCCGTCTGACACTCTACGTGAACGGCGTGGCTGCAGCCTCCACGGACTACATCGGCAACATCAGCGCTCCGCCGATGCCGTGGCTGGCGTTCGGAACCGAAATGGACGACACCGGCGTGCCTCTGGCCACCGCCGCGAAGCTCTTCGGTGCGACGGACGACGTCGGCCTCTGGACGCGCGCCCTCAGCGCGGACGAGGTTGCCGCCATCTACCAGGCCGGTCTCCAGGGCAAGGACCTGAGCACGGTCGAAATCGTGATTCCGGAGGAGCCGGAAATCGCAATCGAGGTCGACGGGAGTGGCAACGCCGTGATCAACTTCATTGGCACCCTGATCCACTCACCGACTGTGAACGGTCCTTACACCCCGGTGGACGGAGCGACGAGCCCCTACACCACCAGCGAGCCGGGCTTCTATCAGACGATGGAATAGCTTGACGGTGCATGACTGAAGCACGGAGGGGCGGCCAGGCCGCCCCTCCCTTTTTGTTGCCACCGAGGGTTTGTCATCCGCACCGGCACCAAGCCGATGGGTGGGCTTTCAGTGGCTGAATGACCTGGAGGATCACGATCGGTTGCACGGCCGACTGCTTCCTCCCGCCTCTGATCCCCGCTGCCAGGACCTCATGGGGGCACCGCAACCCCGGGCACGGGGTTCGCAAAATGGTGATTAATTTGCGCAAAGTGGCGTTGCGCGTCTTCTTGCCGGGGTTTTACCTTGACGTTTCAACAGTCCAACACAGCAACATCATGAAGAAACAATCAACGTTCGCCTGGCTGGCTTCCCTTGCCTTGGCCGGCGGCTTAATGGCCGATGTCACTCACAGGTATTCGTTCGACTCGGATGCCTCGGACAGTGTGGGCACCGCCCACGGTACCATCGAAGGCCTCAACACCTGGGCCGGCGGGCAGGTCTGGCTCAGCGGCCCTCCCGACAACGATTCCTACGTCGATCTGCCCGGCGGGCTCATCGAAGGCTACACCGCGACCACCCTGGAGGCGTGGGTCACCTGCTTCAGCGGCAGTGACGTCGTTTGGACGCGGTTGTTCGACTTCGGTGATTACGGTGCCACCGACAGCGGAGTGGGCCGCAATTACCTGGGTTTCATCCCCACTCGGGGAACGGCGACACCCGCCTGACGATCTCGGACGCCGATCCCGGCTACAATCACGAGGAAATGGTGGTGCTTCCGGGTGTCATGGACGATGACACGCCGCACCACATCGTTTCGGTGATCGACCCGGCGAATTCTTGGATGGCGATTTACGTCGACGGTGTCCTCCAGGGATACAACACGGCGCTGGACATCCCGTTGTCGGCCGTCGCGCCGCAGCACTGCTATCTGGGCCGGTCCTGTACGGGGCGGACGGCTGGCTGTATGGCTCCATCGACGAGTTCCGCGTGCACAACGCCGCGTTAAACTCGGCGCAGGTCTCGGCAAGCTACGTGGCCGGTCCGGACTCCCTGACGGCCAACAACCCTGGCACGCTGGTTTCCGTGGGCTTGAACGTCACGACTCTCGTCTACGAAGGGGCGACCATCCGTCCCGAACCCACCGCCAATTATTCCTCGGCGGGCACCGTGGTGCTGGGCCCGAACGAAGCCGTCATCACCTCCTCGAATCCGGACATCGCCGAAGTGCTGGCCGACGGCCGGGTCGCGGCGCGGGCCGCGGGCACGGTCACCCTCACGGTTGAGCATGGCGGCAAGACGGGCACCGCCAACCTGACCGTACAGGCGAATCCCGCCGTCCTGGCCAACCGTTACAGCTTCGCCAGCTCGGCAGCGGACTCGGTCGGCGGCGCCAACGGCACGCTGGTCTCCTCCCCCGACGGCACCCTGAACGTCACCTTCGCCAACGGCCAGGCGGTGTTCCCCGGCGGCGGTTATGCCACGGTGGCCTACGTCGACCTGCCCGACGGCATGGTCTCCTCGAAGCAGAACATCACCATTGAGACCTGGTTCACCTGGGATGGTCCGGCCGGTTCCTACTGGCAGCGCGTGTTCGACTTCGGCAACAGTGCCAAGGGCACCGATCCCCACAACAGCGGCGATGGCACCGGCGGGTTCTTCCTCACGCCTCTCGGCGGCGCCGGCGATCCGGACGGCGTGCAGTGCAACATGAGCGGCACCGGCTTCCTTGGGGAACGCTTCCTCACTGGTCCCTCCGCCCTTCCGGTCGGTCAGCAGGTCCACGTGGTCTGCATCTGCGCCCCGGACCTGGACAAGTCGGAAATGTGGATCGACGGCCGTCTGATCGACAGCGACACCGCGCCGTTCAACCTGTCGGACCTCATCGATGCCAACTGCTGGCTGGGTGCCTCCCAGTGGAATGACGCGGCCTTCGACGGCAGCATCAACGAGCTGCGCATCTATGAAGGCGCGCTGAGCGAGCTCGAAATCGCCCTGGCCCAGGAGTCCGGACCGGACACCCTCCCGCCCAGCCCCGGCCAGCTCGTCAGTGTCAGCCTCGAGGCGCCGGCCCTGCTGATCGGCAATCCCACCGCCAGCAGCGCAAGTCTGCGGGCCGATTACGCGAACATTCAGAACGTGGACGTCAGCGCCCTTTACGGCTCGCTGTTCACCTCCTCCGATTCCGGAATCTTCACGGTCGACAACAACGGCACCATGCGCCCGGTGAGTGTCGGCACCGCCACCCTGACGGCCACCTACTCGGGCCAGGAAGTCACCGCCCAGGTCGAAGTGCTGGCCCCGACGGCACTGAGCCTGACCTACCCGACTCCGTTGTCGGCCGGCGGCGTGACGGAAAATGCCGGACTCATGGCCACCTTCCCCGGTGACATCCTTGCGAATGTGGCCACCTTTGCCGGCGTGACCTTCGAATCCACGAAGCCTGCAGTGGCCACCGTGAATGCCACAGGCGCGCTGCAACCTCGCGGCGTGGGCACCGCCAACGTCACCGGGACCTACTCCGGGCTTTCGGCCCAGGCCACGGTTGAGGTTCAGCTGCCGGAAGGTTACGAGACCCCGAGCCTGTTGCACCGCTACAGCTTCAGCGGGGCACCGGGGACGACCCTGGTGGAGGACTCCGTCGGCGATGCGGACGGTCAACTCATCAATCCCACGGCCACCTCCGACTTCACCGGCAGCGGCCGGCTGAAGCTGGGCGGCGGCGCCTACAACGGCACGGAGGGCTACGTGAACCTGCCGAACGCCATGTTCTCCGTCCTGCCGAGCTTCTCCATCGAGGGCTGGGTGAACTGGGGCGGACCGGCGGGCGAAAGCTGGCAGCGCATCTTCGACATCGGCCGGACCTCGGCCGTGGACGGTGTGGGCAATCCGCTCGAGGACACCTACTCCAATCCGGGCGTCGGTTACATGTTCCTGACGCCGCGTTCCGGCGACAACACCTTCCGTTTCGCCATCAAGGAAGGCACCGGTGCCGAGCTGCCGCAGCTGAACACCACCGCGCTGCCGGTGGGCCAGGACACGCACTTCGCCGTGGTGTATGACACCGCGAGCGGGGCCGCCCCGGCTCTACGTGAACGGCGATCGGAAGTCCACCGGCACCATCGTGCATCCGCTCACGGTCCTCGAGGACATCAACGTCTACCTGGGCCGCTCCAACTGGACCGACCCGTTGTATACGGGTGAATTCGACGAGTTCCGCGTCTACCAGGGCGCGCTGCTCGACAGCGAGGTCATGGCCGGATACGTGGCGGGACCGGATCAACTGCCCGATCTCACGCCGGCGCCCGAAATGGCGGTGGCGCTGGACGGTGGCAACATCGTGATCTCCTGGCCCGCGGCTGCGCAGGGGCTTCGATCTGCAGACCAGCGCGAAGCTCGGCCCGCAGGCCAGTTGGTCGTCGACCGGGCAAACCCCGGTGGAATCGAACGGTCGCCTGCAGGTGACCCTGCCGATCTCCGCCGGCGACGCCTATTATCAGTTGCTGAAGAACTAGTCTGACCTCACACGGGGGGCCGGCTGGCCAAGGCCAGCCGGCCTTTTTCGCCCTCGACCTATGCAACCCCCCCTCCCTCCCTCTCCCGCTTTTCCGCCGGCGCCGCCAACCGTCGGCGGACGTGGGCGTTCACCCTCATCGAGCTCCTGGTGGTCATCGCCATCATCGCCATCCTGGCAGGCATGCTGCTCCCGGCGTTGAGCAAGGCGAAACAAAAGGCCATCCAGGTGAAGTGCAACAGCAACCTGCACCAGCTCGGCATCGCGATTTTCATGTATGGCAACGACAATGAAGGGAAGTTCCCTGACTGCGCCGGAGCCATCTGGCCCTGGGACCTTCCCGCCAAGGCGGCGGATGCCTTCGTCGTCAACGGGGTGCCCCGTGCCCATCCTATTGTCCGGGCTTTTCCAAGCAGGACAACGACGAGCTCTGGGCTTTCACCACGGGCGTCACCAACGAGGTTGCGGGGCCAACACCACCGGCTACCGCGTCATCGGCTACCAGGTCGCGTTCAAGAATTCCGGTCGAATGCGCCTGACCAATTGGACGGAGTCCATGAATCCCACCCCTGGAAAATGCCCAACGGCGCCACTCTTCAACCCGGTCCCACCGAACGCGTCGTGGTGGCTGATGCCACGATTTCCGAGGGCGATAACGAGGTGGACCGCACCAAGAATCAATACACCGACATCGACGGCGGGTGGAAAGGGCATCGCTCTCCGCACCTGGCCTCCGGCAACATGCCGGCCGGCGGGAACCTCCTGATGCTCGATGGCCACACGGAATGGCGCGCTTTCAACAAGATGGTTGTCCGAACCACCGGCTCGCCTTCGTTCTGGTGGTAACACGCCCGCCCGCCCGCCCCCACAGCTTCCCATGATGATGCCCTTCCCGCGCCGGCGAGGACCACTGTGCTGGCCGCCTTGCTTGCCGGCGTGTCTTCAGTCCAGGCGGACTCCCTCGCGGCCAACCCCGCGCTGCTCAAGGTCATCCCGGTCGCGCCACCCTTGGCGCTGCCCTTCAGCCCGCACGACGTGCGTCTGCTTGACGGCAGCCTCTTCAAGGCCGGGCAGGACGCGGCGGTGGAGCACCTCCTGAGCCTGGAGCCGGACCGGTTCCTGGCGCGGTTCCGGTCGGAGTCCGGGCTGAAACCGAAGGCGGAGCATTACCCCGGCTGGGAACAGCAGGGCGTCTCAGGCCATTCGTTGGGCCATTACCTCAGTGGCTGCGCCTTCGCCTGGGCCGCCACCGATGACGGGGAGTTCCTGCGCCGGGTGAATTACATCGTGGAGGAACTGGCCGCCTGCCAGGAAGCCGGGGCGACGGCTACGTGGCGGCGATTCCCAACGGACGAAAAGTCTATGCCGAGGTGGCGGCTGGCAACATCCGGTCCGCCGGCTTCGATCTCAACGGCTGCTGGGTGCCGAACTACACGATGCACAAGCTCTTCGCCGGTCTGCGCGACGCCTACCGGCTGTGTGGCAACAAGCAGGCGCCGCCGTGGCGCGGAAGCTGGCGGACTGGTTCGAAAAGACCCTGGCGAACCTGGACGACGCCCAGATGCAGAAGATGATGGTGGCGGAGCACGGCGGCATCAACGAGACCTTCGCCGATCTCTACGCGGACACGGGGACGAACGGTATCTCCGGTTGTCCCGCCGGTTCCATCACAAGGCGATTCTGGATCCACTCGCGCGCGGCGAGGACATTCTGCCGGGAAGCATGCCAACACGCAGATTCCCAAGCTGAACGGGCTGGCCACGCGCTACGAATTGACCGGAGATCCCGCCGACCGGGCCGCGGCGGATTTCTTCTGGGACCGCGTGGTGAACCATCACAGCTATGTCACCGGCGGGCATTGTGACCACGAGCATTTCGGGCCGCCCGACCAGCTCAACGACCGGCTGAGCGACGACACCACCGAGACCTGCAACGTCTACAACATGCTCAAGTTGACGCGGCACATCTTCGGCTGGCGGCCCGAAAGCCGCGTGGCGGACTTCTATGAGCGCGCGTTGCTGAATCACATCCGGTCGAGCCAGCATCCCGACGGACGGGTGATCTACAACCTGACCCTCCGCCAGGGTGGCACGAAGAGTTACCAGTTGAAATACGACTGGTTCACCTGCTGCATGGGCACCGGCATGGAGAACCATGTGCGTACACGGATGGCATCTACTTTCACGACGCCGACAGTCTCTGGGTGAACCTGTTCATTCCCTCGACCCTGAACTGGCGGGCGCATGACGTGCAGGTGCGACAGGAAACCCGGTGGCCGGAGGGAGACTGCACGGACCTGCTCATCACCGCGGCACGGGCACAGGAATTCGCCCTGCGCCTGCGCCGGCCATGCTGGGCCAGGGACGGCGTCTTCGCCAGTGTCAACGGGCAACCGGTCGAGGACGCCACGTGCGAGGACGGGTTCCTGGTGATCCGCCGGGAATGGCGGAACGGGGACCGCGTTCGATTCAGCTTTCCCATGTCCCTCCGCACCGAGGCCATGCCGGACAATCCGCGTCGCATCGCGGTGTTCCACGGCCCCACGCTGCTGGCGGCCGACCTTGGACCGGTGGAAGACCCGCACGCGGACGAGCCATTCTACGTCCCGGTGCTGCTCACGGCGGACCGGCCGGTGACCGACTGGCTCAAGCCGGTTTCCCGGACGGCCCAGGTATTCGAGACGGTGAATGTGGGACGTCCGCGGGAGGTGCGACTGGTGCCGTTTCATCGGCTGCACGACCGGCGGTACTGGTGCATTTCGATGAATACACCGAGGCCGACTGGACCCGGCGCGAGGCTGAACTCCGGGCCGAACAGGAACGTCAAGCCGTGCTGGAGGCCCGGACGGTGGACCGGTTGCGCATCGGCGAGATGCAGCCGGAGCGGGATCACAACCTCCAGGGCGAAGAGACCTCGACCGGCGAGGCGTTCGGTCGCAAGTGGCGGCACGCCATCAACGGCGGTTGGTTTGGATTCGATCTGAAGGTCCGACCCGACGGCCCGCACGAACTGTGGGTGACCTACTGGGGTGGGGAGACGGGCAACCGGATCTTCGACATCCTGGTGAATGGCGAGAAGGTCGCGACGCAGCGGCTCCGGGAGAATGCGCCCGGCAAGTTCTACGAGCAGACCTATCCGATTCCGGAGCGGTTGACGCAGGGGCGCGACAAGGTCAATGTCCGCTTCCAGGCCCAACCGGGCGCCTGGGCGGGTGGGGTGTTTGACGTGCGCCTGCTGACCCCCGAGCCGTGAGGACACGATGAACCCGACGAACGAACGGGCGTTGGCCGGTGCCCTCAGCCGTACGCCTGCACTTGCCATGGGGAGCGCGGCCGGCCCGGCTGCTCCGGTCGGCGGCCCGCCGACTGGTTCCCGGTGGAATGGACCGTCACCGACCAGTGGCTCCGGTACCTTTCGAATGTGTCCGGCGGGCCGCCGGCCACGGCGCGCGAGCCGCGTGCGCTCCCCGTTCCGGACTGAATTGCTGCGGCTCGGCCGCGGCTTCGGCCTGACCTTCGCGTTGCTTGGACTTCCTTTGTTCGGTCTCGTTGCCGCGGCGGAGGGAGCATCCGAAGTTGCCACCAAGGCCTCGCTCCCTTCCCGCCTGCCGGTCTGGCCGGAGGCCGGCGAACTCACCGGCCTGCGCAAGCTCGCGGATATCCCACTCCGCGATCCTTCCATTTGCCGGGGGTCGGATGGGGCCTGGTATCTGACCGGGACGAGCGAGCCGTTCTGGAGCTTCAACAACGAGAACGGCATCCGGGTCTGGCGCACCCGGGACTTCGCCACCTGGGAACCGCTGGGTACGGTCTGGCGCTATGGCGGGAGCCCGTGGCATCAACCCTACTTCGAGAAGCGGAAGCCGATTTGGGCGCCGGAGATCCACCATCTCAAGGGCACCTTCTGGCTGACCTATTCGTTGCCCGGCTGGGATGGCACGGGGCGGACCTCCGGGTGCGGGTTGCTCCGCAGCACCTCCGGCAAACCCGAGGGACCCTATGAAGACGTGCAACCCGGAGCGCCCATGGGGGACGAAATCGATGCCTCCCTGTTCGAGGACGACGACGGCACGGTGTATTTCCTCTGGCACAGCGGCAAGATCGCGCGGATGAAGCCGGACCTGAGCGGTTTGGTGGAGGAGCCGTATCGCTGGCTGCGAACCACGACGAGCGATCCCGATCCAAAGCATCACAGCGGGCTCTGTGAGGGCATCTTCGGGAAGGGCTCGTTCGATCACGTCGGCTACGAGGGCATGTATCTCTTCAAGACCGGCGGGCTCTACCATCTCTCCTGCGCCGAGGGGTTCGACGGCCGCTACAGTTGCATGGTCGTTTCCTCCCCGAACCTGTTCGGTCCCTATCGTGAACGTTACGAGGCGATCCCGCATGGCGGCCACAACGTGTTCTTCCAGGACGAACTGGGAGGCTGGTGGTCCACAATCTTCAACGGCCCCATCTCCGAGCGTCCCGCCATCGTGCCGGTGCGGATCAAGGAAGGCCGCATCACGCTCCTCCCGGCGTCGCATCCTTATGCCCGTTCCACCCGCACCGATGCGAACTAGCGGCGTTCAGTCACTTTCCGCCTGCGGGTCGGACCCGCGATACCCAGAAGATTTGCGCCGAAACATCGATGCGTTCAGTCACCCACGCCCGGAGCGATCCCGGAAGTTTCCCGAAACATCGATGCCGAACACACCATGAACAACCCCCTGAGATACCCAAGAACCCGACGACTCGCCCGCTGGTTGCTGCTGGCGGGGCTGACCGGCCCCGTCGCCTCCCAGGCCGCCGAAAACATGGTTCGCAACGGCTCCTTTGAGTCCACCGGACGCAGTGGCCCGCGCTTCTGGCAGCAACAGACCTGGGGCGGCAGCGGCGAATTCGCCGTCGCCGAATCCGGCCGGACGGGCGAACGCAGCGCCCAAATCTCCTCGACCGAAGGCGGCGATCTGAGCTGGTCGATCACCGTGCCCGCCGAGCCGTTTGGCCGCTATCGCCTCAGCGCCTGGATCAAGACGGACGGACTCAAGGCAGGCACGGGCCGGGGGGCTTTGCTGAACCTCCACAACCTGCAGGGCGTGGCCACCGAAGCCGTCACCGGCACGACCGATTGGAAACAGGTCAGTGTGGAGTTTGACGTGGACGACCTGGACTCGCTGCAAATCAACTGCCTCCTTGGCGGTTGGGGGCAGGCGACGGGAACCGCGTGGTTCGACGACGTGGAACTGACGCGCCTCTCCGCCCGGCCGGCGCCGACCCCCGCGCTTGTCATCGACGCCGGCAAGATTGGCGAACCGATGCCCGTGGAGATCTACAGCCAGTTCATTGAGCACCTCGGGCGCTGTGTGTACGGCGGGATCTGGGCCGAAATGCTCGAGGATCGGAAGTTCTACCATCCCATCTCCGCCGACTACGCGCCTTACCGGTCGCTTCGGAACTCGGACTTCCCGGTGGTGGGCGCCTCACCCTGGCAGATCCAGGGACCGGCGGATCGGGTGACGATGAGCAGCGAGGCCCCGTTTGTCGGCAAGCACACTCCACGCATCACCGCGGGGGCGGGAATCCGCCAGCTCGATCTCGGCGTGACCGCGGGCAAGGACTATGTGGGGTATCTCTGGATGCAGGCCGGGGGAGACCGGTCCGCCTACGTGAGGTTGACCCACGGTGATGAGAACGGGGCGGACGAATCGATGGAAGTGGAGGTGTTGCCCGGCGATTACCAGCGGCATCCGTTCCGATTCACCGCTTCGTCGACCACGGACAAGGCCTGGGTGGGACTTCAGGTAACTCGTGGCACAGTCCTGGTGGGGACCGCCTCGCTCATGCCGGCGGACAACATTGATGGGCTGCGGGCCGACACGTTGGAATTGCTGCGGCAGCTCAAGGCACCGATCTACCGTTGGCCCGGCGGCAATTTCGTCAGCGGTTACGACTGGCGCGATGGCGTGGGCGATCGCGACCGCCGGCCGCCGCGCACGAACCCGGCCTGGACCGGGGTCGAGCACAACGACTTCGGCATGCACGAGTTCATTCACTTCTGCGAACTGGTGGACGCGGAACCGTGGATCACGGTGAACACCGGGTTCGGTGACGCCTATTCCGCCGCGGCCGAACTCGAGTACGCCAACGGCGCCGCGGACACGCTTTACGGGAAGCAACGCGCGCTGAACGGATCTCCGAAGCCTTTTGGCGTGCGTTACTGGGGTATCGGCAACGAGATGTGGGGCACCTGGCAGCTGGGTTTCATGGCGTTGAACCACTATGTGCTCAAGCAGAACTGGGTGGTCGACAAGATGCGCGAGGTCGATCCGAACATCCTCTGCATTTCTTCCGGAAACGCAGGCCCATGGAGCACGGGACTGCTCAAGGATTGTGCCGATCACATGCACTACATCGCCGAACACTTCTACTGCCAGGAACGCTCGGGCCTGATGTCCCACATCCGGCAGATCCCGGACAGCATCCGTCGCAAGGCCGAGTTCCACCGGCAGGCCCGCAAGGAACTGCCCAACCTCGAGGGGAAGGACATTCGGATCGCGATGACCGAATGGAATTATTGGTACGGTCCCCATGAGTTCGGCGAACTCGGCACGCGCTACTTCCTCAAGGACGCCCTGGGGATTGCCGCCGGTTTGCATGAGTACGCCCGCGACAGCGACATCATCGCCTCGGCGTTTTACGCGCAAACCGTCAACGTGATTGGCTGCATCAAGACCAGCCGGCGCAATGCCGCCTTCGCGACCACCGGGCTGGTGCTCAAGCTCTACCGTCATCACTTTGGCCAATTGCCCGTCGCGACGGAAACGAAGGGACTGATTGACGCCCAGGCGGCCTGGAACGTGGACCGCAGCCGGCTGACCATCGGCGTGGTGAACGCGAGCCTGCAGCCGGCGGAGGTGCCGCTGACCCTGACGGGGGCGAGGCTTACCGGACAGGGGCGCGCCTGGGAAATCGCCGGCACGGATCCACAGGCCTACAATGATCCCGATGACGCGCCGAACTGCATCGAGATCCAGTCACGTCCGGTGGGCGACATCGATCGGCTCTCGCTGGCGCCGTGCAGCGTGACGCTGTTTGATCTCGAAATCGCGAAATAGAACACTCCCGGCCGCCCCGCAGGGTCAGGCGACTCACCCTAGAAAAAGCAGTTGAACCGCAGATCGACACAGATAGACGCAGATACCCAAGGACTTGCGCGATTTTCGCGTCACACCCAATGGGTGAAGACATCCGGCGGACGTGGGGGGCTCACGTCGAGGGACTTATCTGCGTTCATCCCCGTTCATCTGGAAAGCGCCAAGCGAAGCTTGGTGGTTCTGGTTAACTGAAAGGTGTTAATCCTGAGAAAAGGTCGAGAATCAGGTAGCCGACTCCGAAGCGGGTGGGAGCGATCCAGCCCGTTAAGGCCGGGGAAGGCGAACGCGCGAGCCGTAGCGTCCCGTGAACTCGGTACGGCCTCGTTACGCAAGAGAGGGAGTGGCCAGTCCGCCAGATGGGATGAAGCCCACATCGGTGGGGAAGGCTCGATCAAGTGCACCCGCCGGACTCCCCGGGGTGGAAGGAGACAGCGCGCGCGGAAAGAACCATCAGGAACTTGGGAGGCCCGGTCCGGTGTCCCTGGCGGACAACCCCAGGCGGGAAGCCATAACCGTCTGAGGGGCCGGACTGCGGCGTCGGATGGGCTCATAGTAGTGAGGATCCGCCGGTCAAGCCGGAGGGGAGCGAAGGAGCCCCTGGCCAGAGTCAAGCGGAGTCAGAGGGACCGGGAGCTGATTGGGATGAAGATTCCTACGACAGAAGAAGCGGTGGAAGAAACCTCCTTCCGGGAGGCCATTCTGCCGCCGAGCCTCCGGGAACTGAGACAGAAGCTGGGCCGGAAAGCCAAACAAGAGAAGCGGTTTCGCTTCTACAGTCTCTACGGACTGGTGTGCCGGGGCGACGTGCTGGGGGCCGCGTGGGCGGCGGTGCGGCGCAACCACGGAGCACCGGGAGTGGACCAAGTGAGCATCGACCAGGTGGGCGCGACGCCGGAAAGCGAAAGCGGCCTTTCTGGGAGAGATCGAGAGCAGCCTGAAGGAAAAAGACCTACCGTGCCCAGGCGGTGCGGCGGGTATACCTTCCGAAGGCGAATGGGAAACTGCGACCGCTGGGCATTCCGACGGTGCGGGACCCGGGTGGTGCAGGCGGCGGTGCTGCTGATCTTGGAGCCGATCTTCGAGGCTGACTTTGAGGATTGCTCCTACGGGTTTCGGCCCGGACGGTCGGCGCACGACGCCCTGAGCGCCATCCACCAGCATCTCAAAGAAGGCCGGGCGGGGGGTGTATGATGCGGACCTGGCCGGCTACTTCGATAGCATCCCGCACGACAAGCTCGTGGCGTGTCTGCGGATGCGGGTGGTGGATGGCGGGGTGTTGGGATTGATCCGACAATGGCTGAAGGTGCCGGTGGTGGAACCCCGACCCCAGGGAAGGGGAAGCCACCGACGGTGCGACGGAACGACCGGGGCACGCCGCAGGGCGGGGTCTTGAGTCCGTTGCTGGCCAACGTCTATCTGCACTGGTTCGACCATCTGTTTCAACGCGGAGACGGACCGGGGCAGTGGGCCAAAGCGAAGTTGGTCCGGTATGCGGACGACTTCGTGGTGCTGGCGCGCGATGCGTGAGTCCGCGTCTGAAAGACTGGATCGAGGAAAAGCTGGAAGGCTGGCTGGGGCTGGAAATCAACCGGGAAAAGACCCGAGTGCTGGATTTGCGGCAAGCGGGCCAGAGCCTGGACTTCTTGGCTACACCTTCCGGCAGGATTGGGACCGGTATGGGGGGGCAGCGATACTGGAACCTGCTGCCCTCGCGCAAGGCGATGGCACGGGAACGGGAAACGCTGCGGGGGATGATCAATCACCGACAAAGCCACACGCCGCTGCCGGAGTTGATCGGGCGGTTGAATCGCCACCTGCGGGGGTGGGCCAACTATTTTGGCCAGGGGTATCCGCGGGCGAGCTTTCGCCACCTGAACCACTTCGTGCGGTATCGGTTGGGGAAGCATCTGCAACGACGCAGTCAACGGGGCTGGCGAGCCCGTGCGGGAGTCAGTCTGTATGCGCACTTGGAACATCTGGGACTGGTCCGCTTGTGAATGCGTTCTGGAAGAGACGACTCTGGCGAGAGCCGGATGCGGGAAATCCGCACGTCCGGTTCGACGAGGGAGAGGAGAGCGGCGGTCATTGGTTTCATTGCCTCTCATCCCGTGCTCTCCTCTCTACTCTACCGGTTTCCAGGTTCACACCTCCTGGGGGTGCGGGCGGGCAGGTGAGCGCCGACTGACGTCGGTGGCGGCGGCTACGGCAGTGGTGGATCAATCTTGGGCCAGTTGATCCACCGCTTCCTTCAGGCCGACGCGTCAGCTGCCGCTGGCATTGGCGGCTGCAGATCTGACCGCTCCCGGGCGCCCGGACGTAGAAGGTGTCCATCGCCGTGCCCTTCTCCGTTGAGATTTTCGCCACATCGATCCCGAGTCCCTCGTCGGAGATGACCTTCAGGATGGTGGAAAGCAGTCCCATGCGATCCTCCGCCTGGAGTTCCA
Source organism: Verrucomicrobiales bacterium (assembly GCA_024233215.1). Lineage (GTDB taxonomy): Bacteria > Verrucomicrobiota > Verrucomicrobiia > Limisphaerales > J093 > J093. The sequence continues at coordinate 168,040 of JACKPW010000011.1, read as the reverse complement.
GCACCGTGATGCCGGGAACGGTGTCGTTGTCGAACCAGACGTCGGTGGGAATACGGTCCACCTCGATGGTCTTTGTCGGCCGGCGCCGGGCCCGGGCCTTGCGGAGGTAATCCAGGGGATCACTTCGCTGGGAGACGATCTCCTTGAGCAGTTCGTTGCACCGGGCCTTGGCGGCGTCCTTCACCGGCTCCCCGGTGGCGGCGTCCAGGACGAGGAAGGTATCCATGACGACCCCCTCCTCGCGGGTGAAGATCTCCGCGCTCAGGATGTTCAGGCCCGCGGCGGTGAGGGCACCGGCAATCCGGCTGAAGGCGCCGTGATGATCCCACGTGCAGACCTTGACCTGGCTGAAACCCCGGTCGGGCAGGTCGTGCCAGGCCAGCACCGGCTCCAGCGCCTTGGTTTCCGGGAGCAACTGGGCCACCATGAACTCGTGCATCAGTTCCAGGTCGGCCACGATCTCTCTCGCGCTGCGACAGACGAAATAGCGTGATGGCAGGTTCTGAAAGTGCGCGTCGAATTCGTCACGCCCGATGTTGTCCGGCGCCCGTTCCCAGACCTCCGTGGCCAGGGCCTCACGCCTTCCCTTGTCCGCCCGCTCCGACAGGACCTTGCCGCGAAGCTGCTCGCGCGTGCGCACCAGGAGCTTGCGGAGCATGGTGTTCTTGAAACCGTTCCACAGCGTGGCGCTGGTGCCGCGCGTGTCGGCAACGGTCAGCAGGGTGAGGAGCCTCAGGTTCTCTTCGTTCTGCACCAGTTGCGCGAAGCGCTCGATCTCGTCGGGGCTGTCCAAATCCCGCTTGAGGCCGGTCTGGATCATCGCGAGGTGGTGGCGCACCAGGAAGCTGATGGTGTCCACGTCCGGTCGGGCGAGGCCGAGCTTGCGGGCCACCGACGCCGCCATCCGGCTGCCGGTCTCGGAATGGTCCGAAGTCCGGCGGCCCTTGCCGACGTCGTGGAGCAGGAGGCCCAGGTAGAGCAGTTCCGGCCGTTCCACATCCTGCAGCAATTCGCCGTAAGCCTCGAGCGTGGGATCCTCCGTGCCGTGCAGCAGGTCGAGCATTTCCAGGCAGACCAGCGTGTGCTCGTCCGTGGTGAAAATGTGGTAGAACTCGTGCTGGACACGTCCGGTGAGCCGGCCGAACACCGGCAGGAACGCGCCCAGAAGCCCCACCTCATGCATCTCCCGCAGGACCCGCGCCACACTGCCCTTCTGCCGCAGGATTTCGAGAAAGGTCTCATGCACATGCGGGTCCTTGCGGAACTCCGGGGTGACCCGATGGAGCGAGTTGCGGATCAGGCACGCGATGTCCGGTCCCAGACTGGCTCCGCGAAGTTGCGCCTGGCGGAACACCCGCATCAGCCGCGCCGGCTCCTCCTCGAAGATGTTCCCGGCGGCGGGATGCACCTCACCCCGCACGAACTTGAATCCGTCCACCGCGTACATCGCATCCTTGCGGCGCCGATGGAGGAACTGCTTCAGCGTCGGGAGCCGGCGCGGCTGGGGCAGCATGGCCAGCCGGTGTTCCACGGTGCGCGTGATCAGGTGGATGTTGCGCGCGTGCTGGTAATATTCGCCCATGAAACGCTCCACCCGTTGGGCGAGGGAACGGTCCGTGTAACCCAGGTTCCGGGCCACGGCGGGCTGCACATCCCGGGTCAGTTTGTCCACCGGACGATCCACGTGGTAGTGCAGCTCGTTGCGCACCCGCAGCAGGAAATCGTACGCCGTGTCCAACTGGCGCTGCTCCGGTTCGCTGACCATTCCCTGGTCACGCAGTTCGGTCATGGCGAGGCAGCCGTAACGGAAACGCGCCATCCAGATCAGGTTCTGGTAGTCCCGCAGGCCGCCGCATCCGTTCTTGATGTTCGGTTCCTGCAGGCTCGCGGAATCCCCGTACTTGGCCCGGCGACTGGCCTGGTCCTCCATGCGCGCCTCGATGTAGGCGTTTTCCTTCCCCTTGATGCACTTGTTGCGCACCGTCTGCTGAAACCGTTCGAACAAATCGCGGTCGCCGCAGATGAGCCGCGCCTCGATGAGGGAGGTCTGCGACTGCATGTCGGAGTTCGCCACCCGGACGCAATCGTCCAGGTTCCGCACGGAGTAGCCGACCTTGGGAAACAGGTCGAACATCAACATCGTGCGGCTCATCAACTCCAGGAACGGCAGCGGCGAATCTTCGCGCGCCTCCGGCAGACTGTGCAGGAACATGATGTCGACATCCGAGTGTGGGTTCAACTCGGCCCGACCATAACCGCCGATGGCGACCAGGGCGTGCGGGGCCACGGCGCCCGGGGCCTGAAAACGCTCCAGGGCGGTGGCCGCCTGCATAAGGTGGCAGAACACCAGATCGAGCATGCGGGCCCGGGCATGACAGATCTCCAGGCCCGATCCGCCGTCACGATGTGCCAGCTTCAACCGATGGGTCTCGAGGTCCAGGTACTTCCGGTACCGCGGCTTTTCCTCGTTCGGATGGCGGTTCGGCGGCAGCACCAGGCGCGCCTCGGCGTCGGCTTGGATTTGCTCCAGCAGTTTCGACATGCGGGCGCACGTTAGGAGGGCGGCTGCCGACGTGCAAGCAAGCTTGGTGTCACGTTTTGGCATGGAAACTGCTAAGTCTTCTGGAAGACATCCGTCACCACCAGACCCTCAAACAAAGCCATGCCATCGCTTGTTGAACCGGCTCAAGTGACCCAAGGCCGTGGGAATCAGATGGGTTCCCCGGGCCTCGGGGATCTCCCGCTACCGGGCCTCCGCGGAGGCCCTTCACGACCACGGGCCGCCGGGTGGGTTGTCCCGCCTCCGGTTCGTTGCCTGTCCGCCATCGGGAAGCTGTTGATCCTGCTGCCAGCGTTCAGCCTGATGGCCGGGCTCGCGGAGCAATTCGAGGATTACCAGTACGCGCGCTGGGGCGAGGGGGTCATGCTGACGGGCTATACCGGTGCGGGGGGTGATTTGGTGATCCCCGGACTCATCGAGGGCCTGCCCGTCCTGGCCATTGGCGATCTTGCCTTTCGGAACCACGCGGAGCTGACCCGCGTTTCGATTCCCGCAAGCGTGACCCGCATTGGCCGGGGCGCCTTCAACTACTGCGAGGGCCTGGGCAGGGTTACGATTCCCGGCAGCGTCGATCTCATCGCGGAATCGGCGTTTGCCAGTTGCCCGAGCCTGGTCGAGGTGACCCTCGGGGAAGGCATTACGGAAATTGGCAACCAGGCGTTCGCCCATTGCCGGAGCCTGGCCGGCATCACGATTCCGGGCAGCGTGCGGGTTTTTGGAACCAGGGTGCTCTCCGATTGTACGGGCCTGACCCGGGTCACTCTTCGCGAAGGGGTGAGTGAACTCGGGCGGTCGATGTTCCTGGGATGCACGGGTTTGAAGGAGGTGTCCCTGCCCGTCACCGTCGTGGATATCGCCGCAGAAGCGTTTTACGGTTGCCGGAGCCTGACCCGGATCACACTTCCCATCTACTTGAATTCCCTGGGGAAAGGGGCCTTCACCTTCTGCACGGGTCTTTCGAACATCACGCTGCCTGACAGCGTGGTGACGATCGATGACGAGGCGTTCTTCGGCTGTACCGGGTTGGCGGAGATGACCCTTCCTGACAGCGTGAACTTTGTCGGGAAGAGAGTTTTCTGGTACTGCCCGAGTCTGACCCGGGTTACCATGTCCGACGGGGTGACGACCATCCAGGAGGGCACCTTCCTCGGTTGCACGGGCCTGACTGAGATCACGTTGCCTGCTCACGTGGGCAGCATTGGTGCCCGGGCGTTCGCGCACTGTGTGAGCCTGGCCGGCATCGCCCTTCCTGATGGGGTGGCGACAATCGAGGCGGAGGCATTTTTCGGCTGCACCGGGTTGACGCAAATCACCCTTCCCAACACCGTGGACGCCCTCGGGGAATCCGCCTTCCGCGACTGCCTCGCTCTGAACCGGGTGGTGCTGTCCGACGGGATACTCCGCATTGAGGCGGACACCTTTCATGGTTGTACCCGCTTGACCGAGATTACGCTGCCCGCTCACTTGACCCACATCGGTGTGCGGGCGTTTTCGGACTGCACCGGCCTGGCCGACCTCACGCTCCCCGACAGCCTTGAAGGCATTGGAGACGACGCGTTCCTGGATTGTGGGAGCTTGGCGGAAATCACCCTGCCCGAAGGGCTCGCGGCCATTGGCTCCGGCGCGTTCGCGGGCTGCGGCAGCCTGCTCGAGGTGACGATTCCGACGGGCCTGACGGATTTTGGCGCGGGGGCGCTGGAGAGTTGCACCCGTTTGAGTGCAATCCACGTGGATCCAGCGAACCCGTCCTTCCGGAGTGTGGAGGGTGTTCTGTTCACGGATTCCCTCGACACGCTGCTTGCAGTATCCCGGCGCCAAAGCCGGTGCCTATCCGGTGTTGGACGGGGTGATGACCATCGAGGCCCGGGCCTTTCAGGGATGCACGGTGATCACCGAGGTCTCGCTTGCTTCCGGTCTCACCGCGATTGGCGACTCCGCATTCGAGGGATGCACGGGTCTTCGCGGCGTGAGTATTCCCGCCACCGTGACAAATATCGGTAGCCTGGCCTTTTTCCCGCTGTGAGGCGCTGGCTCGAAATCACGCTCCCTGACGGCGTGACTGCCCTGGCGCAAGGCCTCTTTTCCGGCTGCACCGCTCTGACCGGGATCGAACTGCCCGCGGCATTGACCCACGTCGGGAACAGCGCATTTGCGAACTGTTCCAGCCTGGTCGGAATCTCCTTGCCGGACGCAGTGACAGAGATCGGCGACGGGGCGTTCCTGAACTGCACGGGCCTCTTGGGAATCTCCCTCCCGAGTGGCGTCCGGAAGATCGGCGATTGGGCGTTCCAGGACTGCATGAGACTGGCCGCAATCGCGATTCCGGAGAGTGTCTACTCCATCGGAGTCGGGGCATTCTCCGGGTGCCAGGCTCTCACCACCGTGACCGTCCCTGGAAGACTGTCCTCTCTCTCGCCGAGCACCTTCCGGGACTGCACGGGGCTGACCGAGGTCGTGTTCGCCGAGGGACTGAGGGGGCTTCCGTCGGGCGTTCTCGCCGGTTGTACCAGCCTGCAGAGCGTCACGATTCCGAGCAGCGTGATGTCGATCGATAGTTTTGCGTTCCGTGACTGCATCAGCCTGAGGAGTGTGATCCTCCCTGTACCCCTAATCGCACTCGTAATTGACTACCTCGCGTTTGCCCATTGCGAGAACCTCGGGGCCATCCGATTCGAGGGCGACGCACCGAAGATCTGGGGCGACGGATCAAACCCGGCGACCTGGGAGGGCCCGGCGCCGTTCGAGGGCAGCCCGGCCGTGGTCCTGTATTACCGACCCGGGACCGCCGGGTGGGAGTCGATTGAGGGGCGGACCGGCCGCCCGACCGTTCCTTGGATTGACCCGCCCCGGTACGATGACTGGCTGTTGACCACCGCGTTGGCCGCGGAGTATCCCGAGGCCAGCGGCGAATCGGATGATCCTGACGGCGACGGCCTGAACAACCATGAAGAGATGCTCGCGGGTACGAGTCCCACCGACCCCAACTCGGTCCTGGAGTTGGAGCCCGTTCCCCGTCCCGATGACTTGACGGAGCAGGACCGACAACCGCTCGGGCCGTCCGAGCACGCCGTCTACGCCCGGACCATTCCCGGCAAGAGCTACGCGGTTCAGTGGGCGAACACCGTGGAGGGTCCGTGGCACGTGGACGAGGTGGTTACCGCCACCACGGCGCAGAAGCGCTTCGTCCTTCCCAAGCCCACCACGCAAGGTCTCTACCAGGTGATCCTGGCGCAGTGAGTTTTCGATGACCGGGCGACGCGGTCCGCCCTGCAACTGTTGACGGCGCTCCCTCCGCCAACAGTGAGAGCCGACCCCAGAGCGGCCGTAACGGTTCAAGGCAGCCGTTGCGTGCCTACTCGAACAAACGGGGATCCCTCGGAGCGTGAACGGAGGCTTCCCGGCACGCCCCTTTCTGAGCATCCGTCAAATCAGTGTCTCTGCACTGAATTGCAGCGGCTCAGGCCGCCAGTGCCTTGTTCACTCGGGCCACGGTGTCCTCGACTTGTCCCGGGTCGGTGGTGCCGATGGTGATTGCGTCCACCAAGCCGTTCTCAACGACGAACTTCAGCGAGGCGTCCTTGTCCTCCGGACTGGTCAGTTTTCCGGCGCCGAAGATCTTCATCCCCAGGACGACCTTGCCATTGGCCCGTGCCTGTTTCAGCACCGGCATGAGTTCCTCCACGCTGGCATCGCAGGAATACTCCTTGCCGCCCTTGTGATTGATGCGGGCGAGAATCACGTCCACCCACGGATGCTCCGCCGCGACCTTGAGCGCGCCGAAGTCGTGACACGATACCCCGACCGCCCGGACCTTGCCCTGCTGTTTCAGGGTGGCAAGTTCGTCGCGGATGTGTTCGTACGCCGCGGCCCAGCGATCATTCGTCATGCAGTGGATGAGGCAGATGTCAAGGTGGTCGGTGTCCAGTTCCTTGAGGAAACGCTCCACTTCCGGAACCGCGCCCCCCGAGGGCTTGTTCCACGTCGTTTCGGTCGGCCAGATCTTGGAGAGCATCACCAGTCTGTCCCGCTGGATCCCCTTCACCACGTCGCGCACGAACGGGTGCGACCCGTAGAGATCCGCCATGTCCATGAAGTTCACCCCGCGATCCAGGCTGGTCCGGACCAGGCGGTCGAAGGACTCCTTGCCGGCGCGGGTTTGGGCGGAGGTCTGGTCGTAACCGTTGTAGCCCGTGCCCTGTGCCAGGAAGGAGGCCTTGATGCCGGTCCTGCCAAGCGTGATCCGGTCTTCAACGGTGCGCGCCGTCGCTGCGGCCAGGCCGGTCCGCAACAATGAGGGGGCGGTCACCAGGGCCCCGGCACCCAGGGCGGTGGCGCGGATGAACGACCGGCGGGAAGGATGGTTGATATGAGTCCTCATTTTCTTTGCGAGAAGTTGTAGCGATATCGTCAGCCTGCAGATTCCAACCCGGACTATAGGCACATGTCTGCCTCGCGCAAACGGAAAAGCCCCGCCGACAAGTCGGCGGGGCCTGCGTTGCACCCGGTTTGCCGCAGCCTAGTCGGTGACCGCAATCGTGCGCGGCTTCACCGCCTCCGCCTTGGGCAGCACCAGGGTCAACACGCCGTCCGCCACGCGGGCGGAAATGCGGGCACTGTCGATCTCGGGGGCAATCTCAAACGTGCGCCGGTACGAGCGCCGCGCCGATTCCCGATGCAGTTCCTCGCCGGCGGGATAGTCCACCGTCCGCTCGCCGGTCACCGTCAGGTCCGTGCCGTCGAGCCGCACCGTGATCCCGCGTTTGTCCACCCCGGGCATGTCCGCCACCAGGATGAAGGCTTCCGGTTCCTCGCGAATGTCCACCGGAGGAGCGATGAACCGCTGCTCCACGGGGCGTTCCGGACTCTGGGTGGTTTCTTTGGTCAATGTGTTCATGTTCGGTAGATCGTGTTTTGAATGATGGGGTATGCCGCCGGGGTTGTCGCCCCGGCGGCAGTGGGGTTTAGTCCTGATTGACCTCGATCTGGCGCGGCCGCGCCTCCTCGGTCTTCGGCATCGTCACCGTCAGGATACCGTCCTTCAGGCTGGCCTTGATGGCGTCCGTCTTGACCGGCTTCGGGAGGGTGACCGCCCGGTTGAACCGGCCATGGAACCGTTCCCGGCGGAAGCAGCCCTCGTCCTTCGTTTCGGACTCCTGCTTGCGCTCGCCGGAGACGCTCAAAACCCCGTCGTGCACGGAGACCTCAACGTCCTTCTTGTGGACGCCGGGCAGCTCGAGCTGCGCCACGAGGTTGTCGTTGTCCTCCACCAGGTCCAGTGCCGGCGCCCAGTCATGGAAGAACTCGCCACCACGGGCCAGCCCCCCGAAGGGCACGTCGAACAACCGGTTGATCTCCTGCTGCAGGCTGCTGAGGGCGCCCATCGGCGAGGTCGCCCAGAACTCAGGCTTGTGGATTCTCATCAGTTTCATGTTCATGTCCTTTCGTTAAGTTCGCGTCCTATAGCTTAGCTTGCCGCATGCCAACCGGAAGAGCTTGCGTGAATGACTTTGTAAAACCTTTATTAGAAATATAATACAGATATAGAGAAGGCTTGGTTCAGGACGGCAGACTGTGTCAATAATGCTCAATACACTGGTTCTTGCTGAGACAAGAACGTGTCACTGTGTCTCTTTCTGCAAGTGAGAACCTCCCGGGCGGGCAACGGCTCTGTCCCGTGATCTGGGGAGGTCTGGCGCCAGGATCCAAGCAGGGGCGTCAGGGTGCCCGACAGCTGCCTGTGGGAGTTGCGCCCGGCGTGCGGCGGCGTTTGATCCGAATGGCCGCAAGCCAGGCAGCCAACGAGCCCACAAACGGCAGGAGAGAGCTGGCGTGGTAGTGGAACAGGTAGACTCCTCCGAGTTCGGCCCGGATCATCGGATCGAGGGTGTGGTCCGGCAACGCGGCGATCACGCTGAAGCACCCAATCGCCACCAGCAGGCAGCCGCCCAGCCAGACCCGGAACAGGGATACTGCGAGGGTGAGCAGGGCGAGCCACCCACCCAGGAGAGCCATTTTCAGCCACATTTCCGGGAGGGCTGGCATCTTGTCCGCAATCTCCGCAAGCATCAGCATGACAGGTCAGGATTCCATCAGGCGGTTCATCTCAGGGTGTCCCGACAGGAGGTCCGATTGCGAGCCATCCTGCGGACCGAGTTGCGCCTTGCTGCATGCCCGCGCGCGGAGTGAGGCCGGCGGAACACGATTGCTGCGGGCGAGCGCGGAAGCTACCCTTTCCTCAACGGTCACCGGCACGACAGCATCTGCATCGGCGCAATGATCAACGAGGTCCGTGTAAAGTACTTCAAGAGGTTCGAGGACGAGAGGTTCGAACTTCGTGATCATATCGTCCTGGCTGGACCCAACAACGCCGGCAAGACAACGCTGATTCAGGCGATCAACACCTGGCACTTCGCCTTCAAGCGCTGGATCAAGGAAAAGTACCGCGCGGGCTCGGAGGGAGCGACCGGTAACGGCAGGGAGGACACGGTGCGCAGCCGGTCCGGACTGCCCATCACCCGCAAGGAATTGACGGCGGTGCCGCTGCGGGCCCTTGAACTGCTCTGGACCGGGACTTCCACGGCGCTCAGATCGCGGGACCTGGAGGGGGACCAAAAAACGGGCCAGAAGAAAGTTCTCACGATCACGTTGTCAGCTGGAGCCGGGACGAACGCCTGGGAACTGCCGATGGAGTTCGTCCATGCCAACAGCGAGATGCTGTACGTGAAACCGGCGGCCGACCAGATGGAAGCCGTTCCCAAGGCCGCCAGGGAACTGAACGTGGTTTACGTACCTCCGTTTTCGGGGATCGGTCCCGAAGAAACCCGCCTGGACCAGCCCTATCAGGAACTCCTGATCGGTCAGGGCAAGGCGGGGGAGGTTCTCCGCAACCTGCTCTGGGAACTGAGTCAGCATCCCGACAAGTCCCTGTGGGACGAACTGGTCGAATCGATTACCGCGATCTTCGGCTACCGGTTGCTACCGCCGGAATACGAGGGGCGACCCTACATCCTCTGCGAGTACCTGCCGGGGATTCCGCCCAAGCGAGGATTTGGAGGGCTGCCACGGCTGGATGTCGCAAGTGCCGGAAGCGGTTTTCAGCAAGTTCTCCTGCTGTTGAGCTTCTTTCTGGCACGACCCTCCACGCTCCTGTTGCTGGACGAACCGGATGCCCACCTGCATGTCGTTCTTCAGAAACAGGTGTACGATCACCTGCGCCGGGCCGCGGCGGAGCGCCGATGCCAGCTCATCGTGGCCACGCATTCGGAGGTCATCCTTGATGCCACCAGTCCGGGCAAGATCGTTTCCTTCTACGGCCGCCGCCCGCACGTTCTGCTCGACGACGTCGAGCGGGATCAGGTCCGTGAAGCGCTTCGCCGGATCACGGCGATGGACCTGTTGCTGGCAGAGGAGTCGAATGGCGTGCTTTATTTGGAGGACGAGACGGATTTCAACTTGCTCCGAGCCTGGGCGAGAGTGCTGGATCACCCCGCCAGGAGTTGGTTCGAGCGACGCCCCTTCTACCACGCGATTCAGGGCCGCGACGCACGCGAGGCGCGCGGACACTTTTTTGCCCTGCGTGCCATCCGCTCCCAACTCCCCGGCTACCTGCTCCTGGACGGCGACCATCGGGGGCTCCCGGATCGCGAGATCACGGCCGAGGGTCTGGAGATTGGTCGTTGGCGACGCTACGAATCGGAAAGCTACCTGCTGCATCCCGAATGCCTGCGGAGATTCGTGGCGGGCCGGGTGGAGCCTTTGTTTCAAGAGGCTGCGCGAAGGGTTCTGGAGGACCAGTTGCCGCCGGCGGTGCTGCACGATCCATTGGGCGAACACGATCTCCTCGAGGCGCTTCGCGCCAGCAAGACCCTGCTTCCGAGGTTCTTCGAGGCGGCCGATTGCTTTGTTCCCAAAAGGGATTACTACCTCGTCGCCGAGCAAATGCACCCCGAGGAAATCCCCGCGGAAGTGCGCGAGAAACTCGATCGGATGGGTGAACTCCTCAGCATGGGCTGAAGCGGCGGTTGCCGGGGTGCCCGCCCTTGGAACATAAGGCGCCCCCCGCCGGCGGCTTCGGCCCATCGGTCTCCTGGCTGACAGTTCCGCCACCTTTGAAAGACGAATGAGAAAGATGGTCACGGTTCACATGCGATTCAGAATGGTGCCGGCTTCGCGGCCGGCGGTTCGCCTTCGTGCCTTGGCCCTGGGTCTTGCGCTTGTTCCGTGGACCATTCTGTCGGCTGTCGCCGTAGAGCCGTTTGCCGACGCCGTGGCGGTCTGGCATTTGGCGAATCTCCACGACAGCGCCGGTGCGGACAGTGGGCTTACGAGCGATGGCCGTGTGACGGTTGGGGTGGAACTCGCCGGCTCCGAACGGGAGGAATCGTTGCGGCGCGGTGGAGATGGACGCGTGGCGGACTTCCGGGGTGGCTGGGTTTCCGCCGGCCGCGGAGCAAATGACGAACTCGACCTTACCGGACGGGCACTGACGCTGTGCGCACGGTTGCGCGATCCGACCGGCGAATGGAACGGTCCCTTGTTCTCCCGGCACGGCGGACATGCGCGACTGAGCTACAACCTGTTCGCCACCACCCTGCACGGCGAAATGGCGATCGGCTTCGAGCTCGGCACCGATTTCAAACCGCAGCCGCTGCAGGTCAGCTTCCCGGTCGCACGAATGGACGCCGCCGCCTGGCATGACGTGATCGTGCGCTACTCGGGTCCCCGACTCGAGATGTTCATCGACGGCGTGCTGGTGGATGAGGAATGGCCGGTCGGGCCACTGCGACAGAACCCGTCGATCCCCTGCCTGCTGGGCGCGGAGGTCGGGGCGGACGGCGCATTGCAGGCCCGGCGACGTCTGCTGCTGGACCACGCGGCGTTGTGGAACCGGGCCTTGAGCGACGAGGAGATTGCCTTCCTGAGCGGCGGCCACGAAGCGGTCGCGCGCAGCGAGCCTGCCCTGCTCGGCCCGGATGATCGGGCAGTGCGGGAGTTCTGGAAACCGCGCGGCAACGCGGCCGTCGGCGATTGCATGCCGTTCTTCGATGGCGAACGCTGGCATCTCTACTACCTGGTCGATCGACACGCGCACCGCAGCAAATGGGGTTTGGGCGCTCATCAATGGGCCCATGCCTCCACGACTGACCTTGTTCACTGGGAGCATCATCCGATGGCCGTCCCGATCACCGATGAAAAGGAAGGCTCGATCTGCACCGGCTCCGTGTTCCTGGACGCCGGCGAATATCGGGCCTGGTATGCCGTGCGATCCATCGATGGTTCCCCGGCGCCGCTTGGCTACGCCTCGAGCCGCGATGGTGTCCACTTCACAAAGTCCGCGTGGTCGCAGACCCTCACGGCGCCATACACCGGAGCGTCTGCGCGCGATCCGCACATCTTTCAGGATCCCCGGGACGGCCTGTTCCACATGCTCGTGACGACCTCCCAGGCGGATGTGGCCGGGAACGACCGCGGTTGCCTGGCACACCTCATCTCGCGCGATCTGCAAACCTGGAAGCAGCAACCGCCCTTCATCGTACCGGGGCTGCCGGGAGAACCCGAGTGCTGCGAGTGGTTCGAATGGAACGGCTGGCATTATCTCGTGTTCAGCAACGGTGGCATCGCGCGCTACCGGATGTCGCGCCACCCGCTGGGTCCGTGGATCGCCCCCGCGGTTTCCGCGTTCGATGGCAACCGCTGCAACGTCATGAAATCCGCGCCCTGGCACGACCACCGGCGCATCGGTGCGGCGTTCCTGCCCCGGGCCGGCGGCGGCTATGCGGGGAACGTCGTGTTCCGCGAACTCGTTCAACAGGCGGACGGGACGCTGACCACGCGCTTCGTTCCGGAACTGATGCCGAAGACCGGTGAGCCGCTGCGACTCCAACCCGTCTTGCCTGAGGCCGGTCCCACCACGCCCGCGGGCGGCTTCGTCGTGCGCAGCGACACGGCGCAAAGCGCCATGGCCTTCAACGGCCTTCCGCACGACCTGCACCTCACTGTCCGCCTTCGACCCGCGGCAGGTGTGACGGCGCTTGGCATTGCGTTCCGGGGCGCGGACGACGACAAGCTCGTTCCCATTCTGCGACTGCTGCCTGTTCAGCGGCGCATCGAAGTGACCGGCGAGGCGACGTTGACCGACGTGGAGGGATTGGGGGCGGAGGTGGCTCTGGAGCTGTACCTCAAGGACGACATGCTGGATGTTTGTCTGAACGGCCGGCGCACCCTCAGCAGCCGCGTGCCTCCCGGAGCCGGCGACCGCCTGGCGTTCTTCAGCGAGGGTGGCGAGACCCGCGTGGAGGCTTTGGAGGTGCGTCCGCTGGTGGTGGCGGAACAGCCATGAACGGCCGTTCACCTTCGCGGTGCGCAACGGTGGAAGCGGGCCTGGTTGACCTCCATTCAGCATCAGGAGGACGTGGCCATCTCGGAGTTCATCCTGACCGAGTTCCATGGTCTGCTGCGAAACCCCGCCGGGCTTCGGCATCCGCTCACGGCGGCCGGGGCGGTGGACACCATCCAGGTCTATCGTCGTCACCCTCGCTGGCGGCTCATTGGCTTCACGGTGGAAAGCCGTCCCCTGCACGGCGCCGTTTGGGACCGGGCGCGAACGAGGGACTTCGCCTTTCGCCGGCTGTACGACGCCCGATCCGCCCTCACGAGGATCGCCCAAGGCGTGACCGAGTTCGCCACGGCCAACGTCCAGGACTACGAAGGCCTGGGCTTCCGCAGGGTATGGAATCCACTTTGAAGGCGCCGGCGACCGGAAAGGGTCAGGAACGTGCCATGAAACGTCGCTGTGCCGTGCTTTCCTCCGCCCTCGGACTCGCAGTGGTGTTGGCGGTGTGTTCTCCCACCCCGCGTCCCGACCACTATCCTCCAGGCACGCGAGTCACTTTCGAGATGACCCGCGTGATGGCAGACGAGCCGATTCGGATTCAACTCGGGCCACGATCGTCACAACTGTTCCTCGACATGCTGGCCCGGCCACCGGTGCATAGCGAGGTCAGCCGGATGCCGGCGCTCCCGTATGGCCGGTTCACTGTCGGGGAGGCAGAGTATCTCTGGCACGGAAACGCGGTGATTCGCGGGAAAGGCCGAGACGAGCGGCTCTGGTACGGACCCTTCCTGCAGCGACTGATCCAGGACGTCAAGCCAGTCCCGGTGCCGGTTGAGCGCAAGGAGATCATCCAGTCGATCTTCGATGCGCTGGAGCAGGATCCCACGGTGGCAGACACGCCGCTGCAAGGGCCGGGCCAGTATCCGGGAGGAGCCAACGATGCGCTGCTGCGCCCGTCCCGTTTCAGCATGGATGATACGAACGGATGGAAGGTCTCTTACCCTGACACCGGCGCGCCATGAAGCGGCCGCTCAAGAAGACCAGGTAACCACAGCCCAATTCGCCGTGTGGGCAAGTGCCCCTTGCTGGTCAATTCGCCAGACTGCCCGCCAACCGGCTTCCAAGGGCGGGAATCTCCCTGGCCGGCAGGACGCTGATCTGGGGGGCCAATTCGTAGGACTCGCTTCCAGGGTAGACCACCCACAGGTGTTCGAGCCCCAAGTCGGCCAGGGCAACGCGCATGGCACGCGTGGTTCCTGGGGCGTCGGTATGCTTGCATTCGAAGCCGTATCGTCGTCCGCCAACGGTGATCATCAGGTCGAGTTCGGCTCCGGCATGGGTGCCCCAAAAGTAGGCCGATCGAGTGGGGATGGCGGCCAGGACCTGCTCGATGGCGAAGCCTTCCCAGGAGGCGCCACGCTTCGGATGACCGGCCAGATCGTCCATGGACCGAAGTTCGAGCAATGCGTGCAGGAGGCCGGAATCGCGAATGTAGATCTTCGGAGCCTTGACCTGCCGTTTCTTCAGGTTCTCGAACCAGGGCGGCAGCACCCGCACCATGTAGGCGCCGGCCAGGATGTCGAGGTACCGGCGCGCGGTGACCTCATTCGCCCCCAACGCCCGCGCAAACTCGGCGGCGTTCCACACCTGGCCATGCCAATGGGCGATCATGGTCCAGAAGCGTCGCAAGGTCTCCGCCGGAATGCGGATTCCCAATTGGGGAATGTCCCGCTCCAAAAACGTGCGCACGAAACTCTCGCGCCAGGCGAGCGATGCCGCATCTTCCGCCGCCAGGAATGAGCGGGGGAATCCCCCCCGCTGCCAGAGCGTGCGCCAGTTGCCGGGGCCCGTTTCCGACAAGTCGAATCCGCCCAGATCGACCATCCCCGCCCGGCCCGCCAGGGATTCCGAAATGCCCTTCACCAGGATGGGCGAAGCGCTCCCCAGCAGCAGGAACCGCGCGTCGGCCCCGGGACGATCCAACAGGACGCGCAGGGTCTCAAACAGGCCCGGCTGGCGCTGAATCTCGTCGATCACAACCAGCCCTGTCAGACCGCCCAAAGCCTGCTCGGGGCTTTCGAGTTTCCGGCGGTCCACGGTCCGCTCAAGATCAAGGAACGCGCCGGTTTCGTGACGGGCCGCGATGACGTGCGCCAAAGTGGTCTTGCCACATTGGCGCGGTCCGAGGAGGGCCACCGACGGGTGAACCGCGAGTTCATCCAAAACGCGTTGGATGACCTGTGGACGGTCAATCACGGCAATAGAATTATCCTTGAAAATCCTGAGTGCAAGTATCTATTTTCAAGGAATAGTGCTGCGCGCTTGGAACGGGGCGCTATCCCGTCCAGGGGGTGGACTTCGTGAAGTTCGCCGAGTCACCCACGCTTCGGATTTCCGATTTCAGGCTTTGGGCTTCCCGTCCCGCGGGTGGGAGCGTAATCAGACGGGCACCATGCATCTCGAGAAACGCCGTCGGGTCTCAAGCCCCGTCCGGGCCGTCGTGCTGACGCTGGTCTGCTGTACCTTTGCGGCTGCCCCAGGCCTGCACGCCGATGGGAAGGTCTTCCCGCCACAGGCGTCTCCCGCGGAGGTGCGTATCCCGGATCAGACGGCACTGATCTGCTGGTCGAATGGCGTGGAGCGGCTCGTCATCGAAACCCGGTTTTCCGGGCAGGGCACGAACTTCGCCTGGGTGGTGCCGCTGCCGGCCGTACCCTTCATCGAGCGGGCCACGACCGGCCTGTTCGTCACCCTCCGGCATCAATTGCAGCCGGAGATCATCCACAATGTCCCCGCGAAGTGGGGGTTCTACCTTTTCAGCGCAGCGCTGCTGTGGCTGGTGCTGACGGTCAAGGCGGGGGAACCGGGCCTGTCGATCGACACCCTGGCTGCTGTGCTCGCCGGGGTTGGTCTGGCGGCAGCCAGCAGCATGGGGTTCGTGGGCGTTGCCACATTCCTTGTGCTGTGGGTGGGAGCCTCCCAGGCCCGGCGATCGCGGCCGATCTACCTGACGCTGGTGGTTGCGATCGTCATGTTCTTCCTCGCTGGGATGTTCCTGCCCGCCTTGGGGACGATTGGAGTCACCGCCGCCGGTCCCCGCGGTAGCGACGGTGTGGAGGTGCTTGCTCAGCAGCACGTGGGGATTTACGACACCGCAACCCTCAAGGCCAGCGATCCCCAAGCCCTGCCGCGGTGGCTCGACGAGAACGGCTTCGCACTGACCCCCGGGAGTGCTCCGATCATCGAAGCCTACGCCCGAGACGGCTGGGTGTTTATTGTGGCCAAGGCAGGGCGAACCACCGACACCGCCGGGGTCTCCGCACTGCATCCGCTTTCGTTCACCTTCCCCGCCAAGGAAGCGGTTTTTCCCTTGCGGCTTACGGCGGTGGGGAACGAATCGGTCGAGGTGGACCTCTTCGTCCTTGGTCCGGAGCGCGCTGCCATCAGGGGCTTCGAGGCGAAAGAGTGCCTACCGGTGGGCGGGCCCGTTCCGCCAGGCTACCTGTTCTGGCGCAACGGGCGCGGGTTCCGGCCGAGCCATCCCTTGTTGCGGGAGCGGGAACTCGGAGCGTCCGTGGTGACCCGGCTGGGCGGCGTTCTCGACGCTTCGGCCATGGAGCAGGACGCGATCCTTGAATGGGAGCCGCACCAGGCAACCCAAACGCGGTTGTACTCTACTCATGGCGCGCTGACCAAAGGCCTGAACCTCGGCGTTCCGATCGTGGTGTGCTGGATGCTCGTCTTACTGCCATGGATGCGCCGGGGGAAGCGTCCGCTCTCGGCCATCACCCGACCCGCAGGTATCGGCGCGCTCCTCGGCTTGGTCGTCGTCTTGGTGGTGTTTTTCAGCCTGCCCCGGATCAGCGTGCGCTTGGAAAGGCGGTGGGCCAGGATGGTGATGTTCAATCTTCGGGACTTGGCGGTGGCGGTGGATAAACAGCGCGTCGGGAACGCGCCACCTTCTCTGGAAGAGGCACGGACGCTTCTTTCCGGAGACCTTCCGGACCTGTGGAAAGGGGCAAGGCACAACGCCATCCTCGGTGGTGAAATCCGGGAGGAGGATTCGCCCGGCAACTACACCCTGCGCGAAACTGAACGGGGACTTGAGATGCTCGGCTACGATGCGACGGGTAATCCGTGGGTGGTTGGGCGTTGGGCGACGAACGGGTTCCAAATCGAGCCCAACGACCTGCCGTAGCGACCGGCAGGGAGCGCCTGCCTGATGCGCTGGATGTTGGCGCTTGGCTGTCAGTTGGAAGGCTGGTGTTACGAGGCCGGCACCAGCATCGCTACGGGAGGTCGCGCGCGCCGCCTTACCGGCTCTTGTCGGGGTAGGGCGGCGGTTCCGGGACCTTCATCGGATGCGTCTCCAACGCCTGCAGGGTTTCCTGGATGGCGCGGTCGAGTTGGTCGTCGATGCCGGCATACTCGCGGGCCGGATCGTTCTCCACCTCAATGTCGGGTTCGACGCCCTTGCCTTCCATGATCCACTCCTTGGCGTCGAGGTCGAAGCGTGAGAACTCCGGGCGCGTGAGCATGCCGCCATCGAGCAATGGCAGGCTGCCGCGAATCCCGACGACCCCACCCCACGTGCGCGTGCCGATCAGCGGCCCGAGATGATAGTGCCGGAAGCGGTAGCTCACGATGTCGCCGTCGGACGCGCTGTATTTGTCCACCAGCAGCGCTTTGGGTCCGGCCATCATGCCGCCGGGATCGAGGTTCACCGCGCCGTTGCGGGCGACGGTCCAGAAGACCGGTTCACGCCGGAGCCGCTCGATGATCATCGGCGAAACGTTGCCGCCCCCGTTGCCACGGACATCCACGATCAACGCTTCCTTGTGGAGCTGGGGGTAATAGAACTTCGCGAACTCATTCAGGCCGGGCACGCCCATGTCGGGAATGTGCACATAACCCACCCGCCCCTGCGTCGCCTCATCCACCGTGGCAATGTTCCCGAGCACCCACTTGAGGTAGTAGAGCGGTTGCTCGTCGGCGATGGGAATGACCGTCACCTCCCGCGCATCCTCCGCGGTGGGCTTGCTGTTGAGGCGCAGGCTGACCTGTCGCCCGGCCTTGCCGATCAGCGCCTCGTAGGGATCGGTAAGCTGGTCCGTGGGATGGCCATCAATCGCCACGATGAAATCACCTTCGTGGGCATCGACCCCGATTTCCTTCAACGGCGAGCGCAGGCTTTCGTCCCAGTTCTGGCCGGGAAGGATTTCGTCGATGCGATAGAAGCCGCTCCCGTCGCGGGAAAGGCGCGCGCCCAGCAGCCCGAGCTTGATGCGGTCTGCCTTGGGGTAGTCGCCGCCGCCCACGTAGCAGTGACCGAGGTTGATCTCACCGATGAGTTCACCGATGACATAGGTCAAGTCGGCCCGATGCCGGACATACGGTACCAGGGCGGCGTAGCGATTCTGGAGCGCCGGCCAGTCCACGCCGTGCAGGTTCGGGGCATAGACGAAGTCGCGCATCTGGCGCCAGCATTCGTGGTAGATCTGGCTCCACTCGGCCTGGCGTTGCACGTGCACCTTCATCCCGCTCAGGTCGAGAGTGTGGTCCTTCGTGTCAATCTTGCCGCCCGGCAGATCGACAATCGCGAGCGTGCCGCGGCTCCGCACCAGCATCTTCTTGCCGTTCGCGGCAATGCGGAAGCCGCCGAAATCGCCCAGCTCGGTCTCCTTCTCCTTCTCGAAGTCGTAGGCGAAGAGGCTTCCCTTGCGCTGGTAGAACAACTTCCCGGCCGCCGCCTGCAGGCCGCCGTAGCTGGAGGCGGGCGTCGGCAGTGCCACAAGTCGTTCCGGCAAACCGTCGGGATCCACCTTGACCTTCACCGGTTCCTTCCCCTTTTCCTTCGCGTCCTTGGCGTCCTTGTCATCCTTCGCCGCCTTGTCGTCGGTGTTCCCGGCGTCCTCCGCCGGCTTCTCCGCGGGGCCGGCCTCGTCCTTCGACTCGGTATCCGGCTTCGCTTCCTTCTTCCCCTCTGAATCCGTCTCGATCTTCACCTCATCATTCTTCGGCGCGAACGGCGACTTCGTGTCGGCCGCGAGGGTGACGAGGTATATCCGCTGCATGTCACGATAGATGTGGTTCCACTCGGTCTGGCCGTACAGCGGGTTGAACGTGCGGTCCGAGGTGAAGAACAGGTACTTGCCGTCGCTGCTGAACTCCGGCCCGCCCACGTCAAACCAACCGTCGGTCACCCGCAACTTCGTGCCCTCATCGAGAGAGTACAGGAAGATGTCCGGGTACCGTCGCGGCTGGGGCAGGGTGTAGGCAATCCAGCGGCTGTCCGGTGCCCAGGCGAAGTCCCGGATCTCCCAGGCTTCGGATTGATCGACCGACGTGACTTCGCGGGAATCGATGTCGACGAACTGCAGCCGGTTCTTCTTGTCGGACCAGAGGATGTGCTTCGAGTCCGGCGACCACGCGATCCCGTATTTGTAGGTGTCGGCTCCGGTGGTGAGTTGTTGGTCCTCGCCCGAACCGTCCTGCGCGCGCAGGTGGATTTCATCCTCGCCGCTCAGATCGGAGACGAAGGCGATCCAACGGCCGTCCGGCGACCAGACGGCGTTGCGCTCATGCACGCCGGAGGTCTGGGTGAGGTTGCGGGTGCGGCCCTGTTCGGCCGGGACGGTGAAGACATCGCCGCGGCCACCGATCACGGCGCGGGCGCCATCGGGAGCAATGTCATACGACGTCGTGTCATCCTCCAGGTCCCGCCACATGTCGCGGCCCACGGCAAGATCTTCCTCGATTTCCACCGGCACGCGCTGCACGGATTCATCAGTCAGATCCAAGCGGTGGAGGAATCCACCGTTCTCGAACACGATGGCCTGGTCGCCGAGCGACGGGAACTTCACGTCGAAGTCGGCGAAGTGCGTGATCTGGCGCGTGTTCTCGCTGGCAACCTCGTAGGCGTACAGGTTCAACCGCCGGTGCTCGCCGCGGTCGGAGACGAAGTAGATCCGGTTGTCGTGCCACATGGGGAAGATGTCCTGTGCCGGGTTGTCGGTGATCCGGGTGGTTTCCTTCGTGGCGAAGTCGTAGATCCAGATGTCATCGGCCTGGCCGCCGCGATAGCGCTTCCAGGTGCGGAACTCCCGGAATACGCGGTTGAACGCCAGCTTCCTTCCGTCGGGCGAATACGAGCACCATCCCGCCGGGGGCAACGGAACCTCCTCCGGCAGCCCGCCGTCCACGGACGCCACCATCAACCGGCCCTTGAACGGATTCCATTCATCCGCCCGGCTGCGGAAGATGATGGATGCGTCATCGCGCCAGGTCATGACGATGTTGTTTGGCCCCATGCGATCGGAGACATCGTCGCGATCCAGCGTCGCCGTCACCGTCAGCCGCCTCGGTTCCCCGCCGGTTGCGGGCATGAGGTAGACCTCGGTGTTGCCATCGTATTGTCCGGTGAACGCGAGCCACTGACCGTCGGGCGAGAATCGGGGGAACATCTCGAAGCCGACACCGCTGGTAAGCCGCCTGGCCACACCGCCCTGGGCTTGCACGGTGTAAAGGTCCCCGGCGTAGGTGAACGCCACCTGATCCCCGTGGATTGCCGGAAACCGCAACAACCTCGCCTCGTCATCCGCCGCCACCGGGTCTGCCGCGTTGACCGGCCCCGAAAGCCAGCACAAAACCGAAAGCAGCCCGCCCCAGCACATTCGCCTTGTCGTCATGCCCGAGAGTCAGTGCCCCGCCCGCGGGCGACACAAGTCAAAACTCCCCGACCGGCGAAGGGGAGCGCGGACAGCCATGTCCGCAAGTGGCAGGACGACGCCGGACCGGGCCGCCATCGTCCAGTCTCAAGCTCTGGCCTCGCCCTGGACCTGCGGTGGGATTGCCGACCTGCCGAGGCCTTCTTTCGCGCCGTGGCGAAAGCGGTGAAGGCTGCGCTTTTCACCGCACTCCACGACCTGGCGGAGAACGGACGATCCTCGCGAAGCGTCCTGGAGTGCGTGCGATCTCAATCGCCGCTTTCCGCCGGACGGACCGTGGTCACGAGTCGATGTCCAGCACCCGTTGGTTGAAGAAGGCGCAAGTCCAACCGCACAAATGAGTTGCCCATTGCGCGGGTGCCGTGGCAGGGTTCGGGGCAGGGACCATCCATGAACGAGGCCGAGTGGCAGACCCGCCGGAAGCGCATCGACACGAAGCTGCGTGCGCTGTCGCCCGCTTGGTCGATCATCCCGTGGCGGAGTGATTTGGAGGTCAGTTCGTTGGATTGCCACGCCGTCACGGAGTTCCCGACCGCCCACGGCCCGGCGGACTACGCCCTCTTCGTCAGGGGAACGTTCCTGGGGATCATTGAGGCCAAGAAGGTGACGGTGAACCCGCAGAACGTCCTTGAACAGGCGAAGCGCTATTCCCGCGGCGCTTTCAGCGGTGCGGGCGACTGGCAGGGGTTCCGCGTGCCTTTCCTGTTCGCAACCAACGGCGAACTCATCTGGTTTCTTGATGTTCGCTCCGAGAAAGCCGTTTCCCGCCAGATCGCCGGTTTCCACACTGGCCCTGCGCTGGAGGCCTCATTCGCCTTCGATGCCAGGCCTGCCCATGACTGGCTGCTCGACACCCCGCCCGACCTGATCACCCGTCTCCGCGATTACCAGTGCCGCTGCATCATTGCCACGGAACAGGCTCTTCTGAACGGACGCCGTGAAATCCTGCTCGCCTTGGCCACCGGCACCGGAAAGACCTTCCTGACGGTGGCTCAGGTCTATCGCCTGCTCGAAGGCAAACTCGCCCGCCGCATCCTCTTCCTGGTGGACCGTAAGGCGCTGGCCGCGCAGGCGGTTCGGGAGTTCAACGCCTTCACCACCCCCGCCGGCAACAAGTTCTCCCAGGAATACGAGGTGTACTCCCAGCGTTTTCAGAAGGAGGACTTCGGGGAGGACACGCCGTTCGATCCCAAGGTGTTGCCCAATGAGTACCTGACCGCGCCGAAGCCCGTCCACACCTTCGTCTATGTCTCCACCATCCAGCGAATGGCGCGAAACCTGTTCGGTGCCGAGGGCTGCTTCGCCCAATCGGTCGGGGACACGGAAACGGAGGCCGATGCGGACAAGCTGGACATCCCCATCCACGCCTTCGACCTGATCATTGCCGACGAATGCCACCGGGGCTACACGGCCCAGGAGATGAGCATATGGCGGGAAACCGTCAACTGGTTCGACGCCGTCAAGATCGGTCTGACGGCTACGCCGGCGGCTCACACCACGGCTCTGTTTGGCCCGCCCGTGTTCCGCTACACCGTCGAACAAGCCATCTTGGACGGGTACCTCGTCGATTACGAAGCGGTCGCCATCAACTCGGAGGTTCGCATCAACGGCGTGTTCCTTGACGAAGGGGAAACCGTCGAGCGCGTGGATACCGAGACCGGCCAGAAGGCCCTCGACCAGCTGGAGGATGAACGCCGGTTCGACGCCACCGCCGTGGAACGCGACATCACCGCGCCGGACAGCAACCGCAAGATCATCGAGGAGGTCGCGAAGTACGCGTATGAGCACGAGGCCCGGACCGGTCGATTCCCGAAAACGCTCATCTTCGCCGTCAATGACGTTCCCCACACGTCCCATGCGGATCAACTCGTGAAGACCTGCCGGCAGGTGTTCGGTCAGGGCGACGCTTTCGTGCAGAAGATCACCGGGAACCCGAACGTGGATCGACCGCTTCAGCGCATCCGCGAGTTCCGCAACCGGCCGAACCCCAAGGTCGTCGTCACCGTGGACATGCTCTCGACCGGCGTGGACATCCCGGCCCTGGAATTCATCGTGTTCCTTCGCCCGGTGAAGTCCCGCATCCTCTGGGAACAGATGCTGGGTCGCGGCACCCGCCGGTGCAACGACATCAACAAGGCGAAGTTCGTCGTCTTCGACTGCTTCGGCGGGACGCTGATCGAGTACTTCAGGAAAGTCTCCAGCTTTGACATTGCCCCGCCCCGGGCGACGCCGCTGACTCTTCCGGAGATCATCGAGAACATCTGGCAAAACATCGACCGGGACTACCACGTCAAGGTCCTCACCAAGCGCCTGCTTCGGATCGACAAGGACATGAGCGGCGAGGCGCGAACCGAGTTTGCGGCCTGGATCAACGACGGGGATGTCGAACGCTTCGCCCGGGAATTGCCGGAACGACTCAAGCAGGATTTCACGGGCACGATGGAACTGCTCCGGAATCCCGACTTCCAGAAGCTCCTGATCGAATACCCACGGGCCAAACGGACGTTCCTCACGGCGCTCGAGGAGAAGGACACCGTCACCTCCGAAAGGCTCGAACGCTACGGGAAGTTCGACAGTGCCGAGGACTACCTCGACGCCTTCGAGGCCTTCGTCAAGACGAACGCCGACAAGGCCACCGCCCTGGAAGTGCTGCTCCGACGGCCCAAGGACTGGCGGCCCGCGGTGTTCGAGGAGTTGAGGCGCACGCTGAGCAAAGAGGGCTTTGAGACGGACACGCTCCAACGCGCGCATCGGGCGAGAGGGTTCAATGCGTTGGCGGACGTGATCTCGATGGTGAAGCACGCTGCCGCGCAGCAGACACCGCTGCTGACAGCGGAACAGCGCGTGGATCAAGCGCTGGATGCCTTCCTAAACGCCCACCAATTCACCACCGAACAGATGCGATGGCTGTCCCTCGTGCGCGAGCATTTGGTGAAGAATCTCTCGATGAATGAAGAGGATTTTGATCTCACGCCGTTGCTGGAAATGCGCGGAGGCAGGGCGAAGGCGAAGAAGGTGTTCCCCGATCTGGCAACATTGGTGGGTGAACTCAACGAGGCGGTGGCGGCATGACGATCCGAATAACTGAGGTCATTGACCGCAGCCCACAAGGCATCACCCGGCCATTCCTGTGCCGGGCGGAGGACGAGCAGCAGTATTTCGTAAAGGGGCGCGGTGCAGGCAACCGGGCGTTGATCAGCGAATGGTTGGCCGGCAACCTTGGCCTGCGCCTGGATCTTCCGATTCCCCCCATAGCCAAGGTGCTCATTCCCAATGAGTTGATTCAGTTCAGCGCGCGGGAGGATATTCCCGAGCTCGGGGCAGGGATCGGCTTTGGTTCCCGGGTCGTCGCGAACGTGGATGAACTTACCTACCTGTTCATTGGACAAATAGCCCCACGGGTACGCGCCCGGATTCTCCTTTTCGATTGGTGGGTGTGCAACGGCGACCGTACCCTTACGCCGGACGGAGGGAATCCGAATCTGCTCTGGTGCCACCGGGACCAGAAGCTGCACGTAATCGACCAGAACCTTGCATTTGAGGATGCGACCATGCACGGCTTCTGGGAAGAGCACATCTTCCGGGATAGCGTCATCGAGTGGACTGCCGATTTTCGTGATGAGATGAGCGGCATCATGGTGGCCGCGATAGCGGACCTGCCACGGCTTTGGGATCAGATTCCGGAAAGCTGGACGGAGGTCGATTCGGGGTTAAGCTTGGCTTCTGTCCGGGGTTTGCTGTCGCGTTTTGAACGGGATCCGGGCACCTTTTGGAAGGCACAATGAAAGAAGTCGTCTGCAACTACGCCATCGCGCGGTTTCGTCCTTACCGGGAGACCGGTGAGTTCGTGAACGTCGGCGTAGTCCTGGCCTGCCCGCAGGTCAACTATTTCGGCTACCTTTTTGAAACGCGCAAGTATAAGCGCATCAGTGACTTCTTTCCGGAACTGGACGTTGACGTCTTCAAGGCTGGTTTGGAAGGACTGCTGAAGGAACTGGCCCGCCTTGCGGGACGCGGGCCTCAGAATGAGTTGCATCAACTGGTTCTGGATGAACTGGCCCGCTCAAGCGTGGCCCGGTTTCGGGAATTGGTCCGTCCGCGGGAGACCCTGTTCCATTTTGGTGAACCGGGTGTCGTTCTCGCTGCGGACCCCCGAGCTAAACTGAAGGCGCTTTTCCAACATTTCATTAAGCGTCAGTCCGCCAGAGACCGAGAATACCAGGAGGTCATCATGCGGCGGAACCTGGCGGAGTTCTTTCGGAAGAACAACTTGGAGGGGCGGTTCAGAACGGACCAACCGGTGGGAGACGAAACGTACCGCATCAAGCTGCCGTTCGTCCGACTGGAGGGAGACGCCGTCAGCAAGGCGATCAAGCCACTGCACCTCGACAAGGAAGGACCCACGGACATCTATCGACACGGGGATGCGTGGATTTCGACCGTGAAGCGCCTCCGGCGCATCAACCGGTTGCCCGGCCAGTTCCTGTTCGCTGTCAAGGCGCCGAATTCCGACGCGAAGCGGATCACTGCGGCCGACGAGATTCAGCAGGAGCTGCGGAGATTGGATACTTTGGCAGTCCCGTTCGCGGACAAGGGGCAAATCTTGGAGTTCGCGCGCAGTTAGAGCTGCCTCGGACGAAGTGACCGCAGCTTCCAGCGGTAATGGTGCCTTTGCACGTCGATACACCCTCCCATGTCCGACATCGTCCAGAAACTCTGGGGCTTCTGCCACACGCTGCGCCACGACGGCGTGGATTATGGCGACTACATCGAGCAGCTCACCTACCTGTTGTTCCTCAAGATGGCCGATGAACGGGACGCCGAGGTCCCGAGGGACTGCGGCTGGAACTCGCTCAAGGACCAGTCCGGCACCGCCCTGACCGACCATTACGCCGACATCCTCCGCAAGCTCCGCGAGCAGCCGGGCATCCTCGGCGACATCTTCGCGCAGTCCACGCCGCGCTTCAACAATCCCGTCAACCTGAAGCGCATCATCGCCATGATCGATGAGGAAGATTGGTCTGCGATGGACGTGGACGTGAAGGGCGCGGCGTTCGAGGGTCTGCTCGAAAAGGCCGCCAGCGAAGGGAAGAAAGGTGCGGGCCAGTATTTCACCCCGCGTCCGCTCATCCAGTCCATCTGCCGCGTCATGAAGCCCGATCCGCGTGGCCGGCCCGACTTCCGCATCTGCGATCCTGCTTGCGGCACGGGTGGCTTCCTGGTCTGCGCGTGGGAATGGCTGATCTCCAAACCCGTTTCCGGCGGCGTGTTCAACCGGTCGGACTACTTCATCCGCAAGAAGGTCTATCACGGCCAGGACCTCGTGCCGCGACCGCGCCGGCTCGCGCTGATGAATCTGTTCCTCCACGGTGTCGAGCCGCACATTCATCTCGGCGACACCATCTACGAACCCGACCGCGGCGAGCGTTACGACGTGGTGCTGACCAATCCCCCATTCGGAACGAAAGGCGCAAACCAGGCCCCCGAGCGCGACGACTTCACCATTGAGACCAGCAACAAGCAGCTCAACTTCGTCCAGCACGTCCTTACCGTGCTGAAGTCCGGCGGCCGCGCCGCCCTGGTGCTGCCGGACAACTGCCTGTTCGAGGGCAAGGCCGGCGAGGTGTTTGAGATTCTCATGCAGGACTGCAACCTGCACACCGTCCTGCGCCTGCCGCGCGGCACGTTCACGCCGTACAGTCAGGGCGTGAAAGCCAACGTCATCTTCCTGCAAAAGGGCCAACCCACCGAGGACGTCTGGATCTTCGACGCGCGCTCCAACGTGGCGGGCATCACCAAGAAGGACCGCCCGCTCACCGCGCAACACTTTGCCGAATTCGAGAAGGCTTACGGCAAGGACCCCAACGGCCTGAGCCGCCGGACCGATGCCGGTCAGGCCAGCAGGTTCAGGAAGTTTCACATCTCGGAGATCAAGGAACGCGGCTACAAACTCGACATCACTTGGCTCAAGGATGAATCGCTCGAAGACAGCGACGACCTGCCCGAGCCGCAAGACCTGGCCGGCGAAGCCATCACCGAACTCGAGGCCGTGGTGGATGACCTCCGCGAAATCGTGGCACTCGTGGAGAAGGAGGAAGGCGTGGAGAAATGAGCGATGCATTGCCCCAAAGATGGGTCACGTCTCAGTCCGTCAGGACGAAAGAGAATAACCCACGGTTTCAACCGTGGGTGGCGTGCCCGGTCACCCGAACGAGTCCCGTCAGGGACGGAAGAAACGCATTGAGGCAAGCGACGAGGGAAATGGGGGGATTGCCGGGTGTCACGAATGGGTTCTTTCGCCCCTCCGGGGCTTGTAAGAATCGTAAACACGCTTTCCCAGCGATGAATCGCTGGGCTATTGTCGGGTGTCCCTGCGGGACCAGAACGACAGCCAATCCAAAACCATGCATTCCTTTGTCAGTTGCCTGATGCATTGCGTGTTCGCCACCAAGGAACGGCGCCCGCTCATCAAGCCGGCGTTGCAGGAGCGGCTCTGGCCTTATCTCGGCGGCATTGCCCGGGAGAACAAGATGAAGGCGCTCGTGGTCGGCGGTGTGGAGGACCATGTGCATGTTCTCCTTTCCGTCCCCTCGACGCTTTCCGTGGCGAAGTCGCTCCAGTTGCTCAAAGGCAATTCTTCCCGGTGGATTCATGACACGTTCAAGGAGCATTGGGATTTCGAGTGGCAGGAAGGGTATGGGGCGTTCAGCATTGGTGTCTCGGGGGTCGAGGATACCGTGAAGTACATCCAAGCGCAGGCCGAGCATCATCGTAAAATGACGTTTCGGGAGGAGGTTGAGGTGTTCTTGAAGAAGCACGGCATGGAATACGTGGAACGTGACCTGGAATGAACACGGGCACATCGACTCCCCAGCCCGTCAGGACGAAAGAGAGTAGCCCACGGTTTCAACCGTGGGTGGCGTGCCCGGTCACCCGAACAAGTCCCGTCAGGGACGAAAGAAACGCATCGGGGCAAGGGACGATGGAATTGGGGAGATTGCCGGGTGGCGCGAACGGTTTCTTTCGCCCCTCCGGGGCTTGGGAGAATTGTGAACACGATGACCCAGCGATGAATCGCTGGGCTATTTTCGGGCGTCCCTCCGGGACAAAGGCGAATGGAGGCGTGCGACCATGAGCGATGCATTGCCGCAAGGGTGCGTGAGATTCCAGTCCGTCAGGACGAAAGAGAGTAGCCCACGGTTTCAACCGTGGGTGGCGTGCCCGGTCACCCGAACGAGTCCCGTCAGGGACGGAAGAAACGCATTGAGGCAAGCGACGCGGGAAATGGGGGGATTGCCGGGTGTCACGAACGGGTTCTTTCGCCCCTCCGGGGCTTGGGAGAATTGTGAACACGCTGACCCAGCGATGAATCGCTGGGCTATTCTCGGGTGTCCCTCCGGGACAAAGGCGAATGGAGGCGTGCGACCATGAGCGATGCATTGCCGCAAGGGTGCGTGAGATTCCAGTCCGTCAGGACGAAAGAGAATAGCCCACGGTTTCAACCGTGGGTGGCGTGCCCGGTCACCCGAACAAGTCCCGTCAGGGACGGAAGAAACGCATTGAGGCAAGCGACGCGGGAAATGGGGGGATTGCCGGGTGTCACGAACGGGTTCTTTCGCCCCTCCGGGGCTTGGGAGAATTGTGAACACGCTGACCCAGCGATGAATCGCTGGGCTATTTTCGGGTGTCCCTCCGGGACAAAGGCGAATGGAGGCGTGCGACCATGAGCGATGCATTGCCGCAAGGGCGCGTGAGATTCCAGTCCGTCAGGACGAAAGAGAGTAGCCCACGGTTTCAACCGTGGGTGGCGTGCCCGGTCACCCGAACGAGTCCCGTCAGGGACGGAAGAAACGCATTGAGGCAAGCGACGCGGGAAATGGGGGGATTGCCGGGTGTCACGAACGGGTTCTTTCGCCCCTCCGGGGCTTGGGAGAATTGTGAACACGCTGACCCAGCGATGAATCGCTGGGCTATTTTCGGGTGTCCCTGCGGGACAAAGGCGAATGGAGGCGTGCGACCATGAGCGATGCATTGCCGCAAGGGTGCGTGAGATTCCAGTCCGTCAGGACGAAAGAGAGTAGCCCACGGTTTCAACCGTGGGTGGCGTGCCCGGTCACCCGAACGAGTCCCGTCAGGGACGGAAGAAACCCATTGGGGCAAGGGACGGGGGAATTGGGGGGATTGCCGGGTGTCACCAACGGGACAAAGGCGGGCGGAGGTGTTCGACCATGAGCGACGGGTTACCGCAAGGATGGGTGAGCGTGCCTTTGAGTGAGACCATCGAGGATGTTCAGCCGGGCTTCGCGTCGGGTAGAAAGGACGTCGAAGGTGGCATCACTCATCTCCGGATGAACAACATTGGGTTGGAGGGTGAATTGGTGCTCGATCTTCTGCGCACGGTGCCACCAGAACTTGCGAAACCACGTCACGAGTTGCAGGCCGGTGATGTGCTGGTCTGCACAACGAACAGCGGCAAACTTGTTGGTAAGTGCGCCTATTTCGACCTGCCGGGCCGCTACGCCTTCAGCAACCACCTGACACGGCTTCGTCCCAACCCCCAGGTGGTGGATGGCAGGTTCCTTCGCTGGAGTCTCTGGCTTGATTGGAAACGCGGAGTGTTCGACGACAAGTGCAAGCACTGGGTCAACCAATCCACATTACCGAAGGACGCATTGCTGAAGAACGATGTTGTCTTGCCTCCACTTGCCGAGCAGCGGCGGATTGTGGCGAAGCTGGAAACGCTGTTGGGCAAAGTGGACGCCTGCCAGCAGCGGCTGGCGAAGATTCCCGTCCTGCTCAAACGCTTTCGCCAATCCGTCCTCGCCGCCGCCTGCTCCGGCCGCCTCACCGCCGATTGGCGGGAGGAGAATGGTGAGATTGAACCGGCCACCAACTTGCTCTCTCGAATTCGCAAGAGAAGACCGGCAAAGAAGGAACTGGCTCCAGACGAAGTTGAGCCAATTCCAACTGACGAATTACCGGAAGGATGGAGTTGGATTCTTCTTTGGGAGGTGTTAAAGGCTCAGAATGGCCGCTCGTTTCCCAGCAAGGATTACACGGCCACTGGAGTTCGCCTACTCCGGCCGGGCAATCTCCACGTCAGCGGCAAGCTCGAATGGAACGAAAAGAACACGGCGTCGCTACCGAACCACTGGGCGGAGGATTATCCTGACTTTGTTTTGGAATCTGGTGACCTGTTGATGAACCTCACAGCACAGTCTTTGAAGGACGAGTTCCTTGGTCGCGTGTGTTTGAAAACGGACAAGCTCGCCGCGTTGCTCAACCAACGAATCTGCCGGTTCAAGATGTGGACTGACGACGATCTCCGGCCGTTCTTCTTCCGCTATTTCAAATCGCCGCGGTTTCGGTCCTACGTCAACACGCTCGATACCGGCTCGCTCATCCGCCACATGCACACGAAGCAAGTCCTGGGGCATGTTGCCCCGTTGCCTCCCCTCCCCGAGCAACACGAAATCGTGCGCCGGGTGGAAGCGTTGTTTGCGGTGGCGGACCGGATCGAGGCGCGGTTTCAGAAGGCCCAGGCGCAGGTATCCAAGCTCACGCCCGCCCTGCTCGCGAAAGCCTTCCGCGGCGAACTCGTCCCCCAGGACCCGGACGATGAACCGGCGGCTGAGTTGCTCGCGCGAATCCGTGAGGCGAGGCCTTCCACTCCCTCCTCCCGCCCGAGCCGACGCGGATCTCCCGAGCCCCGCTGACTCCTTCATTGCCCAATTCCGACAAACCACTACGCTCCCATCATGCACTTGATCCGAAGAACCAACTGTCCCGCCGGCAACACAGGCCCTCTGCCCGGCGCCGCGCTGGTCCTGGCGGCAGCGGCTCTAGTTCTGCTTCTGACTGGGTGCCACACGACCGGTCCAACCCGCACCACCTGGCGGCAGACGCTCGCCTCGGAGCTGCCCCTGCTCGGCCATCGGAACTGGATTCTGGTCGTCGACTCCGCCTACCCGGCCCAGACCAGTGCCGGCATGGAAATCGTCCCGACCGGTGCCGACCAGCTTGTCGTACTGGATGCCGTGCTCGATGCGGTGGATCGGGCCGGCCATGTCCAGGGGGTGATCCACCTCGATTCCGAACTCGCTGATGTACCGGAGTCGCGGGCCCCGGGCGTCAGCGCGTATCGCGAAGCGCTTGGGCAGCGCCTGCAGAATCGGCGGGTGCTGCGGCTGCCGCATGAGGAGCTGATCGCGAAACTCGACGAGGCCGGCAGCGGATTTCGTATCCTGGTGCTCAAGAGTGACCTGACCATTCCCTACACCTCGGTCTTTGTGCAACTGGACTGCGGCTATTGGGGACCCGAAGCGGAGCAGGAACTCCGTGAGACCATCGCCCACGCGAAGTGAGAGTACCCAACCCCACACCTGGCATGTCATCAACCCTTCAATCTCGATCGGGCCCCGTCGCGCCCTCCGGCCTGCCCCGCCGCGATTTCCTGAAACTCGGTTCCGTTGCGGCCGGCGGCGCGGCCCTGATGCGCAGCGGCCTGATGCCGGTCATGGCCGGGCCGTTCGAGGAAAACGAGTATCTGAAGACCATCCCGGCGGACAAGAAGCTCGATCCCGCCTGGGTGCGATCGCTCTTCGCGCGCGGCGAGAAACAAACCTATTCCGACCCGGCCGCGCTGGATCACATCGGCATGCCGGTCGGCGGCTTCTTCGCGGGCACGGTGTATCTGTCGGGCGACGGCCGACTCTGGTTGTGGGACATTTTCAATCGCGACCAGACGGCCATCCTGCCCCGCGACACCAAGCAGCCGGGCGGCTTCGCCGGCAGCTTCCTGACCGGCGGCCTGAACTACGTTTATCCCGCCCCGATTACCCAGCCGTTCAAACAGCGTTTCAGCCTGCTTATCGGCGCCCGCGCCCGCTCACTGGATCGCACCGGCTTCCGGCAGGTCACCTTTGATGGAAGGTATCCCATCGGCCGCGTGACCTACCGGGATGCCGATTGTCCGATCGAAGTTCAGCTCGAGGCGTTCTCTCCCTTCATCCCGGGCGATCTCGAAGCCTCTTCGCTGCCGGCAACGGTGATGAGTTTCACGCTCACGAATCACAGCGACCGCACGGTCGAAGCATTGTTGGGCGGCGAACTGGAAAACGCGGTTTGCCTCGACAGCCGCAAGCAGGCCGCCGGCCGGCTTCGCAACCGCATCGTTCGCGAAAGGGCGTTCACGGCGCTCGTCTGCTCGGCGGAGCCGACGGCACAGACCGCCGGTCGGCCGGAGATTCTGTTCGAGGACTTCGAAGGCACGGACTACGGCGACTGGACCGCCGAAGGAGACGCCTTTGGTTCCGGCCCCATCGAGCGCAGTCGGATTCCCGATTACCAGGGCGATGTTGGTGGGCAGGGAGAACGCGTGGTCAACAGTCACGCCACGGCACCCGGCACGGACGTCGGGTCGAAGGATTCCCGGACCGGTAAACTTACGAGCCCCAAGTTCATCATCAAGCGCCGGTTCATCAACCTGTGGGTTGGCGGTGGTTCGCACCAGGGGCGCACCTGCGTGAACGTGTTGATCGACGGCAAAGTCGTCGCTTCGGCCGCCGGCCGGAACAATAATCACATGAGTCCGCAGTCGCTGAACGTCAGCGCATACGAAGGGAAAACAGCACGCCTGGAAATCGTGGACGCCGAGTCCGGTGGCTGGGGCAACATCGGCGTGGACCAGATCGCTTTTTCGGACCAACCGGCGTCGGCGGGGCCGCTTGAGGAGGAACGCGATTTCGGCACCATGACCCTGGCATTGTTGGGGGCCGCCGCCGATCTCGCCGTCCCGGCTAACTCGAATTCGGACGATCTCGCGCCGGCCGTGGGGCCGTTCGACCAGTCATTGGTGGGCGGACTCGGCCGCCGGGTGAAGCTCGATCCGGGACAATCCGTCACCGTGAATTTCGCGATCACCTGGCACTTTCCGAACTTCCGGAGCCGCGGCTGCGGCAACGCGTTGGTCGGCCATTACTACGCGGCGCGGTTCGACTCGGCCCTCGCTGTCGCGCGGCATTTGACTGGCAACTTCGAGCATCTCGCGGGCACGACGCGGCGTTGGGTGGAAACCTGGTATGACTCCACGCTGCCCTACTGGTTCCTCGATCGCACGATGGCCAACACCTCCACGCTGGCCACGACCACGTGTTACCGGTTCAAGGACGGCCGCTTCTGGGCGTGGGAAGGCATTGGTTGTTGTGAGGGCACCTGTACCCACGTGTGGCACTATGCCCAGGCGCCCGGCCGTTTGTTTCCGGAACTGGAACGGCTGCAACGCGAGCGTGTCGATTTCGGCGTGGGCTTTCACCCCGATGGCGCCATCGGACATCGGGCCAATCTCACCGGCTCAAGCCACGCGGCGGACGACGGCCAGTGCGGTCGCATCCTCGGCATGTTGCGCGAACATCACATGAGCGCGGACGACCGGTTCCTGCGACGGCTCTGGCCGAAGGTCAAACAGGCGATCGAATACCTGATCCGCAAGGACGGCAACGCCGACGGGATGATCGAAGGCGGCCAGCCCAACACGCTGGATGCGTCCTGGTACGGCAAGATCTCTTTTCTCGCTTCCCTCTATCTCGCCACGCTGCGGGCGGGTGAAGTGATGGCGCGTGAGATGGGCGACACCGCCTTCGCCGACGAATGCGCGCGCATCGCCCGGCGTGGCGCGCAGTCCATTCTCGAACTCTACAACGGCGAGTACTTCATCCAACTCGAGGACCCGGCACACGCGAAGGAGGTGGGGATCGGGCCGGGTTGTTACATCGATCAGGTGTTCGGTCAGACCTGGGGGCACTGGGTGGGTCTGGGCAACCTGTTTGACCGCGGCAGGCAGCTGAGTGCCTTGCGCGCCCTCTGGAGGTACAACTTCGTACCGGACATCGGCGCGTTCCGAAGGACCTTCGAGCGCGGGCGCTGGTATGCCACGGCGGGGGACGCCGGTTTGATCATGTGCTCCTGGCCCAAGGGCGGGCAGAACCCGGCGTTCAAGGATCACTGGCAATACATGTATTTCAACGAGTGCATGACCGGCTTCGAATGGCAGGCCGCCGCGCACATGATTTGGGAAGGCCACGATCAACCCGACATCCTGCAAAACGGACTCGCCGTGGCGCGTGCCATCCATGACCGCTACGACGCCCGCCTCCGCAATCCCTACAACGAGATCGAATGCTCGGATCATTACGCCCGGGCGATGGCCAGTTACGGGGCGTATCAGGCGGCGTGCGGCTTCAACTGCCACGGTCCCCAGGGGCGCGTCGAATTCGCCCCGCGCGTGGGTCCGGAGAACTTCCGCGCGGCCTTTGTCACCGCGGAAGGCTGGGGCGCCTTGCAGCAAACCAGGAACGGGAACGCACTCCGGGCCAGACTCTCGCTCCAGTACGGCAGGCTGATCCTGCGAACGCTGGTTCTATCGTTTCCGGGAAAGACCGGTGGTGCCGCCGTCCAAGTCGAATGCGACGGGGAGACAGTGGCGGCCGAAGTGACGGTCGAAAGCGGCCTTGCCACCATCACCCTTCCGGAACCGCTGGAGTTGGAGGCCGGACAGTTGCTCGCTGTCACCCTCACCTGATCCCGCAGCACTCGGTCCCATGAAACCTCGCGTCATCCTCGCCCCGAGCGTCGTTACAGTTGTCACATTCGCCGCATCGGTCGTATCCGTCTCATCAGTCCTCGCCGCCGATCCCCCCTCCCCGCACGATCAGCTCTCCTTCCACTACGCACCCCTCAAGGGCCTCGGTCCCGAACGCGGCGTCACCCGGCGCGACCCCAGCGATGTCATCCGTTGGCGGGATCGCTATTATGTCTGGTACACCAAAACCGACCTGAGCCGTAGCGGCTACAACGCGACGGTCTGGTGCGCGGTTTCCGAGGATGGCGAAAGCTGGCGGGAAGCGGGGGAATCCCTGGCGCGCGGTCCGAAAGGCGCATGGGATTCATACAGTGTTTTCACACCGAACATTCTGGAAGCCTGCGGCCGCTTCTACCTGTTCTACACGGCGGTGAAACCAACGCCCGGCAACCCCGACGAAATCTTCGAGAACAACAATACCACCGACATCACCGCGATTGGCGTGGCGGTTGCGGACTCTCCGGACGGGCTGTTCCAGCGCGTGGGTCCCAAGCCGGTGCTGGGAATCAGTGAATCATCGGATGCGTTCGACAGCTACCGCGTCGATGACGCCTGCCTGCTCCTGCGCGACGGCCGCTATTGGCTCTATTACAAGGGACGTTCACGGGCACACGGAGCACAGGGGCCTTCCCAAACGCGCATGGGCGTCGCTTTTGCCGACCATCCCGAAGGCCCCTACCGAAAGTATGCCGGGAACCCGGTGACCCGGGGCGGTCACGAAGTTCTGGTCTGGCCGTTCAAGGAAGGTGTCATGACGCTGCTTTCGGCGGCCGGTCAGGAAGGCCGCACCCTGCAATACGCGCCGGACGGCCTGGCTTTCTCCATTGTTGGACGCTTCGGCAACGACTACCCGAAGGCTCCCGGCGCCTACCGCCCGGACGCGTTCATCGACACCGGCAAACCCGGCCAGGGCATCCACTGGGGCATCTCGATGAACCATGGTGGCGGGGATGTTTGGCCGTATCTGCTGCGATACGAAATCGAGGTGGGGCCTAACGAAGGCGGCGGTTGATGGCCGAGGTGAGCGACGCGAGCCGTCCGCCGTACCCTGGAAGGGTGCCAGCCCGTTTGGCCCCGGAATCGCACGCGACCCCTCCGGGGTCGTCTCCTTTCACCCGCTGACCGGGGGTCTCCGCTGCGCTACGCCCCCCGGCTAATCGCTGGCAACCCTCCGGGTTGCGGTCCGGGTTGCGGTCCCAGTTCCTGAGAGCACTCGGGTGCGGTCCCACCGTTCATTCCCAGTTTCCGTTCCGGCGCCGGTGACTCCGCGCAGGTAGTCCACCGGCACATTGGTATCAAGGAGGGCTTTCACGGCGGTACCATTCCCCGCGGACCTGATCCTCCTACTCGGTCCCCGAGACTTCCCGGCAGCTCCACATACCGAAGGACTCTTCGTCTTGATCCCCAGAGGATTCTGGTTGGGTTTTGCGGGGAATGGCGTTACACCATCGAACAATGATAGCTCCGACCGGGCAGAACTCAGTGGTTCGTGTGCTGGTGGTGGATGACGAGAAGGCCGTGCGCGCAGGGGTGCGGGGCTTTCTTGAGATGGCCGGGTACGAGGTTGAGGTGGCGGAGCACGCCTCGGCGGCGATGCGGTTGCTGACCGGGTGTGCCCCTGATGTGGTCCTCTCGGACATCACGATGCCGGGGCTGTCCGGAGTGGATCTGCTACGGGAGATCCGCCGGGCGGCGCCCGACGTTCAGGTGATCATGATGACCGGCGCGCCGACGATTGAAACTGCATCGGAGGCCGTGCGGGCCGGGGCCGCCGACTACCTGACGAAGCCGGTGAACAAGGAGGGGATTCTCCGGTCCGTTGGTCGGGCGGCGCAGGTGAAGCGGCTCGAGGACGAGAGCCGGCGGCTTCAGCGGGAGAACGAAAGCTATCGGTTGGAGTTGGAGGCCCGGAACGAGCAACTGGATGCGCTGGTGCGCAAGAAGAGCCGCCAGCTTGCGGCGGCCCACGACCGGCTGGTGCTGGCCGACCGCACGAAGCTTGATTTTCTCCGGCTCATCTCCCACGAGCTGCGGACGCCGGCGCACGGCCTGTTCGGAATCGCCGGGCTGGTGTTCGACGCGTGTCGGGGACAGGAGGGAATGCGGGAGCTGCGCGACTTGTTCGAGGCTTCGCGCGCGCGCATGATGGACACGCTGGACGGAGCGTTGCTGCTCGCGCAGATCCAAACGTCGCGGGAGGAATTCAAACCGACCCGCGTCAGCCTGAGCGCCGTGCTCGCTGACGCCCACGCGACAGCGTTGCCGCACCTAAGGATGCGCGGCGTCGGCCTCGACGGGCCGCCGGCTTGTTTCGCCACGGTGATCGGAAACCCGAACCTGCTTCGCACGGCGCTGAGCTCGCTGTTGGAGACGGCCGGGATGTTCGCCGAGGAGGGTCGGTCGGTCGTCCTGCGATGCGTCGAGGCGGCAGAGGGCGCGACGCTGCGTGTGCGGGCTGCCGGCCGGACGCTCGCTCCCGACGCGATTCCCGGTTTCTTCGAAGTGTTTGGAGCGGTCCGCCAGTCCTCGCCCGCGGAGGAACTGGGCCTGAAACCCGCGGTGGCCGAACGTATCGTGTCACTGTTTGGCGGCAGTGTCCGGATTGAGAATGTGGAGCCTCCGGGGGTGGAGTTGACGATCCTGTTGCCCATTACTCACACGGCCCAAGTCGCCGTGCCCGGGGCGGGGATCGCGCTGCTGGAGCGCATCCCGGTCGCGGCCCAACGCCAGGGGCCGGGAGGGGGCGCGGGGAAGCAATCGGGGTCGACGCAAGCGAGCACGGGAATGGGAGCCGGATGAACCCCATGAAGAAGCTGCGCGTGTTCCTGGCGGATGACCAGACGATGGTTCGGGAAGGGCTGAAAGCGATCATTGCCAACGAACCGGATCTGGAGATCATTGGGGAGGCGGGCGACGGCGAGGAGGCAGTGAAACTGGTTGAGTCGCTGCGGCCCGACGTTGTCGTGATGGACCTTTCCATGCCGAGGATGGACGGCTTGTGGGCGACCCGGGCCATCAAGCAGGCCTGCCCGGAAGTGAAGGTGCTGGTGCTGTCCGTGCACGAGACCCGGAGCCACATGCGACGGATGCTGCAGGCGGGCGCCTCCGGCTACGTCGTCAAGCGCTCCGCCGCCGAGGAACTCATCCAGGCCGTGCGGGCCGTCGCTGCGAAGGGGGTCTACCTGGACCCGATCGCGGTGCTGAAGCTCATTCCCAGCCCGCGGCCGCCGTCACCGGTCCTGCCCCGCGGTCAGTCGTTGAGCGGCCGCGAAGCGAAGGTAATGCAGCTCATCGCCCTGGGTTACGCCAACAAGGAGGTTGCGGCCCAGCTCAACCTCAGTGTGAAGACCATCGAGACCTTCAAGATGCGGGCGATGGAGAAGCTCGGGCTCCGGTGCCGGGTGGACCTCGTGCGGTACGCGGTGGAACACGGCTGGCTCAAGTCGAGGATGGAGTGAGATCGAGACGCTTCTGGTAACCGCGGCGTTCCCGCTCCTTCATCGAGGTGCCGGCTCCGGCATGGATTCCCGTCCATCTGACGAAGCGGATCGCGGGCGGTGATCGCCGCACAAGTTCGTCCCTTGCCCGGTGGGCCAGGGACATCCGGTCCGTGTTTCCTGTCTGGTCTTCCCCTCCCCTTCTCCTGACATACTCATCTTCCCGACGGCACCGCACGAGGAAGCGTGACATTGTGAACATGAGTTTAAGGACCCTGTTCCGGGGAGGGGACTGAGAATGAGTACAAGAACGAAAGACGGTTCTGAAAGTGGCGGAATTCGCCGGTTTCCTGTCCGCTTGGCAGCGATCTTTGCGGCGGTGGTGGCCTGTGCCGTCGCCCTGAACTTGTGGTCGTTCTTCCATGCCAGGCAATTCCACCGGACCAGCGTCAACGCGACGCTCCTCAGCATTGCCGAGCTCAAAGCAAGGGAAGTGGAACACTGGCGTGCGGAACGGATGAGCGATGCCGGCGTCCTGATGGAGAGTCCCTTTCTGGCGCAGGCGTTGCCGGAGTGGCAAAGCCGGCGGGACCCCGCAACTGCCGGGTCCATCCTGGCGAAGCTGGACGACTTGACGAAGTGGTACGGATACGATGACGTGCTCCTGTTCGATCCCGGTGGGAGTCCATTGCTCAGCCTGGCCGGGAACCGTGTGGTCCTGGGGCCGGAAGCGGCGGAGGGTGTCGCCCTGGCGTTCCGGTGCGCGGGCCCGGTTCTGACGGACCTGCACGCCGGGCCCGGGGATTTGCCGCCACATCTGGACGTGATCGCGCCGTTCTTCGTCGCCACGGGAACAACGAATCATCCCCTGTGCGCTGTCATCCTGCGCAGCTACGCCGACTCGGCGCTCCAGCCCATGCTTCGGTCCTGGCCCGTTCCCAGCCGGACCGCCGAGACCCTCCTGGTGCGGCAGGATGGGGACGATGTTCTCTACCTCAGCGAATTGCGCCACCTCACGAACGCGGCGTTGCGCCTGCGGCTGCCGCTGGATCGGGAAGAGCTGCTGTCCGCTCTGGCCCTCGCCGGGGAGGGCGGGGTCGTCGAACGGGCCCGGGACTATCACGGGGTGCCGGTGCTGGCGGCGGCCTGGCGGGTGGCGGCCTCGCCGTGGGTCGTGGTGGCCAAGGTGGACGGCGAGGAGATGGATGCCGCCTTTCGGGCGCATCAGTGGACCCTGATGATGCTGACCATGGCGCTCATCCTCTGTGCTGCGATGACAATCGGGGTGCTCTGGCAGCGGCGTCGCCTGGAGGAATCGCGCCGGCTTGCCGAAGTCGAGGCTGAGGCGAACACCGCCCTGAGACACCTGAACGCGGTCCTGCGCACTCTCCGCAACGTCAACCATGCAATCGTCCGGGTGAAGGAACGCGGACGTCTCGTGCAGGGCGTGTGTGACAACCTGACGGAAAACCGGGGGCATGAGAGCGCCTGGATGGTGCTGGTCGACGCGGGCGGCAAGGCAGCGCTGAGCGTTGAATCGGGTGTCGGTCCGCCGTTCCAGACGCTGTCCGCCCAACTGGAGCGGGGAGAATTCCCGCCGTGCGTGCGCGAGTGCCTCAGGCCGTCCCCGCGGCCTGTTGGTGCCGCGGTGGGAGCGCCCGCCGCGGTCCATGTCCTGACTCGGGAAACCTGTGACGCGTGTCCCCTCGCCGACCTTCACCGGGTTGGAAACGGCCTCGCGACCCGCGTGGAGCATGCCGGCAAGTTCCACGGCCTGATCGTCGTCTGGCTGCCTCCCGGGCAGGTGGCTGACGAGGAGGAACAGGCGCTCCTCCGGGAGATCGCCGGTGACGTGGGGTTCGCCCTCCATAACATGGAACTTGAAGCGGGCCTCAAGGAAAGCGAGCAGCGCTACCGCAGCCTGTTCGAAGAGGCGCAGGACGGGATCGTCCTGGCGGACGTCCGAACCGGAGAACTGCTCGACTGCAACGCCGCCCTGTGCCGGATGGTCGGCCGTCGGCGATCGGAACTCCTGGGGCAGCATCAATCCGTTCTCCACCCGCCCGGGCAGCTCCTGGACGGGATGCAGCCTTCATTCATCAAGGAGGGCATCGCCGGTTCGCAGGGGCCGGCCCATGAGGATTTGGTCCTTTCGAAGGTGGGCGCCACCATCCCCGTGGAGATTCGCTCCGCCCCCGTTTGCCTCGACGGCCGGGACTGTCTTCTGGGCGTCTTTCGCGACATCACGGAGCGCAAGCGGGCGGAGCAGGAATTGGCCGGGGACCTGGAAGGCATGGCGCGGTTGCGCCAGCTCGGCGCCTTGTTCGTCCAGAACGGCAACCTGCCGACGGTATTGACCGAGATTGTGGACGCCGCCATCGCGATCAGCGGCGCGGATTTCGGGAACCTGCAACTGCTGGACCCGGTGTCGGGCGACCTCAAGATCGAGGCGCAGCGTGGTTTTCCGTCAGCCTGGCTGGACTTCTGGAGCTCGGTTGCCAGGGGGCACGGTTGTTGCGGCACCGCGCTGGAACGTGGTGAGCGGGTCATTATCGAGGACGTGGAACAAAGTCCGGTGTTTGTCGGCACGGCGGCCCTGGATGTTCAGCTCAACGCCGGCGTGCGTGCGGTGCAATCCACGCCGCTGATCGACCGGTCGGGAAAACCGCTCGGGATGGTCTCGACGCACTTCCGCAGGTCGCACCGGCCGGACGGCCGGGTCCTGCGGCTGCTCGACCTGCTTGCCCGCCAGGCGGCGGACATCATCGAGCGCGCGCACGTGGACGCGGCGCTGCGGATGGGCGAGACGAGGCATCGCCTGCTCTTTGAGGCCTCGCGCGACGCCATCATGACGCTGGCGCCGCCCTCCTGGAAGTTTACGAACGCGAACCCGGCAACCCTCCGGCTGTTCGGCACGGGTGACCTGGCGGATTTCACATCGCGCGCGCCTTGGGAGTACTCGCCCGACTGCCAGCCGGACGGGAAGCCCTCCGCCGGGAAGGCCGTGGAGATGATCCAAACGGCCATGCTGGAGGGCTCGCATTTCTTCGAGTGGACCCACCGGCGGCTCGGCGGTGAGGAATTCCCGGCGACCGTGCTCCTGACCCGGTTCGAGTTGGAGGGGGAGGCGCTCCTGCAGGCCACCGTGCGCGACATCAGCGCGCAACGTTTCCTCGAGGCCCAACTCCAGCAGGCCCAGAAGCTCGAATCCATCGGCATCCTGGCCAGCGGGGTGGCGCACGAAATCAACAACCCGATCATGGGGATCATGAACTACGCGGAACTGATCGGGGACAAGGTCCCCCCCAATTCCGAGATCGGGGAGTACGCCGTCGAGATCCGGCACGAGACCGAGCGGGTCGCCACGATCGTGAAGAACCTGCTCGGATTCGCCCGGCGGGACAAACAGGTCCGGGGTCCGGCGCGACTGTGCGACATCGTCGATGCCACCCTTTCGTTGGTCCGCGCGGTCTTGCGGCATGACCAAGTCACGCTGGAGGTGGACGTTTCCGAAGACCTGCCCATGATCCAATGCCGAAGTCAGCAGATTCAGCAGGTGATTATGAACTTGGTCACGAATGCCCGCGACGCGCTGAATGCAAAATACCCCCAGCATGACGAGGACAAGGTCATTCGGATCACAGCGCGGCAACCAGGTTCTCGCGTCTCCACCTCCGGACCCGTTACCCCTGACCCAAGCCGGTTCCTGCGGCTGACCGTCGAGGACCACGGAGGCGGCATTCCGAAGGCGATTCAGGCGCGCATCTTCGATCCGTTCTTCACGACCAAGCCTCGTAACCAGGGCACGGGACTGGGCCTCTCGATCAGCCACGGCATCGTGAGGGATCACAGCGGCGTCATGACCGTGGAGAGTGCGGAAGGCCGGTGGACGCGTTTCCACGTGGATCTGCCGATTGCCGGGCCGGAGTCCGGGCTTACTGGACGGGACGAAGCGGAACGGGTATGACCCGGAACTGCACACCTCATATGGACGCGCAACCAAACCGAAAGGCCAGCGAGCACCGGGAACCTACACCAGCCCCCGCCGACCTTCCACAACCTGCGGGCCCACCCGCAGTTGCGGCGAAAACAAGA
The DNA here is from genome assembly GCA_024233215.1 of Verrucomicrobiales bacterium. Taxonomy (GTDB): domain Bacteria; phylum Verrucomicrobiota; class Verrucomicrobiia; order Limisphaerales; family J093; genus J093. The sequence continues at coordinate 126,249 of JACKPW010000011.1, read as the reverse complement.
GTTCTGGTCGTCGATGATGAGCGCAGCATCCGGGTGACGCTGAAGTCCATTCTCGGCGAAGGCGGGTATGAGGTCGGTGTCGCCGGAGACGTGCGTCAGGCGCGGGAGATGCTGGCTGCGAAGGCGTACGACGTCGTCTTGACCGACCTCGTGCTTCCCGGGGAATCGGGGATGGTGCTGGTCAAGGAGGTGCGGCAGAAGTTTCCGCGCATCCCGGTCATTCTGATGGCCGGCGCGCCGTCGAAAGAGACGACCATGGAGGCGTCCCGGGCGGGGGTCGTGGCTTGCCTCACGAAGCCGGTGCCGCCCAAGAAGTTGTTGCCGGCGGTGCATCAGGCGGTGACCGTCAGGGTTCCTGACGCGGAAGGGCACCCGTTTGCCTGACCGCATGCCGAACAGATCAGTGGTTCGAGTGGTGAACTGCTGAGCGGCAAGCTTGGGGTGCGCGCTGAAAACCGGTGCTGGGAATCAGTGAATCATCGGACGCGTTCGAAAGCTGTCGTGTCGAGGAGCGACGCGAGCCGTCCGCCGTACCCCCCTGGAAGGGTGCCAGCCCGTTTGGCCCCGGAATCGCACGTCTGCGACCCCTCCGGGGTCGTCTCCTTTCACCCGCTGACCGGGGGTCTCCGCTACGCTGCGACCCCCGGCTAATCGCTGGCAACCCTCCGGGTTGCGGCGCCGCACTTGGATCGAGTCGCGCGCCGCAAGAAGGGGACGCGCTCATGGCCTCGCGCCAACGCTCCCCCAGTGAGGCTCAGAGGTGCTCGGACCGATTCCTCCTCGCTCTTATGGTCACAAACAGCAGAACGGATGAGCTGACGAGGTAGATCGGTGCGAAGAACACCGACCAACAGAGAAACACCTCCACTCCCTCTGCGACCGCATCTGGCGCTTCGGGCACGGAGGCGACGAAGGCGAAGAAGCCGTCCGGCATCATCGTGGCGCCAAAGAGCCAGACCGCAGCTACCAACGCCCAGATCGAAAGCGTTGTTCTGTAAATGCCCGGGCGTTCCTTCCTCCGGGTGGCGAACCGTTGGATCGCGCACAGGCATAGTGTAACTGCGATGGGCACGATCACCAACTCGATCATTGGCATGATTCCACAACTGCACTCGCCAGTCTGGATATGGCAGCGTTCCAAGTGATACCCGACGAGACGGATTCCCTGGGATCAGCTTCAGCGCGTGCTTTGTGAGAACAGGGTCCCTTGCCACGGTGCCCGGGTGCAAGTTGTTTCAGCAGTCCGTTGCTGACGGCCCGGTGCCCGGACTCGTGCACTGTTCATTCCCAGTTCCCACTTCGGCGCCTGATGTTCCATGTGCGCGGGACGCTTCATCGCGACCTTGGGTGTCAAACCCGGTAGGGCACACGGATGCCCGGATGGTCTGCGGGAAAGTCGCGGGTGTTGCGCGTGACAAGGATGAGGTTCAGCTCCTGAGCGGTGGCCCAGATGATGGCGTCGGGAAGCCGTTGCCGGCCTTCGCGACGGATTGCGACGGCGCGTTCGGCAATGGCGGCGCTGATCGGATGGACTTCAAACCGCGCCAGGAAGCGGCGGAGCTGGCGCTCCTCTTCGCGGGTCCCGGCACCCACGAGGATCTCCATCCAGGTGACGAGACTGATCGCGGGCGGAGAGTAACGGGCGATTTCCTCCCTGGCCCCCGTGACTCCGCGCAGGTAGTCCACCAGCACGTTGGTATCAAGGAGGGCCTTCACGGCGCTGCCATTCCTCGCGGACCTGGTCCTCGTAGTCGGTTCCCGAGGTTTCCCGGGCGCTCCACATGCCGAAGGCCTCGTCGTCTTGGTCCCCGGTGGGGAAGGCTCGGAGGTAGTGGATCACGGCCCGACGGATCACTTCCGCGCGGGAGATCTGCTCGCGCTTGGCGAGATCGCCCAGATCCTCCAGCAGCGCGTCAGGCATTTCCACGATGGTCCGCATGATGACGACATCATATATCGCTCAGACCGCAACCGTCAAGATTCCGATTTGCTCCTGTCGTCTTGGAGGTTGTAGCGCCAGCGTTGTGGCCAGCCCGCTCCAATCGCCTCTGCTCACTGGCGGATAAGGCTGTCCGCGCTCCAGAACAGAATGCGAACTGCTGGCTTTCGCTGGAAGGCCCTGCCGGGCTTGCTCGACCAAGCCGCCCCAAACGAAGGAGCGGTCCGGATCGCGGTGCCAAGTTTGCAGACAGACAATGTCGTGATCGACCGGGCGTATCGGATTGCGATCGGGGATATCCGGATTCACGGGCAAGGCCAGCGAGTGGAGGAGATGCTCGTGAATGGAAAGCCGGAAACGCTGATTGCGGCGACGACCCGAGGGAAAGTGGAAGTTGTCATTCGCGTCGGGAAATAGCCGGGAAAGAGGGAATGGTCGGGGCGGGGAGATTTGAACTCCCGACCTCCTGTACCCGAAACAGGCGCGCTAGCCAGGCTACGCTACGCCCCGACCGAGGTCCGCGGTTGGCACCGCAGAGGGTGCAAGATGCCCGTTTCGCCGAGGCGATGTCAAAAGAATCCGCAGGGAATCTTCGCGGGCAGAAAAGAAATCCCGCTGGCCATTGTGGCGGGGGTTCCCTTTACTGTCCCGGACAGAGGGCTTCCTTCGCCCGCCGGGCCGGCTGGCCCGGCCACTCCAACGGGAAGTCCGGCGGACAGCAACAAGCCCCATGCCAGGATTCGAGCTTTTTGGTGCAGAGGAACGGGCCGAGGTGCAGGACGTGCTCCAGTCGGGCGTCCTGATGCGATACGGCTTCGACGGCGCCCGCCAGGGCCATTGGAAATCCCGCGAGTTGGAAACGGCCCTCGCCGAACGGTGTCGGGTGCGGCACGCCCACGTTTGTTCCAGTGGCACCTCCGCGGTGTTGACCGCCCTGGCCGGCTGCGGGGTGGGCGCCGGCGACGAGGTCATTGTGCCGCCGTTCACCTTCGTCGCTGACATCGAGGCCGTCCTGTGGCTCGGCGCGGTCCCGGTGTTCGCCGAAATTGACGCGACGCTTTGCCTCGATCCGAAATCCGTGGAGGCCCATGTCACGCCGCGCACGAAGGCGGTATTGGTGGTCCACATGTGCGGGGCGATGGCCCGGACCGATGCCCTGGCCACGCTGTGTCAGGAACGCGGCATCACGCTGATCGAGGATGTGGCGCAAGCGTTGGGTGGCAGCCAGAACGGTCGTCCGCTCGGTACGTTTGGGCGGGCGGGCACGTTCTCGTTCGATTACGTCAAAACCGTCACTTGCGGCGAGGGGGGCGCGGTGATCACCAACGACGCCGAGCTGCACGAGGTGGTGCAGGCTTTTACGGATCACGGCCATGACCACTTGGGCCGGGATCGCGGGGCGGATTTGCACCCGATTTTGGGGCTGAACTTCCGCATCAGCGAACTGCACGCGGCGGTCGGGTTGGCCCAGCTCCGGAAGCTGGACCTCATCCTCGACCGGCAGCGCACGCACAAGCGCTTTCTGAAGGAAGGCCTCGCCCAGGTGCCGAAACTCACTTTCCGCGATCTGCCCGATCCGGCAGGGGATTCCGCCACGTTCCTGAGCTTCTTCCTTCCCACCGAGGACGAGGCCCGGTCCGCCGCCCGCGCCCTGGCTGAAGCCGGGGTGGACGGGTGCTTCTACTGGTATGACAACAACTGGCATTACCACCGCCAGTGGTATCATTTCCACGAACTGAAGGCGCCGGGCGAACTCGCGGTCCGCAAGGCCGGCTGGCTGCCGCATCTCCGCGACATCCAGGTGCCGCAATCGGACGCCATCATGGGCCGGACGATCTGCATGTTGATCAAGCTCGGCTGGACCGAGGACGATCTTCGGCAACGGCTGGAGATGATGCGGAAGGTGCTCGCGTGAAGGAGAAAACCGCGGATAAACGCCAATGAACGCCGATAAGGTGATCGCCCCTGGCCGGGGTCCCTGCCTCCGGGCTGGCCGCGGACGTCAGTCCGCGCAAACTCCCCGGGGCCGACCGCTTCCCGTTGCCTTTCGCCAGCCGGGCGTGGAATCCCGCTCGTTTGCGGCCGGGTCGCAGCTGGTGGGTTCACCCGGCATACTTGCGCCGACTTATCTCGGCGGTTCAATCGCCCGTTCCGGACTGAATTCCCACTACCTCTCGTAAACCCCTGCCTCCAGCCATCGCCCCATGGAATCCGCCATCATCGTTCCCGCCCGCGTCGCCTCGACGCGTTTTCCCCAGAAGCTGCTGCACGAGGTGCGGGGCAAACCGGTCATTCTCTGGACTGCCGACCGCATTCGCGCCGAGGCGCCCGACCTGCCGCTTTGGTTCGCGGTCGACAACGAAAAGCTGTTCCAGCTGTTGCAGGCCGCGGGCTATGACGCGCTGATGACGGACGTCGGCCACACCTGCGGCACGGACCGGATCGCCGAGGCCAACCGCACCTTGAAGGCGGAATACGTGATCAATGTGCAGGCCGACGAGCCGATGGTTACCGGGGCGCAAATCCGGCAGCTGGCGGAACTGATCCGGGGCGATGTCGAGATGGCCACGCTGGGTTGCCCGTTGAAGTACGAGCGGGATTACCTCAACCCGAACCATGTGAAATGCGTGTGTGATGAACAGGGGCGGGCCCTGATCTTCTCGCGCGCCCCGATCCCGCACTTCCGCGATTCGCAGGGGCTCTTCGATGCCGAAAAGGCGGCGGAAATCCCGCTGCTGATTCACCTCGGGCTTTACGCGTATCGCCGTGATTTTCTCGAGCAGTTCTCCACCCTGCCGCCGGGCCGGCTCGAGCAGATCGAGAAGCTCGAGATGCTTCGGGTCTTGGAACAGGGACATCGCATCGCCGTCGGCGTGACGCACGATGCGTTGATCGAAATCGACACACTCGAGCAGGCCGCCGAGTTCGAGGCCGTCGTCAAGGAACACTTCAAGCCCAACGCCTGATCCGATGTTCAAGAATCTCCGGGTGGTCCCTCAACTCATCTTCGGCCGCGGCGCCGTCGCGCAACTCGGTGACGTGCTTTCGGCGCGGCGCACCGACAGCGGGTCGCCGGTGGTCTTCCTGATCGACGACGTGCATGAGGAGAAGTCGTGGGTACGCACACTGCCGGTGCGGGCCAACGACCTCATCATCTTCGTCAGCGCCGAATACGAACCGAAGACGATCTATGTGGATGAACTGACCGAGCGGGTGCGGGAATTCTCGAACCGCCGGCCGGACGGGATCGTGGGAATCGGTGGCGGCACGACGATGGACCTGGCGAAGGCGGTGGCGTTGATGCTGACCAACCCGGGATCCGCCGCCGATTACCAGGGTTGGGACCTGATCAAGCATCCCGGGATTTACAAGGTTGGGATTCCCACTCTGGCGGGCACCGGCGCGGAGGTCTCCCGGACGACCGTCCTGACGGGCCCGGTACGCAAGCTGGGCATCAACTCGGACTTCACGCCGTTCGACCAGATCGTGATGGATCCGAACCTGGTCGCCGATGCCCCGGACGACCAGCGGTTCTACACGGCGATGGACAGCTACATCCACGCGTCGGAATCGTTGCGGGGCACGTTCATCAACGAGTTCGCCCGCGGCTTCGCGGAGAAGTCTCAGGACATTTGCCGCGAGGTGTTCCTCCACGACCTGCCACGGGAGGTGGCGGACGAGAAACTGATGGTGGCGAGTTATCTCGGTGGTCTGAGCATCGCCTACTCGCAGGTGGGCGTCTGCCACGCGCTGAGCTACGGGCTGTCATTTGTGCTGGGCACGCGACACGGCATCGGCAACTGCATCGTCTTTGATCAACTGGAGGATTACTATCCCGAGGATGTCCGGGAATTCCGGCAGATGCTGGTGAAACACGAGATCACGTTGCCGCGGGAGCTGACCCAGGGGCTGACCGCGCCACAGTTCGACCAGATGATCCAGGTCTCGCTCGGGCTCGCGCCGCTCTGGGAAAATGCCCTCGGAAAGGACTGGCAGCAGAAGATGACGCCGCAGGTCATGCGTGCTCTCTTTGAGCGGATGTGAAATGACGGTGATCCCCACGCCTGCGCAACACGTCGCACTGCGGCTCTATCAAGCCGCCCTGCATGTGGGGTTGCCGGCCGGGATGCTCCTGACCCTCCCGTTCCTGCTCGCGAAGACCAAGCGGCGTCGGACGGTTTTCCGGCGACTCGGTTTCCAGCGCATCCCGCGTGATGCCGGACGCCCGGCCCCGCTCTGGATTCACGCCCTGTCACTCGGCGAGACCCTTTCCTGCGTGCCGCTGGTCAAGGAACTCCGGGCGCGACTGGAAGGACGGCCGATCGCGTTCACCGTTTCCACGCTTTCGGCCCGGGAGATTGCCGAACAGCGGCTTGGTGATTGCGTGGACCAACTGCTCTACTTCCCGTTCGATCTGGCACCGTCCATCGAGTTGCTGGTCCGACGCCTCCGCCCTGCGATGGCGGTGTTCATCGAGACCGACATCTGGCCGGGAATCCTGCATCATCTTCGGGGAGCCGGGCTTCCCACGCTGTTGGCGAACGGGCGGCTCTCCCCGCAGTCCTACCGGACCTGCCGGCGATTGCGGCTGTTGTTCGAGCCGGCGCTCAACTCCTTCGAGACGATCTTTCCCCAGTCTGAGGGCGAAGCCTGTCGCTACCGGGAGGTGGGGGTGGAACCGGCGCGCCTGGGACCGGTCGGCAACCTGAAGTTCGAAACCGGCGCGGTGGAGCTGTCCGAGCCTGGACGCAACGAACTGATGCAGGAGTATGGAATTCCGGCGGACGTCCCGATCTGGCTGGCCGGCAGCACGCATGCGGGCGAGGAAGAGCTGCTGCTGGCCGCGTTCAAGAACCTTCGGCCGTCCTTTCCCGAACTGCGACTGGTCATCGTTCCCCGCCATCCGGCACGTGGGGCGGCCGTGCGGACCCTCGGCCGCGAGGCGGGCCTCGACACACGACGGTTCACCGAGCCGGAGCGGGGGGCCGTACGGGACATTCTGGTGGTGGATGCGATGGGTCGGCTCGCGGCGTTGTATCATCTCGCCGACATCGCCTTCGTCGGGGGGAGCCTGGTCCCGAAAGGCGGGCAGAACCCCATCGAACCGGCGGCCGCCGGTGTGCCCGTGCTGTTTGGCCCGGACATGACGGATTTCCCGGACATCGCGGCCGAGCTGCTGTCGCGGGAAGCCGCGTTTCAGGTGCAAGGCTCAGCGGAACTGACCAGCCGCGTTCGTGAGTTGCTGGACGCCCCGGAAGACCGCCGCCGGATGGGGCAGGCGGGACGCGCATTTATCGCCGCACACGCCGGCACCACCCGCCGGGTTGCCGATCACATCCTGACCCGATTGACCTCAGCGGTCCAAAAGGACGACACGAATTAGGGATTAGGGGTCAGTATAGGTGACCTCTTATCCGTTATCTCAGCCGCACCAGCCGATAGAACCTCTGAGGATGGCCTTCCGTTGAGTCGAATGACATCTTGATTGGGCTGTTCCCCCGGATCATTGGCCCGCCAAGAGGGAGCCACTCGCCGAGCACCAGGTCAGAGGTCCATTCGAGCTGATAGACTTCCCCTACTCGGCCAATGATGAAATCGACTTCGACCGCAGGATGGATGGTGATGTCTTCTGGTCGCGCAAACGTGACGGTCCCCGTAAGCCGATGACGAACCTCGACCGCGGGCAAGACATGGACTGCAGGAACCGTCCCTTCGCTGGGTGGCTTGCTGAGAACGACGTTGTCAATGTGGCACAGATCGCCGGCGTCCGGCGTGCTGTTGAGTACTTGCTCAATCCGGATCTGCAGCGAGGTGACGTTGACCAGCAATTCATTCCAGGAGCCAGATTTCATGTCCCACGAGGAAGGCGAAATCGGGATGAAGATGGGGGTCCAATCGGTCAAACCCGAGGGTGTGCTACCTGTCCACGCCGCTTCTCCGCCCGGGCCGGAAATCACGACCTGGTATGGCGAGTACCCAGTGACATCAGAGCCAAGCGTGGATATCCGGTGATCGTATCGCAAGGTGCCTCCCCCCTCGAAACTCGACCAGTTACCGTGGAACTTGGACGGCGCTATGGCGGTGCCGTGCGCGTAATCCAGATGATTGTCAGCACTCAGATGACCGCTAGGATTGCCGCCGGACACTTCCCAGCTATAACTCCCACGGTCCACGGTCCAGCCGTCCAAGTCCGTGTCAAATGTGGAGAACACTACTTGGGCAACGGCGGTGCATCGCACGTGTGTCATAGAGGCAAGCACGACTAAACATAATAGTGTTTTGTTCATGGCTTTACGCTTGTAAAGTGTTGTCGATAGAGGCAGTAAGGAGAACGGGATCTTCATGGCGCGTCCGGCCTACGGATTCGTTGTGGCTTTACCTTTGAAAACGAGCTTCTTTCCGAAGAGGGGACAGAGGAGCGGCACCTTTTCGCAGATCCGTGAGCCCGCTGGCTCGCGGGCGGCCCGAATAGGGCCTCCTGTGAGAAGCTGGGTCTCCCGCGTAAGCGTGGGACTTACAGGAAGCCTCAAGATGCCGGACTTACCCGGAGTCGCGGTGACGCCATGGAGCCGGCTATCCAGATACTGATCGCAACAGCTGCGCCGAGGTGTCTCGAGAAACTCGTTGGCGTGCTTCACCCAACAGGAGTTGGAGGATGACTGCGTCATGCCAACTTGGGCCAAAGCCGGAGGGGTTGCCGTCGAGCAGTTCTTGATAGGTGGCTTCGGCGACCGAGAGTCGTTCACGGGCCTCCGCTTGACGGTCCAGGTCGGCGAGCGCCATGGCGGCGATGGCGTGCGCCGTCCCGGAAGTGATGAGACTATAGGCTTGGCCAGCCGTGGTGAAGTCGGTCAGGGCGGCGCCCAGGTCTCCGGAGCAGTATTCGGCGAGCCCAAGCTGCAGGGAGTGCCGGGCTTTGGCTTCGAGCCCTTCGCCTTCAGATTGTGGGTCGGCGCGGATGCGGTTGAGCTGCGATTCGATCAGGTCGGCCGGAATGTCTTCAGGCGGGAGCAGCATGCCGAGTAGGCTTAGCCGTGAGTCTTCCGCCCCGTGCCGTGCCACCCAGTCTCGAAAGCCCGCATGGCCTGCCTGATCGCCTGCCATGAGGAAGACTGCGGCAGCCTTCCGATCCAGGCCCGGTCGGGATTGCAGCGCGGCATTCCAATTGAACGGCTCGTGTTTGACCGCCTGGCAGAATCGGGCATGGGCGGCAGTCAAGTCGCCCTGCCGGGCGAGGTTCTCAGCCTGATCGAGCAGCGTCTTGACCGGTTGCCAGCGGTTGCGAGCGGCGGCGAGGTAGGTATCGTCGATTCGTTTCGAAGATTCCTCCCTGTGGATCCTCTGGTCGGCTTCCCGGCAGGCCAGGATGAGTTCAGCAACGGGCAACCACTCTTCACCCGGATCGTAGGTGGTGTGTCCGAGGTCGCCGGGTCGGGTGAGCTGTTCGAGGAGTTCTTGTGCGCGTCGCAGATCGGTCGCGGCCTGATCGGTATCCCCGAGTTCATGGCGGGACACAGCGAGAAGGGCGGCCGACAGCCCTGCCTCGGAGGTGGCAGACGTGCGGGTCAGCGCCGACAATGCCTGGACGGCCTCGCGGTGTTCGCCCTGACGAACGGCGGTGATTCCCAGCAGTAAGGCCTTGCGAAGGGGATTCGGGCAGTCGGCTCCGCCCCGCCCGGCCAGGGTGAGAAGCGCTCTCTGGTCGGCCACGCACTGCGGGGCAAGCAACAGGGTCAGTGCGATTTCACAGCGGGTCTGCCAGTGGTCGGTTTCGGTGGCTCGTTTGAGAGCCAGGACTGCGAGTTCACGGGCAGCTCTGTCATCATTGGCCAACCGGGCCAAGACGAACCCGGCTGGATAAACGAGTTCACCCCGACGGTTGCTCCTGTCGGGTTCAAACGCAGGCAGGAGAGACTGATAGAGTCTGGCGGCTTCCGGCCACTGGCCAAGACGGGCGTGCAGGTTCCCCAGTCTACGAGTCAGACCGGAAGTCCACGGTGAGCCGGGGTCCAGCTGCCGGGATAACTCAAGAACAGTGCGCCGCAGGCTCAGGGCGTCGTCGTAGCGGCCTTGCGAAATCCGCACACCGGACAGCGACAGCATCGTTCGACGCGTGTCGAACCCCTCGTCACCCTGGGTCTCACGGAGTCGCTCGATGGCATCGGTAAGCAAGGCGGCAGCGTCTTCATTGCGACCTTCGGCATGTCGGGCCCAGGCCAGCCGCATCTGTTCGAAGAGGGCATGCTCGTCGTTGCGCCCCAAAGCCAGCGCCGTGGTGGCCGCCAGATCTGCCTGGCGTGTGACAAAGCCTCCAAACGAATCCCTCGCCCATGCAAGCCATGCCAGTTCACTGGCAGCGGCCACGGTGAGGTCATGATGCCCGCCCAGTACTCTCTTTGCGCGATCATGCGCTTCCTGCTGCAGGGCTTCCGCCTCCCGGTAGCGTTCGAACTTGAGCCGGAGCCAGGTGGCCCAGCGGAACATGAACGCGATCGTCTGGGGATGATCGTTGTCAAGCTGTGCTCGCGCACGGGCGAGGGCTTGCTCGGAAAGCGCGTACACGCGCGGGAAGTTCCCCTGCTGATAATTGGCCCAGATGTAGTCATACATGATCGCCAACCAAATGTCCGTCTGCTCCGGGGGAAGGGCTTCGGCCTGGGAAATCAGTTCCTCCCCCAAGGCGATGGCTTCGGGGATTTGGGCGGAACACGTCAGTGCGGCCAGGAGGCATCGGCGTGTCTTGAGCAACTGGAGATGGCCGGGTTCGACCACCTGCTCGAGATCCGCGATGACCGATTCGATCAGCTTCCTTGCCTCTGACTGCCTCCCTTTCGCGAGGAGCAACCACGCTTGGGAGTCCTTTGCCTGCAGTAAACCCAAATCCCGGGCGTCCGCTTCACGCTCGTACAGATTCAGGGAGCGGGAGAGTTGCGCTTCTGCCTGGTCGTTTTCGTTGAGGGAAACATAGATTTGCCCAAGCGTCTGGCGGATGCCGGCCTCGACCAGAGGCCGGTTCTTGAACCGGTCGCCCACGCTCCGGCTTGCCAGGTCCACTGCCGTGAGGAGGCGGAGGTCCCGGCCGCGGGGGCGGTTGGGGTCGCCCGCGAAGGGGTCGGCTACCGACAGCAGATCGTCTCGGAGGAAGTCCAGCAGCGCCTTTGATGACTCGGCTTCTTCACGGGCTGCGGCCTCGGCGCCTACGGCCTTGGTTTCCGATCGGCTGGCCCGGATCGCCTGCCAGGTGCTGAAACCTGAGGTGAACAGGAGCATCACACTGATCGCCGCGCCCGCGGACACCAAGGCCTTGTTCCGCCGGGCAAACTTCCGCAGCTTGTACAGCGCACTGGGCGGCGTGGCCACGACCGGCTCGGAGTCGAGATAGCGGCGCACATCCGTGGCCAGATCGCCGGGGGTGTCGTAGCGGCGCCGCCGGTCCTTCTCGATGGCCTTGAGCACGATCCAGTCGAGGTCACCGCGGAGCAGACGACCCAGACTTCCGGCCTCGGTGCTGCGGTGTTGAGCGACGGCAACGAGTTCGCCGCGCAACGTGCTCACACGGGTGGAGGGTTTCTCGGCTTCCTCCTCGCTGATCGCCTGCTGGATCGCCCCAAAACCCAGGGACCGGAGGCGTTCCTCAGGGAGAGGCGTGGTGCCGGTGAGCAGTTCGTAAAGCAGGACGCCCAGCGAATAGACGTCGGTGCGAGTGTCGATATCCAGGCTGCTCATCTCGGCCTGTTCCGGGCTCATGTAAGCCGGGGTGCCGATCATCTGCGTGAACTGGGTGTAGAGCGTCTTCTCGGTAAGCCGCTGGTTCAGGGCCTTGGCGACCCCGAAATCGATGACCTTGGGCGTCGGCTCGCCGTAATCCAGCGTGACGAGGATGTTCGACGGTTTGAGGTCGCGGTGGACGACGCCCTTCTGATGCGCGTGCTGAATGGCGGCACAAACCGGCAGGAACAGCTTCAGTCGTTCTTTGACGGGCAACCTGCTCCGGTCACAGAACTCGGTGATCGGGATGCCCTTGACCAGGTCCATCACGAAGTAGGGGCGTCCCGATTCGGTGGCGCCGGCATCGAGCACCTTGGCGATGTTCGGATGATCCATCAGCGCCAGGGCCTGGCGTTCCGCCTCAAACCGGGCGACCACTTGGCGCGTGTCCATGCCGGGCTTGATGATCTTCAGTGCCACGCGGCGGCGGACCGGCTTCTCCTGTTCGGCCATGTACACGACCCCGAAACCGCCCTCGCCGATTTGTTCGAGCAGCTTGTACCGCCCGATCACGGCGCCGGGGCCCTCGGCGATCTGCCCTCCGGACTCCTCCTCCAGCAGCCTGGCTTCGGGCAACCTCCCCTCCGCGCCCAAATGCCGGTCCGCCTGTTCCTGCGCCCGCAACAACCGCTCCAACCGCTCCCGCAGGGCGGGATTGCCCGCGCAGGCACGATCCAGATACCCCCTCCGTGCCCGCGGATCCTCCAGTTCGCACGCCACGGCGAAGATCGCCTCTTCCTGGGATGGGGGCTGATCAGCCATCCGGCCTCAATCCATGCTGATTCCACTCATTCAAACGCTGTTTCCAACCGCCAGGGGACAGCGAATTCAGGCTTTTACGTTCGCGCGCCGCCGGACGAACCCGAGTCGCTCTCAATACGTTCGAACAGCCATGCCTTCGCATAGGCCCAATGGCGTTTCACCGTCCGGTCGGACATCCCGAGTTGTCCGGCGACCTCCTTGTCTGTCAGGCCGATGAAGAACTTCAGCTTCACGATGCGGGCCTTGAGGGGTTCCTTCCCCTCCAGTTGATCGATTGCGTCGTTGAGAGCGAGCAGCGTGTCCTCATTGGTGGGGGCCGGCGCGGCGATGTCGATGCCGTCCGGGGCTGCCCGCTGCAGATGTCCCCCGTGGCGCACTCGCTGTTTGCGGCGCGCGCGATCGATCAGAATCTGCCGCATCGCCTCCGCGGCGGTGAGGTAGAAGTGGCTTCGATCATTCCAATACCGCGGTTCGCCAGCTGCGAGTTTCAGCCATGCCTCGTGCACCAGGGCCGTTGCCTGGATCGTTTGCCCTGGCGGTTGTGCCGCCATCTTCTGGTGTGCCAGGCAACGCAACTCCTCGTAAACAAGCGGCAACAACTCCTCCGCAGCCTGTGGTTTGCCACGCTCCACGGCATCCAGCAGCCGGGTTGCTTCGCTCATTGAGGCCGTAGCTTAAGTCCTGATGACCCGCCGAACAAGCCCGGGGTATCCGATTGGCCTGGCTTGGCTTGGGTTTTGGTGAGGGGTGCCACCGCCATCCCGTTCCTGTGGGGGCCGGCCCAGGGCTGACCGGGTGGGGCCATGGTCCGGGTGGATCGCCACCAGCTGTCCGTCACTACGCTGAGCCGGTCAGGTGCCCATGGGCCGATGATTTGGAGGCGCACATGCCACTTGACCGGACCCGTGCCCCGCACCACTTTGGCATTCGTCCCAGACCCGTCTGGCTCAACAGCATCAACATCCAAAAACATGAATCGAACGTCTTGTCTTCCGATCCATGCGCAAAGCCGGTTTGCTTGGCTCGCCGGTGCCCTTGCGCTTCCCGCACTGGCTCTTGGAGGGTCGCTGCCGGAACCCCAGGTTCCCGATGGCGGCGGATTGCCGGGGCCGTACCCAAACACCTCGGTCTCCGGGGTGAACGTGCTGGCGAAGGGCAGCACGGTCTTCAACAGCAACGTCGAGATCACCGGCTTTGACGGGCAGGGCCCGATTCCGTGGTCGGTCAACCGCTACAACCGGGGCGACATCGCGCTGCGCATCTCGCCGGGCGACCCGGTGGCGGCACTGGGCAACCTGAACCAGGGTTTCATTGATTTCGCCGACAGCTCACCCGGGCTGGCGGCCAGCCAGGCCTGGCGACCGGGCCGGTCCGCCGGCATCTGCATTCCCACACCGCGTCAGAACGGTCCCATCGACTGGGGCGACGGCGCGGGGCCGTTCTACCCGACCGCGGCCATTTCCTGGTCATCCTCCGGACCGGGCTACAGCCTGGTGGATGGCAGCTGGGGCAACGGCGATCTCGACGTCAACACCGGCAGCGCGGGGAATCCTTCGTCCAGCCCCGAGGCGAACTTCAGCTTCTCGACGGTCTGGCTGCCGTATGAACAGGGCTGGTTGGGCGGCGATGCCGCGGGCCCCACGACCGAAGGGGCGTCCAGTTGGACCAGTCCGTCGGCCCATGCGGTGGGGCTTTCCGCCGGTGTGGTCCACTGGACGGACTTCCCGCCCGGCAGCGCCGTATACGGTGGCCAGGCGGAAGTGCATCTGCCGGGTGTCGATTCGCTCGAGAACGGCATGATCTTCACCACTTCCTCGGACGGCAGCAGCGATGTGAACATCGTTGGCGTCGCCCCCTTGGAGGATGGTTCCGGCTGGCTGGTCTCCATTCGGGAGGACTCCCAGACCGTGGCGGAGGAACTGGCGGATTCCGGCCAGTCCGAGTTCGAGTTTGTCTACGTGCCCTTCGATGCTCAGGGATTGGTGGGTGGCTACATCAACGGGTCCGGCGGCTCCAAGATCAAGGCGGCGGGCGACTTCACGCTTTCGCGGACGGGAGTCGGTACCTACCAGATGACCATCCCCGGCAAGACCGGATCCGACGGCACGCTGCTGTTGCAGGCGGCGGAATACGAGGCGGGCGCCTGGACACCGGTCGCCACGCGGGCGTTCATGAGTTACGAATACAGCAACGGCCATTTTGTGATCCAGGCGCGCAAGACCACTTCGGCGACGACCGCGGATCTGGCAGACGTGAACTTCTACGTTGCCTGGGTGGATTACACCGCGCCCCTTTCCCCGCCGGCGGGTCCTCACCTGCGCGGGGGAACGACGGCGGTGGTGTCGGCCGAGGGTGTCTCCGCCAAGGAATGCGGCGTGGCGACCAGCACCGATGAACCCGAGTTGCTGGTCACCTACATCGATCCGGACAACCTCGGTCTCTTCGTGGATCCGATCACCCAAGGCTGGCCAGCGGGAACCATGGTGGGGCGCTTCTACAATTCCAACACGCTGCAGCCGACCAGCGATCCCTTCATCGTGTTCGGCAGCCCCGTGGGACAACTCAGCCGCTGCGACGTGAAGTACAACCCGGTTTCTAAGCAGTACGTCGTCGTGTCGAACGCCCGGGGCTACAACTCGCTCGGGAACGACGTTGCCCTGATGGCACTGGTCAACCCGGCGTCGGTGGCGGGCGGGAATCCCCCGGTCGCCAAGGCCTGGGTCAATGATCCTGATTCCGACCAGTCCTACGATGACGTCTCGGTGGCGGTGAGTTCGCAGAACGGCAACATCCTGCTCGTTTGCGAACGCAAGGCGGCCGGCGAAGGCGAGAGCACCGTGGCCGTGATGTACGACAAGAACGGCACGCGCCTGACGCCGCCCTACACCCGCGTGGACCTGCTGCAGTCCATCGGCGACGAGGACGATCCGGACGTCATCTACCACGAGGGCCTGGGCGCCTTCCTCTACATCTCGAACACCGACAACTCGAACGGTTCCACCGGCACGTTGAGCAACCGGATTGTCGGCTCGGTTGTGGACCAGGCCCCGAACGGCTCGGGCGAGCTCGTGGTGCGCCCGGAGCAGCCGCTGGGCGATGGTCTGCCGGAAGGCCGCGCCGAGGGGCATCCCTCCGCGGTGGTGAATCCGTCCAACGGCGAACTCATCGTCGCTTATGACGCCGGCAACAGTACCGCCCAAGGGGACCTGGCCTATGTCAACATCGGCCCGGCGCCCGGTTACGTGTTCACCCCGGCAATGGCCGAGGTGCCCTATCTGGACGGCGCGAATGGTGATCCCTTCAATCACCAGCATCCGCAGCTTGCAGCCGACCCGGTCAGCGGCGCCATTGCCGTGGGGATGAACGCCACGGGCAGCGCAATCGGGATCGCCGACGCGTATGCGTTCGTGCTGCTCGGTGCGGACGGTTTGCCTCTGCCCAGCCAGTTGGGTACGCCCTATCTGCTGGCGGATTCCCCGGGGGGACTCGGGACCAGCGCCAACTACCACAACCTGCGTTACTCGCCGGTGAGCGAGTCCTTCGTGGCGGTCTTCACCAGCAACGCCGGGGTGACCTACCTGGCCTCGTTCGCCGTGATTCCCTCCGGGACCGGCCCGGTGGAGCCGCCGACGCTGGCGATCCGCCGTGACGCCGGAAGCGTGATCATCACCTGGCCGGCCACCGCCACCGGGTTCGACCTGCAATCCACCGACACGCTGGTGCCGGCGGACTGGCAGTCGTCGGGGCTGACGCCGACGGTGGAAGGCGACCTGAACACGGTGACCGTGACGCCCGAGGCGGCAGCCCGGTTCTATCGGCTGGACCATCCGTAGTCCGGGATTCTCCGTCGGAGCGCGGCGCGCGATCGCATCCACGGTCGCGCGCCGCTTGTCTTCCAGAGTCTTCACGCCGCGATTGATGCCGGGCCGGGAGCCTGCTAATCCTGAAGCCGTATGGGACGTCAGTGGCTGCATTCCAAGCGCCAGGTGGCCTCGCTGAAAAAGGCGCAGGCCACCGGCAAGCTCGTTCGCGAAATCTCCGTCGCCGCCAAGATGGGCGGCCCCGATCCGGAGATGAACCCGCGCCTGTTCATGGCCGTGCAGAAGGCGCGCAAGGAGAGCGTGCCGAAGGACGTCATCGAACGCGCCATCCAGAAGGGTTCCGGGACCGGTGAAGACCGGGTCGTCATGGAGCACGTGGTGTTTGAGGGCTACGCGCCGCACAAGGTACCGGTGATCATCGAGGCCTACACCGACAACCTGAACCGCACCGTGCCCGAAATCCGAACGCTCTTTCGTGAGGGGCAGTTGGGCGGGGCCGGCAGCAACAAGTTCCTCTTCGAGCACACCGGCATCGTGGAAGCCTTCCATCCGGAGGCCGGCCGGGACATCGAGGAGGCCGCGATCGAGGCCGGCGCCAATGAAGTGTCCCCGTTGTCGGCCGGGCAGAACGACGAAATCCCCGAGGACGCCACCGGCGCGCGGTTCATCACTGATCGCACCGGAGTGCATGAGACCTCGATGTGGTTGACCGCAAACGGCTGGACAGTGGTCACGAGCGAACTCGGTTATGTACCCAAGCAAATCCCGGAGCTGACCGAGGAACAGCTGGCTGGAGTCGGCGAGTTCCTCCAGGCCCTCGAGGACCATGACGACGTGCACCGGGTCTGGGCGGCCCTGGCGTAGCAGGTAGCGCGGGTTGCCAAAACTGCTGCATCGCCTGATTCCTTTCGGCAGACCGTCCGGACCTGCGAGCGCTGGCGGGTTGGGAGATCCGCGATACGGCAGATCAGGAGTCTGTACCTCGAGGGGACACTGGCGGGATCGCCCTCAGGGGTGGGGCTTTGACGAAGCTGACCTCTCGCAGATAGATCGGTTCGAGTGCCTCGCCGGCGACGAATTCGGATGCTGCCGCCGCCATACGGGCCAGCACCAGTGCGGAGGGGAAGGTCGGTTCAACTGCCGGCTCCAGCCGCGGCACGTCCGGTCCGATCAGTACCGCCTCCTCGGGGAGGTCCTCCCGCGCTGCCTCCTTCGTGACAATCCGAAGGGGGGTTTCCTCCACCGGTTCCCCGCCAGTGAGCCGCCAGTCGGCCACGTAGAACTCGCCCCGTTGGGCGTCAACCACGATACGGAAAAACCCGCGCCAGCCCTCGCCGGCCAACCCGTAGGCGAGGCAGGCCACGCTGGAGAAACCGGCGAGTTGCACGGTGTTGACCGGAGGCGCCGCTCCGTTCACCCCCGTAGCGTCGGATTGGCATCCGCCGCTCCTCTCGTTGCACCCTCCCGCATTCGGTGAACGCCAGGTCGCCGCTGCGCCCCGTCCGAATTCCCAGCCCTGCGCGATGGCGATGGCATTGCGGATGCCGGTGTAACTGCCGGGACCGAGTCCCACAGCCACCCGCGTGACGGCTTCCCGCATCACGGACGCCCGTTCCAACGCCTGCGTGATGAGCTCGAACGCATCCGTGCTGCGGCCTTCGGTTTGCTCCGCCAATCCACTGCGGCCGGTGGCCGGATCAAGCACCGCCACCGTCCGGTGCGTCGTGGAGAATTCAATCGCCAGAATCGACATGCTGTATCCTGCGTTCCGTCTCGCCCAGGGTTTCGATCAACACACGTCGCACGCCCGGCAAAGGCTGGTCGGTCATCGGGCCAAACCATCGCTCCGCCCATTCCACCACCGTCACCCCCGCCGGTTGGATCAGGTAATCCTCCAGCCCCGCCCCCGCCACTTCACCGGCACTTTCCAGCCGGTAGAGGTCGAGGTGAAACAGGGGCAGCCGTCCGCCGTGGTACTCGTTCACGAGGGCGAACGTCGGGGAACTGACGCGACCGGTGAAGCCCAGTCCCGCCGCCAGGCCCTTGACCAATTGGGTCTTGCCGGCGCCCAGATCGCCGGTCAGGGCGAACACCGTGCCTTCCGTCACGATTTCCCCCCAGGCACGGCCGATGGACTGCGTCTCAGCCGGGCTTTGTGAAATGAGCGTATCCATGCAGATCCAGGGGACGGGTGCCGCGCCGATCGCGCAGAGTCAACCCGGGTGTTTCGGTGATGCGGCCGATGCAGCTCAGTCGCAGCTCGGGAAAACGTGCCTTCCAGCCGTCGAGCAGCGGCACGGCGTCCGCGCCCGGCACGGTGAAAAGCAATTCGAAATCCTCCCCGTCGGTGAGCGCGGCTTCGACCGGCGGCTTGCCCGTGCCCTCGCGGGCGCGCTGTCGAGCGGCCCGGCTGACCGGCAGCGCTTCCTGCAGCAGTTCCGCCCCGACCGATGAGGCTTCCAGCAGGTGCCGCAAATCCGTGGCCAGGCCGTCACTGACATCGATCATCGCGTGCGGCCGAAAATGCCCGACCAACCAGGTGGCCTCCTCGATGCGGGGCTCGAAGTCGAGGTGTCTTCCGGCAAGCGACCCGCCCAGTTCGCCGCTGACAAAGACCGCATCGCCGCTGACCGCCCCGGCGCGCCGAACGCAACGTGTCTTCTGGACCGAACCGATCAGAGCCACCGAAAGCAGCAACGGTCCAGTGGTCGACGTGGTTTCCCCGCCAACGATGGCCACCTCGAACCGTCGGGCGGTGGCGGCCATGCCGCCGTAGATGGCTTCGATTCGGCCGGGATCACACGTGGGCGGGGCGGCCACCGTGACCACCGCACTGTCGGGCCGGCCGCCCATCGCGGCAATGTCGCTGAGACAGCGGGCGAGGGCCTTGTGACCGATGCGCGCCGGTTCGGTATCTGCGGTGAAATGCACGCCCTCCACGACGGCATCGGTCTTGAACAGCAGCCAACGATCATCAAGGCCGGGCTCCAGAACCGCGCAGTCATCGCCCGGCCCGACGACCACTGAGTGGTTGGCCGGCAGGTCACGGGTCAGGCGGCGGATGAGTTCGAGCTCGTTCATGGCCGGGATTCAGGGAATGACCGGTCCGGTGACGATCAGGGCCAGGACGAAATTAATCGTGTTGAACACGGCGTGGGCGGCGATGGGCGCGAGGAGATTGTCGGTCGTCTCGTAGAGCCAGGCGAGCAAGGCGCCGAAACAGACCAGTGGCAGGAAGCTCAGCAGGTTCACGTGCGACATGGCAAACAGGACGGCCGTTCCCCAGAACGCCGCACGCGGAAAGCCGAGCTGCTTGATCGTCGGGTAGAGCAGGCCGCGGTAGATGATCTCCTCCATGATGGGGGCAACCCCCAAGGCCACAATCGCGAGGAGCAGTGGACGCAGAATGCCGCCGGCCTGCAGGGCTTCGATGGCGGCCTGGGGTTCCGCTGTGAAGCCGAGCTGCGTCCAGAACAGCTCGGACAACTTCATCAGGCCGAGGCTCAAGAGGAAGAAACCCACCGCCACGCCCAACGCCAGTTGGAGGCCGCGGCCCGCCCCGCGAAGTTGGATGCCGAAGGCCGTCCGCCAGTCGAGTCGGTTGGCGCGGAGGAAGGAAACGACGGCGACCAGGATGCAGGCGTGCAGAACCAGGGTGGCGGTGACGCCGGAAACGAACTGGATTTGTTCCTGTGCCAACTCCTGCCAGGACTCCCGCAACAGCAGGAAACCCAGGCCCGCAAGTCCTCCCGCGGGCGCGGCGCCGGCCAGACCGAGCATCCCCAGCCAGGCCCGGTCCAGGGCCAAAACCAGCAGCGCCCCCGTCAGACTCGCGACCGCCAATGCGCACATCACTCCGAACAGCAGCCGGGTGAAGGAGTCGATCGTCCATGGACGCCGCGAAAGCATTGTGCGCAGGCTAACGGGGGTGGCAGCGACTGACGACGGAAAAGCACGGGTTGGCCGGCCGGCACGGGGTCATTGACCTGCTCTTGCCCCCAGCCGTCATCGTAATCTCAATCGTCATCGTCCTCTCCTCCTGTGGGTGAGACTTGAGATCGGGATCAGGATTACGATCACGATCAGGATTCCGAGTGAGAACCGGGGAAGCGGAGGCGGGGGGAGGCAAGAAGGCGGTTTGACGCGGTGTCCCCGACCGCCCTAGGCTTGGACCCCGAACAGCGGCCCGCGAGGGCACCCTCGTTCCGGCCGCCTCGAACGCCCATGACAGAACCCGCCATCACGCCCGAACTGGTTGCGAAGCACAACCTGACCCCCGAGGAATACGCCAAGATCCTGGAGATTCTCGGCCGCGAACCCAGTTTCACCGAGCTGGGCATCTTCTCGGTGATGTGGAGCGAGCACTGTTCCTACAAGAACACCAAGCCGCTCCTGCGCACCTTTCCGACCCAGTCGCCCAAGGTGCTGGTGGGTGCGGGGGAGGAGAATGCCGGGATTCTCGACATCGGCGACGGCCTGGGGGTGGCGTTCAAGATGGAGTCCCACAACCATCCCAGCGCCGTGGAACCGTTCCAGGGCGCCGCCACCGGCGTGGGCGGCATCCTGCGCGACATCTTCACCATGGGCGCGCGCCCGATTGCGGCGCTCGATTCGCTGCGATTCGGCGAGATCACGAATCCCGAGGTGCGGCGCCTGTTCAGCGGGGTGGTGGGCGGGATCGCCCATTACGGCAATTGTTTCGGCATTCCCACCGTCGCGGGTGAGGTCTATTTCGACCGCACCTTCGAGGGCAACCCGCTGGTCAACGTCTTTTGCCTTGGCGTGTTGCGGCATGAACAGATTGCGCGCGGCCAGGCCTGTGGCGTGGGGAACCCGGTCTTCTACGTCGGCCCCGCCACGGGCCGGGACGGCCTCGCCGGGGCCGCCTTCGCGTCGCAGGATCTGACCGAGGAATCCGCGCAGCAGCAACGCGGGGCGGTGCAGGTCGGGGACCCCTTCATGGAGAAACTCGTCTGTGAAGCCTGTCTGGAACTGCTGGCGACCGGCGCGGTGGCCGGCATCCAGGACATGGGAGCGGCGGGGTTGACCTGTTCGACATGTGAAACCGCCGGTCGCGCCGGTACTGGAATTGAGATCGAGCTGACCAGGGTACCCCAACGCGCCCCGGACATGACGCCCTATGAGATCATGCTCAGCGAATCGCAGGAGCGGATGCTGATCATCGTCCACAAAGGCCGCGAGGAGGAGGTGAAGCGGATCTTCGACAAGTGGGATCTGCCCTGGTCGGAGATCGGCTTCGTCACGGATACCGGCCACATGGTCGTCAAGAACCACGGCCAGGTGGTGGCCGATATTCCCGCCCGGCTGATCGCGGACGAATCGCCCGTTTGCGAACGGGAGGCCCGGGAGCCGGCTTACCTGCGGGAAGTCCGGGGGTTCCGGCTGGATGCGGTTCCCGAAACGACGGATGCGCTGGCCGATTTGAAGGCCCTTCTCGCCTGGCCCACCATTGCCTCGAAGAACTGGGTCTACCGCCAGTACGACCACATGGTGCGAAACGGCTCGACCGTCTGCCCGGGCAGCGATGCGGCGGTGATCCGGGTGAAGGCGGATTCCGTGCCGGCTCTGCCGGCGGACGCCCCGCAGCCGGCGCCGTTTGCCGACAAATTCCTGGCCATCACCTCGGACTGCAACGCGGCCCACGTCTACCTCGACCCCTACGAGGGGAGCAAGGGGGCCGTGGCGGAGGCGGCCCGGAACCTGGTCTGTTCCGGCGCGGTGCCCCTCGGGGTGACGGACAACCTGAACTTCGGCAACCCGCACAACCCGGAGTTGTTCTGGCAATTGCGCGAGGCGGTGCGCGGCCTGGCGGACGGTTGCCGGGCTTTTGACACCCCGGTGACCGGAGGCAATTGCTCGCTTTACAACCAGAACCCCAAGGGCCCGATTGATCCGGTGCCGACGGTGGCGATGGTGGGGTTGATCGAAAAGCCGGAGCACATCACGACCCAGTGGTTCAAGGACGAGGGCGACGCCATCATTCTCCTGGGAGAACCGGTGGATGGCGAGGATCCCCTGCTGGGCCTGGGAGGCAGTGCCTGGCTGCAGGTGCGGCACGGCCGGAAGACCGGGATCCCACCGCGCTGCGACCTGGAGCAGGCCGGGATCCTGCACACCACGCTGCTCGGCCTGATCCGGGCGGGGGGGATCAAGAGCGCCCATGACTGCAGCGAGGGCGGGCTGGCCGTTTGCGTGGCGGAAAGCTGCATGAGCCGGCTGGAGGCCCGACACAGCTCCCGGCTGATCGGAGCGCAGGTGGACCTGACCCCGGAACCGGCTCCGGGCCCCGCGAACGGGGGCGAACCGACCGACAAAAGCCCGGCGGCCCCGGCCGGCAACAACGCCTTGCCTTCGGTGCGGTCGGACGCGCTGCTTTTCGGCGAGGGCCAGAACCGGGTGGTGGTGAGCTGCGCGGAACTGGACGCGGTCAAGATCGTGGAGCGCGCGCGCCTGATGGGGGTTCCCGCCCGGCGGATTGGGACGGTCGGCGGGGAGGCGCTCCGCATGAAAGCCGGAGGGCTGGAGTTGTCCGCGCCGGTGGCGGAGTTGCACGACATCTGGTGGAACAGCCTGGGCCGGGCGATGGCGTAGGGCGGCTTGCCGCTTGCACGAGAGCGGGGCCAATGGCTATAAGCGTCCGGCAGCAGCAAACGAAACCCATCCAGCATGAACGCTCCAAACGCACTTTGCACCGAACCCTCGAAGGTCCTTTCCATCATCATGGGCGGCGGCGCGGGGACGCGGTTGTTTCCCCTGACCTTGGAACGGGCGAAGCCCGCGGTGCCCCTGGCGGGCAAATACCGGCTGGTGGACATCCCCATCTCGAACTGCATCAACTCGGGCATGCGCCGGATCTACCTGCTCACCCAGTTCAACTCCGCCTCCCTGCACCGGCATGTCTACGGGTCGTTCAAGTTCGACAGCTTCACGCACGGCTTCGTGGAAATCCTGGCCGCCGAGCAGACCCCCACCAGCGACACCTGGTACCAGGGCACGGCGGACGCGGTGCGCAAGAACCGGATTCACTTTCGCAACCAGGACTTTGAACACGCGCTGATTCTCAGCGGCGACCAGCTTTACCGGATGGATTTCCGGGAGATCCTCTCCCAGCACGTTCAGTCCGGGGCGGAGTTGACGATTGCCACCACGCCGGTGGGCCGGGCGGACGCGCAATCCCTGGGCATCATGCAGACCGAGCCGTCGTTGCGGATCAGCCGGTTTGTCGAGAAGCCCAAGGACCCCGCGATCCTCAACGAGCTGGCCGTGCCCGAGGCCGCCTGCGCGGAATACGGCATGCCGACGGGCCGCGAGCAGTTCCTCGCGTCCATGGGCATTTACGTCTTCAACCGCGACCTGCTCTTCGAGGTGTTGGAGAACGATCACACGGACTTTGGCAAGCACATCATTCCCGAGACGATCGCGACCCACCGGGTGCATGCCTTCATCTCGCACGGCTACTGGGAGGACATTGGAACGATCCGTTCGTTCTTCGAGGCCAACATCGACCTGACGTCGGAGCTCCCGCGCTTCAACTTCTTCGACATGACGGCCCCGATCTATACCCGGCCGAGGTTTCTGCCCGCCTCCAAGATCAACGGGGCCACCGTGGATCATTGTGTGGTGGCGGATGGTTGCATCCTCAACCACTGTCGCATCACCCAGTGTGTGATGGGCCTGCGGACGCTGGTGGACCAGGGGAGCACGCTGCGTCGGTGCGTGGTGATGGGAGCCGACCGGCACGAAAGCAAGGAGTCCATCGACCGGCATGGGCAGGCCGGCCTGCCGCGGGTGGGGATCGGCCGCAACACGGTGATTGAGAACGCGATCATCGACAAGAACACCCGCATCGGGGACGGTTGCATCATCACCCCGGAAGGGAAGCCGGACCACATGGACGGGGAGAACTTCTACGTCCGCGACGGCATCATGATCATCCCCAAGGGAGCGGTCATCCCTCACGGGTCCAAGCTCTAGGGCATTTCCCGAAAAGCCGTAGCCGCCGAGGTCAGTCGGCGCAAGTCTCCGGATTGCCTGGAGGTATCGAGAGGTCGGTGGCGGAAGATAAGTATGCGCGGACTCTACGTCCGCGGCTACGGAGCATATTGAACTGCTCTGGCCCGGCGGCCTATTGCAGCTTGGCCGGCAGGCTTCGCAGGCGGGTCTGCAATTCGTCCACCAGCGTGCCGGTTTGCTGATTCGCGATCTCCGGTCCGAGACGGACCTTCCGTGTGATGGCCGGCGGACGCAGCAGCACGCAGTATTCGTCGTTCACCATCAGCCCCAGCAGTTCACCCTGCCGGGTGAACACGAGGTCCTTGCGGTTCGGCAGGCTCCCACTGAACAGGCCGCCGATGGCCCGGCGTTTCAGCTTCAGGTAGACCGGGTTTTCGGGGTCCAGCTGAAAATCCACCTCGCCGTAGTAGTCCTCGGACTTGCCGACGACCACCCCCTGCTGCCAGCGGAAGGGATCCTGGGCGAGGGAATAGACCTTCACCAGGAGGTTCGTCACGACGCTCTCCGGCAGCGGCGCCACGACCAGCCGGGGATCGACCCCCGTGAGATCGAGTTCCCGCAGCGGGAAATGGTTCAGACCCCGGCCGAGTGAGCCGGTGATAACCTCCCAGTCGGTGCCCCGGCCCCCCTCGTTCAAGGGCGTGTCATCGACATGATAGATGGCGAACGTGTTGGTGCCGTCGCTGAAGAGCACCGTGTCGGTGCCCCGCTCCCGCCGCACGTCCTGGAGGATGGCGCCCCGCCGGGCGAGGAAGGCGCTCTGCAGCCGGTTGGTGAGGTAGTCGTTGAAGATGGTGTTTGGCGCGAGCGGTTGGGCCTGCAGGATGCCGGTCTTGATCTCCTCGGACTTGGCGGCCAGGGTCTCCACGCTCTGGGTCAGCTTGTTGTTCAGCTGTTGCGACTCCTGGGCGAGGGTGTCCACGCCCTGGGCGAGGGTGGCGGCATGTTCCCGCAGCTCGGCCTTTTCGACGTTGAGGGTCCGGACCATGTCCCGGCTTTCGCTGAGCTGTTCGCGCACGATGGTCGCCTCGGTCTGGACCCGGGTGAGTTCCACCGCGAACCGCTGTTTCTCCGACTCGGCGGCCTGTCGGGTTTGCTCGAGCTTCTCCATCTGCCCCTGGAGTTTCTCGACCTCGGACCGGCGGGCGGCGAGCTCGGCCTTGATGGCCTCGGACTGGTTCCGGGTGATGGACGCCTCGGCGCTGGCCACGCGCAGGTTGGTGGTCAGTTCCTGAATCTTCTGCTGGGCGCTGGTTTGCTGCTCCTGCAGGGAGGTCAGTTCCTGCTGGGCGGCCTCGGTCTCCAGGCGCAACCGTTCCCGCTCGCGCGCCAGTTCCTGGGCGCGGCGCTCAATCTCGGTCAGGTCCTGTTCCTTCTCGCGGACCTGGTCCTCGCGTTGGGCCAGGAGTTCCTCGCGGTTCTCGAGCGCGCGCTGGGCGGCGTCCAGCTGCTCCTGGGTTTCCGTTCGGGCCGTGCGTTCCTGCTCGAGCGCCTGCTGCATGATCTCGATCAGGTTGGTCATCGCCTGGGCGTCCACCGCGGTGGGGTCCGGGGCGGTCACCTGCTGGCGCGCGGGCTCGTCGAAATTGGCCAGCGAGAGCAGGCTGATCAGCAGGAAATCGCAGATGATGACCAGGGCCGCGCGGCTCATAGGCTTCCAAGAGTGCTGTCGAGGATCAGCGCCCGGCGATAGGGCCGGACGTGACAGATCTTCAGGAGGGAGACGAACAGGATCCCGAACAGGGTGGAGGCATAGGCCACCATGAGACTCGGTTGAACCACGTTGAGCGCGGGTAGAATCAGCCCCAGCACGGTGCCCCCGAGGCCGATGTAGAGCCCGGCATCGAACATGTGCTCCTCGTTGTCCAACAGGCGAATCTTCAGGTCGCTGGGGACGGTCTGCCGCTTGACCTCGCGGAGTTTGATCAGGTTGACGACGTAGAGCGCCCCCTGCACCACTGCGAACAGGAGCAGCGCAATCCAGTTGAGTTCTTTCATAACAGGTTTGATGGCTTCGTTGACTTTGCTCCCCACCGCGGCACTCACCACCGGGATCTTCCACGAGGGCCGGGGGCTGGCATCGGGTTCCGCACGTGCCAGGGCCGGTTCCGTGAGCGCGATCCCGAGCAACAGCAGCAACAGGGCCAGCACCTGTTGCTGGTAAAGTCCGAACTGCCGGGCTGTCTGGGCCGAGGCCAACGACCGCTCGTGCGGCAGCAGCCAGGACACCCCCCGCACCAGGCAGAAGGCGGCATCCAACCACAGAACATACTTCAGGATCAAGGCCAGCAGCGGTAGCGCCAGCGTCAGCCGCAGCAGCCAGGAAAAGACGGTTTGCAGGGCGGGCACACGTTCCAGCAGAAATCCGCGCACCCGGGACTCATGCAGTGGCTTGTCTGCGGACAGCAGCAGCCGGAGCCCGTCGGACCCGGCCGCCAGGGCCACCCGAAGGTTCTGCCAACCATCCGGCCGGAATTCCCTCAGATAGCCGGCCACCGGGGCGGTGGACCCCGCGATGCGCGCCGCCGCATACAACGGCGCAATCCCGCTGACCTCGCGGCCGGCCTGTCGCATCAGCCCCCGCAGCGACTCCAGGCTGTCCACCAACCGCATGAAGCCGGTGAACTGAGCCCAATTCAGCACCCGGGCCAGGGTCAGCACGTCGAGATACACCGTCTCAATCGGCTGCGTTCCCTGGCCGCGGTTGGCCGCCGCGGCGTAGGACTCGATCTGCTCGCTGAGCCGGTCGCTGATCATGTCCGTCCGGTCCAGCAGCGCGGTCAGCAAGATGGCGGTCTCAAGGGCCTGCCCGGAGGCGGACGGCACCGGCGGGAGAATGGTGGTGTTTGTCAGCTGCCGGTTGTCCAGAATCTCCTGCACCCCGGCGCGGGTGGACTGCTCCAGCATCTGCAGGGTCCGACGCCGGGCCTGGTCGGGCAGCATCAGGTCCAGGATACGGGGCTCGCCCTCCCCGGACTGAGCGCCGAACAGGGGGTCCAGGTAAGATGCGGCGACCCCGTGTCGGGCCAGGTCGGGATGTTGCTTCTTGAACGCCTGCAGCACCTCCGCCAGCTTCTCGTGCTCCGGCACCTTCAACTCACGGGCCGCCAGCATGAACAGCTCCGCCTGGCCGATTTCCTCCTTCTCAATCAGGCCGACCGCCTCCTGCACCAGCGACGGCCCCTTGCTGCCGGTCGCCCGGACCACATCCACGTCCAGCGCCCGCAGATAGGCGGGCACCAAGGTCGCGCCCACCAGCGCCACCAGCGCCAGCATCACGAAAATCGTTGCACGAAGAATCCGCATCCGAGTCAGCAGGCGGAGTCTAGGCCCGCCCCCCGTCAAAGCAACAGAATACTGGCCCCGACCCACGCCCGCCGCATCACAAATCCCACTCCGTCAACCAGATGAACATCGTGCCAGGCCGGCAGCAAGGCTGCCCGGGGTTCATTCCTGATCCCCGGTGCCTCCGGGCGCCGGAGGTTGCCACGGCACCGTCCCCGCACGCTGGATGTGTCGCATCAGG
Organism: Verrucomicrobiales bacterium; assembly: GCA_024233215.1. GTDB lineage: Bacteria > Verrucomicrobiota > Verrucomicrobiia > Limisphaerales > J093 > J093. Next base: position 98,399 of record JACKPW010000011.1, on the reverse strand, counting down.
ATCCGGGTCAGGTCCCAGCGAACCCCGGCCTCCGCGGCCGCGCGATCACGCTCCTCCCCCGGATCCTCGACCAGATTGAACAGTTGCCAGGGCTCAAACGGCGTGTTCTGGACCAGCTTCCAATCGCCCCGGCGCAGGGCAAAATAATCCCTGCCTTGGTATCGCGGATTCCCCTCCCGCCGCATCCAGACGAAATCACGGGAGGGAAGTCCGGAGCCGCCCCCCAGGAGGATCGGTATCAGCGAGACCCCCTCGATTTCCCCGGGCACCGCCGTCCCCGCGGCCTCGGCGCACGTCGCGAAGAGGTCCATCGTCAATGCCATCACCGGGGACTCGCTCCCCGGCGCAATGCGGCCGGGCCAGCGGGCGATCATCGGCACACGGAGTCCGCCCTCATAAAGGTCCTGTTTGCCGCCCCGCCAGCGCCCGTTGTTGGCCCCGACGCTCAGTTGCCCGCCGTTGTCGCTGGTGAAAAGCACCAGTGTCCGCCCGGCCTGTCCGTTTTCCTCCAAGGCCGCGAGGACCCGCCCAATCCCGTCATCGAGATGCTCGATCAGGGCCACGAGCCGCGCCCTCCCGGGATCCAGCTCCGGTTCACGCGCCTGCACGCGGGCCAGCCAGTCCGGCCGCGGTTGGATTGGCGTGTGCGGCGCGTTGTAGGCCAGGTAAAGGAAGAAGGGCTCCGACTGGTCGCTGCGGTCCCGAAGATACTCGATCGCCCAGTCGGTGAAGACGTCGGTGGCATGTCCCTGCGCCTCGACGACCTCGGAATCGAGCCGCAGGTAGTTCCGCCCGTGACGGAGGTGGGTGTTGTAGTCATCCATCATGTCACCAAGGAAGCCGTGGAAATGGTCAAACCCGCGTGCGTTCGGGAGGTTCGGGGATTCCAGGCCGAGATGCCACTTCCCCACCAGCGCGCTGTGATAGCCGGCCGGCTTGAGCACCTGGGGCAACAGAACCGCTCCGGGCGCCAGCCAGCCCCAACTGTCGTCCGCATGCGTGCGAATTACTCCGGGCACCCCGACCAGGTCCGGATACCGGCCCGTCATCAGGGCGGCGCGCGTGGGCGAACAGACCGTGCAGTTCGCGTAGAAATTCGCAAAACGCATCCCCTCGGCGGCAAGTTGATCGAGGTGCGGGGTGCGCAGGTCCGTCGCTCCCTGGCATCCCACGTCTCCAAATCCGAGGTCGTCCGCGAGAATCAGGAGCAAGTTGGGGCGGACCGGATCCGGGGCGCCGGCCGCGCAGTCCTCCGGGACCACGAGGGCGGCCAGGGCGGTTGCCACCACAAGGATCTTCCGAAGCAGGACGGGCACATGGTTCATGGGGGGGAGTGATCTCAGGAAAACGTTGGGGAGTCCAGCCACTCGATCATTGAATTCCCCGCCGAAGGAACCGCGAGTTCGCACGAGTGGAACCCCGCGCCCCAGCCGCACCTGACCGGGTTACCCCCACCGCAGCACCTCATCGCCGACCGGAGGACGGGATCGACCGGGTCCGCGAGTGTTATCATTACCACTACTTGCGAGAATAATTGATTAACATAGATTGCAGGCCAACGCAGTGCGCCTGCTGGTCGCCGGTATCGTTTCGGGGCGGGAGGGGCGGACGATGACCACATGATGACGATCCTCAAGCCAGTCCTTTTCGGCGCCCTCACGGCCTCGACCTTGTTGCTTCAACCGGTTCTTTGCGCCCAGGGCACGGAGGCTGCCCGCTATGCGCTGGGCACGGTCCCGGACCAGACGGTCTGGAGCGGTTCCACCCGGTTTCTGCAGCTCTATTGGGCGGACCACCCGGGGGTGGACATGTCGCTCAGCGCAAATCCACCTCCTGTCGGCCGCCTGACGCTTGATGCCTTCGACGGCTCGGACTGGATGTTCAGCTATGCTCCGGATCCCGCGGACGTCACCCCCTTCGACCTCACCGTCACGGCGACGGCGGACGGACAACAGTTTTCCCAGACCTGGCAGATGAGCCCGCAGGCCGGACTGCCACCCGAGGCGGATTTCTTCGGCACCGAGCAGCACACCCAACCGCCGGCCATAGCCACTTACGAGGCGAGTGTGTTCGACCAGACCGGTCCGCTACAGGTGGCCCTCAACTACCAGACCTCCCCCCCGCACATTGTCCAGATCGTGGGCGACACCGTGGTGCTGGAGCAGGGGCATGAGAACGGCCTCTACGAAGCCTATTGCGACGGCAACCGGCGTGATCTGCAGTCGGTTGAGATCATCGCGGACACGGTGTTTGTGCGGAGTCCGGTGCGTTGGAAGCAGAGCCAGGTGACGATCCGGGCGCGGGAACTTCACTTCGAGGGCGACGGTCAAATCAAGACCACGCCGGAGGAGAAGCTCTCTTCCAAGGGAAGCGACGGCAACGGGGGCAAGCCGGGTGATGATGGGCTGCCCGCAGGCAATCTGGTGCTTGAGGTGGGCAGCATGGACGAGGACGCCCCGGGACTGCGTTTTGACCTCACCGGCGGACACGGCCAGCCCGGCGGTCCCGGCGCCCATGGATCGGCCGGATCGTCGGTGAGCACCCGGTGGTCGAGTGTGAAGTTCTGCGATTCTGGAATCTGCAAGACCCACACCCCGGCCAGCGGATACACGATCACCTACTACTACTACACTTTCGCGGGTGCGACGGTGTCCAAGAAGGGAACCACGTCATGGCCGGGCAACGGCACGCCCGCCAAACCGTCCGGCAAGCCCGGCGAAGGCGGCGCCGGTGGCTCCATTGCCTCAAGTGTGGGACTGGACGGGCTTTACGAGATTCCGGGAGGCCGCACTGCGGATCCCACGTATCCGACATCCTCCCCCTACGACCGCTACAAGGGAGGCGCTGCCGGAACCCCGTCGAAGAGCGAACACGTCCACTTCTATCTCGACTGGCTCACCATGAAGTCGTCCGCCACCCGGCATACCGCGACCGCGGGCGCCGATGCCAGCATCGGACGCGGTCTGACCGTGGCCGGTCCGGACGGGCACTACACCCTGCAGGAGCGGCGGTTCGCGTGGGTGGATCCGCTGTCGTTGCGCAAGGTGTTGGAACATATCCGGGACGACTATCTCGGAAACCGGATTGAGGCGGCGCAGGCGCGGCTGGAGGACTTCGTTCCCTGGCTGGGCGAGTTCCAAGCCGACCCCGAATGGGCGACGGTGGATCCGACCGCGCAGCTTGAGATCGCCCAGATTCACGACGAAATGGCGCGGTTGCTGCAGCAAATCGAAGCGGGACTGGATTACTTTGGGAATCCGCCCGGCTGGGTGCCGATGCTGAGTTTCGAGGTCAACAGCACGCTGTTTCGCAACGAGATCGAGCGGGCCATGCGCACGCTCTACCTGACCTACTGGTTGGGTCATAAGGCCGCCACCGAACAGGAAAAACTCAATGCGCTCAGCTCGGTCCGGGATGAACTCCGGTCCCAACTTGCCCAGGCCCGTTCCGATTACGATGACGCGGTGGCCCGGTTGCCGCTGCTGCGGACAAAGGCGGCGGACCTCAACAGCGAAATCGGCACCGTGCAGAACGATCTCAAGGCCGAGGAACTCAGACTGCTCGAATCCACCCGGGAGCCGGACTGGGTGTTTGGACTGCGGTTCGGCCTGAAGCTCTCCGCCATGATGTGCCAGATGGTGCCCGTCTATCAGCCGGCCCTCGGCACCGTCGGGGAGGGGCTGCGCGTTGCGAGCGATTTCAATCCGGACCGGCCCTGGGACTCGATCACCGGGGCGAAGAACGTCGCGTCCGCCTACATGGAATCCGGGTTTGAGGAATCCGCGGATGAACAGCAGACCGCCAAGGACGGGGTGGATCCGGACGCGGCGGAAGAGAACAGTTTCGACTACGCGAGTGCCCTGGTGCAGGCCGGCCAGGGACTGGCAGCCGGCGTGGAGGACATCAGTGGCTTCCTCAAGGAACAGGAGGCTCCGAGCGCGGAAATGTTGGCCGAACTGGAACGTCTGAAAAGCCGCTCGCCGGAATACAAGGCACTGCTCGATCGGGTGGAGGCATTGATGGAGCAGAACCGGCAGTTCACCGAGGAGGCGGTCCAAACGATGCAACAGATCACCCGGCTCTCCGACTTCATGCGCCGCAGCGTGCTCGCCATCGACGCCCTCAACCGGGACATTGCCCCCGCCGCCACCGTGTTGGACGACCGGGCCTCGGCCTATCTCGAGGACCTTGAGCACCGGGCTTTCGACCGCCTGGTCAAATACCACTACTACATGGCCAAGGCCTACGAATACCGGCTGCTCCAGCCCTACACCCAGACGCTGAATCTCGAAGGGTTGCTTCAGAAGTTCCAGGAAATCGCCGACCTCAACAGCGATCAAGAGATGACTCCGGCGCAGTTCGAGTCGCTCATGTCGGTCTATGAGGAAAGTCTCTCCACCGTGGCGGAGACCATCTTCGACCATTACAACAGCAACCGGCCGGATCTCTCCGTCCCCATCCGGTTCAATCTCCTGCCGGGCGAAATCGACACCCTGAACGCGGGTGGCACCGTGACCATCAACCTCCACAACGACGGGTTCTTCCAGCCTTCGGAGGAAAACGTCCGCATCGTCGACCTGGGCGTCTACTCCATCGAGACCGAACCGGAGTCCGGCGCCTACGGGCGTACCGCCTACGTCGATCTGGACATCGAGCACTCCGGGATTTCCAACCTCAAATTGGACGGGGCAATTCATCGTTTCCGGCACTACAACCGCCTGACGGAGAATCCCATTGTGTGGGGTGGCCGGTACGACCCGGTGGATGATCAGATCGATCCCATCCAACCGAGTGCGGCGAGCGATTCCCTGCTCCGTTCGCTGCTTTCGGGCGACGCGGTCAGCGACATGCTGTTGTACTCGCGTCCGGCGGCCTGGGCCGATCTCCACATCACCCGGGACTATTTCGACAGCAGCGGCCAGGCGATCCTGCTCAAGTCAGTGCGGCTGGAGATGGTGTTTGACTACACCCCGCGAAAGACCTCCCTGGGCCAACGCGATCTCGAGGTGCTGGTCAACACGATGAGTGAGGATCCCGACCTTGGACCGGTGGTGAGTGAGTCCGGCTTCCTGCCCTATTTCGAGGTTGGCGCCGAGGATGCCAACGGTCGGCGCGACGCCCGGGGGCGGTTTCTCCGGGTCTTTGAGTCCGGGCCCTCCCCGGTGTCGGTCAAGGCTCCCGTTACCTACGGATCCTTCCGGTTCGCCAAATGGACGGATCGCTATGGACGGGATTTGCCGGGAGGGCCACACACCGATCCCGTCTACCTCGCCCCGCGCGACAGCGACGTCACCGTGGCGGCCCTGTATGTACCGGCGCCCACGGCCGAACTCCGGCTGGATGCCCCCGGACTGGCCGGGGGCATGCTGCGGCTCGAGTGGGCGGGCGAAAGCGGGGTGCGGCTGCAGCAGCGGTCCTCGCTGGAAACCGGCGAATGGCAGGATGTGCCTGGCACGGACGGCCAAAGCCACGCGGAAATCCCGGTCGGCGGCGGCCAGTCCTTCTTCCGCCTGGCCCGGTAGCGCGGGCTCGGCTGGGGGCAAGAAGGACATTCCGCCTCCGCGGTTCCCGGCCGGAAGGCGGTGTTCCTGGCAAACCTGCCGGAATCGGGACCTCAGCGCTCCGGGGCGGGTGGGGATGATTGGCGCGGTTGCTTCTCCGACTCGGCGTCGAGAGCGAACGCCTCCGCAACCGCCGCCTCCAGCCCGACGATTTCGTCCTCCTTCAGGGCGTCGTATTCAGGAAGCTGCCGTTTGTTCGTGGAGAGCCTGCCCTTGTTCTGCAAGCACAGGCGGACGAACAGGTCGGCGTGCCGGTTGGGCAGGTCCACCACCTCACGCATCAACCGGCGGGCCCTGTCGTAGTGCTGAAGAAAGCGGATCTCCTCGGGCAGTTCCTTTTCAATGGTGGCCTCCACGAACTCGAAGAGCTTCTCGCAAAGGAAGGTGCAATCGACATGGCGGTATAGGTCACGAGTGTCATTCAGCACGGTCATGCGTCCAAGTTGATCGAGGTCGTGGTCCACCAGGGGTAGCATTGGCTTGGAGAAAGACTCGAGGCTCGCGTCGTAGTCCTGCGGGCGGCTGAGCATGATGGCCGATATGGGAAACACGACCCCGTCCGGCGCAAACCGGCGGAAGGACAGCACGTAGTGGATGAGGAACCGGTGCAGGCGCCCGTTGCCGTCGGTGAACGGGTGGAGAAAGACGAACGAATAAGCGATCACGGCCGCTGCAATGACCGGGGAAACGTCGGAGTGAAGGATGCTTCGCGCGGCGTCAAGGTACGCCGGCATCAACTCCGGCAGGTCCTGCGGCCGGGGCGGGACGAAGTGGACTTCCTCCTCGTTCAGACTGAGACTGCGCCCCACGTAGTTCTGCTCGTTGACTGAGTCACGCCAACCGGTGTTGGCGAAGCGCGGGTCCACGATGGCTTGTTGAAGCGCGACCAACGTGTCCTTCAGCAGGTAGTCGCGCTGTGGGGCCTCTCGAAGGGCGTCTGCAAACCTCTGAGCCCGTCTCTGATTGGGCGTCTCCCTTTCGATGGCATAGGATGATTTCGTTTCCTTGGTGTAGAGGAACTGAAGTGCTCTGGCGTAGAGTTCCCGTGGGATCGAGTCGATGATCCTCCGGCACTTCCCCTCAAGTTGCTTCGCCCCGGCGGTCTTGAGCGCCTTTGTGCGCCGCACCATGGGGCTGAAGTCGAGGCTGCCGAGGAGGTTGACATTCACCCGATGGCGCGGGCTTCGAACTGTCGGCCCGGTGTAGTAGTAGCGCGAGTCCAACAAGTCTACGTAGTTACCCTGCGTGGCATTGGGCAACGCAAGCCTCTGCCCGGAAAGTCCCTCGTAGAGATACCAGATTCGGCGGGCGTAGGCGCTGGTGGGTTTGGAGTCGATGTAGGCCAGCAATTCACCCGCCGGAATGCGCGGGAGCAACGCGCGCAGCAATTGCAGGTGCAACCCCTCGTACTTCAGGGCGAACTCCAGGTGGTTCAGATCGCCGTCGCCCGGCCAGTAGGTCTTGGGATACAGTTCTTCGGTCAGCGTGGGGGTAGAACGCGTTTGGCGCGTACCCTGGACCACAAATGACTCGACATGATGCGGTAGGGACTGGAGTGCGTATCGTTCCTTTAACTGGAGGTATCCGACCGGGCGACGCGGCCGATGAGCATTCAATAGGATCTTCATTGTCAAACCAAAAAACGATTACAGGCACAGAAAATTCGTTATCCAGTGGCTGTTTGCGAGAAAAATCATTACAGGCACGTCACCGAGCTGCCCAAGGGCAGGGTTCCCGGGTTCGTGTCGGTTTGAATTCGCACAAGATTGCCAACGCGGAGTTGCCGCCAGGCCCGATATGCGCTTCGCTCGTGTCCCATGAAACTCACATGGCGGCGGTTTGACCTCGAACTCAGGAACCGTTGGACGATCTCGCGCACCCAGGCTGCGGGACCGGAGGCAGCGGGCGGCTGCGCGATCCAGCCGGTGGTCTTTGTCCGGCTCGAAGCGCCGGATGGCACGGTGGGGCTTGGAGAGGCCTCGCCGTGCCGGCGCTACCAGGAATCCGAGGAGACGGTGGAGAACTTCCTGCGCTCCGTCGATCCGGTGCGGCTCGACTTTGACAGCCTGGAGGACTCGCTGGCTGCGGTCCGATCCCTGGCCCCGGGGAATTCGGCGGCGAAGTGTGCCCTGGACATTGCCCTGGTGGATGGCGCGTCCCGCCGGGCGGGACAGCCGGTTCATGCGTTTCTCGGGCTCGGTTTCACCGAGGGCCGCCATGCCACGTCGTTCAGTATTGGCATCGACACGCCGGAGCGGATGGCGGCCAAGGTGGCCGCGGCGTCGGAGTATCCGATCCTCAAGATCAAGCTGGGCAGCCCTGACGACGAGGCCGCCTTGCGGGCGGTGCGGGAGGCCGCCCCGGGCCGGCGGTTGCGGGTGGATGCGAACGAGGCCTGGCACGACCGGGAGGAAGCGCTGCGGCAGATCGAACGGCTGGCCCGGGATCCGGACATCGAATTCGTCGAACAGCCGATGCCGGCGGCAACCCCGCCGGGCGACCTGGCCTGGCTGAAGGCGCGATCACCGCTGCCGCTGATGGCGGATGAGAGTTACCAGCAGGCCGGGGCGGTCGAGGGCGTGACGGAGGGATTCCACGCGGTGAACGTGAAGCTCGTGAAGACGGGCGGATTGAGCGGGGGGCTGGAGGCGCTGAAGGCGGCCCGCGCCGCCGGGTTGCAGACGATGCTGGGGTGCATGATCGAATCCAGCCTCCTGATTACCGCCGCCGCCCACCTGGCGGACTTGACCGATTACCTCGACCTGGATGGCAACTTGCTTGTCGGGAACGATCCGTATGTGGGTGTGAGCGCCGGGGAGGGGCGTTTGTCCCTCGTGGATGCCCCGGCCGGGGAGGGGCTCCGGGTGAGGCTTCGCGGCGGGGCGGGCGATGGTTCGAGTCTGCCATGATCCGCCAACGGGGTGGTTCAGACAGGCTTTCAGAACCACTTCATCTTCCGGAACAGCCAGAGCTGGAACGCGACAACGCCGGCGATGACGAGCAGGAAGAGCAGGAAACCGTGTGGGTCTTCGGAACCCGGAATGCCCCCGACGTTGATTCCCAGCAGCCCCGTCAGAAATCCCAGGGGAAGAAAGAGCGCCGCCACCACGGACAACAGATACATGCGCCGGTTCAACTGGTCGGTCGACCGGTTCTGGATCTCCTCGTGCGCCACCAGGCAGCGATCACGGACCGCATCGAGGTCCTCGACGTAGCGGGTCAGTCGCTCGAGGGTCTCGCGCAGATGAAGCCGGTTGATCTCCCCCACCCAGGGAACCTTCTCGGTCATCAGGCGTGACAGGGCATCGCGCTGCGGCGCGAGATAACGGCGCAGGGCGATGACCTGACGCCGCAGGTCCGCGACCTCCCCGCGCAATCCTGGCAGTGCATCCGTCATCACCCGCTCCTCGATGTCGGCCACCTTGTCTTCCGCGTCGTCCACGACGTCGCTCATCCGCCGGATCAACCCGTCGGCCAGGCCTTCAATGAGGTCGCCGGCATCCTGTGCCCCGTTGCCGGCGATCAACTCCGTGGCGAGGTCGCCCACCGACAGGAGCCGCCGCCGCCGGGTGGTGATGATCCGCCCGTCCTCCGCCCAAAGGCGGATGCTCACCATGTCCTCCGGATCGGCTCCGGGGTTGAGGTTGACACCGCGCAGAATCAGGAGCAGCCCTCGATCCAGAAGGGCCGTGCGGGGCCGGGTCTCCTCGGCCAGCAGCGCCTCGGCCACTACTTCGGGGAGCCCGGCCGGGCCCAGGAGCCAGTCGCGGGCGGTTTGCCGGCTGTAGTCCAAATGCATCCAGAGCAGCCCGTCCTCCCGCTTCCAGGCACGCAGGCTCTCCCAGGACAGCTGCCGGGCGCCCCCGTGGCCGTCGAGCAGCATGGCATGTATCAGGCCGTCGGAACTGGGACTGGTTTCGCTCATGATCGCTTGCGCCGATGGTTGATGAGATCCGGGAGGCCGGCGGACGACCGCCCCCGCCGCGGTGGTAGTCGCGGGAAGCCGCCCCCGTCAAGCCCGGGACAGCCGGGAACCACCGCGCAACTTCGTGTTGCACCTGCAACAAGAAGTTGCTGGTCGGCCCGGCCCGCTGTTCAGTGCGCCGGGCCCGCGGTTGCTTTGACCGGTCCGAGGGAACCTGATAGGTTGGTCTCCGTCGAAACCGACCTTTATGCGCAAGACCCAGACTTCTTTTCCCTACAACAAGGAGACGCTTGTCATCCGGAACGCCACCCATGAGGACATTGCCGGTATCGTGGCCCTGACGGACCGGGTGTACAACCCGGCCGGCATCCAGGGCTACACCGAAATCGAGGACTATGTGGCCGGGGTGCTGGCGAAGAAGTTCAGTGATCCCGTACTCAGCTTCCAGTTGCGCAACGGGTTTGAGGTGCACGGAGTTTTGCCGGGCTATTTGCCCTCGGACCACGAGTCGATGGGGAATGCCATTCACCTCATCTGGCGGAATCCGCAGGTGGCGGACGATGGTCCGTCACCGCAGCCGAAGAAGTATGGCAACCGCTTGCCCGACACGGTCCGGGTGGCGGCCATCCAGTACATGCAGCGGCGGGTTTCCTCGTTCGCCGAGTTTCTCACCATTGTCGAGTACTTCGTGGATGTGGTCTCGGATTACAAGGCAGACTTCGCACTGTTTCCCGAATTGTTCATGCTGCAGCTGCTTTCCATCGAGGACCAGGAATTGACACCGAAGGAGTCGATCGAGGCGCTGGCCCGCCACACGCCCGAGTTTGAGAGCGCACTGCGGGAGATGGCGATTCGGTACAACGTCAACATCATCGGTGGCTCGCATCCCACCCTGATGGAGGGCGGAAGTGTGGAGAACGTGGCCTACGTGTTTCTGCGGGACGGCACGGTCCACCGCCAGCCGAAGATCCATCCCACGCCCAACGAGGCCTACTGGTGGAACATCCGCGGAGGGGACCGCCTGGAGGTCATCCAAACCGACTGCGGTCCGATCGGCGTGATGATCTGCTACGACTCGGAGTTTCCGGAACTGGGCCGGCACCTGGTGGATCAGGGGGCGCAAATTCTCTTCGTTCCCTTCTGCACCGATGAGCGCCAGAGCTATCTCCGGGTCCGCTACTCCTGTCAGGCCCGGGCGGTGGAAAACCAGTGTTTTGTGGTGATGGCCGGCAACTGCGGCAACCTGCCACGGGTGGCCAACATGGACATTCAATATGCCCAGAGCTGCATTCTGACCCCGTGTGACTTCCCCTTCGCGCGGGACGGGGTGGCGGCGGACACCACGCCCAATGCCGAAATGGTGGCCTTCGCGGATCTTCGGTTGGAGACCCTGCGCATGGCCCGCAACAGTGGCACCGTGCAGAACCTCAAGGACCGGCGCCACGACCTCTACCGGGTGCAGTGGATTGACAAGCGGTGAGGCCGGGGCGGGAGCGAGGGGACGGCGTCCGAACGCCCGGCGCCAAAACGGAAACGCCGGAGCCTTTCGGCTCCGGCGCCACCATCCACACTGGGAACTTGCCGTCCCCTAACGAACCACCTTGAAACCGGTCTGATCGATAGCCGCCAGCACCTTGTCCCGGCTGACGGTTTTCGGGTCAAAAGTCACCACCGCGGTCTTGCTTTCATGGCAGACCTTCTGCTCCTTCACGCCCTTCACGGCGGCCACCGCGGTGCTTACCTTCGAGGAGCAACCTGCGCAGGTCATGCCTTCGACGGAGACCTGGATGGTCTCGCTCTTCACCAGATACCCCGCCTTCTCGATCGCGGCCACCAGCTTCGCCTCCTTCACCTTTTTCGGGTCGTAGGCAAGCTTCGCGGTCTTGGCCACGTGACACACCTCGGGTGCCTTCACTCCGTCGAGGCTGCCGAGCACCTTGGTGAGTTTCGTGTCGCACGCCGAGCACGCGAGGCCGTCCACCTGGTAGGTCACCTTGATCAATCCGGCGTCCGCCTTCACCGCCGCCGCGACCTTGTCCTGGCAGCACTCGCCGCCTTCGGAGCACTTGCCGTCGCAATCGGGCTTCTCAGCGCAGCAGGAACCTTCCTTGCCCTCGCAGTCCGCACAGGCCTGCTTGTCCTTGCACGCGGTCTGGTCGGCACAGGTCATGGCCGCAGCCATCGGGCATGTGCCCGCGGCGGTGGCCTGGGCTGCGCTCATCGCGCAGGCCGCCCCGGAGGCGGGGCAGCTCGACTTGGTATCATCCGCCCGAAACGTCAGCGGCAGGGCGACGACGGCGGCCAGCAGGGTTCCAATCTTCAGAGTCTTGTTCATACGCTCACTTTGAATCTGCGAATCTGTCCGATGTTCAATCTTTCAGGAACGATGACAGTTATTCGTCGGTTTTCTTATGCCAAGCCCGCTCGCGAACAGTCGCAACGGCCGGCAAACGCTGAAGAATCTCATCAGTCGTGCTGACTGTCAAATCGCCGTGACAATCGTCTGTGACAATCGTCTGTGACGGGCCGTGCGGCCCGAATCGTCCGCCGTCTATTCCGTCGTCACCCGATAGAACCGCGCGGGTTCCCCGGCGGTGTCGGTCACGGTTTGGCGTGTCCCGTCGCCGGTCCGGGTCTCCAGGGTCTGCCAGATTCCCCCGCTGAGCGCTCCCGTGAACTGGACCCTGTGGGCACTGCCGGCGAGGGAATCGAACTCGAACCGGAATTGGCCGCCGGAGATCCCGGCATTCAGCAGGCCCACCGGCTCAGCCACGCTCACGGGTTCGGCGTGAACGCTGAGTTCGAACACTCCGAGGAACCCCCCGCTGGCTGTACCACCCTCGGAACCGATCAAGCGGATGCCGTCGATGCCGGCCAGCGGTTCATTCAGTTCGAAACCCGCCGTGGCGGTGGTGGGCGCTCCGAAGTCCACGGCCGGCAGGGGATGACTGTCCAGGGCAGCGAGGTAATCCGTCGTGCACGCCACGGAAAACCAGGTGGCCCCGCCATCGGAGGTTGCCTCGAGGGTCGGCGCAATCAGGTGATTGGCCGCCGCCAACGCACCGCCGGAACCCGGACCCACACCGTTCACTCCGAACCAGCCGCCGTCGAAGAAGATCGCCAGGCTCAGTTCCAGCCGGGCCACCTTGCGGGTGAGCGGTTGCTCCCAGAGGATGCCCACGTAGCTCGCGGTGTCCGTGCCGGCGCCGTTGTAGGTGTCCACGCGGGTCGTGAGGTCGGCGTCGTTGATATTGGCCACCCCCCCCGAGTTGGCCCAGGGGGTGACATCGCCGGTGTCCACCTGGACGCGCGTGCCGATGATGCCCGTACCCAGGAGGGCAACATTCGTCGGCGAACTGGACCGGGAGGTGGGATCGGTCCCTGCGGCCACTTCCAGGCCGTCGGGGAACTCGTCGCCGTCCGTATCCACCTTGGTGGGATCGCAACCGTACGTGAGCACCTCCTCACCGTCGTTCAGGCCATCGCCATCCATGTCCCGCAGAAGAGGATCCGTTCCGTACTCCTCCACTTCGTCACCGTCGGACAGCAGGTCCCCATCGGTGTCCGCCAGGACGGGGCTGGTGCCATGGACGATCACTTCATTGCCATCCGTCAATCCATCGCCATCGGTGTCGGGCTTTTCGGGATCGGTGTTTGCGGCGAACTCGCGGATGTTGGACAATCCGTCCTTGTCGCCGTCGTCTTCCGCGTCATTGACGCCCACCACCAGGTGGTGCGCGGTTTCCCAGGCATCATCCATTCCATCGTTGTCGGTGTCGTTGGCGAGTCCGGCGGTGACTTCAAGTTCGAACACGCCGATGAATCCGTTGGCGTCCGGGCCGGCCAGGCCGCCGTTTTCGCCGATGATCCGCACCCCGGTGACCCCGGCCACCGGTGTATCCAGGGTAAAGGTGGACGTCACACTGGTGGGATTGGGGTTGCTGCCGCCGCCGATGCCGTGGCCGTCCAGGGCGGCGAGATAGTCCGAGGTATGGGCCACCGTGGTCCAGGTGGCGCCGGCGTCCGTCGAGACTTGGATCGTGGGTTCGAGCAGGTCCACCCACTGCGACAGGGTGCCACCCACGCCCGGACCGGAGCCGCTGAAGCCGAACCAACCGCCGTCGGTGAAGGTGGCCAGGGTCAACGTGAGGCTCTTCACATAGGTCGGCAGCGGGGCGGGCCAGAGCATTCCGACGTAACTGAACTTCTGCCCCAGATCCGTGGCGCCATCCCCGAACCAGTTGTCGACCCGGGTGTTCAAGTCCGTGTCATTCAGGGCACCCGCCACCCCGGAATGAAAGCGGGGTGTGCCGGCATCCGCATCCACCGCGTCGTTCACCCCCAGTATTCCCGTTGCGGTCAGGGAGGCGTTGCTCGGGTAACTGGCGGGGTTGCTTGGATCCGTTCCCTGCGCCACCTCCAGGCCGTCCACGAAGGTGTCCGCGTCCGTGTCGCGGCTCAACGGATTGGACGCATACACGTTGACCTCGTCGCCGTCGCTCAAACCGTCGTTGTCCGAGTCCGGGTCCGTGGGATCGGTCCCATAGGTGTTCACCTCCGGCCCGTCCTCCAGGCCGTCCGCGTCGGTGTCCGCCAACAGCGGGTCGCTCCCGTGGTCCGCAATCTCCGCCCCGTCCTGGAGTCCGTCACCGTCCGTGTCGGGGGCACCCGGATTGGTGCCTTCGGCGAACTCATCGCGGTTGATGAGCAAATCCCCGTCGCCATCGCCGCCCGCGTCGTTTACCCCCACGATCAACCCGTAGCGGGTTTCCCAGGCATCCGGCAGGCCGTCGACATCGGTGTCCGGACCAGGTTCCGCGTTCACCATCAGCTCGAACACCCCCAGAAAGCCGTTTGCATCCAGCCCGGCCGCCCCCCCGTTCTCGCCGATGATCCGGATGCCGTCGATTTGTGAAGCCGGGGTGGTGAGGGTGAACACAGCGGTGGCGGCGGTGGGATTCGGATTGGCCCCGCCGCCAATGCCATGCCCATCCATCACCGTCAGGTAATCGGAGGAGTGACCGACCGTGACCCAGGTGGCCCCACCGTCGGTCGTCACCTGGAGGGTGGGCTCCACCACGTCGAAGGCGGTCAGGGTTTCCCCGGGGCCCGGGCTGACCCAGGAATACCCAAACCACCCGCCGTCGGAGAAGGTGGCCAGCCGCAAGGTGAGCTGGTCGATCTCATCGAAACGCGGGCTTCGCCAAAGCACCCCGACATAGCTGTAGCCGTCCACGACGTCGGCATACCAGGTGTCGGCCCGGGTGTTCAGGTTGCCGTCGTTGAGGTTGGCCAGGACCCCGGCGTTGACGTGCGGGGTGCCGGGAGTTGTGTCGATGGCGGCGTTGACTCCGAGAATGGCGGAGCCCAGCGGGGCGATGTTTGCCCCCCGGCCGGGGCCGGCCAGGAGGAGACTGCCCGCAAGCAACAGCCGGGACCGCCAGTATGGCCGCGGAGGTCCGGCCGGCTGCACAGAGGAACCACGGGAGAATCCAAGGGAAAACCATCGAGGAGAGTTCATTGGACAGGATGTGTGTTGCTCAGGTGAGTTCGACCCAGCATGGTCCGAAGCCGCCCGCGCAGCAATCCGAAAAGAGGCCCTGCAGAGAAGTGGAAGAAGGGTGCCCGGCCTGCGTCGCATTCGCTCTTCGCATCGCCCGGTCATCCGACCTTCCCCACAAGGAGCGTTGACCGTCAGATTGACGGCGTCCTGCCGAGTCCCTAGAGTCGTGGAAACAACAAGCTCATACCTATGGCCAACGTCTATTTCGGTATCAATCTGGAGTTCGTCCGTCACGCTGACAAAAACTTCGAGTGGGGCGTGCAAACGGCGGCGAAACTGGGTTACACCCACGTCGAGCCCATGGTCCATTGGGGCCGCGAACTGCTCAGCGAGGCGGGGTACTTCCACAGCGTGTCCATGCTGGACGACCCGTTCCGCCTGAAACGCGCCTGCGAAAAGGCCGGCGTGAAGCTGTCGGGCCTGTCCGCCCATACTCCCCTCACCAAGCCGGAGATCGGCGTCGAGTACCTCAAACAGGCCGTCCGGTTCGCCGCCGAATGCGGGGCGCCCGTCGTGAACACCGACGAGGGGCCCAAGCAGCCGTGGACCACCGAGGCCGAGGATTTCGTGCTGATGCGCTACACGATCATGGAAGCGGCGAAGGTCGCGGAGGCGCGCGGCATCCGGATCGGGCTTGAATGCCACCAGCAGTACAGCCGGACACCGGACGGGTTGGACCGCATCCACAAGCTCGTGAAGAGCAAGGCGGTCGGGATCAACTACGACACCGGAAACGCCTTCCTCTGCGGCGAGGACCCGATCAAGTGGCTGCGCCGCGTGGTGAAGCGCCTGGTGCACCTGCACGCCAAGGACATTTCCGTCGAACATGGCGAGGCTGAACGGGGCAAGGTCACCGGCACGCCGGTGGGTTGCGCCTGTGGCGATGGGGTCGTCGATTGGAAGAAGGTCATCGACATTGTCCGCAAGCAGGCGAAACAGGACATCGTTCTGTCCGTCGAATGCGGCACCGTGGAACAGGCCGAACGCTCCATCAAACACCTCAAGAGCCTGGTCTGACCACAAGGACCCTACGGGGAGTGGGGGCAACCAGCGTTCGCCGAAGGCCCGCGGACGCCCCGCCCCCTACGCTCCCTCGTAGACGCGGGCCAGCGGCAGTTCCAGTCCCACGCTGGTCAGGGAAACCACCGCTTCCTCGCCCGCGCACTTCACGCCCGCCCAATCCGCCGCGCGCCGAAAGATCGTGATGTCCGGGCGCTCCGGTTCCACCAGCACGTATTCCTGCAACGATTCAATCGTGCGGTAAGCGAACAGCTTTTCGCGCTGGTCCACCCGGCGGGTGCTGTCGGACAGCACCTCGATCAACAGCACCGGGTGTCGCACTAACTGCGGGTGGTTGTCCCCCGGTTCGCAGGTGACCACCAGGTCCGGGTAATAGAAGTACTGGCCCTCCTGCCAGGCGAGATTCACCCGCACATCACTCATGTAGACCCGGCAATGGCCTCCCGGCAAATGCTGGCGGAGCGCGAGGGCGAGATTCAGGGCGACCCCGTTGTGCCGGCGCGTGGCGCCCGACATGGCGTGAATCACGCCGCCGAGATACTCGTGGCGGATGTCACTCTGCTCCTCGGCGGCGAGATACTCCTCAACCGGGACGTGGTCCATTGAGACGCCTGCCGTGTTCACCGCGGCAATCTGACGCAGGCCGAGGACCGGCGCAAGCCCGTCAGGCGGCCTTCGCTTCGTCGGCTTCCTCGGGATGCCGGTGACGGAACCAGCCCAGTCCGAGCATCCGGCTTCTGGCCGCATCGACCCTCTCCTCGTGGCGGAAGTCATGGCGGCTTCGCGATCTGGCCGACTCGAGCAGGTCCACCGGAGACCCTGCCATGGCCTCCCGCAAGGCCCGGGCGTCGAAGGCGGTGCCGTCCCAGTCCGCCGGGTCGGGGGCGATACGGTCGGCCAGTGACTGTTGCCGCTCCCGCTGCCAGTGTTTCCGGACGAGATACGTCCCCAGCAACGTGACCAGCATCAGGCGAACGATGACTTCTGTCTCTGACATGGGCTGAACCTGACCTTGTGCCCGCAACCTACAAACCCACCTCGAGCGGGTCAAGGCGCCTCCTTCTCCCCGAACCGGATCTTGCGCCCGAGCAGGAAGAACTTGCGATCGGGATACCAGAGCACGGGCCGACCCTCACGCACCGTGAAACTCGCGTAGAGCGCGAGGTCCAGGCGTCCGCTGGTGCCCGGTTTGCCCAGGCTCACGCCCTGATGGTCCATGAAGAACTCCGGTTCATCGAACCAGACCGGTTGCTCCGCGCCAGGCTCAAAATGGCCTCGGACCAGATGGACCGGCCGGCGGTGGAATCCCGTGTCCGTCGGGCCGTAGCCCTGGTAGTGACCGTCGTGGTTGTGAATGAACAGCACGTAGCGTCCGCTCCCGGCCGTGTTGCCGCCGGCATCGTACATCGGGCACGGGGACAGCGGATGTTGCAGCGGTGCTCCCCCGTCCCGGCGCAACAGGCGGCGCGGTTGGGTCCAGGTTTCCCCCTGATCGGCGCTCACGCTCCAGAACGGACTGCCCGCGGCCGTTCGCATGACGCAGAAGAGCCGTCCATCCGGCAGCTTCACGATCGACGGCTCCTGACACGCGCTCACCTCCGGGTGACCGGGAAACGGGACGGCCAGCGCCTCGTCGTTGGAGGCGAACCAGCCGATGCGCAAATCCTCCACCTCCGGGTTGTCGTCCACGTTCTCAAACCGCATGAACTCCACCCGGGCATCGGCGGAGATCCACGAACGGGTGGGGTTCTGGGTCACCGCGAAACTGGTCCAGCGCGTGAAGCCGGCGAGATACCGGCCGTCCCTGCCCAGCCGCAACGGCTTTTGCCAGCAGAGCATGTTCGGCGGCATCGCGGGGTCCGGGTTGTCACGTTCGCTGCGGGCCACCGGCACGTTCTGCGGCTCCGACCAGGTCTCCCCGTTGTCGTCACTGTGGATGCCGTGCAACCACCCCGTGTGATGAAAGAACGTGTCGTGCTTTCCGATGTGCTGGGAGTAGAGCACGTAGATCCGCCCCGACCGGCTCACCAGCGGATAACCCCAGCTCGCCATATGGCCGTCCCCCGGCTTCTTCGGTCCTGCAATGATGCGGGGTGCCGACCACGTCCGGCCCTCGTCCGGGCTGCGGGAGAAGGCAATGTGCTGGTCCGGTTGCGACTCCGCGGAACTCTGCGTCCAGACCGCCATCAACGAACCGTCCGGCCCATCGAATACGAGGAAGTGCTCGTTGCCGGTGTCGTTGACGCCGGCAGCCGTTACGGTCGGGACAAACACCACGTAGTCGGGCTGGGTAACGTGCAGTTCCGTGGCGATGCGCTCCTTCAACGCGGCGGGTGTGGCGATGAAGTTGGGATTCGAGGGGGTGTCGGCGGCCGCGAGACCGGCCGGAAACAGCGCCATCCAGCCGAGGGTGAGCAGGAGCAATGGGTGACGGGGGACTTTCATGTTCGCGCTCGATATGACGCCGTGCGCACCCCGGATGTCAACGCAGCGTGCCACCGAACACGCACCGCGTTTCCCCTTCTCGCCGTGGAAGGTGGGACGGCCGGTTTCCGTCAAGGGGCAGGCGGAGCCGGGGGGAGCACCACCGCCTGGATCACGAAGTGCAATGGATCAGTCCCGGCAACCCAGTCGCGCCGTTGAGCGTTCATCACGGATCGGGTGTGAAATCTGCGGGCTCAATCCGGGTCCCGGCCCGGCGTGGATTCGGTTTCGGCTTGCCTCGCCTCCTGCTTCGGCTTGGCTGGCACGGCGCCCCAGTCCGTGCGGGCCGGGCCGGGCCAGGGATCGACGAACGCCCGGTCGGCCCACGCCCGCCATTGGGTGCGGAGTGCCGCCGCGCGTTTTGGCTGGCTCGCCGCCAGGTCCACTTGCTCCGTCCGGTCCTCCGCAAGGTTGTAAAGCTCCCACGGTCCCCGGTGTTTCTGAACCAGTTTCCAGTCGCCTGACCGAATGGCCCGGTTGCCTTCGTGCTCGAAGAAGATCGGGTTCGGTCGGGCCACCGCCTGCCCGTGGAACAAAGGCCGCAGGCTCACGCCTTCCATCGGCAGAATCGCGTGCCCGCGGAACTCCGTCGGATAGCTCGCCGCCGCCACGTCGACCGCGGTGGCCATCACATCCACCAGGTGGGCGGGGGTGTCGGTAACGATGCCCTGCGGGGTGGGCCGTAATGCGGGGGACTCCGACGGGAGGTTCATCCCATCCGGCCAGTGCAGGATGCAGGGCGCGGAGATGCCACCCTCGTGGGTGAAGTGTTTGTAGCGACGGAACGGGGTGTTGTTCAGCGTGGCCCAACACATCCCGAGAAAGACGTTGGAATCGGGGCCGCCGAGCAGGTCGCCTTCCGACCGGCCTTTCGGACCGGACTCCGCGTTGCCGCCGTTGTCCGAGAGGAAGACGAGGAGGGTGTTGTCCAGCACGCCGCGGTCACGCAGGCCGTCCACCATCCTGCCCACGCTGCGGTCCATGGTGTCGATCATCGCCGCGTAGATCGCCATCAGGTGGTCGTAGCGATCCTGCTCCGCGGCGCTGAGTCGGTCCCAGGCCGGCACATCGGGGGGGCGCTCGCTCAAGGTCCACTCGGGCCTGATCAGGCCCATCTCGATCTGTCGCCGATAGCGAGCCTCCCGCAGCACGTCCCAGCCGGACCGGTATTTGCCACGATAGCGGGCGATGTCCTCCTGCGGCGCCATGAGCGGGAAGTGGGGGGAGCAATGCGCGAGGTAGAGGAAGAAGGGTTTGCGTTCGGCCAGGGCTTCATCGATGAACTTCAACCCCCACTTCGTCCAGAGATAGGGTCCGTACCAGTCGTTGCCGAATTCCGGGGCGTTGCGCGGCATTTCGCGGCCATTCAGGTACAGCGGTTGGTTGGCCTTGCCGCGTTGTTCGGCCCAGTAGACCCCGCCCGCGCGCAAGGTGAGGTTTCGCATGAAACCGCGTTCCCAGGGGGGCGTGCCGTGTTCGTGGCCCAGATGCCACTTGCCGGTCACGGCGGTGAAATAACCGGCCTCGCGCAACACCTCCCCCAGGGTGACGCAACGGTCGCTCAACCGGCCGGTGGTCCCGGTGGAATTCGGACGGACAAGATTGTCGAGGTGCCCCATGCCCGCCTGATGGGGATACAACCCCGTCATCAATGAGGCCCGCGTCGGGCTGCAGCGACCGGTGTTGTAGAATTGCGTGAACCGCAGTCCCCCGCGGGCCAGCGCATCGAGATTCGGCGTTGGGATCTCGCTGCCGTAGCATCCGATGTCGGACCAGCCCATGTCATCGACGAGAATGACCACGATGTTGGGCCGGGAAGAGGGCTCGATGGTGGCGGCGCGGGTCAACCCCGCTCCAGTCAGGGCCAGCAAGGCCACGAACAGAGACCGGCGGGAGAGCCCACGATTGCGACGGTGCGGGTTGGGGATTGTCCGCGAGTGCATGCAGGGATTCTGCGAGGTCCTCCGGCGAGGTCGACCCAAATTGCGGAGAATCCGCGTTCCTCCCGGCTCCCTTGAATCGACCCGGCTGGGAAACCCACGGGCGATGGGTTCGCGCCTCCTTGGGTCCTGTATTTTAGCATAAGTGGATATTTAAGTCTTGAATAATGATCCCGCTTCTGTTTGACTTCCGATTAATGTCTATGGCGAAGGCCTATGCCCCAGCGACCCACACCTGTTCCGGGTGACGTCGGGAAGCGCCACCCGGTGATCACGCTCGCCGTCGGGGTCGAGCGGGATCTCTTTCAGGTCTGGCAGAGCATCCGGGACGTGCTGGCTGGACTCGACTTCCCTGAGGAGGCTCAGATCCAGATTGCGATGGCCGCTTTTCAGCTGGCCTGGAGGACCCTGGAGACCGGTGTGGGTGGCAACGTGGAAGTATATCTTGGCAAGGAGGAAGCAGGCTCATTGCTCTGGTTCATGGTGTCCCTGCACGCGGGGGGCAGGGGCCGCCGTCGAGGCAACGGCAAACCCGAACGACGGATGGGGATGGGCGGGAACCGGAGCCTGGCGGAACTGCGGCGCATCGCCGACCGGTTTGAGGCGTCGGACGCGGGGATCGGAGGGGGGGGAGTGGCAGCGGGGTTCTACCTTCCGGGTGAGCCGACCGTCCCTTTGCGGGAACTTGCCGCCTCGATCGCCCGCCGGTTGCGTTCGTCCGAGGGCACCAAGAAACCGCCCTTCCCGGGCGGTACAGAAGCTGTAAATAGGACTTTGATATCCTCATTAATTCTAAGGCAGGAGACATTGCTGGAACGGAACGAAATGCTGGAAGCGGCGAACCAAGCCTTGACGGCGGAACTGGGCGCTGGCGGAGGCGAACCCGGCGGATCGCTGAGGCTCACGTCTGCGGAAGGGGAGGGCATGCCGATCGCGCGAATCGACCGGGGCGGCGAGCCGGCCGACCGGCGGGCCACCACGGATTCGCCGGGGGAAGGTCGCAGCGTGCTCGCGCCGGGTGACGGGGTGGCCACGGTGGTCTGGTCGGACGATCTCAAGGTGTGCGGCTGGAGTCCCTCTGCGGCGAGGATGTTCGGGTTCGAGGAGGCGGAGGTGAGGGAACGGGGATTGCCCGAGCTGATCCTGCCGGTGGAGGCGCGCCAGGAGCTGGGGCGCCGCCTCCGCCAGGTAGTGGACTTGGGGACGCCGCTGGAGGACGAGCGCGTCTGTGTCACCCGCAACGGAGACCGGATTGTCTGCCGGTGGGAGCACACGCCCTGGATTGCCGGGGCCGGGGTGGGGGGTGTGGCCTCACTGGTTTACAATCTGACCGCCGCCCGCCGGGCCCGGGCGGATCTGGAAGAGGAGGAGGAGAAGCTGCGGAGGCGGGCCAGACTGGACTCCATCGCCACGCTCGCGGATGGCGTGGCCCATGAAATCAACAACCCGGTCACCGGGATTGCCAACTACGCCCAACTTATTTGCGACAGCGCTCCCGCGGATAGTGAACTACAGGAGTTCGCCGGAGAGATCTCCCGGGAGTCGGCGCGGATTTCCAGCATTGTCGACCGGCTCTACACCTTCGCACGCCGCGGCCCCACCGCGAAGGGGGCGGTGCTTCGCCCGGAGAACGTCCTCTGGCGGGTGGTTGCGGGGATCCGGCCGGCGGTTGCTCGACACCGCATTGCCCTGCTGCTGGACATTCCAGGGAACCTGCCGTCGGTCCGGTGCAGCGACAAGGAGATGGAGTCCGTGCTGGTGAACCTCCTCGGCAACAGTCTGGACGCGCTGAACCAGCGGCATCCCGGCGGTGGCCCGGACAAGCGGCTCGGACTGATTGCGCGTTGCGTGGAGCGCGAAGGCGATCCCTGGTTGAGGTTGACCGTCGAGGATCATGGGACCGGGATTGTTCCCCTGGTGGCGGAGCGGATGTATGAGCCGTTCTTTACCACCAAGCGAAAGAACCAGGCCGTGGGCCTTGGGTTGTCCACCTGCCTCTCGATTGTCGAGGGGCACCAGGGCGAGCTACGGATGACCACCCGGCCGGGCGAGTTCACCCGGTTTGTGGTGGAATTGCCGGGCATTGCGTCTGCGGGCGGAGCGGACGAGCCGGTTCGGGACGACGGGGTCTGACACCGGCGACCTGGGCCGGCACAGGCCGGTTCCTCGGGGTGCTTTACAGCCGGGGGGCGGATGCTAGAGTGCGGGACATGACCGCGCCCTACGACGACACGGAGTTCATCGACCGCGATTTGGTGGCGAGCAAGGCGGCTGAGGAGGCTGCCGCCGCCGTGGCCCAGCCGCCCGCCGTCCGCCAGCGTTCCCGGCAGGAACTCGAGGGACGTCTGGGGGAAACCCAGAACCGGCTGGCGGAACTCCGCCGGATCCAGGATCAGTTGGAACGGGAACGGTCGGAGATGGAGGAGACCCGGCGTCGCCGGGCCGAGTGCGAGACGGGGCGGGAAGAGATGCTGTCGCATCTGACGCGGGGTATCGGGCTGCTGGAAAAGGCGGAATTCGAGGCGCGCCGACAGGCCGAGCAAATGGCCCGCACGCTTGAGGGCTTCCGCGGGTGCCTGGCCGCGGTGGAGGCGATTCAGGAGGAAACCTGGACGGACGAGACACTCAACACCGAACTGACCCGGGCGTTGACCGCCATCGAGAATGCCCGGATGGAGTGGAGTGCCGCACGGCTCAAGTGGGATGTGCTCAACGGGGAGGCGGAACCTGAGCAGAATGCCAAGGGGACCAGAGCCGGCATGGCGCCGGGATTGGGCGACCTGAGCTTCGGCCAGTTGTGCCGCGTGGGCCTGGCGGTTTCGCTGCCGGTGGCCATCGTGGCGTTGGCGGGGGTGATCCTGCTGGCCATTCAACTCTTTCGGCCCTGAGGCCTGACCCCGGTTCATGGCGTGGTTTGAAAAGCGGAAGGACCCGTTGCTGGAGCGCGAATCGCGGCTGAAAGCGCAACTCGCGGAGGTGGAGTCGCAGATCGCGGAATTGGACGCCGCCATGCAGCAGACGGCACCCGAACCCAAATGGCGTTCCACCGCACGCCCGCGGGCCGCCGCCGCCGCCTCCCAGGAAGCGGACAACCGGGCCACGCTCGAGGACCTCCGGCAACCGCGGCCGGGCCGCGAAGCACGCAAACCGGTTTCCCCCGCACGGCTGAACTCCCAGGGCGTGGCCAAGTTCGATCTCGCCGGCATGATCCGGCGCTGGAAACAGCGGTTTCGTCGGCAAAGTCCGCGCCAACCCCAACTGGTCACCTACCTGGCCGCCGGCAGCATCCAGGGTCTGCCCGCGCTGCGCCACGAGAAACGTGTCGCCCGGAACCGGTTCCTGCTCCTCTGCGCCGCGTTTCTCGTCGTGTCCGCCGGCATCTGGTACTGGTGGAGAGGATTGCGATGAAGGGTTGCCGGGTCGGAATCTCCACGGACTGGGGGGTGTTCACCGCCCGCTTTGTCCCGACGGGACTGGCGGAACTGGACTTCCCGGGAGCAGGGGGGCAGGACTTCGTTGATGGCATGCCTCCCCGGGCCGCCTGGCTTCGGCAAACCGGCGCGGCGCTTTGCCGGGCCCTCATGGGGAAACCTCCCGGAACCCTGCCTCCGCTTGCCTGGCCGGATCGGGCCACCCCGTTCCAACGCGCCGTCTGGGAAGCGCTGCTCCGGATTCCCCCGGGGGAAACCCGTTCCTATGGCCGGCTCGCCATCGCCATCGGCCGGCCCCGTGCCGCCCGCGCGGTCGGACAGGCCTGTGGTGCCAACCCCATTCCCGTGCTGGTTCCCTGTCACCGGGTGCTCGCCGGCTCGGGCGGACTCGGGGGGTTCAGTGGCGGATTGGACTGGAAACGACGTCTCCTGGCCGCAGAGGGCTTGGGCGACCTCGGCGGGGAATCGCGTGGCAGCTGATCAGGGTGTGAGGCTTGTGGGGGTGGCGCGAGTATCTGGCGCGCGCACAAGAGCGAGAGTCACGGGCCGCAAGAAACCAAGGCAAATCGGCGCACCCTTCTCAAAGCGACCCGTCCGCCAATCTGGTGAGAGCCAATCCTAATTGGAGAACACCTGTTCACAGATCCATTCAGGTGAGTTCGTTCAGGAGAAGCTGAAAGAGGTCCTCGTCATCGCCGGCATCGCTCACCTTCTCCCGATCCACCAAGCCAAAGCCGGTGCCCCACGCCGGGCCGTTGACGACACAGAGGTCGGTCCGGCATTCGCGCAGTTGGGCCGCCGCCCTGGCCAGGAGACCCGCGCGGCCATCCTCCACCTCGTATTTCCACCCTACCAGCAGCGCCTTGGGAAACCACTCGCGCAGGCGGCGGATGATCTTGGGCGTCGGCACGAGTTGAAGCAGGACCTCGCCGGCTCTCGTTGCCAGTTTCCCCTCCCGGACCTCGATCAACTCTCCCGCTTCATCCCGGCGAAAGACGCGGCCCGCGGCGAAGTCCGCCACTGCCGCGGCGTGGAAGACCGCCTGAACCTCTCCGCCTCGACGCGTCTCGAGACGAGCCCCGAGGTCGGCCGTGGTCGTGTAGGTCTCGATTGCCACCCCTCCGGGCGGTTCGGTGCAAACGGCGGCCTCACCGCGGAGAAGCGTCACTTGGTGTCCCTGCTCGGCCAGGTACCCGGCCAGGCGCGTACCGAGTTGACCGCTGGAGAAGTTGGTCAAGCGACGCACCTGATCGATGGGCTCGTAGGTGGGACCGGCGGTGACGAGGCAGTTCACGGGGCGCATCGCTGACCAACGCCTCCTTGGGCGCAACGATTTAGTAGAGAACCACGAATCGACACGAATGGCAGGGCATTTCGACGGCTCAGCCCCGGCGGCTCAAGGTGGCCTTGGTGTGGGCGTGCAGAGCGTCGAGGTCCGGCTGCATCTCGGCCTTCACCTCCCGCGGCATGCGGTCGATGAACAGCACGCCCTGGGTATGGTCGAGTTCGTGCTGGATGGCCCGGGCCAACAGCCCGCCGCAATGGAATTGAACCGGTTCCCCCCGCTCATTGACCGCCGACACCTCCACGGAGGCGGGCCGGGTGATGTCCCCGTAGAGCTCCGGGAAACTGAGGCAGCCTTCGGGCCCGGTTTCAGGATCGCCGGTCGGTCGGACCCGGGTGTTGATCAGGATCATCGGCATGTGATCCTCCGGATTCACGGACCTGCCGCCGACTTCCATGGTGGACGGCCGATCCTCGGCGCCGCGGACGTCGATGACGAAAAGCTGGAGTGCCCGCGCGATCTGCTGGGCAGCCAGGCCCACACCATGGGCGTCGGCCATGGTCTCGATCATGTCCCGGGCGAGCTGGTGCAGGTCGCCGTTGAATTCCTTGATCTTCTTGCCGCGCTCGCGGAGGGCGGGGTGGCCGTATTTGACGATTTCCAAGAGCATGGGCCTAGGCGGGAAAATCCGGCCGCAAACAAACACGGATCAACGCCGATGACAACCGGCCGTTCCGCGGTGCGGGGCGAGTCCGGGCCGGCCTCGGTACCGCCGGTCCGTTGAGGAGCCGAACCCGTTTGGCATCGGAGTCCATCTGAGTGAGTCGGCGGTTGGGGTATTCCACCTTGGGTCAGGTCAGTCAGTAGGCGATGGACGCGTCCGCCAGCGTCGAGGCGAGTTCGCCCACGTTGGGGCTCTTCGCTGTCCTCACGTAGAACCCGCTCGTGGTCACCGCGGTCAGCAGGCTGTCCAGATTGCCGAGTCCGAGCAATTTCCCGAGGCAGAAGCCGGAGTTGAAATGATCGCCGGCGCCGGTGGTGATGAGCGGGGTGGCGGTGACGGGACCGGGAGTCATGACCAATTCGTCCCCGGAAATGGCCAGCGCATAGGAAACCGGATGGACCACCAACGTCTGCACCGGCACTTTCGCGTAGATGGCGCGGGTGAGGCTTTGCAGCCCGTCCGGCGTGTGTTCCGGCAGGTCCAGGTCCAGCGCCTTGCCGACCTCGAACGCCTCCTTCTCGTTCAGACCCAGGATCACGTCGAACCATTGTCCGAAATTGACGATCAGCTCCAGCGCATGCCGGATGTCGTGGTTCGTGCGTTTCTCGGGATCGGCCATGTCGACGAAGAGCTTGCGCCGTTCGCCGTTGAGCCCGGGGCAAAGCTCCTGCTGCAGGGCCTCCCAGATCTGGCTCATGTGGGGCAGCATGGTCCAGTTGACGAAACCGACCAGGCTCGCCGTGCTGAAGTGCTGCTGGAAGGCGTCGCGCGACCAGCGGGCCTGGATGTTCTCCCAGGTCATCTCCTTCAGCGACTCGTGCTTGCCGACGAGAATCTTGCCGTCGTGGAACTCGTAGGCATCCGTCAGGCCGGGCTGGGCAATGCTGTGGACGTCGGCCCGTGCCTTGAACTCGTGAAACACCGGATGGATGTCCGGCCAGCCGAGGATGCCGAGGTAGGTGACCCTCAGCCCGAACGCGGCGAGGGCGTTGCCCATGATGGGGCCGTTGCCGCCGAGTTTCTGCATCTGCCGGACCAGCTCGATGTTCGTGCTGCGACCGGCCGCGGCGGCGATGCGGTCCGCCAGGCTCGCCATCTGGTCCAACCGGGTGAACTCCGTGGCGCTCTGGCGCTTGTCCACCACATGGAGGATTTCATCAACAAAACCGTCCAGGCCGACAAAGGCGGTCAATTCCGGCACCCGGGCCGCGGCGACGTTCAAACGCTCCGCGCACTGATTGCGTTGTTCCTGCGAGATCATCATGGCTTCCGCAGCCCGGAGCAGACCGGGCGTGAAAACCGGTATCAATGCCAGAACCGCCCGGTCTTGAAAAGCGCAAGATTCGGGCCGGCCACGCCCCGAAACCGGACGGGCTTGGACAGACTGTTGACAAACCGGCGGTGGGCGATAGGCTGGGCGGTCGCGTGCGGGTGTAGCTCAATGGTAGAGCTCCAGCCTTCCAAGCTGGCTACGTGGGTTCGATTCCCATCACCCGCTCCAGAGTCTTCAGGAGAGGTGGCCGAGTGGCTGAAGGCGACGGTTTGCTAAACCGTTATAGGGTCAAAAGCTCTATCGAGGGTTCGAATCCCTCCCTCTCCGCCAGTCCTCACTACACTCTTCACACCAACAGAGCGCCCATCGATTCGGGTCGAAGGGAACCGTGTTTCGCCGGAGAAACTCCACCCCGGTTGGCCAGCCGGCGGTTGGAGCAGCCGGGCCGGCCGCGTTCCCCATTGCTACTGGATTGCCACGGCGTGGAAGAAGGAGCCATGCTGTCCCGAAACCCGATGCTTCTGCTCACCACTGGCCTGCTTGGTCGGCCTGCCGCAGCGATCGCCCAGATGTCTTCCGGGGTGGACCCGGCGGCGGCGGACGCAGCACAGTCCCATTGAGCCAATGTCCACCATGAATCGCCCATAACCGATGACGACAGCACGAACACTCGGAATGACAATGCCGGCCATGTTCCTTCTCGCCGCGGGGGTTGCACCGTCCGCCGGCATCGCCCAACCACCACCCGATCTCGCCGTGCCGCAGCTCCGGATGACCTTGGAAGGACCGATGGCCGAGCGCTTGGACGGCATCATTCGCAACTGGCTGATCCCGGCCCCGGAGGCCAACCCGGCCATGCTCGAGATGATGCGGCTGCGTGATCGGAATCCGCCGTACGAAGACCCGGTCCCGTGGGCGGGCGAGTTCGTCGGCAAGTACCTGACGTCCTGCGTGCTGATGAGCCGCCTGTCGGACGATCAGGAACTGCGCGACGTGACCGCGCGGGTCATGCACGAACTGATCCAAACGCAGGCCGCCGACGGCTACCTTGGCCCGTTCCCCGATAACCATCTGCTCGATCGCTGGGATCTGTGGGGACATTACCACTGCATGTTGGCGATGATCCTGTGGCATCAGGACACGGGCGATGTCGAAGCGTTGCAGGCTGCGTGCCGCGCCGCGGACCTGATGTGCGCCACCTTCCTCGATACCGGCACGCGGGTGCATGACGCGGGCTCGCACGAGATGAACATGGCCGTGATCCATGCCCTCGGCCTGCTCTACCGCCAGACCCACAAGGACGCCTACCTGCGGCTGATGCGCGAAATCGAGCTGGACTGGCAGAAGCCGCCCGCGGGCGACTATCACCGGATGGCGTCGCGTGGCCTGGAATTCTACCAGACCCCCAAGCCGCGCTGGGAAAGCCTGCACCCGATGATCGGCCTGGCCGAGTTGTTCCGCATCACGGGCGACGACAGTTATCGGCAGGCGCTGATCCATTGGTGGCGGAGTATCCACCGCACCGACGTGCACAACTCCGGCAGCTTCAGCACGAACGAACAAGCCGTCGGCAACCCGTTCCAGCCCGGCGCAATCGAGACCTGTTGCACCGTGGCGTGGATGGAATTGAGTGTCGAGGCGCTGCGGTTGACCGGCGACAGCCGGATCGCCGATGCACTGGAGCATGCGACGTGGAACGCGGCCCTGGGGCACGAACATCCCAGCGGCCGATGGTGCACCTACGACACGCCCATGAACGGCAAGCGGCTGGCCTCCGCCCACAGCATCGTGTTCCAGGCGCGGCCCGGCACGCCCGAACTGAACTGCTGCAGCGTCAACGGCCCCAACGCCCTTGGCTTGATCGGCCGGTGGGCGATGCTCGGTGGCAAGGAGGGCCTGTATCTCAACTACTACGGGCCGGGCAAGACCGAGGTCAGACTGGCGGACGATTCGACCTGGACGTTCCTCCAGACCACGGACTATCCGCGAAACGGAACCGTGCACATCGAGGTGCGTCCGCCGCGTCCGACGGCCCTGCCGCTGCACGTGCGAATCCCGGAATGGTCCGGGGAGACCCGCGTCACGGTCAACGGCGCGCCGGTCGACAACGTGAAGTCCGGGACCTACCTGAAACTCGACCGCACCTGGAATCCGGGCGACCAGATCGTCCTGCAGCTTGACCTGGGATTGCGGGCCTTGCGCGGCGACCGGCATGTGCAGTTCAACACCTCGCTGCTGCGCGGGCCAATCCTGCTGACGTTCGACCAGAAGTACAACACCATGGACCCGGCCGCCCTGCCGGAGTTGAATCTGGCTGCCCTGCCCCTGGCGCTGCTGTCGGCGGACGACCCGCTGCTAAAGGACTTGCGGTTTGGCCCCATCGTGGCCGTGGCCACGCCCGCGGCCAACGGGCAACGCGTGGTGCTGTGCGATTTCGGTTCGGCCGGCGCTTACGGCACCTTCTACCGCTCGTGGCTGCCCGTGCGCAACGCGCCGCCGGCGCCGTTTCATCTGAAAGCTCCCGAACCCAACGCCGGGTTACCGGTCGAGGAAGTCTTCCTGGCCTGGGACCCCGCCGAACCCGGCTCGCTCTACGATCTGAGCATCGCCACCGACGCGGAGTTCAAGAACGTGCTGCTGCACAGGGCGGACTTGAACACGCCGGAGTTCACTTGGCCAGCGCCGGCAGATTCGGGCGTGAAATACTACTGGCAGGTCGAATCGCGACTTCGCGACCGGCGCGCCGGAGCGGTCAACGGTCCGCTGTCGTTCACTCTGGACGCCGGCGTCCCGACCAGTTCGCATGGCGTCGTGGTCCGAGCGGGGTTGGCAGGCACACCGGAACCGCAGGAAGGACGACTGCTGGCCAGCAACGACGTGGTTCCGGCTGCGGGCCGCGACGGCGCGGACAACGGCGCGCTGGCCTTCAACGGCAAGACCTCAAAGCTGATCTACGACGCGCCGCAGTTCCCGTTGCGGACCTACACCTTCGCCGCCTGGCTCTGCCCAGAAGGCCTGGCGGCCGACGGCCGCCGCTGGCACCAGATCGTCTCCGCCTGGTGCGCGGGCTCTAACGATCCACTACGCGTCTCGATCCAGGACATGGAACTGGTGGTCGCCATCGAGCAACCGACCGGCGGCTGCCGCCTGTCCGGTGGCCGCGTCGAGAACGGCAAGTGGACCCACGTGGCCGTCGTGAAGAGGCACACCGACCTGACGCTGTACGTCAACGGCAACCCGGTCGCCCGCGCCACCGTCCCCGCAAGCTACCAGCCCGGCCCAAAGAACGTCGGCATCGGCTGCAACCCCAACTACCCCGGCCCAGAGTTCTTCCAAGGCGCCCTGGCGGATATCCTGTTGACGCGCGAAGCCCTGCCGGAGGAGAAAATCAGAAAACTGGCCGGGGTTCCAAATCCCTGATCGACGTCTATCTGCTTTGCCTCGCTGTCCACCACAGTAAACGGTTGGTGGCTTTCGACCGGTGCGCCAAGTCCGCCTCCTTCCCGCCCCGGGCTTTCAGTTGCTCCCTCGATTCTCTCGGCGCCGATCTTCACTCTACGGCATCGTTGCAGAATGAGGCTTCAGGACTTAACGTTTCATCGTCATGACGCTGACACTTCAACTGCCTGACCGCGCCGCCGCCCTGAAGCAGGGCGCGTGGGACGACCTCCCGCGCGCCACACTCGAGAGCCTGGCGGTCGAGGGTTACCGCAGCGGCCGCCTGTCTTGCGCGGAGGTGGGGGAGGTGCTCGGCCACGCCTCCCGCATGGAGACGGAAGACTTCCTGGCTGGGCATGGTGCCTGGCCGGCCCCCACGCCAGAGAAATTCGATTCTGATCTCGCGACGCTGGACCGCCTGCGTGACACGTGATTTCAGTTCCTCTGCCACCAGCCTCTCGGCGCGGGACAGCGTCTTCTTCCACCGTTCCTCCCCGTAGTGTTCCGCCCCCCATCAAACTGAGGGCAGGGACTTGTCAGCCGGCCTTGTCCCAGACCTCAGCCGGCGTGTGCACGAATCGCTACCCTCCGGTGTCGTCGTGGAAGATGGCCTCGCTGATTGAGCATGTGGCACACCGCCTCCGGAACCTCGACTCCGAGCGTTTTGGCCATGCGGTGGAGGGTGTCCCGTCCAGCCCTATATGTCGATATCAAGAGCCGACCCCTTACCGCCTAACGACCCCTTAACAGCGAGGGATTGCCCGGTTGGGCGCGTTCATTCCGAAGTCCGTGATACCATCTCGTGGCGTCCTTCCTCCTGTAAACCACCACCGGGGATACGCTCTGCCAACAGCCGGGTGGTCATATCGCCGCTGTCCGTATCCAGAGTAATCACGTTCACGGACATGTACGGGTTTCCGTCTCTTGTTCCGACTTTTCCAACCGAACTGCCACATCCAAAGACGGGAACATTCCTTTCCGTGGCCGAAATGTGTGGGATGTGCTTATGTCCATGTAGAACACAGCGAAAACGACGTGATTCAACAAATGCAGAGAACTGTGCTGCATCAGCAAGCTCGTCTGTCTTTTCAAACTTACTTCCAAATAGCCGCTCGTAGAATGGTCTGGCATACCATTCAGGCAACGCGATTGGCACGGGGTGGTGATGAAGAACGCCCATAATCCGTTGGTCTCTCCACTCTACGTTACGATCGATCTCGCTACCTAAATCCAGCAATTGCTGCTCACCGATCAGACCTCTGGCTAAATTGCCCCCAATCACCGAATTAAAGACGACGAAGCCGATGCGTTGCGCCTCCAGCCACGTAACGGCGGTGTTCATTTGAGGAACCCGCATAACCATGCGCAAATTCTCACTCAGATACCCGTCGTTGCGCACGTCGTGATTTCCAAGACACGTCAGCAGAGCCTCCCCACCCAGATTCGACAGGAAATCAATGAAGGCACGAACTGAGTCGAGGTTTCGTTCTTCGGGGTTGTCCATCAAATCCCCGCTCACAATAAGAGCGTGTTTGAAAAATGAAGACTCGGCCTCTGGAACTGGGTCTCAGAGTGATATCGCAAAGAAATGTGACATGATGTGAGATTGTGTCTTGACATGCGACGGTTGAGGGGGTGGCCACATTCGCGGCAACGCCGCCAGTTGGGCGGTGAAAACGCTCAAGTACTATACCGACCTGACTGACGCCCAATGGGCCTATATCGAACCTATGCTTCCGAAACGGCATCGACGTGGCAGGCCTCCCACAAACCGACGGGTGATTCTTGATGCCATCCTCTACGTTCTGAAAGGTGGGATTCCTTGGCGACTGTTGCCCACCAGCTTCCCGCCCTGGCAGACGGTCTACCATGTGTTCCGTCAGTGGACGCTCAATCACACTTGGGCGGCGCTCAACGACGCCCTGCGTGTGTGTTTGCGCCGAACCTCGGGCCGCCACGATGAACCCAGCGCAGCGATCCTGGACAGTCAGAGCGTCAAGTCCGACGGGCACGGAGGCGCAGTCGGCTTTGACGCCGCCAAGTGCATCAAAGGCCGGAAGCGACACATGCTGGTCGATACCCTCGGCTTGTTGCTGGGCACGGTAGTCAGTCCAGCCAATTGCACCGAGCGGGATGGTGCAAAGTTGGTTCTGGAGCGGGTGGCCAACTGGTATGGGCGATTGCGCCGACTGTGGGTCGACGGCGGCTACACCGGGGACGCTTTCCGGGAGTGGGTCAAGGAGAGATGGGAGCAACTGGAAGTAGAGGTGGTGAAACGTTGCCAAGACATCAGAGGCTTCAAGGTGTTGCCGCGCCGGTGGGTGGTGGAGCGGACCTTCGGCTGGTTGATGAGACATCGCCGGTTGGTGCGGGACTTTGAACGGAGCGATTCGAGCGCGGAAGCGTGGATTCAGCTTGCCCTGATCCGCATCCAGTTGAGACGGCTGGCATGAGTAAACCCGGGCGTCATGCATTTTTCAGACACGCTCTAAAGACATACCGCCGGTTTTCGCCTATCTCCGCAATGAGATTGCGGACGAGTTGCTGCAATCTCGGTATTCGAAGACCTGCTTCCTTCGAGCCAATATGGATGTCACTCAGTTGAATGACAACAACCTCAGTCTGGCGCCGGGATTCTTCAGGGAATTCATGACAGTATTGCTGCTTGAGGAGTTCCAAATCGACGCCATAAGCCGTCGCCAGATGGGAGAACAACCATCGCGAGCGATCATGCACGCCATGTTGTCGTGACGGGAGGGGGAAGAACTCAGAGTCGCCTGAGTTGCTCCAGATTAAGATGCCGGGCCACTGGTTGGAGTTTGCGAGCGCAGTTCGGAACGCCGGGAAGATGTCGGTAAGGCTGAAGTTACTATCGGGCGGAGAGTCTAACTGCAAGATGAGTCCAGGGTCCGTGGGTCTGATTCCGACAAGCCCCTGCAGGAAGCTCTTGGAGCAGAGCACGTGGTCAAGTCGCCGGTCTTTGCCTCCCGGGACGATCAGCGCCGTCCAAGGTCGCTCAGAGAGGATTTGCCGAAGTTCTGATAACGCCTCTGCAAGCCGGCGAGATTCCTCAGGGTGACGCCAATCGTGTCGCAACTCTTCCAGCGCCTTCAGAGCCTGATGGGCTTGGCGGCGAAACACGCGGCTATACTCCAGCGATGTAAGAAAGTTCTCGCCAAATGAGCGAAGGAACATGCGAAGCGCTTCGGCTTCCTCCCACCGTTGCTCCAAGCGCGGCAGTGGACGTTTTGAATCAGTCAAGTAGGCCACCCAGTTAGCGGCACGAAGGTCAAATCGAAGCCCCATAGCTTTGTCTTGTGGAGGTTGAGTTCGAGCAGATGTCGACAGGTTGATTCTCTATCTTTCCCACCGGAGCGGATTTGGTTGGTGAGCCTAGCGCCGCGGAATTGCATTCGCAACCTTTGATGGGGGCGTCGTCGAACCGCAGGGGAATGAAGCGGCGCTCCCGGTTCAACGGGTCGCGGGACCGGAACATGCCGGACTCCAATTGCGCCCAGTCCGACCCGAACGCGTTCGTCTACATGCACAGCACTAGCACGCGCGAGTGTTCCAACCCTTCCTCGATCCTCGCCGGGATGCTGTCGCCGGGCTTGATCTCCCATTCTTCGAACCAAACCTCCAGCCCGTCCGCCCGCGACCGCTCCGCCAGCGGCCACACCACCGCCTTGTCCTTTGCGCTGTGGCTCAGGAAGACGTCGTATTGAAAGAGGTCGCCCATATTCGGATCGGGCGGTGTCTGGTTACGCTCGTAACCGAACGATCCAGTCAGCGATTTCGTCGCGTCGCTCTTCTGTCCGCAGTTCCGAAGAGCCAGCCGGGAATCTGTCCAAGATTCCCTCGAGAATCTTGGCCTGAACATTCGGAGGACTCTCGGAGATAATCTTGATGAAGCGCTCCCTCGTCGTTCCCTCGTACTTGTACGGGTCGATGTCCAGGTCGAGATCAAGGTAGAAGTCGTGGTGTTTTTGATAGCTGAAGTCGCCTAGATACCCGCCATCCACTCCAATGTACCGGTTCACCACTTTGTTGATCTCCAACCTCGTGAGCCGTCGATTTGGATTGCCCTGCGATGCGGTCACATTACTTCCTGGATCACTCTTTTGGCCTGGTCTCGTTGAAGGGGAGGCCACCTCGCTCGCATCTGACGTCCGGGCTAGAACTCCTTCGGTGTCACGTCCCCGCTGCAAGTAGTCTCTCGTCCCACTGGACGGTGACGAAGTTGCGTCACCGGTGTGGCGAAGAGCATTTTCTGCGGAAGGCAAGGCGGTTGGCGGCGCTGTCGCTGGGGGTCGGCAAACTACCAGTAGCTTCGAATACTCGTGCTCGCGATCCGCCGGGCGACAGTCAATGTAAAGGAATTGCGCCAGGGAGCCCTTGATGGGGGTGTCGTCGAGTCGTAGGGGAATGAACCGGCGCTCCTTGTTCAGCGGGTCGCGAAACCGGAACGTACCCGCCTCCAATTGCGCCCAGTCCGAGCCGAACGCGTTCGCCGACATGCAGAGCACCAGCACGCGCGAGTGCTCCAGCCCCTCCTCGATCTTCGCCGGGATGCTGTCGCCGGGCTTGATCTCCCACTCATCGAACCACACCTTCAGCCCGTCCTTCCGCAACCGCTCCGCCAGCGGGCGCACCGCCTGCTTGTCCTTCGCGCTCTGGCTGAGGAAGACGTCGTCGGGGAAGTCGCAGGATTCGGGCATGGGAAAGCGGGCGGGATCAGAGTTCGAGTTGCCGAAGCAAGTCTTCCACGGTGAGGCGATGGTGAGCAGCAACTTCCGCCAAGATGGCGCGCAGCGTTCCCGGCTTGAGCGGATCATGCGCGGGAATGGTCAGGTGATGCTCGCCGCCCTTCTGCGTGGTGAGCCGGCGATGGGAACCGCTCTGGCGGGTGAACTGGTAGCCGAAGGCCCGGTGCAGGGCCCTTTCCAGGTCGGCAGCGGCCAGATCGCGGGGGAGTTTCATCCCAGGGCCAGCACTTCGTCGAACACCCGGTGAAGTCGAATCACGCGGGGCGCCTGGCCCTCCTCGAAGTGGCAGCGAACCGCATCCCGGACGTTCGTCCGCAGGTCCTCCCACGTATCCGCCTGGGTGGCGATGGAATGTCCGAGGGCGCGTGCGACGAAGCCGCCTTCGGTCTCGTCTTCACGGACTTCAAAGATGATCTCGTTCATGGCTTCACAGTATCACGGAGTGGGGATGGAAGGGTAGTTTGGTTGCTTTGTCTTGCGGCGGTTGTGTCGTCGAGCCGCAGGGGAATGAAACGGCGCTCCCGGTCCAGCGGGTCGCGAACGGCAGGTTGCCGCGTCTGGCTGGTTTCTGGCTGGGCACGGTTTTGCTCGAACAGTCGGTTTAGCCGGAGATTGTTCACTCCCCTCGCTTGGAGCAATCCAGAAAACGCGGGCAGCGCAAAGCAGGAGGTGCGCAGCTCAGCCGTCTCCCTGGAGTCGCGGGAACCACGGAATCCAGGGCCTCTTGCACCCGATGGGGAAGCGGCATCAGCGCCAAGTTTGCATGCAGTACGTCGCCCGCCCCCTTTTGGGATCGGCTGTGGTTGGTTTGCTCTTGTTCCGCCTCACTCCGGGTGGGGTGGCGCGAAACAGAGGCGAAGCAAAGACCACTGGCAGACCTTGAGCCTACCCCACGAACCCCCGTGCACCCGCGCGTCGGAATCGTCGAGAATCCTTACAGTGCCGGAGTGGGGCCGGAAGTCAGGCGAGTTCTGCGTGCAGAGCGCAATCCCAACCTTCAGGGCTCTCCAATGTGTCGAAATAGTTGACACTCGCTTTCACGATCCCAGTGGCAGCAGTCTGGGGGAGGAGAAGTACCGCTGTCAGCGGCAGCTCATTTGTCATTGCAGGTGAATTTGTTACAACGCCGCATTGAGATCCTGCTGCGGGCCATTCGACGATTTGGTACAAGAGCTGCTGACAGACGCTGCCAAATGAGAAGCTTAAGCAAGTCGATTTCCATCCTCCTGTTCTCGTCGCTGCCCTTGGCAACCACGGTTCATGGCGTAATGATTGAGGTGCTTCAGGGAGGTGTCTCCCTTGGGACGTTCACCCCCTACACCGGCGTGGCCTCCGCTGCGGCCAACTACAACTACTATTCGTCCGCGGCTCACTTGTCGGTCGGGCCGGGCCAGGTGAGCAACGAAGAGCAGATCTTCTTCTACGTGGATGGGAGTGGCAACCTCGCTTTCAACACCGTGTTCAGAACGGGAACAGGCACTACGAGAAACATGACCTGGAACATCGCAGTGGACTCGATCGGGGACCAAACCGTGCAGGTCACTGACGACGCCGGCGAATTGAAGGAACTTGCCGGAGGTCCTGGGACAACCGAGAATTTCCTTGGGAAATGGGCATGGCTGATCGGTTACACCGATGGTGGCGTGATCGGTGACCTGTCGGGCGACTGGCAGATCACGATTACCCCAACCGCCTACGGCGGGGGCGTGGGAACCGAAGATATACAGGTCTACGATGCTTCCGGCTCCAGCATCGGCTTGGCCAAGAACACCTCTCAGACGATTGTGTTCCGACCGGTGCCTGATGCCGGGACCACCGCCGCCCTGCTCGGTCTCGGCCTCGTCGGCCTGCTCGGCGTCCGCCGCAGCCGTAGGTCTGTTGTCTGACCTCCTGCGCCATCTTCGTCCATTTCCAGCCACCCCTCGGGGCGGCTTGTCGTTGTACCGTGTTGCTTCGGCACCAGCCCAAAGCCCCACTCGCCTTTCTTTTCGTGTATTTCGTGGTTCCGTTGAATCGATACGACTCAGCCTCTTCCGACCGAAGAGGGCGTTGTCTCGCCCGTGGCGGTGATCACATCGAAGCAGGCCGCCACCACTGCCAGGCGATTGATCGAGAGGAACACGGAACTGTTCCGGCGGCTGTCATGAGAAAGCCCCTGGCACATGCCATCCCCGAGGCGGTCAAGGCGATTCATGCCGAAGTACTGGCCGCTCACGGCGGCTCGGCCGGCTGGACCGCGGGCAAACGACCGCCCGGCTGCGAGCACTTCTGTAACAGCAGCCCGACTCACGGTGAACCCGATCCTGTGGTCGGAGCACAGGAATACTCCGCCGCCAAGCGGTCTCAGTTGGTCGAGATCGGTTCTTCCCAGGGATCCCTGAAGGAATTGATCAGGCACACGTGGCTGAGGTTGCCGGCCATCCCACCGCGTCCAACAACACCTCGAACAGGTGCGGGTTGGTAGCGAGGATGTTCCCGGACTGAATCTCCAATGGCCGGCCCGTGCGATCCGAACAGCGTCCGCCCGCCTCCTCGATGAGCAGCCTGCCGGCGCAATAGTCCCACGGCGCCAGTTGGTACTCGAAGAAGGCATCGAATCGCCCGCAGGCCACCCAGGCCAGGTCGATGGCGGCACTGCCCATGCGCCGCATTCCCCGCATGTTCCGGGAGAACAGTTGCTCGATGGCCGCCAGGGTTCGTCTCATCAGTCCTCACTCTTGGCAGAGGGAGCGCCGCCAATAGCTGCAGGACTGACCCCGACCCCGACGCTCGTCGTGATTTTCGCCTCGTGCGCCTCCAACCTTCCGATCCAGAATCGTTCCCAATGACTCATCCCCAGACCATGCGAACTGCGTTCCTCCTGGCCCTGACCGCCGCCGCGGCTTGTTCCGTGTTCGCCCAGGATGCGACCACGCCACCTGCGGCCGACCCGGTTGTCGTGGAACCCCGGGACAATGGCGCCGCGCTGGTCAACCCGGGCATGGGTTGGACGCTGATGTTCTATTCCAACATCCCGGGAAACTATGGTTCCAGACTGGAACCGGCCGACACCGTGGACGAATGGCCCGGCCTTGCGGTGGTGTATCTGCGCATCCCATGGGCTTTCGTCGAGCCGGAGGAGGGCGTGTTCAACTGGCCGATCCTCGACACGCCCGCGCAACGCTGGATCGCCAGGGGGAAGCGGGTGGCCTTTCGCCTGACCTGTTCCGAGAACTGGACCCGGTTCGCCACGCCCGAATGGGTGAAGAACGCCGGGGCGCAAGGCGTGTTCTACGACTGGGGCAAGGGACCGACGCCCGACGGCAAGTTCTGGGACCCGGACTTTGCCGACCCGGTCTTTCTGGCGAAGCTGGAGAACTTCCTGCGGGCGGTGGCTGAGCGTTACGACGGCCGACCCCAGGTGGCCTTCCTCGACATCGGCACCTACGGCATGTGGGGCGAGGGACACACCGGCGGCAGCAGCCAGATTCCCCAGGACCGCGCCAACGAGATCATTCGGCAGCACATCGATCTTCACCGGAAGCACTTCAAACACACGCAATTGGCGATCATTGATGACGTGACCGGGCCGCAGTCCAAGGGTGCGCATCAGCCGTTGACCGATTACGCGCTCGCGAATGGCATCACGCTCCGCGACGACAGCATCTGCGTGCAGCCACCGCCGAACTCGTGGTATCACGCCGAAATGGCCGGACTCTTCTGGCCCAAGCTTCCGGTAATCGTCGAGCATGAGCACTATGGCTCGTCCAAGCAGCGAGGGGCCTGGGGGGATGGCTCGTTGTTGATCCGGGCGGTCGAGGAATACCACGCGAGCTATCTGACCCTTCACTGGTGGCCGCATGAGATGCTGGCGGAGACCCGCGAAACGGTGGACACGATCAACCTCCGCCTCGGCTACCGACTGCAACTGCGCCGGATCTCCTGGCCCAGTCGCGTCAACATCGGTCAGCCCTTCGAGGTCGAAAGCGGGTGGGCGAACGCCGGCGTGGCGCCCTGTTATCCTGGCGGATTCATGGCCCTGACGCTCAAGGATGCCAAGGGCGGCATCGTGGCGGTGCTCGCCGATTCGAGCTTCAACCTGCGCGATCTGCAACCTGGCCCGAAGGGACAGGCTCCGGTTACCTCGCATTGCAGCCGCTTGACGGCTGGTCTAATCGCCCCGGCAACTGCGCCGGGCACCTATGATGTGTTCGTGTCGGTCGGCGAACGCGACGGCACTCCATCCATCGCTCTGCCGCTCGATGATGACGATGGCCAGCGGCGCTATCGCTTGGGGCGGATGGTGCTGCAATGATCCGGGAACGCTGGAATGGTGCAGCCGGAACGCCCCTTGGGCAGGTCGACAGGCGCTCTTGTTCCTTATGAGCCCCATCCTGACCGCCGCTCGCTTCGAGCCAGGAAACCCTCCAGACGTCAGGCGATCTCGCTGGCGTTCGCTCCGTTGACCGGACCGGCGGAATGGACATATCATGGCTGCCCGAGGAAGATAGCTGCTGTCCCTGGGACACGAATCACGGTACCAACCAACGTCAATCGATGCACCGAATCGACCATGAAGTGAGTCTTTCCGGCGCTGCCGCGTGCACCGCGTTGCTGGTCCTGCTGACCTTCGGGTCGGCAGTGGCCGGGCCAATCCAGGAGGTGCCGTTTAAAGATGAGGCAAAGCTGAGGGCGACGGAGGATCCCGGACTGTTGGGCGGCGTCACCGTGCTTACGGCCACCGGGCGCCAGATCAACGGCGGAAGGTCGGTGGAGGTTGTGCCGGCACGCTTGCGTTGGATTCCCGATTACGCGTGGGATCACCGCGGCCCGGGCCCCATGGTCGTGTGGTTACCGCGCGAGCCGCACTCTGCCCAATTGCCGTATGACACTTCCAAATGGGTCGGCGCAAATTACACGCCAGCCTATGCCGCCAACCAGATCCAGATGTGGCACGAATTCAAGCCCGACATCATCGAACGTGAGTTGGCAGCGGCGGAGAGGCACCTGGGCCTGACCACCCTCCGGGTCTATCTGCACAATCTCGTCTACGACGCCGAACCCATGGCGCTTCTCGCGCGGATCGAGACCTTCCTGCAAATCTGCGACCGTCACGGCGTCCGGCCCGGCTTCACGTTCTTTGACGATTGTTGGAATCACACGAACATCACCCTCCAAACCGAAGCTCCCGTGGACGGTCGACACAACGGGCGTTGGGCGGCCCTGCAGGACGTGGAACGACAGGACGAGAATCTGCCGAAGTTCAAGACTTACCTTCAGGATGTGATCCGGGCACATCGAGAGGATCCTCGCGTGCTCTGGTGGGAAACGTACAACGAGCCAAATCTCAAGGACCCCTTCACTGTCAAGTTGAGGGAGCTGGCTTACGCATGGGCAAAGGAGGTTGATCCCGCCCAGCCGGTCATTGCCTGCTGGGACGATCATCCCCGTACGGATATTGTCAACGCGCACAACTACGGGGACGACTTCGCCGGGCGCTGGACTCAGCAGGCCGACCTGAACCCGAAGAAGGGCACGGTGTTCACCGAGGCCGGGGCACGCTGGTACGGCGGGAAGGCAAGGAGCAATGGATCACCGATCGAAGTGATTCATTGGCTGCGCTCGCGGCAGGCGGCAGGCCGAACCGTTCCGGGCGTCTACCTTTGCTGGGAGCTCATGGTGGGGAACTCGCATTGCCGGTGGTATTGGGGCACTCCCGATGGTGCGCCCGAACCGGCCAT
Organism: Verrucomicrobiales bacterium; assembly: GCA_024233215.1. Classification (GTDB taxonomy): domain Bacteria; phylum Verrucomicrobiota; class Verrucomicrobiia; order Limisphaerales; family J093; genus J093. The sequence goes on along the minus strand of JACKPW010000011.1, from coordinate 57,269 downwards.
TCCTTGGTGCGGATTGTTGTGGCCGGATGGCACACCGGTCTCCTGGGCGGAAGCCGAGGCGATTCGCCACTATACGACGGGCGAGCGACGTGCCCTTCTCTTCGAGGATTTCCAATCCCTCCCCGCTCCGGCATCCGAGACTCCGACAGGTTGGACCCGTTATGCCGAGTCCGCCGTCGGTTCCGGCAGTCATTACCTGGCGCTGAACAGCCGAACGAAGGTCATCGCCGGCAATACGGATTGGGCGGATTATCTGCTGGAAAGCACCGTCATGTTGAAGCAGCCGACGGGTAATGCGGGACTGGTGTTCCGGGTGAATGAACCCGGCCCCGGTCCCGATCAAATGCAGGGTTACTACGCCGGCTTCAGTACGAACACCCTGTATCTGGGCCGGATGAACGACGCGTGGCGCCCCCTGGCAACGGTGGATCTGACGGGGCGGGAAAACGGAGTAGCGCTCGACACGTGGCATTTGCTGCGGATTGCTGTGACCGGCGACAGGATACAGGTGTGGTTCGATCCGTTGCATGACGACAACGGCCCCCTTATCGATCTTCGCGACGAGATCGCACCGGTTCGGCAGGGCAGCATCGGCGTGCGCACTCACGATACCGACGCTTGGTTTGACGATCTGGTCGTGTTGCCAGTGGACGTGCTCAAGGAGGAGTGAGGGTGTCCCGGCGAAAGCGCCTTGCCGCACAATCCGGTTCTTACTCGGCCGGTTGTGGACGAATCTTCACCACGCCCTCGCAGTCGCTGCCATTTTCAGCCGTGAGTTCCACCTCCAGGACGGAGCGGGTTTCCTTGGTAACCTGGGCAGTGCGATTCACGTTGAAGCTGTTGGGTGCCTCCAGGCGGGTCAGCAGTCCGGGGGTGGCCTCTTCCCCCTCATAGAGCAGCGTGGCCCCGGCGATGCGGAATGCGCGCTTCCCGTCGGTCGGCTCAAACCGCACCTCATACTGCCCGGGCTGAAGGATGAAGGGGCTGAGGTCCAAAGTGAGCGCGGCGCGGCCGTCGTGGAAGTCGCGCACGGCCCAGGTGCCACAGGTTCGCCAGCCCTGGGCGCCGGGATGAAGACCGGCCAGGGCGCCCGTCGGAACGCCTGCGACAGAATACACCGCCAAGCGCCGGATGATCGGCTCCGCCGCCGCCCGGGTCACCCGCAACCGCACGCGGCTGACCAGCACGGGTTGAAACAGATCGATCTTCTTGCGCCCGACGGAAATGCCTTTCTGGAGCGGGCGCCACTGGCCGTCGGCCAGGCCCTCGATCACATATTCGCGGATGCGCTCACCCTCGCGGTAGTCCTCCATGAGGATGGCGTGGTTGATGAGTGTCGGTTCAGGCAACGGCAATTCCACCGTCTCACCTCGCTGGTCTGTCACCTCGGCGACGGGCCGGTCGAAGCGACGGGCAATCTCCCTGCCGTAGGCCTCGTAGAGCTTCAGGTCGCCGGCGGGAATCAGCCCGTCGGTGTTTGGCGTCGAGTTCAGCAACAACACCCCGCCCCGCCCTGCCGACTTGTAATAGACGTCCATCAGCTCATCCAGACTCTTGCGCTTTTCCTCGTTGGCGGCCGACCAAAACCAGTGGTGATCGTAGAGTGTCGTGTCGGCTTCAAGCGGTGCCCAGGCATCGCCGTCAGGATTGCCGTGCGCGGCGGTGGATGTGCCGGTCTTGAGGTCCTTCCTCAGGAGTGAATTCCATGCCGGATAAGGGAGCTTGCCGGTCTCGGAGCCGGGCCAACGGATGGTGGCCTCCGGCCCCTGGAAGACCACCGCGTCGGCCGCGTGCTGTTCGAGGATGTCGCTTACGTCGATCACACAACTGCCGTCGAACCACACCTCGCTGATCTTCCCATAGCGCGTGAGCACTTCGGTCAACTGCCGGCGGAAGACCTGATTATAGGCTTCCTGCTTCGCCGGGTCCTTCGTACGGCCCCCGCTGCCCATCGGGGCACCCCAGGTGTCATCGCCGGGATAGACGTAGATGCCGAGCGTGAGGCCATGTTTGCGGCAGGAGGCCGACAACTCCGCCAGCACGTCGCCGTGGCCGCCCTTCCACGCGGCGTCCTTGATGCCGTAGCTCGTCGTGTCGGTCCGCCACCAACAGAAGCCACCGGTGTGCTTGGCCACAAACAGGATCTCCCTCGCGCCCCAGAGCCCGGCCGCGCGGCACCACTGATCGGTGTCCAGTCGGGTCGGGTTGATGGCCGACAGGGGCGTGGAATGGTTGTCATATTCGCGGCCCTGCCAGGTCGCCGGATCCAGACAGACGAACATGATCCGCTCTTGCTCGTGCCAGGTGTATTGCTGTGCCGTCGGCCGGGCCAGGTTCACTTCGGCAGCCTGAACCGCCAGCAGTTGGGTCGGAAGCAACCAAGCCAACGCCCTGAACCGGAACCCTGCATCCAAACGGGGGACCGCACGCGGCTCGCGTGCGGTGGCCGGCGGCCCGCCGGGCGCATCGGAGTCGGCCCGAGTATCACCCCCCGGTGTGGGCTGTCGGAACTCCCCCCCTCGGGCGGGGTCGTTGAGGTTTCCATTCAGCCCCGCCCTGGGTCGCAGTCGGCGAGGTGAAATCCAACGTTGTATGGGAGGACGGTTCATGGCTCCTGCTTTCCGGGAAGCAATGCGGTCAGCCGCTGCAGGGAGTCACTGCCCGCAACCCGCCGGCCATCGACCCGCACCTGCAACCCCCTGCCCCGGCCATAGCGTTCGCCGGTCTTGTCGAAGAGGATGGTCACGGTTCGCCCATGATAGTGGACCTGGTCGAGGCAGAAGTAGTCCCAGAGGTCCTCAGGCACGAGGGGACTAATCTCGAGCACGTCATCTTCCCGGGGACGCAGGCCGACGAGTCCGCTGATGATGAGGTCGCAAAAGGTGGAGTGGTTGTAGTCCTTGCCGCGCTCGACGGGCTTCTGCTGGCGTTGGCGCAGGAGCGTACGAGCGATCCAATCCCCGGTGTACGGGTTCAGATTCTCGTCAATCCACGGCACCGTGGTGCCATCGGGACGCTTGAGGCGATGACTCAACGCATAGGCGCGGAGAGTATCGAAATAGTCCTGCCGGGTGAGGGGTGGGTCCGCGAGATCGTTCAGCGTGTTCGCCAGTGCGGTGAGCGTGATCGCGGTCGAGTACGGCCAGCTCGGTCCGTTCCACTGGCATTCATGGCCCTCGTAGGCGATGGCGAACCCCGGGTGTCGCTGTTCAGCCGTGGTCGGGCCAAACGGCGCACGGAAGCCCCGCGGATCGACCAACTGTTTCCAGGCGACCGCAAAGCGCGGTTCGGGCAGGTGGAAATACCAGGGGGTGAAGCCATGCAGCTCCCGGACGTCGGCCAGATGCAGGGGCGTGGAAGGATCCTCCGTGCGCGGTGCCACCTTGAAGAACTGCGCGGATTCATCCCAGAGCCGGGATTCAACGAGCTGCTTGATACGGGTCGCCTCCGCGCGGAACCGGTCGGCGAGATCGGGTTGTCCGGCCAGCGTCGCGATGCGCGCCAGTGCCACCGCGTCGCCGAACATGTAGCTGTTGAGGGTCGCCCGATAGCCGCTGCCCCCGATGGAGACTTCCATGCCGTCCTGTCCGTCCACCTGCCAGAAGAGACCGTTCGGGTCACGCCGCTCCTGTTCCCACGCCTCGAAGTTGGCAACCAGGTCCGGCAACAGGTTCGTGAGCAGCGACGGGTTGGGCGTGACCCGATGCCGTGCCCAAAGCGCGTCGGCAGCCCAGAAACTGTAGCGCCTGGGGTCTCCTCCGTGGCGGAACCAGAAGAGGCTGTAGTCATCCAGGAACTTCGTTTCGTGCAACCAGCGTCCCTCGTACAGGTGATGGGCCGCCGGGCAGTTGATCGAGTTGTATTTCCCCGCCCAAGGAACCGGCGGGAGGAATTCCGTGACAATGAAGCCGTCGGGAGTCTGCTTGAGATGCTTGCGGAAGGTCCACCAACGGAAGTAGTAGGTCCGTTCGAGCTCCGTGTCCGGGCATTCGAACAGCGGGATGTTCGGGGCCAGAAACGACCATGCTTCCGCGTTGCGGATGTGTTGAGGATAGAGTTCCTCGTCCCCGACGTTGAACTCCTCGACGTAGTGCCGGAACGACTCCGGCTGCAAGACCGGCTGGCCCACCGCGGGCGGCGGAAGGAGCAAGGCCAGGAGCACGCTCCCGAGACGGCCGTGGGACCGCCGGGATCGGGTTGAACATCGGCTGCGGTCCATGGGGCGGAACAACATTCTCATGCGACGAGTCCAGGCTTCAAGGGCACGCCGAGTCTATCGCAGGTTCCGGGCCCGACCCAGCTCGATTTGAAAGATCCCCGGTCGCTGGTTTGCGGCTTTTCTGGCGGGAACGGCGGTCTTCTGCCAGGCTGCTGCCATGCAGTACCTCCTCCCCGGTTTTGCCGCGCGGGCTGCGGGGACCCTTTCCCCATGGACGGGCGAATCCGAGGCGAAAAGGACCCGACGGCTGCGACGCACTGGCTCGCGCATCAGCGGGCCCCCGGTCCTCCTCCTCGCCTGGTTGACCGGTGCGTGGGGTGTCCAGGCCGCATCCCTGGACTGCAGCGTCTCCTGGCTCGGCAATTCCTTCTCCGGCGCCAGCAACAAGTGGGTCCAGAATTTCTTCATTCACACGCGGGTGCAACCGGACGGCACGGTGAACACCTGGAGCCACTGGGACGAGGGAGGCAGGCGATTCGGTGCCTACAAAGACGGAGAGGTGATCGGCAACACCAACGTCTACCCGAACAGTCTGGCGACCACCGACCGTGCCGGCCGCCACTGGCGGATGGAATTCGATTGCGTCGAGCCGAAGTTCCACGAACACGACATCAAACGGCGGGGCATCACCTGTGACGGCCGGCCCGTGAAGTTCCCTGACCTCCACGAACCCATGGCGCTGGCTCTCGCCAACGACGGCCAGCTCATGGTGGCCGATTCGCAGACCAGTGCGCGCCAGCAGATCTTGTTCTACGACAGCACCGATCCCACGGTGCCGAAGCTGATGCGGACCTTCGGCGATTGCGGGGGCATCGGCAGCGGAACGCCGGGCGAAGTCACCCCCACGAAGTTCCAGGGCATACGCGGCATGGTCATGGATGCGGCCGGCAACCTCTACGTCGCCATGAGCGGGATGGGCGCCTGCCTGCGGGAGTTTTCGCCTGAAGGACACCTGCTGTGGGAATTGCGGGGAGATTTCTTTGTGGACCTGGCTTGCGCGGGTCCGACGCGCCAGCGGAGAGTATCTCGTGTTCGTGGAGGAAGACCACAGGGCGAAGGTGCTGCTCTATCGCTGGAAGCCATGAGCGGGTCGTCTGTTTGCATTTGCGTCACTTTGGAGAATCGAGTCATCCAACCGAAGACATAGCCATGTTTACACTTGTCACAAAGACCAACCTGGGGCTGGCGCTTCTGACTGCGGCCGCGGCCGCCGCCCTCGCCCAGAACCGTCGGGATCCGATGATCGACCTCGGTCAAGTCCCGCAGATCCACGAAAACAAGGAACAGCATGAGGCGAGGATGCAGTGGTTCCGCGATGCGAAGTTCGGGATGTTCATCCATTGGGGGCCGTGTTCCGTCGGGCAAAAGGAGATCGGCTGGGGGCGTGAGGCCAACCGGCCCTGGGACATCAACCAACACGGGCCGCGGACCAGCGACCCCGTCTATGACAACTACTACCGGCAGTTCAATCCCACGAACTACAACGCAGATGCCTGGGTGCGCCTCGCAAAGGAGTCCGGCATGAGATACATGGTACTGATCTCGAAGCACCATGACGGCTTCTCGCAGTTCGACTCGAAGCTGACGGACTACGACATCATGGCCACGCCCTACGGCCGCGACATTGTGGAGCAGTTCGTCGAGGCGTGCCATCGGCATGGCATGCGGGCGGGACTCTACTATTCGACACGCGACTGGTATCACCCGGATTATCTGGTGGGCGACAACTCGAAATATGACGCCTGGTATCGCGGGCAGGTCGAAGAATTGCTGAGCCACTACGGTACGGTGGACCTGATGTGGTTCGACCACGTGGGCGGACGCGACTGGGGCAAATGGCGTTTCGACGAACTCTTCGCAATGATGTATCGCCTGCAGCCGGGAATGATCGTGAACGACCGCGCCGCACGCTTCTGCGGGCCGGCGTCACCCGAGGATCGCGGACCCATTTCGGCGGAAATTCGGGACATGACCCAAGGCGATTTCTCCACGCCTGAAGGTCGCATTGGTGCGATGGACCTGGCCCACGATTGGGAATCCTGCATCCATGTCGGCCAGGGCTGGTCGTATCACGGGGAGGACGGGTTCAAGGGGCCGGAGGATTGCATCCGGATGCTGGTGAGTTGCACGACCGGCGGCGGCAACCTCCTGTTGAACTTCGGGCCGCGTCCGGACGGCACCTTTGCCGGCGGCGAAGTCGAGGTGGCCCGCGCGATGGGCAAATGGCTCGAGCAATACGGGGCCGCCGTTTACGCCACGCGTGGCGGGCCGTACCGAAACGGAACGTGGGGCGGCAGTTGCCACAAAGGAGACAAGCTGTTCCTGCACGTGTATGAGTGGCCGCCCGAGGGGCTGGCGTTTGATGCGCTGCCTTGCCGGGTGCGTTCGGCCCACACCCTGACCGGAGCACCGGCGAGATTCACGCAAAGCGACAGTGCTTTCACCGTGCAGGTTGCCGGCGCCGACCGCGACACGCCGGTGACGGTCGTTGAACTCACGGTCGATCAGCCCATAGCCGACGGGTTGATCATCGGCGGACTCCGGTCCAGATCCACCAGCGCGGCGGAGTGAATGGCAACCTTCGCTTGATTGGACCATGACGCGTCGTTTCCTTCTTCTGATCCCGCTGGTTTGGGGAACCGTCGCCCCCGCGGGGGACCTCTCGTTCAGTGATCCGGCCCACACAACACCGCTGCCGGCGCATGCGGTCGGTTTTCCGTCCCGGGACGGGGATCTCGACGTGCGCGACGGCTTTGCGACGCCACCGCCGGGCTATGGCACGGTGCCTTTCTTCTGGTGGCTCGGCGATCCCCTGACGAAGGAGCGCCTTGGCTGGATCCTGAAGCAGATGGACGGCATGGGGGTGTCGGGCTACCAGATCAACTACGCGCATTCCGACCGGGGCGGACGCAGTTACGGGCTGACCTATCCCAGCGAGCCGCCGTTGTTTTCCGATGACTGGTGGGATCTGGTCGGCTGGTTCATGCAGGAGGCCAGGCAGCAGGGCGCCGGTGTGAGTCTCAGCGACTACACGCTCGGCTTCGGCCAGGGCTGGTGCGTGGACGAGATCCTGCGCGAGCATCCTGAAGTCCTGGGCCAGCAACTGCGCCTGGACAACGATGGGACCGCGCGCGTCGAAACCGTGCCCTGGTCGTTGAATCCCATGCATCCGAGATCAGGGCAATGGTATGCGGACAAGTTCTTCGGCCAGTTCGAGGATCATTTCCCGGGGGAAGGGGGTAAGGGGCTGAACTTCTTCTTCTCGGACGAACTCGGTTTCGGCGTGAGCGGCCGCCTTTGGTCGTCGCAGTTCGCGGAGGAGTTCCGGAGGCGCAAGGGCTATGACATCACGCCCGAGCTGCCGGCTCTGTTCAAGGACACCGGTCCGCGCACGCCGAAGATCCGGCTCGACTACAGCGATGTGGTGGTGGCGCTGAGCGAGGAGGGCTTCTTCAAGCCGGTGTTCGACTGGCACCAACAGCGCGGCATGATCCTCGGCTGCGACCACGGCGGGCGCGGGCGGAACGTCGTCGAGTTCGGCGACTACTTCCGCACCCAACGCTGGAATCAGGGCCCCGGCTCCGATCAGCCCGGCCTCGGCAAGGACCTCATCAAGGCCAAGGTCGCCGCGTCGATTGCGCATCTGTACCAGCGCCCGCGCGTCTGGCTCGAGGGATTCTATGGCAGTGGTTGGGGCACGACGTCGGCAGGGGTGGTGGACGCGACCTTCGCCAACTATGTGATGGGCTACAATCTGCTCGGCATCCACGGCATGTATTATTCAACGCACGGCGGATGGTGGGAATGGGCGCCGCCGGACAACACCTTCCGCATGCCTTACTGGAGGCACCTGCGGGGCTTCATGGAGTGCCAGCAGCGTCTGGCCTACCTGCTCAGCCAGGGCCAGCATCGCTGCGACGTCGCAATCCTCTATCCGGTCGCCCCAATGCAGGCCGGGATGGACGGTCCCGCGGCCGTGCAGACCGCCTTCACCGCCGGCGAACGGCTCTACGCCAAAGGCATTGACTTCGATTTCATGGATTTCCAATCGCTTGGCCGCGCCTCGGTGGTCGGCACCGAACTGCTCGTTTCGGGGGAGCGTTATCGCGCGCTGGTGCTGCCGGCGATGAAAGCGGTTCGTTGGTCCACGATGGAGAAAGCCTCGCAATTCGCGCGAGCGGGGGGAGTCGTGGTCGCATTGGGCGCTTTGCCCGAAGCCAGCGACCGGGCCGGGGACGACGACCCTGAGCTGGATGCGCTGGTCGAACAGACCTTTGGCCGCCAAGGCCGATCCTCGTCACCTCCGGGGGGAGAGGGGCCCGGGGGAAAAGGGCAATCCAACGCCCACCTGCTGTCCGACGCCGATCAGCTCCTGAGGGTGATCACCAACGCCTTTCCCCGCGACTACGACGGTCCTGGTTCCATCCAGCACCGCCGGATCGGTTCCCGCGACCTTTACGCGATATACCATGCGGCGAAGGATGCCGGGTGTTTCTTCCGCGCGACCGGCAGGGTCGAGTTGTGGGATCCCTGGACGGGTACGACGCGCCCCCTGGCCGTCGTCTCCCAGACCGCTGCCGGAACGCGGCTGAACCTCCCGCTCACGGAAAAGGAAATCCAGCTGATCGTCTTCAGCCCCGGCGAGCCGGCCCAGGTCGAATCTCAAGTCTCAAATCTGAAATCTCAAATCCCCCTGGACGGCCCGTGGGAATTCGAGCTGCAGCCCACGTTGGACAACCGCTTCGGAGATTTCCACTGGCCCCCGACGCCGGGGTTCCTTGGAGCGGAAGCGCGGCGGATGAGGTATGCGGACGAGACCGATGGTGATCCTGGCTGGCAGGATCCGGCGTACGACGACTCGAAGTGGCGCACGGTCACCTGCGGGTTTGGCCCGCGCTTCTGGAAGCTGGGTCCGTTGGCCGAAGGCACGGAGGCTGATACGGCGCTGGCGACACTGCGCGAAATCGATCCGGCCCAACCGGTCGAGATCAGTGGCAAGCAGTACCGCTGGGAGCCGTACGAGTTCTCGTGGCGTTATGGCATCGAGAACGATTGCGGGCACCAGGGCTACCACGGCCTCAAGGAGCAGGTGTCCGACAATCTGATCGGTCTGGGTGCCATTCGCCACGGGCACCCGTCCTGCAACCGCGTGCCGGAGGAAGGAGGTTCCCGCTATTACTTGTGGACCTCTGTCCAGGCGTCGGAGGCCGGCAGGTTTCCGCTCTCCCGCGGCGGACTGCAACCGGCCCAGGCCTGGCTGAACGGCGTACCGCTGGATGTGAACCAGGGCACCGCGGCACTGCAGGCGGGGGCCAACCCGCTGCTGCTCCGCTATGACGGAATCGGTCGCGGCTGGATTGTGTTCGGCACCGCCGATGCGGCCGGAGCCGACCCGCTTGACGGAACGCCCGCCTTCTCCGCTGCCGCCAACTGGATCTGGTGGCCCGGCGAGACCGAGGACGTGGCCACGCGGTACTTCCGGCGTGTCTTCGAGTTGCCGGAGGAGGGGGAGTCCGCCCATCTCCGCATCACCTGTGACAACCGCTACCGCGTGGCACTCAACGGCCGCGAGATCGGGAGCGGATCGGAGTGGGCCCGGGTGCAGGAATACGACGTCCGGCCACGGCTAAGGGCGGGGGAGAATATCATGGAAGTGGAGGCGAGCAACGAGGGGGGCGAAGCCGGACTGATTGCCGAACTGACGGTGCGCGACGGAGAGGGATTGGAAACACGAACCGGCACCGATGCCCAATGGGAGGCGGCATCCTCGCGCGACACAACGGACTGGGTGGCGGCGCGCGTCGTGGCGCCGTTCATAGGCAGCCTCTGGGCGAAACACCCACAAGGCCCGCCGCGGCTGGACGAAGTGCTGCCAGCCGGTGACGCGACGAAGACCGGCATGCCGTGGAACCGCGACCTGGCGTCGCGTTGGTACCGCGATCCGGATGTCCTGCCGTTCGACCCCCGCCCAGAGACGGCGAATCCGGCGGGCTGGTATCGTTTCGTGTCGCCTCCAGGACTGAAGGCCATGACCCTCAAGGTCCGCGGGACCGCACACGTATGGGTGGACGGCCAGAAGCAGAGGGTCCGCACCTCGGGCGACATGGCAACCATCCAGGTTGCTTCGCCCTCCCGCGAGCCGGTGGTTGTGGCGTTGCGGATTGAACAGCACCGTGGCGATTACGGCGGCGCGGCATTCGACGACTACCTCCGACTCGACTGCGGCCCGGGCGAACTGGCGGCGGGCGATTGGTCACGAACCGGCGTATTGGAGACCTACTCCGGCGGCGCCTGGTACCGCAGGTCATTCACCCTTCCTGCCGAACCGGCCTACGATGCCGTGACGCTCGACCTCGGCTCGGTGGCGACCTCGGCGGAGGTGCGGATCAACGGCCGGCCCGCCGGCATCAAGGTTGCACCGCCATGGACGCTCGACATCACGGAGCTTGTGAAGCCCGGTGAAAACCGGATCGAGATCCTGGTCTGCAACACGCTGGCCAATCATTATGGGACCATTCCCACCCACTACCGGGGTCCGACCACCTCCGGCCTGCTCGGGCCGGTGGTGCTCCACCTTTCCAGTGGTCAGGGAACACTGGTTGGCATGACTCTAGAACTTCGGCCCGGCCCGGAGAACCTGTGATGAAAGAAACGCCATGAAACTCGTGATGCTGATGACCGCCCTGGTGGCGGCGATGGGGGCGCAGGCGGCGGAACCGTTTGCCATGCGCGATGTGAAGCTGCTGGACAGCCCGTTCCTCGACAACAGCCGGCGCAACGCGGCCTTCCTGCTGTCGCTCGACCCGGACCGGTTGATGTTCAACATGCACGTGGGCTGCGGCCTGCAGCCCCGGGCGGACTCACCCTACGGCGGCTGGGAGCGGACCGGGCTCGCCGGCCATTCCCTGGGTCACTACCTGAGCGCCGTGTCGCTGGAATACGCGGCGACCGGCGACGAGCGCTTCAAGCAGCGAGCGGACTCCATCGTGTCAGAGATGGCGGTGTGCCAGGCCCGCTACGGCACCGGATACATCGGCGCGATGGGGCCGACAACGAAGGAACGCCAGGCCCTGGAGGCGCTCAAGACCGGTGATGTTGAAAGCATCAACCACTGTTGGGCGCCGTGGTACACCCAGCACAAGATCATCGCCGGCCTGCTTGATGCCTGGGTGCTGGTCGGCAACCTGGAGGCCCGGGAGGTCGCGCTCGGGTTCGCGCGATGGGCGGACAACCTGACGAAGGGACTGACCGAGGAGCAGGTTCAGCGGATGCTGACGATGGAATTCGGCGGCATCGGGGAGAGCTTCGAAAACCTCTACAGGCTGACGAAGGACCCGGCGCACCTCGCGCTGGCGCGCCGGTTCCGGCACCATTGGCTGTTGGACGACCTGGCGGCCGGCCGTGACAACCTGCCGGGCAAACACGCCAACACCCAGATCCCCAAGATTGTCGCCGAGGCCGCCGACTACGAGGTCACCGGCGACGGCTACGGCCGCAGAATAGCCGAGACCTTCTTCGACATCGTCACCGCTTCCCACACGTACGCCACCGGTGGCAACAGCGACCGCGAGCACTTCTTCGAGCCGGACACGGCCGACCAGCGCATGAGCCCGGCGTCGGTCGAGACGTGCAACGTCTACAACATGCTCAAGCTCACCCGTCACCTGATCGCGTGGTCACCCACCCACACCGCCTACGGCGACTACTACGAACGGGCGCTCTACAACCAGATCCTGCCGTCCCAGGATCCGGAGAAGGCGCAGTACGCCTATTTCATGTCGCTCAGGCCGGGCGGCTTCCACGTGTACAGCACCCCACACGATTCGTTCTGGTGCTGCTACGGCACGGGGCTGGAGAACCACACCAAATACAACGACTCGATCTACTTCCACGACGACGCGAACCTCTACGTGAACCTCTTCATCCCGTCGGTGCTGACGTGGAAGGACAAGGGACTGGTGCTCACGCAGACCACCGATTTCCCGAAGAACGGCAGGGTCTCGCTAAGGTTCGATGCGGCTCCTGCGTCGGCGGTTGCCCTGAACGTGCGCTGCCCTGGATGGGCGGCCGGGAACGTGGTGTTCCGGCTGAACGGCAAGGTAATCGCGGAGGGCAGGCCCGGCTCATCCTCCAGGCTGGAGGCGGCATGGAAGACGGGCGACCTCCTCACGTTCGACATTCCCATGGGGCTGCGTTGGGAGCCGTTGCTGGGCGGCCATGCCGGGTATGTGGCGTTCTTCCATGGGCCGACCCTGCTGGCCGGCGATTTCGGGCCGGTACCCGGGCATGAGTCACGACTCTATCTGCGCAGCCAGCTCGACCTGCAAAATGAGGCGGGCAAACCGGTGCCGGTGCTCGAGGCGGAGAACCTGGACCAGGTGATGGCGGCCATCGAACCGGTGGAGGGGGAGGACCGCGCGTTCACGCTCACGGGAGTGACGCGACCGCGGGAGACCGTCACGCTGCGGCCGTTCAACCGGATGCCCTACAACTACTACAACGTCTATTGGCATGTCCTCACGCCGGCGCAATGGGCGGCGCACCGGCAGGCACTGGCCGAGGAGGAGGCCCGGCGCAAAGCGTTCGAGCTCCGGGTCGTGGACCAGATCACGTTCGGTGAGCAGCAACCGGAAACCGACCATGCGCTCACGGGCGAGAACACGCGCACCGGCCGCTTCAACCAACGCACGTGGCGCGACGCTTCCGAAGGCGGCTGGTTCGAGTTCCGAATGAAGGTGGTGCCGGGGCAGCCCCAGGTCCTGATGGGCAGCTACTGGGGCGATGACGTCGGCCGCGTCTTCGAGATCCTGGTGGACGGGAAGGAACTCGCCGTCCAGAAGCTGGAGCACAATGCGCCGGGCCGGTTCTTCGACGTCGAGTATCCCCTGCCGTCGGAACTGCTCGCCGGGAAGGAGCACATCACGGTGCGCCTCGAATCGAAACAGCGCACTCTCGTCGGCGGCCTGTTCGGCTGCGCGGTGCTGAAGGCGGCGGCGGGACCGTTGACCCTTCGCTACGATACCCCCGCCAGGGACTGGGAGAAGGAGGCGCTGCCGATCGGCAACGGGCGCCTCGGCGCGATGGTTTTCGGCGGCGTCGAGCGGGAACATATCCAGTTTAACGAGGACAGCCTTTGGATCGGCGACGAGCAGGATACCGGGGCATATCAGGCGTTCGGCGAGGTGTTCGTCGAGCTCAGCGAACCGGCCGGTTCCGCGGTCAGCCGCTACCGCCGCGAACTTGACATCGGTCGGGCAGTCCACACCGTCACATATACCAAGAACGGCGTGACCTACCGGCGCGAGGCCTTCGCCAGTCATCCCGCCGAGGTGATGGTCTTCCGGTTTACAGCCGACCAGCCCGGCGCCTACACCGGGTCGGTCCGGCTGATGGACGCGCACCGGGGAACGGTCGTTGCCGAGGGCAACCGCCTGACCTCGACCGGCTCCCTGGCGGGCTACAAGTACGACGGCAAGGGCCCGGATTACGCGATCGCGCTCGATTACGAGGCGCAGGTGCTGGTGCTCAACGAGGGCGGCTCGGTGCAGGCGGCGGACGGACGGATCACCTTTGAAGACGCCGACAGCCTGACCCTCTTCCTCAATGCCGGCACCGATTTCCTGCAGGATCGCGAGAAGGGCTGGCGGGGTGAACCGCCGCACACACGGATCACGGAACAGTTGAACTCCGCCGCCGGAACCCCGTACCCGACGTTGCTTGCCGGGCACGTGGCGGATTACCGGGGACTCTTTGACCGGGTGACGCTGGACCTGGGAAACGGAGCCGACGATCTCCCCACCGACCAGCGTCTCCTCAAGCGTTCCCAGGAATCGCCGGATCCCGGACTCGAGGCCCTGGTGTTCCAGTATGGCCGTTACCTCATGATCGCCTCCTCGCGCGACAGTCTGCCGGCCAACCTGCAGGGCCTGTGGAACCGCAGCATCAAGCCGCCCTGGCGCAGTGACTACCACACCGACGTCAACGTGCAGATGAACTACTGGCCGGTGGACCAGGCGAATCTCAGCGAGTGCTTCCTGCCGTACGCGCGCTGGCTGAACTCCATTCGTGAAGTCCGCAAGGCAGCCACCCGGGAGGCCTTCAACACCCGTGGCTGGACGATGCGGGCGGAGAATGGCGTCTTCGGTGGCTCGACGTGGCAATGGGTCGAGTCCGGCAGCGCGTGGTGCCTGCAGAACCTCTGGGACCACTACGCCTTCACCGGCGACCAGGAGTACCTGCGCACTCTCGCCTACCCGATGATGAGGGAGGTTTGCGAATTCTGGCTCGACCGGCTCAAGCCGCTGCCGGACGGCACCCTCGTCGCGCCGGACGGTTACTCGCCCGAACACGGCCCGCGCGAGGATGGCGTCTCGCACGACCAGCAACTCATCTGGGACGTGTTCAACAACACCGTCGAAGCGGCCGACGCCCTGGGCATCGACCGGGAATTCCGGGACACCCTGGTCGCGAAACGCGACCGGCTGCTGGGACCGAGGATCGGCCGGTGGGGGCAGCTTCAGGAATGGATGGTGGACCGCGACGATCCCAAAGACACGCACCGGCATCTCTCGCATCTGGTCGCCGTGCATCCCGGACGGCAAATCACGGTGCGGACCACACCCGACCTGGCCGAAGCGGCAAGGGTCTCGCTGAATGCCCGGGGCGACGTCAGCACCGGCTGGAGCACGGCGTGGAAGATCAATCTCTGGGCCCGCCTGCACGACGGCGACCGGGCTTACAAGCTCATCGGCAACCTGCTGCGGCTCGTCGGCGACACCCGCGTCAACTACGGCGGCGGGGGCGGCCTCTATGCGAACCTGTTCGATGCCCACCCACCGTTCCAGATCGACGGCAACTTCGGCTACACGGCGGGCGTCTGCGAGATGCTCCTGCAGAGCCACGCCGGCGAGATCGAACTCCTGCCCGCCCTGCCCAAAGCCTGGCCCGAGGGGAGGGTCACCGGCCTCCGCGCGCGCGGCGGCTTCACCGTGGACATCGAATGGAAGGACGGGAAGGTCACCAACTGCCGGATCGCCTCCAAGGACGGCCAACCGGCCCAGGTGCGCGTCAACGGCGAGGTGAAGACGATCAGGACCGTAAGACCTTGAGAAGCTGCCCGAGCCGGGTTGCCCCGGCCGTCGGTGCCGGCTTACGGAGACGCCTCCCTGATCCGGACGTCCTTGAACCGCAGCTTGAGCTCCTGGTACGAGTGAATCTGGAGACCGATCCTGCCCCGGGTGCCCACGTTGAGTTTCCGGTGTGGCTCATCGTCCAGCACGCCCGAGCCGTCGTAATCCACCACGGTCACCCCGTTGAGCACCGAGCGGATCCTCATTCCGTTGGCCGTGATCTCCAGGTCGTTCCAACCGTCGCCTTCGTCGGCATAGTGAAACTTCTGTCCTTCGATGGTCTCGTTGGAAAGCCAACGATGCGGGCCGGGACCTTCGTTCCAGAGTTTGCCGGTCAACTCGGGGCCCGGCGGATTGATGTCGATCTGCGGACCTTCCATCCAGCCGGTCTCGGGATCATAGCGGCTGCGAATCTGGATGCCGCTGTTCCCCGTGATCCCCCGTTCGACCTGCAGCCGGAGTCGCAGGACGAAATCCCCGTACTCCTTCCGCGAAACCAGCATGATGTAGAAGTGCCCGGTGTGGCCCATGGTGTCGGCCAGGATCGTTCCCTGGTCAACGGTCCAGGCCCGCGCGGCCAGCACCCGGTCTTTCGGCAGGCACCGAATCGTCCACCCCTCGAGAGTCTTGCCGTCGAACAGGGAGACGAAGCCCGGTTCGGCCCGGGAGAATTCGAGTGCATCCGTCCGCGCCGCTTCAAAGCCCAAATCCTCCCCTTCGTGAAGCGCCTGCCCAATCTGTTCCGCCGAACCGTGCCGGCCGTTGTACCACAGTCGCCACGTTCCATCGTCCAGCAGGGCAAACGGTTTGTAACACGCGTCGTGGTCCCATCCGTCGGCGGTGGGCCGGATGATGGGATTGGCCGGATGCCGCTCCCACCCGGTGATCCCGTCCCGGGACCGCGCAATCCCGATCTGGGCGTGGTCCCGATCCTGGAAACCGATGTAGAACATGACGTGCCAGTCGCCCTGCCGCACCACCTGGCAACCGGTGACCTTGTGGCTTTCCCAAGCGAACCGGGAATCGGATCGGAAGACGGGATTGCCCGCGTGCTTGGCCCAATTCACTCCGTCCGGACTGACGGCGTAACCGATGGCGTCCGGTTCGTATTGCTCGCCCCCTGAATACCACATGCGATAGAGCCCCTCCGCCTCGTCCCAGATCACGTGCGGACACATCACCGCCTCCTTCTCCCAAGGCTGCTCGGGAGACAACACCGGCTGACGGGAGGCGCGGGTCCACGTAACCCCGTCCGGACTCGTGGCATAACCGATCCAGGATTGGTCCCTGGCCTGGCCCGTGTACCAGGCGTGATACCCGTCGTGGCGTTTGATGACGACCGGACGGTTGATGTCGTCCTCCCAGCCGCTCTCCGGACGCGGCCCCAGCACGATCCGCGGCTCGCTCCAATGGACCCCGTCCCGGCTCTCGACCAGGGCCACACTCTTCCGGGGACGCCAGGAAAACCACATCCGATGGCGATCACCCTCCCGCATGACCGAGACATCGAAGCAGGTGCCAAGGGAGCCGCCCAACACCGGGTTGTCGGCGCTCTTGATCCAGCCGGCCGCGGTGTCGGCCGCGGGGGACGCGATCGCCGGGACCGCGGCGGCTGCCGCGTCGTGGATCAACGCGCCCAGACCGCCCGCGGCTACCCCGAGCAAGAGCGTGGGCAGGCGGCGAGGTGGATTCCTCGCTCCCCGGAATGCGGATGGTCGCAGCATGTTCATGGCCCTTTTTCTAAAACCTGGAAACGCCCGGTGGACAAGGCGCATTCTAGCTGGCAGAAATCCGGCGATCAAACTCATCAGTCGGCGCCGGAACGATTGCAGTCCGCCGGTCCAATCCGGGAGCCCGACCGGTTGAAAGAACGGGCAAACGCAATGCAGCGACCAGCCGTGGATCAGGCAATGGGCGGGGCATGCCCCCCAAGGGCCTCCGCCTGCCGAAGCGCACCGGATCTCCCCTCCCCGGCGCGGGGCGCCCTGTTCCTCCTTGCGCTGATGCTGGCCCTGCCGGCCGCCGCGCAGTTCCCCGATTGGCCCCACTCAGGCCCCCTCCATCTCCTCACCACCCCGGAAGGGGCGAACTTGCCGGCAGACGCCAGCGAACACGACTTCCCGGTCCTCGTGCGGCTGCACAGGGATTTCTTCGACTTCAACCAGGCCAGGCCGGATGGGGCGGACATCCGCTTCTCCGCCGAGGGCCAACCGCTGGCCCATCAGGTCGAGGCGTGGGACCCGGCCCGGGGCGAGGCCAGCATCTGGGTGCGCGTTCCAGTCATCCGCGGCAACGCCCGGCAGGAAATCACGCTGCACTGGGGCAACGCCCGCGCACCGAGTGCGTCAAACGGCGAGGCAGTGTTCAACGAGTCCAACGGTTTTCTCAGTGTCTGGCACATGACGGAACCGCTGAACGACTCGGCGGGCACGGTGACATCGACCAACGCCCGCACGACCCCCACCGAGGGGATCATCGGCCCGGCCCGTCATTTCGACAGGGGACAGGGGGTCTTCGGCGGGGACAGCATCACGAACTATCCCCACGGCGGAAGTCCCCATTCCACCGAGGCCTGGTTCCGACCCGAACAACCCAACTCAACCCTGCTGGCCTGGGGCAATGAGGAGGCCCAGGGCAAGGTGGTCCTGCAGTTTCGCAGCCCGCCCCATGTCCGGACCGACTGCTATTTCTCCGACGGCAACGTGGCGGGCCACAGCCGGCTGCCCATGGCCGAATGGACCCAGGTGGTCCATACCTATGAGAACGGGGACGCCCGCATCTATGTGAACGGCGTCCTCGATGGCGAGAGCCGGAGACAGGGCGCCCCTTTGAATGTCCGCAGCCCCGCCCGGCTCTGGCTCGGCGGCTGGTACCACCACTACGATTTCACGGGGGATCTCGACGAGGTTCGGGTTTCCCGCGTGGCCCGCTCGGCCGACTGGATTCGCCTGCAATATGAGAACCAGAAACCAATGCAGACACTCGTCGGCTGGGTGGTTCCACCGGGCGACGGGTTCGCCGTTTCCCAGGAGCAGGTGACGCTGGCGGAAGGGGGGCAGGTGACGGTTGCTGCCCAAGCCGGGGGCGCGCTAAAGGTCTATTGGATCCTCAATCGCGACGGACGGGAAAGGGTCGTGGCCGTGGATCGGCTGGCCTGCACCGTCGAGGCCGGACGCGTGACCGGCGACCAGACCGCCCGGCTCCAGTTCAAGGCGATCTACGCGGACGGGATCAAGACCAAGGATATCGCCCTGAAGATCCGGGAAGCCATTCCCGAACCGGCCTTCTCCCTGAATGCCCTCGCGGACTGGGACGGCCGCCGGACAGTCGCCGTGACCCCGGTCATCTCGAACCTCGCCGCACTGCGGGCCAAAGGCGCAGATGACCTGACTTACACCTGGACGGTGTCCGGCCTGGCCGTGATCAAACGCATCGAACCGGACCGACTGGTTCTCCAACGCGCCCAGAACAGCGGTCAGCTCTGCGTCACGCTTGCCCTCGGCAATGGCGGGGCGCAGACCACGCAGTCCGTTGTCCTCAAAGTCCACGAACCCACGGTGGATCCTTGGGTACGCCGGTCCCCCGACCCGGATGAAAGGCCGGAGGACAACCAGTTCTACGCCCGCGACGACCGGAACGAAGGCATGCTCCATTGCAACGGCACCCTGGCGGAACCTGCGGATTCGGTGTTCCTGAGGGTCTACGCCGACGAAACGCGGATCGCCAACGACGAACGGAAACCCGGGGCCGACCGCGCGTACGCCTTCTCAGCAAAGCTCCAACCCGGCCTCATCAAATACCGGATGGAACTGGGGACGAGAAGCGGCGACCGGGAGACGATCGTCCACACCGCAACCAACCTGGTCTGCGGCGACGCCTACCTGATCCAGGGCCAGTCCAACGCCCTGGCGACAGATACCGGCGAGACCGCGCCAGCGGACACCAGCGATTGGATTCGCACCTTCGGCAGCACCGGGGGTGATCCCGGACGGGCCCGTCTGCACTTGTGGGGAAACGCCGTCTGGAAGGACAACGAGGAGCGGCTGCAGCTTGGTTACTGGGGCATGGAACTCGCCCGGCGGCTGGTCGCCAGCCAACAGATCCCAATCTGCATCATCAACGGTGCGGTCGGCGGAACCCGGATTGACCAGCACCAGCGGAATCCGGCCGATCCGGAGGATGTCTCGACCATTTACGGACGCCTGCTGTGGCGCGTCCGGCAGGCGAGACTGACGCATGGCATCCGTGGCATCCTCTGGCACCAGGGCGAGAATGACCAGGGCGCCGACGGACCCACCGGCCGGTTTGGCTGGGAAACCTACCAGCAGTACTTCGTCGAACTCTCGGCAGCCTGGAAGGAGGACTACCCGAACCTCCAGCATTACTATCTGTTCCAGATCTGGCCGAAGGCCTGCGCCATGGGGGTGGACGGCTCCGACAACCTGCTGCGCGAAGTCCAGCGCACCCTGCCGACCCTGTATTCGAACATGAGCATCATGTCCACGCTTGGCATCAAACCGCCCGGCGGCTGCCACTATCCCCTCGAGGGCTGGGCCGAATTCGCCCGCCTGATCCAGCCCCTGATCGAACGGGACAACTACGGCAAGGTCTTCTCCGATGGCATCACCCCGTCCAACCTGCTGAAAGCTGCCTACGCCACCGAACAGCATGACACCATCACCCTGGAATTCGACCAACCGGTGGTGTGGTCCGACGACCTTGTCAGCCAGTTCCATCTGGATGGAGAAGCGGGCCGGATCGCCTCCGGTTCCGTCTCCGGAAAGGTGTTGACGCTCCGGTTGACTGCTCCCTGGACAGCCGGGCGCATCACCTACCTCGACAGCAGGTCGTGGAGCCCGGACCATCTGCTGTACGGCGCCAATGGCATCGCCGCCCTGACGTTCTGCAATGTCCCGATCATCCGGGAATGACCGGTGCCTGATTCGACCCGCCATGAAACCCGGTCGGTAATGCTCGCAGAGAACGCACACAATCATGAACCTCAAGTCGATTCAGGGTGAGTTGCAGAAGGCCGGCCTCGACGGCTGGCTGTTCTTCGACCATCACCAGCGCGATCCACTCGCCTATCACGTGCTCGGACTCGATCCGGCCGGCCACGTCAGCCGGCGCTGGTACTATTTCATCCCGGCGCGCGGCGAACCACGAGGGCTGATCCACCGGGTCGAACCCCACGTCCTGGACCAGCTACCCGGCAACAGGATCTTCTACGCCCGCTGGCAGGAGCAGGAAACCGGCTTGAGACAGCTTCTCCAGGACGCGAAGAGAGTCGCCATGCAGTATTCACCCCGCTGTGCCGTGCCTTATGTGGCCCACGTGGACGCCGGCACCGTGGAATGGATCCGCAGCCTGGGCGTGGAAGTGGTCAGTTCGGCCGAACTGATTCAAGCCTTCGAGGCGACGTGGACGCCGGCCCAGTTGGAAATGCATTTGGAGGCGGGCCGCCGGGTGGACCGGATTCGCGCGGAGGCGTTCGACTTCATCGGGCAGACTACCCGCGCCGGGAAGCCCCTGGACGAATATGCCGTGCAGACGTTTGTCATGCAGCGATTCCAAGAGCGGGGTCTGATCACAAACTGGCCGCCCATCGTTGGCGCGAATGCCAACGCCGCCGACTCGCACTATTCACCGCCGCAGAAGGGCAGTTCGCCGATCCGCCGCGGTGACCTGGTGTTGCTGGACCTGTGGGCGAAGCTCGATCAACCCGACGCCGTCTACTACGACATCACCTGGATGGCGTATTGCGGCGAGCAGGTGCCCGAGCCCATGAGGAAGGCGTTTGCCGTCGCGATGGGCGCGCGCGATGCCGGCATCCAACTGGTGCGGGATGCCATCGCCGCGGGCCGCACGCTCCGGGGCTTCGAGGTGGATGACGCGGTGAGCGGCCACATCCAATCCTGCGGCTATGGCCCGAACATCCGGCATCGCACGGGCCATTCCATCGGCCGGGAGGTGCACGGCGTCGGTGCCAACATGGATAACATGGAAACGCACGACGATCGCCCCGTCATCCCCTGGACCTGTTTCTCCATTGAACCGGCGCTCTATCTGCCGGACTTCGGCGTCCGCACGGAGATCAACCTTTTCGTCGAGCCGCGAGGCGCCCGCGTGACCGGCGAGATGCAGACGGAGTTCGTCAGGCTGTAGCGATGCCACAGCAGGCTTCCCGGGAGCGTAGCGCGGTTGTGAACGAGATATGAAATGAGAGCATCCTTGTTATCCAGCCTTTGTGTGAGCATGTCCGCCGGTTTGCTGCAGGCCGAACCGGAGGCGGTCGATCCGGCCGCCACGTTGTGGTATGACACCGGGGTCCAGGACTGGCGGGAGGCCATGCCTGTGGGCAACGGACGCCTGGGCGCGATGTATTTTGGCGGCGTGAAGCAGGACAGGCTTCAGTTCAACGAAGACACCTATTGGACCGGTGGACCGTACGACTCCGTGCCCAAGGGGGCGTATCAACATCTGGACGAGGTGCGGAGACTGCTGTTCGCCGACCGCTTGGTGGAGGGCCACCTGTTGTTCGGGCGGCATTTCCTCGGCCATCCGGTGGAACAGCAAAAGTACCAGTGCATGGGCAACCTGGTGCTGGACTTTCCCTCGGACGAAGGAGTCAGCGGCTTTCGCCGGTCACTGGACCTCCGCACCGGAATCAGCCGGGTCGTCTACCGCCAAAACGGCGTCAGCCATCTGCGCGAGGTGTTTGTTTCGGAGCCCGACCAGGCCATTGTGATGCGGATTGCCGCCGACCAGCCCAGGGCTGTCAGTTTCAATTGCCAGTTGCGGGGCGTGCGGAATCAGGCGCATTCGAACTATGCCACGGACTATTTCCACATGGATTTGTGGCGGGAGAACGGACTGATCCTCACCGGCAAGTCCGCGGACTACCTGGGCGTCGAGGGAAAACTGCGTTATGAGGCGCGCCTGCTGGCCCGCGTCAAAGGCGGCAAGGTGAGCACCGACGTCAGGTCGTTGCGGATTGAGGGGGCGGATGAGGTGGTGCTGCTCCTGGTGGCCGCGACGAATTTCAAGTCTTGCAGGGATGTCAGCGGCAATTGCGCGACCCGGGTGCAAGCCTGTCTGGATCGCTTGGAAGGGCGGGACTATGAGCGTATCAAGCAGGACCACGTCAAAGACCACCGGGCCTTGTTCAATCGCGTGACCCTGGACTTGCCGGTCGGCAGGAATTCGTTCCTGCCCACGGACGTTCGCCTGAAGAAGGTCGAGGAGGCGCCTGATCCGGCGCTGGCGGCGTTGGCATTCCAGTTTTCGCGTTACCTCATGATGGGATCGTCCCGGGCCGGCACGCAGCCGGCCAATCTCCAGGGCATCTGGAACGACGAGGCCAATCCGAAGTGGGACTCGAAATACACCCTCAACATCAATCTCCAGATGAACTACTGGAGCGTGGATTCCTCGAATTTGGGCGAGTGTGCCCAGCCCCTGTTCGACTTGATCCGGGATCTGCCGGACCAGGGCCGGCGGACCGCGCGGGAGCTTTATGGCGCCAAGCACGGCTGGGTCTGCCATCAAAACACCGACCTCTGGCGGCAGACGACACCGATGGACGGCAGCAACTGGGGTGGGTTCACCACGGCGGGCGCCTGGCTCTGCACTCACCTCTGGGAGCATTACCAATACACCGGCGACAAGGCGTTCCTGCAGAGGAACTACCCGGTCATGAAAGGCGCGGCCGAATTCTTCCTGCATTTCCTCGTGCCGCACCCGCGGGATGGCTGCCTGGTGACCTGCCCGGCCACCAGCCCCGAAAACACGCCGCGGACGCCCGGCAACCAACCCTTCTTTGACGAAATGAACGGCGCCTCCTATCGAGGCAGCCAGATGAACTACGGCACGGCGATCGACACGCAAATCCTCATGGACCTTTTTGACCAGGTGGCAAGGGCCGCCGAGGTCCTCGATGTGGATCCGACGTTTCGCAGGCAGGTCCTTGAGGCGCGGGCACAACTGCCGCCGATGAAGGTCGGCGCTGAAGGTTTGCTTCAGGAGTGGTACGAAGACTGGCGTTCCGTCGAACCACAGCACCGTCATCTTTCGCCCGTGTATGGTCTTTATCCAGGGCATGTCCTATCGCCCGTGAAGACTCCGCAGTTGATGGGAGCGGTGAGGAACGTCTTGAACAGCCGCGGCGATGCGTCCTCGGGCTGGTCGCGCGCCTGGAAGGTGTGCCTCTGGGCGCGGTTGCTGGAGGGCGACCGCGCGGAGAGGATCCTCAACGGTTACTTCAGCAACCAGTGTTTCAACTCGCTCTTCAGCAACTGCTCCGATGCCATGCAAGTGGACGGCTCATTCGGGGTGGGAGCGGGCATTACCGAAATGCTGATGCAAAGCCACGAAGGCTACCTCGAGTTGCTGCCGGCCCTGCCACAGAACTGGGCCAAGGGACGGTTTTGCGGTGTCGTGGCCCGTGGAGCCTTCGAACTGGATTACACCTGGGAGAACGGAAAGCTGAATCACATTGTGATCGGCTCCAAAGCCGGCCAACGCTGTCGTCTGAAATGGTGCGGCCAGCTCAGGGTGACCACCGACAGCAACGAGCCCGTGAGTGTGACCCGCGGGGACGGTCAAATCTGGGCCTTCGACACACAAGCCGGCCGGACCTACCGCATCGCGTTGACGGAATGAACTCGTTCCAATCTTTATGAAACATCGAGTGTGTTTGTCGTTGCTCTGTCTCGTCGTGTCCGCCTCCGTTGCGCGGAGCCAGGAGGCCGTTCCCCTGCACCCCGGTCCCAGGTTCGATTACTCGAAACTCGCCTTTCAGCCCAAGTCCTGGGAGGAACGCAAACTCAGCCTGGAACTCGCCACCTGTCCCGAATCCAATCCGGACACCGAGTCCGGCGCCTTGAGCCAGGGCTGGTACTGGCTTCTCTGCTCCAGCGTCGCCGCTCAAGAGGACCTCAGCCCGGTCTTTGCCGGGGATTGGAAACTCCCCATTAGCGATGCCACCCGCATCGCCCTTGGCGAAATCGATTGGAAGAAGGGCGGCCTGACGGTTGTGGAAGTGGCTGAGACTGTGAAGCCCCAGTGGCAAACGGATTCCCTTACGGCGCGCAAGGGCGGTGCCACGCCGCCCAAGCCCAACATCCTGTTCATTCTCGTTGACGATCTGGGTTACATGGACATTGGGGCGAACAATCCCAGCACGTTTTACGAGACGCCCAACATTGATGCTCTTGCTGCCAAAGGGATGCGGTTCAGGCAGGCCTACGCTGCGTGCCCCGTGTGTTCGCCGACGCGCGCCAGCATCCTGACCGGCAAGTACCCGGCGCGCGTCGGCATCACGGACTACATCGGGGCCGCGCAGCCGGAGAAATGGGGGCGGCCCACGAAGCTGCTGCCCGCGCCCTACAGCGAGAAGCTGGCCCATGAGGAAGTCACCCTCGCCGAGGCGTTCAAGGCCGGCGGCTACGCCACGTTCTTTGCCGGCAAATGGCATCTCGGCCCTGCCCATTACTGGCCGGAGGACCAGGGTTTCGACTTCAACCTGGGTGGCATTGACCGTGGTGGGCCTTACGGCGGGGACAAATACTTCTCCCCCTACGGGAATCCCCGCCTGCCCGACGGCCCGCCGGGGGAGCATTTGCCCGATCGCCTCGCCACCGAAACCGCGAAGTTCATCGAAGCGAATGGCGACCGCCCGTTCCTGGCCTACCTGAGCTTCTACTCCGTTCACACGCCGTTGATGACACGCGAGGACTTGCGCCAGAAATACGAGGCCAAGGCAAAGACCCTTCCGACGGATGCGCCCGCCTGGGGCCAGGAGCACGAGCGCAAAGTGCGTCGGGTGCAGAACCACGCCGTCTATGCCGGCATGGTCGAGGCGATGGACCAGGCGGTGGGGAAGGTGCTTGCGGCGCTGGACCGTGCTGGGGTGGCGGACCACACCGTCGTCGTCTTCATGTCGGACAACGGTGGACTGTCCACGTCGGAAGGCCACCCCACTTCCAACCTCCCGTTGCGGGCCGGCAAAGGCTGGCTTTACGAAGGCGGCATTCGCGAGCCAATGATCATTCATGCGCCCGGAGTAACCCGCGCCGGCAGCACTTGCGACACCCCCGTGACGAGCACCGATTTCTACCCGACGCTGCTCGAATTGGCCGGCCTGCCGCCCCGGCCGCGGCAGCATGTGGACGGCGTGAGCCTCGTCCCCCTGCTCCAGGGACGTTCGCTGGACCGTGGGCCGCTTTTCTGGCACTATCCGCACTATGGCAATCAGGGCGGCAGTCCGGGCGGTGCCGTGCGTGACGGCGATTGGAAGTTGATCGAATGGTATGAAGGCGCCGTGGAACTCTTCAACTTGAAGGACGATCTCGGCGAGCAACACGAGCTTGCCCGGGAGAATCCCGCCAAAGTGAAAGAACTTGAGGCCTTGCTGGACGCCTGGCGCGGCGAGGTGGGCGCGAGAATGCCCGTGCCCAGGGCGTCTGCAGTCCAGCCGCCGGCGGGTCGGCAGCAATGACCGTCCGAACAAACAAGCGATTCACCGACCGAAACGAAGACTACGAAGCATGAACACACGAATCCCCATCCCGACCGTATTGGCCACGGCTGCCCTCATGACGCAGCTTGTCCTCCCGGCCGCCGAAAGGCCGTTGTCCGGACCGGACAGCAAACCGGCGGACCTGACGAAGAAGGTGAAGGTCTTCATCCTGCTGGGCCAGTCCAACATGCTCGGCATGGGCAAGATCAAAGGCGGGGAGGGTTCGCTGGAAAACGCGGTGAAGGAGAAGGGGAAATACCCCTACCTCGTGGATGCGGAGGGCAACTGGTCCGAGCGCGCGGACGTCCGCTATGTTCGCGTCATGCAGGGCCGGGGCGGCGGTGCCATGCAGCAGTTCAACAACGAATGGATGACCGTCAAGACCTGCCGCACGATCGGCCCGGAGTTCGGCATCGCGTACCTTGTGGGCGATGCGTTGGATGAACCGGTGCTGATCCTGAAGAGCTGCATTGGCAACCGGAGCCTGGGTTGGGATCTGCTGCCGCCGGGCAGCGAGCGCTATGAGGCGGAAGTCACCGAGAAGGGCGGCCAGAAGGTCACGAAGGTGTTCGCCGGCTACCAGGATCGACCGGATTCCTGGGTCATGGATCCGGCCAAGGGCCTCGCGACCGAGCCGCCACCCTGGCTCGACAAGAATGGCAAACCCATCAACTGGTATGCCGGCAAGCAATACGACGACGATACCTCCTACGCGAAGAAGGTGCTTGCCGAGTTGGACAAGTACGTCCCCGGCGCCCAGGGCTATGACATCGCCGGCTTCTTCTTCTGGCAGGGCGACAAGGATCGCTACAACGCCGCCCATGCCGCCCGCTACGAATTGAACCTGGTCCGCTTCATCCGGCAACTCCGCCAGGACTTCGATGCGCCGAACGCGAAGTTCGTCCTGGCCACCCTGGGCCAAACCCGGAAGGGCGACGGAGGCAATGATGGGCAGATCCTTGAGGCCCAGCTGGCGGTGGACGGCGATACCGGCAAGTATCCGGAGTTCAAAGGCAATGTGGCCACGGTCTATTCCAATCCGCTAAGTCACGGCGGCGCCTCCAACGGCCATTACAACGGCAACGCCGAGACCTACATGGACATCGGTGAAGCCATGGGCAAGGCCATGATCGGCCTGCTGAAGAACACGAAGTGAACAGTGCCCGCGAGGCATCCCTGCGCTGCTGTTTGCTGGAATCCGTGAAATCCGTGCAAATCCGTGTCTCTGAACAGAATCGTCACAACCGAGGCATGACATCCTGCTCTCGTTTGTCCGTGACGAGACGGCGGGCGTCCGGCTTCCGTCCGGCAGACTCATGAAACCGCTTCCGAGAGTCGCCCTGCCTGCCGCGGGTTCACTGGTCCTCGGTCTTGGGCTTTGGGGGACCCCGCCGTGTCACCCGGCGGCGGCGGTGACTGCGGGATATCCCCTGTCTGCCAGGTGTTCTCCCGACGAGGAGTTCACCGGTCCCTTCCCAAGTTGGCGCGATGCGCGGCGCGATTACGGCGCCCGGGGCGATGGGCAGACCGATGACACGCCAGCCCTCCAGCGTGCCTTGGATGAATTGACCAGGCATACGGATTCCTGCGTGCTGTTCCTCCACGCCGGCACCTATCGCCTCACGGGCACGCTCAAGACGGTTCGCCAGGCCCATACGGATTGTCAGGGTGTCGCGGTCATCGGCGAGGACCCGACACGCACAATTCTCCGTTGGGACGGCCCGAATGGCGGCACGATGTTCCAGTGGGACGCGTGGTATTCGAAGATCTCCCGCCTGACTTTCGACGGCGCAGGGCGTGCCGGAACGGCCCTGGTTTACGGTCCGGCGTTCTCGACTTACAACGAGACCAGCGATCTGACGTTCCGCGACGCCAGCAACGGCCTCGTTTTCGGCGGACCGGAAACGCAGGGCCAGGCCGAAAACACCGTGCTCCGCTGCCAGTTCCTTCGTTGCGGCATCGGCCTTCAAACCGTGAACTGGAACTCGATGGACATCTGGGTGTGGTACGGGCGTTTCGAGGATTGCGAGCGTGGCGTCCACAACGTCATGGGCAACTGGCACGTCTGGGAATCGCTGTTCCTGCGCTCGCGCGTTGCGGATCTGAGCAGCATCAACCTCATGGCCTTCTCGGTGGTGAACAACACCAGCGTCGGCTCGCAGTGTTTCTTCGATTTCTCCACCGGCCACACCTGGGGATCACCGGTCAGCCTGACCGGCAATCGTGTGCTGGACTCCACCGGCGACTGGGCCGTCCTCCTCGACAACGCCGGCCCTTATCTGGTGGCCGACAATCAGTTTCGCCTCGGCGCTGGGACCCGCGGCGTGCGCATGACCTGGGCGGACCAGACCCTGGTGGGCAACCTCTACTCGAAGACCAACGCCGTCGAAGAGCGCGGACGATTCCGCCGGCTCGCGGAGAAGGTCGTTCCGGCAGATGCAATTCCCGGCGGTCTGCCCCCGCCGCCTCCCACACCGGCCCGCCGCGCACGCCAGGTGTTTGAGATTCCCGCCGGGGCCGGTGCTGACGTCATCCAGAAGACGCTGAACCTGGCGGCCAGACTGGCAGGGCAACGTCCGGTCGTTCACCTGCCGACGGGCAACTACCAGATTGCGAAGACGCTCGTCATTCCGGCGGGCTGCGACCTGCAACTCGTCGGTGACAGCGCCGGGGAAACCGGCTCCCGCCTCAACTGGACGGGCCCGACCGACGGGGTGGTGCTCCGGATTGCAGGACCGAGCCAGGCAACGCTGCGCGATTTCCATATCCATGCCGGCACTGCCCGGGCCTTGCTGGTGGAAGACTGTGACCAACCGGGGGGGCGCATCTTCGCCGATCAACTCAATGCCAACGGCCCCGGAATCACGGGCGCCACGAACGCCGCCGCCCTGCGACTCAGCGGTCTCGATCACTCGGACGTGTTGCTGCGGGCCCTTCAAGGCAGCGGCAATGGGGGGCGCTGGGTCGAGGTGCTGGGCGGCCCGGAGGCGGAAAGCGCCACCAACCAGGTGGGCATCTTCACCGGCGCGACGGGATCCGCCGCGGGCCAGTACGATGTGCGCGGTGGCGGGGGTCTCGTCGTGCGCGGCGTTTATCATGAGCGGAGCAGCGATTCCCTCAACGGCCTCCACCTGTCCGATCGCGGTAACTTGAGCATTGATGCCACCCGGTTTTCCTTCGCCACGTCACCGACGTCACCCACCGTCGCTGCTGACGACTTCCGCGGCCTGTTCACGCTGGCCACCTGCATCCTGATGCCGGTGGAAACCAGGGCCGCTTGCCGCTTTGAGCTGCGCGGTGACGGCAGCGGTGCCAGCGTGCTGGCGCTGAACAACCAGTTCTGGATCGAGCAAGCGACCACTGCGGACGACGTCTGGCGCAATCTCGCCCAACCCCCGGCGCGCGGCGGCCTCATCGGCTGCAACATCAACACGTCGAAGAAGGACGCTGCACCCAGGGGCTTCGAGTTCCTGGCCAACATTGGGGATCATCCCGACCCCGCGAAGTCCGCCTCCGGCGCCGGCCCGCTGGACAATCGTGGTACCGTGGACGACGCAACCCTCCTGCGGCACCTGGCGCCACTGCGCCACGCGCGTGTTTGGTTGCCGGAAGGTCGCGGACTTCCCGGCGCCACGGATCTGCGTATCCACCGGGTGATGGCCAGCGGTGGCCAAGGTGCCGTGGTGGAGTTCCGTGCCGGTCCCAAAGGGGTCGCCCATTAGAGGTTCCGGTCAAGAGACAAACATTCCACCCGTGCCGATTTATCGGACTTTCTACCTTTACCGGTTGTTGGCCGGGTCAACCCGCCAGCGTTCCGATCCGATCCCAGTGCGGCTCCAGCGCCCCCTTCACCGCCGTCAGATTCGCCTTCACCCGCTTCTCCAGCACCCGCTTCCCGTTCGCATCACTGACCGTCAGGAATACGTTGTTTCCGTGCAGGTCCGCTCCGCAGTGGTATTTCCTCTCAGCTCCGGTTGTTGACATAGGACTTCCTTTCGTTGTTGGGACTTCGAGCGGAAGTCCGGCTCAACCGGAGCCTTCTTCAAAACTCCGGGTGATTATCAGCGCTCACTGTTGAGCGGAGGGAGCGCCCCCAATAGCTGCAGGACTGACCCCGTCGGTTGGTCCATGGAAAGGATGGCTTGACGCGCCGCCGACAACGCGTAGGCTCAACAGGACTGACATGTCAGTCTAGTTCCTGTGAAACGTCAGATTCTCGACAAGGCAACGCGTCGGCGGCAGATCGTGGAAGCCGCCATCGCCGTGTTTGCAGCCCGCGGTTACCGCGTTGCCTCGATCTCCGACATCATCGCCCGGGCCGGCATTGCCCGCGGGACGTTCTACCTGCACTTCCAGTCGAAGGAGGAGGCCTTCGATGCGGTGCTGGACCATTTTCACGAACTCTTCACGGCGATGGCCGAACGCGAGAAGTCGCGGCGCTACGGCAATCCGGTGGCGTTGCCGGGCCGGCTGCGGGAGTCGTTGGTGGAGTGGCTGGGCTTCCTGCTGTCGAACCGCGACCTGACCAAGATCGTGTTCCGGCAGGCGGCGGCGGTGGACCCCGATTACGAACGGAAGTACCTGCAGATCGTGCGCTCGATGCAGGAGCATTCCGCCCGGGCCATCCGATTCCTGCAGACCATCAAGGTTCTGCGCGCAGACCTCGACCCGCAGTTCCTGAACCATGTTTTCCACGGGGTCACCGCCCAGGTCGTGCTGCAGGCGATTGCGGAGGGGAGCACACCGGATCTCGAGGCGGTGGCGGACCAGTGGATCAACCTGCTTCGCTCCGGCGTGTTGCGCACGGGCGCCGGCGGCCGCAAAGCAAAGTCCTGAACCTGCGATGAAATCCAAACTGACCACTCCGAATCCCACGGCGAAGCCGGACGGACGGCCGCCCAGCCGCAAACAGCGCCTCCTCAAGCGGACCGGCATGGCGCTGGCCGCGGTGCTCCTGCTGGCCGCCCTCGGGGTCGGGTGGTTCAAATGGCGGTTCCGGCACTACACCGGCGCGGCCGCCCTGGCCGATTTCCGGGCGGGGATCGCGGCACGGCGGGCCCCGCATCCGGCGGTGCGTTTCCTGGAACTCCGCTACGGTTCGCTGGACGATCCCGAAAACCGCCGGAACGCCTTCCTGCACTTCTTCGACCCGGGCCGCATCGAGGCCATGGGAATCATGGTGGACCACATGGACCCGGGGGAGCGCCGGACGAACATCGCCGACACGGCGCAGTGGATTTCGAGTTACCGGACCACGATGTCCGCCAGTGAACGGGAGGCGCTCGGGCAGTATCTGGATTCGGCCGCCGGCCAGCGCCAGATGCAGATGGCAACCCAGCAGTATCTCAGTCGTGACGTCCAGTATCGTTCGGCCACCGCACCGGTGATTGCCGAGTTGATGATGACCCTTGACCACGCCCGCAACCGTTGAACCGCACGCTTCCTTCTGCCATGACACCCACCTCCTTGCTGCCCCCCGGAAACAACACCCCGCGCCGCCCGACGGCGTTCACCCTGGTTGAACTCCTGGTGGTGATTGCGATCATCGGGATCCTCGCCGGCCTGCTCATGCCCGGATTGAGCAAGGCCAAGAGCAAGGCGCTCGCCACCGCCTGCCTCAACAACCTGCACCAGATCGGTCTGGCCGTGGAACTGTACGTGCAGGACAACGAGCAAAGACTGCCGGTCTGCGCGCAGATGCCCACCCTGAACCCCGAACTCACCCCGGTCACCACCGCGCTGAAGCCGTTTCTCCAAACCTCCAACATCTTCAAGTGCCCGGCCGACCGGACCACCTTCAGCCGCGAGGGGACGAGCTACGAATGGAACATCTTTCTGAACGGCGCCTCTTACGACCGGCCGGAGGAGGATTTGTCGCCGGTGACCCGGGCCGTGGTGGAAACGATCTTCGGCGGGCGGTTGAACACGCCGCTCATCGGTGATGCGTCCGGGTTCCACGGCCCCGGCGGAGGATACAGTGGGAAGAACGCGCTCTACTTCGACGGCCGCGTCGAACGGGCGAAGAACCCGTAGTCAAGGGCCCACGGCCTTGCGGCCCGGGGCCGGGAAGGGGCAGGATGGTCGCACTCGATTGTGACCAGGCGCAGTTCATCTGATTTCGGGCAGGCGGCGAGCAACAGCGTTTCGCTGGTGGCGGTCCTTTTCGCCATCACCCTGGCCGATCTCACCCTGCACCTCGGCCTGGTGCGCTTCGGCATCGTCCCGCGGACTGCCCCCGGCCTGTTGGGGATTCTCTGGAGCCCGCTGATCCACGCCGGCCTTGCGCATGTCGCCGCCAACGGGCTGCCGTTGTTCGTGCTGCTCACCCTGCTGTTCACCAACCCGAGATATCATCCCGGTCGCACCCTCGCCCTGATCTGGTTTGGCAGCGGACTGGGAACCTGGATGATCGGTCGCCCGGATTCGGTGCACGTGGGCGCAAGCTCCGTCATTTTCGGCGTGGCAGCTTTCCTGATCGTCGCGGGGGTGGTCTTGCGAAGCTGGCGATCCTTGTTCGTTGCCGTGTTCGTGGTGGTGGCCTTCGGCGGGATCTTCTACGGAGTCCTGCCGCAGGCCGGTCCGATTTCCTGGGAAGGCCACCTCTCCGGCGCCGTCGTGGGGGTCTGGACCGCCCTCCGCACCCTGCGCAGCCGCTGAGCTGTATCCAAGGTGCGGCAACTGGGGAGCGCGACCGGCCCGGTTGCTCAAGCCGGCGCCTCGCCGCGTGCCCTCCCCTGGTCTGGGTGCCTCGTTACGATTGAGCCCTTTGCTGCAGAGCTACGGCAGCCCCTTCAACCGCAGGAAACCGACCGTGTCCGGGGGCTCGAGTTCATAGGTGTTCGCACTTCCTTCAACCGGCACCGGTGCGGGTGTGAGCGGGCCAAACGGCACGTTCAGATCGGTCGTTCCCTCCAGTGCGTAGCCGGTGCTTTCCGCGGGCCAGCTCACGCGGACCTTTGCGTCCAGGAGCCGGATGCTCAGGGGAGGGCCTTTCGGTGTCACTTCCATCGCACCCAGCCGCGCCACAAAGACCGCCCCTTCGTACTCCGGTTTCCCGAATGCCACCGTCCCCACCGCCTCGCCGGTGACCAGCAAACTCCCGTCCGCGTCAACCGCAATGGCACGCGCCAGGTCACTTCCACTCGAGCTGAATTCCGTGTGCCACTGCACCGCCCCGGCATCGTCCAGCCCCCCCACGAAGGCATCCACGCCGCCCGCGTTGACCAGGGCTTCTCCGCCCAGATGAACCTGCTGGCCGTCGTAGTAGCCCGCCACCACGGTCCCGCCATTGGGCCCTGCCACGATCTCGTAGCCCCGACTGCCGGTCAGGGTCGCCCAGGTCGCCACATGATTCGCGTCCAACCGCGCCAGAAAGCCGGCGAAGAACACCGTGGGATTCTCCAGCACCACGGCGTCGCCGAAGTCGAGGGATGCCCCGGAAAGCCGGCCGCTGAGGAGGATGTTGCCGGCGCCATCGACCTCGATGTCGGAAACCTCGTCCTGGCTGCCCCCGACCATCCGCTTCATCCTGGTCTGCGTGCCGGCCGCGTCGTAGCTGGCGGCGTAGATGCCGCTGTCGCCGGCGCGGAAACATCCCGCCACGAGGATCTCGTTGTCGGTCACCACCCGCACCGCAGTGTTGCCGGTGTCGCGGGCCCCGATCACTTCCCGGGCCCAGAGCCAATTCCCGGCGGCGTCCAGTTTCGCCAGAAAACTGCGGTACTGAAACCGGGCCCCGATCTGATGGGCCCCGAAGGTCACCTGATCGGAGATGCGTCCCGCGGCATAGACCTGGCCGGTGCTGTCGAGGAAGATGTCGTCGATGATGGCGTCCTCGGAGCCGTTGATGGTGGCCACCCACTCCAGGGAACCCTCCGCACCGTACCGCGCCACGAACGAATCGGCGCGGCCCGGATTCGCGTTGGGCAGCGCGGTTTCCCCCAGGTCCATGGGCGCCTGATAGACGGCGCTGACAATCACATCGCCATCCGAAGTCACCCGCAACGCGGTGCCGAAATCGTACTGCGAGGAACCGGCACTGCGGGTCCAGACGGGTTCCAGGGCTGCATTGAGTTTCATGAGAAAGAAATCCGTCCGCCCGGCCGTGGCGAAGGATTCCCCGCCCAGGTCGCTGTACGCCGTGGCCGTGCCCGCGTCATAGCGGTTGGCCTGGTGCTGGCCGGTCACATAGACCTGGCCCGTGCCATCCGCCACGATGCCGTTCCCTTCGTGCGATCCCGCGCCGAGGGACACCACGTTCAACAAGGGCGGCGCATCGGCCAGCAAGGCCATGCCGGAGACCAGTCCTGCCATTGCCAGCATGCTGTTTCGAAGCAGTCCGTTCGGAGTTCCATTGACGTATCCCATAATAAAAAGAAGTGAACGATATCTTTAGAGCACTTTGCGTCAACCCCGATTCGGCGACTTCGGATTGACCCATCGGTCATCCGGCGATTTGCCGTTTCCTGCCCGGTCGGTCGCGCCTATGCTGCCTCCTGCGGCGGGGCCCCCCGCGGGGGCCCGTGCCATTACGTCCATGCAGACGCACCATTACATCCTCGCGACGGCCGGCCATGTGGATCATGGCAAGAGCGCGCTCGTGAAAGCCCTGACCGGCACCGATCCCGACCGTCTGCCGGAGGAGAAGACGCGGGGCATCACCATCGATCTGGGCTTTGCCCACCTTCTGCTGCCCGCTCCCGGAGCCTCCGAAGGCACGTATGATCTCGGCATCGTCGACGTGCCGGGCCACGAGGATTTCGTGAAGAACATGGTGGCGGGCGTGGGGTCAATCGACCTCGCATTGCTGGTGGTGGCGGCCGATGACGGCTGGATGCCGCAGACCGAGGAGCATCTGCAGATCCTGACCTACCTTGGCGTGCGGCACGCCATCGTGGCATTGACCAAAGCGGACCTGGCCACCGTGCCCGAAGCGACGCTGACCGCACAGGTCCGGGGCCGACTGCAGGACAGCCCGTTCGCCGACGCCCCCATTGTGCCCACCTCCATCACCGACGGCCGCGGTATCGACGAGTTGCGCGTCACCCTGGGCCGGGTGCTTGCCACCCTGCCGGCCCCGCCGGATTCAGGCAAACCCCGGCTGTCGGTGGATCGCGCCTTCAGTCTGAAGGGGGTCGGGACGGTGGTGACCGGAACCCTCGTGGGCGGTGCGCTCGAGCGCGGCCAAACGGTGATGCTGCAGCCGGTCGGGCGAACTTCCCGCCTCCGCGGATTGCAGAGTCACAACAGCGAGCTGGACCGTGCCGTCCCCGGCATGCGCGTGGCTTTGAATCTGGCGGATGCCGACCTCCGGTCCGAGGTCGACCCCCGCGGGGTGGCCCGCGGACAGATCGTGACCACCCCCGAGCTTGGGCGACCGCATGACACCCTGGACGTGCGGCTCGAGCGGTCGGTCCGGTTGAAGGGGCTGGATGAACCGGCCGCCCGGCCGTTGAAGGACGGCACCCTGGTCCGCGTGCATCATGGTGCGACCTGCACTCCCGCACGGATTCGGCTCCGCGAGGTGGGTACGCTCAAGCCGGGGCAGAGCGCGTTGGCCGAGCTCCGCTTTGGCAAACCGGTCTATGTCTTCGCCGGCGACCGCCTGGTCATCCGCGATTCCGCCGAACAGGTCACGCTGGCCGGGGGCGTCGTGCTCGATCCCGACGCCGACCGTCGGGCCTGGCGCGAAGAGGCCCAGGGCGAACTGCTTTCACTGCGGGCGGCCGCCCTGGAAGATCCGGCGGTGTGGGTCGGCACCGAGATGCGACGTCGCGGGGCCGCGAGCCGCACCGGACTGCTCGTAAAGACGCGCTTCAGCGCCGACACGATCGAGACCTGTGTCGCCCGATTGATCGAGTCCGGCATGCTGGCCGGTCAAGGATCCCTGTTGTTCGATGGCAACTGGTGGCTGGCGGTGCGGCAGGGCGCCATTGAGGCCATTGACTTCGAGCATCAGGCTCATCCGGAACGGGCGGGCCTTTCGCTCGCGCAGCTGCGCGTGGCGCTCAAGAGCGCGCTGGTCACCCAGGGGGTTTTCGAAGCGGTGGTGAACTCCCTGCTCGGGGCCGGCTTCGTGCAGCACGGGAGCGCCATCGGCCGGAAGAACCACCGGCTGTCGCTGCCGCCCCACCTCGAGGCCGCTGGCAGCCGGATTCGGGGCATCCTGCTGGCGCGTCCCCTGGATCCCCCTTCGCGCAAGGAACTGGCCCCGGACCGCACGGGCTTCGAGGCCCTGCGGTTCCTGATTCAAAACGGCGAGGCCGTGGCGCTGGGGACGGATCTGGTCCTGGCCGCCGGGGCCTACTCAAGGGCGGTGCGCGGCGTCAAACGCTGCCTGCGTCAGGCCGGCCAGGCCACGGTCAGCGACCTGCGCAAGGAGGTGGGCTGCACCCGCCGGCTCATGGTGCCGTTGATTGAAAAGCTCGATGCCGAAGGGGTCACCCGCCGCGACGGCGACTTCCGCCTGCCCGGCCCGGCGTTTGGCGGTTCCACCGAGGCCCCCTAGTTCCGTCGACCGGCCTCGGCCCCAATGGGCGTCCGGCCTTTGGAGGATGAACCCTGGCGCCGGCCGGGAATCCGAAGGGCGCCGCGGATTCACCAATGAGGCCCCCATCACTTGACAGCGCGGTGCCGATGCGCGACTAATCGCGATTATTAGTCGTTAACAATGAGAAGCAAACCATCGACGATGATCCCAAGAACCACCCTTCCGATTCTGTTCCTGGTCGGTCTTCCTGCATTGGGGCAGGTCTCGTTTCCGGATTTCTCGGACCCCGCCGGCCTGGCGCTCAACGGATCGAGTGCGACTGTCGACAATGGCATTGATCCCGCACCGGTCCTGCGGTTGGTGCCGGCGGTTGACCTGGGAGGGAACGGAGGGAGTGCCTTCACCTCGGAGATGGTCTGCGTGAAGGGCTTCTCCTGCTTCTTTGAGTTTCGGATCGGTGCGTCCGGAGGGTTCCCCGACCCGAACGGGGAACCCGGGGGTGACGGGCTGACGTTCACCATCCAAGGGGTGGGGGCGAATGCCCTGGGGTGGCTCGGCGGGGGATTGGGCTACGGGGGTCTCACGCCAAGCATCGCGGTGGAAATCGACACCTGGCAGAACCCGGGACAGGATCCCGATTCGAACCACGTCGGCATCGACGCCGATGGTGACCTGGTGAGCCTGGCGGCCGCCGGGGTTCCCGGGCGTTTCGACGATGGAAATCTCCGGAGTGTGTGGGTCGACTACGATGGGGTGCTGCTGGAGGTTCGCGTCAGTGACACCGGCGTGCGTCCTGCGGTTGCGACCCTTGCCCGGATCGTTGACATTCCCGGCGTCCTGGGCTCAGAGGCCGGATTCGTGGGATTCACCGCGGCCACGTTCGGTGCGTACGGCGACCATGACATCGTGTCCTGGAGCTACCAGGGTACCTGCGGGAACCTGACCATCGACGGCTGCGACACCGGTGTGGAGAACCTCCTGTTCACCGGCGGGATTCAGTTGTCCGACCTCGTCAATGCCTGCGCGGCCCAGGCAACCACGCATGGGGGTTTCGTATCCTGCGTGGCATCCCTGACCAATGGGCTGAAGCAGGCTGGCATTCTGACCGGCAGGCAGAAGAGCGCGATCCAGAGCTGCGCCGCCCGAGCGAATCTCCCGTAGTTTCGGACGCCGGGCATGCCCGGAACGCCGGATCGGGTGCGAGGCCATGGCTTGCCACGCCAGCGCGGGATGGGCCATGGAAAGCCCCGGTCCGCCGCTCTCAATCGCCGGCGGGCTTGAGTTCCTGATAAATGCCTGGCCGGTGGAGGGTCAGGTAGTGGTCCGGATGGGCCAGCGGCTGGAACCCGAACTTCGTGTAAAGGCCGTGGGCGTCCTGGGTGGCCAACAGCAGGCGGCGGACCAACTGCAGCGCCGGATGATCGACCACCGCCTGCATCAACCGCCGGGCCACCCCGCGCCCACGATGCTGCGGCAGCACGAATACATCCGCCACGTAGGCCAGACAGACGAAGTCCGTGACCACCCGCGCGAAACCCACTTGCGCGTCGCCCTGAAAGGCCCCGAAGCAGAGCGAGTTCTCGATGGAACGTTCGACGACCTCCCGCGGAATGTCGCGGGCCCAGTCGGTCTCGCGCAGGAACCCGTGGATCAGGCCGACGTCCAGTCGGTTTCGGTCGGTCGAGATTTCGTAATTGGCGGGCGCCCCGTTCATTGTGCGGCGTCCGGTGGTTCCAGCAGCTTCCGGGCCTCGACTTTCAGGTTGTCCGGCACATCCGCTTCCAGAACCTGACGCAGTGCGGCGTGGGTCGCTGCGCGCGCATCCGGGGTGGTTTGGCGCGCGATTGCCAGCACGGCATGGGCAGCCTCGGCCCGGAGCGCGAAGTTCTTCAGGAAAGGCAGCACAAGATCCGTGGCCTCAGGCAGGCCGGTGGCTCCCAGCCCGGCGAGAGCGAGACGGCGTTCCTCGTCGCGTTGGGCCAGAAACAACGCCTCACGATAGTCCCGAAGCAGGTCCCGGGTTCCCGACGGTCTGGCTTCCGCCAGCAGCCGCAAGGCGCCGCGCAGGGCGATGATGCGTTCCTTGGGCCCGCCCTCCGCCCTGGCAATCGCCATGAGCGTCGGCAACGCGCTGACCTCAGGCCAATCCGCCAGGAGCCGCAAGGCTGTGCCA
The DNA here is from genome assembly GCA_024233215.1 of Verrucomicrobiales bacterium. Lineage (GTDB taxonomy): Bacteria > Verrucomicrobiota > Verrucomicrobiia > Limisphaerales > J093 > J093. The sequence continues at coordinate 18,740 of JACKPW010000011.1, read as the reverse complement.
GGCAGCCCGCCCTCGCCGTCGTACAGCGCGGCGGTCAGGGCGGCCAACCCGCGGGGATCCGCCAGACTCGCCAGCACCTGCAGCAGCGCGGCACGCTCCGGCGGAGCCGGGGTGACGGCATATTGTTCGAGGAGAACCCTGGAGGCTTCACCGGCATCGGGATGTTTCAGGGCAACCTGCCGCAGGCATTCCGTGGCGGCGGTCAGCCCTTCACCGGCTTCTGCGAACCGGAGTGTCGACGCCACCGCCCGCAAATCCCCCGCAGAAGCCAGTCGGGCCAGTGCCCTGAATTCCGCGACCTCGACGGCGCCCGTGCGGATCCCCACCGTCTGCAACATCGACGATACCGCATCCGTAATCCCACGGTCTGCGATCACGCCCACCAACGCCACCGCGGCCGTGTCGTCCTCCGGAAGCCGCGCGTTCAACAGGGCTTCGTCCACCCCGTGGCCCCGGAGTTCGCGCAGGGCGGCCACCGCGGCGGCACGTCGCGACCCAGCCTTTTCGGAAACGACTCCGATCAGCAGGGGCGTCACCGACGCGTCCCCAAACCGCCCCAACGCTTCAATCGCGGCGACCGCCAGGGCCTCGTCATCGGCCGCGGCATGCTTCACTGCAATCGGGAGCAGCGAACGATCATCGCGGGCCGTCAACGCTCGTAACAACCCACCCTGTCGCTCAACCGGCAGCGTCTCCAGCCGCCGAACGAAGATCGCGGTCACGTCCTCGCCGGGCAGGGTTCCGATCTGCGACAAGGCGGTCGTGGCGAGGTAATCGTCCTCGTTGCCAAGGGCCTCCGACAACAGCGTCAGCGCAGCGGGTCCCCCGATCCTCACGCGACCGAGCAATCCCGCTGCGCGAAGCCGGGACTGCCCGGACAAACGCATCATCCGACCGTAGATCCGGGCGGCAATCCGGGGGCGTGCTGCCTCCAGGCGTTGGGCACACTGGAGCGCGGCATCAAGCAGGGCCGGGGAGGCATCCGCGCCGGTGGCCGACCAACGTTCCATCAACGCCCGCGCTGCCGCCGGGCTGCCAATGCGTCCCAACGCTGCCAGGGCGGCTTCCGACAGGATCGGGTCGCCGGCCGCCGTGAAGTCACTCAGCACTCCCACGGCCTCGCGAGCGCGCCGGTCGCCCAGCAGGTTGATCACGGCGATGCGGGGGTTGCCCGACAACCCTGGAAGCGTCGCAACCAGGCCGGCATTGACCGCCTGCGCCGGGTGATTCCTCAGGGCGTAACAGGCCATGTCGCAATGAACCGGGTCTTCAACCCGCTTGAGCAACGGTTCGACCGATGCTTCGCCGCCGATGATCCACAGGGTCCGACAGGCCAGGCGACGGGCCTCGATGTCGGCTTCGGAAACCACGAGGTCCAGGAGCTGCTGCTCGAGGTTCAGTCGCAACGGATCGCCGGCGTGCGTGGCCTGCACGATCTGCTGCACCTCCCGGAAACCCGTGCCCGGTGCCCCAATGTGGTAGGCGCGGGCGCTGACGATGGCCTGGTCAACGTCCGCCGGTCCCAGCGCCAGCGCGGGGATCAGGCAGCCCAGGCCGAGCGCGACGCTCGAGAGACGGTTCCAAGTGCTTGTGTTTCGCATGGTGGAAGGGGGTATGAAGGTCTCTGGATCGATCCTGCCGCTCATCACGCGTGCCAGGGACTGCGGCGGGATCGGGCCAGCATGCGGTTTGCCTCCTCATCATCGGTGAAACGTTCCACGACCGGGTCCCAATGGAGTTTGCGGCCGAGCCGGAGGCACAGGTTGCTGATCTGGCAGATGCTCATCGCGCGGTGCGTGGTCTCCGGATGGCAGGCCGGCTTGCCGCGGTTGCGAATGGCCGTGATCCAGTCCTGAATGTGCCCGCCGGTTTCGGCCCACGACTTGTTCACGATGCTCCGCGTCTTGAGGATCGATGCTGGGGCAGCGGTGACAACGTTGGTCTCGTCGTCCACCTGGATCCAGCCCTCGTCGCCCACGAACCGGATGAAACGATCCGTGAAACCGGCCCGTTGCTGGATGACGCCGGTGACCCCGTTCGCATACTGGCAGCGAACCTGCGCCCGCACCGGCGTCTCACTGTAGGCTCCCTCCGGCGGCCATTCCGCCCAACCCTCGAACGCCACCGGGCCGGTGTCGTCCGTTTCGAAGGTAAACTGCATCAGGTCGGTGTAATGACACCCCATGTCCGTGATGATGCCATCGGCGGTGTCCCAGAAATACTGCCAGGCGTTCACGTGCGCCCAGTTGAACGGTCGCCACGGGGTTTGTCCCAGCCACATGTCGTAGTTGAATCCCGCCGGCACCTCCTGGTTGGGACCGGCCTGAATCACCGGGCCCTCCCAGCTTTGCATGATGACCTCCCGGACCCGGCCGATCATCCCACGCCGCACGACCTCCTTCATGAACCGGTAGGAATCGACGCTGCGCCGTTGGTGTCCGGCCTGGTAGACGGTGCCGTGACGGGTGGTGGTCTCAACCAGTTCCCGGCCCTCGGCAATCGTCAGGGTGGTCGGCTTCTCGCAGTAGATGTCCTTGCCGGCCTTCGCCGCCAGGATCGATCCGAGGCCGTGCCAGCGGTTGCCCGTGGCGATGAAGACGGCGTCGATGTCGGGGCGCGCCAGCAACTCGCGGAAATCCGTGAGACGCTCGCAATCCTGGTTCCGGTAGAAGGCGTTCACCCGGTCGACGCCGTTCTTCAACCGATCCTCCCGGCAATCGCAGATCACCTTCATGTGCAACTCGGGGAACTGCATGAAATGCCCGATGATCGCCCCGGCGCGATTGCCGTGGCCGAAGTTGGCCATGACGATCCGGCTGTTGGGGGCGACCGTGCCGGCGCGACCCAGGATGGCGGGCGAAACGAACATCGGCGCCGCGGTGACGGCACCGAGCGTGCCGAGAAAACGGCGGCGGGAGAGCGGAGGAATGCGATGGTTCATGGGCGTGTTGCTCAGCCACCCACCCGTGGCCACCTCCGGCAAACCGACCGGAAACCCTGGCCGTGACGGGCGAACTGGCGCTTTGTGGACCTCAGCCTACGCTGTCACCCAGCAGGAGGGAACCCTGAAGTCCGGGCGCTGGCGTGAGCAGGCCGGATGGAGAACCACCAAGCGGGATGCGGCCCACTGTTCCTCGTGGCGCAGAGTTCTGGCTTGGGGACTGGAGCTGAATCCGCTGGATCACGGGTCTCCAACCCGCAGACCCCTGGAAATCCCGGGCGCTCTGCCGAATGGAAGACGGCGATACAGCAGATCGGATGTCTGCGCTACCCGCTGGTTGCGCGTGCTGTCCGGATTCGGTCAGACCACTTCCATACCGACGTTCTCCGGTTGCTCCACGCTCATGTCCATGAGCCGCCTTGAGACCAGATAGGCATGGATCGCCGCCGCGGCATCGCGTCCGTCCCGAACAGCCCGGACCACCAGATCGGGACCGCGTCGGAGATCGCCGCCGCAGAAAATGCCCGGCACGTTGGTCATGAGGTTGTCATCGACCTCGACCGTTCCCCAGCGCGAGGTCTTGATCTTCTCGAAGCCACTGCCCTCGGGGAACGGAAACGCATCGAAGCCAAACGCCACCAGGATGAGGTCCGCCGGCAAATCATGCTCCGAACCAGGCACCGGCTGGGGCCGGCGACGACCGCTGGCGTCCGCCGGACCCAGTTCCATGCTCACGCACCGGAGCGCCTTGACATGCCCCTTGCCGTCTCCCAACACCTCCACCGGCGCCCCGAGGAAGGTGAACTTCGCCCCTTCCTCGATGCTGTTGTCATATTCCTTGCGGCTGCCGGGCATGTTCGACTGGTCGCGGCGATACACGCAACGCACCTCGCTGGCGCCGCTGCGCAGCGATGTGCGCAGGCAGTCCATGGCGGTGTCGCCGCCGCCGACCACGATCACCTTCTTGCCGGCCACCTCGACCGGGGGAAGGTCCACCGGCGTGTTCGTGTTCTTCTGGATGAGGTAGGGCAGGGCGGGAATGACCCCTTCAAGGTCGCTGCCGGGCACGCCGAGTTCCTTCGACATCTGGGCACCGAACGCGAGGAAGATGGCATCGAACTCCTCTTCGAGTTCATACAGTTTGACGTCCACACCGACGTTCACCCCGGTGCGGAACTCGACGCCACGCTGTTTGATGACGTTGATGCGTCGTTCAACGACCTCCTTCTCGAGCTTGAACGCCGGGATGCCGTTCATCAGCAGGCCACCGGCGACCGTTGAGGACTCGAGGACCGTGACGGCATAACCGCGGCGGGCGAGTTGGTCGGCGCAGGCCAGGCCGCCGGGACCGCCGCCCACCACCGCCACCTTCATGCCATTGGACGGCGCCGGCCGGGCCACGACCTCACCGTGGGCGAAGGCCCACTCGTTGATGAACCGCTCGACGGCGCCGATGGCGACGGCGTCCGCCTTGCCGGCCACCACGCAGGCCCCCTCGCAAAGGCGGTCCTGCGGACAGATCCGGGAGCAGATCTCCGGCATGTTGCTGGTGCTCTGCGAAATCACGGCCGCCTCGCTGAACCGGCCCTCCGCAGTCAGCATCATCCATTCGGGAATCCGGTTTTCCAACGGGCAGCCCTCCATGCACAGGGCCTCCGGGCAGTTGATGCACCGGCGGGCCTGCTCCATGACGGTCTCCTCGTCGTAGGAGTCATAGATCTCGCGGAAGTCATTGACCCGCTCCGCCGCCTTCCGCTTGGGAGGGCTGCAACGGTCCACCTCGATCCACGCGTGCTTGCGCTTGCCGCTGTCCGGCGCTGGTGCCTTGTCGTCCATACTTATCCTTACAATGTCCGTCCTTTCTCAAACAGACGATCCGAAACTACGCGTCAATTCAACTTCTGACAACCCGCCTTTGCAGGGCCCACCCGTCCTCCGGTCACCCGCCCGCCAGGAACCGACGGGCCATCCCGGTCAACGCTTCCACCCAGCGCGGATGCTCGTTCAGGCAGGGGATCAGGTCGAACGACTCCCCACCGGCCTGCAGGAATGTCTCCTTCCCGCGCATGCCAATCTCCTCGATGGTCTCCAGACAGTCCGCCACAAACGCCGGACAGATCACTGCCAGCCGTTTCACGCCGGCCCCGGCCAGTCGCGTCAACTCGCTGTCGGTGTAGGGCTTCAGCCAGGGATCCCGCCCCAGCCGCGACTGGAAAGCAAACGAGGCTTTCTCCCGCGGCATCCCCGCGGCCGCGACAAATGCCTCCATCGTGCGGAGGCATTGGTGACGGTAGCACCGTTCGTGGGCCGGACTGGCGGTCTGGCAGCAATCGGTCGACCGCAGACAATGCCCGCCGGTCGGGTCGGACTTGCGCAGATGCCGTTCCGGTACGCCGTGGAAGCTGAAGAGGAGATGATCCCAGTCGCGTTCCAGTTGCGTCCGGGCGCTTGCCACGAGGGCGGCGACGTAGTCCGGATGCTCGTAGAACGGGGGTTCCACCGAGAGTTGGAGGGCGGGGTGATGACGGCGCAGCTCCGACCGGACGTATTCCACGGCGGTCTCGTAGCTCGACATGGCGTAATGGGGGAACAGGGGGATCAGGTGCACCTGCTTCACCCCGGCGTTCGCCAGGCCCCCGAGCCCGGCGGCCACCGTCGGATTCTGATAACGCATGGCGAGTTCCACCGGGGCGCCAAGCTCGCCGGCGAGCGCCGCCTGCAAGCGCCGGCTGGTCACCACCAGCGGCGAGCCCTCCGGCGTCCAGATCGTCTGGTAGGCATGCGCCGATTCCGCCGGGCGCTTCGGCAGGATGGCGAGGTTCACGATCCCCCACCGGATCGGCCAGGGGGCGTCGAGCACCCGGCCGTCCATCAGGAATTCACGCAGATATCGGCGGACATCCGGCACGGCCGGCGAATCCGGCGAGCCGAGGTTCATCAGGAGTATGCCTTTGTCGCTCATGGGCCAAAATGACTTCAACCACGAATGAACACGAATCGACACGAATGGGAAAAGGGCGGAGGCGGGCGAACAGGCGCGTTGTCCCGCTCCAGGGCGGCGACCCTCAGTCCACCGGCAGCGGGCGGGTGGAGTCTTTCCCTTGATTCGTGTCGATTCGGGTTCATTCGTGGTTCTCGACTGAGTGGATACGCGGAGTTCCACCGATGCGGGAAGCGTTCTTCCTGCCGCGGCGGATGCGGGCCTCGATTCGTTTCGGGGTCAAGGTCTGGTGACCGCCGGCGGGCAGGCACGTTTGTGCGGCATAGGGGTGCACCTCCGCCCGATAATGCCCTGGCATGGCGTGGCCGCGACGCCGGGTTCGCTCAGTGCGAAGCGCACCGACGTCAATCGGCGCCACCACCACCTTCTCGCCAGGGCCGGGATCGGCCTGGGCCAGGATGCGTCCGTCGAAGTCCACCACCATGCTGCCCCCCGGCCAGGAAAACGGGGGGTAGTGCGTCATCGAAGCCCCCTGGTTGGCAGCCACCACGTACGCCATGTTCTCGAGCGCCCGCGTGCGATTGACCAGGGTCCACCAGTCCATCGGTGGGGTCGCCCCCCACGGGTCCATGTAGGCGGAGACCCGGATCAGCACCTCGGCCCCGTTGCAGGCGATCTGCCGGATGGTCTCCGGAAACAGCCAGTCGTAGCAGATCGCCACGCCCAGCCGACCCAGTTCCGTGTCCGCCACCGGAAACGGGTTCTCCGCGTAACCCGGCAGATCGTGCGGGCTCGTGTGCAGTTCCCACGGAATCCAGGGGTTGACCTTGCGGTACTTTGTCAGCACCCCCTTTGGCCCGACCAGGAGCGTGGTGTTGAACACGTGCCCCGGATGGTTCCGGTCCATCTCGAGGAACGTGCCGGTCTGGACGAAGCATCCGTAGCGCGCGGCCACACGGGCGTAGGCGTCGGTGTGCTCGTTCGGCAGTTCCACCGCCAGTTTGTCCCTCAGCTTCGCAACCGTGTCGTACACCGGCGGGGTGTGCGCGAACTCGGGAAAGACCAGCAACCGCACGTCGAAGAACGGTTCGTAGCCGACGATTGTTCGTTCGATCGTCGCGCACATCCGGCGCACGCGATCACCGATTTCGGACCGGTCGCGCGCGGCCGGGAAATCCGTCTGACAGGCGGCGGCGTAATAGCGCATCGGCCGGCAGCATGCCTTCGCGGGACGACGCTGGCAAATCCTGCGCCCGTCCTGCGCCCCGTCACACCATCGTCAGGCCGATCACCCCCAACACGGCCAGCACTCCGCCGAGGATGGCGCGCCAGCCCGGACGATCACCGTCAAACACCCAGGTGAACGGGATCACCACCAGCGGCGTGGTGGCCACGATGGGCAGCACGATGCCGGCGGGCGTCGTCTTCAGCGCCCACTGGAAGCACGCCACCCCGATGGCCGGACCGGCGAGGGCGTTGGTCAGGACCATCGGCCAGATTCCCCGGGGCGGCAGGGTGAACACGGCGGCATTGCCCCGGCTGTTCCGCGAAAGGCGGGCCACCCAAACCAACCAGGCGGTCCGCAGCAAAACAAAACACAACCCTCCGAGCAGCCGCTGGAACGCCGCAGACCCTCCGTCGACGTCAACGCCCCCGACGGCCACCGCCTCAAATGCCCTCCGACTCAGCACCGCCCCATACCCCTGGCCGAATCCGGCGATCACGCCAAACACGATCCCCAGCCATCGTTGTCGCGTCGGCACGGCCGACGGCCGGTCCGGAAACAGCGACAGGCCCACGCCGCCGAGGATGACCGCACTGCACAACGCCTGCAGGAGCGAGAGCGTGGTTCCCAGCCAGAGCCATTCGATGGCGGCGGCAAAGGGCGCCGCCAGGCAGTTCACCATCAGGGCCCCCAGCCGCGGTCCGATCCGGGGAAACGAATGGTACAGCGCGAGGTCGCCCAGTCCAAACCCCACCACCCCGCTCAGAAAAAACCAGCCAAAGGCTCCGCCGCCCGTGCCCGACCCCAGCGCGAAGGCCCAGCACCCCAGCACCGCCGTCGCCACAAGGATCCGCCACAGGTTCGCCCGGTCGCTGCCCATCGCCCGCGTCGTCCGCCCCGCGGCAGTGACGGACCCGGCAAACAGCAGGGTGGCAAGGAGGGCGGGCAGCATGGAGGAAGCCGGCCGGATTCGCGCCGGCCGAAAAGGAGGATTTCAGGCTTACGCGCTCGAGGCGGCTTCCGTCGCCAGGGCATTCACCGCTTCCAGGGCGAGGAGATAGGAAGTCGACCCAAACCCGGCGATCACCCCACGGCAGACCGCGGCGATCAGCGAGCGATGCCGGAACTCCTCACGCGCGTGGACATTGGACAGATGCACTTCGAGGGTGGGAACCCCGGCGGCAGCAATCGCGTCCCGCAACGCCACACTGGTGTGCGTGTAGGCCGCCGCGTTCAACACCAGAAAATCGAAGGCTCCGGCCGCCTGCTGAATCCAGGTCACGAGTTCGCCCTCCAGGTTCGATTGCCGCCATTCCACGGCAATCCCCAGTTCCCCGGCCCGTCGACGCACCCGGGCCTCGATCGCGGCGAGCGTGGACCGCCCGTACACACCGGGTTCACGGGTGCCCAGCAGGTTCAGGTTCGGACCGTTGAGGAACAGGACTTTCATCTCGCAATCGAGGCTAGGCCGGCCCGCCAGAGTTGTCGACGGCAATCCCCGGAGACAGTCATCCCCACATGATCGGGCCGGAAGTCGGGGAGGTTCCGGCTTGGGGCTGAGTCGGGCACGTGAGATTGCCCGCGCGCATGGAGGCGATCTCGTGCTGGATCCCGGCGCCTCGGGGATAATCTCGTTCACCCTGACGTTGCCGCGGGCGGGCGGTAGGAACGAGCCGGCATTGCCATGAGCCGGAACCTGCTTCCGGCTGTGCCCTTCAACGTTCCCACGCCAGGGTGTCCCTGACTGGCCTCTCGTCCCACTTGCCGGCAAGAGACCGGAGGTATCCCGTTGACCGTTCATGGTGCCACCACGAAGTCGCGACCGATGTGGCCCGCCTCTCTCTCGACTCCCGCGGTTTCCGCAGTCTCCGCAACTTCCGCCAAATCCCGGTTGCCCACGAGGTTTCCATTCCCAAACCACGTGCCCTGAGTCCCACGCGGGAGAGTCTCATCAGGAGACACCCGGTGGCGTTTCACTCACCCGTTCCTCGGGATGAAGCGCGCTCCTTTTCTGGCAGACTGACGGCCACGAGGAGTTGCCGCGCGGCGCGGACGACGGATATGGTCAACGCCGTCGAAACCAAGAACCCGCCCTTCATCAGGCTCCACGTGAACAGCAGATGTGAGGAACACCACCAGAACAGGCCATGAATGCAATTTCAGTCACAGGAATCCTCATCGCGGCGTGGACCGCGGGAGCCTCGGGACCGACCCTGCCCTATGCCATTGTGGATACCGGTCAGGCACGCTGTTACGATAACTGGACGGAGATCCCGTGTCCGGCTGTGGGAACGGCATTTGCCGGACAGGACGCGGAGTACCTCGGAAACCCGCCGGCCTATCGCGACAACGGCGACGGTACCGTGACCGACCTGAACACCGGCCTCATGTGGCAGGCCGATCCCGGGACCAAGCGAACCTACGCCCAGGCTGTGGCCGACGCCGCGGAGTGTCGAACCGGAGGACACGACGACTGGCGGCTGCCCACCATCAAAGAGCTCTATTCACTGATTCTCTTCAGCGGCACCGATCCGGATCCCGGAAGCCGAAGTCCCCTCGGCTCGAAGCCGTTCATTGACACCCGCCACTTCAAGTTCCAGTACGGCCGGGCCGAAGAGGGTGACCGCATCATCGATTCGCAATGGGCCACCTCGACGCTCTATCGCGGCCGGGTGATGTTTGGGCAGCAGGCCATGTTCGGCGTGAACTTCGCTGATGGGCGGATCAAGGGCTATCCCACCGGCAACCTGCCCGGGCGGGGGGCAAAGACGTACTACGTCCTCTACGTTCGGGGGAACCGGGACTATGGCGGGAACGACTTCGTGGACAACGGCAACGGCACCGTCACCGACCACGCCACCGGTCTGACCTGGCAGAAAGCCGACAGTGGACAGGGCATGAACTGGCAGGCAGCCCTCGCCTACGCCGAAAACTTGAACCTGGGCGGACACGACGACTGGCGACTGCCCAACGCCAAGGAACTGCAGAGCATCGTGGACTACTCCCGTTCGCCGGATACCACGCAGTCCCCGGCCATTGATCCGATCCTCGAATGCAGCAGCATCACCAACGAGGATGGGAAAGGAGACTACGGCCACTACTGGACCAGCACCACCCACGTCAGTCCGCGCGGTGCCAACCGGGCGGTGTATGTCGCCTTCGGACGCGCACTCGGCCTGATGCATGGTCGCTGGCTGGACGTCCACGGTGCTGGCGCGCAACGCAGCGATCAGAAGAGCGGGGACGAATCCCGGCTGCCGCAGGGGCTCGGACCGCAGGGTGATGCCCAGCGCATCCGCAACCTGGTACGATGCGTTCGGGGCGGCACGGCGGAACCTCGCTCCCACTGAGCAGGCTGGGGAGGACTTGCACCGAAGCGGTTTCCGTGGCGTCAATGGACTCATGGCATTTACGTTGTCCGCCGTCGAAACCCGCATCCTCGGCTGCCTGCTCGAAAAGGAGCGGCTGACGCCCGAGAACTACCCCCTCAGCCTCCACGCCCTGGCCCTGGCCTGCAACCAGACCAGCAGTCGCGACCCCATCACCCGGTATGACGAGAAGAGCCTCGAGGACGAACTGTTCGAGCTGCGCCAGAAGAAGTTGGTCAGCCAGGTGATGACCACCGGGGCCCGGGTTCCCAAGTACCGGCATCTGCTGGGGGAACACCTGGAACTGAGCGAAGCCGAGGTGGCGCTGCTCTGCGTGCTGATGCTCCGCGGCCCCCAAACCACAGGCGAACTCCGGACCCGGACCGAACGGCAGCACCACTTCGACAGTGCGGCCGAAGTGGAGGATTGCCTGAAAGCGCTCGCCGAAGGCGACGACCCGCTCGTGCGGGGGATTCCCGCCCGCCCCGGGCAAAAGGAGCAGCGCTACGTGCAGTTGCTTTCCGGTACCCCCGACCTAACGGATTACAGCAGCGCAACCCCGTCCCCGGTGACCGAAGCCGCCCCCTCGCGCCTGACGCTCCTGCAGGAGGAGGTTCAGCAACTGCGCGAGGAACTGGGCGCGTTGCGCGAGGAATTCCGGACTTTCAAGCAGCAGTTTGAATGACGCTACCAGTCAAGCGGGTGTTGGTGTCCCGCGGCCCGGTGGCTGCGCCGGGTGAGTGGATCAAGGAGCATTGCCCTGCACCCGGTCGCCGAGCGTCACCTCATGCGTCTTCAGATCGAGGCGAAACGAGCGCACCTCGTCGTGCTCCAGTCTCAGTCGGACCGTTCCGGTGACGAGGGTCCCGCTCACGGTGTAATCGAGGACTTCCTGGCCCACCTTCTTGATCCCCCCGGGAGCAATCAGGTAGCGGTGTCCTCCAGCCGGGAAGTACGTGCAAGTGTAGCCCTCCGGCAGCGAACGAGTCCGTGGCAGGGTGCTGACGACAAGCACCGCCAGTCCCGTTGTGCCGGCAGCGAGCAGCCATCTGATCGAGCGACGCCGGTTCATCAGCAACGACAGAATCCAACTCAGGGGGCACCCGTGATCGGAACGCCCGTGAGCACAAATTCCTCTCGGACCAGGAACGCGATTCCCGGGCTCTGTTCCGGCAGCCCGGTTCGTGCCCGCGTCCAAGTGCGACCCCGATCTTCCGAGAGGTAGATTCCAGCGTCGGCCCCGGCGATCGCCAGGTGTTCACCCGATGCCAGCTCCCAGACTGGCGCTTCCAGTGGCAACTCGTCAGGTCCGTCTGATGTCAGGGACGTCAGCAAGTCCGCCACGCTCCCTGCCCCCACCCCCCTCGCCCAGGACTGGCCCAGATCGTCGGTCCGCCAAAGCCCGCCGGGATTGTGCCCGGCGATCAGGACAGAACCGACGCCGGCCAGCACAAGCGGAGTGACGGGTCCTCGCTTCAGCCAGGAACGCTCGAACTCATCCCAAAGGTACAGCCCGCGCCCGTAGAGCGCCGCAAACACCCGACCATCAGCCGCTACCACTGCGAAGATCTGCGCGTGGGGTGGAAGTCCGGCGGACAACGGCTCCCAAGCTTGATCTTGACCCTTGCAGACGAACACACCTGCGCGGTCGCTGCCGGCGTACGCTTGCCATCCAGCACGAGCAAACAGCGGACCTTGCGCGACGGAAAGCCTTCCTCCACCGCCACGATCGGCCGCCATCAACGGACCTCAGCAACCCACTACCGTCGGTCCCGGCCAGGACAAGGCTCCCGGAAGCGGCGAGCGCGATGATTCGTCGGAGGACATCGCCACCGGTCGCGGCCTGCCAACCCCGGGCCGCGTTGCTGGAACGTAATCGAGGACTTCCTGGCCCACCTTCTTGATCCCCCCGGGAGCAATCAGGTAGTGGTGTCCTCCTGCCGGGAAGTACGTGCAAGTGTAGCCCTCCGGCAGCGAGCGAGTCCGTGGCAGGGTACTGACGACAAGCACCGCCAGTCCCGCTGTGCCGGCAGCGAGCAGCCATCTGATCGAGCGACGCCGGTTTATCGTCATCACTCCAGCCTCAGTTCGAGAATCTCTTGTCCGAGCGGCGGCAGTCTCAAACGCAGTTCCCCGGACTGAAGCGATTCGCCACTGAATACCCCCAAGTCACGCTCCGCCAGACACGCCTGCACCCGGTATTTCCAGTCCGGCCGGACCCAAGGGATGTTCACCGCGCGTTCCTCCGCCCCGCCGCTTCCCCGCAGCACGATCACCGCCCCCGTGCCCTCCGGCGTCAGTTTACCCCACCAATGCCAGTCCTCATCTGTGGGCGCCGGCACGCCGCTGAACTGTAACTGCCGGTAAATGCCATGCTCCTGCTCCAACCGTTTCAGCAAGTCAAACCGCTGGCGGTATTGCGCGATGTTCTCATCGCTCAGCGATGCGAGGTCGCCGGCGAAGACCGCGGGCACTCCCATCAGCCAACTGCAAATCTGCCGGTCCAGCAGTTCCGGGGTGAGACTGCCGCGAATGTTCACCGCGTGCGCGGCATAGTATTCCAGCGCGTACAGGGGCAGGCCCCGGTGGGCATAAAGGCGCTGTCGGGCATGCCACGCGCCGGTACGCAACTGGTCCCGCAGTGGGTCCACATCCGCGGGTTGATCCTGACGAACCCGGCCGTTCGTTGGACCCGCCCCCGCATAGTCGTTCGGCGGAATGTGATAGGCCGACGCATGCTTGAGCGCCGCCACATCACAGGGAACCCCCGGCGTACCCCAGTAGATTTCATGCGTCATCTCCGCCGTCACCCCCGGCCGTAACTCACGTAGCATATCCTGGGCCTCCAGCAACCCACGCAACCCGCGCAGCAGGGACTCCTTCCGGGTCCGACTGTCGTGTCCCTCCGCCAGGTCGCCAAACTTGAGGTTTGTGAAATCCTGCTTGAAGTAGCTCACGTCGTAGCGCCGGCTGACCCGGGCCAGATCCTCGGCGTAGGACCGTCGCCACGGACTCGCGAAGCTCATCCCGAACCCGCCGTCCCGTCGGATCAACGGCCGGCTCCGGGCTTCCGGCATGCGCTGAACATCGGGCGAATCCTCCGAGCGATAACACGAGACCCACAATCCCAGATCCAGTCCAAGCGACCGTACATACCGACAGGTGGCAGCGAATTCCGGAAATTTGGCGACGTCCGGTTGCGTCCCGACCAGCCCCCTCTGCCAGCCCTGGTCCAGGAGGATCAGCGAGAAGCCGCAGCGCGCGGCAAGGGCGGCTTGTTCCCGGACGACCGCGTCGTTGAGGTCGCGTTTGAAATGGGTCCAGGAACACCACTGCGGCGCAGGGATTTGGCGTTGGTCCGCCGCAATCCCGACGTGTTCGCGGAGAAAGCCGAAGTAAGGCCCCTCCACCGCGCGGTCCAGCGGCGTGGAAACGGCCGAGACGGTGGGAGTCACCGCGCCCGAAAAGGCGAAATGAAAAACGGGTTCCGACACGAAAGTCTCCCCCGGGCCGAGCACCCACTCGAACCAGGAATCGGCATAGCCCATGGTCCCGGAGTCCCGGATCTCCCGCAGGGCGGACGGGACTTCGCTCACCGCAATCAGGCCGTAGGTGCCGTCCCGACTCCCAAACGCAATCACGCTGGAACCGGCACCCCGTTCCTCCGGGGTGAGCAAGGTACGCCCGCGACAGGAGTCGGCCAGTTCCAGATCGTCGATCATCAGCCGGTCGAGCTTCAGCCAGCGCGGGCCATGCTGGGTTACCTCCACCCACTTTCGGATCACGGGATAGCCATCATGGATCTCATAGCACAACCGCACCTCGAGTCCTTCCAGCGAGGTGTCTTTGCGGGCCCGGCTTTGCAGGGTAAGACGGTGCCGTTTTCCGCCCGGGCTCGTGATCTGCAAATCTGCCGGCTCGAACCCACGGTCCCAGGACGCGGCCTCAACAGCGACCGGTGGCAGCCATCGCACTCCCGCACTCTCATCGTCGCCCATGGCAACGCGGGTGGAATCCGTCTCCGGCGCGAAGTGGCGGGTGGTGTCGATGGCTTGATCCTGCTCTTGCGCGAACGAAGGGACTTGCGGCCTCCGGTTCGGTTCGGCGAAGGAAACGTTGAAGGAAAACTCGCGGGCCGGCCCGGCCAGGCATTCCGTTCCGGCGACGGTCAGGTGGCGGGTGGAGACATTGCCATCGTCGAGTTGGACCTGCCGCTGAAGAATGCCCGCGGAGATGCGCAGCGAGTTCTCCTGCACAACGATCCCCCACGGGGCGGGGGGATCCTCCACGGCTGCGGCCCATCCCAAGGCCGGACGGGGCCAGCTCAAGCCAATCAGAAGGCAGAAGGCAGGCTTCATCATGCGGACACCCCCTCTTCCGGTTGGCTGCAGGAGACGCCGACAACGGATCTTCCCGGGGAGAAACGATCCGGATTGGCGTCGCGCTAATGGCATGCGGAGCATTCTGCCGCATCAGGGATGCGAGTCCCAGTCCGTTGTTGCGGCAAACGGAGGCGATCACGCTGGCTTGCGCCGACAGGTTTCAGCTTGAGCCAGGGCTGCCTGCGGTGTACGAGAAACGGGGTCAGCACACTGGCAGAAAGCCCCATGACATGCGTGTCGGAAACGGAAAGTCGTCCGTGCCGGATCGACATGAGCCATTGGCGCGGCTTGTGAATCGGAACTCGCGCAAGCCGCCCGGCTGGCACACTGAGCGATGACCCACAGAGCAACGCTGCATCATCTCCCCGGACTGAAGGCGGTGGCCGCAATCGTGGTGCTCCTGGGGCTTGGCGGGCCCGCATTGGCACGGGACTTCAAGGGGGTGGCCTCGTTCGCAGTCGTGTTTGTTATTGTCTGCTGGCGCTTCCGCAGAATGAGGCTGACTCTTGACGACGCCGGCCTCTTCCATCGTGGTTGGGTGAGAGAGCGCCGCGTCGCGTACTCAAGCATTCGGAAAGTGACCCGCCCCTGCAGGAAAGGCTGGCCTTACGACCGTTGGTACAGCTCGGACGTCCATCGAATCGAAGCCGCGGACACATCCGTAACGCTCAACCTTCTCTGGTACGGCCCGGCCGGAGCCCGGGAATTCATGGACCGGCTCGGCAGCTCACGATCACGCGGTGCTGGTGAAGTCCACCATGGCCACGGTCCGATGTCGCCCGCCTTCACCACCCCGTTGTTGATGCCCCGCCGGGAGGGGCATGACAGGCAACCTCCCACTGATCGGGAGCCGACGACATGATCGACGATCTGCTGGCTGAAATCTTCGGAGAAGCGATCTCGCGTCGACTCAGCAAGTCGCGCCGGCTGCAATTGCTGATGCGGCTGGGTTTCGGCCTGCTGGGCACCGCTTTGTTCGCCGTGGGCGCGGGGTGGTTCCTGTTGAGGACCGACCTCACCGGCAACATCGCCATGCGCCTGAGCATGGTCAGCCTGTTCGTTTTCCTGGGTTGCCTGGCGTTGTTCAACGTCGCCCTCGCCCGACCCTGGCGTTGGCCGGGCCGGCTTTCCGTCCTGAGCTTCGGGGCTCTCTTCGTGGCCCGATTCCTCTTCGGACCCTAGGCTCCGCCCGCTTCCCGTCTAAGAAAGCAACGCTGCCAGTGTCGTGAAGACGAAAGCCAGAGCGCCGGTCGGGATGGCCGGCAGGCGAGAAGGGCGGGCCGGTCGCCCGCCCGAGGGACCCAAACCGAAGGCCGTGGCGGAAGCCCAACGCGCCAATCCAGGGTCAGGGCAACCTGACACGATCGAGGAGCTCTTCGCAGCTCTGGAAGGTCCCCTGTTGGGTTACGCCCTCCGCCTGGTCCGGGACCACGGCCTCGCCGAGGATCTCCTCCAGGAGGCGTTCCTCCGCCTGCACGCGCAGCTGGCCGATGTCCGTGAACCAAAACGCTGGCTCTATCGCACTGTGCACAATCTGGCCCTCAATCAGCTCCGTCGCACGGCCCGGATTGTTCCCCTGCCCGATCCCTCGGAAGGCGGGGCCAGCCGGGGCGAACCCTCCGAGCCGGGACCCGGTCCCGATGAGGCGCTGGCCCGGCAGGAACAGGTGGAACAGTTGCGCCGGTGCCTGGGCGGAATCGACCCGCGCAGTCGGACCCTGCTGGAACTCAAGTTCCAGGAGGGATTGTCCTATGCCCAGATCAGCGAGCGGATGGGGCTTACGGTGGGACATGTCGGCTACCTGCTCCATCACGCCATCAAGGGACTCGGCGCGGCGATGGCCCGAAGCGAGATGACGCCATGAAGAAGCCTCCTCCTGAGATTCCTGGTCCCGGCGACGACCGCGAGGCGCGGCTGACGGCGCTGTTGTTTGGCGAACTGCCGGCGACGGAGGCGAAGGAACTGGCCGCGGAACTGGCGCGGGATGCCGAACTGCGGTCGCTGCGGGATCAACTGGCCGGGACCATCGGCCTCCTGCGCGAGAGCTTCGCCGGGGACAGCGCGCCGGCAAGCCTGTCGGAGCCGAAACGCGAAGAACTCCTGGGGAGGTTCAAGACAAGCTCCATGCCCAGCCAGGATTGCTCCGTGAACCAGGCGCGAACGGTCTGGTGGCGAACCGTGCTGCCGCTCGCAGTGGCTGCCTCACTGACGCTGCTTCTCGGGTTCCTCGGACTGTCCTTACGAGTCTTCCGGGGCACGAACGACGCCCGGATGCCGGGAGCCCTGCTGGCCCGACACGAATTCAAAGCGCTGGAAAAGGCTCCCACTCCCAATACCGGCACCCCGGCGGCCGGTCACTACGTCACCGACCTCTCACTGCCCGCCGGCGGGCGGAGGCCCGAACAGCGCGAAGTGAACCTTGACCTTTACGACCGCGACCCCGCGGGTGGTTCGGTGGCAGCAGGGAGGGAAGTTGCCGGCGGAGCACTGAATGAATGGGCTGACAGCACGATCCAGGAGAGGGTCGCTTCGGTGGACGCGGTTCAGGCCTTCGGCCGACCCGCACGCGGATTCTCACCGCCACCGGTGGACGCGCTTCCGGGCCAGACCGCGGCGGGAGAGGACGTGCGGTTCTACCTCTTCGGCAGCGGTAAGGAGCCGGCACCGCGCGGGGAGGCCCGGGAGAAGGCGAGCGAAGTGACAGCCGGCAAGCCGGAAGCGGTCCAGCTCGAACTCAGCACGCGCGAGGCATTTCCCACGGATGGCAGTTCCAGTCCGGCATCCGTCGGCTTCGGCGTTCAGCCCATGGGCGGGGGTATGATGGCAGGCCGCGGTGGTTCCCGGGGAGGAATCGCCGGGGGCGCTCGCTGGGGCATGATGGCGGGAGACGTGGCCGACAACGCCGCGGCTCCTCTCCCCGACCGGGAAGTGGACTTCGCGATCCAGCCGGAAACGCCGGGAATCTCCTCCCTCGCAACCTCGCTCGATTCATCCGCCCCGCCCGCCCGAGGGACCCAGGCTCGCTATGACAACTTCTACGCCTCCAGCGAGCCCCTGAACGGCCCGGCCGTGGAGGAGGACTTTTTGGCAACCACGATCTCCAGGCCGGCGCCGCTCGATCAGGCCGGCATCGTGGCCCGCACCCGGCTGGGGTTGCGTCGGTCGGAACCGATCGCCAAAGGTGTCGCTCTGGATCCTTTCGCGCCCGGAGAAGGCAAGCCACGGGAGGTTACCTCCTCGGACAAGTCCGACCCGCAATCAACCCTCAGCAATGGACGGGAAGTGACCCTGGGAGATCAGCCGGTGATTGGGACGCTTTTCGCCCGCACCGGAGGCACGATGGGAGGGCGGCCGGCCGGCGGCGCGGTAGTGATCGCGGCGGGAGAAGTCCCCGCCCCGCTGGGACTCGACCGCGCCGAACCCGCGTTCAAGGACTCCCTGTCGGCGGGGGAACTCAAGAGCCGGCGTGGCCGGGAATCCGGGGATGAACTTGCCGAAGGCTTGGTGGTGAACTTCAGCCGGGGCGCCAATCCGGCTTCCGAGCGGTTCCTTCAACGAGTTCCGATTGAAACCCGAGAGCTGTCCGAAGCGGTGCGCGATGCCGGCGTGGCTGAGGGGGCGCGCATCGAGGAATTCAGTCGCTTGAGCGATCTGGGTCAGCAACTCGAGGCCCGACAGCTCCCCGCCCTGCTCAGTCCAGCATCGCGACCTTCGCCTGAAACCGACGCGAGACGGTCGCTCGAATCCCTTGCCGAGCTGGCGCCTGTCGAGCCGGCGACCTCTCCAATGCCCACCAAACCAGCCGAGGCGAAGATCGTGGCACTGGCGGAACAACCGCAGCAACCGCAGCCCGTCCAGGACCTGGCCTCCCGCCTCCCCGCAT
>JACKPW010000010.1 GCA_024233215.1 Verrucomicrobiales bacterium | reverse complement strand
CGGGCTTCACGAAGGTCACTACGGCCGACAGGTTCAAGGCTTCCCTCCAGGCTTCCTTTACGCTTTCTTCTGCGCATGCAAAGCCTGTGGCGGGAATCGCTGTGTTGGGTGATCGCGGTTGCGTTGACTTGGCTGGGGTCTGAAACCCGCGCTGCACGCGCCGGGGAGCGCGTGACATCCGACGCCGAGGGCCGGATCCACTTCCACCCGCTGCCGGTGCCTGAGGGACTCCGGAATCCCTGGCCGGCGGAGTGGGAGCAGGCATTCGAGACTCGCGCCAATGCCACAATCGCGTGGTTTCACGATCCGGTGAGGAACGGGCGGTACGGGACCACCTGGTTCGAGAGCGAGAAGGCCTCCTACCCGAACGCCATGTTCGCATTCCTGGCTGGCGACCGCGCCCCGGCTCTCCGCCATCTCGAATCGGAGGACGCCATGGCCGCCGACCACGCCCATACGGAGGGCATCGATTTCTATCCCTGCTTCACCTTGAAGGGGCAGGTGCGGAAGTACTTCTTCTTCGGCCAGTATCTCGATCCGGCCTATCGCGACCGGATGTTCCGTGGGGCGAAAGCCTGGACCGAACAGGATCCATTGCACCGGCCTCACCCGCTGTACGGGCAGGGCAACGGCCAATCCGGCTGGCTGCCGGAGCATCGCGGTGGGTGGGTGGACGCCCGGGGCACAGACAATCTCCGGGCCATGCGCGACATCGCCATCTACCTCTTCGCGGAGGAGACCGGCAATGAGGCCACACGGCGGGTCGCGCGCGAACGCATCCTCCAATACGTTCAAACGCTCTACCACGCCGGCATGAGCGAATGGGACTCGGAGAACTACCATGGCCACGCGGTCGCCGCCTATCACAACCTGTATGATTTCGCCCGCGATCCCGACGTGAAGGCGTTGGGCAAGGCAGCCCTGGACTGGCTTTACGCCGCCGCGGCGGTGAAATACTGGCGCGGTGGGTTCGGCGGACCGAACAGCCGCGATTACGGCGGGGCGAACGTGGTGTACGGCAGCGGGGCCGCGCGGACGGTCGATTTGTTCTTCGGGGATGGGGTGATCCCGAATCCCGAGCCCGAGCGGGACCAGGTTCACTTGATGACCAGCGCCTATCGGCCCCCACGGGCGGTGGTGGCGCTGGCGCGAAAGCAGTTTGAGCGACCGGTCGAGCTCCTCGCGACGAAGCCGCCTTACGTGAAGTGGCAGCCCGGGCAGGACATTGCGCCGCGCTTCCATGAAACCACCTTCTTCGGACGCACCTTCCAGATGGGCAGCGTGGTGTCGGCGGAGGCCGAGGAGACCTGGAACGTATCGCCGTTCAAACTCATGGCCTGGAATTCCGGTCGTGGCGTCGATTTCCTCGCGGTGAACACGAGCCCCCTTTTCGAGCATGCCGGAAAACACGCGGGTGACCAGATCGCGCAATATCGGAATCTGCTCATCTGGCTGACACCGGCCGGGCCGGACCGGAGCTTTCGCTTCATGTTCCCGCGCAGTGCGGAGATTCGCGGCGAAGCCGGGATGGGATTCTTTGGCTTCGAGCGCACCTGGGTCGCCGTCTGGCCGATCCACATCGATCTTCCCGTGCCGGAGCCGGTCGATGAGAAGCACGCGGAGCGATACGCCGGGGAACGGCACGTGGCCAACGCCATGCTGGGTGACGGTCTGGCGGGCTTTGCGATGGAAGTGGGAGAGGCACCCGGGTTCGCCGACTACGACGCCTTCCGTGCCGCGATCATTTCAGAGGCGCACCTGAACGTCGCTGGCCTCACGGACGGAAGAGTGGAACTGACGGGAACCGACGGCCGGCGTTTGCGGCTGGAATACAATCGCGAGAATGATCTGCCCCGTGTCCTGCGGGATGGGGTTGCTCGCGATTGGGCCTCCGAGAAGGACCTCTACGGACCGGCAGGCAACGGGACGCCGATCAAGCAGGAGTGGATGTCCGGCAGGCTGCAGGTGACCGCGGGTGGGTGGGTCTTCGAATCCTCCGTGGACGCCCAAGGGCGCGCGTCGTTCCGGGAAAAGCGGTGAAGGCTGGCGCTTTTCCCCGCAGTCCATGACGCTCCGCGAGGTTTTGGAGTGCGGTGAAAAGCGGAGCCTTCACCGCTTTGCGGCGGAGTCTTGTTGACCCACAACACCCCGCGGTCGGGGAGGAGGGCGACGGGAAACCGGGCTTGTTCGCGGAAGCCCATCCGGTGCGCTCAGCCCTCCTTCGCCGGGTGGGCAAAATACCTGACTCCGGGCAGCCCCTGCAGATCGGAATCCTGAGTCAACAGTTCAGCGTCGGCGGTTCTCGCAGTGGCGTAAATGATGCCGTCCGCCAGGGGGAGCCGATGCCTGTGGCTCAACTCTGCAGCAATGACCGCCAGCCGCGCATCCAGTGGTACGACGTGCCCCTGCTTCATGGATGCCGCGGCGATGAGCGCGTCCGCAGCGGACACCTCGCGCAGTACCCAGCGATAGACTTCCGTGATCGAGATCGCCGGGACGATCAGCCCATCCACGTCCTGAATCGCTTCCGCAAAGCAATCACCATTCGAACCGCCAATGAAGAACTCGATCCACCCCGAGGAATCGACTACCGCAGCCATCGATCCTCCTCCCTTTCGAAGGTGTTCTTCCTGCCCTTCAGGAATCCCTTCAGCAACTTCACGGGGCGGACCGGCACCAGTTCGATGCGTCCCTCGATCTGGATGACCTCAACTTTGTCGCCGGGGGCGAGCCCCAGCCCCGCCCTCACATCCTTGGGGATGACGACCTGATACTTCGGAGAAACGGTTACGGTTACCATATCGATGAGGCTATCGTTGCACGTCAGGCTGGTGGATTCAAGAGTTGTCTCCCATGAGCAGCAGTGCGCGAATAGGAGATAGGGCATGGGAGATGGGGGATAGGGGGTGTAGCGGCGAACTGGCGTTCGCCGGGGACCGGAGGACGGCGGTTTTCACGCGAGGGTAGGCATACTGGCGAGAGGGGGGCGCGTTTGCGGCTCCGGCCTGCACTTGCCAGCCGGCTGGATTGCGGCCACTTTGCCCGGCCATGGACGGTGTCGAACACCTGGACGAACTGATGGTCTGCCGGCTCAGTCAGGACACTGGGTCGGTGGAGCCCTGCACGATTGTCATTTTCGGCGCGAGCGGTGATCTGACCGCGCGCAAGCTCATTCCTGCCCTGTACCATCTGCACGGGCAGAAGCTCCTGCCCGATCCCGTCCGGGTGATCGGGGTGGCCCGTCGCGAGAAGACCGACGAATCCTGGCGGGCGGAGTTGCTGGAGGCGTTGCAGCGATTCTCGCGCAACCAGTCGGTGGACGCCGCCCAGTGGGACACGTTTGCGGCGAACGTCCATTACTGTCGCGGGGACATCGACGATCCGAAGGTGTACCGGGGGTTGAGCGAGCGCCTGGCGGGGTTTGGCGACGAACGGCTGAGGCGGAACCTGCTATTCTACCTGGCGGTGTCGCCCAGCCAGTTCGCGCCGGTGACCGAGCAACTCCACCAGGCGCAGTTGCTGCGCCGCGACGAGGAGGCGCCGTTCTGGCAGCGGCTCGTGGTGGAGAAGCCGTTTGGTCATGATCTCGCGTCGGCCCAGGCGTTGAACCACGAACTCATCCGGTTCGCGCACGAGCAGCAGGTGTTTCGTATCGACCACTATCTGGGCAAGGAGACCGTGCAGAACATCCTGATGTTCCGCTTCTCGAACGCCATTTTCGAGCAACTCTGGACGCGGCAGTCCATTGATCACGTGCAGATCACCGTGAGCGAGGAACTTGGGGTGGGCCAGCGGGGCGGATACTATGAGGAGGCCGGGGCGTTGCGGGACATGGTCCAGAACCACCTGTTGCAGGTGCTGGCTTTGATTGCGATGGAACCGCCGGTTTCCCTGGAGGCCGAGTCCATCCGTGACGAGAAGGTCAAGCTGCTGAAGTCCATCCGGCCGTTCACCCCGGCGGGCATCGCGCGGCAGGTGGTGCGCGGGCAGTACTTCGCCGGGCAGCACCAGGGTCAGGCGCTGGCGGGTTATCGCCAGGAGGAACGGGTCAAACCGGATTCCGACGTCGAGACCTTTGCCGCGTTGAAGCTGTCGATCGACAACTGGCGCTGGTCCGGGGTGCCGTTTTACCTGCGGACGGGCAAGCGCCTGCCGCTGAGCGCGAGCGAGGTGCGGGTGCAGTTCCGGCCCACCCCCCACGTTCTATTTGCGGCCCAGTGCGGTTCCGCTCTGGACGCGAATGCTCTCACGCTTCGCCTCCAGCCGCAGGAGGGGATTTCCCTCCGGTTCAACGGCAAGGTGCCCGGCACCAGTACCGCGGTGCGTCCCGTGCGGATGCACTTCAGCTACGACACGGAGTTTGGCGCCTACACGCCGGAGGCCTATGAGCGGTTGCTGCTCGAGGCGATGGAAGGGGATGCCACCCTGTTCATCCGGCGTGACGAGGTGGAGACCGCCTGGGGGATCGTGGATGCCATTCGGGCCGGCTGGAGCGACGCGCCGCTGACCAACCGCGAGTTCTACGCCGCCGGCACCTGGGGGCCCGTGGCGGCGGATGACCTGCTCACCCAGGATGGGCGTTCCTGGAGGAATCCCACCCCCATCGCCTGAACCCCGGGGCCGACCCTCGCATGTCTCCATTGCGCCACACCCTGCTGCACTTTGACACCGCCACCGCGCTGGCCGGGGCGGCGGCGAAGCGCTGGCTGGAACTCCTCCGCTTTCGCCGATCGCTCGAGCGGGATGGGGAGCCGGCCGACCCCCTTGGGGAGGGCCCGACGGCGGATGCTGTTGTTCCCTTGCTTCTGCCGCCCGGCCGCCCGTTCTGCGTCGCGCTTTCGGGGGGGCGGATTGCGCGGGCCTTCTATGAAGCGCTGGTTCAGCAAACCGGCGCCGGCAAGGGGTTGTGGAGCGGTGTCGAGTTCTTCTTCGCCGACGAACGCTGGGTGTCGCTGGACCACCCCGACAGCAACTACCGCCTGGCCCGTGAGCTTCTGTTCGATCCGCTCGACATTCCGACCGCCCATCGCCATCCCCTCGCGGGCGGCCCGGACCGGGAATTCATGGCAGCCCAATCCCAGGCCGAATTGCTGCACCGCGCGCCTATGAGTGTGGACGGCCAGCCGATCCTGGACCTGGTGATTCTGGGCATGGGCGAGGATGGCCACGTGGCGTCGCTGTTTCCGGGGGCGGCGACCGAAGTGTTGGAAAGCCGCAAGGTGTTTCTCCCGGTCAATGGTCCGAAGCCGCCGCCTGAACGTCTGACGCTCACGTATTCCGTGCTGGCGGATGCCCGGGAGGTCTGGGTGCTGATTTCCGGTGCGGGGAAACGCGAGGCCCTGCGGGAGTCCCTCCAGCCCAATGGCACAACGCCGCTGGCCCGGGTCCTGCGAGGTCGCGACCGCACGGTGCTGTTCAGCGACGTGGCCCCGTAGGGGGAGGCCGTTCGTAACCCTGGCAGGCGATCGTGACATCGCGTCGCGATCCGGCTCGTTGGCTCGTTGAAAGGCTCGTTGAAAGAGCTTGCCACGGGCGGCTCCTGCTGTTCCCCTGCGCGGACAGTATTGGAACAGAAACGCATTACCCCATCGAAACATGAAGATCAGATCCATCCCCGCCCTGCTGGTTGCAGGACTGCTCGTGATTCCCGCGTTTGCCCGTGCGGCTGAGACGCCGGGGTCCGCCGCCACGGAACTCAAGGAACTCGTCGACAAGATCCGGGTCAAGCTGCAGGCCGGCGACCGGACCGAGGAGAAGATGGCGGACGAGCTGAAGGAGTTCGACGCCCTTCTCGCCAAGCACAAGGACGAGAAGACCGATGAGGTGGCCCAAATCCTGTTCATGAAGGCGCAGCTCTATCTGCAGGTCTTCCGGAATGAGGACAAGGGCAACGCGCTGCTGGAACAGTTGAAGCAGGATTTTCCGGATGCCCAGGCTGTGGCCATGCTCAAGCGCCAGGAGGCGGCGGAGAAGATCCAGAAGAGCCTGGTCGAGGGCGCCAAGTTCCCCGAGTTCGACGAGAAGGATCTGGGCGGCAAGCCGTTCAACCTGGCGGCTTACAAGGGCAAGGTGGTGCTGATCGATTTCTGGGCCACCTGGTGCGGACCCTGTGTCGGGGAACTGCCGAACGTACTCGACGCCTACGAGAAGCACCACAAGGCCGGTTTCGAGATCCTCGGCATCAGCCTGGACAGCGACAAGGAGAAGCTGGAGACGTTCCTGAAGGACAAGAAGATGACCTGGCAGCAGTACTTCGATGGCAAGGGCTGGCAGAACAAGCTGGCGGGTCAATACGGGGTGAACTCCATCCCGGCCACCTACCTGCTGGATGGTGAGGGCAAGATCATTGCGAAGAACCTCCGCGGCCCCGCCCTCGAAACCGCCGTGGCCAAGGCGCTGGGCAAGGAATAGCGGGAGTGGACATTCCGTTCTGACGGTTCGCCGGGCTCCCCAGCCCGGCGAATTGCTTTCAAGTGAGACGTCTTCCCCAGAGGGTAGCTCTGCTGCTCGCCGCCCTCCCTGCGGTTGCCTGTGGCGACGCGGTGGAGGCGGCTCCGGAGGATGCCAGGGGCCCATCGGTGTCGTTCACGGTGATGTCCTTCAACATCCTCGAGGGAGGCGGCAACGCGGCCGGTGTGGGTTTCCCCGACAGGGATTTCGGAGGCTCGCGACGCGACGACATCGCGGCGGTCATTCGCGAGTGCCGTGCTGACCTCGTGGGGGTTCAGGAATGCGGTGCGGTCGAACCCCTGCTGAAAAAGCTTGGGCCCGGGTGGCAGGGATTCGGCACGGGGCAGTCGGGCTACACTGGTGCGATCCTTTCACGGTTCCCCCTGCGGCGCCTGGTAATGGAGGACTTCCTGACCGCCGCGGAGGTGGAGTTGCCGGACGGAAGGCGGATCGTGCTGGTCAATGCCCACTGGTGGCCGCGCAGCAACGGTGGCGTCGGATTGATCCAACAGCGTTTGCGTTCGGGGGACGTACCGGCCGACCTGGACCAGTTCGAGGCGGAGATCCTGGCCGCGTCCGATGCCAGCGCCGGTCCGCGGGGTTACTGGCACACCGTCGAGAGACTTCGGCCTCACTTGCAGGCGGGCGAGAAGGTCATCCTGACCGGCGATTTCAACGAGTCCTCGCACCTCGACTGGACTGCGCGGGCGGCCGCCACCGGCATGGATCGCTGGGTGGAGAATCCGACGGGGCGTCCGTTGCGGTTCAGAGTGGAATGGAAAGGTTCGAAGCTGCTGGCCGATCTCGGGTTGCGCGATGCCTACCGGGCTGCCTTTCCGGATGAGGTGGCAAAGCCCGGCATCACGTGGACGCCGCGGTATTCTGCGGGCACACCGGGCCGCCGACCCTATCCGGATCAGGTGCTGGAGCGGATCGACATGATCTACTTCGCCGGGGAGGGCCTGGAGGTGGTCCGCGCCGGCGTGGTCGGCGAAGGCAGGGAAACGAGTGAGATCGTTCACGCCGGTCCCTGGGTCTCCGATCATCGCGCCGTGGTGGCAACCTTCCGGCTGGAAGAGTAGCGATGAAGGGAATTGCGCGGCGCGGAAACGCCATCTGAGGGCGGCGAGAAGTCTGGGGGGAGCGAGCCGGCTGAGCCTCGCGCCGAGCTGCGCGTCTTGGGGCTTGTGCACGTGGAGGGAGCCGGTCCGTTGGGCGATGGCGTCCGCCCCGTCGGTCGCATGCGGACGGTTTGCCCGTCACCCAATCGTCTCAAAAAGGGGCTTTCCTTCCGGGGATGTTGCCCCGACCTTCCGCGCGCATGAGACGCGAACACCTTTCACTGATGGTGGCGAGCCTGGGTTTGGGCTGTGTGCTCGGGGTGGCGGCGCCCGAAACCGAGTGGGCCCGGGGAGTGGTCTATCACGACGAGAACCGCAACGAGGTCCGGGACCCCGGTGAACCCGGTATCCCCGGCGTGCTGGTGTCCAACCAGCGCGAGGTCGTCGAAACCGATGCGGAAGGACAATGGCGGTTGCCGGTGGATGACGATTGCACGTTGTTTGTCGTCAAACCGAGCGGTTGGATGACGCCGGTAGGCCGCAATCAGCTGCCGCGGTTCTACTACACCCACAAGCCCAACGGTTCTCCGAAGCTCCACTTCGGCGGCGTGCCCCCGACCGGCCCGCTGCCGGAGTCGGTGGATTTCCCGCTGTACCGGCGTCCGGAGCCCGGCCGGTTTCAGGCGCTGTTCTTCGGCGACACCCAGGCGCGCGACCAGAAGGAGCTGGATTACATGGCACACGACGTGATCGAGGAATTGATCGGCACCCCGGCGAAGTTCGGTGTGACGCTGGGCGACATCCTGTTCGACGACCTGTCGCTGTTCGAGAACCACAATGCCCTGGTCGCGCTGATCGGAATCCCCTGGTACAACGTGATCGGGAATCACGACCAGAACTACGACGCCGTGGACGACCGGCATTCGGACGAGACCTACGAGCGATTCTACGGCCCGAACTACTACAGCTACGCGTACGGGCCGGTGCAGTTCGTGGTTCTTGACAACGTCCGTTGGGGCGGCGCCAAACCGCAGGGGACGGGCGGTTACACCTCGGAACTGGGCGGGGATCAGCTGACCTTTGTGGAGAACCTGCTCCGGCATGTTCCGGAAGACCGGTTGGTGCTCTTCATGATGCACATCCCGATCACCCAGACGGAGGACCGCGAGAAGTTGTTCCGCCTGATCGAGCCGCGTCCGTACACGATGTCGATCTCCGGCCACACCCACTGGCAGGCGCATTTTCATCTGGGACCCGAGGCCGGCTGGCGCGGGGCGCAACCGCATCACCATGTGGTCAACGTCACGGTGTGCGGCAGTTGGTGGAGTGGTGAACCCGATGAAAACGGCATTCCGCACACCACGATGGCGGACGGTGCGCCGAACGGCTATTCCGTCATCACCTTCGACGGCCAGAGTGCGGTGGTGGATTTCAAGGCCGCGCGGCGTCCGGCGGATTACCAGATGAACGTGTATGCGCCCGAGGTGGTGTCCGCCGAAGCCACCGGTTCGGCCGAGGTCTATGTGAACGTCTTCGGCGGTTCGGATCGTTCCACGGTGGAGATGTGCTTGAGTGAAGACGGCGAATGGACCCGTCTGGAGAAGGTGCTGGAGGAGGATCCCTACTACGTCGAGGTCAAGCGACGGGAGGCGGCCAGCAAGGATTTGAAGGGGCGGCCGTTGACCAATGCGAAGGCGTCCCACCACTTGTGGAAGGGGCGTCTGCCGGATGGGATTCCGGTCGGCGAGCATCGCATCCGGGTCCGTTCGGAAGACCAGTACGGACGGGTGTTTCATGGATCGCGGACCATACGGGTCGAGGGGAAGGCGCCGTGAGAATCCTCGCCGCGATTGTCGGGTTGGTTGGGCTTGCCTTGCCAGCAGTTGCAGCGGACCCGGCTCCGGGCTTCCCCGCTTATTCGACCCTGGCGAACGGCGCCCAACGGGTGCAACGGTTACCCGGTCAAGCCGGCTTTGTGTTCAGCATGTACGGTTCCCCGGGAGACCTGGGGCAACTGAAGGAGCTGGTCGGTGTCATGCGTGAGCAGGGGCTCGGGAACGGGTTCGATCCCGGCCCGGGCCCTTTTCCCAACGCCAAACCTTTGCTCGATAACCTGGCGGCGGTCGGCTGGCCCGTGGTCGGGTATCCGGGCGCCGACATGCAGGTCAAGGGAGGACGGGGCGTGCTCGGTCCGGAAAACGAGGCGGCCTGGGCGGCGATGGACCGGGCGGGCGTCTTCACCGCCGTGCAGCTCGGTGAATGGGGGTATTACTTCCACAACCTGTCTCACGCGGAGTTCTGGTGGCGGGGCAACTACGGCGACCAGTTCGACGCCTTCAAGCACCTGATGAAGCCGGCCGGGCTCGCGGGTTATGATGTGCGTCCCACCAGCAAGCAGGAGTGTTTCGACGTGCTGCGCGACTATTTCACGAGCCGGCGCCGGGACCTGCTCGACCGCGTCATGAGCGTGACGGGCCACTCGCATTACGAGGCGTATGCCGGGGAGTGGGGGGCGCGTTGCATCGGGCTGGAGGTGGGGGAGAACATCGCCTTCACGCAGTCGAAGCTCGCCTTCGCGCGCGGGGCGTCGAAGCGCTGGCAGAAGCCGTGGTCGGTGCAGGTCAGCCCGTGGTTTGGCGGCGCCTGCACCACCAGTGGACCGCTCCGGCAGGAGGGCGGCGGCGCGCGGGGATTGGATGCCGGTCACTCGTTGAGCTTCTACGAGCGGATGTGGCTGCATGGCTGGTTTGCCGGGGCGGCGATGGTGACGCCGGAGAACAGCATCGCCATCTTCTTCGAAAAGGCCGAGGCGCCATGGACGCTGACCTCGCATGGCCGGAAGGCCGCGGAGGTGTACGACTTCATGCGGACGCACGACCGCGGTGTGCCCTACACGCCGGTGGCCGTCGTGCTGGATCACCTGGCGGGCTACAACGGCTACATGGACAAGCCATGGGGCATTCTCGAACCGACCACGGGCGACCGCGAGGTGCGGGACCTGTTGGAGGAACAGCTCTTTCCGGGCAGCGACCACATCCATGTCCGACCGGATCCGGGCAATCCGGAAGCGACCTACCTCCAGCCCACTCCCTACGGCGAAATGTTCGATGTGTTGCTCACGAACGTGAGGGCCGGATTGCTGGCCACCTATCCGGTGATCCTGCTCGCGGGGGACATCGATTTCGACGACGCGTTGATGGGTGAACTGGAGCAAGCGCTTCGGCGAGGAAGCCGCGTGCTGCTGTCGCTGCGCCACCGTGAATCGCTGGGAGCGCGCTTCGAGCAGTTGGCGACGGAAGGGGAGGTTGAAGTGCTGGAGCCATGGACGAATCCCGTTACCCACCGAACGACCGCGGTGTCCAACGCGCGCCTGGCTGAACTCTGTCGCGGGCTGCTCGCGATCACCGTGGAGGGCGAGCCGGTGCAGTACCAGATCAACCGGCTTCCGACCGGCTGGGTCGTCGAACTCGTCAACAACCGGGGGGTTGCCAAGCAGAAGGATCAAGCTGCGGTGGTCGACCCCACGGCCGTGGCGCGCGTGATCCTGAAGCCGCGGTTTCCCTGTGCCGCCATCAAAGCGTGGCGATCCCGAGGGAGTCATTCCGTCGGGACTCAAGTCACCGTGGAGGTGGGACCGGGCGCGACGGAGTTCGTGGAGTTCGTTGCCGCACCGTGATGCCGCTCATTGCCGGTTCCGGCGGATCCCCGTTGGACGTGGCGGCGAACTGGCGTTCGCCGAAGCCGGGCAGGGTGCAGGAGAGGCTCAATCCGCCGTTACGGGGATGCCAGGCGGACGTAGCCGACGTGCCGGGTGATTCTCCTTTACTTCGGGAGGCCGCGCTGGACAGCATTGAACCGTCGTTGTTTAGACCCACCATATGCGTGCTGCGTCATTGCGTTGTGCGCCGGGACGATCTCTCGTCGATCCTGTCCTCCGCTGCCTGTTTCTCACCCTTGGCCTGTCTGTCCCACTGACGAGTGTGGCGCAGACGCCCCATTTGGCCCTGCGGTCAGCCGGGCCGGATGGGTTCCAGCTCACACTCAACCTTGGTCAGCCGCCCGCATTCTACACGGTGCGTTACGCAACGGATCCCGGATTGCTGGGTCCGGCGGCGGGCGTGTGGACCTCGGGGGTTTCATCGGCGGCGGAAGTGACGCTCGAGGTGCCCCGCCGCGAGGACAATCCGTTGCTGTTCTTCCAGGTCTCAGCGGAACCCCTCGGCGCCGGTGACCAGTCCGAGTTGTCCCAGCCCGAAGTGGAACAGACCACCACGCTCAACGGCGTCACGGTGACGGTCCCGGCGGGGACCTTCTCCGGCGCGACCCCGGTGGCGGTGCTGGCCCGGCCGCCGGAGGCGGCGGGGACCGTGCGGGAGATTCCGGGACTGGAAACAACCATGACGTATGAGGTTCAAGTCGGGGAGCAAACCCGGTTTGAGGAACCGCTTCAACTGGAGTTGCCTTATGATCCCGAGCGGCTGAACCCCGACGTGGCAATCGAGGATGCGGTGACGGCGGCCTACTGGCTGCCTGAGGAAGGCAACTGGGTTTCGGTGGCGTCCGAGGTCGATCCCGTGCAGCACCGGCTGCGGCTGGCGACCGACCATCTGTCGATTTGGGCCGTCCGTTACGTGGCGAGTGGTTACCGGGTGTTGAAGTCGGACCTGCTGCACGCGCGGGTGGCGTTCAACCCGGAGGACCGCGTGTTCGACAACGTGGCCAAGCAGTTCATACCGGTCCAGGACTATGCCCAGATCATCGCCGACGCCGCCGATGGCGCCGCGGAAGCCTATCGCGCCGCCGGCTTCGAGATTCCCGAGGAGCAGTGGTTTGTCATCGTCGATCCTGCAACCACGGTGGAAGCCGAGTGGGCCGGGCGTTCGGGCGATGTCTACATTCCGACCAATTTCGAAGGGGTGGACCAGCTCCGCTACGAGATCGGGCACGAGCTCTTTCACGCGGTCCAGAACCTCTATTACAACGTCTATTCGGCTGGCATGCGGAAGTGGTGGCATGAGGCCTGCGCCACCTACGCGTCGTATGCGCTGTTCCTGGGACGCTCGTATCCGTTGCGCTTCCCGTTCAGCGCGGAACGGACGGACTTCTGCAATCTCCCGCTGTCCACCGTGAACGACCGTCACGAGTATGCGACCGGGGAGTTCCTCGCGTTCCTGTTCGCGAAATCCGGGGGCAGCCTGGACTTCAAGAGTCATTTCGATGCGATGGAGGGTTATGGTCTTTCCTCCACGCTCCGGCGCCTCGAGGACACGGTCCGTGCCAAGACCAGCAACCAGCTTGAACGCTACTACCGCTTCTTCGCCGCGGACTACTGGCTCAACCGGGGCGGGGCGTTGCCGAAGTTCGATCCGTTGAAGAACGCCGACGGCACGCCCGCCGGGGTCCAGGTCATACCGGCGGACGAGCGGAGGCACGACTTTGCCTACCAGTTGACCGGGGGTTACACCGCCCAACTCGGCTGGTGGCGGGTGGATGCCGAGGGCGGCGAGCGGAAGCTCGTGGTCCGGGCCGACCTGGTCAGCGGCAAGGCCCTGGTGGATGTGCACGTGGTGAAGGACTTCAGCGGTACCGGCTTTCCCTGGCCGAAGGGCACCCTGACGAAGGTCGGCGATACGGTCGAGGTGACGGTACCGGCCGGCCATTACCTCTGCCTGGTCGCGGTCAATTGCGATTCCACTGCGGATTCGCTGATCACTGGCACCATTCGAGACGCCGGGATCAGCGAACTCACGGGGAACCTCAGCGGGCGCCTTCGCCATACCCTCAATGACGGGGTGTGGACCGATCTTAAGATCGAGGGTACCTGGCGCATCGAGGGGGACATCCGGCAGGCGCTCGGTGAGTCCGAACCGGATGACTGGTGGCCCCACCTCGTCGGGGTGCAGGTCGGCGTGGACACCTATGTGGACTTCGAGCTGACTTACACGTTGTCGAATGCTCCGACCGAGTTCGTGCAGGTCTATCCGGATATCGGGAGCGACGTAGTCCAGTTGCGGCCGCACCTGCTCAGTGCCGCCGTGACCCGTTCGGAGGCGGCGGTCGTGGAGCGACAGGAGATCTCGCCCGGTCGGGTGGCGCTGCGTTTCCGGCTCCAGGCGCTTCCGGACGTCCCGGGCGCCGGGGGGCATCTGGTGTTCGAGCTCGAGTTCGGCCTGGCAACGCGCTCGCTGTTGTATCGCAATTCGGCCGGCGGATTGTGGTACGACAGCGGTTGGACGCCCCCGCCTTGGGGCAGCGGCAAGTGCCAGTTCGAGTTCTACGGGGAGGCGGAGTAGCGCGGTCCAGTCACGTCGCGGCGAACTGGCGTTCGCCGAAGTCCGGCGGGGTGCAGGAAAGGCTCCGGCGGATACCAATCCGCCGCCACGGGGAGGCCGGGCGGAACGGTCCGGTGCCTACTTCACCGGGAACCTGAAGACGCCGCCCTGTTGTGGCGGGATCGTCCTCGTGCCGCCTTCGGGCAGGTGTACGACGATGGCCCGGCAGTTGGCTGCAAGCGGGTTCACCGAGAGCGTGGCGGTCCGGCCTGTCTCGTCGACTTGCATGATCATTTCGAGCGAGCCGAATGGTGTCGCGATGCCGTTCAGCCGGGTGGTCATGCCGGGGCCGAGCCACTCCCGGGGGAGCCCTTCGAGCAGGTGCAGTTCGTCGCCGCGATCAAGCGCGAGCAGGTGGATGGTGAGGCGGATGAACTCGGCGCTGGCCCAGTTGTGCGGCATGTCGCCGACCTTGTGGAATTCCTCGCCCTTGAGCGACTGTTCTTCGCGCCAGACGAGCGTCGGGGCCGCGTGGTTGGCGAAGGCGTAGAGGATCTGCGCGGCCTTTTGGCCGTTGCCTTGCCAGAGCCAGGCGTGGCCGTAGAACGACGCGAAGTAATTCCAGATGCCGGTCGCGTCCCACCCCGTGCCATAAACCATCCCTTCGCGCTCGGTGGCCTCGAGCATCGCCATCGTGCTCGCCACGAGCGGGTCGTCCTTCGCAAAGATCTGGCCGGGAAAGACCGCTTGGCAGAAGGCCCATTGTCCGCGCTGCGGCAGTTCCTTTCTGCCGGGTTCGCCCATGAGGATCGGGACATAGGCGTTGCCGTGCGAATCCCGTGTCAGGTCGCGCTCGGCGGCCTTGCGGAAGGCGGCCATGAAATCGTCGTATTCTTTCCGCCAAGCCGTGACCTCCTGGTCCTTTCCCAGCCATTGCGCGGCCTGGATGAAGGCCCGCATTCCGAGCAGGTTCCAATAGGGATTCGTGTACTCCAGGTGTACCCCGCCGATGCCGCCGTCGGGGAATCCCGCCGGGACCAAGCCATCGTCCAGCGGGGTGTCGTTCTCCAGGGTCTGTTGACGCAGCGTCTTGATGTATTCGGCCACGCGGGTCAGGTTCGGCCAGATGGACTCCAGCCAGGCCTTGTCCTGGGTGAGTTGCGCATGGCGGACGCAGGTCCACAGCACGATGCCGTTTTCCTTGGAGAAGTCCTTCATCACCTCGATGCGGCCGTCCGGTTGCTGGTAGGTCAGTTCATAAGCCACCCCGCTGCGGGCTTCCTGACCCGCCCCCAGCATGGCCGCCGCTTCGAGCAAGAATGCGCCATCCACGATCCACAAACCCCGGTAACACGTCGGCCCCACCTGGAAAGCCGGCAGGCCGTGTTTGATCTCGCGCGCCTGCCAGATGTTCCGGATGGAGGAATCCACCAGTGCTTGGATGGACGGGTCCGGCACCTCCACCCGGTCAAAGGGCAGCGGGGCGTTCAACCAGAAGGCCTCGGCTTCCGCGCGGCCGAGGATGGCACGACCGACAGTGGCCTGGTTGAGGTCAAAGGTGCCGTTGCTGTAGCGGATGCAGAGGGCGGCGTTCCCACCTGCATCCACGGTCAGCGATTCAAGCTGAATGGCCCGCCGCGAACCGTTTTCGTCCACCTGGCCCGTCATCCCGAGCGACGTCGCCACGGTTTCGTAGTCATTGACCGTCACCCGTCGCTCGTCCGGATGGAAATCGCAGCCGAGCGTGGTATCCACGATCAGCCACGGCTGAAGGATGCGCTTGGTGGTGCCCCGGTTTGTCACATAAACCACGATGAAGTCATCCCGCACCGGGCCGGCGGGCCGGCGCGGCTGCATGCGCGCGGAGGCAATGGCGTTGAGTTTGCCGGCCAGCAGGGCCTCGCTGTCGGCTTCCTGATCGGGCGCGAAGACCCAAAGGCCGTTGAGAATCGTGTTCTTGTCCGATGCCTGCGGGGTGGCCTCCACGTGGATGTCGATCCGGCCGTCGCGGTTGGCGTCCTTCGCGTCAAACCAGAACGCCGCGGCCCGGTTCTGTCCGATGTCCGCGACCGTATCCACCGTCCTGGATTCCGCACCTTCGACCCGGAGGATTTGCACGCGCTTTCCGGTCTCGCTCCACCAACCCTCGCACAAGGCCAGGGCGACGCGGCGCGACTCCCCCGCCGGCACGGTCAACTCGTATTCGATGCTCCCGCCCATGTGCACGGCGATATTTCGAAGCGACGGATCGAGCGCGGCAGGCGGTTTGGCCCAGTTGCGATTCACCCCACCGGAATCCACGCGCCGGAGTGGCGACACCGGGACCGGTTCCTCCGGTTGCCGCGAACCGGGGATCGCGAAGGCTTCTTCCAGGATATCCAGCTCGCCCGCCGTGCGGAACGTCTGCACGATGGGCACACGCGGCGAAAACAGCTCCTGCTTTTGCCAGACGGCACCTTCCACCACCTCGATCCCCACCCGCGTGCCGAATTCGCGTCCCCCCTGACCGTAGTGGTAGAGCAGGTCGCCGGAGCGATCCACGAGCGATTTCTGCGGGTCGTCCGGCAGGCAGATGGCCGTCTGCCATTCCGGCGGGGCGTAACGGAAATCGACCGCCGCCGGCGATGCCGCGATCGACGACAGGCAGGTGAACGTACCCGCCAGAAGGAGCAAGGTGCCAACGGGCGGGCGATTTCGACGGGGGAAACGGGCATTCATGGCATTCTTGGAAGAGGGTGCTTTCTCGGTTTCGGGGCTCCGGAAGTTCGTAGCGCAGATTTCCAAATCTGCTGTATCACGGATTTCCAATCCGCAGA
This sequence comes from Verrucomicrobiales bacterium, assembly GCA_024233215.1. Taxonomy (GTDB): domain Bacteria; phylum Verrucomicrobiota; class Verrucomicrobiia; order Limisphaerales; family J093; genus J093. The sequence continues at coordinate 224,693 of JACKPW010000010.1, read as the reverse complement.
CCGTCCGAGGAATCGCGCACCCGCCGACAGACAGACGACGACACATCGATCCGGATGGGCTCTCCGGAGCAGGATGGCTATTCCTGATTGGCATCGGGCTTCATCAACCGGACCGGACCGAGGAGTCCTGACGGCAGCAGCGGATCGCTCGCTTGGTAGGGGTGATACGTGGTTTGAGTGTAAGAGTGCTGTGGCGAGGCGGCGTCGCCAATCATGCGGTTGGGCCAGAGATTCGCGACTTCGATTTCAAGGGTGTTCCCGGTCGGCTTCACCGCGTGGTGGATGTCCACGCGCCACGGGGCGGTCCAGACCACGCCGCAATCAGTGCCGTTCACGCGCACCCGTGCCATCACTTCCACTCTGCCCAGATCGACGAACAGCGGCCCCCCACCGGCGAGGAGGGAGGATGGAAGATCGAAGATCGTCCGATAGGTCGCGATACCGGAGTAGTGTTTCAGGCCGGGTTCTGGGCGGGTGGTCCAATCGTCGAGATGATCAAACCGCACCTCTGCGGGCGCGCCCATTGAGGCATCGAACGCCACAATCCAGGGGCCATCGATGGTTCCCGCGCCGGTCACTTCGGTGAAGTTCCGGGACGTCTTCGCGGAAGGCGTCGCCGCGACCGCTGCTTTTCGTGTCGGGAAGACCACGAACCCGCTTTCAAACGGCTCGAACCGCAACGGGATGGTGGTGAGTCCGTCGGCGCGCGTGAATTCGGGCAGCGCTCGAATCGTGCCGTCCCTCGGATTCCAGAGTTCCGGCTGCCCGCTGGCGACGCGGAAGGTTGCGGTGGTCTCGACGGGTTCATCCGAGCGATTCGACACGAAGTAGATTTCCCGGTTGGCCAGGTGCCGATGCGTGTAACGCAGTGAGCCGGGCGAGGTGAAGTCCTCCTGCACACCCTGTGCGCGCAGCAGGGCGGCAGTCATTTCGTAGTCCGGATACAGCGGTGCCACGATGGGGGCTGGCTCGAGTCGCCACGGAGCCATGGATGCGGGCCCCAGCACCTGCACTGCCACGGCGTCTGTGGGTGCCGCTTCCCCCACGACGGTCCATCGACCGTCGGTGGGGACCAGTTCCCGGGATTCGTCGGCAAATCGCAGCCGGAGGGCGCCGATCAAACCGGCGGGATTGGGGGTGTCGCCGCCATTCCCGGCCACCACGATCAGCACGTTCGTTCCCGGCTTGATCGTGCTCGTGACCTCGGCCGCCTCGATCCGATGGAAGTTGTCGCCTTCCAGCACGCGGGTGCCGTTGAGGGTGGCGACGAAGCTGTTGTCGGCGGTCATTTCCAGTCGGGCCGAGCGCAGTTCCCGGTCCGGGGTCACGACGAATTCGCGGCGGAAGGTCATTTCGCCCACCGGCGCGGAACTTGCGGGATTGCCTCCGGCCTGCCAGATCCATTGGGACTCCGGGATGGCGGACGGCTCGTTCGCCTCGGCATTGCCGCACAGTGCCTCCCCCCAGACCACGCGTCCGAGTCCGTGGAAACGAGTCGCGGTTCCGACCGGTGGTTTAAGGTCTCCCCAGATGGCGCTGGCCCGCTCGCTCACTTCGCGGTCGCAGGCGGGATACTCCACGAGGCTTGGCGATTTCCGCGGGGGATTGCCCACCACCGTTGCGCCGTCGCGGATGAGCGACTCGACCTTCGCCAGCAGTTCCGGCGTCATGGTTTCCACGTTTGGCAGGACGAGCAACCGGTAGCTGGCGCCGCCTGGAAAGACGACGTTTCCATCCTGCACACGGGTCAGCTTCATCAGCGTCAGCGCGGAGCAACCATCGAAGTTGTAGCCGCGTCGATCCGGCAGCCGGCTGCTGCCTGCGAATGCCGAGGCGGGCGGTTGGAACACGTTGGGCGCGCCTTCGGGCATGAGATAGAGCACGTCGGCCACCGTGCCTCCCTGCCGCAACAGGTACTGGCAGCGCGTGATGGTGCGATGGTAGTCCGCGACCATCGGCCACCAGGTCTGGCCCCGATCCCAGTGCACGCCGTAGGGGCCCATCACCATCCCCGGGCGACCTTCATCCGGCTTGTGCGCGAAGGTGTGGTACGTGAGACGGTTGATGCCAGTGGCGAACGCCCAGTCGCCCTGGTTCTTCAGTGACCCCGGGTAGAATCTCCAATCCTCGCCCGGCGCCCCTGTGAACGCCTCGGCCGCGACCACCGGCAGTCCCAGGACATGGGCGATCGAGGATGCCGTGTGGCAACTGAACGCCGTGTCGAAACCGAGGCTCCAGAACTCGCACATCGGCACATCCGCCACCGCGCCGAGATCGAAGTCGTTCGCCGGATTCATGTCATACGGCTCGATCGACAAGGCGAAGCCGTTCTCGCGCCCCAGCCGCCTGAGACGTTCGGCGTGGTTCTCGAGCACGAGTTCCTCGCCGGTCAACCTCAGGTCCCAGAGGAAGCGCTCGGTCTGTTCCCGACTGCCAACGATCAAACCCGAGTAGGCGGGGTAGAAGGGCAGGGGATCATAGCCGCGCCGCTGATGGAATTCCTCGCGGAATCGCGGCGTCCAGTTCTGCGCACCCATTTCCCAACTGTCCATGTGCAACATGGTCCAGCCGCGACCGGGTAGGCGCTGGCCGACCTTCTTCAGCAGCTTGCCGACGTATTGCTCGAAGTGCGCGTCCAGCGCGGCGGCATCGAACTTGTCGCATTCAAATCCGATGCCTGGTTCGGGCGCGGGCCGGGTTGAGGCACCGTTGTTGCGACTCACGAAGCGCAGTATCGTCCAAGCACCCTCCGGAATGTCCCAATCGAGGGAGCCGTCGGGACGGAGCCGGTCGGTCAGGTCCAGCACTTCGGTCAGCGAAATCGCGGCACCGGCCGGGTCCTCGGCAAAGCTTGTGGGTGCTTCGAGACGCGGCTTGACGTTCGGTTGCGAAGAGAAGGGCGCCCGGTAGACGAGGGACTTCTCGTCGAGGTCGGGGATGGTTGCCGCGACCGACGGCGTGGGAAATGCCAGCACGGCGACCTCCTCGTGGAACGATTCCCACTGCGACCGCATCCCCGCCGGCACGTCGCCGAAGAAGGGCCGATGCGGCGGCGGCAGCGGGAGGGGTCCCTCGAAGTGTCCCGGGCCCTGAACTTCAGTCCGGCTCGCCACCAGGTGTTGCATGGATTGCTCCGGCTTCACCCAGGGACCGCCGCTGCCGGTCCAACCGGGGCCGGCCCCGAGGGTGATTTCGATGCCCAGTCGCTCCGCTTCCTTCACAGCATGCGCGAAGAGGTCCTGCCATTCCGGACTCAGGAAATCGACCGGCCCGCGCGGCACCCCGACGTTGACCTCGAGGAACACGAGATGGCCCAGGCCGGCGGCCTTCATGGATTCGAGATCACGGGTCATTCCCTCGCGCGAGAGGTTGCCGTCCATGAAATACCAATAGACGCCGGGGCGGGCGGCATCGGGCGGTTCGCGGAACGAGTCCGGAAGGGAGGCTGCGGCAAACGCATTGCCGGTTGGACAGACTAACGCGAGCAGCAGGATGGCGAGCGCGGGGGGAATTCTCATTGGCGTGGTTGGTTTGTTCGCGGGCGTCTCATTTGCATTCAGGCAGCGCAGGCAACCACGAAATACACGAAACACACGAAAGCAGAATTCGCGGCGACCTTGGGTCGGTACGATGTCGAATCGGAAACCGGAGATTCATCAGCAAGTGATGTCACCACCCGAGACACTAATCAGCTATCTCATCCGTTTTCGTGTGGTTCGTGTAATTCGTGGTTCCATTGGACGGTCTTGGTTCAGTCGGTTTGCCGGGCTTCAGGTTTGCGGATGACCACCGGTTCCGCCAGATCGGCCGGTTCCGCCGGGATTTGACCGGGTTTTGGCAGCGTGGCTTCCAGCGCTTCACCGCGCTTCATGGCGACTTCGAAATTCTCACCGGCTTTCTCGACGTCGTCGCGGCTCCATTCCGGCTCGCGGCCCGCGAAGTTGTCGCGAATGCGAATCAGGCCGTCACTACCGGCTACGATCCGAAACCAGGTCGTCGCGTTGTTCTCGCGTCGGGCCGAAACCCGGTGGCCACCCTCGGCACGCAGATCGTCGAATGCCGCTTCATGCCAGCGCCAGGGGGTGGCGGGAAAAAGCCGGATGGTGCCGGCAGCGGGCAAACAACTTTCTGTTGCAGGTGCAACACGAATTTGCTCGGCGATGGGGGCCCAGCTTTGGAGGAGCATTTCGTGGACCGCCTCCATCGCGAGGAAGTTGCCCTCGAGCGTGAACGGCCGGTAGGTCATGCCGCTGAAGCCGGACTTCGTCTGGTCGCCGTTGGCGTGGAAGCCGTTTCGCAGGATGAAGGCGCGTGCGTAGATGTCGAGGTTGCGCAGGGCGGCTTCGGCATCGCCCACCCGGGCGCGCAGACAGGCCATCCAGGAGAAGCTGTAGCCGCACCAAGCCCGGGTGCCCTGGTTGTCCCAATCCCGAAGACTCGCCTGGATGATCCGTTGGTCGCGTTCGCCGCCGTCCGTGGTGATGAGATTGAACGGGTGCAACGGCATGAGGTTCGAGAGATGGCGATGGCTGCCGGGCAACCGGGTCGATTCGTCGAGCAACAACGTGCCGTCGGGCGCGACATGCCAGTCGCCGAGTTGCGCGTTCAGAGCCTGCCACTTGTCGGACTCCGCCGGTTCGTCGAGCGCAGAGGCCATTTCGGCCAGGGCCAGGAAGAGCATGCGGAGGCTGGCGAGATCGTAGTTGCTGTTCGGTTTGAGAAAGGCGCGGCGGGTGTTGTCGAAGATCTCGGGCGAGCTGGACAGGGGCAGGACGAGCACGCCGTTGGCGTCCGGCTTGAGCAGCGCGCGGAGGCATTCGCCGATTTCCCGGCAGAAGGGGTAGGCGCGTTCGCGGAGGAACGTCGCATCGCCGGTGTGCCGCCAGTGAAGGTAGAACAGGTGAGCGTTCCAGGCACCCATGGTGGGTGAGAGACTGTATTGACCCCAGCCGCCGAGCGGTTGACCGGCGAGGCTCATCACGCCGGGAACCGCCGCGCCCGGCGCGTCGTAGAAGTCGCGCGCAAACTGCCGGAAGGTGGGCAGTCGATCCCACAGATAGTCGAGAAAGCAGAGGCCCTCGTCGTTGTCGCCGGAAACGCGATACGCGATGTAGGTCATCTGCGTGTTGAGGTCGTTGTGATAGTCCCCCTTCCACGGCGGCAACGTGCCGGCGTCGGCCGACCACACGCCCTGCAACGGCATCGGCGGGGCGCCCCGACGCGAGGCCGCGCCGTAGAAGTAACGGACGAGATAATACTGTCGCAGGATGTGCGGCTCGGGGATTTCGACGCGTGAATGCGACCAGAAGTCCGCCCACCAGCGGACGTGCGGGGCCAGGAGGCGTTCATAGCCGGTGGCCAACGCCTTTTCGACGCGGCGTTGGGCGACCGCTTGGGGGCTGTTGCCTTCGGTGGTTGTGGCCACGCTGACGGCGAGGAGGGTTTCGGCGTTCACCCGTTTCCAACCGACACAGATGGCGTAGGCGAAACCGTCGGCGGCCGGTTGCTCGAACCAGCGCAAGCCGTCGGCTTCACCCTTATGTGGCGGTGGGTAACCGAGTTTCTTGACCGAGTCCGGCGACTTCAGCCGCACCTCTTGCAGTGCCCTGCCCGGGAGGCGCATGACCGCGACGGGGGCTTGCACGTCGGCGGCGTCAACGAACAGGCGGGCTTCGGTTCCCTCCTTGAGGCGCGCGATGCCTTCGGCGGTGGCCAGGTTCAACTCGAACTGCTCCACCGTTTGAGCGGGGTCCAGCGTGATCTCGACGCGGCCGGCGGGGAGCTTGGTGGGCGGGCCGTTGTAGTCGTAGTTGGAATCGAAGACGTCATTGAACCGGGCCATGTCGTTGTCGGCGACCATCCGTTGCATGGCGGCCCAGGTGAACTGGTCGCGAACTTCGGTGAACCGTTGGGAAGGGCGTTCATCCCAGAGATCGCCGCGGTCGAGCGAGAGCCGCAGGAGGTTGCCTTCGCCCCAGAGCAGGACGCCCATGGTGCCGTTGCCGAGCGGGACGGCTTCGTCCCAGGTGGCGATGGGGGCGTCGAGGCGGAGGTTGAACTCGGGAGCGGGGAGGCGGTTCTGAAGGGTGCCGGGATGCGAGGGGACGGTTGGGTCCTCGGCATCGGTTCGGCTCCCGGAGGTTCCCGGCGGTTGCGGACTGGGAACCTGCGATACGGCAGATTGGAAATCTGCGCTACGGGGAGCGGCGGAGCTCGACGTGAGCAGGAAGGCGGCGGTCGACAAGATGCCGAGGGAGCTGGCGAGGCCACGGCGCATGGTGTGGGTGTCGTTCATGGGGAGTATTGATGACAAACCGTGTGTCACGAATCGGGACCTGGAAACGGTGCGGCCGCTCGAGGGTCAGTCCTCACTATTGGCGGAGGGAGCACCGCCAATAGCTGCAGGACTGACCGCGTCGCTTGGTTCATGGGGTGGGAAAGCGGCGGACTTTGACGTCGTTCTCTTGAAGGGCGCCGGGGGTGCTGCGGCCGTCGGTGATGAGCTCTTCGAGCAGGGCCTGCATTTGGGTGACGCGGTCCGGTTGGTCGGTGGCGAGGTTCCGGGTTTCGCCGGGGTCATTGGCCAGGTCGTAGAGTTGGACGGGTTGCGACGGGGCGGGGCCTTTGCTCCAGCCACCGGATCCCGGACCGGGGAGGTATTTCCATTGGCCGAGACGCACGGCGGGCAGGCCGTTCATGCCGGTGCTGACGGCGTTTGCTCGAACCGGTTGGCTGCCTCCCTTGAAGAGTGGCAGCAGGCTGAAGCTGTCCTCGCCCTCGTGGTCGGCGAGCTCAGTGCCGAGGATCTCCGCCATCGTGGCCAGGAGATCGGCCTGGTGTGCGAGTTGTTCGCAAACGCGGCCCGGTTGCACCACGCCGGGCCACCGCACAATGAAGGGCACGCGATGGCCGCCCTCCCACGCGTCCGACTTGTAACCGCGCAGCGGCCCGCTGGGAAAATGGCCCTTCGCCTCGAGTTCCTCGACCCCGATGTAAGGCGCGCAACCATTGTCGCTGGTGAACACGACGAGCGTGTTGTCAGCCGCGCCGCTTTTCTCGAGCGCATCAAGCACCCGACCCACGACGGCATCCGTCTCCATGACGAAGTCGGCGTAGGGATTGAGCCCGCTCTTTCCCTGCCACTCCCCGGTTACGGCCAACGGGGTGTGTGGCGCAGTCAGCGACAGATAGATGAGGAAAGGCGGGGGCGTTGCTGCCTCCCGTCGAATCACTGCGGTCGCGCGTTCTCCCAATGCAGGCAGGATGGGTTCGAGTGTCCAGCCGGCGAGCGCCGGTCCCTGTTGGCTGGCGAGGTTCTTTCCGAAAAGTGCGGGGTCGGCGTATTCGCTGGGAATGCCCACGGTGCGGTCGTTTTCGATGAAACAGTAGGGCGGCCAGTTGGGGACATCGGTCCCGAAGTACTCGTCGAAGCCGACGGCGGTGGGGCCGCCGGGAATTGGCTGCGAAAACACCGCGCGCCACGCGGCGCGGTGTTCCTCTGTGGCGGTGAGGTCCTTTCGGCCTCCGTAACCGGTGGTTGCGAACAGCTCCTTCGTGTCGGCGGGGATGGGCCATTGCCAGCCCAGGTGCCACTTGCCGATGCAGGCGGTGCGGTAACCGTTTCGCTTCGCCAGACTGCCAATGGTGAGTCGATCCGGCGGAATGAGCGGCCTTTCCCACAGGCCCACGATCCCGCGCTGCAAGCGTGACCGCCAATGGTAGCGGCCGGTGAGAAGCGTATAGCGGGAGGGCGAACAGACGCCGGATGACGTGTGGGCGTCAGTGAACCGCATGCCCTGGGCCGCGAGGCGGTCGATGTTCGGCGTCGGGATGCTGCCGCGCTCCGGGTTGTAGCACTGGACGTCGCCGTAGCCGAGGTCGTCGGCGTAGATCACGAGGAGGTTCGGGGGGTTGGGCGCATCGATCACTGCAAGCTCGGCCAGCGAAGCCCAGGGACGATCGGCGACTTCGGATCGGATCTCGAGTTTCAGGAAGCGGACCCTCTGTGGCGGGAATGACAACTGCTGGAGGGCGCTGTTGTCCTCGAGCGTTTTCACCGCCACCGGGTCGCCCCAGTTGCGGTCCTGGGCGGAGGCATACACGGCAACCTCCTTGAACCGGCCGTTGCTCGAATCCTGACGTGGCAGGAGGTGCAGACCGCTGATGCGACGTGGTTCGCCGAGGTCGAGGAACAGGGAGTGCGGATGCGGTGGTTCGGTGTTGCCCCAGGGCGTGTGCCAGATGGTGTTGGGATTGCCATCGAGAACATTCTCGGGACCGCTCCCGGGATGCGAGGCGTCCGCCTCGATGTGAGCGACTCCGGTCTTGCCAAAGCGGATTCCGCGGAAGAGCGAGATGGCCTCCTGCACGGTGATGGTGGCAGGGCGGTCGGCACGGCGGTCCGGCCCCACCCCGGTCGCGGCGTAAGCGAGGAGGCTGGATCGCAGTGCCCGGGCGGCGGGCCGTTGTTCAAGGTTGCGGCTGAGGTCCAGGCCGCAGACGAGGAGTCGCCCCGCACCGACCTGCACTTCACAGAGGCAGGCCTCGCGTGCCGGTTTGTGGAAGTCCGCCAACTGCTCGACGATCATCGCGTCATCGGCGAGTTCCGCGGGCAGTCGAATTGCCTGGCCGCCCTGCACGAGGTCGTGCCATTGCCAGTCGGAATGGGTGTCGGTGGGGAAGCCGGCCAGTGCGGGATGGTCGGCGTCGATGAGCAGTCCCATGCCGTTGCCCCAGCCCCAGGCGCCGGTCCAGTAGGTGCTGGCCCAGGTGATCTGTCGGGCATTCGGCAACGTTGTTCCGTGGGTGAGCAGTACCACCGATTCGCCCTGGGCCAGGGCGGTCAGGGCGGCCTGGTCCAGGTTGTGGGTCAGGAGGACGGGGTCGGGAGTCTGTTCTGACGGCTCAGACTCGTCGGACAGGGACGGGTAGGCCCAGAGGTTCCACTGATTGCGGGCGTTCCCGACCTCGAGCGTCAGGCGCAGGGCGGTGGCTGTTGTCAGGGATTCCAGCGTTACCTCGATCGGCCCCAAGTCGGTCAGTGCATGATCCGGGATGTCGCGGGTGGGGAGTGATCCCCCGGCGATCCGGTGACCGTCCCGGGTGGCCAGTTCCCATTTGGGCATCGCGGCTTCGATTGGCCCCGGCCCCTCGTGGGCGACCTGGAGTTGCGCCCGGAACGTCTCCGTGCAGTTCCAGGTGTAGCGTGCGAACCGTGCCAGCGGGACGGTGGGTCCGTTCCAAGCCCGGATGGCGTCGAGCGTGATCCCCGGCTTTACGCGGAAGAACGGGTCGAGCAAACCCACGAGTGCCTCGCCCTGTCCGGTGAAATCGTGCAGCATCAACAACTGGTACCCCGCCAGATCCCGCGTCCGTCGGAAGCCCTCGTGTTCGCTTTTGTACTGAACCAGCGCAAAGCGGGCGGACGCCTCGGCCCGACGTTCGTGATCCGTGCAGCCCGCGGCCTCGTCGCGCGCCTGAAGGCGACGCAGGTTCCAGGGTTGCATCACACCATCGAAGCGTGGCAGCAGGGTGGCGTAATCCGGCCAGCTCGGGCGTTGGCCGGTCTCGTGGGAGATCACCGGCTTGTCGCTGGCATCGACGGCCTTCGCGAAGTCCCAGTCGGTACGGGCGGGACCGATGCCACGGGTGGCGGCGCCGCTGTTGTGAGTCACCCAGTAGTCGTCGGCCGCCAGACTTCGGCGGGCGGTGGTTCCGGTGACCAGGACGTGGTCGGTGGCCGCCTTCATCCGCGCCACGAATTCCTGCATTTTGCCCCAGTCGGTCTGCTTCATCCCGAACTCATTTCCGACGCAGAACAGGGCGAACGACGGGTGATGCTCGAACTGCCGGATGATGCGCAGCGCCTCCGCCTCGACCCAGGCATCCACGTCCGGGTCGGTTCCGAAGGCGCGGGGATGCGGCTCCGTGTTGGCGACCCAGTCGTCGACCCAGTAGGTCGTCTCGACCTGCAGGTAGAGGCCGAGTTCGTCAGCCACTTCGAAGGCGGTGTCCGGCGGGCACCAGGTATGAAAGCGGATATGATTGAATCCCGCCTGCTGGTGGATGCCCAGGACGCGCTCCCACCATGCGCGGTCGGTCGGAGGTGTTTGGGAGTCCGGGTGGATGGCGCAATCGAGGTTGCCCCGGAGGAAGATGGGTTTGCCGTTGAGCGTGATGTGACGGCCTTCGCGTGAGAACAATCGGAAACCGACGCGCTTGCTGCCGGCCTGGATGGAGTGTCCGTTGCCGAGCAGGTTCCAACGAATGTCATACAGCTTTGGCGTGAACTCGTCCCAGGCCTGAGCCGGCTTGTCGAATTTCACGTCCACCGAACGCGGCACTGCAATGTCGCCCGGCAGGATGCGATGGGATGCCTCACCGACTACGCGTTCATCGTCAGGATCGACCACCTGCACCTGCAGCGTCGTGCCGGCGCCGGCGGTCAGTTCGCCGCCGAGTTCGACGTCGATCCGTGCGCTGCGGAAATCCTCGGCGGGATGCACGGTCACCCGTTCGACGCGTTGCCGGGCCAGCGCGACCAGGTCCATGGCGCCCGCCACCCCGAGCCACAGCGGTTCGGTTTCCATGCCGTAACCGTGGCCCGCGATCCCGAGGGGCTGTTGCGGCCGGTTGTCGATCCGCAGGGTCAACCGATGGGGACCGGGAGCGACCTGCCCCAGTTCGTAAACGTGCGGGGTGTAAAGTCCGCGAGTGCCGGTGCCGGACACGGGGTGACCATCCAGCCAGAGATCGCTGCGCCACTTGACCCGTTCGAGTGACAAGCGCAGGTCGCGACCGGTCCAGGACTGCGGCACCTCGATCAGGCGTTCAAACCAGGCGGGCCCGTAAGTCATGTGAGCTGCGACCAACACGCCGAGGTCGTCGCGTCGATGGGCGTCGGTGTAGCCGGCGGAAGGCCAGCGGAGGTAGGGCGGGTTGGGCAGGCCCTCGTAGCGGCCGGTGTCGGGATTGAACGGATGACCCAGGTCGCTCTGGGCGAGGGAACCGGGCAGGCTGGCGAACTCGCCCGTTTGCAGGGGCGTGGTGAACCATTGATTGGTCAGTCCCTCGTCCGCTTCGTCGATTCGAACCTGCCAGGACCCGGCCAGGGAAAGGCACGGGGGGGTTCCCGGTTGGGCGAGTGCAATCCCTGAAGGCAGGAGCAGAGTAAGGAGGAAGGCGGCGAGGGTGGGTGGGCGGAGTAGCATAGGTTCCTTTCCGGGAGATGAAGCGCGTTTGGGGCGCTTGAGTGCTGAGGTCAACCACCCGGCGCCAGCCGGAAGAAGCCCGAACCGTCCGGGTTGATGAATGGCAGCTTGAGCAGGAAATCCGTTCCTTCGACGGACGGAGAGCCGGGAGCGGTGCCCCACTCGGCGCCGGTTCCGAGTGCGGGGCTGAACTCGACCGCGGGCATTCCCGGTTGGGCCGGCCAGCGAAGTTCCAGTTCCTGCCCGCTCAGACGCAGTTGCAGCCGGGCAGGCGGTTCCGTCGCCGCCAGCCATACTGGCGGGGCGAACTCCGACGTGTTGCCGTCGGCATCGGTGGCGGTGGCGGTGACCCAACCTCCAGCGGGCAGCACGTCGGTGCCCGGCAGAAGGAAGCCGAAGGGCGCGTCCCCCGCGGCGTCGGTCCGGACCGAAAGTGAATGGAACCACTCGCGCCCGGCGAACTCGAAGCCACCGCCGGCGTCCGGTCCCCAATGGAAGTCGAGCGCGAAGGTCCGGTCCGGCGTGCTGTGCAGTTTGCCCGTCAGTTCAATGCTGCCAGCCACACGATTCGCGCCCACCAGGTCGGGATGATTCTGCAAGCGGTTGGGGCCGTCGTCCGCATCGAGCGGGTCATTGGGAGTGGGGCCGGATGGATCGAGGTCAATGCCCGGACCGCGGTTGCCCCAGATCGAGTTGCCACGGACCGGGTTTTCCGCGCCTGACGCGATGGAGACACCGGGGCCCAGGTTCATCCAGATGCGGTTCGCGCCGGCTTCGGAGGCATCGCCGATCATCACCCGGTGGCAGGTGTCCAGTCGGATGCCACCGTTGGCATTGGGGATGGGCAGTCCGCCGTCCGACCCGATCCAGTTGCCGAGCACGACGGAGTCCTCCACCCCGTGAAGGGAGACACCGTGACGGCCGCCGTTGCCGATGACGTTGCCGGCTCCCGGCAAGGTTCCGCCGAGGGTGAGCTCGCGGCTGGTGTTGGCGACGACTTCATCGAATTGCGCGCCCAGGGCTGCCGGCCCTGCCGCGGCGGTGCCGAGGTGGTTGCCTTGAACGCGCGTACGGTTGTCCCCGAGCAGTTCGAGGTCGCTCCAGTTGGCGCCGATCAGGTTGCCTTCGCCGGGGCCGCTGCCGCCGATGAGGTTGTCGTTGCCCGACTGGATCATCACTCCCTGGAACTGGTTGCCGCGGGGGAGCCGGCCGGTGGCGTCGGTTCCGATGAGGTTGCCCTGAATGACGTTTTGATTCGCCCCGAAGAACAGGAAGATACCCCGGCGGTTGCCGGAGATGATGTTGCGGTCCGCGGGGGCGGGGCCGCCGATGCGGTTGCGGACGCAGTCGCCGGAAACGGACCGTTCGAGAAACAGGCCGTCGCCCGTGTTGGCGGTGGGCAATCCGTCCACGTCCAGACCGATGCTGCAGCCCGCCACGATGGAATCGCGGCAGGAGGTCAGTTGGACGCCGGTGGCAAAGCCGACGATCACCAGGCCGCGAACCTCGTTGTTGTGCCCCACGAGTTGCAGTCCCGGGGTGAGCCCGGGTCCGATCAGGCCGCCTTCGAGCCGGATCAGGCGAAGCGCATTGTCAGCCAGGCCGGCATCGGTGTTGGGTTGGCTCCCGGGTTGTGAGAAGCCGTCGAGGATCACTCCGTCCAGTGGCGGAAGGGGAGTCAGCGGCCGGATGGTCTGCACGGGTGGTTGGATGGGCAGGTTGAACTCGATGCGGTCGCTGCCTGAACCCAGCGCTTCCCGCAGCGTGCCGGGACCGGAATCCGCCGTGCTGGTGACCACGTAGGTGCCGGCGCGCAGGGGCAATCCGGGGAGGAGGATTGCGATCAGCAGAAGTGCGCGGATGGCTCGCAACGGAAGGTGTTTCATGCTCGGCTCAGGGTAGCAGTTTTCCGGCCCCGACTGGCAAGTCATCTCCATGGGTGAGGCACTCGCTCTCCCCGTAGCGGCGGCCGGGCGTTGGCCGGGCCCCGAGCCTCCTCACCGCCTGGAGATGATGGGATGACCGTGGAGGCTCGCCGAACGCCAGTTCGCCGCCACGGGTCGACGGCGGTGCGGACGTTTGAATGCGGCACCCACATGACCGTTGCGCGGCGGCCCGTTTCCTCGGTAGCGTCTGACGGCTCGCGCACGCAAACAACGACGGTTTACGCATATGGCCAGCACCAGCAACACAGGATCCGACAGCATTCCCGGCGGCGACTTCCAGCCGTACATCCCGGCCCAGACGGCGATGCGCGAATTCACCCTGCGCGCGGTGGTGATTGGGGCGTTGCTCGGAATGGTGTTTGGGGCCTCGTCGCTTTACCTCGTGCTCAAGGTGGGCCTGACCGTGAGTGCATCGATTCCGGTGGCGGTGATCTCGCTGGCCCTGTTCCGGATGTGGTCGAAGTTCGGCGGCCGGGACGCCACGATCCTGGAGAACAACATCGTCCAGACGGCGGGGTCGGCCGGGGAATCCATCGCGTTTGGCCTGGGTGTCACCATGCCGGCGATCATGATCCTGGGTTTCGATCTCGAAATCACGCGCGTCATGCTGGTGGGAGTGTTGGGCGGGTTGCTGGGCATTCTGATGATGATCCCGTTGCGCCGGGCGCTCATTGTGGCGCAGCACGGCCAACTCAAGTATCCGGAGGGCACGGCCTGTGCGCAGGTCCTCAAGGCCGGGGCCAATGCCGAATCCAGGGCCGCGGCATCGGTCGTCGCCCAGGCCGAAGCCGAAGCCGCCGCCAAACGGGGTGCCGTGGCCGGGGTGAGCGCCAAGACCATCTTCACCGGTTTCGGCGTCGGCTTGGCCTACAAGGCGATGATGTCCGCCTTCAAACTGTGGAAGGACACCCCGGAGAAGATCTTCGGGCCGCCGCTGAAGGCCGGGTCGATTTCCGCCGAGATCTCCCCGGAACTGCTCGGGGTCGGTTACATCATCGGGCCGCGGATTTCCTGCATCATGATGGCCGGCGGCGCGCTTTCGTTTCTGCTGTTGATCCCGCTGATCCGGTTTTTCGGCGAGGGGATGACGGACCCGGTCGCGCCGGGGACGATCCCCATCGGCCGGATGTCGCCCGGGGACATCCACGGCACCTACATTCTCTACATTGGGGCCGGGGCGGTGGCGGCCGGCGGAATCATCAGTCTGTTGCGTTCGCTGCCCACGATCTGGCACGGCCTGCGGGCCGGCCTTGTTGATCTGCGCAAGGCCGCCGTTGCCCATACGCAGGTTTCGCGCACCGACCGCGACTTGCCGATGAGCTTCGTTAGCGGGGGTGTGGTGGCGCTGGTGTTGGCCATCCTGTTTGCGCGCCCGCTGCACATGAACCTTCTGGGGGCCATCCTGATTGTGATCTTCGGCTTTCTCTTTGTGACGGTCTCTTCCCGGCTCACGGGGGAAATCGGTTCCTCCTCCAACCCGATTTCCGGCATGACGGTGGCCACGTTGCTCCTGACCTGCCTGATCTTCCTGATCGTGGGGTGGACCGGCGGGGGCTACTACGTCACGGCCCTCTCGGTGGGCGGCATCGTTTGCATTGCGGCCTCGAATGGCGGCACCACCTCGCAGGACCTGAAGACCGGCTTTCTCATTGGCGGCACTCCGCGTTTCCAGCAGATCGCCATTCTTGTCGGCGCCACCGCCAGCGCGCTCGTGCTGGGACCAATTCTGTTGGAACTCAATTCCGCCGGCACGGCCTACCTCCCGGTGGCGAAAGTGGCGCCCGGCCTGCACGCCCCGGCCGACGCCGAATTTGCCGGATCGGCAACGATCCCCGCGCGTCATGCCGTGACCATCCAGGACACGAATACCTACCGGGTCTGGCAGAAGCTGGACGACGCGGGGGGACGCCAGGGCAAGTACCTCGTGGACGATTCCGGTGCTGCAGTCTGGTACATCGATCCCGGGATCAACCCGGCGTTCAAGGGCGAGGCCGGCGTGGGGGGTGGCCGCACGATCTTCGAGGCGCCCAAGGCAATGCTGATGTCCTACATCATCAAGGGAATTCTCGATGCGAAGTTGCCGTGGGCCCTGGTGTTGTTCGGCGTGATGATCTCCCTGGTGATGGAACTGTGCGGGGTGTCGTCGCTCGCGTTTGCGGTTGGCGTCTACCTGCCGATCTCCTCTTCAGCGCCGATCTTCGTGGGGGGGCTGATTCGGTGGCTGGTGGACTGGCGGATGCGCCATCAGTTGCGCGAACACGACCTGGACGAGGCGACCCTGGCCGCGGAGAGCGACAAGAGCCCGGGCGTGCTGCTGGCGAGCGGTTACATCGCGGGGGGCGCGATTGCGGGGATCGTCATCGCGTTCATCGCCGGAGCGTTGCCAACGGTGGACGGCGACATCACCGACTGGGCTCGGACCAGCAATCCGCTGTTCGCCGGGCCGCACGCCGACTGGCTGTCGCTGCTGCCATTCGTGGCGTTGACGCTGTTTCTCTACCTGGTCGGTCGCGAGGTGTTGTTGCGGAACACGCCGGGGCGTGACGGAGGCAGCGAAGCTTCCTAACGCCGGCTGTCCGGCTGGCCACGGGAACCTCGGCCTCTCCGGTGGACAGGCCGACTGGAAAGTCGTTACGGTTCGAATGCCTGCTTGGAGGTCCTGCAGTCCTGCGGTTGAGGCCGGTGGATTTCAGCTGAAGTTCTGTGCTACGCTTGCTGCCGCGTGAAGATCATCGAACTGTCCGCTCGTGAGGACTTCGGGCTGTTCCTTCGATGCGAGGATGGCACCCAGGGGGTGGTTGACCTTTCCCGGTTGGCCGGGCGGGGGGTGTTCTCCTCGTGGATGCAGCCGGGGGTCTTTGAGCAGGTGAAGCTCTCCGACGAAGGCGCACCCGAATGGCCGGGCGAGGTGGACTTGTGCCCCGATTCACTCTACCTGCGACTGACCGGAAAGCAGCCCGAAGAGGTGTTTCCGAACCTTCGGCGGATCCGTGCCCGTGCCTGGGTCATTTGTTGTTCGGCATGAGAAAGTCCATCGGTCCCAGCATTGCAGTGGTCGTCATGCTGCTCACTGGCTGCGGCAAACCACCGGCCGCCACGATCACACGCGCGCTTGCCTCGACGAACGTGGTCTTTCAGACCTACGACGGCATGGTCTTCCCCCTCGCGCAGAGTGCGGTTGACAGGGTGAAACAGATCGTCAAGCAGTTCCAGGATCCTTCGCGCGTGGAGATCAGGAAGCGTATTCTCCCGGCCTACTCAGGCTCGTTTCGGCTCGGGGATGTGCGGTTTGGTTGGGTGGATGCTCTCTTGTGTCTGAGGGATCCCAAAGCGAATAGGTACTATGTTGTCAGTGACGAGGCGCTTGCGCCGATGTCTGAGGCGCTCATGAACGCTTGGGGACCGCCGCCAGCGCGTGAGGTTTCGAGGCAGCAGTGGGAGGAGATTCTCGCTGAGATGGGACACACGGGGAAGGCCGCGGAGGTCAGTCCAGCGCGCGGGAATTTGCCGGCTCGCTCAGAGACAGGGGCTGCGTCAAAGCCGCCTGGGGCCGATTGATGCTGGTAGGGTTGAGCATCGAAGTCCTGTGTCCGCCATCTGAATGAATGAACTGGACCCGCCGAGGAGAACGGACGGTGCCGCGAGCGAGTCCGGTGAGGGACGAAAGGACCGTGGTGGAAGGGGACGCGTTTCTTTCGCCCCTCCGGGGCTGGACCGGTTTCACCCCGCTTCCCGCAACGTTCGTCTGACCCAACCCCACCTGAATTCCCGCTTTTCAACCCGGTGGGGGCGCCGTAGGTTCACGCCTCTTTGGTCGGGTCAGGATGCCCAGCGTTTACATCAAAACCTACGGCTGTCAGATGAACGAGCGCGACTCCGAGGCGGTCGCGGCGAGTTTCATCCGGCGCGGCTATGCCCTGGCGCGGTCGGAGGCGGTGGCGGACGTGGTGCTCCTGAACACGTGCAGCGTGCGCGACCAGGCGGAGCGCAAGGCCGTGGGCAAGATGCGCACCCTGGCGGCCGAAGTGCGGCGGCATCGGCCCCACGTATTGCTTGGATTCCTCGGTTGCATGGCGCAAAGCCGCGGTGAGGAACTGGTGCGGGACGTGCCCGGGGTTCGACTCGTACTGGGCACGCAGAAGTTCCACCGGGCCGGGGAACTCGTGGACGAACTCCTGGCTGGGCGGCGGAAGACGATTTGCGAAGTCGGCGAGGAGGCGGGCAGCGAGCGCGAGATTCGCGATCATGTGCTGAACCTCGCCGGCGAACCGCGGTCGGTCACGGCGTTCGTCAGCATCATGCAGGGCTGCAACCAGCATTGCACCTTCTGCATCGTGCCGCACACGCGGGGGCGCGAGCGGAGCCGGTCCATCGCCGAGATCGTCGAGGAATGCCGCGGCCTAGTGGCGCGGGGCGTGCGCGAGATCACGTTGCTCGGCCAGATCGTCACGAGTTATGGTCGGCGCGAAATCGGGGAACGCGACGGCCTCTCGGCGTTCGTCCAGTTGCTCGAGGCGGTGAACGCGGTGGAAGGTCTCGAACGCATCCGGTTCACCTCGCCGCATCCGAAGGGTTACGGCGACGATTTGATCGCGGCGTACGGGAGCATTTCCAAGCTTTGTACCAGCGCGCACATCCCGGTGCAGAGCGGGAGCGACCGGGTGCTGCGGGCGATGCACCGGGGGTATACGCGGGAGCGGTTTCTTGAGATTGTGCGGAAGTTGCGGGCCGTGCGACCGGACGTCGGGCTGAGCACGGATTTAATTGTCGGGTTTCCCGGCGAGACGGAGGCGGACTTCGAGGAGACGCTGGGTCTGGCGCGGGAGGCGGCGTTCGATGCGGCCTTTGTGTTCAAGTATTCGCCGCGCCGGCAGACGGCGGCGGCGGAAATGGACGGGCAGTTGCCGAAGGAAGTCATTGAGGCGAGGCACGCCCGGCTGTTGGACTTGATCAACGAGATCGCCACCGATCGGTACGCGGCGTTGGTGGGGCGGAAGGTGGAAGTGCTGGTGGAGGGGCCGAGCCGGCGCAATCCCGAGCGTCTGGAAGGCCGCACGTCCTGCAACAAGATCGTGGTTTTCGATGGGGCGCCGCAGCAGGTGGGGGCGGTGGTGCCGTTGCGGATCGGGCGGGCCAGCAACGTGACCCTTTACGGCGATCCCGTGAGCCACCTCGACGAGAATTGAACGAATACGTAGCCGCCGAGGTCAGTCGACGCGGATCGATGCTGACGAGGAAACAGGTGCGCGGACCGACGTCCGGGACTACGCTGCGGGTTGGAACGTTTTGACACATGATGAAAGCCTGGATTCTGGTGACACTGCTTGGACTGGCCTACGGCCTGCCGCAGATCATGGGACTGTTGAAGCCGGAGCGCTTCGGTGAGGCGCTGAAGAAGTTCCCGCGCTCCGATCTGTGGGGGAACATCCTGATGCCGCTGGGCACGGTGTGGTTCCTGTGGAACCTGAAGCGCGATACGGTGGCGGATTTCGCCACGTTCAAGCCGATCATGTTCATCGGCTTTTCGATCATCGGCTTTGGCACGTGTGTCTTTGTACGGGACTTCCTGGCGGTGCGCGGCCTGGCCGTGGTGGCGTTGCTGGTGGCGCACGTCGTGCTGATGTCGATCCAGTGGCTGGACACCCAATGGCGGTTGATCGTCACGGCGTGGTGTTATCTGTCCATCATCGCGGCGATCTGGATCACGGTTTCGCCCTGGCGGCTGCGGGATTACATCGGCTGGATGACCGCCACCGGGAACCGCATTCGGACCGGGAGCATGGTGCGGTTGGGGTTTGGCCTGGCGGTGGCGGTGATCGGGATGACGGCGATTCGGGCCGCGGAGTTGGTGCAACCCTAGCCGGCGGCATGGAACCGCCTCAGGGCAGAATCCTTGTCATTCGGGGCGGTGCCATCGGCGATTTCATCCTGACGTTGCCGGCACTCGCGGCGATCCGGGCTACTTTCCCCCGGACCGAAATCACGGTGCTGGGTTATCCGCGCATTGCCGAACTGGCCCTGCTGGCGGGCGTGGCGGACGGGTTGCATGCCATCGAGAGCCGAGGGTTCGCCCTCTTCTTCAACCCGAAGACCGGGCCCCGCCTGCCCGAAGCGGAGGCGGCGTTCCTCGCCGGCTTCGACATCATCATCAGCTACCTGTACGACCCGGACCGCTTTTTCGAAACCAACGTCCGGCGGGTCTCCAAGGCGCAGTACATCGCGGGACCGCATCGCCCAGATGAGGTGCTGACGCTCCATGCGACCGACACGTTCCTCAAACCGCTCGAACGCCTGGCGGTGGTGGATGCCGATCCGGTGCCCCGGGTGGCGGTGCAGGCCGGTCGCGAACGGCGACGGGGGGATGGCCGGCCCGTGGTGGCGGTGCATCCCGGCAGCGGCAGCGTGGCGAAAAACTGGCCGGAAGCGCGGTGGGCGAACTTGCTGCAACGGTTGGCGGCGGACACGGATTGCGGGTTGCTGATGATTGCCGGCGAGGCGGAGGGGGACCGGGCCCGGAAGCTTGCGGCGCTCTGGCCGGCGGACCGGCTGGAGTCGGCGGTGAACGAGCCGCTGATCGAGGTGGCGGCGCGATTGGCGGGGGCGACGGTGTTTGTCGGCCACGACTCAGGAATCACGCATCTCGCCGCGGCGGTCGGGTTGCCCGGCCTGGCGCTTTGGGGGCCCACCAATCGCGAGGTCTGGCATCCGCGCGGCGGTTCAATCCGTGTCCTCGACGATCCCGCCGGGCTGGAAGGCATCAAGGCCGATCGCGTCCTCGTCGAGTTGGGCGCCCTCCTCGCCGCCCGCAAAGGTCCGCAACCCGCGTAGCCGGCCCGCATCGTCCACGGTGACGAGACAAAAGTCCGCGCGAGCCCCGATGCTGAAACCGGTGGCAAGTCCCAGCCAGCCGGTGGCGTGCCGGGAACCGGCCAGCCAGGCCTGTTGCCAGGAACCCCCCAGCATGGCGGACGCGCGGAACACCATCTCCACGGGTGTCAGGGCCGAGCCGGCAAAGTTCGTGTGACCGGGTTGCCGGGTGATGCGATCCGGGCCGACGTCCAATTTGAGCCACCCCACGGTGTAGCGGCCGGGGGGGGCGGCGGCGGCGGCCATGGCATCGGTGGTGTGGAGCACCGTGCCCGCAGGGCGCAGACGGTGGATCAGCCGGAAGAGTGGCGGCGCGACGTGGCGACCGTCGGCAATGAGGCTGATTTGGAGGCCCGGCGTGTCCAGGACGCGCCAGAGCAGGTTGTCGTGACGGTCGAGGGTTTGCGGGCAGGCGTTACCCAGATGAGTGAAGCCGGTGGCACCGGCGTCACGGGCGGCCGCCAGTTGAGCGGCGGTGGCGTTGGTGTGGCCGAGGCTGACCCGAATGCCCAGGGAGGTCGCGCGGGCGATGGCCTCGACGGCGCCCTGCCGTTCCGGGGCGAGTGTCAACAGCAGCAGGTCGTCTCCGGCGGCCCGGCGCAGTTCCTCGATTCGGCGGGGGACGGGATCGAGCATCATGGCGGGATTGTGAGCTCCACGGAATCCCGGTTCGGTTGAGAGAAAGGGCCCCTCCAAATGCCAGCCGGCGATCGCATCGCGCAGTTCCGGGTGGGCTTGGCGCAAAGCGTGCAGGTGCGCCAGCCGAGTGGTCAGGGCGGTCCAGTCATCCGTGATGAGCGTCAGCAGGAACCGGGTGCAGCCGGTTTGTCGGAGCACGCGGACGCTCCGGACGAGGTCGCTTTCCTCCAGGGCATTCTGCTGGAAATCCACGCCGGCAAAGCCGTTGATCTGGGGATCGAACAGGGTGGGGGCGAGGAAGGCGGGCCCGGAGGCCTGCCGGACCTCATGCATGGCGGTGAACCGGCCGTCCCGCCAGCCGAGCCGCACGGGTTTGCCGGTCCAGAAATGCCGGGCCGTGACGCTGCCTTCCGATCGACGCGACGATTCAGGATTCATCGGCGCCTCCGGCCTTGCGCAGGTGGGCGGAATCGCGGGTGGGCTGAGGCTGACCGGCGACGAGGAACGGCGGTCCGGTCAGGGTGCCGCGTTGATACCGTTCGCAGCGGGCGGCCAGGGCCTCGGCGGCGGGATGAACGGGGCCCCGCCAGGGCTGAAGCCCCGCCACGGCGAGGGTAAAGTCGCCTCGCAGGAAGTGTTGCAGGGCGGTTTCGTAGGCGCGGCCGAACTCGAGGGTCAGGTCATCGATGTCCTCCCGGATGCCCAGCGGTTCGAAGACCTCGAGCAATTCGCGTTTGCCCCGGACGGCCACGGGGCCGACACGGCGCCAGACCAGGCCTTCGCCGCCAGCGGCCTTCACGGTTTCCGTGGCCAGGATCTGGCAGCCCAGTTCGCGACAGAGATGCTCGAGCCGGCTGGCGACGTTGACCGTGTTGCCGAGGACGGTGTAGTTCATGCGGGAATGGGCTCCCACATTGCCGACGACCACCGGGCCGGTGGCGAGGCCGAAGCAGGTGTCCAGGCGGGGCTTCCCGGCGGTCTCCCAGGCCCGGTTCAAACCGGCGAGCTGGTGGGTGCAGGCCAGGACCGATTCCACGGCGTGCCGCGCATGTTCGGGATCCGGTTTCGGGGCGCCCCAGAAGGCGAGGATGGCGTCGCCGATGAACTTGTCAGTGGTGCCGCGCCCCGTCTCGATCAGGTGCTGCAGGGCGTCGAAGTACTCGGACAGCAGTTCCGCCAGGGCATCGGGGGGCATTGTCTCACTAATGGTCGTGAACCCCCGGATGTCGCTGAACATCACCGTCAGTTCCGCCGGTCGGGCTCCGATGCGCGCAGCTTCCCCGCGATCAAGCAGTTCGCGGATGACCTCGACCGGCACGTAGCGGCTGAAGGACTCGAGGGCGCTGCGCATGCGCGCCTGGGCGCGAAACAGGCGGTTGACCTCGCGGATGCGGGAGGTGGCCGGTCTTTGCCGGCGGGGCACCGTGAGGTCCAGGCGTTCGATGCGTTCGCTGCGGCCCACCAGGTCGCGCAACGGCGCACTGTAGCTGCCGGCCAGCACCAGGGACAGCACGAGGGCGAGCAACAGGGCGCCGGCCAGAACGCCGACCAAGATCTGCCGTTCGCGGGAAAGCTCGCCGATCAAGTCCGCCTCCGGCACGATCATCAGCGCCCAAAGCCGGGTGCCGGAAACCTGGATCGCCCGGGCGCTGAACCAGTAATCCTCACCCTCGGCCCGAATCGCGCGAATGAAGTCCGTCGGTCGCTCCGCGGCGAGCCATGCCTGCGCCACCGCAGCCAGTTCGGGGACGGGCGCCTCGGTCACCTTTTGCACCCCACGGCGGGGGGGCGCTCCCGAGTCGGGCGCGTTCCGTCGGGGAGAACCCAGCACCCGGGTCTCGTCGTCCACGATGATGGTCCAACCGCCCGGTGTCGGGGGATGCGCCCGGGCGAACTGGTCCAGCCGTTCCAACAGGACGTCGCAGGCCACCACCAGGCGTTGGGCGCGCCGGGCACTGACCGCCACCGACGCCGTCATGCCCAGGCCCTGCGTGGTCTGGAAAACATAAGGTCCGGTCCAGACCACCTGCGGCAACGCCGGGGCGGTATTCGTGCCGCCGGTGGGACGGTATTTGAGGCCGGCCTGGTACCAGGGCCGCTCCCGTGGGTCGTAGGGCAGGGCCTCAGTCCAATTGGTCAGCATCTCACCCGCCGCCGACCACTGCGCCCACTCGACCTGACCGGGACGCGCCTCCGCCTGCACCTCACGGGTTCGCCAGCCGCTGCCGTCGGCGATCACCAACAGACCCCATCCATCGGAGCCTCCCAGGTTGATCGAGCTGACCGCACCCAGGTTGGTCAGCAGCGGCGCGGCCATGCGCACCACCGAGGCGGGCTGCGCATCGTCAATCAGTCGCGATTCGGCCATCAGCGCCAGCACCGAGCACAGGTGTTCCGTGGGCTGGAGGAAGCTCTCCACCTTGGCCTCGGTAAGGTCCGCCGTCTTCTCCAACAATGAGGTGGCGATCCAGCGCTGGATACGGTCCCCGACCCGGAGATTGTTGTAAGCCAACCCCAACCCGATCACCAGGAGCACGGCCCCGAAGCCCGCCAGCAGACTGGTGCGGATGGACACCAGTCGAACGCCTTGCCGGGGGGTTCCGGCGCCATGGGCTGCGCTTGTTGACACGGGCGCGAGCATACGGCGCCGGAGGGGCTTTCGCCAGCCCTGTCAGACCGACCGATCCGGGTGTGGGAGCCGGCGGTTGTGGATTCCCGGCGAACGGTCGAGGCTGGGGGCCGGGGTTCCACCCGATTTGGCGGGCAACGGCTTGTCGAGGCCGGTCCGGAGTCGTGTCTGGCGTTACAGTTTCTGCTAATGATGGCGGGAACCGATACGAGGGAAGGCGTGGGCCGTCTTGTGTCCCGCCCCGGTGTGCCACGGTTTCCGCGACTTCGGCGTCACGTAGCGCGTATCGATTAACCAATTGTCCAACAGTCTGTTGCGAACTTCTTCAGGCCTGAAGATCCGCGGTGGGAGCGTGGGTCACTGCATTGTCCGAAATGCAGCGGGTACTCGCCATGGTTTTGCACGCCTAATCTTGACAAAAACCGATCCTGATAACTTACAGTTATTGTTAACGGCCCTTGACCTCAGTTCAGCTAACACCCACGATCACTGGCGCAGTCATGAATTGCCGTCGACCAAAGCGTTTCTGCCGGCCGGTAGCCGGTGTTGGATTCCCGGGTGGGTGCCCGGGGGCGGGCGGACGCGGGGGCGACGGCTGGCGCAAGCAACCCTGCCTCTCATGAGATCAAAACCTATGCATCGAATAATGGCCTTGAGCGCCCTGCTCGCCTGTGCGGGTTGGGTGGAATCATCGGTGGCCCAGACCCCGCCATGGGGACCGGGCAAACCGCTGGAAATCGTCAGTTCCTCCAAACCTGCGGGAGGGGACATGCAGCTCCTCTTCCACGCCGGTGCGGGGGCGGGCCCGTTCCGGGTCCAGAAACGCGACAGCGTCGCCGCCGCCGCCCCGTGGTATGACATGGTGGACGCCCGCGTGGTGGAACTCCAGCCCGGGGTCTACGTCGCCTACCTGCCGATCGGCACCGAAGACCTGGGTTTCTACCGGGTGATCGGGGAACAGGAAGTCATCGCGGAGCTGAAGGGTTGGACCGTGCGCGTGTCCGTCTCGGCCCCGGCGAATGGCACCCATTTCGTCGCGGGCGAGAAGGCCGTGGTGATGGTGGACATCCTGGATGTTTATGGCCAGGGAATCGGCCTGGCCGAACTCTCCGGCCTGAGCCTCTACATGGACGGCCCGCAGGACCCGCTCAAGACGGTTTCGGCGGTGAAGCTGCTCAATGCCAGCACCGACCGCAGCGTGCGGCCTCACCACTACATCGAACTTAAGACCGACCCCAATGCCATGGTGACCGGCAGCCGGGTCAGCTATGAACTCCAACCGGTGACCGACGAGGCGCCGGGGACCTACGTCGTCGGGGTGCGGGCGACCTTGGGGGCCGATGAGATCCAACAGATCTTCAAGTTCGCGAAGGTGCAAATCGGCACCGCGACCCCCGAGGTGGACGTGACCTCCACCGACAAGTGCGCCGTCTGCCATCAGGGCACCATCAGTGGCAAGCTTTACATGCACCACATCGACCCGGGTCGCAGTCCGGTGGGGAGTCCATCCATTGACCTGGACCCGCAGATGAGCTGCAAGACCTGTCACAACAACGACGGTTATGCCTCGTTTGTCGGGGCCGATGGCGAGCGTATTTCAGATCACATCGTGATCCGGGCGCACGGCGTGCACATGGGTGAAGAACTGCAGCTTCCCTTCAACCGCGAGGATGCCTTTGCGGACTACACGCCGGTGGTCTTCCCCGCCGACGTGCGGAATTGCGGCTCCTGCCACGTGGACGATCGCTGGCAGACGAAGCCCTCGCGGCTGGCCTGTGGCACCTGCCATGACAATGTCTACTTTGGCAACGACGACGTTCCCGAGGGGATGGTCGAGCACACCGGGGGTCCTTGGGCCAACGACAATCTCTGCAAGGCCTGTCACGCCGCCAGCAAGATCGTGGGCTATCACGAGATCGAGCCGCCGGCATTCCAATACGGCGTGAGTGTGGCCCTGACCGAGCCCGCCAATGGCGATTTCTACGTCGCGGGCGAGGCCCCGAAGGCCATGTTGCAGGTCATTGATCTGGCGACCGGCAATCCCATCGACCCCGCCACCATCATGGAGGGCGACTGGCGGGATGCCCGGTTCTTCGTGTCCGGTCCCCGGGCCGACACCGTGCCGGTGCTGACCACCATCGCGGCGAATCCGACCACGAGCAGCTATCAGTACAATGATCTGCGCGTGCGCCTGGAGCCGGGCAACGAGGATCCGGCGGCGACCCGTACGGCGGACACGATCGAGTATCAGTTGAGCGCGGTGGACGGTCTCGCCCCCGGCACATACACGGCCTACTTCGAAGTGCGGCCGGCCTCCGGGCTGGGCGGTCATGGCTATGTCAACTTCCAGGTTGGCACCGCCACGGTGGAGAAGGAAATCGCCTCCGAGCAGGGTTGCATGTCCTGTCATGCGGAGAGCCGGATGCACTCGCGGGCCGCGCTCTTTAAGCCGGACATCTGCAAGAACTGCCACGATTACCAGCACCAGATTCCCGAGAAGGCGGACTGGTCGCAGAGCAAGTTCGGCTTCGGCGTGTCGCCGCTCTCCTGGCGCGTGCACGGGCTGCACTATGGGAACTACGTGGAGAAGCCTGAGTTGATCGGCATGGGCCTGGCACAGGTGATCTTCCCGCAGGACGTGCGGAACTGCACCAAGTGCCACACCGACACCAGCACCTGGGACAGCAAGCCCTCGCGGATGGCCTGTCTGGCCTGCCACGACGACGACGAGTCCGGGTTCCACGGGATGCTGATGACCTACGACCCGACCCCGGGTGATCCGTGGAGTGGTGACGAGATGGAGACCTGCGGCGTCTGCCACGGCAGCGACGCGGACTTCGCTCCGAGCAAGGTCCACGCCATCTCCAATCCCTACGTGCCGATCTACCCGCGCGAACTGCGGGAGGTTGAGGAATAACCCGGCACGGGAATTCGCCTGATCCAGCCGGCGGAAGGTGGTTCATCCCCTTCCGCCGGTTTCTTTGTTGGGGGGGCTCGATCTCAGCGATTCCGTTTGGGGGGAGCGCGCGCGGCCCGCGTGCCCTGCCCGGCGGCCCGCCGGGCACATCCGAAGCGTCACTTTACTGTCATCTCCCTATCCTCCATTCCCTCGAGGATCAACCGGCGAGCCGCCGATTGAAGCAGCCGGGCCGGCTACGCTCCCCATCTCTGCCGTTCGGCCTACCGCTCAGGGTTTCTTGAGGGAGGCGGCGGCGGGTAGCGGCACCGGCACGCTGCGGTTGATCGTGAGGAAATGGAGCCAGGCCTCCTGGACCGGACGTTGGTGGATGCGCCCGAGGGCGAGGGCGTAGAGCGCCAGTTGCGGGCTGTAGGCCGTCACCTTTTCCGGGAACGTGGTTTCGGTGACGGCGTCGGTCTTGAAGTCGAGCAGCCAGATGCCCTCGGGCGTGAATGCCGCCAGGTCCACCACCCCCTGCACCACGATGCCTTCATCGCCGGCCAGTCCCTCGCGCACGGGCAATCCCAGTCCCACCGCATCCGCCGGGCTCAGTCGCAGGGTGAATTCAAGCTCCCGCCGGACGGTGATCTCGGGAGCGCGCAGACGGTCGGCCAGGGAGGATTGGCCGAAACCCGCCAGAGCGGCCGGATCGAGCGAGGCCGCTTCCTCGGCTGAGAGCCGGCCGGAGGCCACCAGTTGGGCGGTCTGCCCCGCAACGTCCGTTTCGGTCCGGAGCCGATGGAGGTCGGCGAACTGCAGGAAGCGGTGATGCGCGGTGCCGCGCTCCGTGGGGGAAAGGGACTGGCCGTCGGGTTCCAGGCGCAGCGCGGGAAACGCCGCGGGGCGCGGAGGCGGAAAGAGCACACCTGTCTCGGACGCGGGGTCGTCCTCCATCGTCCGTTGTCGCAGCCCGGTCACCGAGCTTTTTGCCGGCTCGCCGGTGGCGGCCCGGTGCGGGTAGTCAAACCGGGCCCGCGCGCAGGCGTCCGCGAGTTCGGTGGGTGACGCGAGCGCGGCGACTCCGGCACCGACCGATTCCTCCTGCGGGACCGTTGCGGCATTCATCTCCGCCCCTCCCGCCAGTACCCGCCAGTCGAACCTGGCGCAGCTTCCCCGGGAGGTTTCGAGCCAGTTGGGCGCCTCCGCCCATGCCTGCAACAGCGGCATGATCCAGTCGAGCGGCCGTCGGGCCTCGCGCAGTTGCCGCAACGACAGGGCCGGGGACCCGCCGCCTTCGGTGGAGGGCTCCAGTTTCGCGGGGGAACCGGTGAGAATGAGTTTCTGGCTGGCGCGGGTGAGGGCCACATAGAGCAGGCGCAACTCCTCGCCGCGCAGCACGGCGGCCTGGCGGCGTCGGGCCAGCAGCAACGGCAGGGTGGGGTGTCGGCGGGGGGGATTCTCCAGCGACACACTCGGACACAGGCCCAGCGTGTCGTCCAGCAACAGCGGTTGGCGGAGATCGGTTTCGTTGAATTGACCGGCGAGGTTCGCCACCACCACGACGGGGAACTCCAGTCCCTTGCTTCGGTGGATGCTCATCAGGCGGACGGCATCGGTGCCTTCCGCGGCGGCCGGTTCGGGGTCAAATTCCGCTTCCTGCTGGGCCTCCACAAAGCGGAGGAACCGATGGACACTTTGGCGCTGGAAGCGGTCGAAATCCCGTGCCAGGTCGAGCAACCGCCGGAGGTTGGCCCGGCGTTGCGTGCCGCGCGGTTGGGTCTGCAACCAGTCCTCGTAGTGCGTTTCCGTCAGGACGGTCTCGAGACATTCGGAGAGCGAGGTCTGCCGGGCGAGTTCCCGCCATCGCGCATGACGTTCGACAAAACGGAGTGCCTTCACCGCGGCCGATGCCGCGGGCGCCCCGGCAACGGGATCCCCGGTCTCTCCTCCGGTTCCCGTGGGAGCGGCCGTGGGGGAAAGCGGCGGCGGACCCACCCGGGCGAACCGGGCCAGGGCCGTCCAGTAATCCCCGGATCGTTGGGGCAGCCGCACTGTCGCCAGTTCGTTCACGTCCATGCCCACCAGGGGGGAACGCAGCACCGCCAGGAGGGGCAGGTCCTGGAGGGGATTGTCGAGCAGGCGGAGGAGGTTCAGGAGATCGAGACATTCGATGGCCTGGAACAATCCCGTCCGCGTCGCGCTCAACGGCACCCCCGCTTGTTCGAAGATCTTCGCATACGCCTCCGCCCGGCCACCGGGGGAGCGCAGCAGAATCACCATGTCCGACCAGCGAACGGGCCGGATCTCCCCGGTTTCGTCCAGCACCGGCGTGCGGTTGGCGTGCAGTTCCTGCAGTCGACCGGCGATTGCCGCCGCCTCGATTTCGGTGGTCGTCCGGTCCTCTGCGGTTGCGCCGGCCGGTTCGTTCTCCCCAGGGTCCGGGGACTGGGCCTCTTCCCCGGCTTTGGAGCAGAGGAGCACTTCCACCGGGGCACCGGCGTCAGGCCAGGCTTGGTCGGGATTCCCGGGCCGCAGCCGGGCCGCCTCGTCAAATGCCACGCCGCCCAGTTCCGGACGCATGAGGGTGGCGAAGACTTCGTTGACGAACTCCAGGATGGCGGGATGACTCCGGTAGTTGGCCTGCAGGGGAATGATGGTTCCGTTGCCGGTCGTGGCTGTGCGGGTCAAATGGTCCCGAAAGAGGCGGGGATCGGCCAGGCGAAAACCGTAGATGCTCTGCTTGAGGTCGCCTACGAGGAACCGGTTTGCCTCCGCGCCCTCCCGCGAGAGCGCTGCCAGCAACCGGTCCTGCACGGCGTTGATGTCCTGGTATTCATCCACCAGCACATGGTCGAACCGCTCCCGCAGGGCCAGGGCGACCGGCCCGGGCCGGCCCTGGTCGTCTTCCAGCAGTTCGAGCGCCAGATGCTCCAAGTCACTGAAATCGACCACCGCCGCCTCGCGACGGGCGCGGGCGTATTCCGCCAGGAACTCCCGCGTCAGTTCCAGCAGGGCGAGCATGGGGCCGCGGGCCTGCGCCCAGTCCGACGACAGCACCCCGCCCGGCGGCTCCGGTCCCAAGGCGGCAAGGAAACCGGAGGCCTCCGCGATCAGGAGGTCCACCGGTTTCCGAAAGGAGGTCTCGCCTCGTGGCCACCGCCCGCGGTCACCGAACGCGGCGGTTTCCCGCAGGAACCCGGCAAGGGCACCGAGGTCGGTAAGTGGCGGGGGACGGCGAAAGTGGTCGTGCATTTCCGCCAGACGCACGTGTTGCGGGCGGAGCCGGTCGAGTTCAGCGCACCACTCTGCGTGCCATGGCTCGAACTCCGGCAGAGTTCGGGAGAGCCAGGTGTCCGTCCCGCCCCCGTTCCAGGCGGCAATCTGGCGTTCGAGCCAGGGGCAGGGATCGGGACGCACCCGGGCCTGCTCGTGGAGCCGACGAATCCACTCCGAAACGAATTGGTCCGAACCGGCACCGAACGTCCGGACCAGGTCGCGGAACGCAACATCCAACGGGGCGGAGCCCGCGTAGTGCCGCTCGAGCAGGGTGTTCAGCACCTCGTTTCGGAGGATGGCGGCCCGGCCCTCGTCCAGGACGGTCACGTCCGGATCGAGCGCCAGTTCGTGGAAATGCTCCCGGATCAAGCGGGCGCAGAAGCCGTGCAGCGTGCCGATGGCGGCGGTTTCCACGAGCACGGATTGCTCCGCCAGCCATTCATCGTCGGGTCTCGCCCCCTCTTCCAGCGCCAATCGTTCCCGGATTCGCCGGCGCATTTCGGTGGCGGCGGCCTCGGTGAAGGTGACCACGAGGAACCGGTCCAGCCCGCAGGGCCGGTCGGGATCCAGGATCCGGGCCAGACACCGCTCCACCAGCGTACGGGTCTTGCCCGTGCCGGCACCGGCGGTCACCAGCACACTGCCGGGCGTGTCGATCGCGCGTTGCTGACTGTCGTTGATTTCGGGCATGACTGCGGACGGGCCAAGCATGGCGAATTGGGGCGACAAGTCCAGTTGCAGCGGCGCTTGCGTGGAAGGAGGATTGGCGCCACGCTGCCGTCCGCCATTGCAATCGGGGTCCGGGTGCAGTCCCCGGCTCCATGGCGCTCTCCAGGATCATGTGTCGCTGGCCCCTCAAACGCGGTGTCGTCCGGCTGTTCGCCGGACTGCTGGCCTCGTGCCTTGTGATGGGCTGGGCGGCCGAGCCGGGGACGGCGGTGCCCCAGGCCGGCGATGGCATCTACGCGTTGCTCCGGAGAAACGGTTTCGAGCCCACCCACCAGGAGATTGAGGCCTTCCTGCAGTTGAACCAGTCCCGGCTGGGGCCGGGAAACACCCTTCTGTTGAGCCGTAAATACCTGCTGCCACCGGCGGAAGGCACGCCGGAGGCGGAGCAGGCGGCGACCGGGAGCCGGACCCGGCATGCCATTTTCGGCCCGAAATACGAGTGGGTGGAGCGGAAGGACAACCGGCTCGCCAAGGGGGTGTTCTACCTCGTGAGCGGGCATGGCGGACCGGACCCGGGCGCCATCGGCAGCCGTGACGGCCACCCGCTCATGGAGGACGAATACGCCTACGACATCACCTTGCGGCTGGCGCGGGTCCTCCTCGAACACGGGGCCACGGTCCACGTGATCATCCAGGATCCGGATGATGGAATCCGGGACGATCCATTCCTCAAACCGGACAGCCACGAGACCACTTATCCCAAACAGACCATCCCGCGGAACCAGATGAAACGGCTCCGGCAGCGGGCGGACGCGGTGAATGAACTGTACGAAAAGCGCTCCAGTGCGGGGCTCTACCACCGGGTGATCGTGATCCACGTCGATTCGCGGGCGGAGGACAACCGGGTGGACGTTTTCTTCTACCATCACGAAGCCAGCAAATTGGGCAAACGATTGGCGGGCAACATCCGGGACACGTTCGAGGTCAACTACCGGCGGCACCAGCCGGACCGGGGCTATCGCGGTTCGGTAAGCACCCGGGGCCTGTTCATGCTGAACGCCACCGTCCCACCGGCGGTGTTCATCGAGTTGGGGAACATCCGGAATCCGCGCAACCAGTACCGGTTCATCGATCCCGAGAATCGACAGGCCCTCGCCGAATGGATCGCGGAGGGGGTTTTGGTGGATTACGGGGAGAGCCTTCGCAAGTGAGATGACGCCTCCGGATTCCTGTTCACTCGTGGTTCTCAACTGGATCGTCCTGGTTCAGGGGGGGAAACCATTGCTGGAGAACGGACAGGCGGGTGGGGTGGAGGGGTTTGGAGGGCAGAAAAAGGGTTTGACAGCGGACCCCGGTATCGCCAAAGTGCCCCCGCACACGGTGAATAAAGACACACAATGAGAACCAAAACACTACTGATCACGGCTGCGATCGGTGCTGCTGCTGCAGTGGCCACCCAGGCGCAGGTTTACTCCGTCAACGCGGTTGGTTACATCAACCTGACTATCAATCAGGGCTTCAACATTGTTGCCAACCAGCTCGACGCGGGTGACAACACGGTGGCGAGCCTGCTGGCTGGCGTTCCCGGGGGCACCACGGTCTACACGTTTGACACGGCCGCCGGTTACACCATCAACAGCTACGACGCCGACTTCGAGGAGTGGACGGACGCGGCGATGGAACTGACCCCGGGCATGGGCTTCTGGGTGAAGGCTCCGTCGGCGATCACCGTGACCCTCGTGGGTGAGGTGCCGCAGGGCAGCCTCAGCCTGCCGCTGAATGCCGGTTTCAACTTGGTCAGCTCCATCGTTCCCCAGGCGGGTCTGGTGAGCACTGATCTCGGAATGCCGGTGGAAGGTGGCGACACCGTCTACACCTTCGACACGGCGGCTGGTTACAGCATCTTCGCGTATGACGCCGACTTCGAAGAGTGGACCCCGTCCGAGCCCAGCGTTGCGGTGGGCCAGGGCTTCTGGGTCAAATCAGCCAGCACCAAGAGCTGGGACAGGAATTTCTCCGTGAACGACTAGGTCGCGGGGGAAGACAACAGTTGTACAACTAGAACAGCCTAAATCATGAAGAAACTACTAGTAATGGCGGTGTGCATGGGTGCCACAGCGACGCTGCTGGGTGCCGATGGCACGGTGAACTTCAACAACAAAGTTACCACTGCCGGCATCAACGCTCGCGTGAGCGACATGGATGGCAACTTTGTCAGTGGGGCCGACTACGTCGCCCAGCTGGCTTGGGGCACGGCTTCGGATGCGCTGGCTCCCATCGGGGCGCCGGTTGCGTTCTACAGCGACAAGGACACCAAGTACGGCTATGTCAATGGTGGCGTGGTGAGCGTTGCCGACATGGCTGGCGCGGCTGGCTTCATTGCCATGCTCACTTGGAGCCCGGCTGACGGTGCGGACTATGCGAGCGCCAAGGCTGCGGGTGGCCAGACTGGTATGTCCAATGTCATCCCGGTGACCCTGGGTGGCAACGGCGAGCCTCCGGCCCTTCCGGCTGACCTCGTTGGCATGGAAGCCTTCGCCCTGAGCGGCGAGGCCATTCCTGAGCCTTCGACGTTCGCGCTTGGGCTGATCGGCATTGGCGCGCTCATGCTGCGCCGCCGCAAGTAAGCCTCTGCTTCTCTTCACGGAGCGCCGTTCATCCGAACGGCGCTCTCTTTTTTTTTGTGACCAGCCTTGACGGGTTGAAGGACATTGGTAGTCTGCGCGTTCCGCCATGGCGGAGCGGGCGGAATGCCCCCCATGTCAGGCCTGGCCAAAGCGCATGAAACGCACATATCAGCCTTCCAAGATCCGGAGGAAACGCCAGCACGGCTTCCTCAGTCGCAACTCGAGCAAGAGCGGTCGCGCGATTCTCGCCCGCCGCCGTCGCGCCGGTCGCAAACGCCTGACGCCGGTCTAGTCGCGGCTCTTGCGATGTCTCCGGTGCCCCAGCGATTCCGGCTTGCACGGTCGATGCGGATGCAGCGATCGGGGGAGTTCGGGCGCACGCGGGAGCGGGGGCAACGATTGGTGCGGGGTGGACTGATTCTCAACTGGCGTCCGCGCGAGGAGGCGGCGCATTCCCGCTTGGGAGTGGTGACCAGCCGCAAGGTGGGGGGGGCGGTGATCCGGTCACGCGCCCGGCGGATGGTTCGGGAGGCGTTTCGTCGGCTGCAGCCGGGCATCCAGCCTCCCTGTGACGTGGTCGTGGTGGTGCGACCTTCCTTGAAACGGTTGGGAGGCGGGGAGGTTCAGCGGCAGCTGGTGAAAGCCTTGAGCGCCGCGCACATCCTGGTGGGCGGCTCGTGAATGCGGCCCAGCACCTTCTGGTCTTTGTCGTGCGGGCGTATCAGCTCGTGATTTCGCCGGCCAAGAATGCCGTGTTTGGGCCGTTGGCGCGGTGTCGCTTTGAACCCACGTGCTCGCAGTACGCCCGGGAGGCGGTGTGTCAGCATGGCGCCTTGCGCGGTTCGTGGCTGGCAGTTTGTCGGTTGTGCCGTTGTCATCCCTGGGGAGGGGCCGGATATGATCCGGTGCCACCGTCCGCGGCCGACCGTCAGGACCGTTGTTGTGCCGAATCTGGCAGCCTGCCGGGTCGGTTGGCAGGCGGCCGGTAGCCGGCCGCTCCTGTTTTCCTTGTTACGCTCATGGATCGCAAATCCATCATTGTTCTCGTTGTCTGCTTCGCGCTCCTGATGCTGTGGGGGCCGCTCTCCAGCCGCGTCTTTCCGCCGGTGCCGGTGCCTCCGGGCAGCGTCCCACCTCCAACGGAAGCAGGACAGGCGCAGACCGGGCGCGATCCCGGCGAGTCAGGCACCCCCCTTGTTCGCGGGGAGCCCACGGCCTCGATCACGGCGCCGTCGTCTCCGGCAGAGCGCTGGGAGCGACCGCGGTCCACCGAACAGACGGTTGAGCTGGACACCGACGAAGCCCGCTACGAATTCACTTCGTACGGCGGTGCGTTGCGGCAGGTGGAATTGAAGGATTATCCGGCCGAGATCAAGTGCCGGGACAAACGTGGAACCAACGGCGTCGGTTTTGCCATCCTGAACCAGCACGCGCCGTTGCCCGCGCTGGCCCTGTTTGGTGGGGCGGCCCTGGAGGACAGCACTCCCTTCGATCTCAAGCGGATTGATCAGGGACTGCGGGCGGAGAAGGTGCTGACGAACGGCCTCCGGATCGTGAAGGAGTTCGTGCCCTCGACGAATCACCAGATGCTGGTGAGCCTGCGGATCGAGAACCTGACCAACACCCCGGTCGCCCTGCCGGAGTTGGAACTGACGCTGGGAACCTCCGTGCCCGGCGAACTGAAGGAGCAACCACGTTTCCTGGGGGTGCAGTATTTCAACGGGGCCAAGCCCCGGTTGGTGAACGATGCCTGGTTTGCAAACCACCTCATGGGGTGCGGGTGTCTCCCGGGCACGCCGCGACCCGAGTTTCGGAGCGAGGGCGTCAGCAACATCGTGTGGGCCTCGGTCCCCAATCGCTTCTTCACCCTGATCACGGCTCCGGAGACGCCGGCCTACCAGCTCGTGGCGCGCAAGACGCAGTTGGACTGGCCCGAGGCCGACGACCTGGGGCGCAAGCGGCCGGTTGGTTACGAGGCCTCCCTGATCTACCCGCCCGCAGTGATCCCCGCCGGCGGGAACGTGGAACATCGGTTGACCCTCTACGCCGGTCCCAAGGAGTACAACGCGCTCGCGCAATTGGGCAAATCGCAGGATCTGGCGATGAACTTCACCAGCATCTTCGGGTGGTTTGCGAAGGCACTGCTGCTGTCGATGAACGGTGTCCACGCCCTCGGGCTGTCCTACGGTCTGACGATCATCGTGATCACGGTGATCATCAAGACGCTGTTCTGGCCGTTGACCCAGGCCAGCACGCGGTCGATGAAGCGGATGCAGGCGCTGCAGCCGCAGATGAAGGAGATTCAGACGAAGTACAAGGACGATCCCCGGAAGATGAACATGAAACTCATGGAGTTCATGAAGCAGAACCGGGTGAGTCCGCTGGGGGGATGCCTGCCGATGTTGCTGCAGATCCCGGTGTTCATCGGGTTCTATCAGATGCTTCAGAGTGCCGTGGAACTGCGCGGGGCCGGGTTCCTCTGGGCCTGTGATCTGTCCCAGCCGGACACGATTGCCACGGTGTTTGGATTCCCCATCAATCCGTTGCCCCTGATCATGGGGGCCACCCAGCTCTGGCAGATGCGCATGACCCCGCCGTCGCCGGGAATGGACCCGACGCAGCAGAAGATGATGCAGTACATGCCGCTGATGTTCATCGTGATCCTCTACAGTTTCCCGGCGGGATTGGCCCTTTACTGGACGGTGCAGAACCTGCTAAGCATCCTGCAGATGAAGCTCACCAAGAACATCACCGCCGGTGATATCGCCGCCGGGGCCGCCGGCCCCGGTGCCCCCGCTCCCCACCTCCGTAAACGCGGCCCGAAGCGCCGTTGAACCGCCTGCCCGGCCCTGTCATGACCGTCGATCCGAAATCCCTGACGGAGGAGTTCCTCGCCCGCCTCGGCTTTCCCGCCACTGTGGCGGAGCAGCCGTGTGAAGACGGGGGGATGCTGCTGAACATCGAGACCGAGGATGCCGGACGGTTGATCGGGCGTCAGGGCAAGACGCTCCTCGAGATCCAGTACCTCATCAACCGGATGATTTACACGGCGGACGCCTCGCATCCGCGGGTTTCGCTCGATGTCGGGGGCTATCGCTCGCAGATCCAGGAAGCGCGGGTGGCGGAGGCGAAGGCCGCCGCCGAAAAGGTGCGCCGTTGGGGCGACATTGTGGAACTGGAACCGATGAACGCCTTCGACCGCTGGATCGTGCACAACACCCTCAAGGACGATCCCAAGGTGGAGACGTTCAGCGCGGAAGTTGAGGGAACGGACAAGAAGGTCGTGATCCTCCGGCCGCGCCAGCGGCGGGACTGAGCCCAAGCGGCTCAGGCGGCCGCCCGTCCGGCGTTCAGGGCACTCAGCACGCTCTCGAAGATCAGGCGGCCGTCGTCGCTCCCCAGGATCGGTTCACAGGCTCGTTCAGGGTGGGGCATGAGCCCCGCGACGTTCCCCCGTTCGTTGCAGATACCCGCAATGTTCCCGAGCGAGCCGTTCGGGTTGGCGCCCTCGGTGCGTTCGCCCGACGCGTTACAGTAGCGCCAGAGAATGCGGTGGTTCTGCTCCAGGGCCGCCAGGGTTTCGGGTTCCGCAAAATAGCATCCCTCGCCATGGGCGATGGGCAGCCGCAAGACCCGGCCCTCCGGGATGTTCACGGTGAACGGGGTCGTGCGGTTCTCCGTCTTGAGGAAGATGTGTTCACACCGGAACTGCAGGGAACGATTGCGAATCAGCGCCCCGGGCAGCAGTCCCGCTTCACAGAGAATCTGGAACCCGTTGCAGATGCCGAGCACCAGTCCGCCACCGTCGGCGAAGCGCCGCACCGCCTGCATCACCGGACTGAACCGCGCGATGGCGCCACAGCGCAGATAATCCCCGTAGCTGAAGCCGCCCGGCACGATCACGGCATCCACGGCGCCGAGGGACTCCTCCTTGTGCCAGAGGTAGTCCGCCTGATGGCCCAGCACCCGGATGGCATGGACGCAGTCCTGGTCGCAGTTGGAGGCGGGAAACTGAAGAATGGCGAATCGCATCATGGGTGAGGGGGGGACTCAGGCGTGGTGGGGGAGGAGACCACGAAGGGACACCAATGGACACGAATCCGTGGTGCGCCTCGCAGCGCGGTTCGCGGCAAGGACCGGAAGCCTCGATGGGGTGCGGAGGAGTCCGCTGCGGGGCTGTTCGGTGCACTTCCTCATTCGTGTCGATTCGTGTGAATT
Source organism: Verrucomicrobiales bacterium (assembly GCA_024233215.1). Classification (GTDB taxonomy): domain Bacteria; phylum Verrucomicrobiota; class Verrucomicrobiia; order Limisphaerales; family J093; genus J093. Next base: position 187,713 of record JACKPW010000010.1, on the reverse strand, counting down.
CCTGGTGAAATGGCGGGACGTGCCTAACCGATTTCGATCCGATAATCCTCGATCACCGGGTTGCTGAGGAAGCGGTGGGCGGCCTCATCGAGTCGGGCGCGGACGGTTTCCGGGTCGCCGTCCTTCACCTCGATCTCGAGGTACTTGCCCACGCGCACATCCTGGACGCCATCGTAACCCATATGTTCGAGGGCGCTCTGCACGGTTTTTCCCTGGGGGTCGAGGACGGCCTTCTTCGGCATGATGATGATGCTGACCTTCATGGTTCGGTGTGGCTCCGTGGCTGGATGCCGCGGGAATGATGTCGCTCCCGGCCGGGTGAAGCGAGCCGGAAGTTGGTCCTGTCCTTTCCCGGTTGACGCTGCAAAGGCCGGGCTCTTAAGCTCGCGGGCGTTCCGAACGAACAACCAAGGCTGGTGCGGAATCGCTTCCGCGTTCCCGGCCGACCCTGAAACTGCCATTGAAAGCGGCGAGTCGTGGACGCGTTGGACGATCCCAGATCGGTGAATCGTGGAGCCGGCCGGGTTCCAAGCGTTGCGGTGCGCCGTCCCATTCCGTTCTGAGATCCTTCCATGTCTGAACAACTCGCCTACGCGATTCTCACCCCCCACTCGCTCCTGCGCAGCCGCACGGGGGGAATCATCACCCGCCTGGTCGCCCGCACGGGCGTGGACCTGGTGGGCGCCCGCATGTTCGCTCCCAGCCCCGAACTGGTGGAGGAATACGCCGCCTCGATCGTGTCCAAGGCGGATCCGCAGGAGGACCGCATCCAGACCCTGCTGCGTCAGTATGTGCTCGATCAGTTCTCTCCGGACAGCGCGGGTCGACGCAAGCGCGTCATGATGCTGCTGTTCCACGGGGAGGACGCCGTGGCCAAGGTGCGCAAGGTGGTGGGCCAGTTTTCCCTGGGCAAACGGGGGGGGCAGAGCATCCGGGACACCTACGGCGACCTGATCATGGATGAGGACGGAAGCGTGCGTTATTTCGAGCCGGCGGTCTTCGCGTCGCCCACCGTGGAGGAGGCCGATCAAAAGTTGAAGATCTGGCTCAAGTACTCCGAGAGTGATGGAGGGGTGCTGGAGAACGTGGTGGCCTACGAACCCGGCGAGAAGCCGGAGCGCACGCTCGTGCTGCTCAAGCCGGACAATTTCAAGTTCGCTTCCGGTCGTCCGGGCAACATGATCGATTTCTTCTCGCGCACCGGTCTGTTCATTGTCGGCATCAAGCTGCATCGCATGAGCGTGGCCCAGGCGCTGGAGTTCTACGGGCCGGTCCGGGAGATCCTCCGCACGAAGTTGCGGGGTGTGGTGGCGGCGAAGGCGACGGCCGTTTTGGAAAAGGCACTCGGCTTCGCCATTCCCGCGCCCGAGGCGGAGAAGCTGGGTGAGTTGCTCTGCCCGGCCTTTGGCGAGGACCAGTTCGAGAACATCGTCGAGTTCATGTCCGGTCGGCGCCCCAGCCAGTGCCCGCTTGAGGAACGGGAGATTCCCGGGACGGAGAAGTGCATCGCGCTGGTTTACGACGGGATCGATGCCGTGGCGAAGATCCGCGACGTCCTGGGGCCCACCGATCCGACCAAGGCGCCTCCGGGATCGATCCGGCGGGAGTTTGGCTCGAATGTGATGGTGAACGCGGCCCATGCCAGTGATTCCCCGGAGAACGCCCAACGCGAGTTGAAGATCGTGAACGTGGGCGATAACCATTTACGCCGGGTGGCGGAAGCCTTCTACGCGAAGCCCTGAGGCCGGGGGCCGGTGTGCCGGCCCCGGACCGTGATGACACTGCGGAACAACCCCCAAGCAAGACCATGAGTGCCCCCCTTCCCCAGAGCAACGGACCGAAAACCGGCGTCTTCGAGGGCGTCACCGTCTACCACTGGCTCGTCGTCCTCATCGCCTCCTTCGGCTGGCTGTTTGACTGCATGGACCAGGCGATCTTCTCGCTGGCCCGGGAGTCGGCGCTGAAGGAGTTGCTCCCGGCGGGCGGGGATGCGGTCAAGTTCGGGGGCTACGCGACCACCTCGATGATTCTGGGGTGGGCCACCGGGGGGATCATCTTCGGGATGATGAGCGACCGCTGGGGCCGGGTGAAGACGATGGTGGTCACGCTGCTGGTGTACTCGGGTTTCACGGGATTCTCCGGCATTGCGCGCAACGAGATGGAGTTCATCGCCTTCCGCTTCCTGGTGGGACTCGGGGTTGGCGGCATGTTCGGTGCGGCCACCACCCTGGTGGCGGAAAGCGTGCCGAGCGGATTCCGGGCCTTGGCGCTGGGGTCCCTTCAGGCCCTGTCGGCGACGGGGAACATCATGGGCGGACTGCTCGCCGCGAACCTGTTCCAACCGGGAGCCAAGGAGGTCTGGATGGGGTATTCCGGCTGGCGGTTGCTGTTCTTCGTGGGGGTGCTTCCCGCGCTTCTGGTGGTGCCCATGATCATTTTCCTGCGCGAACCGGAAGCCTGGAAACGGGCGAAGGCCGAGGCGGCCCAATCGGCCGGGGCGAAGGACAAGCAGGTGGGCTCAATCGGCGCCCTGTTCAAGCATCCCCGCTGGCGGCACCATGCCACCATCGGCTTGTTGCTCGGGGTGTCGGGCATGATCGGTCTTTGGGGGATCGGGTTCTTCTCGCCGGAACTGGTGTCCCGCGCGCTGGAGGGGCAACCGCAGGAGATCGTGGACCGCGTCCGTGCCAACGGTTTTGTTTTGCAGAACGTCGGTTCCTTCCTGGGGATGCTGGCGTTCACTTTCGCCGCCTCGTTCCTCAGTCGTCGACTGGCCTTCCTGGGGTCGTTCATTTTCTGCCTTTTCTCGACCGCGTTCGTGTTCAAGAACCTCAATTCGCCCACGGACGCGTACTGGATGCTGCCGATGATGGGCTTTGCCCAACTGGCGGTGTTCGCGGGGTATTCCATTTACTTCCCGGAACTGTTCCCGACCCGGCTCCGGGGTACGGGGGTTGGGTTCTGCTACAACACCGTGCGGTACCTGGCGGCTCCCGCGCCCACCCTGCTGGGCTACCTGAGCACCAGGATGTCCTTCCGGACCGCGGCGATCGCCATGTCCTCCGTTTACTTGATTGGCATCATCGCCCTGATCTGGGCCCCGGAAACGAAGGGCAAACCGCTGCCAGAGGACGAGCCGGCCTCGGTCTAAGGCGTAACGTCCCAGTCGGGCCCGGCGGAGAGGCGACGGCCCGTCGCCATGAAGGAGTCGCGTCGACGCCACAGTTTGGAGCTGGGCTGTCCCCGCTCCGCCTCCCGGACTCTCCTGAGGGGTCGCCGGTTGAGCGGCGGTCGGGTCATTCCTGAGCCCTCGACGTTTGCTCTTGGGTTGATTGGCATTGGCGCGCTCATGCTGCGTCGCTCGTTTCATGGGAAGCCCCCTTTCGCGAATGCGCCTGCCATGGGACCAGGAACCCGCCTCGGATGGAAATCGGGACGCTACTCTGCACGCTGGCGGTGTGCGTGGGTGGCACAGTAACCCTGTTGGGTGGTGAGGATGGCACGGTGAACTTCACCACTCACATTCTCCTTTGGGCGTCGATGCCCGGTGTACGACGTGAACGGCAACCCGGTCAGCGGTGCCGGTACAGTGCGCAGTTGGTGTGGGGACTCTTCCGTTTGCCTTGACGCCGATTGGGCAGCCCGTGGCCTTCTTCAGCGACCGGGACTCCAACTACGGCTATATCAGCGGTGGCGTGGTTTACGTTGCTGACATGGCCTGTCAGGACGGACTGGTGGCGATGGTGGCTTGGAGGCGGGCGGACGGTGCTGACTACGCGAGTGCGTACGCGGCTGGTGGACAGACCGGCAGGTCCAACATCATTCCGCTCCACCTGGGAGGTTGCAGTGGTCAAGTTCCGACGCTTCCGGCGAACCTGAACGGCTTGGAGAGCTTCCGGTTGAGCGGCGGTCGGGTCATTCCTGAGCCCTCGACGTTTGCTCTTGGGTTGATTGGCATTGGCGCGCTCATGCTGCGTCGCTCGTTTCATGGGAAGCCCCCTTTCGCGAATGCGCCTGCCATGGGACCAGGAACCCGCCTCGGAGGGACGAGTTCCACGAGTCCCTGGAATCAAGTCAGGGCCTCGTGTAACTCGGCCCTCCATTGGCGGGGCACGGTTCATGCAAAGAAACCCTAGAGACCTACCACGGGGCGCTTGCGCGGGTCAGGCACTTTCCTGTAGGAGTGTTTCCTCGACGAGCGACTGCGGCGGGTTTCGCCGGACTTCACGCGGGTATACGGTCGCGAACGGCGTGGTGATTCAGGAAGTCCGCGGGGGGTGAGTCGCAAGGCGTTGGTCGGTAGGATGCGCGCGTGGCGGAATTGGCAGACGCGCCAGACTTAGGATCTGGTCCCGGAAGGGGTGGAGGTTCGAGTCCTCTCGCGCGCACCACGCCCAGCCCAGTCGCGTCGTGCCTTGGAAAACCACGCAGGAACACGAAGGAACACGAAGGAGCGGGCGCAGCGCAGGGCGGGCGTTTCCGGCATTGGTCCCCTCTTGGTGATCCACCGGTGAGGGCCGTTCGTTCATTGGTGTGTATTGGTGTGCATTCGTGGTTGGGCTCAGGGCCAGTGACAAAGTCAGCGCAAGGCGTTGGTTCGTAGCGCAGATATCGGATCTGCGGTATCGCCGAATTCAATTCGGCAGACCGTCCGAACCTCCAAACGCTTGCGGATTGGGAAATCCGCGATACAGCAGATATGGAAATCTGCGCCACGACTTTGTCACTGGCCCTGTGGTTGGGCTGCGGCGCAGCGGCTTTGCGCTTTGTTTTCGGGAGGTTCCGGGTTTAATTCCGGGCCGATGAAAGTTCGTCGGGCGGAGATCAGGCGGGAAACGAGCGAAACCCGGATTCACCTCAAGCTGCGGATTGAGGGGCGGGGGCGGTCACGCGTTCGCACGGGGGTGGCGTTCTTCGATCACATGCTGACGCTGTTTGCCCGGCATTCGCTGGTGGATCTGGATCTGGAGTGTGACGGCGATCTGGAGGTGGACGCGCACCATACCGTGGAGGATTGCGGGATCGCGCTGGGTCAGGCGTTCTGGCAGGCGTTGGGGGACAAGAAGGGCATCCGGCGATATGGCACCGGGTTCGATCCGCGAAACCCGTTCACCGGCGAGGCGTTCGTGCCGATGGACGAGTGCCTGGCGCGGTGTGTGATTGATTTCAGCGGCCGGCCGTATCTGGTGTGGCGGGGGTTGGACGGCCGGGCCTATCGCCGGCTGACGCGGGCCGAGCGTGAGCAGGACATGTCGTCCAGCTTCCGGTTCGGGCTGGCGAGGGAGTTCTTTCAGGGGTTTGCCAACGAGGCCCGGTGCAACCTGCATCTGGAACTGCTCTACGGCGAGGAGCCGCACCACGTGGTGGAGGCGTTGTTCAAGGCCTTTGCCAAGGCGGTCGACTTCGCCTGCCAGAAGGACCCGCGCACCGCGGGGCGGATCCCCAGCACGAAGGGTACCTTGACCTCCTGAATAACCTCCGGGAACCTGCCGTCGAAACCATGACGCGCATCAGTGACACCGCGAACGCCGCCGACGAGGAGTTGGTGCAGAGCGCCTGTCGGGGCGATCGGGAGGCGTTCGAGGAGCTGGTGCACCGGCACCGGGACAAGATTTACACGCGGGCATTCTCGATGGTGCGGAACCCCGACGATGCCTTCGATCTTTCACAGGAAGCCTGGATCAAGGCCTGGCAACGGCTGGAGCAGTTCCACGGGGACTCGAGTTTTGCGACGTGGATGACGCGGATCACGATCAACGTCTGCCTCGACTTCCTGCGTCGCCAGAAACGGGCGTATTTCGAGTCCACCGAGACGCTCGAGGAAACCGTTGGCGGGGTGGAGCGGTTGCTGCCGCCGGCGGAGGTCGATCCCCTGGAGGGGTTGGAGCGGGAAGAGTTGCGCCAGCGAATTGATGCGGCGATGGCGGGGCTTTCGGACGTGCACCGGACGGTGCTGATCTTGCATGAGTATGAAGGATTGGAATACAAAGAGGTTGCCAGACGGATGAAGTGTTCGCTGGGCACGGTGATGTCGCGGTTGTTCTATGCCCGGCGCAACCTGGCCGCCCGTTTGGCGGACCTCAAGAAAGAGCGCGAACATGAACACTGATACCTGCCTGAAAATCCAGTCTTGGATCGATGGAGAACTCCCGGCCGGCGAGGTCGCGGAGATCGAACGGTTGGTACAGGCCGATCCCGGGGCGGCGGCCCTGGCCCGCTCGCTGCGCGTCCTCAAGGCGGAAATGACCGGCAACGAACTGGAGCGACCGGTGCCGGTGGGGCGCGAGCAATACTGGGGTGGCATCGCCACCGCGCTGGGCCGCGAGGGAGGATCGACGAGGAGCGTCGCTTCGACCGCACGGCGACGGCCCTGGTGGCTGACCGTGCTGGCTCCGCTGGGAGCCGCCGCGGTCGCAGGGGCTGCCTTGATGCTGGCAATTCGCCCCGAAGCCGTCCCTCCCCGCGCCCCCCAGGCCTATGCGGAGATTGTCGATCCGCTGGATGATGTCAGTTCCTTTACCTTCCGTTCCGAATCCGAGCGCATGACCGTTGTCTGGGTGGATACCCGCTGATCAGATCCATGGACCCGAACTCCAGCTTCTTTTCCCGCTCTGTTGCCGGCCTGATGTTTGGCCTGGTGCTGGCGCTGGCCGGCACGGTTGATCTCCGGGCGCAGGACCCCGATTCCGCGATTGCGCTGCAGGCTCAGCTCATCTGGGGGACGGACAGCGCGAAACCGGACGATGCGAAGTGCAAGGAGGTGGGCGCTGAACTGGGGCGTCGACTCTCCCGGGTGTTCAAGTGGAAGCACTACTACGAGATGCGGCGGAAGCCGGTGGCCGTTCGGAAGGGTAAGAGCACGCGGGTGGAGATGAGCGGGAAATGCGTGTTGAAGTTCGCCCTCGCCGATCCCGAGACGGTGGAGGTCCGGCTCATCGGGGAGGGGCGCCTGACCAAGACCATGCGACAGCCGCTGAAGGCTCTCGAGAACGGGGAGATTCTGGTCCTCGCCGGCGATACCAAGGACGACATCAACGACGCCTGGTTCGTGGTGATCTCGGTGCCCAAACCCGAGAAGGAGAAGGCGAAGGACGCCGGGGCCGGTTCGGCGAAGTAGGGATTCGGTGGAATCGGAAATCGGAAATGACACCGATTTCACGGATTGACACGGAAAACGGAGTGAGCGACTGCCGACCCTCCTGAGAAGCAGACCCGCCCTGGGTCTGGCGACCGGTCTTCGAGCCTTGGGGCCATGTGGCTGCGCGGCATGGCCGCTTTCCCCCGGTGGCCGGGGCTTTTCGTTTCCCGAACACGGCCGGTTTCCCAGGGAGGGGAGGCACAATTTCTCCGGCCTGTGGTTCGGGCCCCCCACAAGTTGTAGTGGTTGGCCCGGTTTGGGACCGGGATTGGGGTTGTGTTCGGCAGGGGGCTTCCCTAGACTGGCGGCTGCTGGGAACACGCCGTTGCCTGAGGGGGTGACAAGCCTGCGGCCACGGGTGGTTTTCCCGGGTGAATTATGTCGACGACACCTGCGAGTTCAGACAAATACGACGCCTCCAAGATCGACAAGCTGGAAGGACTTGAGGCTGTCCGCAAGCGGCCGGGCATGTACATCGGGGACCCCGACGAGCGCGGCCTGCACCACTGCGTTTATGAGGTGCTCGACAATTCCATCGACGAGCATTTGGCCGGTTACTGCAAGCGCATCGAGGTGACGCTGCACGTGGATGGGTCCTGCTCCATCCGGGACGACGGCCGGGGCATCCCGGTGGACATGCATCCGAAGTGGAAGATGCCGGCGGTTGAGCTGGTGCTGACCAACCTTCATGCCGGGGGCAAGTTCGGCCAGGGGGCCTACAAGTATTCCGGGGGCCTGCACGGGGTGGGCGCCAAGTGCGTCAATGCGCTTTCCGACTGGTTCAAGGTCGAGGTCTACCGCGACGGCGAGGCGCATTACATGGAGTTTGCCCGGGGCAAGACGGTCCGAAAGCTGGAGGTCATCGGCAAGGCGCGAAACACCGGCACCCTGATCACCTTCAAGCCGGACCCGACGATCTTTACCCTGACCACGGAATTCCAGTTTGAGGTCCTGGCCCGGCGCCTGCGGGAGCTGGCTTTCCTGAATCCGGGGATTGAGATCATGCTCACCGACGAGCGGGGGGAGGGCAGGTCGGAGCGCTTCTTCTACAAGGACGGCATTGAGGAGTTCGTCCGGCAGTTGGGCAAGAACAAGCAGGTGCTGCACCCGAAGCCCATCGCGCTGGCCGGCCTGCGCGCGACCAAGACCGACCACGGCGAGGACGAGGTGTTTGTCGACTGCGTTCTCCAGTACAACGACAGTTTCAACGACCAGATCCTCTGCTTCGCGAACTCCATCGCAAACACTGATGGCGGCACGCACCTGACGGGTTTCCGGTCGGCCCTGACCCGGGCGATCAACCAGTACGCCCGCAGCAACAACCTGCTCAAGGAGAAGGACCCGGCCATCACGGGCGACGATGTCCGCGAGGGACTGGTCTGCGTATTGAGCGTCAAGCTGCCGAATCCGCGGTTTGAATCGCAGACGAAGGTGAAGCTGGTGAACACGGAGATCGACGGCGTGGTGTCGTCGATTGTGTATGAGGGTCTGATGACCTTCTTCGACGCGAATCCGGCGGTGGCGAAGAAGGTGATCGACAAGGGGCTGACGGCGGCGCGGGCCCGGGAGGCGGCGCGGAAGGCGCGGGACACCGTGCGGAAGAGCGCCCTGACCGGCGGGGGGTTGCCCGGTAAACTGGCGGACTGTTCGGACCGGAACCCGGAGAACACCGAGTTGTTCATTGTTGAGGGCGATTCGGCCGGTGGTTCGGCCAAGCAGGGTCGGGATCGGAAGTTCCAGGCCATCCTGCCGATCCGGGGCAAGCTGATCAACGTGGAGAAGGCGCGTTTGGACAAGGTGCTGCAGAACCGGGAAATCCGGACGATGATCACCGCGGTTGGGACCGGCATTGGGGATGGCGAAGGGGAGGGGGCCTTCAACCTGGACAAGCTCCGTTACCACAAGATCGTGATCATGACCGATGCCGATGTGGACGGCTCACACATCCGCACGTTGTTGCTCACGTTCTTCTACCGGCAGATGCCGCGCCTCGTGCGCGAGGGCTTCGTCTACATCGCCCAGCCTCCGCTGTATGAAATCTCCCGCAAGAAGCGGGTGGAGTACGTGGATGACGACCCCCAGCTGAACCGCATCTTGATCGAGTTGGGCAGCGAGGAGGTGCGTCTCCGCAATCTGGCGGATGGCCGGGAACTTACCCACAAGCAGTTGGCGGAGACGCTCGAGCTGCTGCTCACGCTCGACAAGTACGCCCGCAGCATCCAGCGTCATGGCGGCGACTTTGGCGAGTACGTCGAGCACCGCAAGACCGGGACGCTGGACCTTCCCCGGCACCTGGTACGGGTGCGAGCGGGCAACGAGGAGAGCGTGCACTATTTCCACACCGAGGCGGATCTCCGGCGATTCGGTGAAGCAAACCCCGACCTGGGCCTGTTCGAGAGCGAGGCCGAGGAGGAGGAAGAGGGCGAGGCCGGCCGCAGCACCGGCGCGGCCAAACCCGCCAACGGCGGCCGTCGTCGCGCCCGGCACGTGGAGATTCACGAGAGCAAACCGGTCGAGGAACTGCTTGCCCGGCTGTCGCGGAAAGGATTGAACGTCGAGCACTACGCCGCCCAGGACCAGCCGTTGTTCGAACTGGTCGAAGGCGAGGGGGAGGACGAGAAGGTGCGTCCCCTGTTCGCCATCCCGGAGATTCTTACCGGGGTCAAGGAGGTCGGCCGTCGCGGTCTTTCGATCAAGCGCTTCAAGGGGCTGGGTGAGATGAACCCGAAACAGTTGTTCGAGACGACGATGGACCCCGCCCGTCGCAAGCTGCTACGGGTCGAACTGAGTGACGCCGTCGAGGCCGAGGAGATGTTCACCAAGTTGATGGGCGAGGAGGTCGAGCCGCGCCGCCAGTTCATCGAGGACAATGCCCTGAACGTCCGCAACCTCGACGTCTGACGAGAACCACGAATTCACACGAATCCACACGAATGACCGGAACACGAAACGAGGACACGCCATACCCGGTGGGTGTGTTCGCCCCGGCACCTGCGATGTCGCCCCGGCTCTGCCATCGGGTTCGGATTCGTGTCCATAGGTGTTCCTTTGTGGTTGGATCCAGTCGATGATCAGACCCGTCCCCGTTTTCTCCCGCGAATTCCATGTCTGACCAGCCCGAGACCCCTCCGCCGCCCGCCCCGGCCAGCTCCCTCTTCGCCGCGAACGAGCGCATCGAGAAGATCAACGTCGCGGACGAGATCAAGAACTCGTTCCTCGACTACTCGATGTCCGTCATCATCTCGCGCGCCCTGCCCGACGCGCGCGACGGGTTGAAGCCATCCCAGCGTCGCATCCTTTACGCGATGCACGAGCTGAACCTGTATCCGCCGCGCAAGCACATGAAGTGCGCCAAGATCTGCGGCGATACGTCGGGCAATTACCATCCTCACGGCGAGGCCGTGATCTATCCGACGCTCGTCCACATGGCCCAGCCGTGGGCGATGCGCGATTGTCTCATCGATCCCCAGGGCAACTTCGGTTCCGTGGAGAACGATCCTCCGGCCGCCATGCGTTACACCGAGGCCCGCCTCACGGCCTTGGGCGGCTCGCTCATGGAGGACATGGACAAGGACACGGTGGACTTCGTCCCGAACTACGACGAGCGCCTCACGGAACCGGTGGTGTTCCCGGCCGCGTTTCCAAACCTGCTGGTCAACGGCGGCACCGGCATCGCCGTCGGGATGGCCACCAACATGGCCCCGCACAATCTCGGTGAGGTTGTGGATGCCATCTGTGCCCAGATCGATGATCCGGACATCAGCATCGATGGGTTGATGCAGCACATCAAGGGGCCGGACTTCCCGACCGGCTGCATGATTTGCGGCGGCGACGCCATCCGCAGCTACTTCGAAACCGGTCGCGGTTCGATGAAGATCCGGGGCAAGGTGGGGGTCGAGCAGCTCAAGGGTGGTCGGGAGCAGATCGTCATCACGGAGATTCCCTACAGCGTCAACCGCGCCGTGCTGGTGGAGCGGATCGCCGCCCTGGTGAACGAGGGCAACGTCAAGGAGTTGAAGGACATTACGGCCGTCCGGGACGAGTCGGACGAGCACACCCGGGTGGTGGTCGAGATCAAGCGCGATGCCATCCCGAAGGTGGTCATCAACAATCTCTACAAACACACCCAGCTCGAGACCAGCTTCGCCGTCAACGCCCTTGCCATCGATCACGGCCGGCCCAAGACGCTGAATCTCAAGGAACTCATCAACTGCTATATCGAGCATCGCCGCGAGGTGGTGTTGCGCCGGACCCGTTTCCTCCTGAACAAGGCGGAGAACCGGGCCGAGGTGCTTGAAGGCTACCTCATCGCCCTGGCCAACCTCGACGAGATCATCCGGATCATCCGCAGCTCGAACAACCGCGAGGAGGCCAAGGTGCGGTTGCTGGCGTTCGACTGGACCCGGCACCAGGTCGAGAAGTGGGGTGTCCTGATTCGCGAGGAAGCCCGGCTCGAGAACGGTCGCTACTCCTTCTCCGAACGGCAGGTCAACGCCATCCTCGAACTTCGCCTCTACCAGTTGACCGCGATGGAGACGGACAAGGTGAAGAGCGAGTACGAGGAATTGCTCGTCACCATCGCCGACCTCCGGGACATCCTCGCGAAGGAATCCCGCGTCCTGGCCATCATCAAGGAGGAACTCCAGCACGTCCGGGCCAAGCACGCCACGCCGCGACTCACGCAGATCGTGGCGGCCGAGGGCGAGATCGCCATCGAGGACCTGATCGCGAACGAGGGCGTCATCATCACCATGACGCACCGCGGGCTGATCAAGCGCACGAACATCAGTTCCTACCGTTCGCAACGGCGTGGCGGCAAGGGCGTGATCGGCATGAGCACCCGCGAGGGCTCGGCCACCGTCGACGGCGAATCGGGCGATTTCATCGAGCACCTCTTCACCGCGAGCACCCACGATTACCTGATGTTCTTTACGAGCACGGGGCGGGTGTATGTCGAGCGCGTGCTCGAGATTCCCGACATGGGCCGGGCCGCGAAGGGGCGCAGCATCGCCAACCTGCTCGAGTTGCAGAGCGGGGAGAAGGTGGCCGCCCTCATCCGCATCCAGGCCGCGGTCGGTCCCAACAAGGAGGACCTCACCTGGCAGCAGGAGTTCAACGTCTTCTTCGCCACGCAGAAGGGCACCGTCAAGAAGACCGCCCTCTCCGCCTTCGCCAACGTTCGTCGCGGCGGCATCATCGCCATCCTCATCGGTGAGGGCGACAGCCTGATCGATGCCAAGCTCACGACCGGCCACAACCAGGTGGTCCTCATCACGCAGCGCGGCATGAGCATCCGGTTCTCGGAGGAGGACGTCCGTCAGATGGGCCGGCCGGCCGCGGGCGTGCGGGGAATCGCCCTCGGCAAGAAGGACGAGGTCGTGGCGCTGGCGGTGGTTGAGGACGAGAACACCCTGCTGGTCGCGGGCGAGAACGGCATCGGCAAACGCACCGAGTTCGACGAGTACCGCATCCAGTCGCGCGGTGGCAAGGGCATCATCACCATGAAGCTGAGCGAGAAGACGGGCGGTGTGGTGGGCGCCCTGACGGTGCGCGACACCGACGAGTTGATGCTGATCACCGTCGGCGGACAAATGGTGCGCACGCGCGTCCACGAAATTCGCCAGACCAGCCGGAACACGCAGGGCGTGAAACTGATCGACCTCGACAAGGGCGACAAGCTGCAGGCCATTGCGCCGGTTGTCCCTGACGAGGACGAACGCGACGAATCGCAGCCGGAGTTGGTTTGAGGCTGCCTGGATCGGAGTGCTCGCCGGTCCCGGTCGGCGAGCGCTTTGATGTCTTGTTTGCCATGCAGCCAAGCATGCCGACCATTTAACCTAGAAAAAGCAGTTGAACCGCAGATCGACACAGATAGACGCAGATACCCAAGGACTTGCGCGATTTTCGCGTCACACCCAATGGGTGAAGACATCCGGCGGACGTGGGGGGCTCACGTCGAGGGACTTATCTGCGTTCATCCCCGTTCATCTGCGGTTTCCAGGTTTATGTGATTGCCGGCGCCAACGGAGCCGGGAAGACCACCTTCGCGAAGGAGTTCCTCCCAAAGGAGGTGAAGTGCTTTCGCTTCTTCAACGCCGATGAGATCGCCCGTGGGCTTTCCCCGCTGAAACCCGGCGCCGGTGCCATGCTGGCGGGGCGTCTGTTGCTGAAACAGGTCGAGGAGTGTTTGCGCCGTCGTCGGACCTTTGCCATCGAAAGCACGTTGAGCGGCAAGACCTACATCCGGCGTTTCCAGCGCGCACGGGACCTCGGATTCGAAGTTGAGTTGCATTACCTCTGGCTGTCCAGCCCGGCGCAGGCGATTGCCCGAGTGCGGCAGCGTGTCCGACTCGGTGGCCACGATGTTCCGGTGTCGGACATTCGCCGCCGTTTCTGGCGAAGTCTCCACCACCTGCTCGACGACTACCTGCCCCTGGCAACGCGCTGGGCGGTTTGGGACAGCCGTGGGTTGCTGGTGAAACGGCTCGCCATTTCCTCCGTGCATGTTATTGCTGACGTGCAAACCTTGCTCGGCTCGTGAAGAAGAACGGAACCCATCGCAAATCCGCCAAGGCACCGGCTTTCGTGGCCCGTGCCGAGCGGGCCTTTCGGCGCGCCGCGCGCAACGTCCGGACGCAGAACCGGGCTTTCCAACTTCCAGTGATTGTGTGGGAGGACGGAAAGGTGGTCGAGAAAGCCGCATGACACTCGGATCGGTCCCCGGTCTGGGTCCTGCCCGGGAACCATAGAGCAAGCCTGGTATCAGGCGCGGAAGTAGTTGTGGCCACGTCCAGCTCGCCGTCTTCCGTCGGGACCGTGCATCTCAATACTCCGACTCGATCCAGCGCAGCCGGTAGAAGCGTCGTTCCTCCGAAGGTTGATCCATGGGCGGGAGGAACATTTTGGAATCGCTGGCCTTCAGCCGGCCTTCCTCCTGCCAGTCCCGCAGGTTGGCGGAACCTTCCAGGACGTAAACCTCGGGGTCAACCGCGCTGTGGTAAGCGCTGACCAGCGGATCGTCGTGGTAGGTGGGGGAGATCGCATACGGCAGATCGTCCTGACCCGGCACGCGTTCCGGCGATACGAATGCCGGCATTGTCACGAAATGCAGCGGATCGCTCCAGGCGATCCGTCCGTCTTCAGCGACCGACTTCAGCATCACCGTGTTCCAGCCGCCATTGAGTTGCCGGGCATCCAACGTGACTTGGCCCTGGTGGGGAAGGGGTTCGAACCAGCCCCGCCTTCCTCGCCGGGTGTAAGCCGTGACTTCGAGGGCGTTCGTGTTCCCACTGTAGAGGGGATGGAATCTCAGGTTCACAGGGCCGAGGGCTTCGAATACAGCGGCAGGGTCGGGCGGGTCCCAGGCGAGCGTGATGGGCGGTTGGGCTGAAAAGGCGGACGTCAGTTGACTGAGATTGGCGACCCATTGGTACTCGTCACTCTGGACACCGCGGAAGATGCTCCCGTCGTCACCCAGCAGTGCCGGCGATCTCTCGCCCGCGAGGTCCACCCACTTGGCGGACGGCCAGATGGGACGTAATTCACGCATGGCGCCGCTACGTTCGACAAACCGGTAAACCTCCCCATCCTGCCCCACCGCAACCAGGCGTGGACGCGCGATCAGCCGGGTCCACTGGGTTACGCTGGTCGGGCGGGCCACGCGGGTGGGCCGCAGCACCGGATCCGCTGCGGGGGTCACGTGCAGTTGTGCTCCCCTGTTGGATCCCCAGGCGTAGATTTCACCATTGCTGGACAGGGCGAAGCTGGTGTCATGGCCAGCCGCGATCGCCCGCCAGCCTGTGGCTCCCGGGGGAGGGGGTACTTCCGTAGGGCGGGCGACCCTTGGCGGCCACTCCCACACTGATCCCGGCGGCAACGCCTCCAGCGGCAGGTTGTCGCGCCCCCACGTGTATAGTTCACCCGTCGAACGGAGCGCGAGGGCATGGTATGCGCCCAGTGCAACTTGCGTCCAATCCCTGACCCCCGCGGGCATGCTGACGCGTCGGGGAGAATCGTCGGCGGGGCCGGCGTCCGGGGAGCCGTCCGTCTCGGTCCATTGGAGAGGGGATCCCCAGACGTAAAGCTCGCCGGCGGCACTGATGCCCGCACCCGAGCCGATCCAAGGTGCCGCGGCCAGCCACTTCCACCCCGTTACCGGGGGGTACGGGAGCAGTTGGTGCCACCCGTTTTCCCTGCGCCAGAGTCGCCCTTCCGTGTCGGATGCCAGAAACGTGGCGCCTGCGGCCCCTTCGCCAAACGTTCCCCAGCGGGTCGCCGGCGGGAACGGCAGGATTGGCAGCAGGCCGCGGATGACCGGCGCCGCATCTCCTGTGACATCCCGTTGGTCAAAGTCGAACAATTCACCGTGCGCCAGCCGAAGGTGGAGGGCACCGAACGTGGTGCTGGCGGGCAGCGGTTTGCTGAACTCTCCCACGTGCAGAACCAGAGGCTTCGTTCTGCCGTAGATCGAATCGAAAGGTGCGAGCGCCAAGCCGGCTGTAACCTGAATCTCCACCACGTGACGGCCAGAGCTCTGAAGTGCGAAACGGACGACGTGGAGACCGGCCCCGTAAGACTCCAGGCTTGAGGGGGTGGTCCTCCCCGCCTCGTAGACCGTGACCTCCGGCGTATTCTCCGGCTCAATTGGGGGATCGGTCTGCAGCAGAACCGCAACCGTCGCAGTCTGGCCGAACGACGCGTTTGTGGGGATGACTACGTCGTCGTCCGGCCACAGAATATCCGCCCGGAGAATGCCGGAGTCACCCGATTGGCGGTCCCCGACGATCCGACAACGGACCGGAGCGGACTCGGGACCGGCGGTGCCGTTCTCCCTGATTAGCCGTGCCGCGAGGGTGTAGTATCCGTAGTCCTGCGAGCCTGCCGACGGCAACGTCGGGACACCGTTTGCCAGCCACTGGATCGAAGTGCCCTCCGGGATTTCCGATTCTCCGGGAAGGGTCACGAAATAGGGGGGCGCCACGGTTGTGGCAGGCAGGAGCGCACCGTCCTCGGGGCTGACGATCTGCAGCACCGGCAGCGTCGCGTCGATCCGGCCGTGGTCGTTGTCCCGAACACTCAGGACCCGGCGCGCCTCGAACAAGGTCACGCCTTCCGACGCCGCGAGTTCGACCGCGATCATCTCGGTTGGTTCCTCGATCTCGTCTTCCACCGGTGTCACGGTGACAAGGACTGCGTCCTCGCCGGCGGGGAACTCCACGTCAGGCGGGAGGTTGAAGTCCAACCCCGGGGTTGCGGTGGCGGTTTCCTCGACGGCTGTCGTCGTCAACCCGACCTGCAGCGGCGCCGCGATTCCGGATCCGGTCCGGCGTAACAGGAAGGTGGCCGGCTGTTGCCCTTGCTCATAAGCCGCTGATTCCAGGGGTTCGGTCCAGACCAGGGTCGGGCCTCCCGCCACGACAACCACGGTGAGTTCGCCGGTTTCGGCCACCGAGTTCGGGGCGGGCCGCCCTGCGAATGTATGAGAACCGGGGGGCAAGGAACCAATTTCCCACTCCCACGGCGCCTGCGTGTCGAGGAAGACCGTGTCTTCGTATGTGAACTCGACCGACTCCACGCCGGGCAGGTCCTCGAACTCGAGCCGAACGCGGGTTCCCGCCGGGACCGGGGCCGTTTCGGTTAGCCGGTGTTCGTCCGGGATGCTGATCACACGGAACGGAGAGGGAGCGGTTGCGGGGAAGACGTTGAGCGTGGCGGTGCCGCCGGCATTGTCGTGCGCCCGTAGTCGCAGGGTTCCCCGGGCCCAGGCGGTTGGGGGAAGCGCGACATACCAGAAGTCGGGCTCCGTCCCGGGCACCGGTTGGGCGAACGTCGTCGCCAGCGGCGTGTCGTCGTCCAGTGCCTCCACCCGGACGATCGACCCGTCCGGATCCCGGGCGCGCACGAGGAAGCGGCGGTTGTCCTCGTTGGTGACGAGTTCGAGCGAGGGCAACAGGTTCGGGGCATCGTGATCGAGCACGCGAAAGGTGACCTCGGACGGTTCGCCGATCTCGTAGGCCGGCGATGCCATGAGGCGGATCGTGATGAACTCGTCGCCTTCCGGGAGGCCATCGCCACGGGGGCGCAGGACCAGTTCCGCGAAACCCGTCACATTGACGGAGACATGATCGGGTGCCAGCACGGTCACCCCGGGGCTGTCCCAGGAGTAGTCCGCCCCCGACGTGATGCCGTAGACCGCGTTGCCGGAGACTTCCAGGTGCACGGTTGCCCCGACGCCGTTGCCGATCACCTGGAGCAATCCGTCCACGCGTTCGTT
The DNA here is from genome assembly GCA_024233215.1 of Verrucomicrobiales bacterium. GTDB lineage: Bacteria > Verrucomicrobiota > Verrucomicrobiia > Limisphaerales > J093 > J093. The sequence goes on along the minus strand of JACKPW010000010.1, from coordinate 170,302 downwards.
GTCCGGCCCCTTTTCGCGCAGGACAGGTCTTTCAGCGACGAGGTGGAAGGTGGGCAGGGAAGCGGCACCCGCGGTGGCAGCGGCAAGGGCGCCGACGAGCAGGCCAACCACCCTTGACGGGGTGAACGAATGGCGGAAGCGGGTCGGATTCCTCATGGGACGGCTGTGTTGGCGGCGCACGAGGGATGCATAACCCGTGCCAAAGTGTTGGGAAAAAGGTGCTGGACGGTAACCCCACAACAAGGCCCGGGACGCGGAGCGGGGACGGCCCGTCCCCGAAAGGTGGCGTCGACGGGCCGGTGTGCCGCCCCTACAGGGCGGGCTCCGGACCGAAGGCCGTCAGTCACGGGAGCGCAGCGCCGCAGCCAGACGTTCGGTGTAGTCCTCCCGGCCTTTGGCGTTCAGGTGGGTCACGCCGGCGAACTGGTTGTCGGGCAGGGTGGCGGGAAGGCCTTCGAGGATCGTGCCGTCACCCAGCCAGGCGATCCATTGTTCCAGCATCTGCCGGCACCGCGCCTCATGGTCCGGCAGGGCGTAGGACGCGGGGACCGGAGTGATCCCCACGAGCAATCGCACGCCTTCCGGCAACTGCTCGCGAAAACGCCGGCTTTCGTTCTCAAACCGCGGCCGCAATTGGTATTCGGCGCTGCCCCGGGCTTCTGCGGGGTCGAAGCGGTTCGGATCGACGGCGCTGCCCGCCGCCCGATCCATCGCAGCTTCCAGGGCCGACGCGAAGCCGTAATAGCCACCGAACGCACCCGGCAACGGCCAGGGCAGGGCGCGACTGAGCAGCCGCCCGCGGAGTTGCGGCAGGGCGAGCGCTTCCTCCAGGCGTCCGGCAACGGTTCTGGGCGGGGGAGAGTCGCGGCCGGCGAGGAAGTCCTCGATCTGGAGGCGGAAGTAGTCGGGCACGGCGGCCAGGCGGAGGCTTTCCGGGTGCATCAGCAGCACCACGGTCTTCAGGGCGTCAGGATTGGCGGTGGCGTATTCGTGCAGGAGCCGGCCGTGGGTCGGGAGGTCGAGGTAGCTGAGGGTTGCCAGGTTCAACACGGGTTGGCCGAGGGTCCGGCTGAGGTTCGTGGCGACCACGTCCATCAGGCACGAGGAATCACCGATCAAGACCACCGACGCCGCGTGCGGTTTGCGACTGGCTTCGGCCTGATGGATCAGAATGGTCCGATCCATGTCGATGGCCGGTCGCGGGGCCGGCCACCAGCCGAGCCGGGTGCCGCCGTGAAGCACCAGCGCGAGCAGGGCCAGCCCACCCAGCGTGGGGGCGAACGTCCGGGCCAGGTCGCGGCGGGTGAATTCGTAGACGTGGCTTTCCGTAGACCGGGCGACGGGGTCAATCTCGCAGCTATTGGCGTCGCTCTCTCCGCCAATAGTGGGGACCGACCCCCGAGTGGTCCGTTGCTTGTGCGATCCCGAAAGGCGGCTTTCCATGTCGGTCAGAACTGGAAGTAGATGAACGGGGCGGCCTGGTGTTCCCAGAAGGCGACGATGGCCAGGAGCAGGGCGGCCTGCAGGGTGGCCCGCAGCCACCTGGGCGCTTTCGCGGGGGCGAGCAGGTCGCCGGCTTGGGCCTGCCAGGTCTGGATGAGCAGCAGCGGTCCGACAAAGGCGGCCAGGCCCCAGACGTAATCCCATCCCCAAGCGGGCCACGTCCAGTGGGCGAGCGATTGGGTCAGGGTGACCACTTGTTCCCAGGACGAGGCCCGAAACAGCAGCCAGCCGTAAAGCACAAACAGGAAGGTGGCGGCGCACGCGGCGTAGCGACGGAGGGTCTCGTGGCGGCGAACCGGCGTTCGCCGGGCTGACCCTTCAGGGGAAACACCCAACTCCGGTGAACGCCGGTTCGCGGCAACGGGGGACTTGCGGGTGGCCATGAGGCCGAGGCCGTGCCAGCCGCCCCAGAGGACGAAATGCCAGGCGGCGCCATGCCAGAGGCCGCCCAGCAGCATGGTCGCCATGAGATTGAACCGCGTTCGCCACGGACCGTGCCGATTGCCTCCGAGACTGATGTAGAGGTAGTCGCGCAGCCAGGTCGACAGACTGATGTGCCATCGGCGCCAGAAATCGCGCGGGCTTGCGGCGAAGTAGGGCAGGTTGAAGTTCACCATCAGATCGAAGCCCAGCCAGCGGGCGAGGCCGCGGGCGATGTCGGTGTAGCCGGAGAAGTCGCCGTAGATTTGGAAGGCGAATGCCAAGGTGCCGAGGATCACGGCCGGGGCGGACTGGGTGGGATGCTGATAGACCAGTTCCACGAGAGGCGCGAGGTTGTCGGCGATGACGACCTTTTTGAACAGGCCCCAGAGCACGAGCCAGAGACCTTCCTGCAGATCGCCGTGGGTGATCCTGCGGGTTGACTCGAACTGCGGCAGCAGGTGCCGGGCACGTTCGATGGGGCCGGCAACGAGCTGCGGGAAGAAGGCCACGTAGGCAAGGAAGTTGAGCAGGTTGCGGGTGGCCCGGATTTCTCCGCGATAGACGTCCAGCGAGTAGCTGAGCGACTGGAACGTGTAGAACGAGATGCCGACCGGCAGGATGATCCCCAGCGTGCGGGGTTCCGCGTGGAACCCGAGCTGATGGGCGAGCATGACGAACGAATCGACAAAGAAATTGAAATACTTGAAGAAGCCCAGCACACCGAGATTGCCGGTCAGGCTGACGCCGAGCCACAGGCGGCGACGAGCGGTTGTCGTGGCGGCCTCGATGCGTTGGGCGGCCACGTAGTCCAGCAGGCTGGTGAGGAAGAGGAGGGCGAGGAAGCGGTAATCCCACCAGCCGTAGAACACGTAGCTGGCGACGAGGATCAGGATGTTTCGCGCCGCAAGCCGGTGCCGGCACAGGTGATACAGCAGCAGGAACGCTGCGAAGAATTGCAGAAAGACACTGGAGTTGAACAGCATCGTGGTGGTTCGTGACCCGGATTCGCCGGCGGGCCCGGCAGCGCGCGCGGGTTGACCCAGGCCGGGCTGCCGCTACTCTATGTCCATGCACGCGCGTGACGAGGCATTTTGTCAGCCACAGCGGATCCGCCCCCCGACAGGAAACGCGCGTCGCAGGCAGATTGTTCTGATTTTGGCAGGAAGTTCGCTGCAGAGAACACCATGAGTTGTCAACGACGCCACGGTCGAAGAGTTGTCCAGGTCCGGGAACACCCGGGCCGGTCCCGCCGGGAGCGTGCCTTCACGCTGATCGAGTTGCTGGTGGTCATCGCCATCATCGCGATCCTGGCGGGCATGTTGCTGCCCGCCCTGAGTCGGGCCAAGGCGAAGGCCAAACAGATCCAGTGCCTGAACAACCTCCGTCAGGTCGGTCTGGGGACGGCAATGTACGTCGAGGATTCCCAGGGTCTCATCCAGATTGATGCCCCCCTCGATCCCGGGGTGACCTGGGCCAGCCTGCTCAGCACCAATCAGAATCTTCCCCCCGAGATCTTCCTTTGTCCCAGCTACCCGCCGCGGACCTTCACCAACTGGTATCGCACGTTCGGGGTCCGACTGGACCCGCCGACGAATTACGTCCGCGGCACGTTCCAGGAAATGCTCAAGGCCGACGCCATCCCGCGACCGCTTGAATACCTGCACGTGGCGGACACCACCAGTCGGGGCCGGTTGGGAGTGGGGGCCGAGCAGTTCTATTACTGGAAGATGTCCAGCGAATATGAGGTGCATGCGCGACATGGTGGTCAGGCCAACGGTCTGTTCATGGATGCGCATGTCGAAACCTGTAATCGCTCGCGCCTGGAAGGGCTGGGAATCACGGCGTTGTATGACGTCGACACGATGCCCGGCTATTTCGGCGGGGGCGGTTGAAACCGGGTGTCACCGCCGACGCTGATGCGGGTTACCAAAACAAGTCTGCTGGCTGGGGGGTGCTTTCTGGTGGTGCTGGCGGTGGGGCTGCGGTTCTACTTCACGCCGGAACGGGCGGCCCGCGGCGCGGCGGAGGATCGCCGGACGCTGGCGCTACAGATTCTCGGGGAACACCTCGCGGCGCATTTCGCCGGCGGGCGCGTGCTGGTCATCGGCAATCCCTTCGTCGAGCAGCCCGGGCAGTCCGCGGGGGTCTATGCCTTCGAGGAGGCGGCGGTTCGGGGCTTGAAGCGGGGCGCCGGGAAGGCCCTGGAGATCGAGGGACCCGCCTTTCCTGAACTCGACCCGCGGGCGGCCGCCAATCCGGGTGCGGTGCCGCTGCCGCCCGACTTGAAGACCCCGTTGAGTCTCATGACCAAGCGGGGCGCCTGGGATCAGTTGCAGCAGGAGCATCCCCAGGACACGCTGTGGGTGAGCCTGATCGGGCTGCCGGCGGGGATCACCGGGATGAAGGTCTGGCGTACGGAAGGACTTCGCTTCGCGCTGCTCTTCCCTGATCTGAGAGTGCTGGGAGATTCCGGGACCGTCCGGGCCGCCTTTCAATCCGGCAAACTGGCCGCGGTGGTGCTCAACCGCCCGGGGGCCCCGCCCCAGAGCGCCCCCCGTGAACGGGATTCGCAGGCCGAGTTCGACCTCCGCTACCTCCTGGTCACCCCGGACAACTTCGAGCAGGTCGTCCGGACCCATCCGGGTCTGTTCTGAAGCGGGCCTTGGGGATGGTTCAACCGGTGCCTACTGCGGCGTGGGAACCAGTTTGATCCGGTAAAACACGGACCCCGGGCAGCAGTCATCACCGGTCCATTCGCGGGCGGTGGTGGGGTTGCTCACCGCGGCAAAGTCGGCGTCGTTCAACACGGACGCCCGTTCCACGACATACCAGTGGGCCTGACGCCGGGTGCTCGTGGTCTGGTCATAGACTTCGGCGTCGGGGCCCACCCAGTGCAGGGTGAGTTGGTTCCCGTTACGTTCCGAGGCGGTGATTTCCGGGCGGGGATGGAAACCCACCACCCCGCGCACCGGCATGTTGGGGAGGCCCAACCAGGAGACGTCGCGCCATTCGCACAGCACGTTGTCGCCCGTTCCCCAACTCGTGCGGATGCGGACGTACTGTTTCCCCGCCGTGACGTAGTAACCGTAGATCAAGGTGGCGTGGATTTCCGGATTGGCTCGCGGCATGTCGCCAATCGACCGGTAATACTCATTCTTGACCTGCAAATGGGCGATCAGGGGATAGCCCGCATCGATCTCCGCCTTGACCTCGTCATAGGTGAAGCCCTCCCCGGGGGTGGCGACTTCCGGGTTGAACTCCGCCAATTGGGTGAACGTATCCGCGTGGTAGCCGCAGTGCCGGGCCCAGGCCCGCAACCCGGACTGGGAGTCGGTCGCCGGAAGACCGGAATTCGCGCTCGGCGTGAAGTTGTTCTGCCGGAAGCCCTTGCGGTTCCAGTAGGTGTAGGTGAATCCGTCGATGTTCCCGTCGCATTCCCCGCCCAGGTTCGTCCATTTCTTCTGGTTCAAGCCGATGAAGTCGCCGACGCAATCCGGTGCGTGCTCGGGGCGGTGAGCCGTCACGTAGGGATCGTCCGCGGTGGATTCGTAGTCGACATAGTAATCGTCCTCGTGGCCGGGTTGGTTTGCGGGGCGACCGTCGCGTCCCGCCTTGGATGCCCACAGGTTGTAGATGCCCGAGTTTGACCCGGAGGAATTCAGGGGTGCCACCCCTCCCGCCGTTGGGCCGGTGTAGAAATCCGGAAAACCGTGCCGGTCCCAGTAGCCAATGAGGTTCCCGGTGCAGGTCCCGTAGCAGCCGGCATGCCAGCTGTAGTCCGGCACCCCGGTGAGGTAGACGTTCTCATCAGCCTGCACCAGCGAAACGCCCGCGAACAGGCACAACCACCCGGTCCGCTGCAACCTGCCGTTCCAATGGCGGCGCCGCCGCCCACCGCCAACACCGTTCGCGATTCCGATCATGAGTGCACCCTTATGCAGGCTTCGTGCCACGTCCACTGCAAAGTTGCCTGTGCGGGCGGATGAGCAGCCCGGTGCCCGCTGCTGAGGAGGCGTGCCGGCGCCCGGTCCCCAGGTGCTGGCGAATGCCCGCCCCGTTCGTGATCATAATCATAATCGACCTCGTAATCGCCATCCCTGTCCGAGGGTGCCCCCGTGCCTTCGACCGTCCGAGCCCGGCCGGAACCAGTCTGCTAGGATCCGACCGAGGTTCCGCCAGCGAGCCCGGCCTCGTACCCATGGATGAGATTGCGATGAGGCCAACGATGACGACACGCAGGATCGCACTGGAGGATCAGGCCGGCTGCCGACTGCACTGCCTCCGCACTCCCGGGTTTTGGATTGTCAGCGCAAGCCCTTTGTGCGTTGATATCGTCCTGCAGAGAAGCCGTGAATCTGCTCCCGGCCGACCGGATGGTTCCGGTCCGAGTGGGGCGCGGCGGCGCGGCATCAACCACGATGCATAGGAACCAATTCCCATGAACAAAACACACCTGATTATCCCGATGATTGGGGCCGGTCTGGCGCTGGGCGGTGGCCTGGCCCGGGCGGGATCGTTCAGTTCGGATTTCAGTGATCCGGGCCAGACGGGCTTCATCCTGACCAGCAACGACGGCACCGGAACCTGGATGCCGGCGATCACCGACGGTCATCTCGTCCTCACGCCGGCCGAAAACAGCCGGCAGGGGTCCATGATTATTGACGCGCTGGATGGGCGGACGGCCATCGACGGCTTCACGGCCAGCTTCAAATTGCAGATCGGCCCCGGCTCGGGGAATGCCGCCGACGGCTTCTCATTCTGCTTCTGCCCTGAATTGACCGACACTTCGAACTTCGGTGAAGAGGGCATGGGGACGGGGATCACCGTCTGCTTCGACATCTACAACAACGGGACCGGCGAGGCCCCGGCGGTGGACGTCAAGTACCGCGGGAATCTTCTCGCGACGACGAAATACGCCAAGGCGGACGTGGTCACCAGCCAGTTCGAGGATGTCCTGGTCGAGGTGTCGCCCGCGGGCACGCTGAACCTGACCTGGAAGGGCATCAAGGTTTACGAAAACCTCGTGCTTCCGGGTTTCAAACCACTCTCCGGCCGATTCGGCTTCGGGGCCCGGACGGGTGGCGAGAACGCGGCGCAGTGGATCGACGATGTCAGCATCACCACCACCCCGGTCCCGGCAAGCCCTCCGTCGCTGGTCTGGGCGGGGGGTTCCGCGGCGTTCACGACCGTCACGGTGGGCTTTGATGAACCGGTGGACCCGGCGACCGCCCAGACGATTGCGAACTACCAGTTGACCGGGGGCGTCACCGTGCAGGCTGCCGCGCTGGCAGCCCCTTCGGGATCCCCGGGCGACAACCTGGTGGTGCTCACCACCAGCCAGCAACCCGAGGACACGTTGCTCACGCTGACCGTGAACAATGTCAAGGATCTGGACGGGAATCCCGTGCCGGCGGACAGCACGACCGAGTTTCGGACGTTTGTCTGGTTGCCCAATGTGGTGACCTGGGAGCGTTGGGATGACGGCATCACGATTGGCAACCTGTACAACCAGGTGACCAATCCCAACAGCCTCCGGGGTCCGGGACTGACCTGGCTGACCAGCAGCTTCGAGTCCGGCCGGCATGCCGGGGCACCGGAGTGGTATGGCGCACGGGGCTACACGTGGTTCAAGCCGGCGACGACAGGGGATTACGAGTTCCTGCTGACCTGCGACGACAACGGCCGGGCATTGCTCAGCACGGACGCCGATCCGGCGAACGTCTTTGGCATCGCGGCCGAGACCGGTTCCAGCGGGGAACGCACCTGGACGAGCACCGCCGCCGTCAGCGAGCAGTACTCCTACACCTACCTGACCAGCTTTGATGACACCGCCCTGGGCATCGAGCCGTATCCGGGCTGGGGATTCGTCAATCTGCAGGCGGGCCAGAAATACTTCATGGAAGTGCTCTGGCAGGAAGCCACCAGCGGTGACGGTGCGGAGCTGACGATCATCAAGTCGGGGGATGCGATTCCCGCCGACGGGACACCGGCCGACACTGCCGGCGGCACGCTGGGCTGCTATTACGATCCGAACACGGTGCTGGGGTTTGTGACGCAGCCGACGGACCAAGTGGGCGTGCTGGGCTCTGCGGGGGTCGAGATTTACAGCGAGGACTTCACCGGCGGGGACGGCGGGTTCACCGTGGAAAACAACATCGAACCGCCGGCCAACTGGGGCCCGTGGGTTTACAGTGCCGCGGACGGCCAGTGGATTGCGCAGGGGAGCGATCCGAACTGCGGCGGTCCGTTCAACTCCAATCTGACGAGCCCGGGCATCACACTGGCGGAGGGTGGAACCGTGACGTTGAACTTCACGCACCGTTACCGGCTCGAAGGCGACCTGTGGGACGCGGGGTTGGTCCGGGTGAGCGTGAACGGCGGTGACTTCACCTACCTGCCCGCGGCGAACTTCAGTGCCAACGGGTATGCGGAACAAGGGACGATCATTGGCAACGGCATCGCCCAGGGGTTGCTCGGCTTCAACGGGGATTCGCCCGGCTTTGCGGACGGAGACCTGATTACCAGCACGGTGTTGCTGGGGACGTTCAAGCAGAACGACACGATCAAGGTGCAGTTTGTGGGGGCGTGGGATGACTGCTGGAGCCCGGGCCAGCCGGGTTGGGTGATGGACAGCCTGAACCTGCAACAGTTGCCGATGGTGATCGTGGACTTCGCGGACGGGGACGGCGGATTCACCGTGGAGAACAGCGGGGAGCCGCCCGCGAACTGGGGTCCGTGGGAATACAATGCCACGGAGGGCCAGTGGATCGCGCAGGGAAGCGACCCGAATTGCGGCGGTCCGTTCAATTCGAATCTGACGAGCCCGGCTTACACGGTGCCAGTGACCGACGACGTGACGTTGAACTTCACCCACCGCTACCGGTTGGAGGGCGACCTCTGGGATGCGGGCCTGGTGCGGGTGAGTGTCAACGGCGGAGCCTTCACCTACGTGCCGGCGGCGAACTTCAGCGCGAACGGGTATGCGGAGCAAGGGACCATCATCGGCAATGGCATTGCCCAGGGGCTCTACGGCTTCAACGGGGATTCGCCCGGCTTCGCGGACGGGGAGCTGATCACCAGCTCGGCGATTCTGGGGTCGTTCAACGCCGGGGACACGATCGCCGTGCAGTTTGTCGGGGCGTGGGACGATTGCTGGAGCCCGGGACAGCCGGGGTGGATCATGCAGGGCATGCAGTTGGTGTTCGGAAAGGCGCCGCAAGGCTCCACATTCGACTCCCTGGCCTCGGCGATCCTGCGTGGGGACGCGGTTCCCACCAACTACCAATGGCAGCGGGATGACGGCGCCGGCTTCGCCGATATCCCGGACGAGACGGGGGCAAGCTACACGATCTACCCGGTGGCGGCGGACTTCGACGCCATGTTCCGGGTGATGGTGACGCTGGGTGCCGATCCCACCAAGGTCCTGATCAGCGACGAGGTGAAGCTGACCACCGGTGTGGTGGAGCCGCCGACGATCGGGATCGGTGCCGCGGGTGGCACGGTGACGGTGACGTTCACCGGGACGCTGCAATCGGCGGAGACGGTGGAGGGGCCGTATACGGACGTGGATGGGGCGACGAGTCCCTACACGGTGCCGGGCGGTTCGGCGGCCGGCTTCTTCCGGAGCGTGAAATAGCCCGCAGACGGACCGGCAGGGGCCCATGAGGCTGTCTGCCGGGCCTGACGAATCAGGGCCGGGAGGGGTGTCCTTCCCGGCCCTGCTTCGTTGCTAGCAACCTGCTCGACCCCGGGTTTCCTTTTACCTTGCGGCGTCCGCAAGCCGGTCGCTAGTTTGCCGAGTGGATCAGGCAACTGAAATCCGAGTAGAGACCGAGTCAAAGTAATCAATCGAAAACCCTTATGAGAAGATGTCGCAGATCCCTTCAGGGAGCCGGGCTGGCCGCCATGGTCATGCTGGGCATGCACGGCCAGGCTCTGGCCGCCACGACGCTCCTGGACTTCGGGTTCAACGAGCAAAACACTGATGCTGTCACTGAGAGCATTCACGGACTGGTAGGAACACCGTCGGCCAGCGCCCCCACGTCGGTTGCGGACTCGCCGTCAGGTTACGCCCTGGATCGGGCCATCAGCTTCGCGTCCGGCCAGAACATTACCGTGCCGGACCCGGACACGGTCATGCAGTTGGACACCACCAACCCCGACTTCACCCTGGAAGCCTGGGTGAAGTTCGACGGTAACCCGGCCAACCGGTCCGTGTTCTTCTACAACAATGGTCCCGGTGGGGCCATCTCGTTCTCGATCAACACCGATCGATCGGTCTTCGTGACCACTTTGGGGGTTTTGGACGCCGGTTCGGCGGCCATCATCCCGGATGACGGCAACTGGCATCACATCGCCGTGGTTCATCAGAACGGCGTCGAGATCCGTTATTATGTCGACGGCGTGCTGGGCGACACCCGGGCGTACACCGGCAGTGTCATCTTCTCGCGCACCCAGGATTACTTCGTCCTGGGTTCGGAGCCGGGCGGTGGGCTGCCCTACGTGGGCGCGCTGGACCGGTTGAAGATTACCAGCGGGGCCCTTGCCCCTTCCGAATTCGATTCCCAGTCGATGCCTCCCGGGTCCACCGCGCCGTCGATTGTGACGCAACCGCAGGACACAACCGTGGATGAAGGCGCACCCGCGAGCTTTTCCGTGGTGGCTGAGGGCGATTACCTGGTTACCTACCAATGGTATGAAGACGACGTCGCGATTCCCGGCGCCACCAAAGCTACGTACACCCTCGCCCGCGCCGCCTACTCGCAAGACGGAGCCAAGCTCAAGTGTGTGGTCACGAATCCCTATGGCGACGAGACCTCGCAGGAGGCCACGTTGACGGTCATTGCCGATAGCGAGGCCCCCACCTTGGTGGATGCCTGGGGCAACGTGGGCTTCGACCAGGTGATGGTGAAGTTCTCCGAGCCGGTGGATCCGGCAACCGCCGAAACGGCGGGCAACTACCAGTTGTCCGGCGGCGTGACGGTCTCTTCCGCGACCTTGGCAGTGGCTCCCGGAACCCCGGGGGACAACATGGTGATTCTCACCACCAGCGCCCAGCCTGAAGGCACCGACCTGACCCTGACCGTGAACAACGTGCAGGATGTGGCCGGCAACGCGATTGCCGCCAACAGCCAGGCGACCTTCGGGACCTTCACCTACCTGCCCGGCGCAGTGAGTTGGGAACGCTGGAGTGGCGGCATTTCGATGGCCAACCTCTATGCGCTGGTCATGGATCCCGCCCACCGGACTCCGGACGTGACCTGGTTGACCAGCAGCTTCGAGTCCGGCCGCGGTCTGGCGGACAACTACGGGGCGCGGGGTTACGCTTGGTTCAAGCCGGCGACGACCGGCGATTACGAGTTCCTGCTGACCTGTGACGACAACGGTCGGGCCCTGCTGAGCACCGATGCCGATCCGGCGAATGTCTACGGCATTGCCGCCGAGACCGGCTACAGCGGCGAGCGCACCTGGACGAGCACCGCGGCGCTGAGCGAGCAGTACTCCTACAGCTATCTGACCGGCTTTGATGATACCGCAATCGGGATTCAGCCGTATCCGGGCTGGGGATTCGTGAACCTGCAGGCCGGTCAGCAGTACTTCCTTGAAGTACTCTGGCAGGAAGGCGGCGGCGGCGACGGCGCCGAGCTGACGATCATCAAGTCCGGGGATCTGATTCCCGCGGACGGGACACCGGCGGATGCCGCCGGGGGCGAACTGGGCACCTACTACGATCCGAACACGGTGCTCGGATTCACGACACAGCCGACCGACCAGGTGGGCGTGCTGGCCTCGACGGGCGTCGAGATCTACAGCCAGGACTTCAACAGCGGCAACGGCGGGTTCACGGTGGTGAACACGGATCCGGCGCCTCCGGGACCGTTCGTGTATGACTCCGGCATGGGAGCCTGGACGGCCGACGGCGGAGAGTCCGCCTGCACGGGCCCGTACAACTCGCAGCTGAGCAGCCCGGGCATCGCGATGCCGCAGGACGGCGCGGTGACGATGAACTTCACGCACCGGTATTCGTTCGAGGGCGACCTGTGGGATGCGGGGATCATCCGGGTCAGCGTCAACGGCGGTGAATTCACCTATGTGCCGGCGGCGAACTTCAGCGTCAACGGGTATGCGGAGGGAGCCATCATCGGCAGTGGCATTGCCAACGGCCTGAATGGATTCAACGCGGATTCGCCCGGGTACGGTGCCGGGGAGAACATCACCAGCACGGTGTTGCTGGGGACGTTCAAGCAGAACGACTCGATCGTGGTGCAGTTTGTGGGGGCGTGGGATGACTGCACGACCGGATCGGTGCCGGGCTGGGTGATTGACAGCCTGAACCTGGAATTGCTGCCGATGGTGATCGTGGACTTCGCCGACGGGGATGGCGGGTTCACGGTGGAGAACAGCGGGGAGCCGCCGGCGAACTGGGGTCCGTGGGAGTACAGCACGGCGGATGGGCAGTGGATCGCGCTGGGAGCGGACCCGAACTGCGGTGGACCGTTCAACTCGAAGCTGACGAGCCCCGCGTATGGGGTGCCGGTGAGCGACGAGGTGACGTTGAACTTCACGCACCGGTATCGTCTGGAGGGCGACCTCTGGGATGGTGGCCAGGTGTGGGTGAGCGTGAACGGGGGAGCGTTTACGCCGGTGAATCCGGACAAGTTCACGGCCAACGGGTATGCGCCCGGGCTGATCATCGGGAGCGGCGTGCTCAACGGGCAGCGGGCGTTCAACGGGGACTCGGCCGGGTTCGACAACGGGGACCTGATCACCAGCTCGGTGATTCTGGGTGAGTTTGCCGCGGGCGACACGGTGGCGGTGCAGTTCGTGGGTGGCTGGGACGATTGCTGGAGTCCCGGACAGCCCGGCTGGATCATGCAGGGGATGGAGTTGGTGTTCGGGAAGGCCGCGCAGGCCTCGACGTTCGACTCCGAAGCGGAGGCGCTGCTGCATGGGGAAGCGAAGCCGGTGAGCTACCAGTGGCAGAGGGATGACGGGGCCGGGTTCGTGGACATCACGAACGCCAACGGAGCGAGCTACACGATCTACCCGGTGGCGGCGGACTTCGAGGCGATGTTCCGGGTGGTGGCGACGACGTCGGCGGATCCGAACAAGAGCGCGATCAGCAACGAGGTGAAGCTGGTGCTGGGCGAGGTGGAAGCGCCGACGATCGGGATCGGTGCCGCGGGTGGCACGGTGACGGTGACGTTCACCGGGACGCTGCAATCGGCGGAGACGGTGGAGGGGCCGTATACGGACGTGGATGGGGCGACGAGTCCCTACACGGTGCCGGGCGGTTCGGCGGCCGGATTCTTCCGGAGCGTGAAGTAGGGAGAACAAGCGGGACCGGCAGGGGCCGCTGAGGCGTCCTGCCGGGCCTGACGAAACAGGGCCGGGAAGGTGTTCAACCTTCCCGGCCTTTTTGTGTTCGCATCTTTCCGACCGGCCGGTGCGATGGTGAGCCTGACCCGACACGGTTTCCCTCGTCCGTCCGACCTGCCTTGCTGCGTGGCGTGCGCCCGGAGTCCCGCCCTCAGGCGGCACCTGGAACCTGGGCCTCAGACAACTGCTGAGATCACGGGTGGCGGCAGGTCCCGCCCAATCTCCGCCACCCGATAGCCGAAACCGGTTGCCCCCAGCGTTGACAGGTCCACCCGGCCGTCCCGACGCCGGTAGATCCCAGGATGGATCGCGGCCTCGGGACATGAGGCGTCCGGATAGAACTGCATCGAATTCGTCTCAACTCCCATGATGGTGCCGGTGTGTGCGCCGAGCAGCAGATGGGGAATCTGGGCGAGCATCGGGTTCGTGAGGTCCTGGACCATCAGGGTCATCCCGTGAGCCCGTGCCCAACACGCGCTCAGGATCGCTCCGGTCTGCGTCTTGCACGTCTTCAGGGCTACGCCCGACCAGCCCAGTTCGCGCCCGAGCCGGATGACACGCCAGTCATGGGCGCTTTCGTCGAGGAAGAGCGGCTTGCGGGCGCTCACGCTGTGGACGTCGATCCGGTGCAAGTCCAGTTCGTAGGGAAACGGCTGTTCCACGTAGAGCAGCATGCCGTAATGACGCGGGTGTTCGTCGCGCAACCGGTCGAGAATCGCGTTCACATACGCCGGGTCCGTGACCGTGCAGTTGAAGTCGGCACTGAGCCACTCCACGGCATGCGCAATCGCAATCTCCCCCACCCGCACCAGGCGGTCGTAGTCCCACGCAGAATCGTTGCCGCGCAGCTTGACCTTCAGGCATTTCAGGCCGTCGGTCCGGATCCAGTCCGGCAGCAGGCTGGGGTGCCCGTCCTCGGGGCCGGGTTCCCCGGGATCCGTCTCGCTCAACCGGTCCAAACCGCCCACCAGATGCCACGCCCGCAACCGCGGATTGGGGGTGGAGACCAGGAAATGGTCCGGGTACAGGGACCGGAAAGTCACGTCGCTGCCGGCGGCCGGCTCCAGGAAGTCCGCCAGGTCGCGGGTCATGAATTCTGCCCGATAGGATGCGTAGGTCGGGAGTCCAAGCAGGTTGCCATAGGCATCGTGCAGCGCCTGGTCGAACACCGAGCAACACACCAGCGCCGCCAGCCACGGCATCGCTTCTCCGGATGGCGCGTCCGTATTCGCCTCGCGCCAAATGCCGGGTAGCACTGCCTCCTGGAAGTCGTAGCCCAATTCGATGGGATGGCCAAGTCCGGGAAGACCGGCCCAGGCACGGGCGAGTTGCCCACAGAAGTCCTTGAGCCGATCCTCACGCAGCGTGTAAGCGAGCGGACCGGGCCAGACCCATTGCACGCTCAGGGGGGTTTCCCCCCAACCGGTCGCCCGTCGCCCCTGGCGGTCCTCGACCGTGAGACAAGCACGGGCGCAGGTGACCGAGGTCAGCGTCTCGGGCCCGAACTTCAGCGGCACGCGCGTCTGGACGGGTAGAAAGTACAGCGTCGCGCCGCGGACCCGCACATCGGTGGCCTTGCTCATGAGCCGACTATCCGGTCCCGTCGGCTGACCTCGCAAGCGGGAAACCCCGGGAAGGTCGCCGCGGATCGGCAGCCGCCGAAGGAAACAGGGTCCGGCGTGGCGGCGGATTGGTATCCGCCGAGCTTGCTGTTGTCTCCTGCCGTGTCCGGGGAACGCCGGTTCGCCGCTACGATGGGATGGCGGGTTCCGTCTTGCCGGCTTCCGGGCGGGTTCCGATAATGCGCCGATGTTGGACGTCAAAATGGTGCGGGAACAGCCTGACCGGGTGCGGGAGCGACTGGCCTCACGCGGTGCCGGTGATGAGGCGAGGCTCGACGATGTCCTGGCGCTCGATGAGGAACGGCGGGCCGCCCTGGCGGAGGTGGAGTCGCTCAAGGCCGAACGCAACCGCTCCTCCAAGGAAATCGGGGCCTTGATGGCACAGAAGAAGCTCGAGGAGGCGGAGACCCGCAAACAGCAGGTGCGTGAGATCGGTGCTCGGATTGCCGCGTTGGACGCCACCTTGGACGGTATCGAGACCCGGCGCCACGATCTGCTCAGCCGCCTGCCGAACCTGCCGCATGCCAGTGTGCCTCCGGGGCGCACGGCCGACGACAACCCGGTGGTGCGGGAGTGGGGGACGAAGGCGGAGTTCGCCTTCGATCCACTGCCGCACACGGAGCTTTGCCAGCGACTGCGGTTGGTCGACTTCGAGCGGGGGACGAAGCTCTCCGGCAGCGGCTTCCTGCTGTACACGGGGTGGGGGGCGCGGTTGGAGCGGGCGTTGATCCAGTTTCTTCTCGACCTGCACACCCGCGAGCACGGCTATACGGAGGTTTCGCCGCCGTTCATCATCGGTCGGGACTGCATGTTCGGGGTGGGGCAGTTTCCCAAATTCGAGGACCAGGCGTATGCCGTCCGCGAGGGCGAGGACAACGGGTCGCTGGGGAAGCTCTACCTCCTGCCCACGGCCGAGGCGCCGGTTGCCAACATTCACCGCGACGAGATTCTGGCGGAGGCGGACCTGCCCATCCGTTACGCGGCCTACAGTCCGTGTTTCCGGGCGGAGGCGGGGGCGGCCGGGGTGGGTACGCGCGGCATGATCCGGGTCCATCAGTTCGACAAGGTGGAGTTGATCAAGATCGTCCGGCCGGAGGAGGGCTATGACGAACTGGAGAAACTCGTTGCCAACGCCGAACGGGTGCTGCAGTTGCTCGGCCTGCACTACCGCGCCGTGCTGCTCTGCACCGGGGACATGGGGTTCGCGAGTGCGAAGACTTACGACCTTGAGGTGTGGGCGCCGGGGCAGGGGCAGTACCTGGAGGTGTCCAGTTGCTCGAACTGCGAGGATTTTCAGGCGCGGCGCATGGCGCTCCGCTACAAGAACAGCGAGGGGCGCAACGTCCTCCCGCACATTCTCAACGGCAGCGGCACCGCGCTGGCACGGTTGTTCGTCGCCCTGATCGAAACTCATCAGCAGGCCGACGGGAGCATTCGCATTCCCGAGCCGCTTCAGCCCTTCCTGGGAACCGATGTGATCCGCCCCTGAACCTTTCCTGCCATGCGTGTCCTCCTGGCCAGCAGCGAACTGCATCCCTACTCGAAGACCGGCGGGCTGGCGGACATGGTGGCCGCGCTGGGCAAATATCTCGCGAAGGCCGGGCATGAGGTGAGTGTCTTCACCCCGCTCTATCGCGGGGTACGGGAGAGCGCGGAGGCCGCGGGCATGACCGCCACCGATGCGAGGGTGGAGATCCCTCTCGCGGGGCGCCTGGTGACCGGGAACCTGCACGTGCTTCGGCCTCAGCGCCGGCTCACCGTTTACTTTGTCGAGCAGGACGGCCTGTTTGATCGTGACGGCGTGTACGACCAGCGGTTACCCCACGGGCGGGTGGCGTATGCGGACAACTTTCTGCGCTTCGTCTTTTTCTCCCGCGCAGTTGTACAGTGGATGCGTGACCTGGAACTGCGCCCGCAGATTGTGCACGGGCACGATTGGCAGACCGGCCTGATGCCCCTGCTCGTGCGGCATCGCGGTTGGTACGAGGGCTGGGAGGAGGTGCCAAAGAGCGTCTTTACCATCCACAACCTGGGTTACCCCGGGCGAGCGGCGGGGCGCGAGTATGCATTGACCGGTCTGCCGGCTTACTACTTCCATCCCGAAGCATGCGAGTACTACGGCGACGTGAATCCGCTCAAGGCCGGCATCGTGTTCGCCGACGCGATCACCACCGTGAGTCCGCGTTACGCCCGGGAGATCACGACCCCGTTGTTTGGGGCCGGATTGGACGGGGTGTTGCGGTCGCGCCAGAGTGCCCTGACCGGTATCCTGAACGGCGTTGATTACGAGGACTGGAACACGACCAGCAACCCGCACTTGCCGCATCCTTACAGTGTGGATGCGATGGATGGGAAGCGGCTGAACAAGCTGGCGCTCCAGCGGGAAGTGGGGCTTCCGGAGCGGGAGGAGGTGCCGCTGTTCGGGACCGTCAGCCGGTTGGCGGACCAGAAGGGGATTGATCTCATTGTGGCCGCCCTTAACGACCTCTTTGGCGAGGACCTGCAATACGTCCTGCTGGGCAGCGGCGACGAACTGCTGGAGGAGGCGGCGAAGGACCTGGTGGCGCGGTTTCCCGGCAAGATGGCGTTTGTGCAGGGACGCAACGAACGTCTGGCCCACCTCATCGAGGCGGGCTGCGACTTCTTCGTCATGCCCTCCCGGTACGAACCCTGCGGTCTCAACCAGCTTTACAGCCTCCGCTTCGGCACGCCGCCCATTGTCTGTGCGACGGGGGGACTGGACGATTCCGTGGTGGATGCGCGCGAGGATGAAACCACGGCCAACGGCATCAAGTTCCACGAATCCTCCGTGCCGGCGCTCGCGGCGGCCCTGCGCAAGGCCCTCGCGTTGTACGCCGCCCCGGAGGCTCTGGCTCACTACCGGCGCAACGGCATGCAGGCGGACTTCGGGTGGCGCCGCACCGTGAAGTCCTACGTGGAACTCTACCGCCGCCTGGCCGGATGACCTCATTGTTGACTTAGTCCGTGGTTTAGTTCAGATTCAGGGCGGTATGGTCGTATCCGTTCATGAGGCGAAGACCCACCTGTCCAAGCTGTTAACTCGCGTGGCCGCGGGGGAGGAGGTCATCATCCACCGCTACGGTCGCCCCGCGGCAAAACTCGTGTCCTGCGAAACGGAGCCGGCTGATCGTTTGGGGGGGGGCGATCGGGGGCAGTTTGTCGTGCCGGAGGATTTTGACCAGGAGATCCCCGAAGTCACCCGCCTGTTCCACTCTTGAGAATCCTGCTCGACACCCATGTCTGGCTCTGGTGGCTGAGCGAGCCCGAGCGGCTTCCGGAGCGCGTGGCGTCGGAGCTAAGGCGGAGTCGTAATGAGCTCTTCCTGTCGGTCGCAAGCTCGTGGGAAATTGCCATCAAGCACGCGCTCGGCAAACTGCCGCTCCCCGAAGCACCGGCGGAATTCGTTCCCAAGCGACTCCTCCGGGATGGCATCAAGACCCTGCACATCGAGCACCGGCACGCACTCCACGTAGCGACGCTTCCTCCGGCCCACCAGGACCCTTTTGACCGGCTTCTGATCGCGCAAGCCCAGCTCGAACAGATGCCGATCGCCACGGTGGACGGCAAGTTCGGCCGGTACGAGGTTGCCCTCTTGTGAGGGTGAAGCGCCGGTTCCCAATCATGCCACGACGCCGACCCTGTGCCGTGCAGAGCGCATCAGCGCGCCTGTAATGCGCTTGTGTTTTCTGCTGGGTTCGCTTAAGCTGTCGACCATCAGCTCCATCGGATCGTTTCGTCTGCCGCGACGCTTCGTTTGGCGTTGGGGGGAGCGATCAGGGAGGGAGTTGGCGACAACAAACCCACGTTCATTTGATGAAGACGATCGTAAGATCCTGTGTGGTGGTGGCGAGCCTGATGGCTATCGGCGCTCCGGGCCTTTGGGGGCAGAGCGTTACCGGGACTGTGGACAGCAATGGACTGACAGCCCGCGCGGACACGTTCTATGTGAACGACCTGAACACCTCACTCAACAACCTGAACACGGAAGCCCTGGGGGTGGCGATCACCGCGGCGGGCGACATCGTGATCGGGTGGGAGGACGACGGTGATGGGCTGTCGGATCTGGAGGCCGTCTGGGCGCTCTACAGCGCGGGCGGGGTGCCGATTACCGGGGACGCGGATATCGCCTCGAACCGGGGCGGTTCCATCACCATGCGGTATCGTTCCTTCTTCCGTGCCAATGGCAGCCCGACTCCGGCCAACACGGCGTGGGGACCGAAGATCAAGGCGAACCTCTTCGGCAACGGATTTGGCATGGGCGCCACCGCCTTCGATCTGCGGTACGAAGTGCCGGAAGTGGCGGATATTGAAGTCGATGCGGGCGGGGGCGGGGACTGGCCGGCCCTGCAACTGCTGGACAACACCGGCGACCCGTTGGGCCTGGTCAGCGGGGTCAGTGCCGCCGAGGCCGAGCCGGCCGGGGACATTCGGATTGCCGACTGGGACTACCTTGCCAACGGCAACCTTGTGGTGGTTGGCGAGAGCCGGCAGGAAGCCGATCTGGTCAGCAAGTACGGTGGTGCCGCCGCCGGGAAACACGCGATCTTCCGCATCGTGACGCCGGCGGGCGAGGTGGTGAAGGCGGCGACGCTGGTGAGTGAAACGGCGGTGGCCAATGAGATCTGGCACGGGGTTGGGGTCACGGCAAACGGATTTGGCGTCCGTTTCTGGCAGGGGGGGAAGACCTTCGTCCGGCTCTTCGACAACGCGGGGGAACCGGTGACCGGCAACCTCGATCTCGGCACCCTGACTGGCAACGCGGCGGCGGCGGCGGGGGGGCGCGGCGACAGCGCGGGTTTCCATGGCAACGGCGTCGACGCATACGTTGCCATCAGCGCGGGGACCACCGCCCAGGGCGCCTGGGTCACGGTCCTCAACGCCGACGGAACGGTGCGGTATTCACGGTCGGCCAGCGACGACGTGCCCTTGACCGCTCTTGGATCGGTGGACGCGGCGATTGATCCGGCCGGCCGGGTGTTGGCGGTCTGGGAAGGCCAGGATTCCACCGACTGGGCCGCGGTTTGCCCCCTGATCATGGGGCGTCTGCTGAAGGCGGACGGAACGCCTGTGGACCAGACGTTCTACGTCAGTGAACTGGAGACTCCGGAACTCGCGTATTTCCCGTCGTCCGGTCCGCGGGTGACGTGCCTGCACGACTCGTTCGCCGTGGTTTGGGAGAGTCAGAGCGCCGTCGCCAGCATTCCCACGGTGGCAGGGCGCCTGTTTGGGATTGCCCACAAACCCGGCAGCATAGAATCGGTTGGCCTGACGCGAATCGTGCCGGACACTCCCGTAATCGTGCCGCAGTTGGCCTCCTTGGGGAACTGGGAGCCGTACGCCAGCGTGGTGGGAAACAGCGCCTTCCTCATCGAATGCAACACCTTCGCCGAGGGAACCACTGACAAACAGCGCTACGTGGTCATGCTCCAGCCGGTTGCCGGGGGAACGCCACGGATGGTGGAGGGCTTCTACGCCGACAACGGACAACCGTTCGCCGGCATCATCAATGCCTCGCGGCAGAACGGCAACCCGGGTCGGGTGGCGGGCGACGTTCGTCCCGGCGCGGTGAACTACCTGGTCGGTGGTGAAGCCTCGCCGCACGTGTATTCGCAGTTCCAATCGGACAACCGGTGGAATCTCGGTTTCAACCGCCTGGCCGACGGACGTTACGCCGTGGTGCAGGGTTACTCGCTCGACCTTGCCACCCTGACACCGACCCCGCTCTGCAAGGCGCTGGACGCGATCAACGGTCGGCTGACCTCCGGTACCGCGGGCGGCAACCAGATTGGCCGGTTCGGGGGCGATCTCGTCGCGTTGGACAACGGGAACTTCGTGGCGACCGTCGACGATCGCTCCGGGGTGCGCGAGGCGGGCAACATCACTACCGCCGTGATCCTGGCCCCGGACGGCTCCATCGTGAAGGAGAGCTTTGTCGTCGCCAGCCAGGATATCTGGTCGAACCTCGCCGCCTTCCGCGGCGGATTCTGCGCCCGGGTTCATCAGAACCTGTACTTCTACGACAACGCCGGCAATCTGCAGGGCATGATTGACCAGGCCACTTCCGGCTCGCAGTTCGACACTGGGCGCGGCGATGGCACCCGCATCGCCGGTCACGTGAACAGCCCGTATGTCTACCTGGCCGGCAAGGTGAGTGATGCGAACGTCGTAAAAGTGGCGGTCTGGGACGCCCAGACCCGCGCATTCGTGACGCAGGCAGAGGTCAGCGAGGCGGGGTTCGCCGGCGACTTCGATCGCGCGACCCTGGCGGTCGATGCCTTGAACCGCGTGGTGGTCTCCTGGGTGTCGAAACCGCCCGGTTACGAGCAGCAACAGGTGGCCGCCCGCGTGATGGCGTTCGATCCGGATGCCGGCACGATCACCCCGCTCACGGCGAGTTTCCTCCCGTTCGTCAACGCGGCAGAAACCGGGGGGATTCGCACCCTCCAGATGAGCCTGGCGATGACCACGAAACAGATCATGGTGGCGGCAAAGGGCGAGATCAACCTGCAGAACCTGCCGGATAATGGTGCGAATTCGCCCAGCGAAATCAACTTCTACACCGTCATCTCCCATCCGAATCCGCAGGACGACCCGACGCCGCCCGTCGGGGGATTTCCGGAGTTCACCGGCATCCAGCGGAATCCTGACGGAAGCGTCACGATCGAGTGGACCGGAGGCGGCACCCTCGAGGCCGCGACCTCCGTGGATGGGCCATGGCAGGCGGTTAACGGGGCCACCAGCCCTCACACGCTGCAGCCATCCGGACCGTCCTGGTTCGGTCGCGTGAAGAAGTAGTCCGCCGGGTCGAGCGACGGGGTCAGTCCTGCAGCTATTGGCGGCGCTCCTGCCGCCAATAGTGAGGCCCCCTTTACCTTATGCGCCCGAAGCCTGGTCAGCCGGGGGCAGGCCCGGCTGCGTCGAGGCCGGGTACCAGTCCGCCGCCACCGATTCCCCGGTCGCGCAGGTCGGGCCGTCACTGTCACTGTTGGCGGCTGTCAGGGCCAGGAGAATTCGAGGACGTCGACCACGGTGCCGCGGACACCGAGGACCGCGCTGTATTCGCGGTGGAGGCGGCCGAGGCGGGCCTCGACGGTGACATTGAACGTCATGCTGCGTACGTCCGCCAGGCGCAGTTGCTGGATGGCGGCCACCACTTCCGGCGCGATCCCGGGGACGGTGGCAGGCGAAAGCATGGAGACGTTCTGGAACGGGGTGTCGTCCTCGGTGCCGTCCACACCGTCAGGGCCCGCGCGCGTCCGGATGATGTTTTCGGCAACCACCTCGTCCACGCCGGGCAGCAACTGGAGCACGTCCACCGAGGCTGTGTTGATATTGATCGAGCCGGAGGAGAGCGCGGTGAAGAGGTCCACCAGGCCCAGGCGTCCCATGCCGGAGCTGTCGTCGGGCAGATCCTCGCGCGAGTAGGGGCGGTAGAGTTGGTCGCGGTGGCCCGCCGCCCGGGGTCCCCAGAAAAGGTCGGGGGTGACGCCGTTGACGAGCAGCAGTTCGGCGATGTCGTCGATGGGGCCGTTCTTGGCGTAGTAGGGCGGATCCTGGTTGAGGTAGTAATCGCTTTCCGTGCCGCTGAGATGGGAGGCCTCGTCGGAGTCGAGCCAGTCTTCAAGCGAGTCCATGAGCATCGGTGCGTTGACGGTGTTCGCACCCATGATGGCGAGCGCGCGCTCGAACGTCTGGCGGTCGACGCGGTTGATGTTGGCGCGGCGTTCCTGGTCGACGATGTGAACGGCGATGGTGCCTTCGCCCAAACTGGTGGAGCCGAGGTTGACGGCGAGGAGGGGGCCGTTGGTTTCGGTGAGGTCGCCGGGACCACCCGCCCAGATTTGGTTGAGGGAGGCCGGCTTGGGTCGGTTGAAGGACTCGCTCAGGACGAACCGCGCCAGTTCCACGCCGGAGCGGCCGAGCCACTGCATTTCGCCTTCGCTGTTGTTGTTGGCGGCGAGGCGGGATTCCACCTTCATGGAGAAGGCGAAACCCCCGGCCAGGATCGCCAGCGAGAAGATGACGATCATGACGATGATCAACGCGAACCCGCGTTCCTGGCGACAGTGGCAATGGCAGTTCATCCGGCACCTCCCTCGGGTCGGATGTCCTCCAGGCCGGTGGCGGGCCCGCCGGCGTCCGGACCGGGCACGATGGGGGCGCCCGGTTGGCCCCGGCCCATGGCCCCCGCCGCGCCCGCCATGCCCTGGAAGGTGGGGAGCACACCGCGGGTGGGAAGCAGCACGGAGTGCACCACCATTTCGCGCGGGGTGTTCGAGCCGTCGTTCTTGCGCCCGAAAGCGAGCGCAAAGCGGACCATCGCCGGCAGCCGGTTGGTCATGGTCCATTCGTCCATCCACTCGCCGCTCTTGCCGTCGCTGAATTCCAGCATGAACAGGCTGACATCCTGCGCAATCGTGAGCGGATGAAGTTGTTCATCGGAAACCTCGCCCGAGAGGATGGGGAACTGAATGAGGCGCAATTCGTTGAGGCTCCCCTCGCCCGGTTCGACGACGAACGCCACCCGGCGGACGACCTGGTCGCCGTAGTAACCGCCGCCCGGGAAGCTGGCCGGCAGACGGGCCACGAAACTGAGGGCGGCGAATTCGCCGGAGGTATCGGCCTCGAAGCGGTAGAGGGAGTGGTTGGCCATGAACATGACCGCAGAATTCAGGGCGGTCTCGAGCGTCCGGGAGGCCACCCGGGCACGCTGGGCCTCGGCGGCGGCCTCGTTTCCCACACGGGCCGACCGCAGGATCGAGCTCCAGCAGGCGTAGATCGAGGTCATCACCATGGCGAACACGGCGAGGGCGAGCGCCAGTTCCAGCAGCGTGAAGGCGGCGGTGGGAAGGGGCCGGCGCGTTTTTCGGCAATGGCTGGCGGGGCCCGGTTTCATTTCATTGGAGGTACATCAGCACCTGGCTCTTGCGCTGTTTCAGGACGCTGTTCTCCGGCCAGGACACGGTGATGTCAGCCTCATAGAGGCCGGGGTCACCGTCGAGTCCCCGGCTGGCGGAATTGGTCACCACCAGCTTGAGGTCGGCCGCCCAACTGGCGCCGGGGTAGAGTTCCCCGAAATCGCCCGACGTGGAGGCGCCCCGCAGGTCGCGGTTGGTCGCGGCCTCCATGAACAACTCTGCCGCCACCGTGCCCACATCCGGTTCCCCCAGGCTCAAGGACCGGGCAATGCGGAGGTTCTGTGCGACGAGGTTGAGGATCGCGAAGACCGCCATGAAGAAGATCATCATGGCAATCACCACTTCCAGCAGCGTGAAGGAGTCCGTGCCGTGCCCGTGACGACGAACGGGGGTTCGCCCAGAACCCGGCCGCGGCCTGCAGGACGTCACCACGCCGAAAGGCCGGCGGGCGAGCTTCATCGGATCACCTCCACGATGTCGCGCCCCGTCGTGATCTCGAGTTTCAGGCGTCGTTCCTCGCTCCGTTCGGAGAACAGCACCGTTTCCAGCGCGTCGCAGGTGCCGTCCGGATAGAACCGCACGCGCGCTTCGGGAAAGTCCATCATGTCGCGCAGGTTTACGCGAAGCTCCTTGAAGGCGACGCTTTCGGGCAGGCGCAGGTGCAGATCCTGAACCTTCCCGGCCCTCACAATGCCGGCCGCTTCCGTCCCGGCGTCCGAAACCGTGGAGGGATCCAGCGCATCGGCGGCATCCGGGGCGTCGGTGTCCTCGGCCCGTCGCACGTCGAGGGCACCATTCCCGGCGCGGATGATCAACTCGGCGGTGTGCCCCTCCATCACCGCCTTGAGTCGGGCGTGCCGGCAGACCTCCTGCAGGTTCTCCACCGCCTCCCGCATTGGCCCCTTCTTCAGATTGCTGAGCAACGCCGGCATGCTGATGGTCGCCACGATGCCCAGGATGGCAATCACCACCATGAGCTCGAAGAGCGTAAAAGCACCGGCCGCCAGGCGGCGCTGCAGGCAACGTTGGAGACCGTGGCGGGTCATCGCGCGATATTGGACGTGATGGCGAACATGGCGGAGAGGACGCTGAACAGCAGGAAACCGACACCGATGGCGAGGAGGATGATGATCAGGGGCTCGATGAGGTTGAGCATCACCCGGAGCTGCACCGCGAGGTCGTTTTCGAACGTGTCCGCCAGATTGTTCAGGGAGCCGGGCACGTCGCCGGTGTCCTCGCCGATCCGGATCAGGTCGATCATTATCTGGGGGAACACCTTGCTGCGGGCCAGGGGCTGCGCGATGGTTTTGCCGTCCGTGACCTCTTCGCGGGTCCGGGCAATCGCCTCCCGCAGAATGCGGTTGGGCATGATGTCCTCGGCGATGCGCAGGGCCCGGAGGACGGGAACGCCGTTGTGCAGCAGGGTGCCGAGGGTGCGGGCGAACTGGGCAAAGAGGTTCAGGCGCACCACCGGTCCAAGCACCGGGGCCTGCATCTTGAGCCGGTCAATCGCTGCCCGGCCGGCGGGGGTGGCGCGGTAACGGCGGAACATGACGAAGCCTGCGACGGCGAGGAGCACGCCGACCCACCAGAATCCGCTGAAGAGGTGGCTGGCCCCGATCAGCAGGCGGGTGGGCAGCGGCAGCGCCACATTCATGCCCTCGAAAATGGTCAGGAACTTCGGCAGCATGAAAGTCATGAAGAAGATCATGATGGCAATACCGACGCAGCAAACCACTGCGGGGTAGATGAGGGCGGCCTTGAACTTCTGCTGCACTTCCGCAAAGCGGGAGTAATGGGTGGCCAGCCGCTGAAGCACCTCGGTGAGCGCACCGCTCTGTTCCCCTGCGCGCACCATGTTCACGCAGAGGTCGGTGAACACCACCGGTTGACGGGCCATGGCGTCGGAGAGGCTCTTGCCCTCCATGACGTCGTTGCGCAACCGGACGCTGACTTCCTGGGAGATGCCGCGGGAGGCGATTTGGCCCAGACTGCCGAGGGCCATGGTGAGGGGCATGCCGGCCTTGAGCAGGTTGGTGAGTTGCTGCGTGTAGTTGGCCAGCTCCTGGAGTTTGGGCTTCCGCTGTCGACCGGCCCATTCCCGCATGGGCTTGGGCAGAGGCATGGAGACCGCCCGGGTGCCGGGGGATCGTGCCGGCCGGCTTGTCTTGGGAACATTCAACTCCAGCGGGAAAAGGCCGCTTTGACGAAGCCGGGCCACGGCGGCGGTGCGATCCGCCGCCTCGATCGACGATTGGATCAGCTCACCTCCGGGACTGCGGGCGCGATATTCAAACCGTGGCATAATTGTTGAACCCAACGGTAATCACCGCCGGGCCGGGAAAGTTTCCATTCGCGCCGGCGCGTGGCAAGTCTGTCCCCGCGTCTGACCTGTGGCGCGCTTGTCAGGCGTGGGGAGCCGGGCTAGGCTGGGCGCGGTGGCAGAAGGCTGCCGGAAATCAACCAAAGGAACAGCAATGATGATCAGCGAGCGGCTTAACGACGCCGTCAATTCCCAGGTGGGCAACGAGTTTGGAGCCTCGATTCAGTACGTTGCGATTGCGGCTTTCTTCGCCGCCGAAGGCCTGAACCAATTGGCCGGCCGCTTTGATGTGCAGGCGAATGAGGAGCGGGATCATGCGCTCAAGCTGGTGAAGTACCTGCTGGACACGGGGGGCAGGGTGGCGATCCCGGCGATTCCCGCCCCTCGCAACGAGTTTGGCAGCGTGGCCGAGGCCGTGGCGCTGGCGCTCGAGCAGGAGCGGGCGGTGACCGCGCAGATCAATGCGCTCATGATCCTGGCGGTTGAGGATCGGGACTTCGCGGCGCAGAATTTCCTGAACTGGTTTGTGGCGGAGCAGATTGAGGAGGTTGCGAACATGGACAACCTGCTCAAGGTGGTGAAGCGGGCGGGGGAACAAAACCTGGTTTATGTCGAGGCCTACGTGGCGGGTCAGGCCAGCCAGGTGGCGCGCGGCCCCGGGGAGGTTGAAGGCGCCTGACGCCGGCAGGGGCCGCCTCCTTGGCAAAAAACTTCCGAAAAGCCGTTGACACGGGCGGTCGATCTCCCTAGAGTCCGCACTCCGATTCTGGACTGACCAGGTGCGAGACCGTTGGTCTTCGCCCCGGCAAGTGAGCCGTGGGCGGAGGGCGATGGTTTCTTTTAGTCTCCGGGGCGGGTGTAGTCTTCGGAACGGGAAATTTGCCCATGTAGCTCAGTTGGCAGAGCGCGTCCTTGGTAAGGACGAGGTCACCAGTTCAACCCTGGTCATGGGCTCCAGAAACTACTGATCACGAACCAAATAGATTGAGCAGGAATCGCAATGGCTAAAGAGCAATTCCAACGGAACAAGCCGCACGCCAACATTGGCACCATCGGGCACATTGACCACGGCAAATCCACCCTGACGGCGGCAATCGTCGAGGTGCAGGCCGCGAAGGGCATGGCAGAGCCCATTTCCTACGCGGACATCACCAAGGGTGGCACGGTTCGTGACGAAACGAAGACCGTGACCATTGCCATCTCGCACGTGGAATACGAGAGCGAGCAGCGTCACTACGCCCACGTGGATTGCCCGGGCCACGCCGACTACATCAAGAACATGATTACCGGCGCCGCCCAGATGGACGGTGCCATCCTGGTGGTTGATGCCTCGGAAGGTCCCATGCCCCAGACGCGCGAGCACATCCTGCTGGCCCGTCAGGTGGGGGTGCCCGCCATCGTGGTGTTTTTGAACAAGGTGGATCTTGTGGACGATCCCGAGCTGCTCGACCTCGTCGACATGGAGCTCCGCGACCTGCTGAACAAGTACGACTTCCCCGGCGACACCACGCCGATCGTGCGCGGCAGCTCGAAGGCGGCCCTGGCCGGTGAGGAAAGTGGTCTGGCGGCGATCGCCGAGCTGCTCAAGGCGTGCGATGACTTCATCCCGCTGCCTCAGCGCGAGGTCGACAAGCCGTTCCTCATGAGCATCGAGGACGTCTTCAACATTGAAGGTCGCGGCACCGTGCTGACCGGCCGTGTCGAACGCGGCGTGCTGGAGCGCATGAGCGAGGTTGAGATCGTCGGTCTGCGCGACACCCGCAAGACGGTGGCGACCGACATCGAGATGTTCCGCAAACTGCTGGACAAGGCCAGTGCGGGCGACAATGTCGGCGTGTTGCTTCGCGGTGTGAAGAAGGACGAAGTGGAGCGTGGCATGGTGCTCGCCAAGCCGGGTTCCATCACCCCGCACACGCACTTCAAGGCGGAAGTCTACGTGCTGTCCAAGGAAGAAGGTGGCCGGCACACGCCGTTCTTCACCAACTACCGGCCCCAGTTCTATTTCCGCACGACGGACGTGACGGGCACCGTGAGCCTGCCGGAAGGCGTGGAAATGGTGATGCCGGGCGACAACGTCGCCGTCGAGGTCAAGGTGATCAAGCCGATCGCCATGGAGCGCGGTCAGCGGTTCGCCATCCGCGAAGGCGGGCGCACGATTGGTGCGGGGCGCGTGACCGAGATTCTGGACAAGTAAGGATTGGATGTCGGTTGGAGGGTTCGGGAGATGGCTCCCGGACCCTTCGCCAACCGGCAAAGACCTGGGGTGCGTTACGCCCGGTCTTGCCGGCGTGTGATAGGGCGGTAGCTCAATTGGTAGAGTAGCGGTCTCCAAAACCGTCGGTTGGGGGTTCGAGTCCCTCCCGCCCTGCCAGCCCACCCGGCGGTGGTTCGTGCGGAGGGGTGGCAGAGTGGTCGAATGCGGCGGTCTTGAAAACCGTTAGGGTGCAAGCTCTCGGGGGTTCGAATCCCTCCCCCTCCGCCAGCAACATTGGTAAACAGTCAGGAAAAGCGTGAACGGACTGGGCACATTGATCGTCTGGGTGCTGATCATCGGCGGCACCTTCGCCTACCTGTGGCACAAGGGCCACCTGATGCGGCTTTCGCGCTACGTCGTGGAAACGCGCGAGGAGCTCCGCAAATGCACCTGGCCGACCTGGCCGGAGCTGAAGGGGTCCACGGTGGTGGTCATGATCACCATTCTGCTGCTTGGGCTCTACATCGCCGGGGTGGATTTTGCGATCCTCAAGGGCATCCGCTTGGTTCTGCCCGCCCACTAGCATACGGTAATCGTTTCAGCGAAAGAACATCATGCGCTTCCAGTGGTTTGTCCTGCACACCTTGTCCGCCCAGGAACTCAAGGTGCGCGAAAGCATCGCCAAACGGATGAAGTCCGAGGAGATGCAGGACTACATCAAGGAGGTGCTGGTGCCGATGGAGCGGGTGGCGGAGGTGCGTGGCGGCAAAAAGACCGTCAGCAACCGCAAGCTCTACCCGGGCTATGTGTTCATCCACATGGCGCTGCTTGATGAGAACGAACGAATCATCGAGAAGCCGTGGTATTTCATCCGGGACACCCAGGGGGTGATCGGATTCGTCGGGGGCGACCGGCCCACCCCCACGGCCCAGGAAGAGATCGACGAGATCAAGGAGCGCATCACGGAATCCGAGGAAACCGAGCGCCCGAAGGTGGATTTCGAGCCGGGCGAGACCATCAAGATCAACGATGGGCCGTTTCTGAATTTCAACGGGGTCATCGAAGAAGTGGATCCCGACCGTGGCAAGTTGAAGGTCACAGTCAACATCTTTGGCCGCAGCACCCCGGTGGAACTGGAGTACTGGCAGGTCGAAAAGGCTTAGACAGCGTATGGCAAAGAAGGTAACCGGACAGATCAAACTGCAAATCCCCGCCGGCCAGGCCAATCCCGCGCCTCCGGTCGGTCCCGCTCTCGGTCAGCACGGCGTCAACATCATGGGCTTCTGCAAGGAGTTCAACGCCGCGACCAAGGACCAGGCGGGCATGATCATCCCGGTGGTGATCACGGTCTATCAGGACAAGTCCTTCACCTTCATCACCAAATCCCCACCCGCCGCCGTGCTGCTCAAAAAGGCCGCCGGCATCGCCTCGGGCTCGAAGGAGCCCAACAAGGAGAAGGTGGGCAAGGTCACCCGCAAGCAGATCCTTGAGATTGTCAAGCTCAAGGAAAAGGATCTGAATGCGACGCAGGAAGAGGCCGCCATTCGCGTCATTGCCGGCACGGCCCGCAGCATGGGCATCGAGGTTGCCGACTGACGGCCGGATTCTTGCTTTGCTTTGATTTGAACTGAAACCAGCGGGAGAGTGTCCATCCACTCGCCGGCACCGCGCCACGACATGCCAAACAAACCCAGCAAACGATATCGCAAGGCCCTGGCCCTGGTCGATCCCAAGAGCACCTACGCGCTCGAGGATGCGGCCGAGCTCATCGGCAAGTTCCCCAAGACGAAATTTGACCAGTCGGTCGAGTTGTCCTTCCGCCTTGGGGTGGATCCCCGGCAGTCCGACCAGATGGTCCGCGGCACCGTGCCGTTGCCACACGGCAGTGGCAAGCAGGTGCGCGTACTCGTATTTGCCAGGCCCGGTGCCGCCGCGGACGCGGCCGCCGAGGCGGGGGCCGAGTTCATCGGTTTCGATGACATGATCAAGAAGTGCCAGGAAGGCTGGGTGGACTTCGATGTGGCGGTGGCCACTCCCGATGCGATGAGCGAGGTTCGGAAGCTGGGCAAGGTGCTCGGTCCGCGCGGCCTCATGCCCAACCCGAAGACCGGCACGGTGACCGATGACACCGCGAAGGCGGTTCGTGAGGTGAAGGCCGGCCGGGTGGAGTTCAAGGTTGACAAGACCGCCAACCTGCACGTGACCGTTGGCAAGGCCAGTTTCGAGCGGTCGAAGCTGGTGGAGAACGCCCGGGCCGTCCTCGAAGCGGTGACCAAGGCGCGCCCCCAGAGCGTGCGCGGCACCTTCATCAAGAATTGCGTGCTCGCCGCCACCATGAGTCCGGCCGTGCGGCTGGATCCGAAGGAATACCACAAAGCCTGACCCCTTTTGCCCCATGCGACCTGAGAAGCAAGCACTTGCCCAAGAGTACCTCGCGCGACTGCACGCGTCGCCGTTCGTCATCACGGTGAACTATCAGGGGCTGAACGTTGCCCAGTTTGCCGAGTTGCGCCGCCGGTTGGCGGAAAAGGGAAGCGAGGCCCACGTCGTCAAGAACACGATCTTCCGGCTGGCAGCCCGGGAGGCGGGACTTCCGGAGTTCTCCGCCGATGCCATGACGGGCCAGGTGGCCTGTCTCACCGGTGCGAAGGACATTTCCGCCGCTGCCAAGGTGGTCAAGGAATTCAACAAGGAGTTCAAGCGGCCGGAATTCCTGGCGGGTTGCCTGGGGGATGAGGTGTTCGACCGGGACGCCCTGGAGCGACTTGCCGACCTGCCGCCGATGGACGTTCTTCGGGCGACCCTGCTGGGCACCCTCATGGCGCCGGCCACGAACCTGGTCCGGTTGCTCAACACCCCGGCCACCCAGTTGGCCCGCGTGCTGCAGGCCCGGGCGGACAAACAACAGGCCGCGGCCTGAGCCCCGGGGAGGATTGACTTTCGCCGATCCGACAGACGGACCGGCGATTTGGCAGAAACCTCAACAGTAACTCGTCGGCCGGCGGGCCGCCGGCTGAAACCTTCGTGGCCACGGAGACGACGACACTGAAAGGCAAATACATGGCAGACATCAATGCATTGGTAGAGCAGCTCGGGCAGTTGACCGTACTGGAAACGGCCGAGCTGGTGAAGCAACTGGAAGAAGCATGGGGAGTCACGGCAGCCGCCCCGGTGGCGGTCGCGGCAGTGGCGGGTGCGGCAGGTGCCGCGGCGCCGGCCGAGGAAGCCAAGACCTCCTTTGACGTCGTCCTTGCTTCCGTCCCTCCGGACAAGAAGATTGCCGTCATCAAGGCGGTGCGCGAAGTGAAGGCGGGCCTGGGTCTGGCCGACGCCAAGAAGCTGGTGGAGGAAGCTCCGAAGGCGGTCTTGGAAGAAGCCAACAAGGAAGACGCCGAAGCCGCGAAGAAGAAGCTGGAGGAAGCGGGCGCGAAGGTCGAGCTCAAGTAGCCCTTCAAGTGACTGGATGCGGTGCGGCCGGGCCGTCCGGCCGCGCCGCCTCTCCAATGCCAGAGTCGCAACGAGTCTTAGAACCAGCGTCGCCACTGCCAGACGCTCGCAAGTCGAATCTGCCGGTCGGTTTCCGCCAGGGAAGGCGGAAGACCGGCTCAGTGTTGTTTTGTTGTTCAACGGTCCGGACCGTCGCCGGCCAGCCTGAATCATGACCATGCCAACTCGCGGAACTGAACGTAAGAACTTTGGGCGCATCAACGAGGTCATCGCCCCGCCGAATCTTATCGAGGTCCAGGTGGACTCCTACGCGGAGTTCCTTCAAGC
This sequence comes from Verrucomicrobiales bacterium, assembly GCA_024233215.1. Classification (GTDB taxonomy): domain Bacteria; phylum Verrucomicrobiota; class Verrucomicrobiia; order Limisphaerales; family J093; genus J093. The sequence continues at coordinate 138,145 of JACKPW010000010.1, read as the reverse complement.
CGGGGTCAGTCCCTCGAAACGTAAGAACACCGGGCTGCAGGCCGTGTTCACCGAGGTCTTCCCCATCGAGAGTTATGATGGCAGGACTGTTCTCGGCTACTCCCAGTACGAGATCGGGGATCCGAAGCTCGACTGGCTCGAGTGCCTGCGTGAGGGCCTGACCTACGGCGCGCCGCTGCATGTGACGTTCCAACTGCGGGACGAGGCCGGGGCCAAGGAGGAGAAGGTCTTCATGGGCGAGCTTCCGCTCATGACCCCCCAGGGCACCTTCGTGATCAACGGCGCCGAGCGCGTGATCGTCAGCCAGTTGCACCGTTCCCCGGGCATCGCCTTCGAGGTCACCCAGCACGCCAACGGCAAACTGCTCCACTCATTTCGCATCATCCCTGATCGCGGTTCCTGGTTTGAGGCCCAATTCGATACCAGTGATCTTCTCTACGTCTACCTGGATCGCAAGAAGCGCCGGAGGAAGTTCCTCATCACCACGTTCTTTCGCGCACTGGCGTTTCTTGACAGCGATGCCAAGGGCAAGGACATCGAAAAGACCCGCGGGCTTGACGAGGAAATCCTCCGGCTCTTCTACGACATCAAGGAGATCAGCGTCAAAGCCGCGGAGTCCCTGGAACACGTCGAAGCGCACGTGCTCGTCGAGGATGTGCTGGACGTGGAGAAGGGGTTGGTCGTCGCGCGCGCCTTTGAACCGTTGTCCAAGGCGGTCATTCGGCAGATTGCCGATCTGGGCGTGAAGCGGATCAATGTCGTGGACACCTCGATCGACGACGGAATGGTGATCCGCTGCCTGAAGAAGGACCCCACCAAGAACGAGGACGACGCCCTGAAGGACATCTACCGGCGGTTGCGGCCCGGTGATCCGCCCACGGCGGCCAACGCGCGGGCCTTGATCAAGCGGCTGTTCTTTGATCCGAAACGCTACGATCTCGGACGCGTGGGTCGCTACAAGATCAACCAGAAACTGACCCTGGACGAACAGGATTCCCGCATTCTGGGCAAGGCCGACCTGGTGGCAGCCACGAAATACCTGCTGCACCTCAAGAAGGGTGAAGGCTCGGTGGATGACATCGATCACCTGGGCAGCCGGCGGGTGCGGACGGTGGGCGAACTGCTCGCCAACCAGTGTCGCGTCGGCCTGGCGCGCACGGAGCGGTTGGTCAAGGAGCGCATGACTCTGTTTGACCAGGGCACGGACACGATGACCCCCCAGAAGCTCATCAACCCGAAGGCACTGTCCGCCGTGGTTCGGGACTTCTTCGGGCGCAGCCAACTCTCGCAGTTCATGGACCAGATCAACCCGCTCGCGGAGTTGACCCACAAGCGGCGCCTTTCCGCGCTGGGACCGGGCGGCCTTTCGCGGGACCGCGCGGGGTTTGAAGTCCGCGACGTCCATTCGTCGCACTACGGCCGCATCTGCCCCATCGAGACGCCGGAAGGTCCGAACATCGGCCTGATTGCCTCGCTCGCCACCTTCGCGCGGGTGAACGACTTTGGCTTCATCGAGACCCCCTACCGGGTCGTCGAAAAGGGACGAGTTACCGAGCGGCTTGATTACCTGACCGCCGATCGCGAAGAGCAGTTCATTGTGGCGCAGGCCAACGCGCCGATTGATCCGAAGGGACGCTTCACGGTGGAGCGCGTGACCTGCCGGTGCAAGGGCGACTTCATTGAAGTCGAGCCCGAGCGGGTGAACTACATGGATGTCTCCCCCAAGCAGTTGGTGTCCGTGGCGGCGGGTTTGATTCCGTTCCTGGAGCACGACGATGCCAACCGTGCCCTGATGGGGTCCAACATGCAACGGCAGGCGGTGCCGCTGCTGACCTCGGAGGCGCCTTTCGTGGCCACCGGTCTCGAGGCCCGGGTCGCCCAGGATTCGCGGGCGGTGTTGATGGCGGAAGAGGCCGGCAAGGTCGCGTCCGTTTCGGCCGACACGCTGGTGATCACCAAGGACGGCAAGCTTCCCGAGGGGCGCAAGAAGCTGAAGAACAATCCGGAGGAGGGGATTCACGTCTACCGTCTCCGCAAGTACATGCGCAGCAATGCCGCCACCTGCATCAACCAGAAGGCGCTGGTGATGCGGGGCGACACCGTCAAGAAGGGCCATGTCATTGCCGACGGCCCCTGCACGCACAACGGCGAACTGGCGCTCGGGCGCAATGTGCTCGTCGCATTCATGCCGTGGAACGGTTACAACTTCGAGGATGCCATCCTCCTGAGCGAGCGCATCGTCAAGGACGACGTCTTCACCTCGATCCACATCGAGGAATTCGAGGTGAGCGCGCGTGACACCAAGCTGGGGCCGGAGGAGATCACCCGTGACATCCCCAACCTGGGGGAGGAGGCCCTCAAGAACCTGGGGCTGGATGGCGTGATCCGCGTCGGTGCCGAGGTCAAGCCGGGCGACATCCTGGTCGGCAAGATCACTCCCAAGAGCGAGACCGAACTGGCTCCGGAAGAGCGCCTGCTGCGCGCCATTTTCGGCGAGAAAGCCGCGGATGTGAAGGACACCTCCCTGAAGGTGCCGTCGGGAACCTATGGCATCGTGATGGACGTCAAGGTTTCCTCGAAAAAGGAGAGCGACAAGGACAAGGACCGCAGCTCCTCGGACGCCCGCAAGCAGGCCAAGGCCGTGGAGGACGATTACAAGTCCAAGCGGGAGGAGTTGCGCGAGCAACTCACCGAGGCCCTCAGCAACATCCTGCTCGGCGAGAAGATCCCGCTGGACGTGGTGAACTCCCAGACCGGCGAGATCATCATTCCCGCGAACCGGAAAATCACCAAGACCCTGCTGCGCAAGCTGGCGCAGGTGTACGACCGCATCGAGATCGATCCGTCGCCGATCCGGAACAAGATCAATGAGATCATTGGCGGGTACAAGAAGCGCTTCGACGACCTCGAGATGCAGTACGGCGAGGAGAAGGACCGGGTCGAGGCCGGCGAGGAGGTGGACACCGGCATCATCAAGTCGGTGAAGGTGTACATCGCCTCCAAGCGCAAGTTGTCCGTCGGTGACAAGATGGCGGGCCGCCATGGGAACAAGGGTGTGGTGGCGAAGATCGTGCCGGAGGAGGACATGCCGTTCCTGGCGGACGGCACGGCGGTGGACATCGTGTTGAATCCGCTCGGTGTGCCTTCCCGTATGAACGTGGGTCAGGTGTTGGAAACGCACCTGGGCTGGGCCGCCCGGCTCCTGGGGATGCACTTTGCGGCTCCGGTGTTTGACGGCATCAAGGAATCCGAAATCCGGGCGTATCTCGCCCAGGCCGGCCTGCCGGAGCACGGCAAGACCAAGCTCCTGGATGGGCGCACAGGGGAACCCTTCGACCAGGAGGTGGTGGTGGGGTACATCTACATGATGAAACTCGGGCACTTGGTGGCGGACAAGATTCACGCCCGCGCCGTGGGGCCCTATTCCCTGGTCACCCAGCAACCGCTGGGGGGCAAGGCGCAGTACGGCGGCCAACGCTTCGGGGAGATGGAGGTCTGGGCGCTCGAGGCCTACGGCGCCGCCTACATGCTCCAGGAGTTGCTGACCGTGAAGTCCGACGATGTCCAGGGGCGCACCCGCATCTACGAAAGCATCGTCAAGGGCGACAACAGCCTGGAGGCCGGTGTGCCGGAATCATTCAACGTCCTGGTCAAGGAAATGCAGTCCCTGGGACTGGACGTGACGGTCGGCTACAGCAATCCCGCCGACGCCCCAGCCGAACCGGCGAACGCCCTGGGCATCCTGGCCTAAGCCACGACGACATCCCGATCCGAACGCAATCCCGAACTCTCGAAGCAGATGATGAACACGAAAGATACGGCGCGTGAATTGCTGGGGCTCGACAAGGTCAACTCGGTCGATTTCATCGCCATCAGCGTGGCGTCGCCCGAGAAGATCCGCTCCTGGTCCAAGGGCGAGGTCAAGAATCCCGAGACCATCAACTACCGCACGTTCAAGCCGGAGAAGGGCGGCCTGTTCTGCGAACGCATTTTCGGCCCGGTCAAGGACTGGGAATGCTCCTGCGGCAAGTACAAGCGGATCAAACATCGCGGCGTGGTCTGCGATCGTTGCGGCGTCGAGGTGACGCTCTCCCGTGTGCGTCGCGAGCGCATGGGACACATCGACCTGTCCGTGCCGGTTTCGCATATCTGGTTCTTCAAGTGCATGCCTTCGCGCATCGGCCTGATGCTCGACATGACCGCGCGGAACCTGGAGCGGGTGATCTACTACGAGGACTACATGGTCATCGATCCGGGCAACACGCCGCTCCTGAAGCATCAGCTGCTGAGTGAGACCGAATACCGCGAGGCCCGGGAAACCCATGGACCGGACGCCTTCGTGGCCAAGATGGGGGCCGAGGCGGTGCGCGACGCACTCGCCAATACCGACCTGCAGCAGGGCATGACGGAGTTGGAGCAGCAGATGCAGGAGACCCGCAGCAAGCAGATCCGCAAGAAGCTCTCCAAGCGAATCAAGCTGTTCCAGGGCTTCCAGACCTCGCGCAGCCGTCCCGAGTGGATGATCCTGACTGTCCTGCCCGTGATTCCGCCCGACCTGCGTCCCCTGGTGCCGCTGGAGGGCGGGCGCTTCGCCACCTCGGACCTCAACGACCTGTACCGGCGCGTCATCAACCGGAACAACCGGTTGAAGAACCTCCTCCAGCTCAAGACCCCCGAGGTCATCATCCGGAACGAGAAACGCATGTTGCAGGAGGCGGTCGACGCGCTCTTCGACAACGGGCGCCACGGGCGTCCCGTCACCGGCGCCGGCAACCGCCCGCTCAAGTCGCTCTCGGACATGCTCAAGGGCAAGTCCGGCCGGTTTCGCCAGAACCTGCTCGGCAAGCGCGTCGATTACTCGGGTCGCTCCGTCATCGTCATCGGGCCGGAGCTCAAGCTCCACCAGTGCGGTCTGCCCAAGAAGATGGCGCTCGTGCTGTTCGAGCCGTTCATCATTCGGCGACTCAAGGAACTTGGCTACGTGCATACCGTCCGTTCCGCCAAGAAGCTCATCGAGCGTCAGGCCCCCGAGGTCTGGGACATCCTCGAGGAGGTCACCAAGGGGCATCCGGTCCTGCTGAATCGTGCGCCCACGCTCCATCGCCTCTCCATCCAGGCGTTCGAGCCGGTGCTCATCGAGGGCGAGGCCATCCGGATTCACCCCCTCGTCTGCACCGCCTACAACGCGGACTTCGACGGCGACCAGATGGCGGTCCATGTGCCGTTGTCGGTCGAGGCCCAGATGGAGGCGCGCCTGCTCATGATGGCGCCCTACAACATCTTCAGCCCGTCGAGTGGCCGGCCGATCATGACGCCCACCCAGGACATCACCCTGGGGGCGTATTACCTCACCGCCGAGCCGCGCAAGTCCTCCCGGGAACGGGCCACCCCCATGCTGTTCGGCAGCAAGCAGGAGGTGCTTTTCGCGCATGCCGACGGGGAGCTGCGCACGCATTCGCGGGTGCGGCTGGCGAATCCCGACCGCGGTCACAAGACGGTGCATGGCGATTCCGACAAGGCCGTCATCGAAACCACGGTGGGGCGGGTCATCTTCAGCGAGATCTGGCCGGACGAACTCGGCTTCGTGAACCGCGTCGTCGGCAAGTCCGTGCTCGGGGATCTGATCGGCAGCTGCTACAAGCATTGCGGTCACGCCAAGACCATCGTCATGCTCGACCGGCTGAAGCAGTTCGGCTTTGCCGAGGCCACGCGGTCCGGCTGCTCCATCGGCATCGATGACATGGTCATTCCGAAAGAGAAGGCGGCGGAAATCGAAACCGCGCGGAAGCAGATCGCCGAGGTGGAAAAGCAGTATCGGCGGGGCATCATCACCCCCGGCGAGCGCTACAACAAGGTGGTGGACATCTGGACGCATTGCACCGACCAGATCTCCAGCGTCATGCTGCGCACCCTCACGGAGAATCAGGGGAAGGAGGAATACAACCCGCTCTGGCTGATGGTGGACTCCGGTGCCCGTGGCAACAAGGCCCAGGTCCGGCAGTTGGCCGGTTTGCGCGGCCTCATGGCCAAGCCGTCCGGCGACATCATCGAGAAACCCATTCTCGCCAGCTTCCGCGAGGGGTTGACCGTGCTCGACTACTTCATCTCCACCCACGGCGCCCGCAAGGGTCTGGCCGACACCGCCCTCAAGACCGCGGACTCCGGTTATCTCACGCGCAAGCTCGTGGACGTTGCCCAGGACGTGATCATCCGCGAGGACGATTGCGGGACCACCAACGGCATCTGGGTGGCCCCCGTCTTCGATGGGGAGGAGGAGGCCGTCAAGCTGCGGGATCGCGTTGTGGGACGCTTCGCCTGTGACGATGTGCCCGACCCGCGGGATCCTCAGCACAAGCTGGTTCAGGCCAATGAATTCCTGGACGAGGAGAAGGCCCGGTTGATCGACGATGCCGACCTCGACCGCATCAAGGTGCGTTCGCCGCTCACCTGTGAGAGCAAGCAGGGCATCTGCGTCTGCTGCTACGGGCGAAACCTCGCCACGGGGCGGCTGGTCCAGAAGGGTGAGGCCGTGGGGATCATCGCGGCGCAGTCGATCGGTGAGCCGGGAACGCAGCTCACCATGCGGACGTTCCACATCGGCGGTACCGCCAGCCAGGTGTTCAAGCAACCGCAGATCAAGGCCCGGCACGAGGGCTTCCTGCGATACAACGAGCTGAGGGTCGTCGAACTCAAGGACGGCAACAACATTGTGCTGAACAAGAATGGATCAGTCGCCGTGGTGGATGCGGAGGGCCGTGAGCTCGAGGTGCACAATGTGGTCATTGGCTCGGTCATCGCCGTGTCGAATGGGGGCAAGGTCAAAAAGGGAGAGACATTCGTGCAGTGGGATCCGTACAACGTTCCCATCCTCTCGGAGCGGGCCGGCAAGGTCCGGTTCCACGACATCATCGAGGGAGTCACCATGCGCTACGAGGCCGACGAGACGACCGGCCAGGAAGCGATGGTGGTGATCGATCACAAGGAGGATCTGCACCCGCAGATCCTGGTGGTCGACACCAAGGGTGAGGTCGTGGCGAACTACGCCATCCCGTCGGCCGCCCATATTGTGGTGGCTGAGAACCAGAAGATCGAAGCCGGCAGCCTGCTCGCGAAGACGCCCCGCAAGGTTTCCAAGACCAAGGACATCACCGGCGGTCTGCCGCGGGTGGCGGAGTTGTTCGAGGCCCGCCGGCCGAAGGACGCCGCCGAAATCGCGAAGATTGACGGCATCGTGGATTTCGGGCCGAGCGTGCGTGGCAAACGCTGCATCATCCTGCGGGATCCGCAGACCGGCGTGGAGGAGGAACACCTGATTCCCATCGGGCGGCATGTCATCGTCTTCAAGGGCGACGAGGTGAAGAAGGGGCAGCAGCTGACCGAGGGGCCGACGGTGCCGCAGGAGATTCTTGATGTCTGCGGACCGCAGGACTTGCAGGAACACCTCGTGAACGAGGTGCAGGAGGTCTACCGGCTGCAGGGCGTGGGGATCAACGACAAGCACATTGAGATCATCATCCGGCAGATGCTGCGGAAGGTGCGCATCACCGAGCCGGGAGACACCGAGTTCCTGTGGGCGGAGCAGGTGGACAAGCTGGCCTTCGAGGCGGAGAACCTTCGCGTCGAGACCATGGGTGGAAAGCCTGCGGAGGCCCAGCCGGTGCTTCTGGGGATCACCAAGGCCTCGCTGGAGACCGAGAGCTTCCTCAGTGCCGCGTCGTTCCAGGATACCACGCGGGTTCTGACGGACGCCGCCACCATGGGGCGCCGGGACGAGCTGCGGGGCTTCAAGGAGAACGTGATCATGGGTCACATCATCCCGGCCGGCACCGGTTTCAACCAGCACCGCAACCTGTCCGTACAACTGCTCGTGGAACCCCCGCCATCGGAGGAACCTGAGGAGTCGGAAGCCCCTGCAGAGCTGGTGTTTGGAGATTCCGAGGCGTGAGGAAAAAAACTTCAAAATACTTATTGCAGTCGGGTATCTCGTTGCTATGATCACCGCTCCGTTTCGCCTGAAGGCGGAGCCAAGCCCGAAAACGCGAGTCAGTTCGTAATGCCGACGATTAATCAACTGGTCCGGAAAGGACGCTCGAAGATCAGAATCAAGAGCAAGTCACCTGCCCTGCAGGGGGCTCCCTTCCGTCGCGGGGTCTGCCTTCAGGTCATGACCCGCACCCCCAAGAAGCCGAACAGCGCCATGCGCAAGGTTGCGAAGGTTCGCCTGACCAACGGCTTCGAGGTCATTGCCTACATTCCGGATGAAGGTCACAGCCTCCAGGAGCACTCCATCGTGCTCGTGCGCGGTGGCCGCGTGAAGGATCTGCCGGGTGTTCGCTATCACATCGTCCGTGGCACACTGGATGCCACCGGGGTTGAAAAGCGGCGGGTCAGCCGGTCGAAGTACGGTGTCAAACGGCCCAAGCAGGCCAAGGCCGGAGCAGCCAAGTAGTCTGATCCTATGTCGCGTCGTCGCAGAGCTTACAAACGTCCCTTGATCCCGGATCCGAAATACGGATCCGCCATGGTGGCCCGACTGGTCAACATGCTGATGCGATGGGGGCAAAAAAGTGTCGCCCAGAGAATCGTCTATGGGGCGCTGGATGAATTGTCCGTGAAGAATCCGGCGGCCGACCCGCTGGATGTCCTGCAGCGGGCGGTGGACAACGCGAAGCCGCGTCTGGAGGTGAAACCTCGGCGCGTGGGTGGCGCCACCTACCAGGTTCCTCTGGAGGTCAGTTCTGATCGCCAGGCCTCCCTGGCGTTGCGCTGGCTGGTGAAGTTCGCCGACAGCCGCAAGGGGGTGCCCATGCGGAAGGCTCTCGCCAGCGAGATCATGGACGCCTATCAGGGTCAGGGGAACGCCATTCGGCGCCGTGACGAGGTGCATCGCATGGCCCAGGCCAACAAAGCCTTCGCCCATTTCCGCTGGTAGCAGGAGTTGATTGAACCGTGTTTTGCGGCCGGGTGGCCCGGTCGCTTTTGTTTCCAAGTTACTGAAGAATGCTGGCCGTGATGGATCAGATCAAGCCCGTGAACTCGCCGAAAAGGCAGTATCCGATGGAGCATACGCGCAACATCGGAATCGCTGCCCACATCGACGCGGGCAAGACCACCGCGACCGAAAGGATCCTGTTCTACACCGGACTCATTCACCGCATGGGCGAAGTCCATGACGGGAACACTGTGACGGACTGGATGGAGCAGGAGCGCGAGCGTGGCATCACGATTACCTCCGCTGCCACCACCTGTTACTGGACTCAAAGGCCGGACGGAACGCCGAAGCTCTTCGAGAGCGTGGGCCATCGCATCAACATCATCGACACTCCCGGGCACGTGGATTTCACGGCCGAGGTCGAGCGTTCGATGCGGGTGCTCGACGGTGCAGTTGCCGTCTTTTGCGCGGTTGCCGGCGTCCAACCCCAATCCGAGACGGTCTGGCGCCAGGCCACCAAGTACCGCGTCCCGCGCATCGCCTTCATCAACAAGATGGATCGCATCGGCGCGGACTTTGACAATGTCGTCTCCGAGCTGCGCCAGAAACTCGGGGCGTACGCCTACCCGGTGTTCATTCCCATCGGCAAGGAGGACAACCTCGAGGGCGTGATCGATGTCGTGGCCCAGAAGGCCATCATCTATGGTCGCACCGGGGATTCCGGCGCGGACTACGAAGTCCGGGAAATCCCGGGCCCCCTCAAGGAAAAGGCGCAGCGCGCGCTCGCGGACCTGATTGACGCGGTTTCCAACAAGGACGACGCGGTGGCCGAGTTGGTGATCGAGGACAAGCCGGTTGATGCACTCACGCTGAAGCGGGCCATTCGGCGCCTCACCTGCGAACTGGAGATGGTGCCGGTACTCGGCGGTTCGGCTTTCAAGAACCGCGGCGTGCAGCCGCTTGTCGATGCGGTGGTGGATTACCTGCCCTCCCCGCTGGACATTCCCGCCCCGACCGCCCAGGACGCCGACGATCCGTCCGAGTTGGTGACCGTGACCTCGGATGATTCCCAGCCCCATTGCTCCCTCGCGTTCAAGCTGTGGAGCGATCCGTTCGTTGGGAAGCTCGTCTTCTTCCGCGTTTACAGCGGGCAGTTGACCAAGGGCGACACCATCATCAACACCCGCACCGGCCGCAAGGAGCGCGTGAGCCGCCTCCTCATGATCCAGGCCGACAAGCGCACTGAGGTGGACACCGTCTATGCGGGCGACATCGCCGCGCTGGTTGGGGTCAAGAACATCAGTACCGGCGATACTCTGTGCGTGCGGGAACGGCAGCTGATGCTCGAGCCGCCCACGTTCCCGGAACCGGTCATTTCGATGGCCGTCGAGCCGAAGACCAAGGCGGATCGCGATCGTTTGAACGACGGACTCCAGCGATTGGCCGAGGAAGATCCGACTTTCCGGTGTTTCACGAATGAGGAGACCGGTCAGTTGATCATCGCCGGCATGGGGGAACTCCATCTGGAGATCATTCGCGACCGCCTCTTCCGCGAGTTCAAGGTCGAGGCCAACGCGGGAGCGCCGCAGATCGCCTACCGCGAGACGGTTACGGTGGCCGCCGACGGGGAAGGGAAGTTCGTTCGGCAAAGCGGTGGCCGTGGTCAGTACGGGCATGCGCTCATCAAGCTCGAGCCGAACGAGCGCGGCAAAGGGGTCTCGATTGAGAACAAGGTCGTGGGCGGCGTGATTCCCAAGGAGTACATCCCGGCAGTGATCGCGGGCCTCAACGAGGCCGTGTCGGGCGGGGTGCTCGCGGGGTACCCGATGGTCGACCTGAAGATTGCGATTGTCGATGGCACTTACCACGAGGTGGACTCCAGCGAACTTGCCTTCAAGATGGCTGGCATTTTCGCGTTGAAGGATGCGGTGCGCAAAGCCTCCGCCATTCTCCTGGAGCCGGTGATGAAGGTGGAATGCACCACGCCGGAGGAATATCAGGGCGACCTGCTCGGGGACTTGAACCGGCGGCGCGGGAAGATCGTCAGCATCGAGGCGAAGAACACGGCGACCATCCTCAACGCCCACGTGCCGCTGGCGGAGATGTTCGGGTACGCCACCGCCATCCGGTCACTCTCCCGGGGACGCGCCTCCTACTCCATGGAGCCGTTCTCATTCGAGCCGGTGCCGGCCAGCATTGTGGCCGGCATTCTCGACACGGCCAAACCGAAGGATTCACGGAGCTAAGCTTCCATACGCGGTATGTCAGGACAGAAGATACGCATACGACTGAAGGCCTACGATCACCGGGTCATCGACCAATCGGTGCGCGAGATCGTTGACACGGTGAAGCGGAGTGGCGCACGCGTCGCGGGGCCCGTTCCGCTGCCGACGCGGGTGGAGCGGTTCACGGTGAACCGGTCGCCGCACGCTGATAAGAAGGCGATGGAAGCGTTCGAAATGCGGACGCACAAGCGGCTTCTGGACATCCTGGAACCGACCGCAAAGACCGTCGACGAGTTGAAGAAACTCAACCTCCCGGCGGGCGTGGACATCACCATCAAGATTTGACGCCATGCTGGGCCTGATTGGAAAGAAACTCGGACAAACGCGCGTGCACGACGCCGATGGCAATGTGGTCTCGGTCACCGTCGTTCAGGCGGGACCCAACCATGTGCTGCAGGTGAAGACGCCGGCGCGGGACGGCTACAGCGCGGTCCAGTTGGGCTTCGACGCGCAGAAGGAGCAGCGGCTGTCCAAACCCCTGGCCGGTCATCTCAAGAAGAACGGCGGGGCCATCGTGAAGCGCCTCCGGGAATTCCGGGACTTCGCCGTGGACGTCAAGCCGGGTGATGTGGTGGGCCCGGCCTTGTTCGAGATTGGGGACTTCGTCGATGCGATCGGGATCACCAAAGGCCGCGGTTTTCAAGGCGTGGTCAAACGGCACGGCTTCGGCGGAGGCCCGTCGTCGCACGGGTCGAAAGGCTGGCATCGCCGGCCGGGAGCCATCGGCTGCCGCACCTGGCCGGGTTGGATTCGTCCGGGCATGACGATGCCGGGACACATGGGACAGGTTCGCCGCACCGTGCAGAATCTGGAGATCATGCGGGTGGATGAAACGGATCAGCTGCTCCTGATCAAAGGAGCCATTCCCGGTGCCCCCGGGGACTATGTGATCATTCGCGAATCCAAGAAGGTGCCCAAGCCGCTGGCGCAGAAGCGACGGGCGGAGCGGGAAGCCGAACGCCAGGCCGCGTTGGAAGCCCAGGCCAAGGCGAAGGAAAAGGGCAAGGGTAAGGCCCGGGGCAGGAAGTAGACGCCACCCGTGAACACAATGAAACTCACACTGCGAGACCAAAGCGGCGGCAACGCCGGCGAAGTGGAAACGGGCTTCGACCTGGTGGAAGGCACCCGCGGACAGCAGGCGGTTCACGATGTTGTGGTCGCCTATCAGGCGGGGCAACGTTCCGGAACCGCCTCGGCCAAGACCCGGAGTGAACTGAGCGGCAGCAGCAAGAAGCCCTGGCGCCAGAAGGGCACCGGGCGGGCCCGGGCCGGCACGCACAAATCCCCTTTGTGGGACGGCGGCGCCGTGGTGCACGGACCCCGCCCGCGCGATTTCTCCAAGAAGGTCAACAAGAAGACCCGGAATCTCGCCCTCCGCAAGGCAATCACGGAGCGGTTGAAGGCCGGCGATGTCATCCTGGTCCAGGACATCGTGCTCGAGGCGCCTCGCACCAAGGCGTTCGTGGCCGTGCTCGACGCGCTGGGCGTCGAGGGCACGGTGCTCGTGGTTCAGGCGGGGGGGAATGACAATCTCCTGCGCTCCGCCCGCAACGTGGCCGGCGTGGATGTGACGACGGGCGACGCCCTCAACACCTACGAGGTCCTCCGCAGCGACAAGATAGTTTTCACCCTGCCGGCCTGGGAACGGGTCCAGGAACGTTTGAAGCAGTAACATGAGCCCCTTCGACATCATCAAGACGGCCCGGCTCACCGAGAAGGGGAGCGTGCAGTCCGACCTGTTCAACCGCTACACTCTCGTGGCAGATCGACGGGCGACGAAGATCCAAATCCGCAAGGCGGTGGAAGAACTCTTCAAGGTGACCGTGACCGAGGTCCGGACCATGCATGTGGCTGGAAAGAAACGGCGGCAGCGCACCCATCAGGCGGGCGTCAGTCCGGCTTGGAAGAAGGCCATTGTCACGCTGAAGAAGGGTGACCAGATCGTGCTCACGTAAGGGAGGACCGCATGGCAGTAAAGACTTTCAGACCCACCACCCCCTCCAATCGCTACAAGAGTGTCGCGAGTTTCGAGGGCATCAGCAAGAAGCGCCCCGAAAAGGCCCTGGTCTCGACGCGCAAGAAAACCGGCGGTCGCAACTGTCACGGTCGGATTACCGCCCGCGGGATCGGCGGAGGGCACAAGCAACTCGTTCGCAAGGTCGATTTCAAGCGCAACAAGCGGGGCATCGCCGCGACGGTGGCCGGGATTGAATACGATCCCCTGCGCAGCGCGCGGCTCGCACTGCTGGAATATGCCGACGGAGAAAAGCGTTACATCATCGCGCCGAACGGATTGAAGGTGGGGGCGCGGGTGATGACCGGTGCGGAAGCCGCGCCGGAGGTGGGCAACTCCCTTCCGCTCAAGGCGATTCCGGCGGGCATGGAGATTCACAATGTCGAGATGTTTCCGGGGCGTGGGGGCCAGATGGTGCGTGCTGCCGGTGGGGCCGCGGTGCTGATGTCCCGGGATGCCGGCTATGCGCAGGTGCGGCTTCCTTCGGGCGAGATCCGCCGGGTGCACGAGGATTGCTACGCCACCATTGGGCAGGTGGGTAACCTGGATCATGAAAACGTGGTGCTGGGGAAGGCCGGGCGCTCACGGCACTTGGGGCGCCGCCCGATCACCCGCGGTGTGGCGCGGAATCCCGTAGACCATCCGAACGGGGGTGGTCAGGGCAAGTCCAAGGGTGGCGGCGGGCGGCAACAGTTGACCTCCCCGTGGGGCCTGCTGGCCAAAGGCTACCGAACCCGCAGTCGCCGGAAGGCGTCGAACCGATTCATTGTGGTTCGCCGCGACGGCCGTCCGATGAAACTGAAGTAGAAGACCAGCTATGGGGCGTTCGATCAAAAAGGGTCCCTTTGTGGACGAGCACGTGATGAAGAAGGCGCTCAAGGCCCGTGAGACGCGGTCCAAGGTGCCCATCAAGACTTGGTCCCGCCGCTCCGTGATTACTCCGGAGTTCGTCGGCCTGACCTTCAACGTGCACAACGGCAAAGTTTTCAATCCTGTGTTTGTCACTGAGAACATGGTCGGTCACCGCCTAGGCGAGTTCTCCCCGACCCGGCTCTTCCGCAAACACGGTTCTCACACGGCCAAAGCCGAAGCCAAGTAGAGGAGCGCATGGAAGTTCGATCGATCACCCGAAACGCGCGCATGTCCCCGCAAAAGGTGCGGGAGGTGACGCGTCAGATCCAGGGGTTGCCTGCGGAACAGGCGCTGGCGTCGCTCTCCTTTGTTCCGCGCAAGTCGGCGCGCCTGGTTGCCAAGACCCTGAAATCGGCCATCGCCAACGCCGAGAACAACAACGACCTCAAACCCGAGGCGTTGCGGGTCAAGGAGGCCACCGTGGGTCCCGGGCAGACCCTGAAGCGGTTCAGCCCCCGGGCGCGCGGCTCGGCCGGTCCGATTCTCAAGCGCAGTTGTCACATCCGCATCGTTCTCTCCGACGAATAAGCACCCATGGGTCAGAAGACACATCCAGTTGGTTTCCGGATCGCGGTGACGCGGGATTGGCGTTCCCGCTGGTACTCGAACAAGCGCGAGTTCGGCTCGCTGCTCATCGAGGACTACAACATCCGGCAGGCCCTTCGCAGGAAGCTCGAAGGCGCCTCCGTGCCACGGGTCCAGATCGAGCGCGCCGCCAGTCGGTGTCGGGTGACCCTGCATACCGCCCGGCCCGGCGTCGTGATCGGCCGAAAAGGTGCCGAGATCGACAAGCTGAAGGAGGAACTCTCCCGTATGACGGGGAAGGAGGTCTACGTCGACATCGTCGAGGTGAAGCGGCCGGAGATCGATGCCTACCTGATTGCGGAAAACGTCGCGCTGCAGTTGGAGCGACGCGTTTCCTTCCGTCGCGCCATGAAGCGTTCGGTGCAACTGGCGATGGATGCGGGGGCCGCGGGCATTCGCATCCGTTGTTCGGGACGTCTGGGCGGGGCCGAATTGGCGCGAACCGAGTCCTATCACCAAGGGCGGGTTCCCCTGCACACCTTGAGGGCCCGGATTGACTATGGCTTTGCCGAGGCGAAGACGCTTTACGGGACCCTGGGGGTCAAGTGCTGGGTTTGCACGGGGGAGATGGAGATGGAGAAGGCCGAACCCGCGGTCGAGACGACGACGACGTTCGGTTGATGGGCGTGAGAAAGGTGGATAGCCATGGCACTAGTTCCTTCCAGAGTTAAGTATCGCAAGCAGCAGCGCGGCAACCGCGCCGGAACGGCGCAACGCGGGAACGCGGTGTCCTACGGGGAATACGGCCTCCAGGCGCTTGAGCGTTGCTGGTTGCCCGGCCGTCAGATTGAGGCGGCCCGTGTTGCCATCACCCGTAACATGAAGCGGCGCGGCAAGATGTGGATTCGTGTGTTCCCTGACAAGCCGGTGAGCAAGAAGCCCCTCGAAGTCCGAATGGGCAGCGGGAAGGGCGCCGTGGACCGCTGGGTCGCAGTGGTGCGTCCGGCCACGATGCTCTTTGAGGTGGACGGGGTTTCCGAGGACGTCGCGCGGCAGTCACTGCGGCTGGCGGCAAACAAGCTGTCCATTCGCACCCGTTTTGTGACCCGCCATCAGCACGCTTGAGCAGGGGAAGAGATCATGAAATTTGCGGAACTAAAGGAAAAGACGGCGGAGGAGCTGGGCGCCTTGGGGCGCGATCTCCGGCATGAACTGTTCACGCTCAAGCTGCAGAAGGCCAGCAGCCAGCTGGAGAAGACCTCCCGGCTTCGTACGCTGCGGCACGACGTCGCCCGCGTGGAAACACGGCTCACTCAGATGCGCCTGGAAAAGGCCCGCCAGGACGCCGTGAAACCGCAGTCGCCCCAATAGTCCTCTATTTGCACCATGTCCGAGACTCAGCAACATAGTCCCCAGCGCAAGGAACGCACCGGTCAGGTGGTGTCCGACAAGATGGCGAAGACCATCGTTGTCAGGGTGGAGCGCCGTGTCCAGCATCCGCAGTACCACAAGGTGGTCCGGCGCTTCCGCAAGTTTCATGCGCATGACGAACAGGGCCTCGCGAAGGTGGGTGACTGGGTCCGCATCGTGGAATGCCGACCGCTCTCCAAGATGAAGTGCTGGCGCCTGGTGGAGGTGTTGGCGGGGCGCTCGGCGACACCGGAAACCGCGGGCGAATAGGGGACCTGATCTATGCTGCAAGTTCGTTCAATTCTCGACGTGGCCGACAACTCCGGCGCCAAGAGGGCCGCAACCATCGGTGTGCTTGGAGGCAACCAGCGGTACGCCTTCGTGGGCGACGTCATCAAGGCGCACATCAAGGAAGCCGCTCCGGACGGGGCGGTGAAGAAGGGGGATGTGGTGGATGCCGTGGTGGTGCGCACGCGCAAGGCCATCGCCCGCCCCGACGGATCCTATTTGCGGTTTGACAGCAATGCGATTGTCATCATCGACAAGGATCGCAACCCAAAGGGAACGCGCATCTTCGGCCCGGTGGCCCGCGAGTTGCGCGAAAAGAAGTTCATGAAGATCATCTCCCTGGCCCCGGAAGTCATCTGACGCCATGAAACGGTTTCACGTCAAACGCGGTGACGAAGTGGTCATCATTGCCGGCACCGAAAAGGGCAAGCGCGGCAAGATCATTCAGGTCCTGACCAAGAAGGACCGGGTGGTCGTCGAGGGCGCCAAGATGCTCAAGAAGCACATGCGCAAAAGCCAGCAGTATCCGCAAGGTGCCATCATCGAGCGCGAGGGCAGCATCCACGTCTCGAACGTCATGAAGGCCGAGAATTACGATGCTCGCGCCAGCAAGCGTGCCACCACCGCCGCCGCCGTCAGCTAATGTCCGCAATGAAACCGAGGTTGCAGCAAAAATACGACGAAGAGGTCCGGCCGGCACTGACCGACAAGCGGGGCTACGCCAACGCCCATCAGGTGCCCAAGCTCGAGAAGATCGTCATTCACATGGGTGTGCCGGCCACGCTCGAGAAGACTGCGCTGGAGGATGCCATGCGCGACCTGGGTACGGTCACGGGACGCAAGCCCGTCATCGACAAGGCCCGGAAGAGCGTGTCGAATTTCAAGATCCGACAGGGCCAGAACATCGGTTGTCATGTGACGCTGCGACGCGCCGTCATGTTCGAGTTTCTGGATCGTCTGATCGCCGCCGCGCTTCCGCGCATCCGTGACTTTCGCGGTCTGAGTCCGCGGGGTTTTGATGGCCGGGGCAACTACACATTTGGTGTCGAGGATCAGACCATCTTCCCCGAGATTGATCTGGATAAGATCAAGCGACACCAGGGCATGGATGTGACGATTGTCACCACCGCCCGCACGAACGATGAGGCCCACGAACTGCTGAAGCTGATGGGCATGCCATTTGCCGAAACGAAGTAAGCCATGTCTAAGAAGGGTTGGATTGAACGCGACAAACGCCGCCGGAAGACGGTGGCGAAATACGCCGCCCTGCGGGCGGCGATGAAGGCCTCCCATGACTACGCGGGCCTTGCCAAGCTCCCGCGCGATGCCAGTCCCGTGCGGTTGGTCAATCGCTGCAAGGTCAGTGGCCGCAAACGGGCCTATCTACGCAAGTTCCAGGTCAGCCGACTCACCTTCCGTGAGATGGCCCTTTCCGGCATGATTCCCGGCGTCACCAAGTCCAGTTGGTAACCGACTCGCCCCATGACCGATCCCATTGCTGACATGCTGACCCGTATCCGGAACGCCGCGCGAGCGTTGCATCCGGCGGTGGTCATGCCCCACTCAAAGCTCAAGGAGAGCATTGCCCGCGTCCTCGTGGCCGAGGGTTACTTGGATGACTGCCAGACTGAGGGTGAGAAGAAGCGGACCCTGCAGCTGAAGCTGAAGTACTCCGGGCGACGCGCTGCGATCACCGGGCTGCGGCGAGTGAGCAAGCCGGGCTTGCGCAATTACGTCGGAGCCGACGAGGTGCCGAACGTATTGGGCGGACTGGGTGTGCCGATCATCTCCACCTCGCGCGGGGTGATGACCGGTCGGGCGGCCCGCAAAGCGCAGATTGGTGGCGAGGTTCTGTGTTACGTCTGGTAGAAGAGCACTGCTGTTATGTCCCGCATTGGCAAACTTCCCATTCCGCTGCCGGCCAAGGTCAAGGCCGACGTGAAGGCAGGTACGGTTCACGTCGAGGGACCGAAAGGCAAATTGCAGTTTGATCTGCCCAAGTCGATACAGGCCCGCCTCGAGGACGGTCGGATTCTGGTGACGCGCGAGGCGGACACCGCCGAGGTCAAGGCCCTGCATGGGCTGGCCCGGGCCATCGTGAACAACATGGTCCACGGTGTCGGTGAGGGTTACGTCAAGCGGTTGGAGATTCACGGTGTCGGCTTTAAAGCAGCCGTGCAGGGCCAGGAGGTCACGATGAACCTTGGCTACTCGCACCAGATCAATTACCTGGTGCCCGCCGGCGTCAGCGTCAAGGTCGAGGAGAACACCAAGCTCGTGGTGGAAGGACCCGACAAACAGGCCGTCGGACAGGTGGCCGCTGAGCTGCGCAGCTACTACCCGCCGGAGCCTTACAAGGGCAAGGGGGTGCGCTACTCCGACGAACGCGTCGTTCGCAAGGAGGGCAAGAAGGTTCAATAGATGTCCCGGGTTTTCCTTCCGGTGAGGATACGATGAGAATTGATCAGAAACGCAAACTGCTGGGGCGGCGTCGGCGCCGGACCCGCAAGAAGCTGCAGGGCACGGCCGAGCGTCCGCGCATGAGCGTTCGCTTCACCGGACAGCACATTTACGTCCAGTTCATTGACGACCGGATCGGGGCCACACTGGCCCAGGTCAGTACGCGGTCCAAGGGAGCGGGGGGAGACGGGGCCCCGCTGGCCGCGAACGTGGAGAGTGCGACCCGGATCGGCAAGGCGGCGGCGGGCGCGGCGCAGGAAAAAGGGATCAACACGGTGGTGTTCGACCGGAGCGGGGCGCGGTACCACGGCAAGGTGAAGGCGCTTGCCGATGCCGCCCGTGAAGCCGGTCTGCAATTCTGACGCAATCATGCAGCAACCAAATTCGGCTCAAACAGAATCTGTCCCGCCGTCAGCCCAGCGCGGCGAAGCATCGGGCACAGCGGCAACCCCGCCATTCGGCGGTGGTGCCGGAGGTGGCGGAGGCGGTCCGTGGCGGGGCGGCTCCGGCCGCGGCGGTGGCCCGGGGCGTGGGGGGCCGGGACGCGGTGGCCCGGGCGGTCCGGGAATGCGCGGTGGTCGTCGGGGACGGCAGCAACGCAGCCGCGATGGAGAGGATGGCGGTCCGGTGGACGACATTCAGGAGAAGGTGATCTTCATCAATCGCTCCGCCAAGGTGGTCAAGGGTGGCCGACGGTTCAGCTTCAGTGCCTTGGTTGCTGCGGGTGACCGCAAAGGCAATGTCGGGCTCGGCCTCGGCAAGGCTCGGGAAGTTTCCGAGGCGATCCGGAAGGGAACGGAGAATGCCCGCAGCAGCATGCGGAAGGTCGCGCTGCGTGACTCCACCATCCCTCACGAGGTGCTGGTCCATTTTGACGGCGCTCAGGTGCTGTTGCGTCCCGCTTCGCCAGGAACGGGTGTGATTGCTGGAAAGACGGTGCGGGCCGTGCTGGAACTGGCCGGACTCCGCGACGTCCTGAGCAAGTCACTCGGGTCCAAGAACCCGGCCAACGTTGCGAAGGCAACCCTTGCCGCCTTGAACCAGCTCCGGCTGCGTGAGGAGATCTTCACCTTGCGAGGTCTGCCGGTATCTGCGCCGGAGCGCAAAACCGAGTCGCCGGCAGGCCCGGCGGCCGCAGCAGAGGTCTAGATTATGCGATTGCACGATTTGAAACCCCGTCCCGGGGCGAAGCACCGGCGGAAGCGCCTGGGTCAGGGCCCCGGCAGCGGCCACGGCAAAACCAGTACCCGGGGTCACAAGGGTCAGCGCGCCCGATCCGGTGGATCCCTCCGGGTGGGCTTCGAAGGCGGTCAGATGCCCTTGATCCGGCGCCTCCCCAAGCGCGGGTTCAATAACGCACGTCACGCCATCAACCTGATTGCGGTGAACGTCGGCGCGCTGAACCGCTTCGAGGACGGTGCCGAAATCACCGAGGCGACGTTGCGGCAGGCGGGCCTCGCCAACGGCCCCGGTGACGGGATCAAGATTCTCGGTACAGGAGATCTCACGCGGAAGCTCACCGTGAAGGTTCGGAGTTTCAGCAGCGCCGCGCGGGCCAAGATCGAGCAGGCCGGCGGGGTGTGCGAAGTGACGGGCACGAAGCAGGCAGGGTAAGGGCGAGGGACCGGGTATGCTGAAATCGATCCTCAACACCTTCGCCAACTGCTTCAAGATCCCGGAGCTCAAGTCGAGGATCGTCTTTACCATCCTCATTCTGGCGGTTTGCCGCGTCGTTGCACTCATCCCCATTCCGGGTCTGGACGGGGCGTTGCTCTCGGAGTTCTTTCAGAACAACGCGAACCGGACCGGCGGATTGCTGGGGATGTACAGCATGTTTACCGGTGGCGCCCTGGAAAAATGCGCCATCGGATCCCTGGGCATCATGCCCTACATCAGCGCGACGATCATCATCCAGCTCCTGGGTGCCGTGGTGCCACAGCTGAGCAAGCTGATGCGGGAGGAAGGCGGACGCACCAAGATCGTGCAATACGGGCGCTATCTGACCGTGCTGCTTTGTCTTGGCCAGGGTTTCGTCATGGCCCTGGGCTGGGAGAATCCCCAGAAGCTGTTCGGGGAGGGCTTCAATGGAAATCTGGTGCTCCTGGAAAATGCCTGGTGGTATCGGATTCAAACGGTTCTCGTCCTGACCACGGGTACCATGCTTCTGATGTGGCTGGGTGAGCAGATCACCGATCGCGGCATCGGAAACGGCGTCTCCCTGGTGATTACAATCGGCATCATCTCCCGTCTGCCTCAGGCGGCGGTGTCGGCTTGGATGATGTTCTTCCCGCCGCGCGGAGCTGAAGCCAACTTCAATCTGTTCCATTTCATTGCCCTGCTGCTGTTGCTGGTGGCGGTCGTCGCCGCCATCATCGCCGTGACGCAGGCGCAACGGAAGATCCCCGTGCAATACGCCCAGCGTGCGGTCGGTCGGAAGGTCTACTCGGGCGGGACTTCGTTCATGCCGTTGCGCG
This sequence comes from Verrucomicrobiales bacterium, assembly GCA_024233215.1. Taxonomy (GTDB): domain Bacteria; phylum Verrucomicrobiota; class Verrucomicrobiia; order Limisphaerales; family J093; genus J093. Next base: position 116,845 of record JACKPW010000010.1, on the reverse strand, counting down.
TGAACTACGCGGGCGTCATGCCCATCATCTTTGCCCAGGCGATCCTGATGTTCCCGGGGAAGATACTGGGTGTCCTGGCGAGCATTACGGCCGGCAGCATGAGTGGTCTGTCAAAGGTGCTGCAGACGGCCGCCGCCGCACTACAGCACGGAACGGCCACCTACCTGACCGTCGAGGGCCTGATGATTTTGTTCTTCTCATATTTCTGGGTTGCCACCCAGTTCAATGAGATTCAGATCGCGGATGACCTCAAGAAGTACGGCGGTTACATCCCCGGTGTCCGGCCGGGCCAGGCCACCAGTGATTTCTTGCATCGAGCCATGAGCCGGATCACTCTGGCAGGCGCGATCTTCCTCGTGATCATCGCCATCATACCGACGTTGATGTTCCAAATGGCGGGGGTCCCGTTCGAGGTGGGTCAGTTCTTCGGAGGTACCAGCATGCTGATTTGTGTGGGTGTGGTGCTGGACACCACCCGGCAGATGGAGTCGCACCTCTTGATGCGCCACTATGACGGGTTCCTGAAGAAGGGGCGGATACGGGGTCGGTTCTAGCGTCATTGGACGCCGGACGGTGGCATTGGTCGCTGCCAGTCCTTTGAGTTTGCAGTGGGTTCTTTTACATCGCGAAGCAGGTTCGGGGTGCTTTCATGATCATCATCAAGAACGAGCAGGAGCAGGATGGCATGCGACGAGCAGGTCGTGTGGCCGCCCGCGTTCTTGATGAAGTGGCCCGGCAGGTGAGGCCGGGGATAACGACAGCTGAGCTCGACGCCTTCGGAGCCGGACGCATTGCGCATCACGGCGGTCGGAGTGCCTTCCTCGGCTATCGAAAGTACCCCTGTCACCTGTGCATCTCCGTCAACGAAGAGGTGGTGCACGGGATCGCGTCGGAGCGTCGGTTGCAGTTTGGCGACCTGGTAAGCCTGGATGTGGGTGTGCACTTCCGGGGCTTTATCGGCGACAATGCGCGCACAGTGTGTGTCGGCGGATGCTCGCCGGAGCAGCAGCGGTTGATGGATGTCACCGAGCAGTCGCTGCACGAGGCGATCGGTCAGGCCGTACCCGGTAATCGGGTTGCGGACATCTCCCGTGCGGTCCAGAAGTACGTCGAACGCGCCGGCTACAGTGTCGTCCGGGAATTTGTGGGCCACGGGGTGGGCCGATCGATGCACGAGGAACCGCAGGTGCCAAATTACATCGACGGCAAACGGTCACCGCGGCTCAAGGCCGGCATGACGTTGGCAATCGAGCCGATGGTGAATGCGGGGCTCGCCGGAGTCCGGGTGTTGTCGGACAATTGGACGGTGGTGACCGAAGATGGTTTGCCATCGGCCCATTTTGAGCACACGGTTTTGGTCACCGGGGGCGCACCGGAGATCCTGACATGCCTCGACGAGGTTTTGTGTTGACCGATGCCGTTGTGTGCGAGGCCCGGGGTCGGGTTTGGCTGGTGCAATTGGTAAATGGCCATCGCCTGCATGCGCGAGCGAGACTGCGCGATTGGCAGCGACTTCCGGAATTCCGGACCGGAGATCGCGTGTGGGTGGAAGTTCCTGTCTCGGATCCGAGTCAGGGCTTGGTGGTTCCGGAGCAGAAGTGATTTGAACGATGAAAGTACGACCGTCAGTAAAAAGACTTTGCGAGCACTGTCGGGTGATCCGGCGGAAGGGTGTGATCCGGGTGATCTGCACCAATCCGCGGCACAAGCAGCGGCAGGGCTGAAGCATTCTTGAGTTATGGCACGCATTCTTGGTGTTGACATTCCCGGCGAGAAGCGAATCGGCATCTCGCTGCGCTATATCTATGGTCTGGGTCCCACGCTGGCCTCCGAGGTTGTCGAGCGGGCCGCCGTCGATCCCTCCAAACGGGCAAAGGACCTGACCGAGGAAGAACTTTCCCGGGTGGTGCATGCCCTCCAGGAGGGGGGATACCTGGTGGAAGGTGACCTTCGTCGCGAGGTGGGCATGAACCTGAAGCGCCTTCAGGGCATCCGATGCTACCGCGGGTTGCGTCACATGCGCAGTCTGCCGGTGCGCGGTCAGCGAACGCAGACCAATGCCCGCACGCGTAAAGGTCCCCGCAAGACCGTGGGCGTCGTGCGCAATCCGAACGCCAAGACCGGCATCCACTAGTCCGCAGCTTACCAGCAGTTCTCATCGCCATGGCTGAAGAAACCAAAGACCAGACCCCGCCCGCTCCGGCCGAGACCGTGAAGCCTGCGGGCGAGACTCCCGCGAGCCCCCCCGCCGCCGCTGGCGCCTCCGCCGCCGGGGAAACGAAGACTGCCGCCAAGCCGGCCGAGAAGCCGGCCCCGCGGAAGAAGGCCGAGGGCGGCAAGGGCAAGGATGCCAAACAGCCCGCTGCAGCGGCGGCGGTCGCTCCCGAAGCGGCGTCCGCGCCGACCGCGGCCGAGTTGCTGGCGGACGATCTCAGTGGCAAGAAGATCATCAAGGCCAAGAAGGCGAAGAACATCGCCAGTGGGGTGGCGCACATCCTGGCCACCTTCAACAACACCACGGTGGCGATTACTGACATGCAGGGGAACCTGATTGCCTGGTCCACTGCCGGCCGGATTGGTTTTCGCGGGTCGCGCAAGAGCACGGCCTTCGCCGCCCAGCAGGTGGCGCAGGATGCGGCGCGTCAGGCGATGTCCCATGGGATGCGGGAGGTCGAGGTGCAGGTCAAGGGCCCCGGCTCCGGACGTGAATCCGCGATTCGCGCCCTCCAGGCCATCGGGTTGGAAATCACCGTCATCAAGGACGTCACCCCGGTACCGCATAATGGCTGCCGCCCTCGCAAGAAGCGGCGGGTCTAACAACTTTTCACACGGAACGAACGCAGAATATGGCGCGTTACACAGGCCCAAGAGTCCGCATTAGCCGTCGCTTCGGTGTGCCGATTTTCGGCAACTCGAAGTATCTGGAACGCCGCAATTACCCGCCCGGGGTGCATGGTCCGAGGATGCGTCGCAAGATCAGCGACTACGCCCTTGGACTCATGGAGAAGCAGAAACTGCGCTATTACTATGGGCTCCAGGAGAAGCAGTTCCGCCGGGTCTATGAGACGGCGATCCGCCGTCGTGGAGTGACGGGCGAGCTGATGCTGCAAGCGCTGGAAAGCCGGCTTGACAATGTGGTTTACCAGCTCGGATTCGCTCCCAGCCGTGCCGCGGCCCGCCAGATGGTTGGGCATGGGCACGTGCACGTCAACGGGCGCAAGGTCGCCGTGGCCTCTTATGAGGTTCGCGTGAACGATGTGGTCGAAGTGCGGAACACAAGCGTGTCCCGGCAGATGGCCACGCGCAGCCTGGAAATGTCCACCAGCCGGGTGGTGCCCGAATGGCTCGCCTTGGATCGGGAGATGTTCAAGGGTGTGATGATGCGCGTTCCCGCCCGCGAGGAGATGCAGCCGGTCGGCAATGAACAGGCCGTCGTTGAGTTTTATTCCCGCTAGCCAGTCATAAGTGTCCCGCGCGTCGCGGGACCGGCAATTATATGGGTCGTCCGCGGGCGGGAAACGCGGGGTGACCAGGTTAAAATTGTCGTCTTACGTCATATGCCAGTACGTCTAGGAAGGTTCGAAATGCCGAAGCGGTTGACGCCTGAAGAGGCCACCGTCACGGCAACCTACGCCAAGTTCACCGCCGAGCCCTTTGAAACGGGGTTTGGCCACACCATCGGCAATTCGCTGCGCCGGGTCTTGCTCTCGTCGCTCGAGGGCGCGGCAATCACCTCGGTGAAGATCGAGGGAGCGATGCACGAGTTCACCACCGTGGAAGGCGTGGTGGAGGATGTCACCGACATTGTCCTCAATCTAAAACAGGTGCGTTTCAAGGCCGGGGACAATATGCGCGAGTTCCCCCGCCTCCTGCTGAGCGTCAACAAGGATGGTCCGGTCACGGCGGGCGACATTGAGCTCTGTCAGGGGCTGGAAGTGGTGAATCCCGACCAGCTCATTTGCACCCTGGATAAGAAGCGGAAGCTCGAGTTGGAGTTCGAGGTCAAGGTCGGGCGCGGCTTCTGCCCCGGCGACGAGAACAAGAAGACCGATCAGCCAATCGGCGTGATCGCGATCGACTCACTGTTCTCGCCGGTCACCCGCGTGCGGTATTCGGTTGAGGACGCGCGCGTCGGTCAGAAGACCGATTACGACCGTCTGATCGTGGAGATCTGGACGGACGGACGCATCACTCCCGAGGATGCGCTCACCCAGGCCTCTGCGATCCTGCAGAAGCACCTGGATGTCTTTGTCGGCTACGACAAGAACGCCATTGAGTTCGAGTCGGAGTCCGATGCGCAGGATGAGGAGCGCAGCAAGATGAAGAAGCTCCTCAACATGAGCGTGAACGAGATCGAACTCAGCGTTCGCGCCGCCAACTGCTTGAACAACGCCAACATCACCACGGTGGGACAGCTGGCGATGAAGACCGAGCAGGAGATGCTCAAGTACCGCAACTTCGGCAAGAAGTCGCTCAACGAGATCAAGGAGAAGCTGCAAACCCTGGGCCTTGGCCTGGGCCAGAAGCTCGATCCCTCGCTGCTAGACACGCCGAAGGAGACCGCCAACAAGCTTTAGTTACTGACAGGATCGAGATATGCGTCATCGCAAGCGCAACGCGAAACTGGGCCGGAAAGGCGATCATCGGAACGCCATGCTGGCGAACCTAGTGTGCAGCCTCATCGTGCATCGTCGGGTGACCACCACCCTGGCCAAGGCCAAGGCCGCCAGGCCGGTCGCCGAGAAGATGCTTACCCTGGGGAAGAGGGGCACCCTGCACCACCGCCGGTTGGCCGCCTCCCGGTTGCACCAGGAGGACGCAGTCCGTATTCTGTTCAACGAACTGGCTCCCCTGCACAAGGACCGTCCGGGTGGGTATACCCGGATTATCCGGATGGGACAGCGCCCCGGAGATGCCGCCGCAATGGCCATCCTGGAGTGGGTTGATGAGGGATACACCCCGTCCGCCCCGAAATCGGAGAAACCTGCCGCCAAGGCCGCCAAGGCCGCTCCGACCGTGAGCGCCGCCGCTGACTCCCAGGAAGCGGTGCAGGACGCGCCGGTGCCGGCGGGCGCGGCGGATGCCGCTGATTCCGAGACGACGGGCGACGTTTCCGCCGCTCCTGCAGCAGAGGCGGAATCCAGCAAGAATCCCGGTTGAGCGGCCTGTCGGCGGGCCAACCAACAACTCATCAGGAAGCCCCGCTCCGGCGGGGCTTTCCCGTTTGGGTTCCCGAGACGGAGGGGGCAACCGGGCAGCAACCGGGCTGGGGGCGCGTGAACCGTGCGCAACCGGTGGACGGGCGCGGACTGGTGTCTCCTGCCACGGGGATTTGCTGGTTGCGGATGAATCGTCTGGGAGGTGTGATGGTATCCGGGGGCGGATCGTCGCTCTGGAATGATGGAACGGCCGAATCATGGGTGGGTCGCCTGCTTTCGGTTTCGTGTTTGACCCCGGCTGGCAATGGGGGCAGGTTACATGCCGAACCAAAGCAACACCTTTCCAGACTGCCAGCCCGATATGAAAAACATCCGTCCCTCCCGCGGGTTCACGTTGATCGAACTGCTCGTCGTGATCGCGATCATCGCGATCCTGGCGGGCATGTTGCTGCCCGCGCTGTCGAAGGCAAAATCGAAGGCGCAGGGCATTCTGTGCATGAACAACCTCAAGCAACTGGGGATGGGTTTCATCATGTACGCCGGCGATTGGAATGATGTCTTGCTGACGTGCCTGAACGGCATGCCCAACCGGGCCAACTGGATTCAGGGAAACCTGGGGTGGACGGAGGATTCTGCCGACCTCCGCTACCTGACGAACAGTCCCATGTGGAGCTACGTCGGCGCCGCCCAGGAGATCTTCAAGTGCCCTGCGGACCGGGCGATGGTGACGATTGCATCGGGCGAGCGCGTTCCCCGGATCCGCAGCAACTCGATGAGCCAGGTTTTCGGATATGGCGAGTGGCTCGACAAGGCCAACAACCGGGCTCAGACGAAATGGAGGGTCTACTCCAAGGAATCGAGCATCGCGAGACCGACCCAGACCCATGTGTTTGTGGACGAGCATCCCGACAGTATCAACGACGCGGCGTTTGCCAACGCGTGCACCGGGGCCTGGGATGCCGGAACGGCCCAGATCATCGACTTCCCGGCGAATTACCATAACGGAGCGTGTGGTTTCGCCTTTGCCGATGGCCACGCCGAGATCAAGAAATGGACCGGCTCCAAGATTGCCAACGCCCCGCTGCGTTACGGCGTCAACCTCCAGTTGAATGTGCCGGCAGAGGACTCCTGGGTGGACGTACGCTGGATGGCGGAAAACACCACGGTTGCCCGAAACTGAGGCCCGCCGACTCATCTCTGCGAGCCGGGCTCAAGCGTCGTGTCGGGGGGACGCATGAAGGCAGCATGGCCCACGAACTGACTGAACGAGGATTTCCGAACTTGGTGATGCTCCGTTCGGACCTTCTCCAAGCCAGGTTGTGAGCCGTGTAAACGGGGGCGATATGCGCGCTCCCAGACAATCGGTGGCCGTCTGTCAAGGTCATCCGGCGCCTGTCCATTCGAGACGGAACCCAGGCGCGCGAACCGACGTCTGCGGCTGCCGGATTGAGGGGACGGCGCAAGCGCAGCGAGTCGCCCGGACCCGACCCGCACTGCCTGCCCGCGCAGGGGTCCGTCCTTTGTGCGCTACCGGAACGATTCCCCGGTGCCGAGTGCAGACGTCAGCTTATAATGGCCCTGGGCAATTATAGATGAGCCGATGGAAGGGAGCACCTTATGCTGTCGGCGCCGTCATGGCAGGCCCGAACGTCCAGGATTGCCGGGCCCGGTTTGACATACGGAAGTTGATCGGCAAGCATCACAGGACAACAACAAGACCGCCCAATGAAACGCCCGTCCCGCCGCACCCGGTTTTCGCTCATCCTCGCCGTCGCCCTTTCTCCCGGTCTGTCGGTCCTAGCCCAGGAGGTGTCCGGGCAGGGGGCTGCGGTGGCCATCGTGTTCGATACTTCGGGCAGCATGCGCGACAGCGTGCAGGACGCCGCCGGCAAACCGGCGCCCAAGTACGTCATCGGGGTGCGCGCCTTGAAGCAGATCGTCAACCGGTTGGCGGCGGCGGAGAGTGCCGGGGGACCGGTGCCACGAAAGATCGAGGCTTCGCTCGTGGTCTTTGAGAACGGCCGGGCGCAGACCGCGGTCCCGTATGGTCCGTTCCGGGCGGCGGCCTTCGAGCAGTGGGCCGACGCTTTCAAGCAGCCCAATGGGGCCACTCCGCTGGGCGACTCGATGGACCGGGCGGCGCGCGATCTGATGCGCTCGACGCTCCCGCACAAGCACATTCTTGTGATCACGGATGGCATGAACACCGCCGGACCGAAACCCGAGGCGGTTCTGGAGCGGCTCCAGCAACAGGCCCGTCGGGCGGAGACCAGTCTGGCCGTCCACTTCGTGGCGTTCGACGTGTCGGCGGAGGTGTTCAAACCGGTTCGTGATCTGGGGGCCACGGTGGTGGGGGCGGCGGACGAGGCGGAACTCAACGCGCAACTCGGCTACATCGTGGAACGGAAGATTCTGCTTGAGGACGTGGAGTAAGCGTTCTCCAATCGCCACAGCATTCAACGACAGGACGCACCATGTTTCGCGCAATCAAACGCCTCTTCATCTGGCTCGGCCTGATGGCCGAGAAAGCCACGGAAACCGACGCCATCAACCAGGCCGTGGTCGAACGCGGCATTCGTGACGCCAAGGCCAAGGCCGACAAGGCGCATTACGCCAACGGCCAACTGGCCGGGCAGATAGCGATGCTGGCCGACCAGATCAAACGGCAGGAGCGCCAAAAGAACGAATCGGAGGGGTTGCTCCAGGCGGCCATTGCGGCGAACGACGAGGCCAACGGCGCGCATTACGCCGAACAACTGGCCGATCTGGAGGCCGAGCTGAACGAGAACATCGCCCAGCACAAGAACCTCGAGGAACTCTACCAGCAGAACACCCAGATCATTGCGCAGAGCCTGCGGGAGATTCAGCGGTTTCAACGCGAATTCGAGTCCACCAAGGCGCGGGTGGCGGTGAGCCGTTCCTTGGAAACGCTGGCCGGCGTGATGAAGTCGTCGATCACCGAACTCCAGGGCATGATGGGCGGTGAGTTGAGCCAGTCGATGGACCAACTCCGCCAGTCCGCGGCCCGCGGGGAAGGCCAGATGCGGGCGACCATGGATCTGGCGAAGGAGATGGGATCGGGCATCCAGCGTCAGCAGGAAATGCGGCAGGCCCGCGGCAAGCTCCTGTTCGACGAGTACAAGAAGAAGCTTGGCAAGGTGCAGGCGGAAACCGCCCCGGCGGAGCCCGCCACTGAAAAGAAGGAACGCCAGAAGATTGCCGAGTGACCCGGCCGGCGTTCCCCGGAAGCAATCCGTCAACCTGAATTGAGACGAAGATCATGACTGCACGAGGGAAAATCGTACTGACCATTCTGATTCTGGGCATTGTGGGATTCGGCGCCTACCGCTGGTGGGACAAGATCGCCCCCCAGGCGAAGCCCGCCACGCCGTCGATCAACCCCCAGGAGGTGCAACAGGCCCTCCGCCAACAACAACAGCAACAGCAGCAACAGGCCGCGGCGCCCGTGGCCTCGTCCGGCGGCGGCGAGGACGTCACCGGCAAGCTCCTGGCCGGGGATGCCGCGGTGTCCCTCGTCGACGGCTCCGCCATTCCGCCCGTCAGCGGGGTGAGTGATTACGACACGGAGATGAAGGACGGCAAACCGGTGGTGCAGTTCCCCATCAATGTGTGGCCCGGTTGGGCGCCGATCATCGCGGCGAACCAGGGGATGGCCGCGAATGACGCCAGCGTCTTCGCCCGCAAGTACGGCTTCTACGTGCAGCTCTCGCTGGTGGATGATCCCGTCAAGGCGCGCGATCTGTTTGCCTCCGGACACAGCCATGTCCTCTGGGGCACGCTGGACATGATCGCCTTGTTCGCTCCGGAGTTGGCCCGGGACTCGCGGACTGTGCCGGTGGTCTGTCAGCAGATTGACTGGTCGGACGGCGGGGACGGCATTGTGGCGCGCGGTGGAATCCGCACGATGAACGATTTCCGTCAGCAGGGCGGCAAGCGCCGGAAGGTGGTCCTCGCGCAGAATTCCCCCAGCCATTACCTGATCATGTCGCTGCTGATCGATGCCGGCATTGATCCGGCAGAAGTGGATTTCCGCTGGGCGGCCGACGCCCCGGCGGCGGCCAAGATTTTCGTGCAGGATGAGTCGTTTGATGCCTTCGTGGGCTGGGCGCCGGACATCTACACCGTGTCCGAGGGCGTGCCGAACACCCGGTTGATCGTCAGCACCGACAGTGCAAACCATCTCATCGCGGACGTCTGGGCCGTGCGGAACGACTTCTTTCGGGACCACCCCGAGATCGTCTCGAACCTCGTCCGGGGCATCTTCGAGGGCATGGACATGGTGCGCACGGAGCCGAAGGAGGCCGCCAAACTCATGGCGGCAGCCTACCAACTGCCGGTGGAGGATTGCGAGGCGATGATCGGCGGCGACGGGGGGGTGGCCGAGGGCGACGCGCATCTGACGAACTACCGCGAGAACGAGAGCTTCTTCCTCGACCCGATGAGCCCGTCGAATTTCGAGATCGTCTGGAACCGGGCCTCGACGATTTATCGCTCGCTGGGCGCCATCGCCGCCCCGGTGCCTGCGGCCAAGGTGAAGGCGGCGAACGTGCTGGCCAAGATGTCCGAGGAATACCGGGATGTGCGGGACCTGTCGCAACCGACGTTCCGTCCCGGGCTGATGTTCAAGTCCGCCGAGGCCGAGACCGGCGAGATCCTGACCAAGGCGGTCTACGTGCACTTTGAACCGAACCAGACCGTGCTGAATGCGGAATACGATGCCGAGATCCCGAAGGTGCTCGAGCAGATCGGCGAGCTGGCCGGTTCGTTCGGCAACGCCTACATCGTGATCGAGGGCAACACGGATGCCAGCCGCAAGGGCATCGTACCCGGCGACCTGGTGCGACAGCTTTCCTATGACCGCGCCGACGCCGTGCGAAAGGCCATCATGGCGAAGTACAAGTTCGATCCGAACAAGTTCAAGGTGATCGGCAACGGCTGGGACAATCCGATGGCCGGCGCGACCGATCCGAGCGATCCGGAGCAGAACCGGAAGAACCGGCGGGTGGAAGTCAAAGTGTTCCCGCTGGAGGCGGAGTAGCGTCAAGGCCGCCACCCGGGTCCACTCCAGGGTGGCGGCGTCGCGACGGGCTCTACCCGCAGGGCTTTGCTCAATGGATCGCTACCGCCACTCCGCCACCAGTCGGCTGCAAACCGACCCGACCCGGGCCCTTGAACGGGCCGCGGCGGTGCTCGTGGCGGCCGGGTTTCGCACGAAGGAGCGCGGGGGCGGTTCGGCGGTGTTCGAGGGTCCGGGGATGCGCAACAATCGGCAAAGCCCGTTGCTGGGGGCCAGTCGAATCCGGTTCGTGGCGCGGGGGGAGCGGTTGAACCTCGAGGCGGACCTGGGGGGGGCACGCAAGCTCGGGTTGTTTGCCCGCATCTTCCCTCCGGCGCTTTGCCTGTTCCTCGGCCTGCTGTTCACCGTGCTGTTCAGTCTTCAGCAGGACGACACACTCTGGATGCTGCCGCTGTACTCCTCGCTCGGGGGGATGCTGCTGTTGTGGCTGATCCTCGGGCCGTTCATCGCGAGCCGGATTCTTACCAACACCCGCAAGGCGCTCGACCGGTTCATCGAGGAGGTTGCCTGCCCCTGAGTGGGGGGTGTCCGTGACCCCCACCCGAGACTGCCATGACTGGATTTGTCATCTTCGCCCTGCTCTTCGTCGGCCTGCTCACCGGGGTGAGCTATTTCACCCGGATGCGGGTGCGGTTCGATCTCGATCCACGTCGGGCCGCGCTTCTGACGGCGGGCTTTTGCGCAGTGGTGCTGGGGTTCTGGTGGCTGGCCACGCGCGGGGAGAAGATCGAGGATCGCTGGATTGCGCCGCTGATTCTGCCCGGGCCGATGGAGGTTCTGCAGTCCTTCCCGAAACTCCATTTTGAACAGGGACTGGTCCGAAGCGTGTGGGTGTCCTTTGTCCGGGTCACTGCCGGCTTTTTTCTGGCCGCGGTGATTGCCGTGCCGTTGGGGGTCTACATGGCGACGTTCCGGCCGGTGGCGGCGTTCTTTCGTCCGCTGGCGCTGGCGGGGGCGTACGTCCCGATTGTGGTATTCATTCCGCTGACGATTGCCTGGTTCGGCCTGAGTGAAACGCAGAAGATCGCCTTCCTGTTCATCGGTTGCTTCGTGATCCTGCTGCCGCTGGTGATCAAGACGATCAGCGACGTGCCACCGGCCTACCTGGACGTGGCGGTGACCAAGGGGGCATCGCAGTGGCAGTTGGTGTGGCAGGTTTTGTTCCCGGTCGCCAAGGCGGATCTCTGGGATCATCTCCGGGGCGTATACGGCGTCGGTTGGGGCTGGATCATCCTGGCGGAGGTCGTGAACGCCGAGCGGGGGCTGGGCTACCTCATTGCCATTTCCGAACGACGCGGGCACACCGCCTCGATTTTCGCGGTCATCATCGTCATCGTGGCGATTGCGGTTGCCTGCGATCAGCTCTGGAAACTTGGTGGGCGCCTGTTGTTCCCGTATCGCCACCGAAATTGACCGGCCATGCCTGAAACCTCCGTCCAGTCCTCCACCGCCGGGAACGCACCGGATTCCCCGGCCGCCCCGGCCTCGCCTGCTCCGCCGTTGGTCGAATTTCGCAACGTGACAAAGCGGTTTGGCGAAGGCCCCGAGGCGAAGGTGGCCATCCAGGACGTCAGCTTCACGGTGGAAGATGTCCCGGACCACGGCGAGATGATTGGGATTGTCGGTCCCTCGGGTTGCGGCAAGTCGACGATCCTCCGTATTCTCGGCGGGCTGCGGCCCCATTTTCCGCCGAGTTCGGGGGAGGTGTTGCTGCACGGGAAGCCAGTGGAGAATGCCGGGGCAGATCGTGGCATGGTGGACCAGAAATACTCGTTGCTGCCGCACCTGACCGTTCTCGACAACGTGGCGTTCGGTCTGAAGCTGGCGGGCACTCCGAAGGCGGAACGGCGTGAACGCGCGGCCGAGTGGGTCCGGAAGGTGGGCCTGGAGGGGGCCGAAAGGAAATACCCCGCGGAGCTTTCGGGCGGGATGCAGCAGCGTGTGGCCATCGCGGCCACGCTTATCCTGCGGCCGCGGGTGCTGCTGATGGATGAACCCTTTGGGGCGCTCGATCCCAAGATTCGCCTGCAGATGCAGGAATTGCTGGTGCAGTTGTGGCGCGAGCAGGAAAGCACCGTCTTCCTGGTGACGCACTCGGTGGAGGAGGCGATCTATCTGGGCGACCGCGTGCTGCGGTTGGCGTCGAAGCCGGGCCGCTTGATCGAGGTGCTGGAGGTGCCGCGGCCGGATGAACCGCCCGAGGTGATGCGTCGGCGGCCCTGGTTTCGCGAGGCCGAGCAGGAACTGCTGCGGCGGTTGGAGGACGATCTTCCTGCGGGTGGACCGTTGGCTCGTCCCTGACGCCGATGATAGACTCCGTCCCTGGCATGGCTGAGGCGCAACAACCCGGTTACCGTCGCGAGTTCCTGAAGAGCCCGCATCATGTGTGGCTGGGGGCGCTCACGCTGGGCGCGGGATTCATTGCCGCCCAACCGCTGGCGTTGATTGCCGGCGCCACGGCCTACCTGCTGGGGTGGATCTACCTGCCTGACCTGGCGTTCTTCCGTCATTGGGTGGATCGGCGGAGGCGGAAAGCAACCGAGGCGGAATCGCGCGCCCGGCTTGAGGAATTCGTACGGAAGCGCGATACCCTGCTCGCGTCGCTTTCCACGTTAAGGCGACAACGCTACGAGGAGTTGGCAGACGTTTGCCGCAGCATCGAGTCCGCCGGGACGGAGACCGTCTCCGTGGGCGTGGACGGCAACGAGCTTCGGGTCCGGAGGCTCGACGAGTTGATGTGGACTTTTCTCAGGTTGCTCAGCATCGAGGAGTCCCTGGAGCGGTTTCTCGAGACCGAACGCCGCGAGGACGTGCCGGCCCTGGTGCAGGAGGCGGAGGAGGAGGTCGGCCGGATTGAGGAAGAAGTCAAGGGCCTGCGCGGAGGGAAGGGATCTGCCAACCTCGGCGTGCGCGAGCGGCTGCTGGAATCGCGCCGGGACCGGTTGAGTGTTCTTCGCAAACGTCTTGCCCGGGTCGACCAGGCGCGTGACAACCTCGGCCTGGTGGTGTCGGAGCAACAGCGCCTCGATCAGCAGATCAAACTGATCCGCGCGGAGGCCTTCGCGATGAAGAATGCGACCGCGCTCAGCGCCCGCATCGACGCCACCGTCGAGCACCTCGACCAGACGAACAAATGGCTTTCCGAAATGGATGAATTCAAGGATCTCGTCGGCGGCCTGCCCCAGACCGAGCTGCGTGTGGGTTACGAGAGCGCCCCTCCGCCGGTGCTCGAGGAAGCACCGACGAAAACCGCCCGTCGTCGCCGCAGGAGCCAGTCCCAATGAGCCGTCGTGCCCCCAAGACCAAACGCCCACCGAAGACGACGCCCGCCGGACCGGCTGATGCCGCGGTCCACGAGCCTTCGGAAGACGGTCCGCTTCCATTGCGCGGCTGGGCCCTGGAATTGGCGCGCCGTTGGAACAGTGCCGCCTACACGCTTTTCGTTCTGCACGGGAACATCTTCGATCTTCACCCGCTTCGGGCGGGCGGACGCGTTGAGTTCGTGACGTTGAAGTCGTTCCTTGCGCGGCGGTTGTTCCCTGAACGGTCGTTTCTGTTGTTCTTCGACATCGGTGATGGACTGACCTTCGGCTCGTCCACCATGCAGCAGCAGTTCTTCGAGTGGCTGGAGATCTACGATCAGGTCGAGCACACGAACTTCCGGTTGGGCGGGCTGCCCCATGATTTCGTGAAGCTCGCCCCAATCCTGCGTCGGTTCTTCCAGAGCCTGCGGGACAAACCGGAACGGCGCGGGGTGACCCTGGTGATCGATTTTCCTGAGAAGATCATTCCGGCGCAGGAGGAGGCGGGAGCCAGCCTGGGGGAACGAATGGCGCTGGTGACCCTGCTGAAGTGGGCGGCCTCCGCCGAACTGCGGGAACTCGACATCGGGGTGTTGCTGGCCACGGAGGCCATCAACGAGTTGTCGGCCGACCTGCTGCAGAACCCCCACGTGGCTCAGGTGCGGATCGAATTGCCGGACGTCACGGAGCGCGGGCGGTTTGTGGAAGGCGACGGGGTGGCGGAACTGGCCGGGGGACGACCGCTGGCGGAGTGGAGCGATTTGAGTGCCAGGGAGCTTGCCGCCCGCACCGCCGGTTTGAACCTGTTGCGGGTTCATCACCTGTTGGCGGAGGCGGCCCGTAACGACAACCGTGTCACCGGGGAGTTGGTGGCGGCCGGCAAGAAGCGGCTGATCGAGGAATACTGTCAGGGACTCGTGCGCTTCAAGGATCCCCGGCCCGGCAAGTCACTCGATTGGGTGGCCACTCACACCGCTGCCAAGGCCCGGTTGCGCGAGCTTGCCTGGCTGATCCGGAACGACAAACGCGACGTGCTTGAGCGCGGTGTGCTGGTTCCGGGACGCGTGGGGGTGGGCAAGTCGTTCCTGATCGACTGCTTTGCCAGTGAATGCGGTTTGCCCGTGATGGAGTTGGGTGAATTCCGCTCCAAATGGGTCGGTGACACCGAGATTCAACAGATGCGCATCCTCATGACCATCCGCGCCCTGGGACCGGTGATCGTGGTGGTGGACGAGGCGGATGCCGTGTTCGGCAACCGGTCCAACGACGGCGACAGCGGGGTGTCGAGCCGCGTGTTCGCGGCCTTTGCGGCCCACATCGGCGATTCCAGTCTGCGGGGACGGGAACTCTGGATGGCGATGACCTCGCGTCCTGACCTGCTGGCCATCGACATGAAGCGGCAGGGTCGCTTTGGGCTCTGCCTGCCGCTCTTCCCGGCGCAGGGCCCGGCGGAGGTGGTGGAGTTGTTTGACACCATTGCGCGGGCCCGTGGAATTGCCCTCGACGAGGGCACCCGGGAGGAACTCCGCGAGCGGCACGGTCAGCGTCCGCTCACCGGCAGTGACGTGGAGGCCATCCTGGTGCGGGCGAAGGAACGGGCGGTGCTGGCTGGGCGTGACGCAGACGTCACCCTGGGGGATGTACGGGAAGCCATGGACTCCTTCATCGACCCGTTGGACCCCCAGTTGCTTGAGTTGCAGGAACTGGCCGCGGTTCTGGCCTGTTCCGACCGGCGCTACCTGCCGGAGCGTTATGCCGACGCCGATCGCGCACACCTCCTGATGGAATATGGCCGCCTGCGAGCGACACTGGGAGGGAGGTAGATGTTTGTCTGTTCGTTTTGCCGGGGAAATGCGGGCGGCGAATTCCTTCGGAAGCCTTCCTTCGCGATCCGTGCAGAAGAATGATCCGGGTATCAGACGCCAAGGAGGAGGGGGTGGGGAACCCACTGAAGAAACGTACTGACACCCGGATCAAAAGCCGTATTTCGATTCTCTGTCAAAGGTCATTCTCCCGTCCTGCGCCCGGCTCCAAGGAACTCCGCGCACTCTGGAAATCCGGCAAGGCCCACTTGCCAAGCCCGGAGTCAGCTTAGTCCTCTGCGACGGACTGTCAAGCATGCTCCAGCCATCTGCTCGAGGCGTATATCAACCCAACTGATGATCCCCCGGCCTGAACGGTGGTGGAGCCGAGGGGAGTCGAACCCCTGACCTTCTCATTGCGAACGAGACGCTCTACCAACTGAGCTACGACCCCATTCAAGACCGTTCCCTGGAGCCCGGACCGACGGGTGGCCCAAAGCGGCCTTTTCCATACCCTTCCGCCGTTGACCCGCGCAAGCTCAATCGTCATCGGATTGCAAGGGCTTGCCCTTCTCCTGGGCCCATGTGCGTTCCAGCAGGAGTGGGAGCACGCTTGCGGCCTTGCCCCGCAGACACCAGGTCGCCCGTCGGCTGAGAGGCGTCTCGTCGGGATTCACTTCCACGACAGAAGCTCCGGCATCGAGGGCCACTTCCGGCAAAGCCGCCGCCGGATAGACGAGGGTGGATGTCCCGATACTGAAGAGGAGGTCGCAGGCGCCCGCCGCCTGCCAGGCCTGTGCCAGTGCGTCTGCCGGCAGGGATTCTCCGAACCAGACAACATCGGGCCGGAGCGGCTGGCCGCAACACGGGCACGGCGGGGGGAGGGTGTCCGGGGATTCCGGGAGGGGGCTCGTACCGCACGTCCCCGCGCAGCGCACCCGCGTCAGGTTTCCGTGCAGTTCGATCACCTCCCGGCAACCGCTCCGCTGGTGGAGGCCGTCCACGTTCTGGGTGATCAGCGTGAGCGTGGGGACGCGGCGGGCCAGTTCAACGAGTGCCCGATGGCCTGCGTGGGGGCGGGCCTTCGCCACCAGAACACGGCGCCAGGCATACCAATCCCACACCTCACGCGGGTGGCGGGCAAAGGCCTCCGGAGTGGCGAGTTCTTCCGGGCGGAACCGTGCCCACAAACCGGTCTGCGCCTCGCGGAACGTGGGCACGCCGCTCTCCGCCGAGAATCCCGCGCCGGTCAGTACAACGACATGACGCGCGCTGCGCAGCACTCCGAGGAGGTCACCTGGGATCGTTGAGATCATCAGATCATCACGGTGGGGTTCCTCCGATCGCTCTCAAGGCCTGCCTGGCTGCCGCGCGCGTCCGCGGATCGCCCAGTTCACAGAGCGCTTCCAATCGGGGGCTGGCCTCGATGGCCACCGGTCCGAGTTGCCCCAGCGCCTCGATGGCGGCGACACGCACATCGTTCGAGCCGGAACGGCAGCCGTCCATGAGCACGGGAACCGCCCGACGGGCGTTTTGGCGCACCGTGACCAGGCCGCGGAGACCGGCTTCGCGAACCTGCGCGTCGGGATCACAGATGCCGTGGGCGAACCGGATGGCGCGGCGGATGGAACGTCCCTGCACCCTCTGTAACACCCCGAGCGCGGCCACTTTCGTGGGGGGGTCTTGGACCGCCCATTCCTCATCCCAAGCCAGCAGAAAGCCGTCACTTTCCCCGGCGGCTGTGACGGCAAGTCCGACCAGGCGTTCCCTCGGTTCGGCCTCGGTCTTGCTCAACGCGGCGTACACGACGGCCACGGCTTCCCTGCCGAAACCGGCGAGGGCATGGCCGTAGACCGGCAGCGTTCGGGAGTTCGGTTCGCCCAGAGCTGCCTGGAGGATCACCGGGACCGCGACTGCAGCCGTCGTGTGGGTCGGCTCGATCCCCGCGAGGGCGGCAAGTCGGCTTCCTCCGGAAAGCTTGGGCAGGGCGGCCAACAGGCGGTCTGTCCCCGGAGGCCCGAGCCGGCCCAGACTTGCGGCGGCGGCGCTGGCAAGCCGGAGATCCCCGGAGTGCAGGGCTTCGCCGAGGGATGCGATGACCATCGCGTTGGTGTTGCCCAGCAGACCCAGTGCCATCGCGGCTCCGGTGCGGTCCAAGGCGGTTTCATAGGGGCGAAATCGGCGGTGCAGTTGGGTGCTCAGGCCGCGCGGCAACCACCCTTCGCTCCGGAGCAGGAGCCTTCCCGCGAACGAGGGGTCCCGGGCGAGAATCCGTACCAAGCAATCGACGTTTCCGCCCCCTCCGCTTCGGAGCACTTCCCGTGCCGCCTCCCTCCTCTCTGCAGTGCCGGCCGCCAGGTCGCGCAACCAGAAGTTCAATGGTCGACCTTGAACGACGGGCACATCGGGTCCCCTGCCGGAGAGCAAATCCAACCCAACCAGCACCAGAATTCCCAGAGCCAGTCCGCACAGGATCACTCTGAGGCGCCGGCGGGCTTTTGTCCCGGGCGGTCTTTCGGGAGGCGGGGTCGCTCCAGACTGGCGTCCTTTGTCCTGCGCGGGGGCGGGGGCGGTCATGACGGTGCTCATCCGGCGGGCGAAAGGGGTGGTCCGGGCTCTGCGGACATGGGTGCAGGGGGGGGCTGTCGGATGCGACGGATCGCTTCTGCGGCGGCAGCCTGGGGGTAACCACGCGAGTGTTGTTCCAGCGTCTCAAGCCGCGGCAGGGCCCGCCTGGCGGCGGGACCGATGATGCCAAGGGTGTCCCCTGCGAGCGTCTTTGCCTCATCCGAGGGTTCCTCCAGCAGTCGTATCAGGCCGGGGACCGCATCTGCTGCGGCGGGGCCGAACTGGCGGAGCGCGTGCGCCGCTGACAGCCGGACGTTCAACTCCGGATGGTCGAGCAGTTGCCGCAGACCTGGTAGGGCGGCGGGACCGATTGCCGCCAACGCCATCGCGCTGGTGGCTGGGGTGCGGTCGGGGCGGTGAACCGGTTCCCTTGGGACGGCCTCGAGCAGGGCGGGGATGGCGGGTTCCGCGGCAGGCCCCATGGCCCGCAACCCGGAGGCGGCCATCCAGATGACGCGCGGTTCCTGCAAGACGTTGGTGAATACGGGCAGCACCCGCCCGGCATCGTGAGCGAGTTGCCAGTGACGGGCGGCCGCCATCGCGCGGACCTCGGCAGAGGGATGTTCCATGAGGTCGGCGAGCAGCACCCATGCTTGAGGGGCCGGGGGGGGGAGGTCCGCCCCGGCGGGCATGGGTTCCCGGAAGCTCTCGAAGGCCGGGAAGGCACCCAGGGAGGGGGCAGGGTCGCAGCCGGAGAGAATGCCGAAAGCGACCATCGGTTCCGAATCCTGCGCAAGTCGCCGGACTCCATCCATGACCACCGGCGTATCCTGGCGCAGCGCCAGCATGGTGAGTGCCCGCGCGGCGGCACAGCGGGCCTCCGCGTCCTCGCTTTGGCTCAATTCCTGCAACGGCGGCAGCAGGACTGAAGCGTCCAATCTCACGCCGGAGAGGGGAAGCACTTTGGCGACGCTGGTTCGGACCTCCCGGGAAGGGTGCTGCAACCCTTTGGCGAGAACGTCTCCGGCGCCGCTGCCCAGGCTGAGGAGGGCCTCCTCCAAGAGTTGCCGTTCCACGGGGTCGGCGGATTCGAGACGCTTGAGCAGGGCCGGTGCCGCTGAGGCTGCCGGCGGACCCAATCGGCCCAGCAGCGTGATTGCCTGCTGGCGGATGGACACGGGGTTGGGCGGGGGGCTGAACTGGTCCGGAAACCACCCGCTGAGTTGCTCTCGCAGGGCCTGTCCGATGCTGTGCTCACTCCGCGCGAGCAGGTGGGTCAGGGTCGGCACGGCTTCGGGGCCAATCCGCGTGAGAACCTGGGTGGCGTCGGCCCGTTCCCGGAAAGATCCGGCGACCTGTCGGCCAATCCAGTAGGTCAGCGATTGTCCGTCGTACACCGGTTCCCCCCGTCGGAGCAGGCACGGCAACACGCCGACGGCGCAGGCCGCGAGCGTGAGTGCCAGGGTCGTTCTGCGGGGCTTCCAACGCATTCCGGTCGCGCACAGTAAACCCCTCCGCACAGGGGTGCCAGTGTCAGGTGCGTCCGGCCAGGCGACGGACCACGGACCCCGCCAGCGCCAGACCGAACGCCCCCGTGACGAAGCTCGCGGTGCCGAAACCACGGTGACAATCAAGTCGAAGGTCGGAGTCCGGTTCGCGGATCGGGCAGATGCCACCGTCCGGGGTCGGAAACACCGGTGCCTCGGTGGAGAAGACGCTTTCCACGCCGAACGGAATGCCCGCAGCGGGAAAACCGTGTTCCCGACGGAGGATTCGTCGCACTTCCGCGAGCAGGGGGTCGTGGGTGCTGGCCGCCAGGTCGGTCCGCATGATGCGCGAGGGATCACGCCGCCCCCCTGCTCCCCCCGAGGTGGTCACGGGCCGGCCCAAGGCGGTGGATCGAGCCACGAGCAGGGCTTTCAAGGGGGCGTTGTCGATGGCATCCACCACGTGGTCGAGGGCGACGGTGAGCAGTTCATCGGCATTTTGCGCGGTGAAGAAGTCCGCCACCGGCTCGACGGTGCAGGCGGGGTTGATACAGTGGACGCGTTCGGCCATGACGTGTACCTTCGGGCGACCGATGGTTCCGTCCAGGGCGTGCAGCTGGCGGTTGACGTTGGTCACACAGACGTCGTCGAGGTCCACCAGACGCAGGTGGCCCACACCCGAACGGGCCAGGGCTTCCACGACCCACGAGCCGACGCCGCCGATGCCGACCACCATGACGCGCGCGGCGCGCAGGCGATCCAGGCCGGCGGTGCCAAACAGCCTGCCGATCCCACCGAATCTCTCCGACCAGTCGTCCATGCGGCGGGATTCTCGCGGGGACGACCGGTGATTCCAAGGCCGGAGCCGGGACTTCCGAGTGGCGGGCATGGCTTGCTTCGGGGGGGCGGGGTGTGGTTTATAGGGCGTGAGAAGATCATGGCGGCCGCACCCAGTCAGAGCGCCGAGGATTATCTGGAGCGCATCCACGAGTTGATTCAGGGCAAAGGTTACGCCCGGGTCGTGGACATTGCCTCCACGCTGCGGGTCACGCAGGCATCGGTGACCCGGATGATTCAGAAGTTGGGGGAGCAGGGCTTTGTGGACTATGAGAAGTACCGGGGGGTGGCGCTGACCCCGAAGGGACTGGAGGTGGCCGCCACGATTCAGGAGCGGCATGAGACCCTGTCCCGGTTCTTCTCAGTGCTGGATCTGGACGAGGCCACCCAACGCCGTGACATCGAGGGGATCGAGCATCACCTCAGCCCGGCCACGGTGACCGTGCTGGCGGACCTGGCCAGGTTTCTGGAGCGGAATCCGGCCGTGCTGGAGCGTTTCCGACAGTCCCGTATCCGCCCCATGAACGCCGCATGAAGCCGCCGGACTTGCTTTGGTTGCAGCGGGTGGCGGAAGCGGTGGTCACGCGCACAATTCGCGCGTTGCCGCCCGAGTTGCGCCGGCACGCTGAGGAACTGCCGGTGACGTTTGAGGCGGTGCCCAATGCCGAGACCGTGGCGGATGGAATCGACGTGGACGTGCTCGGATTGTTCGTGGGGGCGAGCTTTGACGAGGCGGAGACCGCCCTGGCGGACGTGCCGTCACAGGTGATTCTCTACCTGGAGAATCTGTGGGACTTTGCCGAAGCGGACGAGGACCTGTTCCGGGGTGAGGTTCGCACCACTTATCTCCACGAATTGGGACACTACCTCGGGCTGGACGAGGACGGGGTGGAGGAGCGCGGGCTCCTGTGAGCGGTTTCAGATTGTCAGCAGTTCCTCAGCGATCTGGACCGCGTTCAGGGCTGCGCCCTTCAACAACTGATCCCCACTGACCCAGAAACACAACCCATTGTCCATGGCGCAATCCTTCCGGATCCTTCCCACCGCGCAATTGTCCTGTTCGGCCTGCACCAGCGGCAGTGGGTAGGCGCACTTTGCCGGCTCGTCGATCACGTCCAGGCCCGGCGCCTGACGCAGCACCGCCAAGGCGTCTTCCACGCTGGCGGGCCTTTCAAACGCGGCATTCACCGCGATGGAGTGGGCGCGATACACCGGCACCCGGACGCAGGTCACACTGGCGCGGAAGCCCGGGTGATGCATGATCTTGCGTCCTTCGTTCTCCATTTTCATTTCCTCCTTCGTGTAGCCGGTGTCGAGGAACGCGTCCACGTGAGGCAGTACGTTGAAGGCGATCTGGTGGGGATACACGGAGCGCGTGACCGGTTGCCCGTGGGCGATCTGGTCCACCTGCTGCCGCAGTTCCTCGATGGCCTTGGCACCGGTGCCGCTCACCGCCTGATAGGTCGAGGCGAAGATGTGCGTGCAGCCGAAGGCCGCGTGCAGCGGGTACAGCGCCATCAGCGTGATGGCCGTGGTGCAATTCGGATTGGCGATGATCCCCTTGTGACCGGCCACATCGGCGGCGTTCACCTCGGGAACCACCAACGGCACGTCCGGGTCCATCCGAAACGCGCTGGAATTGTCCACCACCACGCAACCCGCCGCGACCGCCGCAGGAGCGAATTCCCGCGAAATGCTCCCCCCCGCACTGAACAGGGCGATATCGATGCCGGCGAACGCCTCCTTCGTCAGCTCCCGGACCGCAACGGGCTTGCCCTGGAAAGGCAGTTCCTTGCCCACCGAGCGCGCGGAGGCGAGCAGGGTCAACTGTCCCACCGGGAAGTTGCGCTTCTCCAACGTCTTGATCATCTCGACGCCCACGGCTCCCGTGGCGCCGACCACGGCCACATGCGGATTCGGCTTCATAACGTGCCGGCCACTATAATCAGGAATTGAGGGCTGTCAATACGGCTAACCAACAACAGTCAAACTATTAGAAAGTTTTTTGTGATGCTGCAAAACTTGGGGCCCTGCTTAACCGCCTGTCGGAAGGAGGTGCCAGCGGGGGGCGGCGGGGCTGGAGGGGGCGCTTGCCGGCGGTTTGGGTGGGCTGCCGTTGTGCGACAGGATTCCCAAGGGGCCGATCAGACCGGCTCTGGATCTCTGCCCTGAGGACTGTTCGACGTCCGGGATTCGCGCCTAGTCCCAACGGACATCGAATTCCTCCAACCAGGGCTCCGGCATTGCTGCGGCGACGGCGGTTGCCCCGGTTTCCGCCTCAGCCTGCCGCTGGATCAGGAGCAGGTTGCGTGCGGTGTTGACGCTTCCCATGTGCAGCCGACGGGCAATCCACGCCAGAGTCTGCAGCGTCTCCCGCCGCAGCCGGCCCGCAATGTGTGCCTTCGCAGGCGCCATCTTCGGACTCCTGGCAAGCGTTTGCTCATCCCAGCCGAGTGCGGCGAGTTCCTCGCGGATGATGCGTTCGGCGGTGGCGGTCGGATCCTCTGTCTTCCCGCGCTTCAGGGACCCGGCCCGGCGGCCGCGAGACCACCCCGTCATGGAGTTCTTGAAGGCGTCGTCGCCGAGGCACCATCCCCGTTCGATGCGCCTCCAGAAGGGGAGGGGAGCCTCCCGCCGGAGAGTGTCGAGGTGGATCGCGTAGGCGACGGTGGGATTCTGTTCGCCTGGTTGGAAGTCGGCTTCACGAAGGGCGCGCCCGGCCTGTTGGCGGTTGAGCCAACGGGGGTGTTCGGCGGTTGTTGAAAGGAAGGCCGGCAGGCTGCTGACGGGGTGATCCGCCAGTGGTGTGGTCGCAGTGATGAGCCCCCGACGGGCCGGGGTGAGGTGGACGTAATCGATCACCCGCCCCAGCCACGGGCCCGGGGGCGGCTGGATGAGCAGCGCGCGATACCGGGCGCGAAACAACGCCCCCTTCGTAGCGTGGCGCCGGTGGTATCCGCCCGTGAACCGCCCCAGCAACCATTTCATGCCGTCGGCGAGGTTCGCCTCGGGGGTCTGCAAAACCAGCTGGAAATCCGCCGGCGACAGGCAGAACGCCAGCACCCGCCAGCCGGTCCTGCTGGCCGCGGCGCCAAGCGAGTCCAGAAACGCCCGGCGATCCCCGGCTTCGGCCAGCAGGCGCCGTCCGTTACGGCCCTGGCTGCGCACATGATAGCAGGCGCCCGGGTACTCGATGCGTGCGAGGCGAGGCACCCATCCGGTATGCCCCGGGAGGGGGACGGAGTCAATCCGTTCGCGGTGGCTGGGAGTCCTGGCGCCGAATGCGGGTCTGCCTTTGATGAAACCAACCGGCCCTGCAACGCATCTTCCCCTGAGGGCGATCCGGAAGGGAATGCCCCCGGGTGGGCGACGGGGGCCTCCGCCCGGACGCCTTTCGGGTTGTCAAGACCGCGGGGTGCCGCGACCATGTTTCTCCGCGCGTCAGCAACATGAGATCTCCAACGCTCAATCGACGGCTCGCCGGACTGGTTCTGGGGCTGGTATGCGGCCTGACGGGTGGGCTGCCGGCGTTGGCACAGACAAACCGGGTGCTGGCCCTGGACGGAACCGGGGGGTATGTCGAGCTGCCTGCCGGGGTCTTCAGCGGGCTCCGGTCCGCCACCATCGAGGCCTGGGTTCGCCTGGACCATCTGGACCGGCAGGCGCCGCAGCTCGTCTACGATTACGGCCGGCCGCGGCAGCAACTCAGCCTGGGCTTTGTCGACGGCGACACCCTCTGGTTCGCCATCACCGATTCCTCCCGGCCTTTCACCAACGTCTGCTGGTTTCCCAACGCGATTCGCACGAACCAGTGGACGCACATCGCCGCGGTGTGCGGTCCCGGTGGAATGCGGCTGCTTCTCGACGGCGTGTCGGTGGAGCGAAACCCTTTCCCCGGAGGACTGGCGTCACTGGGGGCGGGCGGGCGTCACTGCATTGGCCAGACGGTGACTGCCACCGACCGGGAGGTGCGGTTTGCCGGGATGATCGACGAGGTCCGGGTATGGAGCGAGGAGCGAAGTCCCCGGCAGGTGCGGGAGGACATGTTCTCCAAGCCCGTCGGCAACGAGCCCGGGTTGGCGGCCTGCTGGTCCTTTGACGACGGCACCGCCCGGGATGCCGGCCCGGGACGCCATGACGGACGGCTGATGAAGTCGGCTCAAACCCGGATCGAGCGACTTCCGGACGCAGCGGGCTTCCAGGACCGGGTGCTGCTGTCGGGGCGGGTGAGTCATGCGGGTGGGGAGGTTTGCCTGCCGTCGTTGGTGCAACTGCGTGCCGACGGTCAGCCGTTGCAGAGCACCCTGGCAGATCCCCGCGGGATGTTCCGGATGCTGACGGTGCGCCGACCGGGGGTGGACTACGAGCTGATCGCGACTCATCCGCACGGGGCGGTGACGAATGCTGATTTGCACTTGCGGCCGGGATGGGACCGGTTGCCGCCGTTGATCTACCCGACCGCGGAACACTCCCTCGCGATGACGAACGAGTTTGACCAGGTCCTGGCGGAGGCGGTCTCGCGGAATCCACGGCTGTTGCTGCAGCTCAATCCGACCGTGATCCTCCGGCTGATTCCGAGGTTGGGGGAGGCGGCCACGGCGCTGACGGAACTGTTGGATTCGCCCCATGCCGATTCCCGTCGGGCGGGTGCGTTCCTGCTTGGGCAGGTGGGAGTGACCTCCCTGCCCATCGTGGAGGCCTTGAGCAAGGCGGTGAGTGACGAGGACAACGACGCCCTGACGCGAGGGTTCGCGTTGATCGGCCTGCGCAGCCTGGCGGTGCCGGAGCCGTTGAAGGGGGTGTATGAGAAGCGCAACCTGGCGATCTCCTACCTGTTTGCCGGCCTGTTGTTGCCATTCGCGCTGATCCATTTCCTCCTGTTCATCCTGTTCCCGAACAACCCGACAAATCTCTATTACTCCCTGTTCTCCTATTCCGCGGCGGCGCTGACCTGGACGATCGGGAGCGGGGTTCTCGGGGTGCCGGGGCTGGCGATCGGCGCGCTCGTGTTCCTCCTGCTTGGTCTGCGTTTTCTCTATTCCCTGTTCTGTCCCCGCGTGCCGGCGGTATTCGTCGGGTTTCTCGGCCTGTCCTCCGCAGTGACCGCGGGGCTGCTCTTCACCGCACGCCAAATCAACCAGCTCTTTGCCGGTGCCCTGCCCGCCGGCCAGATCGAGGGCCTTGACTCGGGCATCCTGCTGTCCGCGATCATCGGTCTGGGCATCCTGCTGTTATTCATGCCGCTCGAGATGGTGCGGGTACTGATGTCCAGCATCTACCAGCGTCGGGAAGGGGCGTGGCTGGTCGGCTGCGGCTTCCTGGCGCTGCTCGTCAGCGCCCTGATGTGGCCGCTCATGTGGGTCTTTCTCTTCAGCGGCCAGATCAGTGCCGGGACCTTCACCCGCTGGATTCACCTGTTCCCGCACGGGGGCACGCTGGTATTCGTCCTCTTTACCTCCATCCAGTTGGCCCGCAATTTCGGCCAGGCCTACTGGCGCCTGAACGCTGCCAAGGTCGAGATCGAGCAGAAAAGCGCGCAATTGACCCATGCCAAGGTCCAGGCCGACCACGCCCGCGAGGAGGCCGAGCAGGCCAACCGCGCCAAGAGTCAGTTCCTGGCGAATGTCAGCCACGAACTGCGCACCCCTCTGAATGCCATCATCGGCTACAGCGAGATGCTCGAGGAGGACGCGCAGTCCGGCGGACACGAGGCTCTTGTCCCCGACCTGAAGAAGGTCCAGCAGGCGGCCCGGCACCAGTTGACCCTGATCAACGACATCCTCGACCTTGCCAAGATCGAGGCCGGCAAGATGTCGTTGACCGTCGACGAGTTCGAGATCGCCCGGTTGGCCACGGATGTCATTGCCACGGTCGAAACCCTGGCTGCGCGCAACCGCAACCGGCTCGAGTTGGTCTGTTCGCCGACGCTGGGAATGATGCGGGCCGATTCCACCAAGGTGCGTCAGGTCCTGTTCAACCTGCTCTCCAACGCCTGCAAGTTCACCGAGGCCGGCCAGGTCCGGCTTGAGGTGCGACCCGAACCCCCGACCGAGGGTGCCACAGCGGCCGGGTCCCCCAGGGTGAGGTTTGCCGTGGTGGACACCGGGATTGGCATGACCCCGGAGCAGCTCGGGCGGGTCTTCGAGATCTTCACGCAGGCGGATGCACAGCTGGCGCGCAAGTACGGGGGGACGGGACTGGGTCTCGCCATCAGCCGGCGCTTCTGCCACATGATGGGGGGTGAACTCAGGGCGGTGAGCGAGGCCGGCAAGGGCTCCACGTTCACCGCCATCCTGCCGCGCGCAGTGGCGGAGTCCCCCCCGCCCTCGGCGGTTGCCCCCGCCCCATTCCCGCAATCCGCCGACGGGAACATCGCTTCCCCGGGAGCCTCGGTCCTGGTGATCGATGACGACAGCGCCGCGCGCGAGTTGCTGCAGCGGAATCTTGCCCGGGCAGGCTTTCGGGTCGAAGCCGCCGGCAACGGGCATCAGGGCCTCGCCCTCGCCCGCCGTTGCCATCCCGACGTCATCACCCTCGACCTGTTGATGCCGGGCATGGACGGGTGGTCGGTGCTGGCTGCGTTGAAGCAGGATCCGGCGCTCCGGGACATCCCGGTGGTGATCGTGAGTGTGCTGGATGAGCGCAGCCTGGCCAACGTCCTGGGGGCTGCGGATTACCTGGTGAAGCCCGTGGACGGCGCCCATTTGACGGACGTCATGGCACGCTTTCGCAAGACCGCCCTGCCCGGCCGCGTGCTGTTGGTTGAGGATGATGCCGCGACCCGGGAATTGCTGGAACGGCAGCTTGCCGGGGCGGGCTGGGACGTGGTGGTTGCCGCCGATGGAGTGGAGGGTCTGGCGCGATTGGATGCCGGGCTCCCCACGGTGATCCTGCTGGATCTGCTGATGCCCCGCATGGACGGCTTCGCCTTTCTCGAAAAGCTCCGGGAACACCCGGTCGCCGCCGCGGCACCGGTCATTGTCCTCACCAATCTGGAACTGGCTGACGAGGACCGCCGTCGGTTGAACGGGGCCGCCGCCCGGGTGATGCAGAAGGCGGCGCTCAGCTTCGAGGCGTTACTGGCGGAACTCCGCCAGGTGGTTGCTCTCCATCACGAGCACCCCAGTCCCCCACCAGGAAATCCCCATGACGAAGATACTGCTGGTTGAAGACAACGAGATGAACCGCGACATGCTCAGCCGCCGGTTGCAGCGTCGCGGGTATGAAGTGATCTGCGCCCATGACGGTCAGGAGGGTCTGGACCTGGCCGGTCAGGAGCGGCCCGACCTCATCCTCATGGACATGAGCCTGCCCGTGCTCGATGGCTGGGAGGCCACGCGTCGGCTGAAGGCGGATGGGGACTTGGGATCGATCCCGGTGATTGCCCTGACCGCCCATGCCATGGCGGCGGACGAACAGCAGGCGCTCGCGGCGGGTTGTGACGATTACGACACCAAACCGGTGGAACTGTCCCGGTTGCTGGCCAAGATGGAGGCGTTGCTGGGCCGCCCCGCCACCGAATGAACCCATCGTCGGAGGCAGTCCTGCAGCTGTTGACGGCGCTCCTTCCGCCAATCGTGAGGACTGACCCCCGAGCGGCCGAACCGGTTCCAGGCCCGATTGCCTGCGCGACCACGAAAGCGGGCTTTCCATGAACGACCCGTTGCCAGACCCCGGGAGGGCGTCCTCCGAGGGGGTAAACCTCTCCCGGTTGCGCCATGAACTGCGCACGCCGGTGAATCATATCATCGGCTACAGCGAGATTATCCTGGAGGACGCGGGGGATCGGTTGGCGGAATCCGCCCGGCAGGACCTGGAGCGGATCCGGGCCGGCGGACGCCAATTGCTCGCGCTGATCAATGAGCATCTGGGTGACGGTTCGCCGCGTCCCGCCAACTCGGACTGGCGGAAGATGCATCACGAGCTGCGCACCCCGGTGCATCAGGTGATCGGCTACGCCGAACTGCTGCTGGAGCGGTGTGAGGAGCTGGACCTGGCGGTGTTCCGACCGGATCTCGAACGGATCCGCAACGCCGCCGCCGAATGGCTGCGCCTCATGGAAGCCCATTTGTTGGCGCTCTCGGAAGGGCGGGTCCGGATCATGCCGGGCCGCCGCCGCGGGGATACGGAGTCCACCGAAGCCGGGGGGGTTCGAAACGAGGGCGCGACCTCCTCCTCCGGGCACCCGGGGCCGGCCCGGGTGCTGGTCACGGATGATGATCCGGTCAACCGCGACCTGTTGTGCCGGCGGTTGATCCGTCTTGGCTGCCAGCCCGTCCCTTGCGAGGACGGCTCACGTCTGTTCACCCTGTTGAGTGAGGCCCCGGCGGACGTGGTGCTGCTGGACATGCTCATGCCGGGGCTGGACGGCGTGGAGGTGTTGACCCGGTTGAAATCGGATCCCGCGTTTCGCGACATTCCCGTAGTGATCGTCTCGGCCTTGGACGCCACCGAGGGGATCGCCCGCTGCATCTCGCTGGGGGCCGAAGATTACCTGACCAAACCGGTGGAACCCGCGCTGTTGCGGGCCCGCCTCAGCGCCGCATTGGAAAAGAAGCGACTGCGGGATGCGGAGCAGGGTTACCTGCGGCAGATCGAGGCCGAGCGGGCCCGGTCCGACAGCCTGTTGCTGAACGTCCTCCCGAAACCCACCGCCGAACGTCTCAAGCATGGCGAGACCCTTATTGTGGACAGCTTTCCGGAGGTCACCGTGCTGTTCGGTGACCTTGTCGGGTTCACGGCTTTCTCGTCCGTTCACGCGCCGGGAGAGGTCGTTGCCTTCCTGAATGAGAGTTTCAGTGTGTTTGACGATCTGGCGGCCTGTCATGGCCTGGAGAAGATCAAGACCATCGGGGACGCCTACATGGCGGTGGCAGGACTGCCCGAACCACGCAAAGACCACGCGGAAGCCGCCGCGGCAATGGCCATCGGCATGCTGCAAGCCCTGCAGGAACTGAACCAGCGGCATGGCGCCACGCTCCAGATGCGAATCGGCTTGAACACCGGCCCCGTAATCGCGGGCATCATTGGCCGCCACAAGTTCAGTTACGATCTCTGGGGCGACACGGTCAACATCGCCAGCCGGATGGAATCGCAGGGCGAACCGGGTACCATCCAGCTCAGCGAAACGACCGCCCGACTGCTGGGCAATCGCTATCC
Source organism: Verrucomicrobiales bacterium (assembly GCA_024233215.1). GTDB lineage: Bacteria > Verrucomicrobiota > Verrucomicrobiia > Limisphaerales > J093 > J093. The sequence continues at coordinate 87,433 of JACKPW010000010.1, read as the reverse complement.
TCTGGTGCCGCGTGGCCGCATCGCCATCAAGGGCAAGGGCCAGATGCCCACCTATCTCCTCGGCAAATTGGGCGGTGCCTGACGTCAATTTCTGACCAGGCCAATCTCCCCCGCTGCTTGCTCGTTTTATCTGTGCGACTTGTCTCCCGGGGAGAGTCTGGAACTACGGAGTTGGATCGAAGCGAGTGCCAGCGGCGGCTCGGCTTCCAGTTCTATCGGCAGGGCAACCGACTTCACCGTCTCAGTTCGCCTGGTGCCGGAACCCGCTGCCTTCGACTGGATCCTGTCGCTTTCCCTTCTCTCCTTCGCAGCCTGCCGACGAGCCAGCCGGACGGTGACCCGTTGAGGGGGGGATGGGTCCCTGGCCCCGTGACACGACGACATCAGGAGGCGATCCGGTCGCAGACGGTGCGGGTGGCCTGGATGTCCCGCTGGATCTGGGAGGTCAGAGCTGCGAGTGATTCGAAGCGCTGTTCGGGACGCAGTTGCCGCAGGAACTCGAGTTCGAGGGGGCGTCCGTAGAGGTCGGCTTCGATCCCAACGAGATGGGCCTCCACGCGGACCGGTGCCTCGGCCCCGGCAACGGTGGGACGGCGGCCTATGTTGACGGCAGCCGGCACGCGATGGTCCTCCCACGCCGCCCAGGCGGCGTAGACGCCGAGCGGTGGCAGGACCATCCCGCCGGCTGCGACGTTGGCGGTGGGCACGCCGATCCTCCGGCCCAGGCCTTCGCCACGTTCCACGGTCCCTTTCAGGATCCACGGCCGGCCCAGAAGGCCAGCCGCGGCCCCGAACTCCCCGGCTTTTAGCAGCGATCGAATGCGGGTGCTGCTGACCACTGCGCCGTCGCACACCACGGGTTCAACCGGTTCCACCGCGTAACCGAGGCGGGCTCCGATCTCCTGCAACAAGGCGACGTTTCCCGAGCGGCGATGGCCGAACGTGAAGCGACTGCCGACATGGACGCAGCGGAGTTCCGGGAACAGTCTCCGAAGGGACACCGCGAACTCCTCGCCGGTTTGCTGGCTGAAGGGCTGGTCGAACGGCACCACCCAACTGGCCTGCACCCCCAGGTTGGAAATGGCCTGAAGCCGCTGATCCAGGCGCTGCAGTGCCGGCGGGGTGCTTTCCGGCCGCACCACTGCCTTGGGGTGGGGGTCGAAGGTCATCACCAGCGGGAGGGCCCCTTCCGCCTCCGCGCGCTTCACCATCGCCCGGATCAGTTCCTGATGGCCGACATGAACGCCGTCGAACACGCCGATGGCGAGGCTCACCGGCCGGCAGCGACCGGCGAATTCCTGCGGCGCGGCGAAGATTTCCATGACGACGGGGCGGCCGGTCAGCGGGTGGTGGCGGCGTCGAATTGGACGAGCTTGAGCAGGGGGATGACCCGCTGCTGGATTTCGAGGTTCCCCAGCTGGAGCAGGTCGGCCAACGGGGTGGCGCGGGCCACGTTCAACTGCCCGATCTCGGTGCGGCGCAGCGTGGCGAGGTGCGCGCCACAGCCAAGTTTTTCGCCGAGTTCATGGGCCAGGCTGCGGACGTAGGTACCCTTGGTGCAGGCGATCCCGAAGGTGGCCACCGGTGCCTCATACGCGGTGAAGGTGAAGTGGTAGACGTGGATCAACCGGGCCTTGCGTTCCACCTCGACCCCCTTGCGGGCGAGCTTGTAGAGCGGCACTCCGCCCACTTTGGCGGCCGAGACCATGGGCGGCGCCTGCATCTGGTCCCCGACGAACTCGCCGGCGGCGTCGTTGATCTCCGCCAGCGTCATCGGTGGCACGGGCAACGACTTCACCAGTTCGCCGTCGGCGTCGTAACTGTTCGTGGTTTCACCGAACTTGATCGTGCCCTCGTACGCCTTGTCCGCGCCCATCAGTTTCTCCGACAGCTTGGTGGCCTTCCCCAGCACCAGGACGAGCAACCCCGTCGCGTTCGGGTCCAGCGTGCCGCAATGGCCCACCTTCTTGAGCTTGAGATGGCGGCGCACGCGGTCCACCACGTCGTGGGAAGTCAGCCCCGCCGGTTTGTCAATCAGCAGGGCACCGTCAAATGGATCGAATACTGGCATCGACATCAGAAAGGGCATTCTAGCGCCTCGCGCAAGGCACTCAAGACGCGGCGTTGAGCCGACGCGGGCGGACCCGAAAGCCGGGCCCCGGCGGCAGCGGGATGACCCCCACCCCCGAATCGTGCGGCCACGCGGTTGACATCCACCGACCGGCTCTTGGATCGCAGGCTGACCCGCACCCGGCCATCCTCGAGTTCCTCAAAGACGCACGCGGCCACCACGGTGTCGATGGACCGGATGTGGTCGATCAACCCGTCCGTGTCCGACCGGTCCGCCCCCGCTCGGGCAAGATCCCGGGGGCGCAGCCAGAACCAGGCGAGGCAGCCGTCGGGGCTCAGCTTGAACGACTGATACACATGCCGCAACAACTCCACCCGGGCGCGGCTCTGTGACTGATATAGGCGGCGGCAAAGCTCACCCACGCGGACGCCCCCACGGACCAGGTCCGCCGCCGTCGTGAACGTCCCGGGTCGGACGGAGTCATATTGGAACGATCCCGTGTCCGTGGAGACGGCGGTGAAGAGCAGGTCCGCCATGAGCGGCGTGATCGCCCAGCCCGCCCGGCGGCATAGCTGGTGGATCAGTTCGCCCGTTGAAGGGGAGGCCGGTTCCACCCAGTTGACATCGCCGTAGCGGGTGTTGCTTTGGTGGTGATCGATGTTGATCAACTGCCGGCGACTTCCAATGCAGGCCCCGGTTTCCCCCAGGCGCTCGGGGTTGGCGGCATCGGTGGCGATGACACAATCGAAGCGGCGGCGCCGGGCCGGCCGTTGCAGGAGGCCGTCCGGGTCGAGGAAAGCGAGTTTGGCGGGGATGGGGTCGGCGTTCCAAACCGTGACCCGTTTGCCCGCGCGCTTCAGGGCGTGGGCGAGTGCAAGCTGCGAGCCGATGCAATCCCCATCTGGCCGGACATGCCCGACGATGCAGACGTTTCGCGGGGTTTCCAGGGCGGCCAACACCTGCCGGATGATGCGCAAGGATGAACTCATGGTCGGGGCGACACCTTTCGGGGAGCTTGGAAGGACGGCAACCGCTGTGGGTTCAGTCCTGATCCGGCGCATCCCCGTCCGCGGCGGGCTGTTCATGTTCCAGTTCCTCGATGATCTGGAGCACGCGGGTCCCGCGCTCGATGGCGTGGTCCTGGACGAATCGCAGTCGGGGTGTGTGTTTCATCACCAGGGTGCGGCCGAGGAGATCCTGGACGTGCGGTTTGTGCTGGCGAAGCAACGCCCAACCGCGCTCCTGAGCCTCCTCGTCCCCGACGAAGCCGACGAAGATGGTGGCGTTGCGCAGATCGCTGGAGACCTGGACCTCGTTGACGGTCACCAAGCCGGCTTCCGCCACGGGCAACTCGCGCTGAAGGATCATGCCCAGCTCGCGCTTGAGCAGCTCCCGGACACGCTCGTGTCGTCGTCCTTGCATCTGACACTGACAGGCCATGCCGTCACCCCGAAGGGCGCGGCGTCGCGGTTAGAGTTGCGCCTGCTCCTTCTCGATGGTGTAGCTCTCGATGATGTCGCCTTCCTGGAAATCGTCGAATCCCTCGAGCCGGATGCCGCACTCCATACCGGTGCGCACCTCGTTTACCTCGTCCTGGTAACGACGGAGTGTGTTGACCAGGCCCTCGTAGATGCGGTTCTTCCGGCGGATGACGCGGGCCTTGCCCCGAATGATCCGTCCGTTGGTGACGGCACAACCGGCCACGTTGCCACCCTTTGAGAGCTCGAAAATCTTTCGCACCTCGGCCGTGCCGGTCGTGACTTCCCGCAGCAACGGATCGAGCAGACCCGCCATTGCCAGGCGGACCTCGTCGACCAGTTCGTAGATGATGGCGTAAAGGCGGATTTCCACGGCTTCACGCTTGGCGGCCTCGGCGGCGGCGTGGTCGATCTTGGCGTGAAAGCCCAGGATGATGGCCTTCGATGCCGAGGCCAGGGCGACGTCCGTTTCCGTGATGTTGCCGACACCGCTGGAGATCACTTCCAGCGAGACCTTGTCCGACTCGATCTGGTTGAGGGAATCGACGATGGCCTCCACCGAGCCCTGGGTGTCCGCCTTGACGAACACCTTCAGCACCTTGGCGGTGTCGCCGGTGAGCTGGTCCATGATGTCGCGCAGGCTGGTGGGGACCTTGGGGCGGGAGAGTTGCTCCTTGCGCAGGGCCTCCTGGCGCTCCTCACAGATCTGGCGGGCGAGGCGCTCGTTTTCCGCGACATCGAAATCCGCACCCGCCTCGGGCACGCCGTTCAACCCGAGGACCTTCACGGCGTCGGAGGGGGCCGCCTCCTTGAGTCGTTGCCCGTCCTCGTTGATCAGGGCGCGCACGCGCCCAAAGTGCGGCCCGCAAACCATGACGTCGCCGGCCCGCAGGGTGCCCTTGCGCACCAGCACCGTGGCGGTGGGCCCGCCCGGTTCGATGCCGGACTCGATGACATTGCCGCGGGCCCGCCGGCTCGGGTTCGCCTTCAGCTCGAGGATCTCGGCCTGCAGCAGGATCATCTCGAGCAGCTTGTCGACGCCTTCCTTGGTGACGGCCGAAAGATCGACGAAGATTGTGTCACCGCCCCATTCGTCGGACATCAACCCGCGTTCCTGCAACTGCTGTCGCACGCGCATCGGGTTGGCCGCCGGATGGTCGCACTTGTTCACTGCCACGATGATCGGCACCTCGGCCGCCTTGGCGTGGTCCAGGGCCTCCAGCGTCTGGGGCTTCACCCCTTCCTCGGCGGCCACCACCAGGATGACGATGTCGGTGACATTGGCTCCGCGGGCGCGCATCGCGCTGAAGGCCGCGTGCCCCGGGGTGTCGATGAACGTGATTTTGAGAATGTCGTCCGGCCGTTCGGGATGCGGAAAGTGAATGGTGTAGGCGCCGATGTGCTGGGTGATGCCCCCCGCCTCACCGGCGACCACGTTGGACTTGCGGATCGCGTCCAGCAGGGTGGTCTTGCCGTGGTCGACGTGGCCCATGATCGTGATCACGGGCGCTCTCGGCCGCAGGTCCTCCGGCTTGTCGTCGGCGTCGTCCAGCTTGACCTTCTTGGGACGATCCTTGACCAGCGCGCCGCCCTTCTCCCGCTTCTCCAGCTTGAACCGGATCTTGTACTTCACACAGACCCGCTGGGCCACTTCCGGCTCAATTGACTGGTTGACCGTGGCGAAAACGCCCATCTCCATGAGATCGGCGATGATCTGATGGGGCTTTCGTTTGAGCCGTTCCGCCAGGTCGCGGATGATGATCGGCGGCTTCATGGTAAGCTCGCCGGCCGTGAGAGTCTCCGGACGTGGCATGGGGGGAAGCTTGGGACCGGCCTGGGCCGTGGGCGTGTCCACCCGGCCGGGGGTGGTCTGGGAATCGGCGCGACCCGGCTTGTCGACTCGTCCGTCGCGTCCCTTGACTTCCTTCTTGCCCCGGCCGCGTTCGCGGCGTCCTCGCAGAGCCCAATCCCCCAGCTCGATGCGTCCCACCAACTGTCCGGTCTTGGGTTCGGGAGGTTCGGGGGGAGGGGCGGGCTCCGCAGCGCTCGGGGGAGGGGGTTCCTCCACGGGCGGCGAGGGGACTTCTACCGCCTCGAGTTGCGGGCCGGCGGTTCCCTCTTCAACCGGCACCGTGGTGGAGGCTGGGGAGGCCTCGGTGGCGGGCGGTTCGGGCTCTGGCGGAGGGGACACTTCGGCTGCCAGCGCCATCCCGGCGGGCGCGGCATTCGGTTCGGGCTCCGGATGTTCCGGTACTTCGGGCGCGGCCTCCACAATCGTGGCCGGCTCTGTGGCCGGAGGAAGCGGCTCGGCGACCGGGGGTGGCTCCGAAATGATCTCCGCAGCGGGGGTGGCTTCCACGGGTGGGGCCTCTCCTGCAGGCAGCGTTTCGACTCCCGATTCCGGCGCGGGGGCCGGTTCGGGTTCCGGCGCTGGAAAGTCCTGCCGCAGTTTGTCGGTCAGGTATTCCGCCGTGATCTTGTCGATGCTGCTGGAGGCGACCCGGGCGTTGGAGATGTTGAGTTCCTTCGCCTTGGCCAGGACGACCTTGCTTTCCACGCCAACTTCCTTGGCAATTTCGTAAATGCGAACGGGCATACTGGGCGATGACTCGCGTAATAAAGCAGACACGAACCGCCCCCGGGGCGGCTGTTCCCCGACTTGGGCAGTCCGCCACGGCGCCTAGGACGTGCCGGCGCCGGAATCTATGTGGACGGTGCGGCGGGCCGCCTCGGCCTTCGCCGCTTCGAGAATGGTGCCGGCACTGTCACCGAGGTCGGGGATCTCGACCAAATCATCCAGTTCGGCTCCCAACAAGTCCTCGAGCCCGAGGAAACCGGCATGGACCAGCTTGCGAGCCTGATCTTCCTCGATGCCGGGGATGGCGGCAATCGTTTGCACCGCCTGCTCCACCTTCTGCTCAAAATCGGGAATCTCGTTCTGCTCGGCCTCGATGTCCACGTGCCAGCCGGTAAGCCGCGACGTCAGGCGCGCGTTCTGCCCGCGCTTGCCGATGGCCAGGCTCAATTGGTCTTCCGCCACCAGCACGCGGATGCGCTGACCCGCCTCGTCCACGTCAAAGGACTTCGGTCGCGCCGGGGAAAGGGCGTTCGTCACAAAGACCCGAATGTCCGGGTCGTAGCGAATGATGTCGACCTTCTCGTTGTTCAGTTCGCGGACAATGTTCTTCACCCGTTGTCCCCGCAGTCCGACACAGGCCCCCACGGGGTCGACTTTCTCATCCCGCGAATGCACGGCCATCTTGGTGCGAAACCCCGGTTCGCGGGCGATGCGCACGATCTGGATGGTGCCGTCGGCAATCTCCGAGACCTCGAGGCTGAAGAGCTTGATGACAAACTCGCGCGCGGCGCGGGACAGGATGATCTCGGGGCCGTGCGGTGTGTTTTCCACGGCCTTGACGTAACAACGGATGCGCTCCCCGATCTGGTATTCCTCCGTGGGAACGCGCTCGCGATTCGGCATCAGCGCCTCATAGCGGCCCAGGTCCACAATCACGTCCGAACGATCGAAGCGACGCACCACGCCGCTGACCACGTCCCCGGTCCGGTCCTTGAACTCCTCGAAGATCAGGGCCTTCTCCGCGCGGCGAAGCTGCTGCATGAGCGATTGCTTTGCCGACTGGCTGGCAATCCGGCCGAAGTCCGCCGGAGTCACCTCAACCTTGATCTCGTCCCCGATTTCCGCGTCCGACTTCAGGCGCCGCGCATCGGGCACGGAGATCTGGTCGTGCTTGGAAATGACCTTCTCCGCCACCACCAATTCCGCCCAGGCCCTGATCTCGCCGTCCTTGGGATCAATCGTACAACTGAGATTGCGCGCGGGGCCGACCGCCTTCTTGGCGGCCGCCACGAGCGAATCCTGGACCACGCGAAGCAGGTCATTCTTGCTGATGCCCTTCTCGCGCTCCCAATACTCTAAAACTGCGATCAACTCGTTGTTCATACGGCGCTTCCCACTGGGGGAACAAAAAAGTCGGCAGCCTGAGCTTTCCGACTTCACCATGCTGGCTGCCCAGCGATGAACTTAAGGGATGAGAGGCTATTCCCAGCCTTTCCGAGCGTCAAGGTCATTTCCCCGGGTTTCGCCGGGCTCTCCCCGGTCGGCGCGGTTTCCCAAACGGTGATTTTGCCATTCCGGGTGCTAAAACGCTCGCTTTCCGCCGAAGGGCGGCGTTCAATCCCGCCAATCACCGGCACTTGTTCGCGTCGGTTGCTCCGCTGCCCCGCGCCTTGGCTCGGGGATGCGGTCCGGGCGCTGCCGCCATCACGCAAAAGAAAGACACTGCCATGACCCTGTCCCGATGGTTTCCGTTGATCCTTTCCCTGGCGTTTCTGCCGTGGTCCCCGGCACTGGCCCGGGAGCAAACCGAGAAGGCGGCTGCTCCCGCGCAAAGTGGTCCCGTGCAGCAGATCGAGCCGGCCGGGAAGGCGGCCGCCGGCGGCCCCTCCCGCCAGGCACGCACCGTGCCCGCGGTTCCCGTCGTTCCCATGCGTACCATCCAACCCGCGCCTTCGGCCGGTGCGGCGGCGCCGGAAGTCATCGCCACCTTGGAAGCGGGTGTGGCAGCCCCCGACTTCGTGTCCAAGGATCTGGCCGGCAAGGAGATCAAGCTTTCCAGCTTCCAGGGCAAGGTGGTGGTGCTTGATTTCTGGGCCACTTGGTGCGGGCCCTGCCGGGCATCGCTTCCCCACACGCAGGAGGTTGCCCACCGGTTCAAGAGCCAGGGTGTGGTGGTGCTGGCAGCCTGCACGAGCGACGCCCGGGCCCGATTCGAGGAGTTCGTGAAGCAGAACCAAGCGAAGTTTCCGGATGTCGTGTTCACCTGCGACCCCAACGAAAGGGGATCCGCCACCTATGCCGAACGCGCTTCCTCAAAGCTCTACGGCGTGCGCGGCATTCCAACCCAGTTCGTGATCGGTCGTGACGGCAAGATCGCCGCGGTGATCGTGGGCTATTCCCAAGGTGACGAGCGGTTGGAGGAGGCGCTTTCCAAGTTGGGGGTCAAAGCGGAGTCCGGTCAATAGCTCGAAGGCCGGAGGCCAATGTGAGCGTTCATTGACACACCCGCAGGCGCTCCCTAGCCTCGCGGCACATGAAGGTGCTGTTGGACTCGCTCATCGAACTGATCCGCCGGACTTCCGCCGAAATCCCCGACGACGTGCAGAAGGTCATCCTGGCCTCCCTGGAGCGGGAGAAACAGGGTTCCATCGCCGAGTCCGCCCTCAAGATCATCGAGCAGAACATCGAACTGGCAAGGCGCAAGTCCCAGCCCATCTGCCAGGATACCGGCAGCGTGCTCTTCTACGTCGATGCCCCCATCGGCTTGGACCAGGTTGCCTTCGCCGAAACGGCGCGCGAGGCGGTCCGGGCCGCGACCGCCAAAGGCTACCTCCGACAGAACTCGGTCGATTCACTCACCGGCCGGAACGACGGCACCAACGTCGGCCCCGGCGCGCCAACCCTGCATTTCCACCAACATCGCGGGGAGGAGCTTCGCGTGCGACTCATGCTCAAGGGGGGCGGTTGTGAGAATGTGGGCGCCCAATACTCCCTGCCCAACACGAAGCTGAAGGCGGATCGCGACCTCGACGGCTGCCGCAAGGTGATCCTCGACGCCGTGCTGCAGGCCCAGGGCAAGGGATGCGGTCCCGGCGTGTTGGGCGTGTGCATCGGCGGCGATCGGGCGACCAGCTACGAGCATTCCAAAGAGCAACTGCTTCGCAAACTCGACGACACGAACCCGGTACCGGAACTCGACGCGCTGGAGCGGGACGTCGTGAAGACCGCGAACGAGCTCGGCATCGGCCCGATGGGTTTTGGCGGGACCACGACCCTGCTGGGGACCAAGATCGGCGCCATCAACCGCGTGCCGGCCTCCTATTTCGTCAGCGTCAGCTACATGTGCTGGGCTTTCCGCCGGCACGGGGCCGTGCTCGCCGCCGATGGCGCCATCTCAGCCTGGCTCTACTAGAACCCTGGATGCATGGAAACCACGAATAGACACGAATCAACACGAATAAGCGGGAGCGCGGGCGTGCCGCCCGATCAAGCACCTCCTGGTGATTCATTCGCGCGGGGAGGTTGGGGCTCCAGTGGACCAGGAAGTTCTCCCGACTTCGTGTCCATTCGTGTCCATTCGTGGTTGTCCTGAACTCCCCTTTTGCCATGACCAAGCTCACCCTGCCTTTCAGCGAGGAGAAGATTCGCGCCCTCAAGGTCGGCGACGCCGTGGAGATCACGGGCGTCGTGTTCACCGGCCGGGATGCCGTGCACAAGTACCTGTTCAAGGGCGGCGAACTACCGCCGGAGGTGAATCTGCAGGACGGCATCATCTACCATTGCGGTCCGGTCGTCATCAAGGACGAGGCCGACCGGTGGAAGGTGGTGGCCGCCGGTCCGACCACCTCCATCCGCGAAGAGCCGTATCAGGGACAGATCATCGGACAATTCGGCTTGCGGGCGATCATCGGGAAGGGGGGCATGGGCGAGGGCACGCTGGCCGCCTGCCGTGAGCACGGCTGTGTCTACCTGCATGCCATCGGGGGGGCGGCGCAGGTGCTGGCCGAGAAGATCACCGCCGTTCGGGATGTCTACCTGATGGAGAAGTTCGGTTCCCCCGAGGCGATCTGGGAACTCGAGGTTCAGGACTTCCCCGCCGTCGTCACGATGGACAGCCACGGCAATTCCCTCCACCGCGAGGTCCTCGCCGCCAGCACCGCTGCCCTTCAGGCGCGGGTTTGACGCGTTCAGGCATGGACTCAGTTGCTGCGCGACTGACCATCACTTCATTGACGGTCTGCGGGCCTCGTGTATGGTTTCGTGCATGGCCACCAAGACCATCACTCTCGAAATCGATGCCTATGAAAAACTCCGCCGGGCGAAGCGGACGGGCGAGTCGTTTTCGGTCGTGGTGCGGCGGGCGCGGTTTGGTCCTCCCGACGCGAGCGGGGCATCGATCCTGGCCACCCTGGACGGGTTGATCGCCCGTGAGGCGGATCACGAGGCCTTGGCCTACTGGGAGCGCCTGGGGCGAGCCTCCAGACCGGCAAGCGAATCGCATTGGGGGGAAGAAGAGGCGTTGTGAAGATCCTCGACACCTCTTTCCTCATTCACCTGCAGCGGGAATGGGTCCGCGGGGTTACCGGCCCAGCCCGACGGTATCTTGAGCTTGGCGCCGGTGAGGAATACGCGGTTTCAACCGTGACCGTCTTGGAATTCCTGGAGGGTTACCGGCAGCCGGGTGACGCCGAGCGCTTCCTGGATCCGTTCCCGCAACTCGAGGTGAACTCCGCAGTGGCCCGCGTCGGCAGCCGAATCCGGCGGAACTTGCGGGAGCGTGGCGAGCCAATCGGTGATTTCGACGTGCTTATTGCGGCGACCGCCCTCGCCACCGGACTCCCCCTGGTGACGGACAACATCACCCATTTCCAACGGGTTGAAGGTCTGGTTCTGGATCGCTATCAATGAGGCCGCATCGCGGTTGAAGGTGGAGCATCTTGACGTTGAGGCCCCGTGTCATCATGATGCTCCCATGCGCACGACACTGACCTTGGACAACGACCTGGCTGAACGGCTGAGGCATGCGGCCCAGCGCGACGGCCGGCCGTTCAAGCAAATCGTCAACGAGACGCTGCGAGCTGGGTTGGGGCTGCGCGACAAGCCGGGCAGACGGAAAGAACGATTCGTTCTCCGCACGTTTCGCTCACGGTTGAAAGCGGGGATTGATGAGACCAAGCTCAATCAACTGGCTGACCAGTTGGAGGTGGAGAGCTTCTTGGCGGAGACGCTGAAGCCTTCGAGCCGGGCGTGATTCTGCCGGACGTCACTCCGCTGCGTCGCAGTTGCACGAACCGTTTCCAGGCGCAGCGGCAGACGATTTCTTTCGTCCCTGATGGAACTCGTTGAGGGAAGGGGCGAAGGCACCCACCGATGAATCGGTGGGCTATTCTCGGTCGTCCCGGTGGGACTTGGCGGGCCGGTTCGGCCGAACGCAAGTGCTTGCTCCAAACTTTGATTTCGTGTTCAACCACCAAGCCCACCCTGCTGATAGGGCTGCACCGATCAGACACCCGATGACGCCATAGGTCAGCTTGACGAGTTCCGGCTTCTCAAGGTTCGACAACGTTCTCCCGACAATTACGGCCGCTCGCACCCCGACAACACCGCCGATGGCCACGCTGGCGACACATCCCCAATAGTTGCCTAAGTATCTGATACAGCCATACGCCATTGAGCTCATGATTGTGAGCACGACCGTCAACGTAGGCGTGGTGAGATAAGCGCCGAGGCACCCCCACAGACAAACCACCACCATGAATGGGTCTTTGAACACCCCCCACCCGAAATCAATGACGACCAAGCACAGGGTGGCCGCCACGGGCAGGCACAGCAGTATACACATGTGGAGAATGGCGAGCAGTAACGCCCCGCGCAGGGCAGGCGGGTGTGGCCACTCTTCCGGCTTCGACATCACGTGCCTTTTCCCCTGGACGCCGGACGCCTGTCCTACTCTGCGACTCAGCGTCCGCCACCGCTGGAACCGTAGTACGGGTAGCTCTCGAATTCGTCTCCCCGGCCAAAAGCCCGCGGATCACCCGTCGCCTGTAGCTCCTGCATCAATCGGTTGGCCAGCTCCTCTTTGATCGCCGCATAGGCCGGTTGGCCCGCCACGTTGACCATTTGATCCGGATCTTGCCGCAGGTCGAACAGTTCCTCGGCGGGGCGCCGGGCGAAGGCGAGATCGAAGTAACGTTTCACCGCCGGGTTCGTCTCGTTTTCCAGCAGGAAGGTCTTGCTGGGGCTGCCGTCGCAGTCCGCGAAACCGGGGCCCCGCTCCGAGTTCTCCCGCACCCCCGCCGGCCAGCGGTCGGGTTTGAAGTTGCGGATGTAGAGGAAGTCATCCGTGCGAATGGCCCGACAGGGGTACCCCCCCATGGCGCCCTTCTCTTGCGCGGGTACGTGGCGTTCCTTGCCGGTCAGCACGTGGTCGCGGGTCGGGTCGAGCCGGCCGTTCCCGTTCTTCCTCAGGATGCCCAGCAAACTGCGACCGGTCATCGCTTCTGGCACCGGCACCCCTGCCGCCTCGAGGAAAGTCGGGGCAAAGTCCGACAGGCTGACGAAGTCCGTCGCGGAACGACCACCCCGCACGGCGGAGGGCCAGCTTACCACCAGGGGCACACGCGTGCCGGCGTCGTAGAGGTTGCTCTTCGCCCGCGGGAACGGCATGCCGTTGTCGCCGGTCATCACGACAATGGTGTTGTCGAGCTCCCCGGTTTGTTCGAGCAGCGCCAGCGCCTCGCCGAACTCGCGGTCGAATCGTTCCACCTCGAAGTAGTAGTCCGCGATGTCGACTCGGATGGTTTCCGAATCCGGCAGGAAACCGGGCACCTGGATGCGGGAAGGATCGAGACCGGACTCCACTCCAGAGCGCCACTCGTAGGGCCGATGCGGATCGTTGGAGCCGAACCAGTAGCAGAAGGGTTGGTCCGCCGGGCGTTGTTTCAGGAACTCGCCGAAGTTGCGAAACGCCGGTCCGGAAGGATCGACCGTGCGCCCGCCGGGCTTGAGTTGGCCGGGGCCCCACGCTTTTCGGGTGTGGCCGATCACATAACCGGAGTCGCGCAGCAATTCCGGATACGTCGGGAACTTCGCCTGTAGCGTGCTCCAGAGATTTGCGTTCTCCTCCAGACGCCAGTGCCATTGACCGGTCAGGATCGAGCCGCGGGACGGCGTGCAGGAGGGTGACGTGACAAAGCCGTTCTCGAACAGCACACCGTTCTGGGCCAGGCGGTCAAAGGTGGGCGTGCGCACGACCGAATCCCCGTAGGCACCGGCGTGTGGCCAGCCCCAATCATCGGCAATCGCGAACAGGATGTTGGGGCGTTTGCCTGCGGCCTTCTTCGGTTGCTGAGCCTTGAGGGGCCAGGGTTGGACGCCCGTGCGCGCGGCGTAGGCCTCGTACTTGCCGAGCAGTTCCGTGAGTTTCTCGGGGTAGTCAGCCGCCACGTTATGCAGTTCGGTGCGGTCGGTTTCGATGTCGTAGAGCTCCCAGGGCTGGTTGTGTTTGGCGACCAGCTTCCATTTTCCTTCACGCACGGCCCGATTGCCCTCGTGTTCCCAGAAGATCGGGGTGGGACGCTGCAAGGAATCGCCCGTGAGCGCCGGACGCAGGCTGATGCCTTCCATCGGTTGGATGGCCTGGCGGCGAAACTCGGTCGGGTAGGTCGCGCCCGAAACGTCCACGCAGGTTGCCATGATGTCGATCAGGTGGGCCGGTTCGTTGTAGAGGGTGTTTCGCCGCGACTCGGAAATGCCTTCGGGCCAGTGAGCGATCAACGGCGTGCTGATGCCGCCTTCGTGAACCCAGTGCTTGTATTCGCGGAATGGGGTGTTCGAGGCGTTGGCCCAGGAGAGTCCGTAGCCGATGTAGGTATCCGCCGGACCCGGCATGACGCCTTTGCCGGTGCGTACGGGGTAGCCGTCGCGGGTGACTTCCGGCTGCATGCGACGTTGCAGTTCGTCGGGTTTCATTGGTTTCAACACGGAAGGATCGTCGGGGCGGGGCTGGAACTTGTCGTTGCGTCCGTAGGGTTCGGCACAACCGCCGTTGTCCTGGAGGAAGAGGACGAGCGTGTTGTCCGACTGTCCACGGTCCGCCACGGCTTGCAGAATGCGGCCGATGCCCTGGTCCATGCAGTCCACCATCGCGGCGTACACCTCCATGCAGCGACTGTTCCAGGCTTTCATTTCCTCGTCTTCCCAAGCCGGCGACCGTGGATCGCGCGGCGACATGGCCCAGCGGGGATCGATCAACCCCATGTCCCGCAACCGGCCGTAGCGCGCTTCACGGACCGCGTCCCACCCGATGTCGTATTGGCCGGCATACTTCGCCATGTCCTCCGGCTTGGCGTGCATCGGCCAGTGGGCAGCGGTAAAGGCGACATAAAGGAAGAAGGGCCGTTCGCCCTGGTGCTCCTGGATGCAGCGTGCGGCGAAATCGCTGATCGCGTCGGTGTAGTAGAAGCCGTCGCCAGGGGCGATCTGGGTGTTGTCGAGCGTCAGGGAGTTGGGATCATAGAAGCTGCCCGCGCCATGGATCGTGCCGAGGAAGCGGTCGAAACCGCGTTGCAGCGGCCAGTTGTGTTTCGGTCCCTCCGGTGCGGTGTGGCGGGTGACATGCCATTTGCCGGCCATGTAGGTGCCGTAGCCTGCGCCCTGGAGCACCTCGGCGAGGGTCACAGCGTCTTGGCGCAGGTTGCCCTGGTACGTTTCGTATCCGCGATCGTCCATCATGTGTCCCACCCCGGCTTGGTGCGGGTAGAGGCCGGTCATCAACGAAGCGCGCGTGGGGCAGCAGCGGGCGGTGTTGTAGAACTGCGTGAACCGCACGCCGTCCTGCGCCAGGGCATCCAGATTCGGCGTCCGGATCTCTCCGCCATAGCAGCCGATGTCCGACCATCCCATGTCATCCGCCATCATCAGGATGATGTTGGGCCGTTCCGCGGCGACGACGGCCACCCAGGAGGTAGCGAGCGCGGCCAGTCCGGGCAAGAGGCGCAAGGCGTTCATGGGGTCCAGTGTGCCGGGAGTCGAGCCGATCGGCAATGCCGTCCTGTCCCGGGGTCAGTCCCTGGTTTCGTAGTAACGGATACTCGGGACTGACCCCCGCTCCGACTTCCTTTTCGCGTGGCAGGGGAGGGGACAACCGGGCATAGTGGCGCCGTCATGGTCATCTCATCGGCTGAACTCGAGAGTCTGGTCAACGTCCAGCACCGCAGTCCGCACGACCTGCTGGGGATGCATCCGCTGGGCGGTGGCAAGGGCGTTGTGGTCCGGGCGTTTCTGCCGCATGCCGGGCGTGTTCTGGCGGTGCCCGCCCACGAAACCCAGCGTCCCACCATCGAACTCAAACGCATTCATGAGGCCGGCGTGTTCGAGGGGGTGGCGAAAGGCGTTGACGCGGTGTTTGCCCATGACCTGGCGATTACCTGGACCGACGGCACGGAGCATCGCACCCGGGATGCCTATTCCTTCCTGCCGACCCTGGGTGAGTCCGACCTGTTCCTTTTCGCCCAGGGCAACGAACGCCGCATCTATGACAAGCTTGGTGCCCACCTGCGAGTGATCGACGGCGTGCCTGGCACGAGCTTCGGCGTCTGGGCGCCCAATGCCCAGCGGGTCAGCGTGGTGGGCGATTTCAACCATTGGGACGGACGCTGTCACGCGATGCGGTCCCTCGGACCATCGGGGATTTGGGAGATCTTCGTTCCCGGCGTTGGCGAGGGGGCGCACTACAAGTTTGAGATTCGCACCCGGGACGGCAGCCTGACCTTGAAGACCGATCCCTACGGCGCGTTCTTTGAAATCCCGCCCCGCACGGCTGCCATCGTGTGGGACACGCGCAAGTTCGCGTGGTCGGACGACGCCTGGCTGGAGCGCCGTGGGGGGATGAACCCGCTGAAAGCGCCGTTCAGCATCTACGAAATGCACCTCGGTTCCTGGCGAAAGAAGTCGGCCTTCGAGTCGCTCAGCTACCGTGAAATGGCGGGGCCGCTGGTGGATTACGTGCGGCAGATGGGTTTCACGCACGTGGAGTTCCTGCCGGTGGCGGAACACGCGTTCTATCCGAGCTGGGGTTACCAGGTCACCGGCTTCTACGCGCCGACCAGCCGTTTCGGTACCCCGGATGACCTGCAGTATCTGGTCAACACCCTGCACGACGCGGGGATCGGCGTGATCATCGACTGGGTTCCCGCGCATTTCCCGAGGGACGAATGGGCCCTGGCCCGTTTTGATGGCACGGCACTCTACGAGCACGAGGATCCGCGGAAGGGCGCGCATCAGGATTGGGGCACGCTGATTTTCAATTATGGTCGTCACGAGGTGCGGAATTTCCTCACCGCCAACGCACTCTACTGGTGTGAACGCTTCCACGTGGACGGCCTGCGCGTGGATGCCGTTGCGTCCATGCTTTACCTCGATTACTCGCGCAAGGAGGGGGAATGGGTGCCGAATGAGTACGGGGGGCGGGAGAACCTGGAGGCCATCAGCTTCCTCAAGGAATTCAACCATTTCGTGCATACGGAGCATCCCGGCGTGGTGACCATTGCCGAGGAGTCCACCGCCTGGCCATCGGTCACGCGGCCGCCCTACCTGGGCGGGCTCGGGTTCTCGTTCAAGTGGAACATGGGCTGGATGCACGACACGCTGGGCTACTTCAAGCAGGACCCGGTGCATCGCAAGTACCACCAGAACGACCTGACTTTCGCGATGCTCTATCACGGTCATGAGAATTTCATTCTGCCGCTCTCGCACGATGAGGTGGTGCATGGCAAGGGTTCGCTGCGGCGCCGGATGCCGGGGGACGACTGGCAGGCCTTCGCGAACCTCCGCTGCCTGCTGACGTATCAGTGGCTCTTCCCCGGCAAGCAACTGCTCTTCATGGGCGGCGAGATCGGGCAGTCCGGCGAGTGGAACGAGAACGGGGAACTCGACTGGTGGCTGCTCAACTCAGGTCCCTACCACGCCGGCGTGCAACGACTCCTGCAGGATCTCAACACGCTCTACCGCGAGAACCCGGCGTTGTGGGAGGGCGACTATGACGCCCACGGGTTCCAGTGGGTGGATTGCAGCGACCATGAACAGTCGGTGCTGTCCTTCCTGCGACGTCCGGTGACCCCCGGACCGGAATTCCTGGTGGCGCTGAACCTGACGCCGGTTCCGCGGAGCGGCTATCGGTTGGGCCTCTCAAAGCCGGGGTTCTGGCGCGAGGCGTTGAACACCGACGCCGCGATTTACGCCGGGGGGAATGTGGGGAACCAGGGAGGGTTGAACGCCGAGCCAGCGCCGTTTCATGGCCAGCCGTGTTCGGCGCTGCTGACGCTGCCGCCGTTGAGCGCCGTGGTGCTGCAGTCGGAGTGAACCTGCCCTTCAATTGCTCGCGTAAGCCGTGACGCGGTCGCGGCGGCGGGCGAGTTCGCTGGTGTAATGCCGGCCCAGTGTGTCCGCGTGTTCGCGGGCCCAGTCGGTGAGGCGCGTGGTTCCTGTGGGTGGCGCCTTTCCATCCACGTGCAGCAGGTCTGCCATGAGTCCCTTGATTTCGTCGCGCGTGATCATCACGTCATGCACGAACGCGCCCACGATTCGTCCCACCAGGTAGCCGAGCATCGGCGGCACGCCAATGATCGGTCGACGGCAACCGATGATCTCGCCGATCTGCCGCACCAGGTCGCGATAAGTGAAGGTCTCCGGCCCGATGGCGTTGAGGATCACGTTCTCGCGGCAAGCTCCCTGTGCCACCGCCAGCGCGGCGAGGTCGTCCACATGGATGGGTTGGAGCCGGTATCGTCCGTCCCCGAACACCCCGAAGACGGGAAAGCGGCGCAGCGTCCAGGCGATGTTGTTGATCAGGATGTCCTCGCGCCCGAACAGCACGGCGGGTCTGAGGATCGCGTGGGAGACACCGGTCTCCAGCAGTTTCTGCTCCAGCCGTTCCTTGGCGCGGAAATACTCGAGCGAGCAGTCCTCCGAGGGGTTGGTGATGCTGACGTGGACGATCCGTTCCACGCCGGCGGCTTTGGCGGCCTTGAAGAGCGTGCGCGTGTTTCGTACGGCGTCGGCGTGGGTGAAGGTGCGATGGTTGAAGCGCACCCAGTAGGTGTTGTAGAGGACCGAGACGCCACGCAGGGTTTCCACGAGTTGCTCCGGTTCATCGAAATGGAACGGGTGCGCCGTGAGGCGGTCGCCGAAGGGATTGGGGCGTTGCCAGGAGTTGGTGAGGGTGATGACCTCCTCCCCGGCATCGAGCAGGCGTTGGGCGATGTACCGTCCGGAGTAACCGAAAGCTCCCGTGACGGCGTGGCGTTTCACTGGTTGCCTCCGGTCAGCAGCGGCCTGAGCCGGGCCCAGATCACTCCCACCGACGGCGCGAAATCCTCGGGATCGTCGGACAACCATCGCTCCACCTCGGCGGGGGTGAACCAGCCGCCGTCGCTGACCTCCTCGGGGTGCAGCGTGAACGGCCCCTCCGCCACCGCGCGGTAGACCCAGACGAACTCCTGACCGGTCGCGATGCACGCGTTGATCTTGAACAGCGCCTGCGGGGGGGCGGAAAGGCGGAGCCCGAGTTCCTCCTCGACCTCGCGGACGGCACAGGCGTCGTAGCTCTCGCCCGGGTTCAAGTGACCGGCGGCGGAGGAATCCCAGACGCCGGGGTGGCAGTCCTTCGTGGCGGAGCGTTTCTGAAGGAACACCTGGCCGCGGGCGTTGAAGATCAACACGTGGGTGGCCCGGTGTTTCATGCCGAGCTTGTGGACCTCGTTTCTCGGAGCCAGGCCGATCACCTCGTCCCGGTCGTTCACAACTTCAAAGATTTCCTGATTCATTCGTGGGGGGCTTCTGCCATTCGCCGGGCCAATTCCGCAAATTCAACGAGACTGACTTTCTCGGCCCGGATGTCTTCGCGCAAGTCCAGTTCGCGCATCGCCGCACGAAGGACGTCCTCCGGCCAGCGGGTCTTGAGCAGTTTCAACATCTTCTTCCGACGTTGTGAGAAGGCACACTTTACCACCTGGCAGAAGACCGGCAACAGGGCGTCCGCCACCGCGGGCTCGTTCCGCCGATCAAGCCGGAGGCAGGCGGAATCGACGTTGGGCGGGGGGTGGAAGGAACCACGCGGAATGGCAAAGGACCCGACCGGGACGAAGCGCACCTGCACGAGCAACGTCAACACGCCGTAATCCGCGCTGCCCGGTGGGGCGGCGAGCCGTCGGGCGACCTCGGCCTGCAGGGTGACCACCATGCGTTCGGGGGGGGCGCCGGCCAGGGCCAGTTCGACCAGAATGGGCGAGGCCACCGAGTAGGGGAGGTTCGCCACCAGTTTCCAGCCGACCCAGTTGCGGGGGGTGGAACGAAGGAACTTCAACGCGTCGGCGTGCTCCAGCGTGAGCCGCGGCTGATCCGGCCAACGCTCGCTGAGGAACGCGACCAACCGTGCATCCTGTTCGATGGCCAGCACCTCGCAACCCGCTTCCAGCAGGCTGGCGGTGAGGGGACCCAGGCCCGGGCCGACTTCCAGGATGGAATCGCCGGCGGCCAGGTCAGCGAGGTGAATGATCCGTCGCAGCTGGTTTGCGTCGTGCAGGAAGTTCTGCCCCAACGACCGCGTCAACGCGATGTCGCGGGTGCGCAGGATCTCCCTCATTTCGGACAGCTTCATGGCCTGACCTCCGAAGCCAGCACCTCCTGAAGTGATTGAATCGTGCGTGCCAGTTGTGATGAGGAAATCGTCAGGGGGGGCGTGAACCCGATGACGTTCGCCGCCTCGCCTTCGGGCAGCAGGATGAAGCCGCGCTGGAGCATTCGCTTCACTGCGGCGATGACAACTTCCGTCGCGGGCGAGCGGTTGCTTCGGCGAACTTCGAGGCCGACCATCAATCCGCGCCCGCGCACCTCGAACCGCAGACCGCCCGGCGCCTTCAGTTGCTTGAGCAGGGACAACAACTCCTCGCCGTGGGTTGCCGATCGTTCGCAAAGCCGCAGATGGTCGATCTCACGCAACTGCGCCAGAGCCATCGCACAGCCCACGGGATGACCGAGGAACGTGCTCGTGTGCAGGGCTTCCCCTTCGGATGCCGGCCAGGCCGCGTCCATCAGGTCGGCCCGCCCGACGCACGCCGACAACGGAAAGCCACCGGTGAGCGCCTTGCCCAGGCAGATGAGGTCCGGGATGACGGCTTCGTGTTCACAGGCGAACCAGCGACCGGTCCGCCCAAAGCCGGTGTAGATTTCGTCCAGCACGAGCAGGGTTCCGTATTGGTCGCAGGCCCGGCGGAGCATCCTCAGGAAGCCGGGGGGCGGAATCTGAATGCCACCGCGCGCCTGGATCGGTTCCACGAGAACGGTGCCGATGCGGCCGGTGGCCAGGGCCGCTTCCACGGCTTCGCGGACAGCAGGGAGCTCACGGCGGGAGGCCGCGAAGGGGGCGAACCGGGCGAACTCGCGGAGCTGGCGTCGGAACGGCGAACGAAACAACGGGCGATGCGTGGTGGTCAGCGCGCCGTAGCCGAGCCCGTGATAAGCCCCCTCGAAGGCCAGCACACCGGCTTTGTTCGTTGCGAGATGAGCGGTCTTCAACGCGGCTTCCACCGCCTCGAAACCGGAGTTGCAGAAGACGGTCTTGCCGTGCGGCGCGGAATGTCCGGGATTTCCTTTCTGCAGCTCGGAGTTCCAATCGGCTGTAGCGCCGATTTCGAAACGGCAGGGCGTTCGAGCCCGCGAACCGGGATCCGGACGGCGACCGCCGCTCCGAGTTGACCAACGCTCGAAGGTGAGGCGACTCAGTTCCCGCGCGAGTTCCGCCTTCAGCGCATGCGGATGCACGTCGCCCATCGCGTGGAGCAGACGTTGCATTTGCTGTTGTCCGGCAAGAACGACCTTTGGATTGGCATGCCCCGCTGCTGCCACGCCGAAGGCTGCCGTCAGATCGAGATACCGCCGGCCAGAGGTGTCCCAGACCGAGCAACCCTTCGCGCGCTCCCAGACAATCGGCCACGTGCCGTCAGGATCGAGAAAGGTCACGTTCCGCGATTCGTAATCGCGGAGCAGGTCAAGGGTGGTTTGGGTGAAGTTCGCCCTCATCTCAGGGACAACAGGTCAGCCGCAGATTAACGCCGATGGACGCGGATATCGGAGTGCTGGCACGCACGGCAGCGCGCTCTCGTTGGTCGCACCGACGTCCAGTGCCAGAGACAAGGTCGTCGCAAGTCCTTGCTTTGCATGCGGATTTCCGAAGCTGCGGTTCCGCCGGATTCCGATACGGTAGGGCGCTGGGATCACGGATCGTTGGCTGATTGGAAATCCGCGATACAGCAGATCAGATATCTGCGCCACAATTGTGTCACCGTCCCTGCGCCGACATCCCGTCACCCGGACGTCCGTGCTGAACTCTCTCTCCCTATCTGCGTTCATCGGCGTTCATCCGCGGTGACCCGTCCCTCCAAGGTTAGACCCCACGTTCCTCCGGCGACCAGATCACCTTGTGCATCTGCACCTGAAACCGCACCGGTAGGGCGTCGGCGACAATGCGCTCCGCCAGCTCTCGGCGCGAGATCGGCGTTTGTCCGGGGGGCAGTGCTTTCAGGGCTGGGTGGCGCTGGCTCCCGGAAAGTGGCGCGGCCCAGGAGAAGAGCACGGAACAACGCGCCGCCAGCGAATGCTCGTTCACCCGGTCGACCGCCCATTCGTAGTCCTCGCGGGAGCTGATGACGAACTTCAACTCATCCGTCGGGCGCAGGTCGGCGAGGTTGTCCCAACGATTGCGTTCCGACTCGCCGCTCGCCGGGCATTTCAAATCGACGATCCGATGAACCCGCGGATCGACGGCCGTGATGTCGAGGGCGCCACTGGTTTCGAGCAGCACGGTGAAGTCCTGGTCGCACAGGGCGGTCATGAGCGGCAGGACGCCGGGTTGGGCCAGCGGCTCGCCGCCGGTCAGTTCCACAAGCGGCAGGCGGGTTCCCTCGTAGCGGCGAACTGGCGTTCGCCGGGAGTCCTCATCCGGTTCCAGGCCAGCCATCGGCGAACGCCAGTTCGCCGCTACGGGGAGTGCGTAAGGTCTCGCCAAACGTTCCACCTCCGCAATGACTTCTTCCTGCTCTTGCCGACGGCCTTCCGAGAACGCGTATGCCGTGTCGCAGTACGAGCAACGCAGCGGGCAGCCGGTGGTGCGGATGAACACACACGGCAAGCCTGCAAAGGTGCTTTCCCCCTGCAGGCTGAGGTAAATCTCGTTGACCACGACGCCGGACGCCATGGGAGGAGTCTAGTCGGGGCGCGGCGGTGGAACCACGAAATACGCCGGGGGGAAGGAGGATGGAGGGTGGAAGATGGAGGACGGCGGGAGCGCTCACGGTTCCTCTTCGGGTGGCTCTTGGTCGGGTGACTCGAAGAAGTCAGATCCCGCGTCCGGCGGCAGCAGGCCGTAGCGTTTCATCATCATTCTTTCGAGGTCCGGGGCGGTTTCCGCTGCCTTGGTCGCCGCCTTCGCGACGGCTTCGGCGTCGGCAGCAATCACCTCATCCCCCGGCGCGGCCTGTGGCCAGACGAAGTCCTGATCGCGTTGCCAGTTGACCGCCTGGCCCGATCGGTCCGGTTCACCGTTCTGGTCAATCCCGTCCTCGCCCACGGAATAGAGCAGGAACGTGCCATCCTCGCGCCGGTGATAGCGGAGGGGTTGGCCGTCCATCCGATCGATGGGCTCCCTGGGGGGGGGAACTCTGGCACGAGTTCCTCCAGGGCGTCCGGCCAGTGCCCGTATTTCAGTTGGAAGCGCTTGAGCGCGATGGCCGTGACGAGCACCTCGTTCCAGGCATCGGCGCTGGCGGACTTCTTCAGCGCGGCGCCAAAGGTCGATACGACAATGCCTGAGATCAGGGTGCGGAGTTTTCGGGAGGACTGCGACTTGAGACGGTTCAGCAACAAGGGTGCGCCAGCCAGATTCGTGGCGCCTGCCGGGAGTTCGCAAACGGAACGCAACACCTGGCGGGCGAAGGCATGACGACCGAGGTCCACCAGCTCCTGCAGTGACCTGATGAGCATCTGCTGGTCATACGGCGCCCAGACGCGGGTCCAGAGTTCCACCCGAACGCCGTCGAGAAGCGGGGCAATGGCTTCGGAAACCTCGTCGGGGAGTTGTTCCCTGATCCGCCTTGCGACTCGCGGACTCGGCGGTCCGCGCTCCTGGGACTTCTATTCGCCCCGCTTGAGTTTGAACGGGCGGGTGGCGGGCTTGTCCATTCCCGGGAAATCCTCGGGAACCGGCAGTGTGACGTGACCTGTGGCCGCCCATTCGGCACCCCGGAGGAACGTGGTGACGAAGCCGACACTCTCGAACGAGTAATCGTCATGACCCAGCGTGGTGTGGAAGACCCGGCCCTTCCCGTATTGGATCGTCATCAGCATCGGCTCATGCCGGCCTTCCTTCTTCAACTGCGGCGAATCGCAGGCGGTGGCCAGGATGGTCATGTTTTCGGCGGGGCCGCGCAGGTGCGAGTAGCATTCGTCCTTGGAATGCATCCAGAAGTCCGGCAGCCCCTTGGTGATGGGATGGTCGTGGTTGCGGATGGTCACGACGAATTCGTTCGCGGGAGCGTGTTGGCCGCAGTTGCCGGGGCTGGGATCGCGGACGGTTTCCCCTTGGTTGTTGTAGTAGACGTAGGGCCCGTCCTTGGCGCTGCGGTCGCCCCAACCTCCCAGGCCGATCATCCTGTTGAACTCCGGCCAGGTGGGCCAGCTGTTGTCCGCAGCATGCACGACAACGAGAGCGCCGCCGTTCGCCATGTATTGCTCGAACGCCCGACGGGTGGCTTCGGGCCAGTCGGCCGCACGCCAGCCGAAGTTGCTCACCACCAGATCATACTTCGTGAAGTCCGGCTTGAAGTCGGGATCGGCCTTCGGTTCCTTCAACCCCTCTGCCTCCCCCGCGCCGGCCAACGGCAACCAGGCCTTTTCGCGTTCCCACTGCCACAGGTAGCGGGTCCGCGCGACATCCACCTTGAACAACCCGGTTTCTTCGAGGTACTGCCGCATCATGATGGTGGATTTGGGCCAGACATTGTGGTTGTTCTGGCCATCCACGATCAGGGCCCTGAGCGGATCGCCCGCATGCAGGGTGAGGGTGGCGAGGGCCACGGCGGCGAGCGCGAGAATGCCGTGATGGTGGGTGGAGCGGGACGATGGCGTGTGCATGAGGTCTTGCTTTGTGTCTTGAGCGCCATGGATAGCGCGGAGCATCCTGAAGATGCGAGCATTTCCGACGGAGCCCGGTCCATCCCCGGGGCGACTCGAACCGGACCGGGGAGCACGTGGGGAACTTCCGTTTACCATCCTTCCCTGCGGCCTTTTGTTGCGGGTGCAACAAGAAGTTGCGCGGCTCTCAGGGCTGCCGCGTGCCAGGTGAGGGGAGGGTTTCGGCGTTGCGGTGGGCTCCGGGCAGGTGCCAGCCGCGGCGGTTCAGCCAACCGACGAGCGTGGGGAGGAAGGTGAGTCCGGCGAGCATGCAGGTAGTGGTGCCGACCGCCATCAGTTCGCCGAGACTGGCGATTCCCTGGTGTTTGGCGACCATGAGGCTGCCGAAGCCGAGGATGGTGGTGAACCCGGACATCATCACCGCCTTGCCCGTGCTCCGGGCGAGGATGCAGGGATCGCCCTCCTCGGAGCAGCGGCTGAGGATGTGAATTCCGTTGGTCACACCGACTCCGATTACCAGCGGGAGGGTCATGATGTTGGCGGGGTTGAAGGGCAGGCCCTGCCAGCCCATCCAACCGCCGAGCCAGATCATTCCCAGGCCCACCGGCAGCAACGCGAGCAGCACGGCCGGGATGCTCCGGAAATGGAGCAACACCATGAGCGCAATCGCGGCGGCCGCATACCAGGCCGCCTCGATGTAGGAATCCTTGAGCTGGGTGGTGTATTCCAGCAGTTGAACCGGTGTCCCGGTGATATTGGGAGCCACGGTCCGGACCTCTTCGAGGAAACGCTCCTGATTGTCGCGTTCCCATAGGTCGAGGTTCGAGAAGACCATGAGCAGGAACTGGTCGTGGTCCTTCCCGACAAAACGGTGGCGCAACGGCGGCGGGATGTCATCCACGCGGAGGGGTTCGGAATCGACCTGGGTTTTGATTCCCTCGAACGTGTCGCGGAGGTCCGTGAGGAGGGCGCGCTGGAACTGTCCCAGTTTGTTGGCTGCAAGGGTGTGGTCGGTGCGAGCCAGCTTGAGCCGCAGGTGCTGGACGCTGTTGCGGACCTGACGCAGTTCAATCGACAGGTCCGCTTCTCCACCCGCCTCGCTGAGGGAGGCGCCCAGGCCCAGGTAGGCCTGGAGGTCCCGCAGGGTACGGCGCAGTTCCCCAACGTCCACCGGGGCCTCGTCCGGCTCCGCGAAATCGATGCCGGCCAGTTTGGATTTCACGCGGCGGATGCCCTCCATCTTCCACGTCTGATCCTCGGTGAGGAACCGGGCCATGCTGTCGACCCCCGAGACGCTGGGCAGCTTGAGCAGCTTCGACTCGAGCGCCTTGGCTTCATCCAGGGAATCCACCATGACGGCGCCGAACAGCACCGACCGGGCGTCGGCGTTGATGAGCTTGTGTTCGTAGACCACCGCCGGGAGGCCGCGGGACTGCAGGTTGAGCAGGTTGTAGTCGAAGCGGACCCGCGGGAACTGGAACAGGGCGGCGCCGCTGACCACCACCACCACCAGGGTCACGGGCAGCGGTCGGTTCATCCACAGCCGCTCCAGCCGGGCGCGTGGGTTGTCGCGATGAGGATCCGGGAAGTGGTCGATCAGGTTCTGGCGACCCCGCAGCAGCAGTACGGGGAGCAGGGTCATCATGGGGACGAGGCTGATGAGCAACCCGCCGCCACTGATGATGCCCATCTCGCGGATGCCCTTGAAATCCGCCAGGCCCATGGCGAAGAACGCCCCGGCGGTGGTCAGGGCCCCGGTGAAGATGCCCCGGCCGGTGTGCACGAGCGCCGTCTCGACGGCCTCCTGTTCCGTCCTGCCGTGACGCAGTTCCTCCTCATACCGGGTGACCAGGTGGATCCCGAAATCGATCGCCAACCCGACGAGAATCGGGAGGAAAGTGATGGTCAGGAGGTTGAGATGGCCGATGGTGGCGGTGGCGAAACCGAGCGTGTAAACGAGTCCGACCACCAGGCACGCCATGGCCTTCAAGGGACGGCCGGTTTCGCGATAGCCGTAGATGAACAGCAGTCCGCAAAGCACCAGGGCCAGGGCGGTGGCGACGGCCATGTCGCGTTGGGACTGGGCCATTTCGTCGACTTCGAGGACGGGTTCGCCGGTGACCCCGACATTCACCCCGGGGACCTCCCCCCGGGTGGTCGCAACCAGGTCGCGCAGCCGTTGCACCGCCATCTCACTGACCTGGGCGTTGCGGGGGCGCGCGGTGACGAGGTAGATGCGATTGCTGGAGAAGGTGATGTAGAGGCTGCTTTCCGCCTCGGCGCCACTGTCAAAGAGCGCGGTCACCCCCGGGGAGGGCGGGACACCGGGGCGGGTCAGGGCGTCCACCGCCTGATCGGCGATGCGCGCCAGGGCCGGCAGGGCCTGCAACATCGCCGGGGGCGTGTCATCAGCGGTCTGGCCTGCCGCGCGGAACTCCTGGATGATCAGGCCGAAGAGGGAGTTGAGGTTGGTGACCTGCGAGAAGCGTTCGAGCACCGGCCGGGCCTCGGTAAGTCGGGTCGCCATTTCGTCCAGAATGACGCTGTTGGTGACAAACAACAGCGCCTTCGGCCCCATCATCTTGAAGTCGCCCTTGTAGAAGACGTCGGAGAAGAGGTTCGTTTCCGTCTCCAGTCGGGCTCCCAGGCGCTCGACGAACTGCCGGTTCTTCTCGATGTCCTCGCTCTCCACCACCGCCACCAGTTCACTCTGCGCGTTGAACTCCTCCATGAACCGGAGGTAGTCGCGGCGGGACTGCCGGTCATTGGCGACGAGATTATCGCGGTTGGTGTCGAACTGCAGGTGCTGCACCGTGAAGAGCAGCGAGAGGAGAAACAGCACCGCCTGCGGGTAAAAGAACCAGCGGGGGCGGTCGTGAACGGCACGGGCCAACCGGCGAAGGAGGCGGGCGACGACCGGATCCGGGGAATGGCTCATGGGCGGCCTGGGTCCGGGGTCAACACCACGGGACGCGGACGAAACAGGGATCAGGCATCGGCCGCCTCTCCCTGGAATTCGGCGTTGGAAAAGACCTCGTTGACGTCATCGTGATCCTCCAAGGCCTCGATCAAACGGTTGACCGCCGCCGCATCGCCGGTGGTGGTGACCGGTGCCGGCAGGGTGGGGAGCGCGGTGACCTCGGCGTGGTCACACGCAATTCCCTTCTCCTCGAAAGCCTGGTGCACGGCCTCGAAATTGCCGGGTTCGGTGAGGATCTCATAGCAATCCTCCGTGACCCGAAAATCCTCCGCCCCGGCCTCGATCGCCAGTTCCATCAGCAGGTCCTCACCCGTGGTGGTCCGGGATACGAGAAGCTGTCCTTTCCGCTGGAAGAGCCGGGATACCGCGCCGGCGGTGGCGATGTTGCCGCCGTTGCGAGTGAGGATCGCGCGGATCTCCGACGCCGCCCGATTTCGGTTGTCCGTGCTGACCTCGACCAGGATGCCAACCCCGGCGGGGCCGAAGATCTCGTAGGTGAGATCCTCGTAGATGGCGGTGTCGCCTTCGCCGGTGCCCTTCTTGATGGCCCGCTCGATGTTGTCCGCCGGGACGTTGGCGTTACGGCACTTCAACAGGACCATCCGAAGCCGGGGGTTCATGCCGGGATCGCCCCCGCCGAGTCGGGCGGCGATGGTGATTTCGCGTGCCAGCTTGGCGAAGATTTTCGCCCGCTTGGCGTCGATCGCTCCCTTGAAGTGCTTGACCTTAGCCCACTTGCTATGTCCGGCCATACGTTCGATTTTGCGGTTTCGCTGCTCTTGATCCCGGTCGCGCGCCGCGCGCGAGCGCCAATGAGGTTAGCAGGGACCGGTGGGAACTTGAACCGGAAAGTGCGGTTTCGGGGCTTGGTCGGGTGATTGGCGCAGGTGGGGGAACCTCTCCGGGAAGGGGTTTTCGGGGTGGTTTTGAGGGGCTTCGGAGGGGGCTGCGCGGGATTCGCCGGTGCAGGCAGGCTGCGCCAGCAGAGTTAAAACGAAGACAAGCACTTACGCGTCGGCTTGGGGGGGGGCAAGACAATGAATTATGCCATTGACACTCACCTCAGGAATCGTAAACTGCCGCCGGATTTGGATGAAATCTCGATAGTCAGGAGTACGTCTATGAAACGAAATGCGCGGCTTTTCTCGGGGTTGGTGGTAATTGGTGCGGTGGCAATGGCTGGTGCGTCGCTTTCGGCAATGGCGGCGGCTGGATCGGCCAAGGTTCAGGCCATCCGTGCTGGAGGTGCTTCATACACGGTGGACGGCGCCACGTGGAACACGCTTCAAGCGGGCACGGTGTTGCCGCAAGGGGCTGCGGTCAAGACCGACGCCGCGGGTGTCGTGGACTTGGATCTTGGCGCCAACGGTCCCGGGGTGCGCGTGAGCCCGGACACCACTCTTGAGTTGACGACGCTCCAGGTTGCCGAGGGCGCGGGTGAAAAGATGGCGACCACGGAGCTCGGACTGCCCCAGGGCAAGATCCACGCGGTGGTTCGCAAACTCTCACCGTCCTCCAAGTGGGAAGTGAAGACGCCAGTGAGCACCTGCGGCATTCGGGGAAGCCGCTGTGTGGTTACCGGCCGCGGTGAGTTTGCCATCTCGCAGGGCAGCGGTTACGTCCGCTACATGGCTCCGGGTGCGACCGAACCCACGAATTTCGACGTGCTCGGCGGTTACATGTTCGATCCGGCGCTGAACAACAACCGTGGTGGTGTCATTGAGATTCTGCCGAGCATCAACCTCGAAATCGAGGAAGCCGCTCGAGGCCTGCAGGAGTTTGCCTCGGTCGGTGGCGGAACGACGCCTTCGGGCTGGGCTCCGAGCCCCCTCTGGAGCATGCCTGGTCGCCCGGGCATCGTTCCTGTGGGTTCGGGTGGTGCCGGAACGCCGTGGGTGATCCCGGTGGTGACCGAGCCTTCCACGCCCATCATGGCAGCCCCCGGACATCCGTATCCGGAAGGCGAATAACGCCGGCCTTCGTGCTCCTTTCAGCCCGGGATGGCTCAGGTCATCCCGGGTTTTTCATTTCCCCCGCGTCACCACATGTCCCGCCCCGGAGCCTCTCGCCTGACCCCGGTTCTGGTCGCCTCGGCGGCGATTCTTGTGGTCTGTGCAGCCCGGTTCGGACCGGGGCTCGTCCTCCATCGCGGGAATGATGGTGGCGTCCTCCATCATCTGGAATTGTTGACCTACGACTGGCGAATGCGGCTGGGCTTCGACGCCGACCAGCCGGCGGCCACGAACCTCGCGGCGATCTTCATCGATGATGACGACCTGAGACTGGTCAACGACGCACTGGGTTTCCACTGGCCGTGGCCAAGGCAGTTGTTTGGCCGGTTGGTGCGCGAATTGGCGTCGGAACGCGCCGACCGCGTGGGACTCGACGTCTTCTTCCTGGACCGGCACCGCGACTTCATGGAGACGCGGCTGCCGGACGAATCCGGGAACCTGCTCAGCGCGGATGATTTCTTTGGCCGGCAGCTCAAGCAGGCCGGCAACGTCCTGCTCGGTTGCCCCGGCGAGGTGATCACCAACGAGTGGCGGGCTCTGCGTCCCATTGATCCGCTGGCGACGAACGCTCTCGCACTGGGCTACGCCACCGCGGACCGTGATGAGGACGGGGTGATCCGGCGGGCTCGCCCCTTTCGCGATGACGCCGAATTGGGGCGCGTCTGGCATCTTGGCATCCGCCTGGTGGAGGACCGGCTTGGGCTGGATCTGGCAAACGCCGTAATCCGCCCGGGCCGGTTGACGCTGCCACGCGTGGATGGCTCACCGGCGATCGACATTCCCCTGGATCGGGAGGGGATGTTCTACGTGGACTGGTCGCTGGCGTGGAATGACGCCCGCCTGTTCAAGGCGTCCTTTACCGATGTGCTGGCGATGGATGACTACCGCCAATCCGGTGAGACCAATCTGGAAGCCGCGCTGGCGGATCATACGGTGGTGGTGGGTTCGCTGGGGACGGGCAGCAACATTTCGGACGTCGGGCCGACGCCCCTGGAGAAGGAGACCTACCTGGTGAGCCTGCACTGGAACGTGGCAAACAGCCTCCTGCTGCAGCGCTTCATCAAACCGCCCGCGGGATGGCTTGAGCTCTGCTGCATCCTCATCATGGGGGGGGTGGCGGCGGTCGTCACCTGGCGCATGCGTCCGGTGATTTCTTCCGTTGTCATTGTGATGATTCTCCTGGGTTATGTCGGTTTGGCGCTGTGGCTGTTCGGGGGTCAGCGCTTCTGGCTGCCGCTGGTCTCCCCGCTGTTGGGAGCCCTTTTGCTGACCCACCTCACCACGGTCACCTACCGCGTGGTGTTCGAGCGAAGCGAGCAGCGACGGGTTCGATCGGTGTTCTCGAAGATCGTCTCGCCGGACGTGGTGACGGACTTGCTCGCCCGAAAGCAGCTTTCGTTGCGGGGGGCGCTTCGGCCCCTAACCGTGATGTTCGCGGACGTGCGTGGCTTCACACGAATGACTGAACAACAGGAAGAGCAGGCGCAGGCGGCGGTCCGTGCTGCCGGGGCCACGGGCGCCGAAGCCGAGGCATTGCGGGAGTCCCATGCCAGCCGCACGCTGGAGGTGGTGAACGAGGTGCTGGCGGCGATTGCCGACCAGGTCAAGCGTCATGGCGGCACGCTGGACAAGTACATTGGGGACTGCGTCATGGCCTTCTGGGGGGCTCCGATCCCGACGGAGGCCCACGCGGCGGCGTGCGTTCGGGCCGCCATCGAATCCCAGCGCGCCGTGGCCTCCCTGAACGCGGAGCGGGCTCAGACGAACCGGCGGCGTGAGACCGAAAACCAGGGAAGGGCCGCTCGTGGCGAGGCCCCGCTGATGCTGGTCCCGGAGCTGGCCCTGGGGATCGGCATCAACAGCGGAACCGCCATGGTGGGACTGATGGGGTCTGAGGCGCACATCTTCAACTACACCGTCTTTGGACGGGAGGTGAACCTGGCCAGCCGGTTGGAGAGCGTGTCCGGAAGGAATCGCATCATCATCAGCCCGTCCACGAAGGCGGAGTTGGAGCGCCTGGACCCGGCATTGGCGGCCCGGTGCCGCCCGCTTCCGCCGGTGCAACTCAAGGGGATTGCCGGAGATGTGGAGATCTACGAGGTGCTTTGGGACGACCAAGCTCCCGTTCCGCCCCGGACACCCGAGGCGTGAGGGGGCGGTGTTGGCTTCGTTCGGATGGGAGGTCGTTAAGCCGGGAGTCGATCCTCAACGCTTCGCCGGGGCGGCGTTGGTCGTCGGAGTCCCCCCCGAGGACTGGGGTGAGAGGATGCCGTTAAGAATGCCTCCCAGCGGGGACTGGTTGGTGTTACCTGGCTTCTGCCCGCCCGTCGCTTTTTGAATGCCCTCCAGGAGTCCCCCAAGCGAGGGAGCTGCATTGGTGGCTGCGCTTTCCGCACCGGCCTGGCCTGCCCCGCCCAACCCCTGCAGGACGTTCAGCGCTCCGCCAATCTGCTGGGCCACACCGCCGGAATCGCCGCTGAGATTCGCTGCGGAGGCGGCGCCCATTTGGGCCAGGGCGATCGCCTTCAATTCCCGGGTGGGTTTCTCCAGAGTGCCCCCGAGGGAGAAGAACTCCGGCAATGCCACGAAGGCTTGATTGGTCGGGGTGTTCGCGGCAAGTTGACCCAGTTTGGCGGCCAGCGAGCGGCTCAGGGACATCTCCACCGGCAGGCTGACCGTCGAGTCCATCAGGGAAGAGGCCAGGGTGACTGTCCCGTGAGTCCCCACCCGAAAGGCGGGAGTCTGGAGGGCGGCGGTGGTCAGGTTGATTCTCCCGTCGCCCGCACCGCCGGCGAGGGCGATGACATTGATCGGCGGCTGGGAAAGCGTGTTCAGCCAGGCGGGATCTCCACTGCTCTCGCCGCCGGTGAGCCGTCCGACAAGGCCCTGCAACGCCCCGGCGGGATTGCGAATCAGGCCGGGCAACTCGGTGGCCACTCCCGCGATGGTTCGGATGAGCGGGTTCGTCACATCCACCAGCTTGAGCGCGAGGTTGGTGGTGCCGATATCGAACTTGCCTTGCAGGCTCTTCCTCAGGTCGTCCCCGGTGAAGCCGGCACCCTGGATCTGACCGACGGCAGAGATTGTCCCGCCGACCACACCCCTGCGCTCCGGTTGGAAGGTGTTGACCATCGGCGCCAGCGGCACGTTGCGGGCATCCAGGTCGATATCGTAGGCCCAGGCGGGTGCTGTCATGTCGAGTCGCACGGCACCGCGGGCCGGAGCGCCGTTGAAGACGAGGGTCAGCGGTTCCAACACCACCCTCCCACCGTCGAGCAGAATGCGGGTATCCAGATTGGTCACCGAGATCTCGCCGGCGAGAAGGTGTCCGATGGTCGCCTCTGCCACGAAATCCTTGAACGGCAGGACCAGCGGCTCCGGGGGAGCCGGCAACTCGCCGGCCTCAGGGCCGCCCGGTGCCGTCGCCTCGGGAGCTTCGCCAAACCAAGCCAGTTGGGGAGTCAGGTCGAGTGCGTCGGAAGCAAGCCGCAGGTGACCGCCGATGTGGTCGGTGTCCCGTGCGTCGATGGAGCCTGTCATCGTGATCCGGTTGGTGGCCAGCGCGGTGGGGGGAAGGCTCAGGCTGGTCTCTCGAAACACGGCGACCTGGTTGGTGACGGTGGTGAGAACGGCCAATGTGGCGCCAAAATCCTGCACTCTGGCGGAGCCGAACACCCCGGTGAATCTGCTCAGCCGGGAGTCCAGGTTGATCCCAATCTCGCTGCCGGAATTGCGCACCTCCAGTCCCAACCGGCCATCCAGCCGTCCCGCCTCGATCTCCGGTCCGAGCAACGCCCGCCAGTCTTTGAAATCCAGGTTCGAAAGCACCACCTCGAACGTGGAATCCTCGAGGCCCTCCACCCCCTTCTCCCACGCGACCTGCAGCGGCTGGCTCAAGCGGGCGGTGAGGCGGGGCTCACCGTTCTGCTTCGCCTCGAAGTTGAGTCGGTTCAAGGTCAGGGCGGCGGACTTCAGGTCCACCTCGATGTCTTCCGTGAGAGAGAGATCCAGGGGCGGCGTGGCGACCTGACCCATGACCAGGCCGAACTGGTCGGCCCGGAAGGTGCCCGAGGCCCGGACGCTTCGGGCCTCGTCGGCGATCCGGACATCGTAGGCCGCCGCCAGCTGTGTCCGGCCGAAGCCGATCCCGTATTGTCCTCCCAAAAGGCTCAGCACCTCGGGGCCGATCCCGCCGAGTTCGCAGTGCAGATTCCCTGTCAACTGCTGGAGGCTGAAAGGCCCACTGACCGTTAGGCGGCCCAGGGCCAGGTCTCCGCGGGCGAAATCAAGGGCCAGTTCTTCGAACCGGTCGGGAGTGATGTTGGCCTTCAGCCTGGCCCCCAGACCCGCGGCCTCGGCGAACGCGCCCGTGGCAGTGGTGGTGGAGTAGCGAACCTCGCCTGCCACCTTCGTCGGCTCCAGTTCCGGATTCAGGGTGGCTGTGAGGCTTCCTGTCAGGGTCCCGGCCAGCTCGTGGTTGGTGGCCCCCTGCCGTGACCCGAACCGAATGGCGGCCTCCAATTCGGTTTGCGCGGTCTCGCTGTTGGCGAGGTTGGAGAGGGAAAAACGGGGAACGGTCACTTCAGCAGTCAGGCTCCCATCCGCCGAGGTCTCCTGGCGGTACACCACGGTTGCGTTGCGAATCTCAAACTTGCCCAAGCGAAGGCTCGGCGCGGTTCCGCTCGGGGCTTCCTCCGGGTTGGTCGGAGCGGAGCCTTGCAGCAGCGGGTCGTAGTTGCTGTGTCCATCGGCGGACTGGCTCACGGTCAGCCGGGGCGAATCCAGCAACACGGATTCGATCTCCAGGTGGCCCCGGAGGATCCGCATCAGGGAGTAGTCCAACCGGGCTTCCTTCAGACTCAACAGTTCGTCCTCCCCGTCAGGCACCACCCGGAGATTCCGCACGACGACCTGGGAGAAGGGGTGCAGGCTCACGGCGTCGACGGTGACCTCGGCGTTCATCGCCCGGCCCACCCGGGGAATGACAACCCCTTTGATGAAGGCCCCACTGGTGAGGAGCACGTAGGCGCCGATGATCAAC
Organism: Verrucomicrobiales bacterium; assembly: GCA_024233215.1. GTDB lineage: Bacteria > Verrucomicrobiota > Verrucomicrobiia > Limisphaerales > J093 > J093. Next base: position 53,087 of record JACKPW010000010.1, on the reverse strand, counting down.
AGCAGGCCGGCCGCGGCGAGCCATGCGAGGAGGCGGAGGAGGCGTCGGCGTTTCGGGGGGGCGGAGGCTTGGGATGGACTGCTCATGGCGTGGGGTCAACGGTGATTCGCGAATCGCCTCTGTCTTTGTGAATTCCGGTTGTTGTTCGCTGGCTACCTCGGTTTCCCAGGCCACGGTTTCCTGTCACCCTCCGGGAATCGAAGTCGTCGCCGTGACCAATAGCGCATTCACGCCCCGGAAGCAAAACCTGCGTGGAGGGCGGACAGCCGGTCCCCTGGAGTGTCGCCCTGATTCAGGGGTGGGGTTCGCGTGCGCCGGCGCGTCCCCGGAACAACGGACCCAACAACAAAGAAGGGCTGGCCCGAAGGCCAGCCCTGTGGAGATCGAACGGGATTTCCTAGTAGGTGGTCGTGGACTCCAGCTCCATGATCGGAGCCTGGCGGCCCTTGGTGGTCACTTCGACCTCAAGGCGGGCATCGCCGGCGGCGACGGCCTTCCCGAGGACGGTGTAGGTCACCGACTGCTTGAACGGCAGCGCGGGGATCACCGGCCAGACCACGCTCTTGCCGGAGATGCTGCCTCCGTTGGAAGCCATGGCCGGGTCGACCTCGGCCGGGAACTTGGCCTTGATGGCGAGATCCTGGAGATCCAGACCGCCGCCCTGGTTGGTCACGCGAATCGTGTAGGTGGTCTGCTCGCCGACCTGGATGGGATCAGGATCGTCCACCACCTCCACAAGGATGGCGTTGACACCCTGGATGGTGACGCCGCAGGAGGTCGTGGCCGGCTTGGAGCACTGGCCCGCCACCGAGGCGTTGAAGGCGTAGTTGCCGGCGACTGCGGCGACGAACGTGCCACAGGCCTTCTTGCTGGCTCCCGGAGCGATCTCGCCCAGATTCCAGACCGCCTTGCCACCGGCGACGGAACCACCGCCGGCTGCGGATTGCAGCGTCACGCCTTCAGGCAGGGTGACCTCGAGTTTTGCGTCCCTGGAAGGGGCGTCACCCGAGTTCTTGACGGTCCAGCACACCTCGAACGGCCGCCCGATGAACTGGGTGAACGCCAGTCCTCCGAATTGCGTCGTCTCGCGCATCTTGGGTGTCTCGCAGACCACGCTGAGTTCCGGTACCACGACGTTGACCGTGGCTTCCGCGGTGGCTTCGACGCCTTCGGCGCTGGTGACCTTCGCCGGGTTGGTGAACGTTCCCTTGCGCGCAGCCTTGGCGTTGAACGTGAACTCCTTGGATTCACCCGGAGCAAGCGTGCCCGCGTCGAATTCCATCACGAGTTTGCCCGCGCCCTCCATGCTGCCGGGGGCGACCATGCCATTCGGCAGGTTGTCGGTGATCTTGACGCCGGTGAGGCGGCTGCTGCCCTGGTTCTTGACGACCAGTTTGACCGGGATGAGGTCGCAGCCCAGCGCTTCGGCGGGCATGGTCTTGGTGAGTGCGATGGCGGGTTTCACGACCTGCACGGTCTCGCAGACATACGGCTGGAAGGTCACCTTGCCGCAGCCGGTGACGTAACCTTCCGCGAGGGCCACTCCGCGAAGCACGATCTCTCCCGTGCCCCGGGGCGGCACCTCACCGAGCACCCACACCATGCCGCCGGCGGACGTGCTGGTGGGTTCGGGGGTGGAGGACTCCAGCTTGAAATTCTCGGCGGTGTCGTCCGAGAGCGTCACATCGCGGAGGGTCAGGGGAGTCAGGTTGGTGAATCGGTAGACGATGTCAAACGGCTGCCCGACAAGCACGCGCTCAGGCACGATCTTCTCGACGTAGATGGCGCTGGTCTTGCGGTCGCCGGTGGGAAACGCCGCACTGGCGATCTTGTATCCCGGAGGCGCCGAGGATTTGGGAGTCTGTTCCACGACAACCGGCTGAGGGGCCGGAGCGGGCGCTTGCTGCTGCTGGGTCGTGCAGCCACTGCCCAGTCCGAGCAGGGCGGCAACTGCCAAAGTCGATAAAACCGTGGTTGAGATCGACACTTTCTTCATGATGGTTCTGGTCTTCTGGTTTGAATAGGTACACCCCTTCGGTAGCCGAAGGCTCAAGGGCGCACAGATCTGGCCCCTTGGTCGGCTCCGAAATCAACAAGCCACACAAAAACACCGGTTGAAGGGCTCGTCAAATGATAATCCTTGCGCCATCTTGTTCCCTGAAGTGCGAACCCGGCAGCCATATCGGTCCCGAGGGAACCGTGCTGGAGGCCCGGCGCCCCGGTCCCCCGGCTGGGCTGGAGGACGGGGCCGTGCGGGGGGAGTCCCTGCTTCCGGCTCTCCGGCGGGATTCGGAATCGACGTGCGCTGTCATCCCGGCGCCGCGCCTGACGGATGTCCCGGGCAGCGAATCCAATTTGATTCTTGATTGATCAGCCATGAAGATCCTTCCCAACCCTCTCCAGCGGGTGCTGCTTGTGCTCGTGTTCGTTGGCGGCCTTTCCTCGCTGGCCCAGGAACACCGGGCCACCGTGCTGGGCAACCCCCAAACCCGGTTCGCCCCGCCCCGCCGGTCAACGGAGGACGTTCGGAAACTGCTGTTGGATGAGGTGCTCAAGCCCGATGTGGCCACCGTACTGCGCCAGGCAGGATGGCAGGGGCGGGTGCAGGATCTTTGGACGGCCGTCCGCACCGCGGAGATTCGCCGGATCGAACTCCCGGTCGGGACCCGGATGCCCTTCATGGCGAGCCGTCGCAACGGCTTCCCCATCGCGCTCAAGAACGTCGTCTGGGCCGGGGAACAGCCGGTTGAGGCTTACACGTTCCTGTTCAGTTCCCAGGGCCGCGGGTATCAGCTCATCATGCCGGCGCCCTGCAGCAACTTCTATGTGGTGGACGCCATCCTGCCGAAGCCGGGGTTGTCCCTGACGTTGGCCGCGCCCGCCCGCACTGGTTGGTGTGACCTGCTGCAGATCCAGGCAGTCCTGGCGAACACGGGGGACACCGCGCTCGCGGCGGTGGAACTCGCGCTGCCCTTGCCTGCAGGATTGCGTCCTGCCGATGAAGGCGCCGGGGCCACATTCGAGCTGGGTGAGCTGCCGCGGGGCGAAAGCCGCACGGTGACGTTGAACGTGGTCGCGGATTCCCCGGGAACCTACGCGATCAGTGGCCGAGCCACGGGCGATGACGACCTCACGGCCGCCGCCACCGCCACCACACAGGTCCTGGCCCCCCGGTTGGCCCTCGAGTGCGGCGTGAACACCAAAGTGCTGATGAACCGTCCTGCCGAGGTTTGCCTGACCGTGCGCAACGAGGGAGACCTCGCCGAACCGGAGGTGACCGTGGTGCTGCCGATTCCCGAGGGAGCCACCGTCCGGGAGGTGCGGCAAGAGGGGGTGGCCGCAGCCGGGGCCATCACCTGGCAACTCCCCGCCCTGGCGCCGGGGGAAAGCCGGCAGGTCTGCGCCGTACTGACCGCCGATGAACCGCGGGAACTGCGGCTCGAATCAACCGCGAAGGGGGGATGCGCGCAACCGGTGTCGTCCCAATGCGAGGTGCGCTTCATGGGGATTCCCGCGATCCTGCTGGAGGTCGTGGACCTGCTTGATCCGGTGCTCGTGGGGGATGCCGTGGACTACGAGATCCGGGTGACCAACCAGGGCAGTGCCGCCATCACCCAGGTCCGCCTGTCCTGCGATTTTCCGGACAGCCAGAAGTTCCTGGCGGGAACGGGTCCAACCGCCTTCGTCAACGAGGGCGGCCGCGTCACCACCGAACCCCTGGCCCGGCTGGCGCCCAAGGCAACCGCGGTGTGGAAGGTCAAGGCCGAGGCGTTGTCCGCCGGTGACTCCCGGTTTCGGGTGGAGTTGTCCGGCGATCAGTTTCCCCGCCCGATCGAGGAACTCGAGGCGACCACCCAGTTCTGATTTGCGCGCTTAGAGAGTATTCAGGCGGTCGATCAACTGGCGCAGCCGGCCGTAGGACTTGCGGTCGAAACCAAACGCAATCCGGGCCTTGTCGAGGCAGTCCCCGTCCTCGACCTCCTCCGGTAAGGCCTCCACCTCCTGCATCGCCGGGCCACTGACAATGTCGGCGAAATCCTCATTCAACGCGTCCAGCGCCGTGGGCGTCGGGGCGTGCGCCAGGCGTATCACCAGCAGGTCGCGAACAAACCGTGTGGAGTGGTAGTTGCGGTAGAACCGCGTGATCCATTTCGCCGCCAACTCGACGCGATCGGTGATCTGATACAGGTGCAGGTCTTCCGGGGAGATCAGTTCATTGCGGAGCAGGTGGTCCCGGATGTGGAGGTCCCAGGTCTTCCAGAACGTCCCCCCCGGTCGGTCCACCAATACGAGCGGCATGAGCTGGCTCTTGCCGGTCTGCATCAGGGTGAGCGCCTCGTAGCCTTCGTCCATGGTGCCGAACCCGCCGGGAAACAGCGCGATGGCGTCCGAATGCCGGATGAAGGTCAGTTTGCGGGTGAAGAAATACTTGAAGTTGATCAGCTTTTGATCCCGCTCGATCACCGGGTTGGCCGATTGTTCCCACGGCAGGCGGATGTTCACGCCGAAACTGTGCTCCGGTCCCGCCCCTTCGTGACCGGCCTGCATGATGCCGGGGCCCGCTCCCGTGATGACCATGAACCCGGCGTCTGCCATCAGACGGCCGAATTCCACCGCCTGCCGGTACTCGGGGCGGCCCGGCTTGAGGCGGGCCGAGCCGAAGACCGAGATCTTGCGCTGGGCAGCGTAGGGCGCGAACACCCGGAACGCGTGACGCAACTCCCGCACGGCCGACTGGATCACCCGCACATCGCCCCGATGAGCCACGTCCCGGAGGAGTTTCAGGGCGTTCTCGACAATGTCCTGCACCAGGTCCGCGTTGTAACCGCCGCCACGCCACTCAATCAGTTCGCGGACCCGCTGCTCCAACTCGGCCTTGGGCGCGGGCTTGGAACGGCGCGATGGGTTGTGCTTGCTCATGGGATGGATCTCACAGGTTGGGGCGGGTTCGGCCGGCCGCGCGAAGCGACTCGAGCCGCTCCGTCATCGCCCGGACGCGGTCCGGTTGGGTGGACGCCAGATTGTGACGCTCGCCGGGGTCCGCTCCGAGATCATACAGTTGCGAGGAATCTCCCGCGCCCGTTTCAATATTGACGGTCTGCAGCACTCTCGCGCCGCCGGCGGACGGCAGGAGCTTCCAGTTCGCCTCCCGCAGGGCCAGTCCCCCGGCATGTTCCACCAGGTGATCGCGTCCCTTGGGAGACTCGCCCGACAGCGCCGGCAACACGTCGAAACTGTCCGGTCCGGCCTCGGCGGGCAGCGGTTGCCCGGCCAGACGGGCCAGGCTGGCGAGAAAGTCAACCTGGCAAACCAGGGCATCCGACACCCCGGGTTGCACCCGGCCGGGCCACCGGACGATCAGCGGCACCCGGGTGCCCCCCTCGTAACGACTGTATTTCCCCCCGCGAAACGGCCCCGCCGGACGATGGTCGCCCAGCCGTGCGACCGCGTCGTCCCGGTAACCGTCATCCACGACCGGACCGTTGTCACTGGTGAAGAGGACCAGCGTGTTCTCCGCCAGGCCCAGGCGGTCCAGGGCCGATAGAATCTGTCCGGTGCACCAATCCAATTGGGCAATCGCGTCGCCGCGGGGCCCCATCTCGGTTCGGCCGACGAAGCGGGGGTGCGGCACGCGCGGCACGTGGATGTCGTGGTAGGCGAAGTAGAGGAAGAACGGTTTGTCTGCCCGTTGCTCAACGAATTGGACGGCCTTCCGCGTGAGGGTGTCGGCCATGTCCTCGTCCACCCAGCGGGCCGCTTGCCCGCCGCTCATGTAGCCGATGCGACTGATGCCGTTGACAATGGTGCGGTCGTGCCCGTGGCTGGGGTGCATCTTCAGCAGTTCCGGGTGCTCGGCGCCGATGGGGTCCCCGCCGACCCGTTTCCCGTAGCTCACGGTGATCGGGTCCGCCGGGTCCAGCCCCACCACCCGGGCGTTTTCGACGTAGACGCAGGGCACGCGGTCGCCGGTGGCCGGGATCAGGAAAGAGTAGTCGAAACCGATTTCCGCCGGGCCCGGCTTGATCTCGGAGTTCCAGTCCACGTTGCCGTCGCCCAGCCCGAGATGCCATTTGCCGACCACCCCGGTCACGTAGCCCGCCCTCTTCAGCAGTGATGGCAGCGTGGGGCGTCCCGGCTCGATAATCATCCCGGCGGCACCCGACAGAACCCCGGTCCCGCGTCGACGAAACGCATACTCACCGGTTAACAGTGCGTAACGGGAAGGGGTGCAGGTGGCCGCCGCAGCATGGCCGTCTGTGAACCGAAGTCCCTCAGCTGCAATACGATCCACTGCAGGAGTCTGCACCCGGGTTGCACCGTAGCAACCAGTGTCACCGTAACCCAGGTCGTCCGCGTAGATCAGGACGATGTTGGGGTGGATCTCGGGAACTTCCAGTCCGGCGCTGGGGGCGGATGTTGCCAAGGTGGCCACCCCCATTCCGAAAACCATGAGTTGCCGACAGAGTCTGCGTACCGCGACTGGTCTGATAGTCCGTTTCATCAAGCGGGAAGTCTGACGCAGCAACTGCCAAGGGACCATGACAAAGACGGATTATGACAAAGACGGATTAGCCTCTCGCCGGGCGTTGCCCGTTGCCGGTTGCGTGACGGTGGGCCGGGTCGATGGCCGGTGAGAATCTGATTTTGGTTGTTGTTATCGTCGGTGACGCTGTCAGATCATCCGCGCGGTCGCGGAAGTCCTGACTTCTGTTCCGGTGGCGTGACAAGCGCTGTCGGCACGCACTGAGTGCGTGTTCTTGGGCAACCCACATTCAGGTTCCCTTGCATAGTCTGGCAACAGGATGCGTCATGTACGCGTAGATAGGTATACATATTTAGTTGTATTCGTGATGTGTTATTTAGTATGATCGGAATCACAGAGATCGCCAGATCCCTTTTCTGCGGGGGGGCATTCGCAGCGTTCGGTATGCTGGCCTGCATGCTTGCAGGTGCACGGGAGGTTCGTGCCGCTCTGCCAGCCACTGACTACAACCAATACCCGCTGCAATCGGCGAATGGGGATTACGTGAACATAAACGGAGCCTACTGGTGGGCCAAGGCGAACCTGGAGAAGGCAGGTTCCGGCCAGTATGTCGATTTTGTTGGAATCCAAGACAAGCCCAATGACAGCACCGGCACGCCAGGCGTAGCTGAGGGTTACAACACCAGCGGTGCGTTGGTCTACGATCAGCAGAGCGGTGTTCACACCCGTGGGGTTTGGATGAGCGAGTTGCAGATCACGACGTCTGTCAGCGGGCAGCGGTTCTACGCCTTCACGTTCGATCCCCACGACTCCGATGACCGGATCTCGATCGACGAGTTCAGCATCTATCTCAAGTCTCCGGAGCCTGATCTGGTGATCGACAACAGTTCAAAGACCTCGTTTCCCGGCTATGAACAGGCGGCGCTTGGTGATGGTCTCAGCTTGACGACTGGTCTTGGCCTGAAGATCTACGGATTGAACCCGACGACTTCCGATACGGTCAAGAATACGGTTCTTTTGGACAGTGGTGGTGGGGGTAGCGGGAATGCCGACTTGGCCGTTCTGGTGCCCGTGGACCTGTTCACGTCGGCCTTGGGTGGTTTGGATCCCAAGAACCTCTCCGTGTATATCTATATAGAGCCTGTCCCAGAAGTCGGTTGCAACGGCTGGGTTAGGATTTGAGTGGGGAAGAAAACGGGCAAGGAAGCCGGAAAAGGCTCCCCTGCCCGAAATCGACGGGTTATGATCTTCTTGTCACAAAAAACCAACCATCGATGCCCGAGATCATACCCCTCCAAACCGAGCTGCGTCCAGTCCTTCCGACGGTGCGCGGCAATGTCGACTACCTGCGCTTCGAGACCGAGTTGAAGCGCATCGATGAGCTGCTGCGCCTCAGCGGCATCGAGGCGCTGTTCGTCAGGCTGAGCCTTGATGGCTGGGTGGGGCGAAGCGGAGGCCGCCAGCCCACGGCGACGGAGCAAGTGCGCATTCAACGTGAGAGTTCGTGTGCTCTGCGCACCACGGTGCTCAAGCGCATCCTCGGAGCGAGTCATCGGCAAATGAGCCGGCGACTGGCGGAGTGTGCGCTCTTCCAGTGGTTCTGCGGCCTGCGAGTTCTGGAGGAGGTGCGCGTCCCGAGCAAAAGCCAGGTACAGCGTTACGAGGCATGGTTGCCGGCTGACCAGATGGACGCGGTGGTGAGCCGGTTGTTGGTGGCGGCGACCGAGTCCGATCCGGTGACGGGAGGCAATCGGCTGAGATTGCTCAACGACCTGGAACTCGACACGGTCTGGCTCGACAGCACCTGTGTGAAGGCGAACATCCACTTTCCGGTCGACTGGGTGTTGCTGCGGGACGCGACCCGCACGCTCATGAAGGCGATCACCCTGATCCGGCGTCACGGGCTCAAAGGGCGCATGCAGTCCCCGGGAGTGTTCCTGAGGCAGATGAACCGGCTTTGCATGGCGATGAGCCAGAGTGGAAAACGGGCCGACTCGGCGAAGGCGCGCAAGCAGGTGCTGCGAGCGATGAAGCGGTTGCTCAAGACGGTGAAAGGACACGCGCAGCGACACCGGGATTTGCTCGATCAGCACTGGGAAGAAACCGATTGGACCCGGCCGCAGACCGAGCAAGTGCTGGGCCGGATCGACGCGGTGTTGGAGCAGTTGCCCGCGGCGGTGAAACAAGCCCACGAACGGATCATCGGGGAGCGAAAGGTGGCCAACGAAGACAAGATCCTGAGCCTGTACGAGCCGGAGGTGCGGGTAATCGTGCGAGGCAAGGCTGGAGCGGGAGTGGAGTTCGGGAACACGTTGCTGATTGCCGAACAAGCCCAGGGAGTGGTGGTCGACTGGCGGTTGTATGAGGAGAGCGCGCCGGCGGACTCGAAGCAGTTGCCGGCGAGCCTCGAACGACTGGAGCAGCGTGTGGGAGAGGGCGTGATCGAAGCCATGGTGGGGGACCGGGGCTTTGACAGCCAAGCCAACCGGGAACTGCTCAAGGGCAAGGGCATCTTCAACGGGTTGTGTCCCCGTGGGGTGGCGGAATTGAAGCGGCGGCGACACGGGGCACGGTTCGGAGAGCTGCAACGCCGGCGGGCACAGACCGAAGCCCGGATCGCGATCCTGAAGAACGACTTCCTGGGGCGACCGATGCGGCAGAAGGGCTATGGGAACCGGAGGCAAGGAGTGGTGTGGAGTGTGTTGGCGCACAACCTGTGGGTGCTGGCGAGACTGCAGCAGGCGGACGAGGCAAAGGTGCCACTTCCAGTGGCTGCATAGACATCAGTTGTGTTAATACATTGCGCGAATCAGTCGGAAGAGCTGTCTCAAGAAACGGCGGAAGAACACAACATGTAGTGGTTCCGAAGCAATGTGAGTGATTGCTGACTAAACACGACTTATATGAGTCGCCGCTTCCATGCTTTTATTCTCCACTCTCATTCCAAAATGACCACTTCTGGGACAGGCTCTATATAAAGATGGGTGAGTTTGGCTCCGCCACAGGTGCTGACCCCACTTGGAATGTCGACGCCACCGCAGAGCAGTGGGCCAATTTCACGCTCTCTGCTCCGTCTTCGGTACCCGAGCCGGGTACTTACGGGCTCGCTGGAGCTGCGTCGCTGCTTGGATTCGTGGGCTGCCGACGATTCCGGCGCCGGACCCACAGCCGGGCAGACTAGCGGCTACTCACTCTGCATGACGGGGCGATCGCAAAGGACGCTTCGTTAGGGAGCGGCAAGCTTGGTTGGGGCGTTGTCCGACAGGTTCGCCGGGCCCGGATTGCGCTGAAAGCGGGGTGGGGCAGTCTGAGAGCTGCGTTCTCCTACAAGCCAGCTCGCGCTGATTTTGGGCTCGTCGGTTGCCGGCCGCGCCTGGGCTTGGGTTTCGAGTAGCTGGCAGGCCCGGTTCGGCTCGCTCGAATGCCTGCTAATCTCGGATCGAGGGACGTCTGGCAGGCTCCCGATCAGCTCTGCAGGCTTCTTTGGTGAGGGCAGCGTGGTCATGGCACGCCGCCCTTTCTCCTGGCGTTCCTGGGGAACCCGTGTGCCAAATGGATGCGGCAAAGGCGGTTCACGGCGGGCAGTGCCCCCCGAATGGCATTGCTCGCCTGGTTGCTGGGCGCCATGCTCCCGCCATGCGTTATCGACGGTTTGGCAAGACGGAGCTGCAACTTCCGGTGATCTCCTGCGGCGGGATGCGCTATCAGCAGGCGTGGAAGGACGTGCCGCCCGGCGACATTGATCCCGCCGGTCAGGCAAATCTCGAGGCCTGCATCGAACGGGCCTTGGAACTCGGCATCCATCACATCGAGACGGCGCGCGGCTACGGCAGCAGCGAGATGCAGCTCGGCAACATCCTCCCCCGGCTGCCGCGCGAGAAGCTCATCGTCCAGACGAAGGTCCCCCCCACCGCCGATCCGGCCGAATTCCTCCGCACCTTCGACCAGTCGATGGCCTACCTGAAGCTCGATTACGTCGATCTGCTGTCAGTCCACGGGATCAACCACGCCGAGCACCTGGAATGGTCCCTGCGCAAGGGCGGTTGTCTGGAGGCGGCGCGGAAACTTCAGCAGGAGGGGCGTTGCCGGCACGTCGGGTTCTCCACCCACGCCACCACCGACATCATCCTGGCGGCCGTCCGCAGTGACGCCTTCGACTACGTCAACCTGCACTGGTACTTCGTCAACGACCTCAACTGGGCGGCCATCCCCGAGGCGCGGGCGCGCGACATGGGGGTGTTCATCATCAGCCCGAACGACAAGGGCGGGAAACTCTACGTCCCGCCCCCCAAACTGGCCGAACTCTGTCGTCCCCTGACTCCCATGCAGTTCAACGACCTCTACTGCCTGGCACGGCCCGAGGTGCACACCCTGAGTTGCGGAGTGGCCAAACCAACGGACTTCGACGAGCACGTTGCGGCCCTGGAGCACTACGACCGGGCCGTCGAGGTGATCGCCCCGATTGAGCGGCGCCTGCGCGACGAGTTGGAACGGCAGTTGGGGAGGGACTGGTGCGAAGGCTGGTGGGAGGGCGTGCCGGAATACGTCGACGTTCCCGGTGAGGTCAATGTCAGGGAAATCCTTCGCCTCTGGACCTACGCCAAGGCGCTGGACCTCGTGGACTGGGGGAAGATGCGCTACAACCTTCTGGGCCAGGCCGAGCACTGGTTTCCGGGGCAGATGGCCCGCGACTTTGACGAGGCCGCCCTCAAGCAGGCGGTTGCCGGCAGCCCCTTCGCCGACCGCATCCCGGGCATCCTGCACGAGGCGCACCGGATGCTCTTCGAGAAACCCAAGCAACGACTGAGCCAGGGCGGCGATTGAGGTGCCTTCAGGCCGGTTGACTGAACCGGCGCGCGACGGATCAGCTCACGCCAGGAGTTCCTGGATGTCTTCCCAAGTGAGTGACGCCGTGAGTTCGTCCTCGCCACCCAGTGTGGCCTGGATGATCTCCCGCTTGCGGTTCTGCAGTGCCAGGATCTTCTCCTCCACCGTGTCCCGGGCGATCAGCTTGTAGCTTGTGACCACCCGGCTCTGGCCGATGCGGTGTGCCCGATCGGTTGCCTGGTCCTCCACCGCCGGGTTCCACCAGGGATCGAAGTGGATCACCGTATCCGCGCCCGTGAGATTCAGCCCGACGCCGCCCGCCTTGAGGCTGATGAGGAACACGGGAATGGTCCTGGAATCCTGAAACCGTCCCACCACGGCTGCCCGGTCCGTGGTGGATCCGTCCAGGTAACAGAACTCAATCCCCTCCTGGGTGAGTCGTTCCTGCAGCAGCGACAGCATGCTCACGAACTGGCTGAACACGAGCACCCGATGGCCGCCATCGAGGACCTCCTCAAGCAGTTCGGCGAACCAGTCCAGTTTGCCCGAGGCGCCCGCCGGCCTCACGTTTTCGAGCTTGAGCAGCCGCAAATCGCAGCAGACCTGGCGCAGTCGCAACAGCACGTTCAGCGCCACCATCCGGCTGCGCGCCCCGCCCGGTGTCCCCGCAGCGGCCAGGATTTCCGTGCGCCCGGCCTCGATGACCTGCTGGTAAACGCTTCGCTGGTCGGGCGTTAACTCGCAAAAGCACACCTGCTCCAGGCGTTCCGGCAGATCGGTCGCCACCTCGCGCTTGAGCCGTCGCAACAGGAAGGGACGCAACCGGCGCGCCAGCCGGGCCTGGGCGTCCGCGCTCTTCTCCCGGGTGATGGGCAGTTCGTATCGTTCGCGGAAGTCCTTCGCGCTGCCGAGGTAACCGGGCATGAGGAAGTCAAAGATCGACCACAGATCGAGCACGGAGTTCTCCAGCGGCGTCCCGGTGAGCACGAGGCGGTGACGGGCCCGGACCGCCTTCACCGCCTGCGCGTTCCGGGTTTCACGGTTCTTGATGTGCTGCGCCTCGTCGAGCACCACGGTGTCGAACTCGATCCCGCGATAGCGCTCCGCATCCCGCCGGATGAGGGCGTAACTGGTGATCACGACATCGGCGGTTGGGATTTCACTGAAGAGCCGCGCCCGGTCCGGTCCGTGCAGTGCCAGCACCTTCAAGTCCGGCGTGAACCGCCCCGCCTCCGCCACCCAGTTGAAGACGAGACTGGTGGGACAGACGATCAGGTGGGGCTTGTGCGGCTCCCGGCTTGCCGGATCCTGTCCCTCGCCACGGTTGCAGATCCGGAGGTGTGCCAGGGTCTGGAGCGTTTTGCCCAGGCCCATCTCGTCCGCCAGAATCCCCCCGAACCCGTTCTCGCGGAGAAAGCCCAGCCACGCCACTCCCTGTTTCTGGTAAGGGCGCAACACCGTCTCCAAATCCCCCAATGGCGGACAGGTGAGTGTTGCCTCACCGCTCTGCCTGGCCGCCCGTTCCCGCCAGGCGGTCGGTGCCTGCACGCGCCAGTCCCGATGTTCGCGCAGGGTGGCTTCCAGAAAACCGGCCTGGGTACTGCTGATCCGGTACCCCTGCGCGTGTTGCCGGGGGGCGCAGTCCAACAGGACCTCCTGCAGTTCCTCCACCGCGCCCGTGTCGATCACCGCCATCTTCCCGTTCCTCAATCGTGTGTGGCTCTGATTGGAGCGGAGCAAGCGCTGGATTTCCGCCGCGCTGAAGGTCTCCCCGCCACTGGAGGAAAAGACCACTCCCAGATCGAACCATTGCACGCCCGAGGAGGTGATCTGGAACTGGGGTTCGATGCGCTCGATGTTCTTCAGGGTGCGGTTCTCCAGGTGTTCATCCAGCGTCACCTCCCACTCGCGCTGGAGCGCCGGAAACTCGCCGGCAAGGAAGTTCAACACCGCGTCTTGTCCCTTCAACTGAAGCCGGCCCTGCGGGTCCGGTCCGACGAACCCACTTCGTTGCAAGCGTCCGAGGGCCGCCCGCTCCGCCCCGGGGTCACGCGTGGAATAGCGCGTGGTCACGTCGGGATCCGGGAGCCAGACCCCCTCGTCGGTCCCTGTCACCCCGGACGTCATGATGCGCGCGCCGTAAGCGCATTGCAGCAGGGCACTCAACTGTGACAGGCCCCCGCGAAGTTCCAGGATGAAGCGGGGCGCCTGGGGGGCGAGCGTGAAGTCCTCCGGGTTGAAGTTTGCCTCCACGCCGGGTGCCGACTGCCACTGCGGCCAGTGCTGGCTCAGGAAGACCGGCACTTGGGTCCGCGAGATTCGCACTGGTCCCTGGAGCAGTTCCTCCACCCGGTCGGGCAGGCCCAGCGGTCGCAGGGTTCCGTTCTGCCAGACCCAATCCCCGATCCGCACGAGCGCGGGGGGACGGCCCTTCAGCGCAAGCACGATCTCGCCGTTCCGTTCCAGCGTCGCGCTGATCGGCAGGGGGAGGGGATCGCGCGAGACCGACACCGCGCCGTCCCGGCCCTGCGAAAGCCGTTCGTGTCCCACCAACGCCGGCAGCAACCCCGCCAGTTCGTGCAGATCCAACTGCACCACGGCGGGGGTCTCCCCACCCGTTAGTGCTTCCACCCGGTCAATGATGAGGTTGTCCTGGGATGAGAAGGCGAAGCAGCGTCCCCTCGGCAGCGCTTTGAGCGGACAGCGGCCGCCCGCCCAGTCCGCCTCGAACATCAGCATGACCCGGCCACGGGCGATCACCGGCTCGAGGTTTGGCGGGAAGATCACCCTCAACCGGACCGGTTCGCCGCCGGGTTCCCGCTGCAATGAGGCGGTTCGTGGGACAGGCGGGGTCGACGGCGGCACGCTGGCGATGGATCGCTTCGGTGCAGGGGCTGTCTCGGGGTCCTGCGCCCTCAACCAGTGCAGTCCCACGGCCACACTGTGCGCGCAGATCTTGCCCCACTGCCGGGCCTCGCGACAGGTGCAGAGGTTGTCGATGTCGATGGGGTTCTTGATCACCATCGAGGCGCGGTAGGAGGTTCCTCCCACCTGCACCACCCCTCGCAGCAGCGGGGGCTTCCAGTACGAACTCAGGACCTGGCCTTGGGCCAGGAGGGCGCGGGCCGCCTTCATCGCCTCCCAACCGGCGGCTTGCATGAACAGTTTCTCACTGAGTTCGACCGACATCCCCGCGAGCATGCGGGTGTTCCCGGGGCGCGCTCAAGACCTCAGGGATTGGCGGGTGCCGGCGTGGGGGAAGGCCAGGCTCGGGGTTCGACGCGACGCACGAGATCGATCGGTCGGAAACCGTGTTCGGTATTCCGCGCCACTTTCATGGTGAAAGCTGCGTCACGAGCGGGCAGGATGCGGTTCGCACATGGAACCCGTGGACTGGCAGGCGCTGGAACGACTGCGGCGGGCCTTCATCGAAGGCACCGCCGGGGCTGCGGACTATTGGCAGTCGGACTCCGACCTGCTCAGCTACGACCTCACCTTCGCCCAGCGGATTGGCTGGAAATGGGATTTCGTGCTGGAGGAGTTGAAGCGCCGTGGTTGGTGCCCCCCGGAAGGGACGGTGCTGGACTGGGGGTGTGGCAGCGGGATCGCGGGCCGGGCATTTGTTGGGATGTTTGGCGCCGAACGGGTCAGCCGACTCCACTGCGCGGATCGTTCCACGCTGGCGGTTCGCTATGCCACCCGCCGGGCCCGGGAAAAGCACCCCGGGCTTGACGTGGCGGCGGGCGGCGTGAGCGCGCCCGTCGTGTTGCTCCTGAGCCACGTGTTGCCCGAGTTGTCTCCCGGGCAGACCGAAAGCCTGCTGTCGTTGGCGGAGCAGGCGCAGTGCGTCCTGTGGGTCGAACCCGGCGACTACGAATCGAGCCTGGCGCTGATTGCCGTTCGCGAGCGGTTACGGGAGTGCTTCGAGATCGTCGCGCCTTGCCCGCATCGCCATCGATGCGGCGTGCTGGAGCCGGGCAACGAATCCCACTGGTGCCACCATTTCGCCACCCCGCCCGGCTTCGTCTTTCACGATGCCGACTGGTCCCGGTTCGCCAACGAGATGGAGATCGATTTGCGCAGCCTGCCCGTAAGTTACCTGGTGCTGGATCGCCGTCCAGCGCCCGTGCTGCCGGCGGACGCGGTCCGCATTTTGGGCCGGCCGCGTGTTGAGAAGCCGTTCGCCCGGGTGCTGGCCTGCCACACCTCCGGTGAACTCACCGAGTGCCACATCACCAAACGCCGGTTGCCAGCGGTCTACCATCGCTTTCGAAAGGGGCGGTGGGATTCGCTCCAATCCTTTCGCCGTGCCGGCGGGGAAATCGAATCGTTGCACGATGTCCTGCCGGTGCCGGCTGGTCCCAACCATTAATCCCCTGCGTAAACCTTCCCCATGCATCCCGAGATCCCTTCGTCCAGCGACCGTCCCCGTGGCGCCGAATTGCGCCAACTGAAAGGCCGGGCCCAATTGCTGGAGCCAGTCGTCAAGGTTGGCAAAGCCGGCCTCAGCCCCGAGTTCTTCACCGCGTTGGACGAGGCCTTGACCCGGCATGAACTCGTGAAAGTGAAGTTCGAGCACCACAAGGACCAGAAGAAGGCGCTTGCGCCCGAAATGGCCATCCGCACCGACAGCCACCTGATCCAGCGCGTGGGCAACGTCGCCATCCTGTACCGACGAAGGCCGCCGCTTTCTGAGTGACTTTTCGGTTTCGGCAGCGCGCATCGAGGACGTTTCGTTTTGCCGGTGCCCAGCGCCTCCTGACCACCCCCACCACCCCCTCTGTCCACTGCTACAAAACTCCGATGCATATGCATCAAAGTCTTGTGCCAGCGCACGCAGCGTAGCCGCGAACGGTCGTTTGCTCCCCAAGGCGTTTCCGTGTTCAATGTGCCCGCTCGATGGTAAGGCATCATCATTGGGGATCGCATACCGATCCCACGTTTCGCTCGAAACCGCGCCCCACGCGCGAGGTGGTCCGGCGCGTGGCCACTTATCTGCGTCCCTACTGGCACCTGGCGGTGGGCACCATCACGTGCGCCGTGCTCTCGCTGGGATTCGGCCTGCTTTACCCGAAGCTGACCCGGGTGATCATCGACCAGGTGGTGACCCAGGGGCGACGCGACCTGCTGACTCCCGCCGCCCTCGGCCTGCTCGGGGTGTTCCTGCTGCGCGAGGTTTTCAACAGTCTGCGGATCCGGGTCAACAACCGGCTGGAGCAGAATGTGATCTACGACATGCGCCGGCAGGTCTATGCCCGACTCCAGCGGCTGCCCGTGGGATGGTTCGACCAGCGGGCTTCCGGCGACTTGATGACGCGGGTGATCGAGGATGTAAACAACGTCGAGCGGTTGCTGATTGACGGGATCGAGCAGGGCACGGTGGCGTGCCTCAGCATCGCCGGGGCGCTGGTGTTCATGACGCTGTACAGTCCGACGCTGGCACTGGTGACGGTGTTGCCGGCCCCGCTGTTGCTGGGGGGTGCCCTGTGGTACACCACCACGGCCCACCGTCGGTACCGGCGTCAGCGCGAGGCTGCCAGTGCCATGAACGCTCTCTTGATGGACAACCTGCAGGGCATCCGTCAGATCAAGGCATTCGGGCGACAGGGGCACGAGGACGAGCGGTTCAGGGAACGGGCCGATGAACTTCGTGAAGGCACGCTGACCGTCATGCGTGCCTGGGCCTGGTACGGACCCGCCATGCATTTCGTGGGCTCCCTGGGCATCGGGCTCGTGCTCTGGGTCGGCGGGGCGCAGGTGCTGGCGGGTCGGCTTGAGGTGGGGGAACTGGTCGCCTTCATGCTCTATGCCGGCATGTTCTTCTATGAACCCATCGGCCGGCTGCACGCCCTGAACCAGATCCTGCAATCCGCCCGCGCCGCCGCCGCCCGGGTCTTCGACATCCTGGACACCCAGCCGGAACGCCCGTCACGCAACGGTGTGCTGCCGCTGCCAGTCCGGGGAGAGGTGCGCTACGAGAACGTCGGATTCCAGTACCGCGAGGATCGTCGGATTCTTCAGAACATCAACCTCCACGCGCGGCCCGGGGAGATGATTGCCCTCGTCGGTCCCACCGGCGCCGGGAAGTCGACGCTGGTGAATCTGCTCCCCGGGTTCTACGAACTGACTTCGGGCCGGATTCTCGTGGACGGGGTGGATATTGCCGGGGTTGGTCTGGAGGCGTTGCGGGAGCAGGTGAGCGTGGTCAGCCAGGAACCCTTCCTGTTCAACGGCACCCTGCGGGAGAACATCCTCTACGGCAACCTGGCGGCGTCGGAAGAGGAACTTGTGGCGGCGGCTCGGGCGGCCAACTGCCACGATTTCATTGCTGCCCTCCCGGACGGCTATGACAGCCATGTGGGGGAACGCGGGGTGAAACTGAGCGTCGGCGAGAAACAGCGGGTGAGCATCGCCCGAGCCCTGTTGAAGGACGCCCCGCTGCTGATTCTCGACGAGGCCACTGCCAGTGTCGACACCGCCACGGAGCGGTTGATCCAGGAGGCGCTGCACCGGTTGATGGCGGGGCGGACCAGCTTTGTCATCGCCCATCGGCTGAGCACCATCGTGCAGGCGGACCAGATCCTGGTGCTGTTGCATGGCGCGGTTGTCGAGCGGGGAACCCACGAAGCCCTGCTTGCCGAGGGGGGGCTTTACGCGCGGCTGGCGCGGATTCAGAACACCTCCACCATCGAGGAAGGTTTCGAGCGGATGGGAGCGAGTGAGCCGGGAGCGTGAACGGTTTTATGTGGGGTGGCTGGCGGTGTGCACTGCATTTGTTGGATAACTGGACCGTGCGGACCTCCGCGGTGGTTGGTTTGATTGAGGGCTGTCCGGAGGGTTTTCAGAGATGGGTGCATATGAGTGTAGTCTTCCCAGGTGCTTGGTCCTCAAGGTTTTCGCGAAACTGAAGGTTGCTTTTGGTATCCGATCCCACTAGATTGCCCGTCCGGCTGTGTTGGGTCTGAACACCCCGAACAGCGCCGGAATGTCACTGGTCATGTCCGGAGAACCGAAGAACGCCGAAGAGTTCCCGCGTCGCCAGCCTCGGCTCGCGGCATTGCGGGCATTGAGGGAGCCACGTCACTTCGTACGTGCCATCCCGGTCGAGGAAGATGGCGCCTCCCCGGACGAGGTGGTGGTACCACTCCGCCGGGAAGGGGCGCGGCTCAACCCGCAGACCTCCCCCGTCGAGGTCCGAATCCCTCGTCGAGAACCCTCGCAAACGCCTGAGGCGCAGGATGCGTCGCTCTTTCCTCGACGCCTCCGGCCTTCGGCCAACCTCCCTCGCGGATCCTTCGTCGTCCCCCCCGCCGAGTCGGTGCCGCCCCGAAGGCTCCCGTCACCGCCATCGCCCCAAACGGCCGGTCAGTCTCCGCTGGAGAGGCCTCTGCCCGAGCGGGCCTTGGTGGATGCGGAACCGAGGCCGACGGTGGCGGGGCGCGGGGTGAAACGGTCGCTCGATTCCCAACCCCACTGGTACCAGACGATGGTGATCACGTTCCACGTGGTGCCGTGGGTCTTGTTTGTGCTGGTGGCGTTCGGTCTGCTGCCTTCCGCGTGGCGGTTTGAGCGGTGGCCCGGGTACCTCCAGACCGGGGCCACAGTGGGGTTTGGGCTCTTCATCGTGGCTGATGCCGCGTTCGCCCTTTGGTACGTGGCCTTCCGCAAAGGCGGCCGGGATTTGGACTGACCCGACTTTCCGGGCCCGCTTGGCCCACTTGGCCCACTTGGAATCGCAATAGGAATGCGTTCGATCCTATGTGCTAACTAATTAGCAAAGATCCCTTGACGTGCCTGCCGTGGATGTGCTAACTCCTTAGCACGTGAAGCCGGAAGCCCTCTCCTCCCTGAGCCGTCGCGAACGGCAGATCATGGAGGTCATCTACCAGGCTGGGGAAGCCGCGGTGGCCGATGTCCTTGCTGCTCTGCCCGATCCGCCCAGCTACTCCGCCGTCCGCGCCCTGATCCGAATCCTCGAGGACAAGGGGCACCTGCGCCATCGCCAGGAAGGGTTGCGCTACATCTATCGTCCGGCCCATGCGAGGGAACAGGCCGGCCGACTGGCGCTCAGTCGGGTGGTCGAGTCCTTCTACCAAGGATCGCTGGAACACGCCGTCACCGCCCTGCTGGACAGCAGCGAGGGACCGTTGACGACTGAGCAGGCGGCCCGCCTGACGCGCCTGATCGAACAACGCCGGAAGGAGGGATGCTGACATGAACGCGTTGATGCATTGGAACGAACTGGCGTCGGCCGGTGAAGCGACCGTGGTTGCCAATGTTCTGGTCAGGGGCCTGGTGTTGTCGCTGCTGGGGGCGTTGCTGGGGGTCGCCTGTCGCAGGGCCTCGGCGGCGGTGCGCCATTTGATCTGGGGGCTGACCTTGGGAGGATTGCTGCTGCTGCCGGCCTGTGGCTGGTTGCTGCCCCGCTGGCATGTCGCCGTGTTGCCGCGAGG
Source organism: Verrucomicrobiales bacterium (assembly GCA_024233215.1). Taxonomy (GTDB): domain Bacteria; phylum Verrucomicrobiota; class Verrucomicrobiia; order Limisphaerales; family J093; genus J093. The sequence goes on along the minus strand of JACKPW010000010.1, from coordinate 33,323 downwards.
TGCCGGGGAGGCGATGCTCGCAGAGGCGCCGCTTTCGGAAGCCTTGCTCCCGCGGACGGAGCAGGGCTTCGCTGAATCTTCTCCGGCTGTGTCGGGGCCTCCTGCCTTCGGGCCGGAGCGGGTCGTGTGGTCAGACCCATCAGACCTGTCAGACCGTTCACTGGCGGTGGTTTCCGGCCGCTTGCGATCTCCCCGGTCCCCTTGGTTCTGGCTGTGGGTGGTGGGAGGGCTGGCGATGCTGCTGCGCCCGGCGTTGGGTTTGGTGGCGCTGCGACGGTTGCGGCGAAGCACCCTGTCCGCGGCCGGTTCACCGCTCGTTCGCGAACTGGCGGATCTGGCAAGCGGATTGGGACTCCGGCGCATGCCGGCGCTGCGATTGGGTCGCGAAGGTTGCATGCCGCTGACGTGGGGCTGGCTTCGGCCGGTGGTCCTGTTGCCAGGCGATGCCGGGACGTGGCCACCGGACCGGCGCCGGTTGGTGCTCCTGCACGAACTCGGTCACGTGAAGCGGTGCGACTGGCTGACACAACAACTCGCCGGACTGGCGGTGGCGTTGCACTGGCCGAACCCGCTGGCCTGGCTGGCGGCGGGGCGGTTGCGTATCGAACAGGAGCGGGCCTGCGACGATCTGGTCCTGACTTCCGGCGGGCGGGCGTCGGATTACGCGGAGGAACTGCTGCAAATGGCCACGACACGTCGGGCCACGACCTGGGCGCCAGCGATTGCGATGGCGCGTCGCAGCACGGTGGAGCGTCGTTTGCTGGCGGTGCTGGATGGCGCGAGAAGCCGCTGTGCGGCGCGGCGGCGGTGGTGGCTTTGGGGCGGAGCGATCATCGCCGGCGTGGCGGCACCGCTGGCGGCGGTTACGCTGACCGAGCAGCCAGAGGAACCACCGGCGGCTTATGGGGAGGCGAAGGTGGCGGATCCGTCGCAGAGCGTTGAGCCGAACACCTCAGGCTCCGCCCTTTCGTGGGGGCCAATCGAGGAACGGGTGATGTCTTTTGATCTGAGTGGTCGCACGGCCCGCCTGGATTTGGATACGGGCGAATTCGTGGACGTCGCTGGGGCGGAAACGACTGACGCTTCCGCAACGGCCGGTCTCTTCGACACGGGGAAGGGTACCGATCTTGCCATCAGCCCCGTCGAAAGCGACAGCCGCGCGCGCATGGGAGTGAATCTGGCGGTCGTGCCTGCTGATGCCGACGCATGGTCGGCTTCGCCCGAGGAAGCGCTCCACACTCTGCTGGGGCAGGTCTCGCATGCGCAGGTCCGTCTCGCCCCCGGGGACACGACCCGAACCTGGTTCATCCGCACGGATGAGGGCAACGTCGGGGTGGTTGATCTGACCCCGAACGCGCAGGCATTCGGAGAAGTGCATGTCCGCTGGAGACTGGTGCAGGGGCCGAAACCCTCCCCGGAGGCGAAGCTTCAGTTCCGCGTGGTTTCGAACGACCCGACCCAGCCGGCCGAGACCCTGCTCGATCACAATGGACGTCCGTTGCGCGTGCTGAAACAAGTGCTGCTTGACGACAGCGCGGTGGCCCATGCGCGGATCGAAAACGACCCCCTCGATGGACACCTTCTCATTGGTGCAACCCTCACGCCCTGGGGAGCCGCCCAGTTCGCCGGCATCACCGGCCGGCATCTGGACGGGCAACTCGCCATGGTGTTCGAGGGCAAACTGCTGATCGCGCCGATCATTCGCGATCGCATCGTCGGTGGCAAGTTGCAGATCAGCGGCAACTTCACCGAGGACGAGGCCCAGAAGATCGTTGACGTGCTCAACCTGGGGAAGCCACCGATTGGGGACGAGGCTGGCGCGCCCGGGCACGTTGTCTTAGTCGTTTCCCAAAACGGGACTGGCGACTACCGCACCATCCAAGCCGCCATCAATGCGGTCCCGACAGAGGGGGGAGCCATTCACATCCAGGCCGGTGATTATGCGGAGAACTTGGAGATCACCAAGTCAGTGGACCTGATCGGGGAGGACTGGACCAAGGTGACTATTCGCCCCGCGAACACGAGCACACTCACTCCTGAGGAACTGGAGAAGCAGGTGGCGGCGCAGTTGCGCCTCGCCACCTCCGAAGCCGAGCGACGGGAGATTCAGGCACGGTTCAAGGACGAACTTGGCCGTCCCGTGTTGACGATTCGCGACTGTGGCAGGGTGCGCGTGCGGGGCCTCAAGTTCACCGCCCTTTCAGAGAATGGCCGGTCGCTGGCTCCTGAAATCGTTGGGATTCGGCGGGCCGATGTCTGGATGCGCGAGTGTGGTGTGGTCGGCGGTCCTCGCGATGGGATTCGGGTTGCCGACGCCGCCAGGCTCGACCTTTCCTTCACTCTGGTGGCTGCGGTGTGGGGGACCGGCATCCAGCTTGGTGAGCGCGCGTTGAGGCCGGTGTCGGCGGTGATTGTGCAGAGCGAAGTCCGCAACTGCCATTATGCGGGTATCCGCGTCGGCCCGGGCCGGCAAGGTGTCATGATCATGTGCTGCCGCATCTCGGGCGCCGCCTGGCACGGTGTTCGCTACGATGACAGTAGCCCTTCACTGATTTGGAACTACATCCATGGCAACGCCCGCTGTGGCATCTACGCTTCCGGCCAGACCGAGGCACGAGTCGAGGGCAACGTCTTCCATCGGAATGAAATGGGCGGCATGTCCTGCTGGTTCAACAACCACGACTTGATCAACGGCAACGTCTTCGTTGGGAATCTGCGCGAAGGTCTCTCGGTTCTCGGGAGTTCGCAGCCCAGTATCGTCGGCAACGTCTTTGCCAACGAGCAGGTCGCCATCACGCAGGGAATCATCGGCGACAAGCGTCCCTCAGCGACGAATCTCGTGGCGCTTCGACTCGACCGGAACCTCTTCTGGAACAACGCCACCAATCTCGTGGCCGGTGTCCCCGGGGAACCCGAACTGAAGCCGGCTCCTGCGCGGTTGCCCGAAGACAGCCACAGCTTCCTTGAAGACCCGAGATTCGTCGCGGCGGCACAAGGCGATTACTCACTGGCTCCAGATTCACCAGTGTATGGGGAGTTGAAGCGGGGGACATCCCCGATTCATTTCGAACCGCTGTTCCCGCTGCTACCCGAAGAACTGGCCATCATCCCCGACACCGACACCCGGGACTCCCGCGCTTGGAAGAAGCCGTAGCCGACGTCAGTCGGCGCATGCTTCTTTCGAAGGCCGGCAAGTTCTCGCGGACGAATGTCCCTCGCTGCGAGATCGCCCGACCCACTCCGGAGCGGGGAAATCAGCGCCGACTGACGTCGGCGGCTCCGGCGGGTGTGGGTGGGTTCTAATGCCCGCCGGTCACGGTGTAGCCTTCGCGGCGAAGATCCTCCGCCAGGTCCCGTTCCATCTCGGCCGCAGCCTCATACGGCATCGGGTTGAAGTGCTCGTAGAGTTCCGGCAGCAGGCGGACGCCATGTTCCTTCACCACCCACGCCGACTTGATGCCGTTGCGGTGATTGGCGAAACGCTCCTCCGGCGTCAGCCCGGTCATGCCCACATAGACGCACGGCAGCTCCGGTCGCCGATCCGGGTTGTCCCGTCGCACGGTGGGCAACTCCCCGACCGCCGGATCAAGCAGAACCACATAGACGTGGTGATGATGACCGGCTTCCCCGGAGCCGGCGGCGCGACGAGACTGGCGACGAAGCCGCGGTTCCGTCGCTTGGTCAACGTGATGCCGAACCTGCCTGAGAGTGCGGCGTTTCATCACTGAAACCGGAAACCGCAGATAACCGCGGATAAACGCAGATCAGGGCCCGAACTCGATATGCTGGCGAGCCTCCGTCATGCCTCCCCTGCCAGGTGGCGAAGGCGGCCTCGTCGGACCTTCCGAATCGGCGTTCATCGGTGTCCATCGGCGGTTGAACCTCGGGGGGCGTTACAGGCTGCCGGTTTCGCTCTGCCAGGCGGAGACCACGCGGTCGCACAGGTCGTCGATGCGCGGATTGAGATGCTGTTGTTCCGGATGGGCGCGCAGCCATTCGATGGACTCGCGGACGCCGAACCGAAAAGGCTTCGTTGCGCTGAAGTCCGGCACGAACCGCTTGATCTTGGCGTTGTCGAACACCGCCGGGTTGGCCTTGTCGCCCTTGAGCGGCCCGGCCATCTCCGGAGCCATCCGACAGATGAAGTCGGTGGGAATGCGGCACACCTGCGGGGACTTCGCTCCGAGCGCGTCCGCGATTTCCGACACGATCTGATTCCAGGTGAGTGCCTCATCACGGGTGATGTGGAAGGTCTCGCCGATGGCTTTCGGATTTCCCGCGAGTCCGGCCAGGCCGACTGCGAAATCGCCGGTGGCGGTCAAGGTCCACAGGGAGTCGCCGGCGTCGGGCAGGAACACGGGCCGTCCCTGTTCGAGGCGTCTGGCGAAGGTGAAGCTGGAACTGGACACCGGGTTGGGCACCCAGCGATGCGAGTAGGTGTGGGACGGGCGGACGATGGTGACGGGGAACCCGTCCTCGTGCTGACGCTCCAGCAGCCATTCCTCGCACGCCAGCTTCTTTTGCGCGTAATCCCAGAACGCGTTGCCCAGAGGCGCGGTTTCGGTGAGCGGCAACCGGCGGTGCGGCTTGGCGTAGACGGTGGCGGAACTGATGAAGAGGTACTGCTGGACGGAGTCGCGGAACAGGCTGAAGTCGAGCTGAACATCGGCCAGGTCGAAGCCCAGGAAGTTCAGCACGACCTCCGGTTGGAGATCCTTCAGCGCGCCGCGCAGGGCGTCCGCGTCCTTGCGGTCGGCCACCACCGGGTGGAATTCGTCCGGGAGGGGCGAGTTCCCGCGGGTAACGACGTGGATTTCGTGGCCGCGTTGGTGTAGCAACCGGGCACAGTCGGCCGAGAGGTTTCCGGTCCCGCCGATAAACAACAGCTTCATCGTGGCAATCCCGGGATCAGTCCCGGCTGCGGCTGAAGATGCGGAGCCGGTCGCAACACATCACGGCCAAGGAGGCGAAGAGCTGAAGGGCGGCCGGGACATAACGATCCTCCGGGTAGTGGTGAAGGATGTTGGACGTGTCTTCGTGCATTGAGTTCATGGTGCTGATGCGGTGATCGTCCGCTTCCTGCCGGCCGATGGTCCACATATGCGGCGAAACCGCCCGTCCGTCAACGATGTCCGGCGTGCTGTCGTCCCTTCCCCGGCCGTGACGACGATTCCTGGGGTTGCCATCGGCGGCGGTTTTTCACAAGGTCCCGCGAGACAATCACCATGAGAAAAACTGCCGTGTCACATTCTCCGGGCTTCACGCTCATCGAGTTGCTGGTCGTGATTGCCATCATCGCCATCCTGGCGGGGATGCTGCTTCCCGCGTTATCGCGGGCGAAGGCGAAGGCCAAGAGCATCCACTGCGTGTCGAACCTCAAGCAGTGGGGCATCATCTGGATGATGTACACCGACGACAACGAGGGTGACTTCAGCGACGGCGACGTGACCTGGGCGCGAGGGGAGTGGGTTCGTGCGCTGGCCTGGCAATACCGGGAGAAGCCCCACCTGCTGCTCTGCCCGGATGCCAGCCAGCGGCGCGGCCAGGGTTCCGTCAACACCGAGGTCCGGAAACCGCTCGACACGCCGGAGAACCTGCTGCTCGAATACGGGGGCGCCCACACCGGTTACAATTTCCCAAGCTTCGATGGCGACATGGCGGACGGCGCCGGATTCCTGGTCAGTTCCTACGGCGCGAACAACTGGATCTACAAGGCGAAGAAGACGATTCAGGGACGGGCCATGGAGGATCATTGGGGATCATTCGATGCCGCCCGTCAACCGACTGAGATTCCGCTGTTTCTCGACGCCATGTGGCGCGGGGGCGGACCGGATCATCGCAACGCGGCGAAGGACCAGGCCCCGATCTTCAACGGGCAGTGGTCCGGTTACGACAAGGAGACCATGCACTTCGCGGTCGCCCGGCATGGCAACGGGGTGAACGTCCTGTTCTTCGACAGCCACGTCGGCGGCACGAGCAGTCCGCGTGACATGTGGAAACTCAAATGGCACCGCAGCTACCAGCGTGTCGGCCAGGAACGGACCAAGACGTTCCCGGAGTGGATGCGGTAGGGGGCGGCCGCGGAACCTGGAGCATTCCCCGAAAAGCCGTAGCCGCCGGCGTCAGTCGGCGCATCGATCTCCAGCGGGAATCGAAGTGCGCGTACTGACGTCCGCGGCTAAGGAGCTTGTTGAACTGCTCTAGTCGCGGGCCGGGCGCAGCCGACACGCGACGTCGCCGCGGAATGGCGGCGCGACGAGAACCAGGCCGGTCGGTTCTGCCGGGACAGGCAGCCTTCCCGATGCCAGCGACTTCCCGGAGCCCGGCTCGATCCAATCCGGTTGCCAGACTCCGCCGCGACGGGTGGGCAGAGTCAGCCGGACCTGTTCCCGGAGCGGCGGTGGGTTCCCCTTGAGCACCTGATTCTCCCAGGAACCCGCGGGATCGAAGAGCCAGAGCCAGGCATCGGTGCCTGCCTGCAATCCCAGCACGGTCAGGTCGGGATCCGAAGCCGTGACGGATACCATTCTCGACACCTTGCCGCTGGTCCAGGGCACATCCTCCAGGAAACGGCTCAACGGTCGGTAGAGCGGGTACACGTCCTGGGCATCGAGGCGTTCCCACCACCACGAGAGCGCGGTGCCCGAGAGACCTGACAGCGCGGAGGCCCAAAGGGCGTTGTGCACGTCGGCCAGGCCGGGGCGCCGGGTCATCTCCGGCCGCAACCGCCACCGGTCGTCCGCCAGCCCGAACTCGCCCAGCAACGCCGGTTTCGCCGGGGCCTGTGCTCGCAGCCAGGCCGCGCGGTCCCGCACCGCTTCCACTTCGTTGGTCAGGCGTGACGCATCGGTGTGGCGCAGATAGAAATGGGTGTCGGCCACGTCGAGTGCCGGATGCCGACAATCGTCCGCGGCCGGTCCCCAGGTGCTGGTCTGGCGCAGGTGCCGCCACGGATCGATCTGTTCCAGGTATGCGCCCAGCTCCGTGTAGAAGCGTTCGGCGGGCAGGCTGGGGTCCATTTCGTTCCAGTATTCCCACCCCGCCACGTGCGTCGATGCCCCCCACCGCGCGACCGCGTAGCGCAGCGTCTTCTTCGCATCGGCGATCGCCTGCGCGTAGGCATCGCTCGCAGGGTCCTTCAGCGCCGACATGTAGAGGTCACGCGTGAGCAGGCAGACTTGGAGATACACACCGTTCGCCTCCGCAGCGCGGACAACTTCGTCCAGTTGGAAGCAGTCCAGCGGATTGTAGAAGCCGCGCGCGGGCCGGTTGATCGCGGCCTCCCAAAGCAGCTCCGGACCTCCGTCCGACGCACGCAGGGAAAGCGCATTCAGCCAGGCTCTGCCTGCGCCCTCCCGCTGAAAACGGAGCGTGCCCAGCCAGAAGTCGTTTTCTCCGGCCTGGAACTCGAAACGCCAGTCCGTCCACTCACCGGCTGCCGCAGTCAGCGGGGGTATCGCGCGTCTACCCAACGTCATTGAGACCGAGGTGTCGAGGTCGGCCCGCACCTTTCCAGAAAGGACGTAGCGGGTGCCCGGCTTCAACCCGACCGGGTGGCTGGGGTTCGCCTCGGCCATCGACCGTTGGGTGTCCAGCATCACGCATGGGTGACCGGGTTCGTCCGGGTTCGGTCCGAAGGGGGGCTTCCAGTCCCACGAACGTCCCCAGGCGCTCTTCCGAGCTTCGACGGCCAGGGCCCAATCCTCGCAACCGGTCCACAGACGGACGTAGTTCGCGCCATGGGCCCCCAACTTCCCGAGAATCTGTTCGGCCTTGGTGGGGGTGACGTATTGACCCTCACCAATGAACGCCAGGTTTTGGCCGACGGGAAAGAACGGTTCGCCGGTGGAGAACTCGAGGAACCTCGGGTCCGTGCGACTGACGCGGATGAACCCGCGACGCGTGGAGGGCAGTGCTTCAAAGGTCGCGGCTGAAGAGACACGGCGCTCATCCGCCTGCTGCCAGACGGCGACGGCCGAATAGGGACCCGTTGCCCGCGGCGTGAAGCGGGCCCGCCATGCCGGGTCGCCCGCCGGATGATACCAGTCGCGCCCGCGGATCAGGCGGTGTTCGTAGTCCTGCTTGAAGAAGGCCGGGACGCGAACCAGGTTTCCGGACGGTTCCGTTACCACAAGGTCCAATGCGCCTTGGGCCGGATCGAAGGGATCCTCCGATGCCGGCACGCCGATGATTCGAAACTCCAGCGTGTCAAAGCAGACCGCCTGGCCCGATGCGACATGGAGTCTCAGCGAGCTCTCGTCCGGCTCGGAGGTGGCCGCGGAGGTCACGCCGGAACGGCCCGACACCACCCACCCAACTGCCGTCAACCAGACCCAAGCATGGAAGGGAATCGACATGAGACCAGCCTCGCTCCGTGAACTGACCGGCACAAGTCCGGGTTGGGCGACTCCCCTGCGCCGCATTCTGTTTGGGGTTGCCGGAATCGCTCCGCTGCACACGATTCCGGCCACAACGCCTCGCCACGCCGGACGTCCGGTGAGGGCGTCCAACCTCCGCAAACAATGGCACCAGGAGTTGACCGAGAAGTTCTTCCTCCCCGGTGAGATTCTGGAGACGAAATCGTTCAACGCCGCCATCCGCACCGGCCACTTCCGTCCCTTCGAGTCGGATCGAATCGTCATCTGCTCCTACCACTTCGCCCGGAACAAAGCCGACCAGCGTGTGTACCAGCTCCTGGCGGAGAAGTTCCAGTTATTCGAAGGCGTCTTCGGGGCCAGCGACGAGGTGCTCGGCTCCATCGAGAGCGGCGTGGACTTCGAGAAACGCATCGCCGACATCTACCAGCGCTGTCGCAAGCACGAGGAGATCAAGACCGCTTTCGACCAGCTCCAACTCGAGCTCAGCTTCGAGATCGACGAGGCCATGACCCGTACCCGGCGGCAACTGCTCGAGAACTTCGACAACGAGGTCCGTGAGAAGCTGCGCATCCGCGCCGACGCGTCATCGGCTTCCCTGAACCGCCTCGAAAAGACGCTCATGCGACTTACGGCCCATGAACTCAATGGCCACGCGGAGTTCGCTGACGAGTTCAGCTTCCACCTGAAGGACTGCCCGTTTTCCGATCTGGTGTCGCAGGTGCCCACCGGCCGCTATGAACTGCCCCGCCGCACCGGCGAGGCGCACCTGTACCGGCTGAGCCATCCATGGGCCGAAGCCGTGATCGCCCAGGCCAAGGCACGCCAACTTCCCGCTGCCAACGTGCGCTTTGACTACAACGCGCACGAGGGGCGTATCAGCATCCTGACACCCTTCGTCAGCAAGTCGGGCTGGCTGACCTTGTCGCGCTTTACGGTTGAATCGCTTGACCAAGCCGAGGACCACCTGATCTTTGCCGCCGTGACCGACGATGGCATCGCGATGGATCCCGAGTGTGCCGCCCGGCTGTTCACGCTGCCGGGGGACGTGGCCGGTCCGTGTCCTGGCAGTGCTCCAACGACACTGGAAACGGACGCGCAACGGCAACGCGCGGAAATCCAGGGCGAGATATCCGAGCGCAACGCCCGTTTCTTTGAAGCGGAGGCTGAGAAGTTCGAGGGTTGGGCCGATGATCTGAAGCTGGGCCTCGAACGCGAAATCAAGGAGATGGACCGGCAGATCAAAGAAGCCCGCCGTGCCGCCACGACCGCGATGACCTTGGAGGAAAAACTGGCCGGGCATAAACGGATCAAGAACCTGGAGTCCCAGCGCAACGAGAAGCGACGCTCCCTCTTCGAGGCCCAGGACAGGGTGGACGCAAAGCGTGCGGAGTTGATCGCCAACATCGAGGGCAGGCTCGCCCAGCAGGCCGGGCTGCTGCCGCTTTTCACCGTCCGATGGAGTCTCTCATCGACTCGCGTCCGGCCTTAGGCTCCAATGACTCGCATGAAATCGCCGCCCGTGCTCAAAGTGATTTTGAAGCGGTTCCGCAGCTTTCCCGCTGCCACATTGCACTTTGACAACCCCCTCTTCCTCGTGGGGCGCAACGGGTCTGGCAAGAGCAATTTTGCCGACGTGTTCACCTTCGTCTCCGAGGCCATGGCGTCCCCGCTTCAGGCGGTCTTTGACCGGCGCGGAGGCATCGCCTCGGTTCGCAATCGAAGTTCCGGCCAGAGCTTCCCTCCGAATCTTGCCCTCGCCTTCGAGTTTGGTCCCGTCAACGGCATCGAAGGGGGTCGGTTCGCCTTTGAGGTGAAGGCACTGCCCAACTACGGCTATCGGATTGTCCACGAGCAATGTCTGGTGCGGAAGCAGGGCGGCCACCGCTGGTGGTTCGATCGCACCGACCGCTGGAGCAGCAATGTCGAAGGCCTCACTCCCGCCCTTGAACCGTCGGCACTCGCCCTTCCGCTCGTCGGCGGTGATGAGCGTTTCGCCCCCATCTTCAGGATTCTGGGCGCAATGCGCGCTTATTCCATCGAGCCTTCCAAGCTCCGCGAGATGCAGGATCCTGACAGTGGGGTCGCGCTCCGGCCAGACGGCAGCAACGCCGCCAGCGTCCTCCAGGAGCTCTTGCGCGGCGAGGGAGCTGCGGCCAACAAGGCAGACATCAACCGCATTCTCGAATCCATCGTCCCCGCGACCCGGTCGGTGTCGCCCAAGAAGCATGGCAACAAGCTCTCCATGAGCTTCGCCCAGGAATGGGGCGACAAGAAAAAGCTGACCTTCGACGCCTTCAACATGTCCGACGGCACGCTTCGCTCCCTCGGCCTCATCATGGCCGTGTTCCAGAAGCCCAGCCCCAGCATCCTCGTCATCGAAGAGCCCGAAGCCACCATCCATCCCGGTGCGCTTGGCGCGGTCCTCGACCTGCTGCGTCGGGCCGCGAAGTCCATGCAGGTGCTCGTCACCACGCACAGCCCCGAATTGCTGGATGCCAGGTGGATCACCGACGCCAATCTCCGCATTGTTGCATGGCAGGAAGGCGCATCCCATCTCCTGCCCCCGTCCGAGGCCACCCGCGCGGCCATGCGCGAACACCTCATGGGCGCGGGTGAGTTGCTCCGCTCCAACGCCCTGAACGCCGACGAACTGTTCACCGCCTCCGACGACCTTCGGCATGGGGATCTCTTCGAATCGCTGGCATGAAGGTCTATCCGATCGTTGAGGGCCACGGTGAAGTCGAGGCCGTCCCGGTACTGCTGCGCCGTTTGCTGGCCGAGGCCCAGTGCCAGCACATCGGCGTGGGGCGGCCCATCCGCCGCACCCAGTCCCAGCTTCGCAGCGAGGAGGGCAACCGGTCGTTCCGCAAGATGGTCAAGGCCCTCGGCGACGTGCTGGCCCAACTGCGCCAGCCCATTCCGGCGTGGCCGCCCGCTGGCTGGCAGGCTGAGTGAACTCCCGGTGATGACCAAGAAGCAGAAACTGGAACTGACGTGGATCGGGAAGGAGAACCGGCCCCGACTGGAGCCGCGCATCCTGCTCGAGGACCCGGAGAAGTCGTATCACGCGAAGTTTCGGGTGAAGGAGGGCTCACGCGAAGACGCGAAGACGCGAAGCACGGAATGGAACGTGGAAGAGGTTTCCGCGATTGTCGTGGACTGCGCCTACAAGCTGCATGTGGAAGCCGGACCGGGACTGCTGGAAACCGTGTATGAGGTGGTGCTGGCACGGATGTTGACCGAGCGTGGACTCCGCGTGAGACGGCAGGTTCCGGTGCCGATTGAGCTGATGGGGATGAAGTTCGAGGAAGGGTTTCGGGCGGATTTGATTGCCCACGATCTGGTGCTGGTGGAGTTGAAGTCGGTGGAGACGTTGGCCGCCGTTCACTCCAAACAAGTCCTGACCTACCTTCGCCTGCTGAGGATGCCGTTGGGATTGCTGATCAACTTTGGCGCGGCCACCTTCAAGGAAGGCGTTAGGCGCATCGTCAACCAGCATCAGGACTTCGCGTCTTCGCGCCTTCGCGTGAACCAACCGGGAGGGGCATCGTGAGCGGCGAGCCGGCGCCTCGATCCGAAATCGTCCTTTACCAGACGGAGGACGGCAGGACCCGGGTCGAATGCCGGTTCGAGGAGGGGACCATCTGGCTCCCTCAAAGGCAGATTGCCGGGCTCTTCCAGGTCACGGTGCCGACCGTAAACGAGCATTTGAAAGGCATCTACGAGGACGGCGAACTCGAGAGGGAAGCAACTATTAGGAGATTCCGAATAGTTCAAATGGAGGGCAATCGGCAGGTCGGCCGGCTGGTGGAGCACTACCGGCTGGAGGCCATCCTGAAGTGGTGCAGGCTGGCGACCGATCACGCGAGCACCTGTGGCGGGAAACCCTGGACCTACGCGTTGATTCCGCACGATGCGATTGCGGAGAACATCACGCTCGATTGGCTGGTCAGGCAGTTCGCGCGCGACGGGTGTCAATAAAGCCCCCTGGGTTCCGTTTCTCGCGGCCCATCAGGCATCTCGGGGAGCATACCGCAGCCCGTCTTGAAGGGCCCGGATTACTCCTTTACCGCGCGATAGAAACGGCGGGACGGCAGGTTCGCTTCGGTTTCCTCCACGTCGGTCGGGTCTTCGCCCAGCGTCAACTCATGGAAGGTCTCCCAACGGCGGAGGTCGTTGCTGCGCTGGAGTTGCACGTGGTGACCCGGCCGGCCCGAGACGGTGAGGGTCAGTGGGCTGCCCGGCGATTGCGGCGTTCGCGCCGACACGCGGGGCAGGGGAAACGCATCGAAGATCAGCAAGCCATCGGTGTCCGCGGCGACGTACACCCTGTCACCCTCAACGGCGACGCCGAGGGCGTTGAAGGAGGCGTTGCCGGCGACCTTCGTCGGGTGGGTGGGATCGGAAACGTCAACGACCACCAACCCCTCGGCCTGTGCCGCCACATAGACAAAGTCACCGGAAACCGCCACGTCGTTCGCAAAGCTCTTGAAGCTCTTGAGCGCGCATCCCCCCACGCGCCGCGGGTTCGTCGGATCGCTGATGTCGATGACCTGCAAGCTGTGGCCGTCGCCGACATAGGCGTGTTCGCCGGACATGGACACCGTGAAGACATTGTCCAGTGCATCGATGGATCCAGTCAGTTGTGGATCAGCGGGATTGCTGACATCGATCATCCGGATCCCGGCCGGGCCGACGGCGACGCACGCGAGATTCCCGGAGATCGCGACTTCACTGGTTCTCTGGGGAAGTTCCGTAAATGCGCCGGCGAGTTGCACTTCGCCGGGGTTGCTGACATCGAGCACGCGCAATCCAGCGTTCAGCGCGGCCACGTACAGATGCTCGTCCGCGAGGGCCAGTCCACCCATTTGTGATTGTCCCTCATAACCGCCGACCTTCCGCGGTGCCTCGGGGTTGCTGAGGTCTACTATCTCGACACCGGTGTAAGGCAACACATAGACGAGATGTCCGGCCGGAATGACATCTTGAGGGGCCCAGGCGGGCTGGTAGCCCCCCAGCTTGCGCGGAGCCGAGGGAACACTCACGTCGATGATCTCGAGTTCCCACGACGCCACGAAGGCCAGGTCGCCGGCCCCCGCCACGCGCATGGCGGTTCCCGTGGTGTCGAGACGCCCCACCACCGGTAAATCCCCGCCGCCGGCCCAGCTTGCGCCGCCCGCCATCAGGCCGAGCCCGGTCAACGCCAGCAGGCGGATTCCTGCCAGGCTCAAGGTGTTGTTGGGTGGACGGTGGTTCGCCGCCGCTCGCCGTGCGGTGCAAACCGTGGGACAGAAGTTGTTTGGAATCAAACGCGAACGGCCTCTCAAGGTTGACGGATTCGCTTGAGTCCCATCTTCCCCTTGAGTCGTGTCTTTCATTTGAGTCGTGTCCTGGTTTGGTGACACCAGACAAGCATGTATGATGCCAAAGTCGCCACTATTGTGCCATTGCCTGTTGCGCCGGACGGGGGGATCATCCCGGCATCAACGCCATGCTGCAGCAGACCCCATTCCAATCCCGATTCGCTCCCTGGCCGCGGTGGCTGGCCGCCCTCGGCCTGGTCGCCGCCTGCCTCCTCACCCGCGGGGATGTCTTCGACCGTTTCGACCTCGATTCCGTGCAGGTCGGCGGCGAGATCGGGCGTCGGATCGACATCACGGTTACCAACAACCTGCTGAAGCTCGACCTCGAGAAGGACTTCCTTGCGCCGTTCGCCAGCAAGACCCGGAGCGGTGGCTACGTCGGCCTGGGCAAGACGCTTGATGCCACCGCCCGGTTGGCGCGCTACACCGCGGACCCGCGAATGCTCACCCTGCGGCGGGACCTCGTGAATCGCGTCCGGGGATTGCAGGAGGTCGACGGCTACCTGGGCGCACTCGCGCCGGAACACCGCGTGCAACGCCTCTGGGACGTCCACGAGCTGTCCTACCTCGTCTACGGCCTGCTTACGGATTACGACCTGTTCAGCGAGGAGGAATCGTTGGATGCCGCCCGTCGACTCGGCGATTACCTGCTGGCGAACTGGGGTCGGTTTCCGGCGGATGAGCCGGGCCGGACGGAGGTGGTCACGCACGTGGCGGTCACCGGGTTGGAACGGGCCATGCTTGCCCTGTTCCGCCACACCGGCGACCGGCGTTATCGCGACTTCGTGACCGTGACGCGCGCCCTGCCGCGGTGGGACCTGGGACAGGTCATCGGCCGGCGGACGGGGATCGAGGGCCACATGTACGCCTACTTCTGCCGCTGCCTGGCGCAGACCGAGCTTTACCGGTTGCAGCCCGATCCCGGCCTGTTGCGACTCGGCCGCAACGCCCTCGACTTTCTGACCGTCGGCAACGGCATGCTCCTCACCGGCGGCGCGGGGCAATGCGAGATTTGGACCAACGACCAGGACGGTCGCGGCGACCTCGGCGAAACCTGTTCCACGGCCTATCAACTGCGGGTCCAGGAAAGCCTGCTGCGCCTCCAAGGGCAGGCCCGGCTGGGCGACCTGATGGAGCGCACCCTCTGGAACACGCTGTTCGCGGCGCAGTCCCCGGACGGTCGCCGGTTGCGCTATTATGCGCCGATCGAGGGAGAGCGCGTTTACTTCAACGGCGACTCCTACTGTTGCCCGTGCAACTACCGCCGCATCATCGCGGAACTGCCTCAGATGGTGTGCTACCGCTCGGGAGGCGGGCTGGCGGTCAACCTCTTCGCGCCGGCCGCCTGCGAATTCCTGTCGACCGGTGCGGGCCACGTGCGGGTCCGGATGGAAACGGCCTATCCGAATGACGGTCGCGTGACGTTGCGGTTGGATCCGGAGAACCCGGCGCGCTTTCCGGTTCAACTCCGGATTCCGCTCTGGGCGGGCGGCACCACGCTGGTCTGCAACGATCAACCGCTTGATTTGAAGCCGGTTCCCGGCACGTTTGCCGTGGTTGACCGCGAATGGCGGCCCGGGGACACGTTGACGATGGAGATGCCGATGGAATGGCGGTTGGTGCGCGGCCGCGAACGTCAGGCCGGGCGCATCGCGGTGATGCGCGGACCGCTGGTGTTCTGCCTCGATCCGTCGCAGAACCCGCAGCTTGCGAAGCTGGACCCCGCGGACCTCGGCCAGTTGCGTCTCGATCCGGATTCGCTCGGTGCTCCGGTCTCCGACAACCGGGTCCGGCCCGATGGCATTGCCTGTCAGGCGGGCTTCTGGAAGGGCGGTTTCGGACTCGGGGCGAAGCACGATTACACACTGCGGCTGACCGAGTTTCCTGATCCCGCCGGGCGCGCCACCTACTTTTCCTTGCGCGATCCGGCGGTCGGGGAGGAGGACGTCCTCCTCGCGGAGAGCCCCTTTTGATGACCCGGAATGACGATGCCATGATCTCGAAGAACATCCTCGCCTTTGGAGAAATCCTCTGGGACCTGCTGCCGGACGGAGCGGTCCTGGGCGGTGCGCCCTTCAACTTCACCGCGCGGGTGCATTCGCTGGGACATCGTGCGCGCATGATCAGTCGACTCGGACGTGACGACCTCGGCCGACGCGCTTTCGATCAGGCGACCGAACTCGGTCTCGACGCGGGCTTGGTCCAGTGGGACGACGGAAAGCCGACCGGCACCGTTCCGATCAAGCTCGATGCCGCCGGGGTGCCGGATTTCAACATCCTGCCGGACGTCGCCTACGACCGGATCGAGCTGACCGACGACCTGTTGCGAGCGGCCGGTGAAGCGGACTGCTTCTGCTTCGGCACGCTGGTCCAACGCACGCCGCATTCGCGGGCCACGCTTTACGCGTTGCTCGATGCTGCGTCCCGAAGCGTAAAGCTGCTGGACATCAATCTGCGGCGCGATTGTTACTCACCGGAAACAGTGAAGGAGTCGTTGCGCCGCGCCGATGCGCTCAAGCTGAATGAGGACGAGGTGCGTTACGTGGCGGAGCAACTCGAGTTGCCGGCGGTCCCGTTGCCGGATTTTGCGGCGCGCGTGATCGATTCCTGCGAGCTTCGGCTCTGCATCATCACGCTTGGTGCCAAGGGCGTTTTCGCCGCGAACGGTTCCGGCCAGTACGCCTACGAACCCGGTCGGGACGTTCCCGTGAAAGACACGTGCGGGTCGGGCGACGGATTGACCGCGGCCTTCCTCGATGCGCACCTGCAGGGAAAGACGCTTGGGGAGTGCTGTCGGATCGGCAACGCGATGGGTTCGTTGGTGGCCACGCAGGCCGGAGCGACGGAACCGGTGTCGCGCGAGCGGATCGCGGAGTTCCTGGCGAACCCCGGGACCACGATCATTGAACCGGCGCTCGAGGCGTTCCGGGTGTGAGCAGGAAGGCCGGATTCAGCAGTGTTGCCGTTGCGCTGTTGGCGGCGGCCTTCGCGGTGTGGTTCTTTCGGCTGCCGGCGAAAGGTTCGATCGAGTATCACGTCGCGGGAGCCCGGGAAGCAGGCCGCATGGCGTATCTGATGCAGGCCAAACCGCGTCAACTGCGTGTGCTGGTCCGGAAGCTTTTCCATCCAAACCGGACTGCTCAGGATTATGGGAAGGAGCATGAGCAGCACCTTCTGGCGCTCGTCGAACTGGGATATCTCGAGCGCCGGAGCTTCGTGTTCAGCAACGAGGTTCCGACGGTCAAGGCCTGGATGTCAGTCCTGCAGGCGATTCCCCCGTTCTGCCGGACCAACCAGGGGCAATTTGAGATCACCTATCAGCCCAATTCAAACGCCCTTATGATCACGGCGAGGCCGGAACTGATGCCGGCATGGGAGGAGTTCGCGAAGGAGTATGACCGCAAGTTGGGGGCGGAAGCGGCCGGCGGCGTGACTCACGGGATCTCCACGGGGGGAGCGGGGGACCAGGATTGAAACCACGACCCGCCTTGCTACGCTTACGCTATGGGGAGGCGGCCCGTCCGCGCGTGACGCACTGCCTTGCCAGAGGCTCGGTTCCTGCGTCAGGATCACGCCGTGGTTTCCAAACGACAGTTCCTGGGAAGACGCGGGTGGACGTGGCATTTGCTGATTTCCGTATTGGCGCTGGCCTCGACGGCATGCCGTGCCGCCGCCCAGATCCCGCCGCCGCTTCCGCCTGTTTCTGCCGGGGTCAACGACCGGTTCATCGACGTGACGCGACAGGCCGGGATCGGGTTCACCCACCAATTCTGTCACGACGGCATCATGAACATCCTGCTGTCGAACGGCGCCGGCGGAGCGGTGTTCGACTACGACAACGACGGTTTCGTGGACCTCTACCTCCTGAACTGGGGACCGCTCGACGGCGTCACCAAGAGGGGTCTGAAGGTGGCGCGCGAACCAAACCGGCTGTACCGCAATCGCGGCGACGGTACCTTCGAGGACGTGACGGCCCGGGCCGGCGTCGCGGGGACCGGCTTTGCGAGTGCAGCTGCCACCGGTGACTACGACAACGACGGTTTCGAGGATCTCTACGTTGCCTGTTTCGGCGCGAATCAGCTTCTCCGCAACCGTGGCGACGGCACGTTCGACGACGTGACGACTCAAGCCGGAGTGGCCGATGCGAAAGGCACCGGGATTTCCGCCACCTTCCTCGACGCCGACGGCGACGGTTCGCTGGACCTGTACGTGGCGAACTACCTGACGTTCGATCCGTCCACCATTTCCGAACAGAACCCCGGCGCGTATCCGGGGCCGCTGGCGTATCCCGGAGAGGCCGACGTTCTCTTCCGCAATCGCGGCGACGGGACCTTCGAGCCGATCACGCAGAATGCCGGGCTCTATGCGCCCATGCATCGCGGCATGTCGGTGTCGGCGTTCGACTGCGACCGGGACGGCGACCCGGACCTCTATGTCTCGAACGATGACACGCCGAACGGTCTTTGGCTGAACGACGGCAAGGGCCAGTTCCACGATGCCGGATTGGAACTGGGCGTCGCGTTGAACTCCATCGGAGAAGCGCCCGGCTCGATGAACGCCACGTTGGCGGATGCCAACAACGACGGCTGGCTGGACCTCTTCGTGACGCGCTTCGGCTACGGCTCCCTGTACGTGCGGCAGGAGGGCGGGCATTACCTCGACGAAATGTGGCGGTCGGGGCTGGGGCGGTTGACGCAGAACCACGTTGGGTGGGGCGGCAGTTTCATTGACTTCGACAACGACGGTGACCCGGACCTGTTCATTGTCAACGGGAGTGCGTTTACCTTGGGCGGCACGTTGAGTCTGTTGTTGGAGAACGACGGCGAAGGCCGGTTCAGCGACGCGGGGAAGGAGGGTGGGGCGTTCTTTGCCACGCCCATCGACGGGCGCGGAAGTGCGGTGCTCGATTTCGACAATGACGGTCGGCTGGACCTGTTGGCGACGACGCTGGCAAACCGGCCGTTCCTCCTGCGCAACCGCGGGGAGCAGGGCAGCCGCAACCACTGGCTGAAACTCGACGTGCGGGATCGTCATGGCCGCGT
Organism: Verrucomicrobiales bacterium; assembly: GCA_024233215.1. GTDB lineage: Bacteria > Verrucomicrobiota > Verrucomicrobiia > Limisphaerales > J093 > J093. The sequence continues at coordinate 14,540 of JACKPW010000010.1, read as the reverse complement.
GGCCTACGGGGCGTTGATCACCGTCGAGGGCGGTGGCCGGACCTGGAACACGGAGGTGCTTTGCCCCACGGGCTTCCTGATGCAGGGCGACACGCGTGTGCATCTCGGACTGGGGTCGGCATCCAAGGTGGATCGACTGGAAATCCGCTGGCCGGGTGGGGGCACCCGGACCCTTCACGACGTGGCGGTGGATCAGATCCGAATGGCGCTTAATTAAGGCCCCTTGTATTTCGGGGATTGCCTTTCCAGTAACGGTTGCGATGGGGCAGTTCTTTGAACTTTCGTCGGGGCTTGTTTAGGAGGGGGAAGGGTTTTGGGCGTCGCTTCACCGCGCGGGGTTCACTCCGGCCGGGGCGGTCGGGGACCGCATCCCGCACGAGGTTGAGCAGCAAGTCCTCCCAAAGCTGCTGCCGGACCCGGCGGTTGCGCCCCCGGTCGATGGCCGCGCTGTATTGCCGCAACGCATCGAGCGTACCCTTGAAACTCAACCGGTCCAGTTGCGCATCATGCACCAACGCCGCTTCGGCCATCACGCAACGGACCAGGTTGTGGGCGATCAGATACGTCAGCACCTCCTTGCGCGCCATGGCCGGCGACTGACAGCGCAGCATCTCCATGCCCATCGTCGTCTTCACGTCCCGCAAACATAGCTCCAAGCGCCAGCGCCGGCCATAGAGGGCGGCCAGTTCCTCCGCCGGATAGGCCACCGGATCCAACAACGTCGTCACCAGCGTGATCGGGCGATTCCGATAGCCTCGGATGAGGGCGGTGAAACGCACGATCCGCACCGTGATCTGCTCGGGGAGCCTCCGCCATTGCCGGGCAGTGAGGATGTCCGACTGCCGATAGCCCTTGCGCCAGACATACAGCGCATCGTGATGTCCCAGGCGCCGCCCTTTGCGGAAATCCACCTTGCGCCGGGCATGCAGGCGCGCCACGACATCCACCCCTTGCAAGGGCAGTCGCGCCAGGGTGACATAGTCACCGAAACCCCGGTCGCCCAGCAGAATGTCCCCGGCCCGCAACGTCTCCCACAGGAGGGCAAACAACCGCAGGTCATGCTGGTGCAGGTTGCCCATCGCCACCGCCAGCAACGCCCCGCTGGCCAGCGAGAAGAGCACCACCAGATGCATCACCGGAAACCCGCAGCCCCGTTTCTGCCTCGAGGGCTGAGGATACTGCTTCTGGTTCTCCGGCGTGTCGGGCAGTTGCACCGCGCTGCCATCGACCACCTTGACCGGGCGACCCCGCAGATGACCGACGTCCCCGGCCCGGCGGTCGGCGGCCCGGGCCGTGGCCCCCAGCATCCCTTCCAACCGCTCCTGCGGCAGACGCTTCCGTGCTTGGGCGTAGGCGGAGGTGTTGTCGTCGGGCGGTTGGCGCCCCTGCAGGCGGCACAAGGCCTGGACCTGGCGGACCACCTCGCGACAGGCGGTGCCGGGATTGAGCAGTTGCCACAGGAAGCACTGAGCAGTGAAACCGAGGGAGAAGACCCGCTCGCGGCTGTTGAGGCCTTCGTCCTCGGCGGCCAGGAGGCCGGGGGGAATCAAGGAGCCGAGGTGCTCGCCCAGTTGGGCGAGGGTGGCCTGACGGAGGCGGTGGACGGAGCGGCGGCCGAGGGCGGCGAACCGGGCGCGCCAGGCGGGGAAGCAGGGGGTTTGCATAGGGCGGTATGTATACCGCCCTATTGACGGGCATGCTAGGCTCTGGGTCAATGAAAATCGATCTGGAGGAACTTCGGGCGGAGTATGCCCGACTGCGCCGGCAGTTGGCCCGGGGGGGCTGGATCAGCCAGGGCTACGTGCAGGACCGGGGTCCCGGTGCCGGGGGACCCTGCTATCAGTGGACCCGCAAGGTGAAGGGCAAGACAGTGAGTGTGGCGCTGTCCAAGGAACAGTTCGAGGCCCTGCAGGAAGCCATTGCGAACTGGCGGGTGATCCAGCAGACTCTCCAGCGAATGCAGGTGATCAGCCGCACGGTGATCTTCGGAACCCTGCCCGACACCCGCCGTCGCAAACGTCTTACCAAGAGAGTTTTAGGGCTTAATTAAGCGCCATTCGGATCAGATCCTGAAACTGCGCGAGCCCAACCCGTGAGACCCTTTACGATGAAACTGCTCCCCGCTTCCCTGGCATTGGGCGTCGTCGCTGTGCTGTTTGCCGGTTGCGCCACGCGGTCGCTGTCCGACAAGTCTGGCCAGTCCTCCGTCGCCGCGCCCGCGCACCTGGCGGATCGGGTTTCCTACCAGCGCATGGCGGATGGGCTGCATGCGGTGTTGCGGGCGGCAAACGCGGCCTGGCTTGAAGCCAAAACGGGTGATTCCCCGGCGCCCACTTCCCCTTCGGATTTCGGATCTCGGATCTCGGACTTGAACCGCGGCAGCCACGGGGCGTTTCTGCGTCGGGCGGCGCAGGAGATCGCCACGCACGGGGCGGAGTTCTCGTTTGCGATTCGGTCGCCCTGGCCGATCAGCCCGCTGGGGGCGGCGCAGACCGGGTTGGAGGAGGAAGCCCTGACGGTGCTTCCACGGTCGCCGGGCGAACCGCTGTTTCGGGACGAACAACTCGGGGGCCGGGCCTACTTCACGGCCGTTTATCCGGAGACCGCCACGAGCGCGTCGTGCGCCGATTGCCACAACCGCAACACTGGCAGTCCCCGCCACGACTTTGCGGACGGGGATTTCATGGGAGTTCTGGTGATCCGGATTCCTCGGGAATTCTAGACCCCTCGATTCCACTGGTATGAACGAGATCATCGAGTTTACGGACCGGGAGAGGTTCTTGATTAGTTATTACCGGGACCCGCAGCTTTCGAGCCAGTCACGGTTCTGGGTGCTTGAGGGACTCGCCATCGTGGTGTCACTTGCTTTGATCGGATTGTACCTGCTCAACGAGGATCCTGGCTGGGGGGTTGCGGGCTATGGCATCCTGCTCTGGCAGGTGATCCGTAATCTGCTTCACGGCAATCGCTACTCCCGGGATTTTCGGGCCATCTTCCAGAAGTACGACGCCAAAGTCCGCGAACTCGCCGGGCCGGAATAGCCGACCCGCCACCGGAATCCGCGGTTGTCCCGCGCTTGACGGCGGGGTTGGCGCCGCCTAGGGTCACCCTCTTTTCGTTCGGGCAGCGGGGGCGAGGCCTCCCTTCCGGGCGCAACGACGAACACCCTGATTCGAGAAACGCACTGTGAACGTCACGGTTGAGAATGTTGGTCCCTGCAAGCGGTCCCTCCAGGTGGAGGTGCCGGTGGAGGTAATCCAGGCCGAAATGCAGAAGGTCTCGGCGGAGTTTTTCCGGCAGGCCCGGCTCCCCGGTTTCCGGCCCGGCAAGGCGCCCCGGCATCTTGTGGAAAAGCAGTACGCGGGAGGCATCCGCGATGAAACCCGCAAACGCGTCCTGAACGAATCGTTCCGCAAGGCGTTGGAGGAGCAGAAGCTGCGCGTCCTGACCGAGCCCGAGGTGAAGACGGAGGAGTTCGGGCCGGACAAACCGTTCCGGTTCAGCGCCACCTTCGAGATCGAACCGGAGTTCGAGTTGCCGGAATACAAGGGGCTGCCCGCGAAAGTGGAGGACCAACAGGTCACTGACGAGGACGTTGCGCGGGCTCTCGAAGTCCTGCAGGAGCAGCGGGCGGCCTACGAGGACGTGGATCGCGCGGTGAGCAGCGGCGACTACGTGGTGATCAACTACCAGGGCACCTGTGAGGGCAAGCCGATCACCGAATTCAACGCCGCCGCCCGGGGCGTCACCCAGAAGGACAACGCCTGGATGCTGGTGGAAACCAGCCATTTCATCCCCGGGTTCACCGACCAGTTGCTCGGCGCGAAGGTCGGTGACAAGCGTGCGGTGAAGGTCAGTTTCCCGGCGGACTTCGTCATCAAGGAGGTCGGCGGCAAGGAGGGGGAATACGCGGTCGAGATCGTCGGGGTGAAGGAGAAGAAGCTGCCGGCCGTGGACGAGGAGTTCGCGAAGTCATTTGGGGCGGAGGGCCTGGAAAAGCTCAAGGAAGGGGTCCGCGACGATCTTGGCAAGGAACTCGCCGACAAGCGGCGGCGTGCCCTTGTCGACCAGTTGGTGGCGAACCTGCTTGCCCGGTTCAGCTGCGAACTGCCCGAGACGTTGATCCAGCACGAGACCCGCAACACGGTCTATGACATCGTCAAGTCCAACGCCGACCGGGGCATTCCGAAGGAGGCGATGGACGAGCAGAAGGACCAGATTTACGCGGTGGCAAGCAACAGCGCCAGGGAGCGCCTGCGGGTGCGCTTCGCCTTCGAGCGGATTGCCGAGGCCGAGAAGATCGAGGTCACGCGGGAAGAGTTGACCCAGCGGATTCTGCAGATGGCGGCCGCCTACCGGATGAAGCCGAACGACCTCGTGAAGCAGATGCAGAAGAACAACACGCTGGGCGAGGTGCGTTACCAGGTGCTCAGCGGCAAGGTGGTGAAGTTCCTGGAGGAACATGCGCGGATCGAGACCGTTCCCGCCGGGAGCCTCGCCAACCGTCCCCCCGACGCCTGAGGGTGGCGGGGATTGCCGTCCAACCCTGGAGCAGCCGGCGTGAGGAGGCCCAAGTCTCCCAAGTTGGGGTGGCCGACCGGGACAGCGCGCTGCCGCACCCCGGCTGACACGGATGCCCGGACCCGTTTCCGGCGGCCTGAATATCGGCTTCCCAACGCCTTTGCGTCGGATAGGATGCGGATATGAAACACGCGGGCAAGGCAATGCGCGCGGGCTTCCGGATGATCTACTGGTCGCTCGTGCTGGTGCTGGGGCTGATGTTCGCGGGAGTGCTGGCGCGGTTGCTCGGCGAATTTGTCCTGGGCGCGGCCGGCGTCCTCGCGGGGCTCTGGTTGGTCTTCGGCGCGTTCTGCCTTTGGTTCTTCCGCGATCCCAAGGCCCGGCCACCCGCGGACCCGAAGGCCATTGTCGCACCCGCCCACGGCAAGGTCGACCTCATCGACGAGGTCGAGGAGTCCAGCTTCATGGGCGGACGCTGCCGGCGCATCTCCACCTTTCTCTCCATCTTCGACGTGCACGTGGAGAATGCCCCGGTCAGCGGCCGGGTCATGCTCCGGCGCCACACGCCCGGTCGGTTCATCAACGCCATGCGGGCCGATTCCGCCGAGTTCAACGAGAACCTGTTGTTGGGAATCGAATCCAGCGAACGGGAGGGGGAGCGCATCGGGGTGCGGTTGATCGCCGGACTGATCGCGCGCCGCATTTTGCCCTGGGTGAAGGAGGGGGAGGAGGTCATCCGGGGGGAACGCATTGCCCTCATCCGGTTCGGTTCGCGTGTCGACCTCTATGTGCCGCTGGACTACGAGGTGGCGGTGAGCTGTGGTGAACGGGTGCGGGGCGGCGAAACCATCCTGGCCCGGAGGCCCTGAACCATGTCCGACCCAACGCCGGCTCCATCGTCCGAACCCAGCCCGAACCAGCGGCTGAAGATCTTCATTCTGCCCAACCTGATGACCGGGGCGAACCTCTTCTGCGGGTTCGTGGCCCTCACGAAGATCGTCGAGGCGGACGCCGCTTCGCCCGATTTCAACGACGTCATCATGCATGCCCTGGGATTCATTCTGCTGGCCTGCATCTTCGATCTGCTCGACGGCCGGTTGGCGCGTTGGGGAGGGCAGGAGAGCGCCTTCGGGCGCGAGTTCGATTCGTTGGCGGACATCATCTCGTTCGGGGCCGCCCCCGCATTCCTGGTTCATCGGATCGTCATGCACGACGTGTTCATGAAGTACCAGGAACTCGGCTGGTTCGTGGCCTCGATCTATCTGATTTGTGGCGCTTTGCGACTGGCGCGGTTCAACTGTCTCGCGGCGCAGGGCGGGTCGGGCAGCAAGGAGTTCCTCGGTTTTCCGATTCCGGCGGCTGCCGGACTGGTGGCCTCGCTGACGTTGTTCCTGATGTGGCTCGAGGCGCGCGATTTTCCGCGGGGCCACTGGCGCTATGTGCTGCCGGTGCTGCTGGTCTTTCTCTCGGTGATGATGATCAGCAACGTCAAGTACCCCTCGTTCAAGAAGCTGGATCTGCGGGCGCGCCGTCCCTTTCTCGGGCTGGCGATTGCCCTGGTCTTTCTCGGGACCATTGTCGTGCTGCGCGAGAAGATCCTGCCGGTGGTGCTCCCGGTGATCTTCACCGCCTACCTGGTCTACGGCTTTGTGCGACCCAGGCTGTCCCGCAAGCTGCGCCGGGAGATCGAGGACGAAGACGAAGACGAGGACGAGGAAGACCAGCCGGCCTAGGCGGCGAAAACGTCCGTTCTCCGCAAGGTCCCGGAGTGCGGTGAAAAGCGCCAGCCTTCACCGCTGTTCCCGGACCGTCCGATGGCGCCACATCATTGCCTGAACGTCTGAAACCAGCACCAAGACAGCAGTGAATCACGCCGTGGTGGTGTCAGGAAGGGGTTCAGGCCATTTGCACGGGATCAGGAGCCCCGAGGTTGCGGAGGGATTGCCTGCCTGTTTTTCAGCGAACGGGAAAGCGGCGATGCCTCGCCGCACTCCGGGACCTGGCGGAGATCGAAGCCGTCCCGTTCAGTGGCTGATCTCCCACTGGGTGGTGTCGCCCGGGACATCCAGCAGTTGCACGCTGGAGATGGTCCTGAACGCCACGTGATCGGCGAAGGTCCAGACGACCGACTTGTCCGGCGTGACCTCGATCAAGTGCGGCGCCTTGCCGAACTGGCCGTGGCCGAGCCAGTTGCACATGACGGTATTGCCGTTGGGCAGACGCTGCAAGCCGGCCATGAACTTCAGGCTGATGCCGGGCAACTCCTCTCCCTTCACCTCCCAGACACGCTTGCCCGAACGATCCACCTCGAACACGCGGTTTCCGCCGGGCATATCGCCGCAGGAGATCAAGGTGTGTCCGTCCGGCAGGCGAACCGCGCTGTGTGGCCCTCCCACCGCGGGTATTTCAAGCACCACCGATCCCGAGTCGTCGTATTCACGCACCACCTGCTCGCCGTAGTGGGCGACCAGGTAATGGCCATTGGGCAGGCGGCGGGCGTTGCGCATGTAGGCGTGGCCGCCGTCCTTGCCTTCGGGCAACAGGCGAAGTTGCTTCACCACCTTTCCGTCGGGGGCCACCTCGATCAGGCGACCCGCATTGCATTCGCCGACGAAGGTGTTGCCGTCGGGCAGCCGCTGGCAGGCGTAGATCTCGCTCTTGGACTGGTAATCGAAGACGACCTCCTTCGCCCGCGTCACTTCCCGTACGCCGTGGCCGGTGTTGAAGAGCAGGTTCCCGTTGGGCAACACCCAGAGGTCGTTGCAGCTTGGCGCCGGGTATTCCCATTCCACCCGGCCGGCGGCGGAGACGAGGCACACCTTGCCGGCTGAGTAATCGGTGCAGGCGAAGGGATGCCCGACGGCGAGCGGCCTGGGGCCGGCCAGCTTCGCCGCCGCGGCAATCGCTTCCGGGGTGGTGGTTTCGTCGAAGAAGTTGGCCTTCCAGGTGTGCCCTTCGGGCTGGTTCTGGTTGAACCGCACGGAGCGACCCGACGTGGCATAGACGACGTTCGATTCGAACAGGAATCCCTTGCTGCCCTCGTCGATGAAGAAGCCGTTGTTCGGCGCGCCGCCGTGGGCGTAGGCGCTGCGGGGCACGTCGTGAATGAGGTTGCCGCTCAGTTGGGTGCCCGGTTGATAGCCGAGCGTGTAAATGCCGCCGCCGTCCGCGAGTTTCTGCATCACGTGATGGATGTGGTTGAACCACGCCCGGCAACGCTCTTGCGAGGTGGGTGTTGTGTTCCAACGATAGCCGATTGAAATCCCGGTGTAGGGCAGGTCGTACACCTCGTTGTGCTCAATGAGCGTATCCTTCGAGAACGCAGCGAAGATCCCGACCGCCCCCCGGCTGTCGGCGCCGCAACGGCGAATCACGCAGTCCGCCACTGAGTTCCCGACGGGCGCATCGTCCGGATCGGCCCAGTCCGCATCGAGCAACCCCTCGGCACCGTTCTGCAACGCACCCTTTCCGCGCCAGCCGATCATGATGCCGTTGCCGCCGATGTCCTCCACCGTGCAGCGCGACACGCGGTTGTCCCGGCAACCAGGTCCGAACCCAATCCCCGACGCGTTGAGGTGGGCGAACCGGCATTGCTCGAACTGAACTCCGTTCGCATAAACACACTCGATGGCGACCGGTTGGACGTGCGTCGGCTCCTTCATGCTCGGGCCGTAATGAGCCGCCTGGATTTCCGAATAGCCGAAGGAGGGCAGGGCGAAGTCGGTATGCTCGAACCGCAAGCCTTCGAAGCGCAGGTGTACCACGGGATGATCCCCGGTCCCGGCGATCTGGACGAGCTGCGACAAGACCGGGGCCACGACTTCCGTGGAACCCGGTCGCTGGCCGTCCCGCGCGAGATACGTGAGTTCGCCGGTCTGTCGGTCGAGGAACCATTCGCCAGGCTGGTCGAGGGCGAACCGGGCGTGCTCGAGGAAGGCCGGTTTGCCAGGGCTGGCGGTGGTCATGGGACCGTGTCCGATCCAGCCCACGGGATTGGCGGTTTCGATTCGACCATCGTGGACGCCCGTGATGATCGCCCGCGAGACCGACCAGTTTTCGTAAACCACGAGTTCGGTGTCCTGGCCGACGAGGTCGTTGGAAGGCAGTGGGCGATCGAAGGTGAACGAGCGGACATCCGGTGAGACGTCCGTGAGCCGCAGTGCGCCGTCCTCATTGGGCCAGCGCGCCCGGATGGCCCGTTCGTCGTTGACCACCAGGGATCGGAAGAACCAGCCGCCCGCGCGCACCTCATCCAGCTTCGCTGTCCACCGATTGCCATCGACCTTCCAGTCGCGGATCCGGCGTCCGCCGCTGAACACCACGTCCTGTCCCGGCGCCGCGGCGTAGGTGATCCCGTGCTCGGCGGTGCCCGAATCGGCAGGGGTGAAGACGAGGGGGGCGGCCAGTTCATAGGTGCCGGCGGCGAAGGTGACGTGCACGTGCTCCGTCAGGCCGGCCGCCACGAGTTCACGCACGGCGGCCACGGCACGTTGCGGTGTGGCGAAGGGCTCGGCCCGGGTTCCCGGGTGGGTGTCGCTCCCGTTGGGCGCCACGAACCACTCCCGGGCGGCGACTTCAAGCGAGCCGGCGCAGACCAGAGCGGGGAGTACCAGGGCGCTGAGATTGAGTGGACGGTGGGTCTTCATGTGCGGGAGGGTGTTTCCGGTGTCGAACGGTGCGTGAACTTGTCGCCGAGCATGAGCCTGCCGGGACCGGCTGTCACGAGCGAGTTGTCCCCATTGAGCGGCTTTTGCTCGGGAGGTCCATGCCACCCATGCCGTGAAGGGACCCGAACTGCGTATGCAATGGAAGGGTGCCGGCACCACAACCGCGACGTTTGATGCCGACACCCTCAAGCTGAATAACGAGGGGAAAGTCCTCGAGTACAGGCGTTGATCAAGGCGGGCCGGCGGGGGGGCGACGCGGTTGCCCCGGTCGCGATGCCGGGTCAATCCAGTTCGCGTTGGAGCCGGCGGATGGCCCGACGGGTCTGCTTGATCAGGCCCTTGCGCGCGACCCGGCCCTGACGCTCGAGTTGGCGGCGGCGCTTGCCCTCGGGCACGTGGTGCTCGATGAGCTCGATCCCGAGTTCCAGGTTCTGGGCGTCGCCCACGGCCTCCTGAAAGGCCAGCAGCGCGGTCAGCAATCGGTCCCGTTTCTGCTCGGGGGCGGTTTGGACGGATTCCCGCAGGTAGCGCCAGCGGCGGACGATGCGGCGCACCTCATGGCGGGCGGAGGCATCGCGCTTGAAGAAGCCGTCCAGCCGGTTGACCAGCCGATCTTCGAAGCGCTGTTCGAGCCGGCGCACGCGGCGACGCAGGCGGCGGCCGTTTTCCCGGGTGACCTCGACGCCGCCCAGTCGTTCCAGCACCGTTGCCGGCAGGGGCTTGAGCCGTTTGCGTCGGCGGGTCCACTCCGTCTGGCGGCGTTCCGCCAGGCTGGTCATGATCTCCTCCCCAACGCGATGGGAACGAAACCACTCGATGGAGACATCGAGGTCGCGGATCGGTCCGGTAAGCGTGGCGACGTTGCGGCCCCACGCCTGGAGCCGGGCGAGGTCGCGGGAAGGCAGCAAGGGTTGGCCGGTGCGGGCCCAGAAACGAAAGCGACGCAGGCAGACGCGCAATCGGTGGATTTCCGGGGCATTGCCTTCCTGGAGGCAGGCTTCGCTGAGCGCCTTGAGTTGCGCGCGCAGACGAGCGCCGGTTCGTGCCCAGCGTGCGAGAATTTGCCTGGATTTCATACGCGAGCCATCCGTCTGTCACGAACAGGGTGGCAACGCAGCGGCGGGGTGGCAATGCGGCGATTGTTACAATCCCCGGTCCGGCAGGGTGGGGGCGGGGTGGATTTTCTCAGCCGTCTCTGTGCCATCCAACCACGAATAGACACCAATGGACACGAATGAGAATGCGGCTTTCAGGAACGGTACGACCGCTGCGTGAGGGACACCCCTTGGTGGCGGAGGCAGGAACCTGTCTGCCGCCGAAATGCCCCGTGATTCGTGTGCATTGGTGTCTATTCGTGGTGGAACTGCATGGAGACTCCTCGGCTCCGGGTGGGAGAACCGGCGGATCGAGCTCGGAACCCTGAACGCTGAAACGTGAAGTCCACGCCGCGCCGACGGCCCCTCTTCCGGAGCCCGCATGGCCGGCGGTCCAACCCAATCTGCGAGCAATTTGATTGCGTCTCCCGGACTGAGGGCCTATTTCGTGGGGCCGCAACACCGGAACCGAGTCATGAAAACCCCCGTCCTCACCCTGTCGCTTCTGGCCGCCCTCGCGCTGGCTCCCTACACCGCCTGCAGTGCGGGTTCAGCTTGGAACACCGAAACGCCGGACCAGCGGGACGCCCGCATGGCCTGGTGGCGTGAGGCGCGCTTTGGCATGTTCATCCATTGGGGGCTGTACGCCGTTCCCGGTGGGATCTGGGACGGGAAACCGGTCGGCGGGATCGGGGAGTGGATCATGAACAGCGCCAACATTCCGGTGGCGGACTACGAGAAACTGGCGGCGCGATTCGATCCCGTGGAGTTCGATGCCGCCGCTTGGGTCAGGACCGCGAAGGACGCTGGGATGAAGTACCTGGTCATTACGTCGAAGCATCACGACGGCTTCTGCCTGTTTGACTCGCAAGTGACGGATTACACGGTGGTGAAGGCTTCTCCCTACGGGCGTGATCTGCTCCGGCAACTCTCGGCCGAATGCCACAGGCAGGGGCTGAAGTTCTGCACCTACTATTCGATCATGGACTGGCATCACCCGGCCCAGACCCGGGGCAGTGACGCGCAGTACAACCCCACCAAGATCCAGCCGGGTCGGAAACAGGAGTACCTGGATTTCATGAAGGCCCAACTCAAGGAGTTGATCGACACCTGCAATCCCGAGGTGCTGTGGTTCGATGGGGAGTGGGTGGAATGGTACACGGAGGAGGACGGCCGGGAGGTCTACCGTTACCTGCGCGACCTCAAGCCCGACCTCATCATCAACAACCGCGTGGGCAAGGGCCGCCAGGGCATGGAAGGCATGAACAAGGGGGACCAGGATTACGTGGGCGATTTCGGCACGCCTGAGCAGCAGATTCCCGCCACGGGTCTGCCGGGGGTGGATTGGGAGTCCTGCATGACGATGAATGACACCTGGGGATTCAAGAGTCGGGACGACCATTGGAAGAGCGCGGAGACCCTGATCCGAAACCTCGTCGACATTGCGAGCAAGGGCGGGAACTACCTGCTCAACGTCGGTCCCACCCCGGAAGGGCGGATTCCCGCCCCCTCGATCGATCGCCTGGCCGAAGTGGGCCGCTGGATGAAGGTCAACGGTCCGGCGATCTACCGCACCACCGCCAGTCCGTTCCGGGAACTGCCCTGGGGGCGTTGTACGAAGAAGCAGTTCCCGCGACGCACCGCGCTCTACCTCCACGTGTTCGACTGGCCGGCGGATGGACGCCTTGTTGTTCCCGGGTTGCAGAACCGTCCCGGGCGTTGTTTCCTGCTATCGGACAAGGAGAAGGCCCCGCTGACCACGACTCGCAATGAGGTTGGGGTGACGATCCAGTTGCCGTCCGAGGCGCCCGATCCCGTGTGCTCGGTGGTGGTGCTCAACATCCCGGGGCAGTTGAAGGTCCGGCCTTAACGGACGCCGCTTCAGCCCGGCCCGGTGGGGCGTGCGCGGGCGGGCACTCCCTTGCCCCGCTCCCGTGCAGATACCGTGCGTTCAGATTCCAGCAACCGAGCAGGCCGCCCATCGTTACGAGGGTGAAGAGAATGCGTTCCGGCAGGGTCCAGAACCGGTGTCGCCAGACGAGCATGCCGGCGACCGCCATCACCAGGGTCAGCAGCACGAGTAAGAGGGAGATCCTCAGGATCGATTCCAATCGCGGCGGCAGTCCGTAGAAAAGGGCGAAGGGACCCAGCGAATTCGCTGCCAGCGCCAGCGCAATTTGGAGCCAGAGTCCCACCGCGCAGACGGCCCGGGCTCCGATCTTTACCGGCAGGTCGAGCCGGGGCGACGGACGTCGCGGTCGATGATTCGTGACCCCCTGCGTGATTCGGCGACGTCCCCACCGGACGAGATCCGCCAGCGGCCAGATCACCAGTCCCGTCAGCCAGATCAGGCAGAGGGCAACATTGAGCGCGTTCTGGGCGCGGCGCGTCTCGTACCAGGCAAGGCGCCGGTAAGCCCCGGACTGGGTGATCAGATGACTGACCCGCCCGTTCTCATCCAGGCGGAATGCCACGCGCCTGCCCAGCGATCTTCCCTGCGGAGCGCTGGCGGACAGCCGTTCGAAGACCGCTGGCTCGATCTCGAGGTAGGGCTGGTCCTCGATGGTGAGCCCGCCTTCCGCCCGCCATCGCACCACGACCTGGCGGGGAGACTTCACGTGAGGGGTAGCCCGGGGGTATCGAGTGGAGGCGTAGCAGCCTGGGAACAAGTCCGCGTGCAGCCCGGTGGCGGCCCTCGTCGGACTCTGACTCCCGGCGGGTACCGGTTTGGGAATGAACCGCTCGACGAACGCGCGACCAATGCGTCGGCCGGCCTCCAGTTCATCGCACACGTTGTAGGCCAGGAACAGGCCGATTCGTTGCCGCGGTGACACCATCAGCATCGCGTTGAACCCGGGCCACTGGCCGGTTTGCCGCAGCAGCGGCCGACCTTCCACGGTGAGGCGGTTGAACCCGTAGCAGCGGCCGGGCACGTCGGGATGGAAGGTGAACTGCGACGTCATCAAGCCGGTGCGCACGGCGGTGGAGAGTCGCGGTGAGGCGGTCGATCCATCCTCCGCAAGCAACGCGATGAGCAACCGCGACATGTCGGCTGCGGTGGTGAGAAGCCCGGCCGCCGGCGTGATGTTCACGTAGTCCGGGGCGCACGCCTCGAGTGTTCCATCGACCCGCCGGTATCCGGTGGCCCGCGTCCCCGCCATCGCCCGGTTCATGCCAAAACCGCTGTGGCTCATCCCCAGCGGTTCGAGAATCCGGGTCCGGACGTAGTCGCGAAAGGGCACCTCCGAGGCGACTTGGACCAGATAGCCAGCGAGTGCGTACCCGTAGTTGTCGTAGGTGCTGAAGCTGCCCGGTGGACGCAGCCGTTGCGGTTGGAAGCAACTCAGGTAATCGCGAAGCGACAAGTGATCGGCCGGGGAGCGGGCGGCATACCCCAGCCAGCAGACGTCAAAGCCGCTGGTGTGCGTGAGCAGGTCGTGGAGCGTGATCGGTTCGTCATAGGCCGGTGCGATCACGAAGCGTTGGAGCACGTGATTCACATCCTCATGGAGGTCCAGGCGGTCCGACTGCGCCAGGCGCAGCGCCGCGGCGGCGGTCAGGATCTTGGAGATGGACGCGACCCGAAAGCGCGTCTCGTTGGCCGAGACCGGCCGTTTCTCGTCCACATCCGCCAGTCCATAGCCCCTTTGCAGCAGCACCCGCCCGTCCTGAACGACCGAGACCGCCGCGCCCGGGATGCTGGACGTCTCCAGGGCCGTCGGAATCACGGAGTCGGCAAACGCCGCGATCTCCGACCGGCTCAACACCCCCCCGGTTGGGCCGGCGGCGGCCTCAACGGGATCGAGCCCGGACGCATCCGCGCGCCACGCTGCGGGGTGCAGCAGGGCCAGCAGGACCACGGTGACCATCCACGAACCGAGCGACGGGGTCAGTCCTGCAGCCATTGGGGGGACACGCTCTCAGGTTCGGGAACCTCAAGGCAATCGATGGTTGTTGGTCCGGGCATCGGTCTGCCATTCTCCAGCATGAAAGGGTCCGAGCCGGAGCCTCCGTCGAGGTTCCCCGCAGCCAACCACGCTCAGCCGGGTTGGCTCTTGCGCCGGTGGATTCCCACGGGGTTGCCGTCGGGGTCGCGCACGAAGGCCATATGACAAACCGGGGTTTCGAGGGGGCCGAAATTGAACTCCACGGTCGCCGCGCGGAGTTCCGCAATGGCCTGGTCGAAATCCTCCACCTCCAGCGCGACGCTGCATCCGGTGGGACTTGGAATCATGCCGGGGGCGACGCCGATCGCCAG
>JACKPW010000009.1 GCA_024233215.1 Verrucomicrobiales bacterium | reverse complement strand
CCAATGGCCCTGCAACTTGCATTGTGGCGCCCGAGCGCCGATCTCGGATCGGCTTGCCTCAAGCAGAAACCCGGACGTCTTCATGGGCTCCCAGGCCCAAAGCCGGCGGGACGCCGGCGCTCCGGTGCCAAAATGAGACTGCCCAGCAACCTGCTCGCGCGCACGGTGCCCTGGAACTTGGGGGCCGTTCTGGGGTCAGTCCTCACCGTTGGCGGAGGGATCGCCGCCAACAGTTGCAGGACTGACCCCGTCGCGACACCGAATTTCACATGGCGGCGGCAATCCAAAGTCTCACAGAAGGGAACGAAGAAAACGAAGCGAGGCGAGCCCTTGGGAGTTCCCCATCCGACGCGCCACCGTTCCCTTCAATGGGGTCCGGCTCTTGATCTCCCGTGGTGTACTTCCGTCCCGGCTTCATGCCCTTCGTTTCCTTCTGTGAGCTCTGATCTTGGTGAGGGTCTCTGCTTTGGATGAGGTCTTGAGAAGTCGTGACTCGCCGGCAAGTCACACAAAGGCCGTCTTTCAAGCCATTTCACCCCCCTTCAACCCCGGGGTCGTGCGCCCAAACTGCTGCGCCCTGGCGACCCGCCCTTGCTTTTGCCGCTCGGCCGGGGTAGTCCACGTCCTTAACCGGCTCGAACGTGAACAGCCCCTTGCCTGCGCATGAATTCCATCCGATTGTTCGCCTCCCTTGCTCTCACCCTCGCGGTCACCCGACTGGTCGCGGCGCCCGGGCATCCCGAACTGGTTGAAACCGATCTCTGCATCTACGGCGGAACGTCCGGTGGCGTCGTCGCGGCCGTGACCGCCCGGCGGTTGGGACGATCGGTGGTTATCGTCGAACCGGGCCGCCACCTGGGGGGACTTACCTCCGGGGGCCTCGGCCGGACGGACACCGGAAATACCGCCGCCATTGGCGGTTACTCGTCGGAATTCTACCATCGAGTCGGAGCGAAATACGGCGCTGCCGGCCGTCAGTTCACCTTTGAACCGCACATCGCCGAGGAGGTCTTTGACGAGTGGGTGGTTGAGGAAGGCATCCCGGTCTACCTCGACTCGCAACTCGAAAGCGTCACGAGGGATGGCACCCGCATCACGGAGATTCGGAACAGCGACGGGGACCGTTTCCGGGCTGCGATGTACCTCGACACCACTTACGAGGGCGACCTGATGGCCCTGGCCGGCGTGCGCTACACGGTCGGCCGCGAGGCCAACCGGGAATACGGCGAGACCCTGAACGGCGTACGTGCCAACACGCCGAGTCACCAGTTCGTCGTGGACGTCGATCCCTATGTCACTCCGGGGAATCCCGGCTCGGGACTGTTGCCTTACATCCAGCCAGGGGACGGCGGCGTGCCGGGCGAGGGCGACGCCGGAGTCCAGGCCTACAACTTCCGGCTTTGTCTCACGCAGACCCCGGCGAACCGCCGACCGATCACCGCCCCACGTGATTACGACGTGGCAGATTATGAACTGCTGGGTCGCTACCTCGATGCCCGGGTCGCAGCCGGGCACGCGTTGTCTCTGAGCGATTTCATGATCATCAGCGGCATGCCCAACGGAAAGACCGACATCAACAACCGGGGCGCCTTCTCCACCGACTTCATCGGCCGGAACTATGATTACCCCGATGCTTCACCCACACGCCGTCAGGAAATCCACGCCGCCACCGTCGGTTACATCCAGGGCTTCCTGCATTTCCTGGCCACTGATCCCCGGGTGCCCGTGAACGTGCGCGAGGAAATGCAGTCGTGGGGCTATTGCCGGGACGAGTTCCAGGACAGCGGTGGTTTCGGCCACCAGATGTATGTGCGCGAGGCCCGGCGCATGGTGAGT
Organism: Verrucomicrobiales bacterium; assembly: GCA_024233215.1. Taxonomy (GTDB): domain Bacteria; phylum Verrucomicrobiota; class Verrucomicrobiia; order Limisphaerales; family J093; genus J093. The sequence goes on along the minus strand of JACKPW010000009.1, from coordinate 264,023 downwards.
GATTATGTGATGACCGAGCACAATGCCCGGGGTCAGGTCGTCGCGCCGGACCCCATCGGCCTCGGCTCCTACACCATGGACTCCCACAACGTCCAACGGGTGGTGCAAAACGGGGTGGTCCGCAACGAGGGCGACGTCCAGGTCGGCGTGCCGGCACCCTACGGAATCGCCTACCGGTCCATCGTTCCGGCCCGGGGCGAGTGCGATAACCTGTTCGTCACGTTCTGCCTTTCGGCCACCCACATCGCCTTCGGCTCGGCCCGTATGGAACCGGTGTTCATGATCACCAGCCAGAGCGCCGCCACCGCCGCGGCGTTCGCCATCGATGACGACGTGGTGGTGCAGGACGTGGACTATGTGAAGCTCAGCGCCCAACTGCGCGCCGATGACCAGATCCTGTCGTGGGGAGAAACGGGCGGGGCCCCGGAAATCGTGGTGGACAGCGTCGATCCCGGGGCCCTCGTGATGGGCGACTGGGTGTCGAGCACGTCGGTGGCCGGTTATCATGGCAGCGACTACCTGCATGATGACAATGACGGCAAGGGCGTGAAATCGGTGCGTTTCGTGCCCGACCTGCCCGAGCCCGGCGAATACACGGTCTACCTCCGCTGGACCGCCCACGCCAATCGTGCCACCCATGTTCCGGTAAGCATCAACCACGACGACGGCAGCGTCACGGTCATGGTCGACCAGACTGCCAACAACGGCCTGTGGGTGGCGCTGGGCACGTATCGGTTCACGCCTGGCAACGGAAGCGGAGTGCTGATCGAAACCACGGGAACCACCGGCTACGTGATCGCCGATGCCGCCGGTTGGTCGCGTGACGCGCCGGCCCGCCCGCTCGTGAACCTCCTCTCCGGGGACCCACGAGGGACCGAGGGGGACCCCCACGACCCGATCCATTACCTCTTCGCCGCCGACCGCGAACTCCAGGAACCGCTCACGGTCCGATACAGCATCGGCGGCACCGCGAACGGGTCCGACCTTCAGTCAGCCCTGTCGGGCCGCCTCACAATTCCGGTTGGCCGGACGACGGCGGAGTTGCGGGTTGTGCCACTCGACGATGACACGGTGGAAGGCGATGAAACGCTGGTCATCACGCTCGACAGCTCCCCGGATTACGAGCAGGGAGACCACACTGCGGTCACGGGGATCCTGCATGACGAACCCTTTGACGCCTGGCGCGCTCGGAGGTTCAGCAAGGAGCAGCTTCTGGAACCGGGGGTGGCAGGGGAAACCGATGATCCCGACCACGACCGCGTCCCCAACCTGGCGGAGTTCTTCGGTGGCGGGAATCCGCTGGTCGCCGACGAAGGACCGCAGATGGGAATCCGCCTGGCTGACGGCGTGGTGTGGGTGGATCTTGTCCGCACCCGGGAAGCGGGACGGCTGGTGATCACGCCAGAAGGGGGCACCACCTTGGGGACCCTTGCCCCAATGGCTCCGACGGCTCCGGTAATGGTGTTTCGCGAGGGTCCGTTGGAACGACTCCGGTTCTCCATGGAGCGCTTTTCCGGCCTCACCGAACCGCAACGGTTCTACCGCTTCTCGCTGCAACACCCCGCAGGTTCGCCGACCCGCTGACCGGGAACCCCGCCCGCGGCGGAAAGCGGCGCAGACTCCGTCAAGCAACGCGGCGAGCAAGATTCTGATATTTAGACTTATTCCAAGTCTTGACCTAAGTCCAAGTTGTGTTAGCCTCTGCAGGCATGGAGCGACAGGTGCCCATCGATTTCGTGGATGAGCGGCTCAACAAAGGGCTCGCCAGGACCGGGTTGCGTTTCACCGCGCAACGCCGGCACATCTACTCCAAGCTGTTGGAGAAGGGGGATCACCCCAGCGCCGACGAGGTGTTCATGCGCGCCAAGTCGGACATGCCCGACCTCTCAATGGCGACGGTCTACAACACGCTCGATACCTTGGTGAAGTGCGGCCTGGTGCGGCAGGTCAACCACGAACGCGGTCCGACGCGTTACTGCTCCAACATGGAGAAGCACCATCATTTCCACTGCACCACCTGCAACGGCGTGTTCGACATCCGGTCCGATCCCGAGTCGGGCGAACCCGAAATCCACATGCCGCCCGGGTTCGAGGTGCTCCAGTTCGAGATCCTCTTCCGCGGCATCTGCCCTGAATGCGCGGCCAAGCAGGCCGCCGAAGCCAACGCCTGAGCCCCCCATCCTCTTCATGAGCGAAGCTCTCAACACCATCGAGGAGTTCGTCAGCTCCGACTACAAGTACGGATTCGTCAGCAACATCGAATCCGACACCCTGCCCCCCGGTCTCGACGAGGACGTCGTCCGTCAGATCTCCCTGCGGAAACAGGAACCGGAGTGGCTGCTGGAATGGCGGCTCAAGGCCTTCCGTCACTGGCAGAAGATGACCGAGCCGCACTGGCCCCAGGTGCATTACCCCCCGGTGGATTTCCAGGCCATCAGCTATTACGCCGCACCGAAGAAGAAGCCGAAGCTCAACAGTCTGGATGAGGTCGACCCGGAACTTCGGGAGACCTTTGACAAGCTTGGCATCTCGCTCGACGAACAGAAACGGCTGGCGGGGGTGGCAGTGGATGCCGTGATGGACAGTGTCTCCGTCGCCACGACCTTCCGCAAGGACCTCGAAAAGCACGGGATCATCTTCTCCTCCTTCAGCGAGGCAGTTCGGGAACATCCGGACCTGGTGCGAAAACACCTGGGGGCAGTCGTTCCCTACACGGACAACTTCTACGCGGCCCTGAACTCGGCGGTCTTCAGCGATGGGTCGTTCTGCTACATCCCGAAGGGGGTCCGATGTCCGATGGAACTGTCCACCTACTTCCGGATCAACGCCGCGAACACCGGTCAGTTTGAGCGCACCCTGATCGTGGCGGAGGAAGGCAGCTACGTGAGCTATCTCGAAGGTTGCACCGCGCCGATGCGCGACGAGAACCAGCTGCATGCCGCAGTGGTGGAACTGCTGGCGATGGACCGCGCGGAAATCAAGTATTCCACCGTGCAGAACTGGTATCCGGGCGACAAGGAGGGACGCGGCGGCATTTACAACTTCGTGACCAAGCGGGGCCTCTGCAAGGGGCGGGACTCGAAGATCTCCTGGACGCAGGTGGAGACCGGATCGGCCATCACCTGGAAGTATCCGAGTTGCGTGCTCCTGGGCGAAAACTCCGTGGGGGAATTCTATTCCGTGGCGCTGACCAACAACCGGCAGCAGGCGGACACCGGCACCAAGATGGTTCACCTCGGCGCCAACACCCGCAGCACCATCGTGTCCAAGGGCATCTCCGCCGGCCGCGCCCAGAACAGCTATCGCGGACTGGTGAAGGTCAACCCCGGCGCGACGAATGCCCGCAACTTCTCGCAATGCGATTCGCTGCTGATCGGCGACCAATGCGGGGCGCACACCTTCCCCTACATCGAATGCGGCAACCCCACCGCCCGCATCGAGCATGAGGCCACCACCTCCAAGATTGGCGAGGACCAGATCTTCTACTGCAACCAGCGGGGCATCGAGACCCAGGACGCCGTCAACATGATCGTCAACGGCTTCTGCAAGGAGGTCTTCAAGGAACTGCCCATGGAGTTTGCCGTCGAGGCACAGAAACTCCTGGGCGTGAGTCTCGAAGGCAGCGTGGGGTAGACGTTTTCATCCGTGTTCCATCCGTGGCTAGATTCACATGAGCGATCCAATCCTAGACATCCGCGATCTGCGGGCCGGCGTTGAAGGCCGGGACATCCTCCAGGGCATCAGTCTCACCATTCAACCTGGTGAAGTGCATGCCATCATGGGCCCGAACGGCAGCGGCAAGAGCACGCTGGCCTCCGTGCTGGCCGGACGCGACGGGTATGAGGTGCGCGGCGGCTCGGTCAACTTTCTGGGCCAGGACCTGCTGGAACTTGCCCCCGAGGAACGCGCCCGCGACGGCCTGTTCCTCGCCTTCCAGTACCCCGTCGAGATTCCCGGCGTCAACAGCACCTACTTCCTCAAGGCCGCCCTCAACGAACAGCGCAAACACCGCGGCCTGACACCCGTCGACGCCATGGAGTTCCTCACGCTGGTACGGGACAAGATCAAGCTCCTGGAATTGAACGAGGATCTGCTCAAGCGCCCCGTCAATGCCGGCTTCTCCGGCGGCGAGAAAAAGCGCAACGAGATCTTCCAGATGGCCGTTCTCGAACCGCGCCTGGCGGTGCTGGATGAAACGGATTCCGGCCTGGACATCGACGCACTGCGCGTCGTGGCCAACGGCGTGAACCGCCTCAAGTCCGCCGACAACGCCCAACTCGTCATCACGCACTACCAGCGCCTGCTCGACTACATCGTGCCGGACTTCGTCCACGTGCTCATGAACGGCCGGATCGTCCGCTCGGGCGGCAAGGAACTGGCACTGGAACTCGAGGAGCGCGGCTATGACTGGATCGCCCGGGAAACCCAGGCGGCGACCCAATCCTGAAGGCCGCCCATGAAACCCCTTGTTGCCCTGCCTGACCTGAACCCACCCCCCGATCCCGTGACGGAGCAACTCACTCAAGCCTTCACCTCCCAGGAGGAACGTCTGGCCCGGATCGAACCCGGCTGGCTCGTGGCGCTGCGCAAAGCGGGGATCGCCCGGTTCGCGGACGTTGGTCTGCCAACCTTGCGCGACGAGGACTGGCGCTTCACCAACCTGGCTCCGCTGCAGGAGCACCGCTTCCAGCCCACCCTCGGACGCCCCACCCCGGACCTCCCCGCCGAAGCGCTCGATGGTCTGGCGTTGGGCGACCTGCCGGGGGACCGGCTGGTGTTCGTCGACGGCCACCATTCCCCCGCCCTTTCCCACATCGCGTCCCATGGACCCGGAGTCGTGGTGGAGCCCTTCTCCCTGGCCATGGCCAGGAACGCCGACGCGATCCGGATCACACTTGGCCAACACGCGGACCTCACGAAGTCCCCCTTCGTGGCACTCAATCAAGCGTGCTTCAGCGATGGGGCATTCGTCCGGATTCCCAGGGGCCATCGCCTCGATCAGCCGGTTCACCTCCTTTTCGTCAGTACCGGTCGCGATCCCGGCATCGCCATCCACCCCCGCAACCTCTTGCTGCTCGAGCGCGACGCCGGGGCAACCATCGTCGAGCACTACCTGAGTCTTGCCGATGCACCGACCCTCACCAATGCGGTAACGGAGATCGTGGCTGGGGAGAATGCCCGCATGGAACACATCCGGCTGCAGGACGAATCGAAGACCTCGTTCCACTTTGGCTTTGTCCGCCTGCAGCAGGCTGCCAACAGCAACGTGGCCGCCCACTGCATCTCGCTGGGAGCGCGCTTGTTCCGCCATGAGTACGATCCCTCTCTGGATGGACCGGGCGCGGAGTGCGTGCTGAACGGACTGTATCTCGCCAAGGGCCGGCAACTGGCGGATCACCACATGGTGGTGGATCACGCTCAGCCGAACTGCGCCAGTCACGAGTATTTCAACGGCATCCTGGCTGATCAGTCGCGGGGCGTCTTTCACGGCAGGATCCTGATCCGTCCGGGCGCCCAGAAGACCGACGCGAAGCAGACCAACAAGAACCTCCTGCTCTCCAACGAGGCGCGGGCAAACTCCAAGCCGCAGTTGGAAATCTACGCGGACGATGTCAAGTGCACGCACGGCGCCACCGTGGGTCAACTCGATCCCGAAGCGGTGTTCTATCTGCGGGCCCGGGGGATCCCCGAGGAAACGGCGCGGCGCATGCTGGTTCACTCGTTCGCCGGGGAAATCACTCATCGCATCCAGCATAACGGGCTGCGCGAGGCACTGGACGAGATTGTCTGGGACTGGCTCGAGTCCCTGGAGGCTGTCCAGATCGGTCGCCGCGATGGTTCCGGGACGCATTCCGTCGCTCATCCCCACTGACCCCATGTTCGACGACCTGACCGATCTCTACCAGCAGGTGATCCTGGATCACAGCCGCAGCCCGAGGAACTTCCATCCGCTCCATCCGGTGGATCGGCAGGCGGAAGGCACGAACCCGCTGTGTGGCGACCAGATCACGCTTCACCTGCAGATGGACGGTGACCGGATCAAGGACGTGGGCTTCCAGGGATCCGGTTGCGCGATCTCGAAGGCCTCCGCCTCGATCATGACCGAGGTGCTGAAGGGGCGGACCCCGGCGGAGGTTCGGAGGCTCTTTGACCGGGTTCACGAAATGGTCACCACCGGTCGTCAGGACGGGGAGGATCTGGGCAAGCTGGCCGTGTTCACGGGCGTTCACAAATTCCCGGCACGGGTCAAGTGCGCCATGCTGCCCTGGCACGCGGCGGTTGCCGCCCTGGAAGGCAATACCAAACCGGTCACCACCGAGTAGGAGCAAGCCGCATGCAACCACCGCAATCCGTCACGCTCACCCGCGACGTCACAGCGGCCGCCGTGCCGGTCGGCACCCCCGTCACCCTGCACGCCGGGCAGGAAGCCCGCATCACCCAGGCCCTCGGCGGCAGCTATACCGTGGTCGTGCATGGCAACATGTACCGGATCGAGGGCAAGGACGCCGACGCCCTGGGAATCGCCCCCGGCGCGTCCTCCCCGGCTTTCCCACCAACCGACGGTTCGGCCGGCACGCCACGCACCAAGGACGAGGTTGAAAGGGAGGTCTGGGAAAGCCTCAAGACCTGCTACGACCCCGAAATCCCCGTCAACATCGTCGATCTCGGTCTCGTCTACGACGTATCGGTCGCCCCCTGCAAACCCGACACCTTTCGCGTGGAGGTGAAGATGACCCTCACCGCTCCCGGGTGCGGCATGGGTCCGGTGATCCAGCAGGAGGCGGAGGACAAACTGCGCTACCTCCAGGGCGTGGAAGAGGCACAGGTCGACCTCGTGTGGGATCCGCCCTGGAACCAGGCCATGCTCACCGACGCCGCCAAGCTGGAACTTGGACTGATGTAGGCTGGAGGCCCCGCCATGAACGCCCCTGTGAAGAACCCCCGCGCCCCCGTCGAGGCTGGAACCTGGTCGGCCGTCCGCCCTGACTTCCCAACGCTGGACCAACAGGTCAACGGTCATCCCCTGGTCTATTTCGACAGCGCCGCCACCAGTCAGAAACCGCTCCCGGTGCTGCAGGCGCTGGACCACTACTACCGCTGCGACAACGCCAATGTGCATCGCGGCATTCATGAACTGAGCAACCGCGCCACCCACGCCTTCGAAGGTGCCCGCCGGCGGGCCGCCGAGTTCCTCCGAGCCGGCCGACCGGAGGAGATCGTGTTCACCCGCGGCACCACGGAGTCGATCAATCTCGTCGCCAACACCTGGGGCGCCGCGAACCTGAAGCCCGGGGACCGCATCCTGCTGACCGAGATGGAGCACCACAGCAATCTGGTGCCCTGGCAGCTCATCGCCCAACGGACCGGGGCAACGCTCTCGTTCATTCCCGTGACCGGCGACGACGGACTCCTGGATCTCAGCCGGTTCGACGAACTGCTGGACAACCACGTCCGGCTGTTCGCCTGCACCCACGTGTCCAACACCCTCGGGACGGTCAACCCCGTCGCCGGGCTTTTCGCCCGCGCGCGTCGGAAGGGCATCGTCACCCTGCTGGACGCCGCCCAAAGCGCCGGTCACCTGCCGCTGGACGTGCAGGAGCTGGGTTGCGATTTCCTGGCCTGCTCCGGCCACAAGATGTGCGGTCCGACCGGCATCGGCCTGCTTTATGGCCGCCAGGAACTGCTCGAGGCCATGCCCCCGTGGCAGGGCGGCGGAGAGATGATCTCCTCCGTGGATTATCATGAGAGCCGGTGGAACACGCCGCCGCACAAGTTTGAGGCGGGCACCCCGGACATCGCGGGCGCCGTCGGCCTGCACGCGGCGATGGACTACCTCGACGGGCTGGGACGTGATCGCATCTTCGCGCACGATCAAGAACTGGCCGCCTACGCTTTCGAAAGGCTCAAGTCCCTTTCCGGCGTCCGCCTGTTCGGCCCCAACGCCGGTCGCAGTGGGGTGGTCAGCTTTCTGCTGGACGACGTCCACGCGCACGATCTCGTGACCGTCGCGGACCAGTACGGGGTGGCCCTCCGCGGCGGGCATCACTGCAACCAGCCTTTGATGCGCAAACTGGGGGTCGCCTCCACCGCACGCGCCAGTTTCTATTTCTACAACACCCGGACCGAGGTGGATCGGCTGATCGAGGTGCTCTCGGAGATCCGCCGGTTCTTCTCGGCTTGAACCCTCCGCTCGCTGAACCGCGAATGACCACAACCCAGACGAATCCCATTCACTCCGAATCCACAATGGCCGAGGTGCTCGAGGCCCTTCCCGGCGCCCGTCGTGCGCTCTTTCGTCGGTACCACATCGGCGGTTGCAGCAGTTGCGGCTTCAGCCCCACGGAAACGCTCGCCAAGCTGTGTGCCCGCAACGACAACCTCGATGTCAACGAGGTCATGGCCCACCTGCAGGAGAGCCACAACGCCGATCAGCGACAGCTCATGGCCCCATCCGAAGTGGCCTCGGCGGTCCGGGACAATCCCGCAGCCCGTCTGCTGGACATCCGGTCCCGCGAGGAGTGGGAGACGGCCCACATCGACGGGGCGCACCGCCTCACCCAGGATTCGCTGCAGGAAATCATGGGGCACTGGCCGAAGGGTGACCTGCTGATCATCTGCGATCACACCGGCACGGGCGCGCTCGATGCCGCCGCTTACTTCCAGGGTCACGGTTTCTCCAATGTTCGCTGCCTGGACGGCGGCGTGGATGCCTGGGCCCGGGACATCGATCCCACCATGAAGCGCTATCGCCTCGACTCACCCACAACGCCATGAACCCGGACCTACAGGACCGCATCCAGGAACTCATTCGCAATCCGCGCAACCTCGGGGAGCTGACGGATGCGGATGCCGTCGGGGAAGTCGGCAACAGTTCGTGCGGTGAGATGCTGCGGATGTGGGTGAAGTTCCGGGAGGAGAATGGGCGCAAGGTGATCGATCGCGCCAGTTTCCAGTCCTTCGGCTGCGAGACGGCCATTGCCGTGGCCAGCATGGCCACCGAAATGATCCGGGGCAAAACCGCCGACGAGGCCCTGGCGTTGGAAGCCGGAGCCTTGAGTGGCGAACTGGGCCCCCTCCCCCCGATGAAGATCCACTGCGCCGAACTCGTCGAGGGCGCGTTGAAGGCGGCCCTCTCTCCGGAAACCCCGGCTGCCGCCCCCGCCGGTCCGGACGATGGCGACCATCTGCTGGGCACCATGCTCGGAACCGCGCGGGAGAAAAGCCGCCAGGTGGTCGTGCTCTGATCCTGAAGGATTGGAGTGGACTTGCCGGCGCAGGGGCACAGGATTCCCCCCGTGCCTGACGCTGAAGAACACAGGTCGGAACCGGCTCCCTCCCCGTCCCTCGACCGGACGACGCGGCTTTCGTATGGGATCATGGCCGGGCTGTTCGTCCTGATGGTGTGGCTGCACCTGGCGGTGTTGCTGCTCACCGGCCTGTTCGGCTACCTGGCGGTTTCGCGCCTTGGCTTCGGAGGGCGCAAACCCCTGGGCGTGGCCTTGTATGTCATCCTGGTTCTCACGATCGGCTACGGCGTCTTCGCCTTCGGCCGACAGGCCTATGTCACGCTCCCCAGGATCGCTGAAACCACCATCCCGGCAATCACCGACTGGGCGGAGCAGAAGGGCATTCCGCTTCCGTTCACGGACATCGCCAGCCTCCGCAAGGTGGCGATCAGCGAGGTCTCCGAAGGGATCGGGAATGTGGGACACTACCTGCGGGCGGCGACTTTCGAGATGGTGACCCTGCTCGTGGGACTGGTGGCCGCGGTGAGCCTCTACCTGGACCCCCGCTGGAATCGCGGCAAACAGGGGGCGGACACGGAAAACCTCTATGGACGCACCAGCCAGGCGCTGACGCTGAGGTTTCGGAGCTTCTACCACAGCTTCGTCACCGTCATGGGCGCCCAACTCATCATCTCCGCCATCAACACCGCCCTCACGGCTGGTTACCTGCTCGTCAACGGATTTCCCTTCGTCACCGTACTCGTGGCGTTGACCTTCCTCTGCGGACTGCTTCCCATCGTCGGAAACCTGGTCAGCAACACGCTCATCCTGGGGGTTGGCTTCACCATCAGCCCCCGTGTGGCCCTGCTTTCGCTGATCTACCTCATGGTGATCCACAAGCTGGAGTACTTCCTCAACAGCAAGATCATCGGGGACCGGATCAAGAATCCCATGTGGCTGACCCTCATCGGGCTGGTCATCGGGGAGAAGCTGATGGGGATTCCCGGGATGATCCTTGCCCCAGTGCTCCTGCACTACGTGAAAACCGAGGCATCCACTCGCCGCGCCTGAACCGGCGGCACGGAACACGCTGTACCGAAACGGAGATCAACCCGGGCTCAGTCCCAGGAAATGCCACGGCACTGCCTCCCGATTCGACATGCGCGGACTGACGTCCGCGGCTACGGCTACGGCTTCTCCGGGAAGGCTCTAAACACGGCGCAGGTCGAGTGTCCGGGGCATTTCGATGCTCGGTGCGGTGCGTCGGACGCGGATGTTGCCGGGGGTGTGTCCGTGCGCGAAGAAGCGCGCCACGCGACGGGCCTCGGCCTCGAGTGCGTTCACCGGAAAGGTCTCGTAGTTCCGCCCCCCGGGATGCGCCACGTGATAGGTGCACCCTCCAATCGCCCGGCCGGTCAGTTCCCCTTCGACCCCATCGCCCGGTGAGGCCCCCTGGCCAGCCCAGGCATCCACAAGATCGAACGCCAAGGGGGAATGCGGCGCGATGGTGGGGTGCAGGCAGGAAGCCGGCTGCCAGGCCCGGTAGCGAAGCCCGGCCACATACTCCCCCGCCCGACCGGTCGGCGTCAGCGGCAGAGCCACCCCATTCACCGACACGAGGTGCCGCCCCCCGGTGCCTCCGGTCATGCCGGAAACCTTGACCTGCATCCGTTCGACCGAGGAATCGACGTAGCGCGTGGTTCCGCCGGAGCCGGCCTCCTCCCCCAGCACCAGCCAGGGTTCGATGGCCTGCCGCAGTTCCAGGGTGATCCCGTCATAGTTCACCCGGCCCAACACCGGAAAGCGGAACTCGAGGAACGCGGCGTACCAGGCGGGCTGCAGGCGAAAACCGTCCTCCGCCAGTTCGTCGAGCACGCTCCGGAAATCCTCCGCACAGAAGTGCGGCAGCAGAAACTGATCGTGCAACTGGGTGCCCCAACGCTTGAGCGGCGCCCGGTAGGGACGTTCCCAGAACCGCGCAATCAGCGCGCGCAACAGCAGCATCTGGGCCAGGCTCATTCGCCAGTGCGGCGGCATCTCGAAGCCACGGAACTCCAGCAGACCCAGCCGACCACTCGAACTGTCCGGCGAGTAAAGCTTGTCGATGCAGAACTCCGCCCGATGCGTGTTGCCGGTGAGATCCGTCAGCAGATGGCGGAACACCCGGTCCGTCAGCCAGGGAGGAAACGCCGGGGGGACACCGGGCGTGCCCATGCGCCCGGTTTCGGAATCCAGCGGTGGATCCGGCACCAACCCGTTGGCGATCTCCAGCTCGTATACGGCGTCCGCGCGGCCCTCGTCCACCCGGGGCGCCTGGCTGGTGGGACCGATGAACAGGCCGCTGAACAGGTAGCTCAACGACGGGTGATTGTTCCAGTAACTCACCAGACTCCGCAGCAGATCGGGACGACGGAGCAGTGGACTGTCGGGGGGGGCTGCGGCCCCGATGACAACATGGTTGCCGCCTCCGGTCCCCGTATGCCGGCCGTCGAGCATGAACTTCTCGGTGCCCAGGCGGCATTGACGGGCCTCCTCGTAGAGCACCTCCGTGTTGTGCACGAGCTGTTCCCAGGTATGCGCGGGATGAATGTTGACCTCGATGACCCCCGGATCGGGCGTCACCTTGATGCACTCGACCCGGTGATCCGAGGGCGGCGTGTACCCTTCGATGATCACCGGCATCCCCACGCGACTTGCCGTCGTCTCGACCGCGGCCACCAACGCGAGGTAATCCTCGATGCGACGGGTGGGCGGCAGGAACGCGTACAAACGCCCCTCCCGCGCCTCGACGCAAAGGGCGGTTCGAATCACCCAGCGCGCCGATTCTCCCACCCGCGGGGCGCGGTCGGCCGGATTGGCCGGGTCCCCCGCAAAGGGTTCCTGTCCCAACCGCTGAGGCACAATCACCTGCTGATCTCCAACCGGGCCGGGCACGACCCGTTCAAGCTGTTCGCCGGAAGCTCCCCGCGTCGGGTAAACGGGCAGAGAGGCGCGCACCTCAAAGGGATCCTGCGCCTCAAGGATGGGGGCGTCCCCGGATTCCACCCATGGCAAGGAGTCCAGCGGCAACCGGAGTCCGATGGGCGAATCACCGGGCACCAGGGCGATCCGCCGCCCCTGGAGCATCCACAAGCCGCTGTGCCAGGTCGGGCCGTCGTGGGTTTCGCGGCGTTCGAGCGGAAGGATGAACCCCACCGGAGTCTGGGTGCCGCGTTCGGCCAGGCGGCGCAACCGTGCGCTGGTCAGCGGATCCTCCAGGTGGTTCTCCAGCGCGGTCACATTGACGGGCAGATGTCGGCGCAACTTCTCAAAGTGATCGGCGTCCTCGAAAGCCGCGTTGATGTACTTCGGGTTCACATCCAACACCCGCGCCATCTCCTGCATGAACCGGGCGGCGTGGGTGTGGGTGAAACCGTAATCATGCTGGCCGTCGGCAATGAGATCCGGATCCCTCCACATCGGTTCGCCGTCGCGCCGCCAGTAGAGGTTCAAGGACCATCGGGGCAGCGGTTCCCCCGGATACCATTTCCCCTGCGCGAAATGGAGCAGCCCCCCCCCGCCAAAGCGTGCCCGCAACCGCCGGATCAACTGCTCCGACAACGTCCGCTTGGCTTTTCCCACCGCCGCCGTGTTCCACTCGGCACCGTCAGGATCGTCCAATGAAACAAACGTGGGTTCGCCCCCCATCGAAAGCCGCACGTCGTTGCGGGCCAACCGCCGGTCGATGGCTTGCCCGGTGGCCAGGATCTCCCCCCATTGCTCCTCGGTATAGGGCCGGGTAACCCGCGGGTCCTCGTGAATGCGCGTCACCGACATCTGCACGTCAAATTGCACGCGCGATTCACTCACGCTGCCGGTGATCGGTGCCGCGCTGGTCGGCGAGGGGGAACACGCCAGGGGCAGGTGTCCCTCACCACACATGAGCCCGCTGGTGGCATCCAACCCCACCCACCCGGCACCCGGCAGATACACCTCGGTCCAGGCATGCAGGTCGGTGATGTCCTGGACCACTCCGGCAGGCGCGTCCGGATCGATCGGTTTCAGATCAGCGACCAGCTGAATGGAATACCCGGAGACGAACCGCGCCGCCAGCCCGCACCGGCGGAGGAGCTGCACCATGAACCACGTCATGTCCCGACAGGAACCGCTCCCCAGAACCAGCGTCTCCTCCGGCGTCCGCACCCCCGGATCCATCCGCAGCGTGTATCGCAGCGCGCGGTTCACCATCTGGTTGAGATTGACAAGAAAGCCGACCGTGGCGCGCGGTGAGCGGTCGACCTGCGCCAGGAACGCCTCGAACCGTTCCCCCGCTTCGGGCGCGGGAAGCGTCTCCAGGTACGGCGCAAGCTCGCGGCGCAGGTGATCGTCGTACACGAACGGACACTGCTCCGCGCTCTTTTCGAGGAAGAACTCGAACGGGTTGATCACTGTCAGGTCCGCGACGAGATCGACCTCGACGGCGAACCGGCGGACCTTTTCCGGAAACACCAACCGGGCCAGGTGGTTGCCATGCGGGTCCTGTTGCCAGTTGATGAAATGCCCCTTGCCCGGCGGACCGGGCTCGATCCGCAGCGAATAGCTGAGGATGGGGGTCCGACAATGCGGAGCGGGGCGCAGGCGAACCACCTGCGGACCCAGTTCGACGTCACGGTCATACGCGTAGACCGTCCGATGATGGAGTGCGGCTCTGATGGCCATGGTATGGTGTATTCCGCAACCGTGCCGGTCGGCATCCCGCGGAGGGCTTCGCTCAGCCGGTACTCTTCATGCCGAAGGCGATGCCGTTAACGCTGAGCGCCAGGAGGCGCCGCAGGACTTCGGTTCGCTGCTTCTCGCCCGCCTTGCGCCAACGGGTCAGAAACCTCAACTGGAGGTAGTTCAGCGGATCAACGTAGGGATTGCGACGGGCAATCGACTGCGCGAGCACCGGCTGGTTCTCGAGCAACTCGCTGCGTTGAACCACCTTCAGAACCATCTCCACCGAACGCCGGTGCTCGCGCCGGATGGCTCCGTGGATCTTGTTTCGGACCGTCGCCGAGCGCACCAGGGCTGCATACTCCGCGGCGATCCCCAGGTCCGTCTTCGCGAGCGACACTTCGGCATTGTCAATGACGGCCCGGAAGAACGGCCAGTGCTCATACATGTCCCGCAATCCCGCCAACCCGTCCGGCTGCGTCCGCGCGAAGGTTTCCAGCGCCTGACCCACCCCGTACCATGCGGACAACAAATGGCGCGACTGCGTCCACGCGAACACCCAGGGGATGGCCCGCAGTTGTCGGATGTCACTCGACTGGATTCGGCGCGCCGGGCGTGACCCCAGCCGCAGATGCTCGATGAGGTCGATGGGTGTGGCCTGCCAGAAGTAGTCTGCGAACTCGGGTGTGCGGTAGACGAGCTTCTGGTACGCCTCGAAGGAAAGCCGCGCGAGCTGATCCATCCAGCCTTCCCAGCGGGACAACTGGGACATCAGCGGTTGGGACTCCGGGAGGCACTGGATCCCGATGACCGCGGAAGTGAGCTGTTCCAGATTGCGTTGGGCAATCGCCGGGTTGGAGTATTTGAGCGAGATCACCTCCCCCTGTTCCGTGATCCGGATGCGCCCGTCGTGCGCCGCATGCGGTTGAGCCCGCAGGCTGCGGTAGCTGGCTCCCCCGCCCCGGTCAATGGTCCCGCCCTTGCCGTGGAAGAACCGCAGTTTGACCCCGTGCTTCCCGGCGACCCGCGACATTTCCTTCTGCGCCCGGTAGAGAAACCAGTTGGCCGCAAGATAACCCCCGTCCTTGTTGGAATCGGAATAGCCCACCATCACCTCCTGCACCTGGCCACGTCGCTTCAGGTGGGCCCGGTAGGTCGGTTCGGTCCAGAGTTCGGCGAGAATTCCGGCGGCGTTTTCCAGGTCCTGGATGGTCTCGAACAACGGCACCACGTCGAGCTGCCGGAGGCGGAGCTTCGCGGCCAGCCGCGTGACCCGCAGGAGATCGCCCGCGCAGCGGGTCATGCTGATGATGAACCGGTGCGCCGCCTCCGGACCGTGGGCCGCCTGAATGTCGCGAATCGCACGCAACTCCTCGATGATCTCCGCCTCGGCATGGTCCAGCTTCCCGCTGTGGTCACGAAAATCAAGTTCCGCGAGGTGCAGGCCAAACGTGCGCACCTGGGTCAGCAGACGTTGGATGCGGCCCCGCGCCGCGCGGTGGGCGTTCTGCTCCAGCAACCCCTGCTGAACCTCCTCCAGCGTGCCCAGGATCTCAGGCAGCTTCGCCTTCCCGGAGCGCAGTTTGCGCCGGAGCGCCGAGAGCTGCGCCCGCAACATCTCGTAGGGTTGGAAGGGAATCACCGTGTCCGACGCCCAAACCTGTCGCTTCCCGCGTGAAGCCGGGGTCGCGTGGGAGGTCTCACGCATGAGTTGGGCACATTCCCGCTCGTAGTAATCCATCGCCGTGCAGGTGTGCCACTGGGCCGTCTCCCGACTGACCGCCGGAGTGACAAACGGATTGCCGTCCCGGTCGCCTCCCACCCAACTGGCGAAGGTGAGAAACTGGCCCCGTCGCCGCACGGTCGGATAGGCGGCCGCCAATTCGGCATCGAACGTCGCGTAAAAACGGGCAACGGTTTCGAAAATCGCGTGGTCGAAATAGAAGACGGTGTTCTCAACCTCCTGCAACGGCCCCACACGCCGCTCCCGGACCTCCTCGGTCTGCCAGAGCGCCTCCATCACCTCGTCGGGATCGTCCCAATGGGAGGCCAGTCGCCAGAGCTGACTGAGCACCGCCCGCCGCTTCGCCTCGGTCGGATGAGCGGTGAGCACCGGCTGGATCTCCAGTTCGTCCAGGCACTCCTGTAATCGGGCCGCCGGAACCCGGGCCTGCTTCAGCTCCTCGAACAGCTGCCGCAGCGACATCGACGGAGCCTCGTGCTCGCGCAGATGCCTCACGCGCGCCCGCTCCTCGCACAGGTTCACCAGTTGGAAGAACAGACTCAGGGCATGAACGATCTGATAGGCCTCGCCGGCGGAGATCGCGTTGATGAGGGTGCGCTTCGCCTGGAGGCTGATCCGGTCCCCGTGGCGCCGGGCCGTGCCTGCCAGATGCCGGATCTGATCCAGATGTTGAAAGACCACCTCACCGGCCTGTTCGCGGATGATCGCGTCAAGACGGCTGGTGACGTGCTTGATATCTCGTGCCAGTTGCTCGCTCAAAGCAGCCGCAGCTTATGGGCAGGACGGCCGTGGCGCAACCGGCACCCGCATTTCTGCGCCCGCCCCCCGCCGCATGCGGGGTAAGCACAATGCTGCGCCAGGGAGACAGTGTTACCGGTCTCCGGCGGAACCGCTTCCGCCACCGACCGCAAGGATGGCAAAACCCTGGGTCCAGGTGGTATGCGCGAACAGCCAGGGGTACTGCCCAATGCCCGCCACGTCCGCCATGGACTGACCGACCTCGCCGGACTCTTTGCTGCAGCGGAGGATGCCCGCGATGGCTTTCTCCCGGGTTTCCTGGAAGCCGTCATCCAACACCCGGTGCTCCATCCCGATCCGCAGAGCCCAGGCAATCATCCCCGTGGCCGATGTGTCGGGCTGGGCACCCGGGATATTCACGGCCCATCCCCAAAGACCATCTGCCCGTTGGCAGCCCCTGAGGGTGGCCGCCAGACGACGCAGGGCCTCCTCCAAGCGGGGTCGATCCGGCTCCGTGGCCGGCAGCCAGTGAAGCGTTTCCGCCAGACCCAGGGCCAGCCATCCGGCGCCCCGCCCCCATCCCGCCAGGCCGAACGGCGCCGCATTGCCGGAGGGCGAATCAACCTGGTAGGCATGAAAAGGCAGTCCGCTGCGTTCATCCATGCCGCGGTCCAAGAACTCCAGAAGCTGTTGCCGGGCCAATCGCGTCGCCTCCGGCATGTCGAACTCCCGTCCCGCGCGCGCCAGAAACGGGCAGACCATGCCAAGCGTATCCACCAGCAGCACGCCGGGTTCCTCCGGCCGGTATGGCAGGGTGCCGGTGGCCGAGCGGACATGCGACTTCATCAGCCACTTCAGGAGGTGTTCCGCCGCGGTGCGGAATCGCGCCTGGGAGGTCTGCTGGTAGCAATCCAGAAGCGGCATTCCGAGCATGCAGTGGGACAGCAGAACCGGTGGTTCCAGCAGGCTCCCGTCCGGCCCAACCACCTGGTCCCAGTAGTTCCCCAGGGTCGCGTCGGCAGTCGCACCACATTCCGCGATTGCCCGGGCCAGGATCGCGTTGGGCCAACTGTTCCGGGTTTCCAGGCCGCCGCCAAGGCGGTCCCGCAGCCAGAGCAGCGTCCGGGGACGATCCATCCGACGGGGATCCAGCTTGAGCCGCGGGGCGGGATGCATCAGGTCCTTACTGGCCACCTCCAGAGCACTGGAGAGGAACGCCTCAGTGTCCCCGCGCCAGGGGTGTTGCGAACCCCACGGAGTCTTGCCCCAGGCACCTCGAAAACGCGGCCACAATTCGAAGGCGACCAAGGCGAGAATGACCGCCCACGTGGCCAGGCACGCCCATTTCCAGGTGCCCGACCGCAGGGCACCCCGGGGTGCCCCCCTGGAAACCTCACGTTCGGATGCCATAAAGCAAACGCTTCAACATCCCCTCAACCATGCCGCGACCGTTCCGGCTCGAAAACCGGAACGGCCCGCCGCTGAGGACGTCACCTCGTCCGCGCCCGGTAGTAGCGTCCCGGCTCACCCGGGACGATCGGATCACTGAGGATCCACGGAGCCGTGCCGAGAACGGTGGTCTGCAACGGCTGCCAGGTGCTCAAGTCCGGACTCACCTCCACCGTGCATTCGGCTCCCACCCGGCCAGTGATCCGGATTTGCAGCACCGCTCCATCGAATCCCTCGATAGCCAGCACCGGCCCGTCGTCGTCCGGCGGCGAGTCCTGGGTGGGGAGATAGAGGTTGTCGATGAATGCGGCGTCCAGTCCGGCGCTGAAGTTGGCATCCTTGACATAGCGCCAGACCAGCACGGGATCCCCCGCAGGCAGGCTGAACTTGAACGTCTGCCAGGGCACGTCGCCGGACCAGCGGCGGAGCTGCCGGCCATTCACGTAGAACTCGAGGAAGTCATAGTTCTCCTCGGACGACACCCGCAGGCTGAACGACGCCGTGCCTCCATCCGAATGCGGTCGGAGTTCCAGCCGGGACTCGCGATCATCCATCAGCGCCCCGCTGCGCACCGACCAAGCACCCCCCGCGGCAGTGCTTGAGGTGAGCCGCCAGGGGGCCGCGGACCCGTTCACCCAGGGCGTTGTCCCGAGATCCGCGTCCTTGAACGGCGGCTCGAAGGTCCACTGGTGACGGACCGCCTCGAAATGGGCCTCCAGCGTGTAGTTCCGATCCATGAGCACGGTCAGCGGATTGTCCTGGCTGTCGACCGATCCCGTCCACCCAAGGAAGACGTAGTCCCGCTCGGGGAACGCCGTGATCTCCTGCGTCGAGCCATTCGGATACGGTCCGGACGGAGGCGTCACGCTGCCACCGAGGGTCGGCAGGATGTTCAGGTTGTAGAACTCAACCGCGTCGTCGTCACGAATCGCCAAAACCGTCTCGCTCTGGCTGCCGAGTTCGATCGGACCGGTTGGGTTGAGCAACCGGGCCGTGAGGGTTTCCTCCGATTCGACCTCGTCGTCGTTCAGCAGGGGCACCAGGATCTCCAACTCGGCAATGTCCGGGGCGAAATCGAGGGTTCCCTGGGTGGACACGTAGTCCTCCCCGGCCAGCGCCGTGCCATCGATCAGCTCGAAACCGACGGTGGCCGGTTCGATCAGCGGGCCCGTCCGCCGGACCCACAGATGCGCCTGGCCGTCGTCCTCCCGCGCCTCGAACCGTGCCTCCGTGAACCCGACCGCGCCCTCGTTGTCCTCGATCACCAGAGTGGCCTGCAACCGCGCGACCGTGAGGAATCCAGCAGGCAGGTTGGTCAGCACCAACTCCACGGTTTCGTCACCCTCGGCCAGCAGGTCATCCAGCACCGGCACCTCGAAGGTCGCCTCGACCTGATCCACATCGAACAGCAGCTGGGTGGCGGTTTCCTCATAGTCCTCCCCGGCCACCGCGCTGCCATCGCGGGTCAGAACGTCGACGGTCACCGGGTAAGAGAGGTCGCCCGACCGGCTCACGCGGATCAACGCCGGCCCTTCGTTCTCCGCCACGCGGTATTGGGCGGCCGCAAACTGGATGAGATCGGGGCGGAAACGGTCATCCCCGTGGATCCGGGCGATCCGCGCCCGTGGCACGTCGTTGATCGTGGTGAAGTCACCGCCGATCACCATCGCCGTATCCGGTTGCACCGCGAGCGTCCGCACGACGTCATTGGCGCCCGTGCCCACCTCGTATCCGGCATCGATCCCGCCGTCGGGATTCAATCGCGCATAACCGGCCAAGGCCACCCCGCCAAGCTGCGTGAAGGCGCCGGCAACAAGAATCTTGCCATCCGGCTGCAGTCCCAGCGCATTCACGGCGGCGTCGGCGGTCACCGTGGGATTGAAAGAGCCATCCAACGTGCCGTCGGGCAGCAGTCGGGCCAGACGCAGTTTGGCGACGCCATTGAAGGCGGTGAACCCGCCCCCCAGCACCACCCGACCGCTGTCCTGCAGTGCCAGGGCGTTGACCGCGCCGTTGGCACCCGTCCCAGGCACAAAGGAGGCGTCCAGGGAACCGTCCTCCAGCAGACGCGCCACCCCGCTCCGCTCAACCCCGCCCACTGTCGTGAACTCGCCGGCAATCAGGATGCGACCATCCGGCTGGATGGCGATGTCCCGCACACGTCCGCCAACATCCGCACTGAACCCCGGGACCGGGCTGCCATCCGGATTCAACCGCGCGACGTGCCGCTGCACGGTGCCCGCGACATACTGAAAGTCGCCGCCCAGAACCAGCGTGCCATCCGACGCCAGGCGAATCACGCGCACCACACCGCTCGCGCCGCCGGCCGGATCGAAATCGGTATCGTGGGTGCCGTCCGCATTCAACCGAACGATGCACGACGCCGCCTCCCCCCGGAACTCCGTGAAGTCCCCGCCCAGCAGGATCCGGCCGTCCAATTGGACGGTGATCGCGTGGATCGGCCCATCCGTGCCTTCCCCGGGGGTGAGGAAGCTGTCGAGATAGCCGTCCGGATGGAGTCGGGCCAGATGGTTGAGCAGGATTCCGTCCACCCGCACGAACTCGCCACCCAGCAGGATCTTGCCATCCGCCTGGACAGCCACCGCCAGCACGGAGGCATCGGCGCCCCGCCCGGGGTTGCACTCGAAATCAATCCAGCCGGGCAGTTCGTTGTCGAGGATGCGCACCGTCATGTTGGTTGCCACGCCGCCCGTGACGCTCTCGCGGGGAAGGCTGGCAATCGTCGGACGCGGCACTCTCACGCCAACCCCCAATTCCTCATGCCCCTCGCCGTCGATGTCGTCGAGGATACGCACGTAGAACTGCCGGTTGGTCTCGCCGGGAGTCAGCAGCACCCGCGGCATTCCGACTCCCTCGGGGCCGAATTCCGCCCCGGCAAAGTTGATCAGCCCGCTCTTCGCCTCATAATCGAGACCGCTTTGGGCGGTGCCATCGAAGGTGAGGTAGTTCGCGGTGACGGGATGGATCGCACCGCCGTGGCGCACGACGTTCACCCAGGCCTGGCGACCGTATTCGGGGATCTCCACCAGGACCGGATCGAACTCCACGACACACTCGTCGTCCAGAATCACGAGTTCGGAGGTTTCCTGGCCGGCCTCCACACTGCCGCCCACGGGATCGTGCAACACCAGCAGCAACGGTTCGTCGCCCTCCAGGCTGAAGTCGTCAATGAACGACACTTCCATGGCTGCCAGGCTCTCGCCGGGACCAAACTCCACGAGCTGATCCGTCGGGACGTAATCCTCATCCGCGATGGCGACCAGGTTCGACGTGGTCACCATGATGCTCGCCGGCCCCGTGATCACACCGGACCGAAGAACGGTGATCATGGCACCTCCGCCATGTTCGGCACCAATCCATCGGTTGGTCAGGAAGGTGAACAGCGAGTCGTCATCGTGGATGCGCAATTCCGCGAATGACTGTCCGCCAAGCGGACCGCCGTCCCCCACATTGCGCAAGCTGAGCCAGGCACGCTCCTGGGGCTCAACGAGGTCGTCGTCCACCAGCACCACGTTGAATTGCTTGGCAGTCTCTCCCGCGGCGAAGCGTACCACCCCGTTCGTGGGGACGTAGTCGTCGTTCGCCAGGGCCGAATCCGGGGTCACCGTCCAGGCCACCTGGTGCGCGGTATTCGTGTCACCGGTGCGCCGAACGTCAACCACGGCCGTGCCCGCCCCTTCGTTCCCGTCGAAGGCGGTGCGGGTGAACTCCACCGTACCGTCGTTGTCCACGATCTGCAGCGACGCGTAAGTGTCGCTTCCCAACCGCGCCCCCACGGCGCTCATCAGCGTGATCCGCACATCCTCCATGTATTCCTGTTCGGGATCGTCCACGGGAATGACCGCCAGTTGAATCGACGCCACGTCGGCCGGAATGACCTGGATCTTGTCGATCCGTTCGTAGTCGACACCGTTGCCGGCCAGACCGGCGAAGTCCAGTTCGACGGTCTGGGCGTGCGCCAGACCACCCGTGCGGCGCAACTCGATCACCGCGGGCCGGACACCCTCCTCCCAGGCATTGGGCTCCAGCACACTCAGCGATACCTCCGACGCATCATCGTCGAGGATCGTGTAGGTGTGCCGGTCGAAGACGTCCAGATGCGCGTTCATCGCCGGGGTGATGTCGACGTAATTCGTGACCACCTCGTTGGTGTCGACGACCTCGCCCACGGTGTTGGTGATGGTGATGCTGTTCGTGACCACCTCGTTGCTGTAGGTCATTGCCGGAGGCAGCAAGGCGAACAGCATCGTCAGGTCCGGCTGAGGATCAAGGTCATCGAACAACGGGACGCTGAGGAGCTGGATGCGATCCCCCAGGTGAGGGAAGACCAGACGTCCAGTCGAACTCACGTAGTCGTAATCCACGTCCGCCAGCGCCGTTCCGCCGATCACGCTGTAGTCCACCGTCACGTCCTGATCCTGGTTCGGGTCGGCACTCACACTGACCGCGACCAGGGCGTTGCCACCGCTTTCCGGCCCACTTCCCCGGAGGAAGTTGAAGCCCACCGCCGGGTTGCCGCTGTCATTATCCCCCAAGGTCACTTCCTGCTGCCACGAAGTCCCCACGTTGTAGCCGCTGCCCGGGAGCACCTGGACAATGACCGTCTCCTGAATCTCCCGGAAATCATCGTCGATCGGGGTCACCTTCAAGGACATCGACGCCACTCCGGGAAGCAGGCGGATCGTTGAGGGAATGTCCACGTAGTCGGCCAGTCGCTGGGCGGTGCCGCCGAGTCGGAGGTTGACCTCCAGATAAGTGGTCAGGTTGCCGGTTCGCAGGAGCGTGAGTTCCGCGGTGTCGGACGGCTCGGCCGCCGCCCCGTCCACCACCGTCAGGGAGACCGTTGGCAGGGCGCTGTCGTGGATCTGGACCACGGCCGATCCCGGCCAGCCCACGTTGTAAAGCGGGTTGTCCGCCACGTGCAGCTCCACCGTCTTGCCACCATCGAGCGTGCCGTTGTCGCGCGGTGTCAGTTCCAATCGGGCCGTGGGCTGACCTGCGGGGATGATGATCGAGCCCGACAGCGCCCGGTAGTCGAGCCCGTTGACCGCGGTGCCGCTCAACAGGTAGCGCACCTCCAGGTCGCGCGTCAGATCCCCGCCCCGGGTGAAGGCGAACCAGCCCGTGTCCCCCAGCAGTTCCGACGCAACCGCATCGGTCGCCGCCACGGTGACCATGGGAAGGTCGTTGTCCACGATCTCCACCTCGGCCGTGTCCTGGCCCAGCCCGTAGCCCGTCCCGGGATCCAGCTGGATCGAGACGGTCTCATTGCCTTCCAGGAAATAGTCATCGCGTACCACCAGGATCACCGAGGTCCAAGTCTGCCCCGCGGCCAACCGCACGATCCGCGGGAGCGTTTCATAGTCGGACCCCTCATCCGCCGTTCCCCCCACCGTGAACGTGACCTCCACGGGCACATCCGTCACGCCGGTCCGCACGAAGACAAATTCGGCCACGTCACGCGCGTTCTCCGTGGCATGGGCATCGAGCGCGAACACCGAAATCACCGGTTCGGTCGGCGGGGTCCCCAGAATCCGCACCGTGGCTTCGGCCGGGTGGCGCAGGTGATAGTCCGGGGTGGTTTGATGCCAAATCTCGCTCCCGTCACCTTCCGGCAACCGGACTTCCCACTCGGGGAAGAAGACGTAGTTGGTATTGGTCAACCCGGTGACTCGCATCGCTTCGAGCGCGTGCATCAGCGACAGCACCACGGCCTGATCCGACGCCGGAGGCTCCGTCGCGGTGGGAGTGATCGTCACGTTGGTCTGAAACACCCCGGTCTGGAAGTCCACGAAGTAGAACGACGGCGTGATGACAGCGTTTCCAAACGGTGTCGGAAGAACGTTCGTGTGCGTCACCACATTGGTATACGCGTAATCCGTGCCTTCCTCAGCCGTGCCTCCGAGGGTAAACACCACCTGAAACGCGGTGTTCGTGTCCCCCGTGCGCGTCAGTCTGAATTCGCCCGGCACCCCCGCCAGCACATCCGCATCCGCGGCATTCTCCACGGTCACCACCGGCAACGACGCAGCCAGCAACTCCACCCCCGTCGCGTCCTTGTCCACAATCGTGACGGATTCCACGAACGAAAGCGGGCTCACTTCGTAGCCCGCCAAGTGGGCCGTCACCGGGTATTCACCGGGATCGAGATTGACCAGGGTGTAGCGTCCGTCACTGTCGGTAAGCGTCCTTTGATAGTTGGTCTCGTAATCAGCCTGGTACAATGCAGTAATCCTTCCATTCGACACCCAGACCTCCGGCAGCGGCCGGTCGTTGTCATCCAGCACCTGGCCACTGATGCGATACCCGGTCGGGGTCCCCACGCTGACCACCAGATGCCGCGAAGTCAGGCCGCCCTTCATGTCGCTCACTTCGCAGCGCACGACATAATCGCCAACCGCGGTCCAGCTGTGAGTCACCGCTGCGGCATTCGGTGCAAAGGTGTCGTCGCCGAAATCCCAGAAGTAGGCCAGTTCGTCATCGTCCGCGTCGGCGGCCAGAACGCTCAGGCTTACCGGGGCGCCCACCGACGCCTGCAACGCGGAGGCGGACAGCTCCGCCGTCGGGGCCTGATTCGAGGGGAACGGACCGTGGTTCACCACGATGTCGTACCAAGTGTCCGGCCCGGTACCCCCGCGCTCCACGGGGGTAAAGTGCAGTTCAGCCTCGCGATCGCTGTAGGTTCGCCCCACCAGAATCGCCGAATCATCCCGTCCGTGAACCGAGCCGGGCGTGGTGTCCAGCAGCGAGCTGTAGCCAATCGCCTGCTCCCAAGGTCCCCAGTGGAGCGAAACGCCGTTCTGCAACCAACGGTTCGAGAGGCGGCTGCGGGCGCTCAGCCAGTAACTCCGGTACCAATCCTTCCACGCACGCACGGCGTAGATCCTCCCGTCCTGCAGGCGCGGAGGGTCGGAGACATACATCCGGAACCGGCCCCCATCGTCAGCGTCCGCAATGGCCGCTTCCGGCAGCCAGCCCAGCAACCATTTGCCGATCACATTGAAGGTCGCTCCCAGATCCGAAATGGCCTGGTTCTGCACGGAGACCGGCGTTCCCCCGCCGCCACTGCCCATGATGTCGAAGATGTCCCCATACTCGATGTCATCCCCGGCCCCGATGATCGAATCCCGACCCACCAGGCTGCTCGTGTCAAACGGATAGTTGTTCTGGTTGCGGAGTGGGAAGCCGTCCGGAAAGTTGCGCCGCGTCTCCCAGAAGTTGGCGTGAGGCAGGCCATAGTTATGCCCGATCTCATGCACGGCCACCCCCACGTTGCTGGTCTGCAGCCAGGCCACCCCGCCGCCTCCCAACCCGGCCCAGGTAAAGGCATCCACGTTCGGATGGCGAATGAGCAGAAGGTCGTATTCATCCGCGGCGTAGCCCGCAGCCAGGGCCTGGACCTGGGCATCCCCCAGCAAGGCCCCCGGGCCCGCGATGCCGTAGAATTCATTGGGATGAGGCAGCGTCAGCGTCGAGGACACCGTCGTGACCAGCTCCGTCTTTCCTCCCGACGCCTCGGCGTAGAAGTCGTTCACCTGCTTCATCGCCTCCATCGCCTCGGAAGCCGTGATGGGCTCCAGGATGTCGTCCCGGAAAACCACCCGCAAATAGAGGACCCGCTTCGTCCCAAGCGTCCAGTTCGCATACTGGGGAGGCGGGGTCGAACCAATCGTGTCCCCGGAAGGCTCCGCTTCCGCCGCCATCAATCCGCGGTTGACCTCGTTGAGGTGCGATTTGTTGCAGAACCAAACGAACTCGTCCCCCAGTTGGGCGAGGACACCGTCCGATCCCACCGGTTCCCCGCAAGCCGCGCAAACCGGGGAGCGACCGGCGTCGCTCAATGACTGCGTGACCAGCGCCTCCTCGGGCGTCAGCGGACGCAGCGGCTTCTCGTCCAGGGCCAGCGCGTTTCCGACCGCGATGCCATGAAAGGCAACCTCCTCCTGACTCATCTGCGTGCGTCGCCGCCCGTAAAGGTAGGCGCGCCAGACCCTCTCCCCCATGGTCAGGTAGGCCACCTTGCCACAGTGGAGGTCCGCCGCTTCGGGCCCGGGCAAAGGCGAGGCCCAGTACACATCAAGCCGACCCCGTCCTTGCACGGCCTCCTCGAAGAACATGGTGATTTCCGGGGGCAATTGCTGCCGCCACACCCAGGGCACGGCGTGCTCCAGCGCCAGACGAGGATTGGATCGGATCTCGGCCTCGAGCACGGCCTGCCGGGCCCGGGCCCATGAACGGCCGTCCGCCAACATGGCCTGCCGGGCGGACTCCGGGCTGGCGAGATAGGCTTCCACCCAGTCCGCAAAGCGCATGATGGGTGAAGCAGACGGTGCGGGAGAGACCGTTGCCGACGGGGAATCCTCGTCAGGATGCATCCCATCCGCATGTTGATGCGCCTGCGGATGAATGAGTTCTGAAGAGATCAACGACGGCTGCGTCCCGGCACGGGAACCGCCGGTTCCCGCCGTCACGGCGACTGGCCCGGTCGGTTCCACCGGGTTGTGCCCGAGAGGGAGAATGAACCACGCCAGCAGCAGCATACCCGCCACGCCACCTGCACCAAACCATCCAAGACGAACTCGTTTCATGCGCTTTTCTCAGAATCGCCGCAAAACTGCGTTGCGGCCGCCGGCCCCCACACAGTCTGCTTGCGTCGCTATTAGCATTTTCCAGACCAGCTGCAAACCTCATATTCGAGGCCCTGCTACCGAAAACCGTGGCGCGCAAGTGCCGCAGATCACGAGAGTTCGGAAATGCCCCCCGACCGCCGATCCTCACCCGCCCTCGCTCAGCTCGGCAACAATCTTCACTCCACTGGAAGTCCCCAGGCGCGTGGCGCCGGCTTCCAACAGGATCCGCGCCGTGGCCAGATCCCGAATTCCCCCGGCCGCCTTCACGCCGAATTCCGGCCCAACGCATTCCCGCAGCAGCCGCACATCCGCCTCGGTGGCCCCGCCCTTGCCGAAACCGGTCGAGGTCTTCACGTATTTCGCGCCCGCCTCCTTGATCACCGGACACACCCGGCGCTTCTCCTCGTCGGTCAACAGGCAGGTCTCAATGATCACCTTGACCGGCCGGTCCTGCGCCGCCTCAACCACATCCCGCAGTTCGCGCCACAGCCGGCGGTCTTCACCGGCCTTCAGCCAGGCCACGTTCAGCACCATGTCGATCTCCTGCGCGCCGCAATCCACCGCCACCTCGGTTTCGTAGCGTTTGGCGTCGGTCTCCATCGCCCCCAGCGGGAATCCCACAACCGTCGCCACCCGGACCGGGCTGTCCTCGAGACAATGCCGGGCCACCTCGACCCAGCAGCCATTGACGCAGACCGAAGCAAACCGGTGCTGCAGGGCCTCCTCGCACAGCCGCTCGATGTCCGCGCGCAGGGCGTCCGGACGCAAAAGGGTATGGTCGATGCTGGCAGCCAGGTTTTGCATGCGCGACAGCATGCCCCGACTGCAGGGGCCAAGGCAAAGACCATCTCGCCGTTCCCCGGCAATCCTCACCATGGCGGCGCGCCGATCATCGATGCGGTCGTCGTAAACCGGGCCCCTGACATCCGTTGCGCCTATTGACGCCCGCGCAATTTGCGCGCCCGAGCCGCCCATTCGTCAGGGGAACCTTCCACCGGCAGGAGCGTGAACGAGTAATCGTATTCCGGCGCTGTGAGCCGGTATTTTGGCAGAGGCTTGGCCCCCCAGCTGTTGATGCTTCCCAGGCCCCGCTGGAGATGGTCCAGATTCCAGGTGACAAAGCCCCGCCGCGGCAGCTCATGGGTGTGCTTCGCCGTCGCCAGGTCCTCCTGCGTGAACGGCCAGACACTCGTCGACAGCAGGTGCTCGTCCCCCACCGCCATCAAGCCCCGCCCCGCACGGTCCGCACACACGATCCAACGAACGTCGGTACGGTTTCCGTTTTCCTGCGGGCGCATGTAGTTGTGGATCATTTCCTCCACCGACCGCGAATAGCGTCCCACCGGCGTCCCGGCGTGACGGTCGAGGTAGTTCTCGTCCGCGCCCCGGCCGTACCACGTGACCTGGTCGTACCGCGCCGGCAAGGCCAGTTGCATCCCCACCCGCGGAATCTCAGGCAGCCCCGAGCCCGGCTCGATCCGCATCCGCACGCCCACCGTCCCGTCTCCCTGAA
This sequence comes from Verrucomicrobiales bacterium, assembly GCA_024233215.1. GTDB lineage: Bacteria > Verrucomicrobiota > Verrucomicrobiia > Limisphaerales > J093 > J093. Next base: position 236,006 of record JACKPW010000009.1, on the reverse strand, counting down.
TCACACAGGTCTGGGTCCAGGGCACCTTGCCGTCCAGAAGCGAACCCTCACACCTCACCTCGATCCGGTCCGGTTGCGACTGGGTCAGCGCGGTGTGGCCCACCACCCGGCCGGCGGCAGCCTCCTTCCATACCCCGAGATCGTGCAGCATCATGTCACGACTGGCACTGTCGTTGTCCGTCTGGGCCCGCCAGAAGTTGGGAACCAGCGGGGCCGCGAGCATTTCGTCGCCCTGCACGCGGAAGGATTCCAAGGCCCCGGTCTTCAGGCTCAACGCCACGCTGAACCCGGCCCCGGTTACCACGATCCGGTTGTCGTCGCGCTCCGCCTTCAACGCGTCGCCCGCCACCGCGACAGGCGTGGCGGCGGTTGCCACAGTCGGGAGCGCGAACTGCTCCCAGGCCACGATGTGGCCCCGCGGCGCCCACAACGCATCGTCCGCCAGCGCAAACCGGACGGTCAGGAAATGCTCGACGCCCGGAACGCGCACAACCTCCCGCACCGGGATCTGAATCTCGGCCTCCGCGCCGGGCTCCAGGTCGAGCACAGGCAGGGTCCCACGCTTGATCACAACCCCCTCCGCCGCAATTTCGTAAGACACCGTGAAGTCCGCCAGATCGCTGAACGCATAGGCGTTCCGCACCCGGACCCGACCCTCCACCAAATCCACGGGGTCGATCTTGATGTACTGGTAGACCTTCGCCACTTCGGTCAGGGACGGGTGCGGCGTGCGATCCGGCGCGACCACGCCGTTCGCCAGAAAGTTGCCATCGGAAGGCGTGCCCGGAGGACCGTAGTCGCCTCCGTAGGCCCAGAATTCGCGGCCGTCATCGTCCCGCGCCCGGAGGCATTGATCCACCCAGTCCCAGATGAAGCCGCCCTGCAGGACAGGGTATCGCTCGATGACCTCCCAGTAATCCGTGAGATTGCCGACGCTGTTCCCCATGGCGTGGGCGTATTCGCAGAGGATCAGGGGGCGATCCGGGTTTCGCCGCGCGTAGCGCTCCATCTGGTCCGGGGTGGCGTACATGGGACAGTAGATGTCCGTGTGCCGGGCCAGACCGGCGCGCTCGTAATGGACGGGTCGGCTCGAGTCGCGCGACTTGATCCACGCGGATGTGGCCACGAAGTTCGGACCGTCCCCCGCCTCGTTGCCCAGGGACCAGATCACGACGGCCGCGTGGTTCTTGTCGCGTTCCACCATGTTCATCGTGCGATCCAGGTGGGCCGCCTCCCATTCCGACTTGCCGGCGAGGGTGCGGGAAGCATCGTAGCCGATGCCGTGACTCTCGATGTTCGCCTCGTCAATCAGGTAGATGCCGTAAAGATCACAGAGGTCGTACCACTCCGGAGTGTCCGGATAGTGGGAGGTGCGCACGGCGTTGATGTTGTGCTGTTTCATCAGGCGGATGTCCCGGATCATCATCTCGCGCGACACGCTGTAGCCCCGGTCCGGATCCATCTCGTGACGGTTGACGCCCTTGATGTAGATGGGCCGATCGTTCACCAAAAGCTGCCCGTCCGCCACCCGGGACGACCGGAACCCCACCTGCCAGGGGATCACCTCGATGACTTCGCCCGCCGGATCCCTCAGCGTCAGCAACAACCGGTAGAGTCGGGGGTTCTCGGCGGACCACGGTTCCACCGCCGGCACCGTGGTGGCCAGGGTGGCCAGCATCTTGCCGTCCGTCGCCACATGCAGCAGCGCCTCCATCGGACCGGGCACAAGAGCGTTCCCGTCCGCATCCTCCAGTACCGCGGCCACTTTCGCTCCCTCCACGACTTCCGCCCCGCTGTTCGCCACCTCGATCTCAACCCGCAGCCGGCCCCGCTTCCCTGTCGAATCCAAGTCCGGCGTGACGAAGATGTCCCGCACCCGACACGGTGACTGCGCCGTCAGGTAGACATCGCGGAAGATGCCGTTCAGCCGCCACTTGTCCTGGTCCTCCAGGTACGAGGCGTCCGAATATCGATAGACCTCCACCGCCAGAACGTTCTCCCCCGGGACCAGCAGCTTTGTGAGGTCGAATTCCCCCGGTGTCCGGGCGTCCTTCGCGAAGCCGGCCAGGGTACCGTTCACCCACACGAAGTACGCCGACTCCACGCCGTCGAAGTGAATCAGCACCCGGCGCCCTGACCAGTCCGCCGGCACCGTAAAGGTGCGGCGATAGGAACCCACGGGGTTCTTCTCGGGCGGAATGTGCGGGGGATCCATCCTGCCCCAGGGACACTTGGAGTCCGGGCTCATGTAGTTCACGTAAATGGGGATGTCATACCCCTCCAACTGCCAGCAAGAAGGGACCGGAATGGTCTTCCAACCGCTCACGTCGAAGTCGGGCTGAAAGAACTCCGCCGGCCGGTCCGGCACACTGGATGACCAGTGAAACCGCCAGTCGCCGTTCAGGGATTGATACCATGGCGAAGCCGCCCGCCGATCCAACAGCGGCTTCGTGGCGTCGGCGTTGGCCCGGGCGAGGTCGGCGTTGGGGAAACGGAGAAAGCTGGCGTGGCGGGGTTCCCGCCCGATCCCCTGCACCGCCGGGTCCTGCCACACGGGCAGGCCGTGCTCGTCATCCGCCGCCCCCATCGGCAGGCCGGCCAGGATCACCGACGACAACGCCAGGAGGACGGCCCCGGGCCGCAGCACCCGGCATCCACCGTGAAACAAGCTGAAGCTGCTGGTGTGGTTTCGCATGGCGACCAGCATCCCCAAAACGCCCCTCGCGGTCGAGGCTGATTGTCCGGCAACAGCGGAACCACTTGACCACCCGGGCCGAAGGCCTATCACGGCTTCAATCAAGCCATGTCATCCGCCATCTCGCTGCATCGTCGGCGCCGGGCGGCGGGTGGAGTCTCCGGAGACCGCAGGGCATGTCCTGCTTTCAGCGCGCCTGGGGGAAGTTTGCGCCGACTGATGTCGGCGGCTACGCCGGTAGCCGCGGACGTCAGTCCGCGCACTTCTCTTCCGCCAGCCCAACCCGGGTTTGCGAACAGGCCCCGGGCGACTGCAATCGGCGCCGGGCGGCGGGTGGAGTCTCCGGAGACCGCCGGGCATGTCCTGCTTTCAGCGCGCCTGGGGAAATTTGCGCCGACTGATGTCGGCGGCTACGCCGGTAGCCGCGGACGTCAGTCCGCGCACTTCTCCTCCGCCAGCCCAAACCGGGTTTGCGAACAGGCCCCGGGCGTCCGCAATCGGCGCCGGGCGGCGGGTGGGGTTTTCGGGGACGCCTGGGCAGGTCCTGCTTTCAGCGCGCCTGGGGAAATTTGCGCCGACTGATGTCGGCGGCTACGCCGGTAGCCGCGGACGTCAGTCCGCGCACTTCCTATATTCACCTTCTTTTGACTAGCTATCACCCTCTTCCTGATCTACTCTCCCGGCCATGAAACCCGAGCCATTTCCTCCGGAGTCGCCAGCTCGACAACCCAAACCCGATCCCAAACCGAGATCCGCTTTCGGTCATTATCTGCCCCGGCTGCAACGGGTGTTCTACCAGGGGGATGCCGTCGTCTTCTGGACTTTGCCGGTCGCACATCGAGCACGCGGCTGGCTGGACCAGCGGTTCCATACTGCTTTTCGCGAGATCATGCTCCATGCCGCAGGGCGTGCCGGACTCCTCTGTCCCGCCTACTGCCTCATGCCGGATCACCTTCATCTGGTCTGGATGGGACTGCGCCACACAACGGATCAGCGAAACGGAATGAAGTTCCTGCGCGCACAACTCGGCCGCCACCTGGCCCCCGCCCGGTTCCAGCACCAACCCTACGACCACGTGTTGTCGCCTCGCGAACGGCAACGCCAGCGGTTCACGCTCGCCTGCACGGATTACGTGCTCCTGAATCCCGTCCGGGCGGGCCTGGTAACGGACCCGAACGACTGGCCGTTTCTCGGGGCAATCGTCCTGGGCTACCCACGGGCCGATCCGCTCGAAGCGGCATTCTGGCCGAGATTCTGGAAGTGGTATGCCGAAATGCGAGAGCCGGGCCTGGAGAAACGCAAACTACCGCCACGCTGCATGGAACCGGTAGGGAAGTCTCGCCACCCGTAGCCGCGGACGTCAGTCCGCGCACTTCTCTTCCGCCAACCCAACCCGGGTTTGCAAACAGGCCCCGGGCGTCCGCAATCGGCGCCGGGCGGCGGCTGGAGTCTCCGGGGACCGCCGGGCAGGTCCTGCTTTCAGCGCGCCAGGGGAGATTTGCGCCGACTGATGTCGGCGGCTACGCCGGTAGCCGCGGACGTCAGTCCGCGCACTTCTCTTCCGCCAGCCCAACCCGGGTTTGCGAACAGGCCCCGGGCGACCGCAATCGGCGCAGGGCGGCGGGTGGGGTCTCCGGGGACCGCCGGGCATGTCCTGCTTTCAGCGCGCCCGGGGAGATTTGCGCCGACTGATGTCGGCGGCTACCCCAGGCCGCGGACGTCAGTCCGCGCACTGCCAGCCCGAGCCGGGTTTGCGAACAGGCCCCGGGCGTCCGCAATCGGCGCCGGGCGGCGGCTGGAGTCTCCGGGGACCGCCGGGCAGGTCCTGCTTTCAGCGCGCCTGGGGAAGTTTGCGCCGACTGATGTCGGCGGCTACGCCAGTAGCCGCGGACGTCAGTCCGCGCTCTTCTTCCGCCAGCCCAAACCGGGTTTGCGAACAGGCCCCGGGCGACTGCAATCGGCGCCGGGCGGCGGGTGGGGTTTTCGGGGACGGCCGGGCAGGTTCTGCGTTCAGCGCGCCCGGGAGATTTGCGCCGACTGATGTCGGCGGCTACGCCGGTAGCCGCGGACGTCAGTCCGCGCACTTCTCTTCCGCCGGCCCGAGCCGGGTTTGCGAACAGGCCCCGGGCGTCTGTAGTCGGCGCCGGGCGGCGGGTGGGGTTTTCGGGGACGGCTGGGCAAGTTCTGCCTTCAGCACGCCTGGGGAGATTTGCGCCGACTGATGTCGGCGGCTACGCCGGTAGCCGCGGACGTCAGTCCGCGCACTTCTCCTCCGCCAGCCCAACCCGGGTTTGCGAACAGGCCCCGGGCGACTGCAATCGGCGCCGGGCGGCGGGTGGGGTTTTCGGGGACCGCCGGGCAGGTCCTGCTTTCAGCGCGCCAGGGGAGATTTGCGCCGACTGATGTCGGCGGCTACGCCGGTAGCCGCGGACGTCAGTCCGCGCACTTCTTCCGCCAGCTCAAACCGGGTTTGCGAACAGGCCCCGGGCGTCTGCAATCGGCGCCGGGCGGCGGGTGGGGTTTTCGGGGACGGCTGGGCAGGTCCTGCTTTCAGCGCGCCAGGGGAGATTTGCGCCGACTGATGTCGGCGGCTACGCCAGCCCGCGGACGTCAGTCCGCGCACTTCTCTTCCGCCAGCTCAAACCGGGTTTGCGAACAGGCCCCGGGCGTCCGCAATCGGCGCCGGGCGGCGGGTGGGGTTTTCGGGGACGGCTGGGCAGGTCCTGCTTTCAGCGCGCCAGGGGAGATTTGCGCCGACTGATGTCGGCGGCTACGCCGGTAGCCGCGGACGTCAGTCCGCGCACTTCTCTTCCGCCAGCCCAAACCGGGTTTGCGAACAGGCCCCGGGCGTCCGCAATCGGCGCCGGGCGGCGGGTGGGTTTTTCGGGGAAGGCTGGGCAGGTCCTGCCTTCAGCGCACCAGGGGAGATTTGCGCCGACTGATGTCGGCGGCTACGGGTCAGCGGTGCGCAATATACAGGAAGACGGTGACGGTACCGCCCTCCCCCTGCTTCCACTTCACCTTGCCGGTATAATCGGCGGTCGTGTAGTTGCCCGCCCCGTCGCCCCAGTCCTGGGCGGCCAACGCCGGGTTGTTTCCGTCGATTCGCGCGTTGAGTTCCCGGGCATCCTCGATAAACACGCCCGGAATGACCGCTTCAACGAGATAACTCCCGATGGCATCCACTCCGGCCGTCTCGTTCGCGGAAGCCGTCCTGCCCGCCGGAGTAAAGCCGGTCGGCTGCAGCCGGTAGGTACCGCTGACATCATCATCGCCGGCCGTAACTTCGTCACCCGCCTTTAGCCCCGAGATGTTCAACAACCGCAACCGCGTCCCGTCCGTGGCGGCATCCATGCCCTCCTCACCATCGTCCCCCACGAGGCCGTTCCCGATGGGCAGAATGAACGGCTCCTCCAGATACCCTCCATCGAAGAGAACCCAATCGTAGTCCTCCACCGGATAATCCCCGGCGGCGTAAGTGGCCCCGTCCACCTTGCGAAACGCCTGCCATTTGGAGTAGTGTCCTGTGGCGCCAGCCACCATGGAGCGATAGCTCATGGCGGTTTGGGCGATTCTGGCGTCGTTGATGACGCCGTAGATGCGGGGAACCAGCAGCGTCAGCAGAATGGCGATGATCGAAATAACCCCGATGATCTCGATCAGGGAGTAGGCCGCTTCGCGGTGCACAATACGTCGTTCGGGGCGCGACGATCTTACACGTACGTTCATGGCAACAATGTTCTTAAGGCTTTGCGGAGGCGCCTGCCGGGACCCGCCCCTGCCCCGCTCCCGCACTTCCGCGTGTTCTTTAATGGCAACCGAAGTGTAGCACTCCCAGCAAGTGCCTAGCAAGACCTAAGGTCGAGAAGTCGAGCAATGCTGAGAGATCGAGCCCGTGTGCAGCCGCCTCCTGCACTACACCGATTACAAGCGGTTCCCCCTCTCCGGCGGTGGACTCAACCAAGGGACCGAGACACTCCTCCCAGAGCCCAGAGCCGATCCGACGAAACCGGGCTCACTCCAAATCCGACAATTGCAGGCTGGAATGACACAAACCTCGGTTGTCAGCAACTGACTCAAACAGCGGGTGGGTGATGCGCTTCAGAAGCGAAGAAGGGGAGAAAGGGATCAACCCTCCTCCCCCGTGGTTCAACCACCAAGGACCCTTGCCACTAGACGGCCTTGCCGGACTATCGGTGAGCCACGTACATCAGCACCGTCACTTCGCCGTTGGCAGATGTGGCATCGTACTTCACGCGGCCAGTATAATCGGCAACATTGGTCGAGGTTGTTCCGTTCCAAGTCTGTTCTCCCAATCCCTCGGCAGCGCCATCAACCCGACGATTCAATTCGCGGGCATCCTCCAAACTGACCCCAGGAACCACCGCTTCAACCAGAAAGCTGCCGGTCACATCGATCTTCGTGGTGGAGTTGGTAGGACTGACGGCGGAAAGCCGATAGGCACCTGTGTCGTCGGCCGCCACATCGGAGTCCGTCGTAAGCGAGGAAATGTTCAGTACGCGTAGGCGGGCTCCAGCCGGGTTGGCAGTGGAACCTTGGTTGCCATTGCCAATCTTCACGGTGAACGGAGTCTCAAGATATCCGCCACTAACCAAGACAGCGTCCCAGTCTTCATCGGGATAAGAGCCAATAGCCGTGCCATCCGCCTCCCGGAACCCACCCCATTTTCCGTAGTGGGCGGCCGAGGCGGCCTTCACCGAATTGTAGGTGACGAGGGCGTTGCTGATCTTGGCGTCGTTGATCACCTGGAAAATCTTCGGGATGAGCAACGCGGTCAGGATCGCGATGATGGCCAGAACGCCAATCATCTCAACGAGCGTGAAGCCGCTCGTCCGTTTCGGAGTGTTGTTCTTAAGTTGCATTGTTTTGTTTGTTCTGAGGTTTCTTTGGTTTGCTGCTGGATTGGCCAGTGATCCGTGTCCGAACACGCGCCCGGCAAACCCCAGCCGGCCAATCCAGCAGACACGGTTAGGAACCGGGCGCCACTTTGAGAAGTTCTGCTTACCAAGTCAACCCCTTTTTTCGCTTCAATTATATGACCAATAACAAGCAGTGACCTATGATACCCACAACAATAGAGCACCTTGAAGTCCCTTTATAACGTGCGATTCAGCCTCTTGTAGCCGAGTTGTTTGCCGTCTCATACGAATGTTGGATTCCGCCTCACACGCGGTCTGTCTTCAGGTGGAGACGGTGTTTACGCAGTGGTAAATGCATAAGTCTCGCTATTGCCACGATTGAAGGCGTCCAGCGCGGTTCAATCCCTGCCTGGGCCCAACCGAAAAGCCGGGGTTGGCGCCCCAAGGAGCTGCAGCCTCGGTTGTTCGGTATTCCTGACCGGTCGGGAATCTATCGACGGTGCGGTTGCGTGCGTACCACCCGCGCATTCTCCCCGGAAACACCGGGATGGCGGCGCAAATGGCTGAAATCGACGCCGGCAGCGGGTGGGTTTTCCGCGGTTTGAGGAGTTTTGCGGGGTCGCGAGGTGAGGGATTTGCGCCGACTGGACGTCGGCGGCTACGGGCTACCGGCGTAGCCGCGGACGTACAGTCCGCGCATTTCTTCTCGGAGGCGATGGAGGGGGCTTCGGGGTCGTGGGCGGAGGGATTTGCGCCGACTGGACGTCGGCGGCTACCGGGGGCGCGGCCAGAACGTCAGCGCGGCGAATACGCCTCCCAGTGCGGAGCAAAGCCAGCCGAAGAGGTCGCCGTGGCGGGTGTAGAAGGTGGGGGCCCGACCGGGGAGGCGCAGGGGGATTTCGACGGTCTTGAAGCCCCGGTCATAGACGCGGGTTCCCGGGCCAAATCCAAGCTCCCTCCAGGCCCCCCGAGGGGTCACCCAGCCGGAGATGCCGTTGTTCGCGCAGCGCACCAGGGGGACCCCGTTCTCCACCGCGCGGAAGGTGGCACACGCGAGGTGCTGCCAGTGCTCCGCGGTTTCCCCAAACCAGGCGTCGTTGGTCAGGTTCAGGAGGAAGTCGGTGTCGGCCGCCACGGCCCGGCGGGCCACGCGCGGAAAGACGTCCTCGTAGCAGATCAGCGGCGCACAGGAGGCGGGCGGATCGGAGAGGCGGAACGCCGCCGGTCCGGAACCGCGGGCAAAGCTGGAACTGACAGGGGTGAGCCGTTCCAACCACGGCAACCAACGCGCCAGCGGGACGTATTCCCCGAAGATGACCAGTTGCTGCTTCCGATAGCTGGCCTGCAACGTCCCCGTCGGATCCAACAGAAAGGCGGCATTGAACCAGTCGTAGCCACCGGTAGCGTCCGGGTTTGGAGCCGTGTCGTCCGCCCCGAACACCATCCAGGCTCCGCCGGTGTGAACCCGGTCGTAAAGCCGCCGATAATCGTCCTCGGAGAGCGAAGGGAGGGCGGCTTCCGGCCAGACGAGCAGGTCCGGATGCGTCGCCAGGGCACGGTCGGTGAGGGCGAGCAGATCCTCGAATCGCCGGGAGGATTCGGCGGGGTCGAAGATGAGGCGCTGGGGAATCGCCGGTTGGACCAGGGCGACCCTGAGCATGCCCCGCCCCGCCGGTTCTTCAGGGCTCAGCAGCCGGGATCCGCCGTATGCAAGCACTCCCGCCACCGCCAATGCCGGCAGGAACAGGTCGGGCAGCAGCCGGCTGAGGCCGGTGCCGACGAGGCTTCCCCTTCCCCGCCGCGATGGGTGCCGGCTCCCGGCCCGGCCTCCTGGGAGGGAACCGGATTCGACCAGTGCCGCCCGGAAACGCAGGCCCGCCAGCAGGCCGCTCGCGGAAGTCCAGACCAACAGGAAAGAGACCCCGTAGACGCCCGTGAAAGCGGTGAACTGGATCAGCGGCAGATTCTCAACCTGCGATGACCCGAGCGGATTCCACGGAAACCCGGTGAACAACCGCGCCCGCAGCATCTCAAACCCGACCCACAGCGCCGCGCAACCGAAACCCCAAAGCGCGCGAAGGGGCCACGACGCCGTAGCCGCGGACGTACAGTCCGCGCAAGATTCCCGGGAGCGGTTGGGGGCGGCGGAGGCGATTGGCGGTTCGGGCGGGGATTTGCGCCGACTGACGTCGGCGGCTACGGCGAGACGTTCACAGAGCCAGGCCCAGGTTGCCGGATAGAGGGCGAGGTAGGCGCTGAGGGCGAACCAGCCGGCGAACGCACCGGCGGGGAACGGATTCCAGAGCAGCCAGACCAGGGCCGCCAGGTGGTGCACCAAGCCGGCGAGGTAGCCGAGTCGGAAGATCCGCGCCGGGCTCATCCGCGCGACCATCCCGGGGATCAACAGCATCCCCGGGGCAATCCAGCCAAGGACAGCGGCCGCCACCGGGTGGAAAGCCATTGCCCAAACCAATCCGGTCAGCACCGCAAAGGCACTCCACCGATCGAACCGCAATCTGGGAAATCGGACGCGCAACGCGGGGAGCTTGCCTGAACGAGGCCCCGAGGCAAGCGGACGTTGAGCCCGCGCGTAACGTCTCAGGCTTGCCCGGCGGAGCGGCGACGGCCCGTCGCCGTGGTGGGATGACGTGGACGCCACACTCCGGGGACGGGCCGTCCCCGCTCCACTTTCCCTGCTTCACTGAGGCTTGCGCCCACGCTCGGTCAACGAATCAGTCCCATTGTCCGAGGAGTCCCACGAGGGAGGCGGTGAGATAACAGGCCAGCAGGCCGGCGACCATGGCCCGCAGCCCCAGGCGGGCGAGGTCACTCCGGCGTTCCGGCGCCAGGGGGCCAATGCCACCGATCTGGATGGCGATGCTGCCGAAATTGGCGAAGCCGCAGAGGGCGTAGGTGGCCAGGGTGACACTGCGGGGATCGAGGGTCCCCGCCTTCTGAAAGCCCGCCAGGGAACTGTAGCCGATCCACTCGTTCAGCACGATGCGTTCACCCAACACCTGGCCGACCACGGAACAGTCCGTCCAGGGCACTCCGATGAGCCAGGCTACGGGTGCGTTCAACCAGCCGAAGATCCGTTGCAGGCTGACCGGGGTGACCTCCCAGCCCAGCCAACCGAACAGCCAGGCCTGGGAACCGGTCAGCAGGAAGTTCGCCAGAGCAACCACCGCCACAAACGCGATCAGCATCCCCATCACGTTCAACGCCAGCATCACCCCGTCGCCGGCACCCCGGCACAGGGCGTCGATCGCGTTGGTGGCTTCCCGTTCCTTGACCACCACCGCTCCCGCGGCGGTTTCGCTGGTCTGCGTTTCCGGCAGCATGATCTTGGCGACCATGAGTGCGGCGGGGGCGCTCATCACGCTCGCGGTGAGCAGGTGTCCCGCACTGAGTCCGAAGCTCACGTAAACGGCCAGAACTCCGCCGGCGATGGTCGCCATGCCGCCGGTCATCAGGGCCAGCAACTCGCTCTCGGTCATGCCTTTCAGATAGGGCTTCACGATGAGCGGAGCCTCGGTCATGCCGGCGAAGACGTTGGCGGCCGCGGCGAGGCTCTCGCTGCCGCTGGTGCGCATCGCCCGCTGCATCAACCAGGCCGCCCCCCGGACGAACCGCTGCAATATCCCCCAATGATAGAAGAGGGAGGAGAGCGAGGAGACCAGGATGATGGTGGCGGTGACGGTGATCAGCAGAATCGAGGCGTGGGACGGCCCCCACTGGTCGGCCAGAAATTCCCGATCCGCGAGCGAGCCAAACACCATTTTCGCCCCGTCCATGGCGCAGGCGATCAGGCGGTTCACCGCATCGTTGGCGAACGCAAAGCAGTCCCGGCCAAACCCGGTCCGGAGGATCAACAGGCCGAAGGCCACCTGCAGGCCCAACCCCCAGGCCACCGTGCGCCACGGAAACCGCGAACGATGCCGGGAGAGCACCCACGCCACTCCGAGAAACACCAGGATTCCAAACAGACTGATGAGCCGCGCCATGTGTCGGGAAGTCTGCGGAGCCGGGTCGCCCCCGGACAAGCGGAATCACCCCCCCCGCTCAGAATGCCTCAGCCCCAGCCGGCGGATGCCAATCCGCCACCACGGGGTTCCGGCGGCGGCTACCCGCGTTTCATGCGGTGCATGGTGACGCGGCGGAGTTCCCGATCGGACTCCCGCTCGCGGATGTGGTCGCGCTTGTCGAACTCCTGTTTACCCCGACCGACGCCAAGCGAGAGCTTCACGCGGTTGTTCCGCCAGTGAAAGTCGAGCGGAACGAGAGTGTGCCCCTTGATCTCGGCCTGGGCGGCGAGGCGCCGGATCTCGGCCTTCTTGAGGAGCAACTTGCGGACGGACTTGGGGTTGTGATTGAGCCGGTTGGCCTTGTCGTATTCCTCGATGTGGGCGTTGTGGAGGAATACCTGGCCGTCCTGGATGAGCGCGAAGGCGTCGCCGAGCTGGCCGAGTCCGGCGCGCAGGGACTTGACCTCGGAACCCTTGAGGACGACCCCCGCCTCGAAGGTCTCGAGGATGTGGTAATCCCGTCGGGCCTTCCGGTTGCTGACGATTTCCGACATGGAAAGGAACACGGCCGGAAGGGAGTCCCCCCGGCCGATTCAGGCTGCGGCTGACATCCGCTAGGTGGACTTGCGCTTCTTGCGACCGCCCTTCGCCGGGCTGGCGGGGTCTTCGAGCGGTTCGTCGAACTCGAAGGTGATCTTGTCCTCGAGGATTTCCCGGAGTGTGACGTCGGCCGCCCCCAGGGTGGCGGTCCATTCAACCAACGGCCGGCTGGCGCCACCGCCACCGGAGTTGAGCTGCCGCACCCGGCGGGAGACCAGGTTGATCAGAAGGTTGGGGTTGCCAATCTTCTCCGCTGCTTTCAGGCAAAGTTCGCTGTCCAATTGAGTTTCTCCTGTTTGACCCGTTTCGAGCCGGGAATCCATAAGGGTTCATCCCCGGCGGCGCAACCCCTTTTTGAGGCGTTTCAGCCGCCCAGCAGGTAACGGGGCACGTTCCGATCGGTTCCGAGGCTCCGCGACGGGAAGCTCTTCAGGGAGAAGCCCACGCCGATCGTATAGTCGCGCTCGCCATAGATGTCCTCCAGCACGCGGAAGATCACCGCACCGGTCCAGCTGCCGAAGTCCCGGTAGATCGTGTAGTACTGCTCCTGCAGATGTCCCAGGTCGAGGTCGTAGTAATGCCAGAATCGGAAGGCCCAGTTCTCGGTCAGTTTGAAGTACAGGTTGGCAGTCAGCAGATCGTAGCCGGAATCCGGGCCGCCCCCGGGCCATTCGCGCAGATAACGATGGCCAAATCCAAATCCCCAACGGTCATTCGGCTCGATGGTCAGCAGGTGGCCGGCAAGGTTGAACCGGCCGTCGTCGAAGTCGTAACGGAGTTCCGAGTTCAATACGAGCCACGACCGGATGCGCCAGTCGAGGTCGGAATAGAGATCACTGACGGCAGACTGGCCGGGGGCGGGATCGAGCCGCCAGTCCATGAGCAGGGCCCAGTGAACGAGGTTCTCCACCGCGCCGTTGCGTTTGGTCTGAAAGCGGTTGCGCAGGCCGAAGCGAAGGACGTTCTGGCTGTCCACCGCATCGATGGCGTTGAACTGGGGGTACTCGATGGGAAGCAGCTTGTAGGTGGGCGAAAGGTAGTCGAACTGGGGCAGTTCCGTCGGCGGAGTGCTGGGATCCGGGACAAAGACGTAATTGACGGAGGGCTCCAGGATGTGGCGCAGACCGTCGACGTCGAACAGGCGGTTCCGATGGGCGGGCCAGAGCCGGGAAAATCGGGTCGAGACCTCCGCCCCGGTGTTGAAGACCCAGCGGGAGTGGTCCGCGCCGGGCGTCGGGCTGCCGTGGTCGTCCACGTATTCCGTGAACCGCCCCCCCACGCGCGGCGTCACGTTCAGCCAACCGAAGTACGTCTGCGGCAGCGTGACCTGGTTGAACGTGTCGGCCCGCAGCGCGGAGAACATCTGGTTCGTGTCGCCGGCGTATTGGAAGCGCAGGTGGGCCACCGAGCTTTCGCTCTGGAAGTAAAGCGGGGAGCGCCCGATCTCCAGCGGGGGAGCGGTGAGGCTGATGTCCGGCAGACGTTCGACCACCTGGTAGAACTCGTTGACGCGCGGCCGGGCCATCACGCTGAGCGTCAGGTTTGGCCAGAACTGACTGGCCTCGACGAACGTCTTCGGCTGGCCTTCACGGCGGTATTCGTCCTCGAAGAAGTCGCGGACAAACGCCTCGTCGCTCTGGTGTTTGACCGCCGCCCGAAAGGAGAGGTTGGTGTTGATGAAAGCGGAATGCTCGAACCAGATCCGCCCGCGCTCGTTCGAGATCGCCCTCCCCTGCAGGTTCGTTCCCGGCCGATCATCGTAGGCGTAGTAGGTCAGGAGACCGCCCTTCCCGGCCCGGCCCAGGTCGGGAAACAGGTCGACCCCCCCGGCGAGGCCCCGTTTCTGGCGCCAGTCCAGATGCACCGCCGTGCTGAGGTTCGTGCTGAAGACGTGCGCGTAGGTCGTGAGCAGGTAGGGGCCGTAGCGGGAGCGATACCCCGGCAGGAACGTCAGACTGCTGGAAAGCCCGTCCAACCGCCGACGGAGCTTGGGCACGTAGAACACCGGAACCTTGCCGAGGTAGAACGTGGCGCCGCGGACTTCGATGTATTGGCCGGGGACAATCGTGAGTGACTTCGCCTTGATCCGGTGCCCCGGATTGGCGCGGTCATCGGTGGTCACAAACGAGTTGGTGGCGGAATGCACCTCGTTGGTCAGGCTCCCGGCCAGCCCTTCCCCCGCGGCGAAAAACGGCGCCATGCCGGCGCGGAAATTGTCCGCACCGATCTGTCCGGTCTCGAAGTTGTACCGCAGCCGCTCCCCACTCCAGACCTCCTTCCCCCGCTGCAGATGCACCGCTCCCTCGGCGTCCACTTCGGCGGACTCGCGGTTGAACCGGATCGACTGGGCCGACACCTCCGCATCGCCATAGCGCGCAATGATCCCCTCGGGATCGCGGGCCACGCCGGTCTCCTCGTCGAACTCGAACTCCGCCTGGTCACTGCGCGCCCGAACCTCGAGCTCGACGGGTTGCTGGGCGCCCACGGCCAGGGCCGCCGGCAGCAGCCCCACCCACAGAATCAATCGGCCCAAGCGTGTCATGCGGACCGACGCTAGCGGAAAGGCCGGAAAGGTGCCAAGCGGGAACGTGCCGACTCCTGGCACGTCGCAAATCGCGCCCGCCCGAGCCGCGGACAAGGCTGGCGGCGCTCCCGGGGGCGACCGGCTACTTCGCGGTGGACGCCCGGTCGTTCATCCAGGTCGTGTCGTTGGGGGCACGCCGGATGCCGGTGATTCCCGGCGCCAGGGTTTCCGGATCCACCCATTTGTGGATTTCGGCATGGCCATCCGCAAAGCTCAGACCGCTGGCCCCGTTGTGGTAGATCGCGGGCAGGTTGCCCCATTCGGGGGGGCGGTCGACCAGCGTCAGCAGGTAGCCGTCATCGAGACTCTCCTCGCGTTCATCCACGAACACGAATTGCGACGAGGGCCGGAGGATCGCGCTCTGCGAGCGATAGGTCCACCAGTCGGCGTCCACCAGGGCGGTGTGCCAGCTGTTCCCGTTCATGAAACCGTTCATCGAGATGCTGCGGGTGCGGGGGAACTTCTGACCATTGATGGTGACCATGAAACGATCGGCCGGGCAGCGGTAGATCTCGATGGAGTTGTTGTACGGATAGAGTTTTCCGTGCGGCGGTTTGAGCAGGTTGATGTTCGTGCAGTTGCTCAGGTTCACCGGCCCGCTCGTCACGCTGATCCAGCCACCCACCCAGCCGTCCGCGGTGCCGTCGCCATTCGGCACCAGCCGGCCTTCGTAATCATCGGAATACATCAGCCAGGCCAATCCCAGCTGCCGCCCGTTGTTGAGACAGCCCACGCCCTGGGCCTTGGCCTTGGCCTTGCCGAGGGCGGGGAGCAGCATTCCTGCCAGAATGGCAATGATGGCGATCACCACCAGCAACTCGATCAAGGTAAAACCGCGCCGCGCGCGGCAGCAACCCGGGCACCGACCGGCATTCGATGGGATGAGCTGATTCATGGCTTGCTGCGGCAATCCATACGCATCCCGGCGACGGCTGTCAAACCGGACCCGGTGATTCTCATTCCCCACCGGCGTCGGTTCGCCGTCTGCAACCCATCAGACCGACAAAGCCCATTCCGGTCAGCGCCCATCCGGCGATCACGTGGCGGATGAACATGGCCTCCTTGACCTCGGGACTCTCGTGGCGGGCGGCCCATTCCAGATGTCCGTAGGCGAGCAGGCAGGCCCCCAGGGTCAGCAGCACCAGGCACAACACCCGGTCCGGCTCCCTTCGGAACAACCAGACGACGAAGCCGCCGCTGGCGACGATCCCCGCGATCAGGGCAATCGAGACGATGTGCATCATGTCCATTCTCCCATCAACATCCCCGGCCGGAGGATCGGAGCGCTCCCGACAGGTCTCGATCAAGCGCGTTGGGCCACGCGCCGGAAGTGATAACCGAGGATGGCCAGCTCGATGGCCTGCGGAAACTGCCGCGGCCGCTTCAGCAACGTGCTCCAGAAGAGCCGCCAGTAATGCCATTGACCGCGACTTCGCACGCCCAGCACCCAGAACGACCGGACGCACGCCAGCAGGTCCGCCCGCGACAGCCGGAGACGCGGCCCCTGGGGGCGGTGGTTCTGCAGGAAGGTCCGGATGCGCCGGTAGTAGGTGCGGGGTTCGTAGAGCCTCCGGATCAACTCCCGGTAGCCCGCCTGCAACTGCTCCCGACCCAGCTTCGGAACGAAGTTCAACACGCCATCGGTGTTGTCCCCGGTGCTGCCGGCCAGCAACCGGCCCTCACGCTCCAATCGTTGCCAGAGACGCGTCTGCGGCAGGGCCGTGAGGAGCCCCACCATCGCGGTGACCACCCCGGAGTTCTGGATGAACTCAAACTGCCGCTTGAAGATGTCCTGCGTGTCACTGTCAAACCCGACGATGAACCCGCCCATCACCTCCAGGCCGGCGGCCTGCAAGGTCTGGATCGCCGAGGCCAGGTTCCGCCGGCTGTTCTGCACCTTGCGACACTCCACCAACGCCTCCACCGAGGGGGTCTCCAGTCCCACGAAGACCTTCTTGAACCCGGCCTCAACCATCAACCGGCAGAGTTCGGGATCATCCGCCAGATCCACGGAGGCTTCCGTGAGAAACCCCATTCGCGCGCCGGTCCGGCCTCGCCATTCGATCATGGCCTGCAGCAGCGCCCGGGTGTGCCGTTTGTTGCCGATGAAATTGTCGTCCACGATAAACACCATGTCGCGCCAACCGATCCGCCGCAGGGCCTCCAACTCGCCCACCAGTTGCTCGCACGATTTGGTGCGTGGCACCCGCCCGTTCATCACGATGATGTCGCAGAACTCGCAGTCGTAGGGACATCCCCGGGAGGACTGCACGGTCAGGGTCACGTAGTGGCGCGGGTTGATCAGGTCCCAGCGGGGCGACGGCGTCTCCGCCAGGTCCGGCCGCCGGGTGGCTTCGTAGACGCGCCGCAGCCGACCCCGCCGAACATCCTCCACGACCTCCGCCATGACGCCCTCCGCCTCCCCCAGCACAAAGTGCGGGATTTCCGGGAAGGCCTGGTGACTCGTTGTGAACAGCGGCCCTCCGGCCAGGACCGGACGCCCCAGCGCAATACAGCGCCGCGCCACCTCCCGGGCGGACTCCCGTTGCACCAGCATGGCGCCAAGGAACACATAATCCGCCCACCGGATATCCCCATCGGCAAGGCGCTTCACGTTGAGATCCACCAACCGCAAATGCCAGTCGCGCGGCAGCATGCCGGCGACGGTCAACAACCCCAGCGGCGGCATGGCCGCCTTCTTCAGCACGAACCGCAGGGCATGGCGGAAACTCCAGAACGTGTCCGGCGTCCGCGGATTGACGAACAGGATGTTCATAAAGAGGAAACGATGTCGCAGCATACGCCAGGCTCCGCGAAAATGCGACCCCGAAGCGAAGCTTGGGGATGGCCGACCGCGCGGTTCCCGGTATGCTCCCGTCCGCAGCACGGAGTTGAACACCATGAGCGGCAACCCGGAATCACCGAACGACGGGCCCCCGATCGCGCCCGCCCGGCCGATCGGCTGGGGCATGATCGGTTGCGGGGACGTGACCGAGATCAAGAGCGCCCCGGCCTTCAATCGCATTCCCGGGTCGCGCCTGGTTGCCGTGATGTCGCGGACGGCCGCCAGGGTGCAGGACTACGCCGCCCGCCACGCGGTGCCGCGCTGGTATGCGGATGCCGGCGAACTCCTCCGTGATCCCGGGGTCAATGCCGTCTACATTGCGACCCCGCCGTCCTCCCATGCGGACTACACCTGCCTCGCCGCCGCCGCCGGCAAACCGGTGTATGTCGAGAAACCGATGGCTCACACGGTGGCGGATTGCCGGCGGATGATCGCCGCCTGCACCGCGCACGGGGTGCCGTTGTTCGTCGCGTACTACCGCCGCTGCCAGGCGCGCTTTCTCAAGGTGAAGGAACTGCTGGACGCCGGGGCGATCGGCGAGGTGCGGTTGGTCCGGATCGCTTTGTGGATGCCCCCGCGACCTGAGGATCGGCGGCGGGACGACCTCCCCTGGCGCGTTCGACCGGAGATCGCGGGCGGCGGCTACTTTCACGACATGGCGGCCCATCAACTCGACCTGCTGGACTTCTGGTTCGGCCCACTCCGGAACGCCACCGGCTGGGCCGGGAACCAGGCGGGATGGTATCCGGCGGACGATCTGGTCACCGCCCGCTTCGACCTGGAAAACGGTGCGGTGGGCCACGGAAGCTGGTGTTTCACCACCGACGCCACGGCGCAACTGGACCGGACCGAGATCCTCGGGCGCCGGGGGATGATCCGGTTCGCCTGTTTCGAGCCGACCCCCGTCGAATGGCACACCTCCGCCGGGGTTGAGTCCTTCGATCTCATCCCGCCGCAGCCGGTCGCCCAACCCTTGATTGAACGGGTGGTCGCGACGTTGCAGGGGCGGGGCACCTGCCCCAGCACCGGCGAAACCGCCCTGCGCACCAGCGAGGTCATGGAGGCGATTTGCCGGCGCTCAGCCGCAACCATTCAGTCCAACCACGAAACACACGAAGTACACGAAAGGAGGAGCGAGGAACCGGTTGGTTGAGTTGCTTGCGCCCGTAGGATGAGCATGAGCCCTTGTCACCCTGAGGCGACCTTGAACGACCGGGTTCTCACACACTCGCGGCTTGCCTCGCGCCCGGCGGCGGGGCTACAAGGACGCGCTTCCGCGATCCCCCGATGCGGGTCTCCGAAGTCGTTTGATGACCATGAAAATGCAGCGCATGAAACCGGTTGTTCCCAGCCTCTCCCGTCGCGATTTCGCCCGAACCCTGGCGCTCGCCGGTGCCGGCCTTGCCGCCGGCCTTCCCAAGGTCACCGCCGTTGCCGCGGAACCGTCACCCCGCCTGAAGCTGGGCCTGGACAATTTCGCCGTTCGCGGGATGGGTTGGAAGGCACCTCAACTCATCGACTACGCCGCTTCCCTGAAGCTCGACACGCTGTTCATCAGCGACCTGGATGCCTTTGAAAGCCACGATGGCGCGCACCTGCGGGACCTGCGCCGGATGGCCTCGGACAAGGGACTGGAACTCTACCTCGGGACTTGGAGCATCTGCCCGACCTCGCGCACGTTCAAGGACAAGTGGGGCACGGCGGAGGAACACCTGGCCCTGGGAATTCGCATGGCAACGGACCTGGGTTCCCCGGTGATCCGGGTCGTCCAAGGCGCCCGGGAGGACCGTCAAACCGAGGGCGGGATCGAGGCGCGCATCGCGGACACCATCAAGGTGTGCCAGGCCTGCCGCTCCCGCGCGGTGGATGCGGGAATCAAGATCGCCATTGAGAACCACGCCGGCGACATGCAGGCGCGGGAACTCGTCACCCTGGTCGAGGCGGCCGGCAGGGACTATGTCGGGGTCAACATGGATTCGGGCAACGCCACCTGGACCCTGGAAGATCCGCAGGAGTCGCTCGAAATCCTCGGGCCCTATGTCTGCTGCACCAGCCTGCGGGATTCCATGATCTGGGAGACCGACAACGGGGCGCGGGTGGCCTGGACGGCGATGGGGGAGGGCCTGGTGGATTGGAAGGCCTATTTCGCCCGGTTTGCGGCCTTCTGCCCCCAGGTTCCGGTGCAAATCGAGACCATCTCGGGTTTCTCGGTGGAGTTCCCCTACCTCCAGACCGATTTCTGGAACGTCTGGCCGAAGGCGCTGGCGAAGGATTTCGCGAAGTTCCTGGCGATGGCCCGCAAGGGACGGCCGCTGGAAGCCGTACGCCCGCAGGGTCGCGAGGCCCAACAGGCCTATCAGCGCGAGGATCTCGAGAAGAGTCTCACCTACTGCCGCACCCTCGGGCTCGGCGTGCGTGCCTAAAGCATTTCCCGAAAAGCCGTGGCCGCCGACGTCAGTCGGCGCATTCCTCTCCAGCGGGAAGCCGAGTGCGCGGACTGACGTCCGCGGCTACGGAGCTTATTGAACTGCTCCAGCCGGCGGACCCTTCAGCCGGCCTTGCGCCAACCAAGCCGCTGCAAGGCCGCCACGGCGATCAGCTCTGCGCTCTGGTCGCTCGTGAAGCGGTCGGTGTTCACCGTCAGATCGTAGAGCAACGGATCGCCGAGGTCCGCCCGGAAGTACTCCTTGAGGTACCGCTCGCGCCCGCGATCCGACTGTTCAATCGTTCGTCGGGCTTCCTTCTCATCCATCCCCTTGCGGCCCATCAGACGCTTGATGCGAACGTCCAGGGAGCCGACGAGCCGCACGTGCAGGGTGTGGCGGAGGCGGCCGGTCACGACGTTGGCGCCGCGTCCGATCAGGATGACCCGGCCAATCGCCGCCAGGCGCATGATGGTGTCCGTGGTCTTGCGCACCAAATCCCAGGAGGGCGGGTGCAAACCCAGCAACTCCTGCACGGCATCGGAGAAATAGGAGACCTTGTCCTCCGGCATGTACTGCGCGAGTTTGGCGGGCAGGTTGTGGTCCTCGAGCACCTTCTCCACCAACTCCCGATCGAACACCGTCCAGGCGTGATCCCCCTTTGGTCCGGACTCCTCCAGGATGCGGGCAAGCCGGGGGGCAATCTCCCAGGCGCCGCAACCGGTCTGCCGCGAAAACGTGATGGCCAGCCGCGGCTGGGCGCTGTGTTCGTCCTTTCCGCCTGTCCTCATCTGGCTGTTGATGAAGGTCAGGCACCGGTCAAGATTGGCTGAGGTTTGCATGATTCGCCTGGGTTTGCGTTCGCACCAAGGGGGGAGTTCACCAGCGAACCCTGCCCCGCGTGCGCTGCAAGATACCGCCCCGGGCTTCGGCGGCCAATCCCATTCTCAAACCTCCTGCCCGGGTCACCCTCCCATGATCCCAGGGCAAACTGCCGGTTCTTGCTTTCAAGAGCGATGGATGGTAGGCGGTCTGCGTGCATTGTCTCACTCCAACTGCGGTCCGTCGCGGGCTGTTGCTGTGGCTGCTGGCGATTTCGACGGGCTCCCTGGTCGGGGCGCCGGTGATTAACGAATTCATGGCGGCGAACGACTCCTCCCTGCGGGACGAGGACGGGGACTACTCGGACTGG
This sequence comes from Verrucomicrobiales bacterium, assembly GCA_024233215.1. Classification (GTDB taxonomy): domain Bacteria; phylum Verrucomicrobiota; class Verrucomicrobiia; order Limisphaerales; family J093; genus J093. The sequence continues at coordinate 214,762 of JACKPW010000009.1, read as the reverse complement.
GTGGAAATCCACAATCCGGACGGTGCCGCGGTTTCCCTGGCAGGCTACTACCTCACGGATGAGGCCACGAATCTCCGCAAATGGGCCTTTCCCCCGGTCACCCTGGCCCCGGGGGGATACCTGGTGGTGTTCGCCTCGGGAAAGGACCGGACCGACCCTGCCGCGCCCCTGCATACCGACTTCAAACTCGCGGCCGATGGGGAGTATCTGGCGCTCGTGGCCCCGGACGGATTCAGCGTGGTCAGCGATTTCGCCCCGGCCTATCCGCCGCAATTCGAGGACGAATCCTTCGGCATCTCGGCCGCCGTGCCGCCTCCGGGCTGGACTTTCTTCACCACCCCCACCCCGGGCGCCCCCAACGGCACGGGGCTGCGAGCCGGGCCGGCGATCCAGGTGATCGAACCGAATCCGCCGCAACCCGTGACCGGCCCGCTGACCCTGACCGCAAGAGTGACCCCGGTAAACGCTCCCGTGGCCGGGGTCCGGCTCTTCTACCGGCAGATGTTTGCCGGGGAACACCTGCTTGAGATGCAGGACGACGGGAGCGGGGGGGATGCCGCCGCGGGCGACGGCGTCTGGACGGCCGTGATCCCGGCGGACGCGTTCGTGCCGGGCCTGATGACCCGCTGGCGTTTCGCCGCCGAGGACGCCCAGGGCACGGGTACCATCGACCCACCCTACCGCGATCCCCAGGATTCCCCGCGATACTACGGCACGGTTGCTGCCGATGAGCGGATCCAGTCCCGGCTGACGGTGTTCCACTGGTTCACCACCAGCCTGGGGGGGGCGGGAACCTCGACCGGCGCGCGCGGCTCGGTCTACTACGAGGGCGAGTTCTACGACAACGTGCTGTTCACCCTGCACGGGCAGTCCTCGGCCGGCTTCCCCAAGAAGAGCTACAACATCGACTTCAACCGTCCCCAGCGCTTTCAGTGGAGCCCGGAGTCCCCCCGGGTGGCGGACATCGACCTCCTCACCAACTGGGCGGACAAATCCAAGGTGCGACACGTGATCGCCTACGAGGTGATGCGCCTGTCCGGCGTGCCGGCGCACTTCGCGTACACCGTGCGGGTCCAACTCAACGGCAGCTTCTTCAGCACGGCCGATTTCGTGGAGGATGCGGACGAAGTCTACCTCGAGCGGGCGGGGCTCAACCCGGATGGCGCCCTCTACAAGGTCTACTCCAACCTGCTGAACCGGGACGCCGGGGACACCGCGAACGCAGGGGTGGAGAAGAAGACCCGCCTGGACGAGGACAACAGTGACCTCCAGGAGCTGATCAACGGCCTCGACCTGACCGGCACCACGCTCGAACAATATCTCTACGACCACATCGACATTCCGCGCTGCGTCAACCTCCTCGCAGCCAACTCGGTGATCCGCAACATCGATATGCACAGCAAGAATTGGTACATCTACTGTGACACGGGCCGGAGCGAGGAATGGGCCATTCTCCCGTGGGATCTGGACCTCTCCTACGGACGCTTCTGGAATCCGACGGACACCTATTTCGACAACCGGCTCTACACGGACGGTTACGTCGTCACCGGCACCGCCATCCGCCTCGTCGCCCAGATGTTCGGAAATCCGGACATGCGCGCCATGATCATGCGTCGGATCCGCACCCTGAGCGACCGCTACCTCGCGCCCCCTCCCGAGGCGGGGACGGACGAGAACGACCTTTACTGTGAACGACGTCTCAACGAACAACTGGCGCTGATCGACCCCCCTGATATCGTGCCCTCGGACGCCCAACGCGACTTCGAGAAATGGGGTTCCTGGCTCCAGGGAGGAACGGTGGTGGCTTACGACAACCCCAGTCCCGCGGTGGAATCCATGGTGGAGGCCATCGACCGGTGGAAGACCGAGTATCTGCCCGCCCGACGCAACTATCTCTACAACACGCAAACCGTGGACCACGGCGGTGAGATTCCCCTGCCCCAGGTGGGGGGCGGACCGACGGTCGACTACACGCCTCTGGTGGTGGCCGGGGCCCGGGTGCGGGCACTGGTGCCAACGGACAGCAGCCTCGGATGGAAATGGATCGGGGTTCCCGCCCTGGAGCCGTTCGATGACAGCAGCTGGCTGTCCGGGGTCACGGGGGTGGGCTATGAACGCGGGACCGGTTACGAGTCACTCATCGGGCTGAACGTGGACACGCAGATGAGGCAGAACAACAGCGTGTTCCTCCGCATTGAGTTCGATCTCGCGGATCCCTCCGCGATTGACCAACTCGAACTGCGCATGAAATACGATGACGGCTTCGTCGCGTTCCTCAACGGCACGCTCCTGGTCTCGGCAAACTCCCCGGAACCGCTGTCCTGGGATTCGGCCGCCCTGCATTCCCAGGAGGCCAATCGGAACGCTTACATGACCTTCGATGTCACGGACAAGAAGTTCAGCCTGCGCGCCGGCCGCAACATCCTCGCCATCCAGGGGCTCAATGACAGCCTGTCCAGCAGCGACCTGCTCTTCGTGCCCGAACTCCATGCCGGAACAGTCGTCCCGCCAAGCACCGGGGAACCGGAAATCGAGTTTGGCACCATCGAGTCCAGCCCGGCCTCCGGCGACCAGGACGAGGAATACATCGAGCTGCGGAACCCGCATTCGATCGCCGTGGACATCTCGGACTGGCAACTGGCCGGCGCCATCGCTCACACCTTCCTCGGCGGGACGGTGTTGCCGCCCAACGGCCGGCTTTACGTCTGCCCCAGCGCGGCGGCGTTTCGTGCCCGTGCCGTCTCCCCCCGGGGCGGTGAAGGACTCTTCGTGCAGGGCGGCTACCAGGGTCACCTCACCGGCTTGGGCGGGACGGTCGCGCTCCTCGACACCGCAGGCAACACGAACAACACCGCCACCTTCGAGGCCCAGCCTTCCGACCCCCAACGTTACCTGGTCGTCAGCGAACTGATGTACCATCCCGTCGTCAACGCAGAGGCGGAGTTCATCGAGTTGCTGAACATCAGTGAGACCACGACGCTCGATCTGGCGGGCATCCGGTTCACCCAGGGGGTGGACTTCGACTTCACCGGCAGTGACATCACCTCGCTTCCCCCCGGGGTACGGGTGCTCGTCGTCCGGGACCTCGCCGCCTTCGAGTCGGTCTACGGAACCGGCCTCCCAATCGCCGGCGCCTTCGCCAACGGCACGGCCCTCAGCAACGGCGGGGAACTCCTCCGACTGGAGGATGCCGGCCATGACACGATCCGGGAATTCGCCTACGCAGACGCCGCCCCCTGGCCGGATGCCGACGGCAACGGCTTCAGCCTCGTGCTGGTGGCGCCGGAAACCAATCCTGATCACGCACTTCCCGAAAACTGGCGGACAAGCACGCGAACCGGGGGCAGCCCGGGCGGCCCGGACGCAACGCCCTTCGAGGGCGACCCGATGGCCGACACGGACGGAAATGGGGAACGCGACCTGATCGATTACGCGTTGGGGAACGACCTGGGGGGAGCCCCCATCCCGACGAGAATCGAGCTTCACCCAGCGGGGCCCGGGGAAGCGCAGGAGCTGTGGTTGCTTCACCCCATCAGTCTGGTGACCACCGGCGTCGAACTGGGCGTGTCCTTTTCCACCGACCTGGTCACCTGGGAGGACGCCGGCACCAGTCTGGAACGGATCTCACAGACCCCATTGGGGGACGGACGTGCGCTCGTGACCTGGCGGGTCAAACCGCCGTTGGACGGGGCACCCCGGCTGTTCCTGCGACTCCGGGCAACCCAGCCATAGAGAGACGGGGCCACACGTACGAGCCGGGCACCCAAGGGCGGCTTTGCCCGGGAAAGAGCGCCCCGATCGGTCAGCACACCACCGGAGGATCATGGGGAGCCTCCTTCCGCGAAGGTGCAGGCAAGGGGACCCTGAACCCTCGTTGGAGGGACGAGCTCCGCGAGTCCCTGGAATCAAGTCAGGGCCTCGTGTCACTCGGCCCTCCATTGGCGTCGCTCGGTTCATGGTCATTTCCCGATGCGGTTCCTCTGGCGCTTTTCGTGTTTGGCGGGCATCCCGGATTGTCACGGCTTCCCGACCCCGAAGTCGGGCCGGCTCCCGCTCGCGGCCACAATCCGGTCCAGTTCCGCCTGGAGCCGGGCAACGGTTTCCGGGCGTTGCTCGTAGAGGTTTCGGGTTTCGGCCAGGTCCTCCACCAAGTTGTAGAGCTGGCCGGCCGGCTCGCCGGAACCCGCCCGCCCCCGGCGAGGCTCCGAAAAGCCCCCGGAACCCGGACGGTTGATCAACTTCCACGGCCCCGACCGGATCAACATCGCGTCCGTGCTCCCTGCCCGCATCACCACCGGCCCGCGCACCGGCTGGTCCTCCGGTTGCTCCCCGGTCAACACCGGGAGAAAGCTGAAGCTGTCCGGCCCCTCCGCCTCGGACAGGGGTGCCCCGCAAAGCTCGGCAAACGTCGCCAGCAGGTCCGTGAAACAGATCGTCTGACGGGAGATCCCGCCCGCCGCCACCCGGCCCGGCCAACGCACAATGAAGGGCATCCGATGTCCCGCCTCCCAGACGTCCGCCTTCATCCCCCGCAACCCGCCCGCCGAATCGTGCCCCAACCGCTTCACGTCGGCCGGATACCACACCGGGCCGTTGTCGGACGTGAAGATCACCAGCGTGTTGTCGCGCATGCCCGCATCCCGCAGGGCGGCCAATACCCGGCCGATCTCCGCATCCACCATCGCGGTGAAGTCGCCATACAACCCCGCGCCACTGGCACCCTCGAAGCGCGATGACGGCAACCACGGCGTATGCGGCGCCGTGTAGGCCAGGTAGAGCAGAAGGGGACGCTGCTTCGGCCGACGCCCGTGATCCTCCAGAATGGCCACCGCCTCGTCAGTGAAACGCGGCAGCACCCCGCTTAGCTCCAACCCCGGCGCAATTCCCCCCTCGCGCCAGAAGGCCCCTTGAATGGGCGACCAGCCCTCCGAGCGACCGGCCTCAATGCGCGCGGTCGGCGGCGCCACCGCCCGGTCGTTCCGGATGTAGAAATACGGAGGAATGTCGGTGGAGGCCCGGAACCCCAGGTAGCTCTCAAAACCGCGGTCAACCGGTCCCCCTCGGAGAACGCGATCATAACCGCGTTCCTCGAAGCCGAGATGCCACTTCCCCACCATCGCCGTACGGTAACCGTGGGCTCGAAGCAGCGAGGCAATCGTGGTCCGCCCCGGTTCGATCAACGGTTCCCGCGGCCAGCGACTCACGTCGGTCCGAAACGGGTATCGCCCCGTCATCAACCCGTAGCGGGAGGGGTGACACAAGGGCCCGGCGGCGTGGGCATCGGTGAACCGCATTCCCTCGGCCGCCAGACGGTCGAGATTCGGTGTCGGAATCCGGGAATCCGGGTTGTAGCAGCCCGGGTCGCCGTAGCCCATGTCATCCGCCAGAATCAGCAGGATGTTGGGCAGTTCCCGTTCCGGCGTCCCTCCCAGGACCGGAACCAACGCGAGCGGGAGCATCCAAACCCCCATGAGCAGAACCGCGGCTTTCATCGTTCCATCTACCCCCATATCCCCCGGGCAAACAAGCCCGCACCGCGGTCTCAGGGATCGGCCTGTCGCAGGCGAAGGAAGCCTTGCGGTTGCGCCACATCGATCTCCGCTGTCACGTTCGTGCCGTCGTGATCGGCGCTTTGAACCAACGCCTGGTCCTGTATGTAGTAGACCTTCCGCCCAGTGGGATCGACCGCTGTCGAACCAAGCTCGAAGCTGTCCGGGAACCTCCGGATACCCGGGCGCATTGAGCCGGATCATCGCTTCCCAGGCCACGGGAGCCGGGGCGGAATTCAAGGGAACCCCGACGCGATGCCGCCTACTCGACGCGGCTCCCTTTCGGGAGTTCACCCTTCTGCACCTGCTCCGTGCCCACCAGTCGCCAGATTCGTTCCGGCGCGCAGCCCTTGGGGGTCTTCCGACCAAACTCCTCGTATCTGAACTCGTCCCGCGTCAACTCCCACGTCGCCTCGCTGACCAGCACCTCGTCCCTCGGAGCCATCGATTCCAACCGGCTGGCCAGGTTCACCGTATGGCCCCAGACGTCGTACACCACCCGCTCAACCCCGATCACTCCCGCGATCAGCGCGCCCGAGGCCACCCCCATGCGGACGGACCAGGGGTGAAGTCGTGAGCGGTTGAGCTCGCTCATGCGCGACCGAATGGAGTCTGCCAGCGCAACCATCTTCGTCGCATGGCGGGGATCGGGACGCGGGATGCCGGCCGCCACGAGGTAGGCATCCCCGATGCTTTTGATCTTCTCCACCTCGTGCCGGCGAATCTCCTCGTCGAAGATCGCGAAGAAGGACGCCAACTGTGTGATCATGCTCCGCGCATCCATGCGCATGCACCATTCCGTAAAGCCGACAATGTCCAGGAAGAGGACGCTGCAATCGCGGTGAAAGTCGGAGATGTGTTTCTCACCTGACTTCAAGCGGAAGGCGATGGGTTCCGGGAGGATGCTGCGGAGGAGTCGATCGGAGCGTTCCCGTTCCTCGCGGAGGCGGCGCTCGCAGTCGACCACCCGTTCGCCCGCATGCAGACGGCTGATGAGTTCGCCCGAGTGGACCGGTTTGGACACGAAATCGTCGGCCCCGGACTCCAGACCACGCATCAGGTCCTGCTTGCCGGTCTTGCTGGTGACCATGATGGTGTAGACGTAGCGGTCGGTCAGATGCTGCCGGATCCTGGCACAAAGCTGAGGACCGCTCATTCCCGGCATGATCCAGTCGATGAACGCGATGTCGAAGTGGGGGTCGGCAAGCAGCAGCGACCACGCCTCCTCCCCGCTCCCCACGCACACCGCATCCCGTCCCACATCCTCAACGGCGCCCTTGAGGACGGTCTGGCTCACCGGATCGTCCTCGACGATGAGGATCTTCCGAGGCCGGTCTGCGGCGTTACGACTGCTTTTCGAGCTCATGGGCGGAGTGTGGGCTGGGTCTCCTCGACCGGCGACAAACCGGCGGCCTTGACCGCAGCACGATGATCGGCCACGGCCTGCCGCAATTCCCGAAGGACCGTGGCAAGGTTCTCCCCCGACCCGGACGCGGGGGCGGTTTCAATCTTCTCGGCCAGGGCTTGGGCTCGCCGGGCACCGACATTGCCGGCAGCTCCCCGGAGAGTGTGGGCAATCCGGCGGAAGCGTTCCCCTCCTGGCTCCGGAAGGCATCGCTCCAGATCCGCCAGCCATTCCTCCTGCTTGCGCCACCAGATCGCCAGCGCCTTGCGCAACGTGGCTTCCTGTCCCCCGGTCACCGCCAGGGCAGCCGCTTTGTCGAACGCCGGCATCTGCTCGCCCCCCGCCCCGGCGGGACCACAGTCGGGGGAGCCTGCGCCGCTCCGGGACGCGGCGACATGTCCGAGAGTCTTCTCCCGCAGGCTGGCAAAAGTGACCGGCTTGGTGAGATGGTCGTCCATGCCCGCAGCAAGGCATCGCTCCCGGTCACCCTGCATGGCATAAGCCGTCATTGCCACAATGGCCGGCTGCCGGGACAATTCCAGGCCACGGATGGCACGGCTGGCCTCGAAACCATCCATCTCCGGCATCTCACAGTCCATGTAGATCAGGTCGTAGTCGCCGCGGGCTGCCAACTCGACGGCCACCCGGCCATTGGCGGCATGGTCCACCGCGCAACCCAGGGACTGCAGCATGTCGACGGCGACCTCCCGATTGACCTCGTTGTCCTCGGCCAGCAGGATTCGTTTTCCCACCAGGGCCTCGAGCACGAGACTGACGTCCGATGGCTCGACGGACGATCCCGGGGTCTCCTCACCGCCTGCACGGGCCATGCAGACACTGTCAATGATCGCCTGCTTCAGTTCGAACTGGCGCACCGGTTTGAGCAGACACACGCCGACCCCGTTCTCGGAAAGCTGCCGCTGCAGGTCATCCCCGAAGGAACTCGAGCTGATCATCACCAACCGGCAACCTCCGGCCTCCGGTTCGGCACGGATCGCCCGGGCAAGATCCAGGCCGTCCATGCCCGGCATCTGGTAGTCGAGCAACACCAACCGGTGGGGATTGCCGGTGCCGAGCGCCTCTCGCAGGACCCTCAGCGCCGCCTCCCCGGAGGCGGCGGTGCTCGTGACCATGCCCCAGCCACGAAGCACCTCATCCAGCATCTGCAGGTTGACCGGATGATCATCCACGATCAGCACCGGCAATCCCTCCAGCAGGGAGTTGTCCGCTCCCAGATCCTCGTGCGTCGGGGCCACCTTCAGGTCCAGGGCAAAGTGAAACGTGGACCCCTGTCCCACCGTGCTGTCCACGGCGATCTCCCCGCCCATCAAGCGGATCAGTTGCTGGCTGATCGCCAGGCCCAGTCCGGTGCCGCCAAACTTCCGGGAGGTGGAACTGTCGGCCTGCTCGAATTTCTGGAACAACCTCCGTCGCGCCTCCTCGCTGATCCCGATGCCGGTGTCGGAGACACTGAACTGAATCCGGGCCTCCGCCGGGCCTCCGGAGATCCTCCGGACCTTGATGAGCACGTGCCCGCTCGCGGTGAACTTGACGGCGTTCCCGATCAGGTTGGCCAGCACCTGGCGAAGCCGCACCGCGTCCGCCACCACCCGGGCCGGCACCGAGGGTTCATGGGCCAGAATGACCTCCAGTCCCTTCTCGAAAGCCCGCGAGGCCAGCAACGCACAGACGTCCTCAATGGTGTGCCGAAGGTCGAAAGGCGCCGGGTGCAGTTCCAACCGGCCGGCCTCCATCTTGGAAATGTCCAGGACGTCGTTGATGATCGTCAGCAGGACCTCCGACGAAGAGCGGATCGTGTCCACATAGTGCCGTTGCTTGTCGTTGAGCGTGGTGCTCTTCAACAACTCGGTCATGCCGATCACCCCGTTCATCGGGGTCCGGATCTCATGGCTCATGTTGGCGAGGAAGTCCGCCTTGGCACGGGCGGCGCTTTCCGCCTTCTCCTTGGCCACCTGCAACTCCTGCTCGATGGCCTTCTGCCGGGTCACGTCCATGAGCAACCCCTGCCAGACAATGCTGCCATCCGCCTGCAGTTCCGGGGTCGAGGCCGCGTGCCACCAACGGGACTCCCCCTGCGGCGTGGTCAACCGCCCCTCATACTCCCAACGCCCCAGGGTGCCTGCCGAGTGAAGCACGCTTTGCTGGAACCCCGGAACGTCGTCGGGATGGATAAGATTCACAATCGGGCCCGAATCCTGCTTCACGCTCTCCGGATCCACCCCCCAGATGTCCCGGCATCCCGCGCTGACATACGGGAAGTAGGTGCGCCCGTCCGGCGTCAGCACGAACCGGTAAAGCATCCCGGGCACGTTCGCGGCGAGTTGATCGAAACTCACCTCATTCGCCCGCAGGGTTTCCTTGAGGCGATGCCGGTCGTCCACATCCTCCAGCAGCACGAGGTCGGCCACCCGCTCGTGGCCGGGGTATGCCAGAATGGTCACCGCCAGGTGGGTGCGTCTTCCGGAAGGCGGCCGCGAGGTGAACTCCCGCTGGCAGACCGGTTCCTTCCCCAGGGAGCTCCAGAACCCCGCATCCTCCTCGGCCGGAGGAAGCACTTCCGGCAGGGTGCGGGTCAGGATGAAGCTCCGGCTCAAACCCGCCAGGCGACAGAACGCACGGTTCACAAAACCAATCGACCCGTCGCCCGACAACAGCGCCACCCCCATGGGGAGTTGCTCCAGTATCGAGGTATCCAGTGCCCCCGCCTCCGACGACAACCGGGGAGCGGGGGATTCCTCCGGGTTCAGTCGCGCGTACAACGCGACGAATTCGTGCCCGGAAACGCGCATCGCCACCGCGTCGAGTTGAACCGGCAACCACTCGCCGGTGCTGGATCGCCAGCGCCGCTTCAGATTCTCCAACCGGTCGCGCGCCATGACCGGCCCCCAGATCTGTTCCCGCCACGCCGCGGATTCAAGTTCGGGGTCCAGATCTGCAATGGCCCGTGCCACCAGCGGTTGCCCTCCCTTCGCGAAGGTCTCTTCCGCGCGCCGGTTGGCGTAGCCGATCCCCCCGGCTTCCCCCACCCAGAGGAGCGGGAAGGGGGCCTCATCCATCGCCGCGCTGCACGCCAAGGCCCGCGGCAACCTCAACCAATCCTGCGTTTGCGGAGGATTCTGCATGATCCCGTGACCCGTCAGCCCGGCGGCCTCGTCAGGGCGTCAGATTCACCACGTCGGGCTGGGCTGGCGCGGCAGGGACCTTCGGCCGGGCCCGGTACACCCGCGGGAGGTGAACCTCGGACAGAAACACCGTCGCCAGGAACGTCCCCAGGCTCACCCACCCGAACCCACCGGCCCAAACCGGATGCAGGACCAGGCAAACCAGCCACAGCAGGAAACTCAGCAGCGCCACAAAAAAGGTCAGCAGCGGGGCCACGACCCCCACGAAGACCCGCTCCCGCCAGTCCTTCAACCGCGCCAGGTAGGCATCGTCCGCGCCTGGAACACGAACCCACTCGTTGTACGTGTTCGGAATATAGAAGGGCCGGCGGGAATAGGCGTCGCGCCAACTGTTGACCAACTCATCGGCGGCGCGCTCGAAGACATTCTCCATGAGCCGCGACACGAGGGGAATCCGCTCGGCAATCTCGCGATACAACAGGAAATAGCATCGTGCGAACCCCCGGAACCCGGCCATAACCAGTCGACTGGCCAGCGAGGAGGCGCGCCGGAAGTCTTTCCGCGGCAGCAACTGCCCGGCCAGTTCAGGTCCCATCTGATCACGGATCAGTCCCGCTCCGATGAGCGCGTTCAAACCCAGCGTTCGCGGCAGGTAATCCTCCAGAAACCGCATCACCGCCTCGGTAAGCACCACGCCGGGCTCGGAATCATGGGGAACGGTTTCCCCCGACGGCACCGCGGTTGACGGGACACGGGAGGAATCGCCGCACTCGGAACCCTGGATGCTCTCGTAGAGGAACCGGGCCTCGTCCCAGTCATCCGGAAGGAGATCCTCACGAAGCCCCATGACATGCCCCACCACTTTCCAGAGATGCAAGAAACCGTCCTTCTGCTTTGCGCTCAGTCCAGCCCCCCAGTGATCCAGGCCCACCGGAATGACGTAGGCAAAGGTCAGCAGCGTATACGCCAGATCCTCCTGGTTCACGGGAACCCCCAGCTGCCCGGTCGGCCAGTCCGGGCGCCCCGCGGCCGCCTCCATGACCACCCGCTCGGACAGCGTGTGAGGCGGTGGCCGGTTGGCTCGATCGGAAAAGCGCGCCTTGTGCTGGAGCATGAAACGCATGGAGGCATGGAGCATCCGCACCTTCCTGGCCGCCAGATAACCCGGCCCCCAGAGGAACCGGCGACTGCCCCGGTCGTGGCTCAACTCCCCCACCTTCTGCTGGATCGCCGCGGCGGAAACCCGCGGCTCCACCCCGGCCTCCCCCCCCGAACGGATGATCCGAACCCCACGAACACACCATTTTCCCTGCGGATCCAGGCGGTTCATGGCCTCTGCCAGGAGCTCCTCCGGAGACAACCGGACGTCCTCCAGCACCTGCAATCCCCCGGGCTCCATGACATCCTCAAGCATGACCCCGGTCTCGTAGATGCGCTGGAAGATATACTTGTGATCCCGCAGCTTTTCGGTCTGATAGAGCGCCGGAATCCCCCGCCGAATCAGGTAGCAGGCCGGCAGGCTCGCAGCGTACAAGACCCCGATCACCGGCAGGGGATACTTCTCCCAGATCTCCTGGCCGATCCGAATCCGGTCCGGATCCACCCACGCCGGAGCCGGCATCGGGGCATAGTAGGACCTCAGGGCATTGTCGAACTCCCCCAGGACCTCGTTTGCGTCGGAGTCCGACACCAAAGCCAGAGCCGGCTCGCGCGCCAGAACATCTGCCAGGTCCAACATCACGTTGTAACCCAACCGGCCTCCGCCCGGCCTCCCCTGGGACATGATCCTCGCCGCAAGGCGGTCGGCCTCCTGATCTCCTTCCTGCCGCGCGGCGGTCAGGAATTCCCTCGTCCACTTGTCCTTCTTGGCCATGGCTGCTCGGGTTGTTCGCTGTCGGTCCCCGTCGGACCGCCAGCCCATCCTAGACGCTTCACTTATCATGGTCAATAAGATGGTTAATAATAGTCGTGTCCGGAATCGTGCTGGATCCCGTTCAACCCGGGACTGGCCCGCGGGCGTGTCTGGGCATCGCTGTTTATGACCGTATTGGGACGGCTGAGGGCGGGGGGAGAAATCCGCCCCGGGGTGAAACCTCGCTCCCGCCCGCTGCGTCAGCTTGTTACACGCCGGCGCTTGGTCTATGCTTGGTGCCGATTGAGCTGCTCGAATGAACTTGATTAGTCATTGCAACTTCTTCCAGCCCCGGGTGCGCCGGGGAGGCATGACGGCGCTGACTCTTTCGTTGGCAGCGATCGCCGGGTCGTTGCAGGCGGCGGAGTTCGCGGATGCCGAGGAACTCCTGCGGCAAGGGGACTACGCGGGCTGCGTGGCGATGGCGGAGGAGATGATTCGCGAGCGACCCTACTCGCTGACCTGGCCCCTGTACCTCATCGAAGGATTGTCCACGCTGGGCCGTGACCAGGAGGCGGAGACCGCCGTGAACAACGCCCTGGTCGCCGAGTCCCGCAGCACCCGGTTGCGCTGGCTCGCCGCGCAGGTGTTCCGGCGCACCGGCAAACCGGATGAAGCGGAGAAGATGATCGACCAGATCATTGAACTCACCGCCTCCCGACCCTGGGCTTATCGGGACGCGTCCGACCTGGTGGTGTTTGGGCGGGCGGCCCTGCTTCGGGGCGCGGATCCCAAGGAGGTGCTCGACCGCGTCTATGCCACCGCGAAGAAGAACGAACCCAATCATCGGGACGCTTATCTCGCCACGGCGGAACTGGCCCTGGACAAGGGGGACTACGCACTGGCTGCCCGGGGCTGTCGTGAGGGTCTCGAGAAACTCCCGGAAGATCCGGACCTGCACCACCTGCTGGCGCGGGCCTATGCGCCGTCCGAACCCACCCTGGCCGCGGCGGAAACCGAACAGGCGCTCGCCCGCAATCCCAAACATCTTCCAAGCCTCCTGCTGCTGGCCGACCACGCGATTGACGCCGAGGAGTACGAGGAGGCCCAGGCCCGGCTCGCGGTCGTCCGCTCCGTCAACCCCTTTCATCAGGAGGCTTGGGCGTTGGAAGCCGTCGTCGCCGCCCTGCGCAACCAGACGCCCCAACACGAGGCCGCGTTGGGCATGGCCCGCAAGGCGTGGCCCGGAAACCCGCGCGTGCCCCACTTGATTGGCCTGAAGCTCTCGCAAAACTACCGGTTCCGGGAAGGCGCGGAGTTTCAGCGGGAGGCCCTCAAGTTGGACGCGGACTACTTCCCCGCCCGGCTGCAACTGGCCCAGGACCTCCTGCGACTCGGCGATGAAGGCCGCGGCTGGCAACTGGCGGAACAGGCGCACGATTCCGACGGCTACAGCGTGCTCGCCCTGAACCTGGTCACGCTCCGCGACACGCTTTCGCAGTTCGCCACGGTGACCAACGAGCACTTCACCCTTCGCATGACACCGCACGAGGCGGCGGTTTACGGCGAGCGCGCCCTGGCGCTGCTCGACCGGGCGCGGACAACGCTCTGCGAGAAATACCGGCTGCAGTTGGACGAGCGGGTGCTGGTGGAGGTCTTTCCAGAGCAGAAGGACTTCGCTGTCCGCACCTTTGGCATGCCCGAGAATCACGGGTTCCTGGGGGTCTGCTTCGGCCCCGTCATCACCGCCAACAGCCCCGCCTCGCGCCCGGGACAGACCTTCAACTGGGAAACCATGCTGTGGCATGAGTTCTGTCACGTGGTCACCCTGCACCTCACCCACAACCGCATGCCGCGCTGGCTCAGCGAGGGCATTTCCGTCTACGAGGAACGTCAGGCAAATCCCGCCTGGGGCGAACGGATGGACCCGGATTACCGCGAGATGATCCTGGGAGACGAACTGGTGCCAATCGCCGATCTGAGCGGGGCGTTCCTTTCACCGCGATCCGACAAACACCTGCAGTTCGCCTATTTCGAATCCTCGCTTGTGGTGGAGTATCTCGTGGATCGGTTTGGCCCGGACGCTCTCGGGGCAATTCTCCGCGACCTGGGCGAAGGCCACGAGATCAACGCCACCATCGAGCGGCACACCGCCCCGATGACCGATCTCGAACCCCAGTTCGCCGCCTTCGCCCGCGAACAGGCGAAAGCCCTCGCACCGGACCTCGACTGGGAAAAGCCGGAGGAAACCTCCCTGATCGCGGACCAGGGAAAGGCGGCCTGGGACATCTGGGCACAGACCCGGCCGAACAACTTCTACGTGCTGCTCCGACAAGCGGCCAAGTCGATCGAGGCCGAGGACTGGGCGGGAGCCCTTCCCGTGCTGGAAAGTCTGGTGGAGCGCTTCCCGACCTTCACAGGCCCGGACAGCTCGTGGTCGGCGTTGGCCCGCGCGTATCGCGGACTGGGGGATCAGGCAAAGGAACGGCAGGCGTTGGAGCATCAGGCGCAGATCGATGACGAGGCGGCGAACGTCTACGAACGATTGATGGAAATCGGGAAGGAGACCGGCGACTGGCCGTTGGTCATCGCGAATGCCAATCGCTACCTCGCCGTGAACCCGCTGGTTCCCCTGCCCTACCGCCAACTGGCACAGGCCGCCGGGGAACTGGGGGAACCGGCCGCGGCCATCGGCGCCTACCGCGCCCTCCTCGCGCTGGGCCCCGACAACCCGGCGATGGTCCATTACCAACTCGCCCGCCAACTTCATCAACTCGGCGATCCCGCCGCCAAACGTCATGCGCTGCAGGCTCTCGAGGACGCGCCCCGTTTCCGGGCCGCCCTGGAACTTCTGAGGGAAATCAATCAAGCGGAGTCCACCGCCGACGGCCCGGCCGCGGAATCGACATGAAACGCCAGGCCACCCTCGTTGCCGTGCTGGTCGCCCTGTTGGGCCTGACGATCTTCGCCCAGCCGTGGGGCGGTCGGGGCTGGGGGCGGCGCGGAGGACGCTCCAGCCGGCTGGAATATGCCCGAACCGCCCGCGAAATCCCCTCCGGCAGCACGGGTACCCCGGTTTGGACGAACGCTCCCGGCTTCGAGAAGGACGTGTTCACCTTCGCCCGCGTCCGCTATCGCAGCGCCGGCTTCCAATCCCGGGGCGGTTGGGACACCGACGTCCCGGACAGCGATCTCAACCTCTCCTTCCGCCTGCAACAGATGACCTCCATGAAGGTCGACCCGGACGGACGGATCCTGAACCTCACGGACGACGACCTGGCGGATTTCCCGTTCATCTACATCGTGGAACCGGGTGGACTATGGCTCGACGACCCGGAGGTCACTGCGTTGCGCAACTATCTCTTGAACGGTGGTTTCCTGATGCTGGACGACTTCTGGGGCGAACTGCAATGGGCCAACTGCGAACGGGTGATGCGCCAGGTGTTCCCGGACCGCGAGTTCGTCGAACTGCCCCTGGATCATCCGCTCTACCGCTGCGTGTTCGACATCCGCGAGAAGGGCCAGGTACCGAACGTGGGCCTCGGCGTGAGCAGCCAGCGGGACGGCGTGACTTGGGAGTTACCGGACGCCCGGGAAGTGCATCATCGAGCGATCTTCGATGATCAGGGCCGCCTGATGGTGCTCGCCACCCACAACACCGACAATGGCGATGGCTGGGAACGCGAGGGCGAGAATCATTACTTCTTCGAGCATTTCTCCGAGAAGACCGCCTACCCGCTCGGCATCAACATCCTCTTCTACGTCATGACCCATTGACCTGCAGGAACGTCCCCACCCCGCCCTTCCCATGAGTTTCGTCGAACCCACCGAGTCCACTCACCTCCCCGCCGCGACCACTCCCGAACGCGAACGGGAGACCTACGAGCACCTCATGGCCGGGCGTTCCCGAATCGAGGCGGAACTGTCGAAGGTGATCGTTGGGCAGCGGGACGTGATCGAGGAAATCCTCATTGCGCTGTTCGCCGGGGGACACTGCCTCATCACCGGGGCCCCCGGGCTCGCCAAGACTCTCCTGGTCAAGTCGATTGCGCGCATCTTCCACCTGGCGTTCCAGCGCATCCAGTTCACCCCGGACCTCATGCCCGCCGACATCACCGGCACCGAAATCCTGCAGGACTCGGCGGACGGTCGCCGGCTCAGCTTCGTGCCGGGCCCGGTGTTCGCCAACCTGATCCTCGCCGACGAGATCAACCGCACCCCTCCGAAGACGCAGGCCGCCCTGCTCGAGGCCATGCAGGAACATCAGGTCACCGCCTCCGGCCAGCGCCACGCCCTGCCGGAACCGTTCTTCGTGCTGGCCACGCAGAACCCGATCGAGATGGAGGGCACCTATCCCCTGCCTGAGGCCCAGCTCGATCGCTTCATGTTCAACGTCGTCATCGACTACCTCCCGGAGGCGGACGAGGTCGAGGTTGTGCAACGCACCACTGCTGGGGCGGGCGACGCCATTGAAGCCATCTTCACCGGCGAGGACGTGCTGCGATTCCATCAACTCGTCCGCTCCGTCCCCGTCGCGGAGGAAATCGTGCGGTACGCGGTGCAACTGGCGGCCGCTTCCCGCCCGCATCAGGACGCCACTCCGGCCTTCATCAACGAACGGGTCCACTGGGGTGCCGGTACCCGGGCGGGACAGTTCCTCATCCTCGGCGGCAAGGCCCGCGCGCTCCTCAAAGGCCGTTCCCACGTCACCGTCGAGGACGTGCGCACCCTGGCCGCGCCCGTGCTGCGGCACCGCATCCTGCTCAATTACCGGGCCGAAGCCGAGGGCACCACCGTCGAGGAGATCATCCGGCGCCTCGTCGACACCGTCCCTGCGCCCCTGAAGGGCTGAGCCGGGGATGAGGGTTTCGACTGGTCAAGGGGGCGGCCTCCCGGTAGGAATCCGGGCACAGACTTGTGAGAAGCCATCACCTATCAACCCGGATCCGCTGGGGCGGGCCGGTTTTGTTTGCCGTTGCGGCCCAGATTCTGAGTTCTGCAGCTGAGCCGCAGGTTCAGCCCAAACCCCCGCACTCCTTCACCCGTGGCGCGGATGTGGGCCGGAGCGAAAGCAGTTCCCCGACCGCCGACGCCGCCAACCAACCGCCAGCCCCCACCCCCCTCCGCGTCATGACCTACAACATCCACCACGGCGAGGGGGTTGATGGGAAACTCGACCTTCCGCGCATCGCGGAAGTGATCAAGGCGCAGGCACCGGACTTGGTGGCGCTGCAGGAGGTCGACAAGGGGGTGGCCCGCACAGACCGGGTCGACACCCCGGCCGAACTGGCGCGGTTGACCGGCATGACCGCCCTGTTCCACAACAACTACGCGTATCAGGGCGGCGAGTACGGCAATGCCATCCTCAGCCGCTTCCCGGTGGTCAGTGAGTCGAACACCCACCTGAAGATGCTGCGCGAGGGCGAGCAACGCGGGGTGCTGCAAGCCGTGGTGGAACTGCCCGGAGGACGCCACCTGTTGTTCGCCGCCACCCACATCGACTACCGGCGTGACGACGCCGAACGCCTGCAGAACATCCAGGAATTCAAGGGATTGCTGGGTCAATACCCCGCCCTGCCCTTCATCCTCTGCGGCGACTTCAATGACTTCCCGAACAGCCGCGTGCACGCCGCCATGAAGGAGGATTTCGTGGACAGTTGGGAGAAGGTCGGCGAAGGCGACGGTTTCACCTTCTCCAGCGATCGCCCGCGAAGCCGGATTGATTACGTCTGGGTGGCCCGACGCGACAGTGCACCGCAACCCAAACGGACCTGGATTCCGGAAACCCAGGCCTCCGATCATCTGCCGCTGGTTTTCGAACTCGAACTGCCATGAAACTGCCCACCCTCATGAACCGACGTTCCTTCCTCGCCACCACCACCGTCGCGGCCGCGGGTCTGGCCATCCCAAGCCGGGCCGCGGAGACCCCGACCACCTCCCGGCCGGGCATGAAATGCTGTCTGGTTCCCGGTTCCATCGGGGTCCGGGCGGATCAGGACGAAGCCATCCGACTCGCCGCCCAGCACGGCTTTGATGCGGTCGAACCGATGACCGGCGCCGTGGCACGGCTGGATGGCACGCAACTCGCCGACCTGCTGGGCCGGCTCAAGGAAGCCAGGCTCGTCTGGGGGCAGGCGGGTTTCCCCCTCGATTTCCGCGGGAGCGACGACGCGTTCCGCAAGAGCCTGGACGCCCTGCCGGACATCGCCGCCGCACTCCAACGGGCCGGTGTGGACCGGGTGGGCACCTGGCTTTCCCCGGCCCATCCCGAACTGACCTACGTGCAGAACTTCCGCCAGCACGCATACCGCCTGCGCGAGGGAGCGAAGGTGTTGCGCGACCACGGCCAGCGGCTGGGCCTGGAATACGTGGGCACGCATACGCTCCTGATCCGCCAGAAGTACCCGTTCATCCACACCCTGGCGGAGACACTGGACCTGATCGAGGAGATCGGCACCGGCAATGTGGGGATCGTGGCCGACAGCTGGCATTGGTGGCAGGCCGGAGACAGCGCGGAGGCGTTGCGCCAACTCAAGGCGGCCCGGGTGGTCAGCGTGGACCTCAACGACGCTCCGACCGGGGTGGACAAGCGGGCGCAACAGGACGGTCAGCGCGAACTGCCCGCCGCGACCGGCGTGATCCCCGTGACGGACTTCCTGGGAGCGCTGCGGGCCATCGGCTTCGACGGCCCCGTCCGGGCCGAACCGTTCAATGGCGCCCTCAACGCCCTCGACAACGACGCCGCCTGCGCCGCCACGATCAAGGCCCTGCGCCAGGCGATGGCCACGATTGGCTGACACGCCCCCTTGACCGCCCTCAGCCTGAAAGGGGACCACACGCGGCCCGCGTGTCGTGGCCGGCGGCCCGCCGGACACACTTGAAACCGGCTGGGTCACGGTTCGGTGACATTGCAGAACCAATCGGCGAGACGCCGACTGGAGCAGCCGGGCCGGCTGCGCTCCCCATTGCCGTTGCTTGACGCAAGCCTCAGATCAGCCGATCCAGCCGGGCAAGGCAGAGTTCCCGGCGCAAGCCATCCAAGGCCGTGGCGGCGAGACGTCCTCGCACGGTTTCCCGATTCGCCAACCGATGCCGCAGCAACCCTGCGACGAAGCGTAGATCCTTGTCGCGGCCGGCAACGAGCTTCGACACGGCAAGATCATGGACTTCCAAGCACAGCCCCGCGCCGCCACCGGTATTCTCGTTTTGGACCTGAACCAGCCGTTCTTCCCAACCGGACGGCAGCACAGCCGTGTCCGCCCCGACGCCATGGGCGTAGTAGCCGAAGGTCTGGTGGAAGGGCGATCCCTCCCCAATGGAGCCATCGATCAGGTCGCTGTCCGCCGGATCGCGCAGGGAGAAGACATCCGCCTCGATGGAGGCCAGCAATTCCTCCGGCGCCTGGGGAAACTGGCCGAGAACGGCCTGGCTGCCGACAATGACAAACCGGTCCGCACCGGTGATGCCTGCGGCGGCGCGAATGATGTGTTCAAGCTGTTGCCGCTGCATGACGGAGGCGGGACTTGATTTCCCAGACTTCGCCGGGGGACAGCACC
Source organism: Verrucomicrobiales bacterium (assembly GCA_024233215.1). Taxonomy (GTDB): domain Bacteria; phylum Verrucomicrobiota; class Verrucomicrobiia; order Limisphaerales; family J093; genus J093. Next base: position 195,257 of record JACKPW010000009.1, on the reverse strand, counting down.
CCGGCGAAAGGGGAGTTCTGGCGCAGGCGCCGGCCTTCCTGGGTCTCGGCCAGAAGCGTGGCACAAATGTCCTCAACCGGCCGCTTCAGGATTGCCCGCCATTCAGCGTAGCAACCCAGGAGCGACGGGGCATCGGCGTTCTGTCGCGACCAGCGGTCCAAGTTGGCCTGTGCGACCAGCAACGGCGCTGGTGACGCTCGCAACCGCTCCGCCACCCGCCGGGCGATTTCGAGGCTCACCTGGTCCTGGAACTCGTGGTCCATGCGCGCACAAGGTAATGATCGAAAGGTCTCCCATCAATCCTTTCGCCCTCATGCGCCGGGACCAGGAAGGTGCCCAGGGGCACGCAACCGGCCTTCAGACCACCGACCTGCATTCTCTCCGCGCCCGCACACTGCTGCCGTGGTCCCCTGTAACCGGCAGGGCCAACACCTGCGGCATCGTTTCCATGCCGCTCAAAGAACGGCACGTTCAGGGTGCTTCGGACGGATCGCTGGAAAGGCCCTTTTCCCACGGGAATCACCGCCGTTGCCGCTTCTTCCCAACCGATTTCCCGGCCTTTTCCCCACCTCTGCTTGGCCATTGCCGAGGCTCCGGAGGGCAAAGTCGGATCGCCCCGTGATCCAACGGCTCGAGCTGCACTTCACGGAGAAATCCGAGGAACCGCCCCGACTGGTCCGGGTGAAGGGGGAGCGGTCCGAATTCCAGCAGTCCGAGCCGGTCGAGTGGGAATGCCATGACGGCCACCAGGATGCCCCCGGAGGCACGCCGATCTTCCGCCAGCACTCCGCTGTCAGCACCCCGGCTTGACCCGTGCGCTCGGCCCGGCGCATGCTCGCGGCATCATGGCTCTGGCACCGGAAGTTCTGACCCGTCTCCAGTCGTTGCTCGATTCGGACGCCCTGCTCACGGCGGAGGAGGATCTCATTCCCTACGCGTTCGACGGCACCGCCGCCCTGCGGGTCATGCCCGGTTGCGTGGTGTTTCCGCGCAGCACCGAACAGGTCGCCGCCGTGTTGAAACTGGCCAATGAAACCGCCACCCCGGTGGTCACCCGCGGCTCGGGCACCGGCCTCAGTGGCGGCAGTCTGCCGGTGCCGGATTGCATCGTCCTCTGCCTGGTCCGAATGGACCGGATGGACGAGGTCGACCGGGCCAATCTCACCCTCCTCGCCGAAGCCGGCGCCACGACCCAGGCCATCTCCGATGCCGCCACCGCCGCGGGGTTGTTCTACCCGCCCGACCCCGGTTCGATGAAGATCTCCAGTATCGGCGGCAACGTCGCCGAAAACTCCGGCGGTCTGCGCGGCTTGAAATACGGCGTCACCCGCAACTACGTCATGGGACTCGAAGTCGTCCTGCCCGACGGCGAGGTGCTCTGGACCGGCAACAAGTGCGTCAAGGACGTCGCCGGCTACTCGATCAAGGATGTGTTCATCGGCTCGGAAGGCACTCTCGGCGTGATCACCAAGGTGCTGCTCAAACTCATTCCCAAACCGGAGACCAAGCGCACGATGCTGGCCACGTTCGCCCAGATGGATCAGGCGGCACAGACCGTCTCGGACATCATCGCCGCCCAGATCATCCCCTGCACCCTCGAGTTCCTCGACCGCACCACCATCCACTGCGTGGACGACTATGCGAAGATCGGGCTCCCGCGCGATTGCGAAGCCCTGTTGTTGATGGAAACCGACGGGGCGGCACCCGTCGTCGAGGCCGAGGCCGCCCGCATGCAGGAAATCGCCCGCAAGAACGCGTGCAAGGAAGTGCTTGTGGCAAAGGACGAGGCCGAAGCCGCCCGGCTCGCCAGTGCCCGCCGGACCGCCTTCGCCGCCCTGGCACGCGTCATGCCCACCACCATTCTCGAGGACATCACGGTCCCGCGCAGCCAACTCGCCCACATGGTCCGGTTCGTCGCGGAAATCGCCCAGAAACACAACCTCCGCGTCGGCACGTTCGGGCACATGGGCGACGGCAACCTGCATCCCACCTTCCTGACCGACGAGCGTAATGAGGAGGAAATGCACCGGGTCGAGGCCGCCTTCGCCGAACTCTTCGACGAAGCGATCCGCCTGGGGGGCACCATCACCGGCGAACATGGGGTCGGCGTGGCGAAGAAAAAGTATCTGCCCCGGTTTGCGGATGCGGCCTCGCTGCGGGTGATGCGGGAATTGCGCCGACTGTTCGATCCGAAAGGCATCCTCAATCCCGGCAAGGTCATCGACATGCCGGAGTGAGGAGGGTGAGCCTCCAAGCTCGACATGCCTCGCGCGCACCACAGCATTCCCCTGGCAATCTGGCTCTCCGTCAGTCCGGTCACCCTGTTCGCATCCGTCCCATCGATCCCATCGGTCCCATCCGAAACCGCCGCCCTCCGCCAGACGCCGCTTTCGGTCCCCGCCAGCGGTCGGACCGGCTTCACCTCCCTGCCGCCCGGGCAGACCGGCATCACGTTCACCAACGTCCTGACCGGCGACCTCTCACTCACCAACGCCGTGGCCCACAACGGTTCCGGCGTGGCCATCGGCGACATCGATGCCGACGACCGCCCGGACCTCTACTTCTGCGGTCTCGACGGTCCGAATCGCCTCTATCGCAATCTCGGCAACTGGCGCTTCGCGGAACTGACGATCGGCGCGGCAGCCTGTGCGGAACAGCTTTCCACCGGTGCCGCCTTCGCGGATGTCGACGGCGACACCGACCTCGACCTGTTGGTCAACGGCATCGCCGCAGGGACCCGGCTCTTTCTGAACGATGGCCGGGGCAACTGGACCGAGGCCATGAACGCCGGGCTTTCCCGCACGGCCTCCCCCACCTCGCTGGCCCTGGCGGACATCGACGGCGACGGCGACCTGGATCTCTATTGCACTCACTACATCGACGTGATGCACCTGGCCGACCCGACCACCCGCTTTGCCCTGGGCCGCAACGGTGACGAGTGGCGGATCACCAAGGTCAACGGGCAACCCACCACCCTGCCCTATTGGAAGGACCGTTTCCAGGTACTGCCCGGGGGACGCGTGCGGGAACTGCCCGAGGCGGACGGATTCTACCGCAACGACGGCGCGGGACATTTCACGGCGATCGACCAGCAACCCGGGCTCTTCCGCGACGCGGCAGGCCAACCCGTCGGGCCGTTTCGCGAATGGGGGCTCTCGGTCATGTTCCGCGATCTCAACGGCGACGGCGCCCCGGACTTCTATGTGTGCAACGACAATGCCTCGGCGGACCGGCTGTGGCTGAACGCGGGCGACGGCACCTTTCACGAACCCCCGCCGTCCACCTTCCGCCACACCAGCCGGTCCTCCATGTCGCTCGACTTCGCGGACGTCGATCGTGACGGACACGACGATCTGCTGGTGCTGGACATGCTGGCACGATCGCCCGCACGCCGGATGCGGCAGCTGATGCGGGACATCCCCGATCCCACCGGCGTTGAACGCGCGGAAGAGGTGCCGCGATTCAACCGCAACATGCTCTATCTGGGACGGGCGGATGGTTCGTTCGCCGAGGTCGCCCTGCACGCCGGGGTGGCGGCCACCGACTGGTCCTGGTGCCCGATCTTCCTGGACGTGGACCTCGATGGTTACGAGGACCTGCTCGTCGCCAACGGCTTTGAGTTCGACGTCATGGACCAGGACAGTGTCGATGCCCTGCGCGGCATGCGACTGACCTTCGAACAACGCAAACGTTTCCGGCAGTTTCATCCGTCGTGGCTGACCGAGAATGTCGCCTTCCACAATCGCGGGGACGGGACGTTCGAGCAGGTGAGTGAAGCCTGGGGCTTCAGCCGGTCGGGCGTTTCCAATGGCATGGCGGCCGGTGACCTCGATGGCGACGGCGACCTGGACGTCGTGGCCAACAACCTGAACGGCGTCGCCGGCCTGTACCGCAATGAAACCGCGGCGGGCCGCATCGCCGTGCGGCTCAAGGGGCGGACCCCCAACACGCAGGGGATCGGGGCCCGTCTCCGCCTGACCGGCGGCCGGGTCGCGCAATCGCAGGAGATGATGGCGGGGGGACGCTACCTCTCCGGCGACCAGGCGTTACGGGTGTTTGCAGCGGATTCGGCGGAGAGCCGGGAGTGGCGGCTCGAGGTGCTTTGGCGAAGCGGGCGTCGGACGACGTTACCGGTTCAGCCGAACGTGTTATGCGAGGTGATCGAACCCGCCGGGGAACCGGGCCCGGACGGAAACCCGAACGCCGAAGGCCGAGGACCCGAATCCACGTCATGGTTTCGCGATGTGAGCAACCTGCTCCAGCACGTTCATGTGGAGGATGGATTGGACGATTGGAGCCGCCAGCCGCTGTTGCCGCGCCGCCTGAGTCGACTGGGACCGGGCCTGGCCTGGGTTGACACCAACGGCGATGGCTGGGAGGACCTCGTCATCGGCGCCGCCCAAGGCGGGCGACTGGCGCTCCTGCTCAACCAGGAGGGTCGCGCCTTCCAAGCGTTGGAAGTCGAACCTCCGGCAACGGGAGACCAGGGGGCGGTCGTGGCCTGGCCCGATGGCCGGGGAGCCCCGTTCCTGCTCGTTGCCCGGTCCAATTATGAAACCGGACTGGGGACCACCGCGGCGATTGAGCGGCTGCCTCTGGCCGGTTTCGACAGTTCCCGACTCCGATTCACCCCCGAAGCACTTGCCGTTCCGGACGGCAGCCCCGGCCCGCTTGCCCTGGCCGACATCGATGGCGACGGCGATCTGGATCTCTTCGTCGGCGGAAGGCATCGTCCGGACCGTTATCCCGAACCGGTTGATTCCATGATCTGGCGAAATGACGCCGGGACGCTTCGGATCGATGAGGCACGCAGCCGCACCTTCGCCGCGGTCGGTCTCGTGAACGGCGCCACCTTCTGCGACCTGGACCGGGACGGCGACCCCGACCTGGCGCTGGCGATGGAGTGGGGTCCGGTCCGGATCTTCCGCAACGACCGGGATACCTTCACGGAGACGACCGAGGAATGGGGCTTCGCGGGACGTACGGGTTGCTGGACGGGGATCACCGTGGGCGATTTCGATGCGGATGGAAGGCCGGATCTGGTGGCCGGGAACTGGGGACGGAATTCGCTCTACGAACTCGACCACGCACCCGCGATTCGCCTGTTCTACGGGGACTTTAACGAGGACGGAGCGGTGGAGATTGTGGAAGCCTGGGCGGATGGGGAAACCTGGCGACCGATCCGGCCGAGACCCTGGCTGGCACGCGGTTTTCTGGATCTTCCGCAAAGGATCGCCACCCACGAAGCCTACGGCAACGCGACGGTGGCGGATATTCTGGGTCCGGCTTCGGCTGCCGCCCGGTGGGTGGAAGCCCGGTGCCTGGATTCCGGCGTGTTCCTGAACCACGGGACGAACTACGTCTGGCGCCCCCTGCCCGCGGCGGCCCAACTGGCCCCGGCCTTCGCGGTGAACACCGGTGACTTCAACGGCGACGGCCGGGAGGACCTGTTCCTGGGCCAGAACTTCCTCGGAACCGGATCGGATTTGTCCCGCGAGGATTCCGGCCGCGGACTCTGGCTGGAGGGGCACGGCGATGGCACCTTCGCCGCGGTGGAATCGGGTGTGGTGGCGTTGGGCGAACAGCGCGGTGCGGCGCTGGCGGATTTCGATCATGACGGGCGCCTCGACCTCGCCCTGGGCCAGAGCAGCGGCCCCACCCTGCTCTTTCGCAACGAAACGGCCGAACCGGGTCTTCGCGTCGTGGTGCACGGTTCACCGCTCAACCCTCACGCCGTGGGTGCCGAACTGCGGTTACGGTTCCGGGATGGCTCCGAAGGACCGGTCCGGACGATTCAATCGGGGTCGGGTTACTGGTCCCAGGAAGCGGCCACCCAGGTGCTCGGCGGGGCCAAACGGGCGGCGGTGCTTTGGGTCCGCTGGCCCGGCGGGCAGGAAAAAGTGGTGGCTCTCGAGGGCGATCCGCGGGAAGTTGTCGTGCAACTCGATGATGCTGCGGAATGAGATCAGGCGATGGACGGGAACCGCGTTGCTGGCGGGTGGCTTGGGATGTGTCAGTGGTTGCCACCGGGCCCCGGCAAACACCGGCACCGATGCCCCCCCACCGACTCCCGCCCCCGCGGTCACGCTGGTCCCACTGACCAACATGGTCCACATCCCGGCGGGCGGTTTCACCCGACTGAAGCAGGAATTGACCCTGACCCGGGATTTCTGGCTGTCCCGGTTCGAGGTGACCCAGCGTGAGTATTCGGCCCTCACCGGCGGCAATCCGAGCCACTTCACCGGCGACGATCAGCGCCCCGTTGAGAAGGTCAGCAACGAGGAGGCGGCGGCGTATTGCGCCGCTCTCACCAAACGGGAGCGGGCCGCCGGGCATCTGGCGCCCGGCTATGTTTATCGTCTACCGACCGAGGCCGAGTGGGAATACGCCTGCCGGGCCGGAAGCACCAACCACTTCAGCTTTGGCGACCAGGAGAGCGCCGCCGCCGCGTATGCCTGGACGCAGGAGAACAGTGAAATGACCTCCCACCCGGTGGGCTTGAAGCAACCGAACGCCTGGGGCTTGTACGACATGCACGGAAATGTCTGGGAATGGTGCGCCGACTGGTTCGCCGATTACGCCGGGGACGCGGTGACCGATCCGGTCGGCCCGCCAAACGGCAAGTTCAAGGTCTTCCGGGGTGGCGGTTGGAACAACGAGGTGAAGTTCGCGCGCTGTTCCAACCGTTTCATGATGGAGCCCTCGAACGGCATCCATTTCGTGGGCTTCCGCGTCGCGCTGGGCCGGGAATTGCCGAAGCCGCCGCCACCGCCTGTTTCCACCCCAACCAACCAACCCCCTGCCGCCACGCCATGACAAGGTCACTTTCAGCGCCAACCGTCCGCCCCACCGGTCCCAGCGACCCCCTCGCTGGCCGCCGTTCCAGCCTGGCCGCTTTCACCTTGATCGAGTTGCTGGTGGTGATTGCCATCATCGCCATTCTCGCAGGGATGCTCCTCCCGGCCTTGAGCCGGGCCAAGGCCAAAGCCCACGGCATCGCCTGCCTGAGCAACCTGAAACAGATACAACTGGCCTGGCTAATGTATCCCGACGATTACGAGGGACAGCTGCCACCGAATCCGGAAGGCCGGGCGCAGAACGTGGCGGGGCAGGGCTGGGTTTGCGGCCTCCTCGATTTCAACGGAGGAAACACCGACAACACGAATACGCTCTTCCTGACCGACCCGCAGTGGGCCAAGCTCGCCCCCTACAACAACTCGGCGGAAATCTACAAATGCCCCGCCGACCGTAGCGCCGTCACGGTGGGAGGCAAACGCATGGCCCGGGTCCGGAGCATCTCAATGAACCAAGGCATCGGCTGGAATGCCACGGCGAGTTGGATCCTGAAGGCCGGGGCGGACTACCGCATCATGCGGAAACTCAGTGACGTGATCTCGCCCACCATGGTCTTCGGCGTCGGGGACGAACATCCTGACAGCATCAACGGCGCCGGACTGGCAGTTCAGCCGACCGACAACCTGGCGAATACCCGCATCATCGACTTCCCGGCGAGTTACCACAACGGAGCCGGTGGGTTCTCGTTCGTCGACGGGCACGCAGAGATCAAGAAATGGGTGGACGAGCGGACCCAACCGCCGATTGAATACACGGGCCAGCTCCAGCTGAATGTGGTTTCCCCGGGGAATCCGGATGTGATCTGGTTGAGCGAACGCACGACGAGCCGGAAATAGCTTGCATCCGGTTCGGCCTCGGCATGGCGATCAACGACGGGGACCAGGACACCCCCGGGCCAGAGAGGCTGGGGCGGCTTGGGCGCCCATGCGCTCGTGTTCGGCAAGTCGCCGGGGAAAACCGCCCTCGTGACGCTGCCGGGGCGGGCCCTTCACTGCATGGATGCGGCTGCGGAGTCGCCCACATTCCGCCGCTCCTCCCCCCTGCCGGAGCGCGTTTCGCCCCTTGGGAAGGGGAGATTTCTGCTTTACAAAACCCTAGGCTGAGGCATTTTGCCAACCGTCAGCCCGAACCAGCGAGTCAACAACAAACAGAACGGGAAGAAACCAGTTCCATGAGAACCAAACGATTGATCCATGTCCTGGCCGCGACGGCCTGCCTTGCGCAGGTCGGTGCCTGGGCCAATGACATTGAGCCTGGAAAGGAATACTACACGGCCATCAAGGCCCCAAACCCCATCGTCCTCGACGGCGACCTTTCCGAATGGAAAGGGGCCCAACTGCTCGCCGACCCGAGATTCTCGATCCCCAAGGGATCCGGACCGGACGGTGACCTGGTGTTTTTCGAGGAATATGCCGGCGGCACTTGGACCGGTCCGGATGACCAGACCTCCGCCGTCCAAGTGGTCTACGATGACGAGAACGTCTACTTCGGCTTCATCGTCACCGACGATTACCACGAGAACTCGGCCAACAGCGCGTGGAACGGCGACTCGGTGCAGTTGATGATCGCGAACGACGCGCGGGACACCCAGATTGCACTCTACAATTACGCTCTTGGGGGCGTGGAGGAAGCTCTGGGCGAACTGGTGATGCTCGAGGAAGCAGGGCCGGGCGGCACCTCGGCCGTGGTCACCCGGAACACCACCACCAAGCGGACCATCTACGAAATCAAACTGCCGAAGGCCTCGCTGGGCCTCGAAACACTGGGCGGGGGCGTTCAGTTCGGCCTCGGCATGGCGATCAACGACGGGGATAAGGACACTCCGGGACAGAAGGGCTGGGGTGGTCTCGGCGCCCACGCGCTGGTGTTCGGGAAGAGCCCCGAGCAAACGGCCCTGGTGACGCTGGCCATGTCCAATGACATCGAGCCCGGCAAGGAATACTACACCGCCAATCCCGCCCCCAACCCAATCGTGGTGGACGGTGACCTCGGAGAGTGGACCGGGATACCGGTGCTCTCGGATCCGAAGTTCGCGGTACCGAAGGGCTCGGGACGCACCGGGGAACTGGTCCTGTTCGAGGAATACGCCGGCGGCACCTGGAGTGGTCCGGATGATCAAACCTCCGCGGTCCAGATCGTCTATGACACGGACAACGTCTATTTCGGTTTTGTGGTCACGGATGATTACCACGAGAACTCGGCGAACAGCGCTTGGAACGGCGACTCCGTCCAGCTCATGATCGCCAACGGCAAGCAGGACACGCAGATCGCGCTCTACAACTACGCCCTCGGCGGCGTGGAAGGCGCGCTGGGTGACCAGGTGATGCTGGAGGAAGCGGGACCGGGCGGCACCTCCGCCATGGTTACCCGCAACGCCGCCACCAAGCGGACCACCTACGAAATCAAGCTCCCGAAGGAGTCCCTCGGGATGACCTCCCTCGATCTGGGAACCCAGTTCGGTCTGGGCATGGCGATCAACGACGGTGACGAGGACACCCCGGGACAGAAGGGCTGGGGCGGCCTGGGTGCGCACGCGCTCGTGTTCGGCAAGAGCCCCAACCAGACCGCGCTGGTGACCCTGGGCATCGGCGGGGCCAGCGGTGACGTCCTGTTCCTCTCCGCCATCAACCCCCGCAGCACGGGCTTCTCTTTCCGCGCGAATGACAAGGGGGATTCGATTGTGGATCCGGATTCCGTCAAGCTCTTCATCGACGGTGTGCAGGTGCCGTTGACGGTCAGCCCGAAAGTACTTGATGCCACTGACTTCACCTACAATAAGGGCAGCACTTATGCCCCGGCGTCCGTCCACACGTACTCCATCGAGATCAAGGACACCAACGGCCTGGTGGTGACGGATACCGGCACCTTCAAGGCGGCCTACTACGCCCTCCTGACCCAGTCCATGCAGGCGGTCTCGGTGGACACCTCGAAGCGCGGTTTCATCTGGCGGGTCTTCCAGAATGAGAGCTACACGCACACCAGTCTGGCCCAGACGGAACTGGCGCTGGCCGGCCAGTTGGTGGACGGAAACGGTGATCCGGTGACGGAGAACCTGGCCTCCCCGTGGTTCCCCGGCCCGGCGACTGGCGAAGGGGTCACGGTGGGGCCGCTGCTCCAATTCGAGATCCCGACCGTGATCAACCTCAGTCAGGATTCGGCGACCGGACCGTTCGGCTACTTCACTCCCGATGACCAGATGCCCGGCATTCCCGGGCAGACCGGCGGGTTTGACGGAATCGATGCCGAGATCATCACCTTCGTGGATCTCCCGGAGGGGTGGGTTACGCTGGGAGTCCGAAGTGACGACAGCTTCCGCTCGCAGGCGGGCTACATCAGTGATCCGGCGGACGCCATCCTCCTGGGTCAACTCGAGGCGGTAGCGGATGTGACATTCGATGTGTACGTGCAGGATGCGGGCATCTACCCGATGCGCACCATCTGGGTGGAAGGCGGCGGCGACGCCTACCTCGAGCTGTTCTCCGTGAAGGAAGACGGCACGCGAGTTCTGCTGAACGACACGGCCAACGGTGGTTTCGCCACCTACCGGTCCGGCGTGGTTCCGGACAAACCCGCCGAGTTCAGCATCGCCATCGCTGCAACCGGCGGCAACGTCCAGATCACCTGGACCCAGCCGGGTGTGGTTCTGCAGCAGTCCACCGACCTCACGACGTGGACCGACGTCGCCGGCGCGACGTCGCCTTACAGCCCGGCTCTCGGTGCGGGCGAGGCGCGGTTCTACCGACTGAAGCAGTAGCCCGCTGCCAGAACAGCCATTCGCAAGGGACCGGGGACCGCCCCGGTCCCTTTTCTGTGGTATTTCATCGCCCGCCATGGGAAGCAGCCGCCATACTCCGGGCCACGATGAATTCGATGACCGGCTACGGACGAGGCTGCGCCACCCACGGTGGATACCGGGTGACGGTGGAGCTGAGTTCGGTCAACCGCAAGCAGGCGGACATCCAGGTCAACCTCCCGAGGGAACTGGAGGCGCTCGAATCCCGCGTGCGGGATGAGATCAACCGGCACATCGCCCGGGGGCGTCTGACCGCCCGCATTTCCCTCGCCGCCTCCGACGCCGCCGCGGCCCGCCATCTGCACGTCAACCGCCCCCTGGCAAAGGCCTACGCCCGCGAGTTCACTCAGCTCGCCACCTCCCTCAGGCTGGAGGCGTCGGTCTCCCTCGACACCATCCTGCGGGCTCCCGGAGTTCTGCAACCCAACCCGGAAACCACCGACGCCGACGAGGTCTGGCCGGCACTGGAACAGGCCCTCACCCTGGGACTCAAGGCACTGCTGCGGATGCGACAGCGGGAGGGGCGCCATCTCGCGAAGGACCTGCGGACCCGGATCAGTGCCCTGCGGACCCTTGCGAAAACGGTTGCGGGACGCGCCCCCGAGGTGGCGGAACGTTATCGTGCCCTGCTGCTCGACCGGATCCGGGCCACCGGCCTCGCCGAGTTGGCGGGAGACGACGAGCGGTTGCTGAAGGAGGTGGCGTTCTTTGCCGAGCGTTCGGACATCACGGAGGAGATCACACGGCTGGAAAGCCATTTCCAGCAGTTCGACGAATGCGCCTCGGGCGGTGAACCGGTCGGCCGGATGCTTGACTTCCTGGCCCAGGAGATGAACCGCGAGGTCAATACCATCGGTTCCAAGGCCAACGACAGCGTGCTCTCCCGGGCCGTGGTCGCCATGAAGGCCGAACTGGAGCGGTTCCGGGAACAGGTCCAGAACGTGGAATGAAGACCTTCGGTCCAGCCACCCGCCGGCTGCCGGTTCTGCTGCTGGTGACCGGGCCTTCCGGCAGCGGCAAGACCACCGCCACGCATGAGATGCTGGCACGGTTCCCCGGGTTGTCCCGGGTGATCACCTGCACCACGCGCCCGCCCCGGGAGGGCGAACGACCGGGCGTTGATTACCATTTCCTGAGTCGGGAGGAATTCGAGCAACGAGGGTGCCGGGGCGATCTGCTGGAACAGGCCCAGGTCTACGGAAACCACTACGGCACCCCGCGCAGCGGCCTGCTCGCCCAACTCGCCGCGGGGCAGGATCTCCTGCTGAACCTCGATGTGCAGGGAGCCGCCACGCTGCGGGCTCTGCAACCGGAGGAACCGTCCCTGCGGGAATCCTTGGTCACCGTCTTCCTCACCCCGGCCACGCGGGAGGAGCTTGACCGGCGGCTGCGGGGCCGGGGCACGGATGAACCCGGCGTCATCGCCCGGCGCCTGGCGGAGGCCCATGCCGAGCTTCAGCATGCCGGCGATTGCGATTACCTGGTCTACAGCACCACGATCGGAACGGACCTTGAGCGGATCGCTGCCATCTACGAGGCCGAACGTTGGCGCCGTCACCGCGTTCCCCAGCCGGGTTTTGGGCCCGACACGACAACCGATGGCCGGGCTTAGACCGGTTTCCACCCACCCGCGATCCTCTTACGAGCCTGCTGGCATCCTCCCGGCAGTCTCCTCAAAGCGCCCGTAGCGCACGGCCAGGGTTGGAAGCACGAGGAGGTTTAGAAGGGTGGAAGTCGCGAGCCCCCCGAGGATCACGATCGCCATCGGCCCCTCGATTTCGCGGCCGGCCTCCCCGGCCCCAAGGGCCAGCGGCAGCAGCCCCAATCCCGTCACCGCCGCCGTCATCAGGATCGGCATCAGGCGCTCCGTGGCACCGCGAACTGCGGTTCCCGGCCCCCAGGTCAGCCCCTCCGCGGTCAACAGGTGCTCGAAATGGGAGATCATCATGATGGAGTTGCGCATGGTGATTCCAAAGAGGGTCACAAACCCGACCAGTGAACCGAGCGTCAACGATGCTCCGTCGGCCTCGCCCCCACGGGTCACCCAGACCGCCAGGACGCCGCCCATCAACGCGAACGGCACATTCGCCAGCACCAGGAACAGGTTGCGGGGGTGATGAAACACCACGGTGAGCAGCAACAGAATCCCCACGCCGGCAATCGCCGAATGCAGCAGGAGTTCCCGCTGCGCCCGGGCGCTGGCTTCCGCAGCGCCACTGAACACGGCGTAGGTGTTCGCGGGGAAGGTGATGCCGGCCGCGACCCGTGACTTCGCGTCGGCCACAAAGGAAGCCACATCGCGCCCGCTGGTGCTGCAGGTGATCGTCTGGCGGCGGCGTGCGCCCTCGTGGAGAATCGAGTGCCGGCCACTGCCAGGAGCGATTTCCGCCAGTTCCCGCAACGGCAGCCGCACTCCGTCCGGGCTGCTCAGCATCAGGTCGCCGATGCCTTCCGGCGTCTCACGCGCCGCCTCATCGAGGATCACCACCACGTCCGTCACCTGATTGCCCTCATGCGTCTGCGCCACCACGGTGCCCTGGTACGCCGTCTCGATGGCCTCCATGACTTCCACCGGTCGAAAGCCAAATTGCGTCAGCCGCTCCGGCCGCAGGCGCACCGCCATGCGTGGCACGCCTGGAGGAGACTTCACCACCACATCCGCCGCGCCGGGTACGGCTTCGAGAAGCCTCGCCACCTCCTGCGCCTTTCGGTCGAGCACCTCCAGGTCATCCCCGAAGAGGTTCACCACCACCGGTGCGGTTTCCCCGGTCAAGGTCTCGCCGATCCGGTCGCCCAGGAAGGTGACCACCTCGAACTGGATGCCAGGGAATTGCCCGAGAATCCCACGAATCTCATCCGCCATCCCCTCCGCCTCGACCACCGGCATCGGTTTCAAGTCCACATGGAACTCGCTCCGGTGTGGTCCCCAGGGGTCCTCCCCCAGCTCGGCGCGGCCGATTTGTTGCTCCACCGTCGCAATGTGATTCGAGTCCGCCAGCAACGCCGCCGAGAGGCGTTGACCAAGCCGGACCATTTCCTTCAGGGAAGTGCCGGGAGCGGTGCTGACTTGAAGCACAAAATGCCCCTCCCGAAAATCAGGCAGGAACTCCCCGCCAAGAAATGGAACCCGCGTGAACGCCCCCGCACAAACCACGATCACCACGGCGATCAGCGCGCGTGGCCGGCGCATCACCAGCCCAAGCACCCCCGCATAGGCGCGCTTCAGCCAGTGCTGCAGCCGCGGTTCCCCGTCACCGCGCACCCCGCGGCGGAACAGCAGGAAGGTCAGCGCCGGGGTCACGGTCAGCGCCACCAGCAGCGACGCCAGGATCGCGAGGATGTAGCTCAACGCCAGGGGCGCGAAGAAGCTCCCCTGCAAACCGGTCAGCGTCAGCACGGGCAGAAACACCAGCGTGACGATGAACGTCGCAAAGACCACCGCTCGCCGCACCTCCAGCGAGGCGTCCAGCACCACCGCAAACGCGGGGCGCGGCACGGACAGCTTCCGATTCTCCCGCAGCCGGCGCAGGATGTTCTCCACGTCGATGATGGAATCGTCCACCACCTCGCCCAGGGCAATCGCCAGACCGCCCAGCGTGATGGTGTTGATGGTGATGCCGCATCTTTCCAGAACCACCACTGCGGTGAGCAAGGAGAGCGGGATGGCCAGCAGCGAGATGCAGGCACTCCGCACGCTGCCCAGCAGCAGAAAGAGGACCCCGGCGACAAGCACCCCTCCCAGCACCAGGGAGTGCTTCATGTTTCGCAACGCGACCTCGATGAAGGTCGCCGGCCGGTGCAGAGCCGGAAACAGCGTGATCCCCTCCCGCTCGAACACCGGCTTCAACTCCGCCAGCGCCGCCTCGAGCGCGGTCGTCACTTCCATGGTGTTCGCGCCGTACTGGCTCGACATGGTCATCAACACCCCGGGCCGGCCCATCACCAGGCAATCGCCGTACTTCGGCTCCGCCCCCTCCACCACCCGGGCCACGTCCTTGAGGCGGACGCTGAAGCCGTTCGCATTCGCCACCACCACGTTCCCCAACCCTTCCGTCGTCAACACCCGGCCCTCGGTCTGGATCGTGACCCGCTGGTTGGCGGTTTCCACAAAACCCGCCCCGAGCACCGCCGTCGAAACGCGCGCAGCGGCAAGCACCTCGCCCAAGGACAACCCGTGGGCCAGCAACCGTTCCGGCTGCACCTGAACCTGCAACTGCCGCACCTCACCGCCGAAGCTGCTGCACTTCGCAACCCCCTGGACGGAGAGCAACCTCGGCTTCAACGTCCAGTCAGCGAACGTCCGCAATGCCATCGGCGAGAGCCTGTCCGACACCAACCCGATCTTCAGCAGGTCCATCGTGGAGGAGGTCAGCGGCGTCATCCGGGGCGTCTTCACGTTGGCGGGCAGGCTGCCGGCGGTCTCGGTCAGTTTCTCCGACAACATCTGGCGCGCACGGAAGACGTCCGTGCCTTCCTTGAAGACCGCCGAGATGATCGAGAGTCCCTGGATGGATTCCGACCGTAGCGACTCCATGTCGCCCAGACCGTTGATCATGGCCTCGATCGGCAGGGTGACCAGCAACTCAACCTGTTCCGGCGCGAGGCCTGGGCACTCGGTTTGAATCACCACCTGCGGCTGCACGAAGTCAGGAAAGACATCCAGCTTCGCCTGGGACGCCACGTAGATGCCGTACGCCAGCGCCACGCAGGCCAGGACCACCACAATGCCACGGAAACGAAGCGAAAACCTGACGAGAACGTTCAGCATGAGGCGGCCTTCACTCCTCCTCCCCCTGCCCTTTGAGTTCCTCTGAGAGCAGAAGCTGCGCCCCGGTCACGACCAGTCGTTCGCCGACGGTGAATCCGTTCGTCACGAAATAGTTGTCACCGAACGCACGGCCCAGCGTTGCCTCGCGCCGGGTGAACCGGTCCGGGCCGGTTTGCGCGTAAGCCCACGACCTGTCCGCGTGCCGTACCACGGCGTCGACCGGTATCAGGCAACCGCTGACCGGCGCGGCGGCGGTCTGCATTCGGGCGGTCAAGGCGGCTCCGGCTGCCGGGGCTTCACCACGGACGAGAAACAGGAAACCCCGGCCCTGCAGTCGGGGATCGGTGCTTGGGGCGGCGCTGATGAACTCCGCCTCGATCGCTGCTGCGTCCGCCCCCAGCGGCCGGAGTTCCGCATTCGTCGGCCGGCCGGGCGGCACCTCGCCCGCGGCCAGGTCCACCCGGACCAGGGCGCCCTGCCGGGTGGTGAGTCCCGCGGCCAGGTCCGTAAGCTTGTCATAACCAGCAAGCGCCGTGCCCCACTCGATCGCAAGCCTTGCCCGAAGCGACTCCGCCATCAGCTTGTCCCGGGCCGCGGCGACTTGCCCCGCCTCCAGGGCGCGTTCCGAGGTATTCTCCTGCGAACGCAACCGCTGCAACCGCTCCAGTTCCCGCTGTGATGCGCGGGCCGTGGTGTCCGCGGCGGCAAGATCGGCCACCAGGGCGACGAGCGGCCCGGGATCGAGCACGCGGGCAAACCCGTCAACCTCCGGCGGCAGGTTCGTGGCGAGCACCGGTTGAACCCGCAACCCGACACGCTCCTGCATCGCCGCATCAAATGCCACCGTGACCTCGCCGTTGGGTCCCTCGGCAACACGCGAAGCCGCCGCAGCCCCGCCCGTGGCATCGGGCGGGGACATCGCCGGTGCTTCCTCATGATTGCTGCAGCCCGCGGGAAACACCAGCAGCAGGACCGGGACAAACCAGGAAAAGGGTGTCTTCAAGCTCATGGCTGGATGGAGGGTTTTGCTTCACTTCGGATTCCCGTGTTCAACGGCTCGATGGGCACCGGCAGGGGCAGCGGACCCTGCAGGGCGTCTTCCAGCGCACCCAGCGCCCGCCGCATCTCGGTCCGGGCGGCCAACTGGGTGAGCCGGCCGGCCACCAATTCGATCTGGGCGGCCAGCACGTCGCTCCTGGCGGCATCGCCCGCCGCGTGGCGCATCCGCGCGGTGGACTCCTGCCGCGTCAGGTTCGCCAGCAGCGACGCCACATCCGTCCCACGGGCAAGGGCTGCATGATACGCCGCCAGGGCCAGATCGATCTCCATGAGCACCTGCGCCTGCAGGGCCTGGAACGTCGCGGCGGTTTCGGCCCGGCGGGCTTCGGCCTCGGCAATCCCTCCCTGATTCCGGTTCAGGACCGGCAACGTCACCGACAGGCCGAGCGACCATTTGTTGTCGCCCTGGTCGAACTCGTAGCCGGGGCTCAGGCGGATGTCCGGGTACTGCTTTGCGATCTCCAGTTGCAGCGCCGACTCCGCCGCGGCGTATTCGGCCAGCACAGCCAGAAGGTCCGCCCGGTGCAGCAGCGCCTGACGCCGGACCTCCCCCGTGGGCGGTTCCGCCGGCACGTCATCGAGCCCATCGAAGGAAACCGGCACGCCTTCGAGCGCGGCCAGGGGAACACCGATGGCCCCAGCCAACCGGCTGCGCGCCTCCACCCCCTGCCGGGCCGCCTCCTGTATCCCCAACCGGGCACGGTCCACCGCAAGCCTTGCCGGCGTGGCCTCGGCCCCCGAGACCGCCCCGGCCTCGAGCTGCCCCTCCAGCAACCGGACCTGCTCCGTCAGCAAATCCCACTGCGCTTGAAGCAGGGCTTCGGCTTCGCGCGCCGACTGCAGATCCACCAGGCAGTTCCTCAGGCGACTGCGCACCCGCCAGGCAACGACCGCAAGGTTGAGTCGCGCGGCTTCGGCGAGTCGCTCCGCCTGGGCAAGCCGATAGCCCCGCTTACCGGCTGTTTCGATCGGAACCTCCAGGGAGGGAGCGACCAGCCAGGGCGACGGGACGGCGGTGGTCGTGTTGTACGCAGGCGAGACACTCAGCGTCGGGTTGGGTCGTTCGCCGGCGGTCTTCCGGCCGGCCGTCGCCACTGACCACTGCGCCCGGGCCACGGCGAGGTCCGGATGGAAATGGAAGGCCGCCAGGGTCAACGCGTCCAGATCCCATGACTCCCGCGGCCAGGCCCCGCTCACGTGATTGGTTTCGAGGAAAGCGTGCAGGGCGTTGTCGGTCAGGGTGCGGCGATCGAAGTCGTCGGCGATCCGCGCGGCATCCAGCGGTGCGGGCTGGTAATGCGCGCAGCCCGCGACAATCAGCACCGGCAGAATGAGGAAACGGCGGTTCATCCGGGATCACCCCGACCCACCATGATGGGACGCCGACAACCTGGCAATGGTTTCCGGCGTTGCCGTGGCCGCTGCGACAGGAGACTGCGCTTCACGCCATTCATTCCAAACCGCGCGCTCACGGTCGGTTGATCTGCGCCGCCAGCGGCGGGCACCCCTCCGCCCGGGCGGTCTCGGCCCGGTGTTCCGCAAGCCGCCAGAAGCAGTGATCCATGGCGATGGTCCGGAGCAGCGGCACATGCCCGTACCCCAGCGCGAGCTGACGGGCCGCCTCGGCGGGGGCCTCCCCCTTGACGATCAGACAGTAAAGCGCAGCGACGAGCCCGGTGCGATCCGCCCCCGCGCGGCAGTGGATGAGCAGCGGCTTGGGCGCCTTGCGTAGGATCGCCAGCAATCGGCCGACCTGATCGCCGGTCGGCTCATTCGCCGCTGAAAGCCGGAAGTCAACGTGGCGCACCCCGAGCTGTTGAGTGACGTTCGTCTCGTCCCGGTACCATTCCGCGGGCCTGGCACCCCGCAGATTCACCACGGTCCGGATGCCATACTGCTCAATGACCTCACCGAGTTGGGAACCGCTCATCTGGCCGGAACGATAGGCTTCGCCCGGGATGATGGGATGAAAATTCGCGTGCAGCACCGCATTGCCCACGCCCGCACCGAAAGCGACCAGCAGGAGTAAAACGCCTCCCAGAATCCGGTTGCGCTGAAGGCATGGAGCTTTCGGCTGTGGCGGCGGCACGCACTGGGGTAACTGAGACAGATTCAATGTGTTTTCAGACATCAGCATCAGGGAAACGCCGTTTCCGGAACCACAGCTCACCGTAGCAGCGTGAATCTCCCATGAACCCCGGATGAATTCCCTTTCAGAAACCGCCCCGGGACTCTCCCTGAACCGTCAACCGCCAACGGAGGGCCGAGTTACACGAGGCCCTGACTGGATTCCAGGGACTCCGGGAACTCGTCCCTCCAAGGAGGGTTCTGGGGCCCATTGCATGCGCGTTCGTGAAAGGGGGCGTTCCAGGAACCGGGAGTGGTGCCATGGCGGCGTCACTCTCCGGGGCGAAAGCATGACCGGACCGCCCTCCGGAGACGTTCCATTCCGAAGCCGGCCGCATTGCGAACGCTCGCCCGTCGCCACGCGTGCCGGCTTAGGACCCAGCCCCCCACCTCCGAAACCGGAGACTGCCCGGGTGCCGGCGTTCGTTCCTCAATGATGCGCGCGAGCTGCACGAGCGGGGCGTAACGCTCAATCGTGAGGCGTCGGGCCTCGCGGATGGCGGGCAGCCGCTGTTCATACTCGCGGTCGCGAACGGCCTGCCGGATGCGGGCGACAGCCCGGTCGAAGTCATTGATGTCGATCGGAACGAAGCTCTCTTCCGGGAAATATTCCCCCGCGTTCGGGGCACCATGATAAAAGGGCAGGCACAGGCCGAGGAACGAATCCGCCAGCTTCTCGGTCCACCCATGCGGTGCCACGTGGTTTTCGATGGCGACGTGATATTGGAAGGAGTCGAGCGCCTCGTTCTTGTGCTCGATGTAGCGCACGCCGTGGCCGAAGACCTCCAACTCCGGCAGGTCCTGCTTCAGGCGCTGAACGAACCGGTAACGGCGCCGATGCAAGGTGTGTCCCTGCTGCTTGGAGGAACAGACGGTGGAAATCAGCCGGGTCTTGTCGATGGGCGGATTGGCGGCAATCTGGTCGTAGTCCCCGTCGTAGAACCAAACCAGCCCTGGCTGACAACGGATGGCCCCCGGGTGCCGGACGGCCCAGGGTTCCTGGGAGGTGAGGACCCAGCCGAACTGGCGCAGAAAGCCGTCGCCATAAACCTTGACTGCCGATGGTTCGACGGTGATCAGGAGGGTCTGCGAGCGGGGACAGGCCAGGGGTTCCCGCCAGAGTGTGTGCCGTTCCCCGGCCACCGACGGCAGGTCATCGTAAACCGCCAGCCAGTCGTAGAGCCGTTCCTCACGATCGAAGATGAACCGGCAACGTCCGAGCCTGGGATTGCCGCCCGGAAGATGTCGTGCCCACCTGTCGCCCACGTCGCGTGTGTGGTCCTTGGTCAGGAGTTTGACGCGAATGACTCCGTTGGCGTTCGGCGGCGGGTTCACGGGCTGGCAGTTCATCTCATCTGCGGCGCACGAGGTCAGTTCGGGGGGGCGCCCTCCGGCGAGGTTGACAGGGGAAGCCGCACGGTAACCACCGTCCATCCCGGCGGCTCGGAAACCAGACGAATCTCCCCGCCGTGGGCCGACACGATCCATTGGGCGGTGCTCAATCCCAACCCACAGCCTTCCACGTCGTTCGAATGGCTCGGATCACCGCGGAAGAAACGCTCGAAGACCCGGTCCTGCAGCCCGGCTGGAATGCCTGGGCCAGTGTTGGCCAGGGTCAGTTCCGCCCTGCCGCCGGAGCGTCCCAGGGAGAGGATCACCTGACCGCCGGAGTGGTTGTACTTGATGGCGTTGTCGGTCAGGTTCAGGAGCAGTTGCCGGAGGCGGTTGCGATCCCCACAAACGGTCGACGGTTCGCACGCCTCCAACCGCACCTCGATCCCTCCCGGCTGGGCAAGGATCTGGGTATCCGCAAAGGCATCCTGGACCAACTCATCGAGGCGGAGTGCCTTCCGCGCGAGGGCGACCAGACCCGCGTCCGCCTTGGTCAGCAGGGTAAGTCCATCCACGATCTGCCCAAGCCGCTGCACCTCGGCCAGCTGGGTCTCACAGCGTTCCCGGTGGACGGGGGGCAGACCGGGATCCTGGATCGCGGCCTCCAGTTCGCCGTGGAGCACCGTCAACGGCGTCTTGAGCTCGTGCGAGGCGTGCAGGGTGAATTCACGGATGCGCTGGAACGAACCGTGCAACCGCGCCGTCATCGCGTTGAACACCTCGGTGAGACGGTCCAGTTCGTCGCCGTGCCCGCTCCTTGGGAGGGTTTCCTCAAGATTGTGCTCCGTGATGCGGCCGGCCGCCGCCGTCAACCGGGCCACCGGAGCAAGCGCCTTCCGCATCAGAAACCACCCGCCCGCCAATCCCAGCAACGCGGCCGGCAGCCCAAAGAACAACGCCACCCGCAAAAGCTCGCTCCAGGCTTCGCTTTCCTCGTCCGCCTCATCCACCGACGGGGATTTCCCAGGAGGTTCGTGTTCCCGATGGCCGGCGCGTGGTTCAACCACGAATTCGTGGTAGCCGACCGCGCCGATCACCAGCGCGGAAACAAAAAGCACCAAGGCGTACCAGAGAGTGAGGTGGGCCCGAATGGTCATGGTGTCTCCTTGAGGACATAGCCGACCCCCCGGACGGTGTGGAACAGCCGGGTTTCGAACCCGGCATCGAACTTCTCGCGCAGGCGCTTGATGTAGACATCCACGATGTTGCTGCCGGGATCGAAGTCGTAGTCCCACACGCGCTCCAGGATTGCGGTGCGGGTGCAAATCCGACCGGCGGACCGCATCAGAAACTCCAGCAGCCGGTACTCGCGTGCGGTCAGCTCGAAGGCCTGATCCCCGCGTCTGGCCTGCCGGCTGATGGTGTCCAAGGTCAGATCCCCCACCCGTAACACCGTCGCCCTCGATTCACCTCCGCGACGGCCCAGCGCCCGGACCCGGGCAATCAGTTCCGCCGCCACAAAGGGCTTGGGCAGATAGTCGTCCGCCCCGGCATTCAGCCCTTCGATCCGTTCATCCACCGCGCCCCGAGCCGACAGCAACAGAACCGGGGTGGCATTCGAACGTTCGCGCAACTGCCGCAGCACGCTGAGCCCGTCACGCCCCGGCAGCATGATGTCGAGTACCACGGCGTCATAGGGCGTGGTCAGACAGGCCGCCAGGCCGTCGTCGCCGTTGCCACACACATCGACGGCAAATCCGTCGGCCAGCATGGCCTTCCGAATGAACGCCGCCGTGTGCTGATGATCCTCGATGAGCAGTATCCGCACCTCAATGCGAACTACTTGGTCAGGCCGTGGCTGACAAGCCTCAGATTCCCGTCCTGCACCAACCCCACCCCCGGGGCGTAGTACTTGTATTCCGTACCGCCTTCCAACGGCGTGGTCTCCTTTGTCTTCAGGCACCGCTCGAAAAGGCCCGCCGGCGTCTTCACGGATTCATTCACGGAGACGTTCTCCGCCCGGTCCATCGCCACGCCCGGCGCCTGTTCCTGATGGTAGCGTGCCCCGACCTCGATCTTCCCCGGCAACAGGATGCCCCGCTTCGCGCCGGCAGTTCCTTCGAGCCAGGCGCCCCCGTGCGACACCACCTGGCCATCCTCGTATTCGTCCACCTCCTCGCCGAAGTAATAGATGTTCCGCGTCGCCGTGCCAAAGGCCATGAAGTTCCGCGAGACTTCCTCGATTTCGCCATCCACGGTCTCGCGCTCCTCCACCACGCGGGTGGATACGCCGTTGATCTCCCGGGTTTCGGGCAGCACGGTGATCGTCAAGGTGGCCTCCTCTCGGCCTTCCTTCCCCTGGAAGACCAGCTGATAACCGGGTTCGAGGATGAAGTAGTCGTTGCGCCCGGAGGTGGACAGCGGCTCGTCACTCACCACGAGCGTGGCCGTCCACGGCGTCCCGCCTTCCGCCGCCTGCTCTTCCGTCGCTTCCGCCGCCTCATCCTCCGGCGTTTCGATCTCCGTCGACACCACCTCGCCGGTCAACGCGTCCACGAGGATCTCCGTGAGGTCCTTGGTCCCAGGGGAGGCAATGTCCATGGACCAGACCAACCGGCCGTCTTCCTCCTCCAGTTCCGCCTCCCGGATGGTCCCGCCGGGCACCCGCTCCAGGGCCAACTGCCGGGCCTGCGGCTCGGTGATCTTCGCCTGCCGGAGCAGGGTCGCCTGATCCGACTTGCATCCGGTGGTCGTGAACAACAGCACGCTCCCCGCGAGGAGAACGCCCAGCAATCTCGTGACAGTCTTCATATTCTTGAGAGGCCGGGAGGAAGATGCCCCTCCCATCGCCGCGCATCAGTCCAATCGGATTCCGTGAAACACCCGTGAACGCCGGATGAAAAATCGCTCATAAACTGCAATTATCATCGCCTTTTCGGGTCATCCTCGGGAAGAGTGAACTCCGGGTCCTGATCGAAGGAGAAGCATCCGGAGAGGCCGGTCCTTACTGAGAATTTCCGGTAATCTTGGCAAGGAGCTTGCTAAATCCTGACCCCGGGTCCCCCGATCGGGCCGCCATTCGTCTTGTTTGGTTCTCCCCAAGATGGATCCTCGAGGGTGCAGAGCTGTCCTCGGCGGTGGACCCCAATCCGCGTTCTCTGAAGCAGACTATGAATCGAATTGCCTGGCTGTGGTTGTGTGGCGTCGCCCTGGGGGCGAGTCAATTTGCACGGGCGGACGTGGTGTTCAGCGAAATCATGTACCACCCCGCGAGCGAGGATGTTCGCGAGGAGTTCATCGAACTCCACAACACCGGCGGAAACGCCCTCAACCTGGCCGGCTGGAGCCTCTCCAGCGGCGTGCGGTTCACGTTTCAACCCACCGGGATCCCCGCCGGGGGATACCTCGTCGTGGCCGCGGACACCGCCGTCTTCAACAGCCTGCATCCCGACGTGGCCAACGTCGTCGGCAACTGGGAGGGTATCCTCAGCAACTCCGGCGAAAAACTCGAGTTGCTCGATTCCACCGGAAAGAGCATGGCGGTGCTTCATTATGCCGACGAAGGCGACTGGGGCCTGCGCGTGCTGTCCGAACCGGATTACGGCCACCGGGGCTGGAAGTGGACCAGCCTCGCCGATGGCGGAGGTCACAGCCTGGAGTTGGCGACCGCTGAACTCGACCCGGACGTCGGGCAGAATTGGCTGCCGAGCGCCGAGTCGGGCGGCACGCCCGGCGCGGCCAATTCCCGGGCCACCAGCGACGGTGCCCCGTTGATCACCAAAGTCAGCCACTTCCCCGCCCTGCCCCGTTCGAATGAGCCGGTCTTCATCAGCGCCCGGATCCGGGATGAACTCCCCGCCGGACTGCAGGTGGAACTCCATCACCGCGTGGATGGTGCGGGCGCCTTCACCGTGGCGACCATGCACGACGACGGACAAGGCGGTGACGGATCGCCGAATGACGGCGTGTTCGGCGTGCAGCTTTCCCCCCAACCGAATGGCACCATCGTCGAGTTCTTCGTGCGTGCCCGGGACGCCGGCGGTTCCACCAGCAACTGGCCTGCTGCGGTGGAGGTGGACGGCACGCTCGAGCAGAACGCCAACGCACTTTACCAGGTGACCGATGCGATCGACCGCGCCGACCTCCCGGTCTACCGGCTGATCCTGAAGGACGTGGACCGGGCGGAGTTACGCCAGATCAACCGCAACAGTCCATCCGCCCCCTACAGCACGAGCGACCAGACACGGAGTCACGCCCAGTTCAACGGCACCTTCGTGAGCATCGACGGCGCCGGCACAACGGTCCGTTACCGGGTGGGCATTCGCAATCGCGGCAACGGCAGCCGATCCGCCAGCCCGCAGAGTTTCCGGGTCAACTTCCCCAACGACGACGACTGGAAGAACGTATCGGCCATCAACCTCAACTCCCAGCAACCCCACGCCCAGTTGTTCGGCAGCGCGCTCTACCGGCACGCCGGTCTGCCAACCCAGGAAGCGCGGGCGGTACACGTCCTCCTCAACGGTGGTGATCTCGCGGTCGAGCAGCCCGACCCGTTTCCCTACTACGTCTGCAACGAGGTCCTCGACAGTGACTTCATCGACCGCCAGTTCCCGCATGATTCGTCCGGCAACCTCTACCGTGGCATTCGCCTGACCGGCAACGGAGCGGACCTGCATTACGAGGGAGAAGACCCGGATCCCTACCGGGAAAACTACTTCAAACGGACCAACACCAGCGAAGACGACTGGACCGACCTCATCGAACTCACGCGCGTCCTGGACGAGACCCCCGACGACACCTACGAACAAGCGGTTCTCAGTCACGCGAACCTCGAGGAATGGATGCTTTACTTCGCAGTGGAAACCCTCGTGGACAACCGGGAGACAAACCTGGCCAACGGCAACCGCGGCACCGGCGAAGGCGACGACTACTTCCTCTACACCGGCGTGCTCGATCCCCGTGCCCTGATCCTTCCCTACGACTTGGACTCGATCCTGGGTGAGGGCACCACCAGCGAGCGCATCGATCGCGAGCTGTTCCAGATGACAGCCGTCGGGGTGCTGGATCGCCTGATGAAACACCCGCACTTCGCCCCGCTCTACTACGCGGCGTTGGACCGGATGCTCGACCGCACTTTCAGCGAGGCGCAGTTCGTGCCGCTGATCGAACAGGTGCTGACCGGGATGGTCGACCCGGACACCCTGGACCGCATGCGCGATTTCGCACTCGCCCGGGCGGCCTTTGTCCGGACCCAGATCCCCCACTCCCTCACCGCAGTGAGTGACCTGACGGTGACCGACGGCCTGCCGCAGACCTCCGCGGCGACCGCGGACTTCTCAGGGCGTTCGGATGCCATCCGCACCCGGCGCGTGGTGGTCAACGGCGTGGCAGCCGACTGGTCGGCCTGGGAAACCACTTGGACGGTGTCCGGCGTTCCCCTCGTGCCGGGTGAGAATCGGCTGCTGGTCCAGGCCTTCGATGAGAACGACGTGGAGTTCCTGCGCACCTACGTCGATGTCCGCCGCACCGGCGGTGCCGCAACCGCGCATTCGGGCACCCTTGGCGGTGACGAGGTCTGGACAGTCGCCACGGGGCCGCATCGCGTCACGGGCTCCCTCACTGTCCCGGCTGGAACCACCCTCACGCTCGAGCCGGGCGCGACGGTCTACTTCGACGCCGGCACCTCGATCGAGGTCCAGGGTACCCTGCTGGCGGAAGGGACGGAATCAAGTCGCATCCACCTCACGCGCGAACCCGGCACCTCGTCGAGTTGGGGGCCCCTCGCGTTCCAGTCCACCCAGCAGGACAACCGACTCGTCAACGTCGATTTCGGCTTCTCCTCGGGCGGCTCGCACTCCGTGGGCGTCCATGATTCCCGCGTCCGGATCGAGGGCTGCACCTGGACCGGCACCACGGACACCATCCTCGAGCTCGACAATGCCACCGCCGACATCCGGCGTTGCGTGTTTCCCACGATTGACCAGAACGAGATCATTCACGGCAACGGCATGCCCGCCAACGGCCACGTCATCGTCGCCGGGAACTTCTTCGGTTCCACCACCGGCTACAGCGACGTCATCGACTTCACCGGCGGTCACCGCCCCGGCCCGATTCTGCAGGTCTATGACAACATCTTCAGTGGCGGCTCCGACGACGCCCTGGATCTCGACGGCACCGACGCGCATGTCGAGGGCAACATCTTCACCCACTTCCATCAGGATGCCCCGCGCGCCAGCACCTCCAACGCCATCGCCACCGACAACAGTTCGGAAATCACCTCGGCACGAAATCTCTTCTACGACAACGACCACGCGGCACTGCTCAAGAACGATGCTTTCCTGACCTCGGAGAACAACACCATGGTCGGCAGCACCATCGCTGCCATCAACTTCGGCGAACCGGAACGCGACGTCCCCTACGGCCGCGGCGCTTCCCTCGAAAACGACATCGTCTGGAGCAACGCCGCATTGTTCCAGAACCTCACTCCGCCCGGCGTGACCATCGACGTCACCGCGACCCACTCGATCCTGCAGGACACGAACTGGCCCGGACCGGCGAATCTGTCCGTCGACCCGCGTCTGATGACGCTGAGCGGCGTGAGCTGGGACAACATCCGCGAGGCGTTCGTCCTTGGCCTGGGCTCCCCGGCGCTCGGTTCCGGCCTGGCGGGCCTGGATCGCGGCGCGCTGGTTGCCGATGGCGCCCGGATTGGCGGGGGCCCCGTGGGCGAGACTCATCGCACCGACGCGACATTCGAACTGACCGGCCCCGGACTCACGCACCTCAAGTGGCGGCTGGACGAAGGCCCCTGGAGCGCGGAGGTGCTGAAGGGAGCGCTTGTGGAAATCCAGGACCTGACGTCGGGGGAACACCGGTTTGAAGCGATCGGAAAGAACTCCGCCGCCGTCTGGCAGGCGGAGCCGGACGCCGCCACCCGGACCTGGACGGTCGATCCCGACCGCAGCATTCTGCGACTGAATGAGGTGCTGGTGCGGAACGAGTCCTTCGTCGAGAACAACGGCACGTTCCCCGGCTTCGTCGAGCTCTACAACGACGGTGGAACCCCCATCGACCTGGGCGGATTCCTGCTGACCACCTCACTCACGGCCGGCAACACCTACGCCTTTCCCGCCGGGACCATGCTTGATCCGGAGGACTTCGTCGTCCTCTGGGCCGATGCCCAAGGCACCGCTCCCGGCCTGCATCTCGGCTTTCCCCTGTCCGCCACCGGCGGCGAACTCCATCTCCTTCGGGCAACGTTCCCCGTGCCGGAGTTGATCGATTCCGTCCGCTACGGCCTGCAGTTGGCAGATCTCTCGATCGGCCGCGCCGACCCCACGACGTGGGTGCTCAACCACCCCACGCCCGGCGCTCTGAACGAGGCCCAATGGACCGGTGACCCCGCCCGGCTCCGGCTGAACGAGTGGTTGCCCGCCTCGCGCAGCCGCTTTCCCGACGATTACCTCGAACTCTGCAACACCGACACCCTGCCCGTGGCACTCGACGGCGTCCGCGTCAGCGACAACCCCATCGGTTGGCCGGATCGGTTCGTGTTCCCGCCGCTCAGCTTCATCGCCCCGGCGGGCCTGCTGAGGATGATCGCGGACGGCTCCGACGCCGGCGGGTTGCACCTGCCGTTCCGCCTCTCAGCCGAACAGGGGATGCTCGGGCTGGCGGACGCCGACGGCACCATAATCGATCGCGCCGTCTATGAATCCCCGTGGCCGGATGTGGCGGTCGGTCGCATGCCCGATGGCACCGGCCGCATCACCAACCTGCCGGCTCCCTCCCCCGGCGGACCGAATCCGCCTCCCATGGCCACCGTTACCAATGTCGTCACCGAAGTCTGGCCGCTGGTCGAGCTGACCAATTCCTGGAGTTACTTCCAGGATGGCGCGGCTCCGGCGGGCTGGAACCTCCCGGAGTTTGATGATCACGCTTGGCCGACGGGGGAGGCGTTGCTTTACGTGGAGGAGGACTCCCTGCCGGCGCCAAAGAACACCCCGCTCAACCTCGGTCAACTCACCTATTATTTCCGAACTTCCTTCGACCTCGAAGAAGTGCCGGAAGGCGTCCAACTGCGGGCGTTCACCGTGGTGGATGACGGCTGCATCGTCTGGTTGAACGGGCAGGAACTGCTCCGCAACGGCATGGACCCGGGCGCGGCCAATCACAACACACCGGCCAGCCGCACCGTGGGGGAAGCGGACTTTGAAGGCCCGTACGTGCTGCCTTCGACCCTGCTCCATCCGGGGAACAACGTGCTCGCGGTCGAGGTCCACCAGACCAGTGCGGACAGCAGCGACATCGTCATGGGCCTCTCGCTCGATCTCACGCACTCGACCACGAACATCATCACCACCGGCATCACCAATGTCGTTTCCGAGACCCGGCCCGTGTTCGACATGAACAACACCTGGAGCTACTTCCAGGACGGCGCCGCCCCGGCGGGCTGGAACCAGCCCGCCTTCCCCGACGCCGCCTGGCCCACCGGCGAAGCGTTGCTCTACGTGGAAGGTTCCTCCCTCCCGGCCGCCAAGAACACTCCCCTCACACTGGGCGAAATCACCTACTACTTCCGCACCCATTTCAACCTGGAGACCGTCCCCGAAGGCGCCCAGATCAAGGCCTACACCATCGTCGACGACGGCATGATCGCCTGGCTGAACGGCCAGGAACTCTTCCGCAACGGCATGGACGCCGGCAACGCCACTTACGACACCCGGGCCGGTCGCAACGTGGACAACGCCGGCCTGGAAGGCCCGTTCATTCTGCCGGGGGACGCCCTGCAGACCGGTGACAACCTGCTCGCCGTCGAGGTCCACCAAACCAGTTCGACCAGCAGCGACATCGTCATGGGAATGTCCCTCGAACTCCTCCACAACATCACCAACGTGATCAATACGGACCTCGCCCTGCACCTGAACGAGGCCCTGGTCGTGAACCACTCCCACCCGCTCGACGGCGTGTCGCTCGCCAGCTGGGTGGAACTGCACAATACCGGCGACGAACCGCTGGAACTCGACGACCGGAGCCTGACGGATGATCCCGCAACTCCCCGGAAATGGGTCTTCACCCCGGGGACCACAATCCCCGCCCACGGCTTTCTCACCCTCGCCTGCGATCCCTTCAGCGCCCCGTCCGCCGTAAACACTGCCCTGAGCCTGCTGCCGGGAGGAGGCCAGGTGTACCTCTTCGACCGTCCTGCTTCGGGGGGCGGCATGCGGGATGCCCTGCTCTACGGCGTCCAGACTCCGGACCTCTCCCTGATCCGGGATCCCGACGGGAACGGCGCATGGGCTCTCGGACTCCCGACCCCCAACGCCCCCAACCAGTCCGTGGCCGTCGGGGATCCCCACCTCCTCCGCATCAACGAGTGGATGGCCCGGCCGGACAGCGGACCGGATTGGTTCGAACTCTACAATCCCGGCCTGGCGCCGGTGGTGTTGGATGGCATGCGCCTGAGCGATGACCTGAATGACCGGGCGGCCTTTGCCTTCCCGCCGCTCTCCTTCATCGGTCACGGCCCCCATGCCTGGCTCCAGGTGTTCGCGGACGACGACCTGACGCCCGGTTTCGACCATGTCCCCTTCAAGCTCTCCGCCAGCGGCGAAGCCATCGGGCTCTTCGATGCGCGCGGTTACGGAGTCGACTCCGTGCTGTTCGGGGGCCAGGCGAACGGCGTCTCGGAGGGACGTTTGCCCGACGGGGCCACCGGCAACTACCAGGCCTTTGACTCCCCCACACCCGGCGCCAGCAACAGTGGTGATGCCAACCCGGATCGGGACGGCGACGGGATGCCGAATGTCTGGGAGGAACTCCACGGTCTCAACCCCGACTGGGCCGGTGACGCGCTGCTGGACGGCGACGGCGACGGCTTGAGCAATCTCGCCGAGTATCAGGCCGGTACCGATCCGAACGATCCCGAGAGCGCGCTGCGACTGGAAGCAATTCGCGTCCACGACGGTCCGGCGGACCAGACGGTGTTGCGCTTCACGGCGGCACCCGGCCGGACCTATTCCATCGTTTCCCGTGAGACTTTCTCCGAGGCCGGCTGGACCCGGGTGGCCGATGTGGCCGCCCAACCCTGCGCCTGCCCGGTGGAAGTGGTGGACGACTCCGCCGCAACCGCCTCCGTCCGCTTCTACCTCCTGATCACCCCCGCCCTCCTCTCCCCGTAGCCGCCGACGTACAGTCGGCGCAAATCTCCCCAGGTGACGCGCAACCGCCGGCAACCGCCGTCGAGAATGCGCGGACGGCACGTCCGCGGCTACGCCCTACGGCGTGCCCAGGTGGCGCGCCGTGAGGTCGCCGTAGGCGTCCACGCGACGGTCGCGAAGGAAGGGCCAGATCGTGCGAACCTCGTCGAGCCGGGCACGATCCACCTCAACCAGCAACGTCTCTTCCGTGTCCACCGATGCCCGGCTCAGGATCTCGCCGGACGGGCCGGCCACGAAGCTCTGGCCCCAGAACTCGATCCCTTCACCCACCGGCGCGGTCTCGAAACCGACCCGGTTGATCGCCGCCACATAGCATCCGTTCGCCACCGCGTGACTCCGCTGGATGACTTCCCACGATTGATGCTGCTTCTCTCCGTGCGCCGACTTCTCCGAGGGCATCCAACCGATCGCCGTGGGGTAGATCAGAATCTCCGCCCCGTGCAGGGCCGTCAGCCGCGCCGCCTCCGGAAACCACTGGTCCCAGCAGATCAGGACTCCCAACCGACCGTAGCGGGTCTGCCACGATCGGAAACCAAGATCGCCCGGCGTGAAATAGAACTTCTCGTAGAACTGCGGGTCGTCCGGGATGTGCATCTTGCGATAGCAGCCCAACACCTCGCCGTCGGCATCGATCACGACCGCGGTGTTGTGATAAAGCCCGGCCGCCCGGCGCTCGAACAGCGAAACCACCACAACCACCCTCCGCCGGCGCGCCAGCTTCCGGAAGGCCTCGGTGCTCGGTCCCGGAATGCTCTCCGCGAGGGCGAAGTGGGCGTGATCCTCCGTCTGGCAGAAGTAGGGGCTCCGGAAGAGTTCCTGGGTGCAGACGACCTGCGCCCCGTCCCGCGCCGCCCGATCCGCCGCTTCGAGTGTCCCCGCCAGATTCTCCGCGGGATCCGCCGAAGCCTCTCGCTGCAACAAACCCAGCGTGAGCTTGGATGATGTGCCTTTGGCTCTGCTCATGACGTTTACCCGGGTCTGACGGTGTATCTTAGCGCACCGCCACGACGAGACAGCCCACACGGGGAGCGCACGCGGCCCGCGTGCCGTGGCCGGCGGCCCGCCGGCCACCTTCGAACCATCCGGAGCTCACCATCCGCCGCCCGTCCCCCGGCTTCGTAGGTTTCGTGTGTTTCGTGTGTTTCGTGGTTCTCTCCCCTTCCCGTCGTGGCCACGACTCAGCCCATGGCGCCAGCGGCCTTCCTCTGCACACGCGCCGTATGTTCGAGCGATTCCGTGCCCCCCCGGCTACCGGCAATGGCCTCAGGCGACAACTGGCCGAACAACGCCCGCACGTAACGCCCGAGCGTCTCGTTCGTGGGCCCCAGACCCTTGTGATAAATGTGGTATTCCAGATCGTCCCGCAGTTCGTCCGCCGTCTGGTAACGACCGTTTACGTCCCGGCACAGTGCCTTGCCCAGGATACGGTCCAGATCCTCATTGATCCGGGCATCCATTGCCAGAAACGGCGGCAACCTCTTGTTGATGACGTTCTGGCGGCTCTCCTCGCTGGTCGTCCCCTTGAACGGGTTCCGCCCCAGCAACAGCTGCAGCAGCACCACGCCGGTCGAAAACAAATCGGACCGCTTGTCGGTGACCTGAAAGTCCGCCTGTTCCGGACTCATGTAATCCGGTTTCCCCACCGCCACCTCCCCTTCCTCGTGGGTCAGGTAGCCGACCGCCTTGGCCACCCCGAAATCCATGACCTTTACGTCCCCCTCGAACGCAATCATCACGTTCTTCAGGTTGATGTCCCGGTGCACGATCCCCAGCAGGGTTCCATCGGGGGCGGTCTTGCAATGGGCGTAAGCCAGGCCCCGGGCAATGCGACTGGCAATGAACACCGCCATCTCGACCGGCAGCGTCTGGCCCTTCGATTTCAACTGCGCGCAGAACTGCTCCAGGTTTACGCCGTTGATGTACTCCATCGTGATGAAGTAAACGTGGTTCACCTCGCCCAGATGATAGGTCTGGGCAATGTTCGTGTGGATCAGGTCCGCCACCAGCTTCGCCTCGCCGATGAAGTTCTCGATGAACATCTTCTGGCGGGCGAACTCCTGACGAATGACCTTCAGGGCGACCCGCTTCCGGAAAGACCGGGTTCCCAACTGCTCGGCCTCGTAGACCACGCCCATCCCGCCCTCCGAGATCTTCCGGCGAACCTCGTAGGTAAAGTCGTCCTGGATCGTGAACAGCGCGGCCACACCCCAATCGTTCGATTTGACGCCGCGAAGTCAAGCGGAAGGCCTCCGGAATTCTGGGGCCCCGCCGATCGACTGGCACCTCCATCCTCAGCGTGGGCAAAGCGGTGAAGGCTTCGCTTTTCACCGCACTCCACAACCTGGCGGCAAAGCAGCGATCCCCGCGAAGCGTCTTGGAGTGCGCGCGATCCCAATCGCCGCTTTCCGCGCCCACAACCAATCCCAAATCACGACCCGCCCATGTCCGCCACCGAAACCGCGCTTTACCGCCGGTCCTCAGGCTGTGCCGATCCACCCCCGCCTCCATCCTCCAGCGCGCCCAAAGCGGTGAAGGCGTCGCTTTTCACCGCACTCCACAACCTGGCGGCAACGCTTCTGAACCCTCATCCGAAGGTCGTCTGTGCGTTGCCTTCATGCACCACGGGGGGAGGAGGAGCGAGGGAGCATTCCCGCCACGTCGGCTTCGGTGCAATCCGTGAAACCCGTGTCGTCACCGGGTCCCCGAACGACTCACGGCTCAGCCCTTCTCGATGCAGGCGTAGGCGTTGTGGTTGTGGATGCTCTCCTGGTTCTCCGCCTCCACCCGGTACCAGGTCACGTCCTCGTGCGCGTTCAACCGCAGGGCAACGTTGCGGACGAGGTCCTCGACGAAGACGGGATTCTCGTAGGCCCGCTCGGTCACCGCTTTCTCGTCCTGTCGTTTGAGGAGGGAGTAGAGTTCACTGCTGGCGGAGGCTTCCACCAGACTGATGAGATCCTCGATCCAGACCGCCTTTCGACTCCGGATGGCCACCGTCACGATGCCGCGCTGGTTGTGTGCCCCGTGCCGGCTGATGGCCTTGGAACAGGGACAGAGCGTGGTCACCGCCACCTTCACGGAAAGCACGAAATCGATCTCCTTGCCGCAGGCCGCCGCGTCGAACCGGGCGGTGTAATCCATCATCCCGACCCGCCGGGTCACCGGCGCCGGTTTTTCGAGGAAGAACGGAAACTCCATTTCCAGATGCGCTGTGGCGGCGTGGAGTTTGCGCTGCATGGCATGCAGAATGTCGGGAATGTTCTCGACGTGAACCACGTTGCCGTGCGCGTTCAACACCTCGATGAACCGGCTCATGTGGGTGCCCTTGAACTCCTTCGGCAGATCGACGTACATGCCGATCGTCGCCACGGTGTTCTGCACCTCGTGGGCCTTGTCCCGAATCTGGATCGGAAACCGCAGGTTCCGCACGCCGACCTTGTCGATGCGCAACTCGCGATGATCCCGCTCGTTCTGCTTGTCGGCGAGCGTCACGGGGACTGGCGCCTGCTTCGCGGAAATCGTGGCGGAGGATTCCGGCGGAGGCTGGACCGCTTTGTTCATGGCGGAGGTTAGCAGGCTTTCGGAACTTTGCAAAAGTCCCAGCCTGCAATCCCGCCCGGCTCTGCCCGCTTGCGCGGCAAACATTAGCGGCTATTTTGGACAGCGTTAAGCAGACAGCTGATACAAGAATCAGCAGACTGACCACCGGCCCGGGGCGCTCCAGTGACGGAAGATCAAACCGCCCGGCCGAAGGCCCATCCGACAAGCACGTGGAAGCAAACCAGACCACTCCCCGCCCCGCCCCGGCCCCCACCAACCGCCTCGCGGTGGAGAAATCCCCGTACCTTCTCCAGCACGCGCACAACCCGGTCGACTGGTTCCCCTGGGGGCCCGAGGCGTTTGCCGAGGCCCGCTCGAAGGGGCGCCCCATCTTCCTGAGCATCGGCTATTCCACCTGTCATTGGTGTCATGTGATGGAGCGGGAGAGCTTCGAGGACGCGGCCACCGGTGCCTACCTCAACAAGCACTTCGTCAGCATCAAGGTCGACCGCGAGGAACGCCCCGATGTCGATCAGGTTTACATGACCTTCGTCCAGGCGACTTCGGGCGGTGGTGGCTGGCCGTTGAACGTATTCCTCACGCCCGACCTGAAACCCTTCTTCGGGGGGACCTATTTTCCCCCCACACCGGCACCCGGCCGGCCCGCCTTCCGCCAATTGCTTGAACAAATCGTCA
The DNA here is from genome assembly GCA_024233215.1 of Verrucomicrobiales bacterium. Taxonomy (GTDB): domain Bacteria; phylum Verrucomicrobiota; class Verrucomicrobiia; order Limisphaerales; family J093; genus J093. Next base: position 160,867 of record JACKPW010000009.1, on the reverse strand, counting down.
ACGTGTGGGAGACCCGGCCCGACGATGTCCATCGCTCGGCGGACAGCCTGCACGGACAGCTTCAGGCCTTCGCTGCCCGGGCGCAGAACCCCGACACGCGAATCTCCGGCGCATGGCTCGACCATGCCGCGGCGGTGATGATGTCGGAGCATGACCCGGTCCACGGCGGTTTCGGCGGCGCCCCCAAGTTCCCCCGCCCCTGCCAACCGGCGTTCCTGCTTCGACACTTCCACCGCACGAGCGATCCCGAAGCGCTCCGCATGGTGGCCCACACCTGCGAACGCATGGCAGCGGGAGGCATGTACGACCAACTCGGCGGCGGCTTCGCCCGCTATTCCGTCGATGAACGCTGGCTCGTACCGCACTTCGAAAAGATGCTTTACGACAACGCCCAACTGACGGGGCTCTACCTTGACCTGTGGCAGATCACGGGAAGGGAACGATTCGCGGAGGTTGCCCGGCAAACGATCCGCTATGTGCTGCGGGACATGACGCACCCCGCGGGCGGTTTCCATTCGGCCGAGGACGCGGACAGCGAGGGCAAGGAGGGGAAGTTCTATTGCTGGACTTTCGAAGAACTGCGCCACCTGCTGCCCCCGGAGGAGTTCGCCGTGGCGGCACGCCATTTCGGCGTCACCGCAGCAGGCAACTTCCTGGATCACAGCGATCCCGATCCCCTGCCCGGTCAGAATGTCCTGAGCATCGTGGAGCCGGCGTTGACCCCGGCCGAAAGCAACCTCCTCGCCTCGGCCAAAGCCCGGTTGTTCGAGGCCCGGACGCGGCGGGTGCGCCCCGGGCTGGACGACAAGGTGTTGACCTCCTGGAACGGCCTGATGTTGGGGGCGCTGGCCCGGGCGCATGCGGTACTGGGAGACGAATCCTACCGCGCGGCGGCGGAACGTAATCTCGGGTTCATTCAGGCCCACCTCTGGGATGCGGAATCACGAACGCTCTACCATCGATGGCGGGATGGCGCCCGCGACAACGCGCAATTGCTGGCCGACCATGCCTTCCTCCTCAACGGGGTGCTTGACCTCTACGAAGCCACGCTGGCCCCCGGCCACCTGCCATTAGCCGTCACGCTTGCGGACGTCATGATTGAACGGTTTCACGACGAAGTGGGCGGAGGCTTCTGGCAGAGCGCCAAGGGCACCGACGACCTGATTCTCCAACTCAAGGACGACTACGACGGCGCGGAACCAAGCGGCAACTCGATGGCGGCGATGGGGCTGCTTCGACTGGCGGCCATCACCGGACGGGTGCGATTTCGCGAAGTCGCCGACGACACATTGCGGTTGCTGGCCACCCGGATGGAGCATGCCCCACAGGCCGTCCCCGCGGCACTCGCCGCCCTCGACTTCTCCCTGCAGGAACCGCTCCGGGTCGTCATCGCCGGCGGAAGCGAGGATCAACGCGCTGGACTGTTGCGGGCGGTTCATCAGTCGTACCACCCGAACCGGGTGGTTCTCGGGACGGAGGGGCCGGTGGAGGAATTCGCCCGACAACTCCCGGCCGACACGGATTCGTCGTGCGCATATGTTTGCACGGGCAATGCGTGTCAGGTTCCCGCCCGGAACCCGGAAGAACTGAATGCACGGTTGCACGGCTCCGACAGGGTTGGATCCGGCTAAACGCGCCGAAACAGGCGCGGCGTCGATGCGCCCGCGACCGGAAGGACCGTGCGAAACTTTGATGCATATGCATCGAAGCTTGGTAAGGGGAAGCCATCAGCGAGCTCCGCCGGGCGGGCGAGGCCAGTGCCATTGGAGGGACGCTGCTCTGTGGGCTCCGCCCCGCCCACCTCCCATCATCCTGCCTGCGCGACTGCCACGACCTGCACCGTTCTTGACGCTTTTGCCCGCCTGTTCGCTAATGGGTGTGTTGCAGAACGTCGAAGACAACCAGGCGCCCCGGCTCGACAAGTGGCTTTGGGCCGTGCGGCTCTACAAGACCCGGTCGCTCGCCATCGCCGCCTGCCAGGCCGGGCATGTGAAGATCGAGGACCAGCGGGTGAAACCCTCGCGACCGGTGCGATTGGGGGAGATCATCGAAGCGCGTACGGGCGACCTCCTGCGTCGTTATCGCGTGCTGGCATTGCTGGACCGGCGGGTGGGCGCGAAGTTGGTCCCGCAATACGCCGAAGATCTCACGCTCCCCGGGGAATCCACTGCCCCCCGGGAACCCCGTCTCGAACCGCTGTTCCACCGTCCCAAGGGGGCCGGACGACCGACGAAACGTGACCGCCGCCTGTTGGACCAGGTTGACGTGTGACAATCCGCAAACCTCAGACACGGATTGCACCGATTCTCACGGACCTGCGCCAAGGCCTTCGATTCGTGGGAATCCGCGAAATCCGTGTCGACCTTCCCGCTCAGCTCACCAACCAATTCAGGATGGCCTTCTGGGTGTGCAGGCGGTTCTCGGCCTGGTCGAAGATGGTCTTCGCGTGCGCCTCGAAGGTGTCCTCGGCGATCTCCTTGCCGCGGTAGGCCGGCAGGCAGTGCATCACCAGCGCCCCCGGTTTGGCGCGTTTCACCAAGGCGTTGTTGATCTGATAGCCGGTCAACTCCTGCAACCGGTGTGCCGCCTCCGCTTCGCGCCCCATCGAAACCCAGACATCTGTATAAAGCACGTCCGCCCCGTCGGCCGCCGCGTTGATGTCGTCCGTGACCAGCACCCGCCCCCCGGCCCGCTGCAACAGTTCCCGGTCCGGTTGATAGGCCGCCGGCGCAGCGATGCGCAGCTCGAAGTCGAGTTTCGCGGCGGCGAAGATCCACGAGATCGGGACGTTGCAGGCACCGTCACCCACAAAAGTCACCACCTTGCCGGCGATGGCCCCCGCCCGCTCCTCGATGGTAAAGATGTCCGTGAGGATCTGACAGGGATGCTCCGCGTCAGTGAGGGCGTTGATCGTGGGAATACGGGAGTACTCGGCGAATTCCTCGACCTCCTGCTGGCCGTAGGTCCGGATGATGGTCCCGTGCACCATGCGCCCAAGCACGCGGGCGGTGTCCTTCACCGGCTCCCCGCGTCCCAACTGGATGTCGCCCGCGTTCAGAAAGAGTGGGCGTCCTCCGAGTTCGTGCAGGCCCACCTCGAAGGAAACGCGGGTGCGCGTGGAAGCCTTGGCGAAGATCATCGCCCAGGTCTGGCCCTCCAAGGGCCGTGGACCGGCGGTACCCCGCCCGCGCTTGACGGCCGGAGTGGCATCCAGAATCTCCCGCATGTCGCCGGCCGACATGCCTTCGATGCTCAGCAGGTGTCTCATAAGCAGTCCAATGCCCCGCGGGCCTGCCGGCCCGACGGGAAAGGGCGAGCTTATACGGCCTGAGAATCCCGTTGTCCACCGCGGATTTGAAACATTTTGACGACCCTGTAGAACCTGCACGTCGCCGCCTTGACCCACCCTGGCCGGGATTCCGGCACGGTTACTTGGCGCGATTGCTTCCTTGCACGCCAACCCGCTCCGCGGAACACTCCGGCAACTTGACGATTGAACTGATCAACACCGGCTCGGAACTGATGGTCGGCCGCGTCCTGAACCGGCACCAGCAATGGCTCTGCCGCCAACTCGCCGACCGCGGCCTGGTCGTCGCCCGGCAGGTGGCCGTGTCCGACACTGCGGAGGACATCAGGACTGCGGTGGCCGAAAGCCTGCAGCGCGCCCAACTGGTCATCACCACCGGCGGCCTGGGACCAACCTCGGATGATCGCACCCGCGAAGTCGTGGCCGATCTGCTCGAGTTGTCGCTGGTGGAGGATTCCGGGGTGATCGCCAAACTGGAGGCGTGGTTCCGGTCCCGCAACCGGGTCATGCCGGACACCGTTCGCCTGCAGGCCCAGGTTCCCCGGGAGGCAACAGTGTTACCCAACGGCCACGGCACCGCCCCCGGTCTGGTCATCCCGGTGGGTGCAGGTCCCGAAGCCTGGCTGATCATGCTGCCGGGCCCCCCGCGCGAACTCCACCCCATGTTCCTGGACCAGGTGGTCCCCTGGCTGGACGCCCACCTTCCGACCCGCCCCGTCCAGGTGGTCCGCACCCTCCGCAGCACCGGGGTTCCGGAGTCCGTGATGCAGGAACGCATTGCGCCACCGCTCGCCCACCTGGTCGAACGAGGATTGGACATCGGCTATTGCGCCCGCCCCGGCGAGGTGGATGTCCGGTTCACCTGCTCCGGCCCCGACGCCCCCGCCATCGTTGCGAGCGCCGAGGCCCGGGTGCGAAGCCTGTTACCGGAGGACTTTTACGGGGAGGAGGACGACCTGTTGGAAGCCGTGGTGGTACGGGCACTCGCGGCTTCCGGCCGGACACTGGCCGTGGCGGAATCGTGTACGGGCGGACATTTGGCCAACCGGATCACCGATGTGCCCGGGGCTTCGGAGGTGTTCGTGGGCGGTGCGGTCACCTACAGCAACGTGCCCAAGCAATCCTTGCTCGGGGTAGGCACCGACAGCCTCGCAGCTCACGGCGCCGTCAGTGAAACCGTGGTGCGGGAGATGGCTGCGGGTGCACGGGACCGCTTCGGCACGGACTTCGCCCTCGCCACCACCGGCATCGCCGGTCCCGGCGGGGGAACCGACACCAAGCCGGTGGGCACGGTCTTCATCGCTTTGGCTGCCGCGGATGGGGTGGAGGTGGTGCAACAACGGAACGCCTACGACCGTGAGACGTTCAAACACGTCACCAGCCAGCAGGCGCTGGATTGGCTGCGACGCCGGCTGCGAGCGAGCGGAGGCAGGTCATGAGCTGGGCCTACCGCGCACTGATTCGTCCCGGCCTGTTTGCCCGGGATCCGGAGGATGTGCATGACCGGACGATGCGTCTGCTTGGCCGGGTTTCCCGGCATCGCCTGCTGCTCGCCATGATGCGCGCGGTCTTCGGCGCTCCAGAACTCCCAGTCGAAGCATTCGGACTGCGCTTTCCCAACCCGGTGGGGCTCGGAGCCGGCATGGACAAGTCGGGCGGGGCGACACCGGCCTGGGCGGCGATGGGTTTCGGTTTTTGCGAACTGGGGGCCGTCACCCGGCATGCCCAACCCGGCAACCCTCCTCCGCGGGTGTTCCGCGTCGTCCCCGAACAGGCCATCGTGAACCGGATGGGGTTCAACAATGCGGGGGCCGAGGCCTTCGCCACCGCTCTGCATACCTGGCGCCAACGTGGCCTCTGGCCCGCCCACCCCGTGGGAATCAACCTGGGCAAGTCGAAGATCACCCCGCTTGAGGAGGCCGCGGCCGATTACGCCTTCTCGTTCCGGACACTCTGGCCGCTGGCGGACTTCTTCGTGGTCAATGTCAGCTCGCCCAACACCCCCAATCTCCGTCAACTCCAGGATCGCGGCGCTCTGGATGAAATCCTCGCCGCCTTGCAGGAGGTCAACACCGAGCTCGGCCAGGACGACTCTTCCGGCCGCAGGGGGATGTTGAAGCCCATCCTGGTCAAGGTGGCCCCCGACCTGGCGTTCGAGGCCCTCGACGAAATCCTCGAACTCGTCATCCCACGCAGAATCGCCGGCCTGGTCGCCACCAACACCACCATCTCCCGGCCCGCCTCGCGCAACATCCGCACGATGGATACCTACGCCGAAACCGGCGGGTTGAGCGGTCGCCCCCTGCGGAACCGCAGCACCGAGGTCATCCGCCATCTATACCGGCAGACAGAAGGGCGACTCCCGATCATTGGCGTGGGCGGAATCCTCCAGGCCCGGGATGCATGGGAGAAGATCACCGCCGGCGCGCGCCTTCTGCAGGTCTATACCGGCCTCGTCTTTGAGGGACCGGGACTGGTGGCGCACATCGTCCGCGATCTGCGCCGACGCTTGCGTCGGGCGGGCCTGAACAGCATCCGCGAGGCGGTTGGGATCGAAGCCACGACGACGGGCTAGGGGCAGTCAGGCACAACGACCTCACTGGAACCGGAATTGGCACCGACGGCACGGATACGGCTCAGACGGACGCCTCGCTCCTCCCATGAACGAACTCCCAGCAGGTATCCCCGCGCCGACGCCAAACCCCACTTCCCCGCCGCCGCTACCCGAGTTGCTCGCGCCGGCCGGTGACTGGGACTGCGTCCGGGCGGCCGTCGAGAACGGCGCCGACGCCGTCTACTTCGGGCTTTCCCGCTTTAATGCCCGCATGCGGGCGGAGAACTTCAATGACTCCGAGCTGCCGGAACTGATGGCATTCCTGCACCGGCGCGGTGTCCGGGGTTACCTTACCTTCAACACCCTGGTGTTCGAAGACGAACTCGCCGGAGCCGAACAGTTTCTCCGCGGCTGCATCGCCGCCGGAGTCGACGCCGCCATCGTGCAGGACGTCGGCATCTGCCGCTTGATCCGGCGCCTGTCCCCGGACTTCCCGATTCACGCCAGCACGCAAATGACCATTACGAGCGCCGCCGGCGTGCGGTTCGCCCGCGAACTCGGTTGCGAACTGGTCGTCCTCGCCCGGGAATGTTCCACCCGCGAAATCGCAGCGCTCCAGCAGGAACTCGGGCCCGCCTCCCTGCCGATCGAGGTGTTCGTGCACGGCGCCCTTTGCGTGGCCTACTCCGGACAGTGCCTCACGAGCGAATCCCTCGGGGGCCGCTCCGCCAATCGCGGCGAATGCGCCCAAGCCTGCCGGCTCCCCTACGCACTCATCGCCGATGGCCGCGCCGTCGATCTCGGCAACCGTCGGTACCTGCTCAGCCCGCAGGACTTGATGGGATTGGAACTGCTGCCCGAGCTTGTCCGGCTCGGGATCGCCTCGCTCAAGATCGAGGGACGACTCAAGGCGCCTGAATACGTGGCCAACGTCACGCGCGCCTATCGCGAGGCACTGGACCGAGTGGCTTCGCAGATCGCCGCCAACGAATCCCCCGTCCGGATCGACGCGGCCCCCTGGCGTTACAGTCTGGAAATGGCCTTCTCGCGGGGGCTTTACACCGGCTGGTTTGAAGGCATCGACAACCAACACCTGGTCCACGCCGAGTTCGGCAAGAAGCGCGGCGTCCGCGTGGGCGAGGTTCTGGAAGTCCGCGGAAACCGGGTGCGCATGCGGCTGGACTCCGACCTCAAACCCGGCGACGGGATCGTGTTCGACGCCGGCACCCCCGATGTCCGTGAGGAAGGCGGCCGGATCTATTCGGTGGACTTCGACGGGCCGGATGCCTGGCTGGGTTTCGGCCGGGACGATGTGGACCTGCGCCGCGTCCGCGCCGGCAACCGCGTGTGGAAGACGAGCGATCCCGCACTGGAACGGCAGTGGCGACAGAGCTTCGCCGGCGACCAGCCGCGATTTCAACGAGGTCTGAGGATGCGGGTCCAGGGCCGGGCCGGTGAACCGCTACGGTTGCGGGTGGAGGGAACCGCCCCGCGCGAGGCATCGGGACCACCGCATCGACCAGCGGTTGCGGCGGACGGTGCTCACCTCTGGCCCGGGATTGAACTCACGTCGCGTGTTCCCCTGGCGGTGGCTGAGAAGCGGCCGCTGGATACAGACCGGCTGAGCGAACAACTGGGTCGGCTGGGTGACACACCGTTTCGGTTGGAGACTTTGGTCAACGATCTCGAAGGCAAGGTGATTCTTCCGGTCAGCGAACTCAACCGGTTGCGTCGCGCCGCGGTGGAACAACTCCTGGAACAGCGCTCCCGGCCGCTGCGCTGGACGCTCCATCCTGAGTCTCCCGGCAGCCAGCCTGAGAAGGCTCGTTTGCCGCGCCCTCCCGACCCACCATCCCCTCCTGATCCTTCCAACGCGCAGGCCAACGGGCCGGAACTGGTCGTCCTGGTTCGCTCGATCGAGCAACTCGAGGCCGCCGTCGCCGTCGGCACGCGATCGGTCTACTGCGACTTCGAGAATCCCAAGGCTTATCGCGAAGCCGTCCAACGCTTCCGTGAACTAACCCGGAGCGTTCCCGGCGCGGAAATCGTTGTCGCGCCGCCGCGGATCACCAAACCCGGCGAGGGCTGGATCCGGCGACAGATCGCAGGCGCCGAAGCCGATGGGGTACTTGCCCGGCATTGGGATCATCTGGAGCATTTTCAAGGGGTGCGAAGGATCGGTGATTTCTCGCTGAACATCGCGAATCATCTGGCGGCAGCCTGGTTTCGCGAGCGCTTTGGACTCGAACGTCTGACCGCGTCCTACGACCTGAACAACAGCCAGCTTGAGGCCTTGCTGACCGCCGTGCCGTCGCACTCCCTGGAGATCGTGATCCATCAGCACATGCCGATGTTTCACATGGAGCATTGCGTCTTCTGCGCGTTCCTTACCGAAGGACGGGATTACCGCGATTGCGGCCGGCCGTGTGAGAAGCAGCGGGTGGGTCTGCGGGATCGAGTGGGTGCGGTGCATCCCGTCAAGGCCGACGCCGGCTGCCGAAACACGGTCTTTAACGCCCTGGCCCAGACCGGGGCGGAATACGTCGCACGGTTGATCGATCTGGGCGCGCGCTGGTTCCGGATCGAGTTCCTCGAGGAATCCCCGGAGACGGTAGGGCGGACAATCCAGCGTTACCAGGCCCTGCTGCGCAGTGAGATCCACGGAGCCGACCTCTGGCGGGAACTCAAACTAAGGCATCAACTCGGCGTCACCCGCGGCTCCCTTGACCGCGGCGAGCGCCCAACCACAGTCCTGTAACCCCGCCCGGGCTATTCCACCGAAAAGCGGTGGACGGTGGTCTGTCGGTAGGTCTCTCCCGGTCGCAGGACGACCGACGGAAAGGTCGGTTGGTTCGGGGAATCCGGGTAGTGCTGCGTCTCCAGGCAGAAGCCACTGTGACGCACGTATTTCGCTCCACCCTTCCCGGTCAGGCTGCCGTCCAGGAAGTTGCCGGTGTAGAGCTGCACCCCGGGTTCCGTGGTCCAGACCTCCATCACCCGACCGCTCGATGACTCCCGCACCCGCGCCGCCAGCACCAGGCCCTGGTCCGCCTCGGTGCGGTTGATCACGAAATTGTGGTCGTAGCCGCGTGGGTCGCTGGTGAGCTGATCAAAGCGCGATCCGATCACGCTGGGTTGCGTGAAATCCATCGGCGTCCCCCGGACCGGGGCCTGTTCCCCCGTCGGGATCAAGGTGGCATCCGACGGCGTGTAACGATCGGCGTTCAGGGTGAGCACGTGCCGGAGGATGTCGCCGTTTCCCGCTCCCGCGAGGTTGAAGTAGGAGTGGTTCGTGAGGTTGCAGAGCGTCGGGGCGTCCGTGACGGCCGTGTAGTCGATGCGCAGTTCGTTCGACGCCGTGAGTACGTAAGTGACGTCGACATCGAGATTGCCCGGGTAATCCTCTTCGCCGTCGACGCTGCGATAGCTCAACCGGACTCCGACCTCCCCGGCGGTCTCCACCGGGGCGCCCTGCCACAACTGTTTGACGAATCCCTGCGGTCCTCCATGGAGGTGATGGGGCCCGTTGTTGCAGGCGAGCTGGTATTCCTTGCCATCGAGGGTGAACCGGCCGTTCGCAATGCGATTGGCCACCCGCCCCGTGGTGGCCCCGAAATGGGGGTGGTCGCCGAGGTAGCCGTCCAGGCCGTCGAAGCCCAGGACGACATCGCCCGGGTTGCCGTCGCGGTCCGGCACCTGCAATTCGGTGAGAATCCCACCAAGCGTGAGGACCTTGGCCACCGCGCCCCCGGCGTTGATGAGGGTGAACAACTCGACCGGCCGGCCATCCGGCATCCGGCCCCAATCGCTTCTCGAAACGCCTGTTGTCTTCATAAGTCGTTAATCGTCGAGTCGTCCATCACCTGGCCACGGGTCTCGCCCTACCGCACATGAACACGCCGGGCTTGGTGGCGCGGAGTTAGGAACATGCGCCACGGAGGCGGCACCTAGCATCCGAGTTAGCGCGCGAGTCCGAACGGGCTGAACACCACGTACAGAATCAAGGTAAGAACGATGACCCCCACACCGGCGAGTTTGGCGCCGCTGGATGTCTCGAGACTGAGACGGGTGTTCACCTTGAACACCACCGGTTCCGGCAACGGTTTCGCCATCGCAATCAGCCACATCACCAGCAGAACGGTGAAGAAGCAGATCGCCATTGCGTCAAGGAAGGCGATGGTCGTGTACTTGTCGATCGCGTAGTAGAGCAGCGGGTTGAGCAGCAATCCCACGACGCCGCAGATGCCCGGCCCCCGACGGTTCAGGATACCGAAGACGAAGACCGCCAGAATGCCCGGCGAAGCGTAGCCCTGAAACATCTGGATGTATTTGAAGATGGAACTGAACTTGTCGAGGTTTGGCGCGATCAGGCACCCGGCGAGGGCGAACACCCCGACCGCCACGCGTCCGGCCCCAACCAACTGTTTCTGCGAAGCATCCCGTTTCATGTAGCGGTGGTAGATGTCCATTGTGAAGATCGTCGACGCGGCGTTCAGGACCGCGGCGAGCGAGCTCACAATCGCCCCCATCAGCGCCGCCAGCACAAATCCCACCAGACCACTGTTCTGGGGCAGCAGGTTCTTGATCAGCAGGTTTAGCGAGGCGTCGTACTTGTATCCCATCAGGGAGTGCACGGTCACCTCCTTGAACCGCTCCAGCCGCGACGGGATCGTCACGAATCGCTGTTCCTCGGTCAATTCGCCCGCGACGAGGTCTTCCACCTTGCCACCAAGGGCGCTCAGGACGGCAAGGTTATGGGAATCCACTGCCGCCGCCTTGTCAGGATTCAACCGGGCCCATTGCACCCCCGGCAGAAAGGCCGCCTTGGAATCCGCGTTCCCCATTTCCCGGTCAAAAGCCTTCCACTCGACGTCGAATTTCCGGGCATCGATCTCCGCCAAGTCCTTGCTGTATAGGTTGAAGGCAATGATCCCAGGAATCACGATTACGAACGGAATGATGAGCTTCAGGGCGGCCGCGAACACGATGCCCTTCTGGCCCTCGCGCAGGGAGGACGACCCCAGGATTCGTTGCGTGATGTACTGGTTCAGCCCCCAGTAATAGAAGTTCGGAATCCAGAGCCCGATCAGCAGGGCGGTCCAGGGAATGTTCTTGTCCCACCGCGGCAGGTCCATGCGCAGCTTGTCGTAGTTAAGGGCGATCAGTTTCTGAAAACCGCCGGCGGTATCGGCGACCGGGTGTGGACTGGCGGCGGCCGCGGTCAATTCCGCCACCGGTGTGGCGCCCAACTTTGCGAGGGCGAACCAGGCGATGACCGCACCCCCGATCACGAGGGCGGTACCCTGGATAAGATCCGCCCAGGCCGAGGCGTTGAGCCCACCGGCCGCGATGTAGCCCGCCGCCAGCATCCCGATGATCCAACACCAAGTAGTCAGGCCGAAACCGAACGTGGAATGCCCGGCAAACAACTCGCTCATGGTGAGTCCACCGGCATAGATCACGCCCGTGAGCGAAACGAAGACCAGCAGAACCATCATCATGAAGGCCATGATGGCGCGGGTGGAATCGCCGTAACGATGCTCGAGGAACTGGGGCATAGTGAAGATCCCGGTCCGGAGGAAGTACGGCAGGAAGATGAATGCCACGAACACCAACGTGACCGCGGCCATCCACTCATAGCTGGCAATCGCCATTCCAAGGTAATCCGCGGCCTGTCCGGACATCCCTACAAACTGCTCGGAGGAGATGTTGGCAGCGATCAGAGAAACGCCAATCAGCCACCACTTCAGGCCCCGCCCCGCCAGGAAGTAGGATTCCGCGTCCTTCCCCTCTCCCCGGCTCTTGAACAGTCCGAGGCCAATCACCGCCGCGATGAAGGCAAGAAAGACTGCGATGTCGATACCGGTCACTGTAAACGTCTCGTTCATGGTCTTTGCTGCTGGTTGCCAGCTCCCGCCGCAAGGCCACCCCGGCTTCCGGGGAACGCCAAACCGCCATAACCGAACGGCGTTGCCGGCGTGCGCTGGTGGGCACTCGTTTAATGAGAATGACGCCCGCTGTCAACGCCGGGCCGGCTGCGCGTCGTTCAAACGGGGTTGACGGCCGGCCCTGCCGGGTCACGATTCGGCCTGCGGAAACAACTGCCATGAACGAGACACCGATGGACCCCACCACCCCCAACGTCGCCGAGAATCAAGCCCTCACCACCCGCGTCGCCGTCGTGGGCGCTTCCGGCTATTCCGGCGAGGAACTCGTCCGCCTCCTTCTGGGACATCCATACGCCCGGTTGACCGCCGTCACCTCCCGCCAATATGCGGGGAAATCCATCGCCGAGGTCTTTCCCCGCTTCGCCAGCCATCCGCGGGCCCGCGAACTCCGCTTCAGCGACCCGAACGCCGAACTGCTTGCCCGCGAGGCCGACGTGGTCTTCCTGGCGTTGCCCCACGGGGTCGCCGCCGAGTTCGCCGTGCCCCTGATGAACGCCGGTTGCCGCGTCATCGATCTCAGCGCCGACTTCCGATTGCGGAGCGCCGCGGTTTACCAGGAGTTTTACGGGCATGAACACCCGGCACCGGCCCTGCTCGAGCAGGCGGTTTACGGCCTGCCCGAGTTTTACGCCGACGCCATCCGGGAGACGCTGCTGGTGGCCTCGCCGGGTTGTTATCCCACCAGCATTCTCCTGCCCTTGATCCCACTGCTCCGGGACGGGCTGATCCAACCCGACGGCATCATCGCAAATTCCCTCAGCGGCGTGAGCGGGGCCGGGCGGAAAGCCGACCTGGCCCTCCTGTTCGTCGAGTGCAACGAGAGCCTGCGCCCCTACGGCATCCCCAAACACCGGCATCTGTCGGAGATCGAGCAGGAGCTTTCCGCCGCTGCGGGCAGGCCGTTGGTGATCCAGTTCACCCCGCACCTCGTGCCGGTCAACCGGGGCATCCTGACCACGCTCTACGTGCAACCGGCCGTGTCCGTCGCCACCGAAGACGAGCGCCAGGCATTCCTGGGCATGGTGGAACAATCCTGCACGGCGGCCTATGCCGAAGCCCCTTTTGTGCGGATCCTGGGAGAAGGTCGACTGCCGGATACCAAGAACGTGGTCGGCACGAACTCCCTCGAATTCGGCTGGAAACTGGATCCCCGGACCGGTCGCCTCCTCGTGATGAGCGCGGAGGACAACCTGGTCAAGGGCGCCAGCGGCCAGGCCGTACAAAGCCTGAACCTCATGTGCGGCTTCCCGGAAGCGGCGGGGTTGTTGTAGGTCCCCGACGTGGCGGCGAACTGGTGTTCGCCGAACACCTCCGGATGCATCACCCCATTTCGGCAGATGCCGATCCGCCGCTGCGGAGGGATGTGGAGGGGTGGTTACGCTCCCGGGCGTTGCCACTGGCTTTCGCGGGCCTGCCGAGCGGCGGCGAGGGCACCCTGCGCAACGAACTCCCGGTAATTGTCGCCGACGGTCTGGACGCGTGGCTTCTCGTAACCCTCCTCCGCCAGCAATCGCTGCAGTTCCGTGCCGAGATTCTGCACCCGGCTGCCACCGCCGGTCAGGATGATGTTCTGCAACAGTTCGCCCACGCTGTCCGTCGACGCCCGGCCAATGGCGGCCTTGACCAACTCGAACACCTCCTGGAGCAACTGGCTGCAGGCGTTCCCCACGATTTCCGTCAGTTCCAGGCGCCGCATCTTGCCGCCCACGATCACGCTGGCACTGGCGGAGCCTTCGCTGCTCCCGACATAGGAGAACTGCTCCTTCAACTCGCGCACCTTCACCATCGACAGATCCACGTTCGGATACTGCTTGCGGATCGCATCCGCCAGGACGGCGTCCACGCGGTCGCCCGCAAACGATGAGCTGACCTGGTCGTCCGCGCTCGGGAAATAGCCCTGCACGAGGCACACGTCCGTCGTGCCGGCGCCGATGTCCACGAACAGGGAGTTTCGCACCGGGTCGATGTAGTTCGACTGACCCAGCTTGCCCTCGTCCCGGACCCCCAGTGCCGCCAGGAACGGTTCGGGAATCAGGCAGACCTTGTCGAAGATGCCATGCAGCGCCTCGAGCAGTTTCTCCCGCGCCGAACGATCCGCATTGGCCGGCACGCCAACCACGGTGCGGAGTTCGACGCCGGCAGGGATCTTCATCAGTTGCCGGACATGCCGGAGGAAGTCCTTGGCCGCGCTCATGTCCTCCACCACCCCGTCGACCAACGGCGGCACGCAGCGCAGGTAAAGGCGGTTCTTCGCGGCCATCTCGCCGTAGAGGACCTTGGCATTGCCGGGCAAGAGGTTCTCGACGATGCCTTCCTTCGTGTATCCGACCAGGGTCGGAACCACCGCGCTGGCCAGCAGTTCACCGGAGCCGATGTAGGCGGCCTTGATGCAAGTCTTGTTCGTTCCGAGGTCAAGACCGACCAACGCCGCGTCCGCCTTGGGTGCTCTGGGTGCAGGGGCCGTGGCGGTGTCGCCGGAAGCGGCGGGTGCGGCGGAGGCAGGAGCCGGTGCGGGGGCGGCCTTGGCCTTGGGATCGCGGGCGGTTTCGGGGGTCAGGGGAGCTACAAAAGTGGTTCGCATGAATCGTCCTGGTCAAATCGTCGTTGAGGCCACGGCCCGCACCACTTCACCCGAAGCAACCCAGGCCGAATCCGCCCGTGAGTGTGGGCCCCACGCCCCGGAATGCAAGTCCGGGTGGACCGCGACTTGTTCACCGACCGAATCCACTTCTCCCGCGGAGCCTGGACCGTCGGGTCCACAAGCCCACCCGGCGCGGCCTTCCCTGAAACGACGACCCCGGCACAACGCAGGTGGCTGCGGCCGGCAACGGGCGCGCTCCCGGTTCCGTCCCGTTTCTACTCTGCCCGATACACCGCATCCCCTGCCGTGGTGCCGCTCTTCCGCTGGATGCCTCTCCCGGGGTTCCGGCTCAAACGTTCGCAGATCTTGAACACGGTCTCCGCCTCGGCCGGGGCGCCGACTGCCGCTGCGATCGCCTCCGCCGTCAGTTTCGCCCCCTTGGCTCCAGCCGCAAAACCGGCCACATAATCGACCACCTTCTGCTGCAGCTTCAGGACGTCGCCGGCCGCCAGTTTCCCCGCCTGCACGCCCGGCTGGTGGTAGGCGTTGATGTTCACCATCGTGGCATAAAGGCCCACCGCCCGTTCGAACAGCGCGATCAACACCCCCACCGCGAAGGGCGAAACCTCGTCCACGGTCAGGGTGATCGATTGCCGCCCCTTCTCGTAGAGCGCGTCACGGGTACCGAGCAGGAACCCGCTCAGGTAATCGCCGGTCGTGATGCCCGGTTCGACCTCGATGGACCGACCGTCCCGGTCCTTCAACACCTCGATGAAGGTGACGAAGAAATTGTGCAAGCCCTCCCGCAACTGCTGCACGTAGGCGTGCTGGTCGGTCGACCCCTTGTTCCCGTAGACAGCGATGCCCTGGTTGACCACCCGCCCCTTCCGGTCGAGTTCCTTTCCGAGCGATTCCATCACCAACTGCTGGAGGTAGCGGGACAGAAGCTCCAACCGGTCCTTGTAGGGCAGCAGCACCATGTCCTTCGCCCCCCTGCCGCCGCCGATCCAGTGCCACATCAGCGCGAGTTGCGCCGAGGGATTTCCCCGAACATCCGGAGTCCGGGTGACCTTGTCGCATTCGGCGGCGCCCTTGAGCAGCGCGTCGATATCGAAGCCCTGTAGGGCCGCCGGCAAGAGACCCACCGCCGCCGTCTGGCTCGTCCGACCGCCCACCCAGTCCCACATGGGAAAGCGCTCAAGCCAGCCCTCCGCGATGGCGCGTTTGTCCAAGTCACTGTCGGCCCCGGTGACGGCCACGAAGTGGCGGGCAAAATCCAGTTTCGCCCGGCGATAGGCCGCCTGGGCTTCCAGCATGCCATTCGCCGTTTCCTTGGTGCCCCCTGACTTGGAGATCACGACGACAAGCGTCCGCCCCAACTTGCCCTTGAGGCCCGCCAGGACGCGGTCAATGCCGTCTGGATCTGTGTTGTCAAAGAAATGTGGGGTGATCTTGTCCGTCGCGGGATGGCCGAGGGCGTTCGCCACAAACTGAGGTCCCAGCGCCGACCCTCCGATGCCGATGACCAGCAAGTGATCGAAGCGGCCCTTCTGCCCGCGGACCTTGCCGGAGTGCACCGATGCGGCGAACGCCTTGATCTGCTTCTGGCAGGCCCGAATGGTGCGGGCGAGGGCCGGGTTTGGAGCCAACGCCGGGTTCCGGAGCCAGTAGTGGCCCACCATCCGCTCCTCATCCGGGTTTGCGATGGTCCCCTGCTCCAGCTCCTTCATCGCGCCGAAGGCGGGCTTCAGCAACTTCGCGGAACGGGCATAAAGGCCGGCGGGAAAGTCCACGCGGCTGAGGTCAACGCTGAGGTTCAGGGTGGGGAACTCCGTGCGGTGCGTGGGCAACCGCTTCCACAACTTCCGTTTCTGGGCAGGTGTCAGGCTCATGATCAATCGGTCAAACTCCGCGACGATGGGACCAAAGCCCGCGCCCCCCGCCAAGCATTTCCGCGTCCTGGCGGCGCACCGGGGTGCGATTGAATCCGGGTGAGAATACGCTCGTAGCGGCGGATTGGCATCCGCCGGAGCCACTGCGGCAACCGGGGTCTTCGGCGAACACCAGTTCGCCGCGACGTTGTGAAGGGAGGGTGCCCGGTCGTCCTCACCCATCTTGAATCATGCCCGGCGCACCGCATCGTTGAAGAAGGGTGGGCCTTGGGCTGACCGAACGTCGGCCTGGCCTGATCCGCACGCTCTGGGCCGCGCCCTCCGACCCGGCAACCCCCCTGCCCGATCAACAACTCCGTGTTGCAGGTGCAACATGAAACTGCACGATCGATCCGCTCCCGCGCACATCGATACCGCCGGGATTCCAACCGGTCACGGGCGAATCGAAAGTCCGCGACGGATCCCAAGCGCATGGCCAGGTTCGCTTCTCGGCGTTCCCGTCACGGATACTGGGTGGGAGGGCCGGCCGGGCGTCCGAAGCGCGCATACAGCGCCGGCAGGATGAGCAGATTCAGGAGGGTCGACGTGATCAAGCCGCCGAGAATCACCACCGCCATGGGGAACTCGATTTCGTGTCCGGGAATGTTGCCGCGCAGCACCAGCGGCAACAGGGCCAGGCCCGCGGTCGAGGCCGTCATCAGGATCGGTGTCAACCGCTCCTCGGCACCGCGCAACACCAGGCCCGTTCCGAAAGGCTCGGCCTCCTCCCGTTCGATGTGGCGGTAGTGGCTGACCAGCATGATGCCATTGCGGGCGGCGATGCCGAGCACGGTGACGAATCCCACGAGCGAGCCCAGCGACAAGACCCCGCCGCTCATCCAGGCGGCCAGCACGCCGCCAATCAGGGCAAAGGGCAGGGTCAGCGCGATCAAGGCGACGAGGCGGGGCGACTGAAAATCCGCCAGCAACAGGACCAGGATGCCCAGCAGCGCCATCCCTGAAAGCGTCAGCAGACGACGCCGGGCCTCCTCCCGGGCGGCGTATTCACCCAGCAACTCCGGGTGGTATCCGCGGGGAAAACTCACCGCGCCCAGTCGCTCCCCAATGTCCCGCGCCACCCCACCGAGGTCGCGTCCGCTCACGTTGCAGGTGACATCGATCCGGCGGGAGGCACCCTCGCGCTTGATCTCATTGGGCGCCGGCACGATTTCCAGGGAGGCCACCTCCGCCAGCGGTACGTGGCCGCCGGTGGGCGTCTCGATCAACAGGCGTCCCAGGGCGGCCAGATCGGCCCGCGACTCCGGCGTGCTCCAGACCGTCACCTCGTGGACCTTTTGTTCCTCGAAGACCTCCCCCACCCTGCGCCCCTTCACCAGCGTTGTGACCGCACTTCGCACCCGGGCAGGGCTGAGTCCGAAACTCGCCGCCGCTTCGGGCCGAAGCCGGACTTGAACCTGCGGCACGAGGGTTTGGGGCTCCACCTTCAAGGCGCTGATCCCCGGCACGTCTCCGATCGCCGCCGCCACGGCTTCCGCCCGCTCCCGCAGCAGATCCAACTCCGGGCCGAAAATGCGCACCACCACCGTGGCACTGGCGCCGGTGAGGACCTCCTTGATGCGTTCGCGGAGGTAGGTGAGCAGGTCCCGGTAAAGTCCCGGATAGCCGTCCACCACCTCCTGCACTTTCGCGACCGTCGGTTCGTAGGGCACCCCGGGATCCAGGCTGATCCAGAGTTCGGTGAAGTTCGGGCCCACCACCTCATCCGCCACCTCGGCACGGCCGATGTGCGAACCGAAGTTCCGCACGCCGGGAATGGCCCGGAGTTCCCGGCTGGCCCGGACGGTGATCCGGGTCATGGCGTCGAGTGAGGTGCCGGGTTTCTCGACCCAGTGCATGAGGAAATCGCGCTCCTTGAAGTGCGGCAGGAATTCCTCCCCCAGCCGGGACCAGACAATCCCCGTCATTCCAAACGCCACCACCAATCCCCCCAACGCCAGCATCGGGCGCCCGACGAATCCCGGGAGAATCCGCCGATAACCCGCCTTCAACCACCGCACCAGCGGCGATTCGCGTCGTCGCTCCGGTGCACCCCGCAGAAGCATCAGGCAGAGCGCGGGCGTCACCGTCAGGGCCACCGCGAGCGAGGCCAGGATCGCCAGGATGTAAGCCAGCGCCAGCGGGCGGAAGAAGGTCCCCGCCAATCCTCCCAGGAAGAACACCGGCAGAAACACCAGCACCACGATGAGGCTGGCGTAAACCACCGCACTGCGGACCTCCAGCGACGCGTGCAACACCACCTCCCAGGCGGGCAACGGATCGACGTTCGCCTGGTTCAGACGCAGTCGACGCAGGATGTTCTCCACGTCGATGATGGCGTCATCGACCACCTCGCCGAGGGCAATGATCAGACCGGCGAGCACCATCGTGTTGATCGTGGCCCCCTGCCAGCTCAACACCAGCGCCGCCACCACCAGGGAGAGCGGGATGGCCACAATGCTGATCAGCGCGGTCCGCCAGTCCCCCAGAAAGAGACCCAACACCACGATCACCAGGACGCACCCGAGCCACATCGCCCGGGTGAGGTTGTCCAGGGACAACTCGATGAAGGTGGCGGGACGGAAGATCGTGGAATCCATCGCCACGCCCGCCAAACCCGGCCGCAACTCCTCCAGCACCTGCTCCACCCCCCGCGTGACATCGAGGGTGTTTCCCCACGGCTGCTTCTCCACGATGAGCAGAATCCCCGGACCGTCGTTGATCACCGCATCGCCGATGGGCGCGGGATGATCGACGACCACCTCGGCCACATCACCGAGCCGGATCGGCGTGCCGTCGCGGAAGTCCACGACGGTTCTCGCGAGATCATCCGCCACCGTGACGAGCCCCAGTTGCCGCACTGCCAGCCGCTGGTTTGGTGTGTCCAAGAAGCCGCCCGCACTGACCGTTGCCGCCTCCCCGGCAGCGCGCACCACGGCATCCAGGCTCACCCCGGCAGCCCGCAGGCGTTCGGGATCGACCCGCACCTGGTACTGCTTGTCCCGCTGTCCCCAGATCGCCACGTTCGCCACCCCCGGAACCGCCATCAACCGCGGACGAATGGTCCAGAGCGACAACTCGCTCAACTCCATCTGACTCAACGTTTCGGACGAAAGACCCACCTTCAGCACGCGGCTCAAGGAGGAATGGGGGGCCATCAGCACCGGGGGCTTCACCACTCCGGGCAGCCGGTTCTGCGCCAGGGCCAACCGTTCCTGCACGAGTTGCCGCGCCCGGACCAGGTCCGTGTCCGGAGCAAAGATCATCACCACCGAGGAAAGCCCCAGCACCGACTTCGACCGGATGGTGCGGAGCCACGGCAGCCCGTTGAGGGAGTTTTCCAGCGGAACCGTCACCAGGGAGTCAACCTCTTCGGTCGACAACCCGGGCGCCTCGGTCTGGATTTCCACGGTCGGGGGCGCGAACTCCGGGAACACGTCCAGGGGCGTGTGTTGCACGGAACGAATCCCCACCAACATCAGGGCCGCGGCGGCGGCCACCACCAGCACCCGCATCTCCAAAGCCCAGGAAACAATCGCTCTCAGCATGGTCCGCTCCCTTGCGACAACCTACTTGCCCGCCCCAAACTCCGTGCCGAACAACTCCGCCGCCCCATCGGTCACCACTTTCGCGGAAGGGCGCAGACCCCGTGCCAGTATCGCGTCCGTCCCGGCAACCCGTTCGACTTCCACCCGCCGACGGACAAACGTCCGGGCCTCGGTCTGCTCATAAACCCACTGACCGCCGTGGATGTCGTGCAACACCGCGGGCCAGGGAACCACCAACCGGTCGGCCTGCGTCCGCGTGGCGAGCCTGACCGCCAGCCGCTCCCCCGGCCGCACTCCCGTCACGCCGGCCGGCAATTGGAAGTACCAGTCGACCGTCGACGCACTGCCGTTCGCCGTGAGCGGTCCGGCCACCGGGTTCGCCGCCCAGGCATGCGCTTCATCGCGGTCGGAAAGGCGCATCACCTGGGCTGCCGCCTCCGCGTCGAGGGACGGGAGTGCCCCGGCGTAGACCGGTACCCGCACCCACAGCCGGTTCGAGGGAGCCGCACCTTGAACCGGTTCCCCCAGCAGGTCCCGGTGGGCCCTGGCAGTGGTCAACGCCACCCCGGCAGCCTCGCTTCGGGCCGCGGCCTCATCCACCGCCCGCACGCTTCCCGCCTCCGCCGCCAGCACCTTGCGCGCCCGATCCAGCGCCAGCTCCGCCGCCTTCTGCTCCACCTCGGCCTGGGCCACCCGACCGTCCGCTTCCACCTGTGTGTCCGCCAGCTTCAGCAGTTCCTCGAACGATCCGGCCCACAATGGCGCCAGCCCGGCAGCCCCGCCATCGCCACCGAGCGGCCGCACGACCACACCGCCGAACAACCGGGTCCCAGCCACGTTGCGTTGTTCCGCGGCAACGGTCCGGATACCCAACCGCGCTTCCGCCCCGGCGCTCAGCGTCACCGTGGCAAGAGTCGTCTCCTTCACGGGCGCAGTCACCTGGGCGGGCGCAGGGCTGCCGGAATCGGGAGCCCCGGCTGCGTCACCCTGCTGGCCAACGGTGCCCAGCAGCAATACCAGCAGGGAAGTCGTGGTGGTGGTGGTGTTCATGGAGCATTGTCTGAATACCACGGGCCATATCCATGGCCCACGGCACGTTCCAGTTCGATCAAAGCGCGACGGTAATCCGACTGCACCAGGCGCCCCTGCATGCGGGCATCCAGCTCGGCGCGGTCGAGTTCGAGGGTGGCAAGTCGCGAGAGTTCCCCAAGTTCCCGGGCCTTTCGCGCCTGACGTGCGGCCGTCTCGAGCGCTGCCAGCGTCCCTTCCCACGCGTGGCGTTCCTCCCGGGCCGATGTCATCCGGGTACGGGCCGCGCTCACCTCCGCCAGGACCCGCTCCCGCACCGCCACATATTGTCGGGCCGCCCGCGCCACCCGGGCATCCGCCAGGGCCCGGGCCGCCTGGTTCTGATGAAGGATGGGAAGGGGCATTTCCAGACCCGGACCGATCTCGAAATCGCTGCCCGAACCGTTGGCGTCAACGATGGCGCTCAGTGTGAACAGCTCCGCCTTCGTCAACCCCACCTGCCGGCCGGCCGCTTCCAGTTCGAGTTCCGCCGCCCGCAGTTCGGGGCGGGCGGCAAACGCCGCTCTCTGATAAACCGCCAACCGCTCCTTCTCATTCCGCGAGCCGTCCACGGGAGGCGCCCCGGCGGCCTCATCCCCCCCCGCGGTCACCACACTGTCCCAGGCATCATCCTCCGGCACGGGCAAGGCTTGGAGCTGGAAGGGAACCTCGGCCGACCCCAACCCCATCAGCCCCCGCAGACGTTGTTCAGCGAGGTTGAAATCCCGTTGCAGGCGGACCTGCTCACCAGCCGCCCGGGCGACATCCGCGCGGGACTGCACGGCTTCCAGTTCACTCACATCCCCCGCCGCCACCCGCGCTTCGGTAAGGTGACCGATCTCCCGCCGGATTCGCAGCGATTCCTCCAGCACCTTGAGCCGTTCGCGCGCCAGATCGAGTTCGCACGCCGCCAACCGCACATCCCTCACCAGGTCGAGCCCGCCCGCCACCAACCGCTCCGCCAGCGCCGCGGCCTGGTCCTCCGCAATGGCAATCCGGCGAGGCCGCAGCCAAATCGCTTCCACCGGGAACTTCGCGGCAAACTCAAGCTGCTTCGGCCCCACCGGGAAGAGGATCGAGAACGTTGGGTTGGTGAGCTGCCCGGCCCGGATGACCTCGGCACGGGTGAAACCGAGTTCCGCCAGGGCGACCTGGAAGTCCGCGTTGTTCCACAGCGCAATCGCCACCGCCTCGTCCATCGTGATGGGGCGGTTAAGGTCGATGTCCGGAGGGACCGAGGGCTGCAGCGAGGCAGGGTCCCGGTCTCCCGGCGCCTCCCCCGTGCGCTGCTGAAGCGAGCGGCTGATGTACCGACGGCGGTCGGTGGGATGCGTGCAACCCGCCAGCAGGCTCAACAGCACCGCCACCCCGGCAACCCACCGGCACGAGGCCATCCGGAAGGACAGGGCCACCTGAAGGATCTGGCCCCGACCCCGCATCCAGTGGGCATGGTTTTCGGTGGCTGGCATGTGCTGAATGGAGGTCAGTGCACCACCGTCCCCCGGGCCAACGCAAGCCCGGACTCGGCAAACCGACGCGACGAACGCGTCGGCGAACGCCAGTTCGCCGCTATGACTTTGTCACTGGCCCGGTGACCGCACCGCGCCATCGAGCAACTCCACCGATTGGGGCGCACAGGCCGCGACCTTGTCGTCGTGAGTCGCGATCAGCAGCGTGGTCTTGCGCTCGGCATGCAGCGCGCAGAGGAGATCGATGATCTCCGCGCCGGTGTGGGAGTCGAGATTGCCGGTGGGCTCGTCGGCCAGCAACAGGACGGGATCGTTGATCAACGCCCGTGCGATTGCGACGCGTTGCTGTTCCCCGCCCGAAAGCTCGCGCGGACGATGGTCGAGCCGGTGGCCCAGACCGACGCGGTTCAGAATCCCGACCGCCTTCTCCGTCGCTTCCCGGGCCGGCACCCGTGCCATGCGCGCGGGAATGCAGACATTCTCCACCGCGTCCAGCTCCGGCAGCAGGTGGTACGCCTGGAAGACGAATCCCACCCGGGAATTGCGGAACCGGGCCAGCCGTTTCTGGGAAAGCCGGCCGAGTTCGGTGCCCTCGAATTCGACGCGGCCGGCGTTCGGCACATCCAGCCCGCCAAGCAGGTGCAGGAGCGTGCTCTTGCCGGCGCCGGACGCCCCGCGCAACGCCAGGAAGCTGCCGGATTGCACCGCCAGATCGACACCGTGCAGCACTTCGATCTCCCGGCGTCCGAGCGAATAGCGCTTGTGGACGCCATGGGCCTGAACCAGCGGGCGTTGGATGGAATTCTCACTCATGGCGCAGCGCTTCCACGGGTTTCAACCGGCCCGCATTCCACGCCGGGATCAGCCCGGCCAGCAGGCAGATGACCAGCGAACCCCCGGCAATGATCGCGATGTCCCCCGGCACCACCAGGGCGGGCAACTCCCGGAAAAGGTAGATGTTCGCGGGGAACAACTCGAGGCCCGTCAGGTCCCGCATGAAGTAGAGAAACTCGTTGCGGTACGTCACCGCCAGCATGCCCAGTCCGAAACCCGCGGCGACTCCGACCACCCCAACCACGAGACTCTGACCGAGGAACAACCACATGATCTGCCCACTGGTGGCCCCCACCGCTTTGAGCGTGCCAATCTCCCGGGTCTTCTGGACCACGAAGGTGATCTGCGCACTGCAGATGCCGAACGCCGCCACGATCGTGATGAAGAACAGCAGGTAAAACATCATGTTCTTTTCCACCACCAGCGCTTCGAGCAGCGGTCCCCGTTCCTCCATCCAAGTGGTGACCCGATACTGCGGCCCCAACTGAAAGAACAGCTCGCGGGCCGCCGCCATGGCCTCGTCCGGGTCCTTCAACGCCACCATGACGCCGTGCACCGAGTTGCTGAGGTTGTAGAGGTCCTGGGCGTTCGCCAGCGAGGTCAGCAGGAACATCGAGTCGAACTCGTAGAATCCGACATCGAAGATGCCGTTCACCCGGAAGTCATCCGCCAACGGGGCCTCCTCGGTGCCCTCCCGATGCGCGGAGTCCCACTCCTCGAACTGCCGCACGGAATACATCGCCAGCCGGTCTCCCACCGAAACCTGCAGACTGTCCGCCAAACCGCTGCCCAGCAACACGCTGTAGCCGCGCAGGCTGTTCGTCCCGGCTATCACGCTGTCCAACAACCGGCTCACGTGCGGTTCGTTGACCGGATCCACCCCGCGCACCATCGGCACCAGAAACCGGGGATTCCCGACCAGCGGCTGGGTCTTCACCATCACCTGGCCCATCACCAAGGGGGCGACGCCCTCGACGAAATCGTTGGTGGCCACCCGTTGCATCACCGCCTCATATCCCCCCAACGTGCCATTCGGCCGTTCGATCAGGATGTGCGGCGTGAATCCCACCAGCTTGTCCCGCAACTGGCGGTCGAACCCCGTCATGACCGCGATCACGATGATGAGCACCGCCACCCCGAGCATCACGCCGACGATGGAAATGAGTGTGATGACCGAGACGAACGTGCGTTTGGGACGCAGGTATCGCAGGGCCAGCATCAGCTCAAAGGGCAGTCGCGACATGGCGCGGGGAGGCTGGCGGGCACGCCCCGCAGGTGTCAAGCGTGGCGCGGCCCAAAGCAGCAGTTCCCCACGAACTGAGCGACGGGGTCAGTCCTGCAGCTATTGACGGCGCTCCCTCCGCCAAGAGTGAGGACTGATCCCCAGAGCGGCCCCGAGGTTCAAGGGCACAGTGCGCGCGAGCAGGTTGCCGGGCAGTCTCATAGAAGGCGTAGCCGCCGACGTCAGTCGGCGCATCTATCTCCGGCGGGAATCGAAGTGCGCGGACTGACGTCCGCGGCTACGGAGCTTATTGAACTGCTCCAACGTCGGTGGCCGCCCACCTTCGCGCTTGCCAGGGAGTGGGGGCGCGCGTTGGATTGGCACCATGAAATCGCTCACCGAACAGTTGTGGTTCAACGTCCCGGAACGCCGCGGTTACCTGAACATCACCCCCACCATCGAGGCACTGGTACGGCAGAGCGGCGTCCAGGAAGGGCTGTGCCTCGTGAACGCCATGCACATCACGGCGTCGGTCTACATCAATGACGACGAGCAGGGCCTCCTCCATGACTACGACGTCTGGCTGGAGGAACTCGCCCCGCACGAACCGGTGGCGCATTACCACCACAATCGAACCGGTGAGGACAATGCCGACGCCCACCTCAAACGCCAGATCATGGGCCGGGAGGTCGTGGTGGCGATCACCCAAGGCCGGCTCGACTTCGGCCCCTGGGAACAAATCTTCTACGCGGAGTTCGACGGCCGACGGAAGAAACGCGTCCTCGTCAAGATCATCGGGGAGTAACGGGACCCCGATTCGACTCAACCGTATCCATCACGGTTGAGGGGTATCCATGCAGTCACCATGGGGAGCGCGACCGGCCCGGCTGCCCCAGTCGGCGGCTCGCCGAATGACACTCTGATACGGACCTCGTCACGGGAGATTGAGCTTCAGCACATTTCGGAAGTGGCTGGTGGGCCGCCGGTCACGGCACACGAACCGCGCGCGCTCCCCTGGCGGGACTGCATCGTTACGACTGAGGGTTTCACCGCGCGGTTTGCGCATTGTCAGGGTGAAGGGCGTTCGTGTCGGTGTGCCGCAACCGGAGATTGGCGGCGTGTGGTGATGCGATGGCGCCCGGGAACGAACCATAATTCACCCCAGACAAGCCCCCGAGATGAGAAATCGCCGAGTCCTCCTCCCCACCAGCGTGGCGCTCGCCCTCACCGGCCTGCTGCCAACCCCCACCGTCCGCGGCACCGAAGCCCCCGAACTCGCCATCCACCACGCCGTGGAACTCAACTGGCCGGGCGCCGCCGAAACGGTGTATCGCGTATACCGAAGCGTCGGTGACCTCGATCACTTCTACCCGCTGGGCGAAGCGATTGCGGGGACCGGCGGCGAAGTCCAGATCTTCGACTCGACGAGGGGCACGGAGCAGTGCTTCTACAAACTGCACGTGGTAGCACCCGATGCGACGGAGGCTGAGATCATGGAGGCGCACGAGCAATTCCGCGACGCCGTGAATGCACACGACGCTGCGGCCCTCAAGCCGTTCTTCGTTCCCGACGTCGTGTTCGACGATGTGGCGCAACCTCCCCTGAAGAACCTTGATGAAGCACTGGGGTTCTTCGCCGACCTGTATGCGAGCTTTCCTGACTACGTTGACTCCGGCGGGATCTCCCTCGTGCGGGGAAACATCTTCGCGGGCGAGCATGCCGCCCAAGCCACCCATTTGGGGGACTGGGATCTGGGCCCCCTCGGTGTCGTTCCTCCCACCGGCATCGTCGTCACCATGCCGCACATGGGCGTGTACCAGTATGAAGGGGAGAAGATGCTCCAAATGACGCTCTACTACGACCTGGGATCGATGCTCATCCAACTGGGCGTCCTCCCGATGCCCGGAACACCCCCGCTGGTTCCTTCGTTTGAAATCCCGGTTCCGAACCCAACCGGCCTTTCGCCGATGGATGCGGTTGCCGAGACCACGGCGCGCTGGAATGCCTCCGACCTGGAAGGTTTTATGGAGGCCTTCGCCGAAGATGCCGATCTCTCCCTGCCGGGCCTTCCCGCAGGGACTACCCGCGCGGAATACGCCGCGGCACAGGAGGCCTATATCACGGCCTTTCCAGACCATCAAATGTTGGTGCAAAGCGCGTTCGACATGGGGGACGGTTGGGTGATGACTCAGGCCCACTGGAAGGGCACCCAGACCGGACCGTACCTCGGCGCCCCGGCATCGAACAACCCGGTTGTCCTGCGCGTGGCGATCCTTGCCCGCGTGGATGAGACCGGTTTGGTGACCTATTTCCACGTGATGTACGACAACCTGAGCTTGATGGTGCAAATGGGCCTGCTGACGCCGCCACCGGATCTCAAAGCCATCAGCGCCGCCATTGGGGCCGCCTTCCAGGCACACGACCCCGATCAGATCGTCAGTTTCTTCACCCCGGATGGCACTTACCAATACGTGCCCCAGCTCCAGGTCATGCCGGCCCAGCCCGACTTCCAGGTCTGGCTCGGCGGGCTGTTCCATGCCTTCCCGGATTACGCCACGATCGCCGAAGATCTCTGGAACGCCGGCAACATCATCGTGACGGAACATACCACCACCGGCACCTTCGTGAACGACTGGGGAACCCTGCCCGCCTCGGGACAAATCGGCGCGCCCCACAAGCACCTTGACGTCTGGGAATACGAGGGCGACAAGGTCAAACACCTGGTCACCTACGACGACAGCCAGTTTCCCGGGATACCGGCCTCCGGCAAGCTCGTCGAGATCCCCGAGGCCATCCTCTACCACGTCAACGACGCCGGACTCCTCGATGAGATGCGCGTCTACTGGGACAACATCACGCAACTCGCCCAGCTCGGCCTCCTCCCCTAGGGACGATGGAGCACTGGCCGCAGCGTCGACGCGACTCCACGGCACAACTGTTGGGCAAGCGGAGACACGGTGCGACAACGGCCGCACGACGGACCAGGAAAGTGGGTTGCCGCGCCAAGGAGAAGGGCGTCGGGGTCGGCATGCCGGCTCCGGCGCCCGATTCGCGCGATTCGACCCGAAGGACGACCCGGATGTCGGGCCGTCCCGGGGGCGGAATCGACAGCCCGCTCTCCTTTCGTTAGGATGCCCCGATGAGCAACGTCACCCACCTGCTGCAAGCAGTCGAGCGCGGTGAATCCGGAGCCGCGGAGGAGCTGTTGCCCATGGTCTATGAGGAACTCCGCAGACTGGCGGTGACCCGGATGGCGAGGGAGAGGCCCGGGCAGACGTTGCAGCCCACCGCCCTGGTCCACGAAGCCTGGATGCGACTGGGAGGAGATCAACAGCCCGCCTGGAAGAACCGGGCCCACTTCTTCGCTGCTGCCGCCGAGGCCATGCGTCGCATCCTTGTGGAGAAGGCCCGGAGCCGGGCAAGTCAGAAGCGCGGCGGAGACTGGGACCGCGTGGAACTCGACAGCTGCGAGATCGCCGCTCCCATGCCTCCAGAGGAACTGCTGGCCCTCGATGAAGCCCTGACGGAGCTGGGTCGCCTCAATCCCCGACACGCGCGACTGGTCGAGTTGTGTTTCTTTGTCGGCCTGACCCAACGTGAGGCCGCCGAGGCCCTGGGGATCTCGGTGGCCACCGCGGAGAGGGACTGGGCCTTCTGCCGGGCCTGGCTTCACCGGAGGATCCGGCGGCCGAATGAGGTGGCTCTCGAATCCCCCTGAAACGACCCGCACCGCGGCCTCCCAAAGGCCGGAAGGCACCGCGCTCCATGAACCTGCAACGCATCGAAACGCTTTTTGCCGAGGCCCTGGCAATCGGATCGGCCGGGGAGCGCGCCACCTTCATCGAAGCAGCGTGTGCGGACGATCCCCCGGCGAAGGCCATGCTGGAGTCGTTGCTGGCGTCAGCCTCCCGCGTCGGCACGTTCCTCCAGACACCCGTGAGCCTGACCGCAGGGGAGACCCGGGCCCCGAGGGTGGGAACCCGGATCGGGTCCTACAAGCTGCTGGAACGGCTGGGGGAGGGAGGGTGCGGCGAGGTCTTCGTGGCAGAACAGGACGAACCCGTGCGACGACGCGTGGCGCTGAAGATCATCAAGCCGGGCATGGACTCACGGGAAGTCGTCGCGCGCTTCGAGGCCGAACGCCAGGCACTCGCGATGATGGACCATCCCAACATCGCCCGGGTCCTCGAGGCCGGATCAACCACATCGGGCCGGCCCTACTTCGTCATGGAACTGGTCCGGGGAACCCGGATCACCGACTTCTGCGATCAGGAGCGGCTCCCGATGCCCCAACGACTGGAGTTGTTCATCCAGGTCTGCCACGCCGTCCAACACGCCCACCAGCAGGGTATCATTCACCGTGACCTCAAGCCGTCGAACATCCTGGTCACGCTCCATGACGGGGTGCCGGTGCCGAAGGTGATTGATTTCGGTCTGGCGAAGGCCACTGACCAGCAACTGCTCACGGACAAGACCCTTTACACCGCCTTTCATCAGTTCGTCGGCACCCCGGCCTACATGAGCCCGGAACAGGCGGAGATGAGTGGACTGGGCATCGATACCCGCACCGACGTCTACGCCCTCGGAGTCCTGCTTTACGAACTGCTTACCGGCAGTCCCCCATTCGAGAGCCGGACCCTGCTGGCTGCCGGCGTTGACGAGATGCGACGGATCATCCGTGAGCAGGAACCACCGACTCCCTCCACCCGGCTGAGCACGCTCAGGGCGGGAGAACTCGACCAGACCGCCGGACACCGGAACACCGTGGCACCCCGACTGGTGTCCCTGGTCCGCGGCGACCTGGACTGGATCGTCATGAAGGCGCTCGAGAAGGACCGGCGCCGGCGTTATGAATCGGCCGCTGCACTTGCCCGGGAAATCGAACACCATCTGCGTGACGAACCGGTCCTGGCCCGCCCCCCCAGCGCGGCGTACCGGCTCCGGAAGTACGTCCGGCGACACCGGGTCCTGGTAGCCACCGCGTCGATGGTGGGGCTCACGCTGCTCGCCGGATCGGTCACCAGTACCTGGTTCGCGATCCTGGAGCACCGGCAGAGGCAGCGGGCCGGCCTGAGCGAGATGGAGGCCCGGCGAAGTGCCTACGTCTCGGACATGAACCTGGCCTCTCAGGCGCTGGGCAAGAACGACCTGGATCGTGTCCGGGTTCTGCTCGATCAACATCGCCCGGAACCGGGCGGGCCGGACTTCCGCGGATGGGAGTGGCGGTATCTCTGGAATGCCTCGGAATCGGACGCGCTGTTCTCGGTCCAAGCCCATGAGGGCGCCGCCTATTCGGTGGCCTTTCTCACAGGGGGCCACCAACTCGCCTCCTCCGGATCAGATCATACGGTGGCCCTCTGGGACCTGGAGTCACGGCAGGAGCTCAGGCGTTGGTCCTGCCAGAGCCATCCGGATGACAGGGGATCGGTGACCGCGCTGACGCTGACCCCGGATGGCACGCTGCTGTTGGGGCGCAGTGCGGGCTTTGGCACCACCGGCCCATGGGGCACCGTCCTGCTCGGCTGGCGGACCGCTGACTGGACCCCCGACACCCCGTTCCGCCGGTTGACGGAGGTCACAACCATCCGGGTGTCGCCGTCAGGGCGCCTGCTCGCGGCCCGGAATGTCTCCGGCAAGGCCTTGCTGCATGACTTCGCCACCGGCCGGGTACTCGCCGAACTGACCGGACCGAGCGATCGCTATGCCGAGATTGCATTTGCTTCCGGGCAACCACTGGTGGCCGCGCAGGCAATCGACACGATTGCTCTGTGGGATACCGAAAAGCGGGTCCTGCTGCGGCAAATCCCACTGGAGGTTCCCGCCGGAGAGTACCCGTGCTTCGCCTTTACCCCGGATGGCGCGGCCCTGGCCGTCGGGGGAAGCCGCCCCAGAGTCAACGTCATGGGTCATCCGGAGGAGTCGTTTTCCCCCATGGGGGTTGGCCCGGTCAGCAAGCTCGTCTTCTCTCCGGACGGCCGGCGACTGGTAACGGTCGATGCCGAGGGGAGCGTCACGGTGCGGAACGCCACAGACTGGTCGGCGGAAAGAACTCTCCACGGCTGTCTGGTCAGGATGATATCCGACATGGCGATCTCACAGGACGGAAGACTGCTGGCGACCACCCAGGGGGATGGACAGGTCCACGTCTGGAACCTGGTCGAGAATCCAAGGCGAGGGGACACCCTGGTTGCCCTGCCATCGGGCCTCGCGGGAGTCGCCTACTCCGCCGGGAGCGCCATGGCCTGCTGGTGGAAGGATGGCAGGCTGCGGATCCTGGGCGGCATCCCCGAGTTGAGCCAAACCGATTGGCAACTGCCAACCACGAACCGGACGGTTGTGGCCATTTCCCCCTCTGGACGCCTGGTCTGTTTCAGAGACGACGCCGGACATATCGCCATCCAGGATCTGCCGGGCGCTGCGCGGGTTTGCACGCTCAGCTCCGAAAGGGAAATCTACCCGGCCGGTGATCAGGCATTCTCACCGGATGAGAGTCGGCTGCTGACGGTGGAAGGTGCCGGCACCGATTACACGCTCTGGGAGGTCCAGGATGGGAGCGCGATTGGCTCCTTCCAAACCGGAGCCCGCCTTGCATGGTGGGGGGCGGACTCGCGGACACTGCTCGTTTCCGCCGAAGAGGGCCGTGTCCTCGAGATTCTGGATGCTCCCGAACTGACCGTCAGGGGGACCCTGCCCCACCGGATCCCACTGAGACTGGCAAGGCAGTCGCGAGATGGCCGCCTGATAGCCACCGTGGACCAGACCGGAGCCGTCCATCTGTGGGACGCCGTCGAAGAGCAGAGGCTTCGGACGTTGCCAACACGCGGCCTGGCGGACAATTGGATGTGCAGTGTCGACTTCCACCCGGACGGCACCCGTCTGGCGGTGGTGGGCGACGGAAGAGTGTTCGTCTACGATGTCGAGTCCGGGCGGGAACTCGTTTCCCCCGCGATCGACGGTCGCGCCAGAGGATGCCGGTTCACCCGGGACGGAACGAGGCTCGCCGTCCTGACATACGGCGGCATTCAAATCCTCGCGTCGCAGATCGGGTCAGGGGAACGGTTCCAACGACTGACAATCGTCGACGCTGATCACGGTTGAGCGCCGCCCCGTTCGCTGACTACAGGAGGTGAGAACCGCCTCCCTGGACGTCCTCACCGCACCCGGCGGGTGGCGTGTTCCTGGAGCCACATGATGTCCCGGTTGTCGGGGGACGGCACGATCCCGACGTTCTGGGTGTTCGGAGGAATGGGCGGGGTCGTGCGGGGATCGACCCATCGATGAATCTCCGCATGGCCATCCGCGAAGGAGACGCCGCCGGCCAGGTGATGGTAACTGGCCGGGTAATCCTCCCAGAACCGAAGCTGGCCGGGTTGGTCGGGGTAACCCTGCATGTCGACGAGGAAACTTCCCGTGTTGACCTTGTCCTCGCGCATGTCCACGAAGACGAACGTCATCGAAGGCCCCGGGTCAACCATGTCACCCAATTGCCGGTAGACCCGCCAGGTCGTGTCGCCCCCGACATTGAGGCGGTCCTTGCCGTTCCAGGCGCCGATCCAATAGTTCATGGAGTGACTGCGCACCCGGGGAACCGTCGTTCCCGCGAAAGGACCGCTGCTGGGCTGGACGCGGGAGCGATCGCCGGGACAATGAAAGATCTCGTGGCTGGGGGCGTAGGGCCAGAGCGGACTCTGTTTGATGTCCCGTTCGATGTTCCAGTTCGATTCGTTGTCCGGGCTGAAGTCGACCCGACCGGTCATCCACGTATCGGGAGCGTCCCCCATGGCGCAGGCCACCCGGCCCTCGTGGTCATCCGCGTGCATGGAGAACGCGAGCATGAGGCTGCGCAGGTTGCTCATGCACTGGATTCCCTGGGCCTTGAGTTTCGCCTTCGACAAGGCCGGAAGGAGCATTCCGGCCAGAATGGCGATGATGGCGATCACCACGAGCAATTCGATCAGCGTGAAGGCCGAGGGCGCGGATCGTTTGGCAGCACGGGCGGACATTCTCATGACGCTCTGAGCGTGATTCGCCGTCAGGCAGCATGTCAACCAAACACCGGGTCCGCGCGCCCGCCCGCCGGAAGTTGGATCAGGACTGGAAACCTCGGTCCGAGCGCCGACAGCCCGGAGCGTTCAAGGCAAATGATCCAGGTCGGCGAGGTCCTTGTTCCGTCCGCTTGCCTTCTTGTTGGCCTTGAGATCCGCGAGGGAGATAAACCTGACGCTCACCCCTCCCAAATCGGCCGCCGCCCCGCGTGGTTCGCATGCCTGAAAATCCACCCCATCGATGCCGGTTTGGATCTCAATCCGGTTGGGGGGAATTCCCATCCGCACGATCCGATCGGGACGAAGGAACAATTCAGGAGTCAGGTCGGGCACATCGAATCCGAACTGGCGCAGCGCCGTCGCCAAGCGGTAAGCATTGGTGGGATTGACGGCAACCCACACATCCAAGTCCGAGGTCGCGCGCGGGTAACCATGATAGGCGACCGCGTGCCCCCCCACCACGAGGTATTCAACGGCGTGGGCGTTCAGACACTGCAAGAACTCGCTGAAGTCCCTGGTTAATGACCGCGGATCCATGATTCAGCTCCCGAAGCATCTCGACGTGCCGCAGCCGCTCCTCGGGCGTCCGGCTCCACCAGTATTCCCGATCTTCGCGCTCCGCCTCGGCGAACGACAACGCGCACAACTGCGACCGGTCGATGACCCGGACCTGCTGCTCCTGATCACTCATGCTTCTTGGGACATAGGCTAACACCACTACTCATCCCGTTCAATGCGCAAGGGGGATCGAAAAGCAAGCACAGCACCGGGGAATCAGATGCCCTCCCCTACACCGTCGCCACGGCCGCGACGCAACGGCCGCAAATCTCAGGATGATCGCCGTGCCCGCCAATGTCCGTCTCCCAGTGCCAGCAGCGGGCGCATTTGCCGCCTTCGCCCTTCGCGACTTCGATGGCCGGCTCAGCGGACTCCCCAGCCAGAACCGCGAAAGTCAGTTGCGAGACATTTAGCACCTCGCGCAGTTCATCCGCCGCTGCCGCGCCCCCGACCGCCTCGAACTGCTCCCCGGCCACCGTCAGTTTCACCTGCGCCTCCAGGCTCTTGCCGATCAGCTTCGACTGGCGCGCCTTCTCCAATTCAGCCAGCACCGACTCCCGCAGTCTGAACAACGCGCGCCAGCGCTCCGCTTCCGATTCCTCCATGAGCAACCCGTGGGACGTCCACAGACTCTCGTGCACGGAATCGCCGGAATGACCGGGAACGAACTCCCATGCCTCATCGGCCGTGAACGCCAACATCGGCGCCAGCAACTGGCACAGGCCGGTCACCAAACGGTGCAGTGCTGTCTGGGTGGAACGTCGCCGAACCGAACCCGCCGGGTCGGTGTAAAGCCGGTCCTTCACCAGGTCGTGATACATGGCGGAAAGTTCCACCGCGGCAAACTGACTGAGGCGCTGGTAAACCACGTGGAATTCATAGGCCTCGTACGCCCGCTGCACGTCCCGCTCAAGCCGGGCGAATTCCCCAAGAATCCAGCGATCCAAACCGGTGAGTTCGGCATCCGGAACGGTGTCCTTCGACGGATCGAAATCGTAGAGGTTCGACAACTGGTACCGCAGTGTGTTGCGCAGCAACCGGTAGCTCTCGGCAACCTTCTTGATCCGCTCCTCGCTGACGACGATGTCGTTGCGGTAGTCCTGCGAGGCCACCCACAGGCGCAGGATGTCCGCACCCCACTGCTTCACGTAGGCATCGGCGGTCTGCGGCTTCTCGTAGCCGCCCTGCCCCTGCTTGCTCTTGGAGATCTTCTCGCGATCGGCGTCCACCATGAATCCGTGGGTCAACACGGTCTTGAACGGCGCCGATCCATTGCCCGCGAGCGACAACAGCAACGAGGATTGGAACCAGCCGCGATGCTGGTCACTGCCTTCGAGATACACGTCCGCCTGCCAGGCGTCCCCCGCCTCCGCCGCGGCTTCCGCCCGCAACTCCTCCCGCTGCATGATCACCGCGCGGGAGGACGAACCGGAGTCGATCCACACGTCCAGGGTATCCTGCGACTTCGCCACCGCCTCCGGGCCGGCCCAATCCGTCGGTCGCACCAACGTCCAGAGTTCCACGGCGTCCTTCTCGAACCAGACGTTCGAGCCATGCTCTTCGACCAGTCCGGCCGTGGCACGCACGATGGCGGCGTCGAGGATCGGTTCCCCCCGGGCATCGTAGAACGCCGGGATGGGCACACCCCAGGTGCGCTGGCGCGAGATGCACCAGTCGGGCCGCGAAGTCACCGCGCCTTCGATCCGGGCTTTGCCCCAGTCGGGCACCCATTGCACCCGGTTGATCTCCGCCAGGGCTGACTCGCGGAACGTAGCCGCGGACGTCAGTCCGCGCTGATCTTCGCCGCGCTCCGATTCGCGCCGATCGGCGTCGGCGGCTGCGGGCACGTGGTCCACCTTGATGAACCACTGGTCCATGGCACGAAAGATCACCGGGGTTTTGCTGCGCCAGCAGTGCGGGTAACTGTGGGGATAATCCTCGCGATGCAGCAGCGCTTTCCGGGCGGTCAATTCCTCGATCACCACTTCGTTCGCCTCACTGCGTCCCTTTCGCGCCAGGATGGCCTTGCCCAGCATGAACGCCGGCATCTGCTGATCCGCCGGCAGGTCGGCGGTGTGCGTGAAGCAGCCGTCGTCGTCCACCGGCGAGTAGATCGGCAACCCTTCCCGCACGCCGAGCAGGTAGTCGTCCATGCCGTGGCCCGGGGCGATGTGCACAAAGCCCGTGCCGGTCTCGTTATCCACGAAGTCGGCCGCAAACAAACGGCCGCTCCGGTCACAGAAGGGATGCCGGTATTCGGTGTCGGTGAAGTGCCCCCCATCGAGGCTGCGCAGGATCTGGTAACCTTCCCAACCGCACTTCTCGGCGACCTGATTCAGCAGTGCCGTCGAGACGAGATAATCCTCCCAATTCTCCCCCTCACCGACGCGGACGAGCGAATAGCTGAAGGTGGGATTGAACGCCACGGCCAGATTCGCCGGCAAGGTCCAGGGCGTGGTGGTCCAGATCAGCAGGAAGGTGTTCTCGTAGCCCACGACCGGGAACTTCACGTAAACGCTCTGGCTGACGTGATCCTGGTATTCCACCTCGGCTTCGGCCAGGGCCGTGCGGCACGGGATGCTCCAATACACCGGCTTCTTCCCGCGATAGACGAAGCCCTTTTCGACGATGTCGGCAAACAACCGCAACTCCTGTGCCTCGTAACCACGGTCGAGGGTGAGGTAGGGACGCTCCCACTCCCCCAGCACCCCGAGGCGCTTGAACTGCGTGCGCTGGATATCAATGAACCGGCGCGCGTAATCAGCGCAGGCCGCCCGGATCGTGGCGGGATCGGCATCCGTTTGACCGGCCTTGCGCATCTCCTGCGTGACCTTGAATTCGATGGGCAACCCATGGCAGTCCCACCCCGGCACATAGGGCACGCGGAAGCCGCGCAGGGTCTTGTGCTTGAGGATCAGGTCCTTGAGAATCTTGTTCAACGCCGTGCCGACGTGGACGTCGCCGTTCGCAAAGGGCGGTCCGTCATGCAGCAGGAAGCGCGGGGCCTTCGCGCGGGCCTGCTGAATGCGCGCGTACAATCCGTCGGCCTCCCATTGGGCCAACCGTTCGGGTTCGCGTCGCACCAGGTCGGCCTTCATGGAGAAGTCCGTCCGCGGAAGGTTCAGTGTGTCTTTGTAGTCCATCGCCGTCTCGCTCAAGAAGCCGCGGACCGTATCAGGCGCCCGCCGGGAATGGCAAGGTGCAGTGCGGTGCGCGACAGGTTTGGTTCATGGCCTGGGATCAAGAAAAAGAACGGCCGCCCGTCATGGGCGGCCGCGCTCGGGAATCTGGAATCAGGATCACTTCCGTCGCCGCCCAAACAACAGCAGGGCACCGATAATACCAAGCGCATAGGTGCCGGGCTCGGGAATGGCCAGGGCCTCGACCTTGACGTTGTCGATCAGGGTAACGTTCAGAAGCTCCTTGTTGGGATCGGTGGAGACACCCGCGTTGGTGTCGTCATGTCCGAAGAAGATGTTGCCGCCGCCCAGGTTCACCGTGCTCACATCCACCACGGCGATTGGCGTGCCGTCGACAGACCATGTTGCGGACCCGTCAAGGACTTCGATGGTGACGCTTCTCCAGGCGAACGCGAGTTCGCCGGCGTCGGTCACACCGGTCTGCCCGGGAAACAGGCTTACCTGGTCTACCGGAGCGGATTCCCCGCCAAAGACGGCGTAGTACGGGTCGGAACCATTTCTGCCCCCACCGGATTGGAAGACGGGATCCCCTTCGGCATAGCCGGTCAGGAACAGGGAAGAGTAGACGCGGTAGTCCACGCTCGACCCCCCGTCGAGGGTGGCGCCGAACCCAAGGCTCTCGGTCGTGTTACCGATCTTGATGGGCGTGGTGCCCGAAGTGCCGATGCCGAACATGGAGAACTGGGTGGTTCCGCTACCCCCCGGGCCAACCGGCCCGACGTAGTTCTGCCACAGGTCGAAGCTCACCCGATAGTTACCGCTGAAGCTCTCTCCGGTGGGCGACACGCTGAACCCGCTAAACACCCCACCGGTGTTGTTCGCCGTCATTTTCAGGCCGGTCGTTCCGGATCCCCCCGGTGCGGCAGGCACCCCGATTGCCGAATAGTCGTAGCTGAAGACCACGGTGATGTCGGTCTCACCGGGATCATTGACGGTCCAGCTGGCGGAGGTATCGGTGTCGAAGTTGTCCTGATACAGCGTCTGGCCCAAGGCTGTGGCAGAAAACACCAACAACGGAGTCAGCAGACGCACCGCGCTCTTCACAAGTTGCTTCTTCATGGTCTCTTGGTCTTCGGTTGCCCCGTATCTTGGCGCCTGTAGGGGAGTTTCGCAACCAAAAAACCCGGACATATAAGAATGCGCCTTTCATGAAGCCCCGCCCAACGCCGTCAACAACCGCCGGTGAGCGCTCGGGAAGGCCAACTCCGCCAGGGCCCCGAACTCAAGCCAGACCCCGACATCCCGGGGGAACCGGGTTCCCACCCGGGGCCGCGCCTGCCAGGCCTCCAGGGTGATGCGACGGTTCGTGATGCTGTGCCGGACGGTCGTCATGGGCCGCAGCGAATCCGCGTCCAGTTGCGGCCACCGGGCCAGGACGGCCTCCCGTGCCTCCACCGCCTCGGCGAGGGGTTCATTGGGGAATTCCCAGAGACTCCCGTTCACCCCCCCGGCCGGGCGCTGTCGCAGCAACACACGCCCACGCCGCTCAATCACCACCGCCACCACCCGTTGCCGCACCGTGGCCAGCCGTTTCGCCAGGTTCGGAAACCGGGTCGGCTCCCCGGTCCGGTGACCCTGGCACACCTCCTGCAATGGACATTCCCCGCAGGCCGGTTGCCGGGAGGTGCAAAGGCGCCGCCCCAGCTCCATGATCGCCTGGTTGAGCGCGCCGCAGGGACAATGACGGACCAACAGTGCGCCAATGCGGGACCCGCCCCCGCGCTTCCCTTGGGAACCCAAGGCGACGAACGCCAGGGAACCTCCGGCAGGTCGGGCCGCCTCCACCAGTTCCGTCGCCCGTTGCCAAAGCAGGTATCGGGTGCCTCCCTGCGCCACGGCGGCCTCCACCGCGAAGACCCGGGCCAGCACGCGGATGACGTTGCCGTCGAGAATGGGGCGGGGCTGGTTGAAGGCGATGCTGCAGATCGCGCCCGCCGTGTATCGACCCACCCCGGGCAAGGCCAGCACTTCTTCATAGTCGCGCGGAAACCGGCCCGACCGGTTCGCGACCAGGTCCTGCGCCACCCGGTGGAGATTCCGCGCGCGGGTGTAGTAACCCAGGCCCTCCCAAAGTTTCAGGACGCGATCCAGCGGCGCGCGGGCGAGTGACGCCACATTCGGCAGCACCTCCATCCACCGCCGGTAGTAAGGGATCACCGTCGCCACCTGGGTCTGTTGCAGCATGATCTCCGAAACCCAGACCGCATACGGATCCGCCGTGCGCCGCCAGGGCAGGTCCTCCGCCTCCGCTGCGAACCACAGCAGGAGGGATCGGGCCAGGGCGGGGGGCGGCGACAGACTCACGGTTCCCCCCGATAGCCGCGGGCCAGCATGGCGCGATGGACCTTTTCCGCACGCTCGTAGGAGCGGATGAAGAGGAGGCCGAGCGCATTGGCCAGGCTGCGGAACCGGAGGGTGCGGCTGCGGGTGAAAGTGCGCGACCGGCGGGCCAACTGCAGCCGGTGCCATTCGCCGGTCAGCACCGCGTAATAGCGTCCCCAAAATGCCAGGGAACCGGTCCAAATCCGGGGAACACCGAGGCGACGCAGCCCGACCACGATCTCCGGCAACGGAGTGGTGTGGACCAGCAGGCTGAGCGCCCAAAGACTGAGGGATGCCTTGAGCAGGAGGTTGCCTGCGTGCAATCCCCAGTCGGGTTGCCCCAGCATCCCGAGGGAAACCAGGCCGGCCAACGCCCAGACCACGAGCGCCCGCCGCAACACCGGCCCGCAGGACAAACGGAATTGCAGGCTCAGCAACAGGAGCGCGGTCAGCGACACCGACTGCCAGGGCCATTGCCCCGGCGGCCACAAGGCCATTCCAGCCACCCCGGCAAAGGTCACCGCGATGCGCAGGGCGGGACTCATGAGGCATCGGGCTGGGGCGTCACCTCCCGGGACCGGCGCGAGAACCGTTGCGCCAACCGGGCCAGAGCCCAACCGGCCCCGAACACCAGCAACGTCCCGATGCTGCCCGCCAGGATCGTGGAAAGTGCGGAGGAACCCACCCCGCCAACCGCGTAGTCCGGCAACGGGGCCGACATCGGTTCCGCCACCTGCCCGGCAAAGCCAAGCCGCTCCGCCACCTCCTCCAGACCGTCCGGAAAGGCCGATGCCAGCGGCGCCAGCAACAACACCACACCCAGGGAAGCCAGCAATCCGTATCCCACGATGGTCCTCGAAGGCGTCACCCCGGCGATCGCTCCGGGTCGATGGATCAGGTCGGGCCGGACCTTCGAGACAAACGACACCACCGCCACGGTAATGAAGGCCTCCCCCACCCCGATGACGGCGTGGGTCAGCCCCATCGCCGGCACCACGAGTTTCCAGCTCACCCGCCCCGAAAGGACCAGTTCCGCGGCCGCCGCCAAAGAGGCGATCACCACGGAGAACCAAGCCGCCACCGCCAGCGCGGCGAACCGACCGCGTTCGGACTTCGCGACCCGGCCCAACAGGTGATAAACCGCGTAACCGCTCCAGGTGCCAATAATCGCGAGGTTCAGCACGTTGGCCCCCAGTGCCGTCACTCCGCCGTCCTGAAAGAAGAAACACTGGACTGCCAGCACGGTCGTCAGAACCATCGCCGCCGCCCACGGCCCCAGGAAGGCCGCGGCCAGCACACCCCCGAGCAGATGCCCCGAGGTGCCACCCGCCACGGGGAAATTCACCATCTGTCCGGCAAAGACAAACGCCGACATCACCCCAAGCATCGGCACGGTTTGGTCGCTCCATCGTGCCGTCACCTCCCGACCCGCCCAGCCCAGACCGGCCCCCGCCAGGCAAAATGCACCCGCGCAGGTCCTCGCATCCAGAAAGCCGTCCGGAATATGCATCGGGACGATTCTCCGACCCCGGCCGGTCGGTGGCAAGCGGGAGTTGGACCGCTCCCCGGCTTTTGCCTTGGCCTCTGAGGACCCGGGTTTATCCTCCCAACCACACCGCAGCATGAGCGGCCTTTTCTACAATCTCGGACGACGGCTCGGTCGGGCGACCATCCCGGCCATCCGGAAGTCCCGCTGGGTGATGCAGAATCTGACGGGCGATGAGGACGAGACGCTGGCGTCGGAACGCTCCTTTGGCACCGCCCTCGCCACGGAGTTGCGAGGCGGCTCGAAACCGGCCCGCGACCCCGAGTGCAACCGGCTGGTCGCCGACATCTGCCGCAAACTCCACGCCGGCGCGCAGGACAAACGCCGCCGCTTCCACGCCGAGGCCATCCAGCTTGATCCGCCCAATGCCATGGCACTTCCCGGCGGGTTCATCTTCATCAGCGAATCCCTCATCGAGTTCTGTGGCCGGCAATCGGCGGAACTGGCGTTCGTGATCGGTCACGAAATGGGCCATGTCCTGCGCGGGCACGCATGGGATCGCATGGTCAGCCAGACCGCCTCACGCGTCGCCTCGGCGGTGACGCTGCGGGCGGGACCGCTGGGTCAATGGCTGCGTCAAAGCGGCCTGGGACTCCTGCAAAACGCCCACGCCCGGGACGCCGAGGCGGAGGCGGACATTGTGGGCGTCCGACTGGCGGTGGCGGGCGGCTTCTACGCCGGCGGCGCGATCACCCTGCTGCGCCGTCTGGAACAACTGCAGCCGGACGAAGCCGGTTCCCTGGGCACCTACTTCTCCTCCCATCCCCCGCCCGGGGAACGTCTCGCCGCGCTGCTGCCCGTCTGCCACAAACTGGGCGGCTCCTGACCTGCATCCATGCAGCAGAAATGGGGAGCGCGGCCGGCCCGGCTGCTCCGGTCGGCGGCTCGCCGACTGGCCACCGGGCAAATGTGCCGTCACCAAAAGGTACTTCAGGTCGCTGCAACGGTGTCCGGCGGGCCGCCGGCCACGGCACGCGGGCCGCGCGCGCTCCCCTCTCAGACAACGTGGCTACGCTATGGATACAGCAGGTATCGCGCGCGTTTGCGTCGGAAGCTCTCCTCGCCCGCGGCCCAGGAGGCGATGATCTCCGCGGCGCTCTTGCCCGCCTTGAGCGCTGCCCGGGTCTGGTCGGTGCCGTTGATCTTGTCGAAGAAGCTGAACGAAGTCCGGTGCTTTGCCGCCGACGCATAAAGATCGCGTCCCCCGAGCCGGCGAGCCGCCTCGAAGGCGTAGAAATTCAACGACACCAGCGGCGCCCGGGCCAGGTCAGTGAAACGAATCCGCGCGCCCTGCACTTCCTGCCCGGCATAGGCACCCCGGGTGGGCGTGAACTTCACCGGCAGGAACCGGACCCCCGGCAAACCGCGCCCCTGAAGCCAGTCGCAAAGCTGGTTCGCATTGAACCACGGGGCAGCCAGGCATTCGTAAGGCATCGACGTCCCAAAGCCCACGCTCACGCCGCCGATATCCGCCAACAACGACATGGCGGGGAGGTAGAAGCAACGCTCCGCGGAGGGCACGCCCGGCGAGGTGGCCCGCCAGTCCAATCCGGTGTCCTGCCACGTCATGGTCCGGTTCCAGCCCTGCATCCGCACAATGGTGAGCTTCGGCGGCGTGGCAATCCACTTCTCCCCGGCGATCATCCGGGCCAGTTCCCCCGGGGTCAGTCCGTAGAGCAGCGGGATCGGCCACTGGCCCACGAACGACTTGAACTTCGGATCGAGCATCGGTCCCTCGATACGCAGTCCGCCCAACGGATTGGGCCGGTCCAGCACGACGAATTCCACCCCTGCGGCCCCGCAGGCCTCCATCGCCAGACCCATCGTGCTGATGTAGGTGTAGTTGCGGACGCCGGTGTCCTGGACGTCGTAAACCAGCGCATCGAGGTTCTTGAGCATGGCCGCGGTGGGCGCCCGCACGGCACCGGGACCGTAGAGCGAATACATCGGCAGACCCGTCGGGACATGCACCCCGTCCGGGAACTCCACGCCGGCGTCATGCTTCCCTTCCACCCCATGCTCCGGTCCGAACAACGCGCCAATCTCGAGCCCGACCGCGCGGTGCAGGATGTCGATGGTACTCCGTCCCTCGCGGTTCACGCTGGCGGGATTGGCGATGAGCCCCACGCGCTTGCCTCGCAGTTCCCGGAACGCCCGGCTCTGCAGGACATCAATGCCCGGCTGAACCGTGCCCGCCGCCACAACGACGGTCAGCGCGGTCAACACCAGGAACCACAGTCCCGAAAGACGTGTCATGAACGGGAGGGTAATGAGCTTCTTGAGCGGAAGCCAGCTTGAGCCGTCGCCACGACGACTCACCCCCGCTTGACCATGTCGAACCGGCCCCGGGACCAAGCCCTGGCCTGCGACCAGGCCAGCCACCATGAGATCACCGCCAGCACCGCCAGACACGCCAGCACCACCACCCACGTAGACGCCAGGAACGCTCCGATCCCGAACCCAATCACCATCAGGATAAATACAAGCAGCCCGGGCAACCGCCTCCATCGCACCTGCAGACTGTCGTCGGTTGCGGAGGAAAGCTGCAGAAGGCCGAACAGCGGAAGGCAGGCCAGGACGATTCCAGAGAGTCTCACGAGGCCGAGCATCGCCTGAGCAGGAGTGAACTGGGGACAACGCCAGCCGGCAACCAGAGCCAGTCCCGCCAGCAGCGGCAGGCCGGTGAGAAACCGCAGCAGGTTCAGCTTCCGAAGCGTAACCTCGATTTCACGGTGCCCGACCGGCTGGAGCGCCCACGGCGTTGTTTCGAAGTCGCCCGCCCGCGCAAACTGCAGTCCCGGCCAGTTGCCACCGGCGAAAGGGACCACCAGATCCAGGGTGAAAAGCAGGGCCGGCATCAGGACCCAGGCCCCGTGAGCACCGAACCCCGCCACAAACAGCATCACC
This sequence comes from Verrucomicrobiales bacterium, assembly GCA_024233215.1. Lineage (GTDB taxonomy): Bacteria > Verrucomicrobiota > Verrucomicrobiia > Limisphaerales > J093 > J093. The sequence goes on along the minus strand of JACKPW010000009.1, from coordinate 117,830 downwards.
AGCCCCCAACGCCGCAGTCCCCGGCGATGGCCCGCCGACCAGTTCGGCGCTGCCATCAGCAGGAACTCAGCCAGGAGCCGTTGCCGGGCACTGAGCAGCCGGCCGGCCATCCGTTCGTACCAACCCGCAGTCCACCAGGCTTCACCGCGGAGAAACTCGCGACTCCGCACCGAGGCCTCCCCGACCTTCGAATCCACTGGGACATCCGACTCATCCTCCACCACCACCGGTTCCCCGCTCCCATCCGCCTCGTCGCCTTGCTGCGCCGTTGGGCGAAAGACCGGTTCCGCCAGGACGTAGCCATCCCGCAAACGCCGCCAGGAAACCGGCAGAGCCCCGAACAGGAGCAAGACCGGGATCAGCCACAGCCATGCCAAAGCACTCCCGCCAACAACCGCGTGCAGGAAGATCTGGTTGAGCCAGCCGAACACCGGCACCCAGTTCAGCGCCGCGTAGAGGTCGCCCAACCCGGCCCCGTAACGGCTGGCCGCCAGGAAGCCCAGCCCGATCGCGAGCGGGAAGCAGAAACCGAATGCGCCCACGCGGCCGGTCAACCCCCAGGCCGCCAGGTGGACGACGATGGCCCGGGCACAGAGCGCCTGCAGCAGGAGGAACCCCACCCCCGCCAGCAACAGGCGCCAGTCCGTGATCCGCGGGGCCACCAGGGACACCGCGAATGGCGCGTAGAACAGCAGCCACCAGGAGGACGATCGAACATGCTGCCGCCACTGAATACGAAAGACCTCGGCATCCCGGAGCGGCAGCAGCTGCAGGCACCAATTCCGGGCACCATCGCCCAGCGTCGCTGCGAGCGCTGCCGAGTTTGTGGCGAGCGTCCCCAGGAACCAAAGGCAGACCACCGCCATCCGCGCGGCAAATTCGTGGCCGGCGGGCGCGATCTTCGTCACCAGGGCGCCAATCAGGAATGCCCCATAGCCGAACGCGAGCCACGCCGGGTTTAACCACCACCTCCGCCGCGCCCGCCTCGCCTGCCGGCGCAGCACCCTGGACTTCCGCACCTCCGCCCGCACCCGCCGGCGCAGAGCTTTCTCAAAGGCTGGCAGTCTGAGGGTCATGACGCAGAGATCAGACGCTTTCGCTGCGCAGTTGCCGGAAGATATGCTCCAGCGGATCCGTCTCGCCCCGGCCCTGTTCACGCAGTTGGGCCATCGTATCCCACGCCCGCAGTTCCCCCTCGTGCAACACCATCACCCGGTCGGCAAACCGTTCCACCACATCGAGAATCTGGGTGGTGTAGAGAATGGTGCGCCCCCGGCGGACGGCTTCGGTGGCGTGATCGCGAAACGCCTGGATGCCGTGCGGATCCATCCCAGAAGCGAACGGTTCGTCCAGCAACCAGACCTCCGGGTCGAGGGTGAGCAGGCCTGCCAGGGCGGCCTTGTAGGCCTGCCCGCGCGACAACGTCGCCACCGGACGGTTGGCCAGCGGCAACAGATCGAGATCACGCAACACCGCCACCGCGCGGTCCTCCACCCCGGTGGTCTCCGCCTCATACACGCGGAACAACATGCCAAGATGGCGGATGACACTGTAACCGCCGTACACCAGCGGGAAGTCGGGTAGAAACAGCATGCGCCGGCGCAGGTCCAACCGGTCACGGCGCAGCGGTTGTCCGTCGCAGAGGATCGTGCCCTTGTCGGCTCCGATCACCGTGGAGAGGCATCGCAGCAACGTGCTCTTGCCGGCGCCATTCGCCCCGAGCACCGCCACCAGCTGGCCGGGTTCGATTTCACACGACACCCGGTCCAGGGCGCGCGTCCGCCCGTAGGACTTGCTGACGGTTCGCAGTTCGATTCTCACCTTTGTTTCCGGGTTGGCTGCGACCGGAGTGCACACCAACCGCACAACAAAAGCAACCCGGCTTTGGCCCGGATATTCCACACACGATCCGACATGAACGCGCAACTGCTTGTAGCGCAGTTATCTGATCTGCTGTATCGCCGAATTCCATTCGGCAGAGAGTCCGGACTCTTCCAAGGACTGCGGGTCGGATACCCGCGATACAGCAGATCGGATATCTCCGCTACGAAAGACGCTGCGACGGGAACCCCATTTCCTCGACGTAGACCTCGTGGAACCGGGGGTCCTCGTTCAATGGAACATGCTCAACACGCGGGCGCAGTTCCTCCCAGAAGGTGCTGAAGTCAACTGTGCGGAGGAGCACCATCTTTGCCCCGAGCAACGCAGTGTTGCCGGCCGGCTCGATCTGCTCGGGCGGAAACGGCAGCAGGCCGATTCGCCGGGCATTGGCCCGGCTGATGTAATTTCCGAACGCCCCGGCCAGATGGACCCGTTCCAGCGCGCCAGGCGTGAATCCCAACTGCTCCACCATCAGCCGAAGCCCGGCGGTGATGGCGCCCTTCGCCAGTTGGAGTTCGCGGATGTCCCGGGGCGCCAACTCCACGTCCCCCGCCAGCAGAACGGCCTCACCGGAAGCCGGACGCCCGGTCGACGTGATCCAGCCCAACTCCAGCCCGCAAGCCACGGCATCCACGAGCCCGCTGCCGCAAATGCCCCGGGGCTCACCACCGCCCAGCACCCGACACACCAGGCTTCCCTCCCGCACCGTCACCTCGGAAATCGCGCCGGTCGCCGCCCGCATCCCCATGCTGATCCGCGCCCCTTCAAACGCGGGCCCGGCCGCGGTCGACGCACACAGCACCCGCCCCCCGTTCGTGACAATGATCTCTCCGTTCGTCCCGAGATCGATCAAGGCGCTGAGCGATTTCACCTCCGCCAGACCCGTTGCCAGGATTCCCGCCAGGAGATCACTCCCAACAAATCCGCCCAGGCTCGGGAGAAAACGCACCACCGCCTCCGCCGTGACGGACCAGCCCAGTTCGGCTCCGGTGAAACAGGCTTCGTCCAGTTCGTCCGACTCAAACGGTGCCTGCGCCAGCGGGTGTACGTCCCGGCCGCAGAAAAGCAGTTGCATCGCCGTGTTTCCGACGAGAACCACTTCAACGATCGCTTCGTCGCGCGCCGCCTCCTGGCGCAATCCGGCAATCAGCCCGCCGATCTGACGACGGATCAAGTCGTGCAACCGGCCGGCCCCGTTCTCATGCACGGCAAAGTGAATCCGGCTCATCACGTCGGCTCCGTGGACTGCCTGGGCGTTCATCGCCGTGGCGACCGCGAGCACGTTGCCCGTGGCCAGATCGAGCAACTGCACCGCCAGGGTGGTCGTACCCAGGTCGACCGCCACACCCAATCCCGGGCGGGGTTGGAACGTGATCCGGGATTGGTCCCCGAGCACCGCGGCCTCCCATTGCGCGATCTCCAGGGTCAGATCCCCACTCACCCGCGCCTGGCAGGCCAGCCTCCAGCCGGCGGCAAGCTCGACGGGACTGAGACGCTGGCGATCATCGGCCGTGATCGCAAGGTCCCCGGCCAGGACGCGCAACCGACAACCCTTGCACCGGCCGCGTCCCCCGCAGGGAAACTCCACCCCAAACTCGAACAACGCCTCCCGCAAGGCCGCCCCCTGCGGCAGGACGAGCGTTCTGCCCAACGGAAGCAACTGGACCGTGGACCCGCTCACCACGGATTATGCGTTCGCAACCACCGCTCGCACGCAGTGTCAAGCAGGCGGAGGGCCTCGTTCACCTGGGCCAGGCTCGCCCGGTCACCCCGGAGGGTGAACTCCAGCGTGTCGGGATCCAGCGCGGCCTGGAAGGTGTCCTCCTTCGAACCCGACATCGTGCCGGCGGGCATGACGTTGAACTCGAGGTAATTCGGCTCAGGCAGCCGCTGGAGCCAGTCCTCGTAAGTCTCATCCGGGCGCGATGTGTGCTTGCGCAGGGTGGCCAGTTGCAGCGGTGATGGATCGGGCACCTTGAGTTCCTGGCGCAGGGTGGCACCGCGGGCGGCGGACTCGACCCGTTCGGGCCAGAGCAACCGCGACACCGCCACGGCATGGGTCAGAAGGCTGCGGACGAAGAGGCTGGCGCGAACGGGATCGAGGGCCGCCAACGCCGTGCGCAGCTCCCCGGCGGCCATGCGGGCCAGGCCGCATTCCCGGCGCACTTCCTCGACGTACTTGAACAAGACTCGCGTTTCCATTCCGGCCTCCTGATTGGTTCGGTTTCCGTGACTTGATGTGACGTGGCAACTTCCCGCAAGGTGCCAGAGTGGGTCCGCTCAGACCAGACCGCAGTTGCGCTTGGCCCGGTCCAGGACCTTCGTGGCCACCGCCCGCGCCCGTTCCGCCCCCCCGCGCAGCACCTCGTGAACATGGTCCAGGTTCTGCACGAGTTCTGCACGACGTTTCCGCGGTTCCTCGAAACAGGCCCAGTAGCACTCGAACAGCTTCTTCTTCAAATCGCCGTAACCGAGCCCACCGGCCCGCAACCGGTCCTCGTAATCCTGCGCCACGTCGGGCGGCGCCACCAACCGCAACAATTGGACCGCCAGGTTCTGGTCGGCGTCCGGCTTCGGTTCGTCCGGCGTGCGACTGTCCATGACGATGCCCATGATGCGTTTCCGCAACGGCTTCTCTTCGCCGAAGATGTCGATGGTGTTGCCGTAGCTCTTGCTCATCTTGCCGCCATCCACGCCCGGCACCTTTGCGGTCGCCTCGCGGATGCGCGGTTCCGGGATGACGAAAGTCTCGCCATACTGTTCGTTGAACTTGATCGCGATGTCGCGCGTCACCTCCACATGCTGCTTCTGGTCCTGCCCCACCGGCACCACGTTCGAGTCGTAGATCAGAATGTCCGCCGCCATCAACACCGGGTAGGTGAACAGGCCGGCGTTGACCGGGATGCCCCGGGCCGACTTGTCCTTGAAGCTGTGACAACGTTCCAGCAGGCCCATCGGCGTCATCGTCATGAGCAACCACGTCAACTCCGGCACCTCCGGCACGTCCGATTGCCGGAAGAACACCGTCCGCTTCGGATCCAGTCCGCAGGCCAGGAAGTCCAGCGCCACGTCGAGCGAGTTCTTCCGACGCGCGTCGGCGTCGAACAGCGACGTCATCGAGTGGTAGTCCGCGATGAAATAGTAGGCATCCCCCTGTTCCTGAAGCTCCAGCGCCGGCAGCATCATGCCGAAGTAATTGCCCAGGTGCAGGGTGCCCGAGGGTTGTATGCCCGAGAGAATCCGCATGGCCGGCACGGTAGCAAAGCCGATTCCCGGCGGGCAATACAGGAGCAGCGCCCCCGACGCGGTCCATCGCCCCCCCGGGGAGGAGAGCGAACCTACCGCTGAGTTGCGGGCAGGTCCGAAACCCGAAATCCGAGATCCGATGCAAGCCCGAGGCCCAAAGCCCGAACAACACCCCGCCGCGCAGGCCGGGTCGCCGGCGACCAGCGAAGACGAACGAACCAATTCTCGACGCATATGCACTGGAGTTTTGTACGTAGGGGAGGCGGAGGGTTCGTCTGCAGGGATGGAGAACGCAACCTCCCGGACAGGTCGCGGTTCCCCGAGCGGCCCGGGCCGCTGACGTGGAGCAGGGCACGGGTTCCCAGGCTGTTCCTCGCGCACTCCCAATCCTGCCAGCCCCCCGGCCGGCGGCGTTTCACCGGCCGGGTTTTCGCCTTGCACGGGCTGCCGCCGCTTCCTGAAACTCCGTCCCGACGTGGGAACCAGAGGGCGTTATCAGCAATCCGGCCCGAACTCGAAGAGGGACACGGTTCCACGCGTCAGGGTCCTGGATTCCTGATCCGCGTTCATCGGTGTGAATCAGCGGTTAGTCAAGTTACTCATACAGCCATGCGAATTCTGGTCACCGGCGGTGCGGGCTTCCTCGGCAGTCACCTTTGCGAACGACTGCTGGCGGACGGCCACGACGTGCTTTGTCTCGACAACTTCTTCACCGGCCGCAAGGTCAACATCAGCCACCTGCTCGGCAAGCCGGCCTTCGAACTCATCCGGCACGACGTGGTGGATCCCTTCAAGGTTGAGGTGGACCAGATCTACAACCTGGCCTGCCCCGCCTCGCCGGTGCATTACCAGGTCAATCCGATCAAGACCACCAAGACCTCGGTCATGGGCGCCATCAACTGCCTCGGGCTCGCCAAGCGCGTCAAGGCCCGCGTCTTCCAGGCCTCGACTTCCGAGGTCTACGGGGATCCCGAGATGCATCCACAGCCCGAAGGCTACCGGGGCCTGGTCAATCCCATCGGACCCCGCGCCTGCTACGACGAAGGCAAACGTTGTGCCGAAACGCTCTTCTTCGACTATCACCGCGAGAACGGCGTGGACATCCGCGTGGCCCGCATCTTCAACACCTACGGCCCCCGGATGCAGCCGAAGGACGGCCGCGTGGTGTCCAATTTCATCCTTCAGGCACTCGCCGGTCAGGAGATCACCCTTTACGGCGACGGTTCCCAGACCCGCTCCTTCTGCTACGTGGACGACCTGATCGAGGGTTTCCTGCGGTTCATGAACCAGAACGAATGCGTCGGCCCGATGAACCTCGGCAACCCGGTCGAGTTCACCATTCGCGAACTGGCGGAAAAGGTCATCGCATTGACCGGATCAAAATCGCGACTGGTGGAGCGTCCCCTGCCCCAGGACGACCCCCGGCAGCGTCAACCGGATATCTCGCTGGCGAAGCGCGTCATTGATTGGGAACCCCGCGTGCCGCTGGAGGAGGGGCTACAACGGACGATTCCGTATTTTCGGGAGAATCCGGTGTGACGACGACGTTCCGCACCATTGTCCCGGACGTCCCGAAGTTCCGGATGGCCGAACGAACCTCGCGCAGCGTCCTGGAGTGCGGTGACGCAGCGGAGCGCAGTCACCGCTGTCCGCACGATCCCCGCGATGGGTGCCACACCTGTCGACGGGTGAAGGAGTCACAGCGGTGAAGGCTGCCGCGTCACCGCACTCCGGGACGCTTCGCGAGATCGCGGCTGCAGCCGGCGTGCGCGCCTTCCCCCCCATTCAGAAACGTCTTCCCAAGCGAGGGGTTGCTTTGCCAGCGTTCCGGCAAATGATCCGTCGAAACCAACTGCCTGACCCGCCGGTTCGGACAATCCTCCAGCGGGCACGCTGACTGAATGAAATCCACCGCGCGATTGCTGGTAGGGGGTCTGCTGCTGCTGGGAACCGCCGCGACGCTTGGGCTCTGGCGGAACACCACCAGGTCGGACTCAGTGGCCCTCCAATTCCTCGGCTATCGCCCCGGTACGAATGGCACGATGCTGGCTGCGTTCGTGGTGACCAACCGTTCTGTCACGCTTCGACCAAGCCTCATCGCGGTGCAGCGGCCCGAAGGAATCACCCCGTACCACGTCCTCGATTACCAGGAGCAGGGCAAGGGGGTACCGGCCGCGGCTCCCACCGGCTACGCCGTGACTTTCGAGGTGCCTCCCTTGACTGGATGGGAGTTCGAACTTGGTCTCGGGACGGCCGGATCGCCACAGCGGCTGAGGTTGTTCTATACCGTCGGCGAGGAAAGGTTGGGCCCCGTCGGGGAAAATCTTCGCAGTTTGTGGCGGATGATCGGCCTCCAGCAGCAGATGAGGGAACTGCGGATCGACCTGCCACCGCTTGATGAAGCGGTTGAACCGGAGCGGCCCCGCGACCCAGTGCCGCCACGCAAGATGCCTTCAGCATGAGCGGGGCTCCCACGCTCGGCCCGAATCAAACCCGTAACCAGACGGTAGGAACCGTTGTCGTTGATAGGCAAGACACGCATCTTCCCGGATCATCCATGAATTTAATCTTCAGCGTTGCCCGCAGTGGAGGCACACAGCGATCGCGGGGCTTCGGGTTGCTCCCCGCGCTCCTGCTCCTCTGCCTGAGAGGGCTCAGCCCACAAGATGCCTTTGGCGCCGGTTCCCACCGGCGCGATTGGACCGTGGACGGTATGTCCCGTGAGGCGCTGGTGGTTCTGCCGGAACGACCCCCTTCGGATAAGGGCGCTCCCTTGGTGTTCGTCTTCCACGGACACGGCGGGTCCATGCAAAACGCACAGCGCAGCTTCCATCTGCACACGGTCTGGCCGGAAGCCATCGTGGTCTATCCCCAAGGATTGAAGACGCCCGGTCAACTCACCGATCCGCAAGGGCGCCGGGCCGGGTGGCAACACGCGCCCGGAACCCAGGGCGACCGGGACCTGAAGTTCTTTCAGCAAGTCAGCGGGCCACGATGAGCCGTCCGTTCCCCACCGGGCCGAGCGACTATCCGGTCGACGCATCCTCGCGCGACGCCTGGGTTCTTGCCCGTCGCGGCAATCGCCAGGATGTGGACGTGTGGCAGCCGCAGGCGGTCTTTCAGGAAGATGAGCCCGCTGACGGCGCGGGCTCGGTGAAGGCCGTGCTGACCGTCATCCTCACCAGTCGCGAGTGCCCCTGGCGCTGTTTGATGTGCGATCTGTGGCGGCACACCACACCGGGCCCCGTTCCGCAGGGGGCGATTCCGGCCCAGCTCGAACGGGCCTTGGGTCAGATCGCCGCGGGTCCCCTGCCCCCGGTGATCAAGCTCTATAACAGCGGCAGCTTCTTCGATCCCATGGCGGTGCCGCCGGCAGACTACCTCGGGATCGCCCGTCGGCTCGCCGGGTTTGAGCGCGTGATTCTCGAATCTCATCCGGCATTCGTGCGACGTGGTCTCCGCCAATTCCAGGCCGCACTTGCCGAGGCCACCCCGACGCCGCCCAGGATCGAAGTCGCAATGGGTCTGGAGACCGTACACCCAGAGGCTCTGGACCGATTGAACAAGCGGATGACGTTGACCGCGTTCCGGGCCGCCACAGCCTTCGCCCGGGAAAGTGCTGCGGACGTGCGTGCATTCGTTCTGCTGCGGCCACCGTTCGTCCCGGAGGAGGAAGCCGTGGGCTGGGCGGTACGCTCCGTGGCCTTTGCCTTCGAGTGTGGCGTCAGCGTGGTCTCGATCATCCCCACGCGGCAGGGCAACGGCGCGTTGGAGGCGCTCGCCGCCACGGGAGCATTTGCCGAACCGCGACTGACGCAACTGGAGGAAGCGTTGGAAGCTGCCCAGGCCCTGCAGCAGGGGCGGGTGTTTGCGGACACCTGGGATCTGGAACGGTTCAGCGATTGCGCGGTGTGTCTTCCGGTCCGGCGGCAGCGGTTGGTGGAGATGAACCGGATGCAGCGGTTCGTGCCACCGGTCGCGTGCCGAGCGTGCACCCGTCGCCAGGCCCACTGACGAGTGGTCTGGTAAGGCCGCACTTGCACAACTCATTCACAATAAACCTCATGCAACATGAGGCGGACACCGGGCCAAAACTTTACGTTTTTCGCGCATGCTCACTTGGTCACAAAGCGTTTGGAATTATACACTTAGCTACTCCAAGAGCAGATACACTCCAACAAAACGTCCGCAAACCTTACAACTGCACTGCGGGTTACGACGCCAATCCAAACCGGAAACGCGCCAATCCACGTCTACGTATCATATTGATGATCAATTCAATAGCTGAATAGGCCCAAAACAAGAACCAGACTGCCTCCAAGAATTGGCATCTTAATTGCTTATTGCTATCATTAGGTGACTCGCAGCTGCAACGGCAGAAGGAACATGGAAGCGGGTCCCACGACAGAAGACGACATCTCTAGAACTCAAATGAAATCAATGACCCCTTGGCTTCCGCTTGTTTGCGCAGCGTTGATCGGTGCGCCTCACTGCCTGGCAGTGCCCATCATCGAATCCTTCGACCCAGTGGAGACTGGGAGTTTTGACACGGGTTTTGGCTACGGTGGTTTTGCCTCATTCACGACCCTCGAGGCCTTTCTGGTCAGTGAAAGCGGCCAAGGTCCGTTTGAGTCGCCAGGACTGACAGTCGACGGGTCTGATGGCTCCCTCATAAACCCGACCTACGCAAAGTGGACCGGATCCTCATCGGGAAGTGGTAGCGTCATCCTCCATCTCGATGGTGCCATGCCGGGCGCCATGACAATCGACATTATCGCATCGGGGTTGGGCTCTGGGTTTCCCTTAACCCTTCGCACGTTTTGGGACAACGGAGGCCTTAGCAGTTACACTTTTTCGTTCACTGGAGGACCCTACGACCGAACCCCGGTTCCTGACAGCGGCGTTACCCTATGCCTATTGGGTTTGGCTCTGCCGGGCTTGGCGGCGTATCGACGCCTGACGAACCGCCAGTCGGCCACCCCGACCGGGGAATAGGGAGCGTTCAGGAATCGACAGACAAGGACAGGTTGCCCGGCTCGCGGCTTCCCGCGAGCCGGGCAGGTTCTTGTTACTCGCCAAGGCGCTGGTTCCTTCCGGAAATCTGCCCGCGTCGATCCGGTCTTTCAGATGATGCCCGGGCCTTCTGGCGTTGGGTCGACGGGCACCGACTGACGTCGGCGAACTCAGCTCGGAACACTCACTACGGATCGATCTTCGCTTCCAGGTCCGGATCGATCGTCCAGCGGATTTCGTTGTGCGGCTGGTTGTCGTTGTTCCATCGACGGCGCCACTGGTCCTCTTCGGGATCGACGATCTTCTCGCGCAGGGCCGTCTCGGCGTGGCCATCGGCAAACATAAGGGAGGTCCGCCGGCTGTGTCGGTTGGAGGGCCAGTCCGGGGACGATTTCGGATCGATGTTGCCGTCCCATGCCCGGTCGGATTTCGAGTCGCCCAGCATGATCATGTCGGAAGGACTGCGCACGGCAGTTTCGGACACCTCATTAACAATGCCGATGTCACCGCCGAGGCCCAACTGGCCGATGTTGCGGGACAGGCCGGGATCGCGAAGGCCCCAGTCGTTGAAGCCGTAGCTGAACTTGGTGCCGGTGGGGGAGGCGATGATGTAATCGATCCCCTGGGTCAGGGTTGGGTTGTCGTCGAGATTCCACCGCGCATCCACCGGGGCCGCGGGGCACCAGAACGCATCCCGACTGTCGCCCATCAGCGAGAGCAGGCGCCGGGGCCAAAGGTAGGTGAAGTAACCCGGACCGGGGCGCGCGTCGATGCACCCGGGATATTTCTGGTAATCGCCGAGGTACATGACCGTGCCGATGCCGATCTGCCGGAGGTTGTTGATGCAGGCGGTCTGCTTCGCCTTCACCTTGGCCTTCGACAACGCCGGAAGCAGGAGGCCCGCCAGGATGGCGATGATGGCAATCACCACCAGCAGTTCGATCAAGGTGAAGGCGTCGCTCCCTGCACGGCGCCGCAGATTTGTCTTCATGACTTGCATGGCTTTCGTTTCCGATTCACAACGCATGGGGTTCGCAGGGTCAGTCGATCACGGGACCTCACCGAAGCCAGACCACGCGCAGGAACAGCGTCGCGCCATCCCATTCGGGCGGCACCGGCAGGGTGCGCCAACCATCGTCCTCCGTCACGATCCGCGACAGCAATTGCCAGGCATCCGGACTCAGCCGGTCGCTGAACTGGACCTCGTAGGTCTGGCCCGCCAGTGCGGGAAAGCGGAAGCCCGCCGGTTCCCCGGCCCCGCCCGAAAGTCGCTCCACCCGGAAGGCTTCCGTCACATCGAGGGTGAAGGACTGGTGGTCTGTCAGCGCGGGGTCCTGGTCGTCCTCGACCGTAACCGTGACCTGATAGAGGCCGGGCGAGACGGCCGCGCCCGCGATGAGTCCGGTGAACGGGTCGACGGTCACGCCGGCCGGCAACCCGCTTGCCGAAAAGCTCAGCGTTTGCGTGGGAACATCCGGATCGGTGGCGGTCACTCGGAACTCGAAGAAGACCTCCGCGGGAACGCGCTGGTCGGCAATCGCAGTCAGGTGCGGAGGCCGGTTCACGGATTCGGGAGCGGCGCCCGGTGAACCGCCGTCGATGGAGGCTGTCCATGAGGCGGGATCATTGCCGTAGGCATCCGCCGCCACCCGCTCAAGACTGACCCCGCCCACATCCGCCTCCGTCGGCCAGGGCGCCACCGGCCCGTAGACCACCCGGTCCACCCGGTAGTACGGCACCGTGCCATCGGGCTCCGGTTCGCCCGGCCGACGCAGCTTCAGCGATTCGCCTGCGTTGTTGAGCGCCCCGTCCCACGGCCCGTAGACCGGCACGCCGGCAGGCACGGGGTAATGCTCGCGGAACACCGCAGGTTCCACCGCACTGACGAGAATGCGCCCGCCCGCCGGGATCTCCTCCCCGGCCGGGAAGGTGAAATCGACGGCCCCCGAAAGTGCCCAGGTGTTGCCGGGATGCGCGGGGTCATACAAGGTCACCGTCGCGTCGGTGGGATTCAGAATCTCCACGTACTCCACTTGGTCGGCCGCCGGATGATACATGATCTCGCTGAACACCACGGGGCCGATTCGCGGCATGGCATTGACCGCGTCCGGAGTGGCCACGCTCAGCTCGGTGAAGTCGGTTTCACCGTCCGACTTGAGGTATCGGCCAAACGGCTCCTCCCGTTCCACCGCCGGGAAATCCACGGTGTCGATGAACCGCACCACATCGGTCCCGACCGCCTGAACCAGCAGGATGTCGGAGCCCAGTTCGCTGAAACCGAAACCCAGATCCGCGGCCGTGAGCGTCAGGAATCCGTCCGGCGGGAGGGTGGTCTCCTCGGGAAACGCGTAGCGCAGGGGCCGATCATAATGATCGCTCAGAGACACGCCCGTCAGGTCCAACGCCGCGCTGCCGGTGTTATGCAATTCCACCCAATCCTGGTCCGCGTCCGTGTGCGCCAGCACCTCACTGATGACGAGCGTCCATGGATCCTCATCCAACCGGCCCGGGGAACCGTGATACAAGCTGCTCGAGTGCCAGTTCCCCGGCAACGAAAGGTAGGCGGTGCGTTCCGCCGCATCGGGCGGCACGGCATCCGGATCCCGCAGTTCCAGCGAACTGCCGAGGCCGTTGGCGCGCTGGGACCAGGGATTCGCGGTTCCGTAATCGACGGCCACGATCTCCTGCAGGTTCGCGTTCAGGAACGCCACCCGCTCGCCCTCATCGCTCAGCCGACCGGACCATTCGCCCAGGACCGCGATGTCGGGCGCGTACCACGGGGAACCCACAGTGCGGTAACGCTCGTCAAAGGCGACCGCGTTCTCCACCGCCACGGCACAGCGCCCCGGCGCCAGCACGAATCCGTTGGGGAGTAGCAATTCCACGCCGCCATCCAGCCGGGTGCCGGTCAGGTCCAGGTATTGGTCGGTGGGGTTGTACAGTTCCAGGAACTCAAAGTCGTCGGAACCGGGGGGATTGTAATGGATCTCAGAAATCAGCACCTCTCCGGGGCCCGGAGGAACGCTCGCCACCGTCGTGAAGGCGGCTTCCGCCAATGCGCTCCAGATCGTTCCCGAAAGCACCCGCGCCTTGATGACTGTATCCCCCGCAATGGTCACTCCCGTGGCGGACGGCGCCTTCACCGCAAGGTCGAACCGGATGTCCGAACTGGTGGGAGAGGCTTGATGCAGCTCGACCGCGAGCAGGTTGCGCCCCTCGACCAGGTGCTCGGCCGGGACGGAAAACGGATTGGGCGTCGTCTCCGCACTACCCCCGATCGCGGTTAACGCGCGGGTGTCCGGAGCCAGCGCGCCGGTGGGCAGATTGTCACGGAACAGTTCCACCCCGTTGAGGTAGACGGCTGCGCCATCGTCGCGGACGAGGTCGACGGTAAGCAGCCCTCCGGTATCCGGTGAAGCGACGTTGAACTCCCGCCGAAAGTAGTAGGCCAGCCGTTTGTCCTGCGAATCCCCGCCGTAATCCAGCGTGGTGGTTTCATCCCCATTCCCATAGCCCAGCGGTGCATTCCCGGATGTCCAGCCGGAGTCGTCGTATGCAGGCTGGTTCCAATCCTCCGCCGGCAGCGTGCCGGCATCCCAGTAGCGCCATTCGGAACCGAGCGGAAACAGTCCCTCCCCCCCCGAATACGCGATGGCCCCCGGCGCCACCGCACCTCCCGGCAGCCGGGGATCGGTGCCATCCAGCGTGTAGTACAGGGTCCCGGTGCCGGCGGCCAGGGTGACCACGAACCCGTTCGTGACGTGACCGCCGTAGAGGTTGAACACAGGCGCATCCGCGGCGGGATAGAACCCGCGCGACCTGAGCTGGCTGACCAACGTGGCGGTCCGTGAAGGGAACATGCCGGTGCGGATGTCCTCGGCCGCCGCCTGCCAGTTCTCCGGGGTGCGTTCCCCCCAGCGGGCGCATTCCGCCATCAGGCTGTTGGCAATTTCGTTCATGCGCTCGTCCAACCGCGCGGTGTTGCGCGCCGGTGTGAGGGCGCCGTCGTTGAACAGATGCCGGTGGATGCGGTCCGCCAGCAGGGTCATAAACTCGGGATCGCGCTCGGACGTCAGGGCCCCGAAGAGATCGCCCGGACCGGGGTTGCCGGTGGTGTCGCCGGTGTTCCGCAGGTAACCGTCGGCATCGGCCAACCAGAACTTGAAGCCGCTGCCGGCAGCCCGCGGGCCGGCGGCGCGGTACTCGGTTTCCGCGTTTCCGTAGAACCACATCAGCATGAAATCGATCAGGTGCGGCACATCGAGCCGCTCCTTCACCGTGGCATAGGACCCGCGGTTCGCCCGCACCCATTCCCAGGGCTCGCGGTCGGGCGGATCCGGGGTGCCGGGAATGAAGCTGCTGCCCACGTTGTCATTGCCGCGCACGGTGAGATAATCCTCCTCCGGACCGCCGAGGTAGTCGGCGAGAAAGCGGTCGTTGAGGCGCTCGCGCAGGTGGTATTGCCCCCAGTAGACGCCGTTCAGGTAAAGGTGCACGAAACGGCCGTGCGGATTCAGGCTGCCCATGTCGAGCAGGGTGTCCTCCGTGAACCGGGCGGACATGTAGAAGCCCCGCGAGAGCATGTCGTGCGAACCGCCGCGCAGGTCCAGCTCGTCAAACGAATCCACCGCCAGAAAGCCGCGATCGAAACCGTGGAACAGCGGTGCCTGGAGTTTCCGGGTGCCGTACTCGGGCCGGAACTTCAGCCGGTAGTTCTTCTTCGCAAAGGTGGTCCAGGCCCCGCCAAACCGGTACATCCCACAATCCGCCTGGACCGGCTCCGACCCGTCCGGCCAGAAGATCTCCACCGAGGCGGGGCGTTCCACGTAATCGTCGGGCAGCTGCGACACACTCACGGAGAGCGTCGGCAAATCCACCATCCCCTGCCGGAGGCGCTTCGAATACCGGGGATCCTGCGTGATCGCCGGATTCATGATGGAAGCGGTAATCACGTCGTCGAGGAAGATGTAGGAATGCGTTTCCACCCGCGGCGATCGGTAGCCCTCCCGCTTCGCCACCGCCCGCACCCGGGCCGACACGTTGATCGCCATCGGTCCGATGTACCGCTGCAGGGGTTCAAAGCCGTTCCGGGCATAGAGGATCTCCGCCCCCTCATCCGGTTGGCTGAGCGTGAGGGTAAAGGCGTTGGTCTGGAATCCGCGGGTGTGGCTGAAGCGGACCGGCTGCAGCCAGCCTTCGTAGTTCGAGGCCAGATTGACCGCCCCCGGAGTGGGCTCCAGGAACGTCCACTCCCCATCGAGGTTGCGGCCGTAAGCGAGGTCCTCGTCCTGCGCCGGGTAGGCATCAATCCGGTCCAACGTGGTGATCCCGTCCGCCGCGGTCAGCACCAGGCTCTCGCCGTCCGCCGCCAGCTGGAAGTTCGCATGCAGGAATCCCCCGGCATCGACCGGTTCGTTGCGTCCGGAAGCGAACACGACCCGCCACCCATGCGGCGGAATCGTCGCGGTCGGGAACACCCAGCGCATCGGCTCGGCCGGATCATCGCTCAGACCACACCCGGCCAGGTCCACCGCGGCGTCGGTCGGGTTGTGCAGTTCGATCCAGTCCGGTGCTTCACCGTGTCCGTCCCGGAGTGAAAGCCGGTTGTTCGCGACGAATTCGCTGAATCGGACCGTCAACGGCTGACCGTCCACCTCGATCGTGACGCCCTGCGCGTGGAGTCCGCACCGGTTGGTCCCCACCAGGAGAAACTCCGTGGAGACTGCCGGAGACACGGTCCGCTGCCCGGAACCGTCCGGTTGGGTGTTCGGCAGGACATCCCCGATGCCAGGATGCAGGTTCAGCATCTCCAGTTCGCGCTGGTTCCACTGCAACGCCACCTCGCCACCGGCGTTGATGTGCGTCGTATCAGCCGAAAATCCCAGCAGTCCCACCTCCGCCAACGGGCGGCCGTAGGCCTCGACTTCCTTCAGTCCCAGGTACCACTCGATCCCGCCTGTCGGGTGCGAACGCTCCTTGTTCTCGAAACCAACCCGGACGAACCGGGTACGCACCGGGCCCGGCAACACCACATCGAACGTCTCGGAGCTTCCGCCCAGATGCTGCGAGTAGACCGAGTCGTGATTCTCGTCGAACAGGCGCACCGTGGCATGCGTCATCCGGGCCTGGAATCCGCTGGCGGCAATCGTCCGAACGCCGTACAGCGCGTACGGCTCCCCCAGGTCGACCTCCCAGTACGCGTCCACGGACTTGTCGGTGGTCAACACCTCGGTGGCCAGGCTGCCGTCGTTGCCGTTCGAGGCGGGCGGCAGGCTGTCCTGATAACGGACCATGTAGGAATCCCGCCCCCGGGCCAGGTTGGGGAACTCCAGAAAGGCTGGTGCCGCGTGGAGGATGAGCGGGCTCGCCAGGATCCCCAGGCCAGACGCGAACCACCCGTTCAAGCGCGGCCAGAACGGTTCCCCGCCCCGGCCTGCGAGGATTCGTGATTCCGCCGGAGCGGACTGGGATTCGCCGGCAGGATGCCGGTAATCGGATTGTTGAGCGTTCCGGGCCACGCAACGAGTCTAACCAAAGGTCCGCCGGGCAGGTCGATGCGAAACCGCGCGCGGGGTCGGTCCCGAGTATTGTGCCTTTTTCCGCACAGGCTCCCGCGGGGTTGCCGATACCCTGGCCTGACACCGTCCGGCGTTCGCGTCACTTGCCGATGCAGAACTGGCTGAAGATGGAATCCAAGAGGTCGTCCGTCGTGGTCTCCCCGACGATCTCCCCGACGGCCCTGACCGCCGCATGCAAATCCACGGCCACCAGTTCCAGCGATTCCCCCCGCTCCAACGCCGCCAGGGTCAATTCGACAGCTTCCCGTGCGCGTCGCAACGCATCCTGATGTCGGGCGTTGATCGTCACCTCCAACATCTCCGCGCGGATGGCCCCGGACCAGACGGTCTCCCTGATGGCGTCCTTCAGGGTCTCGATGCCGACCCTGGTCAAGCAGGAGGTTTCCACCACCCGCAACCCCGCCTGGGCAGCAAGCCCCGCACGCCCCGGCAGATCCGACTTGTTCAGGACCACGATCCTCGGCCGGTCCGCCAGTCGTTCCATCCACCCCTCGTCCCGGACGTCCCGGGGTTCCGATCCGTCCAGCACGTGCAGGACCAACTCCGCCTCGGCGAGCGCCCTCTGGCTGCGGCGGATTCCCTCCTCCTCGATGGCGTCGCCGGCTTCCCGCAGGCCGGCGGTATCGATCAAGACCACCGGCAGCCCGCGGATGCTCGCGGTTTCCTCGATGGTGTCCCGGGTCGTGCCCGGTGTCGCGGTCACAATGGCGCGATCCCGTCCGAGCAACGCGTTCAAGAGGCTGGATTTTCCCGCATTGGTCCGGCCAATCAACGCGGCCCGGATGCCGCGGCGCAAGAGCCGGCCTTCCCGCGCCGTTCGGAGCAACTCGTCCATGAACGCCTCCGCCGACCGCAACCGACCGAGCAATGCCTCCCGGGTGTCCGGCGCAATGTCCTCGTCCGGGAAATCAATGTGCGCCTCGACATGCGCCAGCACCTGCAACAGGTCCTGCCGAAGTTGCCGAATCCGTTTCGAAAGCGACCCCGCCAGTTGTTCCTGCGCGGCCGTCAGGGCCAGTTCCGTACGGGCGTGAATCACATCCGCCACGGCCTCGGCCTGGGCGAGATCGAGCCGGCCGTTAAGAAAGGCGCGTCGCGTGAATTCCCCCGGTTCGGCCGGCCGCGCGCCCGCCGCGAGCAGGGCCTCCAGAACCAGCCGCGCCGTGAGCAATCCGCCGTGGCAGGAAACCTCCACGGTATCCTCGCAGGTGTAGCTGTGGGGCGCGCGCAAGACCGTCAGCAACACCTCGTCCGCCAGTCGTCCCTGATGGTGTATCCGGCCGTAATGAACCGTGTGGGTCGCGGCCGCGGACGGCTTGCGAGCCAAAGTGCCCCGCGGCTCGAAACACCGGTCGGTCACGGCGAGGCTGTGCGAACCCGAAACGCGGATCACCGCCAGCCCCCCCTCCCCGAGCGGCGTGCAGATCGCGGCAATGGTGTCCTCCGGGTTCATGCGCCAACGCCCTCCCAGTCAGACCCCGTTCCCGCACAACGGGTCTCCTCCCGCTCCAGCCATCGGCGCGCCTTCTCGTAGCTCTTCATGCCGAGGTAATGGCGCAAATCGCGCGGGGCGGTCGGGGGGAGCGTCGCTGCGAGGCCATCCAACCGGGTGAATAACGGCGTCAGCGCCACCTCGTGATCGCCTTCCCGAAGCCGGGTCACAGCCCGATCCAGTTCGCGCAGCACCGCCAGCAGTTCCTGTTCGATGGGAGTCATGGGAGTGGGATCCTCGCGCAGAGGAGCAAAGGCGCAAAGCCAAGCGATGGGGGCGAGGAAGGGGGCGGGGAAGCTTGGGTGGCAGACCGGGGGGGGGGCTTGAGATGGGGGTGGAGTTTAAGTTTAGGTTTAGGTTTAGGCGTGGAAGGGGGACGGGTTGGGGATTCGTCGAAGGCTCAACCGCCAGGGTTCCTTTCGTGTGTTTCGTGTGTTTCGTGGTTCCCTCTCTTACCGGCGATACTGCGCGAGGTAGCCGGGCTCGTTCCCCGCGAGGTCCGTGCGACGTTGCGTAGCGAGCAACCGACCATAAACCGCCACGTCCCGCGCCAGCATCTGCAGGCGCCCGACCAACTTGTCGTTCACGATCCGACCTTGCTGTACATCGACCTTCTCCACATAGGAAACGCCGTAGGGGAGTGCCCAAGCGTAGCATTGCCGGGCCACGGTCCGAAGCTGGTCCATCGCTGTCAGACCCTTCTCGTGGGAGGCAATGAGCGGGACCATGAGCTTGCCGGCGAATTCGTGCCAGAAGTGGTCGAGGAAGTTCTTGAGCGGACTGCTGATGCTGCCGTGGTAATCGGGCGAACCGAGCGCCACCCCGTCCGCCGTGTCCACCCGCTGGCGCAACGCGGCGAAGCCGGGTCGCGCGTAGGCCTCGTCCGGGTTGTAGAGCGGGAGTTCCTCCTCCGCCAGGTCGAGCACGTCGGTCACGCAGCCACGTTCCGCCAGGAGTTCCGCCAGCCGGTTCAGGACCACGCGGCTCACGGAATTCCGGCGCAGGCTGCCGACGACGAGCAGCACCTTGAGTTCGGGTTGGTTCGTTGCGTCCGAAGACATGGGAAGGAATGTAACGCGTCACGGCGGTTTGGCCAGTCACCTCGCAGCACCGTCATCCCGCAGCACGATTCTCCCCTGCCGCACCGAGAACGCATCATCCCCCGAGAAGACCAGGTGAATGGCCCGATTGTCCGCGTCCATCCATTTGACCGGCAGACTCTGGGTTTCCCCCGGGCCGACATCCCACTGGTCTGTCCAGAACACCTCGGTCCAAGGCCCCCACGGCTCCGGGGCATCAAACACGCCGAACCCGCCGGCAAACCGCGGCGCTTCGCCCGGG
This sequence comes from Verrucomicrobiales bacterium, assembly GCA_024233215.1. GTDB lineage: Bacteria > Verrucomicrobiota > Verrucomicrobiia > Limisphaerales > J093 > J093. The sequence continues at coordinate 98,279 of JACKPW010000009.1, read as the reverse complement.
CCCGTCTGGCACCAGAGATAACGCCGCAACCCCGGATGGTAGCTCACCCCGCAACGGTAACACCCGCCCGCTCGCTCGAACACGGCGCCGCGTTCGCCCACATCCTGGCTCCACACCGGTTCGCCGGTCTGATCCAAGCTCACGAAGAACTCCCACAGCGCCCGTTCCCTCAATCGATCCACCGGAGCCCGGCCCAGCACAAAGCGGTCCGCCCGCGTGTAGGCGTCCTCGCTGTCCGGCGAAAAGAGGTAGACGAAACCGTCGCGGGCCCCGGCGTCGTCACGTCCGTGGTTGAGAAACGTCGGGCATCCGAAACTCTCCGTGAACTTCCAATCCGCCCAGGTCCAGGTGGCCCCGTGATCACGCGACCACGCGAGTTGGGAATTCCCGGCATTGCGTGCCCACAGATAAAGCACGCCCCGGACCGACAACAGACCGCTGGCCTTGCGTCCCTTCGCGCCATCTCCCAACGCCTCCAGCGAGGGAGCCCGCAGGTTCATTCCGATGAACCCATCCGGCATTCCGCTCACCCGCGCCAACCCGAGACTGAGCTTCTCCGGCACAAACGGCTCAAAACCGCGACCATCACCGTAGGCCGTGTAGAGTTGATCGTCGTCCGCCCACGTCATTGGCCAGTTGTCACTGCCAGCCGCCTTTCGGATGATCTCCGCCGCCGGCGCCCATTCGATGGTCCGGATGACCGGACTGGCCGGCGCGCCGCTCGGGGAGACCCGAGATGCCTCGGTCGACGAAGCGCCTTCACTTTCTGCAACCGCGCGACCGAGCGGCGTGAGAAAGCCCTGCAGCACCGCGTAGTGATCGGCACCACGCTCACGCGGCCAGGATTTCCCGGCCCGGGCCGCCACCAGGTCCAGGCTCGGCACCACCACAATCAAACTGTCATAGAGACCCCAGCTCCAAAACGCGTCGCGGGGAAGGTGCGGGATCGAGCCGTCCGCGTTGTTCCACCAAAGCCAGTGGTAATGCGCCGACGCCCGCCCGTAGTTCCCCGGCTCATCCACCGGCAGTTCCGCCAGGCCCGACTCCATTCGCGGAATGGCGACCACGTATTCCCGCGGCAGCAATTGCCGATCCCGCCACTTCCCCTCACGCAGGTAAAGCAGACCGATCCGGGCCATCGCCAACACGTTCGCGTGGAAGCCCGACCCGAACTCGCGCCGTTCAACGCCGTCAATCTGATGCGGTCGATAGGCATTCGCGCGCCAGCGCAGATCGCGACGCGTGATGCCAATCGGCGTGAACACCCGGTCGGACAGGACATCGTCAAGATCGCGACCGTAGGCGCGGGTAAGGCATTCGGCGAGCCAGTTGGGGCCGCCGTCGCTGTAGTGCCAGCGCGTGCCAGGCGTGAAGAGTAGCGGTTCGAAACCGCCGGGTTTCGCGAAGCCGGCGGTCTGGCCGGCGAGCATTCGCAACGTGATCCGGTCCAGCCAACCGGTATCGGCATTGCTTTCCGGTGGCACGCCAAAGGCGGGGTGATGATCCTTCGCCAGATCATCCAGGCTGACTTTGCCGTCCATCAGCGCCAGCCAGAGCGCCGTGCTGCCGATGGATTTCGAGGTCGATTTCAGGTCGTAAAGCTGGTCGGACGGTCCCCACTGCAAGACCAGCTTACCGTGGCGAACAACGCAACCTGAGCCCTCACCTGACACGGCGTAGTCGCGGGCCTCCTGCAACCGCTCGGCTGACAGCCCAACGTCCGCTGGAGTTGCCGTGGTCCACTGCTCCCCGGGCCAGGCTTCGCCCGCCGACGTTGCGGCACCCAAGCCTCCGACCATTCCGCAAACGATCCACGCCATCGCCAATCCCAACCTGGTTCGTTCCGCGTTGAATCCCAGGACCTGCGTTGTGTTCATTCGACCAGTCATTCCTTTGCTGCGTCCTGCCCCCCGCACCCGGCAGACGCTCGCAAACGTCCGCCCGTGTGACCAGACTGTTCGACCACCGTTCGGAGCCGGAGCGTGCCACGCCATGCAGGGAGCAAGAGTATGGCGCGGCATTTCGAGGCCGGGCCATGCGACGTTCATGAAGCCGTAAGCCCCGGCGGGGCGCAGTCTCCGTGGCCCGGCAACACCCCAGGCCAGCCGAGCTCCAGTGGGCATGGGCGTCGAGTCAAGCGTAAGGCCGTTGGGTCGGTCGCATTGGCTGCGGCCTCGACGCTGAGAAGGGCCGAAAGCCCGTTGCCATACCAGCCTGGGGTTCCCCGAACCCGGAGGGTTCAAAGCCATTAGCCGGTGGTCGAGCGAGGGACGAGCGATACCACCGGAAACCGGTCGGAATGGACCCCGCATCCCGGAGGGATGCCAGCGGGGCTGGAACTTAGTACTCCGCCTCAAACTGCGGATGCACCCAGAGGAACTCCTGCCGCTTGTTCATCACGCGAACCAACCCGCCGAAGCTCGGGTCCTTCTCCTTCAGCCACGCGTGCAACTGCCGCAGGACCGCCCCTTGTGCCCGGATCGCTTCGCCACGTTCCAGGTCCGGCGCGTCGCTGCGACCCAGCCAAGCGCCTGACTTCCCTCCGCCCTTCAGCACCGAGTCGAGGCTCTTCTGGCCCAAGTCCAACTCCTTCTCCAGGCCCTTGTAGGCGGTGTCATCCATCACGAGTTTCGTGGCCGACGCGGCCACCGGCAGCACAAGGCTCAGGGTGCCGGTGAGCACCTTCAGGAACGGCGCGGCCTGCTCAAACCACTCACGGGGCAGGTTCAGCTCATACACGCCCGCCTTGCTGCCTTTGCCATTCAGTTCCGGCAACGGCAGCCGGCTGTGCTCGCACCATAGGGTCAGGCGGAACTTCTGGTTGATCCACTTGGGCCGGTCAAAGAAACCCGGATCAACCGGCTTGAAGCTGAACAGACGTGGACCTTCCTTGGCCTCGTCCGTGTAGGCAGCCATCAAGCCGGCGAACGCGTCGTCTACTTTGCTCAGAATCCGCTGCGTGCCAGTGTCCAGCTTGTCGAAGCGACATACTGCCTCTCCACGGAACGCTGCCATCTGGGCTCGCGCTTTGGTCAGTTCCACCCTTACCGTGGCAAACTCGGCCAGCAGCTCCTCCCGCGGATCACGCCGTGCCGCTGGTGCGTTGCGCAGCAGGCGATCAATGTCATGTGCTTGGTCACAGCCGGACACATTACAGGGAAACTGCGTCATGCCCTGCCGCTTGAAAGCGATCAGTTTCTGGACCTCAAACAAGCCGGTTCCCGGCAGCTTCTTGCCGCAGGGTTCAATGCACGGGACCACTACCTGACACTTCAAGCCTTCCCAGAAGTTCTCTACCAGCCACTTTACCTCACGGGTCAACACTGCCAGCAGATTGCCGGGATACGCCGCGCGAACAGTGATCCGCACATCGTTGCCAACATGCTCCAGCAAGGCCCGTCCGTTGTAATCATCGTCCAGAATCAGACCTCGCTGCCAGTGTACGCTCGCGTTGAAGTCCTCACACCCTAGCGAGAATTTGTGCAGACGGACGATGAGTTGGTAGAACAATCCCTCAGCCGTCCAGGAATGTCCTTTCTCATCCACGATGCGGCACATCTGCACTTGCTGCTCGTCGCCTGCTTGGGGCTGCTCTGGCCACTCGCGAGCAATGTCCACCTCGGGCCGCACGTCAGGGACCAGTTGAGCAATCAGGCTGGTTTGGTCGGATTCCCCGCCCAACGGCGAACCTGCAACGCGGTAAGAAAGATCAAACCGCTCCATCAACGCGACGAAGATGGGATGGACTTTGGCAGGGTAACGGAACTCCACGCCGCGCGATCTATCGCTCCAGAGCTTCCCCAGACGAGCGAACTTCACCAACCCGTGCTTCTTGCGCGTCTCCTCGTCATCCAGCACGAAGCTCACAGCCGTCGCCAGCCAGTCTGGTTTGAGAATGACCATGTCTTTCAATCGCGGATCGTGCCCGTAATGAATGAGGTGACCCAGCCGGTGCGAAATGCGGACGAAATCCTGTGCCTCCTCCTCCGTCATCTTGTGCTCGGTGCAAATCGCAAAGACGCGATTCAGCGGCAGGTAAGCCTCGCCGGTCTGCTTCAACGCCTCCCGCACCTCCTGCCAGCGCTTGGGGACTGAACGGCCAACCTCTGGAAGGCTGGCGGCCAACTTAGCAATGACGTCCTTAAGCTGCTTGATTCCCCTGCGTTCCCCCGTCCACCGACGTTTCTTCTTATCGTACTTGGGCGGCTTGCTTTCGACATGGAAGAACTGAATCACCGTCTCCTTGCCGAAAAGGTCCCAAATGTCCTGCCGGTCAATGTCCGGTTGGCGTTCCTTGGGGCCGCCGTGGGTGGCGACGACGAGGATTCTGGCGTCCGGCTCGCGGTGCTTCACCAGCTTGATCCACTCCTTCACAAAGCCCTGTTGCGGACCTTCGCGAGGTTTCCACACCACCAGATAGACCGCCGGGGCGCTGAAAAACAACTGGTGCGTGGGCCGATAAACTCGCTGTCCGCCAAAATCCCAGGCATTCAGGGTGATCTCCGTGCCGGTGGCGGGATCGCTCACCTTCACCGGCTTGATCTCAATGCCGTGCGTGGTGGAGCGGTCCTCTTCCCACGGATCGCCGCGCAAGGCGCCGAGCAGGCAACTCTTTCCCACTTCGCCCTCGCCGATCAGGATCAGCTTGGCCTCGTTCAGCACCACCTGCGCTTCCGCCTTCGCGCGCAGGTAGCGTTTTACGGCGTCGAGGCCCTCTTTGTAGGCGGCACCCAGTTCGGGGTTCAGCGGATTGTCGTGGAGATGGAGATCTCTCAGAGACCGAAGTTGGGCCATCGACGGTGGCAAGTCTATCAACCGGTTCTTTTCGAGATATAGAATCCGCAAAACGGTCAGTCCACTTACGGCACTCGGAATTGTGGCTAGTCGGTTGCGGACCAATGTGAGCGAATCCAATCGCACTAAGTCAAAGATCTCACATGGCATGTCCGAGAAGCTATTATCCCCGAGCGAAAGCTGATGAACGGACTTCAATTTGCTGAACGAGGCAGGGAGTCCCGTCAGGCGGTTGAAGGACAGATGAAGCACCTGCAGTTGCGCGAGTTGGCCTAGCGACTCCGGCAGTTCCGTCAGGCGGTTCTCGGAGAGATCTAGCCACCGTAACTGCGTAAGCTGGCCCAGCGATTCAGGCAGCTTCGCCAGGCGGTTCTCAGAGAGATTCAACCATTCCAACTGCTTGAGCCGACCCAACGACTCCGGCAACTCGTCGAGTCCCATCCCGTTGAGATTGAGTTCCTTCGCCTCTGCTGTTCGCACAGCTTCAATCCGCTGTTCCGCTTTTCGATACGCCTCGTCTCGCGCCATCAGTATGCTCCTTCAGGTGCCGTGTTGTGTCGTCCGGTGCCGGTTTCCGGCTGTGGTCGTCCACGGGTGTTGCTGGTCGGGAGGATAGGTCCGGGAGCCGCCGGCACAAGCCGCAACTACCTGGGGAGCATACGCGCCCTCGCGTGTGCTGGCGGACGGCCTCGTCCGGCAGATTTGCGGAGATTCGCGATATCTACGGGGGATTTGGGACTCCGGCCGGGACGGGATACAGGCCTGCATTCCACGGACGGCCGGGCGCCCAGGTTGCACTCCTGCAGAGCCCTATCCTCCCGGCCGCAAGGCTAACCTAATCCTGAAGGCCGTCCCTTTTCCAGCTCCAGGCTCTGACAGGCCACATACCAGACATCCGTATCATTCCCGATTCGACTGAGTTGCCACGGCTCAACCCGTCGTGCCCGCTCGCCCTCGTCTCACGGCTTCACCAGCAGCTTCCCGCGCATCTCGCCGCGGCGCAGCCGGGCGAATGCCTCCGCCGCCTCGGCCAACGGAAACACGGTGTCGATTACCGGTCGGAGCCGGCCCTGTTCTGCCCATTCCAGCGTGCGACGCAGATCCTCCCGGTTGCGCCCATAGCTGCCGATCAACCGCTGCTGTTTGACAAAAAACGGCCAGAGGTCGAATCCCGGATGACGCCCGGCGGTGGCGCCGCAGGTGACCACGGTGCCGTTGCGCGCAAGGCAGGCAAAGACCTGCTCCAGCACACGCCCCCCGACATGTTCGACGACGAGATCCACGCCGTGCTTGCCGGTGTGCCGGCGCACCTGCGAAGGCCATGCTGGATCGGCGGGGTCCACGGCAAACTCCGCACCCAGGGACAGGCCAAACTCCCGCTTCGCCAGCGTGGTACCTGTCGTGAGCACGCGCGCCCCGTGGCCCTTCGCAATCTGAATCGCCGCGGAACCCACGCCACTCGCCGCACCGATGACCAGCACCCAATCGCCTTCCCGAACCTGGGTGCGATTCGTCAGCATGTGCATGGCCGTACTCGCGGCAAGGGTGAGGGCCGCACCTGCCTCGAAATCCAGCGCCGCCGGCAACGGCACCAGGGCCCCGACCGGGACCTTCACCACCTCCGCCAGGCCGCCGTCGCAATCCACGCCAAGCAGGCGGCCCTTCAGACACTGCGACTCCTCCCCGACCTGGCAGAATTCGCACTCGCCGCAGAAGAGGTTCGACTGGATCACCACGCGGTCCCCGACCCGCACCGCCTCCCCACCGTCACCGACTGCGAGTACTTCTCCGGCAACCTCACTTCCCGGAGTGCGCGGCAGAGTTACGGGCATCGGCAAGGCGCCTTGTTCCAACCAGACGTCGAGATGATTGAGCCCGCAGGCGCGCACCTTCACCACCGCTTCCCCGGGGCCGGGTGCAAGCTCGGGCACATCCTGAAGGGCGAACGTGCCGGGATCACCGTGGGACAGGAGTTGAAATGCCTTCATGATTCGGTGGGCCGCTCCGGGGTCGCTCCTCACGGTTGGCGGAGGGAGCGCCGCCAACCGCTGCAGGACTGACCCCGCCGCTCCCTTCGCGCTTCAGCCCGCGTTGCGCACCTTTTCCTTCTTCTCCTCGCGCTCGGCCTCGATCCGACGGCGCTCGCTGGAAAGTTGCTTCTCCAGTTGTTCGACGGCCTCGTAATCCCCGGACACCCGCGCCTTGGCGAGTTCCCCGTTCAACAACAGTTCGCGTTCGGCAAGTTTGGCGTTGTACTTCGAGTCGAGCTCGGCCAACTGCGCCTTCTGCTCGTCAGTCAGCTTCTTGATCGGAGCGGTCTGGTTCAGTCGCTCCATGGCCAGTTCATAGGCGGATTTCATCGCGGGCTTTCGTGTGTTTCGTGTGTTTCGTGGTTTCCACCTTTGGGTGGAGCTTCACGACTCCGGATCGTCCGATCCTGCTTCGGGCTGCTTTCGGGCGGTGAGTCGGACCGCCTCGGGCTTCGGCGCATCGGCCATCTGGAGAGGAGCTTCGTCGCCTCCCGGACTGGCTGCCGGCGGCGCGGACATGTCGCCCTTCCATCCGGCCACCCGCGCCTTCAAGCCGTGATGCTCCGCCTTCGCCTTGTCCCCCGCTTTCATGTAGAAGACCGAGAGGTTGGTGTGGACCAACTGGTCCTGCGGGTTCAACTGCTCGGCCTTGTGCCCCTCGGCAATGGCGCGGTCGAAGTCCCCCAAACGGCAGTACGCCATGCCCAGTGAAAGTTGCGCGTCAAAATCCCGCGCGTCCTCGACCAGAATAGCCTCCAACTTCTCAACACAGGCACTGAAATCGCCCATGCTGAAGTCGAACATCGCGTCGTCGTACTGGTCCTGAAGTGATGCCATAAGCGTCCGGAACAGCACCGTAACGAGGGTGACCGGCCCACGCAAGCGCGGCCCGCCGGCCGGCGAGAGCAACCCCCGTGGTGCGGGCAGCGGACCGAAGGCGGCCTTCAGGTGCGCTCTTCACTGCCAGGGAGCGGGCCACCTGACTCCTCCGGCGAAACCGTGCCGGCGGACCGGTAGCGATCTCAGGTCGCGACCACCAGTCCCGGGCCGCCGCCCTTCGTTCGCTCCAGCAATTCGTAATCAATCAGGGCGTAGACCAGGCGTCCGTCCCGATGCCGCACCAACCCGCCGTCGGGATTGAAACGCACCAGGATGTGGGCTGGCTTGAGATCGAGCATCCGGAAGCCGGCCTGGGCGAGATCCGCCTCGACCTCCGCCACGATCTCGCCATGGAACTTCTCATGACCTTCCCGGGGAAGGGCGATGTGCTCGACCGCATCCTCCGCGTCCATGCCCCTGATCCAAGCGTAGACCAGGACGTACGTCCGCCGTATGTCGAGCGCGATCTCCGGCAGTCGCGCCTGTTTCGCCGCCATCCGACTTTCGCTGCGCCCGGTTTGCCAGAGCTGCATCCGTGTTGGCGGGGCGTAGATCGCCAGCGGGCGCTTGGTGGGAATGCGCCGCCGCCCGGGGCCAAACCGGGCGGCGCGAAGGGCCATCAGGGCCGCCACTTCCTCAAAGGGACTGTTGAACTCGGCATCCGGCTGTTGGCCCCGCGTGACCGTGTCCACCGGCACATCCTCACCCACCCGGCTGAACCGCACCACCAGGTCAAGGGCCCGCCCCTCCACCGGCTTGGTTTGCGTCCGGTAAATCGCACTGGTGCCACGCAGGCGACGCCGATGCGTCTCGAACCAGGGACTGTCCAGCCAGTTCTCCGGGTGCAGTTGACCCGCAAACGGCAGACCGAACCGGGTAAGGAACAGGTCTCCCCCGTCGCGGGTCTGCCGAAGGTGGTAATCGACCCCTTGGATCAGACGGCGTCCCAGATCCAGGCCGTCCCCACTCGGGAGCACCGTCTCCCTCGCCCGAGCCGCAGCGTTGCCGCTCCGCTTCCACGCCTCTTCCTCCCCCCCCCCGGGCCCGGCCCGCCGGCCTGCCCTCCCGGTTGGTTCCTTCCGGGATGCCGTCGCCTTATACACCTGACATTGATCTGACATTCTCATGCAATCCATTTTCACAACAAATACAACAGGCACACCCACAGGGAAATTCGACAAAAGGCAAGAGACCGTTCGCTTTTTCGAAACAGCCACTCTCCCGTTGGTATCGCGCCCGTACCATCCCCCTTGGGTGCGCTCGGTTGGTGGCGTGAAGGCTCTGGAGGGGGGGCATCGGCCCGAACGCACTGCCGCGCGCATGCCAGGTGCCGGGCGCTCTCGCGCCAATCCCCGCCAACCCCCGGGCGGGGCAGGTCAGCCGGGACCGCGTCGCCGGGATCTCCCTCGCTCAATCAGTTGGCGGACCAACTCGTTGGGAAATCGCCGGGTTGGGGTGATGGCATAGAACCCCTTCTTGATTTCCGACAGTTGGTGGCGCTCAACCAGCACACCCTCGCGCAGTTCATCCCGCACCACCACGGGGGGCACCAGGGTGAGGGCATCGGAGGACCGGGCGACCAGGCGCAACATCGCCATGTCATCCACCTCGGCGGCGATGATCGGTTGGATGCCTGCCCGTTCCATCACGAGGTCGAAGGCCACCCGCGTGTCACTCTCCAGGCCGGGAAGGACGACCGGGGTTTCGCGCAGATCCTCCGGGAACCGGAAGCGCCGTCGCCCCTTGACGGGTCGGCTCACGAGGCTGACCGGTTCCTCGGCGAGCAGGTGACTGTGCCACCCCGTGCGGGACTCCCGCTTCACCGCCAGGTTGGACAACACCACGTCGATGGCGTGCGCCTCCAGTTGCGCCAGCAGTTCACGCAGGCTGCCCGACCGGATCACGACCTGCAAATCCGGCTGGTTCAGGAAGGGCTCCAGCAGTCCGATCTGGAAGTTGCGCGACAGGGTCGCCACGGCCCCCACCGAAAGCACCTTCGGCCGCACCGGCGACTGACGGTCGAGCATGGACATCATCTCCTCACCGGTTCGGAAGATCGATTCGGCATACCCGAGCACCAACCGGCCGGAGGCAGTGAGCTTGAGACGCTGGTTTTCGCGGCTGAACAGCTCGTGGCCAAGACTCTCCTCCAATCGACGCAACTGGATGCTGAGCGCGGACTGGGACACCCGCAGACGCGCCGCCGCCTTGGTCAGGTTGCCCTCATTCGCCACCGCCCGAAAATAGCGCAGGTGGTGATAATTCAGGAACGACATCCCAGAACTCTTCCAACTCGAACCATCCAGAGGCAGACGATCCACCGCAACGGGCACCTCAGCGCCCCCGCGGCACCCTTCAGGACCGACGTCGCCGGAAGGCCGCAAAACCCAGAACACCCAGACCGGCCAGGAGGGAATACACGTGCGGCTCGGGAACGGGCGTCACCGTCATGTTGCCCGACGGGAAATAGACAGTGGCTGTTCCAGACTGCGTCGCGACGCTGGCGGTGAGGCTGTAGGGCTGCAAGCCAGCACCAAAATCAAAGAACTGGCCCACGAAATCATCCGTGGTGCCGATCACCGGAATTACCCCGTTGAGCAGGCCGCCGACCGCCACGGAATCCAGCACGCCATCGGTGAACCCCAGACTGACACCGGTGTTCGCGAGGTTGAAACTGGTGCTGCCGAAGGGATTGGGCGAGAGGGTGAAGGTCGCCAACGGCTGATCAACGAACGACTCGGAACCACTGCCCACCAGAGCGCTGTCATCGAAGAGGCAGGAAAACTCGAAGCTCACCGGATTCGATCCGCCATAGGCGGGCGACCCGGACATGGTACCCTCAATCAGCAACTGAGCCTGCGCGGGGGCAGCCAGGAGAATGACACAAGCAAGTAGCCGCATTTTCAATACAAGGACATACTTGACAGGAAAGACCTCCCCTGCGTCAAGCCGTCTTTTGCACGCGGTCAGCGCCCCAGCTGCCCGCCCCGGCAAGCCCAACGAGGCATGCGGATCACAGCTTGACTCTCATCAAACAAGAGTGTCTACTTTTTGCAATGATCCCATCTGCTGGAACAGCCAGACCGGCGCCAAGCCTGGCGGACCGACCGACCGGTCGTGGCGGGTTCCGCGAGGTTTCGCGGCGGTGCCCCGAGGCGGCAGAGGGTGAAGGTCGGGAACTCAGAAGGAGGCAATCATGCCAGAACCGCTAAATGACAAGGAAAGGCAGGTGCTCGATCTGCTGATCACGCAGGCCGGCGGCGTCAATCGTCCGGTCCGATTCGGTGACCTCCGGAAGGCCAGGTTCCCGGAACTGGTCGCTGACATCTACCAGGCGCACACGGACTACCTGGATTCGCTGGCCAGCCGGCTCCTGCAGATTCTGGACCGAAAAGGCTGGATCACCGTGAAGCAAGCCGTCAACACGGTGCTCTACTCCCCGAGATCGGACTAGAATCCACTGGTCTGTGAGTCGATCTCCTGCACCCAGGCCGGGGGCGGGTTCGTTGATGAACTGCCGGCGGGGGGCTGCTCCACCTTGGCGTTGCTTGGTGAGGCACACCCCACGAGGATGGCGGCCACGGAAAGCACGATTGCGTTCTTGATGATCTTCATTGATGTGCCTCGACGGTTCACACGTCAAGCGAGTCGGTTGAGTTTGTGGGGCGAGTTTCCGCCGAGCCCCCCACCCACCCCGGAGGCTGGAGGGCACATGCATCGCAGGCGCAATGTCGTCGAGGTTGGCGGCTGGTCAAGCGCGCAGCTGAAAAAGAAACAAGCCCGAAGGATTCGCGGGCACCGGTAAGTCCGAGCGGGTGACACACATCGCCCGGCGAAGTCACGCCCCAACCACTTCGTGATCTGCTGCGGAGAGCCTGCACGGAACCCGCACAGGAGATGGTTTTCCCTTGGACTTCTTGCTTGTGTTGAACTGGTGGAGCCGAGGGGAGTCGAACCCCTGACCCCCACAATGCCATTGTGGTGCTCTACCAACTGAGCTACGACCCCAGCCAAAAGCGGGGAAGAGAATGAGCCCTCCGACGCATCGTGTCAACAGCTTCATCGCAGCTTCATCGCAGCTTCCTTGCGAGCGAGTTCGCGCAGGTCCGGTCGAGAGGTGTGCATTTCACCAGTTTCCACAACCGAACCGCCGGGGGAGCCCCCGCGGGGCCTGCTCGCAATCACGATCCCCACGCTTCACCAGCAGCGGTTCCACCCAGGCCATGCAAGCCAGCCCCTGCTCGTAAACCGGCGGCCTCTTGGGACCCAGGATGCGGTCCATGAGATTACGATGAGGATGACGATTACGAAACCGGGATCAGGAAACCTGCGATGCGCACGCCGGGTGCCATTCCCCCCGTCGGCGCGCTTGCCAGAGGACCTCTCTCGTGGTAACCGGAGAACGTGAACCACGTAGTTCGTTCCCAGGGGCTTTCCCCTGAGACCTCTGCGTCGTTCACTGAATTCTCCGTGAGCAACCGTCAACGTACACGATGCGTATGAATCAGATCACCATTCCCCGGCCCCGGCCACGCGGTCTTCGGCCCGGTCCTTTCCTGGCACTCGCAGGCCTTTGCGCCCTGACCGCTCAGGCCCAGACCATTCCGAATCCCAGCTTCGAAACGGACACCTTCAGCGTGTATCCGGGCTACATCAGCGACAACGGCCCGATCTCCGGATGGACTGCCTCCCCGGCTGAAAGGGTCGGCTTGAATCCCTCGGGCGGCGCCCCGTTCGCGGACAACGGAGCGATTCCGGACGGCAACAACGTGGCGTTCATCCAGGTGAACACCGACGATCCCGCCACGCCGGCGACGCTCAGCACCACCATCACCGACCTGGTGCCGGGCACCACCTATCGCGTGAGCTTCCGAATCAACGCCCGCACGGGCAACACGCCCCATGCGAAGGTCTATATCGATGACGTGGGCGCGCTATTCCCGTGGGGCGCCGTGGAGGGGTTATCCACGGCTTCGGTGGGATCCTCGAACCCCTGGTGGCACGTGGCGTTCAACTTCGACGCCTGGACCACCTCCGTGGTCTTGAAGCTGGCGAACGACGCCGAGGGTGACCAGACACTGCTGGTGGACGATTTTCACATCGAGCCCAGTTCGGGCCGGTGGACGATCGCGGAGTGGTATTCCGACTTCGATGTCGGCGTGGACGCGAGCTACCTCTACACCCACGCCTACAATCTCGGCAGTGACGAAAGCGCCACCATCAATGGCGTCACGTTCACGGGCCTGGCCGGAGCGAACCCCGCCGTGGAGGACCGGTTCTCCACCACATTCCTCGGCTCGGGTCCCGTCGCTGACACCAGCACCGGCGTCAGTGGGGACAGTGCCGTCATGGCCGGTCAGTTTGTCTACGGCGGCAACGTGCCCGCCGGACTGTATCAGAGCATCAAACTCGAAGGCCTGACGCCTGGAACCGAGTATGTCATGACGATCTATTCGGTGGCATGGGAGGATCCGGGCATCGGCTCGCGCTGGGCCACGTTCAGCGTGGGCGATGACTACCTGACCGTAAATCAGGACCAGTACTACAACGACGTCGGCATCCGCATTTCCCACACATACGTGGCGGACGACACCGGCACCGTGACCATGAAGTTCGCGCCGTTCGTCCCGGCGAACGTGAGCTTCCACGTCTACGGTTTCAGCAACCGGGAGGCGGTGTCGCGCTACGTGGCCCCGACCATCACCGCCGAACCGCGCGACGTCACGGTCACCGCGGGTCTGCCCGTAAGCTTCACCGTCACCGCCAACGCCGTGCCCACCCCGACCTACCAATGGCGTCACAACGGAACCGACCTGCCGGGTGAGACGGCGGATACCCTGACGATTGCCGCCGTGGATGCCGCCGCGGCCGGCAGCTACGAGGTGGTGGTGGCAAACCTCGCCGGATCCGCCACCAGCCGGGCGGCCCGACTCGCCGTGGGCATCCCGATGACCAACCCAAGTTTTGAGGTGGATGAATTCTACTCCTGGCCCGGCTACGTGGCGGGCAACCCGGGTGCGGATGACAACGGACCGATCACCGGCTGGACCTCGCTCGACAATCATGGCCTCAACCCGGTGCTGGGTGCGCCCGCCAATGGGCCGAATCCGTTTGCGGACAACGGCCTCGTGCCGCACGGCACCCAGGTGGCGTTCCTGCAGGGGCCGGGCATGCTGAGTCAGACATTGACCGGGCTCACCGTGGGCGGCGACTACTATCTGCACTACTTTGAAAACGGTCGGACAAGCGTCACGATTCCTGGAATGGAGGTACAGGTCGGAGGCTCGACCGTAGTGCCGGCACACCGGGTGCTGCCCGTGGGCGCCGGCAAGCGCTACCACGAGATCACCAGTGGCATGTTCACCGCGACGGCCGCCGATCTGGAACTGGCGTTCATCAAGAGCACCAATCCTGCGGGAACCGACTCCACCGCCCTGCTGGACAACGTGGCGGTCGTGGCGGTCCCGGCGGGAACCCCTCCGAGCATCGGTACCCAGCCGCAATCGGTCACCGTCTACCTGGGCGAAGCGGCCTCGTTCAGTGCCACCGCGCAGGGCAGCCAGCCGCTGACCTACCAATGGGAGTTGAACGGGGAACCCGTGGAAGGCGCCACGGAACCCATCTTGAACCTGGACGCCGTCACGCTCGCCGACGAGGGCGACTACGCCCTGGTCGTCAGCAATGACCACGGCACCGCCACGAGCAGTGTGGCACGGTTGTCGCTGCTCGAGACGATTCCGTCGTTGCGCAGCACCGGCATCGGCGCCGACGGTCAACCGCTCGCAGCCGGCAGCGTGGATCCATACTGGACGTTCCTGATCAACCCGGACGGCGGCTCACCCGACGTGTTCGTGGGGAACGAAGGCTGGCCGATCCAGGCCGGCGTCTGGATGGTGAACACGGACACCTCGAAATGGGTCGGCTCACGGGCAGCGGTCGGGGACGGCGACATCGCCGCCGGAACCTACTCGTATCGGACCACCTTCGACCTGAGTGGCCGCGACACGAACACCGTCCAGATCACCGGGGGTTGGGCCACCGACAACACCGGCGTGGCGGTCTACGTCAACGGGGCGACCGTGCCCGTGCCGCTGAGCACCGGATTCGGCGCCTTCACCACCTTCACGATCACGAGTGATGACGTGGACTTCCTCCAGGAGGAAAACACGCTCGACTTCGAGATGGCCAACGCGGCCGCCGGCCCTGCCGGCCTCCGGGTGGAATTCACCAAGACCAGCGCCCGCACGTTGCCGGGCATTCCCGCCGGGATCGGTATCGGTCCGGCAGGCGGGAAGTATGCCGAGGGCGACACCACGGTCCTGAAGGTCACGGCCACCGGCACCCTGCCCGTCGACTATCAATGGATGAAGAACGGGACGGCAATCCCCGGAGCCACCGGGGCGTCGCTCACCCTGGCCGACCTGACCACGACCGACTCCGGCAGCTATACGGTCAGGGTTTCCAACCTCTGGGGCAACGAGACCAGTGCCGCCGCCGTGGTGACTGTCGCCTACCGCCCGTTGCCCGGCTTCTTCGGGACGGGGGTGGATGACAACGGCGCTCTGTTGGCGGATGCCGCGACGGATCCGCACTACACCCTCACCACCAGCGCCGACCTGGTCTACACCGGGCCGGCCGCCATCGTGGTCAGCAACGCCTGGCCCATCGCACCCGCCGGTCCGTGGGTTGCCAACGGTCCGACCTCGAGTTGGATTGCCCCGCACGCGAACCAGAACCAGAGCGGCGATCCTGACAACGGGGTGACGGCCGTGGGCGACTACGCCTACCTGACCACCTTCGATCTCACCGGCTACGACGTGAGCAAGGTCAGCGTGGTCGGAGGCATCGGCGCCGACAACTCGGTTACGGATGTGCTGATCAACGGCGCCAGCACCGGCATCACGTCGCCGGGATTCGGCAGCCTCGTGCCGTTCACGATCACCACCGGTCTGACCGAGGGCGTGAACACCCTGGAGTTCCTCGTGAACAACGCGGGAGAAACCCCCGGCCCCACCGGCCTGCGGGTCGATCTCAAGGGCTACCTGAACATCGAGGGCAGCGGGCCCTCCGTGCAACTCGAGATCGCTCGAACCGGCAGCACGGTGTCCATCTCCTGGGCTCCAACGGCCGCGGGCCAGAAGCTGTTGGCGGCCCCCGCCGTCACGGGTCCCTGGACCGAGATCCCCGACGCCTCGAATCCCTACACCGTGACCGCCACGGAATCGCAGGCGTTCTATCGGGTCGAGGAATAGCGACCTGAAATGGTTGGTTCGATCAACGACCGGGAGTGCATCGCGCTCCCGGTCGTTTCGTCTCTTCCTGATCGAGCAACTGCGCCGCGATGCCACGAGCCTGTTCCACGAGCTTGAGATCGCGGGCCAGATCCCCGAAACGGAACGGCGGGAGGCCGCTCTGGGATTGTCCCAGCAGTTCGCCCGGGCCGCGCAGTTGCAGGTCGGCCTCGGCGATGCGAAAGCCGTCCTGGGTCTCCGCCAGCACCTTCAATCGCGCCCGGGCCTCCTGGGTCCGGACCCCGGCCACCAGAATGCAGGTCGAGTCCCCCTTCCCGCGGCCGATCCGGCCCCGGAGTTGATGCAATTGAGCGAGCCCAAACCGGTCGGCATTCTCGATCACCATCACCGTCGCATTGGGCACATCGAGCCCGACCTCGATGATGCTGGTGGCGACCAGCACTTGCAGCCGCCGGTCCCGAAAGGCTCCCATCACCGCCTCTTTCTCCACGGCGTCCAGGCGTCCGTGCAACAACCCGACCCGATGCGGCGAGAGGGTCTGTTCGAGCCGGGCGTGTTCCTGCAACACGGCTTTCAGGCCGGTCTGCAGGTCGGCCTCCTCCACGCGGGGATAGACCACGTAGGCCTGCCGGCCGGCGGCAGCCTCACTGCGCACGAATTCCCAGACCTTGGGCAGACTCGCTTCCGTGCGAACGTGGGTTGTAATCCGGCCGCGTTCCGCCGGCAGCGCATCGATCACCGACACATCAAGATCCCCGTAGAGCGTAAGGCCCAACGTCCGCGGGATGGGCGTTGCGGTCATCACGAGCAGGTGGGGATAACGCCCCTTGCGCACCAGTGCCTCCCGTTGCACCACCCCGAACTTGTGCTGCTCGTCAATGATGACCAGGCCCAGGCGCGGCGGGGCGAAACCGGATTCAATGAGAGCGTGCGTCCCCACGGTAACGGCCGGCAGCCCGCCTCCTCTCAGCGCTTCCGTTGGGGTGTCGTCCGCCGGTTCGGTTTTCAGGCTGCCGGTCCGCAGGTGGACGGGAATGCCGAGCGGCTCAAACCACGACTTCAGGGTCTGCCATTGCTGTCGGGCCAACACTTCGGTGGGGGTCATGTAAGCGACCTCGTAACCGCTCTCGACCGCCATGATGGCGCAGCACGCCGCCACAACGGTCTTCCCGCACCCCACATCGCCCTGGAGCAGTCGTCGCATCGGATGCGCCCCGCCCATGTCTCGTCGCAGTTCACGCAACACCTGCGTTTGCGCGTCCGTCAACTTGAAGGGCAACCGCGACAGGAAGGGGCGCATCAAACGGTTGTCCCCACTGCACGGCAACCCGGCCGCATTCGATTGGAGATTTCGCCGCCGCCGCTGGATGCCGAGTTGCAGGCCGATAAACTCGTCCAGCGCGAGCCGTTTCCGCGCCTGTTCCTCCTCGCCGGATTCGCCGGGAAAGTGGAGCGCGCGAATCGCGTCGATCCGACTGGGCAACCCTGCGATTCCCGCGTCCCCCCAAGGCTCGACCACTGCTCCGCCAAACCGTTCCAGCGCCTGCCACACCAGCCAGCGCAGGTAACGTGGCGTCAGGCCCTCGGTCGCGGGATGCACCGGCACCAACCGGTGAAGGTGAAGCGATCGCTCCTCGTCCCCCTCGATGATTTCCGTCTCGGGATGATCGATCGTGACCGGTTTCAGGTCCCGCACCCTGCCGAACACGACCAACTCCTGGCCCACCTGGAACCGTTCCTCCATGAACGGGAGATTCCACCACCGACAATGCAGCCGGCCGGTTTCGTCCTCGACGATGAGTTCAAACACGGACCGTGAACCGCGCCGGTAACGCTTGGTCCCCATGGCCACGATGTGGCCGCGGGTCGCGGCGGTTTCGTGCAACGCCAGTTCCCGCACCTTGCGAAACGTCCGACGATCCTCGTAACGGCGGGGCCGGTGAAGCAGCAGATCCCCGACCGTGCGGAGGTCCAGCCGCGCCAGTTGCGCCTGACGTTCGGGACCAACACCCCGCAGCATCGCCACGGGCGTGTTCAACGGATCAGTGGTTTCCTGGACCGGCATGCCCCCGGTTATCCGGAAGCGAGCGGTTGAAGTCACCTCGAAAGAAACGGGAGGTCAAAACGGATCCGGCTCGGAACGCGATCAGGAGAGGGTTGGCGCATGCGGGCAGCCACGGTCTCGCCGTCGGTGGTGACCAGTGTAAGGCATGCCGGCGTCACTTGAGCATCTCCCAGTCGGATTCAGGGATGCAAGGTTCGGTGAGATCACCGAGAATCTCCACCGTTCCCTTCAGACACCCGACCACGCTCCGAGCGGGCTCCCGGTGCGGCACCGGCTTGCGAACAGGTTCAATGCGCGCCAACGGCACGTTCCGACGGCAGACCACCAGTTCACCCCCCACGCTCCACATAGGCGAGCAGTTCCGAGAACCGGTTCTTGAACTCAGCAACATCCACCATTGTGTTCATGGCCATGGACATGGCCAACTTTCAAGCCAGTGGCAAACCGAACTTCCGGCGTTTCACCTGACGATCCCGCACGCAGACCGGACCGGGCATAAAAACACCCGGCCTACGGCTGCCCGACCACACCGCCAAAATCCTCCAGCAGATCGTAGCGCTGCTGCCAGGTGGTGTACATGAAGCCGCGCACGTTCGGCAGTGCGCGCGCCGCCTCCCGCCAGCGTCGCACCTCGTCGAGGTTGTCGGCGTCGTAGTAACAGGCCGCCAGCACTGGAAAACCCGCGTCGGCGAAAAAGCGCAGGCTCGATTCCCGAAGCTCACCGCCCCAGACGGCAATCGTCAGTTCTTTCGGCACGTACCGCCACGAGCCCGCGAAGCTGCCCTGCACCAGGTAATAGTCGCCGTGGGCGTTGTGGTTGGGGTCCAGCATGTCCGACCAGATCATGACCTGCACCTCCGGTTGATGGCGCCGCAACGCGGCGACCTGCCGGGTGATGCATTCGCCGAGCAGTTGCGCCATGTCCCGACCCTCACACGCCGCACACGTGCCGCCCATGCGGACCTCGTCCATGTTGAGCAACACGCGCTTCGGCTGCAGATGTTCGGCCAGCAACCGGGCCTCGCGATCATAGATTTCGTAAAGCTCAGGTTCCGCCATGCACAGCGTCACCTGGGAATCGTGAATCAACATCGGATGATACCAACTGACCCGCAGCCGCTGTCCCGGCTTGATCCGCCCGCCTTCCACCAGCCTTAACGCCGGAGCCTCGTGGTCCACGTTCCACGGACTGAATCGCGGGTCTTCCAACGGCTGGTAATCCTCCCCCTCCACGTACGTTGTGTCGCCCTCCTCACTGCGAACGGTTACCGGCGTGCCGGGTCGACGCAACACGTTCATGGGCCCGATCTCCTCGATACTCCAGTCGTCGAGCCAGAGCCGTCCGGCCCGCCCCTGCCACATGCCGGCATAGAGGCGGACCTTGTCGAAGCTGAAGCTGTTGAACACCAGCACGAGTTGCCGCCAGTCGCCGGTGGGCGGGAGGTTGAACGTTCGTGGCGCCAGGGATCGTTCCCCGGCGAGGACACTGATTTGGAATCCGCTGGTCGGCGCGAGTTCCTCCGTTCGCACCCAGAGCGACACGCGATAGCACCGCCACGGTTTCACCGACACTTCCTGCATGACCCGGCCGTGGCCGTGTGGATTGGAGGTGAAGTTCTCGAGCCGGATGGAGGCCTCGCCGGAATGGCGGATCGTCGTATCGGCGAAGCTCACCTCGCCGGGTTGATCATGAAACCCGTAGCCGGGGAAACGGTCGCCGCGATGTTCCTCGAAGCCGCCGTTGCGCCAACCCACGGATTCCTCGGGCTCGAACCGTGCCTCCCGTTCAGCCGCGACCAAGAGGGCATTGCGCACCGGCAGGCCCTCGGCCAGGTGACGGTTGTAGCCGAGGGCGCCGCCGCCATAGCCCACGGAAAACACGCTGGGAATCAGTTCCAGATCGAGCCGGTCACATGCCCCCTTCACCTCACCGAGTCGCTGGAAGTAATCCGTCGACTGCCGTCCCAGCGAGTCGAGCCCGGCGGAGAGCACGGCCCCCGTGTAACCCGCCTTCGCCGCCCGCTCCAGCAGCGCCTCAACTTCCGACACGTGGCGGTCCCGACCGAGATTCCACCCGAAGACCCAGACCAGGCGGTCGGGAAAACGCAGAGCGGGCGTGGCGGCAGGCGCCGCATCCACCGGGCACACCAGGAGCGAGAAGGGCAACACCGATGACAAAACGCCGCGGGCGAGCAGGAGAGGGGCCTTCATGAAGGGCGAGCCTTGGCCCTGCCCATGTGCGGGTCAAGCCCGCAATACGCAATACGCTCCGCGGCGTGATAGGAAGCCGGCGACGAAACGCCGCCTCGCCAGGCAGTCAGGCAAACCGGCCTCGTCACGGACGCGCTTCAGCATTGACACAACCGGTCCGGAAACAAACCATGTCGCGCATGCAAGACACAAATGCTTCCGGAACCTCCCGTCGCGACTTCCTCAAGGGCACTGGCCGCATCGCTGCCGCCTCCGCGCTTGCGGGGGTGGCCCTGCCCCATGTGCATGCCGCCAGCGACGACACCATCCAACTGGCGTTCGTCGGCTGCGGCGGCCGCGGCACCGGCGCCGCAAACAACGCCCTGAGCACCTCGCGCGGGCCCACCAAACTGATTGCGATGGCCGACGTCTTCCCCGGCCGGTTGCAGAGCAGCTACGAGAACATCCGCCGCCAGCGAGGCGACCAGGTCGATGTGCCCGCCGACCGGCGGTTCATCGGTTTCGACGCCTACAAGAAGGCGATGGACTGCCTGAAGCCGGGCGACGTCGTGATCCTCACCACTCCGCCGGCCTTCCGCTGGGTGCACTTCACCTACGCCATCGAGAAGGGGCTGAACGTTTTCATGGAGAAACCGGTCGCCGTGGACGGTCCCGCCGCGCGGCGCATGCTGAAGCTCAACGAGACCGCCAAGACCAAGAACATGAAGGTGGGGGTGGGCTTGAACTCACGTCACGCCCGGCACCTGCAGGAACTGGCAAAGCGCGTGCACGACGGTGAGATCGGTGACATCATCCTGGAGCGCGGCTACCGGATGCACGGGCCGGCCGGCACCTTCCAGTCGCTGCCCAAGCCGGACAACCTGACGGAACTGCAGTACCAGATCCAGCGGTTCCACAGCTTCATCTGGGCCAGCGGCGGCAACTTCAACGACTTCTACATCCACATCATCGATCACCTCAGCTGGATGAAGAACGCCTGGCCGGTCAAGGCCCAGGCGCTGGGTGGCCGGCACTACCGCAACAGCCCCGAGGGCATCCCCTACGTGGACCAGAACTTCGACACGTACTCGGTCGAATACACCTTCGCCGACGGCACGAAGATGTTCTTCGACGGCCGCTGCATGAACGGGTGCTACAGCAACTTCTCGAGCTACGTCCACGGCACCAAGGGCAGTGCCATCGCCTCCCGAAACGGCGACTGTGGCGGTCCGTCCGCCATCTTCAAGGGACAGACCCCGCGGCGGTCCGACATGGTGGCGGAACTCAAGTCGCCTCCGGGGGAGGAGGACTGGTACCTGAACGAATGGAACGACCTGATGGAGGCCATCCGCAACGACCAGACGTACAACGAGGTCGACCGCGGCGTGACGGTCAGCGCCATCAGTTCGATGGGACGAATGGCGGCTCACACCGGCCAGGAACTCACCTACGAGGATTTCCTCAACTGCGAGCACGAAATGGCTCCCGACCTGGACAAGCTGGTCGACTGGAACTCTCCCGCTCCGCTCGTGGCTGACGCCGACGGGCGCTACCCGGTGCCACAACCCGGCATCAAGCGGGATCGCGAGTACTAACAACCAAACGGCGCCCTCCTTATCTGGACGCCCCCCAACCTCCTCGCGACAACGACAGGGCCGGATTCAGTTCCGGCCCTGTCAGTCTTTTCGGGACTGGTTGTGAGAACTCCGCTGGGACTTGCCTCGTTCCGCCGTCACGATTCAACTCAAGTTTCTCCAGAAAGAACCAGGCCGCCTCACTGCGGCGCCTGCGGCACCGGGACCACAGCCAGTCGGCGGATCGTTGGGTGTCCCTCGCTCTCCAGCACCCGCAAACGAACGGCCTCCACCTGGCGGGGATTGAACCTCACCATCTGCAGGTGGCCCAGCACCCGACCCTCATGGACGACCCGCCAGCCGTCTCCCCCCGGCTCCCGGACCTCGAGCAGAAACCGTTTCACCCGTTCCCCGTGCAGGAGGTCCTCCGCCACGAACATCCCCTCCACCTCCCGGGGCGGCGAAAGCGAAAGGCTGAGTTCCTCCCCTTCGCCGGCAACCGCAGGCAGATCCGGCATGGACCAGGGACGAATGGCGGCACCCAATTCCTGCAGCCGGCGGACATCCCCCTCGGCCAGCAAGCCCGTCGGCATGGCCGGTACACTCAGCAGCAGCGAGGCGTTGCGACCCACACTGCGCAACCAATCATCCGTCAACTGGGCCACGCTCAACAGGCGGTTGTTCTCACGGGCGCGGTAGAAGGGCGACGGGCGCAGGTTCACCAACCGTTCCACCGGCCGCCAGACCCGATCCCGCCCGGGGAAAAGCCGCCCCCACCAGGCTTCCGACCCCACCGGCTGCCCGCTGAACTCCTCTTCCCGCAGCACCACCTCCCCCGCATCGAGTGACCGGGCGTCGGGCCCGATCCCGGTCACCACCATCCGCGGCTGCAGATGCCGGGCCAACTGCAACAGGCCGCCCAGGTCCACCCCCGCCATCAAAGGCGGCGCGGAACCGGACTCGCCCGCCTGGAGTCGAAGTTCCGCAACCTCACCATAGTCGGTCAGCAACTCGGCCAGCTGTCCCTGAAGAAACTCGTTGTAAGCCGCGGGGTTCGCAGCGGAGGGTTCGTGCCGGTCCTCGAGCGGAAACCAGAGGCCAAGTCGGAGGTCGCTTTCGCGACAGGCGGCGGAGACTTCCCGCAGTACATCCCCCTGCCCGTCGCGCCAGGGGGCGGCCCGGACCGAATACTCGGTCCGGCGACTGGGCCAGAGACAGAATCCGTCACGGCCCTTGACAGTCACCATAAGGTAACGGGCACCCGCGCTCCTGGCCCCCCGACTCCATTGAAGGGCATCGAACTGGTCCGGAGCGAACAGTGTCACGGATTCCTCCCCTTCACCGGTGTCCGCCTCGAGGTAGGTGGCGAGGCCAAACCGAACCAGCACGCCAAACTGCAGATCCTGCCAGGCTGCCTGGCCGCGGGAGGGAAGCACCGACGACTCGGCTCGGGTCCGAGCGGACGCCACCGCCACCAGCCAGGCCAGCAACAGCAGGACGCCAAGCGGTCGTGGCAGCCGGAAACGGATGCTCACTTCACGGGCGTATTCCGCCGGGCCAGGACCGCGCCCCCAGTGATTCCCGCGTCATCGCCAAGGGTCGAGGCCAGAATCTGGATGCCCGTGTCCACGCCGCTCATGGCATACTTGCGGGCGTTCCTGACCACAATGTCGAACATCTGATCCTCCAGCGCCTGCATCACGCCACCACCCAGGACGACCACCTCCGGGTTGAGCAGGTTGATGACATTCGCCACGGCGATGCCGGTGAAGGCGGCGGCCTCCTCCACGACCTGCTGGACGAATTTATCCCCCTTCTTGATCGCCTTGCGCAAATCACCGCTGCGCATGTCCTTCAGGCCCGCCCCCAGCATGTCGGTGAGCAGTGTCTTCTGGCCATCCTTCACCGCAGCCAGGATGCGATTGAACATCGCCGTCCGGCTGGCCAGGGCCTCGAAGCACCCCCGGTTGCCACAACCGCACTTGGGACCGTTCACGTCCAGCACCATGTGCCCAATCTCACCGGCGGTCCGGTTGAACCCGGAGTAGAGCGCGCCATCCACCACCACACCCGCCCCAATCCCGGTTCCGAGAAAGATACCCACCAAGTGCTTGGGCCGGCCCTTCAACTCCTTTTCATGCACGCCCAATGCCTGAATGTTGCAGTCGTTCTCGATGAACACCGGCAGTTTGAGTTGCTTCTCCAAGGCGGCCTTGAGCGGCACGTCCCGCCACTGGAGGTTCGGGGCAAAGATGACCTTTCCGGATTCGGGATCGGTCGCCCCCGGGGCGCCAATTCCCACCCCCAGAATGCCGTCCGGAGCCAGGTCGCACTCGTCAATCGCGTCCAGCACACAGCGGGCGATACGCTCGATCACCGCCTCCACCCCGCGCCTCGACTTGGTGCTCTTCTTGGATTTGCCCAGCAGGTTGAACTCCAGGTCAAAGACCCCGGCAAGGATCTTGGTGCCGCCAAGGTCCACTCCGATCACGTGTTCTTTCTTCTTCTCGGTCATGGCTGTCTGGTGCAGGGAAGCGTGAGTGTGCGGTTCAGGGTTGGGAATGGGGGAACGGCACGGCGGGAGCCCCCCCCGGGCTGCGGCGTCCAAAGAGCACGGCGGCAATCTTCTGTTGCAGTTCCCGACTGATCTCGTCGACGGAACGTCCCCCGTCCACGATGGTAAACCCGTACGTCTCCCGGAGCCGCTGAAACTGCTCGATCAACAACTGCTGATACCTGAGGAAGCTGTCGAACATGTCCCGGGACAGGCCCAGGTCCATGCCGCTCTCCCAGTAGTCCAGCGCGCGACTCTTCGCAAAGGTCCGTTGCACCAGCGTGCCGGGCGGCACCTGCATGTAGAACACGACATCCGGAACCAGCGCGATCCCGTACAGCTGTCTCAGCCAGTCCTCGTCCATCCCGCGCACGAGGTCCCGCGCCATCAAGGTGTAGATGTAACGGTCTGCGAGGACGACGAAACCGGCCTTCAGCGCAGGTAGAATCACGTTCTCAAGCTGATCCGCGAAATCGGTGGCGTAAAACAGACTGAGCGTGGTCCGACTGAGGATGTTCCCTTTCTGCGCGTTCTCGAGTTCCTCACTGACCAGGGTGGAACGTTTCAGGCCCACCTGCACGGTGCCGTGCCCATGACTCTCCAGCCAGGCCACCAACCGACTGATCTGGGTGGAGCGACCGGAACCGTCCGCCCCCTCGATCACCACCAGCTTGCCGGAGAGCGTTTCGGGACGCACGCCGGGGATGCCGTGGCCGTAAAAGCGCTTGGGAGTGGGCTGCGGCAGGCGCACCTGCGCTTCCCGGGCCAGGATCCGGGAACCGGCGGCCCGACGGCGACGCGGAGAAGTAGACGGGTCAGATGGCATAATCGACAAGCGGGATACGGTCCGCGACGATCTGGCGCACCACGGCCTGCTGGGACTCCACCAACTGATTGGCGTCAATAACGTGAAAACCAAACTCGCTGCTCATGGCGAGGTATTGTTCCAGCAGCCGGCCCTGGAAAACCCGGTAGCTCTCCTCGATGTCCGGCGACAGCTTCAGGTCCATCCCGGCCTCGAAGTATTTCAACGTCCGTTTCCCGTCCAGAATCCGCTGGAGCGACACCTCCAGGCTGGTCTTGAAGAAGAAGGTCAGGTCCGGCAGGCAGGCGAATCGGTAGTTTCCTCGCACCCATTCGGCCGGGCAACCCCGGACCACGTCCCGCGCGAACGCGGTGAACACATAGCGATCGCACAGGACGATGTAGCCGGCGCGCAGCAGGGGCACCACCTGGCGCTCGTAGCGGTCGGCAAAATCCGTCGCGTGGATCAGGCTGAAAGTGGTCGGGGTGAGCAGGTTGGTGTTCTTGGCCCGGCGGGTGGCGCTCTTGACCAGTTCGGAGGAGTTCCACGAGCTGAAGAACACCTTCAGATTCTGCCGTTCCAGCCACCGCATCAGCAGGTAGATCTGGGTGGATTTGCCCGAACCGTCGATGCCCTCGACGGCGATCAAACGCCCGGGATAGCCGGGCGGAGACTGGTTCCGGTCCAACACCGCGGCGAGACTAGGCCGCCGTCGCCGGAACTCCAATCGAAAATGCCCGGAGCCGGCAAGATCGTCCCGCGACGACCCGCAGCCACAGAATTGGGCGCACGCCCCCGGGCTTCAGAGGGGGGGGTTGGAACTTCGGTGTCGTGGCCCCACAGAATCACGGCACAGAATCACGGCTTCCCAAGCCCGGCGCCGGCCGCTATTCTCGCGCTCATGTCCGAGGCGCCTGAGAACCCAGCTGCCGCCACGCCTGTACCGACCCGCCGTTCCCGCCGGGCATTTACGCCCGCCTGGGCCAACCAGGCGGCGGTACGGGCCACCATGGCTTCCCTTGCCCTCTGTTTGGCCATGGGCGGGGTGGCCCTGGCGGGAGTCCGGCTGCCGCCCGCCTTGAGCTGGCTCGAGGGGTTGACCTGCGTTGTCGCGGGGGTCGCGGCCTGCATCGTGCTGACCCGGCGTCTGCCGGTGCAAAACGTGGTGGGGGGGGGCTTGGTGCTGCTGGGGTTGGTGTTCATGACCTGCGCCCTTTCGGCCCGGACGGGGGTCCCCTTGGGCGAATTGGAGTATACTTCCCGGCTCGGCCCCCGCGTGCTGGGGCTGGTGCCTGTGACGGCGCCCTTCCTGTGGGTGGCCCTGATGCTCTCCGGGCGCGAGGCGGCGCGGCTGATGCTGCGATCCCTGCGGCGGGAGGTTTATTACGGCTACTACCTGCTTCTGGCCGCCAGCCTGCTGGTGTTCCTGGCGGCCCTGGTGCTGGAGCCTTTCGCGGTAACCCCGGAGGCCGGCGGATGGTGGGCCTGGACCCGCGCCCCGTCGGTGAGCTGGCAGGGAATTCCCTGGGGCAGTCTGGGAATGTGGTTTCTGGGCGCGGCTTTCATGTTGACCGTCGCCACCGCCTACCTGGTCCCCAAACGTCCCATTCCGACCACTCCGACCCTGCATGGCGGTTTGATCTGGCTGGGGCTCGTGCTGTGGTTTGCCCTGGGCGACCTGCGCCGGGGCCTCTGGCTGCCGGCGGCGGTGGGGATCGGCACCAGCCTGATCGTCGCGTTCCTGGTCTGGCGCGGCTATCAGATCAGCCTGGCGGCGGTGAGCCGGCGGGCCGACGCTGAAGCTGAAGCCGGGTAAGCCGGGGTCCCTCGGTCTCGAGCACCTCGAGATCGAACCCTGAAAGCTGGAGCCTGTCCCCCACCTTCGGGAACCCGCCCAGCCGGTGGGTCACCAGGCCGCTGACCGTCGAAATGCCCTCCTCCTGCAACGGTTCCCCCACGAGCTCCGACAACTCATGCAGCGGGAGGACCCCGTCCAATTCCCAGACCCCCTCGGCCCGGCGCACCACCAGCGGTGGTTCCTGATCGAACTCGTCCTGAATCTGGCCCACGAGTTCCTCGAGGATGTTCTCAAGCGTGATCATGCCCTCGGTGCTGCCGTATTCGTCCACCACCACCGCCAGGTGGAGCTTTTGCCGGAGAAAAAGTTCCAGGGCCTTCTCCAGCCGGGCCGTCTCCGGCAGATAGATCAGTTTGCGCGCGAACGGCAGCAGATCACCGGCCGTCTTCACCGCGTGGCGTTGGGCGTAGAGATCCTTCACATGCACCACGCCAAGGGTACGGTCCACGTCATCGTCCTGGTAGATGGGAAACCGCGAAAACCGGGTCTTTTCCGCCTCCCGAATGCATTCATCGACGGGCGTGGTGGTGTCAAACCCCACGATGTCACGGCGGGGCTGCATCACGTCCCGCACGATGCGATGCCGCAGGTCGAAGGCGTTCAGGATGATCTCGCGCCCGAGGGTGGTACTGCTGCCGCGCGTTCGGGAGGTCGCCAGGAGCAACCGCAGTTCCTCCTCGGAATGGCCGCCGTCGTGTTCGCTGGCGGGTTCCAGACCGATCCGGTGGAGCAGCCAGAGCGAGGCCCGGTTCAACACCCAGATGAACGGGTAGGAAAGCCGGTGGAACCACTCCAGCGGCTGGGCCACGAACAGGGCCACTGGCAACGGGCGCTGGATCGCAAACCACTTGGGGGCCTGCTCCCCCGCCGTGATGTGCAGGAACGTGATGGCGGTGAAACCCACCACCACCGCCACCATTTCCCGCAGATGCTCGGACTCACTCCCCGTCATGCCGAACAGGCCCCACACCGGATGCAGCAGCGCGCTGAAGATCGGTTCCCCCACCCACCCCAGAGCCAGACTGGCGAGGGTGATCCCCAGCTGGCAGGCACTCAGGGAGGCATCCAGGTTCCCCAACACCCGCCGGGTCACCTTCGCCAGCCGACGCCCCCGGGCGATCAAGGGGTCGAGCTGGGTGTCACGAATCTTCACCAAGGCGAACTCCGCCGCCACGAAGAAGCCGTTCAGGAAAACCAGCACAGCCACCGCCAGGACCTTCAACAGCAACAGAATGATCTCGTCGCGACTCATGGCCTCCTCACAATTCCAGCCGGCCGAAGATGTGCCGGAGCACGTCCTCAAGCGTCAAGACACCCACCTCCTTCTCCGAACGGTCGGTCACGATGGCGAAGCGTTGACCCGTACGCCGAAACTGCTGGAGGGCGGTCTCGACCAGATCGGACTCCCGGAGAAACAACGCCGGTTGCACGTGGTTTCCCGCCACGGCGTTCGCCGGCAGATCCTCGGCATAAAGCAGGGCACTCAAACTCAGATATCCGCAAATCCGCCGGGTTTGGATGTCCTTGACCGGCACCCGGCTGGACGGGTGTTCGCGGCAGAGTGCAAACACCTCCCCCAGGGTGGTGTCCTCCCCGACAATCGTCACGTTCGCCAGGGGCACGGTCAGCGCCCCCACGGTGAGGGTCTGGAGGCCAAGCACACGGTTCACCATGGAACGTTCATCCCGCGTCAACCCCGTGCTGGATTCCTGGAAGACCCGCCACAGATCCTCCCGGTTGCCAATGAGCCGTCCGGTGAACCGTCGTCCCCCGGTCACCTTGAGCAGCAGCTCCCCCACCATGCCGGCCAGCCACACCAAGGGGGACAGCAACCGGTGAATCCAGGCGTAAAACCGGGCACAGGCCAGGACAGCACGCGTCGGAACCTGCCGGAAAAGCATCTTGGGTAGAAGGTCGCCGAACGCGTAGAGCAGGAAGGCCACTCCCAGCATGCCCGCCAACTGCAGCCAGAGATGGTCGCCCAGCCATTGCCGGAACAGGTGCACGAATATCAGCATCACCGCGATGGTGGCCACCGCGTTCCCCACGAGGATCGTGAGGAGGAAACGTTCGGGCTGCTGGATGTAACGATGCAGGAGGCGCGCCGACTTGTCCCCCTGCCGCACCAGGTGACGAAGCCGCAGCCGGTTCAAGGCGGGCATCCCCGTCTCCATGCCCGACAGGACGAACGACACCCCCAGACAAAGCACGAGGACCAGCAACAGGAGGATCGCAGTCATGTTCGGCGTGCCACCTCCTTCCGCCCGAGCACACGAACCTCCAGCGCCTTCACCCGGCGTTCGTCCACTGCCACCGCCGTGAGCTGCACCTGCCCGTGAACCACGGACCGACCGACAGGCGGAATAAAGCCGACCAACGTCGAGAGCATTCCCCCCAGGGTGTCCACCTCGGGCACCTCGTTCAGTTCCGGACAGTAGCGTCGAAAGTCCTCAAACCGCACCGCTCCGCCCACCCGCCAGGCCCGCTCCCCCACCTGTCGCACCATCATCGCGCCTCGCTGCCGGGCCACCGCCTTCGGGCCAAGCAGAGGGCCCAGAATGTCCTCCACCGTCACCAGGCCCGCGGTTGATCCGTACTCATCGAGCACCACCGCCATGCCCCGCCCCTGGCGCTGAAGGGCCTTGAGCAACTGCAGCAGGTTGATGGTGTCCGGCACGAAGGAAGGCAGCTCCACCACTTCGGTGAAGTCCGCCTGCGGGTCCATCAACAGCCGCCGGGTGTTCAGGATGCCCACGATGGTGTCGGGGGTTTCGTCATACAGCGGAATCCGCGAATGCCGCAACCGCCGGGCCTCCACCACCATCTGCGCCACCGGGGTGTCATCTTCGATCCCCTCCATCTGGGCCCGCGGCCGCATGACATCCCGCGCCATGCGGCGGTCCAGCGTCACAATCTGCAGGATCAGGTCCCGTTCGGACTCGCCCAACATGCCCTCCTGGTAGGCCAGGTCCAGCAACTCGGCGTATTCCTCGTCGCTGACCTCCGCCGGCGCCGCCACCGCGGCCGGCGCCACCCGGCGCAGGATCCGGGTGTTCAGGTTCCGGGCCAACCGGCGCACCGGCCGGCTCAGTGCCATGAGCGCCTCCAGCAACACCACCGTGCGAGGGGCCCAAAACTCCGGGGCCCGCAACGCCAGCGTCTTCGGCAGCACCTCGCCCCCCAGCAGGATCAACAACACCGTCGCCAGCACCGTCCAACCCGCCGGCAACGACCGGTCCACCATCAACCAGACCGCCACCATCACGAGTCCCGCGTACGCCACCGTGTTCCACAAAACCAACGCCGCCAGCAGGTCCTGCGGTTCCTCCAGCAACCGCCGCACCCGTTCTCCCCGGTTCGCGTCGCGCTCCGCCAACTGCCGGATCCGCCACTTCGACAACATGAACAGCGAGGTCTCCGCCAGGGCGCAGAAGAAGCTCAGCCCTGCGAACAGCAGGACTTCCAGCGTCACCCATAACGGCCATGCACCCATCGGCCTCTCATCTTGCCCGTCCCCGAAGTCCGAAGGCAAAAACCTTTTGCCGCGGGCTCCGACCAGCGGCATCGTCCCCGCCATGCAAGTGAGTGACCTCACCCTCCGTTGCCTCCGACACTTTGCCCGGTGTCTCGCGGTGCTGCTGTTGCCGCTGGTGCCGCCGGCCCAGGCTGCCCCCGGTGCCCCCGTGCTTTCCCCCCCCCTTCGCGTGGCACCGGGCCGGCAACTCACCTGGTCCTTCCCCACCGCCACCCTCCAACCCGTGCTCCCCCAGTTCTGCGACGACCTCACCGGACACCTCTGGCTGGCCCCGGACTGGAACATCCCCGGCCCGCTGGACGACACCACTTGGACCGACTCCGACCCGCTCGCCGGAACCTCGAGGTTCTACCGCCTGGTTGCCGTCGACCCCGGTCAACGGGGGCGCCTGATCGAAAGCACGTCGATGGGAAGCCTGACCGCCCAGGAGGTTGGGCTGGGGCTGCAGTTGGGCGGAATCGAGTTCGATCCGGAATACGGGGTGGAGACCTGGCGACTGGTCTACGAGACCATCGACCCGCTCGGGAATCCCACCGTCGCTTCGGGCGCCCTGGTGGTTCCCCTGGACGCCCCGGGGCCGCTGCCCTTCGCCAGCTACCAGCATGGCACCCTGGCATCGCGCGCCGAAGCCCCCTCCCAACCTCCCTCCCAGGACGGGAACCGGGAAATCCTCCTTGGCCTGGCCTTTGCCAGCCTCGGGTATGTCGTGGCGCTGCCGGACTATCTGGGACTCGGCGTTTCCCCGCTGGTGCAGCCCTACCATCACGCCAAATCGGAGGCCACCGCCTGCGTGGACATGCTCCGGGCCGGCCGGGAATTCGGCACCAACCAAAGCCTCCGCTTGTCCGGCCAGTTGTTCCTGGTCGGCTACTCCCACGGCGGTCACGCGACAATGGCGCTGCTCCGCGCCCTGGAAACCTTTCACGCCGACGAATTCACCGTCACCGCCGCCGCCCCGATGGCGGGCGCCTACGATCTCGGGGGGGTCACGGCAGACTCCGTGCTCAGTGGCGATCCCCAGCCAAACCCCTACTACTTCGCCCTGCTGCTCGCGGGTTTCCAGGCCACCTACCACTTTGCCGACAACCTCGCCGATCTGCTGCAGGCGCCCTATGACACCACCCTGCCCCCTCTCCTGGACGGCACCCACACCGGAGGACAGATCAACGCCGCCATGCCGGCCCGCGTGCTGGACATCCTTCAGCCCACGCTGGCCAACGCCCTTCGCAACGACCCCAACCATCCCGTGCGTGTGGCGCTCCGGCACAACAGTCTGATCGACTGGAAACCGTACTCACCGCTCCGACTTTACCACTGCAGCGGCGACCAGGACGTGCCCTTCGCCAATACCGTCGTGGCCTACGAGAGCTTCCTCTCGCAGGGCGCCACCCAGGTCGAGATGATCAACCCGGTCCCTGGCGCCAATCACAGCGGCTGCGTCGAACCCAGCCTGCGGTCGGCTCTTGACTGGTTCCAAAGCCTCCGCGAACCCCCGACCCCCTGAAGCCCGCAGACCACCGAGTCTCACCCGTTGCAGGCTCCAATCCCATCTCCCATCCCCCATCTCCCATCTCCCATCTCCTATTTCCTATCTCCTATTCCCTATCTCCCACCTCCCATCCCCCATCCCCCCCTGCCGCTCATGCCTCCGTCAGAGTCCAAGTCCGAACGTTACCGCAACCTCAACCAACGGCTCGATCCCCTGCTGGCGGGTGAGACGGATGAGATCGCCTTGATGGCGACGATCGTGAGCGAACTGCACCACGCCTTCGCCGACTTTCACTGGACCGGCTTCTATCGGGTGGTCGCGCCGGGTCTGCTGAAGATCGGCCCGTACCAGGGCGGACACGGTTGCCTCACGATTCCCTTCGAGCGGGGCGTTTGCGGAAAGTGCGCGCGGGAAGGCCGGACCCAGTTGGTGCCGGACGTCCACGCCCTGCCGTACCACATCGCCTGCTCGGGGAGCACGCGATCGGAAATCGTCGTACCGGTGCGGGACGGCCGCGGCACGGTGCGCGCCGTGCTCGACATCGATTCGGACCAACCGGCCGCGTTCGATGCGAAGGATCAGCACGCGTTGGAAACCATCGTCACCCGCTTGCAGCCGGCCTGGCCGGGCTGAGGCATTTCCAGCAAGGCCTCAACCACTGACGTCAGCCGGTGGATGTCGATCCGGGAGGCAACCCAAATGCGCCGACTGACGTCCGCGGCTACGGAACCTATGGAAGTGCACTGAAGCCCGTCCGGTTCACCTGGCGGGCCGGGCGATGCTCCCCACCTGCGGCAGGGCCACACCGAACTCAACCTTCTCGCCCTCGGTCCCCAAGTAGCCGCCCCATCCGACCCGGATATCGGCCACCCGCGAGCGGTCCAAGACACCGTCCGCGTCCTGGGACCACCCGGCCGGTTGCAGCCGGCTGAACGGCAGAAACACCCTTACATGTCCCGCCTCCCCAAGCGGCCGACCACTGCTGGCAAGAAAATCGCCCCCACCCTGTTCCTGAACAATGACCAGGATCTGCGTCGGCGTCGCCTGTCCCGACGGCACCCAGGTGTCGATGACAAGACAATCCGCCGCCGACAGGTCCACCGGCGTCGACTGGACGAAGCGCACGAAAAGGAACGTGTCCACCTGTCCCTTGGTCAGCGTGGCGGAAGCGTGCCAGGCGGGTTGGGCGTCCGTCTCATACCTGGCATCTGGCGCCAGGTTCGATCGGACGAACTCCCCACAAGACACAATAGGGGCCACGACGGGGGTGGTTGACAGGACGAGATTGGGCAGGGCCCCGGACCGCGCCGCATGCCTTGCTGGAAGGCGCGCCTCGGGAAACCGCAATCCCACGGCGCCATACGGTTCCAGGCGCAGAGTCACGCGCGAATCGAGGTCCACTGCCGCGACCTCAGGCATCGCGGGATCCCACCGCTCACCCCGCCCCCCCGCGGCGACCTTCACCTCCCCTTCCCAGGCGCGGGGACCGTCGTTGATGAGGAAATAGACGTCACGGCCCTCGATGCGCCGATGCGTGGCGCGAACGGGCGACCGGATATCCGTCACCTGGACGTCGCGTTCCAGCACGCCGTCCAGCACCAGCGGCAGCAGCCCTTCAGATCCCAGCGGCAGGTGGATGCCGGCGCCGCCGGCGTCGTTCGCCACCACCCGCGGTTCCTCCCCGCGTTTCCCGAACAACTCCCGGGCCAGCGCCTGGACCCGGCCCGACGGAAACTCCGATTCACTGTTCATGGGCCGGGCGCCCAACGCGATCAACACCCCGCCGCTTCGCACGAACCGCGCTGCATTCTCCCAAGCTGCCAGGGGCAGCGTGTCCACCGCCGGCAACACCACCACCCGCCAGCGAAGATCCCCGTGAACCAGCGCATCGCCCTCCACCCTCGCCCCGGCCAACGTCCGGCTGTCCACAAACGTGAAGTCGCGCTGGGAGCCAAACAGGCCTTCCGCCACGGCGCGATAGACGGCCTCCACTTTCGCGGCGGCCACGGAATCGTTCGCCCACAGACGCGCGGGGGTAAACTTCGTCCACAGCGTCTCGATCGGATAGACCACGGCCACATCGGCAACCTGATGTCCGCCGGTGAGCAACGTGGCGCAGCGCCCCACCCATTCGTTCAGCCGGCCCAGGGCCGCGTCATCCAGACCGTTGAAACTGAAGTAGCTGGTGATCGTGTTGACCCCGCCGACGAAGAGCCGGTTGCAGGTCCCTCGAATCTCGGCCTCCGTCACCACCCGTTTGGGCCGCGCGTCCCCCGCCGGTCGATAGACCTGGCCATGATCGGAGGTCTCGGACATCACGATCCGCCGGCCTTCCAGTTCCGCCGCGCTCGCCAGCAACCGCGCGATG
This sequence comes from Verrucomicrobiales bacterium, assembly GCA_024233215.1. Taxonomy (GTDB): domain Bacteria; phylum Verrucomicrobiota; class Verrucomicrobiia; order Limisphaerales; family J093; genus J093. The sequence goes on along the minus strand of JACKPW010000009.1, from coordinate 63,886 downwards.
TACCACGGCACCTCGGGGGGCACACTGGTCAGGCAATCAATGCTGGGCGCCCCCAACCGACGAATGCACCGAAAGAAATCGCCGTAGAACGGAACGTGGGTCACCAGGCCCTCCTCCATCAGGAGATGCCCGCCGGATGGGATGTTCCAGTGCTCACAGCGCTCCTGGATCTGGCCGAAGTAACTCTCCGAAACGAGTTCCCCCACGGTCTGCCAGAAGTCGTAACGGAACTTCGTCCCGGCCGGGCCCGCATCCGCCACCAACGCCGGTAGCATCGCGTGGGCCAGCGGCCGACCCCGCCGTTGCTTGAATTCGCCGGGTAGATTCGCCGACCACGGCAGCGGCCGCCAGGGCATCGGCTTCAGAAAACAGCTCATCAGGGAGGGTTCGTCCGTGAACGTCGCCACGAAGTCCTTTCCCAGATCCCCTCCGAAATGCGCGGCGTACCGATCGTGGGTCAACTCGATGAACCGCTTGATCGGTTCGGGCTGAAGCAGATTCACATAGGGCATCTTCTTCGCCAGGTTGCCGTCGGCGTGCGTGCCCTCGTAGAGCCGGTCCTCGGAGAAGATCATGACCCGCCATGAACCGGGGGGCGCCTGCCAGCAAAGCCGGCCCTCCCGAATCCGGTCCTGCAGATCCTGGAACCCGCTGAGGCCGATCCGTCCATCGACCACCGGCCAGGCCCCCGCCAGCACGAGCCTTCCCGGCGGAACCGCAAGTTCCACCGCGCCACCGCCCGATTCGCAATCGGACACCAGCAAACCACGCGCCTCCCATTCCGGATGTTCCTGCAGCACCAGGCCTCCGGCATTCCCGGACGGGTACCCGCGTTCGTCATACAACCAAAGGACGAAACCGGCCTCGCGCGCCGCCCGCACCGCCCGGATGAACTGCTGCCAGTGCGCGTCGCTCTCGAGGTATTGATCAAACGACACGTTGCAGACCACCCCCCCGAAACCCTGCGCTGTGAATCGGCGAATCCAGGCGTCCTGAGCCTCCGCCGCATCCGGCCAACCGTGAATGATCTTCAGGATGCGCGACCCGGCCGGCGGGTTCGCGAAGCGGCTGGCAAAGTCGGCGGAACCGTCCCCTCCACCTTCCAAGTCAAGCACCTGGATCCAGACGTTCCGGAACCGGACCGGATTGTGATGGCCCTGCAGCTTGACCGGTTGTGGGTCGGGACCCTCCTTCCTCCCGGCGCCGGTGGGTCGGGGAATGGGCACATCATCGTGGATCAACTCGCCGTTCTGGTAGACCGTGATCCGGGCGTTCTCGGTCTTCCGGTCCCCGTCAAACCGCGCCGCCCGAAACGCGATGTCGAAGTTCTGCCACTCCCCGGCGGGCTTGTTCACCAACCGGTCAGGCCTTCTCATCCGATAGAGGCTGCCGCAACCCGAGGTCGTGTAGTCCGCCTCCGAAACCCCGAACGAGTTGAGAATCTGCACCTCGTACCGCCGCTGGAGATACACGCCCGAATTGCCGTTCATCTCGGGCTCCGCAGCGGGGTCGTCATTGACGTTGAACTCGACGTGCATCCGGAAATCGCGGTACGACTCCCGCGTGATCAGGCTGTCCCACGCGGGTGAGGCGGTCAGCACACCTGCCTCGAAACGCCATCGACACGGGGCGTCGCCCTCGGGGACAAGGTCGTAACCGCCTTCCCCGACCAACTGCTTCGCGTCCACCGGCCGCGTCATCCGGCTCGGGTCGATGATATCGCGCGTGGTGCCTCCCCCGGAGGCCATGAGCATGCTTGCGGTGCTCACAACCACAAGAGCCGAGCCCATCAAGAATGGGAGAGGGCCCGGGGTGGGTCGTTTCATTTGCCGCACGGGTCCATCCATTGTGCGGCCTGCGGGTTCATGACTTGCTGTCACCTCCCCCCAAGGCTGTTCGAGACGCGGATGGATGTCGAGGGAAACGAGGCCCATTACCTCGACCACCGCGAGCCGCGCCTTGGTCAGGCCCTTTCGAAGTCGCTGGAGGGGGCGTCGGGGCCGCGATCCGGATTCCGGCCAACCGGTGGCGCAGGCTTCCCGGGTTTGGGAGTGAACGTGATCTCGTGCAGGACCCCGACGGTCGCGGAATGCACCTTCCAGTCCCCTCCCAACTGATCCGTCAGTGTGGCCACGAGCCGCATGCCCAGCGAGGAGGTCCTGCGAATGTCAAATCCCACGGGAAGGCCAACCCCATCGTCGCCGACCCCAAGCCGAAGGCAGGGGGAACCGACGCTCCCGGAATCCGCTGCGGGAACCCGCTGCAAGGAGACCCGGAGCCGGCCCGTCCGATCGCCGGGAAAGGCGTGTTTCAGGGCATTGGTCACCAACTCATTGAGAAGCAACCCACAGGGCACCGCTTGTTCCAGTTCCAGGGCGACCTCCTCCAAATCGGTCTCGATGAGCACCCGGGCCATCGTTCCCGGGTTGGCGACTTTGGCAATTTCGTCGCAGAGTCGCTTCACATAAGCGGTGAAGTTCAGGCGGGCGAAGGACTCGGCCCGATACAGCGTCTCGTGCAACAGGGCCATGCCTCGGACGCGGTCCCGGGTTTCGGCGAGGGCCGCCCGGACTTTCGGATCGGTGAACTTCCCCGCCTGCAGGCTCACCAGACTGCTGACAATCTGCAGGTTGTTCTTGACCCGGTGATGCACCTCCTTGAGGAGGGAGGTCTTCTCCTCCAACGATGCCTGCAGGGCCTGCACCATCAAGGCACGTTTCGCTTCCTCCTGATCGAGGCTCTCCGCCATCTTGTCGATGGCACGGCCCAGCGCAGCCAGATCCCCCTTTTGCGTGGCCGGCACCCCGACCCGCGCTCCCAACTCGCCCCGGCCGATTCTGCGGGTCGCCAACCCGATGCGATCCAGGACTGTCGCCATGAGGGAATTTCCCAGAGGGATCGCGATCAGCAACCCCAGCAACAGCCCGCAAAACAACGCCAGCAGGTTGCGCCGCTCAAACGCGGCAGACGCGTCCTGCAGGGGACCCAGGGGCACCTCCGCGATCACGGAAATGTAAGGCTCCCCGCTGGCGGGCAGGTCGAGCGACCTCTGCGCGATCACCCGCGGTGCACCCTCCGTGATCAGCCTCAAAGCCACCCGGCGGTCCACCGAACCGTGCGGGGTCCCGGCATATTCGGGGCCCAAAGGCACCCCGGACAAGCCGCCTGACTCCCGGGGCGGGTGTTCATAGAGCCGCACTTCCTCGCGATCCACCACCGTGATTCGAGCGCCTTCCGGAGCCTTTGCGGCGTCGAATTCCAGGCCCAGGGTGTCGAGTTGCACGACCTTGGAGACAAACCAGGGAGCGCCATCGGCGGGACCGGGCAGCGGCCGGGCGAAGTGCAGCATCGGGTATCCGTAGGTGGTGCTCATGACCGCCTCCCCAACGACCGCCCCGCGGGTGCGCATCGCCTCACGGAAATAGGCGCTCTTCGAGACATTGGCGCCTGCCACCCCGGGCTTTCCCGCCGCCACGACCTCGCCGCTGGAATCGAACACGAACATGTCCAGCATCTTCATGGACTCCAGCAAGTGACCGGCTCGGGTGACGAACTCCGTCCGCCCGACTGCCTCCAGACCGGGGTTTCTTCCCGTCGTCTCCAGGATGACGTCGATGTGTTGCGCCACCCGCAGGAGCTTGTCGGCGGTCCGATCCACCAGGTCCACCGCCGCCCGTTCGCCGGTGTGAACCAGCGCGCCCCGGTGCTCCTCGCCGAGGAAGAGGGTGATGGCCAGGGCCGGCGTCATGCCCGCCAGCACCACCAGCACCAGGTTCCGCCGGACGGAACCGGCGAAATAGAGGACCAACCGCCGGCGGAACCGAATCCCCAACCCCGCCACCGCGAGGACCCCCAGGCCCAGCCCCACCCGCCAGTCCCGAAGCCACGCCTTGAACCCCCGCGGCGAAGCATCAAGATAGGGCGCCCGCAAACCGCTGACCTCCGCCGGCGTCAGATCCTCCAGCGCCTGTCGCAGCCGCCGGGAAAACTCCGGCCAGTCATTCCGCGAAGCAAAGCTGCAGCGGATCGTGAATGGGGTCTCCCCGGCAACCACAAGCCCTTTCGGGAGTATCCCGGGCCGGGAAGAATCGCCCTCCGTGAATTCGAGCAGGGCGGCGGCGTGGTCCCCCGTGGCGGTCTGCTCAAGGGCGGCCGTTTCGCTTGGGACAAGGTGAAACCGGATTTCCGGATAAGCCTCCCTGAGCGCGGTCAGGTTGCTCACAGAGGGTGCCACCGCCACCCGGCGCCCCGCGAATCCTCCCAGACCATCAGAGCCGGGGACATCACCCCCACGGGTCACCACCACCTGCCGGCGTTCGTAGTATGGCGGGGAAAAATCCAGATAGCTGCGCCGATCCGGCCGGTCATCCACGGTCAACAGCAGATCCACCTCACGATTGCGCGCGGCATCGAGCAGCTCGGATCGGGACCGGAAGGGCAGGATCTGGAGCGACATCCCCAACCTCGCCCCGAGCAAACGGAGAACATCCAGCCCCAGCCCCCCCCACTCCTCAGGCCGGTCTCCGGCCACGACCACCGGCGGACGTTCCCGCACCCCCACCCGGATCTGCGGGATCCCGGGCGGCATGGCAGACCCGCCGGAGGAGCGGCCGTCCCCCCCCAATCCGCTGTCCGCCGCCCCACCTTGCCCGGCTGGCAGCAAAACCCCACCCAGGCCCAGAACGCACGCCCAGCGATGCCACCGCAGGGACGGCATGGCTTCGGCAAGGCGTGAGAGCAACCGGGCCATCACCAGGACCATTCCGGGGGCAAGCCTCCGGCGAAGCAGGCTACACCGGACCCGATGCCCCCCTCCTCAACAACGTCGATGCGTGCTTTGGTCATGCCTTTTCCAGGGAGATTCCCGGAGCGCCCGTTCCGGCTCCCGGGCGGCCAGCCGGATGGCTCCCCTTCCCCCATATCTCCGGGTTGCGCGTGAACCCAGTCTAGAATCCGCCACCCACAAGAGCACGCCAATTTTGCGGTGTGCCGGTTGGTCGGGCTGGGCCAGCAGAAGAGTGGTCGCACAGCGGTTCACAGGGGAGCTCCGGCTTGCGGGAGGAATTCAACGAGTTAGGCTGCGCGGCGTGACGCGAGCACGACAACGCGGGCAACGGTTCCTGATCGGGTTCGTCCTCCTGGCGGTGTTCTGGCCCGGGGGCCCTTTGCTCTGCGGGCAGGACACCGGCGCCGACTGGACCGGCACCTGGCAGACCCAGTGGCGCACCGGAGCGGCCATCCTCCGGCTTCGACAGGCCGGTGATCAGGTGACGGGCGAATACCCGCTCTATGACGGCACGGTCCGGGGGTCCGTGACCGGACGCCAGTTCAATGGTCGTTGGGAGGAGGCGAGCGGACGGACGGGGGGGTTCTTCTTCGTGATGTCGCCTGACGGCACCACGTTCATGGGCCGGTTCGAGAGCGGGGAATGGTGGACCGGCCGGCGCCTGTCGAACCTCGCGGATTTCCTGACCAACCCGGCGGTACTTTCCTCCCCCCGCGAAACCCTGCGATCGTTCCTGATTTCCGCCAACGCCGCCCGGGGGGGATTCATCGAGCACATCCAACCGGCGCTGGACACGATTGACTTCTCCCCCCTGCGCTCCCGCAAGCTGGCTGACGGGCCCCTGCTGCCACAGGAGAGGATCGATTACGCGCGGAAGTTGTTCCGGGTGCTGGATCAAATGACCTTTCGAATCTGGGGAATCTCCGTGGCTTCCGAACTCGGGCTGGTGACCGAATCGTCCGTGGTGATCACGCTGCCCCAGGCGGGTACCACCAACACCTTTGACCTGCGGTTCGTCAGGAAGGGCTCCGACTGGCTGATCGACCCCACGCCACAAGCCGGATTGGACGAGGTTCTCGGTCGACTTTATGCCCGGCGCGGCGGAGGGCCCCCCACCGAACAGGAACACCTGCTGCTGCGCAATCCGCGGGACACGCTACGCACGTTTCTCGAGGAAATGGGACGCTTTGAACGGGGCGGCCGGGCGAATGTGCTCCGGACGCTGGACCTGCAGGGCTTTCCGACCATGACCAAGGAGGAGGACGCCACGCTGATGGCCTTCTATCTCAAGGAAGTGCTCGATCGGGTGGGGACGGTGCTTTACCAGGAGATTCCCAACGACCCCGATCAGCACGAAGCCTACGTGCATTTCCGGCACCAGCAGGGCAACATCATGATCGCCCCTTTCGCCCGGGAGGACGGACCGGCCGAGTGGCGGTTCACCGCGGACACGTTGCACCACATCCGGGCGCTCTACGCCGCCATCGAGGACATGCCCGCGGAACGGGGGGCGCCCGGGGCCGAGGATGCCTCGAGCTACTTCGCAGTCCGTCGGGAGGTCCGGGGAAGCGTCCCCGCGCTGCTGCATCCGCTGGGCCCGATGGAACTCTGGCAGTGGCTGGCACTGGCCGTCTTCCTGTTGACCAGCCTTTCACTGGCAATGGCGGTGAGCGGACTCATCCTGTGGACGCTGCGCCGCCGGAAGGGGGCCCCCACCGCCTTCTCGACGCGTCGGCAGCAATTGATGGTGACCTGGCCGCTGCGGTCCACCTTCGCGGGCTTCCTCTGGTATCTCAAGATCGGCATGCTTGGCCTTCCCGAGGTGGTGGCGGGCCCTTTCCGGAGCGTGGCCGGCACGCTGGCGATCGCCAGCGCCGTGTGGCTGATCTACCGGGGTGTGGGGGTGGCCGCAGACTTCAGCAGTCGAACCGTCGGCACCAGCGGACACCGGGCGGTTCTCACCTCGCTGACTTTCGGCATCCTGCGCATCGTGGTGATCGTGGTGGGCGCGCTGCTTCTGGCAGGGGTGTGGTCCATCCCCTACTCGGGCGTCCTGGCCGGCCTGGGCATCGGCGGCCTCGCCTTCGCCCTGGCGGCCCAACCCACGTTGCAGAACATGATCGCCGGCTTCACCCTCTTTGCCGACGACCCCCTCAGCGTGGGCGACTTCTGCCGCTACGGCGACAAGATCGGAACCGTGGAACAGATCGGTCTGCGCTCCACGCGGATTCGGTCCCTGGACCGAACGGTGGTGACCATCGCGAATTCAGAGTTCGCCAACCTGCAACTCGAGAACTTCGCCAAACGAGATCGCGTCCTGCTGCGCACCACGCTGCAACTCCGTTACGAGACCACCGCCGACCAGTTGCGCTTCGTCCTTGCGGAACTGCGACGCCTGCTGGTCGGACATCCGCGAATCCACCCCGACCCCGCCCGCGTCCGTTTCGTGGGCTTCGGCGCCCATTCGCTCGACGTGGAGATGTTCGCCTACGTTTTGACGCGCGATTACAACGACTACCTGGCGGTCCGCGAGGATGTCTACCTGCGGGTGATGCAGCTCGTGCTGCGGTCCGGCACCGGATTCGCCTTCCCATCGCAGGTCAACTACCTGGCGCGCGATGCCGGGATCGATGCCGACCTGACGAAACAGGCGGAACAGGCCGTGGCCGCCTGGCGGGAGGACTCGCGGCTGCCCTTCCCCGACTTTCCGTCGGAGGAACTCCGGCAGATCGACGGCCGGCTGGATTACCCGCCCAAGGGTTCCCCTCACGCCGCCAGCCAGAACAGGGAAACCACCGAACCTGCCCGTCCTGCATGATAAACCGGCTGCCCAGAATGACCGTCTGCGCCCTGCTTGCGGGCGCCACCCTCACCGGTTCCGCGACCCGGATGGGACCCGCTGCCATCAGACCGGATCGCGCGAACTACAACCAGGGAATCGTGGATTCCGCGGACGAACAGATGCTGCTGAACCTGGTGCGCCTGCGCTAAACGCCCCCAGCGCCTCCGGCCCAACCCCGGCCGAGGCCCCGGTATTCGAGGAGTTCCACCGCCTGGCAGCCGTACTCCGGCAAGCCCAACAAGCAGGCTGGCTCAGCCTGCAGGTGTTCCGCACTCCGGAACAGACCCTGCCTCAGATCGAAAACCACGTTCAACCTCCTGCACTTCCTGCTTTCGCTGAAATCCGGTGGCGAGGCCGGGCGGGCTCCCATCCTGACCCTGCCGGCGGGCTGAGCGAGGGCATTCAGGTTTCCCGTTTGTGACGGCTTCCTTGCCGCTCCACTGGCCCCATCAGGAATCGAACTCCCCCCCCGGTAGACACCGGTACAGAAAAAAATCCGGGCCCGGAGCCAGAGGGTGGCTCCCAAGCCCGGAGGAGTTTTCTAGAGTACTACTGTAGGATTACGGGGATGTTCCAAGCCCAACCGGTACTGAGCCAGACTTGGAAAGTGTCTCGGGCGGTCAAAGATCAAACTCCAAACTGTGTTGCCCGCAAATCTTTCGTCGTAAACCGTGCGCAGAAGAAACCAGACTTCCCCTATCCTGTCAAGCGCAGGACAAAAAAAAGTTCAAGAAACTACCCTCCTCCCCTGCACCGAACGCCCAAGACTCTTCATAAAAAGCCACACATAAACCACTTGCACCCACTCACTGCCCTCACCCCCAGTCACGAGAAAAGAACCCGACACCCTTGCGGATCGCGGAAGAGGCCTCGCCACGATGTCGCCCCCGGAGCCGCGAGTCACTTCTCGCCCCCTCCTCCTGTCGTGCCCAGAGCCACTTGCCGAATCCAGTCCGCCTGCCTCTGCCAACGGGCTGCCAGTTCGCGGACCTGGCCAGGAAACTCCCCCGCCCGGTTCACGATTTCACCCCGGTCCCGGCTCAGGTCGTACAGTTCCCACGGCGCTTCCGCGCCGGCCGCCACGAGCTTCCAATCCCCCACCCGAATGGCCCGGTTGCCTTCATGCGCCCACCAAATCTCGTCGTGGAGAGGGGCTCCATCGGCCCGCAGAACCGAAAGCAGGCTTCGACCGGGCTTGGGCGGCACCGCCACGCCGTGCCATTCGGTGGGCAGTTCCACCCCGGCCACCTCAAGCACCGTAGGCACGATGTCGATCAGGTGCGCCGGGGTACGACGCCACTCCCCCCGTCCCCCGAAACCCTCGGGCCAGTGGACAATCAGCGGGGTGGAGATTCCCCCCTCGTGAACCCAGGTCTTGTGCCTCCGGAAGGGAGTGTTCGCCATACTCGACCAGCCGGGCCCCAGGCAGAGATAGCTGCCGGCCGACCCCATTGGCGCCGCCGGATCGTGACCGTCACCCCGGACCATGATCTCCGCGCTCGCCCCGTTGTCGGAGCAAAAGAACACGAGGGTGTTGTCCCAGGCCCCCATGGCCTTCAATTGTTGGAAGACCCGGCCGATTTCCCGGTCCATGCGGTCGACCATGGCGGCGTGAATGGCCATTTTGGTGGCCTGAAAACGACGCTGCTCGTCGCTGAGTTCGCTCCAGGCCACCGGGCGATTGGTCTCGCCCGTGCCGAGCACCTCGAAGGCCTTGGGAAAATCGTACGGCGGTCCCACCTCGCGCTCCATCGGCGGCAGTTGGCTGCTGATCAGCCCCATTCCCCGCTGCCGGGCGTAGCGCCCCTGCTGAATTTCATTCCACCCCGACAGATAGCGGTCGCGGTACTTCGCGATGTCTTCCGGCAATGCCTGCAGTGGAAAGTGCGGGGAAGTGAAGCAGAGGTAGTGGAAGAAGGGGCGGTCCGGGTACTTCGACTGGTGTTCCTTCAGGCATTCGACGGCGTGATCCGCGATGTGAGTGGTGAGGTAGAACCCGCTGTCGCGCTCGACCGCCGGCAGGGGTTTGTCATCGAGCAGATGGCGCTTGGGACTGAAGAAGCGGTCATGATCCTCGATGCTGTAGGAGCGGTCGAAACCCGCCCCGAGCCGGGGACCATCAATGTGCCATTTTCCCGAGTGGTAGGCCCGATACCCGGCCGGCTTGAGCAACTCGGGCAAGAGGGGCGCCCAAGCAGGGCGTTTGCCACCCCCACCACCGGGCAACCCCGGCAGATGATCGCGCCGCACCATCTGGGCGTAGTACCCCGTCATCACGACCGCCCGCGAGGGCCAGCAACGCGCCGTGTTGTAGAACTGGGTGAAACGCAGACCTTCCGAGGCCAACCCGTCCAGATTTGGCGTCTCGATTTCGCCGCCGTAACAGCCGAGGTCCGAGTATCCCAGATCGTCGGCCAGAATGAACAGGACGTTGGGTCGCGACGCCCCGGCGGCCCAGACTCCGCCCGCCCCACTCAACGCCACCAACCCCGCCAGCACGCCCCCACAGAAACTACGGCGAATGCCCCCAAGGGCCGTCGAACCGCGTGCCAAACCGTCGCGCCGCGGGGACGCGGCAGGAGTCACTTCGGAATCGGCCCGCAAGCAGGCCGTTGGGATATCGAACTTCGTTTTCATGTTGCATCGGCCACAAGGCCATCGATCGCTCAAATCTGAAATCTCAGATCTCAAATCTCAAATCCCAAGTCCCGCCCCCCTCATGGAAGCAATCGCAGGCTCAACAGGCGGAATTCCATGACCTGTTGTCCCGGCACCGCAACTGCCCGGAGGGCCAGTTCCCCCCGGCCGACCGGCAGGAGGAGTTCGCCAAGTCGCCACGGCTTGAAGTCCTTCACGTAGGACTCGCCGCGCGGCACCCGGTCCTGTTCGGCACCGACCAGCGGAGGATCATTCGCTGCATCCAGCACACCCCTCACACGGGCATCGCCGAAACTCAACTCGAGAGTCGAACCGACATCCGCCGGAGGACAGGCGTAGTAGAGCACCGCTTCGTAGCGTCCGGCCTGGAGCACCTCGACATCGAAACGGATGCGGTCCTGCGGGCTGGTCCAATTCGTCAGGTAGGAGCAGTTGGGAAAACGGTTGCTCCGCTTCACACCGTCCGTGAACTTCGCGTCGCGAGCAGGCAACTGGGTGATCCCGGGCACCGGATGCCCCACCGGAAACGGCCGATGGTCGTCACGCAGGCCGGGCAGCAGATCCGCTTTCCACTGCGCCACCGCCGCTCGCAGCCTCCCCGCCATTTCCGGGTGTTCCCCGGCCACGTCACGCATCTGCCCCGGATCAGCTTCCATGTCAAAAAGAGCACCCCGCGCATCCAGTCGATGGCGCTGCGTACGCACGCTCACGTTTCCGTTCCAGTGCGAGAAGATCATGCGGTCGGCCAGGACCGGCGCCGGTTCCCCGAACAGGATGGGCTCCAAGCTTAGGCCGTCCAGCGGAGCACTTCCAACCCGCGAAATGCCGGCAAGCCCGGTCAGCGTGGGCAGCAGATCAATCGCCCCGGCAATCCCGGCAATGCGCCGTCCCGGAGTAATCCGCCCCGGCCAGCGAATGAGAAAGGGAGATCGCACGCCACCCTCGTCGGTCGAGCCTTTGCGCCCCTTCATCCCACCATTCCAGCGCCAACTGTTCGGCCCGTTGTCACTGAAGTAGATGACGATGGTGTCCCGCTCGATTCCGAGGTCCCTGATCTTCCCCAGCACGCGCCCGACGTTCCAGTCGATGTTCTCGCACATCGCCAGGGCCGCCCGGGTGAACGCCACGTCCTCCTGGTCCGGATTACGGTTCCGCGCCGTCACGGGAGCGTCGGCAAACCGGGCGTAGAACCGTTCCGGCACCTGCATCGGGCTGTGCGGGATGTTGAAGGGCAGATAGACGAAAAACGGCCGTTTGCCGCCGTTCGCCTGGATGAACGCCAGCGCGTGCTCGGTGAGGTCGTCCGCGAGGTAACCGTGACCCGTGACGATCTCGCCATTGTGCTCGAGCATCGGGCTGAAGTAATGGCCCCAGTGACCGGAAGTGAAGCCGTAGAACTCCTCGAACCCGCGGGCATTCGGATGATAGGGCCCCTGCGAACCGTTGTGCCACTTGCCGAAAGCGCCCGTGGCGTAGCCCGCCGCCTGAAAGGCTTCGGCCACAGTGCGTTCGTCGAGATCCAGGCGTTCGCCTCCCGCCGATGTGCTGAAGACGCCACCCCGGGGATGATAGCGCCCGGTCAGGAATTCCGCCCGGGTGGGTGAACAAACCGGGCACACGTAGAAGTGCTCCAGCAACGCGCCGTCGCGGGCCAACGAATCGATGTTCGGCGTGGCAAGGTTGGGGTTGCCATGGACACTCAAATCGCCCCAACCCTGATCATCCGCCAGGATCACCACCACGTTCGGTCGCTCCGCAGCGGCCGCGGTGAACGCGTCCGGGCCCAGGCCCACGCCGGCCAGGCCGGTTGCCAGGAGGACCATTGCTCGGAGCTTCACCCGCACAGAATGCCCCCATCCAACTGCCGGCGACAAGCCCCGGACTCCACCTCAGCCGTGACAATTCAACTCCCTACAGAAGGAACCGAAGAGAACGAAGAGAGGCAGACGCTCGCGGGATCATTGTCGGACGCGCCGCCATTCCACTGAATGATGACCGGCGCTTGACCTCCGTGGAGTCTCTTTGCCTCCGTCCAGCCTTCGTTTCCTTCTGTGATCACTGAATAGACACCGCTCAGAGCCGGCTTCGGAACAGGTCGCCCGGCTTCCCACCGTATGGGTGGTCGGCCGCGCCAGGTTCCCAATCAGGCGGCTGCAACCGCCTCGAACTCGTCGCCCTCGTCGCCGGCCGCGACCGCCTCACGCTCGAAGAAGAACTCGCGTTCACCAAAGGCGGGCCGGAGGTCATCCAGCCACAGTGCCCGCTCGTCGTATTCGGCGAAGAACGGCCGGTAGGCCCAATCGGGGTTTCGCCCCTGAAGCATCCGCAACACGAGCACCCGCTGGTCCCGGACCCGGGCCACACCGGAAATCTCGATCTTCCCGGGCGCGGACGACATGCTGGGCCCCCGCGCCGTCCGGGCCAGGCCACTCGTCTTGCGGATGGCTTCGGAGTAGATCTCCCAGGCGCGGACCAGGGGCACGGCAAAATGGTGCTGGGCTCCGGTGTCCCGCGCCAGGAACATGTAGTAGGGCACCATGCCCAGGCGCACCTGGCGTTGCCAGAGCGTGGTCCAGTCCTCGGGCGCGTCGTTGATCCGTCGCATGAGGGGCGACTGGGAGCGCACCTCGGCACCGGTGGCCCGGATGTTCCGGAGGGCCTGTTCGGCCACCCCGGTTTGGAGTTCGTTCACGTGGTTGACATGCGCCATCAGCGCGAGGTGGAGACCCCGTTCGGTGACGCGACGCATCATCTGCAGCAACTCGGGGGTGTCGGGGTCCGACACGAACCGGTGAGGCCAGTAACTAAGCGCCTTGGTGCCGATGCGAATCGTCTGCAACCCCGGCAAATCCGCCTTGAGCACGGCGTCCACGTAGGCGGAGAGAATCTTCGCCCGCATGATCAGGGGATCGCCGCCCGTGATCAGCAAGTCGGTCACCTCCGGATGTTCGCGCAAATACCGGATGAGCAGCGTGGCCTCGCGCATGGCAAACCGGCCGCTCTTGATCGCCACAAACTGGGGCCAGCGGAAACAGAAGGTGCAATACGCGTGGCAGGTCTGACCCTGGCTGGGGAAGAACAACACGGTCTGCGTGTACTTGTGCTGCATGCCGGGCAGCGGCGTGCCGTCCGACAACTGCGGCACATTCTGATCCTTCTGCCCGGCGGGGTGGGGGTTCAACTCCTCGCGGACCGCGTGGATGGTCGCCAGCAGGTGCTCGCGATCCCCGCTCCGGACCGCGCCGGCCACCTCATTGAAGTGATCTGTCCGAAGCATCCCGGGTTGAGGAAAGGTGAGCCGGAAGATGGGGTCGTCCAGCGCCCGGGTCCAGTCGATGAGGTTCTCGACCACGTAATTATTGACCTTGAAGGGCAGCACCCGGGCCACGATGTCCATTGCCTGAAGGCGGTCCCGGGAGAGTTGTTTGAGCTGGGGCAGGCGTCGCAAATCGGTCCGGCCGTACGAGCGAAAGGCCGGCGGCGACGCCGCAGCGGGCACCGGAATCAAGGTCTGTGGGTTGCGTTTTGTCATCTTTTCACAATCACCGCGAAGGATCCACGCCTGGCGCGCGGAACCCGGTGATAGGCCACCCCCGCCGAATGACCAAGGTTTTTCGTCCCTTGTTCCATCCTGGCCCACAACCTGCTTTAATTCACCGAAATGTCACATTTGCGGCATCACAACAACGTCCTGGCGAGCTGCCTCGCGGCCCTGGTCCTGGGCTCGGCCCAGGCGCAACCGGTCATCAGCGAGTTCGTCGCCTCGAACGACGGCGTCTGGCGGGATGAGGATCTGGAGACCGTGGACTGGATCGAGTTGCACAACCCCGGTCCCGGGGCGGTGAACCTCGCCGACTGGTCGCTCACGGACGACATCGATCTGCCGCGCAAATGGGTATTCCCCGCCACGAACCTCGTCTCCGGTCGCTACCTCATCGTGGCGGCAAGTGGCAAGGACCGCGCCCTGCCGGGCCGGCAACTTCACACCAACTTCAGCCTGAACGCCAACGGCGAGTACCTGGCGCTGATCAGTCCGGAAGGGGAGGTGGCCACCGAGTTCGCTCCGGAGTATCCGCCGCAATACGCCAACATTTCCTACGGGTATTACCTGGGACGCCCGGTCTACATCCGCCGCCCCACTCCGCTGCAACCGAACAGCACCGATGTCTTCGGAGAGTTCGTGGCGGACACCCGGTTCAATCAGGACCGCGGGTTCTACACCGAGCCCTTTTACGTGACCATCACCTGCGCGACCGAGGGCGCCACGATTCGCTACACCACCAACGGCTCGAAACCGACCGCCACCACCGGCACGGAATACACCGGGCCCCTTCGTATCAGCCAGACCACCGTCCTCCGGGCGGCAGCCTTCAAGGAAGGTCTCGAACCCTCGAATACCGACACCCAGACCTACCTGTTCCTCGACGACGTGCTGACCCAGGCACCGAACGGAGCCGCGCCACCGGACTGGCCAACGTCCTGGGGGCAAAACGTCGTGGACTACGGGATGGACCCGGACATCGTGAACAGCCCGCGCTGGGGTCCCCAACTCAAGGACGCGCTCACCTCCCTCCCCAGCTTCTCCATCGTGATCCCCATGGGAGACCTGTTTGATTCCAGCCAGGGCATCTACGCGAATCCCGGCTGGGACGGGATCGCGGCGGAACGGGAGTGTTCGCTGGAACTGTTGTTCCCGGACGGCACGGAGGGATTCCACATCAACTGCGGGCTGCGCATCCGCGGCGGGTTCAGCCGCAGCACCGGCAACCCGAAGCACGCCTTTCGACTGCTCTTTCGCGCGGAGTACGGCGCCCCCAAGCTGAACTATCCGCTCTTCGGGGACGAGGGAACGGACACGTTTGACGGGATCGATCTGAGGACCTTCCAGAACTACTCCTGGAGTTTCCAGGGGGATAACCGCGGCATCTTCATCCGCGACCAGTGGAACCGGGACGCCCAACTCGCCATGGGCCACCAGGCGGAACGGGGCCGCTTCTACCATCTTTACGTCAACGGCCAGTACTGGGGCCTCTACAACACCTGCGAACGCCCGGAAGCCTCCTATGCCGAGACCTACTACGGCGGCAACAAGGAGGATTACGACGTGGTCAAGGTCGAGGCCGGCCCCTACACCATCCTCGCGACCGACGGCAACCTGCAAGCCTGGCAGCGGCTCTACAATGCCGCACGGGCGGGTCTGAGCAGCGACGCGGCTTATGAGCGCGTTCAGGGCAACAATCCGGACGGCACCCCGAATCCCGACTACGAGAACCTCGTCGATGTGGACAACCTCATCGATTACATGTTGATCATCCTCTACGGGGGCAATCTCGATGCGCCGATCTCCAACTTCCTCAGCAACACGCGGCCAAACAACTACTACGGGGTCCGGCATCAGGACGGCCTCTCCGGCGGCTTCAAGTTCTTCGTGCACGACGCCGAGCACACGCTCCTGGACGTCAACCAAAACCGCCTCGGCCCCTGGTCGGCCGGCGCCACGGACCTGAGCTACAGCAATCCCCAGTGGATCTGGCAGCAGATGTGGGACAATCCCGAGTTTCGGATTCGCTGCGCCGACCACATCCACCGCTACTTCTTCAACGCCGGGGTGCTGACTCCCGCGGCCTGTCGCAAGAGCTTCGACCAACGGATCGCGCAGATCGAGCAGGCGGTGATCGCGGAGTCCGCCCGCTGGGGCGACGCCAAACGCTCCACGCCACTCACCCAGGACGACTGGCGCAACACCGTCAACGACATCCGCAACAACTATCTGCCCCGGCGCACCGACATCGTCCTGAACCAGCTTCGTGCGCGAAACCTCTACCCCAATGTGACGGCCCCCTCCTTCAACCAGCACGGCGGCCTCATCGATCCCGGGTTCGCCCTGCAGGTAAGCGCCCCCGCCGGCGTGATCTACCTCACCACGGACGGCACGGATCCCCGTTTGCGCGGGGGCACGGTGTCGCCGACGGCGGCGGCCTACAGCGGCATCATGGCTTTGAATGAGACCACCCAGGTGAAGTCCCGCGTCCTGAGCGGTTCGACCTGGAGCGCGCTGAACGAAGCCACCTTCACCGTCCGCCAGACCTACGGCAACCTGCTGATCTCCGAGATCATGTATCATCCGGCCGCCGAAGGGGACATCGATGGCGACGATTACGAGTTCATCGAGTTGAAGAACGCGAATCCATTCGAGATCGACCTCAGCGGGGTGCACTTCACCAATGGCATCCGCTTTACCTTCCCCATCGGCACCCGACTCGGCGCCGGCGGGTTTGCCGTGCTGGCCCGCAATGCGGCCCGGTTCGCCGAACGATATCCCGGCGTGCGCCTCGACGGCGTCTACGAAGGCGGCCTCGCCAACGGGGGCGAACGGGTCGAACTCGCCCACGCCGACGGCACCCCGCTGTTCTCGGTCAGCTACGGGGACGACCTGCCATGGCCCATCACCACGGATGGCGGTGGATTCTCGCTGGTTCCCCTGAACTCGGACCTGAACCCAGACCCGGATGACGCCGCCAACTGGCGGGCCAGTGGTGAGGTGGGCGGATCCCCAGGCCGGGATGATGCCCCCGCCAATCTCCCTCCGGTCCTCGTGAACGAAGTGCTCACCCACACCGACCCACCGCAACTCGACGCCATCGAACTTCACAACCCCGCCTCCGAGGAAGCCGACATCGGCGGCTGGTATCTCACCGACAACCGCAATCAGCCGCTGAAATACCGCATCCCGGCCGGCACCCGCATCGCGCCCGGCGGGTTCGCGGTGTTCGATGAAGCCGACTTCAATCCCGAACCGGGTGTCGACCCGAGCTTCACCCTCAGTTCGCATGGCGAGGAGGTCTATCTCTACTCGGCCAACGCAGCGGGCGATCTGACCGGCTACAGCCACGGGTTCAGCTTCGGGGCCGCCGCCAACGGCGTCAGCTTCGGTCGCCATGTCGACAGCACCGGCAGTGTGACCTTCCCTCCCCAGATCGCCCTGACCCTGGGAGCGGAGAACGCCGGTCCGCGCATCGGGCCGGTGGTGATCAGCGAGATTCAGTATCACCCGGCCGCCGGCGAGACCGAATTCGTCGAACTGAAGAACGTGACCGCCGAACCCGTTCCCCTGTTCGACCCCGCGCACCCCGGCAACACCTGGAGGCTCGCCGGAATCGACTTCAGTTTCCCCGAAGGACTCACCCTCGCACCCGACGGCCTCCTGCTGCTCGTAGGCGGGGATCCCGATCTCTTCCGCACACGGAAGGGCGTCCCGGCACCGGTACCCATCCTGGGACCGATCCCGGGCAATCTGCAGGACAACGGTGAACTGCTCGAACTCCAGCGTCCCGACACCCCCGACGTGGACACCAACGGCGTGGTGATCGTCCCGATGGTCACCGTGGATGCCGTGCGCTACAATGACAAGGTCCCCTGGCCAGTCGAGGCGGCCGGACTTGGCCCCTCCCTGGAACGTCGTCACGTGTCCGACTATGGCAACGACGCCGCCAACTGGCGCGCGAGTTTCGGCCCACCCTCCCCCGGCCTCGACAACGACGGCAACCGCCCGCCCATCGTGAGCGTGGGAGCCGTCACCCCGCTGGTGGCCGCGACCTTCCCGGCCGGCGTGGAGGTCTCGGGCGCCGCCACCGACGACGGGCTTCCGGAAGGCAGTCTATTGAGCGCCCGCTGGGTTCAGGTGGATGGCCCCGGGCCCGTGGTGTTCACCACTCCCGACGCACTCACCACCGAAGCCCTCTTCCCCGGCACCGGCACCTACCTGCTGCGCCTTCTCGCGAGCGACAGCGAGTTGGAGTCCGGCGACGACGTGCTCGTCGAGATCACCCGACCCGCCGAGGAACAAATCCTGGTGGCGGCGGGCAGCACCTGGAAATACCGCGACGACGGCTCCGACCAGGGAACCGCGTGGCGGTTGCCGGACTTCGCTGATGACGACTGGCTCGCCGGGGCGGCACAACTCGGTTACGGCGACGGCGACGAGGTCACCACGGTTGGCTACGGTCCGAATGGCAGCGACAAGTACACGACCACCTATTTCAGGCACACGTTTCAGGTGGTGGGAGCCGACTCCGCCACCGCGCTGACCCTCCAAGTCGTGCGCGATGACGGCGTGCTCGTCCATCTCAACGGCCACGAAGTCATGCGGGACAACCTGCCCGAGGGAGATATCAGCTACACCTCCAGGGCCAACACCGCCATCGGCGGAGCCGACGAATCCACCTTCCAAGTGCGTGACATCGATCCCACGCTTTTGGTTGAAGGCGCCAACCTGCTGGCGGTGGAAATCCACCAGGCCAACCCCACCAGCAGTGACATCAGCTTCGACCTGAGCCTGGAAGCCTTGATGTTCCCGACCAGTCGCCCGCCAACGGTGGACGCCGGCCCGGATCGGACGACCGCCGCAGGAACCCCCATCCGACTCGTGGGCGCGTTCACGGACGATGCCCTTCCCCCCTCTCCCGGCGTCACCACCCTCTCCTGGACCACCGTGAGCGGGCCTGCGGAGGTCGATTTCGGCCAGCCTTCCAGCTGGATCACCGACGCTCTGTTCCCGGTCGCGGGGGAGTATTTGCTGCGGCTCAGCGCCAGCGATGGCCAAAGCGTCGTGGAAGATGAAACCCGGGTGACCGTGGCGCCTGCGGCAGCACCGCTGCGAATCCTGACCATCGCCGTGAACCTCGAAGGCGAACCCGGCGCATCCTTGCAGGTCAGCGGCCCCGCCGGCGCGGAGGTTGTCGTGCAAAGCCGGGAACGCCTGGACGAGGGTGGTTGGGAGGAAGCCGGCCGGGTGAGACTCGGTGGAGACGGTGCCCCCGCCTTCCTGAACCTGGATCTGGACCCGCAGGAAGGCAGCCGGTTCTTCCGTTTGCTGGTTGAACCGAGCCCGTAGTCCGGTTCCCCACCAACTCCCCCCTCAGGCCGCAACGGCGAACTGGCGTTCGCCGAAATCCCGTGCTGCAAGGCCTGTTGCCCCTCCGGCGAAAGCCAGTTCGCCACGACAGCCCGTTCGCATCCCCGTCGCGGCGGATTGCCAAGCGCGGAAGCCTTTCGGGCTTCCTCCCCTTGAGGAATCCCGGCGTCCGACCGCTTCGCCACACTTGCAGCCCCCCTGCCTCTGCGCTTTACTGGAGCCCGGACTTGAGCGAGCAAGGAACCAAACCATGACACAGGAACAATGCAAACACAGGGCTGCCATCCTGGTGGCCGCGGCAATCGGTTGCACCCTCCCCGGCGCCTGGGCCCAGGGATCGGTGGTGTACACGGATGATTTCGACTCCGACACCTCCGCCCAGTGGTCGATCTTCGACGGCTCCGGCCTGGGCACGCCGGATTACACCGCCGAATTCGACCACGACTACAGCGCGGAAGGCATCCCCCCCGCCCCCAACTCGACGGGCGAAACCACCCGCGGTCTGAAGTTCACGGTGAACAACAACGACGACGTCGCCGACACCGCCGCTGTGAACGCCTACCCGAAGGACGGCGCCCAATACGGAAACCACGGCATCCGGTTTGACATGTGGCTGAACTACAACGGGGGGGCCTGGGGCGGCTCCGGCTCCACGGAGTTCGCCATCTTCGGCCTCAACCAGGGAGGCGACAAGGTCAACTGGGCGGGTGCCCCGGACTCCGACGGCGTATGGTTTGCCGTGACCGGAGAAGGCGGCGCCTCCCGGGACTACCGGGCGTACGAGGGCTTCTCCTTCGCGGCGCCACTGGAACTTGTCAACGACGCCGCCGGCTTCTTCGATCGCGACGAGGACGGGACCTACGAGTTCGAGGTGAATTCCACCCAGGCCGCCACCTTCCCGCTCAAGGCATTCTTCCCCTCGCCGGATTTCGAGACCCCCGGCGCGCCGGGCAAGCGCTGGGTGCAGGTCGAGGTCCGCTCCGTCAATGACGAACTGACCTGGGTGATGAACGGCTACGTCATCGCCCAACGCTACAACCTCTCCGGGTACTACATCGGCTCCCCCATGATCGGTTACATGGACGTCTTCACCTCCATCGCCAGCCCGCGCGAGGAGAACTTCGTCGTTTACGACAATTTCCGCATCGTGGACTACTCCAGCGGCGACCTGCCCCCCTCCCTGAGTGTAGTGGCGTCCGACCCCGAGGGATCGGAACCGGGCGGGGACACGGCGTCCTTCACGATCACCCGCGTGGGCAACACCTCCCAAGCCCTCACGGTTCCCTACACCGTCGGTGGGACCGCCACTCCCGGCGAGGACTACGAGGCCCTGCCCGGCACGGCCGTGATCCCTGCCGGCACCGACAGCGTCGTGGTCACCGTTACTCCGCTTGACGATCACCAGGGTGAACCCGAGGAAACCGTCACGCTGGCACTGGTCTCCACCCCGGGCACCTACGAGGTCGGCCCGCTCTTCCGCACCACTGTCTCCATCCTGGACGACGGTGACACCACCACGGTGAACATCGCCGCCCTGGGTGACCAGACCTACGAGCGCATGGCGGATGATGAACTGCTGTTCCGGATCACCCGGGAGGGCGAGGTCGATGCCGACCTGACGGTCAACCTGACCTACGGCGGCACCGCCACGGCCGAACTCGACTACACCACCGCAATGCGCAGCGTCACCGTTCCCGCCGGCGAGGCATCGGTCGACCTGGTGCTGACCCCCATCGACGACTTCGACGTCGAAGGGAACGAGACCGTGGAAGTGTCCGTGGTCGAGGGCACCGGCTACAAGGTGGGCGACACTGCCCTGGCCACCGGGACGATTCGCGACGACGATCTGCCGCCGGAAACCGTCTTGTTCAGCGACAACTTCGACACCGACAGTTCGGCGCAATGGCAGATTCAGTTTGGCGCCGCCAACGGCGTTCAGGACTACGCCGCGGAATTCGCCTACGACTATAGTTGGGACGGCATTCCGGCGGCGCCGGGCGCCGGAGCCAGCACCAAGGGGCTGCGGTTGCGGGTGAACAAGTTCGACGCCGAGGCTTCCGCCGCCAGCGTCAACGCCTACCCCAAGGGACAGAGCTTCAGCGGCAACTACGCCCTGCGCTACAGTCTCTACCTCTCCTACAGCGCGGAGGCTCCCGGGACCACCGAGCACTCCATCGCCGGAATCAACCACTCCGGAAATCGCGTCAATCGCTACGCCGCTCCGGGTGGCGACGGGCTCTGGTTCGCCATCGAAACCGACGGCAGCGCGTCCGGAGGCCGCAGCTACGTCAGCTTCGTCGGCAATCCCGACGACGTGCCGGCCTACGACAGCCTGCCGGCGGGTGATTTCGATGACTACTTCACGGTCCCGCCCTTCCTGGCCGCCGGCGCCGTCTCGGGTCAATGGGTGGACGTGGAGATCGCGCAGGTGGGAACGACGGTGACGCTCACCATCAACGGGGTGCCGATCTTCGAGCGCACCAACGACACGGCGTTCACCTCCGGCGACGTGATGGTGGGCCACATGGACACCTACAGCTCGATCGGATCCGAACTGGGCAACTACACCCTCATCGACAACCTGCGGGTGGTTGAACTCGAAGGCCCGACCGAGATTGCCCTCGATTCCATCGCGCTCGCGGGCGGCCAGGTGAGCATCGAATGGAGCCAGGGCGGCACCCTCCAGAGCGCGGCCTCGGTTTCCGGTCCGTGGGAGGATGTTGCCGGAGCCACCAACCCCTACACCACCCCCACGGACGGGGCCGCGAAGTTCTACCGCCTGCGACAGTAGGAATTCGGACAAGACATGGCTCGAACAGGGCGGACGGCCCCGGTCCAATGGGGCGGTTCGCCCTGTCTTGTGTCCGCCCACCCCGCCGTGGTCGCCGACGTCAGTCGTCGCAAATCTCTTCGTCCCCCCCTGCCCCGCGGAAGCCCGCGAAACCCCCGCCGCATCCGGACGGGCGCAGCCTCCTCCAAGCTCAATCCGTCCCCGGTTCGTAGTTCAAATCCTGCGCCAGCCAGCGCTCGATCTCGGGCAACGGCAGCCCCTTGCGATGGGCGTAGTCCTGGATCTGATCGCGACCCAGCGCGCCCACGGCGAAGTAACGCGAGTCCGGGTGTGAGAAGTACAGGCCGCTGACGCTGGAGGCCGGCCACATCGCGCAGGACTCGGTCAGCCGGATCCCGGTCCGTTTCTCCACCTCGAGCAGATGCCAGAGGGTGCGTTTCTCGGTGTGGTCCGGGCTGGCGGGATAACCGGCCGCCGGCCGGATCCCCCGATACTGCTCGGCGATCAAGCCCTCATTGCTGAGGTTCTCGTCGTGACCGTACCCCCACTCCCCGCGAACCCGACGATGCAGGTATTCCGCGAACGCCTCGGCCAACCGATCCGCCAGCGCCTCCAGCATGATGGCGTTGTAATCGTCCTGCGCCGCCTTGAACCGGGCCACCCGTTCCTCGACGCCCAGACCGGCCGTGACCGCGAAGGCACCCATGTAGTCCGCCGGTCCGTCCGGTGGCGCCACGAAATCGGCGAGGCACCAGAACGGCTTGTCCGCCGGTTTCTCCGTCTGCTGTCGCAGGAAGTGGAACGTGGCGGCCACCGAACCGCGCGAATCGTCCGCGAAAAGCCGGACGTCGTCCCCCGCCGCCTGCGCCGGGAAGAACCCATACACCGCCCGCGCTTCGAGCCAGTTCTCCGTGATGACCTGATCCAGCATCCGCCGCGCGTCGTCGAAAAGCTGCCGCGCCTGGGCGCCGTGCCGTTCGTGATCGAGGATCGACGGATAGCGCCCCCGCAGTTCCCAGGTGTGGAAGAACGGTGTCCAGTCGATGCACTCCGCCAGATCAGCCAGTGGCACGTGGCCACAAAGGGCACCCACGCTGCGGCTGGAGGATGTCAACTCGCGCACGCCAAGGAACTGCGGCTGGGGCGGAGCGTAGTCCTCCCAGGCCGCCTTGAACCGGCGTTCGCGCGCGTCGGACACCTTGACCAACCGGGTGGCCTTGCGCGCCTGCTGTTCCCGCAACTTCGTCTGCTCGGCCCGGTTCTGTTCAATGAGAACCGGTCGCTCCTGAGCGCTCAACAGGCGCGAAACCACCGGCCCCGCCCGGCTGGCATCCAGCACATGAATCACGGGCTGCGAGCGGGCCGGCGCAATCCGGACCGCCGTGTGGACCTTGCTGGTCGTCGCCCCGCCAATCAGCAGGGGGTGGTCCATGCCACTCCGCTCCATCTCGCGGGCCACGTGCACCATCTCGTCCAGAGAGGGCGTGATCAGTCCGCTCAAACCGATCAGGTCGACCTCCTGTTCGCGAGCCGCCTGGAGGATCTTCTCGCAGGGCACCATGACGCCGAGGTCGATGATCTCGTAGTTGTTGCAGGCCAGCACAACGCCCACGATGTTCTTGCCGATGTCGTGGACATCCCCCTTCACGGTGGCCAGCAGGACCTTCCCGCGACTGCGGTTGCCGGCCTGTTTTTCCGCCTCGAGAAACGGCGTGAGATAGGCGACCGCCTTCTTCATCACGCGGGCCGACTTCACCACCTGCGGCAGAAACATCTTCCCGGCACCAAAGAGGTCGCCGACCACGTTCATCCCGCTCATCAGGGGGCCCTCGATCACCCCGAGCGGCTGGCCCAGCTTCAGTCGCGCCTCTTCCACGTCCGCCTCGATGTAATCGGTCACCCCCTTGATCAAGGCGTGCTTCAATCGTTCCTCGACCGGTTCCCGTCGCCAGGCCTGATCCTCCACGACGAGGTCCTTCTCCTTGGGCTTGACGCTCTCGGCAAACTTCAGCAGGCGCTCGGTGGCATCGGGCCGACGGTTGAGCAACACGTCCTCGACCTGCTCCAGCAGATCTTTGGGAAGTTCCTCATACACGGCCAGCATGCCGGCATTCACAATGCCCAGGTCCAGGCCGGCCTGAACCGCGTGGTAGAGGAACGCGCTGTGCATCGCCTCGCGGACGGTGTTGTTGCCACGAAAACTGAAGGAGACGTTGCTGATGCCCCCGCTCACCAGCGCCCCCGGGAGGTTGTTCTTGATCCAGCGGGTGGCCTCAATGAACGCGACCCCGTAGTCGTTGTGCTCCTCGATGCCGGTGGCCACGGTCAGCACGTTGGGATCGAAAATGATGTCCGTCGGCGGAAAACCGGCCTGCTGGGTGAGCAACTCGTACGAACGCCGGCAGACTTCGATCTTTCGCTCCAACGTATCGGCCTGCCCCTGCTCGTCAAAGGCCATCACCACCACCGCAGCTCCGTAACGCCGGATCAGTCGGGCGTGCTCCAGAAACATCGCCTCACCCTCCTTCAAGCTGATCGAGTTCACCACGCCACGGCCCTGCAGGTTTCGCAGCCCGGCCTCGATCACCGACCACTTCGAGGAATCCACCATCACCGGCACCCGGGCAATGTCCGGCTCAGAGGCCACCAGGCGAAGGAACGTCTCCATCGCCGCCTCCGAATCCAACATGGCCTCGTCCATGTTGACGTCGATGAGCTGCGCGCCGTTCTCCACCTGTTGCCGCGCAATCGCCAGCGCAGCCTCATGGTCGCCGGCCAGAACGAGTTTCTTGAACCGGGGCGACCCCGCCACATTCGTCCGTTCGCCCACATTCACGAAGTTCACCTCCGGACTGATGGTGAACGCCTCCAGTCCGCTCAGACGCAGCGCCGGCTCCACGGCGGGCGGAACCCGGGGGGCCACCCCCTTCACCGCTTCGGCAATGGCCCGGATGTGGGCAGGGGTCGAACCACAGCAACCGCCCACCACGTTCAACCACCCTTCCCGCGCAAACTCGCCCAGCACGGCCGCCATATGCGCCGGCGTGTCATCGTATTCCCCAAACGCGTTCGGCAACCCGGCATTCGGATAGCAACTGACAAAACACCCGGCGATCCGCGACAACTCCTCCAGATAGGGGCGCATCTCCGTGGCCCCCAGCGCGCAGTTCAGTCCCACCGCCACCGGTCGGGCATGCTGGATCGAGTTCCAAAACGCCTCGATCGTCTGCCCTGACAACGTCCGCCCCGACGCGTCAGCCACGGTCACCGACACCATCACCGGCAGGCGTCGCCCGATTTCGTCAAACAACCGATCGAGCGCGAAGAGGCAGGCCTTCGCATTCAGGGTGTCGAAAATCGTCTCCGGCAGCAGCAGGTCCACTCCACCCGCCACCAATGCCCGGGCCTGTTCGAGATAGACCTCCACCAGTTGACCGAAGGAGACGGCGCGATACCCGGGGTTGTTGACATCCGGCGACAGGCTTCCGGTGCGATTGGTGGGGCCGAGTGCCCCCGCCACAAAGATGGGACGTTCCCGGTGCGCATCCGCCACTTCCCGGGCAATGCGCGCGGCGGCATGGTTGATCTCCTCCACGTGCGCCTCCAACCCGTATTCGGCCTGTGACAATCGGTTGGCATTGAAGGTGTTCGTTCCAATGATGTCCGATCCCGCCGCAATGAATTCCCGGTAGATGCCGGCAATCGCGTCTGGCTGGGTGAGGTTGAGCAGGTCGTTGTTCCCCTTGAGATCGCTCGGATGCTCCCGAAATCGTTCTCCCCGATAATCCCCCTCCTCGAGCCTCAAGGCCTGGATCATCGTGCCACGCGGACCGTCGGTCACCAGAATGCGCTGACCGAGAAGCTCCTCCAGAAGGCCGGAATGGCAGGTTGTGTCGCTCATGAATGTGCTGGCTGATTCATCAGGGAGGCGACAGTTCCCACCTCGTCCGCCGGAAATCGCCGCCCGATGCGCTCGCAAGGTAGGCCTGTCCCCCGGCACGGACAACTCTAAAATCAATAAATCCTGATGCGTAGATATGAAGCTTGTACCCCTGATTTGCTCCCGCCACCGCCCACGCCCACTTCTCCTGCCTCAGCCGAAACAAGGCCTGGGTGCACGGAATCACCCGGGCCCGCAACGGCACCTTGCTTTCACGGGGCTGTCACACACCCGTAACATTGATCCGGCATCTTGAGGCAGGTTTTGAAGCAAGACCCGATGATGAACACGATACTTCCTGCGAACTGCAACCAGCGCGGCAGTGCTTCACCCGGGAGGGAACTCCCGCCGGACGACCTGCGCCACCAGATTGGCGAAGCGCAACTCGTTCGACTGGTGCTGGACGCCGTGGCAACGCTGGATTTCGGTCCCCAGGATCGGCCGGGGACCTTCCGCAACCCGGAGGGAATCGGGGCGCTTCCGCTGCTCTCCCTGGTAACCTACGCCTACGCCACGGGCCGGCGCGCCTCCGATGAAATCGAAGAGGCCGCCCGCCGCGATCGCGGGCTGGCTTATCTCGCGGCCGGGCAACTTCCTTCCTCACCGACCATCCGGCGGTTCCGGCGGGCTTTCAACCCAGCCATCACCCAGGCCCTGTGGCGGGTGCTGCAGCAAGCGGTCGCCCACAGAACCACGCTTTCCATCGAGGCCAAGACCGGCCTCACGGGCGCTTTGCTCCAGGAAGCCCGGCGCCGGGTCGATGCTGCCGTGCTCGCGGACACCATCGCCCTGGACTACTGAGCCACAGCCGGGGGCTGTTCCCCCCGCCAAACCAGTCGACTCCGGCCCACGCCTAGTCGTCGTACCCCTCGGGCTCGTCGTTCCAGTCGTCGGATTCTCCGTAACTCCCCCACTCCCCGGAGTCGCCCCGGCGGGCCGTACGCGCTTGGGCCAACGTGCCACGAAAGGTGTGCGCAAACTGCATGGACACCGTGCCGGCGACCTCTCCGGGAATCAGCAGCGCGGTGCCCCGGATGATACCCTCCCCCAGGTTGCCGGCATCCGCCGGATAGGCAAAGCGCCCCGTGCCCGTAGGGAGCACGGTGTAGTTTCCGGTGTATGGGAGAGGCCCCGACTCCACCAGCGCCGTGGGCGCGTACAACTCAAAGTAGATGTCCAGAACATCGCCATCCGCCGCCACACTATGAGCGATCCCAAACGTGGCGATCCCCGTGGGAATCTGACCGGGGTCCGTACCCGTCATCAACTGACCGTTCTGGTCCAGCGGAGCGACAAGGATCTCGTCCTGCAGGAACCTCTGTACCCCGCGCCCCAGGCGCGTGGCGATCATGCGGGCCTCGGCATCGCCCGTGGGCTGGAGAGTGGCGGCATCCACCACCAGCGCGCCCGCCACAATCCCGCGGTAGGACAGCAACTTCAGTTCAGCGGACCGGGACGCCGACTGCCCACCAGCCCACAAGTGACCCGCGGACGAAAACGCCACGGCCACGCCGAGCATCCCAATCATCACTGGAGAAACAACAAACTTCTTCATGGCATCTAACAGGTTGTCGGTTAGGAACCGGAATTCTTCAAGGCCCCGTCAGGGAGACGGCCTAACCATCACCCCATGAGTGGACCAGCAAGTCATCATTGTGAAGAACATGAGGACAATGCAAGCAAAAACCTCGGAATGAAAAGCTTGGATTCTCCAGCCTCGCACTAAAGAACGAATCCCCGGTTCCCTGCGGAACCGGGGGATTCGCGTTCGGATTGACGGCTGCTACCGGCTATTCGGCGATCTGCATCACCCGGAAGAACCGTTCCCCTGCTGCCCCCACTTCGCCCTGCGGAATCACATGTTCCATCCACGGGCTCCCAGGATTGCTGATCGGTTGCACCGTCGTCCAAAGACCGCTCTGGAGGTCGGCCGTGCTCTGCAGTTCGTAGGTCAAACCCGGCATGGCGGCCCAGCGCAACACCACTCCGCCCTCACCCGATTCGGACTTGAGCAGCTGCACGCTCTGCGTGAGCGTCTGCAGATAACCCGCCTTCTCGGCCGAGTAGCTCAACGCGTTGAAGTCCATCACCCCCGACGGCGAATGGCAGTTGCTGCAGCTCAGGGCTCCGTCACGTTTGATGGCATGGTTCAGACTGATGAACGAGCCGGTGACCTCGGTCGGCGGGGCCGACGGATCAAAGGTCGGGTCCATCGGGTTGTTCGGCAGGTCCATGCCCAGCACGTCGCCGCTCCAGAACTTCGCGCCCATCGCGCTCAGTTGCTCGACCGACATGCCCCAGGCGTCCTGGCCCGACATCATCGCCCCGATCCGGCCCAGTCCGATGTTCACCGCTTCCTTGATGTCGCCCGAGTGCACGTATGCCTCCTTGTCGAAATTGAGGAGGTTCGGGAACTGGGACAGGACGGCGCGCTCGGCTTCCGTCAGTCCCTCCGGCCGCATGAAGCCCATTTGCTTCAACGGGTCCGCCATCGCGTCCATCGCAGCGGCCATCGTGAAGCCGGGATCGAAGTTCGGATCATAGCCAAAACCTCGCCGGTCCATCACCATGCCACTGACAATCGGCCGGAACGGGTAGATCTTGGCGCCGGGCGTCTCCTTCGTGGCCACGCGGAAGTCCCAGGCCGCCACATCGTTGATCGGCTCGGCCAGCATGCTCACGCTGCCGTTGAACCAGCGATAAGCGGGGCGGGAGGAGTATTCGTTCGAGTAAACGCTGTAGGGCTCGTACACCCCCGTATCCGGATCGAGAATCGGAATGTTGGCCTCAGGACCTTCCGTCACCCCGTAAGTGGGTGCCCAGATGCGCCGCGAAGCCCCCGAGGTCCACGGGATGTGGCACGTTTCGCAGGCGATGAACGACACATGCTGGTTGTAGGTCGCATGCTCCGCATCCTGGTGCGGGGCGCTCCCATCATGGCAGTTGCTGCAATCCACTTCCACATCCTGCCGCTCCCAGGCGTGCATGTCGCTGACCCGCGATCCCCGGGCAATCTTGTGATGATCCACCAGGTGGCAGTCGGTGCAGGTCATCCCGGCCGCCGCATGCACATCGGTCTCCGGCGTGAACGGGGTCCCCCGCTTGTAGTCCGGTGCCGCCTGGCCGTGCTCGTGACAGCGCAGACATTGCGCCGGGGAGAAAGGCAGCCCCACGCTTTCCGCCGCCTTCAGCGACCGATCCTGAAACCAGGCGCGCCGACCGGTTTCCGAATCGGTCGTCAACAAACGATGCGTCGCCTCGGCGTCCTCCTCATTGTAGATCCCGTCGCCGGTCATGTCGTAGCTACCTTCCGCCGCGTGGCAGATCAGGCAGTCCAATCCGTCTCGTTGGGCCTGGGTGAACTCCCCGGTGGCGGGGTTCGGGAAGGGCAGGCCCTCGCCGATGTGGCACTTGCCGCAGGCGCTGGACCCCTTGTGGGCTCCCAGGTCGGCATAGTAATTCACCATCGCGCTGGCTCCCACCAGGGCACAGAACCGATCCACCATGCCGTGCGAACCGCCCCCCGGATAGGCCAGGTTTTCGTTGGGAGTGCGCCAGGTGTAATGCACACTCCCCATGAGCTCGGAAACCTTGTCCCCGTGGCAGAGCACGCAACTTTGCGGACCGTTGTAACCCGCACCGAACCGGCCGACGTGCGAGCCTCCGACCGCCGCGGCACTGAACGCGAACCCAACCGCGGCAACGGTTAACGTTCGCCCGAGAGATGAGACAGACTTCATCATGCTCCCGGCATTGAAGCACTGCCAACGTGTGCGGACTGTCCACTTCTTGGCGGAGATCAGCCCTTTATTGACATATCCGCATCTGTGGATATATGGCCCGGACAAGCCGGCAGAGCCCGACACGGAATCAGGAGATCAACCGCATCGTCACCGTTCAAACGGCGTATTTCCGCGCGATGTCCGCCGGAATGGGCACGCTCCGCCCGGTTGCCATCCCCACCAGCGTGTAGTCACACCACCCCGAGCAGGCGAGCTTCCGCGGTTCCTTCCGGTGAATCTCGAAGTGCACGCGCACCCCATCTCGATGAAAAGCCTCGATCCAGGTGGTCACCAGGAAGGCATCCCCCATCTTCAGCGGCCGCTTGAACTCAAAATGCGACGCCTTGGTGAACCACCCGTACCCCAGCTCCTGAAACGCCTCCATCGACATCCCGTAGCAGCGCTCCATCTGGTCATACCGCGCCGCCAACACGTAGTCGAAATACCGGCTCCCGTGAACGTGCTGGTTCATGTCGATGTCGTCCGGACGAACCCGCAACTCGCTGACAAAGCGGGTTCGTCCCAATGGGATGGCGCCCGGGGAGACCGTCATCGGGGGAAGCGGTCGGACGAGGTCGACGGAACACCCTCGGGCGCCGGAACCTCGGCCACCAGCTTGAGGGCCTCCTCGACATAGTGTTCGCCGGTCATTTCTCCCAGGCAGACCCGGCTGATGTAGTTGTAGCGCTCGAAGCTGCGCCAGTCGTATTTCGACATGATGTAGCCAAACGCGTCGTTGGTGAGGCCGAACAACAGGTTGTGTTCTCCCCGCATCTTGCGCTTCAGGTAGAAGCCGAGGTTTGGCAGCGCCTCCCCGGGAATGGTCAGCATCTGCGCGTTGCCGAGGTTCACCAGGTTCAACCGGGTGGTGACGTCATCCGCACCGGGCCGGCCGTGGTGCAGTGGCGAATTCTGCAGGATAAACCGCAACTCGGGGGAATCCACCGGCAACCGGATCACCCGCGAGTGGCAGCTCAACGCGGGGGCCTCCTGGACTGGCGCGTCCGCCACGATTCGCAGGGCCTCATCCGCCAGCAATCGGCCAATCCTCAGGCACTCGCTCCATTCCCGCAGATCCTGGTCCCGGTTGGGGCCCCGATTGTCCGCCGTCACCATGCCGCCCTGGGCACTGTTCATGAACACGCCCACGCCTCCACCCTGCTCCGCGATCCGGTCATACAGCGGCCCCACCAGATCCGGACTCAGGATGCCCACCTCCGATCCCAGAACCTCCGGGTGAATCGCGTAGTTTACCAGGGTTGCAATCGGCTTCCGTTCCGGCGTCAGGAACTGCACCACGCTGCACCGCGGATCGTAGAGCTGCTCGGCGTAATAATTGAAGGCGATGCGCCCCTGCGCCTTGCCCGTGGCAACCCGAATCACGGCGGGTTGCAATCCGCCGAGTGCCGCCTGGATCGCCTCCACCGTCCGGTCGCACACCCGGTCCAGATACCCGAGATCGGCACTTGTGCGTCCCTGCGCATCTGGAAAGGCATAGCAATCCGGGGCGCTGTGCGTGTGCGAGGCCCCGATCAGGATGTTCTCCGCCGGAATCCCCTCAGCCGCCGCCCGGACCCGGTCGCCCAACGCCGCCGGGAAGCCGAGAAAGTCCGTCGCCACAATCGCCACCCGGATGCTGCCCTCCTCCAGGACCAGGGCACGAACGGTCAGTTCACCCCGATGCTCACGCGTGGGATGTGACGGGCCGACCCCACCCGAAACCGGCAGCAGCGGGTCCGGAGTGACAATCCGCACCGCCACCCCGACCTTGAGCCCGGCCGCGGCAACCGTGGCCGGCAACAGGAGGAGGAGCAGCAGCAGCAAAGAGCCCGGCCAACGGACGGCAGCACGACGAGTGGTTCTTGGATTCATGGAAAGCCCGCTTTCGCGAATGCGCCTGCAATGGGACCCTGAACCCTCCCTGGAGGGACGATCTCCGCGAGTCCCTGGACTCAAGTCAGGGCCTCGTGTCACTCGGCCCTCCATTGGCGGGGGGTTCATGGAAAGCAACGGATCTATTTCGCCGCCAACGCCCGGTCGATGGCCTGGCGCAGCTCGGTCGAGTCCGGTTCGACCTTCGACTCGAAGTGGGCCAGCAATTTGCCGTCCTTCGCGAGCAGGAACTTGTTGAAGTTCCATGTCACCGGGCCGGGATGCCCCGCTTCCTTGCCGGTCAGCCAGGCATAGAGCGGATGTTGCTTGGGCCCCGGTTTCACGCTCACCTTCTCATAGAGGGGGAACGTCACGTCGAACTTGCTCGAGCAGAACTCCCGGATTTCCGACGCACTCCCGGGTTCCTGCGCCCCGAAGTCGTTGCTCGGCACGCCCACGATGACCACCCCCTTGTCCTTGTATTCGCGGTAGAGCTTTTCCAACGGCTCGTATTGCCGGGTGTAGCCGCACTTGGACGCCACGTTGACCACGAGCACCACCTTCCCCTTGTAGGGGGCCAGCGAGGAGTCCTTCCCGTCCAGAGTCTTGAGGGGAATGTCATACACGCTGCCGGCAACACCCGAAAGGGCACCGAGCAGCACAACCGAAAGGGAAACCGCGAGACTGAGTTTCTTCATGGCGGGCAATATGCGGCGGCCACCGCCGATGTCAATAAGAGCACCTCAGGGCAGTTCCAAGCCACCCTCATTCACGTTTTCCTTCGTGAACAGCCGGGAACCCAGGGTGATGTCCTTCTCCACCGACTCCTTCGCCAGAATCTTCAACACCGCGTCAATGGCTTCCGCCCCGCCGGTCGGGTAGCGGAAGGTCGCATCCAGGATTCCCTGCTTCACATAAGCCACCCCCTCCTGCGGCAGGGCATCGATCCCCACGAACTTCATGTCCTTTTCCCGTCCGGCCGCCCGCGCCGCCAGATACGCCCCATGCGCCGCCGGATCGTTGTGCGCATACACCAGGTCGATTTGCTCGAACCGCGACAGGGCCGATTCCATCTCCTTGCGGGCATCGGGTTCGAGCCAGTGCATGTCGGCGTCGAAGATCACCTCGATCCCACTCCCCTCGATGGCCTCGCGGAAGCCCGAATGCCGGTCCTGGCCCGGAGTCGACGTCATCAGGCCCTTCAACTCCACCACCTTCCCCTTCCCACCCAGGGTCTTCACGATCCACTCCCCGGCCGCCCGCCCGATCTTCTTGTTGTCCGCCCCGATGAAGCAGGTGTACTTGTCCCCCAACAAACGGCGATCCAGCACGATCACCGGAACTCCGGCGTCCATGGCCCGGGCCACCGGTTCGGTCAGGGGTTGGGCTTCCTTCGGGCTGATCAGGAGCAGGTCCACCTTCGCGCTGACGAATTCCTCGACGTGCTGGCGCTGCTTCAAGGTGTCGTTTTGCGCGTCCTTGAACACCACCTTCAACTCCGGGTGCTGCTCGGCGGCCGTCTTGATGTCGGCATTCATCTGCACGCGCCAGGGTTCATTCAGGTTGCACTGGCTCATGCCGATCGTGTAGCGGGCACCGGCCGGTTGTCGGGTGCCGGCGGGGGACTGACCCGCGGTCGTGTTCTCTTCGGCCGCAGGCGGCCCGCAGCCCACCAGGAAGACGGTCAACGACAGCGCGGCAACGACGCGAGGAATATGGCGCAGCAACACGTCAAAATGCATGACGCCATATTGGCGGCCGGCCTTCCCCGGCGCAATGCCGAACCGCGCCGCGCCTTTCCGCTTGCGATTCGGGGGAATGGCACCAAACTCACACCCAGTTCACACCGAATCAAGAGCAACACACCCATGAAGGCTTCCACGACTTCCTCCACCGGTCTCAGCCGCCGTTCCTTCCTCCGCAACACCGGCGCCGCCACCGTCGGCCTCGCCCTCGCCGCCCCGCACGCCCGGGTCCTCGGCGCCAACGATGACATCCGCGTCGCCGTCGTCGGCGTGCATGGTCGCGGCGGGGATCACATCAACGAGTACAGCCGGATCGCCGGCACCCGCGTGGTCGCACTTTGCGACGTGGACCGCGACGTACTGGCCGCCCGCGCCGAGGCCCTGGCGAAGAAGGACAATCCGGTGAAGACCTTCGTCGACGTTCGGGAGTTGCTCGACTCCGGCGAGGTGGATGCCATTTCGGTGGCGACCACCAACCACTCGCACTCGTTGATCACGGTCTGGGGCTGCCAGGCGGGCAAGGACGTCTACGTCGAGAAGCCTTGCAGCCACAACGTCTTTGAAGGCCGGAAATGCGTCGAGGCCGCGCGCAAGTACCGGCGGATCGTCCAGCACGGCACCCAAAGCCGCGCCGACAGCAGGTGGGCACAAACCGTTGCGGCCATCCAGAGCGGCAAGTACGGAAAGCTCCTCGTCTCGAAGGGCTATTGCTGCAAGCCCCGCTGGAGCATCGGATTCAAGCCCTACGCCGAACCGCCGGCGAACCTCGACTTCAACCTCTGGCTTGGACCGGCCCCCGCACAGCCGTTCCACGGCAATCTGGTTCACTACAACTGGCACTGGTTCTGGGACTTCGGCAACGGCGACATCGGCAACCAGGGGGTCCACCAGATGGACATCGCCCGATGGGCCATCCAGGGGGCCACTCTGCCCACGAGCGTCGTCAGCATGGGCGGCCGGTACGTGGACGGCCCGAACTTCAAGGACCAGGGCCAGACGCCGAACATGGAACTGAGCGTGATGGAGTTCGGCGACACGTTGCTGGTGTTCGAAACCCGCGGTCTGGTGAAGAACGGGACGGACTTCACGAACAAGGTCGACAACGAGTTCTACATGGAGGGCGGTGTGATCCGGGGCCACAAGTTCTACCCCAACGGCAGCAGCGAGGGTCAGTCACTCGAGTCGCCGGATGTCCAGCGCGGTCCCGGCGGACATTTCGAGAACTTCATCCTCGCCGTCCGCAGCCGGAAGGTCGACGAACAACACGCCGACATTCAGGAAGGGCATTACTCCGCCGCGCTTTGCCACTTGGGCAACATCCCCTACCGACTCGGCGTGGAGGTGCCGTTCAACTACCGGACCGACCGGTTGGGCACTTCACAGGTGGTCAGCGACGCGATGATGACCGTGCTGGAAAACACGAAGTCCATCGGGGTCGATCCGGCGCGCAACACCTACTGCCTGGGGCCGAAGCTGCAGTTCGATCCCGCCCGTGAGAGCTTCAAAGGCAACGTGGCCGCCGACCTGTTGCTGACCCGGTTCTACCGCGAACCGTTCGTGGTGCCGGAGAAGGTATAGCCAACCCTCCGGGTCCAGTTTCGTGGGACGAGTGGCCGGCGACCGTCCCACTTTCCCAACATGAAAGACCGCCGCTCCGGCAACGGCGCCGAGGCGATCTCGCGAAAGTGTTCGAGCAGCCGGCGCCGAGCCTCCAGAGAGTCACTGACGATTCGTCCCAAAAGGGCGCTCAGCCCGAACAGCAGGGCGGCAGAGACGGCCAGGGCAGCATCATGGCCGCTGCCGCTTGGGAACGGGTTGCCGGTTGCCGGAGCCACCCCACCGGAGGCGGAAACCACTCGGGAGAGCACGAAAATAAGAAGGATCCAGGAAAACAAGGATGGCGCGCGCCCCAGTCGTCCGGTATTCAGCGCCCGCCACACACTTTCGAAACTCGTCCGACCAGAGTTGGCCAGGATGTTGGCGATGAGCAGCGCCCAGAGGATGGCGTACTCGGCTGCCGCCCAGCCGTTCCAGTCACGCCAAGGCACAGGCAGCAAGGCCCAGAACAGACAAAGCCCCACGGCAGCCCGACGTAACTGTTTCGCCTGAAGTCTGGTGGCACACGCACATCCCTCCAAGATCGACTCAACGCCAAGGGGCGTTACCAGCAGGTGCTCGAACGTCCCTCCGATCCGATCGTGCGCAACCTCCCGTGCGACCCTCGCACTGGTCCAGTCGCTCACCACGGCGACAAACAGCCAACCGCACAACAGCGCCACGCCGGTTGTAAGCCAGGCCCCGCCTCCAGCCAATAAGCCAAGCAACCAACCGCCAAAGGCTCCCGCAATCAGAACCCGGCCCGAACGGCGCTCTCCCCCTTCGATGAACAGCCGCCAGGCATAGGGGCTTTCGTCCACCGGCACCAGGGTCGTGGGCTGGGCCTGGCGACGGCCAAGGTTCCCCCACGAGTCCGCACCGCCGTTGAATATCTCCTGTTTCCAGATGCGGCCAACCCGCCACAAGGCGCAAACCAGAAACAGCACCACCATTGCCAGCGTGCTGCCCACGCTGATCCAGAGTTCCTCCCAAGGCAGATTCCAGTCTTCCCTGGGCAACGACGTCAGTCCCTTGAAAGGCCCGAGCCACGCCAAACCCGCAAAGCGACCATCCCCAACCAGGATCTGCCTTAGCATATGCATGCCCGGGCCCAAGCCGAGGCTGCCAATCAGCAGCAACAAGCACAGGATGTTAGCCTCTCCTGGTTCGCGGCAGACCAGACCGGCGAACACGGCAATCGACATCACCAGCAGCAAGAACGACGGGAGAAGCGACCAAATCCCCAGCAGCGCATCAGAGGAAACCCCGCCGAGGAACACCGGAACCACCAGCAACGGAGCGACGGAAAGCAGCACCTGACAGAAGACAATCGCCTGCCCGGCCACCCGGGCGACGAACACCTCGTGCGCCTTCAGCCCGCAGAGGAACAGCAGGCCCAGCGTCCCCTGCTCCCGGTCTTCGGCAAATGCGCTCATCGCGAGGCGCCCGCCCTGCGCGAGCCCCATCGCCATGACCCCCCAGGTGAGCATCCAGAGCAGCATCCAGAGCAGCATCCGACCGGCAGTGACACGATCCGCCATCGCCACCAACAGGAAAAGGGCGGTGATCGCGGCCCCGGCAACCGGCACCCACATCCGGATCGCCCGCACCGCCGGATCGCGCATCGCGGCACACAACTCCCGATGAATAATTGGCCACATGCCGCAAACCTCCCCCTTTCGCCGATGCCCTATGGTCCGCTCCCGGCGGAGGTCCCGCCCGCCAGCCGTTCCGTCGCTTCCTCCAGGGCGAACCGCACGAACATCCAGTTCGGATGCTCGGATTCCTTGTTATCCGCCAACGCCAGCACCTGTTCCATCAACGGCAGGAGCGGGCGGGCGCCTTCGCCGAGCAACTCGAGCGTCCGCGCCGCCAGCAATACGGGGTTGACGTCCCCGCCTTTGAGTTCGCGGCCAAGCACCGGCAGTCCCGGTTCCGGGTCGCCGTTCCGGCAGACCGCCCCGGCGGCCAGAATGCGAACACTCGGGGCTTCGTCCTGAAGGGCGCGTCGCAGCAACCGCCCGGTTTCGGCCGCGGCGGTGCCGCGGTTCGCCAGCGCCATCGTCGTCCAATAGCGAATGGCCGGATCCGGTGAGCCCAGGTCTTCCCGCATTGCCGAGAAGGGCTCCTGGCTTTCGGCCAGCGTCGCCGCCCTAAGCAGGGCGCTTGTCGGACACTGCTCCTGAGCCAGGGCCCATTCCCGCGGCGTGGTGCCCGCGGTGATGTCCCACGCCTCGGCTTCCGGCAGCAGTCCCAGATCCCGGGTCTCCACCATCCAGTCGCACAATGCCCCCCGAAGTCGAACCAACTCGGCGTGGTACGCCTTCCGGCCCGCCAGGTTGTGCAACTGGTTCGGGTCGTTCAGCACGTCGTACAATTCCTCGGGAGCGCGCGGACTCCCCGCGTAAGTCATCTGGGCGGCGTTCAGGGCACCTTCCTCCGCAAGCCGCAGAAACTCCCGGCGGAAGTCGGATTGGTCCGAATACCGCTCCCACTGCATCCAGGGCAGTTGGGGCATGAAGTTGCGAATGTAGAGCCAGCGACCGTCACGCACCGACCGCGAGACATCGAACGCCTCATCCACGCGGTCGCGCGCTCCGTAAACGAACTGCCGCGCCGGACCGGCTTTCGACCCGAGGAAGGCCGTTCCCTGCATGTGCTCGGGAAGGTCCACCCCGGCCAGCGACAGCACCGTTGGCGGGAAATCCACGAAGCTCACCAGCCGATCCAGCGCCACGTCAGCGCCCGCCGGCGCGAGATCACGCCATCTCTCGGGAAACCGGACCATCAACGGCACCTGCAGACCGGAGTCCTGCAACACCCGTTTCCCGCGGGGCATCCCCATGCCGTGGTCCGAGTAGTAAAAGACAATCGTGTTGTCGGCGAGACCGTCCGCCTTGAGGTCCGCGAGGATCTGCCCCACCTCCTGGTCCATCACCGTGATGCAGTCGTAGTAGCGGGCCAGGGTGCGGCGGGCGAGGTCCGTGTCGGGATAGTAGGGCGGCAACGGGGCCCGGTCCGGATCGTGCCGGAGTGCAGGGTCGAGCCGGCTGCCCACCTCCCGCTCGAATTCCTCAAACGACCAGACACTCGTGCGACTCTGGTGGGTGGTCATGAGGTTGATCACGCTGAAGAATGGCTGTCCCGGCCTCCGCCCTCGCCAACTGGCTTTCGCACTGCATTCGTCCCACGATTCCCGGATCAAACGCGGTTCGTCGGCGGTGTTGTAGTCGGTCTTGACGTTGTTCGACGTGTAATACCCCGCTGCCCGGAGATACGCCGGGAACCCCTTGATCGACTCGGGAATGGGGAAGTTCGATCGCAGCCGCTGGGTGCCCAGGGAGGTCGCATACAGCCCGGTGATCAGGCAGGACCGGGAAGGCGAACAAACCGGCGCCGTGGCAAACGCCCGGGTGTAACGAACCGCCTCCTTCGCAAACCGGTCGAGATTCGGCGTGGTGGCGTAACTGTCGCCGTAGCAGCCGAGGTTCGGGCTCATGTCTTCGACCGTGATCCAGAGAATGTTGGGCCGTTCCACCAAGGACTCCGCGGACAGGACAGGGCTTCCCACCAGGACTCCAACGCCGGCCACGACCGGAACAAGGGCGTGTTTCATGATGCCCCCCAGCATGGCGCAGATCGTCTGTCGGGGAAAGCGCACAATCCTTGGGGCAGGCTGTCCGACCGGCAGGTTGGCGGCGGGCACACACCGCCCTTTATCACAGAGATCCGACCTGTGGTATCGCAGCTTGCCAACCTGCGGTCCGCGGGCAGTCCAGGCGGCCCGCCGTGTGAACGTGACGATACCGTCCAGCGACCAAGGGACAAACCACGACCATCGCCCACGGAGCAATCGGGACTCGAACGCCCCGCAAGGCAGCACTGCGACCTCGTCAGCCATCCCTGGGAAGGTTGCTGTCCCGAGCAACTTCGTGTTGCAGGTGCAACACGAAGTTGCAGTGCCTCACCCTCCCGAGGCACGTTCGTGAGGGTGACCGCCTTGCTCTGGAATCGGCGGTTCAGCCGTATCCAATCCCACCCGGAACACCCTCCCAGCCCTTCCCGTGCTCGCCATCGGCCGGGTTTCTCACGAGACTGTGGCGATGCAAGCCGATCGTTTGTTCCGCAAAGGCACCCGCCTTCTGGCTCTGGCGTGCCTGGCATTCACCGGCACAGCCTCAAGCCATGCCCAGGACCATCCCGTTCGGGCCAGATACCTCGTCCTGACCACCCGGAACGGAACCCCGCCTCCATTTGCCTCCCTCGACCTTGTGCTCGGCCCGGAGGACCAGGTCGATGACGTGACCGGCCGCTGGTGGCAGCTCGAAGCCCGGAAGGAGGCTGAACAGTCTGCAACCCCGCTCTTTCAACTCCGTTGCTTCAGCCCCGGTGTGCCGCCCGTTGGGGCACCGCAACCAACCGGGTTCCTCCGCTACGTCCTCCATCTGCCCGCGACGGGGGAGCGACTGGACTACCGGAACCGCCACACGGATCGCGCGCTGCTGCCTTCGTGGACTGACTTCAGCGATTGGTTCGTGCCACACGCCACCGCGGCATCGCGCTGCCGGGATGGGATTCCGGAAACCTGCACCTTCCTGGGACATGTGCTGACCCTGCATGGGACCGGTCGGACGGATTGGGAGGAATGGC
This sequence comes from Verrucomicrobiales bacterium, assembly GCA_024233215.1. GTDB lineage: Bacteria > Verrucomicrobiota > Verrucomicrobiia > Limisphaerales > J093 > J093. The sequence continues at coordinate 24,310 of JACKPW010000009.1, read as the reverse complement.
CGGAGCCAGAACTGCTTCGCCTCGACCCCGAACTGCTCGTCGGCACCAGTCGCAACTTCAAGGATCGCGAGGGCCATCGCCTGCCCCAGAAGCCGGAGCGCCGGAACTACGATTACGTCCGGTTCGAGGAAGCCGATTACCCGGTAATGATCGAGGCGGGGATCAACCTGTTCCGCGTGGACGGCGAGCAGGAACGTTGGGTTCGCGATGAACCGGTCTTCTACGTTCGTCCCGCCGCCGGCGAGTCTCCCCTGCACTACCCGGCCGATCTCTACCGCCCGAACTACCTCGGCCCGGTGATGTACATGGATGAGCCCTCGATCCTCATGGTCGGCGACACGAACATCCACAACACCCTGAGATACTTCTCCGATGCCGCCGCGCTCATCAAGCTTCGGACCCGCAACACCTATTTCTCCGACGGGAGCTATGGCGCCTATTCGCTCGAACGCCAACTGCGCGAGCACAAGGAGAACCTGGGCGCGATGCGGCTGATGCAGTGGGACTATCCGTCCTGGGAAACGTTGCACGACACCGCCTTTTACCAGATGAAGGGCGGCGGCGCGGGCATCGTGCACGAAGGCCGCTACCAACCCGGGGACTTCGACAAGGCCGTACGACGTTTCACCGAGGAGGACCGCAAACACACCGGCGAGGAACTGCTCGCCTGGCACTATGCGTTCCTCCGCGGCGGTGCGCGGGCCTTTGGCAAGGACTGGGGGACCGCGATCTACGGCCAATGCGACACCAACCTGGCCCCGCTCGCCGTGACCCGGGCCTATGACATGGGCGCGCGTTACGTGTGGTTCTGGACCTCCGACCACGACCATCATGTGCCCTGGCCCGAACAGTTGTCACTGGCAAGGGCCTTGCAGGATCACGCCCGCAATCACCCCCGGCCCTCCATCCGCACGAACCCGGTCGCGGTGGATACCGCAATCGCAATCCCCAACGGCTCGTTCATTTCGCTCGAGAATCTCTGGTGGGTACGCGAACTGGATCGCGACGGAAAGAACGAGGCTTCGCAACACTACCGACGACTCGTCCGCCGCGTGATCGAGGAGGCTCACAAATGCTTCGAGGAAGGCCGCAGCTTCGACATCACCGTGGATGAGGGGCGGCCCATCGAGGGATACCGGCGCGTGGTGCGGGTCAATGACGCGCCATAATCCGGGCCTGAACGCGTCACCGCCACGTCTCACGCCTCCGAACCGGCCTCACCGCCCCGGCCACCAACGGTTCAACAAACCGGTCATCGCTTCAACCCGCCCGCGCTCATTCCCCGCCAGGTTTCTTTCCTCATGCGGGTCGGCAATGAGGTCGTAGAGCTCGACAGAATCCGGCGCCAGGCCCCGCTTGTTGGCGGTCGTCACGTTTACGGGATCCGGTCGGATCAACTTCCAACGATCCTCAATGCACCAGCGGTAGGTGAGGTTGCGCTGCGGCACGTCCAGATCGACCGCGTTGTGCAGGAAACAGGCACCGAAGATCGCCTTTCTCGCCCGAACCGCCGCCTCGTCCAGCAGGTTCACCCCCGACATGGCCGGTGTGGGTTTCAGGTCACAGGCGGTTAGAATCGTCGGCGCCAAATCGATGCTGGAGACCGGCACGTCCACGGTTCGCGGGGTGATGTGCCCCGGCCAACGCACCAGGATCGGCGTGCGCAGGCCGGCGTCATATTGCGACCGTTTGCTATCCTCGCGATACCGCGCCGCGTCGGGATGCTGGATCCAGCCGTTGTCCGCCACGTAAAGGACGAGCGTGTTTTCCGCGAGCCCTTGCGCCTCCAGGTACTGCAACAGTTCCCCGCAGGTTTCATCGAACCACTCGCACATGGCCCAATACTTCGCGACGTGCAGCGAGGGGGTAACCCCGCGGTACTTTTCCAGCAGTCGCTCCGGCGGAGTGTGAGGTTGATGCGGCAGAAACGGCGCATACCAGACGAAGAACGGCTTGCCGCCGGCGCCCTCGATGAAGTTGAAGATCGGCTGCAAACCCTCGCGGCCGATCTTGAGCCCCTCGTCACCATGACGACCGCCGCGTTCGGGATCGCCGTGCGTCATGCCATCGGTGAAACCGCCCCGGGAGGGATGCCCCATCCACCACTTGCCGCTCTGGAAACTGACATACCCGCGCCGGGCCAGTTCCGTTGGCAGCGTCGGAAAGCCATCCAGAAAGTGGGTCATCCGCGCCACTTCGGAACGGTAGTCCGGGTCGCTCCCCGCCGGCCCGCGGTTCATTCCCTTTGGCAACGGCGGTTCGTTGCCCGTCACCCTCGTCTGCTGCGGATACAGTCCGGTGATGATGCTGGCAAGCGAGGGACAACAGAGGCTGGTCGGCACGTAACCTCGCGGAAAGAGCAGGCTTTCGGATGCCAACCGATCCAGATGGGGTGTGCGGATGTGCGAATGCCCCATGAAACCGTAATCCGTCCACGCCTGGTCATCGGAAATGATGAGCAACACGTTGGGCGGCGCCTTCGGTGCCGGGGCGGCGTCCGCACCGGAAACGAAACCGCCGGCCAGGAGACCGGCCACGGCCGCAAGCGTTCGCGGGCTTTGCATCCGGCGAAGATGGCGGGCGCAAGCGGAGGCGTCCACCCGAAAGGCGGCTTGCGGGGCCCTCCCCCCGCCTCTAGCCTCCGTCCGTGAGTTCGCAGCTCGAACAGTTCATTCCGGTGCTGATGCTGGGCGCCTTCGCGGTGATCGTCACCGTCGGCATGCTCCTGCTCTCCGTGGTGCTGGGGCGCCGGGGACGGAACAGCCGAATGAAGAACATCGCCTACGAATGCGGCATGATCCCCATCGGCCCGAGCAATGTCCGGCTTTCCGTGAAGTTCTACCTCGTGGCCATGCTCTTCATCCTGTTCGACATTGAGGTGGTGTTCCTCTACCCATGGGCCGTGATCTACCGCGAACTGCTGGCCGAACCGGCGATGAAGAACGTCGCCCTCATTTCCATGGTCTCCTTCCTCGGAATCCTCTTCGCCGGCTACCTCTACGCCGTCAAGAAAGGGGCGTTCGACTGGAAGGACTGACCGGACCCGCCCTCCGCCCGTACCGGCTTTCCCCGCCATGCAAACCGCCCCCTGCCGCGCCCTCATCTTCGACATGGACGGGGTCCTGACCGATTCCGAACCGCTCATCAACGAGGCCGCCGTGGCCATGTTCCGCGAACGAGGCGTCGCCGTGGCCCCGGAAGATTTCCTTCCGTTCGTCGGCACCGGCGAAAACCGATACATCGGGGGCGTCGCGGAGCAACACGGTGTCACTCTCGACATCGAGGAGGCCAAACGCCGCACCTACGAGATCTACCTCGCGCTTGTTCCGACCAGGCTCCACGCGTTTCCGGGGGCGGTGGATTGCGTGAAGCGATGCCGGGCCGCCGGCCTGAAAGTGGCCGTGGCCTCCAGCGCAGACCGGGTCAAGATCGACGCCAACCTCGAGAAGATCGGCCTGCCCGCTGCCGAATGGGACGCGTTGGTCAGCGCCGAGGACGTGGTCCACAAGAAGCCGGCACCGGACATCTTCCTGGCCGCCGCCCGCAAACTCGGCGTGCAACCCGTGGAATGCGTGGTGATCGAGGACGCCGTCAACGGGGTGCAGGCCGCGAAGGCCGCCGGCATGCGCTGCATCGCCGTCGCCCAGAGTTTTCCCGCGGAGCAACTCAATCAGGCGGACCGCGTCCTGCCGGGAATCGGGGACATCCAGATCGATGATCTGGCTCCCTCACCCGCACCCTGACCGGACCAGTTCCACCGGAGATCCATCCTCCCCTGCGGGATGGCCATCGGATTTCAAGTTTCAGATACTGCGGAAAGCAGCCTGAAGGGCTGCCAGCGATTAGCCGGGGGGCGCAGCCTTGCGAACACCCTCGGGTGTCGGACCGGGACGAGTCGACCCTGAAGGGGTCGCAGAACCGTCACATCGGGCAATCAGTGCGCGTACTGACACTGCCAGGCCGGTCAGAGAGCGGCTCCAAACGACCCGAACCTGCCCACGCCCAGGAACCGCACTTGCCCTGCGAGCCACCAGGGTCCCATGATCCCCCCCATGCTCAAGTTCGTTTCGCTCCTGGCCGGTCTGCTCCTCGCGATGACCTCCCTCGCTGGGGACCGGGTGTTGATCGTTGCCGACGAATTCCCCGCCATGGAATTCCTCGCGAAGGAACTCAAGACCCAGGAAGGAATCGAATCCGACCTCGTCGCGCAGGACCGGATGCCGGAGGATCTGGACACCTACCGCGCCCTGATAGTCTACATCCACGGCACCTTGAAGCCCGGCCCGGAAAAGGCCTTCATCGCCTACACGCGCGGGGGCGGACGCCTGGTGGCGCTCCACCACTCGATCAGTTCCGGCAAGCGCAAGAACGCGGACTGGTTTCCGTTTCTCGGCATCGATCTGCTCCCCGGCGACGTGGACCAGGGTGGCTACAAATGGACCGAACCCGCGACCATCACCTGCGTCAACCTCGCCCCGGACCATTTCATCACCACGCACAAGGTCGATTACCCGTCCCGGATCGACTATACCCCATCCGACAGCGGCACCGGCGAACGCGCACACCCCGGGTTCGTCCTGCCCGAGTCCGAGGTTTACCTGAACCACACGTTGACCGAACCGCGCACGCTGTTGTTGGGGCTCAAATACACCGACCCTGCAACCGGAAAGGTCTGGATGCAGGATCGCGCGGGCTGGCTCAAATCGGCGGGCCAGGGCCTGATCGTCTACTTCCAGCCGGGCCACAGCCTGCTCGACTTCCAGCAACCCGCCTACACGCGCATCGTCATCAACGCCGTGGTCTATCGGCCGTAGCCTCCATTGTCCGCAGCAGGCTTTCCACCGCCGGTAAATCGTCCGGGGTTGTGACCTTTGGGTTCGGGCGTGTGGTGGGTACCAAGCGCACCGCCTGGCCAATGAGCTGGCAGGCCGCCGTGTCGTCCGTAAAGACCCGGTCCTGCTTCCGCGCCGCCTCCAGCGCCCGCCGGATGACTTCCACCCGAAAAGTCTGCGGGGTCGAGACCGCCCAAAGCCGGTTGCGGTCCATGTGCCGGGAGACCACCTCGCCGTCGTCAGATTCCTTCACCGTGTCCGTCAACTTGTTCGCCACCACGGCCGCCCCGTGAATCCGCGCCGCCTCGATCGCCGCCTCGATCACGTCCTCCCGGACGCAGGGCCGCGCCCCATCATGGATGGCCACCACCTCGCTCCCGGCTGCCACCTGCTGAATGCCGTTCCAGACCGAGTCCTGCCGTTCGGCACCCCCATCCGCCCAGCGATACGGCTTGCGGAATCCCTCCCGCTCCGCCACCTCACGAAACGTCTCCCGACTCTCCGGACGCACCACCAGCACGATCTCGTCGACGCAAGCAGCCTCCTCGAACCGTCGCCAGGTGTGGGCGATGACCGGTTTGCCGGCCAGTTCGAGAAACAACTTCTCCACCCCGGAACCCATGCGGGTGCCACGACCCGCCGCTACAATGATGGCCGTATTCACAGGCTGAAGTCTGGCGGGAGCACTCCCGTCTGGCAAGTGGCCGGAGTGACGATTCCGCAACAACAGCCGTAGCGGCGAACCGGCGTTCGCCGAAGCTCCCGCTCCACCAACCCAGCCGTCCCAGCACTGACACCTCCCGCCTTTTGAACCCCTGCAACCCAGAAACTCCCACCGCCTGCCTGTGGCCCTGACGGCCTGTCGCAGAGAGTTTCCCGAAGGAGCACCACAAGGTCCCCAGTGCCGCCTTCAGGCGGTTTGCGTCCAATTTCCGCGGGAAGCGGAACTCCATGCGAGGATTTCAAACGGAGTTCAAACGGGTCTTTTCATACCGAATCGAAGTCGCCTACCCTGCTCTCCGACATGGGCGATACCAGCGAGTTCTCCCTCAGCATCCGGCTCTTCCTCAAGGCTTACCGATGGCGACGGATCGATCCCGTTCCGAACGCGCCGTTGCGCAAACCCCTGGCCGGATCGCGGCTGGCTCTCGTCTCCACCGCCGGCATGGTGGCGCCGGGGCAGAAACCCTTCGACGACACTGTCAAAGGGGGCGACTGGAGCTTCCGCGAGATCCCGGCGGACATCGATCCGCAGACGCTCATCGACACGCATCGCAGCGAGTCGTTCGATCACACCGGCCTGGCGGCCGACGCCAATCTGGGTTTTCCGATAGACCGGGTGCGTGAACTCGCGGCTACCGGCCGGATCGGCTCCGTCAACCACCGTCATCTCTCCTTCATGGGATCGATCACGGCTCCCGGCCGGCTTCTGAAAGAGACGGCCCCGGAGGCCGCCAGAGTGCTGGTCGAAGACGAAGTGGACGTGGCGCTCCTGGTGCCCGTCTGACCGATGTGCAACCAGACCGTGTGTCTGGTCGCAGCCGAATTGGAGCAGGCAGGCATTCGGACGGTATGCCTCCAACTCCTCCGCTTCGTCGCCGAAAAAGTCCGCCCCCCGCGCGCGCTGTGCCTGCCCTTCAAACACGGCTACCCCCTAAACCGGCCCAATGATGCCGACGCGCAGCACCGCGTCCTTAACGCCGCGCTCGGCATCCTGCACCACACAACGGTAGAATCGCCCCTCGTTGTAGACTACACTGCCGGTGCTTGACACTCGCAACACTGTCCGATTGAGCTTGGTGACAAGACCGAGAAGCGCAGTGTCGGCCCGCCACTCTGCTCATCTCCACCGCGGGCCTTTGTCAGACTCCCTCGGGCTGGCCACCACGCGCTTCGATGCAGCCCTCCAGGAGCCGCAGCAATCTCCCTTTCCCCACTCCTAGCAATCACCTATTGCATTTGGCCCCCCTCCGGAACATGCGCATCCGCTGACTCAAGCAGTTCCTTATACTTCTTTCCACTATACGGTGTCACTTCACCGCTCTTCTTACGTTCAAACACCTCAAAGTTCCCGTCAGACGTTCGCGGATAGAAGGTCTCGAACACTCCATCCAAGTTCTCGTCATATTCGGACAGTACCAGCTTGTTATCCACCATATACGCGCGAAAGTGGGGTTGCAAACGGCCGTCCGCCGAAAGGACCCACTCCTCCACAAGTATGCGTCGGCCTCCCCGCATATACGACTTGATGCGACGATCCGTCTTCCCATCGTCATTGTTATCGAAATCAACCACTTTACATGATATGCTCGTAATCGACTCACCCGGCTCTTCTATACCGCCGATGCTAGTTTCACCTCCCACAAGCTGGATGGAGGCAAGAAACGCAACACACATTCTGATGTTCATAGGATGGAGTTTCACGAGTAACATTCAGGCCTAGATGCACACTGAATCCGTGCACCGCGTTGTCATGGGAGATCACTGCAGAGAGTAATGCAGTTGTTCAAGTGAATCTGCGACGCGCCACCGAAAGCATTAACGATGCTGAAGCAACAGTTGGCACACTCCTCGAATGTTGCGTCGTTGTTCCTGACCCCATCTAGGAATTCATTACAGCCTTTGGGATTGAAAGCGGAACAGACGCGTTTCGCGGCATCGACGACAAAGAGAATCTTCTCGGCGCCTCTGATCAAGTCCACAGAGCGAGCATCGGCTTTCCCAATTGTCCTGATCAACTCCGATGCCTCATCCTTCACATATTTGGCGGCTCGTCTGTCGTTCTCGGAGCAACATTCTCTAGAGTTCCTATCCTTCCCACCCATGCCAAGGGAATTACTGACTTCCACCGGAACGGCAGGATACGCCCCTGAGGACTGCCACCAGTATGGCACCCATACGATCCAGATCGCCCCCCCCTCGCCTTCTGGCGGAGGGAATTGGTTCCATGGCGGCACATTAGGCACGATGATGGGTGGGTACGGAAGGAACTGCAATCCCAGTACATCGTAGTGGCCAACCGGATCTTGCAGCATTGCACCCCGCAGGTTGCTACCTCCCCTTTCGCCAATCGGATCCCGGTTCAACCACCTTCCGGTGCTGGGATTGTAGTAGCGATAGCCGTAGTAGCTGAAGCCGGATTCAGGGTCGCTGTATTTCGTGCTGAACCGGAACGGGCTCTTGGCGGCCGGGCCGGTGGCGCGGAGGAGTTCGCCGAACGGGCCGTATTCGTAGCGCGCTTTGATCGTGCCTTCGGCCGCGTCCACCAGGCCCATCACGTTGCCGTTGCCGTCGTACGCCACGAACTGCGCCGTTGAACTCCCCAGGCCCGTCCATTGGACCACCTTCAACAGGCCACCCACTCCCCCGGCTCCCTGCAGGGTCCCCGACATGTCGTTCCCCCAGACGTAGGTCCGCTCCCTCGTCAGATTCGGAGGGGTCGCTCCGTCCCCGTTCAGCTCGGCGATCACGTTCCAGCCGTCGTACAGGAACACCGTGTCCGACTTCACATCCCCCTGCCCGTCATCCCGGGCATCGAACACCGTCTTGCGGATCCGCCGTCCCTGCCAGTCGTATTGGAACTCGATCCGCCGTTCCGGTGCCGGGCCACCCGCGCGGCTTCGCAGCGTCACCAGGCGGTTTTCACCGTTCCACTCGTAATCCCAGCGACCGTCCTGCACCAGGTTGCCGTCCGCATCGTGGGTGAACCGTTCCAAGGACGGCGCCACGAACACCTCTCCCGTCAAGGGCGGCTCCGATCCGAAGTCCGAGGTCACGTTGATCGGCACCGACTGCGCCTGCCCGTTGTTCGATACCGGGACGACCCGGTGGAAGTACTCCCCGTGACGCCCGGCCGCCACCGAGTTCACCGTCACGCCGGCAGTTGGGTTCGCGATGCCAAAGACATCAATCTTCCCCGCCACCGTGCGCGTTTCGTATTGATTCAGGTCATTCACCGTGTACGTCGATTCGGCCGACTCGCGGCCCCCGGTCGTCTTCCGGTTGCCGATGTCATCGAACCCGTACTCGAACTGCTGCCCGGCGACCGGCATCCCGTCCGCCCAAAAGCGCCGTCCGCTGATCACCTGGCCAAGCTGATCATATTGATACACCCAATAGGACCCATCTGCCAAGACCAATCTGGTCCGTTGATTCGCTGCGTTGTAGCCGTAGGTATAGCTGAGCGGCAAGCGGGTCCCGGAGGCCTGCGCGGTGGTCTTGCTCAGTCGGTTCAACCGGTCGTAGTCCCGGGTGGTCGCCAGTGCGGGCGTGCCGCTCCCGTGATCAAAGGCCACGGTCTTCACCAAATCCGAGCCCGCATGGTAGGCGTAGATCACCGTGTCGGTGCCCGAAGTGACCGAGTGCAGCCGACCAGCATCGTCGTAGCCATACCCGGCGACTTGGAGGTCGTCCACCCCTGCGCGTGCGGCAACCTCCGACAGCCGGAGCACCGAGTCGTAGGTGCGGCTGATCGCCAACCCGGAAAGGCTGCCGCCCGCGTGACTTTCACTGATCGGCTGGCCTGCCTCGTTGTAGTCCAGCGTCGTCGTCATGAGGCCATGCTCCACCTCCACCAGACGGCCGAGTCGGTCGTACGATCGGGCGACCTGTGGCGTGGCGTCCGTGTAGACCACGCTTTCGAGGTCTCCGACGGTGTTGTACGTGTAGGCGGTGGTCACGTCGCGTTCCCAGCGCCGTTGCGCCAACCTCCCGCCCCCGGTATATGCGTAGTCGTGGGTGCTGGACTCGTAATCAAAACTCTCGCCGGGATAGGTCTTCTCGATCAACCACCCACGCTGCCTGTGGTAATGCCACTCGGTGACCGCCGCGCCATTCCCATTCGCATGATCCCGCCACGTCTTCATGGTCTTCATCCGGCCCTGGGTGTCGTAGCTGTATTCGACGGGGTAGGTCCGCCAGCCTTGGGACTTCTTGAGCAACCCGCTTGGAAAATACTCGTTCAGCGTGGCCGTGCCATCGGGGAGGACGCTCCCGGTTTGCCGCCCCAGGCTATCGTAGGACAAGGTCGTGACCTGCGGACCGCTGCCGTCGCCCGGCGAGGGTGTCGTCGTCGTAAGCACCTGGTCCGCGTTGTTGTAGGTGTACACGGTCGTCCCGTTGCGGAGATCGGTTGTGCTTCGCAACCGGCCGTAAGTCTCCCCGTAATCGTAGCTGGTTTGAGTCACCACGGCGCCGCCGCTGTCGGTGTGGGTTTCGCTGCTCAAACGCCCGTCAACGTAGACGCGGACCATCCGCGACCCGGTCGGATCGGTGACCGTCTCCGTGCGGTGGCCGGTGCCCTGCCGCGTGGTCTCCCGGGTGGTGATGATGGGGGTGCCAGGATCAGTGTAACGAAGCTGCCACGAGCGGTCACCGTCCGTGGACTGGATGCTCGTTGCCACCGTGGTTGGTGTGTCGTCACCAATCATTGCGTAGACAAGCGCGTCGGTGCGCTGGACGTTGCTGCCGTCCCAGGTGCCCACGGACCACTCCGTCCGGCTAATCCGGTCGCTTCCTGCCAGAAGTGCCCCCAAGTGCGCCTCCAAGTCGTCATAGGAAGCGAGTTGCTGCGTGGCCGATTCAACGGCGACGATCTGGATTGCCCGTCTCCCTTGGTCGTCATAGGAGAACAGCGTGGTTACGCCGTCCGGGTCCACCTGTTTCCAGAGCTGGCCGTGGTCATTATGGAACGACAGCGCCTCGGCTCCATCGGGATAGGCCGCCTTGAAAGGGCGGCCTGCCGCGTCGTACCAGGTCCGGGTCCACTCGTCCGCCTCCGGATTCGACCGGAGCCGGATGTCCTTGCGAAACTCGTGATAGACCTCGGCGGCCCCCTCCGTGAACGCGCCCACGCCGTATTCCACCCGCACGTGGCTGGTTGCGGTACCGGTCCGTTGCTGGAGACGGCCATCCCGGTAGTAGACTTCGAGGACGTTGGATTCCGGAAACTCCGGCTGCGTGATGGTCACATGTCGTTTGTGATCAATGATGCTCTCCACGAGATGGGTCGTACCGCCCAGGGCATTGACCGAGTCCACCAGCCGGCCGGAGGTATCGTACGTATACTCCACGAGCGTCATGGGAACCTGGTTGAGGCCAATGCGCTCGCGTCGTTTCACCCGGCCGGCGGCATCGTAGATCGTCCGTTCGGTGATGCCCGCCCGGGTGGTTTCGCTCGGCCGCCCGAACGCATCGTAAGCGTGGTTCGTGACCGCGCCATCCGGGTCGGTTTCAGTTTCAATGCCGCAGCACCCATAGGTGACGCTCGTGGTCCGGCCACCGAGGTGGGTGACGGCATGATCACGCTTCAACAGGCCGTCGGCATAGACGTAATCCTCAGAACTCAGCACGATGGGGAGATTGTCGATGCCGTTCGGAACGGTTCCGTTCACGATCGGCGCCACCTGATGGGAAACCACTTCGCCGAACTGACCGATGACGGTCACCGTCCGGCTACCGTTCAGGATGTACTCACCTGCGAGGTCGGGTTCTCCCTCGGTCACGGTCGTGGTCAGCCGACCGCCAAAGTCATTGTACCCATAGCAGGTCATCGTCCCGTCAAGATGCCGGATGCCTGTCACCCGGCCCGTCTGCTCCCCGTCGGTCGCATACTGGGTGACCGTGACGAGGTTTCCCGGATCCTCGTAGCCGTCGGGACTGCCGAGGTTCACGCACACCTTCTCGACGATGGTCCCGGGTTTCAGGGCACGATAGGTACGGGCAACCTCGTGGCCGTGAATCCGGGTACTGATCAGGCGGGGTTCATGAGGCAGGTGGAGTGCGTCGTCATCCTGACCCCATTGACCGGGGCCGGCGATGTAACCGTAGCTCACGACCCGGCCCTGATCGGGTGATGGAGGATCGGCCGGCACCTGATCCATCCAGGCGTGGTATTCGCTCGTCAGGCGGCCTTCATGATCGGGGTCATACTCCAGGATCACGCGGTCGCCATCGGTGTCGTCCACGGTTGACCGGAGGAGGTCACCAGTGGCCGGATGATAGGCGTACGTCGTGGTGGCGACACGGTCGCCGACTGCCTGTTCGTGCCGGGCCAACCGGAGCCGGTTGATTCCGGATGATCCGGAGGACAGGGACACCCCCTCGTAGGTCCAGGTGTTGGCCCGGCTGGCGACGACGTTCCCGTGCTGATCGCTGACGGTCAGGGACTCCTGTCTCACCCAGCCCGCTCCCGCCGGTTCCCAGAACCAGCCGGCAACACAGGTGTGGAAGACCGGATCCGCTGGAGTGCCGCTGATCCACTGCCAGCCCCCGGGCACGGCCAGGTAGTGCCAGGTCCGGGTCGGGCTTCCCGGCGCTTCCCGGGTGATGGTCAACGCATCAGACTGAGCCGAGCCCACAAGCCGCCAGGTCACGATGTGGTTGGCAGCAGGATCGAGGATTGCGTAGCGCCCGTTCGACGGCTGGCCCTTGGCGTCAGCGCGGAAGATCTCAATGGCGTATTCGTCGACGGCAAGCACGACGAGATTCGCAATGGCCTGCGGGGCCACAACCTGCCAGATGGTGCCGCTGACCGGATCGCGCAGAACCTCCACCTGGCCGGGAATCCCGCTGGGAAACGAGTAGGTCAGGCTTGCCGGATCCGCAAGGTCGTCCCCTGCCTCCGACTCCAGGAGCTGGAAGAAGCCCGCGGAACCACCGTGGGACCGTGCCCCCATGGGGATGACCAGATCCACACCCGGGCGGGTGCTGGATCGTTCCGGGAAACCGCCGCCACAGGTGGTGCAACCGGCCGAGTCACCGCCCCCTCCCACGCTGCCGTTTCCGGGGGCGCCGGTATCACCGCCCGCACCGCCATCCACGCGTAACACCTCCATCTCGGAGACATCCACGAACACCTGCATGCGGTAGGCCAGCGGGTTCCCGCCGCCATCAGTCGGCAGGGTTCCCGACCAGACGGGCGGTTCCAGGATGCCTGCATCCAGATAGAGTGACTGGCCCGTGCCGGTGAAGGGAATGGACACCGGTTGCCGCTCCGACCACTCCACCCCCTGCCCCGTCGCCAGCATGGTGAGCAGGTGGTAACGCAACACGTAATCGACGTCCTTTGCCGTGTGATCGACCCGGAAGCGGTAATGCAACCGCTGTCCCTCCCCCAACTCGTGAGCGGCGTCGAGTTCAAATGAGGCGCACGCATTTCCGAGCCCCCCCGCGCTCCATTCGCTGGGAAACCCGGGCGTGATGGCCACAATATGATCCCGCAACGCCTCATCAGTGAACTCGTCGGACAAGAGGCACGTCTGCACGTCACTTTGGGTCAGCGTGCCGCCATTGTAGTCTGTCACTGACTCACGGACGACCAGAGCCGTCGTCGGAGTGCAGGGTTGCGAGACCAGGTCGGCGTCCAGCCAGCCCAGCACGGAGTCCTCGCAGAAGTCGCGTCCGTCGTGCCAGCCCCCGCCCGGATCGAGGTGATCGTCACAGGGATCCGAGTTCGTGAGATCATAGGATACGTTCCCCGTCCATTCCTCCACAGGGGTGCCGGAGAAATCGTAAGTCCAGGTCTTGGTCTTCTCCAGGGTCCCATGCATGGACATGGTCGGATGGTCCTCGAGGTTCACAACCACGGATCGGTTCCAAACGGCCTTGAGGTAGTAGCGCCGCAGCGGACCCGGCTCCGGGCAACCGGTCAGGTCGGAACAGGGATCGTCATAGATGGCACTACTGCTGATCCAGATCCCCACCTTGCCGGCAGATGCCCCGGCGGTCTTGTACTGAAGTGTTGCCTGCGAGCAGGCCCCCCCGGCATGCGCCGGCGGGAGGAGTCCTGCCACAAGCCCGGTCAGACCGAGAACAGCCGTTTTGGCGAGGGAACATTTCATGAGGGTGACTCGAGGGGTTGGTTGAGCGGTCATGATCGGGTGCACGGGTGTTTCGGTTCACTCCAATGGGGTGAACACCAGGAGGCCGGGAACGCCGGTGGTGCCGTTTTCGGATTGCTGCCAGTCGGTTTCGCCGGGGTCGGGCAGACCGCCCCCACCATCGACATCCTCCAGATAGTCGGGAATCCCGTCGCCATCCGTATCGATGGGGAGATACTCCCCCGTGGTGGGGTCCAATCCGGTGGCGACGTAGTGGAAGCCCACATCCACCAGGCTGGAGGCTTCCCCGACCGGACCCACCCGGGTTGTGTGATGGTACAACCCGGCGGCGCCGGCCGATTGGCTGCCCTGATCCTCGAGGGCGTCGTCCGCATGGTACCGCCTGCCCAAAGGGCCCGGGAGGTAGTCGAACGTGGACAGCGTGGTATCGCTCGCGGTCGTCCAATGAGGGTCGGTGAAGGACACCTCACCAAGATAGGCGTTGTTCGCCCGGTGGATGTAGCTGCGCCACCCCAGCACACTGGTCTCGTGGAAGGCGTTGTCGCTTACGGTCCACGTGTCCGGGACCATGATGTAACAGGCGAAATGGCTCGCCCCCCCTATGAACAGGTTGTTGGCGGCCGTCAGGTGCATCCAGCCGTAGAAATCATCCACCGTCCTTTGGAACAGATTGTTGCTGAGGTTCACCGCTCCCAACTGGCTGGCGTGCGAGGCGAAGTGGGTGTAGCCGCCAAAGAACCGGCAATCCCGGGCAACCAGGGTCCGGACGGATGCCCAGTTGTTCAGGAAGAGGACGGAGTTGCCCCGTCCTCCGAGAACCGAGAGGTCCACGAAACGCAGGGCAACGTCGGGTGAGTTGTGGCCGGCAATGACATTGTGTCTTGGACCGTAGATCAGGGTGGGCGCGAACGGGCTGCCACTCCACGGTTCGGATTGCTCCTGGACAGCGGTGTAATGCGCCAGCGTGACCCGGTCCCGGGCATTGCCCACAAGCGAAACCTGGGCGAAATCCTCCGCCACAATCCCGTAGCAGCCAAACACCCCGATGGCGACACCGGGCCCCACCTTCAAGCTGCCGCCCTGGACAACGGTCAGGGTGTCGATGGCGAGGTCGAGGGGAGGATAATGGTAACCCAGGTCCGGCGCACCGAGATCACGCTCCACCCTTAGGTTCCACTCCGTGGGACTGGAGAGTGTAACCTCCTGATGCACCGCCGGCGGGCGCGTGGTCAGGGTCCGCAGGTCTGCCAGCAGGGTGGCATCGATCTGATCCGTGCCGGCGTCCCGGTAGGGACTGTCCCACGGCAGGTAATAGTGGCCGGCACCCTCCTCGCGGAACACTCCGGTGGCGTCCGGCACCTGTTCGGTGTGGATTTCGGTATGGGGTGGGATTGCATCAATCTCCACCAGCAGGCTGTTCCTCAGGGTGAAGCCGGTGGGGGTGCCGGGCCCGTGGAGCGTGGGGACGTGTACGACGCTGATGTGATCGGCCTCGACCGTCGGACTGCCATCGAAGGCAAAAGCAGCCCCCCCGCCCTTCAGCTCCGCAATCAGCAGGTTCTGCGCCTTCAAGGTCGTGGCACCCAGCAGGTACACGGCATTCCGGCAGTCGATCATCTGGGCGTGCCGCACCGAGTGGGTCAAGTTCCCGCCGAGAACGATCCCGCTGAAGGCATGCCGAAACCGGACGTGCTGCAACTCGACAGCCTCCCCCGGGTTCGCGAAGTAGAGCTGGCACAATCCGTAGTAGTCATCCGACACCGTCCCGGTGCTGCTGGCAAGGATCACACCGACGGAATCGTCATCCCGCGCGGTGAAGACGGCCGGGCGGTAGCGGGTGGTGGCACAGACAAGGGGGCCGTGCACCTGCACCAGGCCGCCGTTCGGCGGGTATTTCATCACGGCGCCTCCCTCCAGCGTGGTTGTCCCGGTCAGGGCCAGGCCGTCCACCATCTCGTAGGTGGTGTCCCCCTGGAAGGTGTAGTCGGCGAGCGTTTCGCTGATGGTGTAATCGAGAACCAGCCCCACTCCGGCAGCCGCCAGGTAGGTTCCGGTATTCATTGACCGGAAGCTCTCCGGACTCCTGCCGGCCCAGGCCTGGTCGTTGAACCGGCTCTCGAACGGCAGGCCCGCCCACAACGGCCTGGCCGCCCTTGCCTCAGGCAGATTGGAAGGCACCAACCGGCCGCGCTCCAACCGGGCGCTTCGGTCGCCGCCGGGCAACCCGGTCCGCGGGAGTTGCTCCAACCACGGGGCGACCTCCCGGTAGTCACACGACTCGATCAGCACGCGACGCCGCCCGACCGCCTCGTAGCGCTTCGACACGGACACCCCGACATTGTGGTTTCCGGCGGCAAACGCCCGACCCGGGATCATTCGGGTGTGCTCCCCAAACACCAGGTCCGGATCGGCTGCTCCCGGTCCTCCGGCCCGCCCCGGACCGGTTCGCGCCTTCCCCCGGCTCTGCCCAGGGGCTTCGCTCGCGGGCTCCGGCGCTTCGAGGAACTCGGTGAAAACCTGAACCTGGACCCGGGCCGGGACCATCCCCAAGTCCTCCAGGGAAGGAATCCACTCCCGAAGCACCACGAACTGCTCCATGCCAGCCCTGTTGATCTCGTAGACCAGATCGGCTTTCAGGCCATCGAAACAATCGCGGTAGACCACGGTCTGCGGAGTTACCCATTCGGGGTGGCAGGACTTGAGGCAGCCCAACAGGACGGTGTCCCCGGTCAAGCCATCTACCGCCGCCACGCCGATGGGTGCGCTGATCAAACGCACGCCATCGGGCCCCAGCAAATCCACCGGCTCCGTCGAAAGGTCCGGGGGAAGCACCAGTTGCGTCCGGGTTCTCCGGGCCACGTAATGGCCGTCCCGGGTCAACTCGAACTCCGGCACGGCGGCCACCCACTGCCTGCCCTTCGACTCGCGGCGATTGAGTCCCGTGGCCAGCCGGACGTAACTCCGCGTCACCCGGGTCACCCGGCCGCGTTCATCCACTGCGTCCCGTTGCACCTCCACGCGGCTCTCGTGCGGTCCGACGGGCACGGTGCGGGCCTCCGGAGATCGTCGCCCTCCTTGGGATTGACCGAACATCGGGAGGACAACGACGCATAGCACGGCAGGGAACAACGACGTCTTCATGGCAACATCTATCGGTTAACACAACATCAGCCTCGGCTCGGAACCTGTGAGTGATGTGGTGATGGGGATACCCGATGCCACGAAGGAAAGCAAGAAGAAACTATACGTTTTTCACTGTGTTTATTTGGCTCGTCTCTCGAAACCCATTCACACCTGCGAATCGGCGGCCAAGGGGAGAGACGCAAGAACGGCGGGCGTTCGGCCTCCGAACGACATAAAGACGGGACCACCGGAAGGCGGGATTCCACGCGGTCCCGGAACGCCTGAAGGGGGGACTCCGAACCCTGCGCCGACTGCACGTCGCCGGCTGCCGGGTTCGGAACAGCCGAGGAATCAGCGGTCTATTCGCCCGCCGTTCCCGCCGGTTCGGGCGGAAGGCCGATGTCCTTCAGGTATTTGAAGAACTCGCTGTCCGTCGTGAGAATCAGGGTGGTGTCGTTGGAGATCGCCGACTTGTAGGTCTCCATCGTGTTGAGAAACTCGTAGAACGCGGAGGCGGCGGGACTTTGGTTGTACGCGTTCGCGTAGATTTCGGTGGCCTTCGCATCGGCTTCGCCGCGGATTTCCTGAATCTTGCGGTAGGCCTCCGATTCAATGGTCTGCAGGTCCTTTTCCTTTTGCCCCAGAATCTTGGCGGCCTCCCCCGCCCCTTCGGACCGGAACCGTTCGGCGATCTGCTGGCGTTCGCTGATCATGCGCTCGTAGATCCGCTCCTGCACGCTGGGGTTGTAGTTGATCCGCTTGAACTGCAGGTCAAGCAACTCGATGCCAAACGTCGTCAGCTTGGGCGCGGCGTTGTCGAAGATCTCCTTCTGCACCAACTCCCGCCCCTTGTTGATGGCGTAGAGCTGGCCCACCGCGCCCCGCGCCCCCTCGATGACATCATCCACCACCGGCTCGCGGTCCTTGGTGGTCCGGATCACCTCGATCAACTCGTGCTTGGCGATGGCATTGCGGATTTCGCTGCCGAGGATGTCGTCGAGTCGCGAAAGTGCACTGCGTTCATCGCGCAGCCGGAGGAAATACTGCTTGGGATCGCTGATCCGCCACCGTCCGAAAGCGTCCACCACGATGTAGGTCTTGTCCTTGGTGGGCATTTCGCTCGGCCGCCCGTCCCACCGCAGAACCCGTTTTTCGACGAAGTTCGCGTGCTGGATGACGGGCAGTTTGAAGTGCAGACCGGCGTTGGTGACAGCGTTGCCCACGGGTTTTCCAAACTGCGTGATGATGACCTGCTCCGTCTCGCGCACGCTGTAGGCGCAGGAGACGAGGACGATGAGGGCGACGAGGGCAACCACGCCCAGGCTGATCAACTTGCTGAGGGAATTCATGGGCGTTGGGGTTAGTCGCGATTGAGTTGCAGGAGTGGGAGGACCTGGCTGGCCTCGTTGTCGAGGACGACCTTGCGGCTGACCGCAGGCATCACATCCTTCATGGTCTCAAGGTAGATGCGGCGGCGCGTCACCTCGGGAGCCTTCGAATACTCCCCGAAGAGGGCGTTGAAGCGGGCGGCATCGCCTTCCGCCTCGTTGATGCGTTTCACCGCGTAACCTTCCGCGGTGCTGATCTTCTCCTCGGCTTCACCGCGGGCGCGGGGCACGGCCTTGTTGTACTCGCCGTTGGCCACGTTGATCGCCTTTTCCCGTTCCTGCTGCGCCTGGTTGACCTCGTTGAACGAGGCCTGCACCGGCTGCGGTGGGTTCACGTTCTTGAGTTGCAGCTGGTCGATGCTCAGGCCGAGATCGTAGGCCTTCACCACCTCCTGCAGCTTGAGCAGCGCGACGTTCTCGATCTCCTGTCGCCCGACGGTGATGACCTCGTCCACGGTGCGGTCGCCCACCACCTCGCGCATGACCGACTCGGAAACATCGCGCAGGGTGGCGTCGGGATCACGGAAGTTGAAGAGGTAGGCCCGCGGATCGGTGATTCGGTATTGAACGATCCATTCAACGGTGGCGGCGTTCAGGTCGCCGGTGACCATGCTGCGGGCCAGATCTTGATCGCTCTTGTCGGAAACCTGGTAGGGATTCGAGGCGCCGCGCGTGCCAAAACCGAACTCCTCCTTGAGCTGGCGCCGGACCGGCACCTGCACCTTCTGCTCAATGCCCCAGGGCAGTTTGAACCGCAATCCGGGCTCCGCCGTGCGGGCATACCGGCCGAAGCGGAGCACCACGGCCTGATACTCCGCCTGAACGGTGTAGAACATCGAGGAAACCGCCAGCAACCCCAACAGCACGGCAAGCGCAAGGAGAATCAACTGCAGGCGGATTGTGTAGAATGTGTTGCCAATCCTGACGACCATGGGCCGGCACCATGCCAGACAGCCGGGCGGGCGTCAAACCGCGTTGAGCCCGCCTGCTTCGTTTCGGTTCTTCCCGGCCTGCTCCGGGTTCAGGGAGAACCCAGAACCCGCGGAGACATCGCTGAGCCCCAGGGCCTGCCATCACGGCGTGGCCGAAGCGGTGAAGGCAGCGCTTTTCACCGCATTCCAAGACCTCGCGGCGCGTCGTGGGCTGCGCGCGATCTGAATCGCCGCTTTTCCCCGACCGACCCGGACCCGCAGGTCGCGAGTCTCCCGGGACAACCTGTTGGGGTCACCCGCAGACAAGGCGGCCCGCGCTCCCGTTCAGTCGTCGTCCTCGACCAGCGTCACCGCCCATTCCGGATACGGCGCCTCACTGCCTTTCACGGCGTGCCAAAGGATGCGGTTCAGCGTGTCCTCGGGACAGGCATCGACCTGCGCAAAATTCAGCGTTTCCGAAATCTCGGCATGCTCCCGCAGGAGCGGGTCGGTCAACGCCTGGGGCGCCGGGTTCATCTGGTCCAGCGGCACCTCGTTGGGCACGGCGTCAAAGGGCCGCGGGTCCGGAGTCTCGGTGAAGCAATCGAACATCGGCGTGGCGCTGGCATCGAACTGGTTCATCGGCGGCATGCCGAGGATCTGCCCCATGGTGCGGAGCAGACTGGTGGTGTTGTAGCGGGTGCTGACCTGGACCCCGCGTTTCACATACGGCCCGGCCAGATAGGCCGTGGTGCGGTAGCCGCTCACGTGGTCGAAGCCGTTTTGCGGATCGTCTTCAATCCCGAACACGGCCATGTCCTTCCAGAACCGGCTGTGGCTGAGCGCCTCCACGATCCGTCCAAAGGCAAGGTCGTTGTCCGCCACCAGCGCCGCCGGCGTGGGCGCGCCGCGTCGCGTGCCGCTGGTATGGTCGTTGGGCAGGCAGATCAGCACCAGTTGCGGAAACTCCCCCTTCCGCTCGAATTCCTTCAACTCCTCGATCACGAAATCCGCCCGGTATTGGTCCGGCACGGACATTTCCCAGCCCACATACGCAATGGGGGAGAACGGCCGGATGGTCTCGATCATCGGCGCGCATTCGAGGATGACCTCGCCGGGCCGGTCCTTCCACTCACGATAACAGGCGCTCCAATCCGGGTCGCCGCGCCGCGCGGAATCGCTCCAGCGCACCTTCGGTTCCATGAACTCGCCATAGTTGCGGAGGCTGATCCCGTGCTTGAGCGCGTTGTCCCAGATGAACCCCGCGGGCGAATAGGCCAGCGCATCCGACTCGTCCTCGCCCATGCCGTCGGGATAGCTCCGCGGCCAACCGGCAAAGGAACGTTCCAGATAATCGGTGCCAAACGCCGTGGTACTCCACTGATGACCGTCGGCGCTCAGGATCCCGGCGCAATAGGTGTTGTCGAGCAACACGAAGTCCCGGGCCAGCTTGTGCTGGTTTGGCGTCACCCGCTCGCCGAAGAGGCACAGTCCGGGATCACCATTGCCGGCGGCCACATCACCGAAGACCTGGTCGTAGGTCCGGTTCTCCTTGATGACATAGACCACGTGCCGGATGAGGCTCGGCTCCCCAATGCGCTCCGGAACGGCCCGGGCCGGCTGCCCCGGACGCGGCGGCAGCAGCGCGGCCTCGATCCGTTCCCGGCGCAGATTGTCGTAGACGGTCTGGGAAAGCCGCGGCAACTCCTCCGCGGACGGCAGAGGCACCAGCGACAACGAACCGTGGTAATGGTGCGTGTTAAACCCCTCCGCATCCTCGGCGGCACCGGGTTCATCGTAGGCCTTGGGCTCGATGGGAAGCCCCTTGATGTTCGCCACGCAGAGCTGTTTCCGCGGGGCGTCAAAGACAATCGCGCCCGGAAACCAGCCCACCGGAATCAAACCCTCCAGCTCGGAACGACGTTCCGCAGGCTCGAACTCCACCACCGCCACGGCGTTCTGGGTTCCGTTGGCCACGTAAAGTTCCTCGCCGTCCGGGGCAAACGCCAGTGCGTTCGGCGACGCCCCAAGCAGGTCCGCCGGGTTCGCCCGCGTCCAGATCGTCTCCACCACCCGGTCCGTCCGGGTGTCAATCACGCTCAGATTGTCACTGCCGGCATTCGCGCAAACCAGCCAGCGACCGTCCGGCGAAAGTGCCAGGGCCGAGGAATGCAGCCCCACCAGTATCTCCTTGGCCGTCGCCCCCGGCCCCGCCTCGAGATCGATGACCGACACCGACCCTTCACTCGCAATATGCCGGACCGGATCGACCCGCACCTCCGTCCCCCGCCCCGCCGGTCCGGTCAGGTCGCCGGGCCCCGGCCGACGCCCCCCCCAGTTGCTCACATACGCCTTCGATCCGTGCAATACCGCGTCGAACGGCGCGACGCCGACCGCGAAAACCCGTTTCACCTCGGAGGTGGCGAGGTCGATCTCGAGCAGCGTGTTCGACAGGTTTCCGCAAACGTACAGCCGCCCGCCATCCGCGGAAAGGGCGAGCCCGGCGGGAATCTCCGCCTCCCGACGCGGGGCGTTGGCCGCCGGCAGCGGGATCGAATAGGCCGGATGCACCCGGCCATCGTCAGCGATGGAGAAGACCTTGATGGACCCGTTCACGTTGCTCAGAAAAAGGCGCCGGCCATCGGTGGAGAACTTCAGGCCCGTGTAGCTCAACTGGCCCTTGGTGTCGGGCTTCAGGATGTTGGCGGACGGGGGCGTGGGGGATGGGGTATTCACGTTCTCCGGCGGCAGGGGCACGCGTTGCCGGAGGGACCCGTCCGCGGGGTCGAGGATGAGCAACTCGCTGCTCTTCCCCGATACCGCAAGCAACCGTCCGTCCGGGGACAGATCCAGCGCCTGGGGACGCAGTCCCGCCAGGTGAATAAGCCTGCCGGCCGGACTCAGCATCTGGTTGACCGGCAGCACGGCGGGTCCGGCCACGGTCTGTCGTACGAGCGCCGATTCGCTTTCCGCCGCCTGCCCCGCCAGCAACGGACCGACCAGCACCAGGACCATGCCGACCGCGCACCGCGTCCCTCGGGAGATGTTCAAGTGAGCTTTCATGAAAAGAGGTTGGGAAAGCTACCGGGCACCGCCCCGCCACACAACCGAAACCCGAAGGGAAACCCGCAACCCAACCCTAAACGATTGGTGAGGACCAGGAGCCGGAGCGGAGACGGCCCGTCCCCGGAGGGCGGGGTCGACGTGCTCCCATCCTCGCGACAGGGCAGGCTCCGCTCCGCCGGGCGTGACTGAGGCTGAGGCATGACGAAATGACAACGGACTTGTCATTTGGCGCGGCTCGGCCAAAGTAATCGGCGCCCGATGCGCTGAAAGGCGGGTGGGTCGTACGTTCCGATTCGGGACGCCGACGACCGGACAAACCTGCCCGACGGCAGGAGCAACGCCAGTGTAGCTCAGTGGTAGAGCAACGGTTTTGTAAACCGTCGGTCGTCAGTTCGATCCTGACCACTGGCTCCAACCCGCACCCAAGGACGTGCCCACTTCCCTGAGACTTCGTAGGGAGCCCTCTCCCGAACGAGCGCAAAGGTAGAAGCCTGAGTTCGCACGCCGTTGGCGGTCCCGACTTGGCTCAGGAAGAAGAAAGATCTCCACCGCTTCTACTACAAATACGATGGAACGTTCGTGGAAGGGAGCCTGAAGAACTGGGTCTCCCCATGAGGACCGTGCCACCCAAGGAACCCGCGTGGCCGCGGGAATTGACTGATCCACGCCTCATGACCATAGTGGCCACATGCAAGTTGCCAGCATAGCCTCAGCCAAGAATCAGCTCAGCAAGCTCCTCAAGTGCGTTCAGCGGGGGGAGTCGGTGCTCATCACGGATCGCCACCAGCCCGTGGCCCAACTCGTCCCCGTCGATCAACCCGACAAGGTCATCGCCGGACTCGTCAGCCAGGGCCGGCTCACCGCTCGGAAGGGAGCCCCGTTGGATCCCCGCAAGCTGTTCGCCCTCCCGGCTCCGGACCTGCCGGAACGTGCATCGCTCTCGCGGGCGGTCATCGAGGAACGCGGAGAAAGCCGATGATCTTCTGGGACACTTCCGCGCTCGTCGCCCTCCTCGTCAGCGAGACCGGGACCCCGCAACGGCGCGCCCAGGTCGAGGAGGATCCTCGGGTGATCGTCTGGTGGGGCACGCCGGTGGAATGTGAATCCGCCTTCCAACGCCGCCTGCGGGAACGATCGGTCACCGAGCCGCAAATCCGACAGGCCCGAATGCGCCTTCGGCTCCTGACCGACGCGTGGGACGAGGTGCCCCCCTCGGTTGAAGTCCGTCAACTCGCCCTGCGCCTGCTGCGCACCCACCCCTTGCGTGCGGCCGATGCCCTTCAGTTGGCAGCGGCACTCACCCTGTCCGCGGCCGGATTGCGCGGCCTCCGGTTTGCCTGCGCGGACGAACGCCTGGGAACCGCAGCGGAGATCGAGGGCTTGGAGGTGATCTGACCTGGCAAGCGGACCGGAGGCTTCACCCGGCGCCCGGGCACGGCCGGCCCGGTGAGACACCACCCTTGAGCGTGGAAACCGACATCACCCCCTCTCCCCCCATCTCCGCCGCCCTGCCCTCCGTCGGTGCCGGGGATGAAGCCCCCGGCAACACCGATGCTCACCTCGCGGCATCAGGGTCGCGCCTGACGACGGACACGGAACTCGTCGACTTGGCCGGTAAGGAAGTTGCCGGAGTTCGGCGTGTTTCCGCTGTTCTCGCAGCCGATGGTCAGGTGGTTGCCCCAATAGGGCACGGCCACGGTCCATCCCACGCTTCCTCCACACCATCCACCCACAACCCGACTCCTCCCACGCCCGACAGCACCAACGCCACATGGTGCCACTGTCCATCACCCACCGCCGTGGCGCTGCGCAGCAGGATGTTGCCCCCGCTGAAATGGTGCCCCAGCAGGGTGCCATCGCCGTTCAGGACCAGATAATCGCCGGGACAACATCCGCCCCACTGATCCAAGCGGAAGAGTCCACCTCCTGCAGCGGACGTCCTCAGCCACAGTTCGTAAGTCCGGTCCTCCAGCCCGCTGACCGCTCTTGCCGGCAGGTCTATTCGATCATCGGCGATACGGTAGACCTGGCAATCAGCACCAGCAGAGTACGACTTGCACCGGCTTTGTCACTGGCCCTGCAATCCCTCGGGTCTGCGGCTCTGCGCCTCTGAGCGAGGCCCTCTTGTGAGAACCCCCCTCGCAGCCGAA